>OY970260.1:0-2994873 GCA_963715625.1 uncultured Solirubrobacterales bacterium | reverse complement strand
AACTGAAAAGTAGAGCGGGGTCGAAGGGCTTTGCAAGTTGCGGTTTCTAGGCACTCGTTCCTTGGCGATGCTTGAGTTGCACCAATTACGGGTAGCTGCTTAATCTCGGCTGGAGCATGTGACTTCTCGCGCTAGCCAATGCATTGCTCTAAGGTCTTCGAGCCTCGTACCCGTTCGACTAGGTCCTCCGTCGGAACGAGATGAGGCCATCTCTCGGGCTTCCAATCAACGATCTCGCGGTGGCATACCGGCCGGGGGTCCGCAACGATCCCATCCACCCTGCGCTTCAGTGCAGCAATCGCATTGTCGGACATTGACGCCAGAAGAGGCACGTTCTCAGCAAGGCACTCGTGCACGTAGCCGGGCCAGAACTCAGCGAGAGCGGCCCCCGTAGCCTCAATGAAATCCCCACAGACCGCCTCCATTGGAACGCGTGCGTCGTCGACCGCATCTTCAAGCTCCCGAACCTGTCTGCGAGCTTCGTTGGCCAAGGGGAGGCGGATGCTATCGACCATCTTCCGACTGGTCGAAATCAAGCCGATCGAGTCGCATCTGGACCTCGGGGTTCGAATACCGTCCCATGATCCGCCGCTCGCGTCTTTCGGCTTGAGGAGCCGCAATAATGCGGCGACGGTGCCGCCGCTCCCGAGACGAATCGAGAAGCCCTGGGGCCATGAGATTCTGGTTTGCCCACACCGATCGCTACGCGGGGAAGCTGCTTTACGTCAACGCCGGGCACCGACTCTCGGTCCAGTACCACGAGGCGAAGGACGAGTCGTCCTATCTGCTCTCCGGTCGCTTGCTGCTGAGCACGGGGGACGACCCAGACCGACTCGACGTCGCCGAGCTCGACAGCGGTACCGCCTGGCGCAACGAGCCGGGCGCGCTGCACACGATCGAGGCGATCGAGGACTCGATCGTGGTCGAGGTCTCGACGCCGGAGCTCGACGACGTGGTCCGGCTCTCGGATCCCTACGGGAGGGTCGCCTCCGATCCCGGCACGGACGCGGCGGCTTCGCGTTCCGGGCAGTAGCTGCGACGGCGGGAATCCGACGCCTTACACCAGAACGCGGCCGACAAACGCCGACTTGGCGTCCGTGTAGGCCTCGCGGTCGTGCGTGAAGCGGTGCGCGAGGTCGCGCTTCAGGGCGAGGTACTCCGCGGCGATCTGCGGGTCCTCTCGCAGCCGGTCGCGGAACGCCAGCTCGTCGGCGTAGCGCTTGGAGCCGACCGGGGCGAGGTGCAGATGGTGGGTGCGGCGGCTCGGATGGGGCTTGCAGAACCAGTGCATCTCCTCGGCGAGGTACGGCGCGTACACGTAGCCGAGCTGTGCGAGCGGCTCGAAGCAGGCCCGCGACCCGTCGAGGTCGCGGACGCCGGCGAGGATGTCGATGATCGGCTTGGCTTCCAGACCCGGCACGGCGGTGCTGCCGACGTGGTGTATGCCGCCGAGGGCCCACTCGCCGATCGCGCCGTCCAGTGCCGCCCGCTCCCGCTCGAACCGGGCGGGCCAGGATGGATCGTATGGAGAGAGCCGAATCGGCTCGTCGGGAACAGACGGCTCGGGCGGGTGGAGCGAGTCGATTCGCAGATCATCCCTCAGCGGCTCGTGCGAACGGACGAGGTGACCGCAGCGGCAGCGGATACGGTGAGCCGATGAAGCGCGCCCTCCTGTTCCCGTCGCAGTAGTGGACCACTAGCACCAGTTCAGCCACGGTTGCGAAGGGTACGGTTCAGCCACCGATGGGGGGCCAGTTGCAGATCGCCGACGACTCCTACCTGCGCCTGCTCGAGGAGGCGGACGCCAGGGGGCTCCACGAGTTGATCGAGGCGAACCGGGTCCTCCTCGCACCCTGGCTGCCATGGGCAGCGGGCCAGACCTTCGAGGACACGCTCGACTTCATTCGCGGAACCCGTTCGCAGGCGAGGGAAAACGAAGGCTTTCAGGCCGCCATAGTCACCGAGAAGGGCATCGCCGGCGTGATCGGCTACGTCAGCGTCGATTGGGGCAATCGCTCGACGCGAGTCGGTTACTGGCTGGATGAGGGACAGCAGGGCAGGGGGACGATGACCGCCGCGGTGCGGCTGCTCGTCGATCATGCGCTGACGGTCTGGCGGCTCAATCGGGTGGAGATCATCGTCGCCACCGGGAATCGTCGCAGCCGGGCGATACCCGAGCGCCTCGGCTTTCACCAGGAGGGGACGCTGCGGCAGTTCCAACTGATCGGCGGTCGCTATCTCGACTGCGTCAGCTACTCGATGCTGGCGGCAGACTGGCGCGCAGCCGGATGACCGGTCGCCCGCTGCGCTCCTCCCGCTTCTCGACGCCCTCCTCGACCTCGAAGCCGAACCGGTCGTAGAAGGCGAGCGCGGCGCGGTTCTCGGGCAACACCCAGAGGATCACGTCGCGATAGCAGCGCCTGCTCAGCTCTTCGAGCGCAGTTTTCAGCATCGCCTCGCCGGCCCCGCGGCGCCAGTAACTCGGATCGACGTAGAGCGCGCCGATCTCCGCCGTGTGCTCGGTGGCGTCCTCGTCACGGCTGGGTGTCGCGACGGAGCAGAAGCCCGTGAGGCCGCCGTCACACTCGGCCACCAGGGTCAGCCAGAGACCGTCACCCGCGCTCAGGTGCGATCGCCAGCTGGTCTCCCGCTCCGACACAGGGCGTGGGCTGTGAATGCGCGTGCCACGATCCTCCTGGCGCAGGCGTTTTCCGAGAGCCATGACGACAGTCGCCCCGATGGGCGGATCGTGCTGTTCACCTCGGGCCAGCACCTCGGCCCGATGCCGGGCGAGCTGCCCTACGTGCTCAGCAAGGGTGCCGTGCACCAGACCACCCGCACGCTCGCCGACGAACTCGCCGATCGCGGGATCACCGTCAACGCGATCAACCCCGGGCCAGTCGATACCGGCTGGCCATCGGATGCGCTGCGCGAGAGCTTGCGCCCCGCCTTCCCGGCCGGCCGGTGGGGGCGTTCGGAGGACATAGCTCCGATCATCGCCTGGATGGTCTCCCCCGACAGCGCCTGGATGACCGGTCAGGTGATCGACGCGGAGGGCGGGTTTCGTCGCGACTTCGCTCCGGCAAGCTGAGCAGTTGAGCGTTACGGCTGGAGCCTGCGTCCACAAGCGCTGGCGTGAACTCGACCTTGAGTTTGCCAAGGCACTTCGTTGGCGTTTTGAGCGCGTCAGCGAGTTGGGACTCGACTCTCGACGACCTGAAGCTGCTCGTACGGCGCGCTGATCAGGTCCTCGAGCATCCCCCGCTCGGGGTCATCAGTCGCAATCTCCACAAGGGCGGAATGCGGGTACTCCGAGACGACAGCACCAATCGTGCCCGCAGGCCAGCCGTCAACGCTCTCACGCAGCTTGACGATGTCGGATTCGTGTGCTTTGCGGCTCATCGAGATGGATTGTACGCCCCTCCCTCGGCGTGTTGGCGACTCTTCGGGGCAACCCGCGTCGTGACGAGCCGCGGGACCCCTTCGACCATCTCCCAGCCGGTGATGACCAGGAGGGTCCGATTGCGTTGCTGACCGAGGCCTTGTATCGGCACGAGAACCTCCCAGGTGAAGCGCTCGTCCTCACGCATGGGGGCGCGTTGGTCGCTGACCGGGCAGTGCGGAAGCCCCTCCATGATCGCGTCGTGCAGGTAGCTCCAGTCGTCGCGCTCGATACCGAGGGCCCGCCCGAAGACGGCCGCCTTGTGCTTCCCCACGGGGTTCTCGGGATCGAGTGCGTACGCCACCAGCTTGTCGGCATCGATCACCGCACGAGAGGCGTTCGGTAGTGGAGATCCCAGCTCTGGCTGCTGCGCCGACGGTTCGTTCACGCCGCCAGTCAAGCAGTCGCAGCGGACCCGGCACTCGCGCCGCCGGCTTCGGGGCTCCACCAAGTCGAAGCACTCTGCCAGGGCAGGGGCGAAGTAGGGTCTCCAAAGCTCGACACGCTGACGGCCCTTTAATGTTGTCTGGGCAATGGGAGGTGCGTTTGGCTACAGCGGGCCGTTGGGGCGGGTCGAGGAGGCGTTCGGCTCCCTGCCGGAGCGCTACCTGGGGGGCGAGGACGGTCGCCGGGCGACGGTCCAGATTCGCCTCTCCGACGTCGGGCGCACCTGGGGGGTCGAGCTGATGGGCCACCGCTGCAAGGTCCGCACTTCGCCGCGCGGCCGGCCGGACGTGACGATCGGCACGGACGCCGGCACCTGGCTGGCCCTGCGCGAGGGCACGATCTCCGGCCTGGAGGCCTTCCGCCGGCGCCGGCTCTGGGCCCGTGGCGACCTCGATCTTGCGGTCGGCTTCGAGGGGATGTTCAGGCTGCCCGATGGCCGCCCGCCGCTGCTGCGGCTGCACGACGTGCGGGTGCGCGGCGCACAGATCTCCTGCCTGACCGCGGGGCACGGTCCGAAGCGGGCGATCCTCATCCACGGCCTGGGCGGCACCAAGAGCTCGTTCTTCGAAACGGTGGCGGCGCTCTCTCCGGACCACACCGTGCACGCGATCGACCTGCCCGGCTTCGGCGCCTCCTCCAAGCCGCTCGCCTCCTACGCCCCCGACTTCTTCGCCCGCCACGTGCTGCGCCTGATGGACGCGCTCGCGATCGACTGCGCCGACCTGGTCGGCAACTCGCTGGGCGGGCGGATCTCGCTTGAGGTCGGGCTGCGCGCGCCGAGCCGGGTGCGGAGCCTCACCCTGCTGGCTCCCTCGATGGCGTTCCGGCGCGGCCGGGGGCTGGCGCCGCTGGTCCGGTTGCTGCGCCCCGAGCTCGGCGCCCTGCCCTCGGTCATGCGCCACGGTCTGGTCAGCGACGGCTTCTGGCGGATGATCGCCCGCCCCGACCGCATCGACCCCGCCCTCGCCGACATCGCCGCCGACGAGTTCCTGCGCACCCACCGTTCCGCGGCCGCCCGCGTCGCCTTCTACGCCGCCGCCCGCCAGATCTACCTCGAGGCTCCGCACGGCCCGAGCGGCTTCTGGGACCGGCTCGAGCTGCTGCGGCCGCCGGCCCAGTTCGTCTGGGGAGCCGAGGACCGGCTGGTGCCCGTCGGGTTCTCCCGCCACGTGGCGGCGGCGCTGCCCGGCACGCGACAGATCGTGCTGCCCGAGTGCGGCCACGTCCCCCAGATCGAGCTGCCCGAGCGAACCCACGACCTGATCCGCGGGTTCATCGCCTCGGTCGGGGAGGCCGGCGAACCGACCCGCTTGGCCCGCCCGGCGTAGGATTCGAGCGATGTACTACCGCGAGGAGTCAAGGGGTATCGCCTCCTCAGCGATGCGCTTCGTCCGTCAGCGCGTCTCCAACCGGCTCAGCGCCCGCCTCGAGGACCGCGACCCCGACTACCTGCGCGAGGCGCTGCCGCTGCTCTGGCTGCTCTCGACCTTCTACTTCCGGGCCGAGGTGCGCGACCTCGGCAACGTCCCCGCCGACCGCCCGGTGCTGCTGGTCGGCAACCACTCCGGCGGCAACATCATCGTCGACACCTTCGTCTTCTCGCTCGCCTTCTCCACCTACTTCGGTGTCGAGCGGCCCTTCCACCAGCTCGCCCACAACCTCGCGATCGCCTGGCCCTTCGCCGGCGAAATGCTGCGCAAGTCGGGGACGATGAGCGCCTCGCACGAGCACGCCGAGCAGGCGCTCGCCGCCGGCGCCCCGGTGCTCGTCTACCCGGGTGGCGACTGGGAGACCCACCGGCCGAGCTGGGAGGGCAGCAAGATCGACTTCGCCGGCCGCAAGGGCTTCATCCGCCTGGCGCTCGACGCCGGCGTCCCGATCGTCCCGGTGGTCTCGATCGGCGGCCAGGAGACCGCTCTCTTCCTCAGCCGCGGCGCCGGTCTCGCCAAGGCGCTGCGGCTCGACAGGCTGCTGCGGCTCAAGGTCCTGCCGATCTCCATCGCCCTGCCCTGGGGCCTGAACGTCGGCGACTTCGCCGGCCACATCCCCCTGCCGGCGAAGATCACGATCGAGGTGCTGCCACCGATCGACCTCGAGCGCGAGTTCGGTCCCGACCCCGACGTGGACGAGGTCTACGCCCACGTCACCGCGCAGATGCAGGAGGCGCTGGACGGCCTCGCCGCCGAGCGGCGCCTCCCGGTGATCGGATGAGGATCAACGAGTCGACGGTCGTCGCGGCGCCCGCCGAGATGGTCTGGTACTACCTGTCCGACCCGGAGAACTACCTGCACTTCATGTCCGGGATCACCCACTGGGAGGTGACCGGGGAGAGGGCGAACGGGCTCGGCGCCCGCTACCGGATCTTGGTCCGGGTGGGCGCGGCCGAGGTCGGCGGCTTGGTCGAGATGGTCGAGTGGAACGAGCCCTTCGACATCGCCTGGCACTCGGTGACGGGGGTCGACCACCGCGGCCGCTGGCGGATCCGCGAGCAGCGCCCGGGCCGCACGCGGGTCGAGTACCGCTTCGCCTACGGCGTCGTCGGCGGCGGGATCGCCGGCCTGCTCACGGAGGTCGCGGCCGCCCACGCGGTGCGCCGGCAGATGCGGCGCACCCTGCGCCAGCTCAAGCGCCAGGTCGAGCACGAACAGCGCCGCCTGGAAGCCGAGCGACGCCGCGCCGCGCGTCCCGCCACGCCGGCCTGACCCTCAGCCGGCCCCGATCGCGGCCTGGGCCGCGGCGACACGGGCGATCGGCACCCGGAAGGGGGAGCAGCTGACGTAGTCGAGCCCGGCCTCGTGGAAGAAGGCGATGCTGTCGGGGTCGCCGCCGTGCTCGCCGCAGACGCCGAGGCCGAGGTCGGGGCGGCGCCGGCGGCCCCGCTCGACCGCGGTCCGCACCAGCTCGCCGACGCCCTCGACGTCGATCGTCTCGAAGGGGCTGCGCGCGACGATCTTGCGCCGCAGGTACTCGGTGAGGAACCTTCCCTCCGAGTCGTCGCGCGAGAAGCCGAGCGTCGTCTGGGTCAGGTCGTTGGTGCCGAAGCTGAAGAAGCTCGCCTGCCCGGCCAGCCTCTCGGCGACGAGGCATGCGCGGGGCAGCTCGATCATCGTGCCGACGGCGAAGGGGAGCGGCTCGGCGCCGAGCCGCTTCAGGGCCTCGGCGGCGGAGCGCTCGACCAGCTCCCGCATCGCGCTCAGCTCGCGCTCGTAGCCGACCAGGGGGATCATCACCTCCAGCAGCGGGGCCTCGCCTTCGCGCTCGCGCACCGCGACCGCGGCGACGACGATCGCCCGCACCTGCATCTCGTAGATCTCCGGGAAGAGCAGCGCCAGGCGGCAGCCGCGGGTCCCCAGCATCGGGTTGGTCTCTTCAAGCTGCCTGACGCGGTGCAGTTCGCGCTCCAGCCGGGCGACCGGGTCGCGGCCGGGTGCGGCGAGGCGCCGCTCGATCTCGGCGACCAGGTCCTCGGGATGAGGCAGGAACTCGTGCAGTGGCGGGTCGAGCAGCCGGATCGTCACCGGCATCCCCGCCATCGCCGCGAAGAGGCCTTCGAAGTCGGCGCGCTGGAGGGGCTCCAGCTCGGCCAGCGAGGCGCGCCGCTCGTCCTCGTCCGCGGCCATGATCATCGCCTCCATCTTCGGCTGGCGCTCGCCGAGGAACATGTGCTCGGTGCGGCAGAGGCCGATGCCCTGGGCGCCGAAGCGCCGCGCCGCCTCCGCATCGGCGGGCCGGTCGGCGTTGGCGCGCACCTCGAGCCGGCGCAGCTCGTCGGCCCACCCGAGCACGGCCTGGAAGTGCTCGTCCACCTCGGCCGGGACCAGCGGCACGTCCTCGACCGTGACCGCTCCGCTCGTGCCGTCGATCGCGATCGGATCCCCCTCCTTCACCACCCTGCCGCCGACCCGCATCTCGCGCGCCTCGAGGTCGATCTCGAGGGCCGAGGCGCCGCAGACGCAGGGCCTGCCCATCCCGCGCGCGACCAGGGCCGCGTGGGACGCCTTGCCGCCCTCGGAGGTGAGGATTCCCCGGGCCGCGTCGAACCCGGCGACGTCGGCGGCCTCGGTGAAGGGCCGCACCAGGATCACCCCCTTCCCTGCCGCCGCCAGCTCCACCGCCCGCTCGGCGGCGAAGACGACGCTGCCCTTGGCGACTCCGGGCGAGGCGGGCACGCCGCGGGCGAGCAGCTCGAACTCGCAGCTGGGGTCGAAGGAGGGGTGCAGGAGCGCCTCCAGCTTCGAGGCGTCGATCTTGGCCAGCGCCTGCTCCCGGCCGAGTATCCCCTCGGCGACCATGTCGACGGCGACCCGGACGGCGGCGTGGGGCGGGCGCTTGGCCGAGCGCGCCTGCAGCATGTAGAGGGTGCCCTCCTCGACCGTGAACTCGACGTCCTGCATGTCGCCGAAGTGGCGCTCGAGCACCGCCAGGATCTCGACCAGCTGGGCGTGGGCCTCGGGCAGGAGCTCCGCCATCTCGGCGAGGTCGCTGGTGTTGCGCGTGCCCGATACGACGTCCTCGCCCTGGGCGTCGAGGAGGAAGTCGCCCGAGGGCTCGGGCGCGCCGGTGATCTCGTCGCGGCTGAAGGCGACGCCCGAGCCGGAGCGCCGGCCCTTGTTGCCGAAGACCATCTGCTGCACGTTGACCGCAGTGCCCCACTCGTCGGGGATGCGGTTGAGCCTGCGGTACTCGACCGCGCGGGCGCCGTTCCAGGAGGAGAAGACCGCGCCCACCGCGCGGATCAGCTGCTCGCGCGGCTCTTGCGGGAAGCCCTCGCCGGTCTGCTCGGCGAAGATGCGCTTGAACTCCTCGACCAGGCGGCGCAGGTCCGTGGCCTCCAGCCCGGCGTCGAGGCTGACGCCGCGCGCGTCCCTGGCCGCGCGGATCGCCTCCTCGAAGAGCATCCCGTCGATGCCGCAGACGACGTCGCCGAACATCTGCACGAAGCGGCGGTAGGAGTCCCAGGCGAAGCGCTCGTTCCCGGTCCGCGCCGCCAGGCCGCCGACCGCCTCGTCGCCCAGGCCGAGGTTGAGGACCGTGTCCATCATCCCCGGCATCGAGTCGCGGGCGCCGGAGCGAACCGAGACGAGCAGGGGGTCCTCAGAGTCGCCCAGGCGCCTGCCCGCCTCTTCCTCGAGGCCCGCCATGGCGGCGTCGATCTGGGCCTCGAGCGTCCCGCCGAGGGTGCCGCCGCCGGCGAGGTAGGCGATGCAGGCCTCGGTCGTCACCGTGAACCCGGCCGGCACGGCGATCGGCGGGCCGAGCCGGGCCATCTCGGCGATGTTCGCGCCCTTGCCGCCGAGCAGCTCCCGCATCTCCTTCGAGCCCTCGGCGAACCCGTATACATACTTCGGCTCGGCCTGCATCGGTGGGGAAGCTTCGCGGGTCGGGGCGCCGGGTGTCCAGGCTCCCTGCGTCACCGCGCCAGCAGGCGCCCGAGCAGGTCCACGTACTGGAGCGTGTGGCGGTTCTCGAGGAAGGAGGAGCGCACGCTCTCGTGCGCCGCGAGGCCGATCTCGCGTGCCCGCTCCGGCTCCTCGAGCAGCCCCCGGGTCGCCGCGCCGAAGGCCGCGAGGTCGAACGGGTCGGGCAGCAGCAGGCCGGTGACGCCGTCCTCGATCTGGTCGCAGATGCCGCCGGTGGCGCTGGCGATCACCGGCCGCGCCTTCCACATCGCCTCGGTCACGGTCAGCCCGAACCCCTCCTTGAGGCTCTTCTGCACGACGATCGTGGCCTGGCGCTGGAGGGCGTTGACGATCGCCGCGTTCTCCTGCAGGTCGTCCATCGGCAGGCAGGCCAGGTGGACGCGGTTGCGGACCGGCGGCGCGAGACCCCGCCAGGCTTCCTCGACCTCCCTCAGCACGGCGACGCCGTCGGGGTCGTCGGCGACAGAGTCGAGGCTGGGGCCGGCGAGGATCAGGTGCGGCGGCGCGTCGCCCGGGATCGCGGCGGCGAAGCCCCGCATCACCCCGATCGGGTCCTTGAGCCGGTCCCAGCGCGAGACCTGCACCACCAGGGGCGTCTCGGGCCGGGGCAGGAAGCCGCCGGTGATCACCTCGCAGTGGCGCTCGACCCTGGCGGTCCCTCCCTCGGGGCGGGTGAAGACGGCCTCGGCGCCGTTTCGGCGGTCCTCGGCGAGCAGCCCGGTGTGGCGCAGGATCGCCTCCACCTGTCTCTTCCCCATCTCCTGGTTCTTCGGCGAGAGCCCGTCTATCGACGGCGGCACGATCGCGATCGGGATTCCGCTCTCGCGGCATACGTCGGGCACGAAGGCGTCGCGCGAGAAGACACAGGCGTCGGCCTTCGTCACGTACGGCGCGAGGAACTCCCAACCGGCGCGGCTGTTCTCGTTGACCTCGTCGGCGCCGATGTGGCAGCGCCAGACCACGGTGCGGCCGGTCCCGGCGATGTGGGGGACCAGCCCCGCCGTCTGCGGGTCGTGGAGGAAGACGATGTCGCGGGGGCCGGTCGCGGCGAGGACCGCCTCCGCGTTGGCGCGGGTGACCCGCTCGTAGAGGTCGCGCTCCGCGCTTCCGAACTCGCCGCCGCCGTCCTCGCCGTGCAGGCGGTTGTGGAGGCGCTTGGTCAGGGCGAAGAAGTCCGGCGCCCCGGAGATCGTCAACCAGCGCATCGCGATGTCGAGCCCGCGGGCCAGCCCGACCCAGGACCACAGCATCTCGGCCACGCCGCCGCCGGCCGCGGTCGAGTTGACGTTCCAGAGCTGGCGCTCGGCGAGCAGCGAGCGCCCCAGATCCAGCCCCGCTTCGAGCCGGCTCCAGTCCTCGTCGTCGATCAGCACCCGCATTCGCTCCAGCGAAAGCGGCGGAACCTGCACCTCCCGCGCGGTCACGGTCGCCATCGCCCTCCAGGCTACTCGCCGTAACCTCGCTTGCCTAGCGTGTCCGGCAGTGCCGCCGGGATTCTGGCTGAGTCTGCCCGGTCAAGCGGCGTCGCGCTCCTGGAGCAGGGCGTTCCAGTCCTCGCGGTCGAGGCTCGCCGGCTCCGTCTCCGCGAGGAACTCTTCGAGGGCGAGGACGAAGCGCAGCGGCGCCTCGATCTGGGGCAGGTGGCCGACGTCCTCGAAGACCTCGAGGCGGCTCCCCGGGATGTGACGGTGCGCGTCCTCGCCGTGGTGGGCGGGGATGATCTTGTCGCGGGCGCCCCAGACGATCAGCACCGGCACGGCCTCGGCGAGGTAGAGGCGGTCGGTGGCGTCGACCCGTTGCCCACCGGTCCCGATCACCGCTCGCACGGTCGCCAGGAAGGCGGCGCGGCGGGCGGGGTCCGTGAGCGTGCCGTATCCGCGCAGGACCTCGGCCACGTCGGCGTTGGGCCGCAACCCGATCGCCGCGAGCGCCCGCCCGACCAGCGGCCCGACCCGCTGTCCGATGTCGGCGGTGGTCGCGATGAAGATGTCGGCGCCCGGCAGCGCCGCCGCGCGCAGGACCGGGCTCACCTCGGGCCCGAGGCCGCCGCTCGAGACGAGGACGAGGCGCTCGATCATCTCCGGGAACTGGTAGGAGAACTGCATCGCGATCCCGCCCCCGAGCGAGTGGCCGACGAGGGTCACCCGGGGCTTGTCCAGCGCGATCAGCAGGTCCCTCAGCACCGAGGCCAGCGCCCCCACCGAGTAGTCGCCGCCGCCCGGCGCCGAGGCGCCGTGGCCGGGCAGGTCGGGGGCGATCACGGTGTGCGTCCGCGCCAGCGGCTCGATCACCTCCGCCCAGTTCTCGAAGTTCCCGCCCATCCCGTGGATCAGGAGCAGGACGGGACCCTCGCCGGCCTCGGCGTAGGTCAGCGGGCGGCCGTGGAGCTCCTCGGTCTTGACCTCGAACTTGCTCACACCAGCCTCCCGGATGGATGTTTGGACGGTCTAACCATCGCCTTGCTCCGGCTAGCCCTTCTTGCCCGACGCCCCCAGCGCCTCGCCGGCGCTGCGCACGACGTTGGTGAGGAAATCGTACTGCGTCTTGACCAGCCTCTCGGACATCTCGAGCGCTGAGTCGATCACCTCCTGACGGCGCGAGCGACTCTCTCCCTCGCCGTGCGGCGGCAATGCGTCATCGACGGACTCCATGAACCTGCGAACCGCCTCGATCGCGCTTTCCTGGCTCTCTTTGATCTGCCCGAGCACCTGCTCGGACAACTCGGTGGTCTTCCCGACCGCATCGCGATCGGACCCCGCCTCCTTTTTGGCTTTCTGCGTTGTGGTGGTCATTTTTCCGCCTCCTCTTTCGTTGCCGACGCCGCCTCGAGCTCGCCTGAGGCCGGCGCTGCGGCTGTGCGCTCTTTCTGCCATGAATCTATGTCGCGATCCGACCGGTGCCATCGGGGAAAACCCACACCCCGGCATGAGAGGTTCCCGCAGCATCGAGCGTCTATGAGCCTGTCTCAGCGGGTTCCAGCCGGCCGAGGTGCCAGACGAGCAGCGCCACCGCCCAGGTAAGAGCGAAGAGGGCGGTGACGGCGAAGCCGGCCTGGTTGAGGTCGACGGCCTGCACCCAGGCCCAGGGCGCGCCGCTGAGGCCGAGCCCTCCGGCCAGCACCGCGAGCAGCTCGATCGCGCCGACCAGCAGCGCCACCGCCACCGAGAGGCCGGTGACCGTGAGGTTGTAGAAGACCTTGCGTGCCGGCCGCAAGAAGGCCCAGCCGTAGGCGAAGCTCATGAAGGCGCCGTCAGCGCTGTCGAGCAGCGTCATCCCGGCGGCGAAGAGGATCGGCAGGCAGAGGACGGCGTAGAACGGCAGCCCGGCGCCGCCTGCGCCGCCTGCCAGCACCAGCAGCGCCACCTCGGTCGCGGTGTCGAAGCCGAGCCCGAAGAGAAGGCCCAGCGGATACATCTGCCAGGGCCGGCTCACCGCCCTCGCGGCGCGGCCGTAGAAGCGACCCATCAGCCCGCGGGAGGCGAGCGTCCGTTCGAGCTCGGCCTCGTCGTACTCCCCGCGCCGCATGCGGCGGAAGACGCCGGCGAGGTTGGCGAGGACGGCCAGGTTGACCAACCCGATCAGCAGCAGGAAGGAGCCCGAGACGAGCGGGCCGAGGAGGCCGGCCGCCTGGTGCAGGCTCGAGCCGCCGTCGTGAACCGAGTCGCTCAACCCGCGCACCCCCAGCGCGACCAGGACGCCGAGCGCGACGACGACCGTCGAGTGGCCGAGGGAGAAGAAGAAGCCGACGCTGAGCGGCCGCTGGCCTTCGTCCATCAGCTTGCGGGTCGTGTTGTCGATGGCACCGATGTGGTCGGCGTCGAAGGCGTGGCGAAGCCCTAGGGTGTAGGCGGTGATGCCGGTGCCGAGCCCGAAGGCGCCACCCGTCGCCAGCCCGTAGTCATGGGGCACGACGAGGACGAGGAGGATGAAGAAGCCGGCCGCGTGCAGGGCGAGCACTGCGAGGCCGATGAGGCAGAGCCGGCGGCGCTCCTCGGCGTCCATCGCCGCAATCTACCCGCTGGCGGCCGCGGCGACGGCGGCCTGGCCGTAGGAGATGCCGCCGTCGTTGGGGGGGAGCCGTTCGGGTACGAGGACGCGGAGGCCGGCGGCGCGCAGGCTCTCGGCGGTGCGCTCGAGCAGCAGCCGGTTCTGGAAGACGCCGCCGGAGAGGACGGCGGTGCCGAGGCCGTGCGCCTCGGCCGCCGCCAGGCAGGCCGAGGCGGTCGCCGCCGCGAGCCCGTTGTGGAAGCGGGCGGAGACGTCGCCGAGCGCGACTCCGGCCTCGAGCTCGGCGGCGAGGGCGCGGATCGTCTCCCGCGGGTCGAGGACGAGCGCCGCCGCGCCGTCCGGCCCGCTCTCCTCGACCAGGTCGAGCGGGTAGGCGCCGCGCTCCTCGGGTCTCGCCGAGGCCTCCAGCTCCATCGCCGCCTGGCCCTCGAAGAGCGAGCGGGCGCGGAGCCCGGCGAGGGCGGCGACCGCGTCGAAGAGGCGGCCGGCGCTGCTCGTGGGCGGCGAGGCCGGCCCGCCGCGGGCGAGGGCGGCGACGGCCTCCCACTCGGGCGGCGCCACCTCTTCCGCCAGCGCCGGCGGGATCGGTGGTACGGCCTCGCCGCTCGCCGCAGCCAGCCAGGCGCACGCCATCCGCCACGGCTCGCGCGCGGCGGCATCGCCTCCCGGCAGCGGCAGCGGGCGCAGCATCCCGGCCCGCTCGCAGGAGGCGTCGCCGCCGACCAGGATCTCACCGCCCCAGGCCGTGCCGTCGGAGCCGAGGCCGGCGCCGTCGAAGATCGCCCCGACCGCCTTTCCCACCGCACCGTGCTCGGCCAGGCAGGCGGCGAGGTGGGCGTGGTGGTGCTGGACGGCGATCGTCTCGACGCCCTCGCGCTCCAGGGCGTAGCGGGTCGAGAGGTAGTCGGGGTGGAGGTCGTGGGCGACGAGCTCGGGGGCGAGCGAGAGCAGGCGTTCGAGGTGCCCGACCCCGCGGCGGAATGAGAGCAGCGCCTCGTAGCCGCGCAGGTCGCCCTGGTGGGGGCCGACCCAGGCGCGGTCTGCGTCGGCGAGGCAGAAGGTCGACTTCAGCTCGGCTCCGCAGGCGAGCAGCGGCCGGCGCGCCGCGGGTGCCAGCGCGATCGGCGCCGGCACGTAGCCGCGCGAGCGGCGCAGCATCAGCGGCGCCGAGCGCTCGGCGACGCCGGAGAGCGCGCGAACGACCGAGTCCTCGGCGCGGGCCTCGATTTCGCGGTCGTGGACGAGGAGGGCGTCGGCGAGCGGCCCGAGCCGCTCGAGCGCCTCGGCGTCGCGGAAGGCGATCGGCTCCTCGGCGAGGTTGCCCGAGGTCATCACCAGCGGCTCGCCGGCGTCGGCGGCGAGCAGGTGGTGCAGGGGGGAGTGCGGCAGCATCGTGCCGAGGTCGACGCAGCCGGGCGCGACGGAAGCGGCGACCGCGGCGCCGGGACGGCGGGGCGCCAGCACGATCGGCCGCTCGCGCCCGGCGAGCAGCCTCTCCTCGGCGGCGCCCAGCTCGACCAGCTCACCGGCCGCGGCGAGGTCGGCGGCAAGCAGCGCGAACGGCTTGCCCTCGCGGCGCTTGCGGGCGCGCAGCTCGGCCACCGCCCGCTCGTCGCCGGCGTGGCAGGCGAGGTGGTAGCCGCCGACGCCCTTGACCGCGACGATCGCGCCCTCGGCCAGCAGCGCCGCCGCGGCGGCAACCGCGTCGCCGTGGGGCCCGGCCGGCAGCGGCTCGCCGCCCGGGTCGAGCAGCCGCGCCCGCGGCCCGCACTCGGGACAGGCGTTGGGCTCGGCGTGGAAGCGGCGGTCGGCCGGATCCTCGTACTCGGCCCGGCAGGCCGCGCACATCTCGAACCCGGCCATCGTCGTCTGTGCCCGGTCGTAGGGCACCGCGCGGACGATCGTGAAGCGCGGCCCGCACTCGGTGCAATTGAGGAACGGGTAGCGGTGGCGGCGGTCGGCCGGGTCGAAGAGCTCCGCCAGGCACGCGTCGCAGGTGGCGACGTCGGGCGGAACCGGAGCCGCGAGGCCCCCCGCGCTCCGCGAGGCGACGATGCGGAAGCCGCGCTCCCCGCTGGCCTCCAGCTCCGCGGTCTCCACCGCCTCGACGGCGGCGAGCGGCGGCGCCTCGGAGGCGAGCCGGGCGAGGAACTCGGAAACCCGGCCGGGGTCGCCCTCGACCTCCAGCTCGACCCCCGCGGGGCCGTTGAGGACGTAACCGGCCAGGCCCAGCTCGGCTGCGAGGCGGTGGGCGAAGGGCCGGAAGCCGACCCCCTGGACCGTGCCCCCGACGCGGGCCGCTACCCGGCGACGAGCGACGTCAGCCACTCGACCCAGTCCTCGACCCCCTCGCCCGTGCGGGCGCTCGTCGTCAGCACCGTGGCGCCGGGGTTGACCGCCTCGATGTTGGCCAGCAGCTGTTCGAGGTCGAACTCGATGTGGGGCAGGAGGTTGACCTTGTTGACGCAGATCAGCTCGCAGGAGCGGAACATCAGCGGGTACTTGAGCGGCTTGTCCTCGCCCTCGGCGACCGAGCAGACCATCGCCCGCGCGTCCTCGCCGACGCGGAACTCGGCCGGGCAGACGAGGTTGCCGACGTTCTCGATCGCCAGCAGGTCGATCTCCGCCAGCGGCAGCTCCCCGATCGCCGAACGGACCATGTTGGCGTCGAGGTGGCACTCGCCGCCGAAGCCGGGATCGGTGTTGAGCTGGACGACGGGGACGTGCAGGTGGGCGATCCGGTCGGCGTCGAGGCTGCCCTGCACGTCGCCCTCCAGCACCCCGATCCGGGTCTCTCCCAGCCCGGCCTCGATCGCCCGCTCCAGCAGCGCCGTCTTGCCGGCGCCGGGGGCGCTCATCAGGTTGAGGACGCGAACCCCGTGGCGATCGAAGTCCTCGCGGTTGGCCCGCGCGATCGTCTCATTCGCGTCGAGCACGCCCTCCGCCACCGCGACCCGCACCCTATGCACGCCCAACCCCCTCCGCCTCCGCCGCCGACGGGCCTGAAATGCCCCTATATGTAGGGATATCGGCCCGTCGGCGCTCGTTTGCGTCCTCGACCTCGATCCAGGCGACTTCGAGCTGGTCGCCGGCGAGGACCTCGCCGGCGGCGTCGCACTCGGGGCAGGCGAAGGTGGGAACGGAGGGCAGCGTGGCCCCGATGAGCGGCTCGTGCTCGGTCAAGGGGGGCGGGGCCGGGTCCCACTCGCGCCCGCAGCTCGGGCAGCGCAGTAGGGCGGCGACGGGCTCGACCTCGAGCCGGGCGCCCTCACAGCCGCTCTCGCGGGCGACGGCCTCGAAGCAGAAGGCGAGCGACTCGGGGACCGCCTGGCGCAGGGCGCCGAGCCTGACGTGGACTACCTCGACCGGCCGCCCCTCGGCGTGGCGCAGCGCCGCCTCGACGATCGCCCGCGAGAGCGCCAGCTCGTGCATCAGCGAGCCCTCATCAGCAGATCCTCGGCAGCGGGTCGCCGGCGAGCAGGTCCATCACCCGCCGCCCGCCGAAGCCGGTCTCGACCAGGACCATCCCCGGCGGCTCGGTGCCGACGGTGCCGATCTCCGCAGCCGCCTCGCAGCCGGGCGCCGAGCGCAGCGCCGCCAGCGCCGCCTCCGCCCCCTCGGGGGCGACGAAGGCGACCAGCACGCCCTCGTTGGCGATGTACATCGGGTCGATGCCGAGCAGCTCGGCCGCCGCGGCGACCTCGGGCAGGACGGGGACTGCGCCCTCGTCGACCACGACGCAGACGCCGGAGGCGCGGGCCAGCTCGTTGAGCGCCGAGGCGACGCCGCCGCGGGTCGCGTCGCGCAGGCAGCGCAGCGAGGGCCCGGCGGCGTCGAGCATGGCCTCGACCGCGGGCCAGAGCGAGCGCGTGTCGGAGGCGATCTCGGCGTCGAGCCCGAGCTCGTCGCGGGCGAGCATGATCGCGGTGCCGTGGGCGCCGACCGGGCCGGAGGCCAGCACCCTGTCGCCGGCCTCGATCCTGCCGGTGCCGAGCGCCGCCCGCTCGTCGATCCTCCCCAGCCCCGTCGTGCACACGTACATCGAGTCGCAGTGGCCGCGCTCGACCACCTTGGTGTCGCCGCTGACGATCTCGACCCCGGCCGCCTCGGCGGCGGCGGCGATCGCCCCGACCTCGGCCCGCAGCTCCTCGGCCGCCAGCCCCTCCTCCAGCACCAGCGAGACGGTCAGCGCCAGCGGCCGGGCGCCTGAGACGGCGAGGTCGTTGACGGTGCCGTTGACCGCCAGCTCCCCGATCGAGCCGCCGGGGAAGCGGATCGGGCGGACGACGAAGCTGTCGGTCGTGATCGCCAGGCCCGCCCCCTCGACCTCGACCGCGCCGGCGTCGCCCAGCTCGGCCAGCGCCGCCGAGCCGAAGGCGGGGACGAGCAGGCCCTCGATCAGCGTCTGCGACGCCTTGCCGCCGGCGCCGTGCGCCATCGTCACCAGCTCGTCCTTGAAGCGAGGGCGCTTGCCGCGCGCCGTCTCGATGATCTCCAGGACGCGCTCCTCGGACCTCACGCCGGCGTCCCCTCGCGGGCGAAGCGCCCGTAGTTGTAGTAGGCGGCGCAGGCGCCCTCCGGCGAGACCATGCAGGTGCCGATCGCGTGCTCGGGCGTGCAGGCGGTGCCGAAGACCTTGCACTCCCAGGGCTTGATCGCGCCCTTCAGCACCTCGCCGCACTGGCATGCCTCGGGGTCGGCGACGCTGCGGCCGGGCAGCTCGTGGCGCAGCTCGGCGTCGAAGGCGGCGAAGGCCGGCGTGAGCTTGAAGGCGCTGCGCGGGATCTCACCGAGGCCGCGCCACTCGAAGCTCTCGCGCAGCTCGAAGACCTCGGCCATCGCCCGCAGCGCCACGGGGTTGCCCCCGGCGGGGACCACGCGCCGGTACTGGTTCTCGACCTCGCAGCGCCCCTCGACGAGCTGGCGCAGCAGCATCTCGATCGCCTGCAGGATGTCGAGCGGCTCGAAGCCGGAGACGACGAAGGGCTTGCCGTGCTCGGCCGCGATGAAGTCGAAGGGTCGGGCGCCGACCACGGTGGCGACGTGGCCGGGGCCGACGAAGCCGTCGAGGCTGAGGTCGGGCAGCGAGAGCAACGCCCGCAGCGGCGGCACGATCGCGACGTGGTTGCAGAAGCAGGAGAAGTTGGCGAGCCCCTCCTCGCGAGCCCGGATCAGGGTCAGCGCGGTCGAGGGCGCCGTCGTCTCGAACCCGATCGCGAAGAAGACGACCTCGCGCTCGGGATTCTCGCGCGCGATCCGCAGCGCGTCGAGCGGCGAGTAGACGACGCGGATGTCGGCGCCCGCCGCCTTCGCCTCGAGCAGCGTGCGCTCGGAGCCGGGGACGCGCATCATGTCGCCGAAGCAGGCGAGGATCACGTTCTCGCCTTCGGCGATCGCGATCCCGTCGTTGACCCGGCCCATCGGGATCACGCAGACCGGGCAGCCGGGGCCGTGGACCATCTCGACCTCGCCGGGCAGCAGGTCGTCGATCCCGTAGCGGTAGATCGCGTGGGTGTGGCCGCCGCAGATCTCCATCAGCTTGTAGTGGCGGCCGGGCTCGAGCAGGGAGAGGATCTGCGCCGCCAGCGCGGCGCCCAGCTCGGCATCACGGAACTCCTCGACGAACCTCACTCGATCGCACTCCCCTTCAGCTCGTCGAGTTCCTGCTCGTACTCGGAGCCCATCTCCTTCGAGCAGCTTCAGCGTCGCCTCGGCCTCTGCCTCGTTGACCCTTGAGATCGCGAAGCCGACGTGGATCAGGACCCAGTTGCCGGGCCCGACCCCGCCGTCATCGGCGTCGAGCATCGCGACGCTGACGTTGCGCTTGACCCCGGCCACGTTGACCCGGGCGAGCCGGTTGGGCTCGTTGACGATCTCCAGGACTTGGCCGGGAATAGCGAGGCACATCTCAGCGAACCCAACGTACCAGCCTGGGTGCAACGCGTTGTTCGCCTATTTCATGTCAAAAGCGTTTCACCCGGAGGGGTGGAGGTCGGACGGGGCGGACTCGGCGACCCGCTCGGCGGCGGCGCGGACGGCGGCGGAGGGCTCGGCTCCGGTCTCGAAGCCGGCCGCCTCGATCCCGTAGACGAGCAGCCGGGCCGGCAGGCGGTCGAGCGCACGGGCCAGCTCGACCGCCTCGGCGAGGCCCATCGCGTGGGTCGAGGAGCCGGTGAGCGCGGCGGGCAGAGGGCCGGCGGCGGCGTCGATGCGGTGCACCTCGCCCGGCTCGCCGCCGGAGGCGACGGCGTCGGCGACGACCACCGCCTCGGCCCCGCGCCAGGCCTCGATCAGGCCGACCGGCTCGCCCTCCAGCTCGAGCACCTCGATCCCGCCCGCACCGC
Organism: uncultured Solirubrobacterales bacterium; assembly: GCA_963715625.1. Lineage (GTDB taxonomy): Bacteria > Actinomycetota > Thermoleophilia > Solirubrobacterales > 70-9 > VRUE01. The sequence continues at coordinate 2,975,212 of OY970260.1, read as the reverse complement.
GCTCGCGCAGCGCCCGCGCCGCCAGCAGGCCGGCTGCGTCGTCGCCGCGCAGCGGGTTGCCGATGCCGATAAAGAGCCGCCTCATCCGCCCTTCCGGTGCGCTTTATGTGGGCATAGGTGACATAAGGCGCACCGGAACGTCATCTGCGCTCGACCTCGAGGTCGAGGAAGTGGGTCGAGCAGGAGATGCAGGGGTCGTAGTTGCGGATCGTCTGCTCGCAGCGGTGGCGCAGCTCGTCGTCGGGCAGGGACGTGTGTGCGGCGACGAACTCGCGCAGGTCCTCCTCGATCGAGCGCTGGTTCTGTGAGGTCGGCGGAACGATCCTGGCCGAGACGATCTGGCCCGCCGCGTCGATCTCGTAGCGGTGGTAGAGCAGGCCGCGCGGCGCCTCGGAGACGCCGTGCCCGACCGCCGCCCGCGGCTCCCACTCGACGGCCGGGGCGTCGGGCCGCTCGTAGGCGTCGATCAGGCGCAGCGCCTCGTCGAAGGCGTAGAGGACCTCGACCGCGCGCACGACGATGCTGCGAAACGGGTTGCGGCAGCCCTCGCCGATGCCGGCCTCGCTGGCCGCCTCGGCGGCCAGCGGCGAGAGGCGCTCGCGGTTCAGCTCGAAGCGCGCCAGCGGGCCGGTCAGGTAGGCGCCGCGGCCGCGCACCCGGGCGTGCAGGGCGGTCGAGTGGGGCACGTGCTCCTCCTCGAAGGTCGCGTCGAACTCGGCCGGGGCGACGTCGATCCCCTTCGAGGAGACGATCCGGCCGTTGTCGATCGGGTACTCGCCCCTGACCTCGGAGCGCAGCGAGACCAGCTCGTAGTCGCGCTCCAGCTCGGGGAACTCGAGGCCGGCGGTCCAGCGCACGGTCTCCAGCGCCTCGGTGCGGCAGCGCTCCAGCTCGTCGCGCAGCGCCTCCAGCTCGCGCCGCTCCGGCGCCCGGTAGAAGCCGCCGACGCGGACGTTGACCGGGTGCACGGCGCGGCCGCCGACGACCTCGATCAGGCGGTTGCCCGCCTTCTTCGCCCGCAGCCCCCGCTCGACGACCTCGCGGTGGTCGCGCGCCATCGCGATGCCGCTCTCGTAGCCGAGGAAGTCGGGCGCGTGCAGCATGTAGAGGTGCAGGCAGTGGCTCTCGATCCACTCGCCGCAGTAGATCAGCCGGCGCAACAGGCGCAGCTGCCCCTCGACCTCGACCCCGAGCGCGTCCTCCATCGCCTGGCAGGCGCTGGTCTGGTAGGCGACCGGGCAGATGCCGCAGATGCGGGCGGTGATGTCGGGGGCTTCGCCCAGCGCCCGGCCGCGCAGCAGCGCCTCGAAGAAGCGCGGCGGCTCGAAGATCCGCAACTCGACCTCCTCGACCGTCTCGCCGCGCAGGCGCACCCGCATCGCCCCCTCGCCCTCGACCCGGGCCAGGACGTTGGTCTCGATCCTGCGCGTGCGCCCGTTGCCCTCGCTCACCGGGATCCCTCGCGTTCGCTCGCCGCACGGAAGGCGGGGGCGTTGGCGTTGAAGCTGCGGTAGGCGCGAATCACGTCCGGGGTCTCGGCGCCGAGGCCGCGCATCCAGGCCGAGAGCGACTCGGTGTTCGGCGTCTCCATCGGCCCGAAGCAGCCGTAGCAGCCGCGGTCGTGCGCCGGGCAGAGCGCCCCGCACCCGGCGTGGGTGACCGGGCCCAGGCAGGGGGTGCCGTGGGCGACCGTCACGCAGACGTTGCCGCGCCGCTTGCACTCCATGCAGACGCTGTAGGCGGGGATCGCCGGGCGGCGTTCGGCGATCGTCGCGGCGACCACCTCGAGCAGCTGGTAGCGGTTGACCGGGCAGCCGTGCAGCTCGAAGTCGACCGGGACGGCGGCCGAGATCGGGGTCGAGGTCTCCAGGGTCGAGATGTAGGAGGGAGTGGCGTAGACCGTCGAGACGAACTCATCGACGTCGGCGAAGTTGCGCAGCGCCTGGATCCCGCCCGCGGTGGCGCAGGCGCCGATCGTGACCAGCTTGCGCGAGACGCGACGCACCTCCTGGATCCGCTCGGCGTCGGCCGCCGTCGTCACCGAGCCCTCGACCAGCGAGAGGTCGTAGGGGCCCTCGACCGTCGCCCGCGAGGCCTCGAGGAAGTAGGCGATCTCGATCTCCTCGGCGAGCATCAGCAGCTCGTCCTCGAGGTCGAGCAGGCTGAGCTGGCAGCCGTCGCAGGAGGCGAACTTCCAGACCGCGAGCTTGGGCTTCTGCCGGGCCGTCATCATTGGACAACCTTACGTTCGCGTCCCGATCGCCACGGACTCGAACCCCCGGCGATCACCGTGACGATCGGGACGCTCACAGCTCCCTCACCCTGAAGAAGCGCTCGATCGCGCCGTAGCTCATCACGGGTCCCTCGCGGCAGGCGAAGCTGGGGCCGAACTGGCAGCGCCCGCAGTGGGCGATCGCGCACTTCATGTTGCGCTCGATCGAGACGTGGACGTCGGCGGGGTCCATGCCGCGGGCGAGCAGCGCCTCGACCGTGAACCGCATCATCACCTCCGGCCCGACGACGAAGGCGACGGCGCGCGCGGGGTCGAAGGGGGCGCTCCCGATCAGCGTCGTCACCACGCCGACGTGGCCGGGCCAGCCCGGCTCGGCGCTGTCGACGGTGACGCCGAGCTCGAGCCGCGGATCGGTCCGCCACTCCTCGAGCTGGGAGCGGAAGAGAAGCTGCGAGGGCGAGCGGCCACCGCAGAGCAGGACCAGGCCGGCGAGCCGCTCGCGCTCGGCGAGCGCCCCGAGCAGGGCGGGGCGCAGCGGCGCCAGGCCGATGCCGCCGGCGACGATGACGACGTGGCGGCCGGCGGCGGCGGCGAGCGGCCAGGAGCTGCCGAAGGGGCCGCGCACGCCGAGCTGCTCGCCCGGCTCGGCGCGGCAGATCGCGGCGCTGACCGGCCCGACCGCCCGCACCGTGTGCTCGAGCGGGCCCTCGCCGCCCGGGTCGCCGCTGATCGAGATCGGCACCTCGCCGACCCCGAAGGCGTAGAGCATGTTGAACTGGCCCGGGGCGAAGGCCGGCGCCGGCCCGCCGTCGGCGGGCTCGAGCCCCAGCGTCCAGGTGTCCTCGGTCTCCTGGCGCCGGGAGGCGACCCGGAAGGGGCGCGGGACCATCGGCCCGGCCGCGACCGGCGCCTCACTCGCCGGCGGGCTTTCCATATACGTCCAGCAGCTGCAGGCGGGTCGCCTGGAGGCGGTCGAGCAGGACCGCGGCGAAGCGCTGCATCAGCGCGTAGCCGAGCTCGTGGTCGGCGTCGCACTTGCCGCGCAGGCAGGCGCCGTCGAAGGCGACGACGCGGGTCTGCTCGAGCGCCCGGGCGTCGAAGCTCCAGCGGTGGGGCGGGAAGAGCCAGGACCAGCCGACCACGGCGCCCTCGCCGAGGGTGGAGATCATCAGCGGTCCGCTGGCGGAGGCGGTGAGCTCCAGCGCGACGCGCCCGTGGCGGATCGCGAAGAAGGCGTCGGCGGGATCGCCCTCGCGGGCGAGGTGCTCGCCGGCCTCGAAGACGCGGTTGCTGCCGCAGCCGGCGATCAGCTCCAGGTAGCCGGGGTCGAGCCCGGCGAAGGTGGGCAGCTCGGTGATAAGCCCCTCAATCGTCCGCATCGGCGCCATCGTCCTCTCCTTTCCCGGGCTCGCCGCCCTCGCCGCCGAGCCCGTCGGTGGCGCGGATCGCGGCGACCTCCTCGGTGATGTCGATCGCGACCGGGCACCAGGTGATGCAGCGACCGCAGCCGACGCAGCCGGACGTCCCGAACTGGTCGATCCAGGTCGCGAGCTTATGGGTCATCCACTGGCGGTAGCGCGATTTGGAGGAGGAGCGGACGCTGCCGCCGTGGACGTAGGAGAAGTCCATCGTGAAGCAGGAGTCCCACTCGCGGGTCCGCTCCGCCGTCTCGCCCGTGAGGTCGCTCGTGTCCTCGACCGTGGTGCAGAAGCAGGTCGGGCAGACCATCGTGCAGTTGCCGCAGGTGAGGCAGCGCTCGGAGACCTCGTCCCAGCGCGGGTGCTCGAGGTTGTCGTAGAGCAGCTCCTTGATCCCCTCGGTCTCCATCGTGCGGCCCTGGCTGGCCGCCGCGCGCGCCACTCCGGCCTCCGCGGCGCCGATCTCCGCCGGGCCGGCCTCCTTCCGCGGCAGCTCGGCGAGGATCTCGGCGCCGCGCTCGCTGCCGGCCTCGCAGACGAAGCAGTGCCGCCCCCCCTCGATCACCTCGGTCAGCGCCAGGTCGTAGCCGGACTCGGCCTTCGGGCCGGTCTCCATCGAGACGCAGAAGCAGGTGCCGCCGGCGACCGTGCAGTTGACGGCGACGATGAAGGCGCCCTCGCGCCGCGCCCGGTAGAAGGGGTCGGGAAAGGCTCCCTCCATCAGCACCCGGTCCTGGATCGCGATCGCGTGCAGCTCGCAGGAGCGAACCCCGATGAAGGCGTAGCTCGGCGCCTCGGCGGCCTCCTCGCTCACCTCCAGCTCACCGTCGGCCCCCCGCCGCGCCCGCCACAGCGTCAGCTCGGGTGGGTGCAGGAAGCGCTTCCAGGACTGCGGCCCGACCGCGTAGCCGAAGAGCGCCTCGTCGTCGCGGCGGCGCAGCCGGTAGCTGCCGCCGTCCTGCTCGTCGGTCCAGCCGGCCGGGAGGTCGTCGCTGCCGGAGATCTCGTCGTAGACGATCGCCCCGTCTCGCACCGTCGGCCCGATCAGCTCGAAGCCGCGCCTGCCCAGGGCCGCGAACAGCTCGTCGAGCCCATCTCGCTCGATCGTGGCCGCCTGCGCTGGCATGGGTCAAGGTTAGCCGTCGCCCAGACTCCGGCCGGAGCTCAGCGCGAAAGAGGAGCGGCGGACGGGAATCGAACCCGCGTCATCAGCTTGGAAGGCTGAGGCTCTACCGTTGAGCTACCGCCGCGCGGATGCGTCAGAATCTAGGGCAGCCACGGGGAGTGGCGCAGTCTGGTAGCGCACTCGGCTGGGGGCCGAGCGGTCGCAGGTTCAAATCCTGTCTCCCCGATTTCGCAGACAAAAGCATCCGACCCGTTTGCCATCCTCCTTGGAGGATATCGGCGGCCACTGGAGTCTCTTCTGGGTCCGCTGGCTAGCCCTCTATCTTGCGGTCATGCCGACCGCCTGGGACACTGAAGGGGATGAAGATGCTTGTTGTTGACATCACGGCAGCGGACGCAGCCGGAGGGCGACTCGGCCGCTACAAGGTCTCCGAGCGGCGTCAGGACGGCTCTCTGGTGCTCGTTCCCGAGACCGTCGAGGAGGTCATCGCCGAGACCGCGGATCGGCCGCTCAGCAGCGACGAGTTCCTCGACGCCCTGGATCGTCTCAGTGCGGCATCTTCTCAACGGACCGATTGATGAGCCCCACCTACGGGCTGTCTCCGGGCTTCGCCCGGGAGTTCGCGCGGATGCCGCGCGAGCAGCGTCGTGCGTTCCAGGCGGCGGTCGAGAAATTGATCGAGTCTTTGCGCGGGGGCACCGAGCCTGCCCACTCGCTGCGCATCAAGCGCGTGCAAGGCACCAAGGACGTTTGGGAGATGTCCTACTCGGGCGCCGGTCGCGCCACCTTCCGCTACGGCACCGAGGTCAAGCCGGGCGAGACGCACGTCGAATGGTTGCGCGTCGGCGGGCACGAGATCCTCACTCGGCCCGAGTAGACGCGCTGTCGTGCAGCGCTCGTATGCAGGCGACAGTCCTTTGGTTCAAATACCGTCCAGTTAGGCCGATTAGCCAGGAACACAAAGGCTCTCATTTGAACTGCCGGGAGGCGGCCGTCTCGCGGCAGGCCCCCGAGGACCTAGCGAGGGCTACTTGGACTTGCCCAAGGAGAGCCCGCGCGTTTCAGCCTGCATCGGGCTGGGCCGTTTCGGCTCTGGCGGCGGAGTGGGAGGGACGGGTTGCGCCATTGGTCGATTCTACGCAGTCGAAGCGATGGCGATGATCCATAGGATCACCTCGACCGTCAGCAGGCCGCTGGCGACTTGGAAGAGGACGGAGAGCTGCTCTTGGCCCTCCCGGTTCTCGGTGTAGCTGTTGTGCATATGGAGGGAGAGATCTCGATGCAGTTCATCGAGCGGAGCGGGCTCATCGGCCTCGATATAGGTCTGGATTACATCTCGCGGATTTGCCGTGAACTCCCATCGCCGTGGCCAGAGAATTGCGAGTGAGGCCACGGCGACCCCGACGAAGGCTGTCATGGCAAGCCAGGTGGCGATGTTTGAGTCGCCTCCGTCCAGCGCCTGCGCGCCTAGAAACGACGTCGTGATTGCGGCTGCGGAGAGCAGCAGGCCGGCTCTGGTGCGGAAACTGTCAATGGCTCCTTGCTGCTCCGAGAGGGCCCGCACCGCCTCTTCATAGGCGACCTTGTAGAGAATGTCTTTGTCTGCATCCGACACTGCCACAACTGTTGCATCTGCCCAGGTCAGAATCGACGGTCGTGGAGCAAGGCAATCAGCAGAATACGCATCGCGGTTCAAATACCGTCCGGCCGATACCTCAGAGCCGGCTTGGGAAGCGGGCTCACCGCTTCGCATTCGAGGCGACCCCGGCAAACGAAGGCGTCGCGGTACCGCCCGTGGTACCAAGAGGTCGATCAGGCTAAGACCTCGCTAGCACTGACGGGAACGAGCAGGTCGCCGTTCGGGAGCAGTCGCTCGAGAACGCTCCCGGGGTAGGTTCCTCCACCCCGGACTTACCGGACGGACCACTAGCGGCCCTTCGCGAGGGAGCACGCGCGGCGGGAAAGCGAGTTGGAGGAGGCCGGCGAGGAGCTGCGGGCCGACCGCGACGAGGCAATCCGGGCGGCCTACAAGGCGGGCTTGCCGATGGTGGCTATTGCTGAAGTGCTGGGGATGAGCCACCAGCGGATTTCACAGATCGTGCGGAGCTAGTGACTTCGGGCAGTTCTACGACCCCCCTCCGCTACCCGGACCTTCGCGACCCTGCAGAAGCCACGGGAAGGCCGCGGGCGGCCTCGGAGACGTATGCGCCCGCTATGGGCTCGGCCTCGGGTGGGCCGACCGCGCCGGCGCTATCCTTGGCTTCTCATGATGGCTAAATCTCACGAGTTCGAGGTGGTTCTTCAGCCCGAAGAGGAGGGCGGTTTCAGTGTGTCCGTTCCTGCTCTGCCCGGCTGCCACACGCAGGGCGAGACCCGCGATGAGGCCCTGACGATGGCCAAGGACGCCATCGAGGGCTACCTCGAGGTGCTGGCGGACGAGGGACGCCCGCTGCCTCAGCCGGCGCTGATCGAGCGCGTCACCGTCGCCGCGTGAGCGACCGACTGCCGTCGGTCCGTCCCCGACAGCTGATCCGAGTCCTGGAACAGAAGGGCTGGAATCTGGTCCGCTCGAAGGGTAGCCATCACCACTTCACGCACCCGGACAGCCCGAACGTCGTCACGGTCGCCGTCCACGCGAAGGACATCAAGCGCGGCACGCTTGGCGGCATCCTCTCCGATGCGGGAATCTCCCGTGACGAGTTCCTGCGCCTATTGAAGTAGTACCGCTGCTGGTACCGAACGCGTCGTCCGATAGCTCCCACTCGCCCAAGGTCGGGGACGCGGTGGCCGGTCTTCTGCGCTACTCGATGGCCGAATCTTTGAGATCACAAATTGTGATCTCAAACGAAGGCCGAGGAGGCCGTCGCTACGCGCCGTACGTCTTCACCGAGCAGGCATTGCGATGCTTTCCGGTGTCCTTCGCAGCACCGCGCTATCGCCGTGAACATCGCGATCATGCGAGCGTTCGTCGAGTTGCGCCGAGCGGCGGCGGGCTACGCGGCGCTGGAGAGACGGCTCGATCAGCTGGAACGAGATACGAGTTCGAAGCTGGGCCAGCACGATGAGCAACTGGATGAGGTCTTCAAGTTCTGCGGCAGCTGATCGCGCCGCCCGTCCGACCAAAGCGGGCCATCGGGTTCAGGATGCCGGAGGACGAGTAGCGGTCTCCCATCAGACGATGTTGACCCGGCTGCCGGACGGGAGGACCGCCTCGAGCTTGATGCCCATGGCGCTGAGGAGTAGAAACGCGTTCTCCGTGGTTGGGTTCGCGGTCTCAGCCGTCAACATGCGCCGGACACTGGACGGGTCAAGGCCTGCTCGATCGGCGAGATCCTTCTTGGAGAGTTTTTCCGCCTCGCGGACAGACTCCAGGGTGCTGAGAAGCTTGTTGCGCGCGACGAGCGCCTTCACGCGGCGCTCGTAGTCGCCCCTCTCCTCGCTGGGAACAAGAGAGGCGAGAGCGGTATCGTGAGGATTCCGAGGCTTAGCCACAGAGGCAGGGTAGCGCGTCCGTTGCATAAACGCAACACAGGGCGGGATGCGTCTGACTGTCGGTTGCAGCCAATACGCTTCGTGAATGCGCTGGGAGGTCGAGTGGCTCGTGGACCGGGGCGAGGAGCCCGCTTCGATCCCTGCCCCCAGATTCCTAAAGGCCCTGCCGGTCAACGTCCGGATCCAGCTTCTCGCGATCCTGGAGGCCGTTAAGACGACCGGTCCCGATCAGTGGGCTGATCGCCACAGCACTCGATCGGGCCCTGGACTTGGTTCAAATAGTTTCTTTCAGGTGGGGACCGAAGCTGTGGCTTTGAGGCCTGTCGACCAAGCGCGGCCGGGACGGTAATTTTTCGTAACCGTGTCTGCCCCTGTCCTTTTCGCCATCGACGAAGACGAGCGTGCGCTGCGCGAGGTCGAACGCGAGCTGGTCGACCGGTATTCGCGGAGCTACCGGGTCGTCTGCGTGTCCTCGGCAGAAGAGGCGATGGTCGAGCTCGTGGCGCTGAAAGCGGCGGGGGAGGACGTGGCGCTCGTGCTTGCCGCGCAATCGCTCGGGGGCGAGCCCGGGAGCGAGCTGCTGGGCAGGGTGCGTGATCTCCACGCGCACGCCCAGCGCGGGCTGCTGATCGAGTGGGGGAGCTGGGGCGACGGCACGACCGCGGAGGAGATCTTCCAGGCGATGGCGCGGCGGCAGATCGAGTACTACGTGATCAGGCCCTCACAGTCGCCCGATGAGCTGTTCCACCAGTCGGTCTCGACCTTCCTGCTCGAGTGGGCCCACGCGCGGCGGGTCTCGCCGCACACCGTCCACATCGTCAGCGAGTCGTGGACGGGCAGGGCCTCCGAGCTGAAAGAGGTTCTCGGCCGCTGCGCGGTCCCGCACGCCTTCCTGCTTGCCGACTCTCCCGCCGGCCGCGCGCTGGTGGCGGAATCGGGCGACGGAGAGCCGCTTCCCCTCGTCGTCTTCCCGAACGGCACCGTCCTCGCCAACCCGACCAACCTGGAGCTGGCGAGCGCCGCCGGGGCGACCATCGACCCCGACCGGCGCGATTACGACGTCGTCATCGTCGGCGGCGGGCCGGCCGGCCTCTCGGCCGCGGTCTACGGCGCCTCGGAGGGCTTCCGGACGCTGGTCGTCGACGACGGCGGCGTCGGCGGCCAGGCGACCTCGAGCTCGCTGATCCGCAACTACCTGGGCTTTCCGCGCGGGGTCAGCGGCCGTCGGCTGGCGGAGAGCGCCTACGAGCAGGCGTGGGTCTTCGGCGCCAAGTTCGCCTTCATGCACGACGCGACCGCGATCCGCCGCGAGGGCGACCGCGTTCACGTCGCGCTATCCGACGGCGGCGAGGTCAGCGCCCCCGCGGTCGTCCTCGCCACCGGCGCCACCTACCGCCGGCTCGGCGTCCCTGAGCTCGAGGCGCTCGTCGGGGCGGGGGTCTTCTACAGCGGCCCGGCCTCCGAGGCGCCGACGACGGTCGACGAGGAGGTCTACGTCGTCGGCGGCGCGAACTCCGCCGGCCAGGCCGCGCTGCACCTGGCCGAATATGCCCGCCGGGTGACGCTCGTCGTGCGCGCCGGGTCGCTCGAGAGCGGAATGTCGCACTACCTGGTGAAGCAGGTCGAAGCAACGCACAACATCGACGTGCGCCTCGGGACCGAGGTCGTCGGCGGGGGCGCCGGCGGGGACGGCTGGCTGGAGCGCCTGGTCCTCCGCTCCGCTGCCGAGGGGACGACAGAGACGGTCGAGGCCGATGAGCTCTTCCTGATGATCGGAGCCCACCCGAACACGGACTGGCTGCCGGCGGAGCTCGCGCGGGGGGATGGCGGATTCATTCGCACCGGGACTGACCTGGAGAGCGACGGGAGCTGGCCGCTCGAGCGCCCCCCGTTCTCGCTCGAGACCAGCATGCCCGGCGTCTTCGCCGCGGGAGACGTCCGTCAAGGGTCGATGAACCGCGTCGCCTCCGCGGTCGGCGAGGGCTCGATCGCGATCAAGCTCATCCACGAGCTCTTCGCGGCCGAGCAGCTCCATCCGCTCGTCAGTACGGCGCGCGAAGGCCCGCGAACATCGGGAAGTGCCTGAGGTTGAGCGTGGCCAGGCTGGCGTTCGACCTGTTCTGCGGTTGCCGCGATCGCGAGGTCGGCGACGCCGATTCCGGGATGGCTGCGCCGCCACTGGCGCCCGAGCTCGCTGGCGCGGCGGGCCACGGCTTCGCTTACCGGGACCCAGGCGATCAGCGCGAACAGCCTGTCCGCGGCGCTGCGCTCCGAGGAGCGCAGACCCTGGATCACCTCGATACGGCTGATCTCAGAGCAGGACGGGCGCTCGTCGAGGCCGGCGAGGTAGGCGGTTGCGGGAGCCGAGGCGCGGAGATGGTCGACGAGGACGCTGGTGTCGAGGACGACCCTCAACGCTCGAGTTGCGACAGGCGCTCGGCATCCTCGCGACGCAGGCCCTCGACGTACTCGGCGCCCTCGTCGAGGTATGGCGCGAGGCCGGCGGTTCCGTCGACCGCCTTCCTCCACTGAGCTTGCCAAGCCGCAGCGTCTCGCTCCTCCTGCGAGAGGTACTCGTCGACCGCACGACGGATCAGCTTCGAGCGCGAAGTTCCCTCCGCGGCGGCGCGCCGGTCCAGGCGTGCCGTCTGGGCGTCGTCGAGGTAGATCTGGGTTCGGTGCACGATGTATAAGCATACATCGTTACTGCCCTCCTCGTCGCTGGCATTCGGCGCCCGCCCTGAGGCGGGTCGCGTAGTTGACTACCGTCCCTGCGGTGGCCGCAACCAGCGCCGGGATCCTGCTCTACCGTCGCACCGGAGGCCCTGCCGAGGTTCTGCTCATCCATCCCGGCGGGCCGTTCTGGGCGAAGAGGGACCTCGGCGCCTGGTCGGTGCCGAAGGGCGAGGTCGGCGAGGGGGAGGACCCCCGGGCCTGTGCGCTGCGCGAGCTCGGGGAGGAGCTGGGGTCGGGTCTCGGTCTCGCTGTCGACGACCTGACCGAGCTGGGCTCGGTGCGCCAGAAGGGCGGCAAGACGGTCCTCTGCTGGGCCGCCGAGGGGGACTTCGACCCTGCCGAGCTGCGCAGCAACACCTTCGCGATGGAGTGGCCGCCGCGCTCCGGAACTGAGCGCGAGTTCCCCGAGGTCGACCGCGCCGAGTGGTTCGGGCTCGATGTCGCGCGGGAGAAGATCAACCCCGCCCAGGCCGAGTTCGTCGATCGCCTCGCGGCAGGCAGGTAACCCGAGGTGCAACGTTTTGTTCGCCCGTAGGAGCCGTAACGCGTTGCACCTCGACTTCGCCCGTCCGAGGTGCAACGCGTTGTTCACCTATAAGCGCCGTAACGCGTTGCACTAACGCGTTGCACCGCGACCTATACTCGCCGGACGATGGTTGACGGCCCCGAACCGAACTCCACCCCGCCCGGCAACGGCCACTCGGCGCCGCCCGGCGACGGCCCCTCGGGCCGCCCGCTGCCGCTCTCGGTGCGGCTGCTCGGCGCCGGGGTGCGCAGCGCCCGCAGCGTGAGCAAGGCGACCGGCATCGACCGCGCCGTCGAGAGCGCGGCCGAGGAGGCGATGGTCGCCGCGGTCGAGAGCGAGGCGGTCGAACGGGCGCTGGCCCGGGTCATCAAAGGCCCGGTCGTCGAGGAGGCGATGAACAGCGCGCTGGAGAGCGACGCGGTGAAGCGGGCGCTGATCGACGCGCTCGACAGCGAGCTGGTCGACGAGGTCTGGCGGCAGCTGCTGGCGAGCGAGGAGGTCCAGCGCCTGGTCGAGCGGATCGCCGAGGCGCCGGAGATACGGGCCGCGATCAGCGCCCAGAGCGTCGGCATGATCGCCGACGTCGGCCACACGATCGGCAACGGCACCAAGCGCGCCGACAGCGTCGTCGAGCGGATCGCGCGCCGGATCTTCTTCCGCAAGCGTCGCACCGAGCCGACCGACCGCGCCGGCGCCGTCACCCGCGCCGGCGCCTTCGGCCTCGACGTGCTGATCGTCAACCTCTGCTTCTCCGGCCTGGCGGCGGTGGCGGCGCTGATCGCCTCGGCCTTCACCGGCACCAGCGACGGCGTCTCCGGCGCCGCGCTCGCGGTCGGGACCACGCTCTGGTTCACGCTCGGCAGCATCTACCTGGTCGGCTTCTGGTCGCTCGCGGCGCAGACGCCCGGCATGCGCTTCCTCGGGATCAGGCTCGACGTCGAGGGCCAGGGGCTGCCGCTGCGGCGCTCGCTCAGGCGCCTGCTCGGTATGTTCCTGGGCGCGATCACCTTTGGCATCGGCTTCCTCGGCATCCTCTTCGACGAGCGACGGCGGGCATGGGACGATCGCCTCAGCCGCGCCGACGTCATCTTCGAGGGCAACGAGCGACTCGCTCCCTGGGCGCGCCTCGAGGCCCCCGAGCCGCTTGCGCATGGGGGGCCCGCAACGACGAAGGCCCCGGGATCCCGGGGCCTTCAGCCGCAGCGCGTTGCAGGCTCTTCGCCTAGCTGACGGAGCCTTTGGGCCCCTCGGCCAGCTTGTAGATGATGATGACCGACAGGGCGAAGATCGCCAGCGACCAGAAGGGGTAGGCACCGGCCATCGCGAGCAGCGCGCCAATCGCGTTCAGCGAGGCGATAAAGATGCCGAACCAGCGGCCGAATTCTCCTCCGGAGAAGAGCGAGAAGGCGGCGACGAGCTCGAGCACGCCGATGATCAGGAGGATCCAGCCCCAGGTATGCAGGCTGCTGAAGACGTAGGTGACGTTTTCCGTGAAGAACTTCGAGTCGCCGATCGCGGCGATGCCGTAGATGATGTTCAGTACGCCAGCGACCAGGAGCAAGACGCCGGCGAAGACCCACCAGCCGCTGAGAGTTTCCTCGTTCATGGGTAACCCTTTCGTGACTCGAAATGGACAGAGGATAGTGTGGAAGTGCTGGGAGCGCCTTCGAGGCCCGGCGCGGGGTTCCTGCGCCTGACAGTTCTCCTGCTTGTGCCTGCTTCGGGCCATCGTGGGCAAATTCCTCAGCCACCTGCCGTAGCCCCGCGCCCCGTCGCGTCGAATAGTCTCCCGCCCGTGGACGTCGTTCGCACCCCCGAGGAGGCGCTGCAGGGGCTTCCCGACTTCCCCTTCGATTCGAGCTGCCGCGAGATCGACGGGCTGCGGCTCGCATACCTCGACGAGGGCGAGGGCAAGCCGGTCGTCTTCTTCCACGGCGAGCCGACCTGGTCGTTTCTCTGGCGCAAGGTGATCCCGCCCGTGCGCGATGCCGGGTACCGCTGCATCGCCCCCGACTACGCCGGTTTCGGCCGTTCCGACAAGCCCACCGATCTCGAGCTGGTACACCTACGACCGCCATGTCGAGCTGATGTCGAAGCTGCTCGAGGAGCTCGACGTGCGCGACGCGACGGCCGTCGTCCACGACTGGGGCGGGCCGATCGGCCTGCGGCTGGCGGTCGAGCACCCCGACCGCTTCTCGCGCCTCGTGATCATGGAGACCGGCCCCTTCACCGGGCACCAGCGGATGAGCGAGGCCTGGCTGATGTTCCGCGAGTTCGTCCGCGACAACGCCGACGTGCCGGTGGGCATGCTGGTGCGCGGCGGTTGCAAGGACGACCCCGGCGACGACGTGATCGCCGCCTACGAGGCCCCCTACCCGAGCCCGGAGTCCAAGGCGGGCGCCCGCGCCTTCCCGCTGATCCTCCCCACCGAGCCCGACTCGCCCGGCGCCGCCGAGGGCAAGCGCGTTGCCGACGCCCTGCGCGAGGACGACCGCCCGGCGCTGGTCCTCTGGGCCGACTCCGACCCGATCCTCCCCTTCTCGGTCGGCGAGCGGGTCTCGACCCAGCTCAACTTCCCGGCGCCGCGGCCGATCGAGGGCGCGGGCCACTTCCTCCAGGAGGACGCCGGCCCCCGGATCGGCGCGATCATCGCCGATTGGCTCGGCTGACCGCGTCGCGCAGCTCCTCGCGTGGGCGGTCGACCAGCAGGCGCACGCGCCGCGGCGGCCCCTCGTCGCCGACCCAGGTGACGGTCCCCGGCCAGTAGGGGCCCGGGGGCGCGCCGGGGTGGTGGAAGGCGTCGGCGAAGACCCAGCTGCCGGTGTTGTGCAGCTGGCCGCCGCCGGGGAGCTGCCACTCGGCCTCTCCCTCGTCCGGGCCGGCATGGTGGGTGTGGCCGGTGATCGTGTGGGCTGCCTCGACCCGCAGCCGCCGCGCCAGCTCGGTGGCCGCGTCGATCCCGCTGCGGGCGATCGAGGCGGGGGAGAGGTCGGGGTCGAACTCGGCGCGGAGGAGGCGGTTGAGCAGCCAGATGCCGGTCGGCACGCCGGCGGCGAAGGCAGCCTTGACGGTGGCCTGGCGGGCCCGCCCGCCGTTGCGCCGGCCGGAGAAGGCGCGCCAGGCACGTTCGGAGGGGCGGCTGGCGCCGGGCCTCATCCCCGCTTCGGCGAGGCCGAAGGAGAGGCCGTAGAGCGGGCGCAGGATGCGCTCGTAGTCGTTTGGGGCGGCGGGGTCGGGCGGGTGGCCGGCGGTGCGCATGATCGCCGCCGCGGCGACGCACTCCAGGCGCGGCAGGCTCATGTGGCAGTCCATGTAGTGGCCGTGGGTGGCGTAGACGTCGTCGCGGATCCAGGCGCCCGGATAGGCGATGCTGAGCTCGGCGTCGCCGAGCCAGGCGGCGATGTGCCTCGCCGGCTCGCCCGCCGCGAGGGAGCGGTGCTCCAGCCCGAGCGTGCCGCCCGCCAGCGCAAGCTCTTCGAGCAGGGGCTCGGCCAGGCGGTGGTCGTGGTTGCCGGGCACGAGCACGACCCGGCGCCCGGTCATCGCCCTGCCCAGGTCCTCGAAGAACGGCCGGGCGATCTCCAGCACCTGCGGCAGCTGCAGCTCGCGCAGCTCGAGCACGTCGCCGAGCAGGACGAGGCGGTCGGCCTCGCCGATCTCATCGAGCAGGGCCCGGCGGATCGCCGGGTCGCGCAGCAGGTCCTCACCGCCGGCGGAGCCGAGGTGCAGGTCGGAGACGATCGCGGTGCGCATCCAGGGCAAACTAGCGGTGCAACGCGTTCTTCATCCCAGGGGACCGAAAAACGTTGCACCTGCCGTGCGCTGGGGCGATTTGGCTGGGCAGCCAGTGCCAGGCTAGACTTCCGCGGGATGCTCGGGCTCAGCGAGGAGCGCCTGGCGCCGGTCAACGGCGTCGATATCGCCTACCAGGAGGTGGGCGACCCGGACGGCGAGCCGCTGTTCCTGGTCATGGGCCTGGGGACGCAGATGCTCGCCTGGGACGAGGAGCTCTGCGATCTCCTGGCCGGGTGCGGCTTCCGCGTCGTCCGCTTCGACAACCGCGACATCGGCCGCTCGACGATGATCGAAGGGGCCGGGGTGCCCAAGCGGGCCGACCTCTTCCTCGGCCGCCGCGCCAGCGCGCCCTACCTGCTGTCCGACATGGCCGCGGACACGGTCGGGCTGATGGATCACCTGGGAGTCGACTCGGCGCACGTCGTCGGCGCCTCGATGGGCGGGATGATCGGCCAGACGCTGGCGATCGAGCACCCCGACCGGGTTCGCTCGCTGGTCTCGATCATGTCGACGACCGGCAGCCGCCGCGTCGGGACGCCGACGCTGAAGGCTTTCGGCGTGATGCTGGCGCAGGCTCCGCGCGATCGCGACGGCTTCGTCGAGCGCGTCCTCAAGACCTTCCGGGTCGTCGGCTCGCCCGCCTACCCGACCGACGAGGCGAGGCTGCGCGAGATGGCCGGGAGGATGTACGACCGCTCCCACAACCCGCGCGGGGCCCTGCGCCAGATGCACGCGATCACCGCCTCGGGCGACCGCACGGCGGCGCTGCGCAAGCTGCGCCTGCCGGCCTCGGTGATCCACGGCACCAGCGACCCGCTGGTCCGCCCAAGCGGCGGCCGCGCGACGGCCCGGGCGATCCCCGGCGCCCGGCTGCGCATCGTCGAGGGCATGGGGCACGACCTGCCCCGCGAGCTCTGGCCGGTCTTCGCCGGCGAGATCGCCGACACCGCCTCGCGGGCCGGCTTCCGGGCACGCGCCAAGCAGCCGGCCTGACCGTCCCAAACCGTCGCAGCTCTCGCCACCGTTCGGCGATGCCCGTAAGATCGGGGCCATCGGGGCGTGGCGCAGCCTGGTAGCGCGCGGCCTTTGGGTGGCCGAGGTCCCCGGTTCGAATCCGGGCGCCCCGACTTTGCAGCGGCCCTACGGTTCGCCGGCCTGGGCCGACCTCATCTCCCGGACGCTCGGCACGGCGATCACCGCGAGGGTCGCGACCGCGATGACCGCCGCGGCTGCGATCAGGCCGGGGCCGGCACCGAACAGCTCCTGCTCCAGGCCGCCGAGAATGTAGCCGAGCGGGATCAGGGCGAAGGAGCCGAGCAGGTCGTAGGAGCTGAGGCGGGACCGCAGCGGGAGCGGGATCCGGGTCTGCAGGATCGTCTCCCAGAGGGCGCCGAAGATCGCCAGCGAGGCGCCGGCCACGGCGGCACCGGCCGCGATCAGGCCGACCGGGGCGACGGCGGCCAGGAGCAGCAGCGGCGCCGCCCAGAGGCCGATCGCCAGGGTGGCGGCCAGCAGCGGGCGGCTGGGGTTCCAGGCCATCGCGACCACCGCCCCGACCACCTCGCCGGCGCCCAGCGCGGCGAGGATCGCGGCCCAGGCCGCCGGACCGCCGAGCGAGTCGGCCGACACGGTCGGGCCGAAGACGAAGAACGGTGCGAAGACGAGTGAGTTGAGGACCGCGAACTCGGTGACGATCACCCAGGCCCAGGTCGTCTGCCGGAACTCCCGCCAGCCCGCGGCGAGGTCGTCGCGCACCGAGCTGGCCCGGCGCAGGGCGGCCTGCGGGACCGGGACGCGGACCTTGGCCAGCAGCGTGGCGCTGAGCAGGAAGCTCGCCGAGTCGGCGGCGAAGGCCCAGCCGGGCCCGGCGACGGCGAGGACAGCGACGGCGACCGCCGGCCCGGCCACGCCGCCGAGCGAGACGGCCATCCCGCGCAGCGAGTTGGCCTTCTGGAGCCGCTCCGGTTGCACGGCCTGCGAGATCAGCCCCTGCATCGCCGGCATGAAGAACGCGGCGCCGGCGCCGAGTACGGCCTGCGCGGCGATGAGCTGCCAGAGCTCGGCATGGCCGCCGATCAGCAGCACCGCCACGATCCCCTGCGACGCGAACCGGCAGAGGTCTGCCGCGATCACGACCGAGCGGCGGGCGAGCCGGTCTCCGCCGACGCCGCCGAAGAGCAGGAGGGATGCGAGCACGACGGCCTGCGCGGCGAGGGCGATGCCCACCTGCGCCATCGAGCCACCGATCGAGAGCACGGCGAAGGGCAACGCCGCCAGCACCATCAGGTCGCCCACCGAGGAGGCGAGCTGGGCGAGCACCAGGCGGTACAGGTTGCCTTCGCGGAGCACCGAGAGGTCGAAGGCGCACCCTGCTCTCTCAGTCATCCGTCGTTCCTTCCTTTTACTCAAATAAAACTGAGCATAAGCTAGAGCATCGAAGTTATGTAGACCGGACGTTTGTCCCCCTCCAGCGGGCTTAGGCCTGTGCCGATGGTTGCGTGAAGATGACGCAGATCCCCCAGGTGGAGCAGCGCAGGGAGCGGGCCGTTTTCGAGACCGACGGGCACCTGATCGCCGGTGACGTCACCCTGCCCCGGGAGGGCTACGCGAGTCGCCTCTCGGACGCGCTCAACCGCGCCGAGGTCGGATTCCTCCCGCTCACCGACGTCGAGATCACCGCGACCGCGACCGGCGAGGTGACCCGGCGCGAGTTCATCGTGCTCGGCAAGTCCTGCATCAGGTTCGCCTACCCGGTCGAGTCGGGCGAGTAGCGCTCGCGCGCGGGTGCGTCCGGTTGGGCCCTTGCGCGGCGCCTACGCCCGCGCCTCGCGCCGCCGGCCGCTCTGGGCGTAGGAGCCGAGGTCGAAGAGGAAGGCGAGGACGACGATGAACCACTCGAAGCCGACGACCCCGTCGGAGGAGCTCCACATCACCGCGTAGGCGAGGGTCGTCCATGGCAGCAGGAAGAAGCCGAGGAAGGGGACGAACCAATCCTCGAACGCCCGGCCGAGCAGGTCGCTGAACAGCCAGAGCGCGAACAGCGCCAGCCGCGGCGAGATCAGGGCGAAGAGGACGACGAGGCAGCCGATGTCGGGCAAGTTACCCCAACCACGCCGAACTGCATCAAATTCTCGCGCTGGCAGGTAGAGAATTTGATGCAGTTCGCGTGGGCGTAAGCTGAGGGCGTGCTGTTCTCGAGGAAGACGCGGATGCCGGCGTCCGAGGCGGCGTTGCCGGGGCGCAGCGAGCCGGCCTTCGACGTGCCCGAGCGCCACGCGGTGCTCGGCACGCCGCTGAAGCCGCCGTTCCCGGATGGGGTTGAGACCGCTTACTTCGCGCTCGGCTGCTTCTGGGGCGCGGAGCGGCTCTTCTGGGGACTCGACGGCGTTTACACGACGGCGGCCGGATACATGAACGGGACCACGCCGAACCCGACCTACGAGGAGGTGTGCACGGGGAAGACCGGCCACGCCGAGGCTGTCCTGGTCGCCTTCGACCCGGCCAAGGTCTCCTATGCGGACCTGCTGAAGGTCTTCTTCGAGGAGCACGACCCGACCCAGGGCATGCGCCAGGGCAACGACGTCGGCACCCAGTACCGCTCGGGGATCTACTTCGTCGACGACGCCCAGAAGGCGACCGCCGAGATGGCCAAGCGCGTCTACGACGAGGCGCTGCGAGCGGCCGGCCACGAGCCGGTGACGACCGAGGTCGAGCCGGCGGCGCCCTTCTACTGCGCCGAGGACTACCACCAGCAGTACCTGCACAAGGTGCCGAACGGCTACTGCGGCCTTGCCGGCACCGGGGTCTCCTGCCGCATCCCGGCCACAGCCACCTGACACCCCTCAGGTGCAACGCTTTGTGGTCCTGGCGGAGCCGTAACGCGTTGCACCTCCGGTAGGGCCCCCGCCCGGCGCGGCGAATAGCATCCCGCGCCGGTGACCCCCTCCTTCGGCTCCTACATCGGCGGCTGCCTGGCCACGATCGGCATCGTCAGCGCGCTCGCCCTCGGCGGCTACTGGCTGCGGCGCTGGATCGTGCCCGAGTTCTCCGGCGCCCTCGCCCGCCTGGCGGACGCGACGATCGCCGTCGCGCTGCTGATCGCGGCACTGCAGCTGCTCGGGACACTGAGCATCCTCACCCTCGGCTGGACGATCGTCGGCTGCATCGGCATCGGCCTCGGCGCGGCGCTGCTGGGCTGGTGGATGTCGCCCGCCGAGAGGCGCGAGGTCCCGGCGCCGCAGGTGCAGGCGATGGCCCTGCTGATCGCCCTCGGGGTCGCCTCATGGGCCTTCGCCGAGTGGACTTTCCCCTCGCAGCTCGGCCTCGACTTCGGCATGTTCGGCGGCGACACCACCTGGTACCACATGCCCTTCGCTGCCCGGATCGCCCAGGAAGGCTCGACGGTCCACCTCCTCTACACCGACCCGCTGCGGCTCGCCGCCTGGTTCTATCCACAGACCGCCGAACTGATCCACGGCAGCGCGATCGTCATCTTCAAGCGCGACTGGCTCTCGCCGCTGATCAACCTCGTCTGGCTCTCGATCGGGCTGCTCGCCGCCTGGTGCGTGGGCCGCCCGTACAAGGTCGGGCCGGCGACGATGGTGGCCGCGGCGCTGGTCTTCTCCGCCGGGGTGATGATCGAAACCCAGCCGGGCGAGGGGCGCAACGACATCATGGGGCTCGCCTTCCTGCTCGCCTTCGCCGCCTTCCTGATCAACGGCCACCAGCGCCGGGCGCCCGATGCCGGGGCGGTGCAGGACGCGCCCGAGCGCGACGCGCCCCTGCTCGACAAGGGGCCGCTGATCATGGCCGGGATCGCCGCCGGGATCGCGATCTCGGTCAAGCTGCCGCTGCTGGCGCCGGTCGGCGCGATCGCTGTCGGGATGGTCGTGGTCAGCGGCGCCGGGCGCCGGCTGATGACCGCGGCGGCGATCGGCATCCCCGCCTTCGTCGTCGGCGGCTACTGGTACGTGAAGGCGGCGATTCAGACCGGCGGCAACCCGATTCCCCTTTTGATCGGCTGGGGCCCGTTGCACCTGCCGCGCCCCGACCAGATGCCGCTCGACCCGCGGCCACGCTTCGCCGTCGCCCACTACCTGGGCGAGCCGACGATCTACCGCAAGTGGTTCTTCCCCCAGCTCAACGACGCGCTCGGGCCGCTCTGGCCGCTGATCCTGATCGTCGCCGTCGCCGCGGCCGTCTACATCGCGGTTCGCTCGCGCAACAAGATCCTGCGCGTGCTCGCCGTCGCCGCGTTGATCACCGCCGCGGTCTACGTCGTCACGCCGCTGACCGCGGCCGGGCAGGAGGGCTCGCCGACCGGGTTCTTCACCAACACCCGCTACCTGATGCCGGGGCTGCTGCTCGCTCTCACCCTGGTGCCGATCGCGCGGCCGCTGCGGGTGCCCGACAGCCGCGCCTGGCAGACGCTGCTCTTCCTCACCGCGGTCTACGCGATCTCGGTGCTGATCACGCCGCGCTGGTACCCCGGCTACATCGTCGGAACGGTCTTCCTCACCCTGGCGCTGGTCTGGGTGCCGGCCGGGCTGGCGATGTCGCGCTCGCGCGGGGGCGCGGGACGGGGGACGGTCGCGATCGTCGCCAGCGCCGTCGTCCTGCTCGCCGTCGTCCTCGGCCGCGCCCAGGAGGTTCAGTACTACAAGCAGCACTACACCCGGGTGCTGCCGTTCCTCGGGGAAGGCGGGCCGCGCGAAGCGTACTCGCTCGCCCACGGCCTGCACGACAAGCGGATCGGCATCGCCGGCTCGGGGGAGATCTTCTTCGGGCAGTACGGCTTCTACGGGCGCGACCTCGACAACTACGTCCAGTACGTCGGCGTGCCGGGCCCGGAGGGGACCTACCGGCTGGCGACCAGCTGCCGCCAGTTCCGCCGCCGCGTCAACGCCGGGGACTACGACTACCTGATCGTCAGCCAGTACACGCAGGACTCGGCCGACTCGCCCTACTGGTACCCGATCTACGCCTGGGTGAAGACCGACCCGGCGCTGGAAGAGGTCGTCGCCGAGCCCGAGGTGACGCCGCAGCCCGACTACGTCTTCAAGGTGAACGGCAAGCTCGACCCGGCGGGGTGCGCCGGGCTCGGCTCGGGCGGCTGAAGCTGGGCAGCGGCCTCCCGGGGCCGGGCGCCGCTCAGACGGGCGCCAGGGCGTGCTCGCGGATCAGCTCGGCGGAGCGCTGCGGCTGCTCCCACCAGAACATGTGGCCGACAGCCTCGAGCGTCTCGAGGCGGGCCTCCGGGATCGCGGCGGCGATCTCGCGGCCGTTGCCGTATCCGAGCAGCCGGTCGGCGTCGCCGTGGATGACCAGGGTGGGGAGCGAGATCCGGCCGAGGCGCCCGTGGGTGTCGTGGGCGCCGCAGGCGCGCATCTGCTGCAGGACGACCGGCTGGGGGGCTGGCAGCTGCGAGCCCATCTCGACGAAGGCGGCGAAGCCCGCGTCGTCCTCGCGGAAGCCGGGGGAGAGGTTGATCTCCCACATCGCCCGGAAGACCCGCTCGGGCTCGCCGGAGGCGTAGGCGGCGCCGAGCATCTGCAGGTCCTCCGGCGCCATCAGCGTCCCCTCCGGGCCGCCGCAGTAGCTGGCGCCGATGGTCAGCGTGCGGATCCGCTCGGGGTGGGCGAGGGCCAGCTCCTGGGCGATCATGCCGCCCATCGAGATGCCGGCCACGTGCACGGTCTCCAGCTCCAGCGCGTCGAGCAGGGCGGCCGTGTCGGCGGCCATGTCGGCGATCGTGAAGGGCAGCTCGGCGCGCCCGGAGAGCCCCATGCCGCGGTTGTCGAAGACGATGCACTCGAAGCTCGGCTCGAGCTCGGCGAGGAACGGCCTGCCCCAGGCCAGGTGCGTGGCGCTCATCCCCTGGATCAAAAGCAGCGGCTCGCCTTCCCCGCTGCGAAGGTAATGAAGCTCCGTGCCCCCTGCATCGACGCTCGGCATGCGCCCGCGATCCTACGCGAAACCGCTTGCCAGGGCCTAATCTAGGCGCACCCGCCCCCGTAGCTCAGTGGACAGAGCGTCGGACTTCTAATCCGAGGGTCCCAGGTTCGAATCCTGGCGGGGGTGCTGAGCCCCAGTCGATACTGGAACTTTTTTGAGCAAAGGGCCGGTCTTCTGGCCATGGACGCAACCACTGCCGGCTCGCGCGAGGACTGGGCGCTTCGCACCTACCAGGCGATGGCGCCCGTCTATGACGACTTCACGACTCACTACGACTACGAGGGGTGGCTGACGGACCTGCTGAGGATCCTCGAGCTCAACGGGCTGACGGGCAGACGCCTGCTGGACGTGGCCTGCGGGACCGGCAAGAGCTTCCTGCCGATGCTGCCGCGGGGATGGCAGGTGAGGGGGTGCGACCTCTCGCCCGCGATGCTGGCGCTGGCCGCGGAGAAAGCGGGCGACTCGGTCGAGCTCTCGGTCGCGGACATGCGGGTGTTGCCGAGGCTGGGGGAGTTCGATCTCGTCTGGGCGCTCGACGACGCGATCAACTACCTGTTGAGCCCCGGGGAACTGGAGGACGCCTTCCGCGGGATGCGGGACAACCTCGCACCCACCGGCCTGCTCCTCTTCGACGTCAACGAGCTGCTCGTCTACAGGACCTTCTACGCGGAGACCTCGGTGGTGGAGCAGGGCGACAAGCGGTTCGTCTGGCGCGGCCTGGCGCCTGCCGACGTTGCCGCCGGTTCGGTGTGCGAGTCGCGCCTGGAAGTGTTGGGTGAGAACGAGGGCGATTCCACCGAGGTGGGCGAGGCGTCAACTCATCGCCAGCGCCACTTCCCCGAAGCCGAGATCCTTGCTGCGCTGGAGCGGGCAGGCCTGGAGTGCCTCGACGTCTACGGCCACGGCCTGGACGGCGTTCCCAAGCAGCCCTTCGACATCGATCGGCACACCAAGGCGGTCTACATCGCCCGCCGGGCCGGCGCGTAGCCCGGGTTCGGCCGCGTCGCGGGGGTGGGCGGGCCCGGGCCCCTTGCGCAAGAATGCGCCCGGTGGCGGCCGAGCGGGAATACGATCTCGCGCTCTTCGGGGCGACCGGGTTCACCGGCGGCTTGGCTGCGCGGTACCTCGCGGCGAACGCCCCCGACGGCCTGCGCTGGGCTCTGGTAGGCCGCAACCGGGCCAAGCTGGAGGCGGTCCGCTCGGGGATCGAGGGGGTTCTCCGGTCCGGCGTCCCGGCACCGGCGCTGCTCGAAGCCGACGCGGCCGACTCGGCTGCGCTGGCGAAGGTCGCCGAGGCGGCCAGGGTCGTCGCCACCACGGTCGGCCCCTACGCCCTCTACGGAGAGCCGCTGGTCGCGGCCTGCGCTGCCGCCGGCACCGACTACGCCGACCTCACGGGAGAGCCCGAGTTCGTCGACCGGATGTGGCTCGGCTACCACGAGCGGGCGCGGCGGAGCGGGGCGCGGCTCGTCCACTGCTGCGGCTTCGACTCGATCCCGCACGACCTCGGCGCCTACTTCACGGTGAAGCAGCTGCCCGAGGGCGTGCCGCTGACCGTCAACGGCTACGTGCGCATGGGCGCCCAGTTCTCCGGCGGCACCTTCCACTCGGCGATCAACGCCTTCGCCCGGGGGCGGCAGACCGTCGCCGCCGCGCGCCGGCGGCGCCAGGCCGAGCAGCGACCGCCCGGGCGCAAGGTCCACTCGGCCCCGCCCCGGCTGCGCCGGGACCCGGAGCTGGGCGGCTGGGCGGTGGCGTTCCCGACAATCGACGGGCCGATCGTGCGCCGCTCCGCCGCCGCGCTCGAGCGCTACGGCCCCGACTTCACCTACGGCCACAACATCGTCGCCAGGCACCTGCACTCGCTCGTCGGCGGCGCTGCCGGCGTCGGTGCCGCGGCTCTGCTGGCGCCGCTGCCACCCACCCGCAAGCTCCTGCTCAAGGCGAAATCGCCGGGCGAGGGGCCGAGCGAGGCGGTGCGCGCGAAGAGCTGGTTCAAGGTGACCTTCGTCGGCGAGGGCGGCGGGCGGCGGGCCCTCACCGAGGTATCCGGCGGGGACCCCGGTTACGACGAGACCGCGAAGATGCTCGCCGAGTCGGCCCTCTGCCTCGCCCTCGACGAGCTGCCCGAGACCGCGGGCCAGGTGACGACGGCCCAGGCGATGGGCGACGCGCTGCTCGGGCGCCTGCAGCAGGCCGGGATGGTCTTTCGGGTGGCCGAGCCGGCGCAGGCCTGAGACTTTTTCACGGTTTCGTCTCTCTATTGGCACTGTTGAGCCTTGATCGGGCCCGACGCGGCCTCGATGATCGGAGTCCGTGGACAACCCGAACCACAAGGCAACGTCGCCGACCCGGGGATACGTGAAGACGACTTACGACGCATCGGAGGTCGATCTCGTTGCCGTGCACTGCGAAGAGCTCGGCAGCTGTTATCTCCTGCCGGTCGCCCTATTCGCGGGTCGCGGTACGGTGCATCTACGTCTGCGACCCGCGAGGAACAATCAGCGCGCAGCGGTAAACTGGGCGACTGATTACGAGTTGCGCGGGGCTATAGCTCAGCTGGAAGAGCGCCTGACCGGCAGTCAGGAGGTCGTGGGTTCGAGTCCCACTAGCTCCATTCTCAGGCTCAGCGATGAGGTCCACAAGCTAGCTTTCCCGATCGCAACGGACTCGATGAGCTCGAAGAAACCGTCGGCATGGGTGAGTTCTACGCCAAGCTCGCCCAGTACGTCCGCCGTGCAGAGGCCGGCGAAGAGACCCTGGTGACGCGCTGGGGCAAACCAGTTGCCCGCCTCGGTCCTGCGGCGCTCAAATAGCCGCGCTTGCCTGTCGATGAAGCTGCGATGAACGCGGGCAACGAGCACGTCTTCTCGCATGGGATGCAGGACACGCGGGCGGCGCTGGAGGCCTGGAACGGGCGGCCGTGGGCGGTCCTGCGGGGATGGGCGGCGCTCAGCCTGGCGATCTCCCTGACCCTGCTTGGCGCCGTCTGGGTCGTCGCCGGCATGCTCACGCCCGACATCACCCCGATCCACCTGCCGGGCCTCACCGAACCCTCGGAGCCCGCCGACCTGCTGCCGATCCTCTATCGCAACTCGCTGGTCCTCGCCCTGCACGCGACCGCCTGCGTCGCCGGCTTCATCGCCGGGGCCTCGATGCCGATCGCCGCCGCCCAGCGCAAGGGCCTCTCGCGGTGGATCCACGTCAAGGCGGGCGAGCTGGCGATCCTCTTCGTCTGCGCCGTCACCCTCTTCTCGCTCTCGACCCAGGCGCTCTACCTCGGCTTCCAGGGCTCGACGATCGCCTTCCAGCTCCACATGCCGATCGGCCTGCTCCTGCTCAGCGTCCTCCCCCACGCGATCCCCGAGCTGACCGCCCTCTTCCTGCCTCTCGCCGCCTGGCTGATCGCCAGCCGCCGCGGCGAGTGGAACCAGCTCCTCGCCGCCACCTTCATCACCGTCCTGCTGGCGATCCCCGTCCTCGTCGCCTCGGCGACGGTCGAGGTCTACCTCTGGCCCCAGGTCCTCGAAGCCCTCTCGTCGGTCTTCTGAGCGTCGCTCGGGGCACGCGTGCTGGGGCACGCGTGCTGTATTGACCGTGTCATCGACGGCGAATCCGGGACGGGCTCGCGGGGGGCACTTCCCGACGGCCGAGGAGAAAAAGCTAGTAGGACGAATACGTCTCTCGCGGTGGGTGGCGCCCATCTGGGGGACCACCCCGAGGAAGCTTTAGCTACCGCAGGGGTGGTGGCACCAGATCGGTGACAGGACCCACCGCGCCTGAGGCCTTGCGCCCCTCGTAAGATCGCCCACCCATGGGCTACGACCCGAAAGAGATAGAGGCCAAGTGGCAGCGGGTCTGGGCCGAGGAGAAGACCTGGGAGGTCGCCAACCCCGGCCAGCCCGGCCACGACCCCGCCAAGCCGAAGTCCTACGTGCTCGAGATGCTGCCCTACCCCTCCGGGGAACCCCATGTCGGCCACCTCAAGTGCTACGCGGTCGGCGACGCGATCGCCCACTTCCGCCGCCGCCACGGCTTCGAGGTGATCCACCCGATGGGCTACGACTCCTTCGGCCTGCCGGCGGAGAACAACGCGATCAAGACCGGCGAGCCGCCGCGCGTCGCGACCGAGCGCTCGATCTCCTCCTTCCAGCGCCAGTTCCGCGAGTGGGGCATCTCGATCGACTGGTCGCGCGAACTGGCGACCCATACGCCCGAGTACTACCGCTGGACGCAGTGGATCTTCCTGCAGCTGCTCGAGCGCGGTCTCGCCTACCGGGCCGAGGCGCCGGTGCAGTGGTGCCCGAAGGACGCCACCGTGCTCGCCAACGAGCAGGTCGTCGACGGCCGCTGCGAGCGCTGCGGCACCGAGGTCGTGCAGCGCAAGCTCGAGCAGTGGTTCTTCAAGACCACCGAGTACGCCGAGCGCCTGCTGGCCGACTTCGAGCTGCTCGAGTCCTGGCCCGAGCACGTGATCACGATGCAGCGCAACTGGGTCGGCCGCTCCGAGGGTGCCGAGGTCGTCTTCCGCTGCGAGGAGCTGGGCCTCGACTTCCCGGTCTTCACCACCCGGCCCGACACCCTCTTCGGCGCCACCTTCTTCGTTCTCGCCCCCGAGCACCCCGAGCTGGAGCGGCTCGTCGCCGGCACGCCCGCCGAGGATGCGGTGCGCGAGTACGTCGACCGCGCCGGCCGCGAGTCGGCCGAGGAACGCGGCGCCCCCGAGCGCGAGAAGACCGGCGTGCCGCTCGGCCGCAGCGTCGTCAACCCGGTCAACGGCGAGGAGATCCCGATGTTCGTCGCCGACTACGTGCTGATGGAGTACGGCACCGGCGCGATCATGGCCGTGCCCGCTCACGACGAGCGCGACTACGAGTTCGCCAGGGCCTTCGACCTGCCGGTGCGGCGGGTGATCGAGGGCACCGATCCGGAAACCGCCCGCGACGACGCCGGCTTGCCCTACCCCGGCGACGGCCCGATGACCGGCTCGGGGCGCTTCGACGGCAAGGGCAACCGCGAGGCCTACGCGGAGATCGTCACCTGGCTCGCCGAGGAGGGTCGCGGCCGCTCCGCCGTCAACTACCGCCTGCGCGACTGGCTTGTCTCGCGCCAGCGCTACTGGGGCGCGCCGATCCCGGTCGTCTACTGCGACGCATGTGGCGAGGACGGCGCCCCGGCGATCGTGCCGTTGCCCGACGAGCAGCTCCCAGTCGAGCTGCCCGAGGTCGAGGACTACGCCCCCCAGGGGCGCAGTCCGCTGGCCGCCGCCGAGGACTGGGTCTCCACCGAGTGCCCGCGCTGCGGCGGCCCGGCCCGCCGCGAGACCGACACGATGGACACCTTCGTCGACTCCTCCTGGTACTTCATCCGCTACCTCGACCCGCGCAACGAGGTTGCCGCCTGGGACCGCGCCGCCTCCGACCACTGGCTGCCGGTCGACCAGTACATCGGCGGAGTCGAGCACGCGATCCTGCACCTGATGTACGCGCGCTTCTTCACCAAGGCGCTCGCCGACTGCGGCCATCTCGACTTGCAGGAGCCCTTCGCCAACCTCTTCGCCCAGGGGATGATCACCCGCGACGGCGCGAAGATGTCGAAGTCGCGGGGCAACACGGTCAGCCCCGCCGAGTACGTCGAGCGCTACGGCGCCGACACCGCCCGCACCTACATCTGCTTCATGGGCCCGCCCGAGCGCGACGCCGACTGGGTCGACGAGGGGGTGGAGGGCGTCAACCGCTTCCTCTCGCGCCTCTGGCGCCTCTGCGAGGAGGTCGAGCCGAGAGAGGCCGCCAAGCTCGACGCCGCGGTGGCCGAGGGCGATGCGCGCACGCTCCTCGCCAAGGCCCACTGGGCGATCGACAAGGTGACGCGGGACTTCCAGCGCGGCTTCCAGTTCAACACCGCGATCGCCGCGACGATGGAGCTGGTCAACGAGGCCTACCGGCTCAAGGAAGGCCTCTACGGAGAACCGGAGGGCGATGCCACCGTCCGCTTCGCCACCGCCACCGCCGCCTCGCTCGTCTTCCCCTTCGCCCCGCACATGGGCGCCGAGATCTGGGAGCGGCTGAAGGGCGGCCGCGTCTGGGAGCAGCCGTGGCCCGAGGCCGACCCGGCGCTGCTGGTGAGCGACACCGTCACCCTCGTCGTCCAGATCAACGGCAAGCTGCGCGACCGAATCGAGGCAGACGCGGACGCGCCCGAAGACGAGCTGCTGGCCCTGGCCCGCGCCAGCGAGAAAGTGGCACGCTTTCTGGACGGCAAGGAGATCCAGAAGGAGATCGTCGTGCCCGGCAAGTTGGTAAATCTGGTCGTCCGGTAGGCGAGGACCAAGCAGATCAAGGACGCAGGGAGCGTGGCGTGCTCTGCACGCGAGCGACCGAGGACGCCGATATGCGCCGCGTCCTCGCCCTACCGGTTCTGGTACAAAGCGGCCGTGCAGGTTAGGAGGCTCTCAGAGGCGCCGGTGGAGGAGTGGCACCGCCTGCGCGCCCATGTGTTGATGGACGCGGGCGAACTCGGCTCGCGCAACCTCTCGGTCACCTGGCTGGAGCTCCCCGCCGGCGCCGAGCAGTCGCTGCGCTCGCACGAAGAGGCGGAGCAGGTCTACGTCGTGCTGAGGGGAGCGGGCACGATGTCCGTGGCCGGCGATACCCAACAGGTGGCCGAGGGCGACCTGATCATGGTGCCGCCCGCGACCGACCACTCGATCGCCAACGACGGCGACGGCGAGCTCGCCTGCATCTCGGTGCAGTCGCCCCCGGTTGCCGCCTCGGAGCTATACAGCGACCAGCTGGCAGAGGTCTCCGGCTACGACGACGAAGAATGAGCCGCGAGAAGCGGCGCATCCGCGTTTGAATTTCATGTGACTGTGCGCGCCACGCGCGCGCCGGCATCGGGGACGGTTCGGGAATGCCCGAGCTGAGCAGGTCGCAGATCGCCGTCTACGGCGCCGTCGCCGTGCTGCTGTTGCTGCTCGGGGCGCGGGCGATTCGGGCAGAGGGGAGCGGCGGGTCCAGTTACGAGTCGACCCCGAGCCTCGGCTCGGGCGAATCGTCTGATGCGAGCGGCGGCTTCAGCCTCGAATCGTCCGGTGGCGACGTGGTCGTGCACGTCACCGGTGCGGTCGCCCGGCCCGGCGTCTACAGACTGCCAATGGGCGCCCGGGTCACCGACGCGGTCTCGCGGGCGGGCGGGCCGAGCGGGGGCGCCCTGCTGGAAGCGATCAACCTGGCGGCCCGGCTCGCCGACGGCCAGCAGGTCGTCGTGCCGAAGGAAGGGCCCGGGGGCACCCCGCTCGGAGTCGCGGGGGCAGCCAGCGAAGACGGCCCGATCAGTCTCGGCACCGCCACCGCTGAGCAGCTGGAAACGATCGACGGGATCGGTCCCGTGACCGCGCAGAAGATCCTCGAATACCGCGACGGGCAGGGCGGCCTCGCCTCGGTCGACCAGCTCGACCAGGTGAGCGGGATCGGGCCGGCGACGATGGAGTCGCTGCGCGCCCGCCTCCAGCCCTAGGCGCGCGATGCGAAACGGGCGGCCATCGCATCTGGTCGTCCTTGCGGCGGTGGCCGTGGTTGCCCTCTCGCTCGCGCACAGCGGCGAGATCCGCGAGCGGGCCGGCGACGCCCTCGGTCGCGGCATGCCCGCCCGGGAGGCCGAGCTGGCGCGCGGCTTCGTCCTCGGCGAGGACGACGGGATCGACGAGGCGACCGTCGAGGACTTCCGCCGCTCGGGCCTCAGTCACCTGCTCGCCGTGTCGGGCCAGAACGTGGCCCTGCTCGCGCTGCTTGCGATGCCGCTGCTCGCCGCGCTCGGGATGCCGCTGCGGACGCGCCTGGTCTGGATCCTCGGGGCGATCGTCGTCTACGTGCCCCTGGCCGGCGCCGGGCCGTCGATCCTGCGGGCCGGGGTGATGGGCGGCCTCGGCGTCCTGGCCACGCTGGCAGGCAGGCGCTCCTCGCGGCTCTACGCGCTTGCCGTCGCCGCCGCCGTCACCCTGGCGATCGATCCGCGCATCGTCGGCGACGTCGGCTGGCAGCTCAGCTTCGCCGCGGTACTCGGCATCCTCGCCCTCGCCTCGCCGCTGCGCCGGGCGATCGCCGCCCGGATCGGCGGGGGAGGCTGGCGCGGCGCACTCGCGGAGGGTGCCGCCCTGACCGTCGCCGCCACGCTTGCCACGGCGCCGCTGATCGCCTTTCACTTCGAAGCGGTCTCGACGACGACGCTCGCGGCCAACCTGCTGGCGCTGCCGGCGGTGGCACCGGCGATGTGGCTGGGGATGCTCGCGGCGGCCGGCGGCCAGGTCCCCGGCTTCCCGGTCGGGCTCCTCAACACGTTCAACGCCCCGCTGCTCGCCTACATCGCCCAGGTGGCGGAATGGTGCGGCCGTCCGGGTTGGGCCTATCTGCATGTGCGGCTCGGCTTCGGCGGTCTCGTCACCACCTACGGGGTTCTCGCCGTGGCTGCCATCGGCCTACCGGCTCTCCTGCGCCGCCACCGCCTCACCACTCTTCGCCGCACCCGCATTGCCCCCGTCGACGGGCCTGAAGCGTCCAATATTTGGACGTTTCAGGCCCGTCGACGGGCGTTTCGGAGGGCTTGGGTCGGAGGAGGGGTTGGCGTCGTCCTCATGGCGCTCGCCTGGACCGGTGGCGGAGCGGGCGCCAGTGGTCCGACCAGCAGGCTGCGCGTGACCTTTCTCGACATCGGCCAGGGCGACGCGATCCTGTTGCAGCCGGCGGGCGGCCCGGCGATGCTTGTCGAACGGGGGGCCGCCTGGCGAGGATCTCGCTTCGAAGCTCCGCGCGGCGGGCGTCTCGGAGCTCGGGGCAGCTGTGGTGACGCACGAACAGTCCGATCACGCGGGCGGGATCGGGGAGCTTCTCGGCCGCTTCCCGGTGGGTGAGCTCGCCTACGCCCGGGTCGGCCGCGACCTGCGGGGCGAGGCGGAGGCTGCCGGCGCCGTCCCGGTGCGGATCGCCGCGGGCGACGTGCTCCGGGCCGGCCGGCTGGAGCTCGAGGTCCTCTGGCCGCCGCGAGAGTTGCTGGCCATGCCGCTTGCGGGCGAGGATCCGAACGCCCAGGCTCTCGTCCTGCTTGTCCGCTGGCGCCATTTCTCGATGCTGCTCAGCGCCGACGCCGAGGCCGAGGCGGTGCCGATCGACCCCGGCCCGGTCGACGTGCTCAAGGTCGCCCACCACGGCAGCGAGGACGCCGGGCTCGACTCGCTGCTCGACCGCACTGACCCGCGCCTGGCCGTGATCTCTGTGGGCGACGACAACCCCTTCGGCCATCCGACCCCCGCGACGCTGCAGGCACTCGCCGCGCACCGCGTTCCCGCCCTGCGCACCGACCTCGACGGCACGATCACGCTCGAGGTCAGCCGCAACTCCGTCGAAGTCAACACCGGCGGCTGACAACGCCTCCGGTGCGCCTTATCCCCGATATAGGGGGAAAAGGCGCACCGGAACGAATGGGACCGCCGATTTGTCCCCTCAACGAATCATCGAGGCACTATTGGGGGTTTCTGGCGGTTTGCCTTGGACTATGGCTGCGGCAGTCGATGAGCGTAGAGGTGGTTTCCAGGCTTCGACAGGTGCTGTCAGGCACGGTCCTCGGCTCCAGCCTGGCCGGGGACGGCCTCCTGGTCCGACTGCGCAGCACCTCGATCGCTCTGCTGACAGTGGTCGCGATGGTGGGCCTGGGGCTCGTCGCCTTCGTCTCGCAGCTGGGGTGGCCGACCGTTTTCAGCGGCCCGATCCCGGCGGGTCCCGAGCCCGGCGTCGTGCGCAACGACCCGATAGTTGCACCCCGGATTTTCGTGTTGCAGCCAAGCACGCGCGCGGAGGCGGTGGTTCGGCGGGCCGCCGCGACTCCGCCCAAGGGCGCCGGAGCGGGATCACCCTCCGTACTCCCCGGTTCGGAGGTCGGATCCTCGCACCAAGCTGAAGCGCCTCCGGTCGAACCTGCTCCGCCGGCCCAGTCACCTCCGCAGCAAGCGGAACCCCCCGATGCCGCGCCGGAGCCGGCGCCCATTGTGGTGTCGAGCCCGGCCCGTGCCAGGCCCGGGGCCGACGTCGAAGAGACCCGCGCAGTTCGCGCGTCGAAGGCTGGTCGGACACCGGGTAAGCCAAGCGGGAAGCGCGGCAATGGGCCGGAGGTGGAGTCACCACCTCCACGGGCGGAGGACGGGGGCGACGACCACGACCAGGGAGAGGACGACAACGCGCCGGAGAAGGATGACCGTGGATCCGGTCGCGACGGTCACGGAAAACCGGACTGGGCAGGACACTAGACTCGGCCGCGATGGCTGAGGGCTTGGCAGCGCTGTACCTGATCGCCGGCACCGACGGGGCCAAGATCGACGCCACGCGCGCCCGCCTGCGAGCCCGCGCCGAAGGCGATGGCGGGGCCGGGGCGCTCGAAGTCTTCGAGCCGAGCGAGGGCAGAGGTGCCCCCGATCACGAGGCTCTGCTGGCGGCGATCCCGGCGATGTCGCTGACCGAGACGCGGCGCTACCTGCTCGCCGACGGGGTCGAGCGCTGGCGCGACAAGCAGCTCGCGGCCGTCGCGGCCGCGGTCGGCGCGCTGCCGCCCGAGCTGACCGTCGTCCTGATTGCCCGGGCCAAGGCCCCGGCGAAGCTGGCGAAAGCGGTCAGAGCGGCGAAGGGCGAGGTCTACGAGTTCGAAGCGCCGAAGGCTCGCGACATGCCGCGTCTCCTGGTCGGCGAAGCCAAGAACCTCGGGTTCGCGCTGGAGCCCGCCGGCGCCCGAATCCTTGTCGACCGTATGGGAGCCAACCAGGTGCGGCTGCGCAACGAGCTCGAGCGCCTGGCGCTCTGGGCCGGGGAAGGGGGGCAGGTGACCGCCGCAGATCTAGACGCGATGGTCTCCGACACCTCCGAGGCTGCGGTCTGGGCGCTCTCCGACGCCCTGCTGGAGCGCGACCCGGCGAAGGCGAGCCGGCTGGCCGAGCAGCTGATCTCCCAGGGAGAGAACGTGACCGGCCTGATCTACGGCCTCGCCTCCCGTCTGCGCAAGGCCTGTGCCGCCGCCGCCCAGCTGGAGGAGGGCGTTCCCACCAAGCAGGTCGAGTCCGGTCTCGGGATGCACCCCTACGCGGCCCGTCAGCTGGTCGCCAGGTTGGGCAACACGAGCCTCGACGACCTCCATGAGGCGACGATCGCCCTCGCCGACCTGGAGGTCTGGTGCCGCGGCGGTGCCGACTACGGCGACGCACTGGCCTTCACGCTCGCGCTGCGCCGCGCGAGCGTCAGTGCATAGCAAGGACGCAGGGAGCGTGGCGTGCTCTGCACGCGAGCGACCGAGGACGCCGCTAGGCGCTGGCGATTCGCGCGGCGCGGGACTTCTTGCGGGCGCCTGTGTTCTTGTGCAGGGCGCCCTTCTGGACGGCCTTGTCGATCTTGGAGACCAGGGCGCGGTGCTCGGCCTCGATCTTGCTCGCGTCGCCTGCCTCCACGGCGCTCTCGAGCCGGCGGAAGTGGGTCTTCACCGTGCTCGTGAGCAGGCGGTTCTCCGTGCGCTCGCGCTCGCTGCGTAGGATCCGCTTCTTCTGTGAGGCTATGTTCGCCATGTTTCCGGCGGCCGACTATAGCGAGTGAGATAGGCATTGGAGAACCCCGAGACGCCGGACGGGCGCGACATCGAGGCGGACGCCGCGCTGCGCGCCGCCGAGGCCTTCGACCCCGGCGAGGAACCTTCGCCCGAGCCGTCGCCCGGGCGGATCGCCCGCTCGACCGCGTTCTTCTCGATCGCGACGGCCGCCTCGCGGATTGCCGGCCTCGGCCGCGAGATCGTCGCCGCCTCCTACTACGGGGTCAGCGGCCCGATGTCCGCCTTCACGATCGCCTTCCAGGTCCCCAACCTCGTCCGCGCCCTCTTCGCCGACGCGGCGCTGCAGCCTGCCTTCGTGCCGGTCTTCACCGAGCAACTGGAGAAGAAGAACTACCGCGAGGCCTTCCGGCTCGCCTCGACCCTGCTCCTCCTCGTCACCCTGGTGCTCGGCGCGATCACGGCACTCTTCGTCCTCGCCGCGCCGGTCATCATGCCGCTGGTCGCGCCGGGCTTCGAAGGCGAGATCCTCGACCTCACCGTCACCCTCTCTCAGGTTCTCTTCCCGATCCTGATCCTGCTCGGGGTGAGCGGCGTCGTCGTCGGCGTGCTCAACAGCTACGACCGCTTCGGTGCCTTCGCGATCTCGCCGCTGTTCTGGAACCTGACGATCATCACCCTCGTCGTCGTGCTCGCGCCGATGTTCGAGGGCCAGGACCGGATCTACGCCTACGCGATCGGCATCCTGGTCGGCACCCTGGTCCAGCTCCTGATTCCCGCTTGGGACCTGCGTAACACGCCGTTCAGGTTCGAGTGGAGTTTCGAGTGGCGCAACCGCGACGTGCGGCGGGTCCTGCTGCTGATGCTGCCGGTGACGATCAGCCTCGGCCTGATCAACTTCAACCTGATCGTCAACAGCCTCTTCGGCACCCTCGTCAGCGACCAGGCGCCGGCGGCGATCGACAAGGCCTTCCGGATCTACCAGCTGCCGCAGGGAATCTTCTCGGTGGCGATCGCGACCGTGCTGTTCCCGACCCTGGCCCGGTTCGCCGCCCGCGGCGAGCACGAGAACCTGCGGGCGACGATGGCCAACGGGATGCGCCAGATCCTCTTCGTCCTCGTCCCCGCCGCGGCCGCGGTCCTCGTCCTCTCCGACCCGATGGTCCGGCTCGTCTTCCAGCGCGGCGAGTTCACCCCGGAGCAGACCACGCTCGTCGCCACCGCGCTCTTCTGGTTCGCCTTCTCGCTGCCCGCCAACGGCCTCTTCCTGCTCCTCACCCGCACCTTCTTCAGCCTCCAGCGCCCCTGGGTGCCGACCGGGATCGCCGCCGCCAACCTCGCAGTCACCGCCCTCGCCGCGCTCGGCCTCTACCACCTCGGGGTCGGCGGGATCGTCGCCGCGACCGCGATCGCCACCGTGGCCAGCGTCGTCGTCCAGTGCGTGATCCTGCGCCGGCTCCTCGGCGGCCTCGAGCTGGGCCGCCTGCTCGACACTGGCTTGCGCATCGCCGCAGCGGCGGCCGCCCTGGCCGCCGTCTCCTTCGGCGCCTGGGACCTGCTCGACAACTCTCTCGGGCGGGGTCTAACCGGCCAGATCGTCTCGCTCGGCGTCGGGCTCGGTCTCGGCGGCCTGGTCTACGTCGGGGCGGCGAGGCTCCTGCGCATCGCCGAGCTCGAGCAGATCATGCGGCTGGTCCGTCGGCGCTAAATGCTCGGCGTGGGGCGCTACCTGCTGGGCGTCGCCGAGATCGGAGCTTTCGCTGGTTTTGCCTGGCTTGCGGCCACAGGGCCACGCCGTCGCATCCTTCCTGACGTTGACGGAGCACCAGCTCACCTCGCAACCACGGTCATCGCACTGGCAATTCTGCTCTGGGCCGCTGAGCTACTGGGCACGTTCGGACTGTTCGAACGGGTGCCTTATCTGCTCCTAATGATGGTCATCGGACTCGGGACGTGGGCGCTGACCCGCGGGTGGCGTGGGGGATGGGGGGTCGAGGACGGACCGTGGACCGCCCGCAGCGCCCC
Organism: uncultured Solirubrobacterales bacterium; assembly: GCA_963715625.1. GTDB lineage: Bacteria > Actinomycetota > Thermoleophilia > Solirubrobacterales > 70-9 > VRUE01. Next base: position 2,939,336 of record OY970260.1, on the reverse strand, counting down.
CCCTTCCCCCACGACAGGACCCGCGGCCAGTCCGATGGGATCTTGACCGTGATCGCCCTGGCTATAGCGGCGATAGCGGTCGTTCATTTCGCGCTGGACGTGAGGCCAAAGCTGTCCACGGGGATGACCGGGTTCGACTCGACTTGGTACCACGGGCCTTTTGCAGCCGGGTTCTTCCAGAGCGGGGACACGTGGGAGCTGCACTTCATCGCGCCGCAGTTCCTGGCCTGGTTCTACCCGGCGAATTCGGAGTTGCTCCACGGGGTCGGGATGCTGGCCTTCGATCGGGATGTCCTGTCCCCGCTGCTCAACCTTGGCTGGTTCGTTGGGTGCTTGATTGCTTCGTGGTGCATCGGCCGTCCCTACCGGGTCGCCCCGTTCTCGCTGGCCCTGGGCGCCATCGCACTGAGCTTGCCCGCCCTCTCCGATCAGGCCGGCGAGGCGCGCAACGACATCGTCGGGATCTTCTTCCTGCTTGCCGCTGTTGCTATCGCCCTGGCCCAGCGCGAGCGCGACTCCTCTCGCAAGCAGGTAGGAGCCGCGCTCGCGCTGGGCCCCTTGGCCGTGGTGGGCCTCTCGGCGGGGATGGCCGCCGGGACGAAGCTCAACTTTCTCCTGCCTGCCGCAGTCCTCGTCGTCGGCCTCGCGGCGATCGCGCCGCGAGGGGAGAGAGGGCGCTCGCTGGCGGTCACCGGGCTGGCCGCTCTTGCCACCGGCGGCTACTGGTACCTGCGGAACCTCGTTCACGCCGGCAACCCGCTGCCGTGGATTGACGACCTCGGCCCCATTTCGCTCCCCGCTCCCGACCAAGCCCTTGGCGGCCGTGAAGGCCACAGCGTCCTCGGCTACCTCGGCGACACCTCGGTTTGGTCGGACTGGCTTCTCCCCGGCCTGCACCACGGTCTCACTCTCTTCTGGCCCCTCATCGGCGCGCTTGCCTTCGCCGGCCTGCTCCTCTGCCTCGGCCGCCGTTCCGGCCCCGTCCTCCGAGTCGCCGCCCTCGCCGGCCTGGCGGCGGCCCTCGCCTGGCTGATCGCCCCGACCTCCGCCTCCGGCCCCGAGGGCATGCCCAGGGGCTTCGAGTCCGGCCTCCGCTACCTAGCCCCGGCCCTTGTCCTCGGCCTCTCCCTGCTCCCCGTCGCCCCACAACTTCGCAGCCGCCTCGTCTCCCTCTCGCTGACTTCCCGTTTAGTTCCGGATAGCGGAACCAAACACGAAGTCAGCTGGGGGTTTGGGCGGCGGATCGGGTTTATCGCCGCTCTCGCCCTGGTGGTTCTCGTCGTGACTGCTGGCTACCCGGTCCAACGCCACTATCTGGAGAACCGCTACGAGAACCCGACGTTCACCACACCCGGCCTCAACGCCGCCTTCAAATGGGCCCAGGGAATCGAAGGCGCCCGCATCGCCACCACCAGCACCCGCCAGTACCCCCTCTACGGCCGCGACCTGAGCAACGAAGTCGACTACGTCGGCGAAGAGCAATCCCACGGCGGCTTCACCGCCCCCGCCACCTGCCCCCGCTGGCGCCAGCTCCTCAACGAAGGCAACTACGACTACGTAATAGCCAGCCGAGACCGCATCGAACCAGACAAGCCCCCGTATCCAGTCACGGCTCGCTGGACCCAAGCTCCAAGCACCACCGTGGTCCTGCAGAAGCCGCCCACAGTCATCTACAAGCTAAGGAGCCCCCTGGACCCATCGGCATGCCGGTGATCCCGCCCGAGGTTCCCGGCGGGTATCTGTCTCCGCTCCTCCCGCGGGTGGCGTCGTAGGGGGAACCGCCCCCGAGGACGCTTCAGCGACCGCAGGGGGTGGTGGGTCCCCTGCGACGACAGGACCCGCGGGCCAGCGCCCATGACATGACCCGCCGGTCAACCCCGCCATACTCCGCCCCCGCCGATGGACCACATTCGCAACTTCTCGATCATCGCCCACATCGACCACGGCAAGTCGACCCTGGCCGACCGCATCCTCGAGATCACCGGCGCCGTCGACCCGGCGAAAATGCAGGCGCAGATGCTCGACTCGATGGACCTCGAGCGCGAGCGCGGGATCACGATCAAGGCGCAGGCGGTGCGGGTGGAGTACAAGGCCGCCGACGGCGAGACCTACCACCTGCACCTGATCGACACGCCCGGCCACGTCGACTTCTCCTACGAGGTCTCGCGCAGCCTCGCCGCCTGCGAGGGCGCCCTGCTCGTCGTCGACGCCGCCCAGGGCGTCGAGGCGCAGACCGTCGCCAACACCTACCTGGCGATCGAGAACGGGCTGGAGCTGATCCCGGTGATCAACAAGGTCGACCTGCCGGGCGCCGAGCCCGAGCGGGTCGCGCAGGAGATCGCCGACCTGACCGGGGGCGATCCCGGCGAAGCGCTCTGTATCTCCGCCAAGACGGGCGAGGGGGTGGTCGAGGTGCTGGAGGCGATCGTCGAGCGCATCCCACCGCCGAAGGGCAAGCCCGAGGCCCCCACCCGGGCGCTGATCTTCGACTCCGAGTTCGACCAGTACCGGGGCGTGATCGCCTACGTGCGGATGGTCGACGGCTCCTTCCGCAAGCACGAGCGGATCCTCGCGATGCAGAACGGCACCGAGGCCGACATCGACGACATCGGCTTCTTTCGCCCGGCGATGACGGGGGTGCAGGGGATGGAGGCCGGCGACGTCGGCTACCTGATCACCGGCATCAAGGACGTCGCCAAGCTGCGCGTCGGCGACACCCTGACCGCGCTTGGGCGCCCGGCGACCGAGCCGCTGGAGGGCTACCGTGAGGTCCGGCCGATGGTCTTCTGCGGCCTCTTCCCGATCGACACCGACCGCTTCGAAGACCTCCGCGACGCGCTCGAGAAGCTCGCCCTCAACGACGCCGCCCTCTCCTGGGAGCCGGAGACCTCCGAGGCGCTCGGGTTCGGCTTCCGCTGCGGCTTCCTCGGCCTGCTCCACATGGAGATCGTGCGCGAGCGCCTGGAGCGCGAGTACGGCCTCGACCTGCTGGCGACGACCCCGAACGTGCGCTACGAGGTCAACCTCACCAACGGCGAGCGGATCGAGGTTCGCAGCCCGACCGAGCTCCCCGACCCGGGCACGATCGAGACGATCGAAGAGCCCTTCATCCGCGCCACGGTGATCTGCCCCTCCGAGCAGGTCGGCGCCGTGATGGAGCTCTGCCAGGCGCGGCGTGGCACCCACGTCGATATGCACTACCTCAGCCCGCAGCGGGTCCAGATCCGCTACGACATGCCGCTGGCCGAGATCGTCCTCGACTTCTTCGACCTGCTGAAGTCCTCGACCCGCGGCTACGCCTCGCTCGACTACGAGCCGATCGGCAACCGGGCCTCCGACCTGGTCAAGGTCGACATCCTGCTCGCCGGCGACCGGGTCGACGCGCTCTCGATCATCGTCCACCGCGAGTTCGCCTACGAGCAGGGCAAGAAGCTGGTCGGCCGGCTGCGCAAGACGATCCCGCGCCAGCTCTTCGACGTCCCCGTGCAGGCCGCGATCGGCTCCAACATCCTCGCCCGCGAGACGGTCAAGGCGCTGCGCAAGGACGTCACCGCAAAGCTCTACGGCGGCGACGTGACCCGCAAGCAGAAGCTGCTGAAGAAGCAGAAGGCGGGCAAGAAGCGGATGAAGTCGGTCGGCAGAGTCGAAGTTCCCCAAGAGGCGTTTTTGGCTGTCCTGGAGATTGACGAGTAGGGGATCGGGCGCCCCTCCAAAGACGCTCGGCAGGAGCCTCGCTGGAGTGTCTTTGGAGGGGCGCCCGATCCCCATTCCTTCGGTCCCTTTAGACTGCCGCCGCTATGAGCATCAAGACAGAGGCAGTTGGCAAGGAATGGCCCGCCACCACATATGAGGTGGGCAAGGAGAAGATCGGCGAGTATGCGCGGGCGATCGGGCTCGACAACCCGGTGCACTTCGACCGCGAGGCGGCCAGGGCCGCCGGCTACCGCGACGTCGTCGCGCCGCCGATGTTCTGCGTCGTCTACAGCGCTCCCGCGCTCGGGCCGGCGATGTTCGACCCGGAGGTGGGGATGAACTTCGCTGCGATGGTGCACGGGGCCCAGGAGTTCGAGTGGGGCGTGCCCGCCTGCTCGGGAGACGAGATCACCACCACCTCCAAGTGCCTGGAGATCTTCGAGAAGGACGGCAAGGGCTTCTACGTCTTCGAGACCCGCTCCGTCAACCAGGACGGCGACGAGGTCGTCAAGGGCACCTGGACCAACATCGTGAGGGGAGTCTGAGATGGCGGCTGCGAGCCCGACCGAACAAGCATCCATATCTGATTCTTTGCGCCGTGAGGGAGGGCGAAGCCAGTGACGTTGAACACCGGGGACGCGATCCCCGAGCTGAGGGTGACCCCCGACAAGTACCTGCCGCACCGCTACGCGGGTGCGTCGGGCGACTTCAACCCGATCCACATCGACCCCGAGTTCGCCAAGGCCGTCGGCCTGCCGAACACGATCCTCCACGGCCTCTACATGATGGGCCTGGTCGCGCGCTCGGCCACCGACGCCGCCGGCAGCGACCCGCGAAAGCTCAAGAAGCTCTCGGTCCAGTTCCGTGGCATGGGAGCTCCCGAGACCGAGATCGTCGTTAGCGGCACGGTCAAGTCGGTCGACGGCGACACCGCGGTGATCGACGTCGTCGCGGCACAGGGTGAGAATCAGACGATTCGGAATGCCGAGGCGGAAGTTCGGCTGTAGGCGGTGGGGAGCGCCGGGTGGCCCTCCCAAAACGCTCGGCGGGAGCCTCGCTTGAGTGTTTTGGGAGGGCCACCCGGCGCTCCTCTTAGACTCCGAAGCGTGCTTTCGCCTCGGCAAGAGCTCATTCTCAAGCTGGTCGTCGACGACTACCTGGCGTCGGGGAAGCCCGTGCCTTCGAAGGAGCTTGTTGAGCTGCCGGGGATTGAGTGGGGAGCTTCGACCGTGCGGGCGGAGCTGGCGGCGCTGGAGGCCGCCGGGTACCTGACGCATCCACATACGTCCGCGGGGCGGGTGCCGACGGAGCTGGGTTATCGCCGCCATGTCGATCTGATGATGGCCGCCGGAGGGCCGCCGGCTGAGGCCGGCGTGGAGTTGAAGCTGAAGCGGGAGATCGATGCGGCGATGCGGGAGACGACGGCTGCGCTGGCGCAGGTGACCGACCTGATGGCGCTGGCGATGGCGCCGCCGGAGACCCTCGCGGCGACGATCCGGCGGGTCGAGGTGCTGCGCCTGCAGCCGAGCCGGGTGATGGTGGTGGCGATCGCTTCCAACGGCACGGTCGCGAAGCGTGTCTTCGACTTCCCCGCGCCGGTCGATGCCGGCCTGGTCGAGTGGGCGTCCAGCTATCTCAACGAGTCGCTCTCGGGGATGGGACTGGGCGCGCGGATGATCGCCAGCCGCCTCGCCGACCCCGAGCTCGGCCCGCTCGAGGCCGAGTTCCTGGCCACGCTCGGCACCGCCTTCACCGAGCTCGAGCGCGAGGAGTCCTCCGACACCCTCTACATGGACGGCGCCGCTCGCCTGCTCTCCGACGCGCACTCCGCCGATCTGCCCCGGGCGGACCGGCTGATGACCGCGCTGGAGCAGCGGGCGAGCCTGCTCGAGATGCTGCGCTCGGCCCTCGACCGGCGCTCGGTCTTCCTCTGGATCGGCGGCGAGAACCCGCGCCCGGAGCTGCGCTCGGTCAGCGTCGTCGGAGCCAACTACGGGCTCGCGCATCGCAACCTGGGGGCCGTCGGCGTGGTCGGCCCGCTGCGGATGGACTACGCCACCGCGATCGCCTCGGTGCGCGCCGCCGCGCGCGAGCTCTCGCGCTACTGCGAGACGGTCTACGACGGCTGATCAGAACCCGATGCCACGCGACTACTACCAGGTCCTCGGCGTGCAGCGCGGCGCCTCTGAGACGGAGCTGAAGCGGGCCTTCCGCGGGCTCGCCCGCGAGCTGCACCCAGACGTCAACGCCCACGACCCCGAGGCCGAGGAGAAGTTCAAGGAGGCCGCCGAGGCCTACGAGGTGCTCGCCGACCCGGAGCGCCGCCGGGCCTACGACCGTTTCGGCCACGACGGCCTGCGGGAACGCGGCGCTTCGGCCGGCGGTCCGGGCTTCGGCACGGTCGAGGACCTCTTCCAGGCGGTCTTCGGCGGCGCCTTCGGCTTCGAGGTCAGGCGGGGGCCGATGCGCGGCCAGGACCTCGTTCACGCGGTCGAGATCTCCGCCGTGCAGGCCATGCTCGGGGCGACCGTCAAGATCCCGAGCCACGAGGGCGACCGTGAGGTCGAGCTGCCGCCCGGGGTCCAGCACGGTGCTCAGTTTGGCCTGCGCGGCCACGGGCTGCCGGGCTCGAACGGAGGGCCGCCGGGCGACCTGCGCATCGTCGTCCACGTCGTCGTCCCCACCGGCCTCTCCGACGAGCAGCGCGAGCTGGCAGAGAAGCTGGAGGAGTCCCTGGGGCCGCACAACCTCCGCTCCGAGCAGGGCGATAGCGGCTTCTTCTCCCGCGTGCGCAGAGCGTTCGGTTGATCCGCCTGGCGGTCCGCTGCACGCCCGGGCAGGCCGAGATCGTCCTCGCCGAGCTCACGGTGCTGGCCCCCAACGGGGTCGAGGAGGAGCGGGGCCCCGGCTACGTCGAGTACGCGATCTACGGAGGCGAGGGCGAGCTGCCGGAGCTGGGCGAGATCGAGGTGGCGGCAGGGGACGGGCTGGTCGAGGTCGTGGCGACCGAGGTGCCCGACGACTGGGCCGACCGCTGGCAGGACTTCCACAAGCCGCTGCTGGTCGGCGATCGGCTATGGCTGCGCCCCTCCTGGGAGTCGCCCCGCGAGGGCACCGTCAACCTCGTCGTAGACCCTGGCCGAGCATTCGGCACCGGCGCCCACCCGACGACGCGGCTATGCCTTGAACTCCTGTTGGAGCTAGCCGATGCCGGAGAAGCGACGGGACCACTCACCGATCTCGGAGCCGGCTCCGGCGTCCTCGCCATCGCAGCGGCCAAGCTCGGATGGTCCCCCGTGCGCGGCTACGACCACGAGGAGCCTGCGATCGAGGCGGTCGCCGCAAACGCCGCAGCCAACGATGTCCACGTCGAGGCAGAGAAGCTCAACCTACGAACAGAGCTGCCAGCCCTCGCCCCGACGACAGTGGCCAACTTGACGTCTCCGATCCTGAGGGAAATTGCCGACCAGCTCAGCGGGGGGCGGGGGAGGGTCCGGCGGAGCCTCCCCGCTGTTGCTCCGGCGGACCCTCCCCCGGCGCCCGCCGTGCTGCTCCTCTCGGGTCTCCTTCACGGCGAGCTCGACGAGATCGTCACTGCCTTCGTCCCCACCGGCCTCGCCGAGGCGGACCGTCGCTTGCAGGGCGATTGGGCCGCCCTACTGCTCCGCAGCGGCTGAATCTGCATTTACCCCCGCTGAGAGGGGGTAAATGCAGATTCGCCGGTTCTGCCGCCGGGTGGAATATGTTTCCGGGCGATGCTGGCGACCATCGTTGACTCGGGCTACAAGTTCGCGCTGTTCCTGCACATCCTCGCGGTGGTGCTGGCCTTCGGCCCGACCTTCGGCTACGGGTTCTTCTTCTCGGTAGCGCCGCAGTTCCCCCGCGCCACTCCGGCGATCATCGCCGGAGTGCAGAAGGTGGATCGCTACCTCGTCTCTCCCGGGATGATCGTCCTGCTGGTGGCGGGGATATACCTGCAGGCCGACGGCGACTGGGACGCCAGCGAGGCGTTCCTCAGCGTCGGATACCTGGCGATCATCGGACTCTTCGCCCTTCAGGGGGCCTTCTTTCGGCCGCAGACGCGCAAGGCGAGGGAGTTGGCCGAACGCGACCTGAAGGCCGGCGACACGCTCAGCGACGAGTTCAACGCGGTGAGCGAACGGCTCGGCAAAGTGGGAGGGCTCGCGGGCCTGATCGTCGTCGTCACGATCTTCTTCATGACCTACAAGCCCTTCCTCTAGGGCGTCGGCGCTGACGGTCTCGGATCCCAGCGGCGACCGCCTCGACGCCTCGCTGCCGATCGCGATGTTCGACTCGGGGGTCGGCGGGCTCACGGTCCTGCACGAGTGCCTCGTCTCGCTGCCGGAAGAGGACTACGTCTACCTCGGCGACACGGCCTGGTTCCCCTACGGGGTCAAGGACCCGGATGAGCTGCGGACGCGGATCGCGGCGATCGCCGAGCGCCTGCTCGGCGGCCGCGCCAAGCTGCTGGTGATCGCCTGCAACACGGCGACCTCGATCGGCGAGGACGTGGCGCGCGAGGTCGCGGCCGCGCACGGGGTGGGGGTGGTGCCCGTGGTCGAGCCGCAGGCCGAGATCGCAGCCGCGATCACCGACAGCGGCCGGGTGGGCGTGCTGGCGACGCCGAACACGGTCGAGAGCGGCGCCTACCGCCGCGCGCTCGAGAGCCAGCACCGGGCGCTCGAGGTGACCGAGGTCGAGGCCCCCGACCTCGCTCCCTTCATCCAGGACGGCTCCCCCTTCGACCACGACGTGCTCGAGATGGCGCGCGCCTACTGCACGCCGCTGAAGCGGGCCGAGGTCGACACCCTGATCCTCGGCTGCACGCACTATCCCCTCGTGGCCCCGATGCTCCAGCGCATCCTCGGCCGCGACGTGCGCCTGGTCAGCGGCGGCCACGCCGTCGCCGCCGCCGTCCAGCGCACCCTGGAGCGGGGCGGACTGGCCCGCTCTCCCGCCGCCGAAGGCACGTATCGCTTTCTCTGCACCGGAGACGTCGACTCGTTCTGCGACCTCGGCACCCGCTTCCTGCAGATGCCGCTGGGAGAGGTGGAGCGGGTCGAGATTCCGGGCACCGGCTGAGTGCCGCGCGTTTGAATTTCCACTTCCGGCACACGTGTATCCCATGCGCGCGTCACGTTCTGAGATCGTCGGGCGCATGACGACAACAACTCTCGGCAATACCGTATATACTCACTCTGTGGCAAAGGTGATGATTTCGATCCCCGACAACCTGCTCGAGCGGCTCGACGCCCGGGCCCGAGCCAATCGGGAGACGCGCAGCGGGCTCCTCCAGCGCCTCGTGGAGCGGGAGCTGGACGCCGCCGACAGCCACACGCGCGATGAGGTGGAGCGCCTCCTGGCCCGCATTGGTCCACTCGACCTTGGCGTCGACGCGGCGCAGCTGATTCGCGAAGACCGGGAATCGCACTGAGATGCTGCTTCTCGACGCCGGAGTCTGGGTGGCCCTGGGCGAACCGGAGGACCGCCATCATTCGGCGGCCAGGACGATCGTCCGCGATTTCTCGATCCCGTTGGCGGCCTTGGACCTGACGCTCTACGAGGTGGCGAACGCAGTCGGCGCCAAGAAGGGCAGGTACGACGATGCCAGGTACATCGCGGAGCTGGTTCTGACACGCTGCAGGGACCGACTGGCTCGGGTCGACGCTGACCTCCTCGCTTCGGCCCTCGAGATCGCCGCCGAGTACGGCCTCACCTCCTACGATGCGGCCTACGTCGCCGCCGTCCGCCGTCACGGCTGGACCCTGATCAGCACCGACATCGCCGATCTCGTCTCCAAGGGCCTCGCCGTGGTGCCGGACGCGGCCGACTACCCTTAGGCGGATGAGCGTTCTCGAGCAGGTGCAGGCAGACGTGCGCACGGCGATGAAGGAGGGCGACCGCGAGCGGGCGGGCGCCCTGCGGATGGTCGTCGACGCCCTGCAGAAGGACGCGAAGCTCGGCGACGGCGACGAGGTCGCCGTGCTCCAGCGCGAGCGCAAGAAGCGCCTCGAAGCCGCCGAGGCCTACGGCGAGGCGGGCCGGGCCGAGCAGGCCACGGCCGAGAGCTTCGAGGCCGAGCTGATCGAGGGCTACCTGCCCGCGCAGCTCTCCGACGAGGAGCTGGCCGCCCTGGTCGACGCCGCGGTCGCCGAGACCGGGGCAACCGAGCAGAAGCAGATGGGCCAGGTGATGTCGGCGCTGATGCCGAAGGTCGCCGGGCGCGCCGACGGCAAGCGGGTCAGCGCGGCGGTGCGTGAGCGGCTTGGCGCGTAGGCAGCTGACCCTCGACAACACCGTCGCCGCCGAGCTGGCGGGCTCCGAGGACGCCGTGCTCCGGGCCCTGCGCGGCCACCTCGACTGCGAGCTGCACCTGCGCGGCAACGTGCTCACCCTCGATGGCGAGAGCGACGACGTGCAGACCGCGGCGACCGTGGTCGACGAGCTGGTCGAGCTGATCGAGCAGGGTCACGAAGTCGCGCCGGGGACGATCGAAGCGGTGACCGGAGCGCTGGACGCGCACGAGAGCCCGGCCGAGATCCTCGAGGACGTCGTCTGGCGCCACCGCAACACCAAGGTCGCGCCGAAGACGCTCAACCAGAAGCGCTACGTCGACTCGATTCGCGACCACACGATCACCTTCGGCGTCGGCCCGGCAGGCACGGGCAAGACCTTCCTCGCCGTCGCGATGGCTGCCGCGGCGCTGGCCGAACGGCAGGTGCAGCGGGTCATCCTGACCCGCCCCGCGGTGGAGGCCGGCGAGCGCCTCGGCTTCCTGCCCGGAGACATCCAGGCCAAGGTCGACCCCTACCTGCGACCGCTTTTCGACGCCCTCTTCGACATGCTCGACCCCGACCGGGTCAACGGCTACTTCGAGCGCGGCGTGATCGAGGTCGCGCCGCTGGCGTTTATGCGGGGAAGGACGCTCAATGATTCTTTTGTAATCCTCGACGAGGCGCAGAACACCAGCCCCGAGCAGATGAAGATGTTCTTGACCCGGCTCGGCTTCAACTCGCGCATGGTCGTCACCGGCGACGTCACCCAGATCGACCTGCCCACCGACCAGCGCTCCGGCCTCGTCGTCGTCCGCGACATCCTCCACTCGGTGCAGGACATCTCCTTCATCGAGTTCGGCGGCGAGGACGTCGTCCGCCACAAGCTGGTGCAGCGCATCGTCGCCGCCTACGACGAGCACGGCAGCCGCGAGCGCGAGGCCCGAGCGGAACACGGACCGACGCCGGGTCTGTGAGCGCCCCAAGCGTCACGGTGATCGCCGGTTGCTCGAATCCGTGGCGATTGGGACGCGAACGAGAGGTTGTCCTGTGAGTTCGGACCTCTCCGACGTGCCGGTGGAGCTTCGTTCGCCGGTCGCTGCGGCCCTCGAGGCGGCCGGGGTGATCGACGGCCACCTCGCAGTCGAGCTGGTCGGCGCCGACCGCATCCGCGAGCTGAACCGCAAACACCGCGGCAAGGACGCACCCACCGACGTGCTCGCCTTCCCGCTCGACGGCACCGAACCGACCGCCGGGCCGCGTGAGCTGGGCGACGTCGTGATCTGCCCGGAGCACTGCACCGACGTCGCCGAGGCGGCCGTCCACGGCGTGCTGCACCTCTGCGGCTACGACCACGAGGTCGACGACGGCGAGATGCTCGCTTTGCAGGCGCAGGTACTCGGGGGCCTGGTGTGACGCGCGCAGGCTTCATCGGGCTCGCCGGCCGGCCCAACGTCGGCAAGTCGACCCTGGTCAACGCGATAGTCGGCAGTCGGGTCGCGATCGTCTCGATGCGCCCGCAGACCACCCGCCGGGCGATCCGCGGCATCCGCACCGACGCCGCGGCCGGCCGCCAGCTCGTTCTCGTCGACCTGCCCGGCGTCCAGCGCCCCCGCGACGTCCTCACCGAGCGGATGCAGAAGCGGGTCGAGCGCGAGCTGGCGGACTCCGACCTGGCCCTGATCGTGATCAACGGCGAGGAGGGGGTGGGGCCGGGCGACCGCTTCATCGCCCGCGCCCTGCTCGGCGCTGGCTCCAAGCTGCCGACGATCTGCGCCGTCAACAAGATGGACCGCCTCGGCCCTAACGAGCTGGTACCGGTGCTGGCGGAAGCCGCCGAGTTGGACGGGGTGGACGAGGTCTTCCCAATCAGTGCCCGCAGCGGCGAGGGTCTGGATGCCCTGGTTGCTCGCCTCGGAGAGCTGGTCCCCGAGGGCCCCTACCTCTACCCGCCCGAGGACCACAGCGACCAGTCGAGCGAGCTGCTGTTGGCCGAGCTGATCCGCGAGCAGGTCCTCAACCGCACCCGCGAGGAGATCCCCCACTCGGTCGAGGTCGCGGTGAAGGAGATGGACCGGCGCGAGGATGGCCTCATCACAGTCGTCGCTGAGGTCTGGGCAGAGACGGAGTCGCAAAAGGGCATCTTGATCGGAAAGGGCGGAGCCAAGGTCGAAGAGATCGGCGCCGGCGCACGCCGTTCTCTAGAAGCCGAGCTGGGTGCCAAGGTCCACCTTGACCTCCGGGTACGGGTTCGCAGTCATTGGCGGCGCGATGAGGATCTTCTCGATCGGCTCGGGATCGAGTGAGGGGAGGGGGATGCCCCCGCCCCGACAAGTGCCGAGCTAATTAGCTCGGCACTTTGAGTATCCGCCGGTTCGGGGGCATCCCCCTCCCCTCCAGCGGTGGCGTGCGCTCTCACCTGCCATACGATTGCCTGATGTTCGAGCAGCTGAATTTCGACGAGCGGGGTCTTGTGCCGGTGGTGGCGCAGGATCACGCGAGCGGTGAGGTGCTGACGTTGGCCTACGCCAGCGAGGAGTCGCTGCGGCTGACCGTGGAGACGGGAGAGCTGCACTTCTACAGCCGCTCGCGGGAGGAGATCTGGCGCAAGGGGGAAACCTCGGGGAACGTGTTGAAGCTGCGCCAGCTCCGTCTCGACTGCGACGGCGACGCGATCGTCGCCCTGGTCGAGCCGACCGGTCCGGCCTGCCACACGGGCGAGCGGAGCTGTTTTCACCGTCGCATAGATGGCGAATACGGGAATGACCCCGCGCTGCACGAGATGCTGGCGTCGCTCGAGCGCACGCTGCGCAGCCGTGCTGCCGAGCGGCCCGAGGGGAGCTACACGGTGAAGCTGCTCGACGACCCGGAGCTGATCGGCGAGAAGGTCACCGAGGAGGCCGAGGAGGTGGTGCGCGCCGCCCGTGAGGAGTCCGACGAGCGCGTCGCCGAAGAGGCCGCCGACCTGCTCTACCACCTCGCCGTCCTGCTCGCCTCGCGCGAGGTCCCGCAGTCCGCAGCGATGGAAGTGCTCGATGGCCGTCGCCGCTGAATCGGAGCTGCGCCTGGAGCCGAGCCTGGAGGAGGCTCGCGCCCTGGCCGCGCAGGGCAACGTCGTGCCGGTCTGCGCGCGGCTGCTCGACGACTGCGAGACCCCCGTCTCGGCCTTCCTCAAGCTGCGCGCCGGCGAGCCGGAAGGAGCGCCCTGCTTCCTGCTCGAGTCGGCCGAGCAGGGCCAGGTCGGGCGCTACTCGTTCGTCGGCTTCCACCCCCGCTCGGTGCTGCGCTGGAGCGACGGCGTGCTCTCCGAGGACGGCGACGCGCGCGAGGCCCCCGACCCCTACGCCGCCGTCGCCGAGCGCCTGGCACGCTTCCGCCCGGCGCCGGTCGAGGGCCTGCCGCCGTTCAGCGGCGGCGCGGTCGGGTTCTTCGGCTATGACCTCGTGCGCACAGTCGAGCCTCTGGGCGAGCCCAATCCCGACCCGCTCGGCCTGCCCGACATGGCGCTGATGGTGACCGACCTGCTGCTCGTCTTCGACCACCTCCGCCACGAGCTGACGATCATGGCCTGCGCCTTCGCAGCTGACGAGGGCGGCATCGACGCCGCCTACGAGCGCGCCGCGGCGACGATCGCCGACGCCCGCCGTCGGCTGCGCGGCGCAGTTCCCGCGCCCGAGCACCCGGCCGTTGCCGAGCCGCCCCGCTTCGCCTCCAACATGGAGCGCGAGCGCTTCGAAGCCGCGGTCGAGCGGATCGTCGAGTACATCCATGCGGGCGACGCCTTCCAGGTCGTCCCCTCGCAGCGCTTCAGCGCGCCGGCCCCGGTCGGGGCCTTCTCGATCTACCGCGGCCTGCGCGTCGTCAACCCCTCCCCCTACATGTACTTCCTCGAGTTCGGCGACTTCCAGATCGCCGGCGCCTCGCCCGAGCCGCTGGTCAAAGTCACCGGCAACCGGGTCGAGACGCGGCCGATCGCCGGCACCTACCCGCGCGGCTCCGACGAGGAGGAGGACCGCCGCCTCGCCGAGCGCCTCGTCAACGACCCCAAGGAGCGGGCCGAGCACGTGATGCTGGTCGACCTCGGGCGCAACGACCTCGGCCGGGTCTGCGAGTACGGCTCGGTCGAGGTCGACGAGCTGATGGTCGTCGAGACCTACTCGCACGTGCTGCACATTGTCAGCCAGGTCTCGGGCACGCTGCGCAAGGGCGTCGGCGCGATGGACGTGCTGCGCTCGGCCCTGCCCGCGGGCACCCTCTCCGGCGCGCCCAAGGTGCGGGCGATGCAGATCATCGACGAGCTGGAGCCGGTCAAGCGCTGCTCCTACGGCGGCGCGATCGGCTACCTCTCCTGGAACGGCGACCTCGACACCGCGATCCACATCCGCACCGTCGTCGTCAAGGACGGCCAGGTCCACGTCCAGGCCGGGGGCGGCACCGTCGCCGACGCCAAGCCCGCCTACGAGTACAACGAGTCCGTCAACAAGGCCAAGGCCGTCTTCCGCGCGGTCGAGCTGGCCTGCGAGCAGCCGGACTGGGCCTACTAGTCAATGCACGTCCTCGTCGTCGACAACTACGACTCCTTCACCTACAACCTGGTCCAGTACCTGGGTGAGCTGGGGGCGGAGGTCGAGGTTGTCCGCAACGACAAGGCGACGGTGGACGAGCTGCTGGAGCGAGGCGCCGACCGCCTCGTCGTCTCGCCAGGGCCCTGCACACCGGCCGAGGCGGGGATCTCGATCGAGGCGATCCGCCGCTTCGCCGAGGCCGGCACGCCCGTCCTCGGCGTCTGCCTCGGCCACCAGTCGCTGGTCGAGGCCTTCGGCGGGCGCACGGTGCAGGGCGAGCCCGTCCACGGCAAGGAGGCCGAGATCGAGCACGACGGCCGCACCGTCTACGCCGGCCTGCCCAGCCCGCTCGTCGCCGGCCGCTACCACTCGCTGGTCGCCGACCCCGACCTGCCCGACGAGCTCGAGCTGAGCGCCAGCCTCGGCGACGTCGTGATGGGCGCCCGCCACCGCGAGCTCCCCGCCGAGGGCGTCCAGTTCCACCCCGAGTCGGTGCTGACCCCCCAGGGCAAGCACCTGCTGGCCAACTTCCTCGGAGACCCCAAATGAGCTTCCGGTGCGATTTATGCCACCGATGGGCACATAAGTCGCACCGGAAGGGGTGGGGACGATGAGCGTCGGGCCGAACGACGTCGTCACCCGGGCGATCGACGCGGTCTGCGCCGGGGACCACCTGACAACCGACCACGCCGCTGCGGTGCTCGCCGAGATCATGGAGGGGCGGGCGAGCGAGGTCCAGACCGGCGCCTTTCTGATCGCCCTGCGCGCCAAGGGGGAGACGGTGCCGGAGGTGGTCGGCCTTGCCCGCACGATGCGCTCGCTCGCCGCTCCGGTCTCGACCTCCCGCACCGACCTGGTCGACACGGCGGGAACCGGGGGCGGTCCCTCCACCTTCAACGTCTCGACAACGGCCGCGCTGGTTGCGGCCGCCGCCGGCTGCGCAGTCGCCAAGCACGGCAATCGCTCCAGCACGAGCAAGTGCGGCTCGGCCGACCTGCTCGAGGCGCTCGGCGTCAACATCGAGCTCGAGCCCGAGCAGGTCGGGCGCTGCATCGACGAGGTCGGCTTCGGCTTCATGTTCGCTCCCCGCCACCACAAGGCGATGGCTCACGTGGTGCCGGTGCGCAAGGAGCTCGCGGTGCGGACGATCTTCAACTTCCTCGGCCCGCTGACCAACCCGGCCGGTGCGCAGCGGCAGCTGCTCGGCGTCTCCGACCGCCACTACCAGGAGACGATCGCCGAGGCCCTGGTCGGGCTGGGCAGCGAGCGGGCGATGGTGGTCGCCGGCGAGGACGGGGTCGACGAGATCTCGATCTCGGCCCGGACGCGGGTGATCGAGGTCCGCGACGGCAGCACCGAGGAGCGCTTCGTCGAGCCGGAGGACTTCGGCTTCCCCCGCGCCGACCTCGACGAGGTCGCGGGCGGGACGCCGGAGGAGAACGCGGCCGCCTCGCGCGCCGTGCTCGCCGGCGAGACGGGGCCTCGCCGCGACTTCGTCCTGCTCAACGCCGGCGCCGCGATCTACGTCGGGGGCGGAGCGGGGAGCCTGGCCGAGGGGGTCGAGGAGGCGGCCGCCGCGGTCGACTCGGGTGCGGGCGCCGAGCTGCTCGACCGCCTGATCGCAGCGACGGCCGCCGGCGCCGACTAGGCTTTGTGCCTCAGGTGGCGATGATCGAGCAGCTGATCTCGGTGGCGCGGAAAGGGGTGGAGGAGCGCCGCGACCAGGTGTCGCAGGCGGATCTCGAATCCCGCCTGTCCGCACGTGGCGACGACCGGCCCTTCAACGAGGCCCTGGTCCGTCCCGGCCTCTCGTTGATCGCCGAGTTCAAGCGCCGCTCTCCCAGCGCCGGCGACATCTCCGCCGCGGCCGCCGTCCCGACGCAGGTCGGCGCCTACGAGCGCGGCGGCGCGGCGGCGCTCTCGGTGCTCACCGACGAGCGCCATTTCGGCGGCTCGCTCGAGGACCTGCGCGCCGCTCGCGGCGCCTGCGGCCTGCCGATCCTGCGCAAGGACTTCATCGTCGATCCCTACCAGCTCTACGAGGCGGCGGTGAACGGCGCCGACGCCGTGCTGCTGATCGTCCGCGTTCTCGACGATCGGTCGCTCGCCGCGCTCTACGGCGAGGCGCGGGAGCTGGACCTCGACTGCCTGGTCGAGGTGCACGACGCCGACGAGCTGAAACGGGCGCTCGATCTGGACGCCGACGTGATCGGGATCAACAACCGCAATCTCGACGAGGGGACGGTCGACGTGTCGACCACGTACGAGCTGATGCCGGACGTGCCGGCGGGGAAGACCGTCGTCGCCGAGAGCGGCATCTCCTCTCGCGCGGAGCTGGAGGAGCTGGAGCGGGTCGGCGTCGACGCTGTGCTGATCGGCAGCGCGCTGATGAGCGCCGCGGACCCCGAGGCGAAGACGCGGGAGCTGACCGGGGCCGACGAAGGCACCCGCGAGCACCGGCTCCCCTGAGCGCGGCAGTTTTAGCACCGGCTTGGGCACTGTTTAGGAATTACTGAGGAAGCAGCTCTACAGTTCCCCCGGTGCGACGCTTCCTTCGCTCCCCCTTCGGCTCCGCCCTTCTCGGCGGCGCGGTCGTCGCCGCCTTCGGCTGGGTGGCGATCGCCTCCGGTTGGGTCGAGGCGGAGGGCGGCTCCACGACGACGATCGCCGCTCCCCTCTCGGCGCCCGTCACCGTCAAGGACAACGGCGACGGCAACCTGGTCAACCAGATCTACCGCCGCGACGGCCAGGGGGTCGCCTTCATCCAGGCGTCGCGGGCGCCCGAAGAATCCCCGGGCTTCAACCCCTTCGGCGAACCGCAACCCGAAGGCGGGGGCGTGGCGACCGGCTCCGGCTTCCTGATCGACACCGAGGGGCACATCATCACCAACAGTCACGTCGTCGACGGTGCGAGCAAGGTGCAGGTCACCCTCGGCTCGGAGGAAACCAGCCACGACGCCGAGATCGTCGGCACCGACCCCGCGACAGACGTCGCCCTGCTCAAGGTCGACGTGCCGGCCGACCAGCTGCACCCGCTGGCGCTTGGGGACTCCTCGAAGGTCCAGGTCGGCGACCCGGTGGTCGCGATCGGCAACCCGTTCGGGCTCGACCGGACCGTCACCAGCGGCATCGTCTCCGCCCTCCAGCGCCAGATCGAAGCCCCCAACGGCTTCTCGATCTCGCACGTGATCCAGACCGATGCGGCGATCAACCCCGGCAACTCGGGCGGCCCCCTGATCGACTCCTCCGGCAGCGTGATCGGGATCAACTCCCAGATCCAGAGCGGCGGCGGTGGCGGCAACGTGGGTATCGGCTTCGCGGTGCCGATCAACACCGCCCGCGACGTCGTGCGGCAGATCGAACAGGACGGCGAGGTCGAGCACGCCTACATCGGGATCACCGGCGGCAGCGTGACGCCGGCGATCGCCGGCGCGCTGAAACTGCAGACCGACAAAGGGGTCCTGGTCAACGAAGTGATCGAGGACGGCCCCGCGGACAAGGCCGGGATCGAGGCCGGCAAAGCCGAAGCGACGATCGAAGGCGCGCAGGTGCGGCTCGGCGGCGACATCATCACCGAGATCGACGGCGAGCCGGTCACCTCGATGGAAGACGTGATCGACGCCGTCGACGCTGCCGAGCCGGGCGACGAGATGGGGATGACGCTGCTGAGGGACGGCGGCGAGGAGAAGACCGTCACGGTCACGCTCGGGGTACGGCCGGCCTCCGTTGAAGCGGCGGAATAGCGGATGGCGCGCGGATCGCGGGGGGAGGGCGCCCTCGTCCCGACAAGTGCCGCGCTAATGAGCGCGGCACTTTGAGTATCCGCCGGTTCGAGGGCGCCCTCCCCCCGCGATCCGGCGAGATACCGCTTGGTGGGAGCTTTGATAGTCCCAGTGGCGGTGTTTGCCGGTTGGCTTGCGTACCCTGGAGGCGTGAGAGTCAAGATCTGTGGGATCACGAATTTGGACGACGCGGCTGAGGCTGTGCGGCTTGGGGCTTGGGCGATCGGGCTGATTCATTACGAGAAGAGTCCGCGGGTTGTGGAGGCTGGGGAAGCGGCGGCGATCTGCGCTGCGTTCCGGCGCAAGTGCGAGGTCGTGGGGGTCTTCGTCAATCCCGAGCTGGAGGAAGTTGCGAAGGCGGTCGAGGGGGCCGGGCTGACGATGGTGCAGCTGAACGGGGCCGAGGGGCCGCAGCTCTGCGCCGAGGTGGCGCGGCGCACGGGGGTGAAGGTGATCAAGGCGATCCACGTCGCCAGCGCCGCCGAGATCCATGCCGCCGAGGCCTTCCGCACCGACTTCCACCTCTTCGACCGCCGCGGCCGGGGGCTCTGGGGCGGCACCGGGGAAAGCTTCGACTGGGGCCTGCTGCGCGAGCACCGCTCCGAGGTGCCGGCGATCGTCGCCGGCGGGCTGCGGCCCGACAACGTCGCCGAGGCGATCGAGATCACGCACCCCTACGCGGTGGACGTGGCGAGCGGGGTGGAGGCCGAGCCGGGCCGCAAGGACCACGCCGCGATGGCCGCTTTCTTCGAGGCCGCCAAGGGCGCTAGCGTCGCCTCCACATGAGCGCGGTCGAGGAGAGGTTCGGGCCTTACGGGGGCCGCTACGTGCCGGAGACCCTGATCGCCGCGCTCGACGAGCTGACCGCGGCCTGGGCGGAGGCGCGCGAGGACCCGGAGTTCCGCGAGCGGCTGGCCACGCTGCACCGCGACTTCATCGGCCGGCCGACGCCCCTCTACCTGGCCGAGCGGCTCTCCGAGAAGGCTGGTCGCACCGTCTACCTCAAGCGCGAGGATCTCGCCCACACCGGCGCCCACAAGATCAACAACGCGATCGGCCAGGCGCTGCTCGCGCAGCGGATGGGCAAGCCGCGCGTCATCGCCGAGACCGGCGCCGGCCAGCACGGGGTCGCCACGGCCACCGCCTGCGCCCTCTTCGGCCTCGAGTGCGTCGTCTACATGGGCTCCGAGGACATCCGCCGCCAGCGGCCCAACGTCGAGCGCATGGGGCTGCTCGGCGCCGAGGTCATCGCGGTCGAGGCGGGGGCTCGAACGCTGAAGGAGGCTGTCAGCGCCGCGATCCGCGACTGGGTCGCCAACGTCGAGACCACCCACTACGTGATCGGCTCGGCGGTCGGTCCGGCCCCCTTTCCAGCCCTGGTGCGCGACCTGCAGAGGGTGATCGGCGAGGAGGCGCGCGAGCAGGCGCTTGCCGCCGAGGGATCCCTGCCCTCCCGCGTTATCGCCTGCGTAGGTGGCGGCTCGAACTCGATCGGCATCTTCACTCCGTTCATCGATGACGCGGAGGTCGAGCTGATCGGCGTCGAGGCGGCGGGGGAGGGGCTCGACACCGACCGCCACGGCGCCTCTTTGGGCAAGGGCAGCACCGGCGTCCTGCACGGTTCGCTCTCCTCGGTGATCGCCGACGAGGAGGGCCAGATCCTCGAGGCCCACTCGATATCGGCCGGCCTGGACTACCCCGGTGTGGGTCCCGAGCACGCGTACCTGCGCGACACAGGGCGGGCCAGCTACTTCGCGGTCACCGACGCTCAGGCGCTTTCGGCTTTCTCCGAGCTGTCGCGGTTGGAGGGGATCATCCCGGCGCTCGAGTCCTCGCACGCGATCGCGTGGCTGCTGGAGAACGGTGGGGGCGAGGGATATGACGTGCTGTGTCTCTCGGGGCGGGGGGACAAGGACTTGGCAGAGGTTTTGGAGAGGGGGGCCGGGGGATGACTCGCTGGAGCCGCGGGGTGAGGGGAGCAAGGGGGTGACTCGTCAGAGCAAAAGCGGGGAGGCTCTGTCGAGTCACCCCCTTGCTCCCGGCCCGGCAGCTTCTGCCGGTGTGGAGCGGATTGCGGCGGCGTTCCTCGGGGCCGAAGAGGAGGGCCGGGCGGCGCTGATGCCGTACATGATGGCTGGCTTCCCAGATCGCGAGACGTCTTCAGCGGTTGCTGCTGCTTATGCCGAGTCGGCGGATTTGGTTGAGCTTGGGGTGCCCTTCTCGGATCCGCTGGCTGACGGGCCGACTATCCATGCGGCCGCTACGGCTGCGCTGGGAGCTGGGGCGACGCTGGAGACGGCGCTGGAGATCTGTGAGGAGATCGCGGAGCGGGTTCCGGTGGTGTTCATGGTCTACGCCAACATGGTGCTGGCACACGGCGGGGCGGATGTGTTTGCCCGCAGGGCGTTGGCCGCCGGGGCCGCCGGGGCGATCGTTCCCGATTTGCCGCTGGAGGAAGCCGAGCCGGTGCGGACCGCGTTCGACGATGCGGGGCTGGCGCTCGTGCCCCTCGTCGCTCCGACTACGCCCGCGGAGCGGCGCGCTCGTATCTGTGCTGCGGCCCGGGGGTTTGTTTACGTCGTCTCCACGGTGGGCACGACTGGGGAGCGCGAGGAGCTGCCGGCCGAGCTCGCGGGTCTGGTCGCGGCGACGAAGGAGGATGCCGAGGTGCCGGTTGCGGTGGGGTTCGGCATCGGCACGCCGGAGCAGGCGGCCCAGGTCGGCGAGGTCGCCGACGGCGTGATCGTCGGCAGCCGGCTCGTCCGGGCAGTGGGAGAAGCGGGGGGCGCCGACGCCGCAGCCGATGCGGTCGGCTCGTTCCTGCGCGAGACGCGCGTCGCCCTCGGCAGCTAGGATTCCGGCCGCATGGGAATGGTCGTGACGCTCTTTCTGGCCCTGGCCGCGATGACGCTCTCCTACGCCTTCGGGCAGGGCGGGCCGGTCGCCGGGATGGTCTTCTTCACGGTGCTCCTAATCGGCGCAGTCCTCCGAGTCTTTAAGCCCACCTAGCCGGCGCATATCGGCGTCCTCGGTCGCTCGCGTGCGGAGCACGCCACGCTCCCTGCGTCCACCGATCTGCTTGGCTAGCGCGTCCGCGTCGCGACGACCTGCAGGTACTCGGGTTCGAGCACCAGGGTCTCCGGCCCCGCCGTGTTGAATTCCTCCAGGTAGGCGCGCAGGTCGGCGGTCAGCGCCTCCTCGCCCTCGGGGCCCACTCGCTCGTAGGCGACCTTGGTCGGGCCGAAGTAGGTGCGGAAGAACTCGATGAAGTGATCGGGCGAGCGGAAGGTCTGCCGCGATTTGCGCCGCTCGACCCGCAGTTCGGAGACCCCCTCGCCGAACAGCTCGCGCAGGTGGTCCTCGGTGCCCCAGGGCAGCGGTGAGGTGACGCCGGGGGGCGGCGGGGCGTGCTTGGCGATCGTCATGAACATCTTGCCGACGCCGCCGTCGGGGGCCCAGTTGGCCATCCCGATCCGGCCTCCCGGCTTGCAGACGCGCAGCAGCTCGGCGGCTGTCTTCTCGTGTTCTGGCGCGAACATCGCCCCGAAGATCGAGAGGACGACGTCGAACTCGGCATCGCCGAAGGGAAGCTCGGCGGCGTCGCCCTCGACGAACTCGACGTCGAGGTGCTCGGCGGCGGCGCGCTCGCGCCCGCGCTCGAGCAGGGCCGGGACGAAGTCGACGCCGGCGGTGTTGCCCCAGGCCCGGCGCGCCGCCGCCAGGGCGCCGTTGCCGCTGCCGCAGGCGACGTCGAGGACGCGCTCGTCGGCGACAACCTCGATTGCCTCGACCAGCTCCTCGGCCACCATCTCGACGTGCCCCGCGACCATCGCGAAGTCCCCCTCCGACCAGGTCTTCTGCTGCGCCTGCCTGACCGTCCCCAAATCGACCACGTCGCCCATCTCCACCATCTCCCTTTTCCGTTTCCTCGAAATTACAGCCTTAAGAGCGTCGCCACGTGCCGGGACAGGCCCTAATCTGAGACCGATGAAGATCGGCGTGCTCACCGGTGGCGGGGATTGCCCAGGCCTCAACGCGGTGATCCGCGCGATCGTGCGCAAGGGGGTCGAACGCTGCGGGCACGAGTTCGTCGGCTACCGCGACGGCTGGCACGGCGTGCTGGCCGGGGAGAGCCGTCCGCTCGGCGTGCCCGAGGTGCGCGGCATCCTGCCCCGCGGCGGCACCATCGTCGGCGCCTCGCGAACCAACCCCTTCAAGGAGGGCGGGGGCGTCGAGCGGATCGCCGCAACCCTGGAGGCCGACCGGGTCGACGGCCTGATCGCGATCGGCGGCGAGGACACGCTCGGGGCGGCGGCGCGCCTGCACCGCGAGCACGGCACCCCGATCGTCGGCGTGCCGAAGACGATCGACAACGATCTCGGGGCCACCGATTACACCTTCGGCTTCGACACCGCGGTCAACATCGCGATGGAGGCGATCGACCGGCTTCACACGACGGCCGACAGCCACCACCGCGTCCTGATCGTCGAGGTGATGGGGCGCCACGCCGGCTGGATCGCCTTCCACTCGGGCCTCGCGGGAGGAGCCAACGTGATCCTCATCCCCGAGCAGCCCTTCGACGTCGAGAAGGTCTGCGAGTTCGTCGGCCGCCGCTTCGAGAGCAACTACGCCCCGATCGTCGTCGTCGCCGAGGGTGCGACGCCGGCCGGCGGCATGCCCGAGACCAAGAGCGAGAAGCTCGATCAGTTCGGCCATGTCGCCCTGGGCGGGATCGCGCACTGGCTGGAGAGGGAGATCGAAGAGCGAACCGGCAAGGAGGCGCGGGCGACGGTGCTCGGGCATGTGCAGCGGGGTGGGACGCCGACTGCGTTCGACCGGGTGCTCGCGACTCGGTTCGGGCTGCACGCGATCGATGCCGTCGATTCCGGGCGGTGGGGCACGATGACCGCGTTGCGGGGGACGGACATTCAGCTTGTCAGCCTCGACGAGGCGACCGCGGAGTTGAAGACGGTTCCGGAGGCCCTGTACTCGGAGGCTGAGGTTTTCTTTGGGTAGCGCGAGAGGGGGAGGGGCGGGTGATCCCTCATCCTGACAATTGCCGGGCTAATGAGCCCGGCAATTTGAGTATCCGCCAGTCTGAGGGACCACCCGCCCCTCCCTTCGACGTACTCAAAGCGCTCGCCGCGACAGCGCTCGCAGCTTTGCTTCTGGTTGCTTCGGGCTGCGGGGAAGGCGAAGGGGTGGCTGAGGACGCGACCGTCACGGCTTACGTCGATGCTCGTCTCTGCGCCGGAGCCAAGCAAGAGCTTTCGAGTCACAACGGTCGCGCCGGAAGCCTCGGCGTGAGAGCTGTCTGCCTTCCCGGCGCAACCGAAGGCAAGAAGCTCGAGCTCGCCACGCTGGGAGCTAACGCGCGCAGGGCCACGGAGGACTCGACGGCCGTTGCCTTCTTGGAGGCTCCCAATCCTCGCGCCGCGCGCTTCGCCCACCCGATCCTGGAAACCGCCGAGATCCCCTGGCTCACCGCAAGCTCGGGCCAGAAAGCGATGGCGCAGCTCCTGGAGCTCATCCCCGAAACCGACTCGGGCTCCCTCCGCCGCTCGCTCCAAGACAAGCTCAACGAGCTGTAGGCGCTTGGACTTCCTCCGGCTGTGGGGGAGGGGCGGGCAGTCCCTCGGACTGGCGGATACTCAAAATCGCGCGCTCATTAGCGCGCGATTTGTCAGGCCGAGGGACTGCCCGCCCCTCCATCCCGCAACCGCTAGAGCAAGTCCCGAAGCGCCTCGTCCAACTCTGGATGCTTGAACTGGTATCCGAGGTCGAGGGCCCGCCGGGGTATCACGCGTTGGCCTCCTCGGAGAACCCGCCCGAACTCTTTTCCGTACATCAGGTCCAGAGTGACTCCCGGCACCGGCACCACGGCCGGCCTCCCGAGTGCCCTGCCAAGCGCCTTCGAGAACACCCTGTTCGTAACGGGATTGGGCGCCGTCGCGTTGACCACGCCGCTGACCTTCTCGTTGTCGACCGCCCAGAGCAGGATGCCGACCTCGTCGTCGACGTGGACCCAGGAGACGTACTGGGCGCCGCCGGCGAGCGGGCCGCCGACGCCGAGCCTGAACGGAGTCAGCAATGCGGCGAGGAAGCCGCCGCTCGGGTCGAGCACGTGGCCGGTGCGGACGACGACGAGGCGCACTCCGGTCGGCTCGACCTCGCGGGCGGCCTTCTCCCACTCGCGCACCACCTCCGCGTCGTAGCCCTCGCCCGGCTCGCTCGACTCGTCGACGAGACTTGCGCCGCGGTCGCCGTAGAAGCCGATTGCCGACTGGCTGACCAGGACCCGCGGCTTGCGCTCCAGGCCGGCGATCGCGCCGACGAGGTTGTGGGTGCCGGTGCGGCGGCTCTCCATGATCCGGCGCTTGGCCTCGTCGCTCCAGCGCTGGTTGATCTTCTCGCCGAGCAGGTTGACCACGGCGTCGACGCCCTCGAAGGCCTCGGCCGGCGGCCGTTCCAGGGTCGGCTGCCAGGCGTGCCACGCGACCCGCGGGTTGGTCTGGCGCGCCCGCTTCGGGTCCCGCGCCAGGCCGACGACGGTGTCGCCCCGGACCAGCAGCGAGTCGCACAGCGCCGACCCGATGAACCCGCTGGCTCCGGTGACGAGCACCCGCACGGTGTTAGGTGACCTCCACCGTGGAGAAGGTCCCGGTCTCCTGGTTGAAGCGGGCGATCCCCTCGCGCTTGGCCTCCTCGACCACGGCGGCGGCGACCTTGGGCGCCACGTCGCGGTCGAAGACGCTGGGGATGATGTAGTCCTCGGAGAGGTCGTCGTCGGCGACGACCTCGGCGATGCCCTTGGCGGCGGCCAGCTTCATCTCCTCGGTGATCCGCGGCGCGCCGGCGTCGAGGGCGCCGCGGAAGATGCCGGGGAAGCAGAGCACGTTGTTGATCTGGTTCGGGTAGTCCGAGCGGCCGGTGGCCATGATCCGCACGTAGGGAGCCGCGTCCTCGGGCATCACCTCGGGGTTGGGATTGGCCATCGCGAAGACGATCGCGTCGTCGTTCATCTTGGCCAGCGACTCCCCCTGGATCGTGCCCGGGCCCGAGAGGCCGATGAAGAGGTCCATCCCCTCGATCGCGTCGTCGGGCTGGCCGCTCAGCTTGCCGGGGTTCGAGTTCTCCGCGTACCAGCGCTTGATCCCGCTCATCTCGCCGGAGACGTAGTCCGCGCGCTCGGTCGAGAGCGCGCCCTGGCGGTCGCAGCCGACCACGTGGGTGACCCCCGAGGCGAGCATCATCTTCGTCACCGCCACCCCGGCGGCGCCGAGGCCCACCACCAGCACCCGCAGCTGCTCGATCGGCTTGCCGACGATCTTCAGCGCGTTGAAGAGCGCCGCCATCACCACCACCGCGGTGCCGTGCTGGTCGTCGTGGAAGACCGGGATGTCGAGCGAGGCCTTCAGCCGCTCCTCGATCTCGAAGCAGCGCGGCGCCGAGATGTCCTCGAGGTTGATGCCGCCGAAGGTCGGGGCGATCAGCTCCACCGCCTTGACGATCTCCTCGGGGTCCTGGCTGTCGAGGCAGATCGGGAAGGCGTCGACCTGGGCGAACTCCTTGAACAGCATCGCCTTGCCCTCCATCACCGGCATCGCCGCCTCCGGGCCGATGTTGCCGAGGCCGAGCACGGCGCTGCCGTCGGAGACGACCGCGACGGTGTTCTTCTTGATCGTGAACTCGAAGGCCTTGGAGCGATCGTCGTGGATGTCCTGGCAGACGCGGGCGACGCCGGGCGTGTAGGCCATCGAGAGGTCGTCGCGCGTCTTCAGCGGGTACTTGTTCTCGACCGAGATCTTGCCGCCGCGGTGCATCTGCATCGTGCGGTCGACGTAGTCGAGCACCCTGGCGCCGCGGGTCGAGCCGATCGAGCGCAGGATCCGCTCCCAGTGCTCGCGGTCCTGGGCGTCGATCGTGAACTCGCGCACCCGCTTGCCCTCGCCGCCGGCCCCGGGCACGAGGTCGACGCCCTGCAGCTGCCCGCCGGCCTCGGCGATCGCAGCGGTCAGCTTCCCGAGCGGCTCCTGCCGCGCGTCGAGCTCGACCCGGATCGTGACGCTGTACTGGGCGCTGACTGCCATCGACGGCTATCGAATCAGATTCGGGCCGGCCGCCTGGGCTTGCTGATCTCGCGGGACGGCCCTTCCAGGGCGCGAGCGTCAGCGCACGAAGGCGGTCAGCGCGGTGCTGACCTCGCTTGCGCCGATCGGGCCGAAGCGGATCGTCCAGGCACGTCACCTCAATCGGCTTGCCGCGGCGGTCGCTTGAGCCGGCTGCTTGTGGGAGGTCGGCTGACCGGGAAGGAGACACGGGCAGTCCCCTCGACTGGCGGATACTCAAAGTCGCCGCCGCTCCGGCGGCGACTTGTCAGGCGAGGGGACTGCCCGTGTCTCCCCGCCTGTTGAGTTGCCGGCGCCGTAGAGTTGGCGCGATGGCGGGTCTCGCTCTTGGGCTCTACTGCGTCTCCCTAATCCTCACCTTCGGGGTGCGGATCGCGGTGCAGATGCGCCGCACCGGGTCGACGGGGATCCACGGCCTTCCGCGGGATGCCGGCGCGCTCGAGCGGTTCGCCGGGGTCCTCTTCGGCGCCTCGCTGGCGATGGGCGGCGCGGCGCCGGTCCTCGCGCTGCTCGGCGTGCTCGAGCCGGTCCCGGCGCTGGACCGCACCACGGTCCAGGTCGCCGGTCTCCTCCTCGGCGCCGGCGGGATCGGGCTCACCTTCGGCGCGCAGCTGGCGATGGGGGACGCCTGGCGGATCGGGGTCAACCCGGAGGAGCGGACCGAGCTGGTCACCGACGGCCCTTTCGGGCTGGTCCGCAACCCGATCTACAGCGCGATGATCCCCACCGTCTTCGGCCTCGTCCTGATGGTCCCCAACGCCCTCGCGATCGCCGCGATCGCCTGCCTCGTCACCGCGCTCGAGCTCCAGGTCCGCCTGGTCGAGGAGCCGTACCTGCTGCGCACCCACGGCGGGGCCTACGCCGAGTACGCGGCGAGCGTCGGGCGCTTCGTCCCGGGGCTGGGGCTTCTTGACGCGCGCCGGGCGGCGGCATAGGCTCACCCCCTCGTGCTCCGGGCAGCGAAGATCTCCGTGGCGTGCGGGCTGGTGCTCGCCGGGCTCGCGCTGCCCTCGACCGCGTGCGCGGTCGTCCTCTACGACCAGACGGCGAATCCGGGGCTGGAAAAGACCGAATCGATGAGCTACCCCGGTGAACCTGATGACGTCGAGGCCGCCGACGACTTCACGGTTCCGGCCGGCCAGCAGTGGACGCTGACCGAGGTCGACGTGCTGGGCAAACCCGGCGACCCGTCGATCCTGCTGACCTACGTGCGCATCTACGCCGACGCCGGCGGCGTGCCCGGCAGCATGCTCTTCTACCAGGGCGGGATCAAAGCCACCAACGGCCCGAGCTACAACTCCCCCTTGACGAACGTCCCGCCGCTCGGCCCGGGGACCTACTGGGTCTCCGTTGCGGCGCCCGCGAACTGGGGCTGGCTGAACAGCACCGCTCAGGTCGGGAGTCCGGCAACCTGGCAGAACCCAAGCGGCCTCTACAAAGGAGGCTGCGGCAAAACCTGGGTCGTGAGGACCACCTGCTTCCCCGAATCGGCCTCCGAACCCGACCAGGCCTTCCGCCTGATCGGCCCCGAGCCGACGATCATCGCCGGGCCGGCCAAGCCCTCTAACGCGTTCAGCTTCGGCAAGCTGAAGCGGAACCTGAAAAAGGGGATCGCGACCCTTGCCGTCAAAGTCCCCGGTCCCGGCACGCTCAGCCTTTCCGGCAAAGGCCTGAAGGCGTCGAAAGCCGTGGCCTCCGCCGCCGGCACGGTGAAGCTGAAGCTGAAAGCCACCGGCAAGGCGAAGAAGAAGCTGAAGGAAAAAGGCAAAGCGAAAGTCAAGGCCAAGGTCACCTTCACCCCCACCGGCGGCGACCCGGCCACGAAGTCCCGGGCAGCGACCCTGAAGAAGAAGCTCTAGGCCGAAGTACTCGCCTCTCCGCGCCATAGAGTTGGCGGCGATGGCCACTGAGGAGACGGGCACTGCTGAGCGCGAGCTCTTCCTGATCGACGGCAACTCGCTCGCCTACCGGGCGTTCTTCGCGCTGCCGGAGTCGATCGGGACCAGCGACGGGCGGCCGACGAACGCGATCTACGGGCTGGCCTCGATGCTGGTCAAGATCATCGACGAGCACGCGCCGGCCGGGGTCGTCGTCGCCTGGGACGCGGGGATGTCGGGGCGCGAGGTCACCTACGACCTCTACAAGGCGGGGCGCAAACCGCGCCCCGACCTGCTGCGCGAGCAGTGGCCGCACCTGATGCCGCTGGTCGAGGCCTTCGGCTACACCAACGTCAAGGTGGAGGGGTACGAGGCCGACGACGTGATCGCCTCGCTGGTCCGCCAGGCCCGCGAGGAGGGGATCCCGGTGATGGTCGTCACGGGAGACCGCGACGCTTACCAGCTGGTCGGCGACGGGGTGCGGGTGATGAGCACCTCGCGCGGGATCACCGAGACCAAGGTCTACGACATCGCCGCGGTCGAAGAGCGCTACGGGGTGCCGCCGGAGCGGATCGTCGACCTGATGGGGCTGCGCGGCGACACCTCGGACAACATCCCCGGGGTTCCCGGGATCGGCGAGAAGACGGCGACCCAGCTGCTGCAGAAGTTCGGCGACCTCGAGGGTGTGCTCGCCGCCGTCGAGGAGATATCCGGCGCGAAACGCAAGCAGAACCTGGTCGAGCACGCCGAGGACGCCCGCATGTCGAAGCAGCTGGCGACGCTTCAGTACGAGATCGAGACCGGGGTGGACCTGGCCGAGGCGATGGCCGCCGAGCCCGACCGCGGCGTCCTGCGCGACTTCATGCGCGAGTTCGAGCTGCGGGCCGTGATGGAGCGGCTGGAAGAGGCGCTGCCGGAGGGCGACGCCGTGCCGGGTCGTCGGGTCGAGACCGAGCTCGAGGTCGAGGCGGTCGAAGGGAAGGCCGGGGACCTGAGCGAGGGAGAGGGTCCGCTGGCCCTGGCGATCGACGGCGAGCGCTGGGCGGCCGCCGACGGCGGGCGCATCCTCACCGGCAGCTCGACCCAGGACGAGCTCGCCGTGGCGATCTCCACCCGCCCGCTCGTCGCCCACGACGCCAAGTCGCTCGGCGGCGGCCGGCACGGCCTGCTCGCAGCCGCCGCTCGCGAGGGGGTCGAGCTCGCGCTCGACCACGACACGATGCTTGCCGCCTACCTTCTGGAGCCACAGCGCCGCACCTACGAGCTGACCGAGCTGGCCGCTGACGCCGGGATCGGGATCGCCGAGGGCGCGGCGGAGGCCGGCGGCGCGGGGAGCGGCCAGCTCTCGCTCGACGGCGACGGGGAGGGCGAGGCCGGGCTCGATCCGGCCGAGGAGGCGCGCCTGGCCGCTGCCCTGGTCGAGGCCCAGCGCCCCCGCATCGAGGAGCTCGGCCTGGAGCCGCTGCTGCGCGAGGTCGAGCTGCCCCTCGTCCACGTGCTCGCCGCGATGGAGCGCGAGGGCCTCAAGCTCGACGCCGACCGCCTGGCCGAGGTCGGCGCCGGCTTCGGCGAGCGGATCGACACCCTGGAGAAGGAGATCTTCGAGCTGGCCGGGGAGGAGTTCACGATCGGCTCGCCGCAGCAGGTCGGCCGCGTCCTCTTCGAGGAGCTGGGGCTGACCCGCAAGCGGCGCGGCAAGACCGGCTACTCGACCGACGCCCGCGTCCTCGCCCAGATTCGCGAGGAGCACCCGATCGTCGAGAAGATCGAGCACTGGCGCGAGCTGACCAAGCTGAAGAACACCTACCTCGACTCGCTACCCGACCTGATCGACTCCGAGACCGGCCGCGTGCACACCACCTTCAACCAGGCGGCGACCACGACCGGGCGCCTCTCCAGCACCAACCCGAACCTGCAGAACATCCCGATCCGGACCGAGATCGGCCGCCCCGTCCGCGCCTGCTTCGTCGCCGAGCCCGGCGCCCGCCTGCTCTCCGCCGACTACAGCCAGGTCGAGCTGCGCGTCCTCGCCCACGTCGCCGAGGAGGAGGTGCTGAAGGAGATCTTCCGCGCCGGCGACGACGTCCACGCGGCGACCGCGGCCGAGGTCTTCGACATCTCCCGTGACGACGTCGACGTCGGCCAGCGCTCGAAGGCGAAGATGGTCAACTTCGGCATCGTCTACGGCCTCACCGGGTTCGGCCTCGCCGACCGGCTCAACATCCCGCGCAAAGAGGGCGAGGAATTCGTCTCCCGCTACCTGGAGCGCTTCCCCGCCGTGCGCGCCCTCCGCGAGCAGGTGGTCGAGCGGGCGCAGGAGGAGGGGTACGTCACCACCCTGATGGGGCGGCGGCGGGCGATCCCCGAGCTGCGCTCGGGCAATCCCAACACGCGGCGGTTGGGGGAGCGGCTGGCCGTCAACACGGTGATCCAGGGCACCGCTGCCGACATCATCAAGGTGGCGATGGTGCGCTGCCGCGAGGCGCTGCGGGCCTCGGGGGCCGAGACCCGGCTGGTCCTGCAGATCCACGACGAGCTGCTCTTCGAGGGCCCGCCGGGGGAGATGGACGACGCGGTCGATCTGGTGCGGCGGGAGATGTGCGCCGCGTACGAGCTCGACCCGCCGCTGGAGGTTGACATCGGCGTCGGCGAGGACTGGCTCGACGCCAAGTAGGCGTCGGCGCAGCGTCCGGTCAGCCCCGCTCGCCGAGCGTCTTCACCGTCTCGGATTTCGGCACCGCGCGGTGGTCCGGGCTGGTGCCGAGCACGCGGTCGGCGGCGTCGGAGCTGACCCCGAACCAGTAGTGCTCGTTCTTGAAGTGGTGGAGCCGGTGCGAGCGCCAGATCGAGCGGTAGTAGCGGCTCTTCGGCCGGTAGGGCGTGTGGATGATGAAGTGGCTCCACTCGTAGGTGGCGGTGAGCACGACGCTGATCGTCATCAGGGTCAGCCACAGCCCGACGTGGTCGCCGCCTGCCAGCGCCCAGGGCCAGCTCAGCAGCCACATCACGGCCATCACCGGCAGCAGGAAGGCGGCGATCAGCGAGCCGGGGATCAGCACCGCCTCGAGCAGCGCAGGGTTGCGGTGGTGCCAGCGGTGCAGCCGCGCCGTCGCCAGGTCGATCGTGAACGGCCCGACCTTGCGCGGCTTCGAGTGCAGGAGGAGCACGTGGATCAGCCACTCGGTGAAGGGTTGGGAGGCGATCAGAAGCGCGGCCGCGGCGAGGTCGAGCCCGCTCCAGTCCCCGACCGCGATCCGGGCCGCGACGAAGACGACGAGGAAGGCGGCGAGCACCCGTGGCGAGCGGAAGCGGAAGAACGCCCGCGCGCAGTCGCGCAGGCTGACGGGACCGCCAGTGCCTCCCGTAATCGAAACCGCGGTCGCGGTCAGCGGATCCCCATCGATGACGGTGTTCCCAGCCTCCATCGGTACCCAAGCGTATCCGCCCCTCGAAAATGCTGACTTCGTCTTTTTCGGGGCATACGGACTGGAAACGACGAAGTCAGCGGGTGGGACTGATATGACGGTTGGCACATGGACCGGGGACTGGCCGTACTGCTGACGGCGCTTGCGGGCGGGTTGATCGCCCTGCAGGCGCCGATCAACGCCGGGCTTGGCAAGGCGACGGGGAGCCTGCCGGCGGCGCTGGTCTCCTTCCTCGTCGGCACCCTCGCCCTCTCCGCGATCGTCGTCCTCAGCGGCAAGGCGGGCGGGCTCGGCTCGACCTTCGACGTCAGCTGGTACTACCTGCTGGGCGGCCTGCTCGGCGCGGCCTATGTGGTCACTGCGCTGATTGCGGTGACGGCGATCGGTGCCGGGGGCGTCGCGGCGCTGACCGTCACGAGCCAGCTGGTCGCCTCGGTCGCGATCGACCGGCTGGGGCTATTCGGCCTCGACCAGGTCGCGCTCAGCCCGGGCCGCGTGGCCGGGGTCGTGTTGCTGCTGGCCGGTACGGCTCTGGTTGTTCGCTGAGGTTGCGAACTCCGGCGGCGCGATTCGCAGGTAGTGGCCGAAGGACCACTCGACGAAGCGCTTGGCGCCGAGCAGGCGGGCGAGCGGCCCCAGCAGGCGCGGCGGGATTCGCGGCACGAGGTGCTGCACGCGCAGCATCCAGCGGAACTTCCACTCGTGGGAGTCGTTGAACTCGGCGTATCGGGCGGCCGCCTGCTCGCGGTCCTGCCAGCCGTCGAGGACGCCGCGCAGCTCGCGCCCCAGCGCGATCCCGAAGTAGAGCGCGGTGCGGATGCCCTCGGCGCTGAGCGGCAGGCAGTGGCCGGCCGAGTCGCCGGCGAAGAAGACGCCGCCCTCGGTGCCGCGGCGCAGCTTGTGCGGGATCCAGTTGCCCTGGTAGCGGACCTTCTCGCTGCCGAGGTCGTCGGCGAGCAGCTCGGTGGTGGCGCGGACGTGGAAGCGGGGGTCGAAGGAGCCGACCCCGATGCGCAGCTCCTCGCCCGCCGGGAAGCACCAGCCGTAGCCAGCGGGGACGTAGCGCCGGTCGATCCAGATCTCGAGGTCCTCGCCCTCGCCGTCCGGATGGACCTCGAGCCCGCGCGAGAGCGGCGCGTCGGGAGGCTGGTAGCCGTCGCCGCGTGCGAGCACGCGGCGCCAGCCGAGCGCGTCGACGACGAGCGGGGCGGAGATCACCCCGCGGTCGGTCTCGACCGCGGCCGCGGCGTCGCCGCTTGCCGGCCGCAGGCGCCGGTTCACCTTTGCCGTCTCGAACCTGGCGTCGCAGTCGCGCCAGAGGATCTCGCAGAGCTCGCGGTAGTCGAAGGTCGAGAAGGTGAACGGCAGCCGGAAGCGCGAGTCGCCGTGCGGGGTGTGCATCAGCAGCGAGTCGAAGCGCTGGCGCTCGGCGCCCATCAGGCCCATCGCCCGCATCCACTCGGTCGGGATGCCGCAGGCGGAGGTCTGCCGCTCGCCGATCTCGTAGCGGTCGACGACCAGCACGTCGGCGCCGGACCCCGCCAGCTCGCGCGCCACCGCGAGCCCCGCGAAGCTCGCCCCGCAGATCAGCACGTCGTGGCTGCCGTCGAGCGGAGTCCGCTCCTCGCCTCGTTTCGTTGCACGAATCGGCACGACGCAGAGCGTATCCACCTGCAATCATGCGCCGCTGTGTCCGTGACCGATACGACCGTTACCCCAGAGCCGCCCGTTCCCACCGGCACGCCCGTGGAGGGCTCCGGCGGCCTGCTGGTGGAAGTCGACGGCAAGGTCGTGCCGAACTACGCGGCGACGATGGTGTCCTTCGAGGAGGGCGACGTCGTCAAAGGCCACGTCGTGCGGATCGACAAGGACGAGGTCCTGGTCGACATCGGCTACAAGTCCGAGGGCGTCATCCCCTCGCACGAGCTCTCGATCCGCAAGTCGGTCAACCCGGCCGACGAGGTCGAGATCGGCGAGGAGGTCGACGCCCTCGTCCTCACCAAGGAGGACAACGAAGGCCGGCTGGTCCTCTCCAAGAAGCGGGCCCGCTTCGAGAAGGCCTGGCGCAAGATCGAGGCCGCGGCCGAGTCGGGCGAACCGGTCGAAGGAAACGTGATCGAGGTGGTCAAGGGCGGCCTCATCCTCGACCTCGGGGTGCGCGGCTTCCTGCCCGCCTCGCTGGTCGACATCCGCCGCGTCCACAACCTCGAGGAGTTCACGGGCGAGACGCTCGAGTGCAAAGTGATCGAGCTCAACCGCAGCCGCAACAACGTCGTGCTCTCCCGCCGCGCGGTGCTGGAGGAAGAGCGCAAGGAGGTGCGCGAGCAGATCCTCGGGCGCCTCGAGGCCGGCCAGGTCGTCGAGGGCAAGATCTCCAACATCGTCGACTTCGGCGCCTTCGTCGACCTCGACGGCATCGACGGCCTGATCCACATCTCCGAGCTTTCCTGGAGCCACGTCAACCATCCCTCCGAGGTGGTGGCGATCGGCGACACAGTGCGGATCAAGGTGCTCGACATAGACCGCGACCGCCAGCGCATCTCCCTGGGTCTCAAGCAGACGCAGGAG
Organism: uncultured Solirubrobacterales bacterium; assembly: GCA_963715625.1. Classification (GTDB taxonomy): domain Bacteria; phylum Actinomycetota; class Thermoleophilia; order Solirubrobacterales; family 70-9; genus VRUE01. Next base: position 2,905,004 of record OY970260.1, on the reverse strand, counting down.
GATCCCTGGCAGCGGGTGATCAGCGCTCACCGGCCCGGCGACGTGCTCGAGGGGGAGGTGACCAAGGTCGTCGCCTTCGGCGCCTTCGTCGAGATCCTTCCCGGGGTCGAGGGCCTCGTCCACATCTCCGAGCTCGCCGACCACCACGTCGAGAGCCCCACCGAGGTGGTCGAGCCGGGGACGAAGCTCAACGTCAAGATCCTCGAGATCGACGAAGAGCGGCGGCGGCTTTCGCTCAGCATCAAGCAGGTTGCCGAGGGCAAGATGGCGATGGGCGACCTTGGCGAACAGATCGACGCCGCTGCGGCGGGTGAGACTTCGGATGAGGGTTCAGACGGTGATGCCGCGGGTCCTGTCGCCGCAGGGGACCCACCGCCCCCTGTGGTCGCTGAAGCGTCCTCGGGGGCGGTCCCCCCTGCGACGCCACCCGCGGACGATGCGGCTGAGGCCGAGGAGCCTGCGGCGGAGGCAGAGGAGCCTGCGGCGGAGGCCGAGGAGGCTGAGGCGCCGGCTGCTGAGGCTGAGGCACCGGCTGCTGAGGAGCCCGCCGAGGAGGAGGCGCCTGCGGCCGAGGCCGAGGAGCCTGCTGCGGAGGAGCCCCCCGCTGCTGAGGTTGAGGCTGCCGAGGAGCCTGCGGCCGAGGCTGAGGAGCCTTCGGCCGAGGACGCTCCCGCTGCCGAGGAGGAGTCCCCGGCCGCCGATGCTGACGCTCCTCCCGCCGAGGAGCCTTCCGAGCCCTGAGGGCCTATCCCGGCAGGGGTGGAACGTCTTGTACTTTTTCGCGAGCAGCCATCGGGGGCGACCGGAGACGCAGCTCGAAAAAGTTAAGTGGAACCCCTGCCGGGATAGGCCCTAGGCCGCCGTGCCGCTGACCATCGGGTTGACCGGGGGGATCGCGGCCGGGAAGTCCGAGGCGCTGGCCGCGTTCGAGCGGCTGGGGGCCGCGACTATCTCCAGCGACGCGGTCGTGCACGAGCTGCTCGATTCCGAGCCGTTGCTGGGCAGGCTGACGGAGCGCTGGGGGGAGGAGGTCGCGCCTGAGGGGCGGGTCGACCGCACCAAGGTCGGCGAGATCGTGTTTGCGGACCCGGAGCAGCTGCAATGGCTGGAGGCCCAGATTCACCCCTTGGTCGGAGAACGGATCGGAAGCTGGCTCGCCTCGCTGGGCGACGATGTCGCGATCGCCGTGGTCGAGGTGCCGCTGCTGTTCGAGGGCGAGATGGCGCCGGTCTTCGACACCACCGTGGCGATCGTCACCTCCGACGAGGTGCGGCGCGCGCGGGCCGAGGCCCGGGGCCACACCCTGGTCGGCGAGCGCGAGGCGCGGCAGCTGCCCCAGGACGAGAAGGCGGCCCGGGCCGAGCACGTGATCGAGAACGACGGGACGCTGGAGGACCTCGAGCAGCGCCTGTCCGGCCTCGTCGCGAAGCTGAGGAGATGAGCCTGGGCAGCAAGCGCCTGGTTAGGGAATGGAGAAGGCGCCGCATCGCGATTGGCGCCGCGCTCCTCGCCGCCGCTATCGTCGCCGGCGTGCTGCTGGGAGTGGTGGGGATACTGGAACGAGGTCTTCAGGAGCTCACCCTGCCCCTGAGGCACGAGGACGTGATCCGCCAGCAATCGCGCGAAAAGGGCGTCGACGCGGCCCTGATCGCCGCCGTGATCTACTCGGAGTCGAAGTTCAGCGACCGCACCTCTCCCGCCGGCGCCCGCGGCCTGATGCAGATCACTCCCGCCGCGGCCAGCGAAATCGAGCGCCTCAGCGGTGGCACCACGTTCAAGCTCGAGGATCTCGGCGACCCGGAAATCAACATCCGCTACGGCACCTTCCTGCTCGGCGAACTGATCGACCGCTACGACGGCGACGTCGCGGCCGCGCTCGCCGCCTACAACGCCGGTCCCGGCAACGCCGACGAGTGGGGCGGCAGCGACCTCCGCGTCGAGCAGATCCCCTTCCCCGAAACCCGGGCCTACGTGGAAGAGGTGCTCGAGAAGCAGGACGCCTACCGCGAGGAGTACGCAAAGGAGTTGGGATACAGGTGAGCGCGGTGCCGAGGCCGCGCCTCTCCGCCCTTGCCGTCGCGGTCGGCATGGTCCTTGCCGACTCCTCGATCGTCGTCCTGGCGCTGCCGCAGATCTACCGCGAGCTGGACACCAGCGTCGCCGGCGTCACCTGGGTCCTCGTCTCCTTCAACCTGGTGATGGCGCTGGCGGCCGTGCCCGCCGCCCTCCTCGCGCGCCGCGCCGGCCCGGGGCGTGCGGCAGCCGTCGGCCTCGCCGTCTTCGCCGGCGCCAGCATCGCCTGCGGGATCTCGGCCGAGCTCAACACCCTGATCGCCGCCCGTTGCGTGCAGGCCCTGGGCGGGGCCCTGGCGGTGACGGCCGTGCTGGAGCTGCTTCCGGCCACGGTCGGCTCCGAGCGCCGGGCAACCGCGGTCTGGGCGACGGCCGGCGCGACCGGGGCAGCGCTCGGCCCCGCGATCGGCGGCCTGCTCACCGAGCTCGTCTCCTGGCAGTCGATCTTCCTGGTCCAGGTGCCGGTGGCGCTGGCCGTCGCCGTGCCGATCCTCGCCGTCGCCAGGCATGAGGCGGCGACCGGCGTGCTCGTCACGGAGTTGCGCCAGACCGGCCGGCCTCACCTGCTCGCCAACCTGGCCCTGGCGATGATCTCGGCGGCAATCGCAGCCGCCCTCTTCCTGCTCGTCCTGCTGCTGATCGAGGGCTGGCGCCTTACCCCGATCGGCGCCGCGATCGTGGTCAGCGTCATGCCCCTCGCGGCAATCGCCGGCAGCCGCCTCGGGCGCTGGGCCCCGAGTGCGCGTGCCCGCGCGGCAGCCGGGGCGATCCTCGTCTCCGGCGGGCTCGGAGCGCTGGCGCTGCTGCCCAAGGCCGAGGTGGCGCTGACCGTGCCTCCCCAGGTCATGGTCGGGATCGGCCTCGCCCTGGTGCTTTCGGCCCTGACTGAGACGGCGCTGCACGGGCGGGCCCCGCAGGCGATCCACGGCGGTTGGACGATCTCGGCCCGGCACGCCGGAGTCGTCGTCGGCCTGCTGGCGCTGACCCCGATCTTCACCGCCGACATCGCCGAGCAGCGCCACGACGCGATCGACGCCGGCACTGCGGTGATCCTCGACTCGCCCGCGCCGCCGCTGCTCAAGCTCGAGCTCGCGCAGCGGATCGAGAGCCGGCTCGAGGGAGAGCAGGGGAGGGTCCCGACGATCGGCCCCGCCTTCGATCCGTTGCCTGAGGATCCCGAGGACCGCGCTGCGGTCGTCGGGCTTCGCGACGAGCTCCAGGAGCAGCTGAATCGCGGCGCCACGCACGCCTTCAGCCCGTCCTTCGGCCTCGCGGCCCTGTTCGGGTTGCTCTCGCTGATCCCGATCGGCCTCGCGAGGAGGGTCGAGCTGTGAGACGCCTTGTGTCAACCCCCCACGGGTTTAAGCCTCCCCAGGTTGCCGCGAGTGCTGCATTCGCCGTCATAAACACGGCGAATGCAGCACTCGTCCTGGTTGGGGTGCGACCGGGGCGCGAACGTATGGTGGTTCTATGACCGGATCGAGACGAGGACAGGCTCTGGTCATCGCGGCGATTGCCGCCGCTGTCGGGCTCCCCGGGATATACCTGGCTTCGGGTGGCTCCTCCTATGCGCCGGCGAAGACCGCGGATCCATGCGAGACGCGCCCCTGGCGCGACCCGGAAGGCCTCGACCAGATCGCCGAGCAGTTCTCGCTCTCGGCGCTGGACGGCGCCGCCTGCCAGCTGGGGGTGAGCCGCGAGACGCTGGCGCGGGCGCTGGCGACGCCGGAGACCCGCGAACGCTTCAGCGAGCGCTACGGGATCGACGACGCCGAGCTCGCGCGAGCGATCCGGGCGGGCCTGCTGCGCGCGGTCGACGATGCCGAAGAGGCCGGGGCGCTGAGCCCCCTTCTCGCCGATCCCCTGCGCGAGTCGCTGAGGGACATCCCGCTGGACCAGGCGATCGAACTGATCGAGGACACCCGCACCCTGCTCAACGGCTTGCAGACCTTCCTCAACCCCGCCCAGAAGTTCCTCGAAAGCTTCCTACCCTGAGCAAGATCTAGTGCCGCGTCAGCCAACGTTCGCCCCGTTCTGGCGGCTGCAAGCCTTCGCCTGGCGTCGTCCTCGGTCGGCGAAGTAGCGCTGCTACTCCGCCTCCCTGCGTCCTACCCAGGCTCGCCTTTCGCTCGCCAGAAGCGGGCCAACGTCGCCGGACGCGGCACTAGGCCGGACCGTGTAACTGGGGCCACCGGGGCAGGGTCCCCGGGAGCTCCCGGCGAAGCCGGCCCGGGGACCCTGCCCCGGTGGCCCCGCGCCTACAGATCCCTGCCTATCTCTTGAACTGGAACTTGCTCTTCTTCGGCAGCCAGGCGATGCCCTCGCAGAGGGCTTCCGGGGTCGTCTCGAGCGAGCTGGCGAGCTTGACGATCGTGCCCAGGCGTGGCTCGCGCCCGCCGCGCTCGAGCAGCGAGATCTCCGTGCGGTGCAGGTCGCAGAGGAAGCCGAGCTCCTCCTGCGACACACCCTTCTTCTTGCGCGCTTTGCGCAGGTTGATTGCAAAACGTTCGCGTGGTTTCATGCGGCAATTCTCTGTCTGCGACGACAGAAGCGCTACAGCCAAAACGTCTACAGACGAAACCGCACGTTTATATACGAATCAGTCGCGGGTAGCGCGCCAGACCCAGAGCATCGCCAGCGGCTGCAGCGGCAGCCGGGCCCAGAGGGCCCAGCGCGGCAGCCGGTCGAGATCGAGGTCGTCGACCTGCTCGGGGTTGACCGCCATGTGCACGTTGGCGGGGAAGACCGCGACCAGCAGGCCCAGCAGCCACCAGCGCGCGAAGCGTCGGGTCCGCGGCAAAAGCACCGCCATGCCCCCGAGGATCTCGGCCACCCCGCTCGCCGCCACGGCCTCGCGATGCTTGGGCAGCGAGGGAGGCATGATCGCCTCGTAGCTGCGCGGGATGACGAAGTGCATCGTCCCGGCGAAGGCGAAGAATCCGGCCAATGCTCTCTGTGAACGACTCATTGCGCGGCCAGTCTATGGGGCTTTCAAGGAAGGGTGGAGCGTTGGGGGTGCCGGGGGTGGGGTCCCCGGGAGCTCCCGGCGAAAGCCGGCCCGGGGACCCCACCCCCGGCACCCCACAGGGCTAGGCCTTAAGGTGATCGCGATGCCTGATTTCACGCTCAACCCGGCCTACACCCCGACCGCCGACCAGCCGAAAGCGATCGAGGGCCTGGCCGAGGGCCTGGCCGAGGGGGACCGCTTCCAGACGCTGCTCGGGGCCACCGGGACCGGCAAGACCTTCACGATGGCGGCGACGATCGCCGCGGTGCAGCGGCCCTCGCTGGTCATCGCCCACAACAAGACGCTGGCCGCGCAGCTCTGCAACGAGTTCCGCGAGTTCTTCCCCGAAAACGCGGTCGAGTACTTCGTCTCCTACTACGACTACTACCAGCCCGAGGCCTACGTCCCGGCCCAGGACCTCTATATCGAGAAGGACTCCTCGATCAACGACGAGATCGACCGCCTGCGCCACGCCGCGACGGCGGCGCTCTTCGCCCGCCGCGACACGATCATCGTCGCCTCGGTCTCCTGCATCTACGGGATCGGCTCACCCCAGGTCTACAACGAAAAAATGCAGCTCTTCAAGGTCGGCGAGGAGATCGACCGCGACGAGGTGCTGCGCAAGCTGGTCAAGATGCAGTACCAGCGCAACGACTCGGTCCTCGGACGCGGCGCCTTCCGGGTGCGCGGCGAGGTGCTGGAGATCATGCCCTCCTACGCCGAGTCTGCCTACCGAATCGCCCTCTTCGGCGACGAGATCGAGGGGATCCAGCACTTCGACCCGCTGACCGGCGAGGTCCTCGACACGATCGACCACGTCTCGGTCTGGCCGGCCTCCCACTACGTGACCCGGGACGAGACCCTGGAGCGCGCGGTGGAGGAAATCCGCGCCGAGCTGGCCTCCCGCACCGCGGAGCTGGAGGCCGAGGGCAAGCAGCTGGAGGCGCACCGCCTGCGCCAGCGCACCGCCTACGACATCGAGATGCTGAAGGAGATCGGCTTCACCTCGGGGATCGAGAACTACTCCCGCATCCTCGACGGCCGCCCGCCGGGCAGCCCCCCGCACACGCTGATCGACTACTTCCCCGACGATTTCGTCGTCTTCGTCGACGAGTCCCACCAGACGATCCCCCAGATCGGGGGGATGTACGAGGGGGACCGCTCGCGCAAGCAGACGCTGATCGACTACGGCTTCCGGTTGCCCTCGGCGATCGACAACCGGCCGCTCAAGTTCGACGAGTTCCTCGAGCGGGTGCCGCAGCTGGTGATGGTCTCGGCGACGCCGGGGCCGTTCGAGCGGGCCGAGTCGACCCGGATCGTCGAGCAGATCGTGCGCCCGACCGGGATCGTCGACCCCGAGATCGAGCTGCGCGCGACGAAGAACCAGATCGACGACCTGATGAACGAGATCAAGGCTCGTGCCGAGGACGGCGACCGCGTCCTGGTGACGACGCTGACCAAGAAGATGGCCGAGGACCTGACCGAGTACCTGCTCGAGTACGGCGTCCGGGTGCGCTACCTGCACTCGGAGATCGACACCCTGGAACGGATCCAGATCATCCGCGACCTGCGGCTCGGCGAGTACGACGTGCTGGTCGGGGTCAACCTGCTGCGCGAGGGCCTCGACCTGCCCGAGGTCTCCCTGGTGGCGATCCTCGACGCCGACAAGGAGGGCTTCCTGCGCGGCGAGACCAGCCTGGTGCAGACGATCGGCCGCGCCGCCCGCAACGTCAACGGGCGGGTGCTGATGTACGCCGACAGGGAGACCGACGCGATGCGGGCGGCGATGCGCGAGACCGACCGCCGCCGCGCGATCCAGGTCGCCTACAACGCCGAGCACGGGATCACGCCGGAGACGGTGCGCAAGGGAATCTCCGAGATGAGCGAGTTCCTGGCGATGGAGGACCGGGCGCCGCGCAAGCGCCGCGGCAAGCGCGCCGCCGAGTTCGACGACCCGGCCGAGCTGGAGCGCGCGATCGTCTCGCTCGAGGAGGAGATGCTGGCCGCGGCCGACGACCTGCGGTTTGAGGAGGCGGCTCGGTTGCGGGACGAGTTGAGAGAGCTGCGGCGCGACCTCGATGGGATTAGGGCCGGGGCGTAGAGCCGATCCCGGTGGGGGTTCCGCTTAACTTTTCGGGCGTAGAGGCGATCTCGGTAGGGGTTCCGCTTAACTTTTTGGAGAGGCGGACTCTGCTGACGCTCGGGCGGGGTCGACCAAAAAGTACAAGACGCTCCACCCCTACCGAGATCGCCTTTTTCGCATTCGTGAGAGCATCGTCGCGTGATGATCTGCGGGGAGATTGCTGAGTGGGCCGTCGGGCTGAAGGTGGGAGACCTGCCGCCCAGCGTGCGGGAGCGGGCCGAGCTGCAGGCGCTGTGCGTGGCTGCCGGGCGCGCCGCCGGGGAGGAGGCGGCTGCGTCGTTTGCCGCCGTCGCTCCGGATGGGCCGGTCGGGGAGATTTACCGGTCGGCCGCGGCCTCGATCGCGCATGACTGGGACGACTACCTGTTCATGGGGCATACCGGGCACTCGGCGGTGCCGGCCGCCGCTGCCTTCGCCGGCGACCCGGAGCGCAGGCTGGTCGCCCAGGTTGCGGCCAATGAGGTCGCGGGCCGGCTCGGCGCGGCGCTCTTCCTCGGCCCCCACAACGGCCAGTTCTGGGCCTCGATCCACTGCGCCTCGGCGGCGGTGGCGGCCTCGGTCGGGCTCGGGCTCGACGCCGGGCGCGCCGCGCACGCCCTGGCGATCGCGCTCTACCAGCCGCCGTATGGGATGTGGCCCGGGTTCATGGGCCCGCAGAGCAAGCTCCTGACCGCGGCCGAGCCGGCGGCGGTGGGGGCGCGGGCGGCGCTGCTTGCCGCCGACGGCGTCAGCGGCGCGCTCGACGTGGTCGAGCACCCGCGCGGCGTCCTCGCCGGCCTCTCCTTCGCGCCGCGGCCGGCGATGCTCGGCGCGCTCGGGCGCGTCTGGCTGACCGACACGCTCGCCTACAAGCGGGTGCCGGGCTGCGCCTACCTGCAGTCGGTCGCCGAGGCCGCGCTCTCCTCCGGCATCGACGCTGGGGACGTCGCCGGGATCGAGATCGAGGCCGGCTGGCTCACCTGCGAGATGGAGGAGCTGGGGCGCGGTACGGACCTGACGCCGATCCGGGTCAACTTCTCGGCGACGCTGACCGCGGCGATCGCGCTGCTCGCCGGCAGGTTCACGCCGGCCGAGCTGGACCCGACCTGGCTGGCCGGACATGAGGCCGAGATCCGCGCGCTCGCCGCGCGGGTGGAACTCCGCCACGACCCCGGTGCGACCGCGGCGACCCTGCGCGGCAGCCTCGAGGCCGGCGCCTCGCCCGATCTCGGGTTGGGGGACCTGCTGCGGATCCGCCGTCGCCTCGCCTACGCGAACATGGGCGACGCCAACCCGGCTCCCGCGATCGCCAAGGCCCTGCTTGCCGATCGCGGCCTGCGCCGCCATCTCGGCCGCTCGCTGCGCGGGCGGCTCAGGGGCGACGGTGGGGACCCCGGCATCGAGGGCCTCGACACCGCGACGCTGCGGATGACCTTCCCCAGCCGCCTGCGCATCCGCCTCCGCGACGGCTCGACCCGGGTGGTCGAGGGCACCGAGCCCGGCTCCTGCGGCCGCCCGCTCGCCGAGCAGCGCGCCGTGGTCGAGGAGCGGCTCGCGGTCGCGGGCGTCGAGCCCGCGCTCGCCGCTCAGCCGGGCTGATCGAGGAAGCGCAGCACCGCGAGCACGCGGCGGTGGTCCTCGCTGCTGGCGGCGAGCCCGAGCTTGCCGAAGATCCCGGTGACGTGCTTCTCGACCGCGCGGTCGGTGACGACCAGCTCCTCGGCGATCGCCGCGTTGGAGCGGCCCTCGGCCATCAGCCCCAGCACCTCGCGCTCGCGCGGGGTCAGCTCGGCGAGCGGGTCGTCGCGGCGCCGGCGCCCGAGCATCTGCGAGACCACCTCGGGGTCCAGGGCCGAGCCGCCACCGCCGACCCTGCGCACCGCGTCGGCGAAGGCGTCGATGTCGGTGACCCGGTCCTTGAGCAGGTAGCCGAGCCCCTCGGCGCTCTCGGCAAGCAGCTCGCGAGCGTAGGCGACCTCGACGTACTGGGAGAGGACCAGGACCGAGACCTCGGGCAGCTCGGCGCGGATCTCGCGCGCCGCCCGCAGTCCCTCGTCGGTGTGGGTCGGCGGCATCCGCACGTCGACGACGGCGACGTCGGGCTTGTGCGCGCGCACCTTGCGCAGCAGCTCCTCGCCGTCGCCGGCCTGGCCGACCACCTTCATCCCCGCCTCCTGCAACAGGCGCACGACGCCCTCGCGCAGCAGGGTCGAGTCGTCGGCGACGATCACCCGCACGGGATCCTCGCGATCACGGTGGTGCCCTCGCCGGCGGGGCTGACGATCAGCAGGGCGCCCTCCAGCGCCGCCACCCTGTCCTCGAGACCGCGCAGGCCAGTCCCGTTCGCCGGGTCGGCGCCGCCGGCACCGTCGTCGCGGACCTCGATCTCGACCGTGCCGTCGGCGCGCGAGATCCGCACGGTGGCGGCATCCGCCGCCGAGTAGCGGGCGACGTTGGTCAGCGCCTCGGCGACCACGAAGTAGGCGGTCGACTCGACCGGTGCGGGCAGCCGACCCGGAGGCGTCTCGAGAACCTCGACCGGGACGGGCGAGCGATCGGCGAGCCCGCCGAGGGCGGCCTCGAGCCCACGGTCGGTGAGCACCGCCGGGTGGATGCCGCGGGCCAGCTCGCGGAGCTCCCGGGTCGCCTCGCCCAGCTCCACCATCGCTTCGTCGAGCAGCTCGGCGGCGGCCTCAGGGTCGGACTCGAGCTTGCCGCGAACGAGGCGCAGGCTCATCGTCAGCGCCACCAGTCGCTGCTGGGCCCCGTCGTGGAGGTCGCGCTCGACCCGCCGCCGCTCCGCGTAGCCGGCCTCGACGATCCGGGCTCTCGACGCCTGCAACTCCTCGACCTTGGCCCTCAGCTCCGCGTTCAGCTGCTCGTTCTCGGCTGAGAGGGCCGAGCTGAGCTCCTCGGCACGTCCGATCCGCGTGCGCAGGAGGCCGAGCAGGAAGGCGAACGGGAGGCATGCGAAGGCGGCGATCGCGGCGACGAAGGCGACCAGTTCGGCCCGGTCGGAGAGGTCGGTCTGGCCGATGACCAGCTGGGCCAGGAGGAAGAGGAAGGCGAGTCCGCCTGTGGCCAGGACCGGCGTGAGGACCCGCCTCTCTCCCGGCGCGCTGGCGCGCCAGCGCCGGTAGACGACGGTCACCGTGGCGGCGATCAGGGGGATCGCGATCATCCCCTGGATCGAGCCGATCGCTTCGCCGATCGCGTCGTTGCCGACCTGCAGGACGTTTTCCGGGCAGCCGTCGCAGCCTTCCTTCGCCGGATCCGCGGAGAGCACCCAGGCGGCCTGCATGACCGTGGTGATGAAGTAGCCGACGGCGACGAGCACCCGCTGGGTTCGCGTCTGCAGCCGGCCCGAGGGGAACGTCACCAGCAGGTGGATCAGGATCGCGAACGGGAGGTTGACGCCGAGCGCGCCAACCGTGAAGACGACGTCGTTGTTGGACGACATCAGGGCGCGGAAGAACCAGGTGAACCCGATCGCCGTCATCAGCGGGCCGGTCCTGCTGGCCGGCCGGCGGTCCCAGGCGTAGAGCCCGGTACCGGTGAAGCCCCATCCCGCGATCAGGATCAGCGCCGCGGAGAGTCCGCGGGGGCTGTCGTGGTCGCTGGTGAGGATCAGCGCCAGCGAGCCGATCCCCGCGGCGAAGGCGAGGAGACCGAGGGCGATCAGGGCGCGGCGCAGGCTGTTCATCGGGTCAGGGCGGCGAGTGCCTCGCCGCTCAGCTCGCCCTTGGTGACGAAGCCGCGGACGGGGCTCTCGGCGACGGCGGCGCCGAAGTCGGAGCTCTCGCGGGTCGAGGTGAGGACGATCGCCGGGCAGTCGGCCGCGGCGCTGAGCCGCGAGGCGACCTCGAAGCCGTCGATGTCGGGCAACTGGACGTCGAGCAGGACCAGGTCCGGGCTGAGCTCGCGCACGGCTGCGATCGCGCCCGCGCCGTCCTCCGCCTCGCCCACCACCGCGTAGCCGTCGGCCTCCAGCATGCGCCGAGCGCTGAGCCGGAAGCTGGGGTGGTCGTCGACGATCAGGACCGAGGTGGTCATGGCCCGATTGTCCTGCATCCGGGCGTCCTCAGGGGTACGGCTAACCCCACCATCGCCGCGTGTCGCCCGCACCGCGAGACGCCTGCCAGCCGCATTGGAACGCGGTCCCAGCGTTGGGAGCCTGCCTCCATCGCACGTCAACCCCACACCAACCCCGCGATGTCGCACTTTCCGCCGCATACCGGCGGGAAGTGCGACATCAAAGAAAGGATCCCCATGCAACCCAAGAAGAACATCGCCGCTCGTGCCGCTCGCTGGAGCGCCACGCATCGCAGGACGGCCATCTTCGGATGGATCGCCTTCGTGGTCGTCTCGCTCGTCATCGGCGGAGCGGTCGGGCAGAAGACGCTCTCCAGCTCCGAAGCGGTGCCCGGCGAGTCCGGCCGAGCCGAAGTCGCGCTCGAACGCGCCAACCTGACCCCCAACAGCGAGTTGGTGCTGATCCAGAGTGAGGACGAAGGCATCGGCGACCCAGGCTTCGACGCGGCGGTGGCCGACGTCACCGGCGCCCTGAGTCAGTCGCCGTCGGCGAAGAACGTCAACTCGCCGGTTAGCGGCGGAGGCCAGGTCTCGGCCGATGGCCACTCGGCCCTGGTCGAATTCGAGATCACGGGTGACCAGAAGCAGGCCGAAGAACGGGTCGACTCGAGCCTGGCGGCGGTTGCCGCCGCGCAGCGCCGTCACCCCGACGTGCGGATCGAGCAGTTCGGCGACGCCAGCGCCAACAAGGCGCTCGAAGCCGTCTTCTCCGAGGACCTGAAGAAGGCGGAGACGACCTCGCTGCCGATCACGCTGGCGATCCTGCTGCTCGCCTTCGGCGCCCTGGTCGCCGCGTTCGTGCCGCTGGTGCTCGCCTTCTCGGCGGTGCTGGCGACGGTCGGTCTCCTCGCCCTGCCCAGCCAGCTGGTGCCGATGGACCCCAACGTCTCCTCGGTCGTCGTCCTCGTCGGCCTTGCGGTCGGCGTCGACTACTCGCTGTTCTACCTGCGCCGCGAGCGCGAGGAGCGGCGCAAGGGCCGTTCGGAGTCCGCCGCCCTCGACGCCGCCGCGGCGACCTCAGGCCGCGCGGTTCTGATCTCCGGCCTGACCGTGATCGCGGCGATGTCCGGGATGCTGCTCAGCGGCGACCCGACCTTCACCTCGTTCGCGGTGGGGACGATGACGGTCGTCGCCGTGGCGATGATCGCCTCGCTGACGGTCCTGCCCGCTGTGCTCTCCAAGCTCGGGGACCAGGTCGAGAAGGGACGCATCCCCTTCGTCGGCCGCTGGCGCGAGCGGCGTGCCGGCAGGTCGGCGTGGGCGACCGTGGTCGACGCGGTCATGCGGCGTCCGGTCGCGGCCCTGGTCGCCTCCACCGCGGTTCTCGTCGCCCTGGCGATTCCGGCCCTCGGAATGAACACCGTGGTCAGTGGCGCGGACGACCTGCCGCGCGACATTCCCGTCGTGCAGACCTACGACCGCGTCACCGAGGCCTTCCCGGGTGAAGCCGCCGGGGCCCAGGTCGTGGTCGAGGCCGACGACGTCACCGCGGGCCCGGTTGCCGGCGCGATCGCCGACCTCCGCCGGCGGGCCGAGGGCTCGAGCGTCGTCGCCGGCCCGGTCGTGGTCACCGAGAGCAAGGACGGAACGGTGGCCTCGATCGACGTGCCGACGGTCGGTGCGGGCAGCGACGAGGTCGCCACGGCGGCGATGGAGAAGGTCCGGGAGCGGCTCGTGCCGGCGGCCTTCGCCGGGGTCGCCGGGGCCGAGGCCAACGTCACCGGGGCCGCGGCCCAGTCGAAGGACTTCGCCGACCTGCTGGCGGAGCGGCTGCCGCTGGTCTTCGCCTTCGTCCTCGGGCTGGCGTTCCTGCTCCTGCTGGTCACCTTCCGCTCGATCGTCGTCCCGATCAAGGCGATCGTGCTCAACCTGCTCTCGGTGGGCGCCGCCTACGGGGTGCTGGTGCTGGTGTTCCAGAACGGGCTCGGCGAGTCGCTGCTGGGCTTTCACTCCAACGGAGGGGTCAGCTCCTGGCTGCCGATGTTCCTCTTCGTGATCCTCTTCGGGCTCTCGATGGACTATCACGTGCTGATCCTCAGCCGGGTGCGCGAGGGCGTCGACGCGGGGATGAGCAGCGACGACGCGGTCCGCTACGGGATCGCCGGAACGGCGGGCACGGTGACCAGCGCCGCGATGGTGATGGTCGCGGTCTTCTCCGTCTTCGCCACGCTCAGCATCATCGACATGAAGGAGATGGGGGTCGGCCTCGCCGTCGCGGTCCTGATCGACGCGACCATCGTGCGGGCGATCCTCTTGCCTGCGGCGATGAAGCTGCTCGGGGAGCGCAACTGGTACCTGCCGAGCGCCCTCGGCTGGCTGCCGCGGGGGGAGCGCTCTGAGCCGGAGGTCGAGCCGGCGCGGGCGTAGACCGTCCGGGCTCGATTCACCGAAGGGGCGTCGCGGTCGGTCCGCGGCGCCCCTTCGCTCTTTCCTAGGCGAGGACCTTCGCGGCCTTGGCGCTGTCGGCGTAGAACTCGCCGCGGGCGATCTTGCCGTCGGCGAACTTGATCAGGTGCGCGAACGGGGCCTCGAAGCTGTCGCCTTCGCTGCCGGCACGCTGGGTGCCCCTCACCACCACCCACTCGCCCGCGTCGATGAACTCCTCCGGCTCGACGCTGAACGAGGACCAGTAGCTGGGGATCTGGGCGAAGTTCCCGATGATCGCGTCGCGGCCGTGGGTTTCTCCGCCGAGCGGCAGCTCGTCGGAGGTGAGCCAGGTGCCGTCCTCGGCCATCATCTCCTTCAGGGCTTCCAGGTCTCCACTGCCGAAGGCCTCGTAGGCGGACCGGGCTGTGTCGATGTTCGACATGTCTCCTCCTTTGGAGTGCTGGACCCTGCCTCCGGTTCAAGCTACTCGCGACCCGGGTCGCGCGCAAGGCCCCTTAATTAATCTGCGGGCATGGCAATCGAGGTCGGCGAGGCGAGCTTCGAGAGCGAGGTGATCGAGCGCTCGCGCCAGGTCCCGGTGGTCGTCGACTTCTGGGCCGAGTGGTGCGGGCCCTGCCGTACCCTGACGCCGGCACTGGAGGCGGCCGAGGCCGCGCGCGCCGGCAAGGTGGTGCTGGCCAAGGTCGACGTCGACGCCAACCAGGCGCTGGCCGCGCGCTTCGGCGTGCAGGGGATCCCGGCTGTGAAGGCCTTCCGCGACGGCGCCGTGGTCGGCGAGCTCGTCGGCGCGGTGCCGAAGGCGAAGGTGGAAGAGCTGTTCGAAGGCCTGGTGCCGTCGCGCGCCGACGAGCTGTTCGCGGCCGGGGACGAGCTTTCGCTGCGCGAGGCCGCCGAACTGGAGCCGCGCCGCGCAGACATCGCCGTGGCGCTCGCCCGTAAGCGATTGGAGCGGGGAGCCGACGACGACGCGCTGGCTGCGGTAGAGGGCCATGAGGGCGATTTCGCCGCCGAGGGAATCGCCGCCCGGATCGGCCTGGCCAGGGTGGGGGTTGCGACGGAGGCCTTCGAGACCCTCGACCGCGGCGACCGCGAGGCCGCCCTCGACGCCCTGCTGGAGTCGATGGCCGATGCCGACGAAGACTCCCGCGAGCAACTCCGCCGCGCCGTAGTGGGCATCCTCAGCGATCTGCCTCCAGGCGACCCGACGGCCGTCGCCTACCGCCGCCGCCTGGCCGCCGCCCTCTACTGACCGCTGACTTCCCCTTTCGTTCCGCTATCCGGAAGAAAACACGAACTCAGCGAGATTGAGTTCGCTGGAAATCGCTAGCGCGCTGGGTGAGGAGCTGACGGAGACGGCGCCTCACCACGGCCGGTTCGCGAGACATGCGAACGCCCGTAATGCGAACCATCTCGATACCAACGAGCTTCAGGTTCTCCTGGCGTACGCGATCCGCCTCGAAGGCGATGGGCGTTCCGTGGTAGTCGTAGGTATCGAGTTCGACGGCGAACCGCAGCGCGGGCCAGTAAGCGTCCAGCTCGTGGCCCTCGACATAGAGGTTCATCGACGGCTTGGGCAAGCCAGCGTGTCGGACCAGCGCGAGGAAGCGGCGCTCCAATCCCGAGCGCGTGAAAGCTTCGGGGCGGTGAATCTCCAATGCGGTCCGCAGCCGCGCCACTCCTCTGAAGCCCTTGCTTCGCCCAATCAGCTCGTCAATCGCAATGAGATCGAGCAGCCCCAAGCGCCGTGCGTTATCGAGCGCTTGGTCGAGGTAGTGGGGATCGATCGCTGCAAAGTCCAAAAGCGTTCGCGGAATCGCCGTGGCTGGAACGCCTTCATGCGAGTACCGGTCCACCGCAGCAAGGGACGGGGCGCTGTGCACGCAAATGAGCGGACGCGTTTCCCGCGGGCTGGCCGCCGTGACTTCGATTCGGGCCTGCCACCTCTTGGTCAATCCCCATAGCCAAGCTGCCGAGCGATGGCTCAGAAGCGCTCCCTCGTTGCAGCTGAGCACTGCCGCTATGCAGTGTCCGTGCCGAGAGATGGTGGGGTTCCCGACTGCGTAGACACCGCGATGGATCGGATGAAGGCGCCCAGCCGACATCTGACGTGAGATGGCGGCCTGGGAATAGCCAAGCTCATGGAGCTGAGCCGTAGAGATAACCCCGAATTGCCGTGAGGCGGCTGCTGCAATCCCTCGGTGACTTCGTGTTTCGTTCCGCATAACGGAACTAAGGGCGAAGTCAGCGGAGTTCTCCCCCCGGGAACATCTGTTCGTACGCGTAGAATCGGCGCCTGTGGCTGCATCTGAGCGGATCGTCATATCCGGGGCGCGCGAGCACAACCTCAAGGACGTCGACGTCGAGCTGCCTCGCGACGCGCTGATCGTGATCACGGGGCTATCGGGCTCGGGCAAGTCGAGCCTCGCCTTCGACACGATCTACGCCGAGGGGCAGCGCCGCTACGTCGAGTCGCTCTCCGCCTACGCGCGCCAGTTCCTCGGGCTGATGGAGAAGCCCGACGTCGACTCGATCGAGGGGCTCTCGCCGGCGATCTCGATCGACCAGAAGACGACCTCGCGCAACCCGCGCTCGACCGTCGGCACGGTGACCGAGATCCACGACTACCTGCGCCTGCTCTGGGCGCGGATCGGCGTCCCGCACTGCCCCGAGTGCGGGGCCGAGATCACAGGCCAGACCCAGGAGCAGATCGTCGACCGGCTGATGACCCTGGAGGAGGGAAAGAAATTCATGGTGATGGCGCCCGTCGTACGGGGGCGCAAAGGCGAGTACGGCAAGCTCTTCGAGCAATTCCGGCTCGAGGGCTACTCGCGGGTCAAGGTCGACGGCGAGCTGCGCCGGCTCGACGAGGAGATCGCCCTCGACAAGAAGTTCAAGCACGACGTCTCGGTCATCGTCGACCGCCTCGTGATGAAACCGGACCTGCGCAGGCGCCTGTCCGAGTCGGTCGAGGCGGCCGCGGGCCTCGCGGGCGGCCTGGTCGAAGTCGAGATGGTCGGCGAGGACGCGGCCGAACCCCTGCTCTTCAGCGAGCAGTTCGCCTGCCTCAGCTGCGGCACCTCGATCCCCGAGCTGGAGCCGCGGATCTTCTCCTTCAACTCGCCCCACGGCGCCTGCGAGCGCTGCCACGGGCTCGGCTTCCAGCGCGTGATCGACCCCGAGCTGGTCGTCCCCGACCCGACCCTCTCCCTGGCCGAGGGCGCGCTGCAGCCCTGGAACCGCGGCGTCACCGCCTACTGGCGGCGGCTGATCGCGGCCGTCGCCGAGGAGTACGGGGTCGACGCAGAGGAGCCCTGGTCGAAGCTGAAGAAAAGCGAGAAAGAGATCTTTCTCCACGGCACCGGCGGCGAGCGCCACCAGGTGACCTACACCAACCGCTTCGGCCGCCGACGCTCCTACAAGGTCCGCTTCGAGGGGATAGTCAACCAGCTCCAGCGCCGCTATGAGGAGACCGACTCCGAGGTCAACCGCGAGCGGATCGAGGGCTACATGGCCGAGCAGCCCTGCCCGGACTGCGACGGCGCCCGGCTGCGCCCGGAGAGCCTCGCGGTCAAGGTCGGCGGGATCAGCATCGCCGAGTTCAGCCAGATGTCCGCCCGCGGCGCGGCCGAGTGGATCGCCGCCCTGGAGCTGACCGAGACCGAGCGGGCGATCGCCCGCCTGATCGTGCGCGAGATCACCGAACGGCTCGCCTTCCTCGAGAACGTCGGCATCGGCTACCTCTCGCTGGGCCGCTCCGCCCGCTCGCTCTCGGGAGGGGAGGCGCAGCGGATCCGCCTCGCGACCCAGATCGGCTCCAGCCTGGTCGGCGTCATGTACGTGCTCGACGAGCCCTCGATCGGCCTGCACCAGCGCGACAACGAGAAGCTGATCGCCACCCTCGACCGCCTCCGCGACCTCGGCAACACGGTGATCGTGGTCGAGCACGACGAGGGCACGATGCTCGCCGCCGATCACCTGGTCGACCTCGGCCCCGGCGCCGGCGAGCACGGCGGCCACGTGATCGCCGCCGGCACCCCGGCCGCCGTCGCCAAGAATCCCGCCTCGCTGACCGGCCAGTACCTCTCCGGCAAGCGCCGGATCGAGCTGCCGGAGAAGCGCCGCAAGCCGAGCGGCGCGCTGCGCGTGCGCGGCGCCCGCGAACACAACCTCAAGGGGATCGACGTCGCCGTCCCGCTTGGCGTCTTCTGCTGCGTCACCGGCGTCTCGGGCTCGGGCAAGTCGACCCTGGTAAACGAGACGCTGCACCACTCGGTGGCGAACCGCCTGCACCAGGCGAAGCTCCGCCCCGGCGCCCACGACGGCGTCGACGGGCTCAGCCAGATCGACAAGATCATCAACATCGACCAGTCGCCGATCGGGCGCACGCCGCGCTCCAACCCGGCGACCTACACCGGTGTCTTCGACCACATCCGCCAGCTCTTCACCCAGACCCAGGAGGCAAGGGCGCGCGGCTACAAGCCGGGCCGCTTCAGCTTCAACGTCAAGGGCGGGCGCTGCGAGGTCTGCCGCGGCGACGGCCAGATCAAGATCGAGATGCACTTCCTGCCCGACGTCTACGTGCCCTGCGAGCAGTGCCACGGCAAGCGCTACAACCGCGAGACGCTCGAGGTCCGCTTCAAGGGCAAGAACATCGGCGACGTGCTGGAGATGTCGGTCGAGGAGGCGGTCGTCTTCTTCGAGAACGTGCCGAAGATCGCCCGCCGCCTGCGCACCCTGCACGACGTCGGCCTCGACTACATCCGGCTCGGACAGGCCGCGACCACGCTCTCCGGCGGCGAGGCGCAGCGGGTGAAGCTTGCGACCGAGCTCTCCAAGGTCGCCACCGGCAGCACCCTCTACATCCTCGACGAGCCGACCACCGGCCTGCACTTCGCCGACGTGCAGCGCCTGCTCGACGTGCTCGGGCGTCTCGTCGACGCCGGCAACAGCGTGGTCGTGATCGAGCACAACCTCGACGTGATCAAGACCGCCGACCGCCTCATCGACCTCGGCCCGGAGGGGGGCGAGGAGGGGGGAGAGGTGGTCGCCACCGGCACCCCCGAGGAGGTCGCCGCCGTCCCCGGCTCCTACACCGGCCGCTTCCTCGCCGAGCTGCTCGAGCCAGCTAAGCCGAAACGAGCCGCGCGCAAGCGCCGCGAGCCGGTCGCAGCCTAGAGCCCGTCCCGGCAGGGGTGGAGCGTCTTGTACTTTTTCGTCGACCGCCTTCGGGCGCCAAGCCCAACTCCGCCACACCGAAAAAGTTAAGCGGAACCCCTGCCGGGACGGGCTCTAAGAGTTGAACAGAAGCGAGGCGCCGATTGCCCCGCCAAGGTCGCCCAGCTCCGCGATCTGCGTCTTCGGCGGGTCGTCGGCGACGAAGATGTGCTTGCCCATCTCGCGCTCGATCTCGGTCGCGTAGCGCTCGCCGAAGCGCACCCCGAGGCCGCCGCCGATCACCACGGCCTCGACGTCGAGCAGGTTGCAGGCGGAGGCGATCCCGGTCCCGAGGTAGCGCACGGCGCGCCGGATCAGGCTCTCGGTCAGCGGATCCTGCTCGCGCAGCGCGTGCTCCCAGACCGAGCTGGTCAGGCGGTCCTTGCCGCGCTTCTCCATGATCTTGAAGAGGTCGGTGTCGACCCCGGTAGCGTGTTCGCGACGCGCCTTCGCCTCCATCGCGGCGCGGCCCGCATAGGCCTCGAGACAGCCGCGGCGACCGCAGGGGCAGCGGGCGCCGCCCCGCTTGACGACGATGTGGCCGATCTCGCCGGCGGCGCCCCGGCCGAGCCAGGGCTTGCCGCCGAGGACGATGCCGCCGCCGACTCCCGTGCCCCACCAGACCCCGAGCAGCGAGTCGTAGGGGCGGCCGGCGCCGAGGTGGAACTCGCCTTCGACCGCGACCTGCACGTCGTTGCCGATCCGCACCTCCGTCCCGAGCGCCTTCGCCAGGGCCTCGCCGAGCCGGAAGCTGCCGTCCCAGCCGGGCAGGTTGCGGGCACCGGAGACGACACCGGTCCTGCCGTCCGCGTCGCCCGGGGAGCCCACTCCGACGCCCATGAGATCCTCCGGCGCGACCCCCGCGGCCGAGGCTGCCTCGCGCAGCGCATCCTCCATCTCCCGCGCCACGTCCTCCGGGCCGCCAGCCGTCGGCGTCGGGTGCCGCGCTTCCCCGCGCACCCGGTTGCCGGAGTCGACGATCACGGTCTGGATCTTGGTCCCGCCCAGGTCGACGCCGCCACGCAGGCGCTCGTCGGCCATCTCAGGCGTCGGCGGGGGCCGCGCCCCGCAGGACGTCGATCGCTTCGAGGCTGACCGGATCGTCCCTGACGCCGATGCCGACCAGGGTGGCATTGCCGCCATCGGCGGGACTCTCGATCGTCAGCGTGGTCATGCCGCCGCCGCTGCCCGTGCCGATCTTCACCCCGGCCCGGTCCCAGGTCCCGACCTCCTCGCCGATCTTGTAGTCGCGGCCCCGGACGCCGAGCTTGAAGGCGTGGATCCGGTTCGGCGTTACCGCCAGGATCACCTTGTCCGGCAGTCCCCCCGCCTGCTTCTTGCGCAGCATCTTGATCCCGGCGTAGACGAGGCCGCCGAGCTGCGCCTTGGAGGCGGCGTAGTTGGCCGAGGCACCGCCCTGGCGAAAGCCGGCCGCGGCGAGCACCTCTTCGCCGTCGATCTTCGCTGCGGCCATGTCGCGGCACTTCTGCCGCCACTCGGCGACGTACTCGGGGCTCATTTCCAGCATTCCCATCGGGGCGCTCCTCCTCGTGAGTTCCGGGCGACCTTACTGCCAGCCACTCTGGAAAGCTAGGCGGGTGGCCGGAGATCAGATGGGATGGCGGGTGTGGCTGGCGAAGCGGCGCTGGTACGAGCGCAACCGCCGGCTCGGCCGGCGCTGGCGGCTGGCCCGCCACGCGGCCCGCGGCGGCTTCTACGTGCGCCAGCCGGTCGAGGGCGAGGTCCTCGAGGCCCTCGACGAGGGCAGGCTGCGGATCGGCGAAGGGACGCTGCTGGAGCCCGGCTGCTGGCTGACCCTGGCGCCCGAGGCCCGGATCGAGATCGGTGCGGGCTGCTTCCTCAACCGCAACACGATGCTGGCGGCGCTCGGGTCGATCGAGATCGGCGACCACACGATGTTCGCCAACGGCTGCTTCGTCGGCGACTCCTCGCACCGCTTCGACGACCCCGAGACGCCGATCACCCACCAGGGCTTCACCTCCAAGGGGCCGGTCCGGATCGGCTCCAACTGCTGGTTCGGGGCCAATTGCGTGGTCACTGACGGGGTCACGATCGGCGACCGCTGCGTCGTCGGCGCCAACTCGGTCGTCACCCGTGACCTGCCGCCAGGCACGATCGCGGCGGGGGCGCCCGCAACTGTGATCAAGTCGGCATTAAAAGGGTCATAAGAGCCCTATAATCCGCGCACGGCCGTGACCCGAAGGGCATGGACCCATGAACCTCGTCGAACTCACCGACCCCACTCACGCCCAAGACGTGAAGCTCTTCCGCGCCAGGGACGAGCTTCGAGCTGCACTTGCGCCTGCGCGACGCGAGGGCGACTCGATCGGCCTGGTCCCGACGATGGGCTACCTGCACGAGGGACACCTCTCGCTGCTGCGCACCGCCCGCGCCGAGTGCGACCTCGTCGTCATGAGCCTCTTCGTCAACCCGGCCCAGTTCGGCCCGGGCGAGGATCTCGACCGCTACCCACGGGACGAGGAGCGCGACCTGCGCCTCGCCGCCGAAGCGGGCGTCGACTTCGTCTACGCCCCGCCGGTGGAGGAGGTCTACCCCGACGGCTTCGCCACCGGCGTCGAGGTCGGTGGCGCGCTGACGGGGGTTCTCGACGGCGACCCGTCGCGGCGCGGCCCCGGCCACTTCCGCGGCGTCACCACCGTCGTCGCGAAGCTCTTCAACGCGGTCCAGCCGGACGTCGCCTACTTCGGCCAGAAGGACGCCCAGCAGGTCGCCGTGATCCGTCGCATGGTCCGCGACCTCGACGTCCCGGTGCGGATCGAGGTGCTGCCGACCGTGCGCGAGGCCGACGGGCTGGCGATGAGCTCGCGCAACGCCTACCTCGACCCGCGCGCGCGGGAGCAGGCGGTCGCGCTCTCGCGGGCGCTGCGCGCCGCGGAGTCAACGGCCCTGGTCGAGGGCCTCGATGCCGGCCTGCGGGCCGCCCGGGCCGAGCTGGACGCCGCCGGCGTCGAGCTCGAGTACTTGGAGGCGCGCGACGCCGAGAGCCTGACCGAGGTCGCCGAGCTGGGCGATCGCCCGACCCTGATCGCGGTTGCCGCCCACGTCGGCGGCGCCCGCCTGGTCGACAACGTCCTGATCCAACCTTGAAACCGATAATTCGAGAGAGCTGAACGGGAGACCAGATGCAGAGGCAGATGCTCAAGTCCAAGATCCACCGGGCGACGGTGACCGACTGCGACGTCGACTACATCGGCAGCATCACCGTCGACACCGAGCTGATGGCGGCGGCGGACCTGATCACCAACGAGCAGGTCCACGTCTGGGACATCGAGAACGGGGCGCGCTTCGTCACCTACGTGATCGACGGCGAGCCCGGCTCGGGGACGATGCAGGTGAACGGCGCCGCCGCCCACCTGACCCGGCCCGGCCACAAGATCATCGTCGCCTCCTTTGGCGCTTATGACGAGCGCGACCTGGAGGCCTACTCGCCGGTGGTCGTCCACGTCGATGACGAGAACGAGATCGTCGCCGTCGACAGCCACCCCGAGGTGCTCCTCGCCGAGCCGGCGCACGCGTCCCACGCGGAGATGGCCTGATGAGCTCCGGCGCCCGCTCGCATACCGCCCCGCCGGAGGGGGACCGCGCGCCGGTCAGCCTGCCGCGCCTGGCCGAGATGAAGGCGAAGGGCGAGCCGATCGCGATGGTCACCGCCTACGACTATCCCTCGGCCAAGGTCGCCGAGGAGGCCGGCGCCGACATCGTCCTGGTGGGGGACTCGGCGGCGATGGTGGTGCTCGGCTACTCGGGCACCGAGCCGGTCTCGATGGAGGAGATGATCGTCCTCGGCAAGGCCGTGCGGCGCGGCCTGGAGACGCCGCTGATGGTGGGGGACATGCCGATGGGCAGCTACGAGGCGAGCAACGAGCTGGCCGTGCAGAATGCCCAGCGCCTGGTCAAGGAGACCGGCTGTCAGACGGTCAAGCTGGAGGCGGGGGGCTCTCGGTCGAGCGTGCCCGCGCGATCGTCCGCTCCGGCATCCCGACAATGGGCCACGTCGGCCTCACGCCCCAGACCGCCACCGCGCTCGGCGGCTACAAAGCCCAGGGGAAGACGGCCCAGAGCGCGATCAAGCTCTGCGAGGAGGCGCTGGCCCTGGAGGCGGCCGGCTGCTTCGCGATCGTCTTCGAGGCCGTGCCGGCGGCGGTCACCGAGGCGATCGTCGAGAAGCTGGAGGTGCCGACGATCGGCATCGGCGCCGGCCCCGCCACCTCGGGCCAGGTCCTCGTCTTCCACGACCTGCTCGGCATCACCACCGGCCGCATGGCCAAATTCGTCAAGCAATACGCCGATGTCCACGACCAGATGGTCCGCGGCGTGCGCCAGTACGTCGAAGAGGTCCGCTCACGCCACTTCCCCGAACCCGACCACGTCTACGGCGTCGAGCCCGCCGAGCTGGCCGAGCTGAGGCGCTACCTCGACCAGGAGAGCCTCACCTCGGCGAAGGCGTGGGACTGGGAGCCGCTGGCGTAGGAGGAGCCCTCCCGGGCCTGAACATCCGTCGAGTCAAGTAGTTCAAGGAGGGAGAGTTTGAGGGACCCAATGGCTTGGTTGTGAGTGCCCTTCAGCCGGTCCTCCGAGCGGCCATCCAAGAACTCGCATCCAACGATTCGCCTGGACGAGCCACGCCGAGGCTCGTGTCCAAGAGCGTGGACTCGATTGCATCGAGATCGAGCGCTTGGTGGCCGACCGCCACGGCGAACGGGCAATCAACCGGGTCGGGCGCAGTGGCGAGTGAGCGGGCTCACGACCGAAGGCCGGACGCTGGTGGTCGTCTATGACCATCCCCATGGTACCGACCCGGGCGCAGCGAGGGTTGTGAGCGCATGGCTCGTGTAGCGAGAGAAGGCCTTGAGCGCTACTCTCGAATGGCTATGCGCGTTCATTACGACCCCGAGGTTGACATCGCGCTCATGGTGATCGAGCCGGGAGCGACCGTCAGCGAGGAGTACGAGTGGGGACTGATCGACCGCGACCCCGGGGACGACCACCTGATGGGCTTCGAGGTGCGGGAGGCAAGCCGTCGCCTACCCCGCGAGCTCTTGGACGCCCTTCCGCAACCGGCGTCCTCCGCGGACACGGGACCCGGCGTCGCGTAGGGCGAGCTCGCAGCGCTCCATAGGCATCGGCGCCGGCCCCGCCACCTCGGGCCAGGTTCTCGTCTTCCCGACTGGGAGCCGCTGTCGTAGCGTATTGGCATTGTTATACTGCTGCGTATGACTCATAAGGTTGGCGTCAAGGGCCAGGTCGTGATCCCCAAGGCCATTCGCGACGAGATCGGCATCAAGCCCGGCGACGAGGTGGTTTTCGAGCCGGATGGGAAGGACGTTCGCGTCCGCCGCGTTGCCGATGACCCGAATACCCACCGCGAGCGCATCGAAGCGCTGCGTGGGGCCTGGGCCGGCATCCCCGGCCTCGGCACGGACGATCTGCTCGCCCTTCGCCGCGAAGAGCGGGAGCTGGAGGAGCGCAGGGCACGGGGGCTCCTTGGTCGTTCTTGATACCTGGGCCCTGCTCGCGCACCTGCGCGACGAGCCGGCGGGGAAGCGGGTCCGGGAGGAGTGGACGGCGAGAGGCGCCGCGATGTGCTCCGTGAACCTCGGGGAGGCGCTGTATCTCGAAATGCGCGTGCTCGGCCCGGGCGGAGCCGACGACACCATCGACCGAGCGCACGGCGAGTTGCATGTCATCGACCCCGACTGGGACCTGGTGAGCGCCGCCGCCAGGGTCAAGGCCAGCGGGGGCCTCTCCTTTGCCGACGCGTTCTGCATCGCGACCGCCGAACGCCTGGCCGCGCCGCTATGGACCGGCGACCCCGAGATCGTCGACCGAGCCGGCGATCTCGGGTGCGAGGTCGAGGACCTGCGTTCCGGCAGGTCTTGAATCAGGGGCTCCTCGACGAGATGGTCGGCGGCGTGCGCCAGCACGTCGAAGAGGTCCGCTCACGCCACTTCCCGAGCCCGACCACGTCTACGGGGTGGAGCCCGCCGAGCTGGCCGAGCTGAGGCGCTACCTGGAGCAGGAGAGCTTCACCTCGGCCAAGGCTTGGGATTGGGAGCCGCCAGCGTAGAGCGGAGCGCGCCATCGACGCAGGTCAGTATTGCAGGCACGGGTCCCATACGGGGGTATTGACGATTGGGAAGATGATTACTAAACGCCCGGGCGGGACCGGAACAGGCGGTCCGAAGACATGGACCCACGGGGGGATGAGGTGCGGTAAGTACCGTATGCCGATGAGTGGGCGGATCGCAGTCCATTCTGTGGTGATTACGCTCGTGGGTGGGCCGAGCACCACTAGAAGCCCACTCGGATCGCTCTGGTTGATTGGGTCATCGCCCGCGTAGCTGTAGGGTTCTCCGGTCTCAAGGACAATCGGATCGACGCTCAGGAACTGCGCTGTGGTCGGGTCATAGGTCCTGGCCCGCAGGTAGATCAGCCCCGTGCTTTCGTTGCGGTACTGCCCGTTGAGGCCGAGTGGGGTGGAAGCTGAGCCCGTATGTTCTTCCACCGCGCCATATGGCGTGTAGGTATAGGTACCTTTGACTTCGCCCGAGGAGTTGGTTAGGAGCCGCGTCGATCCCAGGTGGTCGTGGTGCAGGTAGGTCGGGGTTTCGGAGGCGATCTGGGCGAAGGGAACCCCGTCGGGCCCGTAGAGGTAGTAGTTGGTGCCGTCGTAGATCAGCAGCGGCAGGCCTCCCGAGAGGTCCCAGGTCAGCTGGGCTTTGCTCCCAGAGACTTTCTGGGAGGCGCGCAGGCCCGTTCCGTCATAGGCGTAGGTGTCTTCTATTTTTTTGACTTCGCCTTCTTCGGTCCGGTTGACCGAGATCAGGTTGCCGACCTGGTCATAGCCGTATTTGGTCACCGGGCCCGAGGCCGGTTTGGCTTCGGTCCGCTGGCCCACTTTGTCGAAGACGTATTTGGTCGTCCCGGCTTCTTCCAGCTGGGAGGCTTTGTCGTATTTGAGCGTCGAAGCGCCGAGTTTGGTGAGGTTGTTGGCGGCGTCGTATTTGAATTCGGTCCCGGCGCCTTTTTTCAGCCGCTCGCGTTCGTCGTATTCGTATTCGGGTTTTTCGGCCCCCGGCAGCCCGGTCTGGGTAGCCGATTTGACCAGGCCGGCGTTGTCGCGCGCGTAGGAGATCGAAGCCAGCGTTTCGGAGGCCCGCTTGAGCGTCGCTTTGGCCAGCTCGTCCGCCTGGTTGTATTCGTATTCGTCTTTATTTTCCGAAGCCGAGGGGAAGGTCGTCGTTTTCAGCATCGAGTCACGGTCGTAGGCGAATTTGGTTTCGCCCCCCAGCCAGTCGGTGACCTTTTCCAGTCTTCCTGCTTTGTCGAAGGCGCGGCTGATCGCTTTGCCGTTGGGGTAGGTCATTTTGACGATCTGGTCGCCGAGGTCGTATTCGTATTTGACAACTTCTTTGTTGCCGTTTTCGACTTCGGTCAAGCGGTCCAGTTCGTCGTAGGTCTTTTTGGTCGTCCCGGTGCCGTCGCTCATTTCGGTGACGCTACCGTCTTTGTCGTATTTGTAGGTGACGTCGGCGGTGCCAGAATCGGAGTAGTCGACTTTTTCCAGCCTGTCGCCGGCGTCGTAGGAGAGGGTGATCGTGCGACTTTCGGGATCTTTGAGTTCTTTCAGGTTGCCTGCGGCGTCGTATTTCTTGGTCGTTTTGCGTTCCAGCGGGTCAATCACTTCGGTCACCTGGCCGAGCAGGTTGCGTTCGTATTTGGTCGTGTTGGCGTTGCCGTCGGCCTTGCTTTTGACCTCGCCCATGCTGTCGTAGGCGGTTTTCGAGACGTCGCCGTTGGCGGCTTTGACTTCAGTGCGCTGGTTGGCGGCGTCATAGACGTAGGTGGTGGCGTGGCCGTTGGCGTTGGTCAGCACTTCCAGGTTCCCGGCCGCGTCGTATTTGCGTTTCGTTTCGTGCCCGAGCGGGTCGGTCACGACTTCGGGACGCCCCTGGGCGTCGCGTTTGGTTTTGGTTTCGAATTCAGAGGCTTTGGCCCCTTCTTCGTTGCCACGTGGGCTCACTTTTGAGGTAATGCGACCGTTTTCGTCATAGCCCCAGGTCTGCTTGTCGCCTTCGGGATTCGTTTCGGCTTCGAGGTTGCCGTATTTGTCGTATTTGAAGGTTGTTTTCTGTCCCAACGGATCTGTTTCTTCTTCCAGATCACCGTTTTCGGCCCATTTGAGTTTCGTTTCCTGGGTTTTCCCGCCGGGCGCGGGCCGTTTGACCATTTCAGGGTCGCCGGCGGCGTTGCGCACGTAGGTTGTCGTGTTGCCCTTGGGCGTCGTTTCCGTCAGGACGTCATGGGTCGAGTCGTAGGTCCATTTGGTTTCGTTGCCGTTGGCGTCTTTTTCGGAGGTCTTGTTGCCTTCCCCGTCATAGGTGTAGGTGGTTGTGTGATTGTTTGCGTCGATCAGTTTGACCAGCTGATAGGAGCCGTCGTATTCGTATTTGGTCGTCTGCGCCAGTTCCGTGCCTGAGGCTTTGACGATTTCGAGGGGCTCGCCGGCCACGTTGAAGCGATAGAAAGTTTTGGACCCGTTGGGCTCGGTGATCGTCGTTTCCCTGACGCCTTCGGTTTCTTTGTATTCCAGTTTGCGTTCGCGTTCCAGCGCGTCTTTCTGGGATTTCACGCGGTTGGAGGCGTCATATTCGCTTTTAGTCGCGTTGCCTCGTCCGTCGGTCAGTTCAGTCAGCCGGTGCGATGCGTCGTATTTGAATTTCCAGCTGGCTTTTTCTTCTCCCGGCAGGGTCACCGTCGCCAGATTGCCCGATTCGTAGGTGTATTTGACCGTGTTGCCAAGAGGGTCTTTGACGCTTTCGACCTTGCCTTCTTTGTAGGTGAAGGTGAGGGTGCGGCCGGCGGCGTCTTTGACCGTTTCCAGCAGGCCTTCTTTGTAGGTTAGGGTGAGCGAGAGTTTGTGGCGGTCGGTGACTTTGGTCAGCAGGCCGGATTTGTTGAATTCGAGCTTCGTCTGGTTGGGCAGCGTGTAGATGTAGTTTTCGCCTTCTTTGGCGAGGGAGGATTGCGACCATGCGGTGGACTGGTATTCCCCTTCGGCCAGGTAGAAGACCACTGCGGCTCCGTTGTCCTGGTAAACGGTTGCGGTTTCCGCTTCGGCGTTGATCGCGAGGTAGGCGCTGTAGGGACCGGTCCAGCCATAGCCGAAGGGACCCGCGGATTTCTGTTCCGCTGCGAGCTGGGCGTTGTAGGAGCGGGTTATGCCGAGCGCGGGACCGCGACCGCCGAGGGGCTCGATGTCTGTCTGTTCCTCGGTAAGGTTGCCGTTGGCGACGTTGATTGGGTGCCCGACGCTGCACCGGGGCATCGGGGTCAGACCCGCATTGCATTCGCCCCGTTCTTCTTCTTTGGTCACTTCCACCGTTTCCCCGGCGATGTAGGTGGCCGATAAGGATTCGAGTAAACCGTCGAGAAATCCTTCGTCAGGGCAGAGGAGTTTGCCGCCT
Source organism: uncultured Solirubrobacterales bacterium (assembly GCA_963715625.1). Classification (GTDB taxonomy): domain Bacteria; phylum Actinomycetota; class Thermoleophilia; order Solirubrobacterales; family 70-9; genus VRUE01. The sequence continues at coordinate 2,876,599 of OY970260.1, read as the reverse complement.
AATTCCGTGATAGTGGCTTCATTCGCGGTGAGGTGCTGGGCACCGATCGAGAATAAGGCGCCTTCGAGATCGTATTTGCAGTCGATGCCGAGGCTGGAGCACTGCAGGCGGGTTCGACCGCTCGTGGCCGTCAGCGACCCTTCGTCTAACCCGGTCTTTAAGAGGTCGGCTAAGGGCTGTTCTTCAACGGTCACCGTGCAGTTGTTGTGCGCGGAGTTGGTGCCGCAGCCCGTGTAGCTCATTTCTAAAGTATGAATTGCCTGCGGGCTGCCCTCCGCTAAGGGAGTGGCTTCCACTAATACGCCTAAGCATAAGACGGTGACCGGGCTGCTTAAGAGTTTCCCGACCGTGCCGGTCGCGAGGACCGCATGAATAGAGGTCGCTCCGCTCACGCAGGTTAAGCCCGTATGCGCGGTGCAGAGCTGCGTGTTGGTGGCCGACGCCGACGCCGCGCCGAGGAGCGCCATCGCCGCAACAGCCATGAGCGTGGCAAGGCCGAACATCTTGACGAGTCTCACTGGGGCTCTCCTTCCGCAGGCACCGTGGCGCCGATGAGTTTCTGGCTCTCGGTTTTCTTCCACCGGGCGCATCGCCCCCCCAAACCGCAGCGGAATATCTACCAGAGAATCTATGAATACGCAAGAAATCTTTAGGAAAAGAGTCCGCGATCCGGGTGTGTTGGAGCGTCTGGATGCTCGAACTACCATTGCGAGGCAATGCCCGTCTACGAGTTCGAGTGCGAGGAGTGCGGCGACCGCTTCGAGGAGCTGGCGCCCAGCGATACGCAGAGACTCCCCTGCCCGGCCTGCGGCTCGGAGCGGACGCGGCGACTGCTCTCGCCGGTCTCGCCGCCGGGTCGTCAGCCCCGTGGCGCCGGCGTCCGCTCCGGTGAATCCCAGCGTCGCGAGCGCGAAGCGGCACGGGGTGAGCGCCTGGCCGCGGCGAGGCGCGGACGAGCTGCCGGGGAGGCACCGAAATGACGCTCCGGTGCGCCTTTTCCCCGATATGCCGAGATAAAGCGCACCGGAAGGGGGTTCTCTTGTGAGCGCCACGGCCGAGGAGCGGCGCGAAAAGCTGGTCGCGCTCTACAAAGAAGTCCATGCCTGCACCCGCTGTCCCCTGCACGAGACCCGTACCAAGGCCGTCTTCGGCGCCGGCGACGCGAACGCCGACCTGATGTTCGTCGGCGAGGCGCCGGGGGCCGATGAGGACCGCCAGGGACTGCCCTTCGTCGGCCGCGCCGGGCAGCTGCTCAACCAGATGCTGGAGGGGATCGGGCTCTCGCGCGAGGAGGTCTTCATCGCCAACGTGCTGAAGAGCCGCCCGCCCGGCAACCGCGATCCGCAGCCGCTGGAGATCGAGGCCTGCGAGCCCTACCTCTTCGAGCAGGTGCGCCTGATCGAGCCGACCGTGATCTGCACGCTGGGCAACTTCGCCACCAAGCTGCTCAGCGGCAACCCGGCCGGGATCACGCGGGTCCGCGGCACTCCCCAGGTGCACGAGCTGGGCGGGCGCACCGTCTTCCTGCTGCCGCTCTTCCACCCGGCGGCGGCGCTGCGCACGCCGGCGGTGAAGGAGGCCCTGCGTAAGGACTTCGCCACCCTCCCGGACCTGCTGGCGATGGGGCCGCCCGTCCCGGCCCAGCCGGTCGAGGAGGAAGAGGTGGAGGAGGCCCCGCCGCGCCCCGCCGACGACCAGCTCGGCTTCTTCGGTTGACCGGCGCCGCGATCCTCACCCGCTCCGCCGCGGAGACCGAAGCGCTCGGCGCCCGGCTCGCCGAGCGGCTCGGGCCCGGCGACGTGGTCGTCGTCAGCGGCGAGGTCGGCGCCGGCAAGACGACCCTGATCCGCGGCGCCTGCCGGGCGTTCGGCATCGAGACCCCGGTCACCTCGCCCACCTTCACGATCGGCCACCGCTACGAGGGCGGGCGCGTGCCGGTCGCCCACCTCGACCTCTACCGCCTCGAGGGGCTCGACGAGGAGGATCCCGCGCTGCTCGACGACTACCTGACCCCTGGCGCGGTCGCCTTCGTCGAGTGGCCCGCCGTGGCCGAGCCCCAGCTCGCCGGCCAGCACGTCCTGGCGGTGCGCCTCGCCCACGCGGGCGGCGACCGCCGCGAGATCGAGATGCCCGCCGCATCCGCCCGGAAATAGGCGTGTTCGGTAGTCATCGGGTGCATGTAGCATCGAGCGGTGTTGACGACGCGAACCGGAGGGATGTCGATGAAGGGATTGAAGACGCTGAGCGCCGCGCTGCTGGCGGTCGCGGCGCTGGCCAGCCTGGTGCCCGCATCCGCCGGAGCGGCCGCCTACCGGCACTACGTCGCCTGCGGCGTCTCCCAGAACGCGACCCCGGCGCACAAGTGCCCGAAGAAAAGCAAAAAGGGCGCCTTCTTCAAGAGCCTCGAGGGCGAAGTCGACTACAGCGTCTGCGTCAAGTTCCCGACCGGCAAAAACATCTGCGCGAAAGCCCAGCCGGCCAAGCAGGGGACGCTCTACGTCAACAAGATCACCTCCAACATCCCCGGCAAGCACCGGGTGACCTGGTTCGTCGGGGGAGAGCGCGTCGGCCTCTTCATCTTCAACGTCTCTGACTGACCTCCCGAGAAGCGAGATCACGGTCGTCGGCTTCGACACGGCGACCGCCGACACGGCCGTCTGCGCCGTGCGCGGGGGCTCCGTGCTGTACGAGGAGCGGCGCGGGACCGGCTCCGACGGGACCCCGCAGCACTCGATCGCGCTGCTGGGTGAGATCGAGCGTGCGGTGGCAGAGGCCGGCGGCTGGGGTTCGATCGGCCTGATCGCGGCCGGGCTCGGGCCGGGCTCCTTCGTCGGCATCCGCATCGGGATCGCCACGGCCCGGGGCCTGGCGGCGAGCACCGGCCTGGCGGTGGCGGGGGTTTGCACCCTCGACGCGCTCGGGCGCGCGCTGGGCGAAGCGACAGGCCCGGAGCGCACCCGCCTGGCCGTGCTCGACGCCCGCCGCGGCGAGGCGTTCGCCGCGCTCTACTCGGCCGGCGCCGCGCGGCTCTGGGAGCCGTTCGTCGCCCCGCCCGCGGAGCTGGCCGAGCGCGTCGCCCGGCTTCCGCAGCCGCCCCTGGCGGCGGGGTCGGGAGCGGTACGATTTCGGGATGAGCTGGCGAGTCGGGGTGTCGAGGTTCCCGGCGACGCCGACCCGGTGCACCGGGTCGCGGCGCGGCACGTATGCGCCCTTGCCGCGGCCGGTGAGGGCCGGAGCGGCGACCGGCTCGAGCCGATCTACCTGAGACCTCCCGATGCGCAGCGATGGCGTGAGCGAAACGATCTCCAGACAGACGCTTGAGACGATCGAGGGAGTCGCGATAAGGCGGCTTGCCTACAGCGACCTGCCGGCGGTGATCTCGATCGAGCGCCGCTCCTTCCCGACCCCCTGGTCGCTGGCGATGTTCGTGCTCGAGCTCTCCAAGCCGTCGGGGATCTGCCTGGCCGCGACCGATGACGACGAGCTGCTCGGCTACCTGGTCTGCTCGCGCTACGACCAGGTCTGGCACCTGATGAACGTCGCGGTCGCGCCGGAGCGGCGGCGGGCCGGCGTCGCCCGGGGGCTGATCGCGCAGCTGGTCGAGGAGGGGGGAGGCCGGCTTCCCTTCACGCTCGAGGTCAGGGTCTCCAACCGGCCGGCGATCGCGATGTACGAACGGCTCGGCTTCCGCTCCGCAGGGGTGCGGCCTCGCTATTACCAGGACAACGGCGAGGACGCGCTGATCATGTGGGCCGGCCCCAGGTGACCGAACCCCGATTCCCGCACCCACCTTGATCCTGGCGCTGGAGACCTCCTGCGACGACACCTGCGCGGCGGTGCTGGAGGGGCCACGCGTGCTCGCCAGCGTGATCTCCTCGCAGGCCGCGGCCCACGCGCAGTTCGGCGGGGTCGTGCCCGAGGTCGCCTCGCGCCATCACCTCGAGCTGGCGGCGCCGGTCGTCGAAGCCGCCCTTACCGAGGCCGACGTGACCCTCGACGACGTCGAGGCGGTCGCCGTCACCGCCGGGCCGGGCCTGATCGGCGCGCTGCTGGTCGGGGTCAGCACGGCGAAGGCGATCGCCGCCCCGCGCCGCCTGCCGCTGGTCCCGGTCGACCACCTGCAGGGCCACGTCGCCGCCAACTTCCTCGAGCCCGACCCGCTGGAGCCCCCCTTCCTCTGCCTCCTCGCCAGCGGCGGCCACACGCTGCTCGCCGCCGTGCGCGACCGCGCCGGCCACGAGGTGCTCGGCCAGACCCTCGACGATGCCGCCGGCGAGGCCTTCGACAAGGTCGCGCGCCTGCTCGGGCTCGGCTACCCGGGCGGGCCGGCGCTGGAGAAGCTGGCGCGCGAGGGCGACCCGGCGGCGTTCGAGATGCCCGTGGCGATGAGCCGCGACCCCGGGCTCGACTTCAGCTTCAGCGGCCTCAAGACCGCCCTCGTCTACCTCTGCCGGGACCTCGGCCCCGACGGCGTCGCCGAGCGCCGTGCCGACCTGGCGGCCAGCTTCCAGGCGGCCGCCGTCGGCCAGCTCGTCGCCAAGCTCGAGCGGGCGTTGAAGCGGGGAGGCTGGGAGGCCGTCGCCCTGGGCGGGGGCGTTGCCGCCAATGGCTCCCTGCGCGCCGCGGCCCGCGAGCTCTGCGGGCGCCACGGCGTCGCCCTCAAGCTGGTCGGGCTCGAGCTCTGCACCGACAACGCAGCGATGATCGGCTCCGCCGCCCGCTTCGCCGAGCCGATCCCCTACCCCGACTACCTAGCCTACGACGCCTTCCCCACCAAACCCCCCGCCGACGGGCCTCAAAGGAGACATATAGGCGTATCTGAGGCCCGTCGGCAGCGGGCATGACCCGGGTCACGGTCTACTCGCGGCCGGAGTGCCACCTCTGCGCGGAGGCGGTCGAGAAGCTGATCGGCCTGCACGCCGAGGGCTACCGCTTCGAGCTGCACGAGGTCGACATCGAGAGCGAGGAGCTGCTCCTGCGGCGATTACTGGAGAAAATTCCAGTGGTGGAGGTGGACGGCGAGGTGGTGTCCGAGTTGCTGCTCGACGAGGCGGCGGTGCGGGCAAGGCTCGATACTGTGCAAGCGTGGGTCCCTTGATCGAAGAGCAGGACGCGGCCGGAGGGCTGATCGTCGAGGGCGAGCGACTCTCGCTCGGCGTCGCGGCGCGGCTCTCGCGCTACCTGCAGGTGCTCACCCAGGCGCGCAAGATGGGCCGCGAGACGATCTCCTCGCAGGAACTCTCCGAGTACACCCACATCAACCCGACCCAGATCCGCCGCGACCTCTCCGGCTTCGGCAAGTTCGGCAAGCGCGGGGTCGGCTACAACGTCGATTCCCTCGTCGCCGAGGTGCGCAAGATCCTGCGCACCTCGGGCCAGCACAACATCGCCCTCTTCGGCGCCGGCAACCTCGGCCAGGCGATCGCCAGCTCCGACATCTTCGCCGACCACGGCTTCCGGATCGTCGCCATGTTCGACGTCGACAGCGGCGTCGTCGGCAGCGAGGTCGGCGACCTGCGGGTGCGCGACTTCTCCGAGCTGGAGGCGGTCGTCGCCGAGCAGGAGATCGTCGTCGGCGTGCTCGCGGTGCCCGCCGCCGCCGCCCAGGCGGTCGCCGACCGGCTGGTCGACGCCGGCGTCAAAATCATCTTCAACTACTCCGAGCAGCTGCTCCAGGTGCCGCCGGAGGTGACGGTTCACACCTCGAGCCCCGCAGTCGACCTCCTCTACGCGCTCTACTTCTACCTGACCTGAGGCTGAAAGCTTGCCCCTGGACCTCGACCTCGCTCGGGAGACGTTCGAGTCCTCCACCGATTTCACGATCGGCCTAGAGGAGGAGTTCGCGATCCTCGACCCGGCCACACTGGAGCTCGAGCACCGCTTCGAGGACGTCTACGCCGCCTGCCGGCGCGACGAGCTGCTGGCCGACTCCGCCGCCGGGGAGCTGATCGCCTCGGAGATCGAGATCCGCTCCGGGCGTGCCGGCACCTTCGCCGAGGCGGTCGCCCTGCAGCGCGAGCGGAGGATCCGCCTCTTCGAGCTGGTCGAAGGGATGGGCCTGGCGCTGGGCGCTATGGGCACGCACCCCTGGGCCGGCTACCTCGACCAGAGGATCATCGACACGCCGCACTACAACCGCCTGCGCCACGAGCTCGGCTGGGTGGCGCAGCGCAACAACACCTGGAGCATGCACGTGCACATGGGGGTGCGCGGCGCCGACCGCGCGATCGCCGTCTGCGACTGGATGCGCGAGCTGCTGCCGCTGCTGCTCGCGGTCTCGGCCAACTCGCCCTTCCTCGACCGCCGCGACACCGGCCTGCACACGGTGCGGACCGAGATCTTCACCCGCACCTTCCCGCGCTGCGGGGTGCCCAGCCCCTTCGTCGACTGGGACAGCTACGCCGAGTTCGTCGGCACGCTGGAGCGCGCCGGCTCGGTCGTCGAGTCGACGCAGCTGTGGTGGAGCGTGCGCCCGCACCACTCCTTCGGCACGGTCGAGGTGCGGATCTGCGACGCGCAGACGCGCGGGGAGGAGTCCTTTGCCCTCGCCGGCCTGATCGCCGCCTGCATCGCCCAGACGGCGCTCGCCTACGACGAGCACGGCTATGACGGGGCCGGCCGGCCGCTTGCCGACCGCGAGATCGAGGAGAACCTCTGGCGCGCGATCCGCTACGGGATGAGCGGGCGCCAGATCGACTTCCGCCGCGGGGTCGAGGTGGAGGCCGCCGCCGCGCTGGAGTCGCTGCTCACCTGGACCGAGCCGGCGCGCGCCCAGCTCGGCATCGAGGTCGGCCTTCCGGCGCGCAACGGCGCCCAGCGGGCGCGTGAGGCGACCGACGCCGGGGTGGCGATCGAGGACGCCTACAGGGACGCGGTGGCGGAGACGAAACGCACCTACACGGCCGATGTCGGCGCGCGTAGATAGACTCCCGCGCCGCCTAGAACCCAGCCGGAGGAACTCACCTTGACCAGCTTCTTGACCGATTACGGAGTCGTCGTCGCGCTCGCCTGCGCGGGGGCGGCGGTGTTGTACGGACTCATCATCACGCAGCGCCTGCTGGCGAAATCGCCGGGCAACGAGCGCATGCAGGAGATCTCGGGCGCGGTGCAGGAAGGCGCCAAGGCCTACCTGACCCGCCAGTACACGATCATCGCCGCGGTCGCCGTGCCGCTCCTGATCGTGCTCTGGCTGCTCCAGAACTACCAGACGGCGATCGGCTTCGCGATCGGCGGCATCCTCTCCGGCGCGGCCGGCTTCATCGGCATGAACCTCTCGGTGCGGGCCAACTCACGCGTCGCCGAGGCCGCCCGCGGCGGCGTGCCGCCGGCCCTCGACGTCGCCTTCAAGGGCGGCTCGGTCACCGGGATGCTGGTGGTCGGCCTGGCCCTGCTCGGCGTCGCCGGCTACTTCGGCGTCCTCGTCCTCACCGGCAGCTCCGACAAGGAGGCGGTCGACGCGCTGATCGGCCTCGGCTTCGGAGGCTCGCTGATCTCGGTCTTCGCCCGCCTCGGCGGCGGCATCTTCACCAAGGCCGCCGACGTCGGCGCCGACCTGGTCGGCAAGGTCGAGGCGGGGATCCCCGAGGACGACCCCCGCAACCCCGCGGTGATCGCCGACAACGTCGGCGACAACGTCGGCGACTGCGCCGGCATGGCGGCGGACCTCTTCGAGACCTACGCGGTGACCTCGGTCGCGGTGATGCTGCTCGGCGTGCTCACCTTCACCGGTGCGGGCGGGGACTTCGCCCGCGAGGTGGCGATCTACCCGCTGGTGATCGGCGGCGTCGCGATCATCGCCTCGATCATCGGGGCGCTCACCGTGCGGACCAAATCGGACCGCGTCGAGGGGGCGCTGTACCAGGGCCTGATCATCTCCGGGATCCTCTCGATCGCGGCCTTCTACCCGATCACCGAGTGGATGATGAGCGACCCGGTTCGGCTCGGCCTCGAAACTGGCGCGCAGGCGATCACCTCCACCGATCTCTGGCTCTGCGCCGTGATCGGGGTCGCGGTGACAGCGTTCCTCTTCGCTATTACCGAATTTTATACTTCGACCCGGTTCCGGCCGGTGAAGACGATCGCCGCCGCCTCGCAGACCGGGCACGCGACCAACATCATCCAGGGGCTCGCCCAGGGCTTCCAGTCGACAGCGGCGCCGGCACTGGTGATCGCAATGGCGATCCTCGGCGCCAACGAGCTCGCAGGCATCTACGGCATCGGCATCGCGGTGATGGCGCAGCTCTCCCTCTGCGGGCTGATCGTCGCCCTCGACGCCTTCGGGCCGATCACCGACAACGCGGGCGGGATCGCCGAGATGGCGGACCTGCCCGAGGACGTGCGCAACGTCACCGACCCGCTCGACGCGGTCGGCAACACGACCAAGGCCGTGACCAAGGGTTACGCGATCGGCTCTGCCGCGCTGGCGGCGCTGGTGCTGTTCGCCGCCTTCAAGAGCGAGCTGAAAGCCGAGAAGCCGACCGGGTTCGACCTCAACAGCCTCTTCAACCTGACCAGCCCCGACGTCCTGATCGGGCTGATCATCGGCGGGATGATGGTCTACCTCTTCGCCGCCCTGGCGATCGAGGCGGTCGGCCGCGCCGGCGGCCAGGTGGTCGAACAGGTCCGCGAGCAGTTCCGCGAGCACCCCGGGATCATGGACGGGACCGAAAAGCCCGAGTACGGCAAGACGGTCAGCATCGTCACCCTGGCGGCTCAGAAGGAGATGATCCTGCCCTCGCTGATCCCGATCGTCGTCCCCGTGGTCGTCGGGCTGCTCAGCGTCAACGCGCTCGGCGGCCTGCTGATCGGAGTCATCGTCGTCGGCCTCTTCGCCGCCGTCTCGATGACGGCGGGCGGCGGCGCCTGGGACAACGCCAAGAAGCTGATCGAGGACGGGGCCTACGGCGGCAAGGGCTCCGAGGCCCACGCCGCCTCGGTCACCGGCGACACGGTCGGCGATCCCTACAAGGACACGGCCGGGCCGGCGATCAACCCGATGATCAAGGTCGCCAACATCGTCGCGATCCTGATCATCCCGATAGTTCACTTCTAAGCAAAGCCGAGCGGGGTGGGGGCCTCGGGTGCCCCTCCCCGCTCAACTTTTCCGCATGCAGGCAGGGCATTTGCCCTGGCCGGATCTAGGGCGGAAAAGTACAAGCCGCGGGGAGAGGCACCCGAGGCCCCTTCCAGGGTTCTTGCCTAGAAGCGGCAAGCGGGATGACCGGAAGGCCGGCTCGTGGGCGTGGCTGGTGAGGCCAGCTGGACCACCCGCTGAGGATCAACGGTTCCGTGGCCAAGGGGTGTCGGGTGCCCTTTCCCGCGGCTTGTACTTTTTCGGGTTCTTTGGCGCGGCCGCAGGCCGCGTCCTCCCGAAAAAGTTGAGCGGGGAAGGGCACCCGACACCCCGGTCCCTATGGTGCTGGCCGGCCGCCGCTGTCGGAGCTGCTGGCGCTGTTTACGCGCTTGGTCAGCTTGGTCACTCGCTGGTTGACCGCGGTGACCTGGGAGTCGAGGGTGGCGACCTGGTTTTCCAGCGAGCCGACCTCCTTGGTCAGCTTGTTGGTCTGCTTGGCGGTCGCGTTCAGCTTTTCGGTCTGGCGCTCTAGTGCCGCGTCCGGCAACGTTGGCCCGCTTCTGGCGAGCGAAAGGCGAGCCTGGGTAGGACGCAGGGAGGCGGAGTAGCAGCGCTACTTCGCCGACCGAGGACGACGCCAGGCGAAGGCTTGCAGCCGCCAGAACGGGGCGAACGTTGGCTGACGCGGCACTAGCTTGTCGAGGCGGTTGGAGAGGTTTGTAACTGCACTGCGCGATTCGCGCGCCTCGCGCTTGGCCCTGCCCTGCAGTTCCTTCTGCTCGCCGGTCAGGCTCGCCTCGGCGATGCCCAGCTTGTCGACCAGGTTGGAGAGCTCCGTGGAGACTTCTTCGACCGACTCCCTCCACTTGCTTCCTCCGGGAGTTGCGGAGCCCACTCGGGCTCACTGGGGACGGACGGGCGCGATCCTCGCAGCCGCCGCGGTCGCATCAAGGGGTAGGGTCGGCGCAGGGTGACCGACGACCTGATCAACGTCGCTGGCTTCGAGCGGGCGGCCGCAGAGAAGCTCGACCCGGGTGTCGCGGGGTACTTCTTCGGCGGCGCCGGCGACGAGGTGACGCTCGTCGAGAGCGTCTCTGCCTGGAGGGGCTGGCGCCTGCGCCCGCGGATGCTGGCGGGCCACCGGGAGTGGCGGACGGAGTCGGAGCTGTTCGGCGGTCGGCTCTCGATGCCGATCGGAGTTGCCCCGGTCGCCTACCAGCGGCTGGTCGACCCCGAGGGCGAGTTGGCGATGGCGCGAGCGGCCGCGGCCGCCGGCACGGTGATGTGCCTCTCGACCCTGGCGACGGCCCGGCCCGGCGAGGTCGCCGCCGCGGCGCCGGAGGGGCGGCGCTGGTTCCAGCTCTACTGCTTTCGCGACGAGGGCGTGACGCGGGCGCTGATGGACGAGGCGGTCGACTCCGGCTTCGAGGCCATCGTCGTCACCGTCGACGCGCCCCGCGGCGGCCGGCGCGAGCGCGACCTGCGCACCGGCTTCCGGATTCCCGAGGGCCTCGGCGTCCCTAGCGTCCAGGCGGCACTCGGCTCCGAGCGCGCGGTGACGATCGAGGAGACCTTCGCCCTGATGGACCCGGCGCTGGGGTGGGCGGACCTGGGGGGGCTTGCCTCGGGCTGCAGCGTGCCCGTCCTGGTCAAGGGCGTGCTCACCGCCGAGGACGCGGCGCTTGCCGTCGAGCACGGGGCCGCGGGCGTTGTCGTCTCCAACCACGGCGGGCGCCAGCTCGACTGCGCCGTCGCGAGCGCCGAGGCGCTCCCCGAGGTCGTCGACGCGGTCGAGGGCCGCGCCGCCGTCCTCGTCGACGGTGGCGTGCGCCGCGGCACCGACGTGGCCATCGCGCTCGCGCTCGGCGCCGACGCGGTCCTGGTCGGCCGTCCCGCGCTCTGTGGCCTTGCGGTCGGGGGAGAGCAGGGGGCGCTCCGGGTCCTGGAGCTGCTGCGCGCGGAGCTGGAGCTCGCGCTCGCCCTCTGCGGTTGCGACTCGCCCGCCGGCCTCACCCGCGCCCACGTGCGGCGGGCACCGGCTGCGCCCGTATATTCGGCCTAGATGCCCACCCCGTCCAGGAACCGATGGCGCAGCGAATCCCCCGCGACGAGTCGCTGAGTCGCGTACACGGCGTCGGCGGCCTCTTCGCCGCCGCCTACGGCAACGTCGGCTCGAGCATCTACTACGCGCTCGGCGTCACCGCGGCCTTCGCCCTCGGCCTGACGCCGGTCGCCTTCGTCATCTCGGGGCTGATCTTCGCCGCGACCGCCGCAACCTACGCCGAGGCGACCGTGATGTTCCCGGAGGCCGGCGGCTCCTCCAGCTTCGCCCGCCACGCCTTCAACGAGCTGGTCAGCTTCGTCGCGGCCTGGGGCCAGATGCTCAACTACGTGATCACGGTCGCGATCTCGGCCTACTTCGTTCCCCACTACCTGGCCGTCTTCTGGGAGCCCCTCGGCGAAGCGCCGGGCGACATCGTCGGCGGCGCGGTGCTGATCGTGGCGCTGGCCCTGCTCAACATCCGCGGCTCGCAGGAGTCGGCGAAGCTGAACCTGGTCCTGGCCGTGGCCGACCTCGCCACCCAGGTGGTGCTGGTCGGGATCGGCATCTTCCTCGTCCTCAGCCCCGAGGTCCTGATCGACAACATCCACCTCGGCGTCGCCCCGACCTGGAGCGACTTCGCCCTCGGGATCGCGGTCGGGATGATCGCCTACACGGGGATCGAGACGATCTCCAACATGGCCGAGGAGGCGCGCGACGCGGCCCGGACGATCCCCCGCAGCGTCGGGCTCACCGTCATCGCGGTGCTGGGCCTGTACCTGCTGATCCCCGTCGTCGCGCTCTCGGCGATGCCGGTCACCCAGGACGCCGCGGGCCAGTACACGACCGCCCTCGGCACCCAGTTCGCCAACGATCCGATCCTCGGCATCGTCGAGAACCTCGGCCTCAGCCACGGCCCGACCGAAGCGCTGCGCTTCTACGTCGGCGTTCTCGCCGCCGTGATCCTCCTGATCGCGACCAACGCGGGCCTGATCGGGGTCTCCCGCCTCACCTACTCGATGGGCCAACACCGCCAGCTGCCCGAACGGCTGCGCCAGGTCCATCCGCGCTACCGGACGCCGTACATCGCGATCCTCGTCTTCTCCGCGATCGCGATGATCACCCTGCTGCCGGGGCAGACCGACTTCCTGGCGACGATGTACTCGTTCGGCGCGATGCTCTCCTTCACGATCGCCCACGTCTCGGTGATCCAGCTGCGGCGCAACAACGGCCACATCGAGCGCGTCTGGAAGCCGCCGGCCAACTTCCACGCCTTCGGCTTCGAGGTGCCGCTGACCGCCGTCCTCGGGGGGCTCGGCACGTTCGCGGCCTGGATCGTCGTGATGGCCCTCAACCCGCGCACGCTCGTCGTCGGGCTCGGCTGGATGGCCTTCGGGCTCCTCGTCTACGTGCTCTATCGCCGCAACCAGCGACTGCCGCTGACCGAGACGGTCAAGGTCCTGACGCCCGAGCCGCTCGGGGTCGAGGAGATCGAGTACCGAAGCATCCTCGTCGCCTTCGGGGACGGGGAGCCGTTCTCCGAGGAGATGGTCGCCACCGCGACGAAGCTGGCCTCCAAGCGCCGCCGGGGCATCCACATCCACTCGATGCTGACCGTCCCCACCAACCTGCCGCTGGACGCCGCGCTGCCCGCGCAGGAGTCGGAGGCGCAGAGCAAGATCGAGCAGGCGAAGCTGATCGGCGGCCAGCGCGTGACCGGGCACGTCGAGCGTGTCCGTCCCGGCCAGGCCGGCTACGCGATCGCCGACGAGGCGGAGCTGATCGCCGCGGCCGCGGTGGTCGTCGGCCTGCGCTACCGCAACGGTCGCCCGCTCTACGACAAGACGCTCCAGACCGTGCTCGGCCAGCGCCCCTGCCGCGTCATAGTCGTCTCTGACCCGGCCGTAGAATCGGGGGCGTGGGCTCGCCCGAACGGATCTATCGCGGTTCCGTCCGCGCCCTCTCCATCGTCTTCCTAGCTCTGGGCCTGCTGATCCTCATAAGCACCTTCGCCAACGGCGGCGGCCCACTCTCCGTAGGCGCCTTGCTCGGGCTGGCCTTCCTCGTCCTGGGCGCCGCTCGACTCTGGATGGCGCTGCGTTGACCGAGCCCGAGCAACCGCGGAAGCTGCCGCCGCTGCTGCAGCGCGGCCTCGGCGTCCCCGGCCTCTTCGTCGCGGTCTATTCGGCGGTCGGCGCCTCGATCTACTTCGCGCTCGGGGTCGTCGCCGAGCGCGGGCTCGGCCTGACGCCGCTGATCTTCCTCGCCGCGGGCCTTCTCTTCGTCCTCACCACGCTCAGCTACGCGGAGGGAGCGGGCATGCTGCGAGAGCGCGGCGGCTCGTCCAGCTTCGCCCGCCACGCCTTCAACGAGCTGATCGCCTTCGTCGCCGGCTGGGCGATCCTGATCGACTACCTGATCGTCGCCGCCCTGGCCGCGATCTCCGTTCCGCACTACCTCCAGCCCGTCTCCGCCGACCTCGCCTCCTCCGGCTGGCAGGTGGGGATCGCCGCCCTGGTCATCGTCGCCGCCTGCCTGCTCAACGTCTTCAACGTGACCGGGAGGGGCCGCGAGCGCCTGTTTGCCGGGCTCGCGCTCGCCGACTTCGCGCTCCAGCTGGTCGTGGTCGCGGTCGGCGTCCTCGTCGTCTTCCACCCCGATCGGCTCACCGCCGAGCTCGATCTCTTCACAGACCCGAGCGTCACCGACATCGTCTACGCGGCGGTGGTCGCGATGCTCGCCTACGCCGGGATCGAGGCTGCCGCCGACCTCTCGCCGGACATCGACGCCAAGCCGCGCGAGCTGAGGCGGATCGTCTCGCTCGGTGCGATCGCGGTGCCGCTCGGCTACGCGGCGATGGCCACGATCGCGCTGATGGCGGTGCCGGTGATCGCCGGCCCGAGCGGTCCCGAAACGGCGCTCGGCGGCGAGTTCGTCGAGGCGCCGATCCTCGGCGTCGTCTCCGCCTACGACCCCGCCTGGGTCGGCGACGGGATGCGCTGGGTAGTCGCCATCGTCGCCGCGCCGGTGCTTTTCTGGGCGGCGACCACCTCGCTGCTGGGGGTCTCCCGCCACATCTACACGCTGGCGATCAACCGCCAGATCCCCAGCTGGCTGGGCAAGCTGAACCGACGTCACGCGACCCCGCACGTCGCGATCGCGATCTCCGGCCTGATCGCGGTCGGCCTCGCGGTGTCCGCGGACGTGAAGGTGCTCGCGGGCCTCTATGCCTTCGGCGCCACGCTGGCGATCACGATCGCCCACCTCTCCGTGGTGCGGCTGCGGGTCACCGAGCCCGAGCGGCCGCGGCCCTTCCGGGTGCCCTGGAACGTCTCCTGGCGGGGCTCGCAGCTGCCGATCCCGGCGATGCTGGCGGCGCTGGTCAGCGGCCTCGCGTTTCTCAGCGTGCTCGGCTATCACGACACGGCGCGCTGGGTCGGCGGCGGCTGGATGCTGTTCGGGTTGGCGTTCTACGTCGTCTATCGCAAGCTCGTCGAGGGGACGAGCCTGACCAAGCGAGTCTCGGTAAGCGAGCGGGCGCTGACCAAGCAGGTGCCGGAGGTCGCCTTTCGCAACATCCTGGTGCCGGTCTTCGGCAGCAAGCTCGACGACGACATCGTCTCTACGGCCGGGCGGCTCGCGGCGGCGGAGCAGGAGGAGTCCAAGCGCGACGGCGAGACGCACCTCGATCTCGTCTACGTGATCGAGGTGCCGCTGGCCCTGCCGCTCGATGCCGAGCTCCCGCCCCAGGTCGAGGAGGCGGCGCGGCGGGCGCTGAGCCGCGCAGCCGACGTCGGCGGCGAGTACGAGGACGTGAAGGTGAAGGTCGAGGTGGTGCGCGCCCGCAACGTCGGCGCCGGCATCGTCGAGGTGGCGCGATGCAGCGGCACGGAGGCGATCGTGATGGGCGGCGAGCCCCCCAGCAAGATCAGGGGCGGGGCGACGCTGGGGGGGATCGGCGCCGCCAAGCCCGCGGAGATCGGCGCCGCGACGGAGTACGTGCTGAAGAAGGCGCCCTGCCGCGTATTGCTCACTGCGCCACCCGAGAGCCCGGCCGAGGACGCTGCGCACCCTCTGAAGGCCTGACATCTAGTATCCGGCGCGTGTTCATCTTGATCGTGGGATGCGGCCGCGTCGGGTCGTCCGTGGCGCGGGCGATGCTGCGCCAGGGGCACGAAGTGTCCTGCCTCGACGAGGACCCCGAGTCCCACGCCCGGCTCGAGGTCGGGCTCGACAAGGGCTGGGAGGATCTCGGCGGCCAGTTCACGGTCGGCGCCGGCCTGGAGACCGACGCGCTTCTCGCCGCGGGGATCGAGAAAGCCGACGCCTTCATCGCCTCCACCGACGGCGACAACACGAACATCGTGATCGCCCAGATCGCGCAGCGCCGCTACGAGGTGCCGACCGTGATCGCGCGAATCCTCGACCCGCTGCGGGCCGAGTGGTACGAGCGCCAGGGCGTGCATACGATTTGCCCGACCCGGGTTGCGATCGACATGCTCGAGACCGCGGTGCTGGAGGGTGCGCCGCGTGAGGGCGCCGGCCCCTCAGGCGACCCGGCGGAAGCCGCGCAGGGGGGCTGAGGGCGCGTGTACATCATCGTCGTCGGCGCGGGGAAGGTCGGTTGGAACCTGGCCCGCGAGCTGCTCGAAAAGAACCACGAGGTGACGCTGATCGAGAGCAACCGCCGCCGCTACCTCACGGTCGAGCAGGAGCTCGAGCACAACATCTCCTACGGCGACGCCACCGAGCTCTGGGTGCTGGAGCGGGCCGGGATCCAGCGGGCCGACATGGTGATCGCGGTGACAGGGGACGACGAGGACAACATGCTGATCTGCCAGGTCGCCCGCGAGAAGTACGAGGTCGAGCGGATCATCGCCCGGGTCAACAACCCGCGCAACAAGCCCCACTTCGACCTGCTCGGGATCAAGCCATCGGTCTCGGCCACCGACCTGATCCTGCGCCTGCTAGAGCACGAGGTGCCCGAGTATGGCCTCGTCCACCTGCTCGACCTGCAGGAGGAGCAGCTGGAGATCATCGAGATGCTGCTGGGCAAGGACTCCGGCGTGACGGGACGGCGCGTCGGCGACCTGGAGATGCCCGAAGGCAGCCTGCTGATCTCGGTGCTGCGCAGCGGCAAGGGCTTCGTTCCGGGCCCCGACACGGTGCTCGAAGCCGGCGACGAGGTCCTGGCGGTGCTCGACCCCGGGCACGAGGAGCAGCTGAAGGCTCTCTTCGGGCCGGGTGGCAACGGCAGCGGCGACGGTGCCTGACCGCGCGGTCGACTTCCTCCTCGTCGGCGGCGGCATGGCCTCCGCCCACTGCGCGGCGGAGCTGCGCAAGCGCGGGGCTGAGGGCCCGATCCTGCTCGCGGGCCGCGAGCCCGAGCCGCCCTACGAACGGCCGCCGCTGTCCAAGGAGTACCTGCGCGGCGAGGCGGGCCGCGAGGACGCCTACGTCAACCCGCCGTCCTGGTACGAGGAGAACGGGGTCGAGCTGCGCTCCGGCGCCAACGTGATGTCGCTCGACCCGGCGGCGCGCACCGCGAAGCTGCAGGGGGGAGACGAGGTCGCCTTCGGCAAGGCGCTGATCGCAACCGGGGCGATGGTCAACATCCTCCGCGTCGAGGGCGCCGAGAACGAGGGCATCCACTACCTGCGCGCCTTCGGCAACTCCGACGCGATCCGGGCCGACGCCGAGGCGGCCGAGCACGTCGTCCTGATCGGCGGCAGCTACATCGGCGCCGAGGTCGCGGCCTCGCTGACGGCGCGGGGGACGAAGTGCACGATCGTGACGATGGAGGACGTGGTGCTCTCCCGCACCTTCGGCGAGGAGGCGGGCCGCTGGTTCCAGGCGCAGCTCGAAGCCCGGGGCGTGACCGTCCACGGCGGCGAGGAGCTGGAGGCCTACGAGGGCGACGGCCGGGTGAAGGCGGTGCTGACCAAGAGCGGCCTCGCGGTCGAGTGCGACGCGGTCGTGGTCGGCGCCGGGGTGCGCCCGGACGCGATGCTGGCCCAGCGCGCCGGGCTGGAGGTCGGCGACGGGATCCTCTGCGACTCGAAGCTGGAGACCTCCGCCGCGGGCATCTACGCGGCCGGCGACTGCTGCTCGTATGAGAGCGTCGTCCACGGCCGGCGGCTGCGGGTCGAGCACTCCGACGTGGCGATGCAGCAGGGGATGCACGCGGCCGGGAACATGCTCGGCGCGGGCGCCGACTACGAGGTCGTCCCCTACTTCTTCAGCGACCTCGCCGACTGGGCCAGCCTCGAGTACGTCGGGCCGGCCTCCGAGTGGGACGAGGAGATCTGGCGCGGCGACCGCGACGCCGACGAGTTCTCGGTCTGGTACCTGAAGGACGGCCGCGTCGCCGGCACCCTCAGCGTCGGCCGCCCCGAAGACCTTGCCGAGGCCCGCCGCCTGCTCGCCGACGGCACCGACGTCTCCGCAGCCAGGGACGCGATCGCCGACCCCGGCTCGGACCTTTCCGCTCTCTGAGTGCGCGACCGGGAGCCAGGGATCGGATAGCCTATTTGCCGGGCTTTTGCCCGTCTGTGCCCGGTCGTCTAGTGGCAAGACACTCGGCTCTGGACCGAGGAACGGTGGTTCGAATCCATCCCGGGCAGCTTTCTTTTCGCGCTTTGCGCAATGTTCTGTCCGAGTTCTGAGCGAGCATATGTTCGATGAGGAAAAGGGTCGGAGAACTGCTCGCCCAAGGGCTTTCGCGGCAGGAGATCGCGCGAAGGCTCGGAATCGACCCCTCCACTGTCACTCGCCACGCCCGATGCTTGGGCTACCCGGATGGCGCACATCGGCCTTCGATCTTTGATTGGGCTGAGGTACAAGCTTTTTACGACGAAGGACACACCATCGACGAGTGCTGCGCGCGCTTTGGATGCTCTTACGGGGCCTGGGACAAGGCGACGGTACGCGGTGATCTGGTGATTCGGCGAAGGGGAAATGGCAACCTTGGCCTCCTGACCCGAGATCGAGTCGAGGCGCTCTTGGCGGACGGGCTGAGCGGGGCCGAGATCGGAAAGGCGTTGGGCATCTCCAAGTCCACAGTTGCTTTCCACTGTCGTCGCCTGGGCAAAAGAGCAGATCCGCGTTTTGCCCGACGCTATGACTGGTCAGCGGTTCAGCGCGCAATCGACCACGAGGGACTGTCGATGCGCGATTGCCTTGATCGCTTTGGCTTCAGCCGAGCGAGCTGGTTCGAGGCCGTCAAGCGCAAGGCGATCGTGCCAAGGCCATTGAATATCCCGCTCGAGGAGTTGCTGGTCGTTGGGCGCAAGGAGACCAGCCGCACATATCTCAAGAATCGCCTGATCAAGGCGGGGCTGAAGGAAAACCGGTGCGAGGAGTGCGGGATCACGGAGTGGCGGGGAAAACCGCTCAGCATGGAGCTGCATCACGTCAACGGCGATGGGCAGGACAACCGGCTGGAGAACCTCCAGTTGCTTTGCGGCAACTGCCATGCCCAAACGGACAACTGGGGCGGGCGTGGCAGAAAGCGCAGTCGGAGGCGCCAGGCTTGCTGAGCCGTCTATTCCCTTTGCTACCTTCGGCCCTCCTGTGAGGTCTCCCTTTACTCCGATCGTCGCGTTGCTTGCGGTCGCCGCGCTGCTCGCCGGCTGCGGCGGCGGGGACGAGACGACCGAATCAGCTCCACCGACGACGGAAACGGCGGCGGCGGTGACACAGGCCGAACTGATCGAACGCGGTGACGCGATCTGCGCCGAGGTCAACGCGGCCGTCGGCACAGTCGGGGCGAGCACGGAAACGGGCAGTGTGGCCGCGCAGGCGGCGAGCCTGTACTCCGGCATGGTCGACAGCCTGAAGGGCATCGGGGCCCCCCAGGAAACCGAGGGCTACCCGGAATTCATCGCCGCGGCGGAAGCGCTCTCCACGGCCGAGGACGAAGTCCAGCTCGCTTCCGAACGCGAAGACACGGCGGCCCTCGAAAGCGCCGAATCGAATGCATCCTCGGCGCTCGCCAGCTTCCAAGCCGCCGCGGACGAATACGGCTTCGAAGACTGCAGCGAAGGCCCCAGCGCGCCGGTCAGCGCGGGCACGACACCGGAATCGGGCGAAACCGGCTCCGCGGAAGCACCCGAAGAACCGGAAGCCGAAGCAGTCGAACCGGAAGCCGAAGCCGAACCGGAACCCGCTCCCGAAACGGGTGGAGCCGGCGGCACTGCCGAAGGCGGCGGTACGACAGGAGCTCCCGAAGCCGGCGGCGAAACCGGCGGAGGCTCCGGCGGCATAGGCCCTTAGCCCGAAGTTACCCCGCCCACTGAGCCGCTGAGTGGGCTGAATCCTGCTTCCCGTGCGGGATTGCCGGTGTTTGCACCTTGTCAAACGTAGTCACGACTATCCGTCCGAAGGTAGTGATAGGTTCGTGGTATGGGCAGAAAGGCAAGGCCGACAGGCGCTATGCACGTGGTCACGAACACGGTCAAGCGCGGTGATCGCGAGTACCACTCGCAGCTGTTGCGCCGCTCCTACCGCGAGGGCGGCAAGGTGAAGAAGCAGACGCTCGCCAACCTCTCCCACCTGCCACCGGAGGCGATCGCCGCGATCAGGGCGGTCCTCGCCGGCAAGACGCTGCTGGTGGCAGACGAGGGGCTCGAGGTGACGCACAGCCTCCCCACCGGGCACGCCGAAGCGGTGCTGGGGGCCGCTCGCCGCCTCGGCCTGCCCCGCCTGCTCGACCGCTCCCCCTCCAAAGAGCGCGACCTCGCCCTGGCGATGATCTGCCAGCGGGTCCTGGAGCCCGGCTCCAAGCTCGCCACCGTGCGAGCCCTGGGCCAGTCGACGCTCGGCTCCTCGCTCGGCGTGGGGAGCGCTGACCAAGACGACCTCTACGCGGCGATGGACTGGCTCTGCGAGCGCCAGGGGAAGATCGAGGACCGCCTCGCCACCCGCCACCTCACCGACGGCACCCTGGTCCTCTATGACGTCTCCTCCTCCTACTTCGAGGGCAGGACCTGCCCGCTGGCGGCGCTCGGCTACTCGCGCGACGGGCGACCGGGCACCCTGCAGATCACCTACGGCCTGCTCTGTGACCGGCAGGGACGCCCGGTCGCGATCGAGGTCTTCGAGGGCAACCTCAACGACCACGCGACCCTGCCCGCCCAGGTCGCCAAGCTGAAGGAGCGCTTCGGGCTCGCCACGGTGATCGTCGTCTCCGACCGCGGCATGGCGACAAAGGCCAACCTGGAGACGATGGGAGAGGCGGAGGGGGTCGCCTGGATCACGGCGCTGAAAGCGCCGGCGGTGAAGAAGCTGGTCAAGGAGGGCGACCTGCAGCTCTCACTCCTCGACGAGACCAACCTGGCCGAGATCGAATCGGATGCCTACCCCGGCGAGCGGCTCGTCCTCTGCCGCAATCCCCTGGTCGGCGAGGAGCGGGCGAGAAAGCGAGAGGAGCTGCTGGCTGCCACCGAGCGCGGCCTGGGGGAGATCGCAGAGCGCGCTGCGGCCGGCACGCTCAAAGGCGCCGCCGAGATCGGCCTCGCGGTCGGCCCGGCCTTGAAGCGCTACAAGGTCAAGAAGCACTTCGAGGTGCAGATCACCGACGCCTGCTTCACCTTCTCCCGCAAGCAGGCGCAGGTCGCCGCCGAGGCGGCCCTCGACGGGATCTACGCGCTGCGCACCTCCGTCCCCGGCGGCGAGCTGGACACCCCCGGCGTAGTCACCTCCTACAAGCAGCTGAAGTGGGCAGAGCGCGCCTTCCGCACCCTGAAGGGGCCGCTGGAGGTCCGGCCCATCCACCACCGCCTCGAGGACCGGGTCCGCGCCCACATCTTCTGCTGCATGCTCTCCTACTACCTGGAGTGGCACCTGCGCGAGGCATGGGCGGAGCTGACCTTCCGCGACGAGTGCCCGCCGGCGCAGGCGGATCCGGTCGCCAAGGCGAAGCGCTCGGCCGCCGCCACCGGCAAGGCGCGCGCCAAGCGCACCTCGCGCGGGGAGACGCCCCACAGCTTCGAGAGCCTGATCGATGAGCTCTCCCTGCGCACCCGCAACACGATCCGCGTCGAGGGCGCCGAGGCCAGCTTCGAGCAGCTCAGCGAGCCCAACGAGCTCCAGGCGCGGGCGCTGGAGCTGATCGAGCGCATCCCCAAGCACGCGTAGACACGAACGAGACAGCCGTGAAAGCGGCGATCCTCACTGCTCAAGCCGAATTCGGGCGGGCGTCGGGGGGTAACTTCGGCTTAGCGGGGGTCGACTCCCCAGGGAGCCATCGGGGGGTCCTTCCCCAGGAACTCCCGCGAAGCGGCCTGGGGAAGGACCCCCCGATGGCTCTCAGGCTGCCGAAGACTCCTGCCAGGCGCCGTACAGGCGTGAGTACGGCCCACCGGCCTCGATCAGCTCCTCGTGGGTGCCGGCCTCGGCGACGCGGCCGCCTTCGAGGACGACGATCCTGCCGGCGCGGCGGATGGTCGAGAGCCGGTGGGCGATCACTATTGCCGTGCGCCCGGCCAGCAGCCGCTCCAGGCCGCGCTCGATCGTCTTCTCGGTGCGCACGTCGACGTTCGACGTCGCCTCGTCGAGGATGAGGATGCGGGGCTCGGCGATCAGCGCCCGGGCGAAGGCGACGAGCTGGCGCTGGCCGGCCGAGAGCTGCACGCCGCGCTCGCCGACCTCGGTCTCGATCCCCTCCGGCAGCGCCGCGACGAAGCCCGTCGCGCCGACGGCCGCGGCGGCGGCCTCGACCTCCTCCAGCGTGGCGTCCGGACGGCCGAAGGCGATGTTCTCGCGCACGCTGCCGGAGAAGAGGAAGCCCTCCTGGGGGACGATCCCCAGCTGCCGTCGCAGCGCCAGCTGGCGCATCTCCCGCAGGTCGTGGCCGTCGACCAGCACCCGCCCCCGCTGGGGGTCGTAGAAACGCGCGACCAGCTTCGCGAAGGTCGACTTGCCGGCCCCCGTGGCGCCGACCAGCGCCAGTGTCTGCCCAGGCGGGACGTGCAGGTTCACCTCCTGCAGGGCCCAATCTTCGGGCTGACTTCGTGTTTCGTTCCGGATAGCGGAACCAACCACGAAGTCAGCGTCCTCGGCGTAGGCGAACGAGACCCCCTCCATCTCGATCTCGCCGCGCAGGGTTCCGGGGTCGACGGCGCCGGGCGCGTCGACCATGTCCGGCTCGGTGTCGAGCAGCTCGAAGATCTTGTCGAGCGCCGCCATCCCCTGCTGGTAGGTCGTGTAGAGCTGGGAGAGCTGCTGGATCGGGTCGAAGAAGAGCTGGAGGTAGCCGATGAAGGCGACGATCGTGCCGACCTGGATCGCGTCGTCGATCGCCTGGGTGCCGCCGTAGAGGATGATCGCCGCGGTGCCGATGGCGGAGAGCAGCTCCACGCCGGGGAAGTAGGTGGCGTTGAGGTAGACCGTCTTCATGTTGGCCTCGCGGTTGGCCTCGTTGAGCTCGTCCATCGCGGTCGCGTGCCTCGCCTCCTGGCCGAAGCTGCGGACGACCCGCACCCCGCTCAGCGTCTCCTGGAGGTAGGCCGTGATCGCGGCGATCCGCTCGCGCGTGGCCCGGTAGGCGCCGTGGGAGACGATCCGGAAGGCGACGCTGGCGATCGCCAGCAGCGGGAAGGTGAGGAAGGCGACCAGGGCCAGCTTCCAGTCGAGCAGGAGCATGATCGTCACCACGCCGATCAGGGTGAGGCCGCTCGAGAGCAGCGTCACCGCCCCCGTGGTGACGAGCTGGTTGAGTGCCTCGATGTCGTTGGTCATGCGGCTGATCAGCACCCCGGGGCTGCGCCGGGTGAAGAAGCCGATCGACATCGACTGGATGTGAGCGAAGACGCGCTCGCGCAGGTCCTGGAGGGCTCGGGTGCCGACCCAGCCGACCAGGTAGGTCTGGGCGTAGGTGGCGAGGGCGTAGACGATCGCCACGCCGATGAAGGCGATCACGATCAGCGTCAGGGCGCCGGCGTCGCCGGTGGCGATGCCGGCGTCGATCGCCTGTCCCGCGAGGTAGGGAGGAGCGAGCCCCGCGCCGGTGGCGGCGAGGATCGCGACGACGGCCAGCGCGACCCGCCCCCGGTAGGGCCGCAGCAGCCCGAGCATGAAGCGCGCCCTCTTCACGCCCACCACCCCTTCCGGTGCGCTTTATCCACGCATACGGGGGAAAAGGCGCACCGGAAGGTCATAGTCGGGCCAGCTCCTCGCGTTGCTCGAGGTCGCGCTGGAGGAAGACCGAGTCGGCGAGGCCGTGCTCGGCGATCTCGCGGTAGAAGCCGCAGCCCTCGAGCAGCTCCTCGTGGGCCCCGCGGTCGACGATCCGGCCACCGTCCATGACCACGACCTCGTCGGCGAGGGAGACGGTGGAGAGGCGATGGGCGATGACGAAGGTCGTGCGGCCGGCCATCGCCTCCCGCAGCCCCGCCTTGATCGCCGCCTCGGTGGTCGCGTCGACGGCGGACGTGGCGTCGTCGAGGATCAGGATCCGCGGGTCGGCCAGCAGGGCGCGGGCGATCGCCAGCCGCTGGCGCTGCCCGCCCGAGAGGGTGAGGCCGCGCTCGCCCACGCTCGTGTCGTAGCCGCCGGGCAGGTCGCGGATGAACTCGTCCGCCTGGGCGCGGCGGGCGGCAACTTCGATCTCCTCGCGGCTCGCCTGCGGCCGGGCGTAGGCGATGTTCTCGGCGACGCTGGCGCTGAAGAGGAAGCTGTCGTCGGCGACGAAGGCGACCTGCGAGCGCAGCGAGGCGACGTCGACCGTGCGCACGTCAACGCCGTCGAGGAGCACCGACCCCTCGCTGGCGTCGTACAGCCTCGCGATCAGCGCAACCAGGCTCGTCTTGCCCGAGCCCGAGGGCCCGACCAGCGCCACCGTGCTCCCCGCCGCCACATCGAGGTCGACCTCGGTCAGGGCCGCATCCGACTTCGACCCCACTCCAGTGCGGTCGATGCCGGATGCGCCGGTGCGAGCGCCGTCGTAGCGCAGCGTCACCCCACGCAGCTCGACCCGCCCGCCGCCGGCCGGCAGGGCGGGCGCTCCCGGCGGGCTCTCGATCTGCGGCTCGCGGTCGAGCACTTCGAACAGCCGGTTGCCGGAGGCGATCGCCCGCTGGGCCATGCCCAGCGTCATTCCCAGCATCCGCATCGGTGCGGCCAGCATCACGACGTAGACGTAGAAGGCGGTGAAGGCGCCGAGGCTGAGGCTGCCGGCGATCACCTGGCGGCCGCCGACGAGCAGCACCAGGGCTATCCCGAGCTGGGGAAGGAAGCCGAGCAGGGGCGAGAAGAAGGCCTGCAGGCGGGTCGAGTAGACGCTCTGGTCGAATACCCGGGTGACGGCCCGCCGGAAGCGGTGCAGCTGGTGCTCCTCGCGGGCGAAGGCCTTGACGATGCGGATGCCGGAGACGCTCTCCTCGGCTTCGGCGGTCAGCTCGGCAAGCCTCTGCTGCACCTCCTGCACGGCCGGCCTTGAGACGCGGTTGTACCTGGACGAGGCGTAGACGACGAGCGGGGCGGGGGCCAGCGCGACCAGCGCCAGCCAGGGCTCGAGCGCGAACATCACCGCGCTGGCGAGGACGATCGTCAGCAGGTTCTGGGTGATGAAGATCAGGCCGTAGCCGAGGAAGAATCGGATCGACTGCAGGTCGACGGTCGCCCGCGACATCAGCTGGCCCGTCTGCTGGCCGTCGAAGAAGCCCAGCTCGAGCCGCTGCAGGTGCCCGTAGAAGCGCTGGCGCAGGTCGAACTCGACCGCCAGCGAGACCTTTCCCGCCACCACTCGCCGCACCAGGGTCAGGCCGAGGCGCAGGATCCCGGCGCCTACGATCGCCAGCGCCAGCGGAAGCAGCTCGGGCCGCTCTCCGGCCTCGATCGCGTTGACCGCGCGCCCGATCAGCCATGGGATCGCCACCGTCATCCCCATCGCGGCCCAGGCGAACACCAGCGATCCCCAGAGCTGGCGGCGGTAGGGGCGCAGAAAGCCCGTCAGACGGCGATAGGTCTGCATCCGCTCCACTATACAAAGTGAAGTATTGGCCAGAACCAGGCGGCGCCTAGTCGAAGGCCGCGGCCTTGGCGCTGGGAACCTTGCCGCCGCTGCACTTCGGCCCGTGCCCGGGGCGGGGGAGGATCTGGAAATTGGTGACCGCGTGGACGGGGGTGGGCGATCCGTCGTTCTGGGCGAGGGTGATGACGAGCCGGTAGAAGCCGGAGCGGAGGTCGTGGTAGTAGATCTCGGGCCGCGTCGCGGGCGAGTAGCTGCCGGCCGAGCCGATCCGCTCGGCCAGCACGCCGTTGGGCCCCGCGTACTCGGGGAAGTCGAAGGAGGCGCCGACCAGGCGGCCCCTGCCGAATGGGCTCTCGATCGCCCGCTGGAGCTTGACCGGGTCGACGCAGTCGGGAACGCGGTTGAGGCCGAAGCGGATGTGGCCCTCGCCGAGCTGCGGTTCGCCACCGAAGTGAAGCGGCGCGAGCTGAAAGTTGTGCAGGGCGACCTTGACGACGACCGCGTGGCTCGACTGCCGGGCGCCGTTGCGCGGGGATATCACCTCCACGCTCGGGCGGCCCGTGCTCGTGTCGCTCTCCGCCTGGGCCGCGGTCCCGTCCTTCCCGTCGCCCAGGAGCAGGACGACGAGGGCGACTGCCGCCGCGGCCGCGGCGGCGAGGAGGATCGACGTTCTGCCCCGCATGGCGGCCCGGACTTTACGCCTACCGACCCCATAGGCTTTCCCGGGATGAGCCCCGCTGCGGAATTCGCCTACAGGCTCGGCGCCGCCGCTCGCCGCCCGGCCAGCTGGTGGCAGCTGGTCAAGTTCGGCCTCGTCGGCGGCTCGGGGTACGTGATTAACCTCGCCGTCTTCGCCCTGCTCAGCGGCGACCTCGGCCTGCACCACGTCCCGGCGGCGCTCTGTGCCTTCTGCGTCGCGGTCACCAGCAACTTCCTCTGGAACCGGCACTGGACCTTCTCGGCGGCAGGCGGCCATGCCGGGTTCCAGGCAGCCCGTTTCTTCGCCGTCAGCATCGGCGCGCTGGTGGTCAACCTCGTTGCCCTCGAAGCCCTCCTGACCGGCACCTCCCTCGGCGCGCTCGGGGCCCAGGCGATCGCCGTCGCGATCGCGATGCCCTTCAACTTCCTGGGCAACAAGCTCTGGACGTTCGCGTAGGGCTCCAGCCGCTTACCACCCGCCTTCCAGCCAGCACAGCAGCTCCGGCATCCGGCTGCGCAGGTCGGGTTCCGGCGCGGCGAGCTCGGCCCTGGCGAGCTCGATCGCGGCACCGAGCGCGAGCGTCGCCCGCACCTGGCTCATGCCCAGCGAGGCCTCCAGGCGCTCGACGGCGTCCCGGTTGGCACGCAGGGACCAGAGCGCCCCTCGGGTTCCCTCGGGATCGAACTCGGCGATGCAGACGATGGCCTCGACCGCCTCTCGGATCCGCTCCTCCGGCTGCGCCTCCGACGCGGCTTCGAGCGTCCTCTCGACGAGCCTTTCGTCCAAATGCCCGTCGACTACTCCTGCGACTCCTCTACCCTCTGTCATGTTGGGACCTCCTCTTCAGGTCTCGGCCAGGCCCCGGGGTGTCGCAAGCACCGCCGGGGCAGCTTTGTGAGAGTTTACGAGTGTAGACTCGACCTAAGACAATAAGCGCCCGTTGCTCAATGGTCAAACTATCTCGCTCGTGACGCACGGGAGCGCATGGGAAGGCCAGGCATATGAGCAGCGCAAGACCGAGCTACGACGCATCGACCATCGAGGCCGAGCGGCAGGCGGCGTGGGCGCAGAACGACGCCTTTTCGACGCCGGCGCCGGCCGACGGGAGCCGCGGCGTCTACATCAAGCCGTCCAGCCCGTTCACCTCCGGCAAGCTGCACATGGGGCACGTCCGCGACTACTCGATCGGCGACGCCTACGCCCGTTTCCGCCGCGCCCGCGGCGACGCGGTCCTCTTCGGCTTCGGCTTCGACGCCTTCGGCCTGCCGGCCGAGATGGCGGCGATCGAGCGCAAGGTGCCGCCCGCCGAGTGGGTCGAGGGATGCGGCGAGCGGATGCTGGAGCAGATGAAGCGGCTCGGCTTCTCCTTCGACTACGGCCGGGTCTTCTACAGCTCCGACGAGGAGCAGTATCGCTGGTCCCAGTGGCTCTTCCTGACCCTTCTCGAGGCCGGCCTGATCTACCGCGACGACACCACTGTCGACTGGTGCGACAGCTGCCGCACGACCCTCGCCGCGCTGCAGGTCGAGGACGGGCTCTGCTGGCGCTGCCACAACGAGGTTCGCCTGATCCGGCGGCAGACCTGGTTCCTGCGGATCACGCCCTACCTCGAGGAGAACGACCGGCGCCTCGCCGATCTCCAAGAGCGGGGCGCGTGGGACGAGATCTCGCTCTCCACCCAGCACTACATCCTCGGTCGCAGCGACGGTGTGGAGGTCGAGCTGCCCGCTGCGGGCGGGAGCGGGCTCGCGGTGTTCACGCCGCACGCCGGCGCGGTCGCGCAGGCGAGCTTCGTGATGCTCTCGCCGCGCCATCCGGAGGTCGAGGCCTTGACCGCCGACCCGGCGGTGCGCGCGCAGCTCGACGAGCTGCGCTCCGGGGGCTGGGAGCGCAGCGCCCGCGATGCCAAGTCGGTGCCGCTGGTCGACACCGGCGCCTCGCTGCCGGCGCCGTGGGCGGCGAGCCCGCTGCCGGTGCTGGTCTCGCCGATCGTCGATGCCCGCTACGGACCGACGGCGGCGCTCGGTATCCCCGGCGCCGACGAGGCGGACGCGACGATCGCGGCACGTGTGCCGAGGCTTGGGGGGATCCCTCGCCCGCGTCCCCGCCCGTGGCGCAGCCCGACGTTCGGCGGGCGGTCCGCCACCGCGCCGCCGACTTCTCGATCTCCCGCCAGCGCTTCTGGGGCACGCCGATCCCGATCGTCCACTGCGATGCCTGTGGGGCGGTGCCGGTGCCCGAGGAGGACCTGCCGGTCGCCCTGCCTCGCGACGTGGAGCCGACCGGCGAGGGAAATCCGCTGGCGGAGCTCGCAAGCTTCGTAGACGTCGCTTGCCCGCGCTGCGGCAAGCCGGCCAAGCGGGAGACGGACACGCTCGACTGCCACTTCGACGCGCTCTGGCTCTGGGTCCCGGCCGCGGTGCCGCCGGAGGGCCGCGCCGAGTCGATGTTCGACCACCCCGAGCTGCGCACCTGGCTGCCGTCGGAGCGCCTCGTGGCCGGCTCCGACAGCGGCGGGTTCGTCTTCGACCAGCGCGTCGTGACCAAGGCCCTGCGAGACCTCGGCCCGTTTGCGTTCATGACCGAGGGCGAGCCCTTCTCCGGCTGCCTCTTCCACGAGATGGTGATCGCCGACGGGCGCAAGATGAGCAAGCACCTCGGCAACGTCGTCGACCCCGACGAGCTGGTCGAGCGCTACGGGGCCGACACGGTGCGCCTCGCGATCCTCTACGCAGCCGGCCCGGCGAAGACGCTGAACTGGAACGACGGCGCCCTGCGTTTCTGCGATCGCTTCCTGCGCAACGCCTGGGCTTACTCGCAGGAGCGCTTCGACGGAGCAGCGCAGGCGCCCGAGGACGCCGAGGCGACGGCGGACACCGCTTTCCTCCGCGAGCGCCTGTGCAAGTGGTCCGACAACGGCCTGGCCCGCATCACGGCCGATCTCGAGGAGCTGCAGATGCACAAGGCGGTCCGCAACGTCACCCGCCTCTTCGAGCGAATCCAGGACTTCGAGAAGCGGGTGATCGCGCGCCGGGGCGGGCTCAGCCGCGCCGATGCCGAGGCCCAGGTCGCAGCGCTGCTCCTGCTCGCGCGGGTGCTCGCTCCCTTCGCCCCACACGCCGCCGAGGCGCTTCTCATCGCCGGGGGCCAGGACGAGGCCGAGCTCCCTGGCCCCTGGCCCGAGAGGCTGGTCCTCCCCGGCATCGCCTCCGGCGCCGGCGCATCTTGAGGCCATTGATTGGGCAGAGGGAGTTGACTGGTTCGCTTAAACCTGTTATGAATGGAATCGCTGACGATCAAAGCGCAGTGAAGAGGCGGGGTCCTGTTCAACGGAGGCTCGCCTGGTACGGCAAAGGGAGAGTCCAGTAAGGAGCCGCGACACAGAGGCGGCATTGCTCTGCTGACCCTGTTGCCCCCGACCTCTTCCTGCGCGCCTCTCGCGTTGTGGAATCGAACCGTGCGCAAGCCGTCTGGCCGAAGGCCCGGTTCAGCTTCCTCCCTCTCCCCAAGCCCTTGGGTGACACATTGGCAACACGGTGAAACCGTTTGCCTCCAGCGCGGGTTCTCCATTCGGAAGTACCCAAAAAAATATGTTGAGTTTTCTAAATATGGGCTTTGTTGGAAGGATGGGCGTGAAATGGGAGAGCAAGGGAAGTTCGGGGGTGCTGCGTGGGACGCGGCGCGCCTGGCGGAGAGTGAGAAGGCGTTTTGGATCGCGTTTTGGGAAGCGCCGATTGCGGACACGGTGCACGAGAGAGGCATCGACTCGGTGCGCTTCGGCCCGATCCAGGCGGTCTGCATCGCCGATGAGCCCCGGCACCCCGAGGTCAACTTCATTCTTGGCGCCGGCGAGGCCGGTGCCGTATCGAACGGTCACCTGGAGGATGCGGTCCGCTGGCTCGACACCAGGTGCGTCAAATGGAGCGACGACCGCGGCATGGACTACCGCGTTCCCGTCGTCCCCTCCCTGCCCGAGTCGGAAGCCGCGGAGGGCTGGCTGAGGGAGCACGGGCACATCCGCGACCACGGGGCGGTGAAGTTGGTCCGCGACGCGACGGAGCGGCGCTTCTCTCCGTCGCCGGACATCGAGGTCCTCGACTGGGAAGAGTGGGACGAAGGCTTCGGCGGCCCGCTCGCCGAGAGCCTTGGCCTTGTGACCGCGGCGGAGTTCTTCTTCCTCTGCCTGTTGGACGAGGAGAGCTGGAGCTGTTACTGCGGGATCGCCGGCGACGACCCACTCGCCTACGTCGCCATGCACGTTCACGAGGGCGTGGCCTCGATCGCACTCGCGTCCCGACCCTATCCCGGTCGCGACGGGGAGGGCCAGCTGGCGGTCCTGCATCGCTGCATGGACGACGCGGAAGCGGAAGGATGCGACTCCTTCGTCCTCGTCGACGCCGGCGGCGAACCGCCTGTGATCGACCGCGAGAGCCTCGTCCAGGCAGGCTTCGAGGTCGCTTACCGGGTTCCGAGCTGGCGCAGCCCCGCGCAGGTCGCGGCGTGATCTCTCAGCGGTCAGCGACTTTTGCGCAAAAAAGCCTTGACTGGTGGCTCGAGCGTGTGTTATAGGTACTTACGCTGACGACCAAGCGCTAGCGGAGGGGTGAGAGTCCCAGGCAATGGGCGACTCGCCTTGCGATGGCTAAAAGGAGTTGTGTCTAGTCATGAGTCGAGACGACGACCGTTTCGGGTGCACGACAAGGGAGGCGATGGCGCTGCGCGCACCAGCCCACCGCGAGCACGCGGCGCTGCCCACCATGACGGCCGTTTCGCCCCCTCGCCCCCGACAGCTGGGCCCCCGGAGAGGGGGGGCGGCCATGTAGCTGGCCGCAGCGCAGGTTCTTGGCCGCGGCCCGGATCGGTGGCCGCGACGAATTGGGGCCCGTCCTCGCGGAACGCTGACACCGCTCGGACGGGCCCAATTCGTTCGGCTGACGGCAGAGCCTTGATGCGCCCAGTACCCTGCTCGGAGAGATTTCGCCATGCTGAGCCCCGAGGACCGCACCCGCTCCTGCGCTACCGAACTGGTCTGCCGCGATTGCGGTCATCGGCTGCCGCTTCAAGACACGACGTTCAAGTGCCTTGGCTGCGGCAACGGGCTCGACATCGACTACGACTACGAGCTGGCCGGGAAGCGACTCGGTGAGATCCCGCCGGCCGAGCGCGAGATCAACATCTGGCGCTTCGAGGAGCTGCTGCCGATCGTTCAGGCGAAGGCCCAGGCCAAAGTCGGTCGTTACAGCGGCCGCACGCCGCTGATCCATGCCGACCGGCTCGGCGCCGAGCTCGGCCTCAGGAAGCTCTACATCAAGGACGACAGCACCTCGCGCCCGAGCCTCTCCTACAAGGACCGCGTCGTGTCGATGGCGGTTGCGCGCCTGCTCGAGCTCGGCAAGGAGGAGATCGGCTGCGTCTCGACCGGCAACGTCGGCACCGCCGTCTCTTCGCTGGCGTCCAAGGCCGGCGTCACGGCCTACGTCTTCTACCCGTCGAACATGGAGCGGGGCAAGGCGCGCGCCTGCCGGGCGCTGGGCGCCGCCGTCTGCCAGCTCGACGGCAACTACGACGAGGCCAACCGCGCCTGCCGGGAGCTGGCGCTGGCCAGCGGCATCCACTTCGCGAACATCACCCTGCGCCCGTTCTATGCCGAGGGGGCGAAGACGGTCGCATACGAGGTGGTCGAGCAGCTGGAATGGGAGGCGCCCGACCACTTCGTCATCCCGGCCGCCGGTGGGACGCTTTCCTCCCGCGTGCACAAGGGGCTGAACGAGCTCGAGACCGTGGGCCTGGCGGAGACTTCCGGGGTCAGGATCAACGTTGCCCAGGCCGAGGGCTGCAGCCCGATCGCGACGGCGATCGGCAACGGCTCGGGCAAGATCGAGCCGCAGACCCCCCATACCGCGGCGCACTCGATCGCGATCGGCGCGCCGGGGGACGGCCCGCTCGTGGTCAACGCGGTGGTGTCGCGCGGCGGCAGCGCCGCGACTGCCAGCGACCAGGAGATCTTCGAGGCGATCGACCTGCTCGGCGCCACCGAGGGCATCCTCACCGAGCCCGCCGGCGGCGCCACGATCGCCTGCACCGCCAGGCTCGCCAACGAAGGCAAGCTCGGCCCCGACGACACCGTGGTCGCGATCGTCAGCGGCAACGGCTACAAGACCCTCGACGAGCACCCGGACAAGCCCTGGCCCGAAATGGTCTCCTGCGACGTCGACTCGATGACCGAGATCCTCAACGAGTTCCGCCAGCACGGCGTCGGCGCAACGCTCGGCTGATCGCCCTCGCCCGGCGGCGGCCTGAACGGTTGCAAGCCAGTATCGGAGGTACCTACGTGCGCCCGCATCGCCGCTGTCATGGCGCGGGTAGGGCATCTATGAGTTCCGCCAGCGCCCGGTGTTCGAGCACTGCTTGCTCGTATTTGTTCGCTTGGTCGACGGCCTCCGCGAGCTCGGAGACGTACTGACGCACCGCGTCGTCGTCGGGAAAAGCGGCACTCCGAGTGAGCCCAGCCAACAGCGCTTCGAACATCTCCAGTTTGCGGGCCGGCCCATCGGGCCTGGGGTCGCCTTTGTCCGGCTCACGCATCTGGTCCTTGAGGTCGTTATGCAGGTCGGTGAACAGCTCGACCAGGAACTTCCTCGACTCCGGCGCGATCTCCAAGGGCTTCCCCATGCGTCACGGCCCCCCGACCGCGATGTAGCGACCGTCGCCTTGTGCCTGTGCGACCAGGTCGGCGTTGCGCAGGACCGTCAGGTGGTATTTCACCTTGGCGCGGGCCAGGCCCAGCGCGTCTGCCAGCTCCCCTTCGCCCATCCCCGCCTCCCTCCGTGCGATGCAGTCGAGCATGCCGAATCGCTCGGGATGCGAGAGCGCCTGTTTGACCAGAGGCCCGGCGGGCTGTCCTTGCCGATCTTTCACGTAGAGGTCTCTTTGGGAGAGCGCCCCCAGGGAGAAGGCCAGTTTCACTCACCCCGGGGGCACCGGTACGGCCACCGACTCAGGAGACCCTTCAGTCGTCCTCGTCGGAGTAATGAGATGGTTGCAGATGGGTACTGCCGTGGCAAAGGCGGATTTGGTTAACGCTCACCGTTTGCTGATCGGCACTCGTGACGACCCCTTGGTTATTCGTTGGCGCGCACGCTCAAAGGCCATCAGCGAAGCCACTACGATCACGCCAGTCTCCCCTGACTCTGCCATGCGGTTAGCCGCCCTGGCCGCGATGTCCTGCACGCTTTTCAATTTTTCCAGGACCTCAAAATCGCCATTCCAGCAGGCGGTGAAAAATTCGTCGAGTTCGGACCTTCCCTCTGCGTCGAGGCAAGGTTCATCGAACATCACGACGCAGGCCTCATCGGTGGCCATCTTCTTGTTCCGGTAAGCCGCGTTGGCCTCGGTCAAGGTCCATTGAAGGTGCACGCCAGCGATTTCTTGGCGCTCCTCTGTCGACATCTTCCTGGCCTCCTCGCGGCTTGTAAAAGGTCGGGCAACTGCTCGGTAAACCGCTTTCTTGAAGTTGCCCTTTCCCTGGTAGCCCACAAATTCGATGCAGCCAGCGTCATAGAGATCGCGCAGGTGATTGGTCACGTGTGACGTGTCATCGCCGATCATCTCGGCAATGTCAGCCGCGCTGAACTCTCCCTCGTGGAGGATGAGGAGCGATTCCTGCCGGATGCGGTGACTCAACGGGTATGTAGGTGCCTCCTCTGGCAGCCGCGACCGTTCACTGGCTGGCCTCCGTCCTGGCTTCAGCTCTGCGTGCTTCATGCTCGTTTTCCCCCGATCAGATTCTGTTGAAGTTCTTTAGGCGCGCCTGAGCATAAGTCCTCGCCCTCGCTCAGGCATGATTAGCGCTAACTAAGCCCCCAACGCTAAGAATTTCCTTAGCATCTCCCTTTGGCTCTGCGACCCGCTGGGCCTGACAGGGGGGAGGGGGTGAGCAAGGATGAAGATCGTGTTCGTCGATTCGGCCGTGCCGCTTATGCATACGTTCAAGGGGAAGTAGGCACGCCGTAATACGGGCCGGTCTTCGGCCGCTCGCTTAGGACCGGGGACCGGCCTGGTCGTCAGCGCAGCAGGTCGCTCGCGGAGACCCCGAGGGCCTTCGCCAGCCGTTCCACGGTCGATACCTGCGGATCGCGCTTGCCCGCCTCGATTCTCGATACCTCCGTGGGGTGAACGCCGCTTCGGCGTCCAACCTCCTCCTGCGTCATCTCGCGCTCCTTGCGCAGCCGCCGGAGGTTCCTGCCCAGGTTGCCCGCCATGCCGGCAATCGTCTGTGCTGCCGATCCACTTTACCATAGTAAACTTCACAAGCTCGACAGGCTACACGAGAACGCGAACGGTGCGTCTGCCGCTCCGAGGAGGCCTCTCAGGCGCGGAAAGATACTGAGCTGAGCTGAGCCGGAGCCGGAGAACAGGTGTGCCAGAAATTCGCAGGGCATGCCAGCTAGCTGGTACCATACACACATGCACAAGACCACCGTCTACATCGACGATTCCCAGGCCGAGCGCCTGGGCCGGCTGGCGACCTCGAGTGGGCGCAGCCAGGCCGAGCTGATCCGCGAAGGCGTGGAGCGGGTGCTCTCCGAGGCGCCGTCGCGGGCCTTTCACAGCATGGGGAAGGGGCGCAGCGGGGGCGACGCGGACCGGCGCTGGGATGCCGATGAGCTCTACCGCAAGGCTCGGGGCGAGCGCGGTCGATGACCCTGATCGTCGACGCCGGCACGCTCTTCGCGCAGGCCGATGCCGACGACCCCGAGCACGAGGCGGTCGTCGCGCTGTTCGAAGGCGAGGGAGGGCCGCTCGTCACCTCGCAGGTGGCGGTTGCCGAGGCCGACTACCTGATCCTCTCCCGGCTCGGCGTCGATGTCGAGCTCGCCTTCCTCGACGACCTCGCGGCGGGCACCTTCGTCGTCGATTGCCTCGGTCGCAAGGAGCTGGGGCTGGCCCGGGACCTGGCGCGTCGCTACCGGGACCTCGAGCTGGGCCTCGCCGACGCCTCGCTTGCCGTGCTCGCCGACCGGCATAGGACCGATCGGATCGCCAGCTTCGACGAGCGCGCCTTTCGGGCAATGACGCCGTTGCGGAGCGACGCCTTCAAGGTTCTCCCCGCCGATTCGTAGCGATTCGTCGTCCTGGTGCTCGAGGCGCTTGAGGTCGCCAGGGCGCTGCCGACCATCGCCTCACCCGGCCCCGACGCGTGACCGTCAGCAGCGCGACGATAGTCGCCACCCCGATCGCGATCCCGGTCGCGGTCAGAGCCGTCCGTCCCCGATTGCGCGCGAGGTTGAGCGCTATGAGGCCGGTCACGGCGCCGATGATAGTTCGGGGTGCGTTCAAAGCGCCTGTCATCGGTGGAAAGCCGAAGCTCACCGAAGGGGATTCCCCCGATGACTTGTGCTGGAAAGGCGCAGAGAATCGGAGTTCAACATGACGGTTCGAGAGGTGATCGACAAGCATGGCCACTTTGCCCACGGTGGCAATCCCGACGACGCGGCCGAGACCTGGGTGGAATCAGGGTTCGAGGCAGACGAAGTCGAGGAGTGGCTTCTGGCCCGCTGTTTCAACCCCAGCGCCGCCCGGGACCTCGCCGATTGCGGCGTCACCGCGGACATGGCGCGGATGAAGACGAGCGCCGGTGCCGGCGATTACGTCGACACGGTCGGCTTCAAGGTCTCCGACGGCGATCTGGAGGTGGAGGAGGCCCGTGACCTCCTCGGCGTCCACTGACCAGACGACGCCGCGGCTCGAAGTGCAGCCGCTGAGCGGTGCCGCCGAGGACTACGACGGCCTGCTCGGCCTGATCGGCGACGCGCACGTCGTCATGCTCGGCGAGGCGTCGCACGGCACCCACGAGTTCTACCGCGAGCGCGCCCTCATCACCCGGCGCCTGATCGAGGAGAAGGGCTTTGGGGCGGTGGCGGTCGAGGCGGACTGGCCTGACGCTTACCGTGTGAATCGCTACGTGCGCGGCGCCCCCGAGGACGGCGATGCCGAGGAGGCGCTGCGCGGCTTCCGTCGCTTTCCCACCTGGATGTGGCGCAACGCCGAGGTGCTCGACTTCGTCGGCTGGCTGCGCTCCCACAACGAAGGCCGGCGAGAGGACGGCGAAGCCGGCTTCTACGGGCTCGACCTCTACAGCCTCTACGCCTCGACGGCCGAGGTGATCGCCTACCTCGAGCGAATCGACCCCCCGGCCGCCCAGCGCGCGCGGGAGCGATACGCCTGCTTCGAGCACTTCGGCGGCGAGCAGACCTACGGGCGTGCGGTCAGCCTCGGGATCAGCGAGTCCTGCCGCCGCGGTGTCGTCGCCCAGCTCACCGAGCTGCAGCGAAGCGCCGACGGCTATCTGCGCCGCGACGGCATCGCGGCGGAGGACGAGCAGTTCTATGCCGAGCAGAACGCGCGGTTGGTCGCGAGCGCCGAGGAGTACTACCGCTCGATGTTCGCCGAGGAGTCCCTCTCGTGGAACCTGCGGGACCGTCACATGGCAGACGCTCTGGTTCGGCTGCGCGCGCACCTGGCCCGGCACGGCGATCCCGGCAGGGTCGTCGTCTGGGAGCACAACTCCCACGTCGGCGACGCCCAGCTGACTGAGATGGGTGGGCGCGGCGAGTTCAACGTCGGCCAGCTGGCCCGCGAGCGCTGGCCCGACGACGTTGTGCTGGTCGGCTTCACCACCTACTCCGGGACCGTGACCGCCGCTTCGGGGTGGGATGCGCCCGCGGAGCGCAAGCGGGTAAGGCCGGCGCTCCCCGAAAGCTACGAGGCTCTGTTCCACGAGGTCGGAGAGTCTCGCTTCCTCGTCGACCTGCTGAACGGGCAGACGGCGGAGATCCTTCGCCGTCCCCGCTTGGAGCGAGCGATCGGCGTGATCTACCGGCCCGAGACCGAGCGTGCCAGCCACTACTTCTCAGCCGCGCTGGCCGGGCAGTTCGATGCCCTGATCCACATCGACGAGACCCGCGCCGTCGAGCCCTTGGAGCGCACCGCCGGCTGGGAGCTGGGCGAGCCACCCGAGACCTATCCGACGGCGCTGTGAGGGCCGGAAGGGCTGTCCACGGTATGGGACAGCCGCTGCGCAGGCTCATCGCGTTGCGCGGCGCAAAGCCCCGCCAATCGTTGTTCAGCTAAGCGAAGACGTCGCGGCGGACGCGCCAGGCGGCGATTCTCCGGCGCCAGGTGGCCAGCTCTCGCTCCGAGTAGTTGCCGTCCGGGAGCGTGGCCGCGCTCCTGCGTTACTGACAGTGGGTCGCACCTCCTAAGGTTGTCCTCATGGCGAACCGTCTGGCCCTGTTCGTGGATCGCAGAGAGGCTGGGCGTCGCCTCGGCGAGGTGCTGGAGCGCTTCGGCCGAGAGGAGCCGCTGGTGGTCGCCCTGCCGCGCGGCGGCGTCCCGGTCGGTTTCGAGGTCGCGAAGGCGCTCGTCGCTCCGCTCGACATCCTGCTGGTGCGAAAGCTCGGGGCACCGTTCAATCCCGAGTACGGGATCGGTGCGATCGCCGAGGGCGGCGTCCGCTTCGTCCGCCGAGCGGACGCTGAGCTGGTCGGGATCTCCGGCACGCAGCTGGAGGCGGTCATCGCCCAGGAGTCGGCGGAGCTGGAGCGGCGGCAGCGGCTCTACCGCGGCAACGAGGAGCCCTATCCGGTCGAGGGCCGCACGGTGATCCTGGTCAACGACGGAATCGCGACCGGCGGCACCGCCGTCGCCGCCGGCAAGGCGCTGAAACTTCGCGGTGCCGGCAAGGTGATCCTCGCGGTGCCGGTCGCTCCGCCCGGCACCGAGGAGCGGCTTGGCGGCGACTTCGACGAGATCGCCTGCCTCAAGCAGCCGCACGGTTTCTTCGGCATCGGCCAGTTCTACGTCGATTTCGGTCAGGTCGCCGATGAGGAGGTGGTCGAGCTGCTGGAGGCGGCCCGCGTGCCCGGCCAGGCTGCTGCAACCGCGGAACCACCGGCGCAGGTGGACCCGCCGCCCGCCGAGCGCCCGGTCGAGATCGAGCTCGCGCCGGGGCTGCGCCTGGCCGGCGACCTGCGACTGCCCGAGCCCGCCGCCGGCCTGGTGATCTTCGCCCACGGCAGCGGCTCCAGCCGCCTCAGCCCGCGCAACCGTCAGGTCGCCGAGGCGCTGAACGAAGCCGGCTTCGCGACCTTGCTCTTCGACCTGCTCACCACCGAGGAGGAACTCGACCGCGCCAAGGTCTTCGACATCGCGCTGCTGGCCGAGCGCCTGCTCGCGGCCACCGCGTGGGTCAGGGACGAGGCGGAGATCGGCGAGCTGCCGATCTCCTACTTCGGTGCCTCCACCGGGGCCGCGGCGGCATTGCGCGCTGCCGCTCGCCTGGGCGCCGAGATACGTGCCGTGGTCTCACGCGGCGGCCGCCCGGACCTCGCCGCCGAGAGCCTCGAAGAGGTCGCCTCGCCGACCCTGCTGATCGTCGGCGGCGCCGACTGGCAGGTGCTGGAGCTGAACGAACAGGCGGCAAGGCTGCTGCGCTGCGAGCACGAGGTCGCCGTCGTCCCCGGCGCCACCCACCTCTTCGAAGAGCCGGGAGCGCTGGAGCGGGTCTCCGACCTCGCCGCGGATTGGTTCACTCGCTACTCGCGGCTCAAGCCTCGCACGGACGGATGAGGAAGCCCACGGGGCTGGCCCACCGCCGGCGAGGGCCCCGTCGCGCTCATACGGCCGACCTCACAAGAGTGACCCCTTCAGCCCACGCTGACCGAGGCACGTTCGCGCCAGCAGCCGCAGCCGGGCGCAGCGCCCGCACGCTCGGCACCGCCAGGACGGCCGCCGTCGCGACGAACAGCACCGTCGCTCCCCCAACCAGCGCCGCTGAGGGCCCGAACATCCCAACGGCCGCCCCGCCGGCCACGTAGCCCAGTGGAAGCACCCCCGAAGAGCCAAGTTCGTCGTAAGACATGACCCGCGAGAGCCGCTTGGCCGGGACGTGTCCCTGCAACGTCGTCTCCCACAAGACGCCGAACAACGCATTCCCGGCTCCTCCCACGAGGGCCGCGACAGCCACCAGCGGCATTGGCGCCAGAGCCGCCAGCGCCAGCAAGGGTGTCGCCCACAAGGTCGCGGCGAGCAACGCCGCGACCAATGGGCGGGCGGGCCTCCAGCCCAGGCCGATGATTCCGCCGGTCGCCTCTCCGGCGGCAAGCGCGCAGAGGATGATCGCCCAGCCCGGCGCACCACCCACGGCACCGGCGGCCATGTTCGGCCCAAGCACGAAGAACGGGGCGATGACAAGAGCGTTCACCACCGCGAACTCGAGCACGACAACCCAAAGCCACGTCCGCGACCGAAACTCCACCCAGCCCTCGCGAATGCCCGCGAGCATCGAGAAACTGCCTTCACCGCTCACCCAGGATGCTGCGGCGTCGGGGCGCCCTCGCACGCCGACGAGCAAGATCGCGCTGACGAGGAAGGTCAGCGCGTCAACGCCGAATGCCCACCCAGGCCCGGCTCCCGCGACCAGCAGCGCGGCGAGAGCCGGTCCGGCGACTGCGGCGGCGGCGTCCGCCATCTTGCGGAGCCCATTCACCTTCTGCAGCTGCTCTTCAGGCGCGACTTCCCGCACGAAGCCGGTCATCGTCGGACTGAAGAACGCGGCCCCAGCCCCGCCCAAGACCTGAGCAGCGATGAGCTGCCAGAAAGCGGCGTCTCCCAGGATCAGCAGAACCGCCACGGTCCCCTGCGATCCGAAGCGAAGCAGGTCCGCCCCGACCAGCACAGAACGACGCGGCAGCCGGTCGCCGACGACGCCGCCGACGACAAGGAGCGAGACATATATCCCGGCCTCGCACGCCAGGGCAATACCGACCTGGCCGGTCGAGCCGCCGGTCGAGAACACCGCAAACGGCATCGCCGCCAAGACCATGAACCGACCCACCCCCGAGGCAAACTGAGCCTGCACCAGGCGAGCGGCTGGCGAGTGCCCAGGCACCGCGGATGGGCGGAGGGACCGCGGCATCAGGAACTCGATCTCCCTCCAGATGGCGGACCGGGGCGATGTCGGGACGCGGCCACGCGCCTCGGCTCGCCTCCCCTCGCATCCCTCCCTGCGAGGTCCTTATCGCCGCGCCCCACCGTCTTCCCTCTCGGTGTCGGCCAGAATCGCGACGACTCGCGCATTCCCCGCAACCCTTGACACGAAGAAGTTCTCACGTGCACCCCGAACCCGCCTGTAGCCCGTCCTTTTGACGGCATGCCGTTTGGCGAGAACCCTCATGTGGTAGGAGACCTTGCTGAGTCCCTCGTCAAGGATCTCCGACAGTTGGCTCGGGCTACGGGCCTCATCGGATTCATGCAGCCTTCTCAGAAGCTCCCGCCGAAGCGGGTGGTTAAGCGCCTCGATCAGCGTCGCAGTCACTCCCTCGTCCTTGCCCTTTGCAGCTCGCCCGCTCGTCCCGCTTCGTCTAGCCACACCGCTCGCCTCGCTTCCAAATAGCGCGCTCCAGTCGATCCAGAGCACTAAGGAACTACAGCGGCAGTCTTAAGGAACCTCTGTAGTTCTTCAAACTCACTTTTCAAAGTGAAACTCCCTGCATTTACTTTCGTTTTGGAAAACAAACGCTGGCCCAGCGCCTATCCAAATCGGCTCAAGCCCGTCCTGCCGTGAGTCGCAAATCAGACCCTCCGGCGAAGCAAGGGCATCTCAGCTAAGGAACTGCACTCTCTTTGGGCCGATCCCCCATCTGACCAGCCTCCGAGAGGGCTTTCCCGGTGTCAGGAAAGCCCTCTCAATGCACCGTCGGATCATTAGTTGTTCTTGGTGATGAGAACCGGCAAGACCGGTGTGCTCGATGCAAGCTTCATGCCTCCTCCTTCCAATTGCTTTAAATTTTTAGATTAATTTAAAAATTTAAAGCAAAAGATAAAAGAGATCAATCCGACGAAAGCAGCTAGGCTCTCCGGGTCGTTCAGCGAAATTTGAAAGGACCGAAGATGGAGCTCGAATCCACCGAAGTAGACGCTTGTGGTCGGGAGCTGGCGAGGGTACGACGAGCAAAGGCCCTGGCCAATCCGCTTCGGCTCAAGATCCTTGGCGAGCTGAAACGGCGACCAATGAGCGTGAAGGGCTTCGAACGGGCCTTTCAGAAATACTCCTACCAGCAGGTCTACGGCCAGTTCCGTGCCCTTGAGAAACTCGGGTACATCGAGCTCGTTGGGACGAGCGGCCGCGGGGGAAAGAGGCGCGGTGCCGACGAGCTTTTCTACCGAGCCACCGAGCTTGCCTGGTTCGATCAGCTCGACTGGGCTAGCCTCTCCCTCCCGGAGCAAGAAGGGGGCACGGCGGAGACGCTCACGAACTACGTAGCCCGTTTGCAAGAGGCGGGTGCGGCCGGGACCATCGACAAGCGTCCCGATCGGCACGTCTCATGGACCGATGAGCGATTTGACGAGCAAGCTTGGGACGAAACGATTGAGGATTCTGAAGCGACTCGTCAGCAAGATTCCGGAGCGCGCTGCCGAGGCCGCGGTACGACTGCGCGACTCGGGAGGGGAAGAGATTCGGGTGACCGTGGGGCTGACCTGCTTTGAGTCTCCTAAGCCCTCTCGGGTTGAGGGATATCTACCTTAAGTCGTCAATCAATGAATGGCGGCTCCGACGTAGTTCCACGCGGGGCGGAGCTCGTCACCTGTCACTTCTTCGTTCAACGGCTGGACGGAGGCAAGCCGGTTCGGCCGGTGGCACGAGCGCGCAGGCCGGATAGCTTTGACCTCTGGTGCGACGGACTGGCAAAGATGGGATCGCGGTGCGGGCGGTTGTCCGCGGCCGGGTTCAGGGCGTGGGCTACCGGGACGCGACGGTGAGGGAGGCCCGGCGGCTGGGGGCGATGGGCTGGGTGCGCAACGAGAAGGATGGCAGCGTGCTCGTCCACGCCGAGGGGCCGGAGGACACCGTCGAGGGGCTGGTCGCTTTCCTGCGCGAGGGGCCGCGCGGCGCCCGGGTCGAGGAGGTGGCCGTCGAGCGGCTGAAGGTCGAGGGACACGAGCAGTTCGCGGTCCGCGGCGTCAGCGCCGGCGTTTTCGTCGTCCAGGAGCACCAGGCGACCGCGCATCACTTCGACCTGCGCCTGGAGGTCGGCGGGGCGATGCGTTCCTGGGCGGTCCCCAAGGGCCCCTCGATGGACCCCGCGGTGAAACGGCTCGCGGTGCAGGTCGCGGATCACGACCTCGCCCACAACTCCTTCGAGGGCCAGACCGGCGGCGGCGGCGTCATCGTCTGGGACCGCGGCCACTACGAGCAGGGCGGACGGGTGCCTTGGCCGGAGGCCCTGGAGTGCGGCCACGCGGTCTTCGTCCTGCACGGCGAGAAGCTGCGCGGCGGCTTCGCCCTGCAGCGCACCCGGCCCGGCGAGAAGCCGCAGTGGCTGTTGATCAAGCGGCGCGACGAGCAGGCGCGCCCGGGCTCGGACGTGGTCGCCGAGCAACCGCGCTCGGTGATCGGCGGCATCGCGCTCGATGAGCTCCTCGACGGCGACTGACGGCTACTGTCTCTGGGACGATGCCGGCGCCGATCGCAACCGAGACAGGTCCTTCAACGCCCCCGGCCTCTCCGGCCCGCCCGGCCACCGACATCCCGGGCCCTCCGCTCCCCGGCCCACTCCAGTCCTGGCTCGGCGTCGCCCGCCCGCTCGCGGCGAGGTCGTTCATGCGACGGCGCTACGGCCGCATCTTCCGCACCAGCGACTCGATCGCCGGGGACGTCTTCCACGTCGCCGACCGCGAGCTGGTCGAGCAGATGTTCAAGTGGAAGCCGGCCGACTACAACGTCGCCGAGCCGCGGCAGATCATGGAGCCGGTCGTCGGGCAGGCCTCGCTGCTGCTGCTCGACGGCGATCGCCACATGCGGATGCGGAAGCTGATGCTGCCGGCGTTCCACGGCCAGGCGATCGCCCACTACGCCGAGCTGATCGCCCAGATCGCCGACCGCGAGATCGACGGCTGGAGCCCGGGCGACACCGTCCGCACCCGCACCGTCGGCCAGGAGATCACGCTGGAGGTGATGATCCGGGCGGTCTTCGGGGTCTCCGAGCCCGATCGGGTCGCCGAGCTGAAGCGGCGCCTGCCGCGCCTCTCCTCGATCAGCCCGATGCTGCTCCTGGTGCAGAAGGACCTCGGCCCGCTCAGCCCGTGGGGGCGCTTCCTCCGCAACCGCGACCGGGTTGACGAGATGCTCTACGAGGAGATCGCCCAGCGCCGCGCCGCTCCCGACCGCGAGGAGCGCGACGACATCCTCAGCCTGCTGCTCGCGGCCCGCGACGAGGAGGGCAACCCGCTGACCGA
This sequence comes from uncultured Solirubrobacterales bacterium, assembly GCA_963715625.1. Lineage (GTDB taxonomy): Bacteria > Actinomycetota > Thermoleophilia > Solirubrobacterales > 70-9 > VRUE01. The sequence goes on along the minus strand of OY970260.1, from coordinate 2,833,515 downwards.
CAAGGAGCTGCGCGACGAGCTGATCACGATCCTGCTCGCCGGCCACGAGACGACCGCGACCTCGATCGGGTGGGCGTTCGAGCGGCTGCTGCGCACCCCGGCCGCGCTGGAGCGCCTCACCGCCGAGGCGAAGGCGGGCGAGTCAGGCGAGTTCATGGACGCCACGATCAAGGAGACGCTCCGCGTCCGCCCGGTCATCACCGAGGTCTTCCGCTCGCCGACCGAGCCGCGGGAGCTGGGCGGCTACCTGTTCGAGCCCGGCACCCAGCTGGCGGCCTCGATCTCGCTCCTGCAGTGCGACCCCGACCTCTACGCACCCGACCCGCTCGCCTTCCGCCCCGAGCGCTTCCTCGAAGGTGCGCCTGAGCCCTACGCCTGGATCCCCTTCGGCGGCGGTGTGCGCCGCTGCATCGGGGCGTCCTTCGCCCTGCTCGAGATGAAGATCGCGATCGAGCGGATCCTCGCCCGCGCCCAGCTCCGGGCCAGCCGTCCCAAGGACGAGAGGGCGAGCTTCCGCGGCATCACGGTGCTGCCGGGCCGCGGCGGCGAGGCGGTCGTCGAGAGCGTCGCCTGACCGCCCCGGGGGGCCGACGGGCCTGTATGCCGACACATAGGCGTATTTCAGGCCCGTCGGCGGCAAGGGGCAACGGCGATGATGTTCAATCCACTCAGCGCTACCCGCATCCACCACGCAATGGAGGAACCACGATGCTCAAGCTAGGCGACGTTGCCCCCGACTTCGAGGCAGACACGACGGAGGGCCGGATCAGCTTCCACGACTGGATCGGCGACTCCTGGGCGGTGCTGTTCTCGCACCCGAAGGACTTCACGCCCGTGTGCACGACCGAGCTCGGCTACATGGCCTCGATCAAGCCCGAGTTCGACAAGCGGGGCGTGAAGATCATCGGCCTCTCGGTCGACCCGTCCGACAAGCACGAGGCCTGGGCCGCCGACATCGAGGAGACGCAGGGCACGGCGCCCAACTACCCGATCGTCGCCGACGCCGACTTCACGGTCTCCAAGCTCTACGACATGCTGCCCGCCGACGTCTCCGGCGACCCGGCGGACCGCACCCCCGCCGACAACCAGACGGTCCGCAACGTCTTCGTGATCGGCCCGGACAAGAAGATCAAGCTGATCCTCGTCTACCCGATGACGACCGGCCGCAACTTCGACGAGGTCCTGCGCGTGGTCGACTCGCTGCAGCTGACCGCGAAGCACAAAGTCGCGACGCCGGTCAACTGGCAGCAGGGCGAGGACGTGATCATCGCCGGCTCGGTCTCCGACGAGGAAGCGAAGGAGACCTACCCCGACGGCTGGGAGTCCCCGCGCCCCTACATCAGGATCGTGCCGCAGCCGAAGGGGTGAGCGGCGATAGAAGGAGGTTCGCCGCCCCGGCCGAGTCCTGGTTCAGGGTGGCGCCGCTGGAGCCCGGGGTCTGGCTGGTCGGGGAGCCCGGGCACGTCAACAGCTGGCTGATCCGGGGGGGCGAGCGGGCGCTGCTGCTGGACACCGGGCTCGGGCTCGCCGACATATCGGCGGCGGTGGCGACGGTCTGCCCGCAGGAGCCGCTGGTGGTCAACTCGCACGTCCACTTCGACCACGTTGGTGGCAACGGCCTCTTCGCCGAGACGGCGATGCACGAGCTCGGGCCGGAGTGGGTCGAGGCCGGCTGCGAGCCGGGCCAGCTGAGCGCCTACTGCGATATGGCGCCGGCGATGACGGAGGGCTACGAGCGGCTGCTCGCGGCCGACCGCGAGGGCGGCTTCTTCCTGATCGGGCCCGACGAGCAGATGCGGCCCTGGCCCGCGGAGGGGATCGCCGCGTGCGGCTGGGCGATCGAGCCGCCGCCGCCCACGCGGCTGCTCGCCGAGGGCGATGAGATCGACCTCGGCGACCGCGTCCTGCGCGTGCTCCACACCCCCGGCCACGCCCCCGACCTGATCTGCCTGCTCGACGAGCGGGCCGGCATCCTCTGGGCGCAGGACCAGGCCTACTACGGCCCCCACCTGGTCTACGAGCCCGGTGCGGACTTCGGTGACTTCGTCGCCTCCACCCGCCGCCTCGCCGACGAGTTGCGCGGCGCGCTGCGCACCGTCTACACCGCCCACTGCCTGCGCCCGACGGTTCCGCCCGCCTTCCTAGGCGAACTGGCCGACGCGGCCAGGATCGTGGCCGCCGGTGGGGTGCCGCTGGCTCCGTCGCAGGGCTTCTTCGGCGAGCCCGTGCTCAGCGCCGGCTTCGGCCACTTCTCGATCCTGTTGCGGGATGAGAGCCGCGACCCGAGGGTGTAAAGCTGCCGCACAGCCGTTCCGGTGCGCTTATGCCACCCATCAGGTTTTCTTCGACGGCGTGCTCGAAGACGAGGAGCCGCACAGCCGTTCCGGTGCGCTTTATGCCACCCATGGGCACATAAAGCGCACCGGAAGTAGGTTGGTGGGCGTGGGGGTGACGATTGACGAGCTGAGGGTTGGGGATGCGCCGGGGCCCTGGGCGGCGCTTGGGTTCGCGGTCGATGGCGACACCTGTGTCGTTGGCGATGTCCGGATCCGGCTCGCGGGGACCGAGGCGGGCAAGGGGCTCGTCGGCTGGTCGCTGCGCGACTTCGGGGGCGACGAGCTCGACGGGCTGCCAACTGCGCTTTCGGACCGCCCGCCGCTCGCCGAGCAGCCGGCACATCCCAACGGCATAACCGCAATCGACCACGTGGTCGCGATCAGCTCGGACCTCGACCGCACCGTCGCCACGCTCGGGGCCGCCGGCATCGACCTGCGCCGCGTCCGCGAGGAGCCGACGCCCGCAGGCGCTCCGCGCCAGGCCTTCTTCCGCCTCGGTGCCGTCATCCTCGAGGTCGCGCAGGCGCCCGAGGAGGCGATCGAGCGGACCGGGGGAGACCGGCCCGCCTTCTTCTGGGGCCTCGCCTTCGTCGCCCCCGACCTCGACGCCACCGCGGCTTCGCTCGGCGACCGAGCCGGCGAGATCCGCCCGGCCGTCCAGCCCGGCCGTCGCATCGCCACCCTCCGCCGCTCCGCCGGCCTCTCGGTTCCGGTTGCGCTGATGACGCCGGGATAGGCCATAGGGTTGCCGAGATGCGGTTGAGGGCAGGGAGCGTGGCGAGTCGAGCGGTGGCGACCCTTGCAGCTGCGCTGGCCCTCGGCGCCGCTGTCGCGGGCGAGGTCGCCGCCGCGGCTCTGCCCACCCCGGACTCGCTCGACCGCTCGCTCGCGAGGATCGTCGGGAACCGGCAGGGCCCGCCCGGCGTGATGATGCTGGTCCACCGCCCCGGTCGCGACGAGTTCTTCCGCGCCGGCGTCGCCGACGTGCGCACCGGGGCGCCCTTGCAGCGGTACAGCCACTTCCGCATCGCCAGCGTCGCCAAGGCCTTCAACGGCGCGGTGGCGCTGTCGCTGGCCGGCCGTGGGGAACTGCCCCTCAACGAAACGGTCGCGCGGGGCCTTCCGGGCCTGCTGCCGCCGGCCGGTCCGGTCACGCTGAGCGAGCTGCTCCAGCACACCGGCGGCGTCCCCGACTACATCCGCAGCAAGGCCTTCATCGAGCGCTTCACCAAGGACCCGAAGGCCTACATCCCTCCGCGCGCCCTGCTCGGGTTCGTCCGCGGCGACCCGCTCGAGTTCGCGTCCGGCTCGCGCTACCTCTACTCCGACACCGACAACATCGCCGCCGGCCTGATGGCCGAGCGCGCGACCGGCAACTCCTACGACCAGCTCCTCTTCGAGCTCGTCTACCGGCCGCTTCGTCTTTTCCAGACGAGCCTGCCGCGCACGGTGCGGATGCCGCGCCTGTTCATGCACGGCTACGACGTCGAGGCGGGCAGGCCGCCGGAGGACGTCAGCGAACTGATCAACCCCGCGGGCGCCTGGGCCTCGGGCGGCATCGTCTCGACCCCGATCGACCTCAGTCGCTTCATCCGCGGCTACCTCGGTGGGCGCCTCTTCGACGGTGCCGTGCGCCGCGCCCAGTTCAGCTTCCGGCCGGGGGACTCCTCGCCGCCCGGCCCCGGGTCCAACGCCGCCGGCCTCTCGCTGTTCCGCTACCGGACTCCCTGCGGGACGGTGTTCGGGCACACCGGTTCCTTCCCCGGCTACCGCATCTTCGCCGCCGCGAACGGGAACGGCCTCCGCTCCGTCGTCTTCGTCGCCAGCGCCCAGATCGTCCCCGGCCAGGGCTCGGCGCGGGTCTCCGACGCGATCCGGGGCGTCCAGCGCCTGGCAGTCTGCCGGGCGCTGGGCTAGGCACTGGCCTGCAAGCCGCTGCAGCGCTACGGGAGCGTGCCGGCCGGCGCCAGCCAGATCGACTCGAACTCCAGCACCTCGGCGAGGGTGTCGTAGTCGCGGTCGTAGTGGATGACCGCGGCGCCAAGCTCCTGCGCGGCGGCCGCGACCAGATAGTCGACGATCGGCAGTCGCTGTGTCCCGGCCGAGCGGTGGGCGAGAGCCCGCATCGCGGCCTCGGCGGCACGGATGACCGCGGCGCTCAGCGGAGCGGTGCGCACCGTGCCGAGGCGCTCGGCGAGCAGGTCGAACTCGGCACCGCCGCGAGCGCTCAGCAGGATCTCGATGCGGACGAGGGGGGAGAGCCGCAGGCGGTCGCCGAGCAGAGCGGCGAGCCAGCGATCCCGGGTGGTCGAGTGCTCGGCTCGTGCCCAGGCCGAGGTGTCGACGACCAGCGGCAGCCCGCCCCAGAAATCGTCGTCAGCGGATCGGCCAGGCACGGCGCTTCCCCTCGCGCAACGCCTCCCAGTCCCACGGTGCGGACTGGGGCTCCCTGAAGTGGCCGGCCAGCTCGTTCAACAGCTCCTGCCGCTTCGTCTCGTCCGGCGGCACGGCGGCGAGGTGCCGCGCTCCTGCTATCGCCAGCTCACGCACCTGCTGGGAGCGGGGCAGGCCAGCGGGCAGATGAGGGGCTGCCGCGCGCAATGCGGCGGCCAGCTCACGATCCTCGGTGACCTGGATGCGATGGTGGCGTGTCGGCACCACGCCAGTGTACCACCCGTGTACCACCACCCCTCAATACCCTGTGCCGGTCTTCACCTGCTTGCGCTCGTGGGGGTGGGCGCCGCCCTTCTTATCCAGCGTCGCGCAGGCGGTGGCGATGTCCTCGGCGAGGCGGTCGACCTGCTCGCGGCTAAGGGTCTGCTTGACCAGCGCCCGCAGGACTTTCACGTCTTCGGCGTTGGGCGGCAGGGTGTAGGCGGGGACCATCCAGCCGCGCTCGGCGGAGAGCTGCCAGGCGATGTCGAACTCGTCGTATCCCTTCTCCTCGGCCAGCCGGAAGGCGACCAGGGGCAGCTGCTCCTCGCCCTCGCCGATCAGCTCGAAGTCGCCCTCCGCCTTGAGCTTGCCGGCCAGGGCGCGGGCGTTCTCCTGCATCGCCTTCATGACGTACGTGTAGCCCTCGCGCCCGTAGCGGACGAAGTTGTAGTACTGGGCGAGCACCATCGAGGCGCCGGTGGAGAAGTTGAGGGTGAAGGTCGCGTCCGTCTTCCCCAGGTAGTTCTCGTAGAAGACGAGGTCCTCGGCCAGGTCTGACTTCTCGCGGAAGACGAGCCAGCCGATGCCGGGGTAGACGAGCCCGAACTTGTGCCCGGAGACGTTGATCGAGCGCACCTGCTCGAGCCGGAAGTCCCACTCGGAGTCGGGGTAGAGGAAGGGCCAGGTGAAGCCGCCGCTGGCGGCGTCGACGTGGAGCGGCACGTCGAGCCCCTTCTCGCCCTTGAGGCCGACCAGCAGCTCGTTGATCCCGGCGATGTCGTCCATGTGGCCGGTGAAGGTCGTGCCGAGCACGGCGGCGACGCCGATCGTGTTCTCGTCGACGTGCGGCTCCACGTCCTCGGGGCCGATCGTGTACTTGCCGTCGCGCAGCGGCACGATCCGCGGCTCGACGTCGAAGTAGCGGCAGAACTTCTCCCAGACCACGTGCACGTCGCCGCCGAAAACCAGGTTCGGCTTCTCGGCCGGCTTCGACTCGGCTTCGCGGCGCTCCTTCCACTTCCACTTGAGCGAGAGCGCGCCGAGCATGATCGCCTCCGAGGAGCCCTGGGTGCGGGCGCCGGTCGTCTCGCCGGGGGCGTGGTAGAGGTCGGCGAGCATGCGGATGCAGCGCTGCTCGATCTCCGCCGAGATCGGGTACTCGGCGTGGTCGATGAAGTTGCGGTAGAGGTTTTCGTTGATGACCCGCTGGGCCTCAGGCTCCATCCAGGTCGTGACGAAGGTCGCCAGGTTGCGCTGCGGGTCGCCCTCCAGCGCCAGTTCCTCGCCGAGGAGCCGCATCGCGTCGAGGGCCGACATGCCACTCTCCGGAAAGGGCCCGTCGGGAGCGTCCTCGGTGAGGAAGCGGTTGCCGTAGAGCATCGCCGCCTGCTCGGGGGTGAGTTGCTTTGCCATGAGGGGGCCTTCGATCTGTCGGGGGAGGGTCGGGCGAGACTAGCCAAGAACCGGCGGAAGCACTATGCCGCGGCGCCGCTGCATGGCAGAGTTGCGGGTCCGCATCCTCGTTTCAGCGCTCAGGGAGGAAACCGGGCAAACAGGAGCCGCAGGGCAAGGTGGCTGATGAGCCCCGTATTCGCCGTCACATAGCCGGCGAATACGGGAATGATTGCTCTGCCTAATCGCCCAGCGAGATCACGTGGGCGGCCTTCGGGTCGATGCGCCCCTCGATCGTCTCGGCCCAGGCGCTCTGCAGCCCCTCGAAGCCCTGTCCGGGAATCGTCCCGAGCCAGCTGCCGATCCACTCGCAGAAGGGGTGCCAGGCATCGGCGCCGCGCTGCTCGAGGCCGGCGCGGCCCCAATCCTCGCCGCGCTTGACTACCCGGTCGGGGGCGAAGAAGAGTGCCGGGGTCGGCCCCGGCAGCTCGCCGCCGCCCGAGCCGAAGTCCTCCCAGTGGGTGACCCCGACGGCCATGCTGCGGATCAGCTCGCCGCCGAAGCGGTTGTGGACCGCCGCGCGCACGTTGCCGTCGCCGGCGACGTTGACGTAGGTGGCCGGGCCCCGCTCCAGCGTGTCGATCTCCTCGTAGGAGACGGTGCGCCCGTAGGTGCCCAGGCCCTCGACGAACCCGGTGCTGCGGGCAGAGGTGAGGCCGACCGTCTCGACTCCCTCGCGCTGGGCCAGCAGGTGGGCGACGCCGATCGCGGTCTTGCTCGAGGCGCTGGAGATCAGGATCGGCCCGCGCCCGGTCAGCCCCTCGTCGTCGAGCTCGTCGTCGATCAGGAACGAGGTGAAGAAGAGCGGCCGCAGCAGCATCTGCATCGCCTCGGTCTCGGCGCGGTAGAAGGGGTCGGCGTCGCTGGCCAGGTAGCGGTGGTAGGCCGAGGGCAGCGCGGCCCGGTGGGGCGAGCCGTTGACGAACCCGGCGCCGTCGACGGCCACCGGCGTGACGACGAAATGGGAGGAAGGGGGGAGGTACCCGTAGAGGCGCGTCCCGGCCTCGACCCCCTCGACCTCGCTGCGCTCGACCTCGGCAAACCCCCACATCGGCACCCGCCCCCAGCCCTCCTCGGCCGGGAAGAAGTCCCAGTAGGACATCGCCTCGCCCATCACCGCATAGGTGACGTTGTTTGCCGTCAACCCGAAGGTGTTGACCCGCAGCAGCGCCTGCCCCCGCCCGACCTCAGGCGCCCCGGACTCGGCGATGCGGCTCTCGCGCAGGTCGTCGCGCTTGACGAGGAAGTCGGTCATCGGCTCGTGATGATGTCACGTGGGGCCAGGGTCCATGCATCCCCCTCATCACCGTCCACCGAAGACAACCAATGACCTAGAAATCACTCATAGGGACCGAGGAACCGCTCACCGTTGAAATGGATCAGATGCGAGGGGTTGTCGGCGCACCAGGCCTCAGTCTCCCAAGCCATCTCGCTCAGGTACTTGCGCATGTCCTCACGTGACGGAAAGCAGGAGACGAACACGAGGCCAGCCGACGTATCCCTGAACAGGTGCTCGAGCTCGTTTCGGCGCTTGCCGTCCACGGGACCGTGGCTTGCGGCTGCCTCGATCAACACCATCCACTCCCGATCCGGTAGATAGACAATGAGGTCGGGAAGCTTGCCGTGTTTGTCAAGGGTCACACCGAGATCTTCAAGAGCATTTGCTTCGAAGATTGGATCCTTGCGACCTGCGTCGCCGACATAGAGGACGTGGGCGCCCGGCGTAAACCGCGGACAGAACTCCTCGATCGCCTGCTTGATCAACAGGTTCTGCCCGCCGGGCGTCAGCGTTACAGCGCTACCGTCGGGAAGTGTGACTGGAATCTGGCGATGTGTCCGCGTTCGCTCGTATTGCTCGCGGAGTCCCGGGAGATCGTCGAGGTAGGCGGCGAGGTTCTGGTCGAATTGGCTCGCCCCGAAGGTGGAGAGAAGCTCCAGTGCCCTTGGCGCGATCTGGTAGCAGGTGTCCGGTGAGTTGACCGGCCGATCTGGGTCGTCCGGGTTGAGCAGGACCAGCCCCGCCTCGATGAACTGGTGGAGAGTCTGGCGCCGGATGGTCTCGCGGGTGTTTGGCTTGTAGTCGCGTTCGTAGCGTTCGCGGAGCCAGGCCATCAACTCGACCGTGCGAAGTCGTGGGTTGTCTGCCTTCGACCACGGCGAGCTCGGTCGCAGCGCGAGAAGGGCGAGCAGTACCAGCGCCGAGCGCTCGTTGGTCCGCTCCCGGTCGAAGTTGAGTAGCTCCAGCGCGCGTTGGGCATCGGCGATTCGCCGGTCCCGCGCTGACTTTCTCACGCAGCCTCCCGGAGTGCGGCCGCCGCCGAGCGGCGCAGGGTCAAGTCGACGATTCCGTCCAGCTCCACCTGTGTGCTCGGCCTGTCCCGGAGGACAACCGTGCCAAGTTCGGTAAGGGTGTTCGCGCTTGGGTATCGAAGGTGCCGCAGGTCGGTTGCGTTGATCTGCGTATGACCGCTGAATTGGCGGACGTAACGATCGACGAATGAGGAGTTGAGGTAGATGGAGAGCCCGTGCGCCAGGTTCTCTGGTAGACCGCGGTTGTCGCGGTGAAAGACGTTGAGGTGATTCTCAAAGGCGATCTGGCGGCCCGGCGCTGCCGAAGGATCGCAAACGGCGGCGCGAACACGCCTTGGCTCCTCCTTGGAGGTCAATCGCTTTACCAGCACGTAGGTCTCGTTTGGAAGCAGGAGCTTCTCCGACGAGGGGTCAACGGCCAGTGCATTCGGCTTCCCTCGCCTGCCCGAATCCGGCCAGCGGACCCCGTTGTCCTTGAGATGATTCGGACGAACCAGGGGGACCGCGTCAGCCTCTGGCGTTATCCGCAAGTGCTCTCGCGCTCGAAACTCCACGACCCTTCCAGTCGATACCGCAATGCCGAGATCCTCCAGCGAGGACGGGAGTCTGGCCATCGCCTCGGCAATCTCGGTGTCCTGCTCCTCGCCAGGAATCCGCAGGAAGAGCAGCGGATCGTCCGATCGCAGAATCTCCCCGGCGGGAACCTCACGGACCCTTGGCTCGTCTTCGAGCCCGTGACTGAGAGATATCCGTACCTTGCGCGGCCGCGCATCCCGGCGGACGGCGAAGATTAGGTTCTCCTGCAACACGTCCGCATCCGCGAATACGTGGGTGCGGGAGTCGAAAAGATGCATTTGCTCGATCCCGACCCGCTCGAAGAAGAAACGTCGGAAGGGTGCCGAGTAGCGTCCATTGGCAAATGAGCGTGGGGTGATCGCCGCAAGCACGCCGCCGGGAGTGAGTTGGGTTGCGGCAAGTGCCAAAAACGCGGTGTAGGCGTTGGTGATCGCCAGGCCGATCCGCTCAAGTGCCAATCGCTCTGGGCTGCCGCCGTTCGCCTTCCGATATGGGGGATTCATGATGACCGCGTCGAACTGCTCGAGCTCCGTTCCCAGCTCACCGGTCAGCGCCGCAGAGGTTGCCTCGATGTAGTCACCGTCTCGAAGATCCCACTGCACGGAGAGTCCTTGACCGGCGGCCCACGCCGCGCAGTGCTCGAGGGTGGCCCGGAGGGGGGCGTGCAACTGCGCGTCGATCTCCCAGGCGACGATCTCGAGCTCTCGAACTCCGAGGCTGACGTACCGCTCCACCGCGGCAGCCGTGAGCGATCCCACGCCGGCGCCGGGGTCGAGCAACCGGACCCGATGCGTGTCGCTGTCAGCCAACATTGAAGCGACCAAGCGGGCCGCCGCCGTGGGTGTGAAGAATTGGCCGAGCGCGGCCCGACGCGAGGCTTCAAGCGATTCTGCCGACGCAAGTCGCAAACGCTCGGTGCCCTCGGTGGGGCGATCTTCAATGACGGCCTCCATTGCCTTGCAAGGCTGCCAGACGCCGCGGTCGTTGGCTCGGAGGTCGAACGGCGGCGCGGGATCATAAGCTCTCGCTACTCTAGTAGGCCGTAACTTCTGTGCTACGATTGCGAATCGTGGCTACGAAGCTCGACACGACCTATTACGACCGACGACAGGCTCGGCGGCTCAAGGAAGACCCGGCGTTCCGGGCGGAGTTTGAGCGGCAGCGGCGTGAGATCGCTCAAATCGACGCTGTGGTCAGGCAACTTGACGAGCTGCGGGAGGAAGCCGGGATGTCGAAGGCGGAGTTGGCGCGGGCGATCGGGAAGGAGCCGTCGAGCATCCGCCGATTCTTCACGGCAAACGTGAATCCTGAGCTGAAGACGGTGGCGGCGGTGGCCGATGTCCTCGGGGCTCGGGTCGAGGTCGTGGCGACCAAGGCCAACCGCACGAAGCGGGTCGGCAAGAAGCGCGCGCCTCGGGCCGCCGCCGCGTAGCCTCAGACAAAACGCCGCTATCCGGGTTAGCCTTGATCGGGCGATGGCTTGGGGGATCGTTTACTACGCGACCAGGGACGGCAAGGTGCCGGCTGAGGATTTCCTCGATCGCTGCCCGGCGAAGGTCGAGGCCCGATTCGCTGCCGTCTTGGAAGCGGTGCGGGATGCACCGCCGCCGCAGTTCAGTGGTGGCGGCTATTGGGAGGCCATGCACGGCGACATGGGCGGTTACTACGAGATTCGCCTGACGGGACCAGGACGGCGCCAGTACCGGCTCTTCTGCGTCCTCGACAACGGCAGTTCCAAGGAGCTGCGCGAGCGGGGTTTCGACGGGCCTCAGATCGCGGCGATCACTGGCATGGTCAAGGACTCCGGCAAGAAGTTCTCCGATCGCGATTACGCCAAGGTCAGGAAGCTCGGGCGTGAATATCTCGCTGAGCTGCCCCGCCGCATTGCGACCTCCTCGCAGGCGTCGTAGCCGAGTCGGAAGCGCTCGTTGGTGGCGGCGTCTTCCTCTCTTGACTCTCGCTCGGTGATGACGTCACGCGTCTCGACATTCATCGTGCCGATCCGGCGGGTCCGACCCCGCCCACTGCGACATTAGCCGTCCGCCGCACCCTGCTCGAAGAGCGCGACCAGCCTGGCCCGGCAGAACTCCCACTGCTTGCGGTTGCGGTCGTCGCCGGGGTGGAGGGTGTCGAGCAGGGCGAGGCCGCGGGCGGTGGCGGCGGCCATCTCGACCAGGTGCTCGAAGTCGGGGCGGCCGGCCTGGTCGGGGAAGAGGCGGCGGGCCAGCTCGAGGGTCTGGCGGTCGAGCTCGCGTTCGACGCCGACCAGGGCGGCGCGCAGCTCGGGGTCGGTGCGGGCGTCGGTCCAGAGGTCGAGCGCCGCCTGGTAGAGCGGGCTGGCGTAGTTGGACCAGATGAAGTCGAGGCCGGCGGCGACGCGCTCGCGGCCCTCGGGGAGCTGGTCGGCGGCGGCCAGCTGCTCGGCCGAGCGGCGGCGCGCGAGGCGCTCGATCGCGGCGGCGACCAGGGCCTGCCGGGTCTGGAAGTGGTGCAGGTGGGCGCCGCGGGAGAGGCCGGCGCGCTCGGCGACGCCGGCCGTCGTCACGTTCGCGTAGCCGTCCTCGACCAGAGAGGCGATCGTGGCGTCGAGCAGGGCTTCGCGGGTGGCGGAGCTGCGCTCGGCCTGGCTGCGGCGGGCGGGAGTCTCAGCGGTCGGCACGGAGGCCCATGCTAGTAAAGTTTGCGTTCACGACTGAATGTATATGCTGCCGGGCCGCAGCCGAACCGAACGACTTCGAACCAAGAGGAGCTGAACATGGCTGGTACCGATGCGCTGGTGTTTGACGCGATCCGCACGCCGCGAGGCAAGGGCAAGGTGAACGGGTCCCTGCACAGCACGAAGCCCGTCGACCTCGTCGTCGGCCTCATGCACGAGATGCTGGTCCGCAACGAGAAGCTCGACCCCAACCGGGTCGACGACGTCGTGCTCGGCTGCGTCTCGCCGGTCGGCGACCAGGGCGCCGACATCGCCAAGACCGCGGCGCTGAAGGCCGGCCTGCCCGACACCGTCGCCGGCGTCCAGCTCAACCGCTTCTGCGCCTCGGGCCTCGAGGCGGTCAACATCGCCGCCCAGAAGGTCGCCTCCGGCTGGGAGGACCTGGTCTTCGCCGGCGGCGTCGAGTCGATGTCGCGCGTGCCGATGGGCTCCGACGGCGGCGCCTGGGCGATGGACCCCGAGACCAACTACGACACCTACTTCGTCCCGCAGGGGGTCGGCGCCGACCTGATCGCGACGATCGAGGACTTCAGCCGCGAGGACGTCGACGCCTACGCCGCCCGCTCGCAGGAGCGCGCCGCCAGGGCGCGCGAGCCGAGGGCCGCTTCGACGACGCTCGGTGATCCCGGTCAGGGACCTGCAACGAGCACACGCGTCCTCGACCAGGACGAGTTCATCCGCCCCGGCACCACGGTGGAGACGCTGGCCAAGCTCAAGCCCTCCTTCGCCGGCGATGGGCGAGCATGGGCGGCTTCGACGCGGTGGCGCTGCAGAAGTACCACTGGGTCGAGAAGATCGACCACGTCCACACGCCGGGCAACTCCTCGGGCATCGTCGACGGCGCCTCGCTGGTCGCGATCGGCAACGAGCAGACCGGCGCCGACCTGGGCCTGAAGCCGAGGGCGCGCATCCTCGCCACCGCGGTCTCCGGCGCCGACCCGACGATCATGCTGACCGGCCCCGCGCCGGCCTCGCAGAAGGCGCTGGCCAAGGCCGGCCTCGACGGTCGACGACCTCGACCTGGTCGAGATCAACGAGGCCTTCGCCGCGGTCGTCCTGCGCTTCGTCAGGGACATGGGCCTCGACATGGAGAAGGTCAACGTCAACGGCGGCGCGATCGCGATGGGCCACCCGCTCGGCGCGACCGGCGCGATGATCCTCGGCACGCTCGTCGACGAGCTGCACCGCACCGGCGGCAAGTACGGGCTGGCCACGCTCTGCGTCGGCGGCGGCATGGGCATCGCGACCGTCGTGGAGGCGATCTAGATGACTGAGAGCACAACGATTCGCTACGAGCGCGGCGAGGACGGCATCGTCGTCCTCACGCTCGACGACCCCAACCAGTCGGCGAACACGATGAACGCCGCCTACGTCGCCTCGATGGGCGCGACGGTCGACCGGCTCGAGGCCGAGAAGGACGAGATCAACGGCGTCGTCATCACCTCGGCGAAGAAGACCTTCTTCGCCGGTGGCGACCTCAACGACCTCAAGCAGGTGCGGCCGGAGCACGCGGCCGAACTGGCCGAGGGACTGAAGGTCATCAAGGGCCAGCTGCGCCGGCTGGAGACGCTCGGCGTCCCGGTCGTCGCCGCGATCAACGGCGCCGCGCTCGGCGGTGGCCTGGAGATCTGCCTGGCCTCGCCACCACCGGATCGCCGTCGACAGCCCCAAGGTCAAGCTCGGCTTCCCCGAGGTCAAACTCGGCCTGCTGCCGGGCGGCGGCGGCGTGGTCCGCTCGGTGCGCATGTTCGGCATCGCCGACGCGCTGATGAAGCTGCTGCTGCAGGGCAAGCGAACTGCGCCCCGACAAGGCGCTGGAGATGGGCCTGATCGACGAGGTCGTCGCCACTCAGGACGACCTGGTCCCGGCCGCCAAGGCCTGGATCGAGGCCAACCCCGAGGCGGTCCAGCCCTGGGACGCCCACGGCTACAAGATGCCGGGCGGCACGCCGTCGAACCCGAAGCTGGCCGCAGAACCTGCCCGCCTTCCCGGCCAACCTGCGCAAGCAGCTGAAGGGCGCCAACTACCCGGCTCCGCACCACATCATGGCGGCGGCGGTCGAGGGCGCCCAGGTCGACTTCGACAACGCGATCGAGATCGAGGGCCGCTACTTCGTCGACCTCGCCACCGGCCAGGTCGCGAAGAACATGATCCAGGCGTTCTTCTTCGACCTGCAGGAGGTCAACGGCGCGCCGTAACCGGCCGGAGGAGATCGAGTCCGTTCGAGCCGCGCAAGGTCGGTCGTGCTCGGCGCCGGGATGATGGGCGCCGCGATCGCCTACGTCATGCGCCAAGGCCGGGCATCGAGGTCGTGCTCAAGGACGTCGACCTCGAGGCCGCCGAGCGCGGCAAGGGCTACTCGCAGGGCCTGGTCGAGAAGGCCGTCGCGCGCGGTCGCATGACCGAGGAGAAGGGCGCCGAGCTGCTCGCGCGGATCACCCCGACCGACGGACGCGGCCGACGCCGCCGGGCGCCGACCTGGTGATCGAGGCGGTCTTCGAGGACCCGGCGGTGAAGGCCCAGGTCTTCGCCGAGATCGAGCCGCACCTCGCCGAGGGCGCGCTGCTCGGCTCCAACACCTCGACCCTGCCGATCACCGGCCTGGCCGAGGGCGTGCAGCCGCCCGGCCGACTTCATCGGGCTGCACTTCTTCAGCCCGGTGGACAAGATGCCGCTGCTGGAGATCATCGAGGGCGAGCAGACGAGCGACGAGACGCTCTACCGCGCCCTCGACGTCGCCAAGCAGATCCGCAAGACCCCGATCGTGGTCAACGACAGCCGCGGGTTCTTCACCTGCCGCGTGATCGGCACCTTCATCAACGAGGGCGATCGCGATGCTGGCCGAGGGCGTCCCGGCGCCGACGATCGAGCAGGCCTCCTCGCAGGCCGGCTACCCGGCCCCGGTGCTGCAGCTCTCCGACGAGCTCAACCTCAACCTGATGCGGCAAGATCCGCAAGGCCGACGAGGCCGCGATGGAAGCCGAGGGCGACGCCTGGGCCGACCATCCCTCGACCACGGTGATCGACCGCATGCTCGACGAGTTCGACCGCGGCGGCCGCGCTCGCCGGCAAGGGGTTCTACGAGTACGGCGAGGACGGCAAGCGCACCGGACTGTGGAAGGGCCTGAGCGACGCCTTCCCGGCGGTCGAGGACCCGTCCTCGATCTCGCTGCGCGACCTCGAGGAGCGGATGCTGTTCGCCGAGTCGCTGGAGACGGTGAAGTGCCTGGACGAGGGCGTGATCGAGTCCGTCGCCGACGCCAACATCGGCTCGATCTTCGGGATCGGGTTCCCGGCCTGGACCGGCGGCGTGCTGCAGTACATCGACGGCTACGAGGGCGGCGTGGCCGGCTTCGTCGCCCGGGCACGCGAGCTGGCCGAGCGCTACGGCGAGCGCTTCGAGCCCCCGGCGTCCCTGGTCGAGAAGGCCGAGCGCGGCGAGACCTACGCCGGTCAGGCCGAGCTCGTCGCGAGCGCGTAGGAGGAGATCGAGATGCCGGTCACCTTCACCCCTGAGCAGGAGGCATTTGCCGAAGCGATTCGCGACCTCGCGGCCCGCGAGTGCGGGACCCGCGAGCAGCGCGACGCGCTGACGAACGGCGGCAAGGAGCCGCACAACGTGGACCTCTACGCCAAGGTCGCCGAGCTGGGATGGCTCGGCGTCGCGGTCCCCGAGGCCTACGGCGGCTCCGGCGGCGGCATGGTCGACCTCTGCCTCTTCCTCGAGGAGATGGCCTACGGCCAGATCCCGATCGCCGGCTTCTCCGTCACCGCGATCACCGCCGGGGCGTATGAGCGCTTCGGCACCGACGCGCAGAAGGAGGAGATCCTTGGTGGGATCGCCAAGGGCGCGGTCGAGGCGATCGCGATGTCGGAGCCCGAGGCCGGCTCCGACGTCGGCGCGCTGCGCTGCAAGGCGGTGCGCGAGAACGGCGGCTACACGATCAACGGCCAGAAGACGTGGATCTCCGAGGCCCACGTCGCCGACCACATCCTGCTCGTCTGCCGCACCGACGACAGCGGATCGAAGCACGAGGGGATGAGCATGATCAGCATCCCGAAAGGCACCGAGGGGGTCGAGATCCGCGGCATCGACACGATGGGCGGCCGCGTCGTCAACGACGTCTTCTTCGATGACGTCCACATCCCGGCCGAGAACCTGCTCGGCACCGAAGGCAAGGCCTGGATGCAGCTGATGGCCGGCCTCAACGTCGAGCGGCTGATCATCGCCGCGCAGTCGCTGGGTCTGGCCCGCCGGGCGATGGACGACACCCTCGTCTACGTCAAGGAGCGCAAGCAGTTCGGCCGCCCGATCGGCAGCTTCCAGACGATCTCACACCGGCTTGCCGACCTCGCGACCGAGCTCGAGTGCAGCCGTCTGCTGACCTACGACGTCGCCGCCCGCGTCGACGCCGACCCGACCCAGCTCTTCCCCCGCGAGGCCTCGATGGCCAAGCTCAAGGTCACCGAAACGGCGAAGAAGATCTCGCTCGAAGGGATGCAGATGATGGGCGGCTACGGCTACGCGACCGAGTACGACATGGAGCGCCACGTCCGCACCACTCTGGTATCCACCATCTACGGTGGCACCAGTGAGATCCAGCGGGAAATCATCGCCAAGACGATGGGGCTTTGAGCTCGCGGTAGGGACCCGGCGCCGCATCGTCGCCACGCTGCCGGTCGTGCTGGCGCTCGTGGCGATTCCAGGTTGCGGCGGGGACGGCACGGCGGGGCCCGACGCCTCACCGCCGCCGATCGAGCGATCGGCGCCCGCGGGCCGCGAGGAGGCCGGCGAGGAGGTCGCGCCCTCCCACTGCCCGCCGGGGCTGCCCAGCTGTCGCACCGCCGAGGGGCGGATCGTCTTCGTCGAGCGCGTCGACCCCGACGGCGACGGCGACGCGCACTTCGTCATCGTCGATCGCCAGGGGATCACGGGGCCGGGGGTGACCGCGATCGACGTCCGCAGGGGGCTGCGGCCCGATCCGCTGCCCGGCCCCGGAGACCTGATCAGCGCCGCCGGCCCGGTGCAGACCGGCTCCTACGGCCAGAGTCAGATCCACGCGCTCGAGCTGCACGTCGGGCGGTAGCGTCGTTCACGGCTAATGCATCGCCCCTCCCTGTCGATGGGGACGGATGACGACTTCCCGTGCGGTGCCCATGCCTCTGCAAACTCGTGCCGCGCTCGCGCTCCTCGCCGCTGCGGCCATCGCTCTCGCGCTGCTCGCCGGTCCGGCGACGGCCGGCGCCGCGCCGGGACCCTCGGTCCTGACGCTCAAGACCGTCAAGGTCGGCGCTCCGGGAAACCCCTCGGTCGGCATCGTTCCCTTCACCGACGCGGTCTACCCGTCCTGCGCCTCCGCGCCTGACGAAGGCCCCGCGTGCCAGCAGGTCGGCAGCGTCAGGTATCGCTACGGCATCGGCCAGCTCGAGGTCACCGTCGCCCAGTGGGTTGCCTTCCTCAACACGGCCGACCCCGTCGGCCGCAACCGCCACAACCTCTTCAGCTCCGACGAGAGCCCCTCCGGATGGCCGAAGTACGGCCAGATCGACTTCGCGGCCGGCGCCGCCAGGGGCCGCCACTACTCGGTGGCCTCCCCGGAATGGGCCGACAAGCCCTACGCCTTCGCCAACTTCCTGCGCTCCGCCCGCTTCGCCAACTCCCTCTACAACGGGCTGCTGCTCTCCAAGAAGGCCGGCGAAGAAGGTGGGTTCCGCTACGTCACCTACCGGGTCCGGCTCTCGAGGCGGACCGAGCGCGGGATGTACGACATGGCCAAGCGGGCGACGACCCGCACCCGCAAGGCCGGCTTCGTCATCCCCAGCCAGGACGAGTGGATCAAGGCGGCCTACTACGACGCCAGCGGTGGCGGCACCTACTCCTACTGGAAGTACCCGACCAACCCCGGCGTGTTCGGCGACAACACGGCGACGGCGCCGAGCACGACGACGCTCGACCCGACCACCGGCAACGTCACCAACGCCGCGACCCAGCCGCTGGCGACCTACCACGACACGAGCGACAAGAGCCTGCCGGCCCCGAGCTGGTGCCCGGCAGCGTTCTCGCCCGAAGCCTGCTCGAGCGTCAACCCCTTCGGGTTCGACCCGGCCACCTACGCCGAGATCTACCAGGGCAGCGTCGGCACGGTCGGCCAGGCCGGGACCGTCTCCCCCTGGGGGACCCTGGACCAGGGCGGCAACGTGGTCGAGTGGACCGACACGATCACCGCGCCCCCCTCGGGGCGCAGCGGCGCCCACGGCCGGGTCTGGCGGCGGCTGCACGGCGGCATCGCCAACGCCCCCGCCTACCAGCTCTGGCTCTCCGCGGTCGGCCTGCAGCCCCAGGACAACGCCTTCTACACCGCTACCTATCCGTGGCTCGGCCTGCGGATCGGCGTCCTCGGCAACCTGAAGCCCTCCCGCTAACCGGCCCCCCACCCGCCTTCCGGTGCGCTTTATGCCAGTGATGGGCACATAAAGCGCACCGGAAGGCGTCCGGGGGGTGGGGATAGGCTCCGGGCGGGTCACCTTCGCGGGTGTCTGGGCCACAGGGTCACGGGGCCAGAGGGGAGATCCATTGCCAATGCACCGTCCTCGTCGATCCCCTCACCGCGTCTCCCGGCTCATCGCCGCATTCGCGGTCTTGGCTCTGTTCGCATCCCCTGCGAGCGCGCTCGGCGCGCCCAAGCAGGGCGCCCGCAAGCCCTCGGTCAAGCCGGGGACGCTCGTGCAGCTATCCGGCGCCCGCGGCTGCCTCGTTGACCGCTCGGCTCCGGCCGGGGATTGCGGGACCGCCCGCGCGCTCAAGGGCCCCGGGCCGTTCATGGGCTCGCGCGCGATCGCGCTCAGCCCGGACGGCAGGTACGCCTACGTGGCCTCTTCGCGCAGCGACGCGATCGCGATCTTTGCCCGCAACGAGCGCAGCGGCGCGCTGCTGCAGCGCAGCGGCACCGACGGCTGCATTGCCGCGAAAGGCGCCGGCGGCTGCGCCAGGGCGATCGGCCTCGACGGCCCCAACTCCGTCGCCCTCAGCCCCAACGGCCGCTACCTCTACGCCACGTCGCGCAACAGCAACTCAGTCGCCGCCTTCCGCCGCAACGCCTCGACCGGCGCCCTGACCCAGCTGCGAGGCGGTGCCGGCTGCGTCTCCGGGCTGCCCGTCCCCGGCTGCGGGACCGGCCGGGCCCTGGTCGGCCCCGACGTCCTCGTCGTCAGCCCCGACGGCCGCAACGTCTACGTCGGCTCCTTCTTCGGCAACGCGGTCGCGGTCTTCGCCCGCTCCGCGTCCACCGGCGCCCTGACCCAGCCCGAAGGCACGGCGGGCTGCATCGCCGCCAGCGCGACGAGCAGCTGCGCGACCGCCCTCGGCCTGGAAGCGCCGGAGGGCATGGCGATCAGCGCCGACGGGGCAAGCGTCTACGTCGCCGGCGCCCTCTCCAACGCCCTCGTCGCCTTCGCCCGCGACACGTCCACCGGCATCCTCGCCCAGGCGACCGACGGCAGCGGCTGCATCGTCGATAGCCCGCTCACGGGCTGCACGACCGGCGTGCAGCTGAGCGGCGCCAACGCGGTGACGGTCAGCCCCGATGACGACGACGTCTACGTGACCTCGCTGTTCAGCGACAGCGTCACCTCTTTCAGCCGCTCGCCGGCCCCGCTGGCGCAGAAGCCGGGGACCGCGGGCTGCCTGATCTACCTGCGCGCCGCCGGCTGCTCGTTCGGCCGCGCCCTCAGCGCGCCCGAGGGACTTGCCGTCTCGCCCGACGGGGCGAGCGTCTACGCCGCAGCCTTCGCCACCGGCGCGATCGCCATCCTCGACCGGGGCAGGAAATCCGGCGCGCTCGCGCAGAAGCCCGGCCGCGCGGGTTGCGTCGCGCCCAAGTCGGTGCCCGGCTGCTCGCCCGGACGGGCGCTTCGCGGCGTCAGCTCGATCGCCGTCAGCCCCGACGGCCACCACGTCTACTCGACCTCGTTCGGCAGCAACGCCGTCGACGTCTTCCGGAGGAACAGATGACCGAGTCCGAACAGAAAGCCCTGACGCGCAAGCAGCTGCTCGGGACCGGCGCGGGCGCCGCGGCCGCGGCGCTGCTGGCCCGCAGCGGCGGGATCGAGCGGGCGCTCGCCGCCCCGAAGGCGAAGCGCCGCGACGTCGCCGGGATGAACATCGTCCTCTTCCTCACCGACCAGGAGCGGGCGATCCAGCACTTCCCGCCCAACTGGCTGCGCCAGAACCTGCCCGGGATGCGGCGGCTGCGCCGCCACGGGGTCAGCTTCGAACGCGCCTTCACCAACGCCTGCATGTGCTCGCCGGCGCGCTCGACCCTGATGAGCGGCTACTTCCCGGCCCAGCACGGCGTCAAGTACACGCTCGAGGAAGACATGCCGGCCTCCGAATACCCGCAGGTCGAACTGCCGACCGACCTCGCCAACCTGGCCACGGTGATGAAGGCGGCCGGCTACAACGTCGTCTACAAGGGCAAGTGGCACTGCTCCAAACCGGCCGGGGCGGAGGCCACGCCGGCCGACCTCGAAAAGTACGGCTTCCTGCGCTGGAACCCGCCCGATGCCGGCGCCAACCAGACGGTCCCCGAGGCGGGCGGCGGCTTCATCAACAACGACGGCCGCTTCATCGAATCGGAGGGCAGCGTCTCGGCGGGCACCGAGGGTGCTTTGCAGTACCTGGGCTCGACCGCGGCCCAGCAGCAGCCCTTCTTCATGGTGGTCTCGGTCGTCAACCCGCACGACGTCCTCTTCTACCCCAACTCCGCCTTCGAAGAAGCGGGCTACGACGACTCCTGGCTGGAGGGGAGCATCGGCCTGCCCGAGACGCTCGAAGAAGACCTCTCGACCAAGCCCTCGGTGCAGGAACAGTTCGTGCGGATCTTCAACCTCACCGGCAAGCCCCGGACCAAGGAGCAGAAGCGCAACTACCTCAACTTCTACGGCAACCTGATGCGCTCATCCGACAACTACCTGGTCGACGTCCTCGACAAGCTGGAAGAGACCGGCCTCTTCGACAACACGCTGGTGATCCGCACGGCGGACCACGGCGAGATGGGGCTGACCCACGGGGGGATGCGCCAGAAGAACTTCAACTTCTACGAGGAGGCATTGCGGGTGCCGCTCGTCTACTCCAACCCGACCCTCTTCCCGAAGCCGGCCAGCACCGACGCGCTCGTCTCCCACGTTGACTTCCTGCCGACCCTGGCGAGCCTCGCCGCGGCGCCGGAATCGGCCCGGTCGGACTGGCAGGGCGTCGACTACTCCTCGCTGGTCCTTCGCCCCTCGTCCAAGCGCTCGGCGCAGGGCTACATCGTCTTCACCTACGACGACTTCCAGTCCGGCCAGGCGAGCGGCCCCTACCCGAAACCGCCGAACCACATCGTCAGCATCCGCGAAGGCCGCTGGAAGCTGGCGAAGTACCACGACGTCGAACACAAGAAGCGGCCGCAGTGGGAGATGTACGACCTGAAGACCGATCCGCTGGAGAAGACGAACCTCGCCGACAAGGGATACGAGCGCACGCCCGAGCAGGAGAAGCAGTTCCAGCGCCTCAAACGCAAGCTCGCCCGGGTCGAGAAGACCCGGCTGCGGCCGCTTTAGGGCCTCCAGCCGCCTCGCGCTTGCGTGGCGGCCCCGATCGGTGAGAGGGTGGGGGCATGGCGACGATCCTCTGCGTCCTCTACGACGATCCAGTTGACGGCTACCCGCCGTCATACGCGCGCGACGGGGTGCCGAAGATCGAGCGCTATCCCGACGGCCAGAGCGCGCCGACGCCCGAGGCGCTCGGTTTCACACCGGGCGAGCTGGTCGGCAGCGTCTCGGGGGAGCTCGGGCTGCGCGAGTTCCTCGAGCAGCGCGGCCACCGGCTGATCGTCACCTCCGACAAGGACGGGCCCGGCTCGGTCTTCGAGCGCGAGCTGCCCGAGGCGGAGGTCGTCATCTCCCAGCCGTTCTGGCCCGCCTACCTGACCGCGGAGCGGATCGCCAAGGCGGCGAACCTGAAGCTGGCGCTGACCGCCGGCATCGGCTCAGACCACGTCGACCTGCAGGCGGCGATCGAGCGGGGACTGACCGTCGCCGAGGTGACCTACTCCAACAGCATCAGCGTCGCCGAGCACGTCGTGATGATGATCCTGGCCTTGGTGCGCAACTACATCCCGTCCTACCGGCAGGTGGTCGACGGCGGCTGGAACATCGCCGACTGCGTCTCGCGCTCCTACGACCTGGAGGGGATGCAGGTGGGCAGCGTCGCCGCCGGGCGGATCGGCGCGGCGGTCCTGCGCCGGCTGGTGCCCTTCGACGTCGGCCTGCACTACACCGACCGCCACCGCCTGCCGCCCGAGGTGGAGGAGGAGCTCGGCGTCACCTTCCACCCCGACGCGGCGTCGATGGTGGAGGTCTGCGACGTGGTGACGATCAACGCGCCGCTTCATCCCGAGACCGAGAACCTCTTCGACGCCGAGATGCTCGCCAGGATGAAGCGGGGCTCCTACCTGATCAACACGGCGCGCGGCAAGATCTGCGACCGCGACGCGGTGGCCCGGGCCTGCGAGAGCGGCCGGCTCGCGGGCTACGCCGGCGACGTCTGGTTTCCCCAGCCCGCGCCCCGCGACCACCCCTGGCGCACGATGCCCCACCACGGCATGACCCCGCACACCTCGGGAACCAGCCTCTCCGCCCAGGCCCGCTACGCGGCCGGGACGCGCGAGATCCTCGAGTGCTGGTTCGACGGGCGGCCGATCCGCGAGGAGTACCTGATCGTCGACGGCGGCACGCTCGCCGGCACCGGCGCCCACTCCTACAGCGAGGGCAACGCCACGGGCGGCTCCGAGGAGGCCGCCCGCTTCGAGAGCGGTTGACCCGGGCGCTCAGGCGTTCGAGTTGACCAGCTCGCGATCGATCTCGAGCAGGTAGGGCGCGACCAGGCCCTCGTAGGCCGCTTTCCGCTCGGCGGGGAGGTCCTTCCAGCCGGTTACCGAGCCCCGGCAGATATCCGCGCCGCACAGACAGCCGCCCGGAAAGTGCTCGATCGAGTAGTTGCGCATCGCGTAGTCGAAGGTGATCTCCTCGCCTTTGGAGATCGACTCGCGAGCCACGAAGTCACACGCGCCCGTCTCGTTCAGCTCGACGCCGCAGTTCGGGCTGCACGAGTGGTTGACCTTGGGGCCGAGACCGCCGTGCCGGGCCCACTTGGTGCGACTCACCTGTGTCGCGTGCGAGTCGTTCATCGCCACCTCGCCTTCGAGCACCCCGATCATCACCGTCTCACCCGCTTCAAAGCCACGAGTGGCGCGAACGCCACCACCCTTGCCGCCTTCGGGAGTACAAAGCTCATAGCCGACCGGATCCAAGGGACCGCCTCTCAATTGGTTGAGCGCCAGCGAATCTGCGCCCAGCGACTCTAGGCCATCCTCGTTGACCGACCCTGTAGCGCCCGGCGGCATCCATATGGTTGCGCCGTGCTCGGGCGCCTCGTCTCCGCCATCACCGGCCCGCGGGGACGCTGGGTCACGGTCGGAGTCTGGGTTGTGCTCGGGCTCGCCGGCCTGCTCGGGCGGATCCACATCGGCGACGTCACCGCGGCCGGGCAGAGCAGCTTCCTGCCGGCCAACGCGGAGTTCGACGCGGGCGCTGGACGTGCTCCAGCGCGACTTCAAG
This sequence comes from uncultured Solirubrobacterales bacterium, assembly GCA_963715625.1. Lineage (GTDB taxonomy): Bacteria > Actinomycetota > Thermoleophilia > Solirubrobacterales > 70-9 > VRUE01. The sequence goes on along the minus strand of OY970260.1, from coordinate 2,809,811 downwards.
GGCGGCGACGACGTGCCGGTGCTGGTCGTCTTCGAGCGCAACGGGGGGCTCACGGCCGGCGACCTGAACGCGATCGGCAGGCTCGGCCAGGGCCTGGACCGGCTCGGCCTCGCCGGGGCGACGCCCGTCTTCGCACCCTTCTCGGGCGAAGCGAAGCGGCCGCTGGGCGCGGTCGCCCGGATCGCGCACGGCATCGGCCCGGTCTCCCGGGACGGGGAAGCGGCGCTGGTCGCCCTGGCGATCGACGCCAACGAACGCAGCGCCGTCGTCAGCGGCGTCGCCAAGATCCGTTCCTACCTCGCCGAGCACCGCCACCCCGGCCTGCACTCCTACGTCACCGGGCCGGGCGGGATCGCCGCCGACCTCGAGCACGTCGCCGACGACGCGGCGAAGACGCTGCTTATCGCGACGCTCGGCCTGGTCCTCGTCCTGCTGCTGGTCGTCTACCGGGCGCCGGTCCTCGCCCTGCTGCCGCTGCTCACCGTCGGCACCGCCTACCTGATCGCGATCGGCATCGCCTACCTCCTGATCGAGGCGGGCGCGATCGTGGTCAACGCCGAGGGGACGTTCCTCCTCCTCGTGCTGATCTTCGGCGCCGGCACCGACTACTCGCTGCTGCTGATCCACCGCTATCGCGAGGAGCTCGGCCGCGGGGTGGCGCCCGCGGCGGCGCTGCCGGACGCGCTGGCGCAGAGCGTGCGGCCGATCGCCGCCTCCGCCGGGACCGTGATCGCGGCGATGCTGGTGCTGCTGCTCGCCGACCTCGAGTCCACCCGCTGGCTCGGCCCGGTGCTGGCGATCGGGATCGCCGTGATGCTCGCCGCGTCGCTGACCCTGCTGCCCGCCGTCCTCGCGCTGCTCGGCGAGCGGGTCTTCTGGCCAGGCCGCGGCGCCGAGCCGCGGGAGAGGGACCGTCGCTGGACCCGGGTCGCCGCCCTGGTCCGCCGCCGCCCGCGGGCGATCGTCGCCCTCGTCTCGGTCGCCCTCGTCGTCCTCTCGCTCGGCAACCTGGTCGACCACGGCACCCTCGGGTTCGGTCAGGGCGAAACGCGCTCGACCGAATCCGGCCGCGGTACCGAAGTCCTCGACGAACACTTCCCGCCCGGGGTCGGGTCGCCGCTGACCGCGGTCGTCCGGATCGGTCAGGTCGAGGAGGCGATCGGCCGCTTGGAGGAGCTGGGCAGCGTGAAGCTGGCGGTCCCGGTGCCGCCCTCGGGGATCTCGACCGAGGCGGCGATCGCGATCGTCCTGCGCGGCAACCCCTACTCGGCGGAAGCCTCCGACCTGGTCGAGGGGATCCGCGAGAAGCTGCAGGAGGTGGCGCCGAGCGCCCTGGTCGGCGGCATCCCGGCCGAGAACTACGACATCGAGCAGACCAACTCGCGCGACACGAAGCTGATCGTCCCGCTGGTGCTGGTCCTCGTCGGCCTGATCCTCGCCATGGTGCTGCGCGCCCTGGCGGCGCCCGCCTACCTGATCGCCACCGTCGTGGCCTCCTTCGCGGCGACCCTCGGCCTCGTCACCTTCGCCTTCACCGAGGTCTTCGGCGTGAGCGGGATGGCCTTCAACCTGGTGCTGCTCGCCTTCATCTTCCTGGTCGCGCTGGGCGTCGACTACAACATCTTCCTGATGACCCGGGCGCGTGAGGAGGCGGCGGCCCTGGGGACCCGCGACGGCGTCCTCGCCGCACTGGAGAACACCGGCGGCGTGATCACCGGGGCTGGGGTGATCCTCGCCGGCACCTTCGCCACCCTCACCCTGCTGCCACTGGAGGAGCTGGTCCAGATCGGCGCCACGGTCGCGCTCGGCGTCCTGCTCGACACCTTCGTCGTCCGCGCCCTGCTGGTCCCCGCGATCACCTGCCTCTGCCGCGAGCGCGCCTGGTGGCCGGGTCGAGTCGCCTGACCGTCTGCTTCAATCGGATCACCAGAGAAAGGAGGTGGTCCTAATTTCGAGTCACATGCTTCAGGGGACACTGGAGGTGCAGGGCCGCTAGGCGCCGCACTGTTTCGGCCGCCCGGCGGAATCCAACCCGGGCACCGGCGAGCAAGGGAGGCGGGCGTTGTCCCACCCGTCGCGGTTCCCGCGTTCGTTTTCAAGCACCTGGCAAGGGCCGCCCTCGGGCGGCCCTTGCTCTGGGCGGCCCCAGCCGGTTGCTTGCCTCAGGGGAATTGGATTAGGTTATGTGCCGTCAACTGCGGTGTCCGATCTGGGAGCGTGCACGTGTTCAGGAACCCCATCGCTGGATCTCTAGTTCAACGCATCGCCTGTGTGTCGCTGGTGCTGGCGGCAGGTTTGGGCTTGGTCGCTTGCGGTGATTCTGGGGCAAGCCAGGAAGAACTGAACGAGGCCAAGCGGGCCGGTGCTGCGCACGCCCTCGAACAGGCCAGGATCAAGCAGATACAACGTGAAATCCGGAAGCTGCGGCACGGCGGCGGCGCCGCCGCGGTGGTGCCGAGCGGATCGAGCTCTGGTTCCACATCGGGAGGAAGTTCCTCCTGCGGTGGCGAACTCTCGGTTGGCGCCAATACCACCTGCCCTTTCGCCGAAAACGTCGAGGCTGCCTACTTCGACGAAATCGGCTCAGGAAGCGGAACCGTCGTTGCCTACAGCCCCGTCACCGGAAAGACCTACTCGATGTACTGCACGGCGGGAACGCCTCACGTCTGCACCGGCGGAAACGAAGCGTCGGTCTACTTTCCGTAGGCGCGGGCTCGCGAAGCGTCATACGGCAGGTCGCCTGTCGGCAATCGGGGTGCTGCTCATAGCGGGGTGCCTTGCCGGCACGGGCTGTGGCTCGGGCTCCCCCGAAAAGACCGAGAGGACCGTCTCGGCCCTGCACAAGCAGCGGGTCAAGCGCAGGGCCCTGGAACGCGAGTTGGTGCAGGTGAGGAGAAAGGTCCGCCGGGAAGAAGAGGCCCGGGCGGCGAAGGCCGACGACGGCACGCCGGGGGCAAGCGGTGGGTCGTTGTTCACGACCGGAGCCCCGGAGTCCTTCCAGGCTCTCTCCGCATCCACCTCCGCCCGGCTGGGGCTGGCCGTGGCACCCCTGGGTGGCACCGGGGAGATGGAGATCTTCGGGAGCCTTCGGTCCGGTCACGCGTGGAGCAGCATCAAGGTGCCGATCCTCGTCACTCTCATGCGCGAAAGGGCGCTGAGCTCCGAAGAGCGGCGGTTGGCCGTCGCCGCAATCGAGGCCTCCGACAACGAAGCGGCAGCCGGCCTGTTCGACCGGCTGGAGAGCGCGCACGGTGGTCTTGCAGGCGCAAGCTCGGCGGTCCAGGGCGTGCTGGCTGCCTCGGGTGACGCGGGAACGACCGTGGCCACCGCGCCCCCTCCGCCTGGCGCCGTCTCGACCTATGGCCAAACCGAATGGTCCCTCGAAGGGTCCACCGAGTTCTACCGCGCCCTGGCCAACGGATGCCTGCTGGATCCCGAAGGCACCGAATACGTCCTCGGCCTGATGCGGGAAGTCATTCCCGAACAGCGCTGGGGCCTTGGCGAAGCGGGGTTCGATCCGGGCTGGGCAGTGGCGATGAAGGGCGGCTGGGGCCCGGAGGCCGCCTCCGGCGCCTACCTGGTCCGCCAGGCGGGGGTGGTTGGGGACGGGTCCTCCGGCGTGGCGGTGACGATGATCGCCGAAGAGGGGTCCGGCTCCTTTGAGGCGGGAACCTCGGACCTGACCAGGGTCGCGACCTGGCTGCGGGAAAACCTGCGGCACCTCGGCCCTCCGGCGAGCGGCTGCTAGCCGCAGCCGCCAAGGCGGCTCAGGTGTCGCCGGTAGACCCGCATCGAGCTGTGTCGCCAGTCACCGTGGGTCTGGTGCCGGAGGCTGGGGACCAGCTCGCGATGGTAGGGCGACCGGAGGCTCTCGTTGTGCCCAATCACGTTGCGCAGCTTGATGTGGAATCGGCAGCGCAGATACCGAGTGAGACGCAGCGACGCGTGCATCTGCCGTCGATTCCCAAGGACGTCCCCGTCGGTGTACCCCGTGTGCTCGATGCCGATCGCAGTCCAGTTGAGGCCGACCGTATGACGGCAGCGGGTTCGCAGGTTGACCAGCCTGTAGATACGGCCGGAGGAGGAGACCACGAAGTGGGCGCAGACGTTGGGTAGCTCGCCCAGCTCGGGATCCGGCGTGTTCGGGGCAAAGGTGTTGTAGACCGCCGCGACGCTGCTGGCCACCGCGACGTGCTCGACTATCACCCGCGGCCGGCGGAGTCTCCACGTTTGTTCGCCGTAATGACGCTCGGAGTAGCCCGCCATGTCGTGCTTGCGCTTTTCTCCAAAGGGGATCAGCCATTTTCGTAGAGGCGGCTTTTCCGCCGGAGCGGCGTGGCCCTCCCTCGCGGAGGCGAAGGCGCTCCCGGTGGCGCAGGCACAGACGAGAACCGCGACGGTCAACTTGGCGAAGTTCCCCTGCCGGAAGACGATGCCACCAGGCTATCCGATCGTTGCGCGCCTGCGGCTCCGACCCGTAGGGCAAAATTAGAGCGATGGGCGAGTTCCACTACGAGGGCCACCGGATCGAGTACGACTCCTACGGGGAGGGCGAGCGGCTGCTCGTGCTCGTGCACGGGCTGCTGATGAACCGGCGCATGTTCGAGCGACTGGGGCCGGAGCTGGCCGAGCAGGGGAGCCGGGTGGTCTGCGTTGACCTGCTCGGGCACGGCCGCTCGGGCCGGCCCGAGGACCTGCGCCTCTACTCGATGCCGCTCTTCGCCCGCCAGGTGACGGCGCTGCTCGACCACCTCGAGCAACCCTCGGCCGTGGTCGGCGGAACCTCGCTGGGGGCCAACGTCGCGCTGGAGCTGGCGGTGCGCGAGCCCGAGCGGGCCCAGGGCCTCTTCATCGAGATGCCGGTCCTCGACAACGCGCTGCCGGGGGTCGCGGCGACCTTCGCCCCGCTGCTGCTCGGCCTGCGGCTCGCTCGCCCGGCGTTCGAGATGACCTCTCGCCTGACGTCGGCGATCCCCCGCACCCATTACCTGATCGACATCGGGCTCGACTTCGTGCGCCAGAGCCCCGGTCCTTCGGGGGCGGTACTGGAGGGCCTGCTGCTCGGCGAGACCGCGCCGCACCGCGAGCAGCGCGTCCAGATAGAGCAGCCGGCGCTGATCGTCGGCCACCCGCGCGACCCGCTGCACCCCTTCAGCGACTCGGGGATGCTCGCCGAGGAGCTGCCGAACGGGCACCTGGTCGAGGCCAGCTCGATCCTCGAGTGGCGGCTGAGGCCGAAGCGACTGACCGGCGAGCTGACGGCCTTCCTTCAGGAGGCCTGGGCCGCGCCGGCCAGCTCGCCGGCGAGCAGCGCCTGAATCGCCTGCTGCTCGGAGCTGCCCGCCAGTGCGCGGCTGCCGTCCGGTCGCAGGCTGCTGGCGATGGCCCGCGACGGCGAGCCGTCGCGCTCGTAGGTGACGGTGAAGGACTCGACCGGACCCTCGATCTCGGCGGCGGCGACGATCTCGCGGAGGGGAAGGGCGTCGACCTCCGCCTGGGGCTCGGCGTGGGCGTAGGGCCTGGGGGGAGGGCGTGTGGAGAGCAGCGCGTTGGCGTGCTTGGTCATGTACCAGCCGACGCCGGTGAGGAAGCCGAAGGCGTCGGGGTCCTCGCGCAGGCGCTCGTTCATCGCCGCCAGCGAGTGGGTCGCATAGTTGCTGCCCGGGCCGCCGGCGAAGGTCAGGCCGCCGGTCACGGTCGGCGGGCGGGTGTCGGTCGCCAGGTCGATCCCCAGCTCGCGGGCGGCGATCTGCACCGCCGAGGGGAAGCAGGAGTAGAGGTCGAGGTGGGCGACCTCGTCGACGTCGATGCCGGCGTGGCCGAGCGAGGCGCGGGCGCAGGCGGCGACCGCGGGCGAGCGGTGCAGATCCTGGCGCGAGGCCGCGAACCAGTGGTCGTGCGCGGCGGCGCTCGCGTGGATGAAGACCCGGTCCTCGGGTGCGACCCCCGCATTCTCGGCGGCGCGGGCGCTGCAGAGCAGCAGCGCCGCCCCCTGGTCGACCTGGATGTTCGCCGTCATCAGCTTGGGATAGGGAAAGGCGACCATCCGGTTGCCCTCGGCGGCCGTGGCGATCTCCCCGGCCGTAGGCACCTCCCGTGTCCAGGCCTGCGGGTTGGACTCCGCCACCTCGGCGAACCTGTGCCAGAGCCGGCCCAGCCACTCCTGGTGCTCTTCGGGAGTCCGCCCGGCGGCGAGGCGCACCGCGTTCTCGAACCACGGGTAGTAGTGGACGGGCGCCAGCAGGCCTGTGGCGAGCTCGGCCTCGTGGCTCGCCGCCCGGTCGCTGCCGAGCAGGCGCGCCGGCGAGGCATCCGGGGGCTGTTCGGGCCAGCCGGTCGGGCGCCCTTCGCCCGTCGCCCGCATGAACGGGAGGATCGCCTCGGCGCCGGCGATCAGCGCCACGTCGAGGCGGCCGGCTTGGATCTCCGCACAGGCATCGGCCAGCAGGTCAAGCGGCCCGGTGCCGCTGGTCAGTGTCCGCACGGTCTCCGCGGGCCGCACTCCCAGAGCATCGGCCACGAGCGCGCCGGGATCGGGCGTCGGCCAGGAGAGGCACTCAACGATCCGCACCGACTCGGTGCGCTCGAGCAGACGTCCCGTCCCGGGTGACTCGCTCGCAATCCGGGCGGCTCGCACGATCAGCTCCAGTGGAGACATCTCCGGCTCGCCGGGGCGCCGGCTCTGCTGTCCGGCCCCGGCCAGCATCGGCGCGTGAGGGTCCACCGGCATCGGGCGGCAGGTTCGCAGAGTTCTGGGCTCCAGCGCAGGCCCCCTTCGGTACGCGCCTAGATGCTAGGATGCGAAAAATATCTGGATCAGTCAGAGGGGAAGGGCTCAACGGGAGGAGCCCGCATAGCGCACCAGTGCCTTAATCGGTGAAAGGGCCGGCCTTAAAAGCCGGAGATCCGGGTTCGAGCCCCGGCTGGTGCATGGTGATCGGAATGTCCAACCGTAACTAGCTATGGCGACCAGTCTCTTCGACTACTTCGACGACATCGCAGCCGGCGAAGGGAAGCGGGCGCGATGGGCACCGCGGGCGCCGTACGAGCCGGAAGAGCGGTTCGACCTGATGCTGGTGCCGCGGGTGCGCGGCTGGGAGGAGGATCCCCACTCGCTCTCCGACCTGGATCGCTTCGCGGGTGAGCCCTGGGTCGAGGAGCTGACCCGCAACGGCAAGGGGGTCTGGGCACGCCTCGACAGCGGCTGGGTCGAGCGCGCCGGCGCGGCGCTGGAGGCCGGCGAGGACCTCGGGCCGCCGCTGGCGGAGATCGCCGGCGGGCAGCGCTACGCGCTCAACTTCTGGGACGCCAACTCGACCAAGGCGCTGCACATCGGCCACCTGCGCAACCTCGCCCTCGGCAACGCATTGGGCGGGGCGCTCGAAGAGGCGGGCGGCAGGGTCGAGCGGCGCAGCATCATCTGCGACGTCGGCCGCAGCATGGGCGAGGCGATGGCCGGCGTGGTCAAGAGCGGCCGGCACACCCAGTCCTGGCCCGAAGGGGGCCAGAAGAGCGACCACTTCGTCGGTTACTGCTACGCCGACTACGTCAAGTCCGGCCGCGCCGGGAACGGCAACGGCGGCGGCGACCCCGAGGACTCGCTGGCGCGCGAGCTCGACCTCCGCAACGACAGCGCCGACCAGCTCCTGCAGCGCGTCCTCGAAGGCGACCAGCAGGCGATCGAGCTCTGGTCGAAGACGCGAGCCTGGGTGATCTCGGGCCAGCGCAAGACCCTGGCCAGGCTCGGCATCGCCTTCGACCGGGTCTTCTTCGAGTCCGACTTCCTGCCCGAGGTCGGCGAGCTGGCAGAGCTCGGGCTGCGCGAGGGGATGCTCCACCGCTGCCCCGACGGGGCGGTGATCTACGCCACCGGGCGCAAGGAGCTCGACGAGATGGCGCTGCTGCGCGCCGACGGCCTGCCGACCCAGCACATGCGGGCCCTCGCCTACTGGACTGCCGCGCCCGGGCTCGACGAGGAGATGACCTCGATCCAGATCTGCGGCGCCGAGTGGGTCGCCCACGTCACCTGCCGCCGCAAGCTGATGGCCGAGCTTGCCGCGGCCGGGGGGAACGGCAGCGGCACGATCCACCCCAAGCACGACGTCTTCCACGAGATGGTCTCCAAGGAGCGGCAGACGATCGCCTCGAGCAAGAAGGACGCGGTCCTGATCGACGACCTGGCCGAGTGGATCGACACCGAGCTCGAGGTCGGAGCGGCCCGGGCCGAGGTGCGCCGGCGCCATCCCGCGCCGGAGCGGATCGCCCCCCAGGTCGCCCTCGGATTCTTCCTCATGCACCCGACCGGCAAGCGCGTCGACTTCGAGCCGGGCAAGCTGCTCGAGGCCGATCACAGCCTCGGCTGGGACCTGGCGCGGGCGCAGACCCGCAACGGCGGCGCCGGCAACGGCGCGAGTCGCGGCGAGCCGGCCCGGGACCCCGAATACCGCTTCGCGGTCGTGCAGTCGGAGATGCACCGGCGCCACCTGCGCCAGGCGGTGGAGAAGCTCGACGTGATGCAGCTGGCGCGCTTCGCCTCCCACCTCTCGCGCTGGTACCTGGAGCGCGAGCGGCCGCCGCACGTCGAACGGGCGATCCAGACCGTGCTCGAGCGCAGCGCCCGCGCCCTCGGACTGGAGGCGACGCGATGAGGACACTGCTCGTCGACAACCACGACTCCTACACCTACAACGTCTTCCACCTGCTGGCCGGGGTCTCCGGCGAGGAGCCGATCGTGGTCGACAACGACGCGGTCTCCTGGCGGGCGCTATCGCGCTGGGACTTCGACGCGATCGTGCTCTCGCCCGGGCCGGGGACGCCGCGCCGCTGGCACGACTTCTGCGTCTGCGACGACATCCTCCGCTACAGCGAGATCCCCGTGCTCGGCATCTGCCTCGGCCACCAGGGGCTGGGGAAGATGCTCGACGGCGATGTCAAGAGCGCTCCGGAGGCGATGCACGGCCGCCTCAGTCGCATCTTCCACGAAGGCAGCGGGCTCTTCCAGGACATCCCGCAGGGGTTCCCGGTCGTCCGCTACCACTCGCTGGCGATCACCGGCATGGGCGCCGACGGCAACGTCTGCGCCTGGGCCGACGACGGCGTCGTGATGGGGATCGAACACCGCGGCCGGCCGATGTGGGGCGTGCAGTTCCACCCCGAGTCGGTGGCGACCGCGCACGGCGCGACCCTGGTGCGCAATTTCTACGCGCTGGCCGAGCAACGCAAGCCGGCCGGTCGCACGGCCCCCCGCCGGCCGCACGAGCCGCACCGCGGCGGCGGCGCGAAGTCGCGGATGCCGGCCGGCTCCGACACCGAGCTGCGGATGCGCATGCTGCCCGGCGAACCTTCGACCGAGGCGCTCTTCGAACGGCTCTTCGATGCCGCGGAGTACGCCTTCTGGCTCGACAGCGCCGACGCCCCGACCCGGCTCGCGCAGACCTCTTACCTCGGCACCAGCGCCGGCAAGGACCGCTGCGTGCTCGAGTACGAGGTGGGCACCGGGGCGGTGAAGGTGCACGGCGCCGAGGGGACCGCGACCGAGTGGGGCTCGATCTTCGACGTGCTCGACCGCGAGGTCGCCAAGCGGGCGGTCTCGACGCCCGGTGGCCCCGTTCCCGACCTGACCGGCGGCTTCGTCGGCTACCTCGGCTACGAGCTGAAGGCCGACTGCGGCTCACCCAACGTGCACAGCTCCGACGTGCCCGACGCGGTGATGATGCTCTCCAACCGCCTGGTCGCGGTCGACCACGTCCACGGCCGTACCCACCTGGTCGCCCTCGTTCGTGGCGGCGAGGACGAGGCGGAGGCCGAACGCTGGCTAGACGAGGCCGAGGCGACGGTGGCCGAGCTGCTCGCCGGCCCGCCGCCGCCGCCCTCGGCGGCAGACCCGGCCTTCGGCGAGCCGAGCGCCGACCACGTCAGCTTCGACTGCGGCCGCGGGCGCGAGCAGTACCTCGCCGACATCGCCCGCTGCCAGGCCGAACTGGCCGCCGGCGAGTCCTACGAGGTCTGCCTCACCGACCAGATCTCCACCGACGCCGAACCCGAGCCGTTCGACCTCTACCGCAACCTGCGGCGCAGCAACCCGGCGCCGTTCGCCGCCTACCTGAAGCTGGGCGACATCGCCGTGGTCAGCTCCTCGCCCGAGCGCTTCCTCTCCGTCGACCGCGAGCGCCGGGTCGAGGCGCGCCCGATCAAGGGCACGACCCCGCGCTCGGCCGATCCCGAGCGCGACGCCGAGCTGAAGGCGGAGCTGACCAACGACGAAAAGACCTACGCCGAGCACCTGATGATCGTCGACCTGCTGCGCAACGACCTCGGCATCGTCTGCGAGGTCGGCAGCGTCGCCGTCCCCGAGCTGATGATCGTCGAGGACTACGCGACCGTGCACCAGCTGATCTCGACGATCGAGGGCACGCTGACGGCCGACCGCACCGCGGCCGAATGCGCCCGGGCCTGCTTCCCGGGCGGCTCGATGACCGGCGCGCCGAAGCAGCGCACGATGGAGATCATCGACGACATCGAGGCCGAGGCGCGCGGCGTCTACTCGGGCGCGATCGGGTACTTCGGCCTCGACGGCACGATGGACCTCAGCATCGTGATCCGCACGATCGTCTTGCGCGAGGGCCGCACGACGATCGGGGCCGGCGGCGCGATCGTGATGCAGTCCGACCCCGAGGACGAGTTCGACGAGATCCTGCTCAAGGCGCGGGCGCCGATGGCGGCGATCGCCCGCACCGTCACCGGCGACGACTCGGCCGACGCCCGGAGCGTCGAGCTGGAGCCGGCCCGTGCCACGAAGGCCGCCGCATGACCGGTGCAACGCTTTGTGGAGCCGACGGAGCCGTAACGCGTTGCACCCGGGTGGGGGGTGGGTGTCGGTGAGCGCCGCGGAGGTGAGCGGGGACGCGGCGCGCGTGGCGACGCCCGGCGCCACGGTGCGACGGGCGAGGGCCGACGACGTGCCCGCGGCGATGGCGGGGGTGGCGGAGCTGCTGGTCGAGCTGGGTGGCGAGGGCCCGCCCGCGGTCGAGCTGGAGCGGGCGGTGAGAGAGCTTGCCGGGGATCGGGAGAAGGGAACGCTGCTGGTGGCGGAGGTCGAGGGCGAGGGGATCGTCGGGGTCCTGGCCGCCAGCTGGCAGTTCGCGGTCCACGTGCCCGGCCGCTACGGGACGATCCAGGACCTCTGGGTCCACCCCGAGTGGCGCAGCAAGGCGATCGGGCGCGACCTGCTCGCCGCCTTCTTCGAGCTGGCCAAGGGGGAAGGGGCGAAGCGGGTCGAGGTCGGCCTGCCCCGCGACGACTTCCCCAACCTCGCCGCGACCGCAGCCTTCTACCTCGGCAACGACTTCGTCCACCTCGGGCCGCGGATGCGGAGGGTGCTCTGATGCATGCTGAGCTTTTGCTGGTCGAGCAGCGTGGCGGCGGGGACGAGAGCGACGGCGCCCACTGGATCCTCGAAGGCGGCCGCATCCTGCCCGGCGTCGACGACAACCGCCGCATGGCCGAGCTGCGCAGCGGCCTGCTCCGCCACGCCGGCGTGCGCAGCGCCACCGCCGACGCCGACAGCGAAGACGTCGAGCAGACGCTCAGCGTCCTGCACGAGCCCGATTACCTCGAGGCGCTCGGGGAGGTGTCCGAGGAGCCGGTGGTGATGCCGGAGCTGACCCCGCCGGGCCTGCCGCCCGACATCCCGGTCAGCTCGGGCCTGGTCAGCGCGGCGCGCGAGGGGGTGCGGACTGCGATCACCGCAGCCGAGCGGCTGGCCGGAGGCGACCGCTTCACCTACGCGCTCTGCCGCCCGCCCGGCCACCACGCCGGCCCGGCCTGGTTCGCCGGCTACTGCTACCTCAACACCGCCGCGGCGGCGGTCCAGGCGCTGCGCGACCGCGGCGTCAGCCCAGTCGGCATCCTCGACATCGATCTGCACTACCCCAACGGCACCGCGGCGATCGTCGCGACGATGCCCGACGCCAGCCTGCACTCGCTGCACGCCTCCCCGGTGACCAACGTCGCCGAGCTGACGGTGACGCCGAGCAGCGAGCGCGAACACGTGGTCGAGTTCGAGGGCAGCCCGGAGGCTGCCGAGTACCTCGGCGCGCTCGCAGCGTCGGTCGAGGCGCTCGCCGGCTCCTCCCGGGCGATCGTCGTCTCGCTCGGCTACGACATCGTCGCCGGCGACCCGCACGGCTCCTGGGGCTTCTCACCCGGGATCTTCACCGAGATCGGCAGCCTGCTCGCCGCCTCGGGCCTGCCGGTCTGCGTCGTCCAGGAGGGCGGCTACGCCCTCGGCACCCTCGCCGCCTGCAGCCACGCCTTCGCCACCGGCCTGCTCGGAGGAGGCCCCCAATGACGTTCCGGTGCGCTTTGTGCCACCCATGCCCACATAAAGCGCACCGGAAGGGTGGGCGGTGAGCGAGAACGGGCTCATACGGTTCCGCGAGCGGCTCGACCCGATCGACGCGGAGATCGCGCGCCTGCTCGGCAAGCGCTTCGAGGTCTGCCGCGAAGTCGCCGAGTACAAGAGTGAGCACGGCATCCCGATGATGCAGCCCGAGCGCGTCGCCGAGGTCTGTGCCCGCTACATCGCCCGCGGCGCCGCCGCCGGCCTGCCGGAGGAGTTCAGCGCCTCCCTCTTCGAGCTGTTGATCGGCGCGACCTGCAAGCTGGAGGACGAGCTGATGGGCGAGGGCGCCGCGTCGCCCGGCGGCCCCGGAGATGCCGCCGCGGAGCTCCCGCCCGGCCCGCAGGAGCCGGAGATGGTTCAGTCGATGCGCTGGGCGCACGAGCCGCTGGCGATGCTCGAGCATTGCCGGGAGCGCTTCGGCGACACCTTCACCCTGCGCTTGCGCCACCTCGGTGCCTGGGTGGTGCTCTCCGATCCGGAGGACGTCAAACGCGTCTTCTCGACGGACACCAGCGACCTCGGCGTCGGCGTGCCGAACCTGGCGCTGCGGCCCGTGCTGGGGGCGCACTCGGTGATGCTGAGCGAGGAGCCGACGCACATGGCCCAGCGCAAGCTGATGTTGCCGCGCTTCCACGGCGAGCGAATGCGCGAGGACGGGGCGATGATGACCGAGCTGGCGCGCAGGGAAGTCCGGTCCTGGCCGGCAGGTGAGCCCTTCGAGCTCTGGCCGCGCATGCAGGCGCTCACCCAGGAGGTGGTGATGCGCGCCGTCTTCGGCGACGACGAAGGGCGGCTGGACCGCCTGCGGGGGCTGCTCACCAACCTGACCGAGACGATCAACGACGACGACCGGCTCCTCAAGCTCGCCCTCTTCGGTCCGGACTGGCTCGAAAGCAGCCCCGAGTGGCGGGGGGCAATGGCGCCGGTCGAGGAGGAGGTCCTAGCCGAGGCGCGGCGCCGCCGGGCCGAGGGCGACGGCGGCCGCCGCGACGCCGTCTCGATCCTGGTCGAGGCCCGCCACGAGGATGGCTCGCCGCTGAGCGAGGTCGAGTTGCGCGACGAACTGCTCACCCTGCTCACCGACGGTCCCACCTCGAGCTCGCTGGCCTGGGTCTTCGAGCGCCTCCTGCGCCACCCCGAGAAGCTCGACCGCCTGCAATCGGAACTGCGCGCCGGCGAGGGGGAGGAGTACCTCGACGCCGTGATCAAGGAGACGCTGCGGCTGCGGCCGCCGGTCTCGGTCGTCGTGCGGCGGCTGCTGAAGCCGGCAACGCTGGGCGGCTACGACCTCCCCGCCGGCACCCTGATCGCGCCCTGCGTCTACCTCGTCCATCACCGCTCCGACGTTTATGAGGACCCGGGCGAGTTCGTCCCCGAGCGCTTCCTCGAGCAGCGCGCCGCGGTGCCGACCTGGATCCCCTTCGGCGGCGGCGCCCGCCGCTGCCTGGCCGCCAGCTACGCCGAACAGGAGATGAAGCGCGTCGTCCGCACCGTGCTCGAGGAGGTCGAGCTGGAGCCGGTCGACTCCGGCTCGGAGCGGATCGCCCGCGCCGCGATCGCCTTCAGCCCGGCCCAGCACGGCCTCGTCGTCGCCAGGCCCCGGACCCCCGCTTACGCATGAGAGGTGCAACGCGCTGTGGCGCCCTCAGAGCCGAAAAGCGTTGCACCTGGAGGGGTTGCCGTGCCTGACCATGACCTGATCGTCGTCGGCGCCGGCGCCAAGGCGGCCGGGATCGCGGCCAAGGTCCACGTGGTCAACACGCTGGGCCTGTCCCGGCTCTCGGTCAAGGTGATCGAGGGAGCCGAGGTCGCCGCCTCCTGGAAGGGGCGCAACGGGATGACCTCGGGCGAGGAGCCGCTCGCCGTGACCCCGATCAAGGACGTCGGCTTCCCCTACCGCAGCCATGTCGAGTTCGGCGAGGCGGGGGAGGCGATCGACGCGGCCATGGCCCAGTTCACCTGGCAGCAGCACATGATCGGCAGGCGCCGCTACGCGCGCTGGGTCGATGCCGGCTCCCCCCAGGTGCGCCACCGCGACTACGGCGAGTACCTGACCTGGGTCCTCTCGCGCGCGACCGAGGGGGTCGAGCACCTGCGCGCCCGGGTCTCCCAGGTGGCGCTCGACGAGGGGGGCGAGCGCTGGGTGGTGGAAGCCGAAGAGGACGGCGGCACCTCGCGCCACACCTGCCGCGCCCTGGTCCTCACCGGCCCTGGCATCCATCGTGCCTTCCCCCACGAGCCCGCCGTGGTCAACCGCGTCTTCCACTGCGACAGCAAGCGCGAGGAGTTCGCCCGCATCCCGGAGGGGGAGCGCTGCGACGTCGCGATCGTCGGCGGCGGGGAGAGCGCGCTGAGCGCGACGATGTTCCTGCGCGAGCTGCGGCCCGACTGCCGCTTCACCGTCTACACGCCGCTATTGCCGATGAGCCGCGGCGAGAGCTTCCTCGAGAACCGCGTCTTCTCGAATCCCGACACGGTCGAGTGGGAGTCGCTCGACCTGCAGACCCGCCGCGACTTCGTCAAGCACTCCGACCGCGGCGTCTTCGACCCGCCCAGCCTGGGGAGGATCGCCTACGACGACCGGGTCGAGTTTGCCCTGGGCCGGGTGACCGACGTCGGCGCGGCCGCCAAGGGGGAAGGGGTGAGCCTCGAGTGCGAGTCCCCCGAGGGCGCTTTCCGCAGCGAGCACGACTACGTCGCCAACTGCACCGGCTTCGACCTGCTGGCGCAGCTGCGCACGCTCTTTCCCGCCTCGGCGCGGGAGGAGATCGAGCGCCGGGTGGGCGGGCTCTGGGACCAGCCGGCCGGCGCCGAAGTGCCGATCGGCCGCTTCCTCGAGCTGCGGGGGATGCAGCCGCGGCTTCACATCCCCGGCCTGGCAGGCTTGAGCCAGGGCCCCGGCTTCGCCAACCTGGGAGCGCTGGGGCTGCTCGCCAATCGCGTCCTGCAGCCCCTCCTCGCCGGGGTCCATAAATCCGGTTCTGCAGAAATACTTGACACCCGTAAACCAGTCGCATAGGGTCGCGCCATGATGGGCAGGCAGGGGACGCCGAATGCGGCGAAGACCAGGGCATTCATGCTGTTCGCGACGGTGATCGCGGCTCTCGCGCTTGCCGGCTGCGGCTCTTCGTCCGACGGCGGGGGCGGCGAGGAAGCGCAGCTCACCGGCTCGGGATACCCGGGCATCGACGCGGCCAACACACGCCACGCGCAGGGGTCGATCGACAGCTCGAACGTGACCAGCCTCGCCCAGGCCTGGACCGCTCCGATTCCCGGCGTGGGCCCCTTCGGCAGCTACGCCTCGACACCGGTCATCGACAAGGGCGTGATCTACTCGCAGGACCTCGCCTCCAACGTGCAGGCGCTCGACCTGGATTCCGGGGGAGTCCTCTGGACGCGCTCCTACGAACAGCCCGACTACGGTCCCAACGGGGTCGTCGTGCAGGGCGGCAAGGTGTTCGGCGCGACCCAGACGGAAGCCTTCGCGCTCGACCAGAAGACCGGCAAGCAGCTCTGGTCGACGGTGTTGCCCAGCAACGAACACGAGGGCATCAACATGGCCCCCGGCTACCAGGACGGGATGGTCTTCGTCTCGACCGTGCCGGTGAACGCGACAGAGTCCTACCAGGGCGGCGGGACGGGCGTGCTCTGGGCGCTGGACGCGAAGACCGGGAAGAAAATCTGGCACTTCGACACCGTGCCCAAGGACCTCTGGGGCAACCCGGGCGTCAACTCGGGCGGCGGAGTGTGGTACCCGCCCGCGTTCGACGAAAAGGGCGGGATGTACTTCGGCACCGGCAACCCGGCGCCGTTCCCCGGATCCCCGAAGTTCCCCTTCGGCTCGAGCAGGCCCGGCCCCAACCTCTACACCAACTCGCTGGTCAAGCTCGACGCGAAGACCGGCAAGCTCGACTGGTACCACCAGGTCACGCCGCACGACCTCTACGACTGGGACTTCCAGGGGCCGCCGATCCTGATGAAGGTCGGTGGCAAGCAGGCCGTGGTTGCCGCGGGCAAGTCCGGCATCGTGCTGGCCGCCGACCGGGAAACCGGCAAGGTGATCTGGCAGCGGGCGGTCGGCACTCACAACGGCCACGACGACGATGGGCTCCTGGCGATGAACGGCGGGGCCTCGAAGCTGAAGGCGCCGTACCTCGTCTACCCCGGGGCCCTCGGCGGCGTGATCGCCCCGATGTCGACCGACGGCTCGAGGATCTTCGTGCCGGTCGTCAACGCGCCCCAGGAAATCGTCTCGGGCAGCGAAAAACAGGAACCGGGCCCGCTCTTCGGCGAAATCGTCGCCCTCGACGCCGCAACCGGCAAGGTCAAGTGGTCCGAAGAACTCGGCAGCCCGGCCTTCGGTGCGACCACGGTGGTCAACGACCTCGTCTTCGCCACCACCTACGAAGGCACGGTCTCGGCGTTCACGGCCAGCTCCGGCCAGGTCGTCTGGCGCGAAAAGCTCCCGGCCGGGAGCAACTCCGGGGTGATGGTCAACGGCGAAACCCTGATCGCCCCCGCCGGCGTGGCCTCGGCTGCCGGGCAGGTGGCGAAGATCGTCGCCTTCCGGGTCTCCGAATAGCGCTCGCCGCGACCCAGGCCGGCCCTCACGAGGGGGCGCTGTCCGCGACCTCGCGCAGCCGGTGGGTGTTGACGTCGTAGACGAAGCCCCGCACCGTGTCGCGGTGGAGCAGGAAGGGGGAGAGGCGAACCCGCTGGACCGACTGGCGGACGTTCGCCTCGACGTCGGTGAAGGACTCGATCGCAAAGCCCGGCGCGAGGCCGGTCGCCTCCTGCAGCTCGGCGCGAAAGCCGTCGTCGGTGACCTTCTGCATGCCGCAGTCGGTGTGGTGGATCAGCATCACCTCGCGGGTGCCGAGCAGGCGCTGCGATATCGCCAGCGAGCGGATCACGTCGTCGCTGACGACGCCGCCGGCGTTGCGCAGGATGTGAGCCTCTCCGTCGAGCAGGCCGAGCGCGGAGAACACGTCCAGGCGCGAGTCCATGCAGGTGACGATCGCAAGCTGCCTGCTCGGGCGCACGTCGAGGTGCTGGGTGGGGAGGGCGGATGCGAAGCGCTCGTTGTTGGCGAACAGCTCGTCGATCGCGGTCATCGCAAGAGAAGCTAGAAGACGGCGAAGACGGCGAGGACGGCGAGGGTCAGCACCGAGACCGCGACCAGGGCGAGGACGATGCCGGTCGCCAGCCGGCCGGCCCGGCCCAGGGCGTGGGCCCCCATCAGCTCGCGGTCGCGGCCGAGCGCGCGCATGAACGGGAGCAGGACCAGGAGCAGGACCGCGTTGAGCGCCTGCGAGAGGAAGAGGATCTGGATCAGCGGCACGCTGGGGATCAGCACGAGCACCGCCGCGAGCGCGACCACGGCCGCGTAGCTGAGGTAGAAGGAGCGCGCTTCGGAGAAGCTGTCGTCGAGGTCCGCCTTCCTTCCCAGGGTCTCCGAGACCGAGTACGCGGTCGAGAGGGGCACGATCGCGGCGGCCAGCAGCGCGGCGCCGAGGAAGCCGAGGCCGAAGAGCGTCGCCGCGGTGTCGCCGGCCAGCGGCTCCAGGGCGCGGGCGGCGTCGCTCGCGTCCTCGATGCTCACCCCCTGAACGTGCAGCGTCGCCGCACAGGCGACGACGACGAAGAAGCCGATCGCGCCGGTGAGCACGGCGCCGACGACCACGTCCACACGCTCGTAGCCGAGGTCCCTCACGTGCAGGCGCTTGTCGACCGCGTAGGACTGGATGAAGGCCAGCCCCCACGGCGCCAGCGTCGTGCCCAGCGTCGCCACGGCCACCAAGAGGCCGTCGCGGGTGAGCGGCAGGCTCGGCACGACCAGGCCCTCCGCGGCCGCGCCCCAGTCCGGGTGGGCGAGCACGCCGGCGATGACGTAGGCGACGAAGACCGAGCTGAGCGCGAGCAGGAAGTGCTCGACGTGGCGGAAGTTCTCGCGCAGGACCAGGGCCGAGACGCCGATTGCGGCGAGCGGCACGCTGAGGTAGCGGCTCATGCCGCCGAGCAGCTCCATCGCCGCGGCGACGCCGGCGAACTCCGCGCAGAGCGTGCCCGTGTTGGCGACGGCCAGCGCGCCGAGCACGAGGTGCGCCGAGCGCTGCCCGTAGCGCTCGCGGACCAGTGTGAGGAGCCCCTTGCCGGTGACGATCCCCAGCCGCACCCCGAGCTCGTGGAAGACGACGAGGGCGACGGTGGAGAGGGCGAGGACCCAGAGCAGCTGGTAGCCGTACTCGGCGCCGAGGATCGAGTAGGTCGCGATCCCCGCCGGGTCGTCGTCGGAGAGCCCGGCAAGCAGCCCCGGGCCGACCACCGCCAGCAGGGTCGCCAGCGCGCCGCCGCGCAGGAGCAGGTGGCGCCGCCGCGCGATCCGCCAGTGCGTGTGGCGCCCGGGGGTGCGGTGGGCGGGGTGGACGGGCGCGGGCACCCCCGTAATTTGACTGCGCAGCACGACGAGTGAACGGATTGACCCACCTATAGGGGGGTTAATCGTTCACTCGTCGCTACGGGAACACCGTCTCCCCGCTCTCCTCCTCGACGATCGAGATCGCCAACGCCGGGCAGGCCTCGGCCGCCTCGAGCAGCAGCTCGTAGGGGGCGTTGCCGATCACCACCGCGGTATCGTCGAGGCGAAACACCTGGGGCGCCACCTCGACGCAATCGCCGTGGGCGCTGCACTCGTCGGGATCGACCACCGGTATGTATCTCATGCCGCCTCCATTGCTCTGTCCTTGGCCGGGAAATGACCCCGCTCGATGCGCTTTTTCAGCGCCGGGACCGCGCGCGGGCGGTCGACCGTCAGGCCGGCGACCGGCACGCCGCAGCGGGTGAAGGTCGCTTCGAAGTCGCGGTTGCCCGGGGTGCCCTCGACAGCGATCGCGTCGGCGTGGTGGGCGTGCCCGACGTACTGGATTCGCAGCCCGTACTGGTCGCTCCAGAAGCTCGGCAGCGGTGGCGTGCCGGGGTACTCGCCCAGCATCGCCTTCGCCGCCGCCGAGCCCTGCCAGGCGGCGGCGCCCCAGTGCTCGGTGCGCGCGTGCGCGCCGAAGCGCGGGTCGAAGGGGACCGAGACGTCACCGGCGGCGAAGACGCCGGGCAGCTCGGTCCGGCCGCTGGCGTCGGTGCGGACCCCCTTCTCGCCGAGTCCGCTTCCGCGCAGCCAGGAGGTGGCGGGGACGGTGCCGACGCCGACGACGACGGCGTTGCAGGCGACCGTCGTGCCACCGGCGAGGGCGAGCTCCTCGACCCGGCCGGCCCGGCCGCGGGCGCTCTCGAGCATCGCCCCGGTGATCACCCGCACGCCCTCCTCGCGGTGCAGCTCGGCGAACCAGGCGCCGACCTCCTCGCCGAGGATCGGCGCCAGCGGGGTCGGCAGCGCCTCGATCATCGTCACCTCGACCCCGAGGCCGCGCGCGGTCGCGGCGACCTCCTGGCCGATGAAGCCGGCGCCGACGACGGCAAGCCGCGCGCCGGGCACGAGCTCCTCGCGCAGCCGTCGCGCATCGGCCAGCGTGCGCAGGGAGTGGACGTTCTCGAACCCGGCGAGAAAGGGCAGCTGGCGCGCGCCGCTGCCGGTCGCGACCAGCAGCCTCCCGTAGCCGAGCTCGGCGCCGGAGTCGAGGCGGACCGTGCGGGACACGGGGTCGAGCGCCTCGGCGCGCGCTCCCAGCAGCAGCTCAACCTCCTTCTCCTCGTACCACCAGGCCGGCCGGTAGGCGACGTCCTCCTCGGCGGCCGTCCCCGCCAGCAGCCCCTTGGAGAGCGGCGGGCGGTCGTAGGGCGGGTCGGGCTCGGCGCAGGCCATCCGCACCGGGCCCTCGTATCCGCGCCGGCGCAGCGCCTCGGCGCAGCGCTGCGCCGCGAGGCCACCGCCGACGATCAGGACTCCTTGGTCTTTCATCATGCCTCCTCGAGGACCGGGGACGAATGGATTGCCGGGCGCCGGTGCGTGGGTGCGATACCGGGTCGTCGGTGGGGTGCGTGGTGGGCGTCTCCGTCTTGCGCCCGCGAGCGGGCGCGCCTTGCGCCACCCCCGAGCACCCGGTAAGCGAAGAGGCCGGCGATCGGCGGCGTCGTCGCCAGAACCCACCACCGAAACCACGGAGCTGAGGCGTCGGTGCCGGCGCCGAAGGCGTGAACGAGGCCCAGCAGGTAGACGACCACCGTGGCCCGGTGCGCCTTGCGCCAGAGCTTCGCGCCGATCCTCTTGCGGAAGTAGAAGCTGAGGCCGAGCAGCGCCGCCAGGTAGCCGCCGAGGATGCCGAGCCCGGTGAAGAGCGGGCGGAAGCCCATCTCGAAGGGGACGACGATGCCGCCGATCCCGGGGTTCAGCCAGGGATCGCCGAGCAGGGTGATGCCGTGTACGGCGATCGCGACGATCCCCGCCACCGCGGTGTGCTCGTGGACCGCCATCAGCTTGCGCGAGAGCCCCGGGCGGCGCATCACCTTGCCGGCCATCGTCAGGCCGATCCCGACCGAGATCGTCACCAGGACCAGGGCCAGCAGGCCGGAGGCACGGCTGGCCAGCCACCAGCCATGGGTCTGCAGGGTTTCCGCGGTGGCCGGGCTCATGCGCTGGCGGCGAGGTCGGGGATGCGGATGCGCGGCATCGCCGCGAGCGGGCCGACGGTCTCGACCTGGCCGCTGTCGTGTACCAGCAGGCCGCCGCGCTCGGCGAGCACGGCGCGCCCGCCCTCTGGCCCGGAGAGCAGCGCCGTCTTGGCGAAGGTCTCGGCTTCGACCGCGGTGTCGCCGAGCGCGGTGACTCCGATCAGCCCGGTCCAGGCCGGCTCGCCCGTGGCCGGGTCGAGCAGGTGGTGGGAATAGCGGCCCGCCTCGTCGCGCCAGATCCGCACGTTGAGGCCGGAGGTGGCGACGCCGCCGCCGCCCAGCTTGATGACGAAGGCCCGCTCTCCCGTCAGCGGGTGCTCGACGAAGACCTCGTAGGGGTCGACGAGGGCGCCCGCGCCGCCGATGCGGATGTCGCCGCCGCAGTCGACGATGAAGCGGGAGTAGCCGCGCAGGCTCTGGGCGATCAGGTCGGCGGCGAGGCCCTTGCCGGCGCCGCCGGTGTCGAAGCGGAGGCCGGGGGGGCGGGAGATCGTGCCTCCGTCGTCGTCGACCTCGAAGAGGCGCCAGGCCGCGGCCGGGTTGGGGTTGGCCGGCCGCCGGCGCGGCGCCTCCGCCAGCGCCGTGCCCAGCGGCACCCCGGGCATGCCGGCGCGGGAGGCGGCGTAGCCCGCCGCCTCGATCGCGCCGAGGAGGGTCGGGTCGACGAGGCCGCCGCTGCGCCGCGCCGCCTCGAGCCCGGCTTTGACCGCGGCGCGCAGCAGCTGCGAGGCCGGGACGCGCTCGCGCGGGTCGGCATTCAGCGCGGACAGCTCGCTCTCGGGCTTGAAGCGGGAGAGCGCCGCGTCGAACTCGGCCACGAACCGGCGGGCCTGCCTGGCCGCCGCCACTGCCGGTTGCATCTCCGGCCCCGGCTCGCCGATCAGCAGCCTTACGTGCGAGCCCATCGCATCGAAGCTGACGTCGTGCTCGGCCATGGTCATGAGGCTCCCGTGGTGACCGGTTCGGCATAGGCCGGCGACGAGGTTTCGCCGGAGACGACGCCGCTGTTCGAGATGCTGTTGTGGCCCGGCGTCGGCACGATCGTGGTGACGACTCGCCGTTTCACCACCTTGCGCACCAGGACCGGCCGCGGGGGAGGGGGCTGGCTGGCGCTGAGCTGGTAGGTGAGGAGGGCGAAGAGGACCGCGAAGAGGACGATCGAGCCCCAGACCACGAGCGCCGAGCTGGGCCGGCGAGCCCGGCGAGCCCGCTCAGTCATCGCCACCGCTCTCGCTCTCGTGCTCGACCTTCCCGCCGTCGTCCTCGGGCTCGCCGCCGCCCGTGCTCCCGGTGCCGCTGGGCGCCGTGGTGACGGGAGTGCCGCCACCTCCGCCCGAGCCGGCTTCGGAGCCGCTGGTCGAGGTGGTGACGGGCGAGGAGCCCGAAGAGGAAGAGCCGGAGCCGGTCGAGGAGGCACCCGTCGTGGCGCTTGCGCCGTGTCCCGGGCTGCCCGCGTAGCCCGCCCCGCCGGTTGCCACCGGGTGCTTTGGCTTCGCGTGCTTGGTGACGTGGACCGTGCGCCGGACCACCTGGGTCCGCACCTGCGGCTTGGAGGCGAGCGTGCTCGCCTTCTGCCCGCCGGCGCTGAGGGCGACGCCGGCGAGGCCGCCCAGGCCGACGACCGTCGCCGTGGCCGCGATTCGTGTCTTCAGGTTCTTCACGTCGTTCTCCTCCTGGCCGATTGCG
Source organism: uncultured Solirubrobacterales bacterium (assembly GCA_963715625.1). GTDB lineage: Bacteria > Actinomycetota > Thermoleophilia > Solirubrobacterales > 70-9 > VRUE01. Next base: position 2,787,100 of record OY970260.1, on the reverse strand, counting down.
CTTCGCAGTCTGGGACGTGTGCCGTGAAGGCACGCCAAGGCTCGGGTAAAGCCCCGGCAAAACCTGCGGTTTCGCCGCAGATCGGGCCAGGCGGCGGCGTTACAGTTGAGCCATGGCGGCACAGCCGGCGCCGGCCGGGCGCATCCTCGTCGTCGAGGACGAGGACTCGATCTCCGGGCCCTTCGCAGAGGCGCTGCGCAGGGCGGGCTTCGAGCCCCTGGTGACGCGGACGGCGGCCGGCGCGCTCGAGCTGGCCACGGACGCCGAGCCCGACCTGGTCATGCTCGACCTCAGCCTTCCCGACGGCGACGGGCGCGACGTCTGCCGCGAGCTGCGCCGCCGCTCCGACGTGCCGATCGTGATGCTGACCGCGCGCGGGACCGAGATGGATCGGATCGTCGGCCTCGAGCTCGGCGCCGACGACTACGTGGTCAAGCCGTTCAGCGCCCGCGAGACGATCTCGCGCATCCGCGCCGTGCTGCGCCGCAGCTCCTCTCGCAACGGATCGAGGGAGGGGCCGCTGCGGGTTGGAGACCTGGAGCTTGACCCGCCGGCGCGCACGGCACGCCTCGCCGGCGAGGATCTCGACCTCTCGCGCAAGGAGTTCGACCTGCTCGCCGAGCTGATGGCCAACGCCGGCCGCGTGGTCAAGCGAGAGGACCTGATGTCGAAGGTCTGGGACGTCAACTGGTTCGGCTCGACCAAGACCCTCGACGTCCACATCGGGTGGCTGCGGCGCAAGCTCGGCGACGACCCCAGTCATCCGCGCTACATCGAGACGGTGCGAGGCGTCGGCTTCCGCTTCGCGACGTCGGGGGTCGAGGAACAGTAAGCCTGCGAGCCACCCTTCTGCTGGCGCTGGCCTACGTGCTGCTGCTGGCGCTGATCGCCCTCGGCGTGCCGCTGGCCGTCAGCCTCGGCGACCGCGTCGACGCCGAGGTGCGCAGCCAGGCGCGCAGCCAGGCCGACGTCGTCGCCGCATCGGCGTCGGAGCTGCTCGAGCACCGCCAGCGCCAGGCGCTGCGCCGCCTGGTCCGGGTCTCGGCGGCGAGCGCGCGCGGCCGCGTGGTCGTGGTCGGCCGCAGCGGCCGGCTGCTGGCGGACTCAGCCGGAGCGCCCCCGGGGCGGGACTACGCGAACCGTCCTGAGATCCGGGCGGCGCTGGGTGGCCAGGGCGAGCAGATCACCCGCGACAGCAAGACGCTGGGCGTGCCGATCCTCGCCACCTCGGCCCCGGCGCTGATTCGGGGTCGCACCGTGGGCGCCGTGCGGGTGACCCAGAGCGTCGATGCCGTCCACCGCGCGGTGAGGACCGCGATCCTCAACCTCGCCGTCCTCGCAGGAGTCGTGCTCCTGCTCGCCCTACTCGCCGGAGCGATCGTCGCGCAGCAGATCGCGCGGCCGATCCGGCTCCTCGACCGGGCTGCGCGACGGGTCGCCGGCGGCGACCTCGACGCCACCGTCGAGGTCCGGGGCAGCACCGAGCAGCGCTCGCTCGCCCGCGCCTTCAACGAGATGACCCAGCGGGTGAAGAGGATGCTGGGCGCGCAGCAGGACTTCGTCGCCGACGCATCGCACCAGCTGCGAACTCCGCTGACGGGGCTGCGGCTGCGGCTGGAGGGGCTCGCCGAGAGCTGTCGCGACGACGCCCCGAGCGTGGCCGAGCTGGAAGCGGCGCTGGTGGAGATCGACCGGCTCTCGCTGATCGTCGAGGAGCTGCTCGTGCTGAGCCGCGCGGGAGAGCACGAACTGCCGCCGGAGCGGGTCGATCTCGCCGGCGCGGCGCGCCGCGCCGCGCAGCGCTGGCGGCGCACGGCAGAGGAGGGATCGGTCGGGCTCGAGCTTGAGCTCGGGGAGGGCCCCGCCCACGCATGGTGTGCCGGGCACGACCTCGACCGCGCGATCGACGCCCTGCTGGAGAACGCCGTGCGCTACTCGCCGCCGGGCTCGACGGTGACGATCGGGGCCGAGCCGGGCCTGGTCGAGATCGGCGACCGCGGCCCCGGCCTGGAGCCGGGAGAGGCGGACTCCGTCTTCGAGCGCTTCCGCCGCGGCAGCGCCGGCCGCCGCGGCCCGGCCGGCACCGGCCTCGGCCTCCCGATCGCGCAGGAGCTCGCCCGTGAGTGGGGGGGAGAGGTGACGCTGTCCAACCGGGACGGCGGCGGCGCAACCGCCTCGCTGCACCTCCCCCAACAGGCAGGCGAGGAGAGCCCGCGATGACTTTGCCCTCGCTTTACGCGGTGGGACCTATGGTCGGGATCGTGGACGGGCCCCCGCAGGAGCAGGCGTGAGATCGGCGGCAACCCTGCGCTGGGTCGGCCTGGCCCTGCTCGGCATCGCGGTGGCGGCCGCGGTCTCCGTCGCCGCCAGCCGCCTCGTCAGCCAGCAGATCGGCCTCGCCTCCCAGCCGATCTCGGCCGGCGACGCCCTCGCTCCGGCAAGTGCGACGGTCGGCGAGAAGAGGAAACGGCACCGCAAGCGGCGTGCGCAGGCGAAGCCCGAGGCGCCGGCGCCGTCCTCGGAAGCCCCGTCACCGCCGGCGACGACCCCGTCACCGCCGAGCAGCCCGAGCCCCGACGACGACGACGTTCCGGAGCGGGAGCTTCCAGACGACTGAGGGCGGGACTCCGCCAGCGGGGCGTCAGGCGTCTCGGAACGGGTCCTGCACCCGTACCCCCGCGTAGTCCTGCCCGTGGCTCAGGTCCTCGGAAAGGACGATGTCGCAGCCGAGCGTGCGCGCTGCCTCCAGGATCGCGGCGTCCCAGTAGGAGACGTGGAAGCGGTTCCGGGTGGCGATCGCCGCCAGCATCACCTTCGGCGTGATGTCGGCGGCGGGAAAGCGCATGAAGGACTCGACCAGCTTCTTCGCCTGCTCGTGGGAAAGCGGATCGGAGCGGCTCGCTCGCGTCGCCTGGACGTAGAACTCCTGCAGGACCTGGACCGAGAGGGCCAGGTCCCTTCCCGCAAGGATCTCCCGGGCCCTGCTGGACTTGCCGCGCTCCTCGGGGTCGCGGGAGACGGCGTAGAGCAGGACGTTGGTGTCAGCGAATCGCACGCCGGTGCAGCTCGTCGCGACTGAGCCTGTCCCCAGCCCGGAAGCTCTCGATTTCCCCCAGCACCTCGGCCTGCTGGCTCTCGAGCCTGCTGAACTCGGCGTCCTGCCCTCCGAGCGAGCGAAGGTAGCCGGCCACGAGGGCGCTGACCGAGGCCCCCTCTTCGGCCGCTCGCACCCTGGCTATCCGGTACACGTCGTCGGGAACGGAGACCGTGAGATTCTTCATGTGATTCACAGTATCACAGTAACTGTGAAAACTAGCGCCTCGGCCCGGCCTCGCAGTCGTGCGAGTAGCCGACCCCGGGGCCGCCGTCGCAGTGGTCGGATCCTTCGCCGCCGTAGAGCTGGTCGCCGGCCGGGCCGCCGTAGAGGCGGTCGTCGCCTCCTTCGCCGTGGCAGCCATCCTGCCCGCTGCCCATCTTGCAGACATCCCGGCCCGGTCCGCCCCAGCAGCCGTCGCTGCCGGCGCCCGTCTGGCAGAAGTCGTCGCCGGCATCGCCGACGCAATCGGTGTTGACGGGAGCCGAGATGCAGGCGTCGTCGCCTCCACCGCCGATGCAACGGTTTCGCGGCGTGCCCTGCGGGTAGCAGGTGTCGGGCTCGGCGTTGCCGATCAGCTTGTCCGAGCCGGCGCCGAGGTAGGCGGTCAGCGGCACCGGGAGGGGGTCCAGAACCTCGACCTTGTCGCTGCCGGGACCCATTTCGACGACTACCGCCGAGGCTTCCTCCAGCGGGCAGGCGGCGGCTCCGCTGCCGCGGGTGAAGCGACAGCCGACCGTGGGAGCCTGCGACATCTGGCCGCTGGCGAGGAGCTGCGTGCCGCTGACCGCCAGCCGCAGGTGGGACCCCGAGTTGGCGGCGCGGATCACGATCGGAGCTTGGGTCGAGGCGTCGCCGCCGGCCCCGAAGAGAAAAACGGCGAGGACGCCGAGGATGGTAAGGGTTCGGCGCAAGCGGGGCATCCTACCGAACCCCTATCCATTGGTTGAGGAAATTTACGTAAGACACCGCCGGGACCGATAACGGCCCCGGCTCTTGACATTTAAAAACCGGCGTGTAGCGTGAGGGCCGGGCTTGTCACAGGGCTCCTCTGTGGCCAGGAGCTCGCGTCAAGGCGCATGGGCCCGGCTTTTCGTGGCCGAGACCGGTCGGGCTCATGCGCATCACCGCTCCATCAGCTCGTCGAAGCGCAGCGCCGCACGCGTAGGCAGGACGAAGGGCTCGTTGCGGTGGAGCAGGCCGGCGCCGGCAAGGTCCCGCACCGCGCGCTCGACCGCATCGCGCTCGCCGCGGTCCCGGCCTCCACCCAGCTCGCGCACCAGCTCCTCGAAGCTGACGGGGGTGGGGTGGAGGGCGAGCACCAGTTGCAGGACGGCCGACTCCGTCGCCGCGTCCTGCGCTGCGGTGCTGCGGATGTTCTCCCTTTCGTCCACGGCGTTGCTACATAAGGGCGCCGGTGGGGAAGACTCTCCCCCCTACCCCTTGCCGCCCTCCGGCGAGCCCTCGCCCGCCTTGAGCGCCATCCGCGCCCACGGCGTGTCGAGGGCCGCGCGGTAGAAGTGCTGGGTCGAGCCGCGGATCTGCTTCGTCCGGGTCAGCTTGAGCGCACCGCATTCGGCCAGGACCCTGACGTGGTAGCTGAGCCTGGACAGCGGTTGCCCGAGCTTCGTGGCGAGTTCCCGCGGGCTGACCTCGCGCTCGTCGGCGATCGCCTCGCGCAGGATCAGCCGTCGCAGGGGATGCGCGAGGGCGATGAACAGGTCATTTGTGGCGGAACGTGTTGTCGTCATAGGAGCCGATAATAAAGCAAACGAAATCTATTGTCTGCCATACGTTTGTCTGCGACGGAAAATCTCTGGGTAGGGGTAGAAGGAGCCTGGCCGTCCTCCAGACGAATTGAGCACCGCGCGCACGCGCGGTGCAACCAGGAGCGCGGCCTGCGGCCGCGCAATCACCGGATTGCATTTCCGCCGCTTCGCGACATTCGCCTGGAGGACGGCCAGGCTCCTCTTACAACAGCTCCCAGAAAGCCCGAAACCGCGAAAACGCATCAAGGCCTCCAAGCTTTAATCCGAAGTTACCCCCAGCCGCCAACCCGGATCTGGCTTGAGAAATGAGGATCGGCGCTGCGGCGCCTGTCTCGCTCGTGTCTACGCGTGCTTGGGGACCGAGCTGACCAGCTCCAGGGCGCGGGCCTGAACGGCATTGGGCTCGGCAAGCCGCTCGAAGGTTGCCGTGGATTCGCCGACGCGGATCGTGTTGCGGGTGCGCAGCGAGAGCTCGGCGAGCAGGCTCTCGAAGGAGTGGGGCTCCTCGCCGCGGGCGGTGTGCTTGCGGCGCGCCTTGTCGGCGGCGGCGCTCGAGCGCTTCGCCTTGGCGACGGGGTCTGGCTGGGTCGGCGGGCACTCGTCGCGGAAGGTGAGCTCCGCCCAGGCCTCGCGCAAATGCCACTCCAGGTAGTAGGCGAGCATGCAGAGGAAGAGGTGGGCGCGCACCCGGTCCTCGAGCCGGTGGTGGATCGGGCGCACCTCCAGCGGTCCCTTCAGAGTGCGGAAGGCGCGCTCGGCCCACTTCAGCTGCTTGTAGGAGCGGACGACGCCGGAGGCGTCGAGCTTCTCTTTGGCGACGGAGGTGCGCAGCACGTAGATCCCGTCGAGCGCCGCCTCGGCTGAGATCTGCTCGCCCTTGCGCTCGTAGGCGAAGGAGGCGTCGGCGATCGTCACCTCGAAGTGCTTCTTGACGCGGTAGCGCTTCAAGGCCGGGCCGACCGCGAGGCCGATCTCAGCCGCGCCCCGCAGCGTCCCCGCCTCGACCCGCTCGCGGATCTCGGCAAGGCCGCGCTCGGTGGCGGCGAGCAGGTCCTCTCGCTTGCGCGAGCGCTCCTCGGCGAGGAGCGGGTTGCGGCAGACCACCAGTCGCTCGCCGGGAAAGGCCTCGGAGGAGATCTCGGCGAGGCTCTGCTCGTCGAACAGCGAGAGCTGCAGGTCGCCGTCCTTGACGAGCTTCTTCACCTGCGGCGCCTTCAACGCCGTGATCCAGGAGGTCCCCTCGCTCTCGCCCAGTGCCTCGAGGTTGGCCTTGGTCGCCATGCCGCGGTCGCAGACGAGGACCGCCTCGGCGAGCCCGAAGCGCCCGCTGAGCTTGGTGATCTGGGCGGGCAGCGTCGCAGCGTCGTGGGTCGAGCCCGCGAAGGCCTCGATCGCGACCGGACGCCCCGCGGGGTCTGCGAGGAGGCCGTAGACGATCTGCAGCGTGCCCCGCCGCCCGTCGCGCGAGTAGCCGAGCTCGGCGAGCGGGCAGCTGCGCCCCTCGAAGTAGGAGGAGGAGAGGTCATAGAGGGCGTGCGTGCCCTCTTTGAGGTGACGGCGGGCGAGGCGGTCCTCGATCTTCTCCTGGCGATCCCCCAGCCAGTCCATCGCCGCGTAGAGGTCGTCTTGGTCTGCCCCCTCGACCCCCAGCTCGGAGGCGAGGGTGGACTGGTGAAGCGAGCGCGCGGTGGCGAGCTTGGAGCCCGGCTTCAAGACCCGCTGGCAGATCATCGCCAGGGCGAGGTCACGCTCCTTCGACGGCGAGCGGTCGAGCAGGCGGGCGAGGCCGAGGCGCCGGGCGGCGCCGAGCACCGCCTCGACGTGGCCGGCGGGCGCCGAAGCGGCGACCGAGATCTCCTCGGCGCCCACGAGCGCCTCGCCGGCGAGTGCCGCCCGCAGTGCCTCGATCGCCTCAGGCGGCAGCTTCGAGACGTTGGCGATCGTCTCGTGACGCACGCGCTTGCCCTCACGGATCGAGCGGCGGATCAGGTGGGAGGTATAGACGCGGTCGCCGTGCCGGCGCTTGATCTTGGCCACGTGCATCGCGCCTGACTTTCCCTTCATAGAGGCATTATCCACCATCCATCGGACGTGATTACGGCAGGAATCTTGGCTACATCTAACCGCCTGAGAAGACCCCGAATCCCGCATGGGGAGCGGGATCGGGTCGATCAGCGGGTTGTTATTCGGGGTAACTTCGGTTTAATCGCCTCGGGCCGAGGCGGTCGCCTTGGATGGTGGAGCTTGGAAGCTTGTGCCCTGTCGAGGGGTGGTGGGAGGCCCTCCCCAAAACACTCCAGCGAGGCTCCCGCCGAGCGTTTTGGGGAGGGCCTCCCACCACCCGCCCCCACCAAACGCATCAAGCGTCCTCCCGAACCCCACCCATCTCCGTGAAGACCGCCGTCGGCCCGCCGTCCTCGCGCTGCTCGTCCGCGATCACGTGCGAGACCGCGTTGATCAGCGCCAGGTGGGTGAAGGCTTGGGGGAAGTTGCCGAGGTGGCGCCCGCTGTGGGCCTCGAGCTCCTCGGCGTAGAGGTCGAGCCAGCCCGAGGACTCCAGCAGGCGCTCGCAGAGCGTCCGGGCGCGGGCCTGCTCGCCGATCTCCGAGAGGGCGGAGACGAGCCAGAAGGAGCAGATCAGGAAGGTGCCCTCCTCGCCTCTGAGGCCGTCGTCGGTCTCCTCCACCTTGTAGCGCAGGACGAGGCCGTGCTCGGTCAACTCGTCGGCAATCGCCTCGACTGTGTCGCGAACGCGGGGGTCGTCGTGAGGGAGGAGGCGGAGCAGCGGCAGCAGCAGGATCGAGGCGTCGAGCGCGTCGGTCTCGTAGTGCTGGCGGAAGATTCCGTCGCGCACCCCGCGCTCGAGGATCTCGGCATGAAACCGCGCGGCGGCCCGCTCCCACCCCCCGGCGACCTCCTCGAAGCCGAGGCTGCGGGCGAGGCGGGCGCCGCGGTCGACCGCGACCCAGATCATCAGCTTCGAGGAGACGTAGTGCTGGGGCTCGCCGCGCGACTCCCAGATCCCCTGGTCGGGGTGCGGCCAGGCCGCTATCGCCGCTTCGACCTGGTGGCGGATCAGCTGCCGGTCGGCGGGCGTGCCGGTTCCCCGCAGCGCCTTCTCGTGCAGGTAGATTGAGTCGAGCAGGGCGCCCCAGACGTCGTTCTGGCGCTGGTCGTATGCCCCGTTGCCGATCCGCACGGGCCTCGCCCCGCCGTAGCCGCTGAGGTGGTCGAGCGTGCTCTCGGTCAGGTCCCTCTCGCCGCCGATCCCATACATGATCTGCAGGTCGGGCCCTTCGCGGCAGACGTTGACGATGAAGCGCATGAAGTCGCGCGCCTCCTGGTCGAAGCCGAGCGTGTGCAGGGCCCAGAGGCTGAAGGTCGAGTCGCGGATCCAGCTGTAGCGGTAGTCCCAGTTGCGTTCGCCGCCCGGGGTCTCCGGCAGGGATGTCGTGGGCGCGGCGAGGATCGCGCCGGTTGGCGTGTAGGTGAGGCCCTTCAGGACCAGCGCCGAGCGCTGCAGGTGGATGCGCCAGGGGTGGTCGGGGAAGTCGCCGTCGCGCAGCCACTCGCGCCAGAACTCTTCGGTCGAGTCGAGCCTCTCCAGCGCCTCCGGGGCGCTGCGCGGCCCCCCTAGGTCGCCGTCTCCCCAGGTGAGCGCGCAGAAGCCGGTCTCGTCCTCGCGCAGCTTCAGGGTGCCGCGGGCGACGCCGTCCGCGACCGAGAGCTCCATGTCGCTGGTCAGCAGCAGCTCCGTGCCGTCGCTCGCGCGCGCCACCGCTTCGCCCAGCTCGCCGCCGCTCCAGCTCGCCGGCTCGGCCCCGTAGGCGAAGCTCGGCAGGCACTCCATCTCCATCTCGACCTCGCCGTCGATGCAGGTCATCGTCCGCAGCAGCGAGCGGTCGGACTCGTGTTCGGTGTCGGGCCGCCGCCCGCCGCCCGCGGTCGCCCACTCGGCGATCGTCAGCGCGTCGTGGATCACGACCCAGCCGGTGTCGGTCACCCAGGTCGTCTCGATCACCAGGGTCCCGGGCTCGTAGCGGCGGCTGAGCGGCACGACCACCCCCCGGGGGGCGACCTTGAAGTGGCCGGCGCCGCGGTCGAGCAGCGCCGCGAAGGCGCTCGGCGAGTCGAAGCGGGGCAGGCAGAGCCACTCGACCGCGCCGTCGTAGGAGACCAGGGCGCTGGTGTGGCAGTCGGAGAGGAACCCGTAGCTGCCGATCGGCGGAAAGCGGTGATTCTCCTGGCCCAAAGCGAGGCCAAGCTAGCAGCGGGCGCGGGCGGCGCCCCCGCAAACCGCGTCGCTACGCTGAATCCGTGAGCCCGCCGTTCGCCCACTTTGCCGGCGCATTCGCGCCGATCGAGATCCTGCCGCTGACCGTCGCCGGGATCCTCTACTGGCACCGGGCGACGGTGCTCTCCTGGGACGGCCGCCCGGTCCCGGCCTGGCGGCAGGCCTGCTTCGGCTCGGGCCTGGCGATCGTTGCGATCTCGCTCTTCTCGCCGATCGGCCACATCGCCGAGGAGCTGGTGATCGGCCACATGGTCGAGCACCTGCTGATCGGCGACATCGCCTCGCTGCTCCTGGTCCTCGGGTTGACCAAGTCGCTGCTGCAGCCGGTCCTCGCGATCCGCGCGCTCAACCGACTCCAGGTCCTCGCCCACCCGCTCGTCGCCTTCCCGCTCTGGGCGCTGAACTTCTACCTCTGGCACGTGCCGGCGCTCTACGAAGCCGCCTACGGCGGAGCCCCGGTCCACGCGCTGGAGCACACCACGTTCCTCTTCTTCGGCTGCCTGATGTGGATGCCGGTGTTCGGGCCGCTGCCGAAGCCGGAGTGGTTCACCGCCGCCTGGAAGGTCGGCTACGTGATCGCCGTCCGCTTCGCCGGCGCGATCCTCGGCAACGTGCTGATGTGGTCCGGCACGGTGCTCTACCCGATCTACGCGCCGGGCGAGCGCTACTGGGGCATCTCCCCGATCGCCGACCAGAGCACCGCGGGGGTCGCGATGATGGTCGAGGGGACCTTCCTCGCCCTCGGCGTGCTCGCCTGGGTCTTCTTCGAGGTCGCCCGCGAAGGGGACGAGAAGCAGCGCCTGCTCGACCTCGCCCGCGACCGCGGCGTCCCCCTCGACGAGCGGCGCGCCCAGCGCGCGGTCGCCGCCGGGCACGGAGCGCTGCTCGAGCAGCGGATCGCCGCCACCGCCGATGAGCCCGAGCGTGACCCCGCCTGAGCCAAGGCTGCTGCTCGCGGTCCTGGTCTTCGTCGTCGGGGCGGCCAGCCTCGGCGCCGAGATCGCCGCGGCACGCCTGCTGGCGCCCTACTTCGGCGCCTCGACGATCGTCTGGGCGAACACGATCGGCGTCGTCCTCGTCGCCCTCTCGGCCGGCTACTGGCTCGGCGGCCGCGTCGCGGACCGCCACCCCCACATGCGCGGCCTCTGCCTGCTCGTCCTCGCGGCGGCGCTGCTGATCGCCGCCGTCCCCTTCGCCGCGCGGCCCTTCCTCGCCTTCTCGGTCGACGCCTTCGACAGCGTCTCGGTCGGCGGCTTCGCCGGGTCTCTCTTCGGCGTGCTGGTGCTGGTCGCGGTCCCGGTCACGCTGCTCGGCGCCGCTGCGCCGTGGGCGGTGCGCCTTGCCGTCGCCGACGTCGAGGGCTCCGGCGAGGTGGTCGGGAGGCTGTATGCGATCTCGACGGCCGGCTCGCTGGCCGGGACGATGCTGGCGGCCCTGCTCCTGATCCCCGTGCTGGGGACCCAGCGCACCTTCCTCGTCTTCGCCCTGGCGCTTGCCACCGTCGCCGCGCTGGGCCTCGGCTGGCGTTTCGCCGCCATCCCCGCTGCGCTCGCCCTGGCAGTCACGCTGCCGGTCGGCACGATCAAGGCCGCCGACACCGGCCGCGTCCTCTACGAGGCCGAGACCGTCCACGAGTACGCCCGCGTGGTCGAACGGCCCGACGGCGCTCGCGTGCTCGAGCTCAACGAGGGCCAGGCCGTGCACTCGCTCTACCGCCCGGGCAGCTACCTGACCGGCGACTACTGGGACGCCCATCTCGTTTTGCCCTTCGCGGCCCGCTCGCGGCCGCCGCGGCGAATCGCGATCCTCGGCAACGGCGCGGGCACGGTGGCGCGGGCCTTCGGGCACTTCTTTCCCCGCACCGCGGTCGACGCGGTCGAGATCGACCCCGAGCTGAGCGAGCTGGGGCGGCGCTTCTTCGACCTGCGCAACCCGCGCATGCGCCTCTTCGCCGAGGACGCCCGGCCCTGGCTGCGGCGCTCGCCGGGCGGCTACGACGCGATCATGCTCGACGCCTACCGCCAGCCCTACATCCCCTTCTACCTGGTGACGCGGGAGTTCTTCGAGCTGGCGCGGGACCGGCTCGCACCCGGCGGGGTCGCGATCGTCAACGTCGGCCACCCGGAGGGGAGCGCGGAGCTGGAGCGCGTCCTGGGCCGGACGATGGCCAGCGCCTTCCCGCGCGTCCTGCGCTTCGCCGCCACGCCGACCAACACGCTGCTGCTGGCGGGGGAGGGGCAGGTCTCGGCGGCCCGGCTGCGGCGCAGGGCGGGATCGCTGCCCGCGCCGCTGGCGCCGCTGGCGACCGAGGCCGCCGGCGACCTGGCGCCCCGCCTCGCCGGCGGCGAGGTCTACACCGACGACCGCGCCCCGGTCGAGTGGCTCGTCGACTCCTCCCTGCTGGAATACGCCAATGACGAGTAGAGCCATGACCCGGGTGCGAGCCTGGCTGGTCACCGGCGCGCCCGGCCGCGGCCTCGCCTTCGCGATCGACTTCGGCGTCGCCCTGCGCACCATGCTGGCCCACCGGCTAGTAGGGCTTGGCAAAACCCCGGCACGCGTCCAGCGGCGGCGGACACGGCGCGGTGCTGTGTCCTCGGGAGTCCGAATAGCGCTGCTATTCGGACTCCCTGCGTCCTTGCTCCGCTTGGTCCGGCGCTCGCTGGCCCGCATACGCGGATTTCGCCAATCCCTACTAGGGTCTCGCGCTCGATGAAGACCGTGGTCAGAAACCTTCCCGACTCGCGCGTGCGGGTCGAGGTCGAAGTCCCCGCCGAGGACGTCGAACTCGGCGTCTCCAGGGCCGCGCGCGGGTTGGCGCGGGAGCTGCGCATGCCCGGCTTCCGCAAGGGCAAGGCGCCGTCCTCGCTGGTGGTCCAGCGCCTCGGCTACGGCAGCGTCCTGCGGGAGGCGATCCGCGAGTCGCTTCCCGAGTGGTACGAACGGGGCCTGCTGCTCTCCGAGATCAGCCCGGTCGGCGATCCCGAGATCGAGATCGTCACCGCCCCGGAGGCCGAGGGCCAGTCGCTGACCTTCAAATTCGAGATCGGCGTGCGGCCGAAGGCCGAGCTGGGCGAGTACAGGGGCCTGGAGGTGGGGCGCGCGGAGGCCGAACCGCCCGAGGAGATCGTCGAGCGCGAGATCGAGCGCATCCGCGAGGGCTTCGCCAGGCTCGAGCCGGTCGAGCGCGCGGCGGCCGACGGCGACGTGCTGCTGATCGATTACGAGGGCACGGTCGACGGTGAGGCCTTCGAAGGCGGCAAGGAGTCCGACCGCATGCTCGAGCTGGGCAGCGGTCGCTTCATCGAGGGCTTCGAGGAGCAGCTGGCCGGCGCCGGCGGGGGCGAGCAGCGCGAGGTGAAGGTCACTTTTCCCGAGGATTACCAGGCGGAGGACCTGGCGGGCATGGACGCCGTCTTCGCGGTCGAGGTGAAGGAGGTGCGGGAGAAGGTCCTGCCCGAGCTCGACGACGATTTCGCCGCCGAGGCCTCCGAGTTCGAGACCCTCGACGAGCTGCGCGCCGACATCGCCGAGCGCGTCGCCGAAGCGGTCGACGAGCGCGCCGAGCAGGACTTCCGCGTCGCCGCGGTCGATGCAGCCGTCGACGCGGCGACCGTCGAGCTGCCCGACGACCTCGTCGCGGCACGGGCGGCGGAGCGCCTGGAGCGCTTCGAACGCCAGATCGCCGGCCGGGGGATGAGCCCTGACGCGTTCCTGCGGATGCAGGGCAAGACCCGCGAGGAGCTGCTCGAGGAATCCAGGCCGGACGCCGAGTGGGACCTGAAGCGCGAGGCCGTGCTGGCGGCGATCGCCGAAGCGGAGGAAATCGAGGTTTCCGAGGAGGAGCTGGTCGAGGCGCTCGCCCATACCGCCGAGCACGAGCGCACCACGCCCGAGAAGCTGCTGGCGCGACTGCGCGAGAACGGCCGCGACGCGATGGTCCGCGAGGACATCCAGGTGCGCAAGGCGATCGACCTGATCGCCGAGGAGGCGAAGCCGATTCCGCTTGAGCGGGCCGAGGCCCGCGAGAAGATCTGGACGCCGGAGAAGGAGCGCGAGCAAGCCGGCGAGCTCTGGACTCCCGGCTCCGACTGAAGTGCGGGGAGCACGCCTGACGGCTTCTATAGAGTGCCGACCATGAGCCCTCTGGTTCCGATGGTGGTCGAGCAGACCTCGCGCGGCGAGCGCGCCTTCGACATCTACTCGCGCCTGCTCGGCGAGCGGATCGTCTTCCTCGGCACGCCCATCACCGAGGACATCGCCAACCTGATCGTGGCCCAGCTCCTGCACCTGGAGTCCGAGGACCCCGACAAGGACATCAGCCTCTACGTCAACTCCCCCGGCGGCTCCGTCTACGCCGGCCTGGCGATCTACGACACGATGCAGTTCATCAAGCCCGACGTGCAGACGATCTGCGTCGGCATCGCGATGAGCATGGGGGCGCTGCTCCTCGCCGGCGGCGCCGCGGGCAAGCGGATGTCGCTGCCCAACTCGAAGATCCTCATCCACCAGGTGTCCTCGGGCTTCGAAGGCCAGGCGACCGACATCGAGATCCACGCCAAGGAGATCATCGACGTCCGCCGCCGCCTCGACGAGATCCTCGCCAAGCACACCGGCCAGCCCTTCGAGAAGGTCACCAAGGACACCGAGCGCGACTACTTCATGAGCGCGGAGGAGGCGAAGGAGTACAACCTCGTCGACCGCGTCATCGAGCATCACTAGCTCGCCTCGCTCCCCAGCCGGCGGCCCTTCGGTCGAGGTCGCGATCGTCAACTGGAACACGTCCGCCCGGGCGCTGGCCGCGGCCGGCGCCTTTCTCTCCTCGACCGGGGTGCGGTCGCGGGTGACGGTCGTCGACAACCTCTCGCGCCCCGACGAGCGGGCCCTGCTGCGGGAAAGCGATGGCGATCTGCGGCTTCTGCTCGCCGATCGCAACCACGGGTACGGGGCCGCCGCGAACCTCGCCCTCGACGGCGACTCGGAGCTCGTCTGCGTCAGCAACGCGGACCTTCTGCCGCGGCCCACCGCCCTGTCGCTGCTGGCCGGGGCGGCTCTTGGCGACCCGGCGGCCGGCATGGTCGGGCCGGTGTACGAGGGGGGCAGCCAGCACTACCACGCCCGCCTGCCGGGCCCGGCGATCCTGCTGGCCAGAACCATGATCGGTTCGTTCGGGCGCCGTGTGCCCAGGGCTCCAGCCGGGGGGCAGAAGGCGGTCGTCGGGCAGGTCTCGGGCGCCTGCTTCGTGATGCGGCGCGAGCTGTGGGAGCGAGTCGGGGGTTTCGACGAGGGCTTCTTCCTCTGGTACGACGACGTGGACCTGGCGAAGCGGCTGGTTGACCTCGGCCACCGGAACCTGGTCGTGGGCTCGGCGGTGGTCGAGCACGCGGGCGCCGGCTCGTTCGCGCAGCTCGAGCCCGCCACAGCCCAGGCGATCAGGCTCGACTCGCTGGAGCTCTACCTGCGCAAGCACCACCGCCGTTGGATGCCCGCGGCGCGTCCGTTGTTGCGGCTCTCCCGAGCGATTCGGGTGAGGGGGGCCGTCGGGGGTCACTCCTCAGGCCGCTTCGCGGGAGTTCCTGAGGAGTGACCCCCGACGGCCCCTACCCACAGTCACTGGGGATCGATGTCAGGGAGCTGCGAGGGCGGTAGCGGCGGCGCTTGCGGTTATGAAGGGCATCCGGCGGTGGCGGGCGAGGTGCTCGAGGTTGGCCGTGACTACGTCCCAGGAGTCGAGCGCGGCGTCGCTGCGCAGGACGAGGGCGAGTACAGGGGGCGTCTCGCGCAGCATCTCGAAGGCGAGGCGGGAGACGAAGTGGCGCGAGTCCGGGGGCAGCGGAAGGCGGTGCCGCCGGCGCAGGGCCGGGGGGCTGAACAGCGGCACCAGCAGCGGTCCCTCGCCGCCGCTGTCCGGCGCCGGGAAGCGAGCGGGGCTGGAGCGGTACGGCTTACGGGGAACCTGGCGGTAGTCGGGCAGCGTGCCGGTGGCGAGCCCGTCTCCCGACGGGCTGCCCGGCGGCCAGCCGGGCTCGATCGTCAGGTCAACCTTCACTCCAGCCTCGCCGAGCCGCGCGAGCATCGAGTCGCAGAGGAAGCGGTCGCCGCCCCGATGGGCGAGGCACGGCCGGCCAAACGCCGATTCGAAGGCGTCGAGGCCCATCGTCAGGCAGTGCTCGGCCCATCCCGGGTCTTCGAAGTCGGCGATCCAGGTTCCGGCGCCGTCGCTCCAGCGCCAGGTGTGAGTGTGCAGGGCCAGCTCGTCGCCGCTTGCCACGAGCTCGGCCAGGGCGTCTTCGTAAGCCTCGGCGACCCAGGTCGGCGAGCCCCAGGTCTCCGCCACCTGCGGGTCCATGCGCAGGAACCAGGTGATGACCGGCGGGGCGCCGGCGATGGCCGCGATGCGCTCGCGCAGGGCCGGCACCCGCTCGGCGAAGCGCTCGAACCCCCTCCAGGGCTGAGGGTCGCCGCGGTCGACGACCCGCAGGTCGGGCTCCACGTTGACGCAGAGGACGACCGGGACCTCGGCGTGCCGCCGCGCCCGGTCGAGCCCGCGGCAGGCCGCCGCCGCGCTGAGTGAGAGCCTCCCCATCGAGTGCATCCTGCCAGAGCAAAACCGCTTCCGACTGCTCCGCAGCAGGGCGGTCAGAAGCGTTGGCCGCGCGCGTATGCCTCGTCTTCCGGCTTGGAGTCGTGGGCTTTGCCCTGAAGCTCGCCGAGTTGCTGTGGTGTGATCAGCTCATCGGTGAGAGAGCTCATGATCACGTAAGGCTGCATCATCGGATCGGAGAAGCGATACGAGTAGGAGCGTTCTTTCCCCTCGCGTCGGAGAACGCTGCCACGGACGGGGTCGAGGAACTCCTTCATGTGCCTTGAGAATGCGGGGATGTCTAGTCGCCGCCCGGCAACGACCTCCAGCGGGTCGCGGATTTGCCCCGACGAGAAATACCCGAGGCTGTTCTTGGGCGCGATGGCGCACGCAAGAAGAACCTCGCGATAGAGGTTGCCCGGCTGAGAGCTCCGCACCGCTTTGACGTAGTCACTCTGGAGTGTGTGTCCCTCGACGGCGCGGGGAATGGCGGTTTCGACATCTTCCAGGGCCACTGTGTTGCGGTCTTCTTGCACCGCCCTCTCCGCCGCGCGATGTCCAAGCAGATGCGTGTAATGCGGCAGGCCCTCGGAAAGGCTGACGATGCGGTCTACAGCATCCTCATTTATGCGAATTCCTGCATGCTCACATCCCTTCGCCAGGATGCCGCGAAGCTCGTTGGGCTCCATCCGCGGCATTCCTATCTGCGCAAGATTTCGAATGATGGATTCGTGCTCTCCGATCAGATCTCCGATCGAGCCGGCGACTCCAACTAGAATCATCGTGGTGGGCACTGCATTGTCGGAGAGAGTCTTGATGGTGTCGGCCAGGCGAGTCAACGCATCGTCATCCTCGAGTCGATCCAGCTCGTCTATGACGATTAGCGCCGGAGGGTCGAGCTGCTCAACCTCGTAGCGCACGCCCTCTGGCGTGAAGTTGTCGATCTCCCTTCCCAGGCGCCTGAAGATGTTCGTCCAAAGGGACTCGAAGTCGTCGTCTGTGTGGCAGCTGACCATTGCGGCCTGGAACTGGCGAATCCCGGGTTGGTTGAAGATCGAGGCCATGACTCTGGCGAGCGAGGTCTTGCCGACGCCTCTCTCGCCGTAAAGACCGACGTGGTAACCGACCTGGGAGACGGCGCTAATCACCTCCCCCCGCTGCTTCTCGCGGCCAGCGAAAAGCTCTAGATCGTCCACAGGGGCGGCCGGTCGGAAAGCCTCGCCGACGAGAATCAGTTTCTGTGTCTTCGAGATTTCGGGGGTCATTCGCCCGGAAAGGCTAACAGTTAATGGCTTAAAGCTAACAGTTACCCAGCTTTCGCCGTTATTTCGCCCGAAGCCCGAGCTCGTACTCGATCCACTCGCTGCGCCGGGCGCCGGTCGAGTCGTAGAGGCGCTGGGCGGTCTCGTTGCTCGGCGCCGTCATCCACTCCAGGCGCTGGGCACCGCGTTCGCGGCCGACGGCGGCACTGGCCTCGATCAGGGCACGGCCGACGCCCTGGCCGCGGCTGGCCGGGTCGACGTAGAGGTCGTTCATCAGCACCGTCTCGGCCGGGGCGACCGAGGTGAAGCTCCAGCACAGGCAGGCGTAGCCGGCCAGCTCGCCGCCACGCCAGGCGCCGAGCAGCAGGCCGTCGTCGCTGGGGGCGAGGAAGCGGGAGAAGAAGGTGCGGTTGCGCTCGTCGTCGATCTCTTCGGCTTCGTAGAAGCGCTGGTAGGCGGCGATCAGGGGCAGCAGCGCGTCCATCTGCTCCTCCGCGATCGGCTCGATTCGTACGGACGCCGCCACGCCTGAAAGATAGGACAGCGGCCACTCGGCGCGGTGATCGCCGGTTGTTGGGTCCGTGTCGAGTGGCCGCGCCTGGTTTTTCCCGGCCACGGGCAGGGACCTCGACGCTGGCGACGTAAAGACCGGCACCGACAGGGCCGGCTTGCATCCACCTTTAAGCTAGGACGCGAGCCGGCAGGCAACCCACTGCCCCGCAAGGAGGGGATTCCGCTGGCACGGCCCACAGACTCCAACGAGCAGCTCCTCTGCAGCTTCTGCGGCAAGTCGCAGCGCCAGGTCAAGAAGCTGATCGCCGGCCCGGGCGTCTACATCTGCGACGAGTGCATCGACCTCTGCAACGAGATCATCGACGAGGAGCTGACCGCTCCGGCCGGCCCGGTCGAACTCGAGAACCTGCCCAAGCCGCGCGAGATCCACGAGGTCCTGCAGCAGTACGTGGTCGGCCAGGAGGCCGCCAAGAAGGCCCTCTCGGTCGCCGTCTACAACCACTACAAGCGCGTCCAGATGAACCAGTCCGAGGACGCCGAGGTCGAGCTGCAGAAGTCGAACATCATGCTGCTCGGCCCGACCGGGTGCGGCAAGACGCTGCTCGCGCAGACGCTCGCCCGCATCCTCAACGTTCCCTTCGCGATCGCCGACGCGACGGCGCTGACCGAGGCCGGCTACGTCGGCGAGGACGTCGAGAACATCCTGCTGAAGCTGATCCAGGCTGCCGACTACGACGTCAAGAAGGCCGAAACCGGGATCATCTACATCGACGAGATCGACAAGATCGCGCGCAAGGCCGACAACCCGTCGATCACCCGCGACGTCTCCGGCGAAGGCGTGCAGCAGGCCCTGCTGAAGATCCTCGAGGGGACGACCGCGTCGGTGCCCCCGCAGGGCGGCCGCAAGCACCCCCACCAGGAGTTCCTCACGATCGACACGACGAATATCCTCTTCGTCTGCGGCGGCTCCTTCGCCGAGCTCGACAAGGTGATCGAGAAGCGGGTCGGCGACCGTGGCGTCGGCTTCGGCGCCGCGATCTCCTCGCGCGAGACCAAGGACACCGGCGAGTGGTTCGAGCAGGTGCTGCCCGAGGACCTGATGGAGTACGGCCTGATCCCCGAGTTCATCGGCCGCCTGCCGGTCGTCGCCGCGATCCACCAGCTCAGCCGCGACGACCTGATCACCATCCTGACCGAGCCGCGCCACGCCCTGACCAAGCAGTTCCAGCGCTTCTTCGAGTTCGACGACATCGAGCTGGTCTTCGCCGAGGACAGCCTCGAGGCGATCGCCAACAAAGCGCTCGAACGCGAGACCGGCGCCCGCGGCCTGCGCTCGATCCTCGAGGAGACCCTGCTCGACGTGCAGTTCGAACTTCCCTCTCGCCGCGACGTGACCAAGTGCGTGGTGACGCGGGAGACGATCGAACAGAACCGGAGGCCGACGCTCGTCACCGAGGCCGCACCGCAGGACATCGGCGCTGCCGGCGACGAGCTGAGCGAGGAATCTGCCTAGACTCGGCGCTCGTGAGCGAGCGCCGCAAGACCCTCGAGGAGAAGACCCGCTTCGACCCGCATGAGGTCGAGGCTCGGATCTTCGGAGAATGGCTCGAGGCGGGGTACTTCCATCCGCCGGCGGAGGGGACGCCGGGGGAGAACTTCTCGGTGGCGATCCCACCGCCGAACGTGACCGGCGCCCTGCACATGGGGCACGCGCTGAACGGCTCGATGCAGGACGCGCTGGTGCGGATGAACCGGATGCGCGGCCGCAACGCGCTCTGGATCCTCGGCACCGACCACGCCGGGATCGCGACCCAGTCGGTGGTCGAGAAGGTGCTGCGCTCCGAAGGCACGTCCCGCCACGAGCTCGGCCGCGAGAGGTTCGTCGAGCGGGTCTGGGAGTGGCGCGAGGAGTACGGCTCGCGGATCGTCGAGCAATACAAGCGCCTGGGCGCCTCCTGCGACTACGAGCGCGAGCGCTTCACCCTCGACGAGGGCTACGTCAAGGCCGTGTACAGAGTCTTCAAGCAGCTCTTCGACAAGGGCTACATCTACCGCGACAACTACATGGTCAACTGGGACCCGGGCTCCCACTCGGCGATCTCCGACCTGGAGGTCGAGAACCGCGAGGTCGAGGACGTCCTCTACTCGATCGACTACCCGGTCGAGGGGTTCGACCGCGTGCTCACCGTCGCCACGGTGCGCCCGGAGACGATGCTCGCCGACACCGCGGTGGCCGTGAATCCCAACGACGAGCGCTACGCCGATCTCGTCGGGCAGCACTGCGTCCTGCCCCTGGTCGGGCGCCGGCTGCCGATCGTCGCCGACGAGCACGTCGACCCCGAGTTCGGCACCGGGGCGCTGAAGATCACCCCCGGCCACGACCCCAACGACTTCGAGATCGGCCGCAAGCACGGGCTGGAGGAGATCGTCGTCATCGGCCCCGACGGCCGGCTCGCTGAGGAGGCGGGGGAGAGGTTCGCCGGCCTCACCGCCGCCGAGGCGCAGGAGGCCGTGGTGGCAGCCCTGCGCGAGGAGGGCGCCCTGCGCGCCGAAGAGCCCTACGTCCACTCGGTCCCCTTCTCGCACCGCTCCGGCGAGCGGATCGAGCCGCTGATCTCGCTGCAGTGGTTCTGCCGCATGGACGAGCTCGCGGCGCCCGCGATCGAGGCCGTCGAGAGCGACCGCGTCCGGATCGCGCCGGCGCAGTGGAAGCGCGTCTACCTCGACTGGATGCGCGAGATCCGCCCCTGGTGCATCTCACGCCAGCTCTGGTGGGGCCATCGCATACCGGTCTGGTACTGCGACCCCTGCGAGGAAACGATCGTCGCCGAGTCCGAACCCGAGCGCTGCGCCAAGTGTGGCGGCGGCGAGCTGCGCCAGGAGGAGGACGTGCTCGACACCTGGTTCAGCTCGGCGATTTGGCCCTTCGCCACGCTCGGCTGGCCCGACGACGCCCCCGAGCTGCGCGCCTTCTACCCGACCAGCTTCCTCACCACGGCGCGCGAGATCCTCTTCCTCTGGGTGGCGCGGATGATCATGACCGGGCTCGAGTTCGCCGGCGACGTGCCCTTCCGCGACGTCTACGTCCACTCGGTGATCCAGGCCCGCGACGGTCGGCGGATGTCGAAGAGCCTCGGCACCGGGATCGACCCGCTGGAGGAGATCGACGTGCACGGCGCCGACGCGCTGCGCTTCGGCCTGCTGGCGATGTCCTCGACCCAGGACGTGCGCTACTCCGACGCCAAGGTCCAGCAGGGTCGCGACCTCGCCAACAAGCTCTGGAACGCGGGGCGATTGATCTTGCTGAATTGCAAATTCAAGCAAGATCAATCGCTCACAAATGCGCGGCAGGACCAAGTTCCTGCCGCGGTGGCTCGAGAGACGTTGAACCTTGATCGGCCGGAGGACCGCTGGATCCTCTCGCGGATGGAGCGGACGATCGCCTCGGTGACGCAGAAGCTCGACAGCTTCGACTTCGCCCACGCGGCCACAGAGGCCTACGCCTTCTTCTGGTCGGAGCTCTGCGACTGGTACCTGGAGATCGCCAAGCCGCGGCTGTACGAGGGTGAGCCCGAGGTGTCCGCAAGCCTGCTCTGGCTGCTGGAGCGAACGCTCGCGCTGCTGCACCCCCTGATGCCGTTCGTAACCGAGGAGGTCTGGTCCTACCACCCCTCGCGCAGAGGGCATCTCGCGGTGCACCGGTTCCCCGAGGCGGACGACTCGCTCTTCGACGAGCAGGCCGAAGCCGAGGTCGATCGCGGCATCGAGCTGACCCGCCGCCTGCGCGCCTGGCGCGACATGGTCGAGGCGCCCGCCGCGGCCCAGCTCTCCGCTCGCGTCGACGGGGAGCAGCCGCAGGAGTTCGTCGGCCGCCTCGCCCGAGTCGAGTTCATAGATACAAGTAGTCGGCTTCGCTCCGGTCGCGAAGAGTCAGATATGCACGCTCCCTCCGCTCCGCCTCCTGACGACGGCGGCGACCCGATCGCCTCGGTCGGCCCGGTCAAGGTGCTCGCCTCGGCCGAGGTCGATGCCGGTGCGATCGCGGCGCGCCTGGAGAGGCGGCGCGAGGAGCTGCGCTCCGAGGTCGCCCGCGCCGAGGGCAAGCTCGCCAACGAGAAGTTCGTTGCCAGGGCGCCGGCCGAGCTGGTCGAGGAGGAGAGGGGCAAGCTGGAGCGCTACCGGGCCGAGCTCGAGGAGCTCAGCGAATAGATCCGCAGGCCTATCTCGACTCGCTGGAGCCGATCGGCTGGAAGCTCGGCCTCGAGCGGATGCACCGGCTCAGCACGGCCCTAGGGCTGCCCCAGCACCGCTTCGCCTCGATCCACGTCGTCGGCACCAACGGCAAGTCCTCGGTGACGCGGATGATCGGGGCGCTCCTCGAGGCGCACGGAGTGCGCTGCGGCGCCTGCATCTCGCCCCATGCGCTGCACTGGTCCGAGCGGGTGCTGATCGGCGGGGCCGAGATCGGCGAGGCGGAGTTCGCCGCGGCGGTCGAGCGGACGGCCCAGGCGGCCTCAACGGTCAACCGCGGCCTGGAGGAGGGCGAGGCGGTGACCCAGTTCGAGGTCGCCACCGCGGCGGCCTTCGCCGCCTTCGCTGCGGCGAGGGTCGATGTCGCCGTGGTCGAGGCGGGGCTGGGGGGGAGGCTGGATGCGACCAACACGATCCCCTCGAAGATCACGGTCCTGACCTCGATCGGGCTCGACCACACCGCCTGGCTGGGGGAGACGGAGCTGGAGATCGCCGCCGAGAAGCTCGCCGTGCTGCGCGACTGCACCACCCTTGTGCGGGGCCGGGTCAGCCCGGTGGTGGCGCGTCTGGCCGAGCGAACGGCGAGAGAGCGCGGCGCGGAGCTGATCGTCGCCCCGGAGGACCCCGGCGAGAGCGTCGAGCTGCGTGCCGCGGGCGGTTTCCAGCGCCGTAACTTCGCCCTCGCCTGCGCCGCGGCCGAGGCCTTCCTGGGAGAGCTCGACGCCTCGCCGGTCGCCGAGGTCGCGGCGACGCTGACCGTCCCGGGTCGCCTCGAGCGGGTCGCCGACGATCCACCGGCCCTGCTCGACGTCGCCCACAACCCCGACGGCGCCGCGGCGCTTGCAGAGGGGCTGGCCGAAGTCGCCGCCGGCCGCCCGGTCGTCGCCTGCCTCGCCGTCCTCGCCGAAAAGGAGGGCGAGGCGATGATCGCCGCCCTCGCCCCCGCCGTAACCCACCTCGTCTGCACCCAACTCCCCGCCGACGGGCCTGAAACGAGACATATAGGCGTATTTCAGGCCCGTCGGCGGTCGTTTGCGGCGGAGGAGCTGGCTGGGGCCGCCAAGGGAGCCGGCGTCGAGGTCGAGGCGATCGAGGACTTCGGGGCCGCGGTGGCGCGGGCGCGCGACCTGGCTCGCGACCTCGGCGGGGTGCTGCTCGTCACCGGCTCGCACTACGTTCTGGCTCCCGCGCGTGCAGAGCTGGGCGTCTGAGGCCCTGTGCGAGGATTGGGGCCGATGGGGACCAAGGACAAGAGCGCCGGCGCGGAACTGCTGTCGATGATGGCCCTGGTCGCCGGGGTCGTCGCCGCGGTGATCCTGGTCTTCTTCGGCCTCGGCTACCTGTTCGGCGGCCTCTTCCTCTAGCAAGCCCGCCTTCCGGTGCGCTTTATGCGCCTATAGGTGGCATAAAGCGCACCGGAAGGGCTTCGACCTTGGCAGTGCGAGGGTTCGCGAGCCCGGCGGCGAAGTAGACTGCCCGGCCTCCCCCCGGGTTCCCAGCCATGGCACCAGCGATCTTCGGCATCGACAACGACGGCCTCAACCTGGTCGCGACCTTCTTCGTCCTGGCGATCGTCGTCGTCTGGCTGGCGCTGATCGTCTACACGTACTTCGACGCCAAGCGCCGCATCTCCGACCCCTTCCTCGTCGCCTGCGCGACGATCGGGTCCCTCTTCCCCTACATCGGCACAGCCGTCTACGCGATCGTGCGCCCACCCGAGTTCCTCGAGGACGCCCACGAACGCGAGCTCGAGATCAAGGCCGCCGAGCTGCGCGTGCGCCAGCTGACCGAGGCAGCCTGTCCCAACTGCGAGTACCCGGTGGAGCGGAACTACCTGCGCTGCCCCAAGTGCCAGAAGCGCCTCAAGAACCCCTGTCCGAGCTGCCGCAAGCCCGTCGATCCCCGCTGGGCGCTCTGCCCCTACTGCGAAACGGCGCTCGGCGACCGTCCGCGGCGGGCGAAACGCCAGCCGTCGCCGCGGAGGAAGGAGAGCGAGGCCGATAAGGCCGAGCCAGCACGCGAGGAGCCGGCCGCCCCCATGCCCAAAGAGCCGGACCGCCCGGTTGCCCAGGAGTCCAAAGCCGCCAAAAAACGAACCCAAAGGAGCCCCGCCCGTGAGCCGGACGCTGATCCTCGTCAAGCCTGACGCCTTCGAGCGCGCACTGACCGGCGAGGTGATCGCCCGCTTCGAGCGCAAGGGATTGCGGATCGCCGCGCTGAAGACGATGCAGGCGGGCGAGGCGATCGCCAACAAGCACTACGAAGAGCACGCCGAGAAGCCGTTCTTCGGCGAGCTGGTCTCCTTCATCACCGGCGGCACGCTGGTGGCGATGGTGCTCGAGGGGACCGAAGCGGTTGCGGCGGCGCGCCAGCTGATCGGTGCGACGAACCCGGTCGAGGCCGCTCCCGGCTCGATTCGCGGAGACTTCGCGCTCGAGGTCACCTTCAACATGGTGCACGGGTCGGACTCCGATGAGTCTGCTGAGCGTGAGATCGGGATCTGGTTCCCAGAGTTGAGCTGATGGGCGTTGGGCCGGCGGGTCCTGTCGTCGCAGGGGACCCACCGCCCCCTGCGGTCGCTGAAGCGTCCTCGGGGGCGGTTCCCCCTACGACGCCACCCCCCGGCAGACGCGCATGAGGCTGACGCTGGTGTCTGGGTCGCCGCAGAGGAGCGAGATTCTGCGGAAGCTTGGGCTTGAGTTCGAGGTGGTGGTGTCGGGCGTAGAGGAGTTGACCGGCGGGGATCCCGAGGTCGAGGTGGTCGAGAACGCTCGAATGAAGGCTCGGGCGGTAGAGCGGGATGGAATCGTGCTTGCCTGCGATACGGATGTCGTGCTCGACGGCAAGGCGCTTGGCAAGCCGGCCGACGCAGTTGAGGCTCGGGCTTATCTCGACCGGATGTCGGGGCGGGCGCACGAGGTACTGAGTGGGCTTGTGGTGCTCGTGGACGGGGAGGAGCGGGGTGGGCTGGAACGAACGACCGTCGTCTTCAGGGAGCTGAGCGCCGCTGATAAAGAACGTTATGTGAACTTCGGCGAGTGGGAGGGGCGCTCGGGCGGCTATGCGATCCAGACGCTTGGGTCGACGCTGGTGGAGCGGGTCGAGGGGAGCGTCTCCAACGTGGTCGGGCTGCCGGTCGGGCTGCTGTTCGAACTGGCGCCGGAGCTGTTCCCGGCCATGCACCGGTAAGGCCTGGTTTGTGTCGATTTTGCGGGTTTGGGACAATCCCTGTTGGAAGGTCTCCATTTCCACACATGGGCGTTCTCGGATATCTCAGAGGTCTCGGCGGTCGCGACATGGCCGTCGACCTGGGCACGGCCAACACGCTCGTCTACGTGCGTGGCCGCGGCATCGTCCTCTCGGAGCCCTCGGTGGTGGCGATCGACTCCCACACCGGCCAGGTGCACGCGGTCGGGGTCGAGGCGAAGCGGATGCTGGGCCGGACCCCGGGCAACATCACGGCGATCCGCCCGCTCAAGGACGGGGTGATCGCCGACTTCGACGTCACCGAGCAGATGCTGCGCCACTTCATCAAGCAGGTGCACTCCAACCGCTTCGCCCACCCCCGCGTTGTCGTCTGCGTGCCCTCGGGCGTCACCGGGGTCGAGAAGCGGGCCGTCGAGGAGGCCTGCCTCTCGGCCGGCGCCCGCCAGGCCTACCTGATCGAGGAGCCGATGGCGGCGGCGATCGGGGCCGGCCTGCCGGTCGCGGAGCCGACCGGATCGATGGTCGTCGACGTCGGCGGAGGAACGACCGAGGTGGCGGTGATCTCGCTCGGCGGCATCGTCGTCTCGCAGTCGATCCGGATCGGCGGCGACGAGCTCGACGAGGCGATCGTCAACCACTGCAAGCACGTCTACAAGCTGGCGATCGGCACCCAGACGGCCGAGGAGGTCAAGCTCGAGGCCGGCTCGGCCTCGCCGCTGCCCGAGGAAGTGCGGGCCGAGATCCGCGGCCGCGACCTCGTCTCCGGCCTGCCGAAGACGATCGAGCTCGGCTCCGAGGAGATCCGCGAGGCGCTCGACGAAACGGTCGGCCACATCGTCGAGGCGGTCAAGGACACGCTCGACCGCACGCCCCCGGAGCTCGCCGGTGACATCATGGACCGGGGCATCACCCTCGCCGGCGGCGGCGCCCTCCTGCAAGGACTCGAACAACGCCTTCGCGACGAGTGCCAGATGCCGTGCCAACTGGCAGAGTCACCGCTTACGTGCGTGGCGGTGGGATCGGGCATCTCCCTCGAGGAGTTCGAGGCCATCCATCGCGCCAGCAAGCGCAATTCGGGAACTCGGCACTTTGCTTAGTCAACTCTCCAACTTAGGCCTTCACTGTGTATCGAAAGCAAGTACGCCGCCGTAGGGCGGTGCTCGCCCTGCTGATCGTCGGCTCCTTCGTCCTGCTCACCGTCACCTACGGGCAGGGCTCGCGCGGCTTTCAGCGCGGCGTCAGCTCGATCTTCAGCCCGGTTCAGTCGGTGGCCGACCGCGCTCTCAAGCCGGCCCGCGACCTGGTCGGCTGGTTCGACCAGACGTTCGACGCGCGCGGCGAAAACGGCCGGCTCAAGTCCGAGCTCGTGGTTGCCCGCGAGCAGGCCGTCGCCGGCCAGGAGGCCCTGCATGAGAACGAGCAGCTGCGCAAGCTGCTGGAGCTGGACCGCAGCCCGGCGCTTGCCGCCTCGGCCTACGACGAGGTGACCGGCCGGGTCATCGCCCGCTCGCCGACGCAGTGGCGCTCGAGCGTGACGATCGACGTCGGCAGCGGCGACGGCGTGCAGGTCGACGACCCGGTGATCGGCGGCGACGGCCTGGTCGGGCGCATCTCATCGGCCGAGCCGGGTTCTTCCCAGGTGATGCTGCTCACCGATCACGCCAGCGCGATCTCGGCGAAGGTGGTCCCCGTCGGCGTGCAGGGCGTGATCAAGCCGGAAGTCGGCAATCCCGAAGACCTGATCCTCGACTTCATCGACTCGACCACCGAGGTGCACGGGGGGCAGACGGTCGTCACGGCGGGCTGGCGCGCCCAGGGCCTGGCCTCGCTCTTCCCGCCTGGCCTGCCGCTGGGCGAAGTGACGAAGGCCTCGATCGTCGAACAGGAGGCCAACGAACAGGTCGACGTGCGACCCTTCGCCGACCTGCGCAACCTCGATCTCGTCCAGGTGTTGACGGGAGGCTCGCGACAGTGAGCGCGGAGCGAGCCCAATGAGGCATCTCTGGCTCTTCGCGCCGCGAGCGAAGCGCGAGGCATTGTCGTGATCCTGACCCCGAAGATCGTCGCCCGCATCGCCGCGATCGGCGTGCTCGGCGTGCTCCTGCAGCTCTCCTTCTTCTCCCGGGTCGAGCTCTTCCACGTCAGCCCCGACGTGCTGCCGGCGCTGGTTGTCTGCCTCGGCCTGCTGGGCGGCAGCCTGACCGGGGCCGTCGCCGGGTTCGCGATCGGGCTCTTCGTCGACTGCCTCCTGGTCGAGGCGCTTGGCATCACCTCGCTGGTGCTGCTCGGGACCGGCTACCTCGCCGGCCTCTTCCGCGAACGCTTCGAGATCCACAGCTCGGTGGTGCCTGCCCTGCTCTGCATGGGCCTGACGCTGGTCGCGGAGCTCGGCTTCGCCGCGATCCAGCTGCTGCTCGGGGTCGACGCCCCGATCAGCCTGCTGATCGTCCGCGACATGCTGCTGAAGAGCGTCTACGCGTTCTTCCTCGGCTGGCCCATCTACCTGCTCGTCCGGCGCGTCCTGCGTCCCGCCCTGGTCGAGGAGCCGAGGGTGCAGCGGCGTCGCCAGCCGACGGTTCTGGGGGCCTGATGGGCGGCGACGGCGGGTGGGTCTCTGCGGGAATTGACACCCC
The DNA here is from genome assembly GCA_963715625.1 of uncultured Solirubrobacterales bacterium. GTDB lineage: Bacteria > Actinomycetota > Thermoleophilia > Solirubrobacterales > 70-9 > VRUE01. The sequence continues at coordinate 2,759,494 of OY970260.1, read as the reverse complement.
AGCGCTGCGCGCTGGGGTGAGTTTGGAGCGCGGGCTACGCCCGCGCATTCATCGGATTGCATTTCCGCCGCTTCGCGATATTCCCGCAGAGACCCACCCGCCATCGCCTCTCGAAGCCCCCCAACCTTCCAGCTCAGCGTGGGAGATGACCCCTCCGCTCGAAGCTTCCAAGCAAACGCACGAGGCGCCATCCTCGCTTGAAGCTTTTGCGCTTCGGGGGCTTCCCCCGGGCTTCGGAGCTTCGGGTTATCGGGGTGTGTCGAGGGGAGCCTGGTCGCCCTCCATTCGAATGTCGCGAAGCGGCGGAAATGCAATCCGGTCATTGCGCGGCCGCAGGCCGCGCTCCTCATTGCACCGCGCGCTTCGCGCGCGGTGCTCAATTCGAATGGAGGGCGGCCAGGCTCCCCCAACCACCACCGCAGAACACGTAATTGACCACCGAGGGAGGGCCTGATGTACCTCCGCTCCGACGAGCGAGGCCCGGCGATGAGCAACCGCCTGGCGCTGCGGATCGCGCTCTTCGGCGGGCTCGCGGTCGTCCTCTTCGCCATCCTCTTCTTCCGCCTCTGGCGGCTGCAGGTGCTCGACGGCGAGCAGTACCTGGCCGAAGCGAAGAACAACCGCACGCGCGAGTACCGGGTCAGCGCGCCGCGGGGCGAGATTCTCGACCGCAACGGCGAGCTGCTGGTCGGCAACCGCACCAGCCTGGCGCTGCAGGTCAACCCGCGCAAACTCCCCGATGATCCCGCCGAGCGCCTCGCCGAGCTCTCGCGCCTCGCCGACCTCACCCACAGCACCCTGCGGCGGGTGCGGCGGACGATGCACGAAGAGCTGAAGCTGGCCCCCGCGGCGCCGGTGACGTTGCGCCGCGACGTCGGCCACTACCTCGTCTACTACCTGCAGGAGAACCAGGAGCGCTTCCCCGGGGTCGAGGTCCAGCGTGTCTTCGTCCGCGACTACCCGAACGGGACGCTCGCCGCCCACATCCTCGGCAACGTCGGCGAGGTCTCCGGGGAAGACCTGAAGGATCCCCGCTACAAGGGCCTGGAACCGGGCGACGAAATCGGCCAGGACGGCGTCGAGGACGCTTACGACCGCTTCCTGCGGGGGGAGCCGGGGCTGACCAGGATCCAGGTCGACGCGCTCGGCCAGCCGACTCCAAACGGCCGGCTCGTCTCCAAGCCGCCCGTGCCGGGGGAGAGCCTCAGGCTCTCGATCGACAGTGAGGTCCAGGCTGCCGGCGAGGCGGCGCTCGCGGCTCGCGGCCTGCCGGGTGCCTTCGTCACGATGGACGTGCGCAGCGGCGAAATCCTCGGGGTCGGGTCGTTCCCGACCTTCGAACCGGCGCTCTTCACCCGGCCGCTTACCCAGGGGCAGGTCGACGAGACCTATCGCAACCCGCTCGCGCCGCTTGCCAACCGGGCGATCTCCGGCCTCTACCCGACCGGCTCCACGTTCAAGCTCATCACCGCGCTGGCGGGACTGGAAAGCGGCACCCTGACGCCTTCGAGGGCGATCTACGATGGCGGCTCGCTGACCGTCGGCGGGCAGACGTTCCAGAACGCGGGTGGGGCGGCCTTCGGCAGCGTCACCCTGGTGCCGGCCCTGGAAGTCTCCTCGGACGTCTTCTTCTACACGCTGGGACTGGAAATGTGGGACACCGGCCAGCTGCAGGAATGGGCGCACAAGCTGGGGATCGGCCGGCCGGCCGGGATCGACCTTCCCGGCGCCGCCGAAGGGCTGCTGCCCAGCCAGCACTGGCGCAACCAGCTCTACGAGGAAGGCGAAACGGACCGGCCGTGGTCAGCAGGCGACAACATCCAGCTGGCGACTGGGCAGGGCGACCTGCAGACGAACCCGCTGCAAATGGCGATCGCCTACGCGACGCTCGGCAACGGCGGCACCGTCGTCACGCCGCACGTGGGCAAGGAAGTGACCGACGCCGCCGGGCGGGTCCTGAAGGAATTCGCGCCGCCGGCACGGCGGCGGGTCGAGATCGACCCGGAGGCTCGCGCGGTGATCCTCGAAGGCCTCCACGACGCCGCGCAGGGCGCCAGCGGCACGTCTTACGCGGTCTTCGGCGGCTTCCCCGTGCCGGTCGCGGGCAAGACCGGCACGGCCCAGCGCGTCGGCCATGCCGACCAGTCCTGGTACATGGTCCTCGCCCCCTATCCCGACCCCAAAATCGTCACTGCCGTTACGATCGAGGAAGGAGGGTTCGGCGCCGAATCGGCCGCGCCGGCCGCGCTCCAGATTCTCGAGGCCTATTTCGACAAGCACACGACGGGGCCGGCCGGCCCCAACGGCGGCAGCCCGGGCTGATGTACGCGACTCGCGCGCGCCAGGCCAGGATGGAGCCCTTCGCGGTCCGCCCGGGGATCGCGGAGCGCCTCGGCCTGCCCTACATGGACGGCCCGCTGGCCCTCTCCGCTGCCGCTCTCGCCGCGTTCAGCGTCTTCACGCTGAGCCAGTCGACCCTGCACGACGTCCCCGGCAGCCCCAACTACTTCGTCGACCGCCAAGCCATCTATGCTGTTCTCGGCATCGTCGGCATGTACCTCCTCGCCCGCATCGACTACTCGCGCTTCCGCGAGCTGCGGGTCGGCATCTACACCTTCCTCTGCGTGAGCATCTCCCTCGTCTTCGTCTTCGGCTTCGCGGCGCGCGGCTCACGGCGCGCCTTCGACCTTCCCTTCTTCAGTTTCCAGCCATCTGAGCTCGGCAAGCTCCTGCTTGTGCTTGCGCTTGCCGGGTTCGTCATCGATGGCGCCAGGAACGGGTCGGACTGGCAGCGCACGGTGCGCTACCTCTGCCTCGGCCTGGCACCGGCTGCGCTTGTCTTCTTGCAGCCGGACCTCGGCACCTCCCTGGTGTACGGGGCAATCACCCTCGCCGTGATGTACGTGGGGGGCGTCCGCTGGACGCACTTCGCGGTGATCGGCGCGGCCATCGTCGCGATGACTGCGATCGTCCTGGTGGCGGCACCCGCCATCGGGACGCCGCTGCTCAAGGATTACCAGACGGAGAGACTCACCTCGTTCCTGCACCCGAGCGAGGACCCGAGCGACGCTGGCTACCAGCAGAACCAGGCCAAGACCGCGATCGGTTCCGGTGAGACCACCGGCCGGGGCGATCGGGCCACACAAACGCGGCTCGACTTCGTCCCTGAGCGGCACACCGACTTCATCTTCGCGGTGATCGGTGAGCGCTACGGATTCATGGGGGCCGCGCTAGTCCTATCCCTTTACGCCCTGCTGATCTGGCGGGCGCTGCGGATTGTGACGCTCTCGAAGAACTCCTACGGAACCCTCGTGGCGGGCGGCATCGCCGCCATGCTGCTGTTCCAGGTCTTCGTCAACGTGGGAATGAACCTCGGGATCATGCCGATCACCGGGATTCCCCTGCCGCTGATGAGCTACGGGGGGTCGTCGATTCTGGCGACCTTCCTGGCGATCGGGGTCCTTCAGAGCATCCACATGCAAGCGCGTCTCGGCCAGAGGGGCAGGTTCGCCTGGTGATCCCTTGAAAGGGTCGCCGGCAATGCGTACCTACCTGAACTGAGCTGAATTCATGAAAAAGACAATCCTGGTGTCCGCCGATCGCGGCGAGACCCGCGTGGCCGTGCTCGAGTCGAAGACGAAAGGCGGCAAGCGCGACGTGGCGGAGCTCTACATAGAGCGACGCGGCCGGCGCTCCATCGTCGGCAACATCTACAAGGGCAAGGTCGACAACGTCCTGCCCGGAATGGAGGCCGCTTTCGTCGACATCGGCCTCGAGCGAAACGGCTTCCTGCACGTCGACGAGATCGTCCTGCCCGGCGGCGAGCAGGCGCCGAAGCGCGGCCGCGGCAAAGGCCGGCGCATCGACGAGCTGATCAAGCCCGGGCAGGAGATCGTCGTCCAGGTGGTCAAGGACCCGCTGAAGACGAAGGGGGCGCGGCTCTCGATGAACGTCTCGATCGCGGGGCGCTACCTCGTCTACGCGCCGCAGGGAAGCGGCGTCGGCGTCAGCCGGCGACTCGCCGACTCCGAGCGCGACCGCCTGCGCAAGATGGTCGATCGGACCTACAAAGGGCCCGGCGGGCTGATCGTCCGCACCGCCGCCCACGGGGCGAAGAAAGCCGACTTCGTGCGCGAGGTCGGCTACCTGCACAGGCTCAACGAGGTGCTCGACCGGCGCACTGAGCAGACCGTCGCTCCCGACCTCGTCTTCCAGGAGGCCGACCTGCCGGTCCGGGTCCTTCGCGACGTCTTCCTCAGCGATTTCGAGAAGGCGATCATCGACTCCGAGAAGCAGTTCGAACGGGTGACCAGCTTCTTCCAGCGCACCGCGCCGGAGCTGATCGACGGCGTCGAGCTCTACAGGGACCGCAAGCCGCTGTTCGAGAAGTGGGGGATCGACAAGGAGATCGAGTCGACGCTCGGCAAGCGCGTCGACTTCGCCTCAGGCGGCTACCTGATCATCGACTACGCCGAGGCGCTGACCGTGATGGACGTCAACAGCGGCAGCTTCACCGGTCGCGGCAAGGGCGGCCTCGAGGAGACGATCACCCGGGTCAACACCGAGGCGGCCGAGGAGGTCGTGCGACAGCTGCGCCTGCGCGACATCGGCGGCATCATCGTCATCGACTTCATCGACATGGCGCGGGCCCGCAACCGCGACAAAGTGCTGAAAACGCTGCGCAAGGCGCTCGACGCCGACAAGTCGAAGAGCTACGTGGTCGAGCTCTCGCCCCTGGGCCTGGTCGAGATGACGCGCCAGAACGTCACCGACGGCGTGCGCGAGATCCTCACCGTGCCCTGCCCGACCTGCGAGGGCGAAGGGGTGGTCCTCTCGGCTGAGACGGTGGCGCTGGACGCGATGCGCCGGCTGCCCGACGTCGCGGCGGGCGCCAAGGACGCCGAGGCGCTGTTGCTGCGGGTCCACCCGAAGGTCGCCGCCGAGCTGATCGACCCCGACAGCGGTCTGGCCGAGCTGGAGGCCGAGACCGGCAAGCAGTTCCACTTCGAGGGCGGCGACGCCCTTCCGATCGACACCTTCGACATGGTCGAGGCCGGGACGCGGGCGGAGATCGAGGAGCGGGCGCTGCCGTTCAAGGTCGGCGAGGAGGTGCTGGTCAAGATCGACGAGCCGCACATGTACAACGCCGACGACGCCGTCGCCCGGGTCGACTCCTACATCGTCAGCGTCACCGGCGGCGGTCGCTTCGTCGGCGAGCGCAAGCTGGTGCGGATCGAGCGGGTCGAGCGGGCCGCCGCGGTGGCCTCGCTGCCGGGGGTCGAGGCGACCAACGGGGCCGCGGGCGGCAGCGAGAACGGCTCCGAGCTAGAATCCTCCGCCTCGCGCAGTCGCCGCCGTGGCCGCAGGGGCGGTCGGGGTCGGTCGCGCTCAACACAGAGCGGCAAGGACGAATGAACACGTATGCAGTCATAGAGAGCGGCGGCAAGCAGTACAAGGTCGAGAAGGGCACGTCCCTGCTCGTCGACCGGCTCAGCGCCAAGGAGGGCGACAAGGTCGCCCTGCGCCCGGTGATGTTCCGCGACTCCGAAGTCGTCGCCCTGGCCAAGGAGCTGGAGAAGGTCAAGGTCGAGGCGACCGTGACCGGGCACCTGCGCGGCGAGAAGATCAAGGTCTTCAAATACAAGCCGAAGAAGGGCTACCGCCGTCGCGCCGGCCACCGCTCAGAGCTGACCAAGCTCGAGGTGACCGAGGTCAAGCTGCTGGCGGGGAAACCTGCCGCGGCGAAAGAGGAGAAGCCGGCGGAGGCGAAACCGGAGAAAGCGGCTGCAGAGAAAAAACCGGCAGCCGCCAAGAAGCCGGCCGCGAAAAAACCAGCCGCCAAAAAAGAGGCTGCGAAAAAACCCGCCGCCAAAAAAGCTCCCGCGAAAAAAGCCGCGGCGAAAAAACCTGCCGCGAAAGCGAAAAAACCTGCCAGTAAAAAACCGGCTGCTAAAAAGGATTCTGACGATGGCTCATAAGAAGGGACTCGGCTCAAGCCGCAACGGCCGCGAATCCAACCCCAACATGCTCGGGGTCAAGGTCTTCGCGGGCCAGAAGGTCTCCGGCGGCGAGATCATCGTGCGCCAGCGGGGCACCCGCTTCTGGCCCGGGGACGGCACCGGGCTCGGGCGCGACCACACGATCTTCGCGACGCGGCCCGGAACCGTTGACTTCAAGCCCTCTCGCAAGGGCCGCACGATCTCGGTGCTGCAGGACTCCTAGTAGGGCGTTGGCGAGGGGGGCGTCGTCGGGTACCCTCCAAAAACGCCCGGCAGGAGCCGCGCTTGAGTGTTTTTTGGAGGGGTACCCGACGCCCCTTTCGGAGCACCGAGGCAGCCTGGGCCTGGAGCCAACTTGGGTCGGGCGTCCGTAGCAGATGCTTAGAATCTTTGTCAAGGGGTCCGTCGCAAAATGCGTAGATCCTTACGATCGAGGCAATCGTGGCTGAATTCAATCGACAACGCTTCGAGGGTTTGATCCTCTATATCGCGCACCGTCGCCGAGACGATGTGCGTTTTGGTCGTACCAAGTTGGCCAAGGTTCTCTTCTTCTCGGACTTCTCCGTGTATCAGGATCAAGGAGAGCCGCTCACCGGAGCCACCTACATTCGGATGCCTTTTGGGCCTTTTCCGAAGGGACTCGATGAGTCTGAGGAAGCCCTGGCGAAACAGGGACTCGCCGTCCTGGACTACGACGTTGAGGGCGAGTACGAAGAGAAGCGGATCATTCCGATCAAGGGACCGCCGGACGTAAGCCATCTCTTTGAGCCGTGGCAGCTTCATGTCGTGAACGACTGGGTAGACCGCATCGCGGCGGCAACCGCGAAGCAGATCTCAGATTTTTCGCATCGTCACCCAGGTTGGCTCATGGCCGAGCGAGTGGGCTCGGAGATCCCGTATGAGACTGCGATTCTCCCTCAGGGTCGCCCCAGTGCCTATGAGGCGAAAATCGCGGAGGGGGTGGCGCGTGATCGCGGGTGGCAGTCTGCCGATGGAGAATGGCTCTGGGAACGGGGCAACACATAGGTCAAACAAGGTCAAGCGCAGCTCCCTCTACGAGGAATGCGTTATTGAGATCGAGGAGCGGCACCCAAGGGTCGCCGAAGAGCGGTTCTTCGAGCAACTCGATGCCTTCATGGTCGTTTGCGACGTCGATGCCGACGCTTACCACGTTGGTGGCGCGACCTTTTTCATGCAGACGCCCGAAGATTTCTCCCCAGTGCTGATGATCTATTTCACATATGCATCTGGCCAGATCGTGATGCAGGCCGTCCACGCAGATCCCTGACAAGCGCTTTGACTGGGATGTATGACCGAGCGAAGATCTGGGTTGAGGGGGGATCTGGCGGCAATGGGTGCATCAGCTTTCGCCGGGAGGCTCATGTGCCTCGGGGTGGGCCCGACGGTGGCGATGGTGGGCATGGTGGGGATGTGGTGCTTGTTTGCGATGCGTCGAAGCGGGATCTGGGGGCGTTGAAGGGGAGCAAGCACTTTCGCGGTGGGCGGGGGAAGCATGGGGAAGGGTCGAACAAGCACGGTGGGCGGGGGGAGGAGCAGGAGATCCTGGTTCCCGCGGGGGCTCAGGCCGAGACGGTCGATGGCAGCCGGGTCGATCTGGTCGAAGTCGGACAGCGGGCCGTTGTGGCTCACGGGGGGCGTGGGGGGCATGGGAACAAGCGGTTCGCGAGCTCGACGCGGCAGGCGCCGCGGTTTGCCGAGAACGGGACGAGCGGGGAGGAGGGGTGGATCGAGCTGCGGCTGAAGCTGCTGGCGGACGTGGGGCTGATCGGGTTGCCCAATGCGGGGAAGTCCTCGCTGCTGGGGCGGCTGACGCGGGCGGCGCCGAAGGTCGCCGACTACCCGTTCACGACGCTCTCGCCGGTGCTGGGGACGATCGAGGGCGAGGAGCGGCAGGCGATCGTCGCCGACATCCCGGGGCTGATCGAAGGGGCGGCGGAGGGGGCCGGGCTGGGGCACGAGTTCCTCGCCCACGCCGAGCGCTGCGCGATGCTCGTGCACCTGGTCGAGATGGCGCCGCTGGAGGGCGATCCGGAGTCCAACTACGCGGCCGTGCGGTCCGAGCTGTCCTCCTACGGGGCCGGGTTGGACCGGCTGCCGGAGCTGGTCGTGCTCTCGAAGCGCGACCTGCTACCCGGGGATGAGGTCGAGGCCGCCCTGGCGGAATGGCGGCGGCGCCTGGGCGAGGATGGCCTCGGCGTCATGGCGACGTCCTCGGCGACGGGGGAGGGGCTGCCCGAGCTGCGCGACCGGATCCTCTCCTCGCTGCCCGAGCTGGCGCCCGCCCGCCCCGAGCGCGCCAGCGGCGAGCCCGCCGCCGAGTTCGAGGCCGAGCACCGCGTCTACCGGCCGGCGGGAGAGGGCGGATACTCGGTGCAGCGCGAGGACGACGGCGCCTTCCGCATCGTCGGCCGCGGCGTCGAGCTGCTCTTCGAGCGCCACGACATCGCCAACGAGGAGGCCCTCGCCTATCTCGAGCAGCGCCTCAACGAGATCGGCGTCGTCGCGGCCCTGCGCGCCGCCGGCTTCGAGCCCGGCGACGACGTACGCGTCGGTGAGCACGAATTCGAGCTTTATCCGTGAGGGGGCACCCGGCCCCCTTGGACGCGAGCTTTTGGCGGGTCCGTGGCTCATAGACTTGGGCTGTCATGACCCTGGTCGTCAAGCTCGGCTCCTCGATCGTCGCCGCGGACGACGGTTCCCTGCGCACGGACGTCCTCGATTCGGCCTGCGAGCAGGTCGCGGCGCTGGAGCGCGACGGCGAGCGCATGGTGATGGTCACCTCCGGGGCGATCGCCCGTGGCATGCGGCTGATGGGCCTGCCGGTGCGCCCGCGCGCGATGGACGAGCTGCAGGCGGCCTCGGCCGTCGGCCAGGGCGATCTCTTCCGTTCCTACGAGAGCCGCCTGGCCGAGCACGGGACCCGGGCCGCGCAGGTGCTGCTGACGGCGGCCGACATCGGCGCCCGCACCAACTACCTGAACGCGCGCCAGACGCTGCGACGTCTGGTCGAGTGGGGGGTGGTGCCGGTCGTCAACGAGAACGACACCACCGCCACCGACGAGATCACCTTTGGCGACAACGACTTCCTCGCCGCCCAGGTGGCGATCCTGCTCGACGCGCGCCTGCTGGTGCTGCTGACGAACACCGACGGGGTCTTCACGGCGGACCCGGCCGCCGACCCCGATGCAAAGCGGATCGTCGAGGTCGCCGATTTCGCCGAGCTCGACGGCCTCGAGATCGGCGACCGTACCTCGGCCTTCGGGTCGGGGGGGATGCGAAGCAAGGTGGCGGCCGCCGAGATGGCAAGCGAGGCCGGGATCCCGGCCGTCGTCTGCAACGGCACCAGTGAAGGGACGCTTGTCGCGGCGGCGGGCGGCGGGCCGATCGGCACCAGATTTGCCCCGAACGCCTCGCGAGCGTCGAGCTTCAAGCTCTGGCTCAAGTACGCGAAGCCGGCGCGCGGGACGCTCGTCGTCGACGAAGGCGCGGCTCGTGTGCTGCGGGAGAGCGGGTCGAGCCTGCTGCCGGTCGGGATCACGGCGGTCGAGGGCGACTTTAAGGCGGGCGATGCGGTCGACGTCGCTGCGAGCGGGTCGACCGTGGGCAAGGGGATCGTCGACTACTCGGCGGAGGAGCTGTCGCGGGTGATCGGGCTTAAGAGCGCTGAGGTTCGCGAGCTTTTGCCGCACGCGGCGGATGAGGTGATTCACCGGGATCGGTTTGTGCTGGTCTGAGGGCTGAGAGGCACCCCACCCCGCCAGCTACCCTTAGCGGTCAATGGCGACGACCACGCGATCGGTAGCGGAGACCTGTGAGGCGGCGAAGCGCGCTTCGCGGGAGCTGGCGAGCGCCTCGACCGCCCAGGAGGACGCTGCCCTGGAGGCGACCGCGCGGCTGCTGGGTGAGCGGGTCGAGGAGATTCTCGAGGCCAACGCTGCTGACCTGGCGGACGAGCGGGCGGCTGGGCTTACGCAGGCGCTGCGGGATCGGCTGACGCTTACGGCGGAGCGGGTTGCGGCGATGGCCGAGGGCGTGCGAGTGGTTGCTGCGCTGGAGGATCCTGTGGGCGAGGAGTTGGAGCAAAAGACGCTTGAGAGCGGGCTGGAGCTGCGCAAGGTCCGGGTTCCGCTGGGGGTCGTCGCCGTGGTCTACGAGGCGCGGCCCAACGTGACGGTCGATTGCGCGGCGCTGACGATCAAGAGCGGCAACGCGATCGTGCTGCGGGGGTCGAGCTACGCGGAGCGCTCCAACGGGGCGCTCGCGGCGGTGGTGCGGGAAGCGCTCGCCGAAACAGGGCTGCCCGAGGACGCCGCGCAGCTGGTTGCCGGCGGTGGCCGTGAGAGCCTGGCCGAGCTGGCGACCCAGGAGGGCCTCGTCGACCTGCTGATCCCTCGTGGCGGGGAAGGCCTCAAGAACGCGCTCAAGGACGTGGCGACGGTGCCGGTGATCTATGCCGCGGCCGGGAACTGCCATGTCTACGTGCATGCCGACGCCGACCTGGAGATGGCGCGGCGGATCGCCTACAACGCGAAGGTGCAGCGTCCCGGCGTCTGCAACGCGGCCGAGACGCTGCTGGTCGACGCGGCCGTGGCGGCCGACTTCCTGCCGGGCGTCCTCAGCGACCTGCACGAGGCTGGGGTCGAGCTGGTCGGGGACGAGGCGACGCGGGCGCTCGCCGGCGAGGTCGAGGTCGGCATCGCCGACGACGCCGACTGGGGGACCGAGTTCCTCGACCTGAAGATGGTCGTCGGCGTGGTCGATTCCCTCGAGGAGGCCGTCGATCACATCAACGATCACGGCACCAGCCACTCCGAGGCGATCGTCACGGCCTCCGCGGAGGCCTCGGCCCGCTTCAGCGCCGGCGTCGACGCCGCGGTCGTCTACACCAACGCCTCGACCCGCTTCACCGACGGCTTCGAGTTCGGCATGGGGGCCGAGATCGGCAACTCGACCCAGAAGCTTCACGCGCGCGGGCCGATCGGGTTGCGCGAGCTGACGACCTACAAGTACGTCGTCCACGGCGACGGCCAGATACGTGAGTGACGCTTCCGCCGGTGGCATCGGCGTCCTCGGATCGGCCTTCAACCCTCCGCACCTCGGCCATCTCGCCCTCGCTCAGGAGGCGCTCTGGCAGCTCGGCCTCGAGGAGGTCGTCCTGGTCCCGACCGGCGAGGCGCCCCACAAGCGGATCGCCGACGACCCCGGGCGCGAGCTGCGGCTGGCGATGACGCGACTCGCCGCCGCGGACGATTCGCGCTTCTCGGTCTCGACCCTCGAGGTCGAGCGCGACGGGCCGTCCTACACATATGAGACCTTGGAGCTGCTTGCAGACGAACGTGGCGACAGGGAGCTGGTCTTCGTGATGGGGGCGGACGCTGCGGTGGGGCTGGAGAGCTGGCGCGAACCCAGGCGCGTGACCGAGCTGGCCCGCCTCGCGGTCGCCCGGCGTGCCGGGATCGCCGACGCCGACGTGGCGGCGGTGCTGCGCAGCCTCGGAGCCGAGGGCAGGGCGACGATGCTGGAGATGCCGCAGTTCGGCGTCTCCTCCTCGGCGGTGCGCGATCGCGCCGCCGCGGGCAGGCCGCTGCGCTACCTCGTGCCCGAGTCGGTGGCGCGGTTCATCGAAGAGAAGGGGATCTACGGGTGAGTGCCCCAATCGTCACGGTGATCGCCGGGTATTCGAGTCCGGGACGATTGGGGCGCGAACGTAAGGTTCTCCGGTGAGCGCGGCAGAGGGGAAAGCCGAGCGCGCGGAGGCCCTGGCCCGGCGTCTCGCCGAGCTGGCCGACTCCAAAGCCGCGAGCGAGATCGTCGTCCTCGACATGCGCAAGCTCGTCGCCTACACCGATTTCCTGGCGATCTGCACGGCCCGCAACGAGCGCCAGGCGAGGGCGATCGCCGACGAGGTGAAGCTGCGCCTGAAGCAGGAGGAGGGCCTGCTGCCGGCCGGGGCCGAGGCGGGGGAGGCGGCCGGCTGGATCGTCATGGACTATCTCGACTGCGTACTGCACATATTCACCGAGGAGGCGCGCCAGCGGTACCAGCTCGAGGACCTCTGGCGCGAGGCGCCGCGGCTCGATCTGGGGGATGCGCAGGATGGCGTCCGAGGGCGCCTCTACGGTGCCGCGCATGGGTAGCTTCAGGACGGCGCTCTTCGGCTACCGCCGTGCCGACGTCGATGCGGCGCTGGCGGCGAAGGACGCACGGAGTTGGGCGCTAGAGTGCGATGCCGAGGACGCGCTGGGGCGCTGGCGCAAAGCTGCCGAGTCTGCGGCCGGGGCCGAGGGGGAGCTCTCCTCACTCTCGGCGATGGTGATCGAGCGCGAACGCGAGATCCGCGGCCTGCGCGAGCGGCTTGCCGAGGCCAACGAGCGGCACGACCGCAGCATCGACTCGCTGGAGGCGGTCTCCTCGAAGCTGGAGGAGATCCAGTCCCAGGCCCGTGGCCAGGCGACCCGGATCCGGATGAAGGCGCTGCGCGAGGCGGTCGAGGTGGGGCGCCGCGCCCAGGAGCTGACCGAGGTCCAGGCGAGTGCCGCCAATGGCGCCGGCGAGGCGGCAGGCGGTGGGAGTGACGCGGTCGAGCGCGCCGCCCAGGGCCTCTTCGAGGGAATCGTCAAGGTCGAGATCGGCCCCTTCGACGACTTCTCCCAGCTCGTCGGCTTCGAGGACGCCGCCGGCCAGATCGATGCCACCTCGGAGATCTCGGTCGAGCGCTTCTCCGAGGGCCGCGCGACGATCTCGATGCACCTCGACGAGCCGGTCGAGCTCCTGCGCGAGCTCGAGGAGCGCTCCCCGCTCGACTTCCGCGTCCGCCGCACCGCAGACGACAACCTGATCCTCGACGTCGACGACGACCCGGGCCCCGAGCAGCGCGCCGCCTAGGCCACCCGGCCCGACGAGCCCAAACCCCCCGCCGCTACCCTTCATCTCCCCGGCGCCCTGGCGGAGTGGCTACGCAGCGGCCTGCAAAGCCGTTTACACCGGTTCGATTCCGGTGGGCGCCTCTGGCTCTGGCAAGCGGTTCACGGCTTATCAGAGCGGTTTGCGCGGCCTCAGTGGCCGCGCGCCGAATCCGGCTGATTCCGGTTGAAGCCGGCTGTTGGGTGGCACAAGGTGGCACGGGGGTGGCACAGGCCGGGCGTGATTGCGCCATCTTGCGAAGGTTCAATACCTGGATGGGGCTGCGGGGGCGCCGACAAAGAGGCAGGCTGCGATCCATCCATCGATGCAGCGCGCAACGGAGCAATTGCGGTCGCAGGCCCAGGCGTGGTCCGGACGCGGCAGGTAGAATCGCAGTTCAGATGAAGGCAGAACAGGCAAAAGGCGGCAAGGGCCGATCCGTGTCGGCCAAGAGCCGCAACTCCGCAAGCTCGCACAGGGCAGCCGCGGCCACCCGGAACGGAAGCGGCTATCGATCCGCCAAGACGGGTCGCTACGTGTCGTCCAATGCTCCAAAGGTCAGCGATCCGAAGAAGCGCACCGCCATCGTCGGCCGTGCGACGAAGCGGGTCAAAACTGCGGTGTCCGTAGACCTAACTCGCGCGCGTCACGCCAGGTAGTCGTGTCTCAGCGAGGGCGTCCGCCGCTACCACGCGGCATCAAGTCCTTCGAGGAGCCCAACTGGAATCCACCGGAAGCGATCCTTCTGGACACGACGGTGGGTCACGCTCCGGAGCGTCCTCGAGGTTCGCCCGCTCGTCCGCGAGCTTCGCGCGCTGGGGCGCAACCGGAATCTGCTTGAGGCCGTCCTAGCGCGAGTCGAAGACAAGCGCGCCCTGTCCGATCGCAAGCTGCGCCGCTCACTCGACGAGATGCGCAGCGGCAAGCTGATCGACATCACGCCCCACGCGTGAGCTTCAGCGTCAGCATCACGCCGACCGGGCAGCGGAGCGTCGATGCATTGCGCGGCAAGGCGCGGGAATCGTTCGACCAGACTGGTGCACGGATCATTCTCGTGGCAGCCGGGCGACCGTCGTCTCCACGAGCGACAAAGCGCTACTACGACCGAGACGCCGTGGGGTGAGCCCTCTTCATCGCTTGGTGCATAGCGCTGTGCGTAAGTAGACTGCTCGGGATGAGCGCATTTGGCCGCGGGGTGTGTCGGCTGCCCGTGGGACCGGGCGTCGCGCTTGGGATCGCCATTGCGTTGCTTGCCGGCGGTGCGTGCGAACCGCACCCCGCCGCCGCGGCGATTGCCGTGCCCGGACAGGCCAAGGATGCGGCCGCTTTCTGGACCGCGGAGCGGATGAGGCGGGCGAAGCCGCTCGACGTGCGCCTGCCGGAGCGGGGCGCGATCGAAGCCTCCGCGAGGCCGGCGAGGATCGAGGCGGGTGCGCCGCACGCCTACCCGCCGGCGGAGTCGAGCCAGATTGCGACCGCGAGCTCCAAATCCGAAACGGTGCCCGATCCCACGGTTCCGGAGGCTCGCGTGCACGGCGCCATCTTCATGGTCACCCCGTTCGGCCTCGGGCGCTGCTCGGGCACCTCGGTCAACGCACCCAACTTCAGCGTGGTGATGACGGCCGCGCACTGCATACACACCGGTGGCCGCCACGGTCGCTGGATCGACTTCCGCTGGGTGTTCGTGCCGGGCTACCGGTACGGACAGCGTCCCTTCGGGGTCTTCCCGGCGAAGTGGATCGACACGACGCGGCGCTGGCGCACAACGGCCAGCGAGAACTACGACGTCGGCGCGGCGGTCGTCGCCCGCAATGCGCGCGGCCGGCTCCTGGCCAAGGCGGTCGGCGGCGCCGGGATCGCCTGGGGCCTCAGCCCGAGGCAGGTCTTCGACATCCACGGCTACCCGGCGGAAAGGCCGTTCGACGGAGAAACGCAGAGCCTCTGCGCCGACACGCCGTTCCTCGGCCATGACACGCTCTCGATCCTCTCGCCCGGCCCGCTCAACCTCGCCGCCGAGTGCGAAGTCACCGGCGGGGCTTCCGGCGGCGGCTGGACGATCGGCGACGGGATCCTCAACAGCGTCACCAACTACGGCTACACGGACGATCCGAAGACGAATTTCGGTGCCTACTTCGGCAGGGAAGTCGGTCGGCTGTTCAGGCGCGCGGGGCGGGTCGGATGAGCGTGCGCTCCCGCTGGCTCTGCGTGCCCGTCCTGGCCGCGGCCTTTCTCATGTCGCCGCCCATGTGCCTGGCCGGCCCGCTCGACATACCGGCAGCCGTGCCGGCGAAGTTCCGCGCGCTCGTGCGGGCTCGCGTTCACGAGGCCCCGAGCCGGCCTCGCTCCTGGGAATCTCGCTTCGAGCTCGAGACACGACAGGGCTTCGATCTCTCCGTGATCGGGGTCGACGACATCGTCGGCATCGTCGTCACCAGGCACCGGAGCTCCGGATCGGATCGCGGCCGGTCTCGGGGTCGCGCCTCGGCGGTCAGCGCGTACGTCGCCCGCGGAACGGTGACGCGGCGACGGGTCGAGGCCTCGTTCGGCAAGCTCGGCAGGATCGCGGTGCGGTTCCGGCCTTCCAACCGGGTCGCGAAGCCGGTCCCTCGCCGCCGATGCAGGGGGCGGCGCCGGTTCGAGAGCAGGCCCGGCGTTTTCGTCGGCCGCATCCGCTTCACCGGCGAGCGGAGCTACGTCGCCGTGCGGGCTCACCGGGCGAAGGGACGGATCCGGAGCTCGCGGCGCCGTCGCTGCGCCCGGGGGCGGATTCGCGCACCTGGCCAGCGATACGCCCGCCCGGCGGGGGGCGCGCCGAGCTTTCCCTTCAACGTCTTGCAGGCGGGCTGGCGGGAGCCTCTCGCAGTCACGGAGCTCCTCGCCCTGCAGATCGGCGAGAGGACCCTCTATCTCGCGCTCACCGAAGAGAGCCTGGGGTCGATGGCCGTGGTGCGGTACGCCTGGGCCGTCGCGCCATCTCGGTCCTTCGTTCAGAACGATGCCTTGACGTCGGCCACGCTGAGGCCGCCGCGGCCCTTCGCCGGAGCGGGGTCCTATGCGGCCGCAGCCGACGGGAAGAGGTCCTGGGCCGGTCGCCTCTCGGTGTCGTTTCCAGGCGCGCCCCGGGTCCCGCTCGCCGGTGGGCAGTTCTGGGCCCACCTGGATTCCAGCTTCTAGTCCGAAGTTACCCCGCCCACTGAGCCGCTGAGTGGGCTGAATCCTGCTTCCCGTGCGGGATTGCCGGTGTTTGCACCTTGTCAAACGTAGTCACGACTATCCGTCCGAAGGTAGTGATAGGTTCGTGGTATGGGCAGAAAGGCAAGGCCGACAGGCGCTATGCACGTGGTCACGAACACGGTCAAGCGCGGTGATCGCGAGTACCACTCGCAGCTGTTGCGCCGCTCCTACCGCGAGGGCGGCAAGGTGAAGAAGCAGACGCTCGCCAACCTCTCCCACCTGCCACCGGAGGCGATCGCCGCGATCAGGGCGGTCCTCGCCGGCAAGACGCTGCTGGTGGCAGACGAGGGGCTCGAGGTGACGCACAGCCTCCCCACCGGGCACGCCGAAGCGGTGCTGGGGGCCGCTCGCCGCCTCGGCCTGCCCCGCCTGCTCGACCGCTCCCCCTCCAAAGAGCGCGACCTCGCCCTGGCGATGATCTGCCAGCGGGTCCTGGAGCCCGGCTCCAAGCTCGCCACCGTGCGAGCCCTGGGCCAGTCAACGCTCGGCTCCTCGCTCGGCGTGGGGAGCGCTGACCAAGACGACCTCTACGCGGCGATGGACTGGCTCTGCGAGCGCCAGGGGAAGATCGAGGACCGCCTCGCCACCCGCCACCTCACCGACGGCACCCTGGTCCTCTATGACGTCTCCTCCTCCTACTTCGAGGGCAGGACCTGCCCGCTGGCGGCGCTCGGCTACTCGCGCGACGGGCGACCGGGCACCCTGCAGATCACCTACGGCCTGCTCTGTGACCGGCAGGGACGCCCGGTCGCGATCGAGGTCTTCGAGGGCAACCTCAACGACCACGCGACCCTGCCCGCCCAGGTCGCCAAGCTGAAGGAGCGCTTCGGGCTCGCCACGGTGATCGTCGTCTCCGACCGCGGCATGGCGACAAAGGCCAACCTGGAGACGATGGGAGAGGCGGAGGGGGTCGCCTGGATCACGGCGCTGAAAGCGCCGGCGGTGAAGAAGCTGGTCAAGGAGGGCGACCTGCAGCTCTCACTCCTCGACGAGACCAACCTGGCCGAGATCGAATCGGATGCCTACCCCGGCGAGCGGCTCGTCCTCTGCCGCAATCCCCTGGTCGGCGAGGAGCGGGCGAGAAAGCGAGAGGAGCTGCTGGCTGCCACCGAGCGCGGCCTGGGGGAGATCGCAGAGCGCGCTGCGGCCGGCACGCTCAAAGGCGCCGCCGAGATCGGCCTCGCGGTCGGCCCGGCCTTGAAGCGCTACAAGGTCAAGAAGCACTTCGAGGTGCAGATCACCGACGCCTGCTTCACCTTCTCCCGCAAGCAGGCGCAGGTCGCCGCCGAGGCGGCCCTCGACGGGATCTACGCGCTGCGCACCTCCGTCCCCGGCGGCGAGCTGGACACCCCCGGCGTAGTCACCTCCTACAAGCAGCTGAAGTGGGCAGAGCGCGCCTTCCGCACCCTGAAGGGGCCGCTGGAGGTCCGGCCCATCCACCACCGCCTCGAGGACCGGGTCCGCGCCCACATCTTCTGCTGCATGCTCTCCTACTACCTGGAGTGGCACCTGCGCGAGGCATGGGCGGAGCTGACCTTCCGCGACGAGTGCCCGCCGGCGCAGGCGGATCCGGTCGCCAAGGCGAAGCGCTCGGCCGCCGCCACCGGCAAGGCGCGCGCCAAGCGCACCTCGCGCGGGGAGACGCCCCACAGCTTCGAGAGCCTGATCGATGAGCTCTCCCTGCGCACCCGCAACACGATCCGCGTCGAGGGCGCCGAGGCCAGCTTCGAGCAGCTCAGCGAGCCCAACGAGCTCCAGGCGCGGGCGCTGGAGCTGATCGAGCGCATCCCCAAGCACGCGTAGACACGAACGAGACAGCCGTGAAAGCGGCGATCCTCACTGCTCAAGCCGAATTCGGGCGGGCGTCGGGGGGTAACTTCGGTCTAGTCGGGTAGCTTGACCCGGTGGAGATCCGCACCACTGCGATATCGCTGTCAACCCGGGGCGAGTCTCACGTCATCGACATCACGGCCGAGGCCCAGCGGGCGGTCGACGAGGCAGGGGTCGCCGAGGGGCAGGCGAGCGCGTTCGTGCGCGGGTCGACCGCGGCGATCGCGACGATGGAGTACGAGCCGGGCGGGGTCCAGGATCTCCAGGAGATGCTCGAGCGCCTGATCCCGGCCCGCGGCGAGTACGCGCACAACCGGCTCAACCACGACACCAACTCACACGCGCACCAGCGTGCCTCGATCGTCGGTCCCTCGGAGGTCGTGCCGGTGACCGGCGGGCGGTTGGCGCTCGGCACCTGGCAGCAGCTGGTGCTGATCGACTTCGACGACCGGCCCCGGGAGCGAACCGTCGTCGTCCAGGTGCTTGGCTGAACGGAAGAGGGCCCCATGAGGGGCCCTTTGCTTCCGAAGGACGTACCACCAAGTGAGACTTTGCTTCCCTGGCTCGTCGGTCCTGTCTATGTCTAGAGAAACACCGTGTTCGGGGAGAAGTTGCACTCTCTGCATCGGCGCGTGCACCGGCTCGACTTGAGCGAACGCCTCGTGGATCGCCCGCTCATCTGACTCGCTTTTCCCGCAATCTCCGCCCTCGGCGCACCGCTGCTAGATTCAGGTGCCCGGGGCGCTTAGCTCAGTTGGGAGAGCGCCAGCTCGACAAGCTGGAGGTCACTGGTTCGAGCCCAGTAGCGCCCATCGCTCCGGGGCCGTCTAGGCTCGCGGCCTCGTGATCGGGACCTATGCAGCCGTGCTGGCCGTGTGCGGCGCCTCGCTGGCGATCGGGCAGGCGGCGCTCGCGCTCTGCGGGGTGCGGCGCTGGTCGTGGCTGGCTCCCGCCGTGGGGCTGGCGTTGCTCTGCGCGACCTGCTGGGGGACGGTTCGGCTGCCGGGCGAGGGCGCGGCGCCTGCCGTCGCCGTCCTGGTCCTCTCGGCGGCGTCGGTCGCCTACCTCTGGCGACGACTCGACGGCGGGGGGGAGGCGCTGCGGACCGGCGCGCCGGTCGCCCTGCTCGCACTCCTCGCCACCGCGCTCCCCTTCGTCGCCGAGGGCCACTTCGGCATCCTCGGCACCAGCTTCAACCCGGACATGTCCCAGCACCTGCTGGCCACCGACCGCCTCGCCGGCGGCGAGGGCTCCCAGCTCCTCCACCAGGGCTACCCGCTCGGCCCCCACGCGATCGTCGTGGCGCTGCACGGGGGCCTCGGCATAGGGCTGGTCCCGGGGTTCACCGGCCTGACGATCGCCGTCGCCGTTCTCGCCTCACTCACCGCCTTGACGGCCTTTCGGGACCAGCCGTCGCACCTCCGCATCCCGGCCGCGCTCGTAATCGGCCTCACCTACATGGCCGCTTCCTACTTCGCCCAGGGCTCCTTCAAGGAGACCATGCAAGCCCTCTTCTTCCTGGCCTTCGCCCTGGCCCTCCGCGAGGCCTCGCAAAACCCCGAGTGGCGCCAGCTCCCCCTCCGCTTCACCCCAGCTGCCCTCCTGGCAGCCGGCTCCGTCTACACCTACAGCTTCCCCGGCCTCATCTGGCTGATCGGGACGGCAGCAGCTTGGACGCTGATGGAGCACGGCGTCCACCGCCTCCGCCCCTCTGCGGGTGGCGCGGATGCCGGGGGGCCGAGAACGGAGGCGCAGCCCCCGCCCGCAGGCCCCCCGGCAGTCGCGACGGGCCCCGCAGCCTGGAGCGCTGCTCTTTACGCCGTTCTCCTCTTCCTCGTCCTGATAGCCCCCGAGATCGGCCGGATGATCGATTTCCAGCAGTTCGAGACCTTCGACCCCAACGGCCCCGGCCTCGGCAACCTCTTCGGCCAGGTCTCGCCCTTCGAGGCGCTCGGCATCTGGCCCTCCGGGGACTTCCGCCTCTCGCCCGGAGACGGGGCGGTTCCCGCCCTCGGCTACTTCCTCGGGGCCGCCTTCGCCTCGATCCTGCTCGCCTACGGCGCCTTCCTCTGCTGGCGCCGCCGCGAGACGGCTCTGCTCGCCGGCCTCGCCGCCGCGGCGCTCGCCTATGCCGCCGCTCGCATGGGCGGAACGCCGTACACCGCTGCCAAGGCGATCGAGATCGCCGCGCCGGTCGCCGCCCTCGTCATTGTCCTCCCGCTGCTGAGACGGCCCGTCGCCTGGCTCTACCTGCTCGTCGCCGGCGGCTGCTCGCTGCTGGCGCTGGCCAATGCGCCGGTGGGCCCATCCTCTTACTCGCCGGGGCTCACCGGATTCCGCGCCGACGTCGGCGAGAGCCCGACGCTCGTGCTCGCCTCGCGCCAGCTGCTCGAAGATGAACACGGCGTCCCCTATGTCTCCTGGGAGCTGCGCGGTGGCAGGGTCTGCATCGAGGCGGCCCAGGAAACCGACTCGAAGCCTCCGCCCGGTGTGCGGTACGTCGTCACCGAATCGCCGCGACCGCCGTTCGGGCATCTGCGCCGGCTGCGCAGTGGCGGCCCCTACGTCCTCTGGGAACGCACGACGCCGGTCCACGGCGAAAGCCCCTGCCCGCCGATCGCCGTCCGCCAAGCCCGCCAAGCCCCTCCCCGGTAGCGGTCGCACTTTCCGCCGGTACGCGGCAGTTACCGCGACCGCATCGGCATTTGAGGCGCTCCCATCCCTCGATGTTGCACTTCCCGTCGGATAGCGACGGGAAGTGCGACCGCATTGGGCCGGGTGGGCCTGGGCGGGCGTGGGTAGCATGGCCGCATCGAGGCAGCGACTCAAAAGATCACCGTCCGCTTGCCTGACGGGACGTCGCTGGAACTTGCAGACGGCGCATCTGGCGCTGACGCGGCTGGCGCTATCGGGCCGGGGCTGGCCAAGGCGGCGCTGGCGATCCGGGTCGACGGCGAGCTTCGCGACCTCTCCGCGCCGCTGCCCGACGGCGCCGGGATTGCGATCCTCACCGACCGCGACCCCGAGGCGCTCGAGCTGATCCGCCACGACGCCGCCCACGTGATGGCCGAGGCGGTGCAGGAGCTCTATCCGGGGACCAAGGTGACGATCGGCCCGGCGATCGAGAATGGCTTTTACTACGACTTCGACTTCCCCGAGGACGTCAAGGTCACCGATGCCGACCTGGAGAAGATCGAGGCGGGGATGCGGACTCACATCGAGGCCGACGAGCCCTTCGAGCGCCGCGACGTGCCGGTCGCCGAGGCGATCGAGATCTTCGAGGGCCAGGGCGAGGACTACAAGGTCGAGCTGATCCGCGACCTGGTCTCAGGCGTTGGTGTCGAGACCGTCTCGCTCTACCGCAACGGGCCCTTCGAGGATCTCTGCCGCGGCCCCCACGGCCCCTCGACCGGGCGGATCAAGGCGATCAAGCTCAGCTCGCTCGCCGGTGCCTACTGGCGCGGTGACGAGAAGCGCCAGATGCTGACCCGGATCTACGGCACCGCCTTCTTCTCGAAGAAGGACCTCGCCGCCCACCTGGAGCTGATCGAGCAGGCCAAGGCGCGCGACCACCGCCGGCTCGGCCCCCAGCTCGGCATCTTCATGCTGCGCGAAGAGGCGCCCGGGATGCCCTTCTGGCTGCCCAACGGGACGACCTTGTTGCACCTGATCGAGGACCAGGTCCAGGCCCAGCTGCGCAAGCGCGGCTACAGGGAGATCGCCACTCCGCAGGTGCTCGACGAGGAGCTCTGGCGCCGCTCCGGGCACTGGGAGAACTACCGCGACGACATGTACTTCATGCAGTCCGACGAGCGCCACCTGGCGCTGCGCCCGATGAACTGCCCCGGCGCCTGCCTCGTCTTCGACTCCGAGCGCCACTCCTACCGCGAGCTGCCGCTGCGCCTGGCCGAGTTCGGCCTCGTCTCGCGCAACGAGCGCGAGGGCGTCCTGCACGGCCTGCTGCGCGTCCGCGCCTTCACCCAGGACGACGCCCACGTCTACTGCACCGAGGAGCAGATCGCCGACGAGGTCGCCGACATCTGCGAGGCGATCGACGAGCTCTACGCCCGCTTCGGCTTCGAGGACGTCCGGGTCGAGCTCTCGACCCGGCCAGAAAAGTCGATGGGCTCCGAGGAGCAGTGGGCGAAGGCCGAGGCGGCGCTGACCGAGGCGCTCGATCGCCAGGGCCGCGAGTACGAGCTCAACCCCGGCGACGGCGCCTTCTACGGGCCGAAGATCGACTTCCACGTCACCGACGCGCTCGGCCGCTCCTGGCAGTGCGGCACCTGCCAGCTCGACTTCCAGATGCCCGAGCGCTTCGACCTCACCTACGTCGGCCCCGACGACGCCGCCCACCGGCCGGTGATGATCCACCGCGCCCTGCTCGGCTCGATGGAGCGCTTCGCCGGGATCCTGATCGAGCACTACGCAGGCCGTTTTCCCGTCTGGCTGGCGCCGGTGCAGGCGATCGTCCTGCCCGTCTCCGACCGCCACGACGAGTACGCAGAGCGCGTCGTCGCCGAGCTGCGCGAAGCGGGGGTGCGGGTCGAGGCCGACGCCCGCTCGGAGTCGGTCGGCAAGAAGATCCGCGACGCCGAGCTCGGCCGCTATCCCTACATGCTGGTCGTCGGCGACCGCGAGCAGGAGGCCGGTGCCGTGGCGGTGCGCTCGCACGAGCAGGGTGAGCTGGGGGCGATGCCGGCGGCGGAGTTCACCGCTCGCGTCCGCGCCGAGAGCGAGCCCTCCTGACCCGCGCATTCGCCCAAAGCGCCGCCTCTGTCTATACTCCGGGCACTTGATCGCAGGTACGCAAAAGACCTCGTGCCGCTGAGCGTCCCGTGCCCGCACTCCTACCTCTCGTCCTCTTGATGCTCGACGGCCCTCTTCGATAGTGCCGGTTCCCCGTAGGTTCGACCGGCGCCCGCCGGAGCGCGACACGACTCGGATCAACGAGCGGATCCGCGTGCCCAAGGTCCGCCTGATCGGGGCGGATGGGGAGCAGCTCGGCATCGTCGAGATCGCCGATGCGCTGAAACGCGCCCAGGACGCCGACCTCGATCTGGTCGAGGTCGCTCCCGGCTCGAAACCGCCGGTGACCCGCCTGCTCGACTACTCGAAGTACAAGTACGAGCAGGAGCAGAAGCAGAAGCAGGCCCGCAAGCACCAGCAGCAGGTCAACATCCGCGAGATCAAGCTGCGGCCGAAGATCGCCGACCACGACTACGAGACCAAGAAGGGCCACGTCGAGCGCTTCCTGCGCCACCAGGACAAGGTCAAGGTCACGATCATGTTCCGCGGCCGCGAGCAGGCGCATCCGGAGCGGGGCAGGGCGCTGCTGCAGCGGCTCTTCGAGGATCTCGACGGCCTCGCCGTGATCGAGTCGCAGCCGCTGCAGGAAGGGCGGAACATGAGCATGCTGCTGGCGCCGGGGAAAGAGGCTGCCAAAGCGGAGTCTGAGCCGAAAGAGCCCGAGGGCGATACGCCTGGCGATGACGCTGCGGCTGCCTGAGGCCTATCCCGGCAGGGGTTCCACTTAACTTTTTCGCGATGTCGCGGCCTTTCGGCCGCGCCTGAACAACGCGAAAAAGTACAAGACGTTCCACCCCTGCCGGGATAGGCCTTAGCCCAGCCTTAGCCCGTGACGATGTCGGCGATCCGCTCTGAGGCGCGGCCGTCCCAGAGGGGCGGTGGGGTGGGCCTCTTGGGCGGGCGCTGGGAGAGAGCTTGGGGGATCTTGGCGATCGCTGCGGGGTCCAGGCCCAGGAGGGTGTTGGTGCCGGCGGTGATCGTTATCGGGCGCTCGGTGTTGGCTCGCAGGGTGAAGCAGGGGATGCCGAGGTAGGTGGTCTCCTCCTGGATGCCGCCGGAGTCGGTGAGGACGGCGCCGGCGTCGGCGAGCAGGGAGAGGAAGTCGAGGTAGCCGAGCGGCTCGCAGAGCAGGAGGCCGGGGTGCGCCGGCTCGCTTGCCTCCATCATCGCCCTCGTGCGCGGGTGAACCGGGAAGATCACCGGCATCTCGCGCGCCAGCGCCGCCAGGCGCGCGATCGTCTTGGGCAGCAGCGGGCCGTCGACCAGCGCCGGGCGGTGCAGGGTGACGAGGACGAAGCTTCCGGGCTCGAGGCCGAGCCCCGCGGCGGCGTCGGCTGCCCGGAAGCGCTCCTCCAGCGCGACCAGGGTGTCGATCATCGTGTTGCCGACCAGGTGGATCCGCTTCGCCGGGATCCCCTCGGCGTGCAGGTTGTCGTCCGCCTCGGGGCTGTGGATGAAGAGGCGGTCGGAGAGGTGGTCGGTGACGATCCGGTTCAGCTCCTCGGGCATCGTGCGGTCGAAGCTGCGCAGCCCTGACTCGACGTGGGCGACGGGGACCTGCATCTTCGCCGCGGTCAGCGCCGCCGCCAGGGTCGAGTTGACGTCGCCGGGCACGATCACCAGGTCGGGCCGCTCCTCGGCTAGCACCGGCTCCAGGCGCTCCATCACCCGCGCCGTCTGCTGCGCGTGGCTGCCCGAGCCGACCTCGAGCATGTGGTCGGGTGCCGGCACCCCCAGCTCCTCGAGGAAGACCGCCGACATCAAGCGGTCGTAGTGCTGGCCGGTGTGGACGAGCGCGTGGCGCCCGTCCGGCAGCCGCTCCCGCAGGGCACCGATCACCGGGGCCGTCTTGACGAAGTTCGGCCGCGTTCCGACCACGTAGACGATGCGCATCGGGCGCCACAGTACCCTGCGCCCCGCCCGCCAGCCACGAAGAGCGCCTGCACCGGAGGGCGCCCGTCTGCTTCAATAGCGATCCCGATGCCCAAGATGAAAACCCACTCCGGCGCCAAGAAGCGCTTCCGCAAGACCGCGACGGGCAAGCTGCGCGGGCGGCGCGCCTACTCGAGCCACATCCTCGAGAAGAAGTCGCCGAAGCGCAAGCGGCGGATGGCGCGGCCGGTCGAGATCGCGCCGTCCGACGTCAAGTCGGTGCGTCACCTCCTCGGAGGCACCAAGTGAGCCGGGTCAAGCGCTCCGTCCACGCCCGCAAGAAGCGCCGCAAGGTCCTCAAGGAAGCGAAGGGCTACTTCGGGCGCAAGCACTCCTCCTACCGCTTCGCCAAGGAGCAGGTGCAGCGGTCGGGGATGTACGCCTACCGCGACCGGCGCAACCGCAAGCGCGAGTTCCGCCGGCTCTGGATCACCAGGATCAACGCCGCGGCGCGGCTGGAGGGCATGAGCTACTCGCAGTTGATCCACGGCCTCGACGCGGCCGGGGTCGAGGTGAACCGCAAGATGCTCGCCGAGATCGCGGTCAGCGACCGCGATGCGTTCCGCCGATTCGTGGAGATGGCCCGGGAGGGTGCGGCCGCCTAGCCGCAGCCGAGACTCCACTTTCCCGGGCGGGCCGTCTTCACGGCCCGCTTTTTCGTTCCAGGAGAAGAAACCGGAGAAACGAAGACACCACCGTCACCGCACCAGATGATCGAAAGCCCGCAAAACGAGAAGCTGAAGCTGGTCCGCAAGCTGCGCGACCGCAAGCACCGCGAGCGCGAGTCCGCGTTCGTCACCGAGGGCGAGGACCTGGTCGAGGCGGGACTGGCAGCCGGGGCCGAGCCGCGCTTCCTGCTCACGGCCGCCGGCAGCGGGCTCGGCGGCGAGGAGGTCGCCCCCGAGCTCCTCGCCGAGGTCTCCGCGCTCGGCTCGGGCACGCGGGCGATCGCGGTCTGGCCGCAGCGCTGGGCCGAGCCAGGCGGCTCGCCCTGCATCTACCTGCACGGGGTCGGCGATCCCGGCAACGTCGGCACGATCCTGCGCACCGCGCACGCCCTTCTCGACGGCACGGTCGTGCTCGGCCCCGGCTGCGCCGACCCCTTCGCGCCGAAGGCGGTGCGGGCGAGCATGGGCTCGATCTTCGCCCAGGCCGTGGCGCGGGCCGAGGTTGCCGCGACGCCGACGCCCAGGGTCGCGCTGGTCGCCCACGGCGGCGAGGGACTCTCCGCTCTGGAGAGTGCAGCGACGCTATGCCTCGGTGCCGAGCGCGAGGGGCTGCCGGACGAGGTGCTCGCGACCTGCGGGTCGCGGGTGACGATTCCCCTGCGCGCCGGCGGCGCCGAGTCGCTCAACGTCGCCGCCGTCGCCGCAATTTGCGCCGAGCGGATATCGTCGCTCGCCATGCCGGAGGGTCCCAAAGGTGCTTGACCGGATCGAGGAGATCAGGGTCGAGGCCGCGGCGGCGATCGGTGCCGCGCCCGGCACCGCGGAGCTGGAGGAGCTGCGGGTCCGCTACCTCGGCCGTAAGGCCGAGCTGACGACGATCCTGCGCGGGATCGCCGAGCTGCCCGCCGAGGAACGCGGCAAGGTCGGCGCCGGCGCCAACAAGGCCCGCAAGGAGCTCGAGTCGCTGCTCGAGGCGCGCGCCAAGTCGCTCGACGCGAGCGAGCTGGAATCGCGGCTCGCCACCGATCGCGTCGATGTGACCCTGCCCGGGGCCCCGCCGCGGCCGGTCGGTCACACCCACCTGGTCACCCGCACCACGCGGCTGATCGAGGACGTCATGGTCGGCCTCGGCTACCGGGTGATGGAGGGCCCCGAGGTCGAGCACGACTACTACAACTTCACCGCGCTCAACCACCCGCCCGGGCACCCGGCGCGGATGCTCCAGGACACCTTCTACGTCCAGTCGGACCCCGAGGTCCTGCTGCGCACGCATACCTCGCCGGTGCAGGTGCGCGGCATGGAGTCCCAGCCGCCGCCGATCTTCATGATCGCCCCCGGCAAGGTCTACCGGCGCGACTCCGACGCCACCCACAGCCCGATGTTCCACCAGGTCGAGGGGCTGGCGATCGGCGAGGGGATCACGCTCGCCGACCTGCAGGGGACGCTCGACGAGCTGCTGCGGGCGATCTTCGGCGCCAGCCGCGAGGCGCGGATGCGGCCGCACTTCTTCCCCTTCACCGAGCCCAGCGTCGAGTTCGACGTCTCCTGCTTCCAGTGCGAGGGGACGGGCGCGCTGCCGGACGGCGGCCGCTGCAACCTCTGCAAGGGGATCGGCTGGATCGAGGTCGGCGGCGCCGGCATGGTCGACCCCAACGTGCTCGGCTTCGTCGAATCGAACGGCTACGACCCCGAGCGGGTCCAGGGCTTCGCCTTCGGCATGGGGGTCGAGCGGATCGCGATGCTGCGTTACGGAGTGCCCGACCTGCGGCGCTTCTTCGACAACGACGTGCGGGTGCTGGAGCAGTTCTCATGAGGGTCCCGTACTCGTGGCTGCGCGAGTACTGCGACCCGGGCGTCGAGCCGGGCGCGCTGGCCGAGCGGCTGGCGATGACCGGAACCGAGGTCGAGCGGGTCGACGCGGTCGGCCCGCCCTCGGCCGAGGGCTTCGTCGTCGGCCGGGTGCTCGCCGCTGAGCCCCACCCCGACGCCGACCGGCTGCGTGTCTGCACGGTCGACACCGGGGACGGCGAGCGCACGATCGTCTGCGGCGCGCCGAACGTGGCGGCGGGGCAGACGGTGTCGGTGGCGCTGCCCGGCGCCACGATGCCGGGCGGGCAGGAGATCGGCGAAGCGAAGCTGCGCGGGGTCGAGTCCGCCGGGATGATCTGCGCCGCTTCGGAGCTGGGCCTCGGGGAGGGCCCGCCGGGCATCCTCGTGCTCGACGAAGACCGTTCCGGTGCGCCTTATGTCCCCATGGGTGGCATAAAGCGCACCGGAAGCCTTGTTCCGGGCACGCCGCTGGCCGAGGTTCTGCCGATCGCCGAGCCGGTGCTGGAGCTGGAGGTGACGCCGAACCGGGTCGACTGCTTCGGCGTCTACGGCGTCGCCCGCGAGGTGCACGCGATCAGCGGCGCGCCGCTGGGGCCCGAGCCGTGGGCCGAGGACGCACCGGCCGAGAGCGGGGGCGAGGTGGGTGACTTCGCCTCGGTCGCCGTCGAGGTGCCCGACCTCTGTCCCAGGTTCACCGCCCGCGTCTTCACCGGCGTCACGATCGGTCCTTCGCCCGCCTGGTTGCAGGCGCGCCTCGCCGCCGTCGGCCAGCGGCCGATCAACAACGTGGTCGACATCACCAACTACGCGATGCTGCTCACCGCGCAGCCGCTGCACGCCTTCGACCTGGACAAGGTCCCCGGCGGCGCGCTGACGATTCGCGCCGCGGCCGAGGGGGAGAGGATGACGACGCTCGACGACGTCGAGCGGACCTTCGACGCCGAAACGGTCCTCGTCTGCGACGCCAATGGCCCTTCCGGGATCGCCGGGATCATGGGAGGGCAGGTCTCCGAGGTCTCCGAGGAGACGACCAGCGTCCTGCTTGAGGTAGCCAACTGGAGCGGCACCAACATCCTGCGCACCTCGCGGATGCTGAGCCTGCGCTCGGAGGCGTCCTCGCGCTTCGAGAAGCAGCTGCACCCGGACCTCTGCATGCGGGCGCAGCGGGTCGCCTCGCGGCTGATGGTCGAGCTCTGCGGCGCCAAGCTGGTGCCCGGGACGATCGACGCCGCCGCCGGGACCCCCGAGCCGCGTCGGCTGACCCTGCGCGGCGGGCGGGTCGAGGGCCTGCTCGGGATGCCGATCGAGCAGGCCGACCAGGTCGCATATCTGGAGCGGCTCGGCTTCGGGGTCGAGGTTGCCGGCGAGGACCTCGAGGTCACCGTCCCGCCCGATCGCCACTACGACGTCACGCGCGAGGTCGACCTGATCGAGGAGGTCGGCCGCGTCCACGGCCTCGACGAGCACCTGCCGAGCACCCTGCCCTCGGTCGCCGACCGGGTCGGCGGGCTGACCCGCGAGCAGCGCCTGCGGCGGCGGGCCGAGGACGCGATGAGAGATCTCGGCTTCGACGAAGTCGTCGGCTGGAGCTTCACCGACCCGGGCGAGGCCGGGCGGCTGCGGATTCCCGCCGACGACCCACGGGCCGACAGCGTCGTCCTTGCCAACCCCCTGTCCGAGGACCAGTCCGCGATGCGCACGACCGTCCTCGGCTCCCTGCTGGACATCGCCCAGCGCAACCTCGCCCACGGCAGCGAGTCCGTCGCCCTCTTCGAGTCGGGCCGCGTGTACCTGCCGACATCGGCGAATCTGCATTTACCCCCGATTAGCGGGGGTGAGAGCAGATTCGATGCGCTCGCCGGCTCGTTTCCAGGCGAACGGGCGGCGCCCGATCATGAGCCCCATCGGATCGGGTGCCTCGCTGTCGGGCCGCTGGTCGCGAAGTCCTGGCGCGGGGGCGGCGAGCCGGCGGACTTCTTCGCCCTCAAGGGAGCGTTGGAGGCTCTCGCCGGTCAGCTCGGGGCGGAGCTCGGCTTCGAGCTCGCCGAGGAGCCCTTCCTGCATCCGGGCCGCTCAGCTCGGGTCTCGGCAGACGGCGAGGCCGCCGGCTGGCTCGGCGAGCTGCACCCGCTCGTCTGCCGGGCCTGGGACGTCGAGGCCGCCGTCGGCTTCGAAGTCGACCTGGCAGCCCTCGTAGCCGCCGCCTCGGCCGGCGAGGAGGTCTTCGAGGACGTGACCGGCTATCCGGCCGTCAACCAGGACATCGCCGTCGTCGTGCCCACCGAGGTCTCCGCGGCCCAGCTGCGCGCGACGGTGCTCGGCGGAGGCGGCGAGTTGCTGCGCTCCGCTGAGGTCTTCGACCTCTACGAAGGGGAGCAGCTGAGCGAGAGCCAAAAGAGCCTCGCCCTGCGGCTCGAGTTCCGCGCGCCCGACCGGACGCTCACCGACGAGGAGGTCGCCGAGCGGCGCTCGGCGATCGAGGCCGAGCTCGAGAAGATCGGAGGGTCGCTGCGTGGCTGACCACCCTGCCCAACCACTCGACGGCGATCCCGCCGCGCGGGTCCTGGTCGCTGGCGCTTCCGGGTTCACAGGCGCCCTGGCGGCGCAGATCGTCTGGCGCCACCCGAAGCTGGAGCTGGTCGCGGTCACCTCGCGCAGCGACGCCGGCACCCGGCTCGACAGGCTCTACCCGCGCTACCGGGTACCGCTGGAGCTGACCGAGCTCGACCTCGACCGGATCGAGGGCGTCGATGCGGCGATCGTCGCCTACCCGCACGGCGCCTCGGCACCCGCCGTCGCGGCCCTGCGGGGCCTGGGCGCGCTCGTCGTCGACCTCTCGGCCGACTTCCGCCTGCGCGATTTGCCCACGTATGAGCGCTGGTACGGGGAGCACGGGGCGCCGGAGCTGCTCGAGGGCGCCGTCTACGGGCTCACCGAGCTCTACCGCGATCAGCTTCGTGAGGCGGAGCTGATCGCCACGCCGGGCTGCTACCCGACCGCGAGCGTGCTCGCCCTGGCGCCGCTTGCCGAGAAGGGCCTGCTCACCGACGTTGTGATCGACGCCAAGCAGGGGGTCTCCGGCGCCGGCCGCGGCGGCGGCGACGCGATGCACTACGTCTCGATGGACGAGAACGCCTTCCCCTACAAGACCGAGGGGCATCGCCACCGCCCGGAGATCGAACAGGAGCTGGTGGCGCTGGGCAGCCCGGCGCCGGTCACGTTCGTCCCACACCTCTTGCCGCTCGACCAGGGCGAGCTGACCAGTTGCTACGCGCAGACCAGCGAGCCGGTCTCCAAGGACGGGGTGCAGGCGCTCTACCGCGAGCGCTACGCCGGCGAGCCGTTCGTACACGTAGTTGACGGTCCACCCGGGCTGCGCGACGTGCGCGACACCAACGAGTGCCATGTCTACGTCACGGTCGAGGAGCGGGGGAGGGTGCTCGCCTTCTCGGCGATCGACAACCTTTGGAAGGGCGCCTCCGGCCAGGGCGTGCAGAACCTCAACCTGATGCTGGGCCTCGACGAGACGGAGGGCCTCCAATGACGTTCCGGTGCGCTTTTCCCCCGCCATGCGGGGATAAGGCGCACCGGAAGGGGTTCGCGTGAGCGCGGGCTTCTTCCGGTCGCGCTGGGTCGACCCGCCCGCCGGGGTCGAGGAGCTCGACCCTGCCCAGCTCGCACCCGGGTTCCGGGCCGGGGGGGCCCACTGTGGGCTAAAGGGCGGCGGCAGGACCGACATCGGCCTGCTCGTCTGCGACGAGGAGAGCGTGACCTCCTCGATCCTGCTCACCCGCAACGCCTCGGCGGCGGCGCCGGTTCGCGTCTGCCGGACGCGGGTCGAGCAGGGCGCCGTCCGCGCAGCGGTCGTCAACGCCGGCAACGCCAACGCCGAGACCGGTGAGCAGGGCTATGCCGACGCGGTCGCGATGTGCGACGAGGCGGCGGCGAGTCTCGGCCTGCGGCCGGAGACGGTCGCCGTGGCCGAGACCGGGGTGATCGGCGTACCGCTGCCGGTCGACGCCGTCCTGGCCGGCATCGACGAGGCCGCCGTGGGTCTCTCGGCGGCCGGCGGAGTCGCCTTCTCTGACGCGAT
The DNA here is from genome assembly GCA_963715625.1 of uncultured Solirubrobacterales bacterium. Lineage (GTDB taxonomy): Bacteria > Actinomycetota > Thermoleophilia > Solirubrobacterales > 70-9 > VRUE01. Next base: position 2,728,175 of record OY970260.1, on the reverse strand, counting down.
CCTCACCACCGACCGTTGGCCGAAGCGGTGCACGCTTCGCGCCGGGGGCGTGACAATCTCCGCCCAGGCCAAGGGCGGGGGGATGATCCAGCCGAACATGGCGACGATGCTCTGCTTCGTACAGACCGACGCGGTCGTCGAGGATCCCGACGCCGCCCTGCGCGCCGCCGCCGACGCCTCCTTCGAGCGGATCACGGTCGACGGGCAGATGAGCACCAACGACACCGTCCTGCTGCAGGCGACCGGGGCCGCCGGGGTGCCAATGCCCGAGGGCCTGCTCGAGGCCGTGCTGCTCCAGCTCGCGATCGAGGTCGTCGCCGACGGCGAGGGCTCCGATCGCATCTGCCGGGTCCAGGTCGACGGCGCCGCCAGCGCCGAGGAGGCCGAGCGCGTCGCCAGGGCGATCGCCAACTCGCCCCTGGTCAAGACCGCGCTCTTCGGCCGCGACCCGAACTGGGGCCGGATCGCCCAGGCTGCCGGGCAGGCGCTCGCCGGCGAGGACCTGGAGGAGATCGGCGGCGAGGCGATCGACAACGCGGAGCTGGGCGAGGAGGTCGCCGAGGCCGAGCTCGGCCTGCGGCTCGACCGCGGCGAGCACAGTGCCCACGTCTGGTTCTCCGACCTCGGCTACGAGTACGTGCGGGTCAACGCGGAGTACACGACATGACCGAGCAGGCGCCGCAGTCGCGGGCGGCCGGAGTCAGCGTCGAGACGCTGATGGAGGCCCTACCCTACATCCGCGAGTTCCACGGCCGCACGGTCGTGATCAAGTACGGCGGCGCGGCGATGCGCGACGAGGAGCTGCGCGAGGCCTTCGCCACCGACGTCGTCCTGCTCAAGTACGTCGGCATGAACCCGATCGTCGTCCACGGCGGCGGGCCCGAGATCAGCGAGTACATGGACCGGCTCGGGTTGGAGGTGCGCTTCCACGAGGGACTGCGCGTCTCCGACGCGGAGACCGTCGAGGTGGCCAAGATGGTCCTGCTCGGCAAGCTCAACTCCGACATCGTGCAACGACTCAACCGCCACGGCCAGCCGGCCGTCGGCCTCTCCGGCAGCGACGGCTCGATGTTCGAGGTCGCGCCCGTGCCCAATGCCGAGCAGGTCGGCTTCGTCGGCTCGATCGAGCGGGTCGACGTCGACGTGCTCAACCACATCGCCGCCGACTACATCCCGGTCGTGGCGTCCTCGGCCTCCGACCGCGCCGGCCAGTCCTACAACGTCAACGCCGACGAGGCCGCCGGCAAGGTCGCCGCCGCCCTCGGCGCCCACAAGGCGATCTTCCTCACCGACGTCGAGGGTTGGCGCGCCGACGCGGCTGACGAGTCCTCGCTGATCTCGCGCGCCACGGTCGAGGAGGTCGAAGAGCGGCTGGGGGAGATAGAAGGCGGCATGCGCCCCAAGCTCGGCGCCTGCGTCGACGCGATCCGCGGCGGTGCCCAGTCGGCCCACATCATCGACGGCCGCAAGCCGCACTCGCTCTTGGTCGAGCTCTTCACCGACGCCGGCATCGGCACGATGGTGACGCCGTGAACTTGACCGACCTGCAAGCCCTCGAGGAGCGCTACCTGATGCGCACCTACAGGCGGGCGCCGGTCGAGTTCGTCCGCGGCGAGGGAGCCCTGCTCTGGGACGCCGAGGGCAAGGAGTACCTCGACTTCCTCGCCGGGATCTCGGTCTGCACGGTGGGGCACTGCAATCCCGACGTGGTCGAGGCGGTGCGCGAGCAGGCCGGCCGCCTGATGCACACCTCCAACCTCTTCTACACCGAGCCGATGGTGCGCCTGGCCGAGCGCCTCTCCGAGTCGAGCCTCGGTGGTCGCGTCTTCTTCGCCAACTCGGGCACCGAGGCCAACGAGTGCGCGATCAAGATCGCCCGCAAGCACGCCCACCGGCGGGGGGTGGAGGCGCCGGAGGTCGTCAGCTTCGAGAACGACTTCCACGGCCGCACCTACGGGGCGCTCTCAGCGACCCCGGCGCTCGCCGCCAACCCCGAGCTGGCCCCGATGCTCCCCGGCTTCCGCTCGGTGCCGCTGAACGACGCCGAGGCGCTGCGCGCCGCCGTGGGTGAGAGCACCGCCGCCGTCCTGATCGAGCCGATCCAGGGCGAGGCCGGCATCTACCCGGCGAGCGAGGAGGCCCTGCTCGCCGCGCGCGAGGCCTGCGACGAGGCCGGCGCGCTGCTGATCCTCGACGAGATCCAGGCCGGGATGGGGCGTACCGGCTCGCTCTGGGCCTACGAGCAGACGCCGGTGCGCCCCGACGTCCTCACCAGCGCCAAGGCGCTCGGCGGCGGGATGCCGATCGGTGCCTGCGTGACGACGCCCGAGGCGGGGGAGGTGCTGGAGCCCGGCGACCACGGCTCGACCTTCGCCGCCGGCCCGGTCGCCTGCGCCGCCGCCCTCGCCGTGCTCGAGATCGTCGACGACCCGGCGCTGCTGCGGCGCGTGCGCGAGCTCGGCGCCCAGCTCCACGAGGGCCTCACCGCCCTCGACGGCGTGCGCGAGGTGCGCGGCCGGGGCCTGATGCTCGGCGTCGGGCTGGAGGACGGGCTGGACGCCGCCGCGATCGGCGCCGACCTGCTCGAGCGCGGCCTGGTCGTCAACGTCCCCGAGCCCGGCACGCTGCGCCTGCTGCCGCCGCTGACGGTCGAATCGGGTCAGGTCGAGCGGGCTGTCGCGCTGATCGGGTCCTCACTCCTAAGCTACGACCCATGAGCGCGGAGCGAGCAAGCGTGCATATCTGGTTCTTCGCGCCGCGAGCGAAGCGCGAGGCTTGGTGCGGATGAGCTCGAAGAAGCGACCCCCGGAGTCCCGTGCCCTGACCAGCGGCACCGCGGAGCGCCTGGCGGCGATCGTCGAGGCGGCGGAGCAGGCAGCCTCGAAGGTGATCGACGACGCTGAGGAGCAGGCCAGGCGACAGCTCGCAGGATGCGAGCGCCCGCGCCGACCGCATCGTCGCCGAGCGGCTGCGCGCGCTGGCCGACGAGCTGGACCCTCCATCCGCGCCTCGCCGCGAGAGCCACCTGCGGCCGGTCGAGGCGGCGTTTGAGGCCGACCCGGCGCCCGGCCCGCGCTCGGGCTCCTCCGGGGCGCGCCTGCTCGCCACGCAGATGGCAGTATCCGGAAGCAGCCGCGAGGAGATCGAGCAGCGGCTGCGAAGCAGCTTCGACATCGAGGACACGAGCGAGATACTCGACGCGATACTCGGACCGGAAGAATAGAGCCATGCACGAGGACCCGACCCGGATGATGAGCCAGCCCGACGGCGACAAGCCCCACGGCAACATGCGCCTGTTCGTCGCCGGCCTGATCGCGGTGATCGTCGGCCTGCTGATCGCCGTCGTCGTGATCGCCAGCGACGACGGCGGCAGTGGCACGACTTCGACGGTCACCTCTGTGCCCACGGAAACCACCGAGTCGACGACCGAGACGACCACCGGCTCGACCACGGAGACCACCGCGCCGACTACGACCGAAACGACGGAACCGACTACGACGACCGAAACGATGACGACCACCACCACGACGCCTGAAGAAGAAGGCGGCAGCGGCGGCATCGGCGCCCCCTGACGCGGTCGTCATTTCGACCGCGTAGCGGGTGAAATGACGACCGCGACGATCCGCTCGACCATGACCCTTGATCCGGCACAGACCCGCACCGCCTCCTACGAGGCGGACCCCGCCCAGGTGCGGCGCGTCCTGCTGCTCTACTCGGGCGGTCTCGACACCAGCGTGATGCTGAAGTGGATCCAGGACTCCTACGACGCCGAGGTCGTCTGCCTCACGGTCAACCTCGGCCAGCCGGGCGAGGACTACGCGGTGATCGAGGACAAGGCGAAGCGGCTCGGCGCGCTCGAGTGCCACGTCGTCGACGCGCGTGAGGAGTTCGCCGCCGGCTACATCGTCCCGGCGATCAAGGCCAACGCCCTCTACGGCGGCGGCTACCCGCTCTTCACCGCGCTGGGCCGGCCGCTGATCGCCAAGCTGGCGGTCGAGCACGCGCGCCGCAGCGGCTGCGACACGATCGCCCACGGCTGCACCGGCAAGGGCAACGACCAGGTGCGGATCGAGGCCACGGTGGCGACGCTGGCACCGGAGCTGCGGACGATCGCCCCGGTGCGCTCCTGGCAGATGGGGCGCGAGGAGGAGATCGCCTACGCGCGCGAGCACGGGATCCCGGTCAAGGGCGGCACCGAGGTCGCGCCCTACTCGATCGACGACAACCTCTGGGGCCGCTCCTCGGAGGGGCGCTGGATCGAGGACCTCGGCCACGCACCCGAGGACGACGTCTTCCAGCTCGTCACCCGCCCCGAGGAGGCGCCCGACGAGGCGGAGACGGTCGAGGTCGGATTCGAGGCCGGGGTGCCGGTCGCGCTGAACGGCGAGCGCCTGGGCCTGGTCGACCTGCTCGAACGCACCGCCGAGATCGGCTGCCGGCACGGCGTCGGCATCGTCGACCACATCGAGGACCGCATCGTCGGGCTCAAGGTGCGCGACATCTACGAGGCGCCGGCGGCGGCGATCCTGCTCACCGCCCACCAGGAGCTGGAGAGGCTGGTCGGCACGATCCACCAGAACCAGCTCAAGCCCGCGCTGGACCAGAAGTGGGCCTACCTCGTCTACGCCGGCCTCTGGTGGGAGCCGCTGCGCACCGACCTCGACGCCTACATGGACGCGGTCAACGCCCAGGTCACGGGAACGATCGGGCTGAGGCTCTTCAAGGGCAGCGTGCGGGTCGTCACCCGCTCCTCGCCCAACGCCGTCTACGACGCCGACCTCGCCTCCTTCGCCGAGTCCGGCGGCCTCTTCTCGCAGGCCGCCTCGCCCGGCTTCATCGAGCTCTGGTCGCTGCAGTCGCGGATGGCGCATCGGATCCGCCAGCGCGGGGAAGAGGGGTAGGCATGAGCTACGACAAGCTCGGCAAGGCCGCGATCCGCTTCGCCGTCAAGTACGTGCGCCGCCGCTACCGGCGCCAGATCCGGATCGGCGTTGGCGTCGCCGTAGCAGGCGTCGCGATCGCCGCCTACGTCGCCAGCCGCAACGTCCCCGAGGGCTGACCGCGCCGCAACCCCGCCCGGCTTCCGGTGCGCTTTTTCCCCGTCATAGGGAGATAAAGCGCACCGGAACGGGTGGAGACGTTCCGGGCGCAAGATCCGTTGCGGGTTATCGTCAAGTTGTGAGTGTTCGCTAACGGAAGCCGCTAGCCTCGGCGGCTTCGTGCTTCGTTCGCTGGCGACAAAGGCAGGAGGGCCCTCGCGCCTGGCCGCTCTCGCATGCACGCTGCTCGGCTTCGCGTTGCTATCGGCAACCGTCGCCGGGGCGGCGAGCGTCGGCGACCTCGAAGCGAAGGTCTCCGCGGCGCGCAGCGAAGCCAGCTCCCTGACGGCGAGCCTGCAGGCGGCCCAGGCTGAACTCGCCGCGGCTCAGGAAGAGGCCGATGCTGCGAGCGCCCGCGAGGAGGAGCTCGCCGACCTGCTCGCGACCGGCGAGGAGCGCGCTGCGCGTCTGGCGGCCGGCGTGCGGCGCACGCAGCGCCGCCTCGCTGCCGAGAAGCGCCGCCTGCACCGCGCCCGCGCCGCGCTCTCGGAGCGCCTCGTCGCGATCTACGAGAGCGGCACCCCGAGCACCGCCAGCGTCATCCTCGCCTCCGACAGACTTCGACGAGCTCGCCACCCGCACCGAATACCTCGAGCGAGATCGAGCGCTCCGACTCCGACCTGGCCGCCCGCGTGGCCCAGGTGCGCCGCACCGTCGCCGCAGCGCTCGAGCGGATCGCCGCCCTCAAGGCAAAGGCCGACGCCTACAACGCCCGCCTCGCCGCCGCCCGCTCCGAAATCGCCGGCGTGCGCCGAGAAGCCGAAGCCGCGGCTGCCCAGCTGCACTCGGTCGCCGCTGCTCGCTCTGCCTCGCTCGCCACGCTCAAATCGAAGATCGGCGCTTGGGTGAGCGACATCGAGGCCGCCGAAGCGGCCAGCCCAAGCCGAAGCCGAAACCACCGTAGAGCGCTGGCTGGGCGGCCCCTACTCGATCCCCACCTACATAGTCATGTGCGAGTCCGGCGGCAACTACTCGGCTCTCAACCCCTCAGCGGGAGCTGGTGGCGCCTACCAGATCCTCCCCTCGACCTGGAAGCTCTACGGAGGCCAGGGCGAGCCGCAGAACGCCCCGAAGGCCGAACAGGACCGCATAGCCGCTGAAATCTGGGCCGACTCGGGCGGCGGCGCCTGGGTCTGTGCCTGAACATCTACGGCTGAGCCTGAGCGACGGTCCCGGGGAGGGGTGGAGCGTCTTGTACTTTTTCGCGACATCCGCTCGAGGCGCCAGCAGTCCCCGCTCCTCGAAAAAGTTAAGCGGAACCCCTCCCCGGGACCGTCGCCCCTCAAATACGCACGGAAGGTGCACGGAATCCGCCTGAAACCCACCCGCTCCATCTGAGCCGCTTGGCATGATCGCCCGGCGCCCGTGAGCAACCCTTCCGCCGTACACCTGCACGCCCACAGCGAGTACTCGCTGCTCGACGGCGCATTGCAAGATCGACGCGATGGCGGCCCGGGCGGCCGAGATGGGCCAGCCCGCGCTCGGCCTCACCGACCACGGCGTGATGAACGGCGCGGTCGACCTCTACAAGGCCTGCAAGAAGCACGGGATCAAGCCGATCGTCGGCTTCGAGGCCTACTTCGTCGACGATCGTCAAGACGCTCAAGGAGAAGCCCAAATACGAGCGCAACCACCTCACCCTCCTGGCCGAGCGCGACGCCGGCCTCGCCAACCTGGTCAAGCTCACCTCGGCCGGCTTCCTCGAAGGCTTCTCCCGCGGCAAGGCCAACGTCGACATGGAGATGCTCGCCGCCCACTCCGAGGGCGTGATCGTCCTCACCGGGTGCCTGCAGTCGCGCTTCTGCCGCCGCCTGGTCGAGGAGCGCCCCGACGACGCCCGCGCCCACCTCGACGACCTGATCCAGGCCTTCGGGCCCGAGCAGGTCTACTTCGAGGTGCAGAAGAACGGCATCCCGGAGCAGGACAGGGCCAACGAGGGGATCGTCCGCTTCGCCCGCGAGCTGGGCCGGCCGCTGGTCGGCACCGCCGACGTCCACTACCTGCGGCGCGGGGACTTCGACAACCACACGGCGCTGCTCTGCGTGCAGACCAAGTCGACCCTGGAGGCGCCGAAGCTGAGCTTCGACACCAACGAGTTCTACCTCAAGGACTCAGAGGAGATGGCGGCCTCCTTCGCCGAGTGGCCGGAGGCGGTTCCGGCGACGCTGGAGATCGCCGAGCGCTGCAACGCCGAGATCGAGCTGGGCAAGCTGCTGCTGCCGCGCTACCCGACGCCCGACGGCGAGGAGCCCGAGGCGATGCTGCGGCGGATCGCCGCCGAGGGGCTGCGCGCCCGCTACGGCGACCCGGTCCCGGCCGAGGCGCAGGAGCGGGTCGAGTTCGAGCTCGGCGTGATCGAGGAGATGGGCTTCTCCTCCTACTTCCTGATCGTCTGGGACTTCGTCCGCTACGCCAAGGACAACGGCGTCGCCGTCGGCCCCGGCCGCGGCTCGGCGGCGGGCTCGATCGTCGCCTACGCGCTGACGATCACCGACATCGACCCGCTCGCCAACGACCTGCTCTTCGAGCGCTTTCTCAACCCGGGCCGCAAGTCGATGCCGGACATCGACATCGACTTCTCGGTCCGCGGTCGCGAGCGGGTGATCCGCTACGTCGCCGAGAAGTACGGCCGCGAGTCGGTGGCGCAGATCATCACCTTCGGCAAGATGGCGCCGCGCGCCGCCACCCGCGACGCGGCGCGGGTGCTCGGCTTCGACTACGGCAGCGGCGACCGGCTCGCCAAGCAGATCCCGGAGCCGATCCTCGGTCGCAACCCCTCCTTCGAGGAATGCCTCAAGCCCGGCCAGGAGCTGCGCAAGACCTACGACTCCGAGCCCGACGCGAAGAAGATCCTCGACGTCGCCCAGGGCCTCGAGGGGATCATCCGCAACAACTCGATCCACGCCGCCGCCGTCGTCATCGCCGACCGGCCGCTGCAGGAGATCGTGCCGCTGCAGCTGGCCGAGGACCGCAGCGCCCCGGCCCCAGCGAACGGCAACGGCGGCGGCGGCAAGGCCGAGCGCCAGTACAAGATCGTCACCCAGTACTCGATGGGCCCGATCGAGGAGATCGGCCTGCTGAAGATGGACTTCCTCGGGTTGCGCAACCTCGACGTGATCGAGGACGCCGCTGAGATCATCCGCCGCTCGCGGGGGGTCGAGATCGACGTCGGCGCGATCCCGGTGGACGACGCAAGGACCTTCGAGATGCTGGCCCGCGGCGAGGGCACCGGCGTCTTCCAGCTCGAGTCCGAGGGCATGCGCGAGGCGATGAAGAAGGTGAAGCCGACCGAGTTCGACGACATCGTCGCGCTCGTCTCGCTCTACCGGCCCGGGGCGATGCGCTACATCCCCGACTACGCCAAGGGCAAGCGCAACCCCTCCTCGGTCACCTACCCCGACGAGCGCCTGCGCCCGATCACCGAGCCCACCTACGGCTGCGTCCTCTACCAGGAGCAGCTGATGGAGATCGCCAAGCGGATGGCCGGCTTCAGCCCCGCCGAGGCCGACGACCTGCGCAAGGCGATCGGCAAGAAGAAGCGCGAGCTGATGGCGACGATGAAGGCGAAGTTCCTCGAGGGGATGCAGGCCTCTGGGACGGCGAGCAAGGTCGCCAACGAGATGTGGTCGCTGATGGAGGCGGCTGCCGACTACTCCTTCAACAAGTCCCACGCCGCCTGCTATGCGCTGATCTCCTACCGCACCGCCTACCTCAAGGCCAACTACCCGGCCGAGTACATGGCGGCGGTGATCTCCTCGGTGATGAACACCAAGGACAAGGTCCCCTTCTTCGTCAACCGCTGCGAGGAGATGGGGATCGAGGTGCTGCCGCCCGACGTCAACTCCTCCGACCACGATTTCGTCGTCTCCGAGAAGGCGATCCGCTTCGGCCTCGACGCGGTCAAGAACGTCGGCCACGCGGCGGTGGAGGCGATCCTGCGCGCCCGCGAGGACAGCCCGATCGACTCGATCTGGGACTTCTGCGAACGGGTCGACTCGCGCGCGGTCAACAAACGGGCGATCGAATGCCTGGTCAAGTGCGGCGCGCTCGACTCGACCGGGGCGACGCGCAAGGGGATGCTCGAGGCGCTGCCGGCGGCGCAGTCGGCGGGGCAGAAGGCCCAGGAGGACGCCCAGCTCGGCCAGGGCTCGATCTTCGACTTCGGCGAAGGTGAGAGCGGCGGGGCCGATGCCGCCGCCCAGGCCCACCGCCGCCCGCCGATCTCGGCCGCCGAGTTCGAGCGCGCCGAGCTGCTGGCGCTGGAGAAGGAGACGCTCGGGACCTACCTTTCCTCGCACCCGCTGACCGAGGTGCGGGGCGCGCTGCGGGCCCGCGTCGACTGCGGGCTCGCCGACCTCGCGCACAAGCAGGACGGCTCCTGGGTGACGGTCGGCGGCATCGTCACCGAGTGCAAGAAGATCCGCACCAAGAGCGGCAGCCAGATGATGTTCGCCACCCTCGACGACGTCGAGGGGCAGGTCGAGATGCTGGTCTTCAAGGCCGACGAGGCCGAGAGCGCCGCCGTCATCGCTCCCGACGCGATCGTCGTCGTCCGCGGCCGCCTCGACCACAAGGACCGCGGCGAGACGAAGCTCGTCGTGCAGGAGGCCGAGCGCTTCGAACCCGACGCCGAGGAGATCGCCCGCGCACCCGAGGTTGCGAGCGGCCCGAGCGGGCCGGTCGAGGTCGAGATCGAGGCGTCGCAGCTCACCGACCTGCTGGTCGAGGAACTGAAGGCCGTGCTCGAGCACCACAAGGGGGACGCCGAGGTCCACCTGGCGATCCGCACCGCGGCCGGCGAGTCGAAGCGGCTGCTGCTCGGCGAGAGCTACCGCGTTCGCCCCTCCGGCCGGCTGCGCAGCGAGCTGGATCACGTCCTGAGCAGTGCCGCGCCCTCCGCGGTCGCTGCCTGATTTCGCATCAATGCCCGGAATCTGCGGCCGGCGTCCCTAGACTTTCTCCATGACTGCCATCCGCGAGAAGACCGGCGAGTGTCGCCAGTGCCGCTCCTTCTGCGACAAGATGGTCGAGCCCCGCGGCTGCGTGGAAATGCGCTGCCGCTACCTCTACAGCTTCGTCGACATGCTCAACGGCGCCCAGTACGTTGGTTGCATGCAGGAAGTCTTCGGAGCCAAGGTCGAGCTCGACGCGGTCCTGCAGCCGGGCGGCTTCGGCGGCGTCAAGATGACCGGCGAGGCGCTGCCGCAATGCCAGTTCTCGGTCGAGCGCGCGTACGAGGGCTCCGGCGATTCCTACGACTGCGTCAACCGCCGCTTCTTCGATTGCGCCGACGGCGGCCCCGAGGGCATCAAGGCCTTCGACCTGCGCGACATCTGAGCACCACAAGCGAACTGCATCAAATTCTCTACCCAGCAGGCCGATAATTTGATGCAGTTCGTGGATCGCGACATGATTCCGTGTAGAATTCGGGACATGACAGAGACTTCCGCAGTGGCAGAGGCAGAAACGCTGGTGGCCGAGGCGGTCGGCGACACCGGCGGCGCAGGCGCCGAGGGACCGAAGTTCACCCTCGAGCTGAACCAGGACCAGAAGGACATCCGCGAGTGGGTGCACGGCTTCGCCGAGGGCGTCGTCCGCCCCGCCGCGGAGGAGTGGGACGAGCGCGAGGAGACGCCCTGGCCGGTGATCCAGGAGGCTGCCAAGATCGGCCTCTACGGCTTCGAAGCGCTCGGCCAGTTCTGGGCCGACGAGACGGGCCTCACTCTGCCGATCGCCAACGAGGAGCTCTTCTGGGGCGACGCCGGCATCGGCATGGCGATCATGGGCACCTCGCTGGCGGTCGCCGCGATCTTCGGGCAGGGAACCCCGGAGCAGATGGGCGAGTGGATCCCGCAGTGCTTCGGCAGCGCCGACGATCCCAAGGTCGCCGCATTCTGCTCGTCGGAGCCGGACGCCGGCTCCGACGTGTCTGCGATCCGCACCGCCGCCAAGTACGACGAGGCGACGGACGAGTGGGTCATCAACGGCCAGAAGGCCTGGGCGACGAACGGCGGCATCGCCGACGTCCACGTTGTCATCGCCACGGTAGACCGCGAGCTGCGCTCGCGCGGTCACGCCGCCTTCGTCATCCCGCCGGGGACGAAGGGCTGCGAGCAGGGAGCCAAGGTGAAGAAGCACGGCCTGCGCGCCTCGCACACGGCCGACGTCCACCTCGACGACTGCCGCGTCCCGGGCGCCTGCCTGCTTGGCGGCAAAGAGAAGCTCGACGAAAGGCTCGCCCGGGTCCGCGAAGGCAAAAAAGCCAAGTCGCAGGCCGCGATGCAGACCTTCGAGGCGAGCCGCCCCACGGTTGGCGCCCAGGCGCTCGGCATCGCCCGCGCCGCCTACGAGTACGCGCTCGATTACGCCAAGGAGCGCCAGCAGTTCGGAAGAGCGATCATCGAGAACCAGGCGATCGCCTTCACCCTGGCCGACATGAAGCTGGAGATCGACGCCGCCCGCCTGCTCGTCTGGCGCGCAGCCTGGATGGGCCGCAACGGCCACAAGTTCGAGAACGCCGAGGGCTCGATGTCGAAGCTGAAGGCGGGGGAGGTCGCCGTCTGGTCGACCGAGCGCGCGATCCAGATCCTCGGCGGCAACGGCTACACGCGAGAGTTCCCGGTAGAGCGGATGCACCGCGACGCGAAGATCTACACGATCTTCGAGGGCACCTCCGAGATCCAGCGCCTGGTGATCTCCAGGGCGATCTCGGGCGTCCATGTGAAATAGAGAGCCTCAGCCATTCCCGTTTTAGCCGTCAAATAGACGGTCAAAACGGGAATGGCCTTCCGTGCGGTCGTCTTATCCCCGGCGCCGCTTCAGGCCTGCCTGGCGGAGGCGCTTTGCCGCGCTCACTTCCTTGCGGTCCGGGCCTTTCTTGTTTGGGCCCGGCGTCTCCAGGGTGGCCGGGAGGCCCTCGAACCTCGGCTCGGAGAGGAAGGCGGCGAGGCCCTGCTTGCCCATCTCGCCCTTGCCGATGTTGGCGTGGCGGTCGCGGCAGGAGCCGAGTGGGGCGGCGGCGTCGTTGACGTGCAGGCAGCGCAGGCGGTCGAGGCCCACCTTGGTGTCGGCCTCGTCGACGACGGCGGAGAGGTGCTCCTCGTCGGTGATGTCGTAGCCCTGGACGAAGAGGTGGCAGGAGTCGAGGCAGAGGCCGAGGCGCTCGCCGCCGCCGGCCAGCTCGATCAGCTCCGCGGTCTGGTCGAAGTCGCGGCCCAGGAGGCCCTTGTGGCCGGCGGTCTGCTCGAGCAGGAGGGGGCAGCGCTCGCTGTCTTTGAGTGCGGCGGCGATCGTTTTCCCGGCCCGTTTCATCGAGGGGTCGAGCGGCTCTTTCACCTGCGCTCCCGGATGCAGGACAACCCCGGCCGCGCCGATCTCATCGCCAATCCGCAGGGCATGGGTCAGTGAGGCCTGGGACTTCCGGCGCAGCTCCCTGTCTTTGGAGGCGCAGTTGATCAGGTAGACGGCGTGGATCACCACCGCTTCGACCGGCGAGTCGGCCATCGTTTCCTTGAACGCGGCGAAGTCGTCGGGGCCATATTTCGTCGGCCGCCACATGCGCGGGCTCTGGTTGAAGATCTGGATCGATTCGCAGCCGAGCTCCGTCCCCCGCTCGATCGCCTTCTCGAGCCCTCCAGATGTAGAGACATGCGCGCCGATCAGCATGAGTTCCGCATCCTATGGAGCCAATTGTGTGCCATGCCTTGGGGTCGAGAATTCCAGGCATATCGTCGCCGTGTCCCCCCGTAGCTCAGCGGATAGAGCGCACCTATGACTAAGGATGAGGTCGCGGGTTCGAGTCCCGCCGGGGGGGGGGGGATGCGGTTGTCTCTGCGGAGCGCTGGGTCCTGCGCTAGGCTGTGTTTCCTTAGTCATAGGTGCTGCTGACGCTGAGAGGGGTTCGGCCCATGGCCGAGCTGCTTGCGAAGCAGCTTCCTTGCACAACGGGCCCGCCAAAGGCGGGCCCGTTGTGCGTAGGCACGGCGATGAGAGTCGTTCCTCTAGATTCCTCCCACGTGCCAGACGACTCTCCGAACCGCCTCAGATTTGCCCCGTCGCCAACCGGCGCCCTGCACATAGGTGGTGCCAGGACGGCACTCTACAACTGGCTCGCCGCTCGCCACTCGGGTGGGGAGCTGGTGCTGCGGATCGAGGACACCGACCGCGAGCGCTCGACCGAGGAGAACGTGGCGCAGATCCTCGATGCGATGGAGTGGCTGGAGCTGGACTGGGACGAGGGGCCGGTGTCGCAGGCATCGCGCTCGGAGCGGTACGCGGCGGCGCTCGAGCGACTGCTCGAGTCCGGCGCCGCCTACCGCGACTCGGCCACCGCCAAGGAGGTCGAGGCCTGGAAGGCCGAGCACGGGACCGGTCACGGCTACAGGGGCAGGCCCGTCGAGGAGGCCGGCGCGGCGATCCGCTTGCGGGTGCCCGACGAGGGGGAGACGGTGGTCCACGACCTGATCCGCGGGCCGGTCAGCTTCCCCAACCGCAGCTACGACGACTTCGTCGTCGCCCGCGGCGACGGATCGGTCCTCTACAACTTCGCCGTCGCGGTCGACGATGCCGAGATGGGGATCACGGAGGTCGTGCGCGGCGACGACCACCTCTCCAACACGCCGAAGCAGCTGCTCGTCCTCGCCGCTCTCGGCCACGAGGCGCCGCGATACGCGCACCTGCCGCTGCTGCACGGGCCCGACGGCAAGAAGCTCTCCAAGCGCCACGGCGCTGCCTCGGTGCAGGAGCTGCGCGAGGCCGGCTACCTGCCGGCGGCGGTCCGCAACTACCTCGCGCTGCTCGGCTGGGGAACCGACGACGACACGACCCTGATGGCGACCGAGGAGCTGGTACGGCGCTTCCGGGTCGAGGACGTCGGCAGGGCCGCGGCGATCTTCGACGAGAAGAAGCTGCGCTGGCTCAACGGCCGCTTCATGCGCGAGATGTCGCTGGAGGGGTACACGGCGGCGGTGGCCCGGCACCTGGGGCGCGAGCCGGACGACCGCCTGCGCGGCGCCTGCGCCATCGCGCAGGAGAAAGCGCAGACCCTCGAGGAGGTCTGGCCGCTGATTCGCTTCCTTTTCGAGCCGCCTGTGGACGACGAGAAGTCGTGGCGCAGGGTGATGAAGGACGGCGCCCTGCCGGCCCTGGAGGCCGTGCGCGCGGCGCTGGCCGAGGCCGGCGCGTTCGATGCCGTCGCGGTCGAGAAGGCCCTGGCGCCGATTCCGCAGCGGCTGGATGTCAAGCCGGGCCGGGTCTACCAGCCGGTCCGGGTCGCGATCACCGGCACGGCCGTGTCGCCGGGGATCTTCGAGTCGCTCGCGGCCCTGGGGCGGGATGAATCGCTCGCTCGTATCGACGCGGCTCTCGCGCGCCTCCGTTCCTGACGGATAACGAGCAGCGCCCGGCTCTGCCCGATCGGACAAATGGTCTTGACGACACACCCAGTTTTGGGGATGGGAAAGCTAAACCGTGCGTCCTCGCCTGCCGATGAAGCCTGCGAGCCGGTTCTCCACCATGCAGTCGACCAAGTCAAAGACCAACGGCAAAGCTAAGCCCGACACGGCCCGCAACGGCGCCCGCGCGCGCGGCGGCCGCGGCAAGGTGGCGCCCGGCGCGCGCCTGGCCGCCGCCTTCGACGCGGTTGAGAAGTTCCCGGTCCTGATGGAGTCGCGAGCGCGGGTGATGCGCGCCGCCACGACCGAGACGGCTCGCGTTTCCGAAGTGATCGAGACAGTAGAGTCCGACGTCGGCCTGGCTATCGCGGTCCTGCGCTTCGCCAACCGCAGCGGCGGCGTCGGCGGGTCGGTGGCCACAATCCCCGAGGCCGTTGACGTGCTGAAGCCGGCCGGAGTGCTGGCGATAGCGGGCACCGCGCCGGTCTTCGACTTCTTCGAGCCCAACGGCGGCCGCGAGATGCGGCCCGAGCGCTTCCGCGTCCATGCTCTCGCCACCCAGCAGGTGGGCGACGAGATCGGTCGCACGGTCGGCTGGGACGGCCGCGACGAGCTGGCGGTCGCGACCCTCCTGCATGACATCGGCCGACTTGTGATCTGCAACCTGCACCCGGGCGATCGGGGCCAGTTCGACGCCATCACGAAGACGCCCGAGCAGCGACTGCGCGAGGAGCGGGACCGGCTCGGCATCGACCACGCCCTGGTCGGAGGCGTCCTGGCGCGGCGCTGGAACATGCCGCCGCGGATCGCCGTCGCGATCGAGCGCCACCACGCCGCCGACGCCGACGGGCTGGCCGCGTTGATCGCGACCGCCGATATGGTCGCCCATTACAGCCAGGGCGGGGCGGTCAACCCGGAGCGCCTTCGCATCTGCGCGAAACGCTGTGGCCTCGCCCAGGATGCCCTGCGCAATCTGCTCTACGAGACGCCCCACGCGCGCAGCGACGTCCCGCGCGTGACGGAACCCTGCCCGCTCTCGGCCCGCGAGCTGGACGTTCTCCGCCACCTCTCCGAGGGGCTGGTCTACAAGCAGATCGCCTGCGAGATGCATCTCTCGGTCTCGACCATCCGCACCCACCTGCACAACGTCTACGGCAAGATCGGAGCGGTAGACAGGGCACAAGCTGTCCTCACCGCCCGAGATTGCGGCTGGATCTAGAGCGGCTCCGGCGCGGCGGGTCCTGTCATCGATCTGGTGCCACCGCCCCTGAGGACGCTTTAGCGACCGGAAGGGGCGGTGGGTCCCCTGCGGCGACAGGACCCGCGGGCCAGCACCTACTCGATCAGGCACTCGCGCAGGGCTATCGCCACGGCGTGAGTTCTGTTCCGGGCCCCCAGCCGCCCCAGGGCGTTCTTGGTGTGGGTCTTGATCGTTTCCTCGCTGAGGTCGAGCTCGCGGGCGGCGACGGTGGTCGATTCGCCGTTGGCGAGGAGCTGGAGGATTTCGCGCTGGCGCTTGGTCAGCTTGCCGCGGCTGCCGCGCGGCGGGACGGCGGGGTCGACGAAGCGTTCCTGGTCCAGCGCGGCCTGGGCGGCCCGCTTCAGCTCCTCGGCGCCGGCGGTGCGCGACACGTAGGCGCTGGCGCCCGCCTGCAGGGCGGCGCTGGCCAGGTGACGCTCGGCACGGTCGCCATGGGCGACGATGCCGAGCGTGGGCTCGGACCTGAGCAGGGCCTTGATCGCCTCGATGGCACCGATCGGCTCGGGATGGTCGTTGCCGGTCCAGCGGCGCATGTCGAGGATCGCCACGTCGATGCTGCCGACGTCCCGCACCAGCTCGACCGCCTCCTCGCGGCAGGTGGCCTCTTCGATGTCGAAGCTGTCCTGCAGCGCCCGGCGCACGCCGAGGCGGACGATCGGGTGACCGTCGATGACTAGGCACTGGGGGCGCTCGCTCAGAACTGCTTCCGATCTCTCGGGGTCGCTGACGGCTCCATCGTCAGCCCTGGAGCCCGCATCCCTCCGATCCTAACCCAGCCCGGTCCGGTGCGTGCGGTAGAAAGTCGATGTGATCTCGATCACCTCGAAGTCGCGCTACGCCGTCGTGGCGATGGCGGAGCTCGCCCGCTCGGGCGAGAGGCCGGTGCCGATCAAGGAGCTGGCCGAGCGCCGCGACATACCGGAGCAGTTCCTGGAGCAGCTCTTCTCGACCCTGCGGCGCGCCGGCTTGCTGACCAGTCACCGCGGGATGAAAGGCGGCTACACGCTCTCCCGCCCGGCCGAGGAGATCACCGTCCTCGAGGTGGTCCAGGCCCTCGACGGCAAGGTCGGCCAGGAGGCCGACGAGGCCGGCGGCATCTGGGCCGAGGGCGTCACCGCCCTGCGCAAGGTCTTCGGCCAGACCACGATCGCCGAAGTCGCCCGCCGCGAGGCCGAGGCGGCGGGGTCGGGGATGTACTTCATCTAGGTCGGATCGCATCGGCACTGGGATTCCGCTTATTCAAGCGGAGCGCGGTCCGGCTGAATCCGGTTGTTTCCGGTCTGGCTGGCGCACGACTGGCGCACCGATGGCGCATGCGGGATGTCTGAGGCGCATGCGATTCTCAATCCTCGGTGAGAGATAGGGCAACACCTGATGCAGGAGGTTCGGTTCCAGACTGGCTCGATGCCGAAGCACTTGAGAGCTGCCTTGGAGTCCTGAGGTCGAGGGTGCCAACCATGGAGGGCGTGATGCTGACGATCGCCCCTGACTTCGCCGAAGCGGTTCGACAAGCGCATGGCGACGCCGAGTACGCGGCGAGCTACGAGCAGGATCGCGGGGCATTCGGGTCAGTGGCAGCCAAGGTGATCCCGCACGATGACGGCACGGTTGACCTCGTTGTGGACGCGAGACTTCTGGCGAAAGGCCAAACGACTGAACTGCCGGAGCGGACCTTTGCGCACGAGGCCAACCACATCGCAATCTCCCAGCGCGGCGAAAACCTCTCTGACCCCAGGCTGGGGAAACCCGATGCTGTCTTCGGCGCGAAGGATCGCTATCTCGAAATGGCGAGAATCGCCTGCGAGGAGTTCCGCGTAGAAGCGCCGCTCTGCCTGGATGGTCCGAATTCCCAATACGCCGCATTCCCTGCGCTCTTGAAGGCATTCGACGGCTCCATTCGAGAACTCTCCGTGAACTACCAAGAGGATCAAGACGTACCTGCGATCTCGGCGGGAGTTGAACGGCACTTTCATTCCGTTGTTACCGCGACTGGCTACGTCGCTGCCTCAATGGAGGGGGCTGGGGTCGCATTCCCCTTGGTGGAATCAGAGATTGCCGAACGGACTCTCGGGGCCAACGCTCATGCCGCCATTGACCGCATGCGCAGGATTCCATCTGCCAATGAGCCGACCGCAACAAGCTTGCTTGAGGACGCGGTTCAGGAGATCGCGGGGCTTCAGGAAGCGTGGCTTGCTGACATTGGCTTTCGTTGGAGGGATCTGGACGACGGGACTCTGTGTTTCGATGTGCTGAATCCAAGGAAGTGGTTGCTGCCGGGCTGAATGCCGGAGAAGCTGACAAAGGCCGCGCCGAAGCTGACCGTCTGTCTTTAAACCGTCCGGAGCCGTCCTTACGCTGATTCGGTGGCTCTGCCAGCGGTCAATTTTCCCGCGCTGTTCGATACAGAACGAGATCTCAATCCGCCGGTCTATCCAGGGCGCACCGACGAACTGGTGATCGCGCCCGACGGCCTGCCTGCGAGGGTCGTGAAGGCGCACAACGCCCACAAGAAGCACTACATCGAGCAATACACCGGGGTTGTCGCGGCTGCGATGAAGAACAAGTGGGGCGGTCTCGCCTACGTCGATACCTACTGCGGGCCTGGTATGTGTTGGGTCAAGGACACCGGCGAGTGGGTGGTCGGTTCTCCGTTGATTGCACTTGGTGTTCAGCCTGCCTACTCCCACTTCGCCTTCGTCGACAACGACAGCGTTTGCATCGACGCCTTGGAACGCCGGGTGGCGGGAATGGAGGCAAAGCCGCATTTCAAGTGCGCCGACTCCAACGACTCGGCGACGATTGCGTGGGTGCGCTCGGTCATCCCGCGACGGGGGACCCTGACCCTTGCGCTTCTCGATCCCCAGGGCTGCACTCTGGAACCCGCGACGATTGAGGCGTTGACCCAGGACCGCCCAATGGACCTTATGATTAACCTGCCCATCCAGGGTCTTCTCAGGTGCCTCGCCACCGGCAAGCTCTTTCACGTAGTCGAGCGCGTCCTTGGGCCGGACTATCCGCGTTGCGACCTGAAGGATTGGCGAGTGGCCGTGCGCGAGCACTACCGCGACCTTCTCGGCGGGTTCGGCTACGCCTACACCTCCTCGAAGGAGGTCCGAGGCGAAAAGACGCGCTCGCCGCTCTACGACTTCATCATGGCCAGTAAGCACCCGCTGGCGAAGAAACTGTTTGAGGGTGCCACCAGGGACAACGCCCACGGCCAGATTTCGATGCTCGACTAGGCGGGCACCAGCGCGCGGTCGGAGGCGGGGTACTCGTCCCAGGTCCGCCCGGCCAACTCGCGCCCGTTCGACTTCGGGCGATGGCCGCCCCACTGCTTGAAGAAGAACGCAACGCCCTCGGCGTTGCAGCGGTCGCGCAAGTCCAAAATCCAAGCTTCATCGACCCGTCGATGGCCGGGGCCGGACTCGCCACCGGCGATCAGCCAGTCGACCCCGTCGAGGCCCAGTCCTTCAAGCGGTCCCAGTAGCGGCTCGGCCGATATGAATCGGACGGAGGCAGGTACCTCGCGCAGCGCATCGGCTCGATGGACAAAGCGGCGATTCTCGATGCTGACGCCCATCCAGACATTGGAGGGCCACGGTAGAGAGGGCGCTAGATCGACAAGTCGATCCTGGCGCTTCGTCAGCACCTGAAAAACGTGCTGGCTTGCTCCCTCCATCACGTCGAACACGCGGGCGATGAACTCGTCGGGCACCCGCTCATGGAACAGGTCCGACATCGAGTTGACGAAGATACGACGAGGACGCTGCCACTTGGACGGCTGCTCCAGGCGATCAGGCCAAAGACGCAGAGCAAAGCCCTGCTCGTAGGGGTGGCCGGGAATGCCTCGCCAGCGTTCGGCGAACGTCTTGGCGTAGCAGTGGGCGCAGCCAGGGGAAACCTGATCGCATCCGGTGACCGGATTCCAGGTTGCCTCGGTCCACTCAATGGCGCTGTTGTCTGGCACCGGACCCCCTTCGTTCATGGCCTGCTGCTCCCTGGTAATGAACGGCTTGGTGCATTGACCTTCGAGGCTACCCGCGATGCGAGGCGTCCGCTTGATGCAGCGCAGCGGAGCAATTGCGGTCGCAGGCCCAGGCGTGGTCCGGACGCGGCAGGTAGAATCACCTCAGATGAAGGCCGAACAGACAAAAGGCGGCAAGGGTCGATCCGTGTCGGCCAAGAGCCGCAACTCCGCAAGCTCGCGCAGGGCAGCCGCGGCCACCCGGAACGGAAGCGGCTATCGATCCGCCAAGACGGGTCGCTACGTGTCGTCCAATGCGCCGCAGGTCAGCGATCCGAAGAAGCGCACCGCCATCGTCGGCCGTGCGACGAAGCGGGTCAAAACTGCGGTGGCCGTAGACCTAACTCGCGCGCGTCACGCCAGGTAGTCGTGTCTCAGCGAGGGCGTCCGCCGCTACCACGCGGCATCAAGTCCTTCGAGGAGCCCAACTGGAATCCACCGGAAGCGATCCTTCTGGACACGACGGTTGTTGTTGACGCGCTGCTGCCCGCCCAGAAGCACCATGCGGCCTGTGTCGCTTTCTTCGAGGCCGCTGCGACTGCTGAATGCACCCTGGTCTTCAACCGCCTGCTCGAAACCGAGTTGTGCGAGGTTCTCTTCAATATCGCCGGACGCGAGCAGCACGGCGGCAAGTGGAAGAGCGCCCGTTATGACGGAAGAGTCCGACGCCGCGCCAGCAGGTTGCTGGATGAGGGTTTGGAGGCGTGGCGTGAACTTTTGAGCACCGTGCCTTGGTCACTCATTGAGCTGAGCGACGTGAGCGACACGGCTCCGGTCCTGATGGGTAAGTACGGCTTTCGGTCTTACGACGCAGTACACGCAGCTTCGCTGTTCGCCGCAGAGGTCGCGGACATTGCGACTCTGGATCACGGCTTCACCGTGCTTAAGGAAAGCGAGGCCACTATTCACACGACTCGCCCGAGGGTGTCGAGCATGCGCAAATGGCGTGGCGGCTCCTGATTCTCAGACCGGGTGCCGCACCTCAACTCCGGAGCGCTGGTGGCGCATTGGCGTCCACTCCAACTGCTGTCATCCCCTAGCTCGTCCGCTGATCGGCCGGGTGGGGGCATTCCCTAGCCCCAGAGAGGAGCGAGACATATGGCAGCCAAGAAGGGCGGGGGTTCCCGCCGTGGCTCGTCGTCCCCGGGCAAGTACCGCTCGGCCATTTCCGGTCGGTACGTCACCTCGAAGTACGGCAGAAGCCACCCCAAGGTCACTGTCAGGGAGTCGAAATAGATCCTTGATGGCCCGCGCCGCTGCCGGACGACACCCGGCCGCGGCGCAAATCTATTCCACTGCGCCGGATGGAACCTTCAGCACGCCCTACCTCGACCGCCCGCAAGCCGGAAGCCATCCCGCATCCCAGGCTCGGGGATGTACTTCATCTAGACGACCGCCTGAAGACAAGAAGTTCCGCCGCTCCTCATGATGGTCAAGCCGGGCTGCCGTCCGATCACGCTCCCCCAGCACAAGGGCCGCGACTATCCAACGGGCCTGGCCCAGGCGATTCTCAGGCAGGCGGGGCTAAGATGAAGGAACTTCACCTATGGAGCTAACCGCCCGAATCCATATCGAGGACAGCGGCTACTGGGCAGACGTCCCCGAGCTGCCCGGCTGCTTTGCTTCCGGCGACACCCTGGACGAGTTGTTTGAGTCGCTGCAAGAGGGAGTCGCGCTCTACCTCGCTGACGAGGGCGAGCAGAGCGGCCCGCTCCATGTCGCGACGGCGACCCTGACTGACCGGCCGCTGACGGCGGCCTAGCCATCGCTCCGATGCGCATTGGCGGAACCGCGGCATCCGTCGTCGGTGAGACGCCGATGGTCACCCTGTCGCGCCTCGGCGAGGGCCTTCCGGGCGAGGTCTGCGTCAAGCTCGAGTACCTCAATCCCGGCGGGTCGGTGAAGGACCGGATCGGGGTGGCGATGATCGACGCTGCCGAGAAGGAGGGGCTGATCGAGCCGGGCCGCTCGGTGATCGTCGAGCCGACCAGCGGCAACACCGGGATCGCGCTGGCGATGGTCTGCGCGGCGCGCGGCTACGAGCTGATCCTGACCCTGCCGGAGGGGATGAGCCGCGAGCGCTCCAAGCTGCTGCGCGCCTACGGCGCCGAGGTGCGCGAGACGCCCTCGCTGGGCGGGATGACCGAGGCGGTCGAGCTGGCCGAGGAGATTCGCGAGCAGCGCAGGGGGTTCATGCCACAGCAGTTCTCCAATCCGGCGAACCCCGAGGTGCACCGGCGCACGACGGCCGAGGAGATTTGGCGCGACACCGAGGGCGAGGTGGGGGCCTTCGTCGCCGGGGTCGGCACCGGGGGCACGATCACCGGCGTCGGGAGGATGCTGCGCGAGCGCAGCCCGGAGACCCTCGTTGTCGCGCTGGAGCCCGCCAGCTCTCCCGTCCTCTCCGGCGGAATGCCCGGCCCCCACAAGATCCAGGGGATCGGCGCCGGCTTCGTCCCCGAGGTGCTCGACCGCACGGTGATCGACGAGATCCTCTCCGTCTCCGACGAGGACGCGCTCGACACGGCTCGCCTCGCCGCGCAGAGGGAGGGCGTCCTCGCCGGGATCTCCGCCGGGGCCAACATCAAGGCGGCGCTCGAGGTCGCCGCGCGCCCCGAGATGGCCGGCAAGCGGGTGGTGACGGTCGTCTGCGACTCGGGCGAGCGCTACGTGTCCCTACCCTTCTTCTCACCATGAGCAGCTGGAAGAAGCTGGTGGCGGAGGTGCGCGCGGACGTCGCCGCGGCGCGCGACCGAGACCCTGCGGCGCAGAAGGTCTCGACCCTGGAGATCCTGCTCAGCTGGGCAGGGGTGCAGGCGCTGCTCGCCCACCGGCTGGCTCACGCGCTGCTGGAGGCCGGCGTGCCGATCGTCCCGCGGATGCTCGCCTACGTCACCCGCGCGGTGACCGGGGTCGAGATCCACCCGGCGGCGAAGATCGGCCGCGAGCTCTTCATCGACCACGGCTCCGGCGTTGTGATCGGCGAGACCGCCGAGATCGGCGAGCGCGTGACGCTCTACCAGGGCGTGACCCTGGGCGGCACCGGCTTTCAGCGCGGCAAGCGCCACCCGACCCTGGGCGACAACGTCACGGTCGGCTCCGGCGCCAAGCTGCTCGGCCCGATCGCGGTCGGCGACGGCGCCAAGATCGGCGCCAACACGGTCGTGATCGAGGACGTTCCGCCGCACGCCACCGTGGTCGGGAATCCCGGCCACCCGGTCAAAGTCGACGGCAGGCGCGTCGAGGGGCCCGACGCCGACTGGATCCACCTGCCCGACCCGATCGCCGAGGCGATCAAGACGCTCTCCCAGCGGATCGCCGATCTCGAGCAGCGGCTCGCCGAGCTCGACGGCGGCAACGTCCCCGGCGGGGGGCCGACCGAGCTTCGCGAGCGCACCGGTCGCTCCTCGGCCGGCGGCTGAGGCCTCGGAACCGGCCGCCCCCGAGGCTATTCTCGGAGCCGTGCTGCAAACCGAGCCCGAGACGCCCGTGGACGCCGAGGGCGCGCCGATCGAGCCCGGCGCCGATCGGGCCGAGCGGCTGCTCGCCGGCCTCAACGGGCCTCAGTGCCGGGCCGTCGAGCACGGCGAAGGGCCACTCCTCGTCCTGGCCGGGGCCGGCTCGGGCAAGACCCGGGTCCTGACCCACCGGATCGCCTACCTGCTGGCGACCGGCGCCGCCCGTCCCGGCGAGATCCTCGCGATCACCTTCACCAACAAGGCGGCGAGCGAGATGCGCGAGCGGGTCGAACAGCTCGTCGGCCGGGCGACGCGCGCGATGTGGGTGACGACGTTTCACTCCGCCTGCGCCCGGATGCTGCGCGCCGACGCCGAGAAGCTCGGCTACTCGCGCAGCTTCACGATCTACGACGAGTCCGACTCGCTGCGGATGCTGAAGCGCTGCATGGCAGAGGTCGGGGTCGACCCGAAACGCTACCCGGCGCGCTCGATCCGCTCCCAGGTCTCCGGCGCGAAGAACAAGCTCGTCGACGCGCCCGCCTACGCCCAGGCTCAGGGCAACCCCTTCGAGGAAGTCGTGGCCGCCGTCTACGAGCTCTACGAGAAGCGCATGCTCGCGGCCAACGCGCTCGACTTCGACGACCTCCTGGTCCGCACGGTCAACGTCCTGGAGCTCTCCGACGAGGCCCGCGAGCGCTGGCGGCGCACCTTCCGCCACGTGCTCGTCGACGAGTACCAGGACACCAACCACGCCCAGTACCGGCTGCTGCAGCTGCTCACCGAGGAGCACGGCAACCTGATGGTGGTCGGCGACGAGTCTCAGTCCATCTACGGCTTCCGCCACGCCGACATCGGCAACATCCTCGACTTCGAGCGGGACTTCCCCGAGGCCGAGGTGGTCAAGCTCGAGCAGAACTACCGCTCGACCCAGACGATCCTCTCCGCCGCCAACGCTCTAATCGAGCGCAACCGCGAACGACGGCCGAAGCAGCTCTGGACGGAGATCGCCGGCGGCGAGCCGGTGCGGCTCTCCGAGCTCTCCGACGAGCACGAGGAGGCCCGTTGGGTCGTCGGGGAGATCGAGCGGCTCGGCGAGGAGGAGGGTGTGAGCCGCGAGGACGTCGCGGTCTTCTACCGGACCAACGCGATGAGCCGGGTCCTGGAGGACACCCTGGTCCGCTTCGAGCTGCCCTACCAGGTGATCGGCGGCACCAAGTTCTACGAGCGCGCCGAGGTCAAGGACGCGATCGCCTACCTCAGCCTGCTGGCCAACCCCGCCGACCAGGTCTCATTCGCCCGGATCGTCAACTCGCCGCGGCGCGGCATCGGCAACACCAGCCAGGGCCGCCTCGCATCCCACGCCAACACCACCGGGCTCTCGATCTGGGAGGTCGCCGAACGGGTCGAGGAGGTGCCGGGGCTGGGCGCCGCCGCGGTCAAGGCGGTCTCCCGCTTCCACGAGACGATGGAGGGGCTGGCGGCCCGCGTCGGCGAGGCACCGGTGTCCGAGCTGCTCGAGGCGGTGCTGCGCGAGACCGGCTACCTCGACGCGCTGGCAGCCGAGCGCACGATCGAGGCCGAGGGCCGCGCCGAGAACCTCGAGGAGCTGGTCGGGATGGCGGCGGAGTTCGACGCCAACCACGAGCTGGAGGGGGAGGGCGAGTCCTCGCCGCTGGAGGAGTTCCTGCAGCAGATCTCCCTCTTCACCCAGCAGGACGAGCTGCGCGCGGAGGAGTCGCTGATCACGCTGATGACGTTGCACAACGCCAAGGGGCTGGAGTACGACACGGTCTTCCTCCTCGGCTGCGAGGACGGTGCCTTCCCCCACATGCGGGCGTTGGAAGAGGGGGGAGAAGAGGAGGAGCGGCGGCTCTGCTACGTCGGCATCACCCGGGCCCGCAAGCGCCTCTACCTCACCTGGGCGCGCGAACGCCGCCTCTTCGGCCGTGCCGAGCGCAACCTGCCGTCTCGCTTCGTCGACGAGCTGCCGGCGGAGCTGACCGAGCGCCACTCCAGCGCGCCCGGGGCGGCGGCGGGCCTCGGCTGGGAGACGACGAGCGCGGAGGGGGCGGCGGCGGTCGATCCCGGCCCCACCCTGGAGCTGCGCACCGGCGACGACGTCGTCCACGCGGCCTTCGGCGAGGGCGTCGTCACCGCGGTCGAGGGGGGCGGGATCGTCGTCGTGCGCTTTGCCGCCGACGGGACCGAGCGCAAGCTGATGGCCGACTACGCGCCCGTCCGGAGGCGCTAGTGAGCGCGCAAATCGACACGGTGATCTCCGGTTGTTCGAGTCCGTGGCGATTTTCGCGCGAACATGGAGTTGTGTGATGGGGGCCAGGATCATCGACGGCAAAGCGGTCGGCGCCGCTGTTCGGGCCAGGGTCGCCGAGGAAGTCGCAGCCTACGAGGCCGAGCGCGGCCGGGCCCCGATGCTGGTCACGGTGATCGTCGGCGAGGACCCGGCCTCGGAGATCTACGTCCGCAGCAAGCACCGCGCCTGCGAGGAGGCGGGGATGCGCTCGGCCCACCATGGCCTGCCCGCCGGCACGAGCGAGAACGAGCTGCTGGAGCTGGTCGCGGAGCTGGGCATGGACCGCGACGTCGACGGCATCCTCGTCCAGCTCCCGGTCCCCGACCAGATCGACCCCGACCGGGTCGTCGCCGCGATCGACCCGGCCAAGGACGTCAACGGCCTGACCCCGGTCAACGCCGGCCTGCTCGCGCACGGCATGCCCGGCCTCGTCCCGTGCACGCCGGCGGGGGTGATGGAGTTGCTCCGACACGAGGGGGTCGAGCTGGAGGGCGCGGAGGCGGTCGTCGTCGGTCGCTCGAAGCTGGTCGGCGTGCCGGTCGCGCGGTTGCTGCTGGCGGCGAACGCCACGGTCACCATGTGCCACTCGCGCACGCGCGACCTGCCGGGCACCTGTCGCCGCGCCGATGTCCTCGTCGCCGCCGCCGGGTCGCCCGGCCTGATCGGAGCGGACGCGATCAAGCCCGGCGCCGTGGTGATCGACGTCGGCACGAATCGGACGGACGAGGGCCTGCGCGGAGATGTCGATTTCGACGCTGCGGTCGAGGTCGCCGCCGCGATCACGCCGGTGCCTGGCGGGGTGGGGCCGATGACGATCGCGATGCTGCTCGCAAATACATTGGCTGCCGCCCGAGCGCGGGTGTAGTGTCGGGCCGGCTCCCAGAACAACGGAAGGTGAGGAAATGGAACTGGACAAGCTGAGCAACGGCGAGAAGATCGCGAGCGTCTCCGCGATCCTGCTCTTCGTATTTATGTTCCTCGACTGGTTCGGCATCGAGGTGGAAAACGTCGCCGGCTTTTCGGGCGCCGTACCCGGCGGCGGCAGTGCCTGGGACGCGCTCGACGTGATCCCGATCTTCCTGATGCTGGCGATCATCGCCGCGATCGGCGTGGCAGCCGTTCGCCTTACCGATGCAGATGTCGAGCCGCCCGTTTCGCTGAATACGATCGTCGCCGTGCTCGGCGCCCTCGGCGTGCTGTTGATCCTCTACAGGATCGTCGACCCCCCTGGCGGCGGCGGCTTCGAGGGTGTCTCCGTCGACACGACGCTCAAGATCGGGATCTTCCTCGGGCTCCTCTCCGCCGCCGGGATCGCCTACGGCGGCTACAGCGCGATGCGGGAGGAAGGGATGACCTTCGGCGACGCGGCGGACCGGCTTTCCAGCGGTCCCGGCGCGGGATCGGGTGCACCCCCGCCCCCTCCGTCATCACAGCCACCGTCATCTTCGGTGCCGCCTCCGCCTCCGCCACCACCCAACCCCGGCGCGTAAGGGGCGCGGGCAGGGGGTGGAGCGTCTTGTACTTTTTCGTCGCCTCCGCCCGCGGGTGCGCGATCCGGCCTCTCGAAAAAGTTAAGCGGAACCCCCTGCCCGCGCCCCTACAATCCCGCGCGTGATCGAGCGGGAGCAGGTACTTCATGTGGCGAAGCTGGCCCGGTTGGGGCTGTCCGAGGAGGAAGTCGAGCGGATGGCCGGGGAGCTCTCGGGGATCCTCGAGCACGTCGAGCGGATTAGTGAGCTGGAGCTGGACGAGGTGCCGCCTACGTCTCATGTGGTCGAGCTGGAGAACGTGCTCAGGGCGGACGAGCCGCATGAGAGCTTGGATCGGGACATAGCGTTGTCCCAGGCGCCCGACCCGGTCGATGGGGCGTTTCGGGTTCCCTCGCCGCAGGCGGAGGGCTAGGCGGTGGACACGCTCGATCTGACCGCCGTGCAGGCGCAGGAGGCGATGGCCTCCGGGGACCTCTCGCCGGCTGAGTACGCCGCCGCCTGGGCGGAGGCCGCTGCCGGGGACGAGCTGAACGCGTACCTGTGGCGGGACGGCAACGGCGATGCGGGGGCGATCGCGGTCGAGCAGCCTCGGCTTGCGCCGGTCGCGGTCAAGGACATCTTCTGCACCGAGGGGGTGCCGACGACCGCCGGATCACGGATCCTCGAGGGCTACCGGCCGGCCTACACCTCCACCGCGGTGCGGCGCCTGATCGAGGCCGGGGCGCCGGTCCTCGGCAAGACCAACATGGACGAGTTCGCGATGGGGTCCTCGAACGAGAACTCGGCCTATGGGCCGGTGCTCAACCCCTGGGACCGCGGCCGGGTGCCGGGCGGCTCCTCGGGCGGCTCGGCCGCCGTGGTCGCCGGCGGCCTGGCGCCCTGGGCGATCGGCACCGACACCGGCGGCTCGATCCGCCAGCCCGCCTCGCTCTGCGGCATCGTCGGCCTCAAGCCCACCTACGGCGCGATCTCCCGCTACGGGATGATCGCCTTCGCCTCCTCGCTGGACCAGTGCGGCCCGCTCACCCGCGACGTCAGGGACGCCGCGCTGATGCTGTCGATCCTGCAGGGGGCCGACTCCCGCGACTCGACCTCGGTCGGCCTCGGCGAGCCGCCCCGGCTGCCCGACCGCGAGGACCTGAGCGGCCTGCGCTTCGCCGTTCCCTCCGAGCTCGCGCACGACGCGATCGAGCCGGGGGTGCGCGATGTCTTCGAGGCGACGCTGGCGCGGATCGAGCAGCTCGGCGGCGAGATCGCCGAGGTCGCGCTGCCCCATGCCGAGCACGGGATCTCTGCCTACTACGTGATCGCGCCCGCCGAGGCCTCCTCCAATCTCGCCCGCTACGACGGCGTCCGCTACGGGATGCGCAGCGAGGGAAGCGCCGACCTGATCGAGATGTATGAGACGACCAGGGCGGAGGGCTTCGGCACCGAGGTCAAGCGCCGGATCATGCTCGGCACCTACGCGCTCTCCTCCGGCTACTACGAGGCCTACTACGGCCAGGCGCAGAAGGTGCGGACCAAGATCGCCGCCGACTTCTCCGCCGCCTTCGCCGAGTTCGACTTCGTCGTCACCCCGACCTCGCCCTCGGTCGCCTTCGGCCTCGGCGAGAAGACGGCCGAGCCGCTGGCGATGTACCTCAACGACTTCTTCACCGTGCCGATGAGCCTCGCCGGCATCCCCGCGATCTCGATCCCCTCCGGCCTGGCCGAGCCGGCCGGAGGCGGCCCGCAGCTCCCGGTCGGCTTCCAGATCGCCGCCCCGGCCTTCGCCGAGCAGAAGCTGCTCGACGCCGCCCACGCTTTGGAGCAGGCGATTGGCTTCGACACGCGCCCCCCTCGTTCCGGTGCGCCTTATGTGCCGATGGATGGCATAAAGCGCACCGGAAGCGGAGGTGGCGGGGATGGCTGAGCTCGAGGCGGTGATCGGGCTGGAGATCCACGTCCAGCTGGCAACGAGGACGAAGATGTTCTGCGGCTGCGAGCTCTCCTTCGGCGACGAGCCCAACGTCCACACCTGCCCCGTCTGCCTGGCTCATCCGGGCGTGCTCCCGGTGACCAACGAGCAGGCGATCCTCTACGCGCTGAAGATCGCCGCCGCCCTGGAGTGCGAAGTCGCCCCGCGCTCGATCTTCCACCGCAAGAACTACTTCTATCCCGACAGCCCCAAGGCGTACCAGATCAGCCAGTACGACATCCCGATTGCCAGCAACGGCTGGCTCGGTGAGGTCCGCATTAACCGGGCCCACCTCGAGGAGGACGCGGCGAAGATGATCCACGTCGGCGACTCGGGCCGCATCCACGGCTCCGGCGCCTCCCTGGTCGACTTCAACCGCGGCGGCACGCCGCTGGTCGAGATCGTCACCGAACCGGACCTGCGCAGCGCCGCCGAGGCGGCCGCCTGGGCCCGCTTGCTGCGCGAGACGGTCCGCCAGCTCGGCGTCTCCGACGTCAACATGGAGGAGGGCAGCCTGCGGGTCAACGCCAACGTCTCGGTGCGGCCCGCCGGCAGCGAGGAGCTGGGGACGAAGACCGAGCTGAAGAACATGAACAGCTTCCGCTTCCTCGAGCGCGGCATGGAAGCCGAGCTGGCGCGCCAGCGCGAGCTGATCGAGGCGGGGGGGACCGTGTCCCAGGAGACCCTCCACTTCCACCCCGAGGACGGCACGCTGCACCCGCTGCGCTCCAAGGAGGAGGCGCACGACTACCGCTACTTCCCCGAGCCCGACCTCGTGCCGATCGCTCCGACCGAGGAGATGATCCGCGAGGCGCGCGAATCGCTGCCGGAGCTGCCCGCGGCGCGCCAGGCGCGCTACGAGAGCGAGCTGGGCCTCGCCACCGACGTCGCCGCGCTCCTGGCGGCCGATCCCGAGACCGCCGCCTACTTCGAGCAGACCGCGGGCCTCGCCGCCGGCGCCGAGGCGAAGGTCGTCGCCAACTGGGTGACCGGGGAGCTGGCCGCGGCCCTGCGCCAGGAGGGGGGAGAGGCGAGTGCGGCGGAGTCCAAGGTCGACCCCGCCACCTTGGCCGCCCTCATCGGCATGGTCCAGGCGAAGAAGATCTCCCACGGCAGCGGCAAGACGGTGCTGGCAACGCTCGTCGCCGAAGGCGGCGACCCCGAGGCGATCGTCGAGCGC
Source organism: uncultured Solirubrobacterales bacterium (assembly GCA_963715625.1). Taxonomy (GTDB): domain Bacteria; phylum Actinomycetota; class Thermoleophilia; order Solirubrobacterales; family 70-9; genus VRUE01. Next base: position 2,698,003 of record OY970260.1, on the reverse strand, counting down.
GAGGGCCTCGCCCAGATCTCAGACAGCGGCGAGCTGGAGGCGATAGTCGCCGCCGCTGTCGAGGCCAACCCCGAGGCTGCCGAGCAGATCCGCTCCGGCAACCAGAAGGCGATCGGCGCCATAGTCGGCGCCGTGATGAAGGAGACCAAGGGCCGCGCCGATGGGGGCGAGGTCAACCGGTTGATCAAGAAGCAACTGGGCCTTTAAGGCGACCGCCTCCGCGGGGGCGAACTTTTCGCCCCCGCGGCTTAGACGGAGGTGGATGCCATAACCGCGGCGGTCCTGCTGGCCAACGCGGGTGTGATGCGGGCACTGATAGCGCTCGCATCGAAGCTCGCAAGCCGCCGGTAGGGGCACGCCGCAAAAAGAAACGGCCCCGGGTACCCCCCGGGGCCGTTCAATGTGAATGCCACTTGGGCGAAACCTTATCGCTGCATGGGGTCGCTTGCAAGGGCGAGTCGAAAGTGCGTTCCGAGGGGAATATATACTTGACACAGGGAAGCGCAGCAGCTAAGCTGTCCCTATGCCCCCCGTTTACGGCTCTCCAGCGCCGTTTTCTTCGCAGACTCCCGAGCTTTTTTCGGGAACAACTTCTTCAAAACCTGCTCATCGGTCAACTCACGGGCTTTGGGCTTGCGGCGAGGCACGGCTATGAACCTTCCCGACCTGATCGAGCAGTTCCACTCTGAGGACAAGTGCCGGGAATACCTTGAAGACCTGCGTTGGCCCGATGGAGTTCGCTGCCCGCGCTGCGGCAACGACTCAATCTCGAAGATCGAGAAGCGCAACCAGTTTGAGTGCAACGAGGCGTCATGCCGCTACCAATTCTCTGTGACGGCGGGGACGGTCTTTCACGACTCCCATCTGCCGCTGTGGAAGTGGTTCCTAGCGATCTACCTTATCGGGGAGTCGAAGAAGGGAATCAGCGCCAAGCAGCTTCAAAGGACGCTGAACGTCAGCTACAAGACCGCCTGGTATCTGGGCCATCGGGTGCGCTCTGCGATGGAGGACGGCTCTCCTGTGCCTCTCCAGGGCATCGTGGAGATTGACGAGACCTGGATCGGCGGCAAGCACAGGCGCTCGAAGGGCAAGGCTAAAGACAACAAGTCGATGGTGCTCGGCGCTATCGAGCGCGGTGGCAGTGTCCGGCTGGAGGTCCGCAAGGGCCCCGGCCGCGAGTCCAAAGTCTCCTATCGAGGCTTTGTCGAGGATGCCGTAGACGACAAGGCCGAGTTCATCTTCACCGACTCCGACAGCTCTTGGGGCGAGATGACCGATTGGGATACGACTCATCGCAAAGTCAATCACCGCTCCGAAGAGTGGGTGCGGGGCATCGTCCACACGAACACCATCGAGGGCGTCTGGAGCCTCTTCAAGCGCTCTGTGGTGGGCACCTATCACCAGATGTCGGCCAAGCATCTGCCGGCCTATCTGGACGAGATGGCCTTCCGCTTCAACAACCGACACAACGCCTACCTCTTCCGCGACACCCTGCTTCGCATGATTGAGGGCGAGACTTTGCCCTACGCGGAGTTGGTCGAGAACTAGGGGATTCCCTCGAAGAGCCTGCCCGCCGGGACGTCGAAGGTCAGGGCGAGCGTCACCACCGTCTGAAACTGAGGGGCTCTGGCCCTGCGCTCGATCTTGGAGATCGCCGTGTTTGTGCAGCCCGGAGTGATGGGAGAGGTCTTCCTGAGACCACCCGCGCTCCTCGCGCAGCGCCTTCATGTTGAGGGCAAATCGCTCCAACGGGTCCACGGCCTCGAAGCTTTGAGGGTTTTGTCTCCTTCGCCAAGAGACAGAACGTCAAAGTTTCCGATAGCTTGCCGGGCGATGCTGAGGCTTGGGATTGGAGTTGCGGCAGCAACTGTCATGTTGGCCGTACTCGTGGTGCTGACCGCGGTCGCGAGGGAGCTGCCCTACCGCAGTTGCCTCCAGAGCGTTGAAGTCCGATATCCGGTTGCCTACCAACCCGGGAAGAGCAACGGCGACAATCCGTGGGCGACGTATAGGGAACAGTTTGGCATCGGCCCCCATGCTCACTTCGTCTTCTACAAGAAAGGCGCAGCGCGACCTCGCTATCTCTAGCTGCTCGCGCTGGCCGTAGCCTCATAGCTGCTTCCTGATGCGGGCCAGCACCCGGTAATACTCGTTGACGACATCGAGAAGGCGGGTGGTTCCCGCTCCCTCCAGCTCTCTCGTTTTCAGGTCGTCGGCATAGGCGGGAGCGTATTCACCGACCACCTTGATCGACTCGACAACGAGAGTCCCCGTGCGAATGCGTAGCTGCTTTTGATCGAGCCCCTTGTAGTTATGGGTCAGGGTCTCTCGTAGCTCCAGGGCCATTCGCAGGGTCGAGTCGATCTTGAACTCGGGGGTGTTCTCGATGGAGCGGAGCTTGCCTTCCGCCTCATTGCGCTCTCTCCAAAACCCATGAGCAGCCAGCAACCCGGCCAGGGTCAGGAAACCGAGCAGAAAAGCAACGGCGATTGCGGCGTTCCGGGAAAGGGCATACGCAGCTAGCGGGAGGACAGTCGTAGCGGACCCGAGGATGGCTAGCCCTCTCTTTCCTGCGAGGGCCGCCGCCTGGGTGAAGAAGCGCATCGGCGCATCATAGCGTCACCCTGCGTCAAAGGGATAATCCCCCGTTACTTTGTAACAAGTTGTTACAAAGTGCTAAGTTGGGCACATGGCCTGGAACGTCGTCATCGCCGGTGGTGGATTCGGGGGCGCGATGGCGGCGCGGGAGCTGGAGCGGATCCTGCCTCGGCAGTCGACCCGGCTGATCCTCGTCAACGACGTCAACTTCCTCCTCTACACGCCGTTCCTGCCCGAGGCCGCGGCGGGGACGCTGGAGCCGCGGCACGTGGTCACGCCGCTGCGCGAGATCCTCGACCGGACGTACCTGCGTCTGGGCTCGATCGTCGGCCATGACCCGGTGGCGAGGACGGTCGAGCTGCGCACGCGCGAGGGCGAGTCCGAGCGGCTTCCCTACGACCAGCTGCTGCTCGCGCTCGGCTCGGTCTCGCGCGTGCTGCCCGTGCCGGGCCTCTCCGAGCACGCGATCGGGTTCAAGAGCCTGGCCGACGCGATCTGGCTTCGCAACCACGTGATCGAGACGCTGGAGGCGGCGAACGCGACCGACGATGCGGCTCGCCGGGAGGAGCTGCTCACCTACGTTTTCGTCGGCGGTGGCTACGCCGGCCTCGAGGCGCTGGCCGAGCTGCAGGACTTCGCCGCCGACGCGATCGAGAGCTACCCGCGGGCCCGCCTGCACGGCATGCGCTGGGTCCTGGTCGAGGCCGCCGACCGAGTCCTGCCGGAGATCGACGCCGAGCTGGCCGACTACGCGGTGCGCGAGCTGCGCGGCCGGGGAATCGACATACGCCTCGGCACCACCCTGGAGGAGGTGCGCGCCGACGGCGCTCGCATCGCCACCGGCGAGACCCTGCCCACCCGGACCGTCGTCTGGACCGCGGGCGTGGCGCCGCACCCGAGCCTGCGCCAGCTGTCCGTGCCGCTCGACGAGCGCGGCCGCGTCCCGGTCGACGAGCGCCTGCGCGTCAAGGGCATGGACGCGGTCTGGGCGATCGGCGACTGCGCCGCCGCTCCCGACCCGCGCGGCGGGCTCTGCCCGCCGACCGCGCAGCACGCGGTGCGCCAGGGGCCGGTGGTCGCCCGCAACATCGCCGCCGAGCTCGGCATCGGCAGTGCCCGTCCGTTCGAGTACCGCAGCAGCGCCGCCTTCGTCAACCTCGGCCGCTACAAGGCCGTCGGCAAGGTAGGGAACCGCACCTTTCGCGGCTTCCCCGCCTGGTGGATGGCCCGGACCTACCACATGAGCCAGATCCCGGGTGCCGCTCGCAAGGCCCGCGCGGTGATCGACTGGACCGCCAGCCTGCCCTTCCGCCGCGACATCTCGGAGGTCGGCTCGATCGGACACCCCGAGCCCCTGCGGTCGTCATTCGTCCCGGCCAGCGTGCCAAATGACGACCGCGCGTCATGATTGACCCGTGGGATTCGAGTACCCCGTCATCGCCTTCTTCTTCGGCCTGGCCACGGCGATCATCGGCAAGGGCAAGGGCAGCTCGTTCTGGCTCTGGCTGCTGATCGGCACGGTGCTGCCGCCACTCGGCCTGATCGCCGTGATCCTCTACCGCTCCGAGAAGGACGAACCCGAACGCCAGTGCCCCAACTGCCTGAAGCCACTAAAGCTCTATGTGCAAGTCTGTCCGCGCTGCGGTGCAGACCTCTACCTGCCCGATCCGGCGGCGGTCCGGCATCCGGGAGTCAAGTAAGTGGCGGTCAGCAGAGGGCCGACCGACCCCGCTCCTACCGCAGCCAGGTCCTGACGATCGCGTTGGCGAAGCCGAGGCCGTAGCGGACGACGGCGGGCTTCTTGGAGTGGCCGTGCAGGCGACGCTCGACCGTGATCGGGACCTCCTTGGCGGGGATCCCGCGCTTGATCGCCTCGATCATGAACTCGGAGGTGTGGAACTGCTCCTGGCGCAGGACGAGCTGGGGGAGGACGGTGGTCCGCACGGCGCGGTAGCCGTTGGAGCAGTCGCTCACCTTGGTGTGGGTGATGAGGGAGACGAGCCGGTTGAAGAAGACGATGCCGAGCTCGCGGGACAGGTGGTTGCGGTCGGCTTGGCCGAGCACGCGGGAGCCATGGGCGACGTCGACCTCGCCATCGAGGACCGGTTTGACCAGGCGCTCCATCTCTGCGGGCAGGTGCTGCCCGTCGGCGTCGAGCGTGACGACGACCTCGGCACCCGATTCGACCATCAGGCGGTAGCCGGTGCGAAGGGCCGCGCCGCCGCCGCGGTTGATCACGTGGCGGGCGACGACCGCACCGTGCTCGGCGGCGACGTCGGCGGTGCCGTCGCGGGAGCCGTCGTCGACGACGAGCACGGCGATCGGCGTGCCGCAGACCTCCTCCGGCATCAGGTCGAGCACGTGGCCGATGTTCTCGGCCTCGTTGTAGGCGGGGACGAGGACGGCGACCCTGCCGCGAAAGCGCTCCGGCAGGCCGGCCTGGCGGAACTCCTCCCAGGCCAGGCCTTCGAGCACGGCCGAGAGCTGGCGCGCGTTGCGCGCGGCCTGGGAGAGCGCGCGCAGGACGAGCCCGAAGAGGACGATGATGGCGAAGACGGCGAGGCCGAGGATGCGGCCGCCGTTGCCCTTCTCGAAGGAGAAGGCGGAGAGCAGGCCGTTGACGACTTCGGTGCCGGCGACGACCGCCAGCCCGAGGCCGGCGAAGATCAGGATCAGGACGTCGGCGTTGCGCAGCGAGCGGCGGCGCAACACGGCGTAGGCGATCAGCGCCACCGCGCCGATCACCCCGGCGGCGCGCAGCGCGGTCAGCTCGGCGGGGAAGATGCCTGCGTAGACGGCCATTCGCGGCTAGACAATACGACCGCGCCCAGTCGCGCGAGCGCCGTGCCCGCGAGCGGGAAGACCAGCGTCATCAGCACCTCGTTGCGCCGCGGCGCCGCCAGCGTCGCGGCGCCGACCGCGGTGACGAGCGCGAGCGGGGTCGCCATCGCCGCCAACTCCCACCAGCGGCGCTTCCAACCGAGCACCCCGAGCCCGGCGATCGCCAGCGCCACGATCAGCGTCTGCACGACCCGCCCGGCGGTGCTGCTCATCGCTTCGCCGATCCCGCCGCTCCACATCCGCCACGTCTTGCGCGCCGTCATCGCCGCGTAGCGGACCGGGTCCTCGCCGGCGTAGCGGGAGAAGTTCTGCTTGCCGATCTTGCCGAGCGCCTGGTCACGCGGCAGCTCGGGATAGCGCTCGGCGACCCGGTCGAAGAGCGGCGCCGGGTCGACTTCCTCCAGCGCTCGTGAATGTGGATCCAGCTCCTTGTGTAGGTAGCGACGCACGAGCGTCGCCTTGACCCGCTGGTATTCGCCGTCGGCCGGGAGGAAGGTGCCGACGTAGAGCGCCTTGCCGCCGCCCGTAGAGATCGGCACTGTGCGGTCGAGGGAAACCTGGTTGTGCACGGTCCAGGGGACGATCGGCAGCAGGAGGCCTACGGCGAGCAGTGTCGCGCTGGCGAGAGCTGGCTTCCATCCGCCTTGGCGGCCGACCCGGATCAGCGCCAGCCCCGCAAAAGCTATCCCGACGAGCAGGTACTCCGGCCGGATCATTGCTGTCAGGCCGAACAACAGCCCGGGGACGAGCCACCTGGCCGCGAGCCACCTGGCGCGCGGGTCCTGTCGCGGGGGAAGGGGGGCGCTGCGGGCGGGCCGCGGTCCGTCCTCGACCCCCCTTCCCCCACGCCACCCGCGCGAGGGGCGGTTGCCCAGGCCGTCGGACGCCCAGAGGAAGGCTAGGACGGCGGCAGGCAGGGTGAACATGGCGGGGGGCTCGCTATAGAGAGCACCGATGGAGTGGATGAACGGGGGATACACGGCGACGGCGAAGGCGGCGAGCAGGCCGGCGGGGCGGCAGTTGATGCGTCTCCCGAGCAGGTAGACGACGACGATGGTGGCCAGGCCCAAGAGGAGCTCGACTATGCGGGCGGTGCCTTCGCGGGCGCCGGCCGTCGCGTAGAAGCTCGCGGCATAGAGGAGGGGGGCGCCGGGGGACCAGTCGCTGGGGTCGTGGAAGGCCGGGCCGCCGTAGCTGCCTTCGGTGTAGAGGGACTTGGAGAGGGCGTAGTAGGCGTGTGCGTCGTCGCCGGGCGTGGGCAGCGGCTCGATCACACGGTAGGCGCGCAGGCCGAAGCCGACCACCAGGATCGCCGCGAGCAGGATCAGCGTCGTGCGCCCGTGGCGCTCCGGGAGTCCGCGCAGCCAGCCCCTCAGCGAGTCCATCAGTGAGGCAGGCTATCCGCGCCGTGTCCGGGGACGAGTGCTGGATCGACCGTCTATATGACGTTCAATCCAGTTGCCGTCGTCCTGTGAGCGTCGCGCTGGCCCAGACGACCCCGATGCCGGCCAGCGCCGCGACCAGCGGCATCGTCACCAGGACGCGCCGGGGCGAAGCGACGAGAAGGGCGCAGACCGCGGTGATCCCGACGAAGATCGTCGCCAGCAGCAGCGCCTCCCAGCGCCGCTGCGCCGCCAGCACGATCAGGCCGACCAGCCCGAACCCGACAAGTGCCCAGTGCAGCAGCTCCCACCCGGGCTGGCGCATCACGTCCCGCGGCCCGTGCAGCCAAATCCGCCCGACCTTCGTCGCCACGAACCCCGCGTACTCGACCGGCTCCTCGGAGACGTCGTCCCAGAGCTGTTCCCGCCCCATCCGGCCAAGCGCCTCGTCGGTCTCCATCTGCGGATAGCGACTCTCGGCCAGCCGAGCCAGGATCTGCTCCAGCCGCAGCCTCTCGACCGCCCCAGGCGCGAACAGCTCCGGATGACGCTCGACGACCTCGGCACCCACCTTTTCCGGGTCTCCATCGGAGGGCAGGTAGGTGCCGGCGAAGAGCACCTGACCCCCTCCGGTCGACACCGGCACGAACCGGTCCAGCGCCACCGCATTCCGCACCGTCCAGGGCACGACCACGATCGCGGCCCCGGCAAGCAGGATGCCCGCACGCGCAAGCGATCTCCGCCAATCGGTCCGCAGATCCTTGGCAAGCACCACCAAGCTCACGAGCAAGACGACTCCGAGGTACTCCGGGCGCACGAGTGCCAGGCATCCGAATAGGGCGCCGGGCAAGAGCCACCTGGCGCGCGGGTCCCGTCGCGGGGTGAGGGGGGCGCTGCGGGCGGGCCACGGTCCGTCCTCGACCCCCCTCACCCCACGCCACCCACGCGAGGGGCGGCTTTGGTTGACGCCCACCGCCAAGAAGCTCGTGAGCACTGCTGCGGAGAGGAGGGAGGCTGCAAGCGGCTCACTCATCAACATTCCTTGGTACTCGATGAGGGCGGGGTAGATGGCGACCGCGCTGGCCCCGATTAGACCTGCAACGGGCCCTGACAGTCGGCGTCCGATCAGGTAGGTGAAAAGCACGGCCAGCGTTCCAAGCAGGGCCAACACCAGCCGCATCGCGCGTTCGTGGACACCGCCGGTCAGCTCGTAGACGCCGGCCGCGAAAAGCGGCAGGCCGGGCGAGTAGTTGCTCGCGGGCTGGGTGGCGTCCGGGCCCAGCGTGAAGCCGTCGCCCTGGTCGAGGTTCCGGGCGATCTCGGCGTAGGCCGCGGCGTCGAAGACCGGGGCACGACCGTCCCAGGCCTCGCCGATCCGCAGGCCGAGCCCGAGCAGCAGGATTGCGGCCAGCGCGGCCACGCCGGCCCTGCCACCGTTGCGCTCCGCGAGGCCGCTCATCGTGTGGATGCTATGGCCGCGGGTCGTCGCCTCCGTCCGCTACGCTGCCGCGACCTATGCGCGTTCTCATCCTTGGGGGCGACGGCTACCTGGGCTGGCCGACGGCCCTTCGCTTCTCGGCCCGCGGGCACGAGGTCGCGGTCGTCGACAACTTCTCTCGCCGTCGCTGGCACCGCGAACACGGCTCGGGCTCGTTGACGCCCATCTGCGAGCTGGACGAGCGCATCGACGCCTGGCGCGCCATTTCGGCTGGCGAGCAGATCCGCCGTTACGTCGGCGCGGTCGAGGACGGCGACTTCCTCGACGAGGTCGTCGCCGAGACCAGCCCCGAGGCGGTCGTCCACTACGGAGAGCAGCCCTCGGCGCCCTACTCGATGATGTCGCGCGAGCGCGCCGTCGAGACCCAGCACACCAACGTCATCGGCACGCTCAACCTGCTCTTCTCGCTGCGCGACCACGTGCCCGACTGCCACCTGGTCAAGCTCGGCACGATGGGCGAGTACGGGACCCCCAACATCGACATCGAGGAGGGGTTCATCGAGATCGAGCACAAGGGGCGCACCGACACGCTGCCCTTCCCCAAGCTGCCCGGCTCGCTGTACCACTGCTCCAAGGTCCACGACTCGACCAACCTGCACTTCGCCTGCCGGATCTGGGGCCTGCGTGCAACGGACCTCAACCAGGGCGTCGTCTATGGGATCGAGACCGAGGAGACGGCGCGCGACGAGCGGCTGATCACCCGCTTCGACTACGACGAGATCTTCGGCACCGTGCTCAACCGCTTCTGCGTGCAGGCCGTGATCGGCCACCCGCTCACCGTCTACGGCACGGGCGGCCAGACCCGCGGCTTCCTCAACATCCGCGACACCCTCCAGTGCGTCGAGCTCGCGGTCGAGAACCCGGCCGAGCGCGGCGAGTTCCGCGTCTTCAACCAGTTCACGGAGCAGTTCTCGGTGGGCGAGCTGGCGCAGCTGGTCAAGCATGCCGGCGAGCACCTTGGCTACTCGGTCGAGGTCCAGCACGTCGACAACCCGCGGGTCGAGCTCGAAGAGCACTACTACAACGCGGTCCACACGAAGCTCCTGGGCCTCGGGCTGAAGCCGACCCTGCTCGGCGAGGAGCTGGTCGAGTCGATGATCCACGCGATCGAGCGCCACAAGGACCGCGTGATCGCCAGCTCGATCGATCCCCACACGCGCTGGGACCCGGGGCCCCCCGTAAGGCTTTGAAGCAAGACGCACCGGCGCGGCGGGTCCTGTCGCGGATTTGGTGCCACCACCCCTGCGGTAGCTAAAGCTTCCTCGGGGTGGTCCCCCAAATCCACGCCACCCCCCGCGAGGAGCCGTCTGGGTGAGCGGCAAACCCCCTGCTCGGTGCGCGCGAGGTCGCTGGTAGCATCGCCACAGAATGAGAGCTGCGGATGCGCTTATGGAATCGCTCAAGGCCGAGGGCGTGGAGCACGTTTTCGGCATCCCCGGCGGGGCCAACCTGCCCACCTACGACGCGCTCGTCGACGCCGAGTTCCGCCACATCCAGGTGCGCCACGAGCAGGGGGGAGGCCATGCGGCCGAGGGCTACGCCAAGGCCTCGGGCAAAGTCGGGGTCGCCTTCGCCACGTCCGGGCCGGGCGCGACCAACCTGGTCACGGCGATCGCCGACGCGATGCTGGACTCGGTGCCGACCGTGTTCATCACCGGCCAGGTGCGAACTGAGCTGATCGGCACCGACGGCTTCCAGGAGGCCGACATCCTCGGCGCGACCCTGCCCTTCGTCAAGCACTCCTTCCAGGTCACCGACCCGCGCCAGATCCCCGAGTACGTGCACGAGGCCTTTCACGTCGCCTCGACCGGGCGGCCGGGGCCCGTCCTGCTCGACATCCCCCAGGACCTCTCGCGGGCCGAAATCGATTACGCGCCGCGCACCGAGCCGGTCGAGCTCGCCGGTTACAAACCGCCGAGCGCGCCAAACGTCAAGCAGGTGCGGATCGCCGCCAAGGCGATCGCCAACGCGCGCAAGCCGATCCTCTACACGGGCGGCGGCGTGGTCAACGCCAACGCCTCCGAGGGGCTGCGCGAGCTCGCAGCCGCCGATCGCTTCCCGGTCACCTCGACCCTGATGGGCCTCGGCAGCTACCCGGCCTCCGGCGAGCAGTGGCTGGGGATGCTCGGCATGCACGGCACCCGCGCCGCCAACTACGCGATGGACGAGGCAGACCTGATCGTCGCGATCGGCGCCCGCTTCGACGACCGCATCACCGGCAAGCTCTCGGAGTTCGCGCCGCGCGCCAAGTTCATCCACATCGACATCGACCCGGCGGAGATCTCCAAGAACGTCCCCGCCCACATCCCGATCGTCGGCGACGCCAAGCTTGTCCTGCCGGCGCTGACCCGCGAGTACCGGGCGCTGCAGACCGACCCCTCGCGCCTCGAGGCCTGGTGGAAGCAGATCAAGGCCTGGCAGGACGAGTTCCCGCTCCGCTACGACGAGGGCACCGGCGACGAGATCAAGCCGCAGTTCATGATCGAGGCGATGCACCGGGCGACGCAGGGGGGCGCGATCGTCACCTCCGACGTCGGCCAGCACCAGATGTGGGCGGCGCAGTACTACGGCTTCGAGAAGCCGCGCCGCTGGATCAACTCCGGCGGCCTGGGGACGATGGGCTTCGGCCTCCCGGCAGCGGTCGGCGCCAAGGTCGCCTGTCCCGAGGAGACCGTCGTCTGCCTCGCCGGCGACGGCAGCCTGATCATGAACTGCCAGGAGCTGGCGACCTGCGTCGCCGAAGAGATCCCGGTCAAGGTCTTCCTGATGAACAACGGCTACATGGGCATGGTCCGCCAGTGGCAGGAGCTCTTCTGGGACCACCGCTACAGCTCGGTCGAGATGGGGCCGAGCCCCGACTGGGTCAAGCTCGCCGAGGCGTTCGGGGCGACCGGGTTGCGCTGCGAAGACTCCACCGACCTCGAGGAGACGATGACCAAGGCGCTGGAGGCCGACGGCCCGGTGCTGCTCGACGTGCGCGTCTCTCCCGAGGAGAACTGCTTCCCGATGATCCCGGCCGGGGCCGCCGCCAGGGACATGGTCGGCTGATGGAGGCGGGCACTCCACAGGTCGTGAAGCTGGAGGACCTCCGCGTCCCCGGCCAGCTCAGCGGCCGCAAGCACATCCTCTCGATCCTGGTCGAGAACAAGCCGGGCGTGCTCGCCCGCGTCGCCGGCCTCTTCTCCCGGCGCGGCTTCAACATCGACACGCTCGCCGTCGGCCCGACTGACGACCCGAGCATCTCCCGCATCACCCTCACCCTCGACGGCGCCGTGCACCCGATCGACCAGGTGACCAAGCAGCTGCACAAGCTGGTCAACGTGCTGAAGATCCGCGACATGGAGCCGGAGGAGACGGTCGCCCGCGAGATGGCGATGTTCAAAGTCTCCGCCGCGGTCGAGAGCCGCTCGGAGATCATCCAGTTCGCCGAGATCTTCCGCGCCAAGATCGTCGATGTCTCCCGTCGCGCGCTGACGATCGAGGTTACCGGCTCGGCCGACAAGATCGAGGCTTTCGAGCGGATGATCCGCCCCCACGGCCTGATCGAGATGGTACGGACTGGCGAGATCGCGATCGCCCGCGGCTCAGATTGAAAACGACGGCCCCAGACGTCGCCATGCGGCGTCCTCGGTCGCCCGAATAGCGCTGCTATTCGGGCTCCCTGCGTCCTTGCCTGGCAACGTCTGGACCTCGTCGTTTCCTAATCTGACGACGACGGTCGAGCGCGCTCTCGCCCGCGGGAAAAGGACTCTCGTCAGCGTCACCGTGCCGATCGAGGGCGTCGACCCCTGTGCGGCGGTGTTCGCTTCCCGGCTGGCCTCGGATCGCTGGTTCTGCTGGGAGCAGCCGGATCGGGAGTTTGCCCTCGCCGCGCTCGGTGTCGCCCAGGAGGTGACATCGCGCGGGCGGGATCGCTTCCGCGACGTGGCCCGGGGGTGCCTGGGGGCAGAGTCGGTCTTCGATGAGCCCCCCGGGTTGCCAGCGGGTGCCGGAGCCGTCTGGGTTGGAGGCTTCGCCTTCGATTCGGACGGTGGGTCCTCCTCGACGTGGTCCTCGCTGCCTCCTGCCTCGCTGGTCTTACCCGAGCTCTCGCTCTGCCGCAGTGGCGAGAATGCCTTTCTCACCGTCAACGCCATCGTCCGGCCGGGCGATGACGCGGACGAGCTCGTCTCCATCCTCGAGGCCAGGCTCGCGGGGTTGCGCGCGGAGCCGCTGCCGATGCTCGACCCCCACCCGACGGGCCGGGTCGAGATCGCCAGCGTCCGTCCCCCCGGCGACTTCGAGCGGGCCGTGACGGCTGCGACCGAGCGGATCGAGGCGGGGGAGATGTCGAAGGTGGTGCTGGCCCGCGAGGTGCTCGTCACCGCCGGCGCGGCTCACGATCCGGCCGCCGTCTTCGGCGCGATGCGCGAGCAGTTCCCCTCGTGCTTCTGCTTCTGCTGCGGCACGCCAGAGGCCGCCTTCGTCGGCGCTAGCCCCGAGCTGCTCCTGCGCCGCTCCGGCGCCAGCGTCTCCACGGTTGCGCTCGCCGGCTCGACCCGCCGCAGCTCCGACCCCGCGGTCGACGACCACCTCGGCGAGCAGCTCCTGCGCAGCGAGAAGGACCGCCGCGAGCACGCGATCGTCGCCGAGCGGATCGCCCGCGTCCTGCGCCCCCACGCGGTCTGGGTCGAGACCGGCGCGGAACCGGAGATCGTCAGGGTCGCCAACATCCAGCACCTGGCGACCCCCGTCGTCGCCCAGCTGGCCGAGCCCCGATCCGCGGTCGAGCTGGCGGGCATACTGCACCCCACGCCCGCCGTCGGCGGCGAGCCGGGGGAGGTGGCGAAAGCCGCCATCGCCGAGCTCGAGCGGATGGACCGCGGCTGGTACGCCGGCCCGGTCGGCTGGATGGACGCCACCGAGGACGGCGAGTTCTGCGTCGCCCTGCGCAGCGCGGTCCTGCGCGACCGCGAGGCCCACCTCTACGCAGGGGTCGGCATCGTCGCCGGCTCCGAGCCCGCCGCTGAGTTGGCCGAGACCGAGATCAAGCTCGGCGCGCTGCTGCCGCTATTGGCCGAGTAGAGGTGGGACCGGGGAGACCCCCTCTCCGGAGCAACGGCCGGGGAGGCTCCGGAGAGGGGGTCTCCCCGGTCTCTCAGCCAAGTGCGGCGATCGCCTCGTGGACGCGACCTGTGAGGTGTTGGTGGTGCTCGACGTTGGCGCCGCGGCTGACCGTCACCTCGATCAGGCAGGTGCCGGCCCCCAGCGCCGCGGGTAGCTGGTCGAGCGCCTCAAGGCGCATGTGCTTGAGGCCGAAGAGCCCTGCCGCCTTCGCCACGTCCACGCCGCAGGGCGTGCCGAGGAGGGTCTCGAACTCGTCGCCGGGCAGTGTCTCCGCCTGGGGAAGGAAGCCGAAGATGCCGCCGCCGTCGTTGTCGATGACGACGATGCGGACGGGGGTGGTGACGTCGCGCAGGGCGGCGAGGCCGCCGATGTCGTGCAGGAGGCCGAGGTCGCCGGTGACGATCGTGGTCGGGCGGCCCGAGGCGTGGGCGGCTCCGATCCCCGAGGAGACGAGGCCGTCGATGCCGTTGGCGCCGCGGTTGCTGAGGAACAGGGTGTCGGCGCCCGAGGGGGCGAGAAAAGCCTCCTGGTCGCGGATCGGCATGCTCGACGCCGTGTAGACGAGGTCGCCGTCGCGGTGCGCCTTGCCGAGGGCGAGGTGGAGGCCGGGCTCGGTCGGCTCGGCGAGCCCCACCAGCTCCGCCTCCAGCGCCTCGCGCGCTGCCCGCTCGGCGTCCAGCCAGCGGGCCGGAGCAGGCCGGTCCTCGCCGAGGCGCGTCGCCCAGCCCGACGCCAGCTCGGTCGGCTCGGCTCGCAGCAGTGCGGCGGCTCGGCGGGTGGGCTCGTTCCAACCGCCTCTCGGGTCGACGACGATTTCGTCCGCGCCCGACCCGGCCAGCCAGGTTCGCAACGGCTTGCTGGTGGGCATCTCGCCGAAGCGCAGGACGAGGTCGGGTTTCATCGCCTCGCGGAAGCCCTCCTCGCGCAGCAGGTGGTCGTAGGCGCTGACCACGTGGGAGCGGTCGTGGGGCCCGCAACGCAGCTGCGAGGCCGGCTCGGCCAGGATCGGGAAGCCGGCGACGCGGGCGAGGCGGGCGAGCGGCTCGCGCAGCTCGGGGTTGAGCTGGCGCCCGGCGACGATCACGCCGAAGCCGGACTCGCCGATGTGCCCCGCGACCTCGTCGAGGAGGAACTGCGAGGGCTCCACGTCGATTGGGGTCACCACGGTGAGCGGACGGCCGTCGCGGCCTTCGAGCGCCAATGGGTCGGCCGCCGTCACGGCTCCCTCCACTGGAATCGGCGTTAGCGGCTCGCGCCAGGGCAGGTTCAGGTGGACCGGCCCGGGCCGGGGCTCGCCGCGGGCTGCCGCCAGCGCCCGGCAGGCGACGGAGCGGTAGTGGAGCAGGCCCTCGTCGTCGGCATCGTGCGTGCCGACTTCGCAGAACCACCGAACCGAGCCGCCGTACAGCTTCAGCTGGTCGATCGTCTGCCCGGCGCCGATGCCGCGCAGCTCGGGAGGGCGATCCGCGCTGAGCGCGATCAGCGGTATCGCCGATTCATCCGCCTCGCAGATCGCCGGGTGATAGTTCGCGGCCGCGGTGCCGGAGGTGCAGAGCATCGCCACCGGCGCGCCCGTCGCCTGCGCGGCGCCGAGGGCGAAGAAGGCGGCGGAGCGCTCGTCGACGATCACTCTCACCTCGATCTCAGGCTGGCGCCAGAGCGCGACGGCGAGCGGGGTAGAGCGCGAGCCGGGTGAGATGACCGCTTGGTGCAGCCCACCTCGCGCCAACTCCTCGGCGAAGGCGGAGGCGAGGGCGGTGTTGCCGTTGGTCGGGTCCACGCCGAATGGAACCTAGACGACGGCCGATCTCACCGACGATCGAAGCTTTTTCGGTGTCATGGCTCCCAAGAAGCTTCAACGAGCATCGAGGCGGTGCGCCGCCAGCGCCGTTTCATCTATCTCCACGCCCAGGCCGGGGCCGGGGGGCAAGTGCAGCATGCCGTCCCGAAGCTCGCACTCGACCGACGCGATCGAGGAGGAGAAGAGCCTTTGGGTCGCCAGGCCGTGGACCAAGGCCGCCTCGCCCTTCGCACCGGCGTCCAGGGTCTGGGCGACCTGCGCGCCGGCGGCGATCCCCACCGGCCCGTCGAGAGCACTGGAGACATAGGACGGCAGCACCTCGGCGATCTCGATTGCCGCCTCGGGACCCCCGACCTTGGAGAGCTTGATCCCGGCGAGCGCGCACGCGCTCAGCTCCCGGGCGCGCTTGGCGTCGGCGACGCTCTCGACGCTCTCGTCGCCGGCGATCGGGATCGACGTGGTGGGGGCCACCGCTGCCGCTTCCTCCAGGCTGGCGACGGGCTGCTCGGCAAGCTCGACGTCGAACGGCTCCAGCTCGGCCAGGGTTCTCGTCGCGGCCTCGACGTCCCAGGCCGCGTTGGCATCGACCCGTATCCGCGCATCGGGCCCGATCGCTTCGCGCACCGCGCGCACCTGGCCCGCATCGTCACCCGTACCGAGCTTCAGCTTGAAGGTCGAGAAGCCGTCCGCCGCCCAGGCAAGGGCGTCCTCGGCGACCGCCGCGGGCTCTCCGGCGACGAGGGTGGCGTTGCACTCGACTGCTTGGACCGGTCCCGGTCCCGGCGTTGTCCCATGCGCGCTCCGGCGGCCGCGCAGGTCGAGCAGCGCCGTCAGCGCCGCGCAGCGGGCGGGAGCGGAGAGGGTCAGCGCATCGCCGCGAAGCGTCGCCTCGTCCAGCGAGTCGCGCTCGCCCAGCGCTTCGAGCTCCCTCGCCACCTGCGCCAGCGCGGCTCCTCCGCGCAGCGATAGCGGCACGGCTTCGCCAAGTCCAACCAATCCGTCGTCGGAGCGCAGCCGCAGCAGCACCATCTCGCGTCGGTCGAGCCGCCCGCGCGCAGTCACGTAGGGCCGGCGGAACGGCAGCGCGTAGGGAATGACCTCGACCCGGGCGATCTTCACCTCAACAGCATCCCACTCGCGTCGAATCTGCATTTACCCCCGCTATAGACTGGTAAATGCAGACTCGGCAAACGGACGCGCTCAGGCGGCGAGCAGGAGGCCTGCCGAGACGAGCAGGCTGAAGACCGCCAACAGCGCCCCGGTGGCGGCGAGGGCGCCGTTCAGGGCGGGGCCGTCGGTGCGGTTCGACATCGTCCGCATCGGGCCGATCGCCATCGGCAGCGCCAGCAGGCCGATCAGCGGCAGCAGGCTGCCACCGCCGGCGACCAGGGCGATCGGCAGGACGACGAAGGCCCCGAGCACGAGCAACCGGTAGAGGACCACGGCGTTGTGGCGGCCCATCCGCACCGCCAGGGTCATCTTGCCCGCGCGGCGGTCGGTCTCGATGTCGCGGACGTTGTTGACGACGAGGATCGCGGTGGCGAGGAAGCCGACCGCGATCGAGAGCCCCAGCGGCAGCGCGTCCAGTTCCTCCAGCTGCACGTAGTAGGACCCGTTGACGGCGACCAGGCCGAAGAAGAGGAAGACGAAGACCTCACCCAGCCCCGCGTACCCGTACGGCCGCGGGCCGCCGGTGTAGAGGACGCCCGCCGCGATCGAGACGGCCCCGATCAACAGGATCACGATCCCGGCCACGACCGCCAGGTAGATGCCGCAGGCGACGGCGACGCCGAACGCGATCCAGGTCGCGTTCAGCACCCGCTGCGGCGTCACCAGCCCCGCCGAGGTCACCCGCACAGGCCCCAGCCGATCGGCCGTGTCGGCCCCCCGCCGCGCATCCGAGTAGTCGTTCGCCAGGTTCGTCCCGATCTGAATGAAGATCGACCCCACCAGAGCCGCGACAAATGCCCCGACCCTCGGAAGCTCTCCAGCCCATTCGACCGCCGCCGCCGTCCCCACAAGCACAGGAGCTATTGCCGCCGGCAGCGTCCGCGGCCTAGCCGCCATAAGCCAAATCCTCATCGGGCATCCCCCGTCCGCCGCGACCGAGTCTCGCGCGGGTGGCGTAGGGGAGGGGGGTCGAGGACAGCCCGTGGACTGCCCGCAGGCCCCCCTCCCCCGCGACAGGACCCGCGCGCCGAAACGGTCACGGCCGCCTCGGGAACTGCCCGAAATCAGGCTGCCGCTTCTGCTTGAACGCCTCGCGCCCCTCGCGAGCCTCCTCGCTGCCGTAGAAGAGCAGGTTGGTGTCGTGGGCCAGCTGCTGGATCCCGGCGTAGCCGTCCTCGTGGGCGTTGAAGCTGGCCTTGACCAGGCGCAGGGCGAAGGGCGAGAGGGCGAGCATCTCGCGGCACCAGGCGACGGTCTCTCTCTCGAGATCGTCGAGCGGGACGACCGCGTTGACCAGGCCCATGCGCTCGGCCTCCCGGGCGTCGTACTGGCGGCAGAGCATCCAGAGCTCCTTCGCCCTCTTGGTGCCGATCAGGTCGCGCAGGAGGGAGGCGCCGAAGCCGCCGTCCCAGGACCCGACCCTCGGGCCCGTCTGCCCGAACCAGGCGCCCTCGGCGGCGATCGTCAGGTCGCAGCAGAGGTGGAGGACGTGGCCGCCGCCGATCGCGTATCCGGCCACCATCGCGACCACCGGCTTCGGCAGCCGCCGCATCTGCACCTGCAGGTCGGTGACGTGGAAGCGGCCGAGGGAGGCGCCCTCGGGAATGTAGCCGCTGTCGCCGCGGACCTGCTGGTCGCCGCCCGAGCAGAACGCATCCGGGCCCTCGCCGGTGAGGATCACGACGCCGACCTCGGGGTCCTCGCGGGCCAGCTCCAGCGCGGCGGAGATCTCGACCAGCGTCTGCGGCCGGAAGGCGTTGAGCACCTCCGGCCGGTCGATCGTGATCTTGGCGATCCCCCCGGCAATCTCGTAGCGGATGTCGCCGTACTCGGCGGCGCTCCGCCACTCGACCGGCGCGTAGAGGTCTTCGGGGGGCGGGGCTTCCTTGTGGCGTTTGGGCATGATGGGCACGATATCCCGCCGATGAAACTCGACAACTGGCTGGCCCAGAGATCGCAGAGCTGCCCCGAGCGGACCGCCCTCGTCGCGGACGGGTCCGAGGTCACCTACGCCGAGCTGGAGGCCGAGGCGACCTGGGTCGCCAGGCGCCTCGCCGCGCAGGGCGTCCGCCGGGGCTCCGTCGCCGCGATGACGATGCACCCGCGCCGCGAGCAGGTCGTCCTGGTCCACGCGCTGATGAAGCTCGGCGCGGTTCTGATGCCGCTCAGCCCGAGGCTCTCCCCGGAGGAGCACGCCGAGGCGATCGCGGCGGAGGAACCGGCGATCGACCTCGACGACGCCGGCGAGCTGACCCAGACCGAGGCCGACATGCCGCTGCTCGGCGAGCACGACATGGACGAGCTCGCCTGCAAGGTGATGACGAGCGGCAGCACCGGCGCCCCGGACCCGGTCGGCCTCACCTACGGCAACTTCCTCTGGAGCGGCGTCGCCTCGGCCTTCAACATCGGGGTCGAGCCCGAGGACCGCTGGCTCTGCTGCCTGCCGCTCAGCCACATCTCCGGCCTCGGGATCGTGATGCGATCGGTGATCTACGGGACGACGGCCGTGGTCCACGACGGTTTCGACGTCGACCGCGTGGCGGTTGCCCTGGAGCGCGACCGGATCACCGTCGTCTCGCTGGTCGCGACGATGCTCTCCCGCCTGCTCGACGCCGGGGCCGACCTCGCCAGCCCGCGCGCGATCCTGGTCGGCGGCGGGCCCGTGCCCGAGGGCGCGCTGGAGGAGGCGATCGGCCGCGGCGCCACCGTGGTCCAGACCTACGGCCTCACCGAGGCCTGCTCGCAGGTGACCACCCTGGCCCCGGCGGACGCGAAGCGCAAGCTCGGCTCCGCCGGGCGCCCGCTGCTGACCACCCACCTGCGCATCCAGGACGGCGAGATCCTGGTCCAGGGCCCGACCGTGGCGCCGGGACGGGCCGACGCCGACGGCTGGCTGCACACCGGCGACCTCGGCCGCATCGACGAGGAGGGCTTCCTCTACGTCGAGGACCGGATGGACGACCTGATCGTCAGCGGCGGCGAGAACGTGACCCCGGCCGAAGTCGAGAAGGTCCTCCTGCGCCACCCCGAGGTTGCCGACGCCGCGGTGGTCGGGCGCGAGGACCCGGAGTGGCAGCAGGCGGTGACCGCGATCGTCGTGCTCGAGGACGGCGCCGAGACGACGCCCGACGAGCTGCGCCGCCACTGCGCCGAGTCGCTGGCCGGGTTCAAGGTGCCGAAACGGGTCGAGCTGGCGGCGGCATTGCCGCGCACCCCGTCCGGCAAGCTGATGCGGCGCGCCCTGCGCTGAAGTCGGCTAGCCTGCCGCCCATGTCCAAGGACAACCATCAAGACATCTTCTATGACTCAGACGCCGACCTCTCGCTGCTCGAGGGGAAGACCGTGGCCATCCTCGGCTACGGCTCCCAGGGGCACGCCCACGCGCTCAACCTGAAGGATTCCGGCGTCAACGTCGTCGTCGGCCTGCGCCCCGACTCCTCCAGCCGCGCCAAGGCGGAAGCGGCGGGCCTCGAGGTGCTCGACATCGCCGACGCCGCCAGCCGCGGCGACGCGGTGATGATCCTGCTGCCCGACGAGAAGCAGGCGGAAGTTTGGGAGACGGACATCGCCGACGGGATCGCGCCCGGCAACCTGTTGCTCTTCGCCCACGGCTTCGCGATCCACTTCGAGCAGATCGTTCCCCCGCCCGGCGTCGACGTCGGCATGGTCGCCCCCAAGGGCCCGGGCCACCTCGTCCGCCGCCAGTACGAGGAAGGCAACGGCGTGCCCTGCCTGATGGCCGTCCACCAGGACGCCACCGGCAACGCCCACGGCCTCGTCCTCGCCTACGCCTCGGCGATCGGCGGCGGCCGCGCCGCGGTGATCGAGACCACCTTCAAGGACGAGTGCGAGACCGACCTCTTCGGCGAGCAGGCCGTCCTCTGCGGCGGCGCCTCAGAGCTCGTCCGGGCCGGCTTCGAGACCCTGGTCGAGGCCGGGTACGACCCGCGCCTGGCCTACTTCGAGTGCCTGCACGAGCTGAAGCTGATCGCCGACCTGATGTACGAGAAGGGGATCCAGGGGATGCGCTACTCGATCTCCAACACGGCCGAGTACGGCGACATGACCCGCGGCAAGCGCGTCATCGGCGAGGAGTCCCGCGCCGCGATGAAGGAGATCCTCGACGAGATCCAGTCCGGCGAGTTCGCCCGCGAGTGGATCGCCGAGAACCGCGCCGGCGGCGAGAACCTCGCCCGCATGCGCGAGGAGGGCAAGGGCCACAAGGTCGAGAAGGTCGGCAAGGACCTGCGCGACATGATGCCCTGGGTCGACCAGGAGTTCTAGGGGTTTGTGGCGGGACGGGTGGCGGTGCCCCTCCCCGTGAATTGACGTCGCACGCGCCTATGGCGCGTAGCGCCGAGATGCGGTGCGCGGGCTACGCCCGCGCGGCACCGGATTGCATTTCCGCCGCTTCGCGACATTCCCGGGGAGGGGCACCGCCACCCGCCTGCGCGCTCCCTGAATTCCGGTTGAGTCGAGGGCGCCAAAGAGCTTCAAGGTACGAGGCACTTCGAGACGACGCCCGGCCATTGAGCTTGCCCGGCGTCAACACTGGGTAGTGGCTCGAGTTCTCGCCTTGGTCGGGAGCTTGGGTGTTTCGGCCACTGGTTCCAGGTCCGCTGACGTGCCGAGAGAGGAGCCCGCTGAAAGTCAGGCGGCTCCCGGCGGGCCTTCGGCCCCGAACCTCGTCTCGCCCTCGGGGAGCTTGCCGTCGCGGCCTACGTAGCCGTCCTTGCCGCCGACGATCACGTAGACGGCGTCCTCGGAGTCGCTCAGGTTCTTCAGCTTGCGGACGGTGGGGGCGTCTACCCAGGCCAGGCCGCCGGGCTCCAGCTCGTGGCTGCTGCCATCGCCGAACTCGATCGCGACGCGACCGCTGTGGAGGAAGTAGAGCTCCTCCTGCTCGTCGTGGTAATGGCTACCGGTGGCGTAGGAGGGCGGCAGCACGATCGCGTTGACGCCGAACGCGGTGACGCCCAGCTCCTTGCGGATCTTGCGAAAGCCCGGCCCCTCGCCGAGGTCGTCGAGGTTGGCGACGGCGTAGCCGTCGCCCTTGGCCGGGCCCGTTGCGCTCATCACTGCGCTCGCGGGCGGGTGTTGGCGGCCGTCTCCTCCGTCGCGTCGCGGATCTTGAACGCGACGACGATCAGCTCCAAGTAGAGGCGCAGGACGATGAGGTAGACCAGCGCCGCCAGGGGTGCCAGGACCAGGAAGAGGACGCCGGTTCCTCCGCTGCGAGCGAAGCCGGCGATGATCCAGACGAGCGCTCCCACGGCCAAGACGATCATTCCCACGACGTAGAGGAAGCGGATCAACTTCGGTGTGATCAGGCTGTCGAAGTGCGTGTCCATCAGCGATTCGAAGAAGCCGCGCTGAGGGGGTCCGGTTGGGATCGGTGGAACTCCTGCCTCCATCGTCATCCTCCTGTCTGTCGATTGGCATGCTCGCTGCGCCGCGAGCCTACAGTCGGCTTCGGAGGGGTCCACCCGCGGCGGTCAATAACCTGTCGCCTCCGTGACTGCGACGATCGCCGCCCAGATCCCCGCTGAGCTCAGGCCCGCCGACGGCCGCTTCGGCTGCGGGCCGTCGAAGGTGCGGCTGGAGGCGCTGGAGAGGCTGGCCGGACAGTCGGCGCTGATGGGGACCTCGCACCGGCAGAAGCCGGTCCGCGACCTGGTTGCGCGGGTGCGCGGTGGGCTGGCTGAGCTGTTCTCGCTGCCCGACGGCTACGAGATCGCGCTTGGCAATGGCGGCACCACCGCCTTCTGGGACGCCGCCGCCGCCTGGCTCGTGCGTGAGCGGGCCCTGCACCTGACCTACGGCGAGTTCTCGCAGAAGTTCGCCAAGGTGACGGCCGGCGCCCCGTTCCTGGCCGACCCGATCCTGGTCGAGGCCGACCCCGGCGACGCGCCCGCGCCGGGCGCGGATCCGGCCGCGGACGCAATCGCCTGGGCACATAACGAGACCTCGACGGGGGTGATGGTTGCGGTCGCGCGGCCAGAGGGGGCCGGCGAGGCGCTGGTGCTCGTAGACGCGACCTCGGGCGCGGGAGGGCTGCCGCTCGACGCGAGTCAGGCCGACGCCTACTACTTCGCGCCGCAGAAGGCCTTTGGGGCCGACGGCGGCCTCTGGCTGGCCCTGCTCAGCCCCGCGGCGATTGCGCGGATCGAGCAGCTCGATGGCGCCGCCGGCCGCTGGCAGCCGGCCTTCCTCTCGCTCCAGACCGCGCTGGAGAACTCGCGCAAGGAGCAGACCTACAACACGCCCGCCCTCGCAACCCTGCTCCTGCTCGCCGACCAGGTCGAGTGGATGCTGGCGGGCGGCGGACTGGGCTGGTGCGTGGAGCGGACCTCGGCGTCCTCCGGTCACCTCTACGGCTGGGCCGAGCGGTCCGGCTTCGCCTCACCGTTCGTCGCCGACCCGGCCAAGCGCTCGCTGGTCGTCGGCACGATCGACTTCGACGACTCGGTCGACGCCGCCGCGGTTGCCGCGACCCTGCGCGCCAACGGCATCGTCGACGTCGAGCCCTACCGCAAGCTCGGTCGCAACCAGCTGCGGATCGGGATGTTCCCGGCGGTCGAGCCGGCCGACGTGGAAGCCCTGACCGCCTGCATCGACTGGATCGTCGAGAACGTGGGGGAGGCCGGATGAGCGCGCCGATCGTCACGGTGATCGCCGGTTATTCGAGTCCGTGGCGAGCGGTGCGCGAAATCAGGGGTTTCTCGTGAAAGTCCTGGTCAAGGAGAAGATCGCCGACTCGGGGGTCGATCTCCTGCGCGAGAACTTCGACGTCGACCTCGGGCTGGAGATGTCCGACGAGGAGCTGGCCGAGAAGATCGCCGGCTACGACGCGATCCTGATCCGCTCGGCGACCAAGCTGACCCCCGAGCTGATCGAGCGCGCCACCAACCTCAAGGTGATCGGTCGCGCCGGCACCGGCGTCGACAACGTCGACATCCCGGCCGCGACCCGCCGCGGCATCGTCGTCGCCAACGCGCCCGAATCGAACTCCGTCGCCGCCGCCGAGCACACCCTCGCCCTGGCCCTGGCCCTCTTCCGCAACGTGCCGCAGGCCCACGGCGCGCTCGTCGACGGCCGCTGGGACCGGGCCAAGTACAAGGGCGCCGAGCTCTACGGCAAGACGATCGGCATCGTCGGCTTCGGCCGCATCGGCCAGCTCGTCGCCAAGCGCGCCCAGGGCTTCGAGATGGACGTGGTCGCCTTCGACAAGTTCGTCTCGGCGGAGCGCTTCCGCGAGCTCGGCGTCGAGGGCGCGAGCAGCCTCGAGGAGCTCTACGGCCGCGCCGACGTAGTCACCGTCCACGTGCCGAAGACACCGGAGACGGTGAACCTGATCGATACGGCGGCGATCGCGGCGATGAAGGAGGGCGTGCGGATCGTCAACTGCGCCCGCGGTGAGCTGGTCGACCTCGACGCGCTCCTCGCCGGGCTGGAGTCGGGAAAGGTCGGCGGCGCCGCGCTCGACGTCTTTCCCTCCGAGCCCTTCACCGAGCACCCGGTCTTCTCTCGCGACGACGTCGTCGTCACGCCGCATCTCGGCGCCTCCACGGCGGAGGCCCAGGACCGGGCCGGCATCGTCACCGCTGAGCAGGTGACCGCGGCGCTTACCGGCGCGGTCGTCACCAACGCGGTCAACATCGCCGCCGTGCGCCCCGAGGAAATGGAGGCGCTGGCGCCCTTCGTGCCGCTCTGCGAAAAGCTCGGGCGGCTCGCCGAGGGGCTGGCGCAGGGGTCGGTCAACCGGGTCTCGGTCGAGTTCCGCGGCAAGCTCGCCCAGTACGACACCCGCCTGCTGGGCATCGGCGTCCTGGTGGGGATCCTCGCCGGGCACACCGAGGAGCCGGTCAACCTGGTCAACGCGCCGCAGATGGCCGAGGAACGCGGGATCGAGCTGGTCGAGACGAAGGAGCCGAGCTCCGATGACTTCACCGAGCTCGTCACCGTCTCGCTTCGCTCCGGCGGGGGCGAGGTCGAGGTCGCCGGCACGGGCGTCGGTCCCCGCAACGAGCCCTACCTGGTCTCGGTCTGGCGCGAGAGCTTCTACCTGCCGCTCGCCGAGCACCTCGCGGTCTTCCGCTACGCCGACCGGCCGGGAATGATCGGCAGGGTCGGCACGGTATTCGGCGAGGAGGGGGTCAACATCGTCTCCGCCGCCGTCGGCGCCGAGGAGGACGGCGAGCGCGCGGTGATGGCCCTGACCACCGACGCGCCGGTCCACGAGGAGACGGTGGCCAAGATCCTCGAGCTGGATGGTTTTTCTGTTGGACGCGCCGTAGATCTCTAAGGCCGACGGCCTTAGTGACTATCCGAAAACCCCCACGCACCCCTGGCGGCGCCGGACACACTTCGCTGGGCGTCGTTCTCGGTCGGCCAAATGGCGCTGCCATTCGGCCTCCCTGCGTCCTACCCCCGCTCGGTCCGGCCCTCGCCAGCCGCACGCGCGAGTTTTCGGATAGTCACTTAGCTTAGGCTTGTGTCGTGAAGGCGCTGGTTCAGACCGGTACGGGCGGGCCCGAGGTGCTCAGGGCCCAGGAGATGCCAGACCCCCCGGTCGGCCCCGGCGAGGTGCGGATCGCGGTCAAGGCGGCCGGGGTCAACTTCGCCGACACGATGGCGCGCGTGGGCCTCTATCCCGACGCCCCCAAACCGCCCTGCGTGATGGGCTACGAGGTCGCCGGCGAGGTCGAGTCGGTGGGGGAGGGCGTGAGCGAGCACGCGGTAGGCGACCGCGTCGTCGCCGGGACCCGCTTCGGCGGCCAGGCGGAGCTGGTCACGGTTTCGGCCGAGCAGGCCCTGCCCCTGCCCGAGCGCCTCAGCTTCGAGCAGGGCGCGGCCTTCCCGGTCAACTACGGCACGGCCTACGCGGCTCTCGTCGTGGTCGGCAGCCTGCGCGAGGGCACCCGGGTCCTGATCCATGCCGCCGCCGGCGGGGTCGGGATCTCGGCCACGCAGATCGCCCGCAACGCCGGCGCGGAGATCTTCGGCACGGCATCGCCCTCCAAGCACGAGGCGATCCGCGCCCAGGGCGTCGAGCACCCGATCGACTACCGCAACCTCGACTTCGAGGCCGAGACGATGCGCCTCACCGGCGGCGAGGGCGTGGACCTGGTCCTCGACGCGCTCGGGCCGACCTCCTTCCGCAAGGACTACCGGTTGCTGCGGCCGGGCGGCCGGCTCGTCATGTACGGGCTCTCCGAGGTCACGAACGAAGGCGGCCGCGACCTCCCGGCGATGCTGAAGGGCCTCGCCAAGATGCCGCTGGCGACGGTCCCCTGGTGGAAGAGCCTGGCGATGATGAACGAGAACAAGGGCGTCTTCGGCCTCAACATGCTCAAGTGGTGGGATCGCGAGGGCAACCTCGACCGGGTTACCCAGCCGCTGATGGCGGACCTCGAGGCCGGTCGCCTGGAGCCCGTCGTCGCCGACTCGTTCCCCTTCGAGCGGGCGGGCGACGCGCACCGGTTCATCGCCGAGCGCCGCAACGTCGGCAAGGTCGTGCTGTTTCCAGGGTAAGCATTTCGCCGCGGGGGCGAAGGTTGCTGCGATGAAAAAGAAGATCGTCATGTTGCTTGCCGTGCTGGCGGTTGGGGCCGCGCCGCTCGCGCGCGCCGAAGCGCCCGAAGAGCCGATGACCTACACGATCGTCCTGGCGGGGGGGTCCGAACAGAACACGATGCACATCTGGCTGACGCCCGATGGCGTCGACTACGTGATCGACTCGGTCGTGCCGCTGGAGGTCGGCGGGACGGTCTGCCAGAACGCGCCCGAAAACCCGAACGAGCTGATCTGCGAGGCGCCACTTGTCGCCGGCTTCGAGGTCAACGCGGGCCCCAGGAACGACACGGTGGCCGTGACGCGCGCGGTCGAGGTGCCGGTGACGATGCGTGGAGGGCCTGGCAAGGATCTCCTGATCGGCGGCAGTGGCGCCGACAAACTCATCGGCGGCGTCGGCAGCGACCGGCTCGGCGGCAAGGTCGGTGACGACCTGATCTTCGGTGGGCCTGGAAATGACCTCTTGCTGGGTGGGCCCGGGGACGACGCTCTGCGCGGCGGGCCCGGCCGGGACGTGTTGCGCGGGGGTATGGGCGTTGACGCCACGGACGAAAACCCGGCCCAAGCCAACTAGGCCGATGGGCCGCGATGCCCGCAGCCTGCGCTAAGCTGGGGCGACCGGATGACGCACCGGCTCGACAGCCTCGCGCTTCTCCTTCTCCTCCCCCTTCGGGGGGAATAGCGCTGGGCGGCGCGATAGCCGCGAGAGACAAGGTCATTCGAACGAGGTAGAGAAGGAGAAGGAATCGTGTCACCAGTAGACGACGCAAACCGCGTCCACATCTTCGACACCACGCTGCGCGACGGGGAGCAGTCGCCCGGCATCTCGCTGAATACGGCCGAGAAGGTCGAGATCGCGCAGCAGCTGGCGCGTCTCGGCGCCGACGTGATCGAGGCCGGCTTCCCGATCACCTCGCCCGGCGACTTCGAGGCGGTCGAGGAGATCGCCCGCAAGGTCGAGGGCCCGGTGGTCTGCGGCCTGGCGCGCACGCACAAGGCTGACATCGACGCCGCCTGGGGGGCGATCAAGGACGCCGCCCGGCCCCGCATCCACACCTTCATCTCGACCTCCGACATCCACATCGAGCACCAGCTGCAGACCGACCGCGAGGACGTCAAGGGCCAGGCCCGTGCGGCGATGACGCTGGCCAAGTCCTACTGCGAGGACGTCGAGTTCTCGCCAATGGACGCGACCCGCGCCGACGTCGAGTTCACCGCGGAAGTGTGTGCGATCGCAGTCGAGGAGGGCGCCACCGTGGTCAACATCCCCGACACCGTCGGCTACACGACGCCCGAGGAGTACGCGGAGTACTTCCGCCGCCTCTATGAGCTGGTCCCGCCCCTGCGCGATGTCGAGATGTCGGTTCACTGTCACGACGACCTGGGCCTGGCGGTCGCCAACTCCTACGCCGGCGTGCTGGCCGGCGCCCGCCAGGTCGAGTGCGCCGTCAACGGCATCGGCGAGCGGGCCGGCAACTGCTCGCTGGAGGAGATCGTGATGCTGGTCCGCACCCGCGAGGACGTACACGGCCTCACCACCGGGATCAACACGCGCGAGCTGGCCCGCACCAGCCGCATGGTCTCGCGCCTGACCGGGTACGCGATCCAGCCCAACAAGGCCGTCGTCGGCCGCAACGCCTTCGCCCACGAGTCCGGCATCCACCAGGACGGCGTGCTGAAGGAGCGCACCACCTACGAGATCATGGACGCGACCGAGGTCGGCCTGGAGTCGAACTCGATCGTCCTGGGCAAGCACTCCGGCCGCCACGCGCTGCGCGACGCCCTGGAGCAGCTGGGCTTCAAGGTCGAGGGCAACGCCCTCAACGCGGCCTTCAAGCGCTTCAAGGAGGTCGCCGACCGCAAGAAGCAGGTGACCGCGCTCGACCTGGAGGCGATCGTCTCCGACGAGATGCGCGAGAGGGCCGACGCCCACGAGCTGGCCTGGTTCGAGGTCGAGGCGGGGTCGAGGCGCGAGCCCCTGGCCCGGGTCGCGGTGAAGATGCCCTCCGGCGAGGAGGCCGTGGGGGAGTCGGGCGGCGACGGCCCCGTCGATGCGATCTTCCACGCGATCCAGAAGGCGACCGGGACGGAATGCGAGCTGCGCCAGTACACGGTCGAGGCGGTGACCGGGGGAGAGGATGCCCTCGGCCAGGTGACCGTGATGTTGCGCATGGCCGGCCGCCTCGCCACCGGCCAGGGCGTCGCCACCGACATCCTCGAGGCCTCGGCACGCGCCTACGTCCGCGCGCTGTCCAACGCCCTGGAGGGCGCAGCGATCCGCGAGGCCGAGGCGGCAACCGCCGAGGCCGCGGTGGAGCGCACTCCGGGCCCGTAGCCCGTCACACATCCGCGCGCCTGAGCGCACCACGCGCGCGCCGGGACCCGTCACCGTCGGCGAATGCCCGCCGAGTCTGCATCTGCCCCCTCTCAGCGGGGGCAGATGCAGACTCACGGATCATGGGGGGGTGTTGTCGAGGTGGCGGGGCAGCAGCATGGTGTGGTCGCGCGACGGCAGCTGATCGAGGCGGGGATGGGAAGCAACGCGGTCGACAACGCCTTGCGTGCCGGTCGGCTGCACCGGCTGCATCCGGGCGTCTACGCGGTGGGCCATCGGGTTGTGTCCCGTGAGGGGCGCTGGATGGCGGCGGTGCTGGTCGGCGGCGACGGTGCGGTTCTGAGCCACCGGTCGGCTGCTGCGTTGTGGGGGATCGTGACTTACAGCGGCGCAATCGAAATCACCTCGCCTCGCGATACGCGCTCCCGTGGCGCGATCCGTCGGCACTGCGCTCACTTGCCGTCGGATGAGGTCACGGTGGTCGACGGGATCTCGGTCACCTCTGCGAACCGCACCCTCTTCGACTATGCGGGAGTCTCCTCACTCGATCGCCTCGAGGCCGCGATCCGGGAGGCCGAGTACCGCCGGCTCTGGGACCGCCTATCTCTACCCGCCCTGCTTGCTCGTTATCCCGGTCATCGCGGCAACGCGAATCTACGGATTCGTCTCGAGCGGCTGGGCCGGACCGCTGGCTTCACGCGCAGCGACCTCGAGGAGCTCTTCCTTCCTCTCCTCGACCGATTCGGCCTGCCGAGGCCGCACCTCAACGCTCGGCTCCAGGTGGGCGGGGAATGGGTCGAGGTGGACTGTCTCTGGCGCGACGCGCGCTTGATCGTCGAGCTCGACAGCCGCGCCGCTCACGAAACCCGTGCGGCGTTCGAGACGGACCGGGACAGGGATCGCCGCCTGCAGGCAGTTGGTTGGCGGGTCGTGAGGATCACCTGGCGGCAGCTCCGGGACGACCCGGAGCGCGTCGCGCACGACCTCCGGAGCCTGTTGAGTTACAAACGTATGTGATAACGTACGGCCCATGCCGCCGACCGCGACCAGAGTCGAGAGCTCGAGCGTCCGAACGCCCGCCGAGGGCGAGGCGCCGGCAATCGGCAATCGCGTTCGCGCCCTGCGCGAGGCGATGGGGCTCTCGCTGCGCGACCTGGGTGAGCGCTCCGGGGTCAGCGCGCCGATGCTCTCGCAGGTCGAGCGCGGGGAGACGAGCCCGACGCTGGCGGTGGCGGCGAAGATCGCATCCGGGCTGGAGTTGACCCTCTCGCAGCTGCTGCGCCTCGACGAGGGCGAGCACGTCGCGGTCAGCCGAGCCGGCGCACGGCGCACGCTGGAGCGCGGCGGGCACGGCTTCGAGGAGCTGACCCCGCCGCTGCCGGGCCAGCGTGCCGACGTCTCGCTGCACACGCTGGAGGCAGGGGCGACAACCGGCGGCCACGACGACCCACCGATGCACGAGCCGGGAAGCCGCGAGACCGCGGTCGTCCTCGCCGGCACGCTCGTGCTGGTGGTCGACGGCACCCGGCACGAGCTGAAGGAGGGCGACAGCGTCACCTTCGACGCCGACCTGCCGCACCATTTCGAGAACGAAGGCGAGGAGCCGACGCGCTTCATCGCCGTGATCGCCGCCGGCCTGCGCCGGGGTTAGGAGAAGGCCCGATGCAGAGGACGATGTTCGACAAGCTCTGGGAGGCGCACGAGGTCTCCGACGGCCTGATCTACATCGACCTGCACCTGGTCCACGAGGTCACCTCGCCGCAGGCGTTCGACGGGCTGCGGATGGCCGGCCGCGCCGTGCGCCGGCCCGACAAGACGATTGCCACCGCCGACCACAACGTCCCCACCGACGGCACCATGGCGGCGAGGCTAATCGCCGACGAGCTCTCGCGTGTCCAGGTCGAGACCCTGGAGCGCAACTGCGAGGAGCTCGGCATCCCGATCTACTCGCTGGGCTCCGAGCGCCAGGGCATCGTCCACGTGATCGGCCCCGAGCTCGGGGTCACCCAGCCGGGGATGACGATCGTATGCGGCGACAGCCACACCTCCACCCACGGCGCCTTCGGCGCGCTGGCCTTCGGCATCGGCACCTCCGAGGTCGAGCACGTGCTGGCGACCCAGTGCCTGGTCCAGAAGCGGCCGAAGACGATGCGCATCCTCTACGGCGGCGAGCTCGGCGCCGGGGTCACCCCCAAGGACCTGATCCTGGCGACGATCGGCCGCCTCGGCACCGGCGGCATGGTCGGCCACGCGGTCGAGTACGCGGGTCCGGCGATCGAGGCGCTCTCGATGCCGGGACGGATGACCGTCTGCAACATGACGATCGAGGGCGGCGGCCGCGCCGGCATGATCGCCCCCGACGAGACCACCTTCGAGTGGGTGCGCGGCAAGCCGGCCGCGCCGCAGGACTTCGATGCCGCCGTCTCGCGCTGGCGCCAGCTGCAGACCGAGCCCGGAGCCGCCTTCGACGCCGAGGTCGAGATCGACGCGAGCGAGATCTCGCCGATGGTCACCTGGGGCACGACGCCCGGGATGGTCGTCGAGGTGACCGATTCGGTTCCCGACCCGGCCGCGATGGACTCTCCCGCCGACCGCGAGTCGGCCGAACGCGCCCTCGCCTACATGGGCCTGGAGGCCGGCACGCCGATGACCGAGGTCGCGCCGGAACGCGTCTTCATCGGCTCCTGCACCAACTCGCGGATCGAGGACCTGCGCGAGGCCGCCGAGATAGTCGACAGCCGCAAGGTCGCGAGCTCGGTGCGGGCGATGGTCGTGCCGGGTTCCCAGCAGGTCAAGGCAACCGCCGAGGAAGAGGGCCTGCACGAGGTCTTCCGCTCGGCAGGCTTCGACTGGCGCGAGGCCGGCTGCTCGATGTGCCTGGGCATGAATCCCGACACCCTGGCCGAGGGCGAGCGCTGTGCCTCGACCTCGAACCGCAACTTCGAGGGGCGTCAGGGCAAGGGCGGGCGCACCCACCTGGTCAGCCCGAAGATGGCGGCCGCCGCCGCGATCGAGGGACACTTCGTCGACATCAGGGACTGGAGCTAGAGATGAGGCCGATAGACGTGATCGAGGGCAAGGTCTCGGTGCTGGACCGCGCCGACGTCGACACCGACCAGATCATCCCCAAGCAGTTCCTCAAGCGGGTCGAGCGAACCGGCTTCGGCGAGTTCCTCTTCTACGACTGGATCCGCTCGGGCGAGATTGAGCTGGAGCCGAACCCGATCCTCGTCACCGGCCGCAACTTCGGCTGCGGCTCCTCGCGCGAGCACGCGCCCTGGGCGCTGGAGGACTTCGGCTTCCAGGCGATCGTCGCCCCGTCCTTCGCCGACATCTTCTACTCCAACTGCACCAAGATCGGGCTGCTGCCGGCGATCCTCGACGAGGAGCACTGCCGGGCGATCGCCGAGGCGGGGGAGGCTCGGATCGACGTCGACGACGAGACGGTCACCTGCGCCGCCGGCGTCTTCGAGTTCGAGGTTGAGCCCGACGTCAAGCACCGCCTGCTGGGCGGCCTCGACGACATCGGCATCACCCTGGAGAACGCCGTCGCGATCGACGAGTTCGAGCGGTCCGGGGCCGCGCACGGCCCGGTGACGACGGCGCTCTGATGGCGCCGCCGCGCATAGTCCTCCTGCCCGGAGACGGGATCGGCCCCGAGATAGTTGACGCTGCGCGCCGGCTGCTGGAGGCGCTTAGTGAGTTCGAGTTCAGCGAAGAGCTGGTGGGCGGCTGCTCGATCGACGCGCACGGCGTTGCCCTGACGGACGAGGTGCTGGCCTCCTGCAGGGCTGCCGACGCCGTCCTGCTCGGCGCAGTCGGCGGGCCGAAATGGGACACGACCGACCCCGACGCGCCCCGCCCCGAGCAGGGCCTGCTCGGGTTGCGCAAGGGGATGGGCCTCTACGCCAACCTGCGCCCGGTCCGGCCCAGCCCCGCACTGGTCGGGGCCAGCCCACTGCGGCCCGACGTGATCGCCGGCACCGACCTGCTCGTCGTCCGCGAGCTCACCGGGGGGATCTACTTCGGCGACAGCGGCCGCGACGGCGACACGGCTCACGACACCTGCGAGTACTCGGCTGACGAAGTGGAGCGGATCGCCAGGGTTGGGTTCGAGGCCGCTCGGCGCCGAGCGGCCGGCTCGGGTCGAAAGGCCCGCGTCACCTCCGTCGACAAGGCCAACGTGCTGGAGACCTCGCGTCTCTGGCGTGAGGTGGTAGGCCGGATCGCCCCCGACTATCCGGACGTCGAGCTCGACCACCTCCTGGTCGACAACGCCGCGATGCAGCTCGTCTCCCGCCCCGCCGACTTCGACGTGATCGTCACCGAGAACCTCTTCGGCGACATCCTCAGCGACGAGTCGGCGATGCTGACCGGGTCGCTGGGCATGTTGCCCTCCGCCAGCCTCGGCGCCGAGGGCGAGCCCGGCCTCTTCGAGCCGGTCCACGGCTCCGCCCCCGACATCGCCGGCCAGGGCGTCGCCAACCCGCTCGCGACCTTCCTCTCGGCGGCGATGATGCTGCGCCACGGCCTCGGCCGGCCCGACGACGGGACCCGCATCGAGTCAGCCGTCGACGTCGTGCTCGAGCGCGGCCTGCGCACCCCCGACCTCGCCGCCGCAGGCGAGACAGCTATCGGCACAGAAGAGATCACCGCCGCCGTCCTGGCTCAGCTGTCCGCGTAGAGGCCGTCCCGGTAGGGGTGGAACGTCTTGTACTTTTTCGCCACTGCCGCCCGCGAATGACCGATGCCGCAGCTCGAAAAAGTTAAGTGGAACCCCTACCGGGACGGCCTCGTAAGGCATACTTCGCGACCATGGAGACCGCGGAGCTGATCTGGCAGAACGGCGAGTTCGTGCCCTGGGAGGAGGCCAAGGTGCACGTGCTCGCGCACGGCCTGCACTACGGCACCGGCGTCTTCGAGGGGGTTCGGTGCTACGAGACCGAGCGCGGCCCGGCCATCTTCAGGCACGGCGACCACCTCGCCCGGCTCCAGAAGTCGGCCGAGCTGTACTACCTGGAGCTGCCCTACTCGCTCGATGAGATCGGCGAGGCGACCCGCGAGCTGATCCGCCGTAACGGCCTCGGCTCCTGCTACATCCGGCCGCTCGCCTTCCGCGGCTACGGCAACCTTGGGCTCTACGCGACCGACGCCCCGATCGACGTGATCGTCGCCGCCTTTCCCTGGGGCGTCTACCTCGGCGAGGACGGCCAGAAGCACGGCATCCGGGCCACCGTCTCCTCCTGGCGGGCAATCTCCGGCGACAGCCTGATCCCCCACGCCAAGGCAGCCGGCCAGTACCTCAACTCGATCCTGGCCAAGACGGAGGCGCAGAAGGCCGGTTACGAAGAGGCGATCCTGCTCGACCAGCACGGGCACGTCTCCGAGGGCTCGGGAGAGAACGTCTTCGTCGTCCGCGACGGCGTGCTGGCGACGCCCGGTCACGCCCACGCGATCCTCGACGGGATCACGCGCGCATCGGTGGTGCAGATCGCCGGCGACCTCGGCTACAGGGTCGAGGAGCGCGCGATCGCCCGCGCCGAGCTCTACCTCGCCGACGAGGTCTTCCTCACCGGCACCGCGGCGGAGCTGGTCCCGGTGCGCGAGGTCGACGACCACCCGATCGGCGAGCCCGGCGAGATCACCCGGGTGATCCAGGCAAAGCTCGACGATGCCCTGCACGGGCGCGCCGAGGAGTACCTCGAGTGGCTCGACTTCGTCGAACGTCTCGACCGAGGCGGACCGACCGAGTAAGGTCAGTTCCTGATGCAGCGCCGTTTCGAGGCAATCGGGCGAATTACCGCAGCCGCCTAGCGGCTGGCGCGGCAATGCCGTGTGCGCGGGCCGGCAGGCCCTCACCCCGATCTCTCGAATCGAAAGGCATCAGATGGAACAGGTAAAGCTCTACGACACCACCCTGCGGGACGGCATGGGCGGTCACGGCATGTCGCTCTCGGTCGGCGAGAAGCTCAAGGTCGTCCAGGCGCTGGACGCGCTCGGCGTCCACTTCATCGAGGCCGGCTTTCCCAGCTCCAACCCGAAGGAGGCGGAGCTGTTCGAGCTGCTGGCGGATCAGGAGCTGGAGCAGGCGACGATCGCCGCCTTCGGCATGACCCGCCGCCGCGACCGCCGCGCCGATGACGACGAGGCCCTCGCCGTGCTCGCCTCCTGCTTCGCGCCGGTCGTCTGCCTGGTCGGCAAGAGCTGGCGCCTGCACGTGGACAAGGTGATCAAGGTCTCCGCCGAGGAGAACCTGGCGATGATCGGCGACTCGATCGCCTTCCTCCGCGAGCAGGGCAAGCGGCCGGTCTTCGACGCCGAGCACTTCTTCGACGGGTACCGCGACGACGCCGCCTACGCGCTCGAGTGCGTGCGGGCGGCGGCCGGGGCCGGCGCGGAGAACGTCACCCTCTGCGACACCAACGGCGGCAGCCTGCCGAGCTTCGTCGCCGAGGCGACGGCGGCTGTCGCCGCCGGCCTCGGCGGGAAGGTCGAGGTCGGCATCCATACCCACAACGACGCCGAGTGCGCGGTCGCGAACTCCCTCGCCGCAGTCGAGGCCGGGGCCCGCCTGGTCCAGGGTTGCGTCAACGGCTACGGCGAGCGCTGCGGCAACGCCAACCTGGCCTCGATCTTGCCCGCCCTGCAGCTGAAGATGGGCTTCGGCGTGGTCGGCGAGGAGCAGCTGGCGGGCCTCACCCAGGCCTCGCACTACCTCGACGAGCTCTGCAACATGACCCCGAACCCCGACCGCGCCTACGTCGGCCGCAACGCCTTCGCCCACAAGGCGGGGATGCACGCCGCGGGGGTGGCCGCCGACGCCAGCACCTTCGAGCACCTCGACCCCGAGCTGGTCGGCAACGAGCGCGACATCCTCGCCTCCGAGCTCTCCGGCAAGGCGACGATCCGCAGCGCCGCCGAGCGCGCCGGCTTGGATCTCGACGACGCCGCGGCCGCCCGCGCGGTCGAGCAGCTGAAGGAGCGCGAGCACCGTGGCTACCACTACGAGGCCGCCCAGGCGTCCTTCGAGCTGCTGCTGCGCCGCGAGGCCGGCGTCCACGAGCCGCTCTTCGAGCTCGAGAGCTTCCGGGTGACGACCGAGAAGCGCCAGGGGGGCCGGGTCGAGACCGAGGCGACGATCAAGGTCGTCGTCGACGGCGAGCGTTATGTAGAGGTCGCCGAAGGCAACGGTCCCGTCAACGCCCTGGACAAGGCGTTGCGGGCCGCGATCGGAGCGCGCCACCCGCACCTCGCCGACATCGAGCTGACCAACTACAAGGTGCGGATCCTCGACGAGGCGCACGGCACCGGCGCCGTCACCCGAGTGCTGCTCGACTCCACCGACGGTCAGCATGAGTGGGGCACCATCGGGGTGTCTGAGAACATCATCGAGGCTTCCTGGGAGGCCCTGGTCGACTCGCTCGCCTACGCCTTCCAGCCGCGATGATCCCGCTGGCCAAACCCGAGATCGGCGCCCGCGAGGAGGAGCTCGTCCTCGAGGTGCTGCGCTCCGGCCAGCTCTCGCTGGGGCCGATGGTCGCCCGCTTCGAGCGCGAGCTCGCCGGGTGGCTCGGGGTCGAGGACGCGGTCGCGGTCTCCAGCGGCACGGCGGCGCTGCACCTCTGCGTCCGGGCGCTCG
This sequence comes from uncultured Solirubrobacterales bacterium, assembly GCA_963715625.1. Lineage (GTDB taxonomy): Bacteria > Actinomycetota > Thermoleophilia > Solirubrobacterales > 70-9 > VRUE01. Next base: position 2,662,060 of record OY970260.1, on the reverse strand, counting down.
GCTGGGACCCGGGGGACGAGGTGCTGACCAGCCCCTTCAGCTTCGTCGCCTCCGCCAACTGCCTGCTCTACGAGGGCGTCCGCCCGGTCTTCTGCGACGTCGACCCCGACACGCTGAACCTCGATCCGGCCGCGGCCGCCGCGGCCGCCGGCGAGCGCACCGTCGGCATCCTCCCCGTCCACATCTTCGGCTACCCGGCGGCGATGCCCGAGCTTGAGGCCCTGGCCGCCAGCCGTGGGCTCGGCATCGTCGAGGACGCCTGCGAGAGCCTCGGCGCGGTCGACGCCGAGGGGCGCCGGGTCGGCACCCGCGGCAACCTCGCGACCTTCGCCTTCTACGCCAACAAGCAGCTGACGACGGGCGAGGGGGGGATGATCGTGCCGACGGATCCCGAGACGGCGAGCCTGCTCCGCAGCGCCCGCAACCAGGGGCGCGAGGCCGACATGGGCTGGCTCGACCACGCCCGCCTCGGCTTCAACTACCGCCTCTCCGACGTCGCTGCCGCGCTCGGCGTCGCCCAGCTCGAGAAGCTCGGCGCGATGCTCGCGAGCCGGGCCCGCGTCGCCGGCCTCTACGCGGAGGGCCTGGCCGGGATCGAGGGCGTGCGAGTCCCGGCCGGGTCCCGTGGCGCCGAGGCCCGCAGCTGGTTCGTCTACACCGTCCAGCTGCCGGCCGGCGCCGACCGCGACGCGACGATCGCCGGGCTTGCCGAGCGCGGCGTGGCAAGCAAGGCATACCTCCCATGCATCCACCTCTTCCCCCACCTGCGCGAGCTCGGCTACGGCGAGGGACAGTTCCCGGTCGCCGAAGCCGCCTCCACTCGCTCGCTCGCCCTGCCCTTCTTCCCGGCGATGGGGGAGGCCGAGGTCGGGCGGGTGTGCGAGGCTCTCGCCCAATCGCTCTGCTGATGTCCCGCTTTCGCAAAGACCCCGACCCGCGCTTCTGGCGCATCAACCGCTCGATCGAGTTCGACTGGCGCCTGGCGCCCTACGACATCGACCAGTCGCAGGCGCACGCGCGCGGCCTGCACCAGATCGGGGTCCTGGATGCGGCCGAGCTGGAGCGGATCGACGCCGGGCTGGAGCGCGTCCGCGCCCGCATGGGCGAGCACGGCTTCGAGTTCGAGGATGCCGACGAGGACATCCACATGGCGATCGAGCGGCTGCTCGGCGAGGAGATCGGCCCGCTCGCCGGCAAGCTCCACACCGGGCGCTCGCGCAACGACCAGGTCGCCACCGACGTGGCGATGGTCGTGCAGGCGCACTCGCTGCGCGCGATCGAGCTGGCAGGAGCGGCGATGGAGCGGCTGCTCGAGCTCGCCCAGCGCCATCGCGAGTGGCCGATGCCCGGATACACGCACCTGCAGCGGGCGCAGCCGGTCTACCTCGGGCATCACCTGCTCGCCTACTTCTGGATGCTCGGCCGTGACGTCCTGCGCTTCCAGTTCGCCCTCGACAGCGCCTCGGTGATGCCGCTCGGCTCCGGCGCGCTGGCCGGGGTCAACTGGGAGATCGACCGCCGCGCCGTCGCCGAGGACCTCGGCTTCGAGCACGTCAGCCACAACTCGATCGACGGCGCCTCCAACCGCGACTTCGTCCTCGACTACCTCTCGGCCGCCTCGACCTGCGCGATGCACCTCTCGCGGCTCGGCTCGGAGATCGTCATCTGGAGCTCCTCCGAGTTCGGCTTCTGCGAGCTCGACGAGTCCTTCTCCTCGGGCTCCAGCATCATGCCGCAGAAGAAGAACCCCGACTCGGCCGAGCTGCTGCGGGCGAAGAGCCCGCGGGTTGCGGCGAGCTACGCGGCCCTGCTCGGCACCATGCACGCGCTGCCGCTCACCTACGGCAAGGACATGCAGGAGGACAAGGAGCCGCTCTTCGACGCGATCGACACGATCGAGGCCTGCCTCGACGCGACCGAGGGGATGCTGGCCGGGATCGAGTTCGACCGCGAGCGGCTCGAGGCCGCCTCCGGCGACGAGATGCTCGCCGCCACCGAGGTCGCCGACCTGCTGGTTCGCCGCGGCGTCCCGTTCCGCGAGGCGCACGGCATCGTCGGCGGCCTGGTCCGCGACGCGGTTGAGCGGGGAAAGCCGCTATCCGAGCTGACGCCGGAGGAGCTGCGCGAGCGCTCCGAGCACCTCGACGAGTCCTTCTACGAGGTCCTGGCCCGCAGCAGCTGGCTCGAGTCGAAGCGGATCGAGGGCGGCACCTCCTCGGCCTCGCTCGCCCGCCAGCTCGAGCAGGCGGGGAAGACGCTGGCCGCTGTCCGAGCGCGGGTCCAGGAGGAGCGGGGCTGAAGCGGGAGCCCTCAGGGCCCGGAGGCCGGGCCCAACGGCTCGCAGAGCCGTTGGGGGCTGATTTCTTCGACCGCTCCGTGCACCTCGTCGCCCGCGAGCTGATCGGCTGCCGGCTCTTCTACGGCGATTGCGGCGGCACGATCGTCGAGACCGAGAGCTACGAGCGCGACGACCCCGCCTGCCATGCCTACGCCGGCCTGACCGAGCGCACGGAGGCCCTCTTCGGCCCGCCCGGCCGCGCCTACGTCTACCTCTCCTACGGCATCCACTCACTCTTCAACGTGGTCGCGGAACCCGACGGCGATGCGGCGGCGGTGCTGATCCGGGCGATCGAGCCGACGGCCGGCCTGGAGGCGATGCGCGCTCGCCGCGGCCGGCGCCCGGACCGTGAGCTCTGCTCGGGCCCGGGCAAGCTGACCGAGGCCCTGGGCATCGGCCTGGAGCACAACGGCGCCGACCTCGCCAGCGACCCGTTCGCGATCCTGCTTCCCGACGAGGGATGGGCGGGCGAGGTCGTGACCGGGCCGCGGATCGGCATCGCGAAAGCGGTGGACCTGCCCTGGCGCTTCTGCCTCGCCGGCAACCCCCACGTCTCCCGCCCCCACCCCCGAACTGCATCGAATTCTCACCCTGGCAGGTAGAGAATTCGATGCAGTTCGGGGTCAGCCGGCCGTGACGCCGCCGCCGGTTGCCGGCGCCGCCGGTTCACTCGGCGCCGGGGCGGCGGGTTCGGCCGCTTCCGGCGCCGCTTCGGAGGGTTCTTCGGCTTCTTCGGGCACTTCCGGCGCGGCTTCCGGTTCGCTCGGCGGCGAGGGGGCCGTGTAGGTCGAGCCGGAGTCGGGCGCTTCCTTCCCCTCGCGCTCGGCCTCGGCTTCCGCCGCTCGTTCGGCCTTGATCTCTTCCCAGGCCGAGATCACGCTGGCCCAGATCAGGGCCGGGAACGTGCCACCCATCACCGGGCCGCCGTTGTAGAGGGTCGTCATCGGCGTCACGGTGTCGGCATAGCCGACCCAGACGCAGGCGGTGACTTCTTCCGTCGCCCCGCAGAACCAGGCGTCGCCGTTGTTCTCGGTGGTGCCGGTCTTGCCCCACTGGCCGGAGGCGCCGATGTCGGCGTTGACGCCGGTGCCGCTGCTGATGACCGTTTCGAGGATGCTCTTCGCTTCGCTGGCGACCTCTTCGGGGATCACCTGCCTGTGCCTCGAGTCGTTGTCGCCGTCCTTGATCGTCTTGCCGTCCTGGTCTGTGACCTGCGTGTAGGCGACCGGGCTGTCGCCGGGCCGCGCCGCCAGCGTGCCGCTGACACGGTCTCCGTCGTTGGCCAGGGTCGTGTAGGCGTAGGTCCAGCCCAGCGGCGTCACCCCGGGGTCGATCCCGCCGAGGACCATCGCCGGGTTGGTCGAGATCGGGTCGGCGTAGCCCATCTTGTGGATCGTCGCCGCGATCGAGCGCGTCCGGTCCCGGATCGTCTTGCCCTCCAGCCCCTCGAGCGCGAGCTGGGCGTAGATCGAGTTGTCGGAGTTGGTCGTCGCGCAGACGATGTCGCAGGTGCCCAGGTAGGAGCCCCCGTCGTTGGTGACGACGAACGTTTCCTGGCCGTGCTTGCCGAAGTGGAATTCCTGCGGCGCCGATTCGAAGCTGGTGTAGGGCGAGATGCCCTCCTCCAGGGCTGTGACCAGCGTGAACGGCTTGATCGAGGAGCCGGGTTGGCGGTGGCCCTGGGTTGCGAGGTTGAAGGGCTTCGTCTCGAAGTCGGGGCCGCCGACCATCGCCTTGACCCCGGCGTTCTTGTTTTCGATCACGACCACAGAGGCGGTTGCGGGCGAGTAGCCGAGGTAGGAGTTGACGGCTTCTTCCGCCGCTCCCTGCAGGCGCAGGTCGAGGGTCGACTTGACCTTCAGGCCGCCGAAGAAGGCCTTGGCGGCGCCGTAGCGTTCGACCAGCTGCTGGCGCAGCCAGGCGGTGAAGTAGGGAGCCTCGGAGTCCAGCCGCGGCGGCTCGATGTCGTCGGGCGAGGGCAGCGCCTTGTGGCGGCCTTCCTCGAACTGCTCGTGCGTGATGTAGCCCTGCTCGTACATCTTCTCGAGTACGACGTTGCGCCTGCCAAGGGCGTTTTCCGGGTAGATCTTCGGGTCGTAGGCGGAGGGAGAGGAGATGATCGCCGCGAGCATCGCCGCCTCCCAGGCCTCCAGCACCGAGGCGCAGGGCTCGCTCGGGGTGCCGCAGCCCGGATGCGCCTCGCCGAAGTAGGTGCGCGCCGCCGCCTCGATCCCGTAGGCACCCTCGCCGAAGTAGATCGTGTTGAGGTACTCGGTGAGGATCTTGTTCTTGCTCCAGTGGCGCTCGAGCCGGTAGGCGAGGGCCGCCTCGCGGAACTTCTGGAAGAGCGTGCGGCTTTCCTGGGCGGCGAGCGCGTTCTTGACGAACTGCTCGGTGATCGTCGAACCGCCCTGGGCGGCGCTCTGGCTGAGGATGTCTTTGACGAGGGCGCGGCCGATGCCCTGGAAGTCGACGCCGCTGTGCTCGTAGAAGCGCGTGTCCTCGATCGAGACCACCGCGTTCTTGACGTTGGGGGAGACCTGCCCGGAGGTGAGCAGGATCTTGTTCTGGTCGCTGGTCAGGGTGCCGATCGGCTCGCCGGAGGCGTCGAAGACCTCGCTGTTCTTCGACTCCCTGTACTGGGCGAAGTCGTAGATCGCCGGCAGGTCCCGCGAGACAGCGGCCATCATCCCGAAGACCATCGAGACAAGCCCCAGCACGCCGAGCCCCAGTGCAACGAAGAGGATGCGCAGCTTCTTGAGGCGCGGCTTGCTGCGTTCGCCCGCCAAGAGAGTGCGGCAGTCTAGCATTGCGGCCGTGAGCGGCGAACCAGCGAGCCCGAGCCTGACGCGCAACGCAGTCGACGTCCTGCCGGCGGGAATGCTGGCTGAGCAGCTCGCGGGCGGGCGGCCGCTGCGGGTGAAGCTGGGCATCGACCCGACCACGCCCGACATCCACCTCGGACACACGGTCGTGCTCGAGAAGCTGCGCGAGTTCCAGCAGGCCGGCCACCAGGTCGTGCTGATCGTCGGCGACTTCACCGCCGGGGTCGGGGACCCCAGCGGACGCTCGGCGCAACGGCCGCTGCCCTCGCCGGAGGAGATCGAGGTCAACGCCGCCACCTACCAGGAGCAGGCGTTCAAGGTGCTCGACCGCGACCGCACTGAGGTCCGCTTCAACAGCGAGTGGCTGCGGATGGAGCCCGAGCAGCTGCTGGGGCTGCTGGCGCAGACCACCGTCGCCCGCCTGATCGAGCGCGACGACTTCCAGAAGCGGCTCGCGGCCGGGGCGCCGATCGCGGCTCTGGAGCTGCTCTACCCGCTGCTGCAGGGCTACGACTCGGTTGCGGTCGAGGCCGACGTCGAGCTGGGGGGGACCGACCAGAAGTTCAACCTGCTCTTCGGGCGCGACATCCAGTCCGCCTACGGCCAGAAGCCCCAGTCGATCATCACGATGCCGATCCTGGTCGGCACCGACGGCGTGCAGAAGATGAGCAAGTCGCTCGGCAACTGCATCGGCGTCACCGATGCGCCCGAGGAGATGTTCGGCAAGACGATGCGGGTTCCCGACGAGGCGATGCCGGACTACTTCCGGCTGGTCTTGGGATCGGAGCCGCCCGAGGGGATGGCCCCGAACGAGGCCAAGCGGGCGCTTGCCCGCGGAGTCGTCGAGCGCTTCCACGACGCGGCGGCGGCGCTGGCGGCGGAGGAGCACTTCAACCGCATCTTCGTCGAGCACCAGGTCCCGGACGAGGTCGAGGAGGTGGAGCTGGCGCCGTATCTCGGCAACGGCGGGGAGACGGTTCACATGCCGCGCCTGATGGGCGATCTCTTCGAGATGAGCTCCAGCGAAGCGCGCCGCCTGATCGAGCAGGGAGGCGTCAAGCTCGACGGCGAGGCCCTGCCCTCGGGCAGCCTGGACGTGCCCCCGGCCGACCTCGACGGCCGCGTCCTGCAGGTCGGCAAGCGGCGCTTCCGCCGCCTCCGGGCCGCCGCCTAGCACCGCCTATGCAAATCGTCGCCGCGGCGCTATACTCCTTCGTCCCTCTGGGCGAGGCCCTGTGCCTGGCCCGTGCGCGATGAGCGGCGAGTCCCGTCGCTCTGGGGCGCAGCGGTCTTTGAAAACTGAGCAGCGTGCACCCCGCGGACATGCGTGTCCGTGGGATGTTTGAGCCCGATCCACTCGGTGCGCCAGCGCGCCGGGTGGTCTGATTTACCCGTCATGCCGGTCGCCGAGTATGTGTACCCGGCGATTTGCAATTTGCCAGGCATGACAGCTCTCTGTATGAAGTACCTTCACGGAGAGTTTGATCCTGGCTCAGGACGAACGCTGGCGGCGTGCTTAACACATGCAAGTGGTGCGACGAACCAGGGCTTGCCCTGGGGCAAAGCCGCGAACGGGTGAGTAACACGTGAGTAACCTGCCCCGATGACCGGGACAACCCGAGGAAACTCGGGCTAATACCGGATGTGGCGCACAGGCGTAAGCCAGTGCGCTAAAGGAAGCTTCGGCCTCCGCATTGGGAGGGGCTCGCGGCCCATTAGCTTGTTGGTGGGGTAACGGCCTACCAAGGCAACGATGGGTAGCTGGTCTGAGAGGACGATCAGCCACACTGGGACTGAGACACGGCCCAGACTCCTACGGGAGGCAGCAGTGGGGAATCTTGCGCAATGCGCGAAAGCGTGACGCAGCAACGCCGCGTGGGGGAAGACGGCCTTCGGGTTGTAAACCCCTTTCAGGAGGGACGAAGGTTCGCCGGTGAATAGCCGTGCGGATTGACGGTACCTCCAGAAGAAGCTCCGGCTAACTACGTGCCAGCAGCCGCGGTAATACGTAGGGAGCAAGCGTTGTCCGGAATTATTGGGCGTAAAGCGCACGTAGGCGGCCCTGTAAGTCCGCTGTAAAAGTCAAAGGCTCAACCTTTGAAAGCCGGTGGATACTGCAGGGCTAGAGTCCGGAAGAGGCGAGTGGAATTCCTGGTGTAGCGGTGGAATGCGCAGATATCAGGAGGAACACCAATAGCGAAGGCAGCTCGCTGGGACGGTACTGACGCTCAGGTGCGAAAGCGTGGGGAGCGAACAGGATTAGATACCCTGGTAGTCCACGCCGTAAACGCTGGGCACTAGGTGTGGGAGGTGTCGACTCCTCCCGTGCCGTCGCTAACGCACTAAGTGCCCCGCCTGGGGAGTACGGCCGCAAGGCTAAAACTCAAAGGAATTGACGGGGGCCCGCACAAGCAGCGGAGCATGTGGTTTAATTCGACGCAACGCGAAGAACCTTACCTGGGCTTGACATGTTGGTGACCGCCGTGGAAACACGGTTTTCCTTCGGGACACCATCACAGGTGGTGCATGGCTGTCGTCAGCTCGTGTCGTGAGATGTTGGGTTAAGTCCCGCAACGAGCGCAACCCCTGTCCTATGTTGCCATCATTCAGTTGGGGACTCATAGGAGACCGCCGGTGACAAACCGGAGGAAGGTGGGGATGACGTCAAGTCATCATGCCCCTTATGTCCAGGGCTACACACGTGCTACATTGGCGCATACAAAGGGCAGCAATACCGCGAGGTGGAGCGAATCCCATAAAGTGCGTCTCGGTTCGGATTGGAGGCTGAAATTCGCCTCCATGAAGGTGGAGTTGCTAGTAATCGCGGATCAGCCATGCCGCGGTGAATACGTTCCCGGGCCTTGTACACACCGCCCGTCACACCACGAAAGCAGGCAACACCCGAAGCCGGTGGCCTAACCTTTTGGAGGGAGCCGTCGAAGGTGGGGCTTGTGATTGGGGTGAAGTCGTAACAAGGTAGCCGTAGCGGAAGCTGCGGCTGGATCACCTCCTTTCTAGGGAGATTTCTCTAGAACGTTCAACCGGGCTCCCCAGCGCCTTCAGGGTGCTGGGTACGCTGCTCAGTTTTGAGAGACCGCCGGCGGCAGTCCGCCGCCGTGCGCGCCTCGGTGGACCTTGAAAACTGCACAAGGCCAATATCGAGATCCGCTCAGGCGGATCTCGAGGGTATTTAATTACGATCTGTACACGTTGTGTATAGGTCGCTCACCGTCAAGATAGTAAGGGCTTACGGTGGATGCCTTGGCACCAGGAGTCGATGAAGGACGTGGACGGCTGCGATAAGCCGCGGTGAGGCGCTGAACAGCCGCAGACCCGCGGATCTCCGAATGGGAAAACCCGGCGCCGGTAATGCGGCGTCATCCTGTGGTGAATACATAGCCACAGGAGGGAAACCGGGGGAACTGAAACATCTAAGTACCCCGAGGAATAGAAATCAACCGAGACTCCCTTAGTAGTGGCGAGCGAAAAGGGATCAGCCCAAACCTGACAGATGCAAGCGGGCACGCGTTGTCTGTCGGGGGTTGTAGGGCGTCATGCCCGAGCCGTGCCTGGCTCGGCAGCAGTTACCAAATCAGGTGTTAGCCGAAGCGAGTGGAACCTCGCACCACAGAGGGCAATCGTCCCGTAGGTGAAAACGCACTGATCTGCTGATTGACGTTCCTGAGTAAGACCGCACCCGTGAAACGCGGTCTGAACCTGGGGGGACCACCCTCCAAGGCTAAGTACTACCTGGTGACCGATAGTGAACTAGTACCGTGAGGGAAAGGTGAAAAGCACCCCTGAAGGGGAGTGAAATAGTACCTGAAACCGTAAGCTTACAAGTGGTCGGAGCACCTTCGGGTGTGACGGCGTGCTTTTTGCATCACGAGCCGGCGAGTTACTCGTCAGTGGCAAGGTTAAGCGATGAGCGGAGCCGTAGCGAAAGCGAGTCTGAATAGGGCGACACAGTCATTGGCGGTAGACCCGAAACTGAGCGAGCTATCCATGGGCAGGCTGAAGCGGGGGTAAGACCTCGTGGAGGGCCGAACCGACCTAGGTTGAAAACTGGGCGGATGACCTGTGGATCGGAGTGAAAGGCTAATCAAGCTCAGAGATATCTGGTTCTCTCCGAAATATATTTAGGTATAGCGTCGAGTATTTGCGTTTCGGCCGTAGAGCACTGTTTGGACTAGGGGCCCTACCAGGTTACCGACTTCAGGCAAACTCCGAAGACCGTTACGGTTAACTCGGCAGTCAGTGTGCGGGGGATAAACTTCGTACGCGAAAGGGAAACAACCCAGACCATCAGCTAAGGTCCCCAAGTACTAGCTAAGTGGTAAACGATGTCCGAGCGCATAGACAACCAAGAGGTTGGCTTAGAAGCAGCCATCCTTGAAAGAGTGCGTAACAGCTCACTGGTCAAGTGTTCGGGCGCGGAGAATTCAACGGGGCTCAAGCTAGTCACCGAAGCTATGGGTGTGCAGGCCTGCGGGCTCTGCACGCGGTAGGAGAGCGTTCCAGCTGCGAGAAGCGGATGCGTAAGCCTTCGTGGAGCGGCTGGAAGTGAGAATGCCGGCATGAGTAACGAAAGAGGGGTGAGACTCCCCTCCACCGATTGTCCAAGGTTTCCTGAGTAAAGTTCGTCTGCTCAGGGTTAGTCGGGACCTAAGGCGAGGCCGAAAGGCGTAGCCGATGGCCAACAGGTTGATATTCCTGTACCACGTCGATTCCGTTATGACCGATGGGGGGACGGGGAAGGGTAAGGGAACCCAGGCGATGGTCGTCCTGGGGCAAGCACGTAGCCAGTCGCTGTAGGAAAATCCGCAGTGGCGTTTTGACGCGAGGTGCGACGCCAGCTGGCTTGACCGCCGGCGAGTCCCCGATCCCATGCCTCCAAGAAAATCCTCTAGGCAGGATTCGCGTGCCCGTACCGATAACCGACACAGGTGGACAAGTAGAACATACTGAGGTGAGCGAGCTAACTCTCGTTAAGGAACTCGGCAAAATCGTCCCGTAACTTCGGGAGAAGGGACGCCCCGGTAGGGTGAACTCCATACGGAGGGAGTCCGAGGGGGCCGCAGTGAATTGGTCCAAGCGACTGTTTACCAAAAACACAGGTCTCTGCTAAGTCGTAAGACGACGTATAGGGGCTGACGCCTGCCCGGTGCCGGAAGGTTACGCGGACTTGTTAGCGCTTCGGCGCGAAGCAGTGAAGCTAAGCCCCGGTAAACGGCGGCCGTAACTATAACGGTCCTAAGGTAATGGCACACTTTTGTGTGCGTTTTCGTTGCCCTCTGTCGCAGTAATGTGACAGTTAGCATTCGGCTATATGCTGGAAAACCCGAGTATCCGTCCGGTACTCGCCCTAAGATGTGCTCATGGGCAGTGACAATCCGAACGGTGCGGAAAATCAGCAGGAAAGGCTGATCAGGACTGGCTGGGTTATTGGTTTTGTAGACGGAGAGGGGTGCTTCTCCATCGGCTTCGTACGGCAACCAAACCGGACGAGCAGAAAAGGCTACAAAACCGGATATCAGGTGGCTCACAGTTTTGTTGTCGTCCAAGGCGCCAAAAGCATCGGCGTGCTGGATGACATGCAGCGCTTCTTCGGTGTCGGCGCCGTCAGCATCAACCGACGGCACGACAACCATAAGGAGCACTTGTATCGCTACATCGTGAGCCGACGGGAAGATCATCTCCTTCGAGTGATCATCCCGTTCTTCAAGGCGAATCCGCTTCGTACGTCGAAGCGCGATGATTTTGAGAAGTTCTCTCGGTGCGTGGAAATCTGCCATAGCGGTGGACATCTAACGACCGACGGACTGATCGAAGTCGCTGAAATCGCCGAAACCATGAATCATCGAAAGTCCAGGCAGAATCTGATCAGAATCCTCAGAGGCCATACGCCGAACACCCTGGACACAGGGTGAAGATATGGTCCCAGCTGCATGGCGACATGCAGGGACGGCACTTCTCAGGGAAGGGTGCGGTCCGCTCAGGAAAGTCCTGAGTAAGGTGCCTTAGCGAAATTCCTTGTCGGGTAAGTTCCGACCTGCACGAATGGCGTAACGACTTGGACGCTGTCTCAACGAGAGGCTCGGTGAAATTAAAGTCTCGGTGAAGATGCCGAGTACCCGCAGCTAGACGGAAAGACCCCGTGAACCTTTACTGCAACTTGATATTGGAGTCTGGGGTATCTCGCTCAGGATAGGTGGGAGACAGTGAACCAGCGGCTTTGGCTGCTGGGGAGTCACCCTTGAGATACCACCCTTGGTAGTCTGGGCTTCTAACACCATGCCGTGATCCGGGTGGTGAACAGTGTCAGGTGGGCAGTTTGACTGGGGCGGTCGCCTCCTAAAATGTAACGGAGGCGCCCAAAGGTTCCCTCAGCACGGTTGGAAATCGTGCGTAGAGTGTAAAGGCAGCAAGGGAGCTTGACTGCGAGACCGACGGGTCGAGCAGGAACGAAAGTTGGGCTTAGTGATCCGGCGGTAGCAAGTGGAAGCGCCGTCGCTCAACGGATAAAAGGTACTCCGGGGATAACAGGCTTATCGTTTCCAAGAGTCCACATCGACGAAACGGTTTGGCACCTCGATGTCGGCTCGTCGCATCCTGGGGCTGGAGTAGGTCCCAAGGGTTGGGCTGTTCGCCCATTAAAGCGGTACGCGAGCTGGGTTCAGAACGTCGTGAGACAGTTCGGTCCCTATCTGCTGTGGGCGTTGGAGAGTTGAGAGGAGTCGTCCCTAGTACGAGAGGACCGGGATGAACGTGCCGCTGGTGTATCTGTTGTCCCGCCAGGGGCAGTGCAGGCTAGCTACGCACGGAACGGATAACCGCTGAAGGCATCTAAGCGGGAAGCCGTCCTCGAGATGAGCTCTCCCATCCCCTTGAGGGAGTAAGACCCCTGGTAGACCACCAGGTTGATAGGCCGGCGGTGCAAGCGCAGCAATGCGCTCAGCCGACCGGTACTAATGGTTCGAGGGCTTGACGGATGTTTTATTACCTGCCCATTGCGGCCTTGTGCAGTTTTCAAGCTCCACCGGGGCCGGTCTCGCAATATTTCCGGTGGTGCATAGCGAGAGGGAGACACCTCTTCCCATTCCGAACAGAGCAGTTAAGCCTCTCAGCGCCGATGGTACTTGGAGGGCAACCTCCTGGGAGAGTAGGTCGCCGCCGGTTCTTCTTCAGCGGTCCGCGACTCAGCAGTCGCGGACCGCTTTCACCCGGGTGGGGCCTCCTAGCCGTGGCTGGCGAACCGGTCGATCGCGGAGCTCCACGAGCCGGTACTGCGCGGCGCGCTCCGGCGCCGGCGGCCCTCGCAAGCGGCTGTCCGCACTCCAACCGGCTCGAGGCCGTACTCGCCCAGGGTTGCGAAGTCGATCGCCAGGTCGACGGCGTCGGTGATGCGGTCTGTGGTTGATGTCTTCGTCGTATCGAACATAGGTTCGAATTTAGGGCTGCCGGCGGACGGTATCCCGATTCTGCAGGCGGTCTTGCATCTGACGCCTGGCTGCCCCCCCTTTCCTGGGTGGCGACGCGGCGAAGCCGAGCAGCAGGGCTGCCGTCTCCGCCGGTTTCTCGACGTTGGGCGAGTGTCCGACGTCGGCGATCAACTTGGTTTGCGCGCCCGGGACCGTGGCGCGGTATTCGGCCAGGCGCTCGGCCGGGTCGTCGATGATCTGCTCCTCGGCCCCCATGATCACGAGCAGCGGCTGCCCGCTTTCCCTCACCCGCTGGTCGAGCGGCTCTTCCTGTGTGTAGTCGTCGAGGCCTTCGGGGGAATCGTGGTAGGAGCTGTAGGTCATCCGGTTGACGTCTTCGACGAATTCGCCGGGCACGTCGAAGCCGGGCGCGAAGGCGACCTCGAGTCCCTTGCGGACGGCGAAGTCCGGCTTCACGCGCCAGAAGAACTCACCGATCACCGGCTCGAATCCAAGCTTGGCGATCAGGCCCAGGCTGCCATGATCGCGACCAGTGCCGGTATCGATGATCATCACCTTCCTCACCAGCTGCGGCGAGCGTTCGGCGAGGGCCACGGCGACCCCACCGCCGAGCGAGTGCCCAACGACGACCGCGTTACGAACGTCGAGTTTGTCGAGCGCTTCGGCAACCAGATCGGCTTGGTTCGGCACCGTGTAGCCCGAGGTCGGCTTCTCCGAACCTCCGTGGCCGAGCAGGTCGACGGCGATGACGCGGTGGGTGCGGGCGAGGATGGGGATCATCCCGTTCCAGTAGTTGATCGCGCAGCTGAAGCAGTGGACGAGGACGATCGGGCTGGCGCTTCTCGGCCCCCGTTCGACCACCTCGAGCTCGCCGCCCTGGAGGTCGAGGATCCTCCCCCCGGGTTCGGTCACGCCCGCCGGCTTCGTTTCCTTCTGGAGGATGAGCGCGTTGAGGCCGAGCAGCACGACCACTGCCGCGACGACGCCGATCAGGATCTTCCAGCCTCTCCCCATGCCGGTCGTTACCCTAGCCGCAATGAACGCGGAGCGAGCAAGCGTGAGGATTGGTGAAGTGAGCGAGAAATTCGTCATCCAGGGCGGCGTGCCGCTCTCCGGTGAGCTCACCGTCGCCGGCAACAAGAACGCGGCCCTGCCGATCCTCGCCGCCTGCCTGCTCACCGAGGAGGAGCTGCTGCTCGACCGGGTGCCGCGCATCCGCGACACCGAAGCCCAGGTCGCCCTGCTCGAGCGGCTCGGGGTAGAGGCCGGGTGGACCGGGGACAACAGCATCCGCCTCTGCGCGGCCGGGGTCTCCGAGGTGGCCGTCGACGAGGAGCTCTCGCAGCAGATCCGCGCCTCCTTCCTGCTCGCCGGCCCGCTCCTGGCCCGCTTCGGCGAGGCGCGGATGCCGCCGCCCGGCGGCGACTTCATCGGCCGCCGCCGCCTCGACGCCCATCTCGACGCCTTCGCCGACCTCGGCGCAACCGTTGACGGCGACCGCTGGATCGAGGTCAGGGCGCCGTCGGGCGGGCTCAGCCCCTGCCACATCTTCATGGACGAGCCCTCGGTGATGGGGACCGAGAACGCGCTGATGGCGGCGGCCCTCACGCCGGGCCCGACGACGATCTCCAACGCCGCCTGCGAGCCGCACGTGCAGGACCTCGCTCGGCTGCTGAGCGCGATGGGGGCCGAGGTCTCCGGGATCGGCTCAAACGTGATGACCGTCCACGGCCGCGACAAGCTCGGCGGTGCCAGGCACGCGATCTGCGCCGACCACATCGAGGTCGGCAGCTTCATGGCGCTCGCCGCGGCTACCGGGGGCGAGGTGCGCATCGGCGACGTCGAGCCCGCCGACCTGCTGATGGTGCGGCGCCAGTTCCGCCGCCTCGGGTTGCGCTCGGAGATCGAGGGCAACTACGCGGTCGTGCCGCCGGGGCAGCGCCTGCGCATCCAGGCCGACCTCGGCGACGCGATCCCGAAGATCGAGGACGGCCCCTGGCCGGCCTTCCCCGCCGACCTCACCTCGATCGCCCTCGCCCTCGCCACCCAGGCCGACGGCGAGATCCTGATCTTCGAGAAGATGTTCGAGAACCGCCTCTTCTTCGTCGACAAGCTGGTCGCGATGGGCGCTCGGATCACGCTTTGCGATCCCCACAGGGCGATCGTCAGCGGTCCGAGCCGGCTTCACGGCGAACGCGTCGAGAGCCCCGACATCCGGGCCGGGATGGCGATGCTCATCGCCGCCCTGGCGGCGGACGGCACCTCGGAGATCGGCAACATCCGCCAGATCGACCGCGGCTACGAGCAGATTGACGAGCGCCTGCGCGGGCTCGGCGCCCAGATTGAACGGGTCTCCTCAGAGGTCCCTGCCTAGCAGGGCTTTCCCGCCCGCTCTCGTAAGGTCCGGCGGATGATCCACCCGATACCCCCAGGCACGCGGGACGTGCTGCCCGACGAGATGGGAGAGCTGCGCCGGCTGCACCTGGCGATGATCGAGGTCTTCGAGAGCCGTGGCTACGGCGAGGTCGCGACGCCGGCGATCGAGTACGACGAGGTGATGGCGCGCGGTGACGGCCGCACCGCCGCCTCCGCCTACCGATTCTTCGACGAGCGCGGCGACCTGCTCGCCCTGCGCTCCGACATGACCGTGCCGATCGCCCGCCTCGTCGCCACCCGCTATGCCGGCGCCGAGCCGCCGATCCGCCTCTGCTACCTGGCCAACGCCTTCCGCGCCGTGCGCCCGCAGCGCGGCCAGATGCGCGAGTTCGCCCAAGCGGGCATCGAGTTGATCGGGGCCCCGGCGCCGGGTGGGACCGCCGAGGTGGTCGAGGTGCTGTCGGCGACACTCGATGCCGCCGGGCTCAACCGCGCCGTGATCGGCCTCGGCGACTCCGACCTCTTCCGCCAGCTGCTCAGCGAGCTCGGCATCGAGGGCGAGGCGCGCGACTCGGTGCTCGGCCGGCTCGCCGCCCACGACCTGGTCGGTCTCGAGGCCGAGCTCTCCGAGCTGGAGGGGGTCGGGGCCGAGCGGGTCGCCACCTGCGTCGCGCTCTCGCAGCTGCGCGGTGGCAAGGAGGTGCTCGAGGAGGCGCGCTCGCTTGGCGGGGCCGCGGTCGAGCGCGCCACGGCCCGGCTGGGCGAGACCTTCGAGGCGCTGGAGGCGCGGGGGATCGCCGACCGCGTCCAGATCGACCTCGGCCTACTGCGTGACCTCGGCTACTACAGCGGCGCGATCCTCGAGGTCTACGACCCGGCGATCGGCCACGTCCTCGGCGGCGGCGGCCGCTACGACGGACTGCTGAAGCGCTTCGGCCTCGACCTGCCTGCGGCCGGCTTCGCCCTGTATCTGGAGCGGGTGCACGTCGCCCAGATGGAGGAGGCACGGGGGGAGGGGGACTCGTGAGCGTCGAGGTCGCCGGGCTGGGCCACGCCAAGGCAGAGGGGCCGCTGAAGCTCGCGGTGCCGCGCGGCGCCCTGCTCGAGGAGACGCTCGACGCGCTCGACGCGGTCGGCATCGAGACGAGCGAGGTGCGCGGCGGGTCGCGCTCGCTGATCTTCGAGACGGAGGGGATCACGCTGGTCACGATGCGTCCCTCCGACGTTCCCACCTACGTCGAGGCCGGCGCCGCCGATGTCGGTATCACCGGCAAGGACGTGCTGCTTGAGCAGGCCGACCGGATCGTCTACGAGCTGCTCGACCTCGGCTTCGGCCGCTGCCGCATGGTGCTCGCGGCCCGCAAGGGCGACGAGAGCCTGGGCGAGTCACAGCGCCGCCTGGGGATGATGCGGATCGCGACCAAGTACCCGCGCACGGCCGAACGGCATTTCGAGTCGACCGGCCGCCAGGCCGAGGTGATCGAGGTCAAGGGCTCGGTCGAGCTGGCGCCCCTGATCGGCCTCGCCGACGGCATCGTCGACCTCGTCGCAACCGGCCGCACGCTGGAAGAGAACGACCTCGAGGTGCGCGAGGAGATCCTCGAGTGCACGGCCCGCTTCGTCGCCAACCGCGTCGCGCACAAGCTGCGGGCAGCCGAGGTGGATGAGCTGACCACGAAGCTGCGGGAGGCGATGGCGGGATGAGGGTGAAGCGTTTTGAGTGGGAAGGACCGGGGGCGCACGGCACGGCCAGTGCGATCCGCTCATGGGCGGCTGAGCAGGCGCCTGCGGTTGACGTCGCTGAGATCGAACGCGAAGTCTGCGAGGACGGTGACGCGGCGCTGCTGCGGTTGACGGCGCGCTTCGACGCGACCGAGCGGCCGCCCGAGAGCCTGCGGCTGGAGGCGGAGGACTTTGCAGGCGCGCTGGACAGCATCGACCCCGGCTTGCGGGAATCGCTGGAACTGGCCGCGGCAAACATCCGGGAGGTGGCGGTCGCCCAGCTTGGGGACAAGCCACGCGCGGTCGAGCTTCCGCAGGGGCAGACCGTGACAGTTGGTCAGACCCCCGTGCGCTCAGCCGGCATCTACGCGCCCGGCGGCAGGGCTGCGTACCCGTCGAGCGTCCTGATGGGCTGCGTGCCCGCTTGGGTGGCCGGTGTGCTTGGCATCTACCTAGCCACGCCACCTGGCCCAGACGGGCGCGTAGATCCACTGGTGCTGGCCGCGGCGGAGCTCTGCGAGGTCAGGACCGTCTATGCGGTGGGTGGCGCCCAGGCGATCTTCGCCCTCGCCATCGGCACCGAGTCCGTGCCACGGGTGGACGTGATCGCCGGACCGGGTAATCGCTGGGTGACGGAGGCAAAGCGCGCCGTCTACGGCAGGGTCGGGATCGACTCGCTTGCCGGGCCTTCCGAGCTGATGCTGGTCGCCGACCACCAGACCGACCCTGAGTGGGCTGCTCTCGACCTTTGCGCCCAGGCCGAGCACGGGGGCGGTGGGTTGCTCCTGGCGGTGGCCAGGGAAGACGCGGTTCTCGACGGGATCCTTGCTGCGGTGGAACGCGTCGCGTCTGAACGCCCCGGCGTTGGGGAGGCGCCGCTGGCTCTCCTGCGGGCGCCCGACGACACATTTGCGCCCGTCGATCTCGCCAACGCCCTCGCACCCGAGCACCTAGAGCTGCTTGCCAAAGAGGCGATCGCCCGCGCCGACCAGATACGGACTGCCGGCTGCGTATTCGTCGGTCCCTGGAGTGCAACCGCCTTCGGGGACTACATAGCGGGCTCCAACCACATCCTTCCCACTGGTGGCGCAGGGCGCTTCTCCGGTCCTCTCAATCCCAACGTCTTCCGCCGTTCCACCTCGACAGTGGAGGTCCCGCCCCGTGCCGCGGCGAAGCTAGCCCCACACGTCGATCGGATCGCTCGGGCCGAGGGATTCCCCGTCCACGGCGAGTCGGCGATGATAAGGACCGAGAAATGAGCAGAACAGCGACGAAAGAACGCAGCACGGCCGAGACGCAGGTCAAGCTCTCGCTCGACCTCGATGGGGGAGAGTCGAGCGCGGCCACGGGCGTCGGCTTCCTCGACCACATGCTCGACCTGCTCGCCCGCCATGGGCGGCTGGGGCTGAAGGTCGAGGCCAACGGCGACCTGGAGACGGGTGCCCACCACACGGTGGAGGACGTCGGGATCGTGCTCGGCCAAGCGCTCGACGAGGCGCTCGGCGACCGTGCCGGGATCCGGCGCTACGGCTCGGCCACGGTGCCGATGGACGAGTCGCTGGCCGAGTGCGCGATCGACATCTCGGGCCGGCCGCACTGCGTCTTCGGCGCCGACCTGCCGACGACCTCGATCGCCGGCTTCGACACCGAGCTCGCCGAGGAGTTCTTCCGCGCCGTCTCCAACAGCGCCAAGCTGACCCTGCACATCTCGGTCCGCTACGGGACCAACGCGCACCACATGATCGAGGCCTGCTTCAAGGCCTTCGCCCGCGCGCTGCGGGTGGCGGTCTCCGTCGACCCCGAGGAGAGCGGCGTGCCGTTGACCAAGGGGACGTTGAGCGAGTGACAACGCGCATCTGCATCTTGGATTACGGGATGGGTAACCTGCGCTCGGTCGAGAAGGCGCTCGAGCACGTCGGCGCGACGGCGACGATCGCCAACGACGAGGCGACCGTGAAGGCGGCCGACGGGCTGATCCTGCCCGGGGTCGGCGCCTTCCCCAAGGCGATGGCCGGCATCCGCGAGCTGGGGCTCGACGAGCTGGTCGCCGAGCGCCGCGAGGCCGGCGTGCCGATCCTCGGCATCTGCCTCGGCCTGCAGCTGCTCTTCGACTCGACCACCGAGCTGGGCGGCGCCGAGGGCCTCGGGCTGCTGCCCGGTCCCGCCGCCGAGCTGGAGGCGCCGGGGCTCAAGGTGCCCCACATCGGCTGGTCTCCAGTGCGCTGGGAGAAGGACTCGCTACTGACCGACGGGATCGATTCGGAGACGCCGTTCTACTTCGTCCACTCTTTCGCTCCGGCCCCCGAGCCCGGCGACCTGCTCGGCACGGCCGCCTACGGCACCCGCTTCGCCTGCGCCGCCGAGCGCGACAACGTCTTCGGGGTCCAGTTCCACCCGGAGAAGTCGAGCGCCGCCGGGCTGCGCCTGCTCTCCAACTTCGCCGGCATCTGCGCCTCCGTTCCGGCCTCGGCGTGATCCTCTATCCCTCGATCGACATCCGCGGCGGGCGGGCCGTGCGTCTGACCCAGGGCGACTACGGGCGCGAGACCGCCTACGACGCAGATCCGGTTGACGCTGCGAAGCGCTGGGCGGGGGAAGGCGCGGAGATCCTCCACGTCGTCGACCTCGACGGGGCCAAGGCGGGGGAGCCCCGGAACCTGAAGGCGGTGCGCGAGATCGCCGCCGCGGTCGATTGCCCGGTCCAGGTCGGCGGCGGCTTGCGCGACCTTGACTGGCTGGGGACGGCCTTCGAAGCCGGGGCCGAGCGCGCGGTGATCGGAACCGCCGCCCTGCGCGACCCGATCTTCCTCGAGGAAGCGCTGGCGCGCTACGGCGAGCGCATCGTCGTCTCGGTCGACGCCCGCGAGGGCAAGGTCTCCCTGGCCGGCTGGACCGAAGCCAGCGAGGTTGACGTAGCCGAGGCCGTCGCGGACCTCGGCGAGCGCGGCGTCACCCGCTTCCTCTGCACCGCGATAGAGGTCGACGGAACCATGGAGGGCCCCGCCCTGGGAGAGCTGGCCCGAATCGCAGCGACCACCCAAGCTCACCTAATCGCCTCAGGCGGAGTCGGAAACCTCTCCCACCTCGAGGCCCTCGCCCGAGACGCCGCCCCCAACGTAGAGGGCGCCATAGTCGGCCGAGCCCTATACGAGCGCAAGTTCACCGTCGCCGAGGGAATCGCAGCCCTCAGCGCCCCCTGAGCCAAGCGGTCGCATTTTCCGCCGCTATACGGAGGGAAGTGCGACCGCAACCACCGGTCTCGCGACCGCTTCGGTCGATGTCGCACTTCCCGTCGCTATGCGGCGGAAAATGCGACATCGAGGGCGGGTTAGGGTGTGGGCATGGTTCTGAAGCGGGTAATCCCCTGCCTGGACGTAGACGCCGGCCGCGTGGTGAAGGGGACGAACTTCGTCGGCATGCGCGACGCCGGCGACCCGGTCGAGCTTGCCGAGCGATATGACGCTGAGGGGGCCGACGAGTTGGTTTTCCTCGACATCACCGCCTCCCACGAGAAGCGCGAGACGATCGTCGAGCTGGCGCGGCGGACCGCGGACAACGTCTTTATCCCCTTCACGATCGGTGGTGGCATTCGTTCGGTCGAGGATGCGCAGGCGGTGCTCGACGCCGGCGCCGACAAGGTCTCGGTCAACTCCTCGGCGCTGGCGCGGCCGGAGCTGCTGACCGAGCTGGCCGACCACTTCGGCGCTCAGTGCGTCGTTCTGGCAATAGACGCCGCCTCCTCTGCTCCCGCCCAGCCGCGAGAATCAGATATGGACGCGGCTGGGCTCCCGCGTCCGGGGGCGGCTTCTCCTCTTTGGAACGTCTATGTCAACGGAGGGAGAACGTTGGTCGAGGGCCGCGATGCTGTGTCCTGGGCGAAGGAGGGGGTCGAGCGCGGCGCCGGAGAGGTGCTGCTGACCAGCATGGACCGCGACGGCACCAACGACGGCTACGACATCGAGCTGACCCGCGCGGTCGCCGAGGCGGTCCCGGTCCCGGTGATCGCCTCCGGCGGCGCCGGCACGCTCGCGCACCTGAGCGAGGCGATCGCAGAGGGCGGCGCCGACGCCGTCCTCTGCGCCTCGATCTTCCATTACGGCACCTACCGCGTGCGCGAGGCGAAGGAACGCCTCGCCGCCGACGGCATCCCGGTTCGCCTCTGATGACGCTGGAGTCCGGCGAGAGCCTGACCGAGGCGCTCGCACGCGTCCACCCCGAGCTGGCCACCGTGCACCGGGTCGCGACCGAGCCCGTCTACCTGGTCGGTGGGGCGGTGCGCGACCTCCTGCTCGGCCGTGGCCGCGCCGACATCGACCTCGTCGTCGAGGGCGACGCCGCCGCGCTCGCCGAGCTTCTCGGCGCGGAGGTCGTCACGCACGACCGCTTCTCCACGGCAAAGGTCAAGCTGGACGGGCACGAGGTCGACATCGCCAGCGCCCGCTCGGAGACCTATTCGCACCCGGGCGCGCTGCCGGTCGTCGAGCCGGCGGAGCACGTCGAGGCCGACCTCGCCCGCCGCGACTTCACGATCAACGCAATGGCGATCCCGCTGCGGGGCGAGCCGCGCCTGATCGACCCCTACGGCGGCCGCGGAGACCTCGAGGCGGGGCTGCTGCGCGTCCTCCACCCGCGCTCCTTCGAGGACGACCCGACCCGCGCGATCCGGGCCGCGAGGTACGCGGCGCGCTTCGGCTTCGAGCTGGAGGCGGAGACCGCGACGCTCCTGCGCGGGGCGGACCTGGGCACCGTCTCCGACGACCGCCGGGAGGCCGAGCTGCTCCGGCTCGCGGCGGAGGACGAGGCGCCACGAGCCTTCGCCCTGCTCGCGGAGTGGGGGCTGGCCGAGCTGCGACCGGGCGGCGCGGAGCTCGCATCCAGCACCGCGGAGCTGCTGGGCTTGGAGCCCTGGAGCGAGGTGGCACCCCGCGCACGCTGCCTGCTGGCGGCGGCGCTGGGGTCGCCGGGTGGGGAGGAGGCACTGGCACAGGCGCGGCCCGCGCGACCCTCGGAGGGAGTCGAGCTGGCCGCGAAGCACGATCCCGTCGCCCTCGTCCTCGCCAGGGCGCTGGGCGCCGAGTGGCTCGACCGCTACCTGGCCGAGTGGCGCGAGGTGAGCCTCGAGATCGACGGCTCGGATTCTGGTGACGGCGGGAGTTCCGCAGGGCCCGGCGCTCGGCCGGGGCCTGCGGGAGGCGCTGCGGCGCAAGCTCGACGGCGAGGTCTCCGGCCGCGAGCAGGAGCTGGCGGCGGCCATCGAGACGGCGAGGAGCGAAGATGGAGTGGCGTGAGGCCGACGGCGTGCGCTGGCTGGAGGCCGAGCTGCCCGGAGCGATGGCGGCCTTCACGACTCGTGCTTTTGGCTCGGCGAAGGAGACCCTGGCGCCTCTGGCGGCGCTGGGAATCGACCCGGCGCGGATCGTCACCTCCCGCCAGGTGCACGGTGTCGAGCTGGCCCTGCACGATCGAGGAGAGGTTCCAGCGGAGGCCGACGGCCACGTGGTGACCGACCGCAAGACGATCGGTCTCGTATTCGGCGCCGACTGCCTTCCGATCGCTCTCGCCGGCCCGGCCGGCGCGGCGATCCTGCACTGCGGCCGGCGCGGGTTGGAACAGGGGATCGTCGCCCGCGGGTCCAGCGCCGTGGGCGCGACCGCCGCGGCAATCGGCCCCGGTATCGGCCCCTGCTGCTATGAGGTCGACCTCTGGCGCGAGGCGCGCCGGCAGCTGCGCGAGGCGGGGGTCGAAGAGGTGGAGTCCGCGGACCTCTGCACCTGCTGCGAGCCCGAGCTCTTCTTCTCCCACAGGCGAGACGGCGACCCGAGGCGCCAGGCTGGACTGGTCTGGCTCGACCCGGAGGAGGGCTGACGGTGCCCGGCCTGATCCACGGCCTCGACGCGGAGAAGGTCGCCGCCAACCTGGAGCGGGCGCGTGAGGCCGCCGGGCCCGGGGTGGAGATCCTCGCCGCGACCAAGTACGTGCCGCTGGAGGAGATGGGGGCCCTGGCCGAAGCCGGGGTGACGCTCGTCGGCGAGAACCGCCAGCAGGACCTGGCCGCCAAGCACGCCCGCTGTGGTGACGCCTTCGAGTGGGACTTCATCGGCAACCTGCAGAGCCGCAAGGTGAAGCAGCTGCTGCCGCTCTGCCGCCTGATCCACTCGGTAGCCACCGACTCGGCCCTGGACCAGCTCGGCCGCCACGCCGACCCCGCCACGGAGGTCCTGGTAGAGGTCAACGTAGCCGGCGAGGAGGGCAAGAGCGGAGTGGCCCCGGCCGAGCTGGGCGCCTTCATAGAGCGCTGCCCCGTGCGCGTCACCGGCCTGATGACGATGCCCCCGTTCAGCCAGAACCCGGAGTCCTCCCGCCCCTACTTCACCCGCCTCCGAGAGCTGGCAGCTCAGCACAACCTCCAGCGCCTCTCCATGGGCACCTCCCAGGACTGGCAGGTAGCCGTCCAGGAGGGCGCAACGATCATCCGCCTGGGCACCCAGCTCTACATCTAGCGCATCTCCCGGCGGGTGGCGCGGTTTTCGGGGGACCACCCCGAGGACGCTTTAGCGACCGCAGGGGTGGTGGCACCAAAACCGTGACAGGACCCGTCGGGCCAGCGCGCCCGAGGACGCTTTAGCGACCGCAGGGGGCGGTGGGTCCCCTACGGCGACAGGACCCGCGGGCCAAAGCGGTCAGCCATAATCAGTAAAGGAATCGGCCCACAGGGGCCGAAACACGCGATAACCATGGCCCTACGCGATACATGGCATAGAGCGCTGGTCTACTTCGGCCTTGCCGAGGATCACGACTACGGCCCCGAATACGAAGACGACTTCGAGCCGGAGACGGGGACAGAAGAGGCCCATGTGCGCCGCCTGCCCACCTCGAGGCGCTCCCGGCGCGACGAGATCGACGACATCTTCGCCGACGACGAGCCGATCACGGCCTCCCGCACCCGCACGCTGCGCCCCGTCTCCAACGGCGACGTCCAGGTCCACCTCGTCATCCCCCGCAACTTCAACGACGCCCAGCAGGTCGCCGACCAGTTCAAGCGCTCGGTGCCGGTGATCCTCAACCTGCAGACGACCGACCACGAGCTGTCCAAGCGGATGATCGACTTCTGCTCGGGCCTCACCTACTCGCTCGACGGCGGCATGCAGCGGATCGCCGAGAAGATCTTCCTGCTGACGCCGCGCAACGTCGAGGTCTCCGCCGAGGAGAAGGCGCGCCTCCTCGACAAAGGCTTCTTCAACCAGTCCTAGAGGCATCGCCTCGATCCCCTAGTCTGCGGCCGGTGATAGTCGGCTTTTGCGGATCCGGGAACATGGCCGCCGCGATGGCGCGCGGACTGCGCGACGACGTTGACGGTTTGCTGTTCACGGACACCGGCTCCGGGCGCGCGGAAGCCCTGGCCGGGGAGCTCGGGGGGGAGGCGGTCGACACCAATCGCGAGCTTGCCGAGCGAGCCGACGCGGTCGTGCTGGCGGTGAAGCCGGCGAAGCTGGCGGAGGCCGCGGCGCAGATGCAGGGAGCGAAGGCGGTCGTCTCGCTGCTCGGGGCGACCTCGCTGGAGAAGGTCCGCGAGGCGTTTCCCAGCGCCGAGGTGGTGCGGGTGATGCCGAACGTCGGGGTCGAGGTGCGGCGCGGCGTGCTCTGCATGGCCGGCGTCGCCGACGCCGAGCTGCGCGCGCTGCTCGAAGGTCTCGGACACCTGGTCGAGCTTCCCGACGGCGAGTTCGACACCGCGACCGCCCTGATGGGGTGCGCGCCCGCCTACCTGGCGCTTGCGGTGGAGGCGATCGCCGATGCCGGCGTGGCCGACGGCCTGGACGAGGAGCTGGCGCGGGAGCTGGTCGTGGAGACGACCGCGGGTACGGCGGAGCTGCTGCGGGCCCGGCACCCGGCCGATGTGCGGAAGGCCGTGGCCTCGCCGGGGGGCAGCACCGAGGCCGGGTTGGAGGCCCTCGACCGCGAGGGCGCTCGGGAGGCATTCGAGGCCGCCGTGAGGGCCTCTTTGGAGAGGATGCGCGGATGATTGCGCTCGCGCTCAGCCGCTACGACGTCGCCGACTACGTCGGCGCGCTGTTCCTCGTCTACATCATCCTGATCCTGCTCAACGTGCTGATCTCCTGGGTGCCGCGCATGCCCTACAACCGGCCCTTGCGGGCGACCCTCGACTTCGTCAAAGAGACGACCGACCCCTACCTGAACTTCTTCCGCCGCTTCCTGCCGCCGCTCGGCGGCGGTGGCTTCGCGCTGGACCTGAGCCCGATGATCGGCGTGATCGTCCTCTTCATCGCGCGCGCGGTCGTCGTCGGCCTGATCGAAGGGTGACGCCCGCCCGCGCCCGCGCCTGGCGCCTCGCCGGCGCGCTCGCCGGCCTGGTCGTCGTCCTCGACCAGGCCGTCAAGGCCCTGGTCGAGGACAGGCTCGTCCCCGGCGAGGACGTCGATGTTCTCGGCCCGATCGAACTGACGCTCTCGCACAACGCCGGGGTCGCCTTCGGCCTTGCCAGCGGCGGCGGCGCCCTGCTGGCGGTCCTCACCGTTCTGGCGCTCGTCGCGATCGGCGTCGTCTTCTCGCGGGACCCGACCCGCTGGGGAATGTGGGTGGCCACCGGACTGCTCGCCGGGGGCGCGCTCGGCAACCTCGTCGATCGCGTTCGCACCGACGTCGTGACCGACTACATCCAGGTCGGCAGCTGGCCCGCGTTCAACCTCGCCGACGTCGCCGTCACCGCCGGCGCCCTCCTCTTCGCCCTCTCCTACCTGCGCGAGGCAAAGGCACCATGAGCTTCCGGTGCGCCTTATGCCAGCTATGCCCACATAAAGCGCACCGGAACGGGGGGCTTGCTCCGTGAACGGCGAGCTGCGAGTTGTCCACGTTGACGAGGCGCTGGCGGTGGTCGAGAAGCCGGCGGGCCTGGTCGTCCACCCGGCGCCTTCGCACCGCGGCCCGACCCTGGTCGACGAGCTCGGCGAGCTGCTCGGCGGCGGCGCCGACCCGGAGCGGCCGGGAATCGTGCACCGGCTCGACAAGGGCACCAGCGGCCTGCTCGTCGTCGCCCGCACCGACGAGGCCCACGCGGCGCTGCAGGCAGCGGTGCAGCGGCGCGAGGCCGAGCGCGTGTACCTCGCCCTGGCGCGCGGCCGGCTGGCCTCGCGCACCGGCACGATCGACGCCCCAATCGGCCGCGCCTCGCGGCAGCGACACCGGATGGCCGTCTCCGGCGCCGCATCGCGGCCGGCGCGCACGCACTTCACCGTGCTCGAGCTGCTCGCCGCCGAGACCTACCTCGAGGCCAGGCTGGAGACCGGCCGCACGCACCAGATCCGGGCTCACTTCGCTGCGATCGGCCACCCACTGGTGGGGGACGTCACGTACGGCGGCGAGCGCAAGTACGGGCTCGAGCGCCAGTTCCTCCATGCGCACAGGCTCGCCTTCGACCATCCTGTCAGCGGCGAGCGCCTCAGCTTCGTCTCCGAGCTGCCGGCGGACCTCGAGGCCGCTCTGCAGGCGGCCCGCGCCGCCTAGCCCCGCCCTCTACAATCCACCGGCTCGGAAACCGACCCCCGTCGGTGCCGGACCGGACCCTGACCGGCATCGCGCCGGGTCCCGGCGAGGGCGGCGGGGAACGCGTCTCACTACCAAGGAGCTTCACCCATGCCAGAGGCAGGCCTCAAAGAGCTGCTGGAGGCCGGAGTCCACTTCGGCCACCAGACCCGTCGCTGGAACCCGAACATGCGCCGCTACATCTTCGGCGAGCTGAACGGGATCCACATCATCGACCTCGTCCAGACCGAGGCGCTGCTGGAGAACGCGCGCCGCTTCGCCGGCGAGCTTGCCAGCGGCGGCGGCACGGTGCTCTTCGTCGGCACCAAGAAGCAGGCCCGCCGCCCGGTCGAAGACTGGGCCAACCGCTGCAAGATGCCCTTCGTCAACCAGCGCTGGCTGGGCGGGCTGCTGACCAACTTCAACACGATGGCGGCGCGGATAGCACGCCTGCACGAGCTGATCTCCTGGCGCGAGGAGGGCAAGCTCGAGCTGCTGCCGACCAAGGAGCGGATGGGCATGCAGGCGGAACTCGCCAAGCTCGAGTCCAATCTCGGCGGCGTGCGCGACATGGAGCGCCTGCCCGAGGCGGTCTTCGTCACCGACCTGAAGACCGAGGAGATCGCGGTGCGCGAGGCCGCCCGCCTGCGGATCCCGATCATCGCCCTGGTCGACACCAACTGCGACC
Organism: uncultured Solirubrobacterales bacterium; assembly: GCA_963715625.1. Taxonomy (GTDB): domain Bacteria; phylum Actinomycetota; class Thermoleophilia; order Solirubrobacterales; family 70-9; genus VRUE01. The sequence goes on along the minus strand of OY970260.1, from coordinate 2,635,129 downwards.
CGACCCCGATCGACTACGTGATCCCCGGCAACGACGACGCGATCCGCTCCTGCGAGCTGGTGATCGGCACGATCGGCGCCGCGGTCGAGGAGGGCGCCGGCGCCTGGCGCGTCCAGGAGGAGCGGCGCATCGCGGAGGAAATGGAGCGGCGCAAGAAGGAAGAGGAAGAGCGCAAGAAGCGCGAGGAGGAAGAGAAAGTGCGGTTGGCTGCCGAGGAGGCAGCTAAAAAAGCTGCTGCTGAAGCGGAGGCCGCGAAGCAGGCCGAGGCGGCGCAGGCTGCCGCCAAGGCGCCTGCTGCAGCCCCGGCCGCTCCGGCTCAGGGACAGCCCGCTCGGCCCGCGGGTCCTGTCGCCGCAGGGGACCCACCGCCCCCTGCGGTCGCTAAAGCGTCCTCGGGGAGCCCCAGGCCCGCGGGTCCTGTCGTGGGGGACGACTCCTCGTCCTCGCAAGCTGCGGGCGAGGAGCCGACCCCCACGCCACCCGCGGGAGAGGCGTCGGACTCGGAAGCTGATGAGACATCAACCGCCGCGGAGGCCCCAGCGGAGGAGAAAGCCGAGGAGGGGAAGTGAGCGTTACTGCTGGCGACGTGAAGGCACTTCGGGACCGGACCGGGGCGGCGATGATGGACTGCAAGGCCGCGCTGACGGAGTCCGGGGGGGATGTTGACCGGGCAATCGAGATCCTGCGGGTGAAGGGGCAGGCGTCCGCGGCCAAGCGCGAGGGGCGCGGGACCAGCGAGGGCGTCGTCTCCTCCTACATCCACGCCAACGACAAGGTCGGGGCGATGGTGGAAGTGCAGTGCGAGACGGACTTCGTCGCCCGCAACGAGGACTTCAAGACGTTCGCCTACGAGGTCGCGCTGCACGTGGCGGCGACGGCGCCGCGCTACGTCACGATGGAGGAGATCCCCGAGGCCGAGCGCGAGGCCGAGAAGCGGGTCTTCGAGGAGAAGGCGCGCGAGGACGGCAAGCCCGACAACGTCGTCGAGAAGATCGTCGAGGGGCAGCTCGCCAAGTGGGCAAAGGAGGTCGCCCTGCTCGACCAGGCCCACGTCAACGCCGAGAAGCACGACGCGAAGTCGATCGAGGAGCTGCGGCAGGAGCTGGCGGCGAAGACGGGGGAGAACGTCCGCATCGCCAGGTTCGCGTACTTCCGCGTGGGCGAATAAGCTCGCGGCCCAGATGGCCGCCCAGCCCCAGTTCAAGCGCATCCTGCTGAAGCTCTCGGGCGAGGCGCTGATGGGCGACCTCTCCTATGGCACCGACGCGACCGAGGTGCGGCGAATCGCCGACCAGGTCTCCGCGATCCGCGCCCGCGGCGTCGAAGTCGCGATCGTCGTCGGCGCCGGCAACATCTACCGCGGCCTCTCCGCCGTCGCCGAGGGGATGGACCGGGCGACCGGTGATTACATGGGGATGCTGGCAACGGTCCTGAACGCGCTGACGCTGCAGGACGCGCTGGAGAAGAAGGGCGAGCACACCCGCGTGCTCTCGGCGATCGACATCAAGGAGATCGGCGAGCCCTACATCCGCCGCCGGGCGATACGCCACCTGGAGAAGGGCCGGGTGGTGATCTTCGCCGCCGGAACCGGCAACCCGTTCTTCACCACCGACACGGCCGCCGCCCTGCGCGCTCTGGAGATCCACGCCGAAGCGATCCTGATGGCGAAGAACGGGGTGGAGGGCGTCTACGACTCCGATCCGGCGACCAACCCCGAGGCCGAGTTCATCGCCTCGATCAGCCACCGCGAAGCGATCGAGCGGGGCCTAAAGGTGATGGACTCCACGGCCCTCTCGCTCTGCATGGACAACGACCTGCCGATCTACGTCTTCAACATGGGGGACGCGGGCAACATAGATAGGATCGTCAACGGCGAGAGGGTGGGCACGCTGGTTTCCGGCGCGCCCGCCGGTTGACGAGAACGGGGGCACGGTGGCGCTGATCGACGAACTGCTCGAAGACGCTAAGGACCGCATGGGCAAGTCGGTCGAGTCGAGCCGTGGCGAGCTGGCGACGGTGCGGACGGGCCGCGCCTCTCCGCACCTGCTCGACCGCATCCTCGTCAACTACTACGGCGCCCAGACCCCGCTCAAGCAGCTCGCCAACGTGGCCACCTCCGACGCCCGCCTGCTCACCGTCACCCCCTTCGACAAGTCCTCGATCGGGGCGATCGAGAAATCGATCCAAGAGTCCGACGTCGGCCTGACGCCGAGCAACGACGGCAGCGTCATCCGCCTCCAGGTCCCGGAGCTGACCGAGGAGCGCCGCCGCGAGATGGTCAAGGTGGTGCACGGGGTCGCCGAGGAGGGCCGGGTCGCGATCCGCAACATCCGCCGCGACACGATGCACGACCTGCGCGAGCTGAAGAAGGAGGGCGAAGCCGGCGAGGACGACGAGCGCCGCGCCGAGGCCGCCCTGCAGAAGCAGACCGACGAGGCGATCGCCGAGATCGACGCCCTGCTGAAGGGGAAGGAAGAGGAGATCCTGGAGGTGTGAGACGGCTGCAAACCGGCGCATCTCGGGGTCTTCGACCGGCCGTTTCGGTCACGCACCAGCTGGTGCACTCCCTCAACGACCTCCCTGCATCCCCCGACCTGCTTGGTTTTCGCCGTCTCACGGGACCGCCTGCCGCCCGTGACCGCGCCTAAGTACGTAGCCATCATCACGGACGGGAACGGGCGCTGGGCCCAGCAGCGGGGGTTGCCGACGGTAGAGGGACACAGGGCCGGTGCCGACACGGTGAAGGCCCGGCTCCGCGACGCCGTCGAGCTGGGGATCGAGGAGCTCACCGTATTTTCGTTCTCGACCGAGAACTGGTCGCGCCCGGCCGGGGAGGTCTCGGCGCTGATGGCGATGTTCGGCGAGCGGATCGACGCGGAGACCCCGGAGCTGGACGCGGAGGGAGTGAGGATGCGCTTCATCGGCCGCCGCGAGGGCGTCGCGCCGGAGCTGGTCGAGCGCATGGACTGGGCCGAAGCGACGACCGCCGCGAACGAGCGGATCGCGCTTTTCGTCGCCTTCAACTACGGCGGGCGCGCCGAGATCGTCGACGCGGCCCATGGCTTCGAGGGCGGATCCGAGGATGAGTTCCGCAGCCGGCTCTACGCGCCCGAGATGCACGACCCCGACCTCCTGATCCGCACCAGCGGCGAGCGGCGGATCTCCAACTTCCTTCTCTGGCAGTGCGCCTACTCGGAGCTGGTGTTCCGCGACGAGCTCTGGCCGGACTTCGGCCGGGAGGCGCTGGAGGAGAGCCTGCAGGAGTTCGAGGAGCGCCGGCGCCGCTTCGGGGCGAGGGCCTGATGCAGGACCTCTTCGACGACGACCTCTTCGAGGAGCCGGCGCCCAAGCCCGCGCCGCGGCCGCCGCGGAAGCGGCGCCGGCGCGGTGGCGCCAGGGGTGGCGAGACGGTCAAGCGAATCCTCGTCGCGATCCCCTGGGGCATCTTCGCGATCGCGATCACGGTCGCGGGCGGGCTGCCCTTCACCGTTGCGATGATCGGGATCGGCGTGCTCTGCCTGCGCGAGTACCTCTCGCTCACCGAGGCGATGCGCCCCGTTCAGCGGGCCGCCTACCTGACCGTCCCAGCGTTGGTCCTCGCCGCCCACTTCGGCACGGCCTACAACGTGCTGCTTATCCTCGCCGCCTCGTTCCCCGTCCTCTTCGCCTTCGGCGCCGACCGCCACCACCGCGACGGGATCACGATGTCGATGGGCGTGACCCTGCTCGGGATCGTCTGGATCGGCATCCCGCTGGTCCATGCGGTGCTGCTGCGAGACCTCCCGGACCACGGCGCGGCGCTCCTGGTCAACGTCCTCGTCGGCACCTTCGCCGCCGACACAGGGGCCTACGCGACCGGGCGCATGTTCGGCTCGCACAAGATCGCACCGACGCTCTCGCCCAACAAGACGCTCGAGGGACTGGTCGGCGGCTTCCTCATCGGCACGATGGCCTTCTGGTTTGCCGGCCTCTATCAGGACTGGCTCTCCGGCGTGGACGCGCTGATCATCGGCGCCGCGGTGGCGGTGATCGCCCCGGTCGGCGACCTCTTCGAGTCGATGCTGAAGCGCGATCTCGGCAAGAAGGACACCGGCACCCTCTTCGGCCCCCACGGCGGCATCCTCGACCGCCTGGACGCCGTCCTCTTCACAGTAGTAGTCGGCTACTACCTCTCCATACAGTTGGTCTACTGACGGGACGATCCCGGCAGGGGCTCCACTTAACTTTTTCGAGAGGCGCGGGGCAGCTGACGCTGCGAGCGAGCGGTCGCGAAAAAGTACAAGATGTTCCACCCCTGCCGGGATCGTCCCGTCCGTATGCTCTCGGTGATGAGAGAGGTGGTGATCCTCGGTTCGACTGGCTCTATTGGCGTGCAGGCGCTTGAAATCGTCGCGGCCTCTTCTGAGCTTGAGGTCGTGGGGCTCGCGGCCGGGTCGAGCTGGGAGCGTGTGCTGGCGCAGGCGGCCGAGCACGGCGTCGGCACGGTCGCGTTCTCCGACCCCGGGGCAGCCGAGTCGGCGCGCAGCGCCTGGGACGGCCGGGTTCTCGCCGGCGAGGAGGGCACCCGCGAGCTGATCGTCTCCTCCGGCGCCGACCTGGTGCTCAACGGGATCGTCGGCGCCGCCGGACTGGGCCCGACGATCGTCGCCCTCGGCGAGGGCATCGACGTGGCGCTCGCCAACAAGGAGAGCCTGGTGATCGGCGGAGAGCTGACGATGGCGCTGGCCGAGGCGACAGGGGCGCGGCTGCTGCCGGTCGACTCCGAGCACTCCGCCCTCTTCCAGCTGATCGCGGCCGAGCCGCCGGGGACGGTCGACCGGCTGGTCCTGACCGCCTCGGGCGGCCCCTTCCGCGGCCGTACCGACCTCGCGGGCGTCAGCGTCGAGGAGGCGCTCGCCCACCCGACCTGGAGCATGGGTGGGCGGATCACGATCGACTCGGCGACGCTGGTGAACAAGGGCTTCGAGGCGATCGAGGCCCACCACCTCTTTGGCGTCCCCTTCGAGCGGATCGAGGTCGTCGTCCACCCGCAGTCGATCGTCCACTCGCTGATCGACCTCAACGACGGCGCCACGCTGGCGCACCTCGGCCATCCGGACATGCGGGTGCCGATCTCCTACGCCCTGCACTACCCCGAGCGCGCCGACGTCGACGTGCCGCGCCTCGACCTCGCGACGGTCGGCCGGCTCACCTTCGAGCTGCCCGACCTGGAGACCTTCGCCTGCCTGCGCATCGCCCTGGAGGCGGGGCGTGAAGGGGGGACCGCGCCCTGCGTCCTCAATGCGGCCGACGAGGTGGCCGTCGCAGCCTTCCTCGAGGGAAAGATCGGCTTCACCGCGATCCCGGCGGCGATCGAGCGGGTGCTGGAGGCGATGCCCGCCGTGCAGCCAACCCACTTCGAAGACCTCTTCGCGGTCGACGCCGAGTCCCGCCGCCGCACCGAAGCAGAGGTGGGGGGGTTGGCGAGGGTATGAACTGGGTCCTGATCTTCCTCGGCTTCTCGCTGCTGATCATCCTGCACGAGGCCGGGCACTTCTTCGCCGCCAAGGCGACCGGGATGCGGGTCGAGCGCTTCTTCCTCTTCTTCGGGCCGACGATCTGGTCGTTCCGGCGCGGCGAGACCGAGTACGGGGTGAAAGTGATCCCGCTGGGCGGCTACGTGAAGATCACCGGGATGAACCCGGAGGAGGAGGTCCCGCCGGAGGTCGAGGCGCGCGCCTACCACCGGCAGCCCGTCTGGAAGCGGATCGTCGCCGTCGCCGCGGGCCCAGCGGTGAACATCGCCCTTGCGTTCGCGATCTTCACCTTCGTCTACTTCGCCAACGCGCAGCAGGTGACCCAGTCGGTGGGCGAGATCCGCGATGGCTCCCCGGCGGCAAAGGTGCTGAGGCCGGGAGACGAGATCCTCGCCGTCGACGGCCGGGCGTATCCCAGCCTCGGCCGCGAAGAGCGGCTCGAACGCTTCGGCGAGCAGGTCGCGACCCACAAGTGCGCGGCCAGGCAGGTCGATGGCTGCCAGGCCTCGACTCCGGTCGCGCTGAGGGTCAGGCGCGACGGCCGGGTGCAGACGATCTCGGTCACCCCGGTGTACGACAGGGAATACGAGCGGGCCCTGGTCGGGTTTTCCTATGGGACCGAACCGGAAGATATCGGCCTCGCCACGGCGGTCGGCCGCTCCTGGGACTCGGTCTGGCTTGTGGCGACGAAGACGGCCTCCGTCTTCTCCCGCATCTTCGAAGCCGAGCAGCGCAAGGAAATCTCCGGCATCGTCGGCGTCAGCGACGCGGCCAACCAGACGATCGACACCGGTGTCTATCCCTCGCTGCTGCTGCTTGCCCTGGTCAGCCTCTCGCTCGGCCTGATCAACCTGCTGCCGATCCTGCCGCTCGACGGCGGGCACATCTTCTGGAGCCTGGTCGAGAAGGTCCGCGGCAAGCCGGTCTCCCTGCTGGTGATGGAGCGGGCAACGGTGATCGGCATCGTTCTCGTCGTGCTCCTGATGCTGATCGGCCTCACCAACGACATCGGCCGCCTCAACGGCGAAGGCTTCAACGCCCGGTAGCCACCGAACTGCATCAAATTCTCAACCTGCCAGCGCGAGAATTTGATGCAGTTCGGGCAGTGGGCCTCGATAGTCTCCGGTAATGGCCTCCAAACAGCAGATATTCGTCGGCGGGGTGCCGATCGGCGGCGGGGCGCCGGTCGTCGTGCAGACGATGACCAAGACCGAGACCGCCAACCTGGCGGCGACGATGGAGCAGATCCGCAAGGTCGCAGACGCGGGGGCGGACATAGTGCGGGTCGCGGTGCCGCGCGACGAGGACGCCGAGGCGCTGAGGACGATCGTCAGGGACTCGCCGATCCCGGTGATCGCCGACATCCACTTCAACCACACATTGGCGCTGAAGGCGATCGACGCCGGCGCCCACTGCATCCGCCTCAACCCGGGCAACATCGGCGGGCGGGAGAAGGTCGCCGAGGTGGCCGAGCGGGCGACCGCCGCGGGGGTGCCGATGCGGATCGGGGTCAACTCCGGCTCGCTGCCCAAGCACCTGCACGCGCTCGAGCGCGAGAGCCCGGTCGAGGCACTGGTCGCGGCAGCGGTCGAGTTCGTCGAGCTGATGGAGTCGCTGGACTTCGAGAGCTTCAAGGTCTCGATCAAGTCGACGAACGTGCCCAACACGATCGCCGCCAACCGCCTGCTCTCCGAGAAGATCCCCTACCCGCTGCACCTGGGGATCACCGAGGCGGGGACCAAATGGTCGGGCTCGCTCAAGTCCTCGGTCGGCCTCGGCACGCTGCTCGCCGACGGCATCGGCGACACGATCCGGATCAGCCTCTCGACCTTCCACGCCGAGGAGGAGGTCAAGGTCGCCTGGGAGATCCTCAAGGCGCTGCAGCTGCGTGAGCGCGGCCCGGTCCTGATCGCCTGCCCGACCTGCGGGCGCTTGCAGTTCGACATGGACTCGGTCGTGGCCGAGATCGAGCAGCGGCTGGAAGGCTACGCCGAGCCGATCGAGGTCGCCGTGCTCGGCTGCGCGGTGAACGGGATCGGCGAGGCATCGCACGCCGACTTCGGCATCGCCGGCGCCAAGAACGAGGGCCTGATCTACGCGCACGGCAAGCCGTTGCGCAAGGTCCCGCAGGCCAAGCTGGTCGACGCCCTGTTCGAGGAGATCGACAAGTCGCTCGATCGCGGCGGGGTCGAGTTCGACGAGGACGAGTCGCGCGAGGGGGCTGCCTGGCTGGCGAAGATCGAGGCGGAGAGCGCGGGGGAGCTGACGCCGGAGAGGATCGCGCGGATGGAGCATGAGGCGGCGGAGAAGGGGGAGTCCGATCGGGTTCTGCTGGATGAGGAGGCTTCTCCTACTGCGGGGCGGAGATTCACCCGAGCGTAGTTGGCGCGGCGGGTCCTGTCGCCGCAGGGGACCCACCACCCCCTGCGGTCGCTAAAGCGTCCTCGGGGGCGGTTCCCCCTACGACGCCACCCCCCGCGAGGAACGGCATCGGGGAACCGCGGTCACGCGGATCGGGGACGAGCTTGGGAGCGGACGGATAGGTTTCCCCCGTGACCCGCCTTAGCGAGAGCTTTCTGCCCACCCTCAAGGATGCGCCGGCTGATGCGGAGGCGCTTTCGCACAAGTTGATGGTGCGGGCTGGGTTGATTCGGCAGGTTGGGGCGGGACTCTGGTCTTACCTGCCTGCTGGGTGGAGGGTTCACCGGAGGGTCGAGGCCATCCTGCGGGAGGAGATGGATTCGATCGGGTGTCAGGAGATGCTGATGCCTGTTCTGCAGCCCGCTGAGGCTTGGGAGAAGACTGGGCGGTACTCGATCGAGGAGCTGTTCAAGTTGGAGGACCGGAAGGGGTCGCCGATGGTGCTGGCGATGACGCACGAGGAGTGCGTGACCCAGCATGTGGCGCGGGAGGTGCGGTCTTACCGGGACCTGCCGCTGATGCTCTTCCACATCCAGACCAAGGAGCGCGACGAGCCGCGGCCTCGGGCGGGGGTGCTGCGCACGCGCGAGTTCACGATGAAGGACGCCTACTCCTTCGATCGCGACGAGGAGGGGCTGGCCCGGTCCTACGAGCTGCAGAGCGAGGCCTACGCGCGGATCTTCGACCGCAGCGGGCTGCGCTGGTACCGGGTCGAGTCCGACGTCGGGATGATGGGCGGCTCCGGCGCCCACGAGTACATGGCGCCCTGCGCGGCCGGCGAGAACGAGGTGGCACTCGCCCCCGGCTACGCCGCCAACGTCGAGGTCGCCTCGGCCGAGGCGCAGCCCGTGGGGCTGCCGTCTGGGCTCGACGCGCCCGAGCGGGTGTCGACGCCGGGGCTGACCACGGTCGAAGAGGTGTCGGGCGCGCTCGGGCTCCCCCCCGGCGCCCTGATCAAGGCGATGCCGATCGTCGTCGAGGGCCGCGGCCTGGTGCTGGTCCTCCTGCGCGGCGACCACCGCCTCAACGAGATCAAGTTGCGCAACGGCATGAAGACGGACTTCCGCCAGGCGCGGCCCGAGGAGATCGAAGCGCAGCTGGGGCCCGTCGGCTACATCGGCCCCGTCGGCTCGAACCTGCCGATCATCAAGGACGCTGCGCTCGTGGGCGACTCCTATGTCTGCGGCGCCAACGAGCCCGACGCCCACCTGCGCGGCGTCGACCCCGGTCGGGACTTCGAGGCCTACGAGATGGACGTGCGCACCGTCGAGGCCGGCGACACCGCCCCGGGCGGCGGCGCGATCGAGATCGAGCCCGCGATCGAGGTCGGCAACATCTTCAAGCTCGGCACGCGTTACTCCGAGCCGCTCGGCGCCACCTATCTCGACGAGTCCGGCACCGAGCGCCCGGTCGCGATGGGCAGCTACGGGATCGGCCCGGCCCGGATCGCCGCCGCCGCGATCGAGCAGGGCGCCGACGAGCGCGGCATCGTCTGGCCGAGGCCACTGGCTCCCTGGCAGGTCCACCTCGTCTCCCTGGCCAAGGCGGGGGAGGAGGAGCGGGCGGCGGCCGACCGGCTGTACGAGGAGCTGAGGGGCGCCGGGGTCGAGGTGCTCTACGACGACCGCGAGGCCGGCGCCGGGGAGAAGCTGACCGACGCCGAGCTGCTCGGCTGCCCGCTGCGGATCGTCGTCGGCCGCCGCGGCCTGGCCGAGGGCGTGGTCGAGGTGAGCGAGCGCGCCGGGGGCGCCGAGCACAAGCTGCCCGTGAGGGAGGCCGCCACTCAGGCGGAGGCGCTTCTCCGGGGCATCGATGGCTGACAGCGCCCCGTTCGGGCGCGGCCGGGTGCGCCGCCTCTTCGGCCTCGACCGCAGCGGCCCGCCGCCGCGGCAGACCCGGAAGGGCGAACCGCTCAACCCCTGGACGCTGCCCAACCTGGTCGGCTACCTGCGCCTGGCGGCGCTGCCGCTCTTCCTCTGGCTCGCCTTCGAATCGGGCGACGGGCGCAGCGCCCCCGCCGCGATCGTCTTCTGGCTGATCGCGGCCGGCGACTACCTCGACGGCTTCCTCGCCCGCGTCACCGGCCAGTACAGCCGCCTCGGCTCGATCCTCGACCCGCTCGTCGACCGCCTCACGATCCTCTCCGGCGCCGTCGTCTGCTGGCACTTCGAGCTGCTGCCGCGCTGGGCTCTGGCGCTGCTTGCGGCGCGCGAGCTGGCGATGCTCGTCCTCGCCCAGTACGGCCTGCGCCACGGGGTCGAGATCCGGGTCAACTGGCCGGGACGGATCTCCGTCTTCCCGATCATGGGTGGGATCTTCTTCGCGATGGTGTTCGCCGGCTGGGCCCCGGCCGCGCTCCTGATCGCCGGCCTCGGCCTCGCAATCGTCGCCACGGTTCTCTACGCCCGCGACGGAATCCGCCAGGTCCACGCCGCAAGGAAACCTTCAACCTTCGGTTGAACCTTTGGACGAGCGACCTATAATCGCCTGACCAGGCCGCCCGAGGCCGCAACTCAACCAAGGAGCGAGATGGAGGACACCTTTCCCGATCTCGGTTCCCTCAGCGACGAGGAGCTGAAGGGCCTGATCGACAAGCTCACGCACGAGGAGAACGAGATCTCCTACAAGCGTCGCGTCCTGCACGGGAAGATCGACATCCTCCGTGCGGAGCTGGTCAACCGCCTGCGCCAGAAGCGCGAGCGGGGCGACACCCTCTTCTCCGGCGACGACGTGGCGCAGCTGACCGAGATCCTGGCGGGCAAGGCGCAGGTCCCGGAGGACGAGCCCGAGGACCAGCCCGCCTAGCGGAGCACCCGATGGCCGTGCACTGCCCCGAATGCGGATTCGTCAACCCGGAGGGCGCCAACTACTGCCAGAAGTGCGGCGCCTACCTCGGCGGCCCCGCCGAGGGCGGCGGCGAGGGCGACGAGCCGACGACGATGACGTACACCGTCGACGACACCGGCGAGATGCAGCCGGTCGACATCGACGAGACGATCGAGCGCAGCGGCGCGGCGCTGGTGATCCGGGCCGGCGGCGGCCGTGCCGGGGAGAGCTTTGCGCTCGGCGAGGACCGGGTCAGCATCGGGCGCAGCCCCGACGCCGGCGTCTTCCTCGACGACGTCACCGTCTCCCGCAACCACGCGCTGCTGGTGCGCCGCCGCGACGGCCTCTACATCGACGACCTCGGCTCGCTCAACGGCACCTACGTCAACCGGCGCCGGATCGAGTCCCACCGGCTCGCCGACGGCGACGAGATCCAGGTCGGCAAGTACAAGCTCAGCTACCTGGAGAAGTAGGGGACCTGACCCGTGGCCATATCCGAGCAGCAGGTTCGGCAACGCGACTCGCGCCCCCGCAAGGCGCTGACGATCGGCGCCGTCTGCAAGATCCTGCAGAGCGAGTTCGACGACGTCTCGATCTCGAAGATCCGCTACCTCGAGGACCAGAAGCTGCTGACGCCGCGGCGCACGCCCGGCGGCTACCGCCTCTACAGCCAGTCCGACGTCGAACGGCTGCGCACGATCCTGCGCCTGCAGCGCGACGAGTTCCTGCCGCTGCGGGTGATCCGCCAGGAGCTGGCGGCGGGCGGGGACATCGCTGCCGCGGTGGCCGGCTCCGAGAAGCGGGCTTCGGGCGGCGCCGTGCGCCGGGCGATCCTGATCGACACCTCGCGCGCCTACCTCACCCTCGAGGAAGTCATCGAGGAGACCGGCGCCCGCGAGGAGCTGATCTCCGAGCTGGAGAACTTCGGCATCGTGCAGCCCGAGAAACGGGACGGCAAGACCGTCTACGACGAGACCGACCGCGAAGTGATCCGGGCCGCCAACGAGCTCTCCCGCTTCGGCGTGGCCGCCCGCAACCTGCGCGTCTTCCGCTCCTCGGCCGACCGCGAGGCGAACCTGCTGGAAGCCCTGCTCGGGCCCTCGCTGCGCTCGCGCAACCCCGAACGGCGCAAGGAGGCGCTCGAGAGCCTGGAGAGCCTGGCGGCGACGGTCAGCCACCTCAAGCATTTGTTGCTGGTGAGGGACCTCAGGCGACTTGCCGGTGACTAGTGGCCTATCCCGACAGGGGTTCCGCTTAACTTTTTCGGTGGGGTGGCGCAGGGCTTGGCGCCTCGATGCGAATCGACGAAAAAGTACAAGACGCTCCACCCCTGCCGGGATAGGCCCTGGAGCGTGGCGATGCCGCGGGTGACTCGCCGGCGCAAGGTTGAGGCGACGACCGCTGCGGTTTGGGAGCTTGTTTCCGATCCGTACAACCTGCCGCGCTGGTGGCCGCGGACGATGCGGGTCGAGGGAGTCGAGGGCGGGGGTGCCGGCGCGCAGTGGACGATCGTGCTCGGGACTGCTGAGGGGCGCAGCGTGCGTGCCGACTTCCGCTGCAGCGAGGTGGTCGAGGGCGAGCACTTCGCCTGGGAGCAGCTGCTCGCCGGCACCCCGTTCGAGCGCCATCTGCGCCGCTACGGCGTCGAGGGCACGCTGCGTGGCCAGGGCGCCACGACTGCGATCGAGCTCACCGTCAGTCAGGCCCTGCGCGGCCTTTCCCGACTCGGTTCGCCGATGATGCGGCGCGGGCAGGGAACGCTGCTCGACGAAGCGCTGGACGGCATCGAGCAGGCGCTAACGTGAGCGGCCCACGGCGCGACTCGAAGTGGTGGGGGTGGGGCGACCCCTCGATCCTCCCGGAGCTCGACGGCGAGGCGCTCGCAACGCTGCGCGAGCGGGTCGGCGAGCTGAGCCCCTCGCCGCGCGCTGCCGAGCTCGACGAGTTTGAGCTGCCGCCCGCCGAGCCGTTGCCCCGGGCGCTGCTCGACGCGGTGGGGGAGGAGAGCGTCTTCACCGGCCTGGAGGACCGGGTGCGCCACGCGACCGGGTGCGGCTACGCGGACCTCGCCCGCCTGCGGGGCGGCCGCCTCGACGAGGCCCCCGACGCCGTGCTGCTGCCGCCCGACGCCGATGCGGTGAAACGCGTTGTGGGCCTCTGCGCGACGGAAGGCGTTGCAGTGGTGCCGTTCGGGGGCGGGACGAGCGTCGTCGGCGGGATCGAGCCGCTGCGCGGGAGCCACTCGCGCGTGGTCAGCCTCGACCTCGCCCGGCTGCGCGGCGTCGAGGTCGACAGCCGCTCGCTCACCGCAAGGCTGGGCGCCGGCCTGCGCGGCCCCGAGGCCGAAGCCGAGCTCGCCGCCCACGGGCTCGTCCTCGGCCACTACCCGCAGTCCTTCGAGTACGCCACGATCGGCGGCTTCGCCGCGACCCGCTCCGCCGGGCAGGCCTCGAGCGGCTACGGGCGCTTCGACGCCCTGGTCAGCTCGGTGCGCCTGATCGCCCCGGCCGGCGACCTGCGCACGCTGGAAACGCCGCACACGGCCGCCGGCCCCGCCCTGCGCGAGCTCGTCGTCGGCTCGGAGGGCATCTTCGGCGTGATTCCCGACGTGACCGTGCGCGTGCGCCCCGCGCCGAGCGCGCGTCGCTACGAGGCCTGGATCGCCGAGAGCTTCGAGGCCGGAGCCGAGATCGTCCGCGCCCTGGCGCAGGGCCCGGGGCTGCCCGACGTGATCCGGGCCTCCGACGAGGAGGAGACAGAGGTCTCCCTCGCCCTCTCCGGCCCGCGCGGGATCGCCGGCGCCCTCTTCGGCGGCTACCTCGGCTTGCGCCGGCGCCGCGGCGGCTGCCTGGTCGTGGTCGGGATCGAGGGCGAGGAGGAGTCGGTCGCGCGCCGCAGGGCGCTCTCGGCCCGCGAGCTGCGCAGCGGCGGCGCCGTCTACCTCGGCCAGTCGGCAGGGCGCTCCTGGGAGCACGGGCGCTACCAGGGCCCCTACCTGCGCGACACGCTGATGGGGATGGGGGCGATGGTGGAGACGCTGGAGACCTCGCACACCTGGAGCCGGCTCGGCGAGCTGCACGGTGCCGTAGGCAGCGCGATCCGCGGCTCGCTGGAGAGGCAGGGCACGCCCGGCCTGGTCTTCTGCCACCTATCTCACGCCTATGCGGACGGCGCCTCGCTCTACTTCACCTTCATCTCCCGCGCCCGCCGGGGCGAGGAGGTGGCCCAGTGGCAGACCGTGAAGCGCGCCGCCTGCGAGGCGATAGTCGCTCACGGCGGCACGATCACCCACCACCACGCCGTCGGCCGCGACCACGCCCCCTACATGGAGGCCGAGGTGGGCGGCCTCGGACTCGACGTCCTGCGCGCCGCCAAGGAGTGCCTGGACCCGGCCGGGATCATGAACCCCGGCAAGCTCCTCCCCTGAGCTACTGCTTGCGGATCGCGGGGCCGGTGATCTCTCCCCGCAGCACCGATTCCCCGGTGTAGGGCGGCAGCTTCCGTTCCGCCTTGGCCTTGGCGAGGACGGCCTTGTAGGCGGCGTTCGAGGTCAGCGAGACGTCGACCTGGTCGAAGGCGCCGCCGGCGACATAGGTCAGGACCTGGACCGGGACGGGCAGCTGAACGGCGAGGTTGCCCTCGTCCTTCTCTTCGACCCGGACCGCACCCACTCGCAGAGCCAGCTTGGGCGAGCGGTAGAGCCAGATCATGTACGTCTCGCCCGCCGCAGAGGGCTCCAGCCCTTCGGCTTCGACCTGCAGCAGGACGTTCTTCCTGTAGCGGCCGAAGAGGGCGCGGCCGCTGGAGTCGCTGCCGTCGGCCGGCTCGAGGATCGCCTGGGTGAGCTTGCTTTCTTCGGCCGCGGTCAGGGACGAGCCGCCGCCGGCCGGGGTGGCCGTTGACGAGGAGGTCCCACCGTCCTCGCCGCCGAGGATGAGGACGACGACGAGAGCCACGACCACGAGCGCGCCCGCTCCGAGCCCGATCAAGGCGCCGCGGTCCTTCGACCCGCGCAGCCGGGCGAGTGGCGAGGGCCGCGCAGCAGGCCTGGACGGTGCCGGGGGCGCCGCCGCCGGGACCGGCTCGGGAGCTCGCGGCTGTGGCTCTGGGACAGGCGGTTGCTCCGCGACCGGTGGGGGCGGTGGCGGCGTCGCCGGCTCCGGGGGCTGGGCGGGCGCCTCGGTCTCCTCGACCTCCGAGAGCGCCTCCTTCACCCGGGCGCGCAGCTCCTCGACGCTGATCCCCATCAGCGCGGCCATGTCCTCGTAGCCCTCTTCGCGCTGCGCGAGCAGCCGGAGCATCGCCTTCTGGTCGTCGGTCAGCGCCACGGGCCGGAAGCCTACGCGAGCCTCGCCCCGGAGGGGCGTGTCTGAGGTTAAGGGGTCCTATGCACCCGTAAAGTCAGACACGCCCCGTGGAGGTAGTGTCCCGGCCGCGATGGCAGAGGATCCGCGCGGACTGGTGTCTCACTTCGACGCCCTGCTGGGGACGGAGTGGCTCGACGACGATCCCGGGCACGCCCGGGTGCGGGTGCAGATGCGCGACGAGCTGCGCCAGCCGGTCGGCCTCCTGCACGGCGGCGTGATGTCGAGCCTGGTCGAGAGCGTCTGCTCGCGGGCGACCGCGCTGGCGGTGCTCGACGACGGGATGATCGCGATGGGCCAGTCGATAAGCGTCAACTTCATCCGGCCCGTCACCGAAGGCCACGCCGAGGTCCAGGCCAAGGCCCGCCACCGGGGCCGCACGACCTGGGTCTGGGACGCGGAAGTAACAGACGCAAACGGCAAACTTTGCGCGCTGGCCCAAATGACAATTGCTGTCAGGCCGCTTCCAGGCCAAGCATGACAAGGACGCAGGGAGCGAAGCGGGCTCTGCACGTGAGCGACCGAGGACGCCGCCAGGCGCCGGCATGGAAGCGGCCTGACTAGCCGCCAAACCTGTTTGTAATCGGCAGCCTGCGGTCGCGGCCGAACGCCTTCGGCGTGATCCTGATCCCGGGCGCGGCCTGGCGGCGCTTGTACTCGGAGCGGTCGACCATGCGGATGACGTCGTCGACGACCGCGGCGGGCAGGCCGGCGGCGATCATCTCCTCGCGGCCTTCGTCGCGCTCGACGTAGGACTCGAGGATGCGATCGAGCAGGTCGTAGGGCGGCAGCGAGTCGCTGTCGAGCTGGTCGGGGCGCAGCTCGGCGGACGGGGCGCGCTCGAGCACCGAAGCGGGCACCAGCTCGCGGCCAGCGACC
Organism: uncultured Solirubrobacterales bacterium; assembly: GCA_963715625.1. Classification (GTDB taxonomy): domain Bacteria; phylum Actinomycetota; class Thermoleophilia; order Solirubrobacterales; family 70-9; genus VRUE01. The sequence goes on along the minus strand of OY970260.1, from coordinate 2,619,123 downwards.
TCGTTGCGGTGGCGGGTGAGCTCGTAGACCAGGGTCTTCGGCACGTCCTTGATCGCCGCAAAGCCCCCCGCCATGTCGCCGTAGAGCGTCGCGTAGCCGACCGACATCTCGCTCTTGTTGCCGGTCGTCAGCACCAGCCAGCCGTGCTTGTTGGAGAGCGCCATCATCATGTTGCCGCGGATCCGCGCCTGGATGTTCTCCGCCGCCAGGTCGGGCTCGGAGGGCCGGGTCGGGTCGCGCGGCAGCGGGCCGGCGGCCGCTTGCATGTCGCGGTCGCCGCCGAAGGCGTCACTCAGCGCCCGCTCGTACTCCGCCATCGCCGGCGCGATCGGGATCTCGATCAGCCTGGTGCCGAGGTTGGCGGCGATAGTCCGTGCGTCGGCCTGTGTTTCAAGGCTCGAATGCGGCGAGGGCATCACAACGCAGCTGACCCGGTCCGGCCCGAGCGCGTCGACGGCGAGCAGGGCGACGAGGGTCGAGTCGATCCCGCCCGAGAGCGCGATGCCGACGTGGTGGAAGCCGTTCTTGCGCACGTAGTCGCGCAGCCCGAGCACCAGCGCCGCGTAGACCTCCGCCAGGTCGGGGAGCGGCTCGGCGAGGCGGCCCGGGCCGGGGGAGGGGGCGTCGCAGATCAGCAGCTCCTCCTCGAACTGGGCCGCGCGGGCGATCACCTCCCCGCTGGGGTCGACGAGGAGGCTGTGCCCGTCGAAGACCAGCTCGTCCTGGCCGCCGACGAGGTTGCAGAAGGCGAAGTGGGCGCCGTAGGCGCGGGCGCGCTCGGCGAACATCGCTTCGCGCTCGCGCCCCTTGCCGCGGTGATACGGCGAGCCCGAGGGGTTTGCGATCAGGCTCGCGCCCGCCGCGGCCTCGCTCGAGGCCGGCGGGCCCGGCACCCAGACGTCCTCGCAGATCGTCAGGCCGACGAGCTGGCCGGCGACCTCGATCGTCTCCGGCTCTCCCCCCGGGACGAAGTAGCGCTGCTCGTCGAAGACGGCGTAGTTGGGCAGCCGGTTCTTGCGGTAGACGGCGCGCAGCTCCCCGCCGGCCAGCACGGCGAGCGAGTTGTGGGCGTGGCGGGAGTCGCCGCCGCCCGCGACCGGCTCGGCGAAGCCCACCAGCGCGACCAGGCCGGCGCTCTCGCCGGCCAGCTCCTCGACCGCGCGCCGGTTCGCCTCGACGAAGTGCCGCTTCAGGTAGAGGTCCTCGGCCGGGTAGCCCGGCACGCAGAGCTCGGGGAAGACGACCAGCTCGGCGCCCTCCTCGCGGGCGCGCCCGATCCACTCGGCGATCTTGGCGCAGTTGCCGTCGACGTCGCCGACCGTGGGGTCGATCTGGGCCAGCGCTATGCGCACGCCGTGCTCCGGCGGGGACTCACGCCTGAAGTATCCCGTCCACGCGGTGAGTTCGCCTTTTCCGGGGCAGTAGGACGGGAAAAGGCGAACTCAGCAAACGAGGGTGGGCCGGCCGGCTGTAGATTGCCCGGCGTGCGGGGGCGGAGCTGGCGGGCGATCGGGGCTGGACTGGCAAGTGCGGCCGCGATCGCGGTCTTGCCCGCATCGGCCTCCGCGCAGGGCCAGTGGTTCTTCCACTCGCCCGCGGCGCGCCCGACCGACCACCCCGACCCGAACCGCAACGCCTACACGGTGCCCGAGGCGCCGCGCTCGCCATCCTGTACGCGCCACTTCTGCGTCCACTGGGTGACGGAGGGAATCGACGCCCCCAAGCTCGCCGACGCCGACGCCGACGGCATCCCCGACTACGTGCTGCGGGTCCAGGCCGTCGCCGAGCGCGTCTACGCGATCGAGAACCGCAAGCTCGGCTGGCGGGCGCCGAAATCCGACGGGAGCAAGGGCGGCGGACGGGGCAAGACCGACGTCTACCTGGACCAGATCGGCGGGGCGCTCTTCGGCTACGCGGCGCCCGACCGCGGCCAGGGGATCAAGGGGCGCCTGCCCCGGCACCTGTACGGCTACCTGGTGCTGGACAACGACTACGACCCGCGCGAGTTCCCCGGAACCTCGGCCCAGCAGGACCTCGAGGTCACCTTCGCCCACGAGTACAACCACATCCTCCAGTTCGGCTACGACGCCTACCAGGACGCCTGGTTCGCAGAGTCGACCGCGGTCTGGATGGAGGACCAGGTCTACGACAGGATCGACGACTACCTGCGCTACGTGCGCCGCTGGGTCAAGCGCTACGACACGCCGCTGACGGCCAACTCGATCAAGGAGTACGGCTCGGCGGTCTGGAACAAGTGGCTGGCCCGTCGCTACGGGCGCGAGATCGTGCGCGACGCCTGGTCGCGGGCGGTCCACACGAAGCCGGGGGGCTTCTCGGTCGCCGCCTACGACGCCGCGATCGAGGCCGCGGGCGGGTCGGACTTCAGTCGCGATTTCGTCCGCTTCGCCGGCGACCTGCCCGAGTGGCGCACCGATACAGCGTTCCCCGAGGGCCACTCCTACCCGGACGTCTCGCGGCAGGGGAGCCTGCCCCTCGGCGGCCGGGCCCGGTACCGGCAGCTCAACCACACGACCTTCCAGCTGCTGCGGGTGCACGTCCGCGGCGGGCGCGCCCTCCTCGTCGACGCGGTGGCGCCGCGCGGCATCGCCACCGGGCTGGCGCTGGTGGGCAGGTCGGGGAGCGAGCGCCGGGGCCGCGCCGTCCGCGTCCTCGACTTCGACCGGCACGGCGGCCGCATGACCGCGCGCCTGCCGCACCCGGGGAAGTTCGATCGCGTCACCGCGGTGCTGATCAACGCCGATGCCAGGGCGGCCGGCTTCAGCGCCCGCCGGCTCGACTGGGCCTACTTGACCGACAGCGCGCCGTTCCGCGTCTCGGCGCGGCTGGCTCGCTGAGCCTGGCGCCCCGCACTCGCCGCCTCGCCGGCGATTTCGGCGATCGCGCCTTCGAGGTCGAGCCCGAAGCTGTCGAGGTCGGCCATCGCGTCGTAGTCGCCGATGAGCCCGAAGTCGACCTGGCCGTTGTAGGACATGATCCCGACGCAGAGCGCTTGGCGGCGGGCCAGCGGCACGAGCGGGAAGATCGACTCCATCTCCCGCCCCAGGATGTAGAGCGGGAACTGCGGCCCGGGCACGTTGGTGACGACGAGGTTGAAGAAGCGCTGGGCCGGCTGCAGGCGGGCCGCCTGGGAGGCGATCGTGGTCGGGGCGAAGTCGACGATCCGGGTGAGGATCTCGGCGCCGACCGCCTGGCCGGAGCCCTTCAGGTCGCCCATCGTCTCGGTGATCAGGTGCAGGCGCTGGACCGGCGCCTCGCACCAGACCGGCAGCGGCGCCATCATCGCCGAGATGCGGTTGCCGAGCGCGCCGCGCTCCTCCTCGGCACGGACGCTGACCGGGACCATGGCGCGCATCTCCAGGCCTTCGGTGTCGTGGCCGCGAGCACGCAGGTAGTTGCCGATCGCACCGGCGACGACGGAGAGGACGACGTCGTTGACGGTGCCGCCGTGCTCGTTCTTGACCGCCTTCAGCACGTCGAGCTCGGTGCGGATGAAGGCGATGCGGCGGTGGGGGCCGATTTCGACGTTGAACGGGGTCGGGGGGGCGGACATGCCGGCGCCGACCATCTTGCTCGCATCGCCTATCCCGCCCAGGACCTGGCGCGGGCCGCGCAGGGCAGCGCGCACGCCGCGGACGATCTCGCGCGGGCTGGTGGCGCGCTCGCGCAGCGCCTCGCCGAGCAGGTGGAGGTCGGTCGGCTCCGGCCGCGGCGCCCACGTGGGGGGGCGCGCGGGCGGGTTGGCCGGCTCCCGTTCGAGGTCGAAGAGCACGGTGGTGATGTCGACGCCGGAGATGCCGTCGACGAGGGCGTGGTGGCTCTTGCCGATGATCGCGAAGTGGCCGCCGTCGAGGCCCTCGACCAGCCACAGCTCCCACAGCGGCTTGCTGCGGTCGAGCTGCTGGGAGAAGATCCGCGCCGCCAGGTTGCGCAGCTGTTCCTCGGAGCCGGGAGCGGGCAGCGCGGTCTGCCTCACGTGGTACTCCATGTTGAGGTGGGGGTCGTCGACCCAGACGGGACGGCCCTGGCCGAAGGGGACGAAGCGCAGCTTCTGGCGGAAGCGGGGGACGAGGTGCAGGCGGGCGGCGATGTGGTCGCGGAAGTCCACGTGGCTTGGTGCCGGCCCCTCGAAGATGCTGACCGAGGCGACGTGCATGTGCGCACCGGCTCTCTCCATGTGGAGGAAGGAGGAGTCGAGTCCGCTGAGCCTGTCCGAGCTCACGGGGCAATCTTCGCACAGGTCCGCCACGATCCTGCGAAGCGGCAGGCGAACGCTCAGGCCGCCTGGCCGAGCTGCAGCTGGCCATTTGGCGGCGCCTCGGGCTCCTCCGCTTCGCCGGTGCCGCCGTCGAAGCCGGCGAGCCGGACGCCGAGCAGCCGCACCGGCCGCTGGGGGTCATAGGCGCGCAGCAGGTCGAGGGCGACCGGCACGACCACGGCCGGGTCGCTGGTCGGCGTCTCGACCGTGTGCGAGCGGGTGGCGTTGGTCCAGTCGTCGAGGCGGATCTTGATCCCGATCGTGCGGCCCTCGAGCTCGCGCGAGCGCAGGCGGCGGCAGAGCTCTTCGGCGAGCTGCCCCAGGTGGTTCTCCATCTCGCCCCGGTCGCGAACGTCGACGTCGAAGGTGGTCTCGGCCGATTGCGACTTGGTCTCGCGCGAAACCGCGACCGGGGTCTCGTCTTCGAGGCGGGCGCGCCTGTGCAGCCAGCGACCTTGGCGGGGCCCGAAGGCATGCTCCAGGCCCGAGGGCTCCTGCGCGCGCAGCTCAGCCAGCGTGCGAATGCCCATCGCCTCGAGCTTGGCGACCGACTTGGGCCCGATGCCCGGGATCAGCCCGGGCGACTCGGACGAGAACCGCGCCAGGGCCTCCTCGCGCGAGAGCACGACCAGGCCCGCGGGCTTGCCCAGCTCGCTGGTGATCTTCGCCAGCATCCTGCTCTCGGAGATCCCGACCGAGCAGGTCAGCCCGGTCTCCTCGCGGATCTTGGCGGCGATCCGCCGCATCGTCGCCTTGGGCGAGAAGATCCCGGTCAGGTCGATGTAGGCCTCGTCGAGCCCGACCACCTCGACCGTCTCCGCGTTGCGCCGCAGGATCGCCATCACCTGCCCAGAGGCCTCGCGGTAGGCGGAGAAGTCCGGCTGCAGGTAGACCGCATCCGGCAGCCGCCGCCGCGCCACCGCGGCCGGCATCGCCGAGTGGATCCCCGCCAGCCTGCGAGCCTCATAGCTCGCCGTGGTCACCACGGCCCGCGGACCCGACCCGCAGACGACGACCGGCTTCCCCTTCAGCTCCGGCCGCCGCCGCAGCTCCACCGACGCGTAGAAGGCGTCCATGTCGAGGTGGGCGACGGTGCGCTCGAAGGCCACAGGTCGATGGTAGGAGGAAGGGGGGACGGGGTTGAACGTCCTGAACGCGGGTAGATTCCAGGCATCGCGGACGTAACGCACGCCAGGATCGAGGAGATCGAGGCTCTCCAGGGTTTCGACCGGGTCGGCCTCCGCCGTGCCGCCGCGGCCCTCGGCGTCAGCTCGTTCGGCATCTCGATCGAGGAGATGGCGCCCGGCGCCGACGAATACCCCGAGCACGACCATTCCGAGGACGGCATCGGCGGCCAGATGTTCGCCAAACGGCCTCAGCAGCTCGGTCAGGAGGAGGTCTACGTCGCCCTCCGCGGCTCAGGCACTCTTGAAGCCGACGGCGAGCGATACCCGCTTGACCAAGACCACATCGTTCGAGTCGGTCCGGCCGTCAAGCGCAAGATCACGGCCGGCCCCGACGGCCTCCGTTTGCTCGCTCTCGGCGCCACGCCTGGCGAGGCCTACGATCCCGGCAGCACGCTGTAGCTTTCGGCCTAGTCCGTTTCGGGCTCTGCGAACACGTCATTCAGCTGGATGGCAAGGGCCCTGACTTCCTCAAGCTGGGCTTCCGCGACATTGTTCTCGGCGTCTGGAGCTACCGCCTCGAGAATCACATTTGCGCCGTCCTCGGAAGGCGGCCCGATGATCGAGTTGATGAGCCTGGCCGCATCTGATCCCTGCTCGTAGACATACGATTCGTGCTGATATACAGGCATTTTGCTGTGCTCCAGGCTCTTCTGCCGGAGTGCATCGCTCAGCTCTTTGTTAACCCCCGGTCCGAGCTTCTTGTAGATGCTTGCCTCACGGAGGGTTTGCATTTTGAAGCATTTGATACCACCCGACTCAATGACCTCTCTTATGGCTATCTCGGGTATCTCTGCAGTATCTCCTTTGCGTCGTGCACAGGCCTAGACTTCGCTCGATGGCTTCTCCCGAGGCGAAGAACCTGGAGGCGATCTCCAAGGCGATCGACCAGCACAACTCGAACTGCCCGTTCCCGGCGGCGGAGGTGCGGATGAACCCGTTCGAGGTCGAGCGGCTGGGCTGGGACCACATTCGTGGCCTGCCTGTCGTTCCCGACGCGGAGATCGGCACGGGCCGCTTCCGGATCGTCTGCTCGCGCGACCTCGACGGCGAGGGCATCGAGGAGGTCGAGGCGGTAGGCCAGGAGCTCGAGACCGTCGCGCCGGCAGTCAACAACTGACGAGTCTGCATTTACCCCCTCTGTGGGTGGGTAAATGCAGACTCGACGTTTCAGACGCTGAAGAAGTCGAGGCCGAGGTTCGACAGCCAGCTTTCGGCCTCGCTGTTCAGCATGGTCAGCTGGCCGGTCCAGATCAGCAGGCCCATCGCGATCAGGATCAGGCCGCCGGTGGCGACTATCGCCTGGTAGTGGCGCTTGACCACGGCGAACGCCGTGGTGGCCCGCGAGAAGGCGACCGCGGTGAGGAGGAAGGGGATCGCCAGGCCCGCCGAGTAGACGGCGAGGAGGAAGGCGCCGCGGGCGGCCGAGTCCGAGAGGGAGGCGGCGGAGAGGATCGCGCCGAGGGTGGGGCCGATGCAGGGCGTCCAGGCGATCGCGAAGGCGGCGCCGGCGACTATCGGGCCGCCCTTGCCGGCGCGTTCCAGCAGGGCGTCGACGTGCCACTCGCGGTTGAGGCGGGTGACGAAGAGCGAGGCGACGAAGAGGGCGCCCATGGCGACGATCAGCGCGCCGGAGATCTTGGTCAGGAGCTGCTGGTGGTCCTGCAGGGCCGAGCCCAGGCCGGTCGCGGTGAGCCCGAGCAGGACGAAGATCGTCGAGAAGCTGGCGACGAAGAGCAGGCTGGGGCCGAGGATGCGGCGCCAGCCGGCGCTGTCGAGCTCGGCCGCCGAGACGCCGCTGACAGCAGAGAGGTAGCCGGGGACGAGCGGCAGCACGCAGGGGGAGAGGAAGGAGACGACCCCGGCTGCCAGGGCCGCGAAGATGCCCACGCCGGCGGCGGGATCGGTGCTCAACGCAGCGAGAATCACAACCCTTCAGGGTACCCGGTGGTGCCTCTTCGCCATCGGTCCAGGCAGGCCGGGCGCCGCGGCCCGGGCCTACAGCCAGCCGACGCGCTTGAAGCGCCGGTACAGCGCGAAGCAGACGATCGCGATGAAGGCGAGAACCGCGTAGTAGCCGTAGCGCCAGTGCAGCTCCGGCATGTGGTCGAAGTTCATCCCGTAGATCCCGGCGACCATCGTCGGCACCGCGACGATCGCCACCCAGGCGGAGATCTTGCGCATGTCCTCGTTCTGGCGCACCGAGACCTGGGTCAGGTTTGCCTGCAGGGCGCTGGTCAGCAGCTCGCGGAAGCTGGCCACGCGCCCGACCACCCGCTGCAGGTGGTCGTGGACGTCGCGGAAGTACTCGTGCAGCTCCTCGGGGGCGGTCTCGAAGCGACCCTCCTCGATCTGGTCGACCGCCTCCAGCAGGGGGGCGGTGGCCCGGTAGAGGTCGAGGACCTCGCGCTCGAGCTTGTAGATCTGCTCGGCGGGGTTGGTTCGCTCGGCCGAGAAGACCAGGCCCTCGACCGCCTGGATCTCGGCGTCGATCGTCTGCGCGACGTCGCCGTAGCCGTCGACGACGTGGTCGAGGATCGCGTAGAGGACGACGCCCGTCCCGTGCGCGAGGAGGGCCGGGCGGTGCTCGACCCGCTCCCGGACCGAGCTCAGCTCGCCCCTGCCGTGGCGGACGGTGACGATGAAGTCGGCGTTGACGAAGAGCAGCAGCTCGCCGACCTCGATCCCATGCGCCGTGTGCGCGGCGCCGCCAGGGTGCGCGACCGTCTTGACGACGACCAGCAGCGTCTCGCCGAAGAGCTCGACCTTGGGGCGCTGCTGGGCCTTGACCGCGTCCTCGACCGCGAGCTCGTGCAGGCCGAACTCGCCGGCGATCTCCGCCAGCTCGCGCTCTGAGGGGTCGACCACCCCGAGCCAGGCAAAGGTGCCGCCCTGACGGGAGGCGGCCCGTGCCGCGGCGAGGGTGAGTTCGCCGCGGACCCGTTTCCCCTGCTCGTAGGCGGCGCAGTCGACGATCATCCCGCGCAGTATTGCCACCGCATCGGCCCGACCGGTAGATTTCCTGGCCAGGCAGCCAAATTTGCCCCGGGGAGCGGGCGAGGAGACAGGAGAAGGCTTTGAGCAACCGCACGTTCGTGATCGGGGTCGGGATGACCAAGTTCGAGAAGCCCGGCAGCAAGGAGGGCGACTACCCGGACTGGGCCAAGGAGGCGGGGGAGAAGGCGCTCGCCGACGCCGGCATCCCCTACGACGACGTCGAGCAGGCCTACGCCGGCTACTGCTACGGCGACTCCACCTACGGACAGCGGGCGCTTTACCAGCTGGGCCTCACCGGGATCCCGGTCGTCAACGTCAACAACAACTGCTCGACCGGCTCCTCGGCGCTCTTTCTCGCCCGCCAGGCGGTCAAGGGCGGTCTCGTCGAGTGCACGCTCGCGCTCGGCTTCGAGAAGATGGAGCCGGGCTCGCTCGGAGTCAAGTACACCGACCGCACCAACGCGCTCGACAAGCACGCGATGCGGATGTTCGAGCTCCGCGACCCGGAGGCTTCGCCGCCGGCTCCGCAGATGTTCGGAAACGCCGGCCGCGACCACATGGAGCGCTACGGCTCCAACCCCGACCACTACGCCTGGATCGGGTGGAAGAACCACAAGCACTCGGTCAACAACCCCTACGCCCAGTTCCAGGACGAGTACACGCTCGAGGACATCAAGGCGGCGAAGATGATCCACGACCCGCTGACCAAGCTGCAGTGCTCGCCGACCTCAGACGGCTCGGCCTGCGCGATCGTCGCCTCGGAGAGCTACGTCGACGAGCACGGCCTTTGGGGCCAGGCGATCGAGATCGCCGGCCAGGCGATGGTCACCGACCTCTCCTCGACCTTTGCCGAGGACACCGACTGCATGAAGATCGTCGGCACCGACATGTCGAAGCAGGCGGCCGAGGAAGCCTACGCCGAGGCCGGCGTCGTCCCCGAGGAAGTCGACGTCTGCGAGCTGCACGACTGCTTCAGCGCCAACGAGCTGATCACCTACGAAGCGCTCGGCTTCGCCGCCGAGGGCGAGGGCCACAAGCTCGTCGACGAAGAAGCGACCACCTACGGCGGCAAGGTCGTCGTCAACCCCTCGGGCGGGCTGATCTCCAAGGGCCACCCGCTCGGCGCGACCGGGCTGGCGCAGTGCTCGGAGCTGACCTGGCAGCTGCGCGGCCAGGCGGACAAGCGGCAGGTCGAGGGTGCGAAGACCGCGCTGCAGCACAACATCGGCCTCGGCGGCGCCGCCGTGGTCACCGTCTACAAGCCGGCGGCCTAGGCCCCGGAGGAGGAGGCACCCGATGGCGAAGAAGGAGCGACGCTCACTCAGCGGCAAGGTCGTGGCGATCACCGGGGGCGCCCGGGGGATCGGCAGGGCGACGGCGGAGGCGCTGGTGCGCAAAGGCTGCCGCGTCGCGATCGGCGACATCCACCTGGACCTGGCCGAAGAGACCGCCACCACCCTCGGTGGGGGCACGGTCGCGCTGGCGCTCGACGTCACCGACCGGGACTCCTTCGCCGCCTTCCTCGACGCCGCCGAACGCGAGCTCGGCCCCGTCGACGTGGTCGTCAACAACGCCGGGATCATGCCGGTGACGCCGTTCGCCGAGGAGTCCGACGACTCGATCAGGCGCCAGCTCGACATCAACGTCTACGGCGTCATCGTCGGCACCCAGCTGGCGATCGAACGGCTGCGCCCGCGCGCGACGGGCCACATTGTCAACATCGCCTCGCAGGCGGGCAAGGGCGGCTTCCCGGGCATCGCCACCTACTCCGGCACCAAGCACGCCGTGGTTGGGATCAGCGAGGCCGTCCGCCAGGAGCTGCGCGGCAGCGGGGTCGAGGTCGCATGCGTGATGCCGACGGTCGTCAACACGGAGCTGACCGCCGGAGTCGGCCAGCGGCTGATCAAACCGGTCGAGGCCGAGGACGTCGCAAGCGAGATCGTCGACGCGCTGGAAGCTCCCCGCTTCGACGTCTGGGTGCCGCGCGCCAACGGCGTCCTCTTCAAGGTGGTCGCCAACCTGCCGCGGAGCATGCGCGAGGGGCTCGGCCGCCTGATGAAGGTCGACAAGCTGATGACCGAAGTCGACCACGGCGCCCGCCACGCCTACGAGACGCGGGCCGCGGCGAGCAAGTCGGGCGAAGGCGCCGAGGCGAGCGAGCAGCCCAGCGCCGAGCGCGAAGCGGCCTGAGCCCCGACCTCTGCATGGGGCGGATCTACGACGCGACGTGGGGGAGGGCCTTCTCGGCCTTCTACGACCGCGCGATGAAGTCGACCGAGGAGGCCGGCATGCGCGAGATCCGGCGCCAGGCCCTCTCGCAGGCGCGCGGCCGGACGATCGACATCGGCGCGGGGACGGGCCTCAACCTGAGCCTGTACCCGGCGGAGGTCGGCGAGCTCGTCCTCGCCGAGCCCGACCCGCACATGCTCAAACATCTTCGCGCAAATGCCGCGGAAGGCGGGAGGGAGGCGACGATCGTCGAGGCCCCGGCGGCGAGCCTGCCGTTCGAGGACGACAGCTTCGACACGGCGGTCTTCACCCTGGTCCTCTGCACGGTCCCCGACCCGGCGGCGGCCCTTGCCGAGGCGGCGAGGATCCTGAAGCCGGGCGGCAAGCTGCTCTTTGTCGAGCACGTACGCTCGGAGAGCCCGAGCCTGGCCCGCTGGCAGGACCGCCTCGAGGGCCCGTGGCGCTTCCTGGGAGACGGCTGTCACTGCAATCGCGACACGGTCGGGACCATCGAGGCATCGCCCTTCGAGCTCGATCGCGTCGAGCGCGGGCAGCTGCCGAAGGCACCGCCGCTGGTCAGGCCGCTCGCCCGCGGCACCGCGACGCTGCCCGGCGCCGGCTGAGGAATAAGCAGGCGTCTCCCGGGCGCCGTCGGCCGGGGTTCAATCTTAGAAATCAATAAGGTAGCCCCAGGAGCCGCCGCGATCGCACCCATCCCCGACACCGCGTGATAGCCGCACTGACCCTGGCCGGGGTCGGTGCGCTCGCTGCCGGGACGGCCTTCGCGCTGCCTCACTCGACCTGGCCGATCGCGCTCGACACGCAGCTGATCGGCGTCCTGGCGCTGGCCGCCGCCGGCGTCGCCACCTTCGCCACGGAGACGACGATCGGGGCGGGGTTCGGCAACGGGGTACGGCCGGCCTTCGGCCTCGACGGGCTGAGTGCCTTCTTCCTGATCGTGGTCTGCGGGACCGCCGTGCCGGCGCTGCTCGTCGCCGGCGACGCCCTGCGCGGCTCGCCACAGGCACGCCCGCTCGCGGCCCTGACCGGCGGTTTCCTGCTCGCCCTGGTCGGTGTCCTGGCCGCTCGCGACGCGATCTCGTTCCTCGCCTTCTGGGAGCTGATGACCCTGCTCCCGGCGGCGGCGATCCTCGTCGCGAGGCACGACCGACCGGCCCGTCACGCGGTGTTCGTCTACCTCGCGATCACCCACCTGGGCGGCGCCGGGGTCTGGATCGCGATGCTGACGCTGGCGCACGAAGGGGCGCTCGGCGCATCCCTGCCCGAGGGCGGGCCACAGGCGCTGGTCGCCGCCGCCGCGCTGGTCGGGTTCGGGACGAAGGCGGGGCTGATGCCGCTGCACGCCTGGCTGCCGCGCGCCCACCCGATCGCGCCGGCGCACGTCTCGGCGCTGATGTCGGGGGTGATGATCAAGCTCGCCCTCTACGGCCTGATCCGCGTGCTGTTCGAGTGGCTGGGCCCGGTGCCGCTCTGGGTCGGCTTCGCGCTGGTGGCGCTCGGTGCGCTCTCGGCGCTGGGCGGGGTCCTCTACGCGCTCGTCCAGCACGAGCTGAAGCGCCTGCTCGCCTTCCACTCGATCGAGAACGTCGGGATCATCGCCCTCGGCCTCGGCGCGTCGCTCCTCCTCGGCGCCGCCGGCGAGCAGCTGTGGGCGGCCCTCGCCTTCGCCGCCGCGCTCCTGCACACCGCCAACCACGCCGCCTTCAAGGCGCTGCTCTTCCTCGGCGCCGGGGCCTTCTCTGAGGCCGTCGGCGGGCTGGAGCTCGACCGGCTGGGGGGGCTGCTGCGCAGGATGCCCTGGAGCGGCTGGTGCTTCCTCGTCGGCTGCGCCGCGATCGCCGGGTTGCCGCCCCTGAACGGCTTCGTCTCGGAGTGGCTGACGCTGCAGGCGCTGCTCCACGTGGCCTTCGCCGGCGGCACGGTCTCCTCGATCGCGGGCGCCCTGGCCGCCGCCGGGCTCGCGGCCGTGGCCGCGCTTGCCGTCTACTGCTTCGCCAAGGTCGTCGGCCTGGTCCTGCTCGGGGAGCCCCGCACGTCTGCAGCCGCGGCGGCAACCGAGCGGCCGGCGCGTACCCGCGCCGGCCTCGGCCTGCTCGCCTTGGCTTGCGCCCTGCTCGGCCTGCTCCCCGGCCTGCTCCTGCCGGCCCTGGTCGCGCTGGCCCCGGGTGCCGCCGAGCTGCAGGGCGACCTCGCGATCTCGGCGCCGGGGACCGGCGGGCTGCCCCCGGTCGGCATCGCGCTGGCGCTGGCGGTCGTGGCGGCCGGTGTGCTGGGCGCCACGGGAGGAGCACGGCGGCGCCCGGCGCCGACTCCGGCCTGGGCGTGCGGCCAGCGGGTGGAGCCCGCGCTGGCGTGGACCTCGGCGGGGTTCACCAAGCCGCTGCGGCTGGTGCTCGAGTCCGTCCTGCGCCCGCACCGCGAGGTCGAGGTCCGCAGCCACGGCGCTCTCGTGCAGGAGGTGCGTTACCGCGCCGAGGTCCCTCACCTGTTCGACACCGCGCTGTACCGCCCGGTCCGGCGGGTCGCGCTGCGCGGGGCGGCGGTGGCGCGGAGAATCCAGTCGGGCAGCCTGCGGCTGTACCTGGTGTACCTCGTGGCCCTCCTGCTGGCCGCTTTGGCGCTGGCCCGCCTGGGAGCGCTCTCGTGAGCGCGACGACCGTGGCCGCGGGCCTGCTCCAGCTCGTCGGCGTCGCCCTCGTCGCCCCCCTCGCCTTCGGCGCCGTGGCCCACCTGAAGGGCCGCCTGCAGGGCCGGCCCGGGCCGTCGTCGCTACAGCCCTATCGTGAGCTGCGCAGGCTCTGGGGCAAGGGCGGGGTGGACCCCTGGCCGCGGACGGCCCTCTACCGCCTTGCCCCGGCTGCCGTCGCCGCAAGCCTCGTCGTCGCCGCGCTGCTGATCCCCGTCGCCGGCGAGGCTCCCGAATGGGGGGTGGGGCACGACGCGGTGGCGCTGGCGATCGTGCTCGGCCTGGGGCGCTTCGGCCTCGCCGTCGCCGCCTGGGACACCGGTGGCGCCTTCGGGCTGATGGGCGCCGCCCGCGACCTCACCTTCGCGGTCTTCGCCGAGGCCCTGTTCGTCTCGATCGTCGTCCTCGCCGCCCTGCCCGCCGGCCCCAGCACCGACCTGATCGCGATGAGCGCGGCGGCGGTGGGCTCGGATGCCTGGAGCGAGCCGGCCCACTGGTGCGCGGCGCTGGCCTTTGCCCTGTTCGCGCTGACCGAGGCGGGGCGCCAGCCGATCGACAACCCCGACACGCACCTCGAGCTGACCATGGTCCACGAGGGGCCCCTGCTGGAGTATGCGGGCCGCGACCTCGCGGTCCTCCAGTGGGCGGCCGCGGCGCGGCTCTGGCTGGTGCTGTTGCTGGGCGCGTCCCTGTTCGGCCCCACCGCGGGCTCCTTCGGCGTCCGCCTGGCGATCGAGGCGGTGACGATCGCCGCGCTCTGCGGTGCGGTCGCGGTCTGCGAGACGGGCCTGGCGAAGATGCGGGTGCTGCGGGCACCTCTCTTTCTGGCCAGCGGCATGGCGCTTTGCCTCGCCGGCTTCGGCAGCTGGCTGGCCGGGGCTCTTCCGTGAGCCAGCAGGTGCTCTGGGCCCTGGTCGGCCTCGGCCTCGCCGAGGCCGTTGTCCGCCGCCGCTCGGTGGGGGTCGTGCTTCTCGCCGCGCAGACCCTGCTGCTCGGCGCGATCGCCGTGGAGGAGGCCGCCGGAAGCGTCGGCGGCCTCTGGGTGGCCGCCGCGATCCTCGTCGTGCGCGGCCTGGCCCTGCCGGCGCTGCTGGGGCTCGCGATCCACCGCACCCGCGAGCCGCAGAGGATGGCATCGGAGGGCGCGGCACTGCCTCGCCTGGTGGTCTCGATAGCCGTGGTCGTCTCGGCGGTGGCGCTGGTCCCCGATTTCGGCCTCGCCTACGCCGGGTCCGCCCAGGCCGCGGCGGCGCTCGTCGCCCTCGGGATTGCGATCGCGGCGCTGCGCCGACCGGTCATCTTCCAGGCGATCGGCTTCCTGGCCGCCGAGAACGGGGTCTACCTGGCGAGCCTCTCGGTCGAGGGCGGATTCCCGGTCGTGATCGAGCTTGGCCTGGCCTTCGACCTCGTCGTCATAGCGGCCGTGGCCGTGGCCTTCGGCTCCAAGATCCACGAGGAGTTCGGGACCGGAGACACCAGCCTGCTGAGGAGCCTGCGTGACTGACACGGCAATCGCCACGGCAACCGTCGTTGCCCTGCCCCTGCTCGCGGCGCTCCTCTTGCCGCTCGTCCCGGGAAGAGCCGTCGGCCGCGCCAACGCGCTCGCCGCGGTGCCGATCGCCCTGGCCGCCACGGCACTCGGCGTCCTTGCCCTGGCCCGTGGGGGCGATCCGTCGCACGGCTCCTGGTACACGCTCGACACGGCGGCGGGGGTCTTCCTGATCGTCGTCGCCGCGATCGGCCTGCTCAGCGCCCTGGCCTCGCCGGGCTACCTCGAGTCGGCGGGGAGCCGCTTCTTCGGCGAGCGCGCACCGCGCCGCTCCTACTGCGTGGCCTTCCAGCTCTTCTGGGCTGCCCTGCTGGCGATCCCGCTGGTGGACAACCTCGCCGCGGCTTGGATCCTGGTCGAGGCGACCACCGCGGCATCGGCGCTACTGGTCGCCTCCAGCGGCCGTGCCCGGGCACTGGAGGCGGGCTGGAAGTACCTGCTGCTGACGACGCTCGGGCTGACCGTCGCCCTGCTGGGGATCCTGGTGCTGTTCGCGGCGCTGGCGGGGGGCGGCGCCTCGTCCCTGTCGACCGTCGACTGGGCGACGATCCACGCCGGGGCGGCAGGCATGGATCGCGAGCCCGCGCTCCTGGCGCTGGTCCTGATCCTCGTCGGGCTCGCCGCCAAGATCGGCTGGGCCCCCGTCCACAACTGGCTTCCCGACGCCCACAGCGAGGCGCCGCCGCCGGTCAGCGCCCTGCTCTCGGCCGTGCTCTTGCCCACCGCGATGCTCGTCGCCTGGCGAGCCGAGGCCGCGCTCGAGCCGGCCACGGGCGGGGCGGGAAGGGGGCTGTTCCTGGCCTTCGGCCTCGCCTCGCTCGCCGTCGCCGTGCCCTTCCTCTGGAGGCCGCTGGCGCTGAAGCGCCTCCTCGCCTACTCGAGCCTCGAGCACATGGGCATCCTCGCGCTCGGGATCGGGTTCGGCACCCGGCTGGCGATCGCCGGCGTCGTCGTGCACCTGGCGGGCCATGCCCTCGCCAAGTCGCTGGGCTTCTACGCCTCGATCCCGCTGCTGCGCGACGACCCGGCCCTGGCCACCGAGCCCCCCTCCGGGCTCGCCGCGACCAGCCGGGCCGGTGGCGCCGCGGTCGGCGTCAGCCTGGCGACTCTGAGCGGGATGCCGCCGTCGCCGCTGTTCTTCAGCGAGGCCCTGATCTTGCTCGGCGGGCTTTCCGCCGGCGAGCCGGCGGTCGTCGTGGCGGCAACGGTCCTCCTCGCCCTCGGCTTCGTCGGCCTCTCCCACACGCTGATCGAGGCCGTCGCAGGCGATGGTGCCTCGCAGGTCACGCGGCGCCGCCCCGAACGGCGGCTCGCCCTCCTCACCGGCCTCGTCGCCTGCGCCCTGCTGGCGCTCTCGGCCAGCGCCGCGGTCCTGCCGGGCTCTGCGATCGTTGACCACCTGATCGGGGCAATGCGATGAGCACCCTCGCGACGGCCGCGGAGTCGCTGCGCGAGCGCGTCGTCGCCGCTGCCGAGTGGCGCGGCGGGGTGAGGCAGGCACTGGGGGAGGGACGGCGCTTCGCCGGCCTGTGGGCATCGCCGGCGGGCGATGCGCTGGAGCTGCGCGCCGCCTTCGGCGATGGGGCGGAGCTGCTGACGCTCAGTTGCCGGGCAGCCGACGGCTGCTTCCCGTCGATCGTCGAGATCGCGCCCGCGGCGGAGTGGGACGAGCGCGAGGCAGGCGATCTCTACGGGGCGACGTTTGCCTCCCACGTGCCGCTGAGGCCACTCGTCGCGCACCCCGCGCAGACCGCCGAGTGGACCGTTCCGGTACGCGGGGCAGGCACCTTCCAGGTCGCCGTCGGGCCGATTCACGCCGGGGTGATCGAGTCGGGACACTTCCGCTTCCACGTCGTCGGGGAGACGGTCCTGCACCTGGACCTGCAGCTCTTCTACAAGCACCGCGGGCTCGAGGTCGCCGCCGAGGGTCGCTCGCCCGAGCAGGCGCTGCCGTTCGTCCAGCGTGCCTGCGCCGCGGACGCGGTCGCCAACGCGGTCGCCTTCGTGCAGGCATGCGAGGCCGCGCAGGGCCTTTGGCCCGAGCCCGGGCTGAGCCGCGAGAGGACGCTGCTGGCGGAGCTCGAGCGCCTCTACAACCACCTCAACGACATCGCCGCGATCTGCGCCGGCGTCGGCTTCGCGCCCGCCAACATGCTGTTTGCCGCCCTCAAGGAGCGGGCGCAGCGACTCAACTCGCGGCTGGCCGGCCATAGGTTCCTCTTCGACACGGTCAGGCTCGGTGGCAGCGGGCTGACGCTTGACCGCTCGCGGCGAGCCGAGCTGCGAGCGGACCTGCGTGCGCTGGAGGCCGAGGTCGCCCGGGGCTGGCGAGAGCTCCGCTTCTCCGGCTCTGCACAGGACCGCTTCGAGGGGATCGGCGTGCTCAGGGCCGAGGACGCGTCGATGCTGGGGGCTGTCGGTCCCGCGGCGCGCGCCTCGGGGCTGCCGCTGGATGCGCGACTCGCCTCGCCTCGCCTCAGCTACGAGGGGTTCTCGGCGGCGGCACCCCCCGAGCCCGGGGGGGACGTCGCCGCTCGCCTCGAGATGCGGGGCGCCGAGCTGCCCGACGTGTTCGCCCATCTCGACGAGCTGCTGGGCTCGGAGCTGCGACCCGGGGCGGCGGGGCAGTTTCGCGCGCCGGTCCCGCATGGCGTCGCCCTGGTGGAGAGCCCGCGCGGGCAGACGCTCTGCGCGGTGACGCTCGACGGGGGCAGGGTGGAGAGGGTTCACCTGCGCACCGGCTCCTATGCCAACTGGCCGGCCCTGGCCCGAGCCGTCCGGGGCTGCCTGCTGCCCGACTTCCCGCTCATCAACAAGAGCTTCGAGCTCTGCTACGCCTGCGTGGACCGCTGATGTTCGTCCTGTTGCGACAGCTGCGGCGCCTGCGAACCGAGATCGCGCTGCCGCCGGCGCGGACGCGCGGCTCGCTGGCGCTGCGCCACGTTAACGCCGGCTCCTGCAACGGATGCGAGCACGAGTTGGCGGCAGCCGCAAACCCCTTCTACGACCTGCAGCGCTTCGGGCTGAACGTCGTCGCCTCGCCACGCCACGCCGACGTGCTGCTCGTCACCGGTCCGGTGACGACGCGCATGCTGGGGGCCCTGCGGGCGGCATATGAGTCGATGCCGGAGCCGCGCAGGGTTGCGGCCCTGGGCGACTGCGCCCTCGGCTGCAACGTCCTCGCCGCGAAAGCGGAGCTGGCCGAACCGCTCGAGCGGATCCTGCCGGTTGACATCCGCGTCCCGGGCTGCCCACCGGACCCCGAGACGATCGCCAGGCACCTGCTCGACGCGATGGAGCGGCGGTAGCATGGTCGCCTTGACCCCGACGCGCTGGCGGGCAGTTAACGCGGAGGCACCGCCGATCTACCGGCGCAAGGCCGACTTCTTTCGGCTGCTGGGCCATCCGGCGCGGGTGCGCATCCTGGAGCTGCTGCGAGACGGCGAGCGAACCGTCGGCGACCTCCAGAAGGCGCTGGGGCTGGATTCCGGCGCGACGTCCCAGCACCTGAAGGCGATGCGAAGCAAGGGCGTGCTCGAGAAGCGCCGCGACGGCAACAGCATCTACTACCGCGTTGCCGACCCCCGGATCTTCCAGCTGCTCGAGGTGGCCAAGCAGGTGGTGGGCTCCAGCCGCGTGCCGGCGGCCTGAGGCGGCGCCGGGGAGACCCGGGGCCGCGCAGGATCAACGCACGATAATGGTGGTTATGTCTACTCGGGTCAGCCGGCCGCCGAGATCGCCGATTCGAGGGCTTCGGTCGATTCCGGCGTCCCCAGCGCTTCGGTCCCCTTCGTGCCGGGACCTTCCAGCGCAAACGACGGCGTGCCGTTGAAGCCGAGCTCCTGGGCTTCGGCGGTGGTCGCCGAGACTTCGTCGAGGACCGCCTTGCTCTTGCGGTCGCTGTTCCACCTGGAGATGTCGGGCACGCCGGCGCCTTTGGCTATCGCCGTGAGGAACTCGTCGGTGACGTAGCCGGAGCGCTCCGCGCCCTGGTTGCGGTAGAAGAGCTCGACGAAGTTCCAGCCGCGGCCCTGCTTGCCGGCGGCGATCGCCGCCGCCCCCGCCGGGATCGACTGTTCGTCGATGATCGTGTAGTTGCGGAAGCTCAGCTTCGCTTCGCCGCTGCGGACCTGGTTTTCGATCACCTGCGGGAGGACTTCTTCCGAGTAGCCCTTGCATACCGGGCACTGGAGGTCGGCGAACTCGAGCACGGTCACCTTGGCGCCGGGTTCGCCGAGGACCATGCCGTTTTGCGGGATCCCCGCCAGTTCCTGCTCGACCTCTGCGGTGCCGTCGAGGCTGCTGCTGTCGCCACCGCTGTCGCTGCCCTGGTTCTGGCTGACGACGATCAGGACGACGACGGCTGCGACGGCGATGAAGGCGATGGCGCTGGCGAGCTTGATCAGGTTCTGGCGGCGCTCGGCCGCGCCGGCCCGCTCCTCCTCTCGCAGCCGCTCTTCGCGCCGCGCCTCGCGATCCTGGCGGCCGCTCACGGCTCGGTCCCCACGTAGGCAAGCATTCGGAGTGAATTCGTAGCAAACAGCAAGGTCATCAAGACTGCGCTGGCCACGCACCACTGGCAGATCGCCTCAATCGTGAAGAGCTCGAGGTAGGTCAGGTAGAGGCTGTAGCCGAAGCCGACGAGGGCGATCGCGAAGCCCGCCATGCGGGCGAGGTCGCCGCGCAGCAGCGCGCAACCCAGCAGCAACACGTAGCCGACGATGCCGAAGACGGCGATGTTGATCCCAGCCATGTGCGAGTAGGAGCTTTCGGCGACCGTCTGGCACCCGTGCCCGCCGGCCACGCAGACCGGTGAGCCGCCCCCCGACTCGACGATCGCGATGTAGCTGGTGACGCCGATGCCGAAGGTCGCGAGGAAGGTCGCAATCCCCCGCAACGTCCCCTCCGCCGGTGCCTTCATCGCCGCAACGCTATTGGAACCGCCCGTTCCGGTGCGCTTTATGTGCCCATGGGTGGCATAAGGCGCACCGGAAGCGCGGTGGAGGCTAGATTTGGCTGGCGAAGTCGGTGATCGCGCGGGGCTCGGCGCCGTCCGCCGGCATCAGCCCAGCGCGGCGAGGGCGCGCTCGAGGTCGCCGACGGACTGGAAGGTCGCCCCCGTTCGCGAGACGTGCCGGTAACGGACGACCCCCTCGCGGTCGACGATGAAGATCGACCGCATCACGTAGCGACCGCCCGGCACGTCCTCGAGCTCGGTGAAGCGGGCCAGCGGGCCCAGCCAAGCGGTGACGCCGTAACGCCTGCTCACCGCGAGGTCCTCGTCGGCCAGCAGCGGCACGTTGAGCTCCTGCTCTTCGACCCAGCGCTCGTGCGAGTCGACCGACTGGGGTGAAATGCCGACGACCTCGGCATCGAGCCGGTCGAGCCGGTCGGCGTTGTCGCGGTAGGAACAGAACTGCGCGGTGCAGACGGTGGTCGCGTCGCCCGGGTAGAAGGCGAGCACGACGTTGCGGCCTCGGTGCTCGGAGAGCTTGAAGGCCTGCCCGCCGGCGCCCGGCAGCTCGAAGTCGGGTGCCGCATCCCCTACGCCGACCTTGGCCATGGGGCTGACCCTAGTGCAGCTACCCCTTTTCGATCGTGATCGATTCGAGCAGAACCGTCTGGGTGGGTGCGCCGTCTCCACCTTCGCCGGGGGGACCGAGCGCGTCGATCCGTTCGACCACGTCATAGCCCTGGTTGACCTTGCCGACGAACGCGTATTCCGGCGGCAGCCCGGCGTCGGGCGCGGTGACGACGTAGAACTGGCTGCCGGAGCGGCCGGGGGGCTCAGCTTCGCTCTTGGCCATGGCCACCACCCCTTTGGTGTAGGCCAGGTTCGCGGGCGGCTTCTCGTCGACGCTGTAGCCGGGCCCGCCGGTGCCGGTGCCTTCCGGGTCGCCGCCCTGGATCACGAACCCGGGCGCCACGCGGTGAAAGGTGAGGTCGTCGTAGAAGCCTTCCTCGGCGAGGAAGGCGAAGGAGTTCGCCGTCTTCGGCGCGCGCTGGGTGTCGAGCGCGATCTCGAAGGTGCCGCAGCTGGTCTCGACGACCGCCGTCGCTTCCTCGCCCTTGGTCAGCACCTGCTTCGGCTTCGAGAAGCTGACCGTCTTCGGCTTCGGCGCTTCGACTTCCCGGCAGCCGTCGGCGCTCGCCGTCGTGGCCGAGTCCTCATCGCCGCCGCTGCGCCCGATCAGGATCGCGGCGACCACGCCGACGACGACCAGCGCGAAGACGCCGAGGACGATCAGGCGCCGGTCTGTCTGGTCCTCCATCGCCGCGGAAGCCTAGATGATCGGGTTCGGCCCGGCGCTTGCGATCATCGGCCCGTGCCCCCCTCCCCGCTGATCTCGCTGGCGTCCGCCGTGCTGCACGTACCGGCGCCCGAACGTGCCCTGGTCGTCGGCTGCGGAGATGGAGAGGCCGTGCTGTTTCTGGCGCGCGAGTTCCCGTCCGCACGCGTCCGGGGCGTCGACTCCTCGCCTGCGCGCGTCCGCGAAGCCACCGCCAGGGTCGGCCTCGACCCCGAGGGGCGGGTCGCGTTCAAGGTTGGCAAGGCCGCCGCGCTTCCTTACCCCGAGGAGTTCTTCGACCTCGTCGTTCAGCTGCATGGAGCCCTGTCGCCCAAGGAGGTCGTGCGGGTGCTTCGCCCCGGCGGTTACCTGGCCTACTCCGAGAGCCCGAGATGGCCCCTGCGGCCACGTCCCAGGTCGCTCGCCCGAGGGCTTGCGAGACATGGCTTTGCCACTGTGCCGACCGGAGATGCCCCAAGCGGCAACTTCTACGTCGGCCGCCTCGCTGAACCGGGCTGACCGACGCCGCCCGTCTAGGCTCCCGGCTCGATGGGAATCGAGGGACTGCCGCTCACCCTGCTGGTCAACCCGCACTCCGCTCGTGGGCGCACGCTGAAGCTGCTGCCAAAGGTCGAGCAGGAGCTGGACGAGCGGCGGATCCCGTTCCGGGTCGAGCGCACCAAGGGCCTCGAGGACGGCGTCGAGCGGGCGCTGCGCGCGGTCGAGGCCGGCGAGGTGCCGGTGGTGTGCAGCGGCGACGGCCTCCTCGGCGCGGTCGGCGGGGCGATGGCCGGCGCCGAGACGCCGCTGGGGATCGTGCCGAGCGGCCGCGGCAACGACCTCGCCCGCGTGCTCGGCATTCCCGACGACCCGGCCGGCGCCGTCGCGACCCTGGCGGCCGGTGAGACCCGGAGGATCGACGTCGGCGAGGCCAACGGCAAGCGCTTCCTCGGCATCGTCAGCGTCGGCTTCGACTCCGAAGCCAACCGGGTCGCCAACGAGACCTCCTTCATGCAAGGCAACCTCGTCTACGCCTACGCCGCCGTCCGCACGCTTCTGGCCTGGAAGCCGGGCCGCTTCACGATCCGGGTCGGCGAGGAGCGCTACCGCTTCACCGGCTACTCGGTCTCGGTCGCCAACAGCCGCGCCTTCGGCGGCGGCATGTACATCGCGCCCGACGCCCTGCTCGACGACGGCGAGTTCGACATCGTCACGGTCGGCGAGGTCGGCAAGCTGCGCTTCGTGGGTAACCTGCCGAAGGTGTTCAAGGGCACCCACGTCGAGGAGGACCAGGTGCGCGTCTTCCGCGCCTCCCACCTCGAACTGACCGCGAGCCGCCCCTTCCCCGTCTACGCCGACGGCGAGCACCTCACCGAGCTTCCGGCCTCCCTGCGCATCCTGCCCCGCGCGCTCGGCGTGATCGCGCCCGCGTCCGGGCCTTGAGCGCGTTCGGGCTCAAGCTCTCCGCGGCTCGCGCGGTCGGCGCCGCCAGCCGCGCCAGCGGCCGCGGCGGCGGCACCACCCTGCCGGGCCGCCTCCTGCTGAAGCTGGAGCCCGACGCGCTGCGGCGCCTGGGAGCGCGCCTCGACGGTGGCACGACGATCGTCAGCGCCACCAACGGCAAGACGACGACCGCTGGGATGATCGCCGCTGCCCTCGAGGCCGGCGGTCGCCGCCCGGTCCACAACCGGGCCGGCTCGAACATGACCTGGGGCGTCGCCACCGCCCTGCTCGAGCAGGGCGGAGATGAGGGCCTCTTCGAGGTCGACGAGGCCTGGCTCTCGAAGGTGGCCGCCCAGCTCGACCCTTCGCTGGTCGTCCTCGGCAACCTCTTCCGCGACCAGCTCGACCGCTACGGGGAGATGGAGGCCCTGGCCGAGGACTGGGCGAAGACGGTAGAGGCGCGGGCAGGCCGCACGCGCTTCGTCCTCAACGCCGACGACCCGGCGATTGCCGACCTCGGCCGCGACGCCGCCGGCGAGCCGCGCGAGGGCGTCTCGTACTTCGGCATCGAGGACGCCTCGCAGGCGCTGCCCGAGCTCCAGCACGCCTTCGACGCCAAGCACTGCCGCCGCTGCGGCCATCCGTATGCCTACGAGCGGGCCTTCGTCGGCCACCTCGGCCATTACTCGTGCGAGGGCTGTGGCGCCCTGCGCCCCCGGCCGGCGGTGGCGGCGACCGAGATCGAGCTGCTCGGGATGAACGGCTCGCGCGTCGCCCTGCGCACCCCGGCCGGCCCGATCCGGCTGGAGCTCCCCCTCCCCGGCCTCTACAACGTCTACAACGCCCTGGCCGCGGTCGCCGCCGCGCTGGAGCTGGGGGTGGCGCCGGAGCGGATCGCATCCGCCCTCGCCGGGATGCGGGCCGCCTTCGGCCGGGTCGAGACGATCGAGGTCGCCGGCACGGCACTCTCGATCCTGCTGATCAAGAACCCCGCCGGCGCCAACGAGGTCCTGCGCACGCTTCGCCTCGAGGCCGGCGAGGAGGGGCTGGACCTCTGGATCGCGCTCAACGACCGGATCGCCGACGGGCGCGACGTCTCCTGGATCTGGGACGCCGACTTCGAGCTGCTGGAGGGCGCGGTGCGCCGGGTGGTATGCGCCGGGACGCGGGCGCCGGAGCTTGCGGTACGGCTGAAGTACTCTGGTTGGCCGGTGGAGGCGATCGAGGTGGAGCCGGAGATCGGGGGCTCGCTCGACCGGGCGCTCGAGGGCGCCCGCGGGCGCCTCTTCGCCCTCCCCACCTACACCGCGCTGCTGGAGCTGCGGAAGCTGCTCGCGGACCGCGGTCACGCGAAGGAGTTCTGGCGATGATGCTGTTCTTCGGCAACAACCCCGAGGTTGCCATCTGGAACGAAGCGGAGTGCGGCGACTACGAGGCCGACCTGCCGCTCTGGGAGGAACTCGCCGCGCCGCTCGACGAGGACGACGCGATCATGGAGCTCGGCTGCGGTGCCGGCCGGGTCGTTTACCACCTCGCCTCTCGCGTGCCCAACCTGGTGATCGGCCTCGACCGCGATCCCAACCTGGTCGAAGCCGTGTGGGAGAGGTGCCGGGGCATTTCCGGAGACGCCGAGATCGAAGACGTCCGCCACTTCGGGCCCTTCGGGACGACGTTCAGCCTGGTGCTCGCGCCGATGCAGCTGATCCAGCTGCTCAGCGGCAGCGAGGAGCGGTTCGGCTGCCTCCAGTGCGTGGCCGAATGCATGGAGCCCGGAGGCACAGCCGCTTTCGCGATCGTCGAGGAGCTGGCGCCCGCCCCGCAGGGCTCGCTCCCGCCGCTGCCCGACGTGCGCCAGGTGGATGGCTGGATCTACTCGAGCCTGCCGCTCGAGCCGATCGTCGAGTTCGAGCGGATCGTCCTGCGCCGGCTGCGCCAGACCGTCGACCCCGACGGGAACATGAACGAGAAGATGAACGAGGTGGAGCTGCGGGTTCTCAGCGCCGAGGAGCTGGAGGACGAGGCCGAGGAGGCCGGGCTTCTCCCCGTCGGCCGGCGTGAGATCCCGGCGACAGAGGCCCACGTCGGCTCGACCGTGGTCCTGCTGGAGAAGGCGCCGTGACGGAGCTGCGGCTGCTCGCCCTCTATCCCGAGCAGATGAACATCTACGCCGACCGGGGCAACATCGTCTTCCTGCGCAGGCGCTGCGAGTGGCGGGGCATCGGCTTCGAGTACGCGACCGCCGGGCCCGGCGAGGGCTTCGACCCCGCCGCCCACGATCTCCTCTACCTCGGCGGCGGGCAGGACCGCGACCAGGTCGCCGTCGCCGCCGACATGGTCGGGAGCAAGCGCGAGGCGATCGGCGCCGCGGTCGAGGAAGGCGCCTGCATGCTGGCGGTGTGCGGCGGCTACCAGCTGCTCGGCCACGGCTACCAGCTCGGGGAGGAGCGGCTCCCTGGTCTCGGGCTTGCCGACCTGGAGACCGTGAGGGAGCCGGGACCGCGGCTGATCGGCAACGTCGCGATCGAGGTCGACCTCGGTAGCGGCCCCCGCACCCTCGCGGGCTTTGAGAACCACGGAGGCCGCACGTACCTGGGCCCCGCGGCGAAACCGCTGGGACGCGTGCTCAAGGGGCACGGCAACAACGGCAAGGACGGCTTCGAGGGCGTCCGCCTGCGCAACCTCTTCGGCACCTACCTGCACGGGCCCCTGCTGCCCAAGAACGCCTGGTTCGCAGACCGCCTGATCGCCCTGGCCCTCGAGCGGCGCTATGGCGAGCCGCCCGAGCTGGCGCCGCTCGACGACCAGCTCGAGCGCGCCGCCTCGGAGCTCGCCCTCGAGGTCGCGTTGCGGTCCTGAACCGCCCGGGTAGCCTGGGCCAGAGGAGCGATGCCGACCGCCCGTGCCCGCCACGCTCTCGCGACCCTGCTCGCGGGGGCCGCCGTCTTCGTCCACGCCGACCCCGCGACGGCGGCGGCGAGCTGCGCCGAAGGCCCCCAGGTCGTTGGCGACACCATCGTCGGCACCCCCTGTGACGACACGATCCACGCCCCGCGCGGGATCACTGCCGTGTTCGGCGAAGGAGGCGAGGACGGCCTCTTCGGCGGTCGGGGGAACGAGAGCCTCTTCGGCGGCGAAGGGAACGACCGCCTCTACGGTGGGATCGGCGACGACCGGGTACGCGGCGGGCCGGGCGACGACCTGCTCTCCGGTGGGTTCGGCGCCGACTCGCTCGACGGCGAAGCGGGCGACGACTTCGCCCGCGGCGACGCAACGATCGACAGGCTCGGCGACAGCGGCCCGGCCGGGGACTCCGACATCCTGAGCTTCGCGACGGGCGTGACGCCTGGCTTCCCGAACCCGGGCGACTTCGGCTATGAGGGGTTCCCGGAAGGTGCGGTCGGCCGCGGTGTCTTCATCGAACTCGGCCAGGACTTCGCCAACGACGGCCTCGCGCCGAGCGGCGGCGGCGTCGACGAACCGCTCGAAGCGGCGAACTTCGAAAGCTTCGAGACCGTGATCGGAACGCCGTTCTCCGACCTGATCGTCGGCGGGGCGGGCGACGAGACGATCTACGGCGGGGGTGGCGCCGACGTACTGCGCGGCACCGGCGGCACCGACCAGGTCTTCGGCGGTGCCGAGGGCGACTACTGCGAAGGCGAGAGCACCAGCGGCTGCGAGTTCGGCGGCGCCGATCATGAAGTCGCCCCCCGCGCCGCCGCGGCGATCGCGGTCGGGCTGATGGCGCCCCAGCAGGGCTCCAACCCCGCCGCCTACCTCACGGGCAGCGACGAAGACGACGAGGTGAGCGCCGGCTTCACCGCGGGTGCGGTCACCTTCGAGCTGGGCGCCGGTTCGAAAGTCGGCTTCGACGCCGGCGAAGCCGCCGCCGGGGGCTGCAATCCCCCCAGCGCCGGCAAGGTCGTCTGTCCGGTGTCGGGCGCTCCCGACGCGCTCCTCGTCGCCGGCCTCGCGGGCGCAGACTCGCTCTCGGTGGACGGCTTCCCGGAGACGACCTCCCCCATCCTCCTTGGCGGCGAAGGCGCCGACGCACTCACCGGGGCGGCCACCGAAGACGCGGTGATCGACGGGGAGGGCGTCAACTCGGTCGAGGCGGGGGGTGGCGACGATGCCGTGCCGAACAACCCGGGCGAAGACGACCTGCTCGCCGGGCCGGGCGACGACCTCTTCATCTCCAACGCCGTCTGCGAAGGCGACATGATCGACGGCGGCGAAGGAACGGACAACGCGAACTGGGCCAACTTCGGCTCGGCGGTCGCACTCGACCTGGGAGCCGGGCAAGCCGGCCTGGTCGGCGCCGGCGGCGTGCCGGCGTGCTCGAGCGGGCAACCGACCGCGCTGGCGCATCTCGAGGACCTCGAGGGCAGCAGCCTCGGCGACGTCCTGATCGGGGACTCCGGGCCTAACCAGCTGCTCGGCAGGCCCGGCGCGGACGCCTACCACGCGGCGGCGGGCAACGACTCGATCCTCGCCAACTCCGGCGACTCCGATGTGGTCATCGACTGCGGCGAAGGCTTCGACACGGCTCAGATCGACATCCCGACCGGCGAATACGCCGACCCCGCGCCGATCGAGTGCGAGGCGATCCACGAAAGGCCGCCGAACAGCTTCCGACCGCCGGATACGCCGCCGGAAGAAGGAGTCGTGCCGCCGCCGCCGGCATCCCGCGACACGACGCCGCCGCCGACCCGGATCCGGCACCGGCCGCCGGCGACGGTCTTCACCCGGTCCCGCTGGCGCACGGTCGCCGTCTCCTTCGTCTCCGGCGAGGCCGGCTCGACCTTCCGCTGCCGCCTCGATCGCGGCGCCTACAAGCCCTGCCGCTCGCCCCGCCGCTACACGGTGGGTCTCGGCCGCCACATCGTACGGATCTTCGCCATCGACAGAGTCGGCAACCGCGACCCCTCCCCCGCCGCGATCGGGTTCCGCGTTCGCCGCCGCTAGTCCGAAGTTACCCCCAGCCGCCAACCCGGATCTGGCTTGAGAAATGAGGATCGGCGCTGCGGCGCCTGTCTCGCTCGTGTCTACGCGTGCTTGGGGACCGAGCTGACCAGCTCCAGGGCGCGGGCCTGAACGGCATTGGGCTCGGCAAGCCGCTCGAAGGTTGCCGTGGATTCGCCGACGCGGATCGTGTTGCGGGTGCGCAGCGAGAGCTCGGCGAGCAGGCTCTCGAAGGAGTGGGGCTCCTCGCCGCGGGCGGTGTGCTTGCGGCGCGCCTTGTCGGCGGCGGCGCTCGAGCGCTTCGCCTTGGCGACGGGGTCTGGCTGGGTCGGCGGGCACTCGTCGCGGAAGGTGAGCTCCGCCCAGGCCTCGCGCAAATGCCACTCCAGGTAGTAGGCGAGCATGCAGAGGAAGAGGTGGGCGCGCACCCGGTCCTCGAGCCGGTGGTGGATCGGGCGCACCTCCAGCGGTCCCTTCAGAGTGCGGAAGGCGCGCTCGGCCCACTTCAGCTGCTTGTAGGAGCGGACGACGCCGGAGGCGTCGAGCTTCTCTTTGGCGACGGAGGTGCGCAGCACGTAGATCCCGTCGAGCGCCGCCTCGGCTGAGATCTGCTCGCCCTTGCGCTCGTAGGCGAAGGAGGCGTCGGCGATCGTCACCTCGAAGTGCTTCTTGACGCGGTAGCGCTTCAAGGCCGGGCCGACCGCGAGGCCGATCTCAGCCGCGCCCCGCAGCGTCCCCGCCTCGACCCGCTCGCGGATCTCGGCAAGGCCGCGCTCGGTGGCGGCGAGCAGGTCCTCTCGCTTGCGCGAGCGCTCCTCGGCGAGGAGCGGGTTGCGGCAGACCACCAGTCGCTCGCCGGGAAAGGCCTCGGAGGAGATCTCGGCGAGGCTCTGCTCGTCGAACAGCGAGAGCTGCAGGTCGCCGTCCTTGACGAGCTTCTTCACCTGCGGCGCCTTCAACGCCGTGATCCAGGAGGTCCCCTCGCTCTCGCCCAGTGCCTCGAGGTTGGCCTTGGTCGCCATGCCGCGGTCGCAGACGAGGACCGCCTCGGCGAGCCCGAAGCGCCCGCTGAGCTTGGTGATCTGGGCGGGCAGCGTCGCAGCGTCGTGGGTCGAGCCCGCGAAGGCCTCGATCGCGACCGGACGCCCCGCGGGGTCTGCGAGGAGGCCGTAGACGATCTGCAGCGTGCCCCGCCGCCCGTCGCGCGAGTAGCCGAGCTCGGCGAGCGGGCAGCTGCGCCCCTCGAAGTAGGAGGAGGAGAGGTCATAGAGGGCGTGCGTGCCCTCTTTGAGGTGACGGCGGGCGAGGCGGTCCTCGATCTTCTCCTGGCGATCCCCCAGCCAGTCCATCGCCGCGTAGAGGTCGTCTTGGTCTGCCCCCTCGACCCCCAGCTCGGAGGCGAGGGTGGACTGGTGAAGCGAGCGCGCGGTGGCGAGCTTGGAGCCCGGCTTCAAGACCCGCTGGCAGATCATCGCCAGGGCGAGGTCACGCTCCTTCGACGGCGAGCGGTCGAGCAGGCGGGCGAGGCCGAGGCGCCGGGCGGCGCCGAGCACCGCCTCGACGTGGCCGGCGGGCGCCGAAGCGGCGACCGAGATCTCCTCGGCGCCCACGAGCGCCTCGCCGGCGAGTGCCGCCCGCAGTGCCTCGATCGCCTCAGGCGGCAGCTTCGAGACGTTGGCGATCGTCTCGTGACGCACGCGCTTGCCCTCACGGATCGAGCGGCGGATCAGGTGGGAGGTATAGACGCGGTCGCCGTGCCGGCGCTTGATCTTGGCCACGTGCATCGCGCCTGACTTTCCCTTCATAGAGGCATTATCCACCATCCATCGGACGTGATTACGGCAGGAATCTTGGCTACATCTAACCGCCTGAGAAGACCCCGAATCCCGCATGGGGAGCGGGATCGGGGTCGATCAGCGGGTTGTTATTCGGGGTAACTTCGGGCTAGTGGAAGTCCATCAACGGCCGCTGGAGCCGAAGCCGCCGTCGCCACGGGCCGAGTCGGCCAGGGAGTCCGCCTCGACCGGCTCGGCAAGGGCGACCGGGACGATCACAAGCTGCGCGATCCGGTCGCCGGGCGCGACCCGGAAGGTCTCAGCAGGGTCGGTGTTGAGCAGCAGCACCCGGATCTCCCCGCGATACCCGGAGTCGATCAGGCCCGGCGCGTTGACAAGCGCGATCCCGTGCTTCTTCGCCAAACCGGACCTGGGAAGCACCAGCCCAGCATGCCCCTCCGGGATCTCCACGGCCACTCCCGTCCCCACGCTCCACCGCTCCCCCGGCCCGATGTGCGCCGCCTCGCACGCGTACAGGTCCAACCCCGCGTCTCCGGCATGCGCCCGAGTCGGCAATACGGCCTCGGATTTCAGCTTGGCAATCGGAAGCTCCATCCTCCGGCACCCTAGCCGCTCCGGCGCGCGGGTCCTGTCGCGCGGGAGGGGGGCGCTGCGGGCGGGCGCACGGCGCCCGTCCTCGACCCCCCTCCCCCACGCCACCCGCGCGATGGGCGGGAATGGTGGTCGGCTCTCCACGGTCCTTGTCGAGCGTCCCTCGCCGGGGGTGGCGTCGATCTGGGGGACCACCCCGAGGAAGCTTTAGCTACCGCAGGGGTGGTGACACCAGATCGGCGACAGGACCCGCGGCGTCGGCGCCGTTCGTCCTGAGGTCGTTGAAGCGATGCAGTTCGGCCAGGGGGATCTTTGCTTGGACGAGGACCCCGTCGGCTCGGTCTTTTCGGTCGAGCTTGCCGGCGACCTCGTGCAGCTCGTGCAGACGCCCTCCCTCGGAGTATGGGATCAGCAGCTCCACCTGGGCAAGGGTGTCCTCGAATGCGGTCTCGATTTCCTCTTTTAGCTCGTCCAGCCCCTCGCCGTCCAGTGCCGAGACGAGAACGGCGTCGGGGTGGTGCATGAGGACCTCGTCGCGGTCCTCGGCATCGAGCAGGTCGGCCTTGTTGAGGACGAGTAGGCGCGGGCTCTCGCCGGCGCCGATCTCCTCCAGCACCTCGTCGACCGCCCGCATGTCGGCGAGGCGGCGCGCTTCGGGGGCAGCGGCGTCGACGACGTGCAGGATCAGGTCGGCGAGCACGGTCTCCTCCAGGGTCGCCTTGAAGGCCTCGACCAGCTGGTGGGGCAGCTTCTCGATGAAGCCGACCGTGTCGGTCAGGAGGTAGTCGCGCCCGGAGAGCTCGAGGCTGCGGGTGGTCGGGTCGAGGGTGTGGAAGAGGCGGTCCCCGACCCCGACCTCGGCCCCGGTCAACGCGTTCAGCAGGGTCGACTTGCCGGCGTTGGTGTAGCCGGCGAGGGCGACCCGCGGCAGCGAGGAGCGCTCGCGCCGGGCGCGCATCACGCCGCGGTTGCGCTTGAGCCGCGCCAGGCGCCGGCGCAGGGCCGCGATCCGGTCCCGCGCGAGGCGGCGGTCGGTCTCGATCTGGCTCTCGCCCGGGCCCCTGGTGCCGATTCCGCCGTCCATCCTGCCCGCGCCGAGGCGCTCGAGGTGCGTCCAGAGGCCCCGCATGCGGGCCATGTTGTATTCGAGCTGGGCGAGCTCGACCTGGAGCTTGCCCTCGGCCGAGTGGGCGTGGTCGGCGAAGATGTCGAGGATGACCGCGGTGCGGTCGATCACCGGCACGCCGAGCGCCTCCTCCAGGTTGCGCTCCTGGCGCGGGGCGAGCTCGTCGTCGCAGGCGACGAGGTTGGCATCGCAGGCGGCGATCTGCTGCTTCAGCTCGGCCAGCTTGCCGCGGCCGACGTAGCGGTCGGGGTCGGGGGCGTCGCGCTGCTGCAGCGCCTCCCCCGCGGTGGCCACGCCGGCGGTGCGCAGCAGCTCCTTCAGCTCGGCGAGTGGGTCGGCGCCGGTGCGCCCGCCCGCGATGCCGATCGCGAGGGCCCTTTGCCTGGCACGGGGGTTGGAGACGCCGGCTCCGCTTCCGGCGTAGCGCGTCTGCGCCGAACGTCCGTTTCTCGATCGTTGCACGTCTTCCGATTGTAGGTGGGCCTGGATAGGGTTAGAAGCTGTGAGGGTCTTCGTCACGGGAGGCACCGGCTTCATCGGCGGCGAGGTCGCGCGCCAGCTGCGCGCCCGCGGCGACGACGTGACCTGCCTCGTGCGGGCCCCGGAGAAGGGCTCGAAGCTGGCCGAGCTCGGCTGCGCGGTCGTCGCGGGCGATCTCGGCGACGAGGCGGCGCTGCGCCAGGGCATGGAGGGATGCGACGCGGTCATCCACGTCGCCGCGATGTACGAGGTCGGGATCCCGGCCAAGCAGCACCCGGCGATGTACGAGGCCAACGTCCGCGGCACCGAGCGGGCGATGCGGGCTGCCCTGGAGGCCAGGGTCCCCAAGGTCGTCCACGTCTCCACCGTGGGCACCTTCGGCAACACCCACCGCAAGGTGGTCGACGAGACCTACAGGCACCCGGGCAAGGAATTCACCTCCTATTACGAGGAGACGAAGCTCGAATCGCAGCGGATCGCCGAACGGATGAGCGCCGAGGATGGGCTGCCCTGCGTGATCGTCCAGCCCGGCGGGGTCTACGGCCCCGGCGACACCTCGCAGGTGGCCGACCTGCTCGAGCAGTTCTTCGCCGGCCGGTTGCCGCTGCTTCCCTTCCCCGAGCTGGGCGTCTGCATGACCCACGTCGAGGACATCGCCGGCGGCATCCTGCTCGCCCTCGACAAGGGCAAGACCGGGGAGGCATACGTGCTCAGCGGGCCGGTGACGACGATGCGCGACGCGATCGAGACCGTGGCCGGCCTGACCGGTCGCAAGGCGCCGAAACGGGCGCTGCCGACCGGCCTGATGAAGGCGATGGCGCCGTTCGGGCCGCTGGTCGGCAAGCTGATGGGACAGCCGCCGAACCTGCGCGAGCTGATCTCCTCCGCCGACGGGGTCACCTTCTGGGCCAGCCACGAGAAGGCCAGCCGCGAGCTCGGCTACGCGCCGCGCGGCATGGAGGAGGGCCTGCGCCAGACGCTGGAGGCCGACGAGCGCTTCCCGAGCCCGACGGCCTGAGCGAGCGCAGCCGCCATGCGCGTCATCGACGTCAAGCACCTCGGTCGCCCGCACGTGATCGGCTGCTGGGAAGTCGACTGGTGCCTGGTCGATCCCGGGCCGGAGTCCTCGGTGGAGACGCTGCTGGAGGCGTTCGGCGACGAGCAGCCTCGGGCGCTGTTCCTAACCCACATCCACCTCGATCACGCCGCGGCGACCGGGGCGCTGGTGCGCCGCTGGCCCGAGCTCCCGGTCTACGTGCACGAGCGCGGCGCCCCCCACCTGGTCGATCCCTCGAGGCTCCTGGCCAGCGCCGAGCAGCTCTACGGCGAGGAGATGGAGCGGCTCTGGGGCGAGATCGTCCCGGTGCCCGAGGCCAACGTGAGGCCGCTCGCAGGCGGCGAGGACGTGCTCGGCATGCGCGTCGCCTACACGCCCGGCCACGCCTCCCACCACGTCTGCTACCTCCACGAAGCAAGCGGCACCGCGTTCGTCGGCGACGTCGCCGCCGTCCGCATCCCGCCGTCGGGCCTGATCGTCCCCCCCACCCCGCCGCCCGACATCGACATCGAGGCCTGGGTCGAGTCGCTCGCGATCGTCGAGTCCTGGCGGCCCGAGCGCCTCGCGCTGACCCACTTCGGCCAGGTCGACGATCCGATCGAGCACCTGGAGACGCTCCGCCTCCGCCTGCGCGAGGAGGCCGAGCTGGCGCGGCAGCTCTCCGAGCAGGAATATGAGCATCGCCACCGCCTTCGCGTCGCGGAGAACGCCGACCCGATCACGGCCGAGGCCCTGATCCAGGCCGTCCCGCCCGAGTACCAGTGGCGCGGCCTCGACCGCTACTGGCGCAAGCGGGCGGAGCGGGAAGAGGCGGCGTAGGGCTCAGGCCGGTTCGGCCGCCGCCGCCTGCAGATGGCCGGCCGCGTCGTCGATCACCCCGTCGATCGCATCGAGGATGGCGGCGTCCCGCCAGCCCTCGGGAAGCCGCTCGCGAGCCGAAACCCGGGCCGTGCGCGCCTGACTCGACAGCTCGCCCGCCCTCTGGCGAACGAGGCCCGGCGACATGCCCAGATCGTCCGCGAGACGGTCGAGATGGCGCCCGCGGATCCTGTCGAAGCGGTACTCGCCGCCGTACTTCATTGCCATCTTGCGGCCGAATCGCCTGCCGTAGACCCGCGTCGAGAGCAGGTCGTAGAGGGGGGCCAAGCGGGGTGTCCCGCCCCCCTCGAGCAGGAGCGAGTAGTTCTTTGAGTGGGCGTCGGCGTTGCCGATCAGGAGGTTGAAGATCAGCGCGTCGAGGAAGGAGAGCACGTCGACAGCGGGAGCGGCGGAATTAGTGCGCAGAAGCGCGGCACACGCCTCGACGCCAGGCCCTCCATCCGACTCGTACTTCTGGGCCGGCATGCAGGAGAGGGCCTGGCAGAGATCCTCCTGGTGGATGCGGTGAACGTCCTCGCCACTCGCCGAGCGGTCGTAGCGAGTGACGAGAAGGGCCTCGTGACCGCCCACCCGGATCGGCAGAGCCTTAGCTGCGCTCAGGCCGAGCTCCGTAGCCAGCCCCATGCAGAACGCCTCGTTGACGACCATGCCCTCCACATCGGGGATCGGCGTCTTGACGATGTGTGTGCTGGGCGGGTGACCCCTGGTGATGCCCAGCTCGGAGTCGTGGGCGAGCACCGGCAGCTTGTCCCGAGCCCCGGCCAGCGACAGCCGCACGCCCTCGTCCTCGTCGTCGAAGCCGATCAGGAGGGGGCGGCTCGGCAACTCGGCGAGCAGCTCCCCCAACTCCTCCTCGTCGAGCCAGGACGGCTCGGTAGGCGCGGCAAACGGGGGCGTCTCCCCTGGAGCGACGAGCGACACCGCGCCGGCGCACTCCCCGCCGATCTCGGCCAGGACGCTGAACGCATTGTCGGCCGAGACCCGAAACGCGCGCGCGACGGCCCTGAGGAACCCGCCCTCGGGCAGCAGGCCGGCGAAGAAGGGCCCGCACTCCGCGTCCTCGTAGCCCTCCTCCCTCACCGGCAGGCCCAGCGAGAGTGGCTGGCCATTCTCAATCCAAAGCCGGTCGTACGTGAACCGCAGGCGTGCCTGCGGCAACCGTTCGAGCCTGCCCACCGGATCGGCGTGAAAGTAGACGTCGAGCGCCGTCATCTCGTCCTCGCGTAGAGATCGAGCCCAAGGGCGGCGAGGACGCGCAGGACGCCTTCGAGCTGGGCCGTCGGCTTTCCCCGCTCGATTTCCCCCAGCAGGCGGGGTGTGACGGAGGCGACCGCGGCAAGCTCCTCCTGCGTCAGGCGCAGCGACTTGCGGCGGTCGCGAACCGCCTTTCCGAGCTGGACCGGTGTCTGAAGTTTGGTTTCCATCTTCCCGCTCGGGAAGATATTAACCGTCCCGAACGAGAATGGCCTTAAATCATCCCGTTCGGGAAGAAAGGGTGAATTTTGACCTGTTTTTGGGCCAGATCTTCCCGTTCGGGAAAATCGCGTCGGCTCAGGCCAAATGCTCGCGCATCCGCTCGACCGCCTCTGAGATGCGGTCGTCGGGGGTGGTGAGCGAGATGCGGAAGAAGCCCTCGCCGCTCGGCCCGTACATCGAGCCCGGCGAGACGACGACGGCGGCCTCTTCGAGGACCAGCTCGGCGAAGGAGGTCGAGGTGTGGCCCTCGGGAACCGGCGCCCAGACGTAGATCGTGCCCTTCGGCGGCGTCACCTCGACGCCGATCTCGCGCAGCGCCCCGACGACGAGGTCGCGGCGGCGGGTGTAGGTCTCGTTCATCCGCTCCAGCGGGCCGCTCGGGCCCTGAAGCGCCGCGACGCCGGCCATCTGCACCGCCTCGAAGAGGCCGGAGTCGACGTTCGTCTTCAGCCGCCAGTAGGCCTGCACCGCCTCGGGGTTGCCGAGGATCGCGGCGCAGCGCCAGCCGGTCATGTTGTAGCCCTTGGAGAGCGAGAAGACCTCGACGCCAACCTCCTTGGCGCCGGGGGTGGCGAGGAAGCTCGGCGCCACGTAGCCGTCGTAGGTGGTCTCCGAGTAGGCGTTGTCGTGGACGACGAGGATCTCGTGCTCGCGGGCGAAGGAGACGACCAGCTCGAAGAAGCCCTCGGGGACGATCGCGCCACTCGGGTTGTTGGGGAAGTTGAGGAACATCAGGCGCGCCTTCGCGGCGACCTCGGCCGGGATCGCGCCGAGGTCGGGCGCGAAGCCCAGCTCGGGGACCAGAGGCAGCAGCTCGACGCTGGCGCCGGCGAGGACCGGGCCGCCGGTGTAGACCGGGTAGCCGGGATCGGAGGCGAGCGCGACGTCGCCGGGGTCGAGGAAGGCGAAGCAGAGGTTGTAGATGCACTCCTTGGCCCCGATCGCCGGGATCGCCTCGTTCTCGGGGTCGATCTCGACGCCGAAGCGGCGCTCGTAGAACTCGGCGAAGGCCCGGCGGAACTCCTCGCGGCCGCGGTTGCTCGGGTACTGCTGGTTGCCGGGCTCGGCGACCGCATCCTGCATCGCCGAGACGATGTGCGGGTAGGTCGGCTCGTCGGGATCGCCGATCCCGAGGCTGATCACGTCGATGCCGGCGGCGCGCTTGTCGGCGATCGTGCGCTCCAGCTCCTGGAACTTGTAGGGAGGCATCGCCTCCAGGCGCTTTGACGGGTCCGCGATCCCCATGGGCGCGGAAATCTAGTCGTCCAGGGCGGAGAGCGCGCTGAGCAGCTCCGGGGACAGCTCACCGGAGCAGACCGGCTCGGCCCACCCGGTCAGGGTGACGTCGAGGTTCGGTGAGATCTCGACCTCAAGCTCGCCCCCGTCGAGCTCGACCGTGAGCGAGCCTGGTGCGCCGCGCAGAAAGGCCGCCACCGCCGCCCCGCTCGCGCCGGTGCCCGAGGACAGCGTCTCCCCCACGCCGCGCTCGAAGATCCGCGCCCGCACCCGGCTGCCGTCGACCCGGAAGAAGGAGACGTTGGTCCGGTTCGGGAAGAGCTCGTGGCCTTCGATGCCGGGACCGACCTCGCCGAGGTCGAGCGACTCGACCTCCTCGCCCACCTCGATCGCGCACTGCGGGTTGCCGATCGAGGCGTGCTGGAAGGCCCACTCGCGACCGGCAGCGCTCAGCGTCCCGGCGCCGTCCGAGCCTCCCGATGGGAAATCCTTTGATGCCGTCGAGGCACGCCCCATCTCCACCGAGCAGGTCCGCTCCGAGGTGATCGTCGGCGTGATCGGCCCGGCGGCCGTCTTGATCGAGAACGTGTCCTCCTCGGTCCAGCCGTGCCGCCGCAGGTAGAGGATCGCCTCCCGCGCGCCGTTTCCCGAGAGCTCGGCCTCCGAGCCGTCCGGATTGAAGATCCGCAGCAAGGCGACGTAGGCAGGATCGTCGCTGCGCGAAAGCAGCAGCACCCCGTCCGAACCGACCCCGAAGTGCGGGTCGCAGAGCCGCCGAACCCGCCCCGCCGTCAACTCCCAGGGCAGCGAGCCCTCCTCGACGATCAAATAGTCGTTCCCCAGCGCCTGCCACTTCTCGAATCGCACGGCCGCAGCCTATTCCCACGCCTCAGCGGTCGCACTTTCCGCCGCATAGCGGCCGGAAGTGCAACATCAGCGAGTGATCCAAGCGAAATCCGCAATGCGGTCGCACTTGATGCCGCGTAGCGGCGGAAAGTGCGACATCACTGCCCTCGAGCGGTGAGTGCGGCGGCAATTTCGGCGGCGACGTCGGTGTCGTCGCGACCGGTGCGGTCGATCCGGTGGAGATTGGGGATCTTGCGCATCCAGGTGAGCTGGCGGCGGGCGTAGTTGCGGGAGCGTTTCTTCATCAGCTCGACGTCCCCGGCGAGGACCTCGTCGAATCCCAGGGCCTTGCGGGCCGTGCGCGACGGGCCGAGCGCCTCGGCTCGCTCGACCTCCTCGCGCGCCCCCGCCGCGACGATCGCCTCCGTCCGCGCATCGATCCGCTCATAGAGCTGCTCCCGCGCCATGTCAAGCCCGAAGATCGCCGTCGGATGCCGCGTCTCCGGCGACCAAAGCTCCGAGTCCTCAGCTTCGGGCTCCGCCTTGACCAGCGAGAGCTCCGCCAGCGCCGCCCGTAGATAGAGCCCGGTCCCCCCCACCACGATCGGCCGCCGCCCAGCCTCCAGCGCCGCATCGACCTCCGCATGCGCCAGCGGCATGTAATTCCCCACGTTGAAGGCCTCCGTAACCGGCACGAACCCCACCAGCTTGTGCTCAAGCTCCTCCTGCTCGGCAGCCGTGGCGACCCCGGTAAGCACCGAAAGCCCCTCATACACCTGAAGCGCATCGCAAGAGATCGCCGCCGGATCCTCCCCGCGCTCCCGAAGCTTCTCCGCCAGCGCAACCGCGACGCCGGTCTTCCCGACCCCCGTCGGCCCAAATATTGCGATTACGTCCATATGCGAATAGCTAAAGCGTTCCGCGGGGCGGGAGTTGGGGCTGCCCCGAACGGCTTGTACTTTTTCGGGTTGTCAGGACGCGGCCCTCGGCCGCGTCTTCCCGAAAAAGTTGAGAGAGGGGTTGCCCCAACTCCCGCCCTATCGAGCCTGCAGTTGGGAGAGGGGTTGCGCCGCCACCCCTCCCAGCGTCTGCGACGTAGCCTCAGCGATCTCCACCCCGACGAAATCCCCGGGATTCGCCTCCCCGTCGAAGTTCACAGCCTTGTTGTGCCGGGTCCGCCCACGCAGCCGCGTCTCATCCGTACGACTCGTCCCTTCGACCAGCACCTCCATCTCACGCCCGACGAACCGCTGGGCCCGCTCAGCCGCTCGCTCCTGCACAAGCTCGACCAGCCGCTCCATCCGCTCGACCTTGACCGGGTGAGGCACCTGCTCGCCGAGCTCGGCCGCCTCGGTTTCCCGCCGCGGCGAGAAGACGAAGGTGAAGGCGCCGTCGTAGCCGACCTCGTCGACCACCTCCAGCGTCTGCTCGAAGTCGGCCTCGGCCTCACCGGGAAAGCCGACGATGATGTCGGTGGTGATCGCGCAGTCGGGGACGTGCTCGCGGATCAGCGAGACCCGGTCCATGTAGCGCCGGCGGTCGTAGGTCCGGCGCATGCGCTTGAGCACCGCGCTGGAGCCCGACTGCAGCGGCAGGTGGATGTGCTCGCAGAGCGCCGGCAGCTCGGCATGGGCGCGGATCACGTCCTCCTTCATGTCCTTCGGGTGGGGGCTGGTGTAGCGGATGCGGTCGATGCCGTCGATCGCGTCGATGCGCCCGAGCAGCTCGGAGAAGCCGATCCGCGCCTCCCGCGGCAGGTCGCGGCCGTAGCTGTTGACGTTCTGCCCGAGCAGCGTCACCTCGCGCACGCCATCGGCCGCGAGCGCCTCGGCCTCGGCCACGAGCTGGGCCGGGTCGCGGCTGACCTCGCGGCCCCGGGTCGAGGGCACGATGCAGTAGGAGCACTTGCAGTTGCAGCCCTGGCTGACCTGCAGCCAGCCCTGGAACTCGCGAACCCGGCGGGTCGGCAGGCTGGCGGAGAAGTCCTCGAACTCGAAGTAGCCCTGGGCGCTGAGCGAATCGGAGTTGAGGAACTCGGCGAGCTTGTGGATCTGCCCCGGCCCGAAGGCGACGTCGACGAAGGGGAAGCGCTGGAAGACCTCGTCCTTGACCGACTGGGCCCAGCAGCCGCCGACGCCGACCACCCGCTCGGGGTCCTCCGACTTCAGCCGCTTGGCCTCGCCCAGGTGGGCGACAAAGCGGTTGTCGGCCGACTCGCGGATCGAGCAGGTGTTGAAGAGGATCAGGTCGGCGCCCTCGCGGCTCGGCGCCTCCTCGTAGCCCAGCGACTCGAGCATCCCGCGCATGCGCTCGGAGTCGTGCACGTTCATCTGGCAACCGAACGTGGTGACGTGGTAGCTGGGCATGCGCTCAGCGTACCGGGGCCGCAGCCCTCCTTACTGCTGCGCCTCCTCCTCTTCGGCTTCTTCGGTCGCCTTGTTCAGAGCCGGCTCCTCGTGGTGCTCCTCGTCCTGGGCGTGGAGCACGGAGAGGGTCGTCGTCGCGCCGATCAGGGCCACGAACCAGAGCGCGACGAGCGGGCCGACACGCCCCGGGAACCCCTTTGCGCGCAACCCGACGAGGCTGACCAGCACCGCCGAGACCGCCAGCGCGATGCCGCAGACGTAGAAGAGGTCACCGTTGCTCATTTTCCGGCCGGAATCCTATCCACTGGAGCGCAGGCGCCGTCAGGCAGCCTGCGCTTCTTCAACGGGAGGTGCCTCCGCCTCGGCAGCGGCAGGCGCAACCTCCGCGCCGATGCCGAGGGCGGTGCGGATCTTCTCCTCGATCTCGTCGGCGACCTCGGGGTTCTCGACCAGGAACTGCTTGGCGTTGTTGCGCCCCTGTCCGAGCCGGGTCTCGCCGTAGGAGAAGAAGGCGCCCGACTTGCGCACGATGTCGTGCTCGATGCCGAAGTCGAGCAGCTCGCCTTCGCGCGAGATGCCCTGGCCGTACTCGATCTCGAACTCGGCCTGGCGAAACGGCGCCGCGCACTTGTTCTTGACGACTTTGACCCGCACCCTGTTGCCGACGGCCTCGGTGCCGTCCTTGAGCGTCTCGATGCGGCGGATGTCGAGCCGCTGGGAGGAGTAGAACTTCAGCGCCCGGCCGCCCGGCTGGGTCTCCGGCGAGCCGAACTGGACCCCGACCTTTTCGCGGATCTGGTTGGTGAAGATGCAGACGGTGTTCGCTCGATTCAGGTTGCCGGCCAGTTTGCGCATCGCCTGCGACATCAGGCGCGCCTGCAGGCCCACCGTCGTGTCGCCGATCTGGCCGTCCAGCTCGGCCTTCGGCGTCAGCGCCGCGACGGAGTCGATCGCCACCACGTCGACCGCGGCGGAGGCGATCAGGCGGTCGGCGATCTGCAGCGCCTGCTCGCCGTAGTCGGGCTGGGAGACGAGCAGCTCGTCCGTGTCGACGCCGATCGCCCGCGCGTAGATCGGGTCCATCGCGTGCTCGGTGTCGATGAAGACGCAGACCCCGCCCTTCGCCTGGGCCTCGGCGATGATGTGGTAGATCAGCGTCGTCTTCCCCGAGGACTCCGGGCCGAAGACCTCGACGATCCGCCCCCGCGGCACGCCGCCGATGCCGAGCGCGAGGTCGAGCGCGAGGGCGCCCGTCGGGATCGCTTCGACCGGCAGGGCGCTGCCGGCGCCGAGCCGCATCAGGGACCCCTCGCCGAACTCCCTCTTGATGCCGGTGACCGCCGCCTCGAGGGCCGCGTCCTTGGCCTTGGCCTCCTTCGCCGAGGCGTCCTTCAGTGCCGCTTTGCTGTCTGCCATCTCTTTCACCTCAGCTTGACTTGTGCCAGCGGGCGATATTCCGCGCCCGACGGCTTGAGTTCAGAACGGTAGAGACGCGTCCGGACGGCCCGCGTCGGTTGCAAGAGGTCTTTCGGGAGCCCGCCCGGTGGGCTCTCCACGCGTCGTGGCCGCTTCGAGCCCTTGCCCTCGGGCTTGACCCTGGCCACGGTCACGTGTGGCCAGAAGGGCCGCTTCTCCGGCTCGTAGAGACGAGCCGCGACAAGCTTCTCCTCCAGCTCGGATTGCAGGGCGATCGCCGCCGGCGAGTCGACCGGCAGAGCGAAGATGCGGGGGTGGCGGCCCGGGGGCTTCGCCACCGCATCGCCGAACCGGATCTCCGGCGCCGGCGACCGCAGCCCCTCGACGATCTCGCTGAGGCGCCCGATCTCCTTCTCCGGCAGGTAGCCGAGGAAGGCGAGCGTGACGTGCAGCGACTCCGGCCGCACGACCCGCAGCGCGGGGTCCTTCAGCTCGCGCCTCCCCCACGCCACGATCCCCTCCCGGACCTCGTCCGGCAGGTCGAGCGCGACGAACAGCCGCGCCCCAGGGCTCTTCAACCTCTCCTTCGCCATGCCCGCCCCACGCTAGAGAGCCGGAACGGACGGAACAACACCCGAGTGCGGCGAAACTGTCAATTTCCTCACACGCGAGAGGTCGTTGGTTCGAACCCAGTGACCGGACCCCGGTCGCAGGCACGGAAAGCACAGTGCAAACGTGCGACCGCCTTTGCGATTGGGGCCTCGATGGGAGCTAGCCCAGCTCACCGGCAAATTCGAAGATTGACTCATCCCGACGGCCCCTATGAGGCCTTAAGCGAAGCGGCCCATTGCGGAAGATGTTCAATGCTGCTCTCGGCACGCTTCCTAATTTGTGGCACCAATGTTGCGTTGGCAATTTGAGTGCTGAGCGCTACATACTCATCCTCAAGCAAGCGGGCTGCGGTCAGGGTATCGAGGGGCAACCATCCCTCTATCTCCTCCGCCCGACACAAGACTGAGTGCTTCATGAGTTCGTGATAGTCGAGCTCAAGCGGCGGGCGCTGATCGCAATGAGGGCATGGGCACTGCGTAAGGTCTGGGCTGATCGTGTAGAGGTATTGGGCTAGATCCTGCGCCACGTAACGATGGGCTCTCCTCAAGTAATAACGCGCTGGGGGAGCACCGGCCGATGGTAGCTCTCGCCAGTTCCGGTGCTCGCTGTATCCAACGCCATGAGAGGCCCCGCACAGGCCATCAATGCCCAGCAGCACGCTGAAGAAACCGCCATAGAGGGCAAACGTATCTTGGCGCTTCCCGACAGCGTGCGCGATGGCGCGCCTATATGCGACTAGCTCCTCCACCGTCGCTTTGTGCTCATCGAAGTTGGAGACCCACACAATGAGCTGCTCGTCCCCGTCCAGACTCAGAAGTAGGTCGCCCAGTGAGCTGCTTCGACTCGCGCATACCACTCGCAGGCAAGGCGTATCTCCGGCTG
Source organism: uncultured Solirubrobacterales bacterium (assembly GCA_963715625.1). Taxonomy (GTDB): domain Bacteria; phylum Actinomycetota; class Thermoleophilia; order Solirubrobacterales; family 70-9; genus VRUE01. The sequence goes on along the minus strand of OY970260.1, from coordinate 2,576,726 downwards.
CGCCTCTCGTCTGCTCAAAAAATTTCACAGAACGTATCCACCAGGGATCATTCGGTCCATCACAGGCGAAATATGGAGCAAGTACAGCCTCGGGGTCTTGCGCGTGCTCAGGCTCAATCGCTTCTTTTAGGCGTTTTGCGTACTTATTGAAGCTCTGGCTCTCTTTGGACCCGTAGCCGATGTTGAACTCCACCCATTTCCGCGCGATCAAGGCGATGCGCTCATCGGGGAAAGCATCTGGCGTCGGATCGAAGTCCTGCACGACTAGCTCCGAATCGCCGAGAAGTTCCGCAAGAGCTGTGTGAGATTTCTTGGGGGCTTGAAGCGCCTGTTGGAAGAGCGGAAAGCGAGGAATCTATCACATAGGGAGGCGCCTCCGGCGTTGCAGAGAGACTAAGTACGAATCCGCCCGTCCCCTGCCTCTGAAATGCTGCAATCGTCGCAGGGACAACAACGCCCGAGTACGAATCCCGCAGCTCGCGGAAAGTCTCCTGATCGGTTGCACCGTAGGCGAGGTAGTGCGCAAAGCGCTCGAAAGGCGGCATCTACACGGCCTCGGCAGTGCGAAGTGAGATCGCCATCCGCAGCCGCTTTGAGGCAACGGGATTCGGTGACGGAGGAGCGGGTGTAATCAGCTGAGCCACTTCATCGTGCTGGACCACAACAAGTCCGACTCCGAGTTCCTGCGCCCAGAGGAGCCCTTGCGCTTGAGGGCGGTTGCCGGTAACGACCCAGCTTCGGTGAAAGCTCGCGCGATTGTAGGCCGCCTGCTCAAGCACACGCTGAAGGCGTCCAAGCTTGAGCTCAAATGCAGTTGTCATTCCTTGCGATGTGAGTAGAGCAAGATCGATGCGGCGCCCGAGCCACGGCACCTCATACGCAACGCTCGTTCGGCTGCGTAGCCGACCCGTTGCAATGAGCCATCGCATGAGTGCTGGCAGCATCGCCGCCTCACCACTTTCGGTCTGAGTCACGTCGGGTAGGTGTCGCATTAGGATTGTTTGCTGGTTAGGAGTCACTCGTCGAGCTTGCCTTGAGCACGACCGCCGGTTCCCGCAAGGATCTCGCCATCGGCAAGGCGGTGTTGCAGGACTATGTAAACGCATCCAGCGGCACCGAGGACCAGTGAGGCGGCGATCAGGAGGACGAACCCGACCGGCTTGATCCATGTCCACTCAAGCAGTTCCGCGAAGAAGACCGTGAGGACGGCAGCCGCAACATCGACGCCAATAAGTGCCCCTACGAGGACTGGACCCAGTCCTCGTAGGTATCCAAGGTCTTTCTCCAGCCGTGCCTGAGCTCGGTAATACTTCACGGTCCTATCAGCCCGCACGAACAACGGAGCCGGGTCAGCTATTGCTTGCGAAGGATCAAAGCCGTCGGGGGTCGCCGGCAAGGCCTGGTCAACCGCGTCACGGAGGTGCTCTAGCTCGGAAATTGTCTTCTCCCCAAGCGCGGCCGCTGCGAACGCAACCCGCCCAGCCCACTTCGAGTTCATATCGCCGCGCAGTGACGCGGCTTTGAAGATCCCAACAGTGACAGCAAGGACAACCGCGACGCCCACCGCGATGATCGCTGCCTCGTCACCTGGCTCGAGAGTCAACGGAGTATCTCGTCGCGGATCTCGGACTTGTCCGTGAATTGCGGATACCGCTCGTAGACGTAACGGACTAGTTGTCGCAGCGGGAGGCACGCGAACTTTTGCATGAAGCCTTCTAGCACCTTCTCCGCGTCATCCGGGAGCTCTTCTAGTAGTGCTTCGTAGTACCTTCGCCCGCGCTCGGTTAGTTCGAACGTGCGGGTGGTGTACGGGTCTACCTCATCGATCAGAGCATTTAGTGCCTCCCATCGATCTTCGGAACTTCCCGCCTTGCTCGCCGAGTCTCGAATCAGTCCAGCAACCGCGAGCGTGTCCGCAGCCTCGTAGACCTTTGACGAAAACGGTCCAAACCGCCAGGATCGAAAATCGGCTTTCTCGGTCATCCAGTCCTGAACCGGCGTCTCCCTCTCCAGCAGGAAAATCAGCTTCTCCAACCGAGTGACGCCGTCCAGGCGGTCTGGTTCTCCTCCTGGTGCCCCCAGGAGGAGAACGATCGCATCATCGGTCTCTAGTGGTCCCTGATTTGCCATTGGGGCGAGGATAGAGGCCTGAGCGGCGAAGTCTGGGCTGAAATCCGGATTGTGCAGCGAGCAGGCAGTTTTGTTGGCAAGAAGTTACAAAAATGCGCGCATTCCGCGCGTCTGCTCACTGCGCGTCTCGACGTTGCATCCCGAAGCGAAACTCAATGCCGCCACCACCGCCGTCGTTAGGTAGGTGGCCGAAATGCTGGTCGAACTCGTGGGGCGAAAGGCGCGCGCTCCAGAATCGCCTCCGCAGATGTCTCTTTCACGGTAGCTGACTCAGACAGCTACCTCACTCGCGCAGGAACAGCCCCCCCATCGAAGCGGGGAACCACCCCGCGGGCGACTGAATCACCACGAGACTACAATGGCGCTTCCTCGCCGCTGAGGAGGATCCGCAGCAGGTGCATGCCCACGAGGGCCGAGCGCTCGCGGATGTCGGCGCGGCCGCCGGGGATGACGGGGTCGCGGGCGATCGCGGTGCCGTCGGCGAGGCGGGCGTTGAAGCAGACGTAGCCGACGGGCCTCTCCTCGCTGCCGCCGTCGGGGCCGGCGATGCCGGTGATCGCCACTGCGACATCGGCGCCGAAGCGGTTGAGCGCGCCGAGCGCCATCGCCTCCGCCACCTCGGCCGAGACCGCGCCCTTCTCCCCGATCAGGTCGGGATCGACCCCGAGCAGCTCGGCCTTCGCCTCGTTCGAGTAGGGGACGACCCCGCCCATCATGTACTCGGAGGCGCCGGGCAGGTCGGTGATGCGGGCCGCCAGCAATCCGCCGCTGCACGACTCGGCAAGGCCCAGCCTGCGCCCCCGCAGCAGCCGCGCCACCTGCGAGTCGATCGTCTCCCCCTCGAGGCTGAAGAGGTGGCGCTCGTGGCGCTCGGCGAGGCCGGCGCGCACCGCCTCCGCCGTGCCCGCGGCCTCTTCGCGGTAGCGGACGTCGATCTCGATCTCGCCGCGGCGCAAGCAGGTCGTGATCTCGACCTCCGGCAGGGCGATCCCGGCGCCCTCCATCTCGCGCAGGCTCTTGGCGATCTCCGACTCGGGCACGCCGAACATCCGCAGCGTGTACCCATGCAGCGGCGTGGCGCGCTCGAGCAGCTCCTGCACCGGCTCCGCAGCCAGCGCCGCCGGCCACATCGGCTGCAGCTCGCGGGGCGGGCCCGGGAGCACCACGACGACCCGCCCGTCGACCGGGACGACGAGGCCGGGCGCAGTGCCCACCGGGTCGAGGGGAATCGCGCCCTCCGGCACCAGCGCCTGCTTGCGGTTGGCCTCGCGCACGGCCTCGGGGTCGAAGTTGAACCGGCGCGCGAAGTCGCGCAGGATCGCCGCGATCTTCTCCTCGACCTCCTCGTCGAGGACGAGCTCGCGGCCGGCAAAGCTCGCCACCACCTCGGCGGTCAGGTCGTCGGCGGTCGGGCCCAGCCCGCCCGAGGTGACGATCAGGTCCATCCCCTCCGCGGCCATGAAGCGCAGCGCCGCCTCGAGGTCGTCCGGGCGGTCGCCGACGACGAGGATGTGGGCCACCTCCACCCCGAGCTCGGCCAGCCGCTCGGACACCCAGGGCCCGTTGCGGTCGGCGATCCGCCCAGTGAGGACCTCGGTCCCGGTGACGACTATCCCCGCCCGCACCTCGGTCATCTCAAGCGCAGGTCGGCCGCTCTGCTTCGGAGAGCCGGGTCAGCTCGCCTTCGGCGTCGATCGAGTACCCGATCGGGCTGGACGTCGCCGGGATCTCAGCTTCCTTGCCGTCGATGAGCATCGATACCTCCCCGTTGCCGAAGGAGACGGTGAAGCTACCGGACCGGAACGGTCCCGCCGCGGCTCCCGCTTCGAGGATCTGGCCGTCGACCAGGTGCCGCCCGCCGTCGCCGACGAGGCAGACCCAGACTTCGGCGCTGGTCACGAGGCTCACCGAGACCAGCCCGGCGCGCGGCTTGGGCTGCGGCTGCTCCCGTGACCCGGCGTTCGTGGCCGGGCGGCTTCCGGCCGGCTCCGGCGGCCCCACACCTTCGTCCCCGCCCTCCGGCAGGGTGACGATCACGAGCACGGCGACGAGGAGCACGCCCGCCGCCACGATCCAGCCCAGGCCGCGAACGGCACGGCGCTGCCTGTCGCCGGAGCGCGGGGAGCGCACGGGGAGAACGGGCTCGACGCCGGGCTCGCCTTCGGCGCCCTGGCGATGCTCGGCCGCGAGGCGCTCCCCGTCCAGGCCCAGGAATGAGGCGTAGGCGCGGATGAAGCCGCGGGTGTAGACGCTGCCCGGCAGCGCCTCCCAGTCTTCGTCCTCTATCGCCCGCAGGTACTTGAGCCTGACCCTGGTGGCAGCCTCGACCTCGGAGAGCTCGATCTCGCGGCGCTTTCGCGCCTGGCGGAGGGTCGCGCCGACCCGGGGTTCCATGGCCCCATTGTCCTACCGCGCCTACTCGGGCAGGGCGCTGCTGGGCTCCGGGGCCGACTCGACGGCCCCGGAGCCGCCGCCCGTGAGGCGGGCCAGGTCGGCCTGGGTGACGAGGACCTGGCGGGGCTTGGAGCCTTCGTAGCCGGAGATCACGCCGCGCCGCTCGAGCATGTCGATCAGGCGGCCGGCGCGCGTGTACCCGACGCGCAGGCGCCGCTGGATCATCGAGACCGAGGCGGTCTCGGTCTCGACCACGACGCGGATCGCCTCGTCGAGCAGGTCGTCGCTGTCGGGGTCGTAGTCGCCCTCGGCTTCGACCCCCTTCTCCTCGTGGACCTCGAGCAGCTCCGCCTCGAATTCGGGTTCGCCCTGCTTGGCCCAGTGGCCGGTGATGCGAGCGATCTCCTCCTCGGTGACGAAGGCGCCCTGGATCCGCTGCAGCTTCGAGGTGCCGGCGCCGCGGAAGAGCATGTCGCCCTGGCCGAGCAGGGCCTCGGCGCCGCCCTGGTCGAGGATCACCCGCGAGTCGGTCTGCGAGGAGACGGCGAAGGCGATGCGGGCGGGGATGTTGACCTTGATCGTGCCGGTGATGATGTCGGTCGAGGGCCGCTGGGTCGCCAGCACCAGGTGGATGCCGGTGGCGCGGGACTTCTGCGCGAGCCGGATGATCGAGTCCTCGACCTCGGCCGGGGAGACCATCATCAGGTCGGCGAGCTCGTCGATCACGCAGAGGATGTGCGGCAGCGGCGGCTCTCCGGTCTTGGCCCGGGCCCGGTTGAGCTCGGCGAGGTTGCGGCAGCGGGCCTCGCCCATGATCCCGTAGCGGCTCTCCATCTCGCCGATCAGGTTGGCCAGCACGTTGGCCGCCAGGCGCGGCGAGGTGACCACGGGCGTCAGCAGGTGGGGAACGTTCTCGTAGTGGTTGAGCTCGACCTGCTTGGGGTCGACCAGGACCAGCCGCACGTCGTTGGGGGAGGCCTGCATCAGGATCGAGGAGAGGATCGCGTTGACGCAGCCGGACTTGCCCGAGCCGGTGGTGCCGGCGACCAGAACGTGCGGCATCTTCGCCAGGTCGGTCCAGACCGGGTTGCCGTCGATTCCCTTGCCGAGCCAGGCGACCAGCGGCGAGGTCTTCTCGGGGCGGCCGGAGTAGATGTCGCCGAGCCGGACGATGCGACGGCGCGTGTTCGGCACCTCGACCCCGACCGCCTGCTTGCCCGGGATCGGGGCCAGGATGCGAATGTCGGTCGAGGCGAGCGCGTAGGCGAGGTCGTTGGAGAGCTCGGTCACCTTCTTCACCTTGGTGCCCGGCGCCAGCCGCAATTCGTAGCGGGAGACGTGCGGCCCGCTGACGATGCCGACGATCTTCGCCTCGACCCCGAAGTGCCCGAGGGTCTCGACCAGCTTGCGCCCGACCAACTCGTGGTCGCGCGGATCCACGCCCTTGTCGCTTTTCCCCCGCTCCAGCGCCTTGGCCGGCGGCGGCCGGTAGTCGATCTCCTCCGAAGCGGTGACGCCGCGCTTGTTGCCCTGGGGTGTCAGGGCGATCTGCTCCGGTGGAGGGGCGTCGTCTGCGGCGCCGGCCTCTTCCTCGGCCTCGATCTCAGCCAGCTCCTGGTCGAAATCCTGAGTGACGGGCTCCTCGACAACCCCCTCGGCCCCCTCCACGAGAGCAACCGTCGGCTCCATCTCCTCCTCGTCCGGATAGGCGCTCATCACGTCAGTCGGCCCCACCCGAGTCTCAAACGCATCGGCCTTGGCCTCACGCCGAGCATCCCTGGACCTGGCCACGGTGTCGGCGACCCCGCGACTCCCCAGGAACATGGCCCGCAACCCTCGCCCGATCCCTCGGAACAGCGTCGAGATCGAAGTCCCTGTGACGAGCAGGCCACCGACCAGCAGCATCAACACGGTCGCGATCCGCGCCCCGACGTTCCCAACCAGATAACTCAGCCCGGTCTCAACCCCGCTCCCGACCTTCCCCCCGTCCCAGCCAAAAAAGAGCACAAAGCTCAAATAAGCGCCCGCGGCGATCAACCCCAGCCCGATCAGGTCCAGATGCCGCTGCTCCAAAGCCCGCGGCAAATGCAATTTCGGCTTCGAAGCCTTCGCTTTAGCTCTCGGCTTGCGACGGGCAGCAGTCTTCTTCTTGCGCACGAACATGACTGCCCGCTTCGACGTGGACCGCCCCTCCCCTGCCGGGGCTAAATTCGAGGTAAATCCCCACGGAACCCGGCCGATACCGGGCTAACATCGGTGAGCAAAATGCTGGCCAACGACACAGAGACCGCCACCGCCCGCGTCCTGGTAGTCGAGGACGACGCCGACATCGCCGACGTCCTGCGCCGCTCGCTGCGCCAGGAGGGCTACGAGGTCAGGACCAGCGCCGACGGAGTAGACGCGCTGGACGTCGCCACCGGGTTCGTCCCCGACCTGGTCGTGCTCGACCTCGGCCTGCCGCGCCTCGACGGGATCGAGGTCTGCCGCCGCCTGCGTGCAGACGGCGACGTGCCGATCCTGATGCTGACCGCCCGGGCGGAGACCGAGGACCGCGTCGACGGGCTCGACAGCGGCGCCGACGACTACCTGGTCAAGCCCTTCGAGCGCCAGGAGCTGCTGGCGCGGATCCGGGCGCTGCTGCGCCGCCGCCCGCCCCGCGGGTCCGCCTCGCTGGCGGTCGGCAACCTCACCCTCAACCCGGCCACGCGCGAGGTCAGGCGCGGCGAGCGCGAGCTGGAGCTGACCAACCGGGAGTTCGAGCTGCTGGAGTACCTGATGCGAAACGAGCGCCTCGTCGTCGCCCGCGAGCGCCTCCTCGACGAGGTCTGGGGCTACGACCCGACCGCGGCCACGAACACCATCGACGTCTTCGTCTCAAACCTGCGGCGCAAGCTCGAGGCCGGCGGCGAGCCACGGCTCCTGCACACCAAGCGCGGGGCCGGCTACGTGCTGAAGGGGTAGATGAGGAGGCTCCTGCGCAAGCCCGGCAGCTGGCCAGTGCGGTGGCGCCTCGCCGGCGTCTCGGCGGGGATGACGCTCGTCATCCTCCTCGCCTTCGGCGCGGTGATCGGCCAGGTCACGACCAACCGCATCCGCGACGACTTCAACCGCGAGGTGGGTGGCGCCGCCCAGGCCCTGGCAAGGGAATTCCGCATCGTCTACACGCCGCTCGGCACGATCTCCTTCCAGAAAGGCCCCCGCCTCGACGACTTCGTCCGTCCCGACGAGGCCAGCGCCCGGGTCTTCGACGTCAACGGCAACCTGATCAAGGAGAGCACCGGCGCCGCCGGTATGGGACCGCTGGCGCCAGGCCTCACCGATCGGGGGCAGATGCGGGTGGCGACGGCGCGGATAGCCAGCGACACCGGCCTCATCACCGGTTACGTCCAGTACGGCCGCAGCCTCGCCCACGTCGACTCGACCGTCGACCGGCTCTGGCTCTTCATCGCCGCCGGGATCTTCGCGGGCACCTTCCTGGCAAGCCTTGCCGGGCTGGCCATCGCGGCGCGCGCGATGCGGCCGATCTCGGCGCTGACGGCGACCGCGCGCGAGGTCGCCGACACCGGCGATCCCTCCCCCCACATGCCGGACCCCAAAGTCGACGACGAGGTCGGCGAGCTGGCCCGGACCCTGGAGCAGATGCTGCGCTCACTCGACGCCGCCCGCAGCGAGCGCGAGGCGGCGATGAAGAAACAGCGTGAGTTCGTCGCCGACGCCTCGCACGAGCTGCGCACGCCGCTGACCAGCGTCCTCGCCAACCTGGAACTGCTCGAGGCCTCGCTGCGCGAGCCGCGCGACGGCGAGGAGCGGGCGATGGTCGACTCTGCCCTGCGCTCCTCGCGGCGGATGAGCCGCCTCGTCTCCGACCTGCTGCTGCTCGCCCGCGCCGACGCGGGCCGGGTGGGCCGGCACCGGCGCTGCGACCTGGCCGAGGTCGCCGGCAACGCGGCCGCCGAGGTCGCCCCGACGCTCGCCGACCACGAGCTGGAGCTCAAGAGCGAGGTCCCGCTGGCGGTCGAGGGCAACCCGGACGAGCTGCACCGGATGGTCCTCAACCTGCTCGACAACGCAGCCCGGCACACGCCGGCGGGAAGCCGGATCGAGCTGCGCCTGCACGCGGACGGCAGCGACGCCGTGGTCGAGGTGGCCGACGACGGCCCCGGCGTCCCGCCCCACCTGCGCAGCCAGATATTCGACCGCTTCGTCCGCGGCGAGGGCCCGGCCGACACCGCCGTGGCCGGCGGCAGCGGGCTCGGCCTGGCGATCGTCGCCGCCGTGGCCGCCTCTCACGGAGGCTCGGTCGAGGTCACCGAGTCGGAGATCGGCGGCGCCCTCTTCCGCGTCCGCCTCCCCCTCGCCAAGTCTGAGCAAACAGTTACCCCGGCTTAAGCCCCGCTTTACCCCCCGGTCCTAGATTCCGTTCCGGACGAGACACAAAGGCCCGCCGGAGCTCTCCCCAACAGTCTCCGGCGGGCCACCAAATCTCACTAGTTCTCCCAAGCAAGCGGCCTGGCCCGCGGGTCCTGTCGCCGCAGGGGACCCACCGCCCCCTGCGGTCGCTAAAGCGTCCTCGGGGGCGGTCCCCCCTACGGCGCCACCCGCGGGAGGGGCGCTTTCGGGTCAGCTCGTCAGAGACGAACGCTTGTCGCGGGGGGTGGCGCGGTTTTGGGGGACCAGCCCGAGGAAGCTTTAGCTACCGCAGGGCTGGTGGCACCAAAACCGTGACAGGACCCGCCGCGCCGGGAGCGTTCGCGTCAGACCTCGACGACGACGGGAATGATCATGGGCCGCCGTTTCAGCTTGTTGTAGACCAGGCCCGCCACCGCGTCGTGCAGGTCTTCCTGGACCAGGTGCAGCTCGCGGGTTCCCGCCGAAGCAGCGTCCTCGAGCGAGTCCTCGACCACGTCCTTCAGCTCCTCCACCAGCGCGTCGGCTTCGTCGAGGAAGGCGACGCCGCGGAAGAGGACCTCCGGGTCGGCGATCGCGTGGCCGTCCTCGGAGGAGATCGTCGCGACGACGAGGAAGATCCCGTCGGCCGAGATCTCGCGGCGGTCGCGCAGCGCGACGTCGTCGGGCTCGCCGACGTTTACCCCGTCGACGTAGATCACTCCGGCGTGGATGTCCTCGCCGAAGCGGGCGCCGTCCTCGTCGATCTCCAGCGGCAGGCCGTTGCGTCCCTGGAAGATGCGCTCGGACTCGATTCCCACCGATTCGGCCAGCTCGGCGTGCAGCCGCAGGCGCTGGAAGTCGCCGTGCACAGGAAGCACGTAGCGCGGCTTGGTCAGGTTGAGCATCAGCTTCAGCTCCTCCTGCCAGCCGTGGCCGGAGGCGTGGATGGGCGCGTTCTTGGCGGTGACGACGGTGGCGCCGATCTCGTAGATGCGGTCGATCGTCTCGTTGACCGCACGCTCGTTCCCGGGGACCGGCGTGGCCGAGAAGACGACGGTGTCGCCCGAGTGCAGCTCGACGTCGCGGTGGTCGTTGTTGGCCATCCGCCGCAGCGCTGAGAGCGGCTCCCCCTGGCTCCCGGTCGAGATCACGACGACCTTCTCGTCGGGGAAGCTCTCGATCTCGCGGGGCTGGATGAAGAGACCGGAGGGCGCCTCGGCGATGCCGAGGTTGGAGGCGATGTTGAAGTTCTTGCGCATCGAGCGGCCGACCAGCGCCACCCGCCGGTCGAGCTTCACCGCGGCGTCGATCACCTGCTGGACGCGGTGGATGTTGGAGGCGAAGGAGGTGACGACGATGCGGCCCTCGCAGCCGGAGAAGGTCTCCAGCAGGGCCGGCCCCACGCTCGACTCCGAGGGCGCGATCCCGGGCCGGTCGGCGTTGGTCGAGTCGCCGCAGAGCAGCAGCAGCCCGTCGCGCCCGATTTCGGCCAACCGCGAGATGTCGGCCGGGCGGCCGTCGACCGGGGTCTGGTCGAACTTGTAGTCGCCGGTCACCAGCACCGAGCCGAGCCCGGTCCCGATCAGGACGCCGCGGGCGTCGGGGATCGAGTGCGAGAGGTGGATCGTCTCGAGCTCGAAGGGCCCGGCCTTGACCCTCTCCCCCGCCGGGAGGTCCTGCAGCGGCGCGTCACCCAGCTTGTGCTCGTCGAGCTTGGAGCGGACCATCCCGATCGTCAGCAACCCGCCGTAGATCACCGGCGGCGAGCCGATCTCGCGAAGCACGTAGGGCAGCGCGCCGACGTGGTCCTCGTGGCCGTGGGTGAGCACGATCGCCTCGATGTCCTCCGCCCGCTCGCGCAGGTAGGAGAAGTCGGGCAGGACCAGGTCGATCCCGAGCATCTCGGCGGTCGGGAACATCAGGCCGGTGTCGACGACGACGATGCGGCCGTCGTACTCGACCACGGTCATGTTCTTGCCGATCTCGCCCAGTCCCCCGAGCGGCAGCACGCGAAGTTTGGCGCCGGGCACTAGGAGTTCACCGGAGTGAGGCCGACGCTCTCCAGCGCCGCGCGTACGCTCGCTCGCTGCTCCGCGTCGGCGGGCACGAGGGGGAGCCTGAGGGTGTCGGTCGGGATCAGCCCCAGCATCGCCAGCGCCGCCTTGACCGGGATCGGGTTCGTCGTCACGCCCATCGCCGCGTAGACCTCGCGCAGGGTCGCGTCGATCTCCCGGGCGGTGTCGAGGTCACCGGCCTGCGCCGCGGTCCAGATCGCGCGCATCTGGGGGCCGACCAGGTGCGAGGCGACGAGGATGCCGCCGGCGCCGCCGATTTCCAGCGTCTTGAGGAAGATCTCGTCGTTGCCGGCGAGCACGTCCATTCCCTCGATCGGCTGCAGCTCCTCGTTGTTGGCCTGCTTGACCGCCACCACGTTGTCGATCCTGGCCAGCTCGGCGAGCAGCTCGGGCGGGACGTTGACCACAACCCGCGAGGGGATGTTGTAGGCGATGATCGGCATCTCCGGGACCGCTGCCGCGATCGTCTCGAAGTGGGCGAGGATTCCGGCCGGGTTGGGCTTGTTGTAGTAGGGCGTGACGACCAGCGCCGCGTCGGCGCCGGCGTCGAGGGCGCCCCTCGTCAGCTCGATCGAGTGCTCGGTGTAGTTAGTCCCGGTGCCGCAGATCAGCAGGGTCTCGTCCCCCACCTCCCGGCGGATGGCGCGCACGAGGACCAGCGCCTCCTCGTCGGTCAGCGTCGGCGCCTCGCCGGTCGAACCGGAGATCACCAGCCCGTGCGAGCCGTGCTCGAGCAGGTGGGTGGCCAGCCCCAGCGCTGCGGCCTCGTCGACCGCCCCGCTCTCCTCGAACGGGGTGGCCATCGCCGTGATGACGCCTCGAATCTCCTTCATGGCGCCAGGGTATCGCGGCAGATCGGTCGAGAGGTCGTCAAAGCAGCTTCTCCAGGCCGACCGTGAAGCGGTCCTGCAGGCCGCCCACCTTGCGCACCGCGAGCAGCACGCCGGGCATGAAGGAGCGGCGGTCGATCGAGTCGTGGCGGATACTGAGGGTCTGGCCCTCGCCGCCGAAGACGACCTCCTGGTGGGCGACCAGGCCGGGCAGCCGGACCGAGTGGATCGGCCGGTGGACGTTGCCGCCCGCGGCGTCGATCAGCTCGGCGGTGCGCTTGGCGGTTCCCGAGGGGGCGTCGAGCTTGCGGTCGTGGTGCAGCTCGACGATCTCGCACTCCGGCATGTGCGGGGCGATCGCCTGGGAGACCTGCATCAGCAGCACCGCGCCGATCGCGAAGTTGGGGGCGACGAAGCAGTTCGCCTCACCGCCGGCGGACTCGGCCGCGGCCCGCAGGGCGTCGAGGTCGAAGCCGGTGGTGCCGACGACGACGTGGACGCCTGCCTGCAGGCAGGCGGTGGCGTTGGCCAGGGCCGTCTCCGGCGTGGTGAAGTCGACGACGACGTCGGCGCCGCCGAGGACCTCGGCCAGCTCGACCCCCAGCGAGGGGTCTGCCTTCCCGGCGAGCTCGGTGTCGCCGGCGCCCTCGACCGCCTCGCAGACGGCCTGCCCCATGCGCCCGGCGGCGCCCGATACGGCGACCCGTATCACGCTGCCACCAGGCTCTCGCTGACCGGTCCGAGCGCCTCGCGAAAGCGGCTCTCCTCGCGCCCGACGCAGGCGGCGGAGAGGCGCTCGGGGCGGTAGAGCTCGCCGGCGAGGGCGGTCAGGTCCTCGACGGTGACCGCGTCGATCTTGGCGAGCATCTCGTCGAGGCTCTCGATCGGCAGGCCGAACAGCGTCGCCCGCGAGATGCGGCTCATCCGGGCCGCGGTCGACTCCGAGGAGAGCACGAGGCGGCCCTTGACGTTCTCCTTGGCGCGGGCCAGCTCCTCGCCGCTGGCCGGCGCCTCGCGCAGCCGCACCAGCTCGGCGCCGATGATCGAGCAGGCCTCCTCGACGTTGTCCTCGCGCGTGCCGACGTAGGTCGCGACCAGGCCCGAGTCGGTGTACTGCTCGCTGTAGGAGCCGACCGAGTAGGCGAGGCCCCGCTTCTCGCGCACCTCGATGAAGAGCCGCGAGGAGCTCGAGCCGCCGAAGATCGAGTCGAGCACGGCAAGCGCGTAGCGGCGCTCGTCCTCGCGCGTGATGCCCGGGGCCCCGAAGCAGATGTGGAACTGCTCGGTGTCCTTCTCGTAGAAGCGCAGGCGCGTCTCGCTGCCGGGGCCGGGGGGCGGCGGCGCAGCCCCCGCGGCGGCGGGCGGGCGGACCAGGCGCTCGGCGAGGCCCGCGATGCGCGCGTGGTCGAGGTTGCCGGCGGCGCCGACGACGACGTTGGGCGCGGTGTAGTGGGCGCTGCGGTAGGCCTCGATCTCCGGCACGGGAACCGAGCTGATCACCTCGGCCTCCCCCAGCACCCGCCTGCCGAGCGGATGCCCGCCGAAGACCGCTTCGGCGAGGATGTCGTGGACGCGGTCCTGCGGCTCGTCCTCGTACATCGCGATCTCCTCCAGCACGACCTCGCGCTCGGAATCGACCTCGGGGTAGGTCGGTGCCAGCAGCATCTCGGCAAGCAGGTCGAAGACCTCCTCGGTGTGCTCGTCGAGGAAGCGGGCGTGGATGTGCGTCGTCTCCTTGCCGGTGGCCGCGTTGACCGAGGCGCCGAGGCCGTCGAGGCGCTCGGCGATCTCGATCGCCGAGAAGCGCTCGGTGCCCTTGAAGAGCAGGTGCTCGAGGAAGTGCGAGACGCCGGCCTGGGCGGGGGTCTCGTTGCGCGAGCCGGTGCGCACCCAGAGCCCGAGCGCCACGGACCGCACCGAGGGAACCTCCTCGGTGACGACCCGGACGCCCGAGCCCAGCGTGCTTAGGGCTGCTTCGCTCAACTTCTAGTCGCGACGCTCACGGTCGCGTCGGGGGCGCCGCTCGCGTCCACCGCCGCGACCGCCCCGGTCGCCGCCGTTGCGCCGCGAGCCGCCGTCGCCGGAGCCGACCGTGGCCAGCTCCTCCGGGCTCTTGCCGGCGACCGAGGGGTCGTCGGAGAGCCGCAGCCCGATCCGGCCGCGCTCGCGGTCGACCTCGACCACGGTCACGTCGATTTCCTCGCCTGCGGTGAGGACGTCGTCGACCGAGTCGACCCGCTCGCCGGGCTTGACGTTGGATATGTGCAGCAGCCCGTCGGTGCCCTTGACCAGCTCGACGAAGGCGCCGAAGGTGGTCGTCTTGACGACCTTGGCGGCGCTGTAGCGGTCGCCGATCTCGGCCTCCTTGGTCATCGATTGGATGCGGGCGACGCAGGCTTCGACCAGCGAGCCGGTCGGGGCATAGATGCGGATCGTGCCGTCGTCCTCGACGTCGATTTCGGCTTCGAACTCCTCGCAGAGCCCGCGGATCGTTTCGCCGCCCTTGCCGATCACGGCGCCGATCTTCTCCTGGTCGATCTTGATCGCCTCGATCCGCGGCGCGTGCTGGGAGAGCTGCTCGCGGGGGCCGTCGATCGCCTCGGCCATCTTGCCGAGGATGAACTGGCGGCCCTTGTTGGCCTGCTCCAGGGCGTCGGTGAGGATCTCGAAGGTGACGCCGGTGATCTTGATGTCCATCTGCAGGGCGGTGATCCCGTCCGCGGTGCCGGCGACCTTGAAGTCCATGTCGCCGAGGTGGTCCTCGACGCCGGCGATGTCGGTGAGGACGATGTAGTCCTCGCCCTCCTTGATCAACCCCATCGCCACGCCGGCGACCGGTGCGCTGACCGGGACGCCCGCAGCCTGCAGGGCCATCGAGGAGGCGCATACCGACCCCATCGAGGAGGAGCCGTTGGACTCGAGCGTCTCCGAGACGACCCGGATCACGTAGGGGAAGTCCTCTTCGCCGGGGATCGTCGCCACCAGCGCCCGCTCGGCGAGCGCGCCGTGGCCGATGTCGCGGCGCTTGGGGCCGCGCATGAAGCCGGCCTCCCCGACCGAGAAGGGCGGGAAGTTGTAGTGGTGCCAGAACTTCTTCGAGGTCTCCAGGCCCAGCGTGTCGATGCGCATGTCCATGCGCGTCGTGCCGAGAGCCGCGTTGGAGAGGATCTGCGTCTCGCCGCGGGTGAACAAGGCTGAGCCGTGGACCCGGGGCGAGATGTCTACCTCGCACTCGATCGGGCGGATCTCGTCGGAGGCGCGACCGTCGGGGCGCTTCTTGTCGACGGCGATCGCCTTGCGGATCGTGTCCTTCTCGATCTGGGCGAAGGCGGCCGTGACCTCGGGCTTCCGCGCGGCGTCGGCGTCGTCGTCGTCGGTCTCGGGCGCGTACTCGGCGACCACCTCATCCTTGACCGCGTCGATCGCCTCGTAGCGCTCGAGCTTGCCCTTGGTCGCGATCGCCTCGACCAGCGCCTTGCCATGCGAAGAGCGGATCTCGTCGATCAGGCCCTCGTCGATGCTGGGCGCCTCGACCTCCATCTTCTCCTTGCCGGCCTTCTGCTGCAGTTCCTCCATCGCCGCCACGAGCTTCTTGATCTCGCCGTGGGCGATGTCGAGCGCGTCGAGGATCTCCTGCTCGGTGACGCCGCTGGCGCCGGCCTCGACCATCAGGATCGCCTCGTCGGTGCCGGCGACGATCAGGTCGAGCTCGAGCTCGGCGTGGTCCTCCTCGGAGGGGTTGACGACGAAGTCGCCGTCGAGCTTGCCGACCCGCACCGCGCCGACGTGGGCGGCGACGGGAACCGGGGAGATCGCCAGCGCCGCGGAGGCGCCGTTCATGGCGAGGATGTCGTAGGGGTGGATCTGGTCCACCGAAGTCGGGATCGCGACGAGCTGGGTCT
This sequence comes from uncultured Solirubrobacterales bacterium, assembly GCA_963715625.1. Classification (GTDB taxonomy): domain Bacteria; phylum Actinomycetota; class Thermoleophilia; order Solirubrobacterales; family 70-9; genus VRUE01. The sequence goes on along the minus strand of OY970260.1, from coordinate 2,561,006 downwards.
CGTAGTGCCAGCCCTTCGGGAAGAGCGGCCGGACCGGCCGGTCGATCATGCGCGCGGTCAGCGTCGCCTTCTCGCCCGAGCGACCCTCGCGGCGGAAGAACGAGCCCGGGATCTTGCCCGCGGCGTACATCCGCTCCTCGACGTCGACGGTGAGGGGAAGGAAGTCCACGTCGCGCAGGTTGCCGACGGTCGCGGTGCAGAGCACCATCGTTTCGCCCGACTGCACCATGACCGCGCCGCCCGCCTGCTTCGCGAGTTTTCCGGTCTCGAAGGAAATCTGGCTGTCGCCGACATCCGCCGAAACGCGGGTTACGTCAAACATGCTCATTTAGTTGTCCTACCTCCGGCCACCCGGATTGGCGGCCATCTGCTTTCAGAACTCTCGTTCTCTTTCGGAAAAGAGGGTACACGCACCCCGCCACGGGGGCATGTCTGACCTAACGGGGTCTTATGCACCCCCAAGATCAGACACGCCCTTCGGGGGGAAGATGGCGGGGGTGGCGGTGACGCCGGCGCGGATGCCGGACTCGAAGTCGCGCCGCACGCGAGCGGCGACGGCGTCGGAGCGGCGATCGGCCTCGAAGCGCTCCAGGTCGAGGCCGAGGCGCTCGGCGCGTTGCCAGAGGTGCGGGTCGTCGACGTGGCCGCGATCGGCGTAGAGCGAGTCGACCATCTCGAAGAAGCGCCCCTGCAGGCCGGCCGCCTCGGCCGCAGCGTGCAGGGAGGGAGAGCGTGGGTGCTTGCTGGCGACCGGGAAGTGGCGGAAGACGACCGTCGCCTCGCGTGCGGCGATCTCGGCCCAGGCCGAGGCGCAGTGAGGGCAGCCGAGATCGGCGTAGACGATCAGCAGCGGCCCCTCCCCGCGCCGATGGTCCTCCGGCCCGGCCGGCGGCACGGGGGCGCTGGTCAGCTCAGGAGGCAGGGCTCAGCGCATCGAAGATCAGGTTAGCCCCTGGGATCTCGAGCGGGGTCGGGGACTCGTGCACCCACTCGACCGTGCCCTCCTCGTCGACGAGGACCAGGGAGCGGTTGGCGTGGCCGAACTTCTCGATGTAGGCGCCGTAGGCACGCGCCACCCCGCCCTTGGGCTCGAAGTCGGCGAGCAGCTGGGTGTCGATGCCGAGGGACTCCTGAAAGGCCCGGTGGGCGAAGCCGTGGTCGACGCTGATGCCGAGCATCGTCACGCCCTTGGCCTCGATCTCGGGCTTCACCTCCTGGTAGAGCGAGAGCTGGTCGCTGCAGACCGGGCTGAAGTCCATCGGGTAGAAGACGAGGAGGACCTTGCGGCCGCGGAAGTCGGCGAGCGAGACCTTCTCGCCTTTCTCGTTGCGCAGGGTGAAGTCGGGCGCCGGCTTGCCGGCTCCGATCATCGGCGCAGGCCGAGTTCGGCGACGAGCGCCCGGTAGCGCTCGAGGTCGTGGCGCTCGAGGTAGCGCAGCATGCGGCGGCGCTTGCCGACCAGCATCAGCAGGCCCCGGCGCGAGTGGTGGTCCTTGGCGTGGGTGCGGAGGTGCTCGGTGAGTTCGTTGATCCGCTCGGTGAGCAGGGCGACCTGGACCTCGGCCGAGCCGGTGTCGCCGTCGGCGCGGCCGTACTTGCCGATCAGCTCGCTCTTTTTCTCCTTGGCCAGGCTCATCTCGAAAAAAGCGCCGTCGCCCCAGGGGAACTCACGGCCGCTGGAAGCTAGCACAGACCCGCTTCGCCTCCTCGACATCGGCACGCATCTGGGCGATCAGCTCCTCGACCCCGGCAAAGCGCTTCTCGCCACGCAGGCGGGCGACGAAGGCGACCCGCAAGTTGCTGCCGTAGAGGTCTCCGTCGAAGTCGATCAGGTAGGTCTCGATCAACACCCCGCGCCCCGTCTCGAAGGTGGGTCGCACCCCGACGTTGACGGCGGCGGGCACCCCGTTGGCGAAGGCCGCGTAGACGCCGTGGCCGGGGATCGCGAGGCGGTCGTCGGGGACGAGGTTGGCGGTCGGGAAGCCCAGCTCGCGCCCCCGCTGGTCGCCCCCGATCACCTCGCCCTCGACCATGAAGGGGGCGCCGAGGCAGTGCCGGGCGCCCTCCATGTCGCCGGCGGCGACCAGCGCCCGGATCCGGGTCGAGGAGACCGTCTCGCCGTCGACCTCGACCAGCGGCACGACCCGCGTCTCGAACTCCGGGCGGCTCGCAAGCATCGCCGGGTCGCCCTGGGCCTTGGCGCCGAAGCGGAAGTTCTCCCCGACCGAGACCCGCTCGGCACCGAGGCGCTCGACGAGCACGCCATCGATGAACTCCTCGGCGCTTCGCTTGGCGAACCCCGCGTCGAACGGGATGACGACGAGCTCGCGCACCCCGAGCCCCTCGATCACGTCGCGCTTCACCCCGAAGGGCATGATCAGCTTCGGCAGCGCCGCCGGGTGCAGGATCTCCAGCGGGTGGGGATCGAAAGTGAGAACGGTGTCGGCGGCGTCGATCACGGCCTGGTGGCCGCGGTGCACCCCGTCGAACGTCCCGATCGCGACGTGCCGCGGCCGCGGCTCGGCGTCCGGCAGCGAGGTGACCTCGATGCTCACCGCAACCCCTTCCGGTGCGCTTTATGTGGGCATGGATGGCACAAAGCGCACCGGAAGGTCATCGCAGGGCCTCCGCGGCGGCCGGGACCAGCTCAGCAACCCGCTCCGGGCTCAACTCCTCGCCCGCATCCTCAACCCGGAAGGGGCCGATCGCGGTCCGGCGCAGCTCGGCGCAGTAGGCGTCCTCGAGGGTCTCGACCAGCGTGCGGACGTAGGTTCCCGCAGAGCACTCGATCTCGTATTCGGCGCTCTCGGCGTCGCCGGCGAGAAGCTCGGCGCGGTAGACGTCGACCTCGCGTTCGGGGGTCTCGACCGTCTCTCCACGGTGGGCCTTGCGGTAGAGCCGCTCACCGCCGACCCGGACCGCCGAGGTCATCGGCACCCGCTGGCGGACGCGACCCGTGGGCAGCTCCAGCGAGCCGGGGATGCGGCCGGTCTCGGTCAACTCGCCATCGGGGTCGCCGGTGCTGGAGCGCCAGCCGAGCCGCGCCCTGGCGACGTAGGTCTTGGGCAACCCGGTGAGGAAGCGCTGCAGCCGGGTCGCCCGGCCGAGCAGGACCAGCAGCAACCCGGTTGCGAAGGGGTCGAGGGTGCCGGCGTGACCCGCCTTGCACCCGCGCTCTCGCCGCACCGCCACGACAATGTCGTGCGAGGTTATCCCGGCCGGCTTGTCGCAGAGCAGCACAGCGCCCTCGCCTCGCCCTCCCATCGTCAGGAGTCGAGCTGGGCGGTGACCTCGTCGCAGAGGAAGGCGACCAGCTCCTCGAGCCCGAGATCGGTGGAGAATCCGGCCGCTCGCTTGTGCCCCCCACCCCCGTGCTTGCGGGCCATCGCCGAGACGTCGACCTCGCCGCTGCTGGAGCGCAGGCTGGCCTTGCGCGCGGCGCGCCCGCGGTCGCCCTGGTCGCGGATCAGCGCCGCGACCTTCGCCCCCTCGACCGAGCGCAGGTGGTCGACGATCCCCTCGGTCATCTCCTCCCCCGCCCCGGTCGCCTCGTAGTCGGCCTCGGTGATGTAGGTGAGGACGAGCCGCTCGCCGCAGTGGCGCTCGATGCCCTCGAGCGCGCGAGAGAGCAGCCGCAGCTTCTCGAGCGGCACGTGCTCGTAGAGGCGGCGATAGGTCTCGTCGACGACGACCCCGGCGTCGATCAGCTCGGCGGCGATCCGGTGCGTGTGGGCGTTCGTGTTCTCGTACATGAACTTGCCCGTGTCGGTGACCAGGCCGACGTACAGTGCCGAGGCGATCTCCGGGGTGATCTCGACCCCGAGCGCGATCGCCAGCTCGTAGACGATCTCCGCCGTGCTGGAGGCGGCGGTGTCGAGCAGGTTGACGTCGCCGAAGAGGGTGTTGTCGTGATGGTGGTCGATGTTGATCCTGAAGTTGTCGCCGTCTGTGAGGAACTCGACCGGCATCCGGTTGACGTTGCCGCAGTCGAGGAAGACGACCGTGCGGTCGGCCATGTCCGCGGGGGCCTCGTGGAAAACCTCTTCCAGGGGCAGGAAGCGGTACTCGACCGGCAGCGGGAACTCCTTTGCCGCCATGAACATCACCGAATCCTTGCCCAGCTGGTCGAGCAGGTGGTGCATTCCCAGCAGCGAGCCGAGGGCGTCGCCGTCGGGCCCCTCGTGGGCGGTGAGCAGGAAGCGGTCGCGGGAGCGCAGCTCGGCGGCGGCATCCTCCAGGCTCGACGCCCTGACGCCGACTCCGCTCATCTTCCCTCCTCGTCGAGCAGCTTCGATATCCGCATGCCCTGCTCGACCGTCTCGTCGTAGTGGAAGGTCAGCGTGGGAGTGCGCTTCATCCGCGTCTCAGCGGCGATCTTGGACTGCAGGACCCCGTGGGAGGAGCGCAGGCCGGCCAGCGTCGCCTCCCGCTCCTCCTCGGAGCCGAGCACGCTGACGTGCACCTTGGCGGCGCGCAGGTCTGGGCTGGTCTCGACCGATGTCACGGTTACGAAGCCGATGCGGGGATCGCTCAACTCGGCGATCGCAGCGCCGACCACCTCGCGAAGCACCTCGTTGACGCGGCGCATGCGAGGAGCGGCCATCTTAGTCATCACTCCAGCGTCTGCTCGACCTGCTTCGTCTTGAAGAACTCCAGCACGTCGCCCTCCTTGACGTCAGCGTAGCCGTCGAGGACGATGCCGCACTCCTGGCCCTCCTCGACCTCCTGCACGTTGTCTTTGAAGCGGCGCAGGGATCCGAGCTTGCCGCCCCAGATGACCGTGCCCTCGCGGATCAGGCGGACGCTGGCGTCGCGCGCGACCTTGCCCTCGCTGACGAGGCAACCGGCGATGCGGCCGACCTTGGAGGCCTTGAAGGTCTGCTTGACCTCGGCCTCGCCGAGGATCTCCTCGACCTCGACCGCCTCCAGCATGCCCTCCATCGCGTTGCGCAGGTCCTCGGTGATCTTGTAGATGACCGAGTACGTGCGGACGTTGACACCCTCGCGCTCGGCCGCCCGGCGGGCGTCGGCCAGCGGGCGCACGTTGAAGCCGATGATGATCGCGTCGGAGGCCGAGGCCAGCATCACGTCGGACTCGTTGATGCCGCCGGTCTGCGAGTGGATGATGTTGATCGCCACCTGCTCCTGGGGCACCTTGGCGATCTCGTCCTGCAGCGCCTCCAGCGAGCCGGCGACATCGGCCTTGAGGACGATGTTGAGCTCCTTGATCTCGCCCTCCTGGACGCGGGAGAAGACCTCCTCGAGGCTGACCTTGCGCGCCTGGCGACGGGCCAGCGCCTCGGTCTTGAGCCGGTTGGCCCGCTCCTGGGCCTCCTGGCGGGCGCGCCGGTCGTTCTCCACCGCGTGCACGAACTCGCCCGCGTCGCAGACGCCGTCGAAGCCCAGCACCTCGACCGGCATCCCCGGCCCGGCGCCCTCGACGCGCCTGCCGGTGAAGTCCTGCATCGCCCGCACCCGGCCCCACTGCGGCCCTGCGACCAGGGAGTCGCCGACCTTCAGCGTGCCGCGCTGGACCAGGATCGTGACCACGGGACCGCGGCCGGGGTCGAGCTGGGACTCGACCACCGTGCCGGACGCGGGCGCGTCGGGGTTGGCCCCCAGCTCCTCCAGCTCGGTGACGAGGAGGATCATCTCGAGCAGCTTGTCGAGGCCCTCGTGGGTCTTGGCGGAGACGTCGACGTAGACCGTCTCCCCGCCCCAGTCCTCGGGGGTGAGGCCGTCGGCGGCGAGCTCGTTGCGCACGCGGTCGGGCTGGGCGCCCTCCTTGTCGATCTTGTTGACCGCGATCAGGATCGGCACGTCGGCGGCGCGGGCGTGGTCGATCGCCTCTTTGGTCTGCGGCATCACGCCGTCGTCGGCGGCGACCACGACCACTGCGATGTCGGTGACCTTGGCGCCGCGGGCGCGCATCGCGGTGAAGGCGGCGTGGCCCGGCGTGTCGAGGAAGGTGATCGTCTTCTCGTCGTGGTGGACCTGGTAGGCGCCGATGTGCTGGGTGATGCCGCCGGCCTCCCCCGCCGCCACCTCGGTCTCGCGGATCGCGTCGAGCAGGGAGGTCTTGCCGTGGTCGACGTGGCCCATGATCGTGACCACCGGCGGCCGCTCGGCGAGGCTCTCCTCGGCGTCCTCGAACTCCGGCGCCTCCGGCTCCTCCTCGGCCGCGGTGACGATCTCGATCTTGCGGTCGTACTCGTCGGCGATCGCCGAGATCGACTCGTCGGTGAGCGTCTGGGTGAGGGTCGCCATCTCCCCCATCATCATCAGCTTCTTGATCACCTCGGCGCTGCCGAGACCGAGCAACTCGGCGACCTCGCGCACGGTCGCCCCCGCCGGGACCTTGGTCGCCTCCGGCTCGGCCGCCTCCTCGACTTTGGGCGGCGGCTCCTCCAGCATCGGACGGCGGCGGCGGCCCCCGCGCCTGCGCGGCGGCCGCTGCGGCGGCGGCCCGCCCATCTGGTCGCGGCGGGCGGCCTGGGAATCGATCACGACGCGGCGCTTTTTCCCGCTCGCGGCACCACCGCCACCGCCGGACGCGGGCTTCGCGGGGGGTCGCACGGGCCCCTTTGAAGCGGCAGCCGACTTGGCAGCCGGCGGTTTCGCCTCGGCCTTGGGTGGCGCCGGAGACGCCCCGTCCCCGGAGATCGCCTGCAGGGCGGCGGCCTCCTCGACGCTCGAGGAGGCGGTTTTCGCCTCGATCCCAGCCTTCTTCAGCGCGGCGAGCAGCTCCTTGCTGCTGATGCCTTTCGCCTTCGCGATCTCGTGAACCCGCTTCTTCGCCACTAGGACTGCTCTGCCTCCTCGGCCACCGGCTCCGCCTCATCCTGCGAAAGCTCCGGAGCAGGCTCCTCACCGGATTCGTCGCTAGCTTCGCCTGCGGGCTCAGCGGCCTCCTCCGCGGGTGGCGTCGAGGCCGACTCCTCTGGAACCTCCTCCGGAGCCTCCTCGACGAACTCGGCTTCGGCCCTTGCGACGATCTCGTCGACCTGGCCCTGGTCCGCATCGGGATCCGCGAGGATCTCGACCTCCGTTTCGGACACGGGCCCGAGCACGGCAATCTGGTTGGTCTCGAAGCGGCTCAGCGCCTGGTGCTGGGGCAGGCCGCAGTAGGTCGAGCCCTCGATCGCCGCGTTGGGGCAGCGGCGGCCGTTGGAGAGCACCGCCATGCAGCGCCCGTCGAAGGTTTCCTCGCCCTCGTACTCGACGTCCTGGTCCTCCTGGGCGAACTCGCTCTCGGACTTGATGTCCACCCGCCAGCCGGTCAGGCGGGCAGCGAGGCGGGCGTTCTGGCCGTCGCGGCCGATCGCCAGCGAGAGCTGGTCGTCAGGCACGATCACCGTCGCCTGACGCCCCTCGTCGTCGACGATCACCTCGCGCACCCGTGCCGGTGAGAGCGCCTTGGCGACGAAGCGGGCGGGCTCGTCGTTGTGGGGGATGATGTCGATCTTCTCGCCGCGCAGCTCGGAGACGACCATCCGCACTCGCGAGCCGCGCGGGCCGACGCAGGCGCCGACCGGGTCGACCCCGTCGGCGTGGGAGATCACCGCGATCTTCGAGCGGTAGCCGGGCTCGCGGGCAACCCCGACGATCTCGACCAGCTTGTCGGCGATCTCCGGCACCTCCATTTCGAACAGCTTCTTGATCAGCTCGGAGCTGCGCCGGGAGACGACGATCGCCGGGCCTTTGGTCGAGTCCGAGACGTCGGTGATCACGGCCTTGACCCGCATGCCGTGGTCGTAGCGCTCGTTGTAGACCTGCTCGGACTTGGGCAGCAGCGCCTCGACCCGCTCGCGCAGCTGAACCAGCGTGTAGCGCTTGTCGGACTGCTGGATGATCCCGGTGATCAGCTCGCCGACCCGGTCCTGGTACTCGTCGAACATCATCATCCGTTCGGCCTCGCGGATCCGCTGCAGGATCACCTGCTTGGCGGTCTGCGCGGCGATCCGGCCGAAGTCTTCGGGCGTGACGTCGCGGGTGGAGATCTGGTCCTCGTAGGGAGCGATCATCTCCGGGTCCAGCTCGGGCTCCTCGGGCTCGCGCAGCTCGCCCGTCTCGGGATCGATCTCGCGCTCTTCGGACTCCTGCGCCTCGACGGCCTCGGCGAGCAGCTTCTCCTCCAGCTCGGGCGGCAGGATCAGTTCGAAGACGCGGAAGTCGCCGGTCTCGTGGTCAAGGTCGACGCGGGCGTATTTGGCCGCCCCGGGGGTCTTCTTGTAGGCGGAGAGGAGCGCGTCCTCGAGCGCGTCCATCAGCTTGTCGGCGGAGATCCCCTTCTCCTGCTCCAGTGCCTTGACTGCTTCGACGATCTCCTTGCTCACTGGGGAAGCTCCTTGTCTTTGCGGTACTTGGGCCCGGGCGAGGACACCTCCAGCGAGTAATCGACCCGCAGGTGGTTGAGGTGCTTCGTCACCTTCTCGCAGAGGGCGAGGTCGACGCCCCCGGGGTGGTCGATGAAGAGCCGCAGCGATTCCTTGCTCGGCTGCTCGAGCGCAACCAGGTCGAGCTGGAAGTCGAGATCGCGAAGCTGCCCTTGGATGTCTTGCTGGAGGTCTGCCATTTGGATGAAGCCGTAAAAAAAGTGGGCCAGGCCCACTTCGGGTACATCGGGACTAACTAAAGCTTGGGGCGAGTATAGCTCGGCGTGGTTGATGGAGGGACGGCAATCCCCTCGCCCGAACAAGCGTCGCGCTAATTAGCGCGACGCTTTGAGTATCCGTCCGTTCGAGGGGATTGCCGTCCCTCTTCACGGAGCGAGCTCACTCGATCGAGAATGGCGTCCGCGATGGTGTCCTTTGGAGCTTGCGGGACGGGGGTCTCGTTCGCTGCGTCGATCAGGGTTACGGCGTTTTCGCTGCTCTCGAAGCCAATTTGGGAGTTCGAGATGTCGTTGAGGACGATCAGGTCCGCCTTCTTACGTGCAAGCTTTTCCTTGGCTCGCTCGATGTTCTCGCCCGCTTCGGCGGCGAAGGCGACCACGGTTTGGCTCTCGGTGCGAGTCGCGGTGAGGGTGGCGAGGATGTCCTCGGTGGGCTCAAGGTGGAGGTCCAGGGAGGCGTCGCGGGTTAGCTTGCCCGTCGCGATCTCGCTTGCCCTGAAGTCGGCGGGGGCGGCGGCCATGAGGAGGACGTGGGAGTCGGGGAACTCGGCACGGACGGCCTCAGCCAGTTGCGCTCCGGTCTCGACGTCGATGCGGTGGACGCCGGGGGGCTCGGGGAGTGCCACGTTGGCGGCGATCAGGGTCACGTCTGCGCCGCGGCGGGCGGCAGCTGCAGCGAGCGCTATGCCCATGCGGCCGCTGGAGCGGTTGCCTATGAAGCGGACGGAGTCGATCGGCTCCCTCGTGCCGCCGGCGGTGACGAGCACCCCGAGGCCGTCCCAGGGGCGGTTGCCGGCAGGAAGCTCCGATTCGACGAGGGCCAGGAGGCGCGCCGGGTCGGGCAGGCGCCCCTTGCCGTGCTCGCCGCGCGAGGCGAGGGCCCCCTCGTCCGGCTCGATCACCGTGACTCCGCGCTCGCGCAGGGTCGCGAGGTTGGCCTGGGTCGCCGCGTCCGCGTACATGCGGTCGTTCATGGCCGGAGCGACCAGGCGCGGCGCGGTGCAGGCGAGGAAGGACGTGGTGACCATCGAGTCGGCGATCCCGCCGGCGAGCTTGGCCAGGGCGTTGGCCGAGGCGGGCGCGACCAGGTAGGCGTCGCAGTTGGCGGCGAGGGCGAGGTGGCCGATCGGGTCGTGCTCAGGTGGCTGGTCGCCGGGGAAGGCGCCGCGCATCGGGTCGCGCTCGAACTCCGAGCTGAGCACCGGGGCGCCGACGATTCCCTCGAAAGAGGCGGCGCCTACGAAACGGGCGGCTCCCTCGGTCATCAGGACCCGGACCCCATGGCCGGCGCTGGTGGCCAGGCGCGCCAGCTCGAGCGCCTTGTAGGCGGCGATCCCTCCGCTTACCCCGAGCAGGATTCTGGCCATGGCTTTTCTCCTCGCTCCGGTCGCGCCGGCGGCGCGGCTAGTGGTCCATCCTGTAAGTCCCGTGCCGATATGGCGAGCGAAAACCGAGCACGCCGCGGACACAGGGAGGCCGAATAGTTGTGACTATTCGGCCGACCGAGGACAAAGGCGGGCGAAGGTTTGCAGCCGCCAGATCGGTGCGCGGAGTTGCAGGATGGACCACTAGGAGCGGTACTCGTATTTGAGCTTGCCCTCGGCGACCTCCTCGAGGGCGATCGAGAGGTAGTTGCGCTCGCCGGGCACGTCCACCATCGGGGGTGGGTACTCACCGAAGCTGCCCTCGCCGAGGCTGTGGTAGTAGCTGTTGATCTGCCGGGCCCGCTTGGCGGCGACGACCACTGCCGCGTAGTGGGAATCGGCGTGATCCAGAAGCTTGTCAACGCGTGGCTTGATCATTCGGCCCCGGAGTCTAGTGGTACGCCGAGCTCTGCGCGCACGATCCCTTCCAGCTCGCCGGCGGCCCGCTCCAGGTCGTCGTTGACGACCCGGTGCGCGAACTCGTCCTGGGCGGCCAGCTCCTGCTCGGCGACCTCGAGCCGCGAGTCGATCGCCTCGAGGCTGTCGGTCCCGCGCGACTCCAGCCTGCGCCGCAGCGAGGCCGGGTCTGGAGGCGCGATGAACACCTGCACCGACTCCCGCATCGCCGCGCGCACCTGGCGCGCTCCCTGGACCTCGATCTCGAGGACCACGGAGCGGCCCTGCGCGAGCCGTTCGCGGACCTCGGAGCGCAGCGTCCCGTAGCGATTGCCGCTGTAGGTGGCGAACTCGAGGAAGTCTTCGGCCTCGATCCGGCGATCGAACTCCTCCGGCTTGAGGAAGTGGTAGTCGCGCCCGTCGACCTCGCCCTCGCGGGGCTCGCGGGTGGTGGCCGAGACCGAGAGCTCGAGGCCCTCGACCCGTTCGAGCAGCTTGGAGATCAGCGTCCCCTTGCCGACCCCGGAGGGGCCTGTGATGACGAAGACCTTGGACATAGAGCGGCCGCGAAAACCAAGCAGATCGGCCGGACGCAGGGAGCGCCTAAGCGCGCAGCGAGCAAGCGTGCGTATCTGGTTCTTCGCGCAGCGAGCGGAGCGCGGTCGTTGTGGCGTGCTCCGCACGCGAGCGACCGAGGACGCCGATATGCGCCGGCTTGCAGCGCGGCCGGGTCGTTACCTGCGGAGCTGCGACACCAGCTCCGCACGCTGCCGTGCCGACATCCCACCGATGGTCTTCGACGGCGAGATCCGACACTGGTTGAGGATCTTGTTGGTCTTCACCCGGCCGTACTTGGGTACCGCCAGCAGCATGTCGAAGACCTTTGCCGTCAACAGGTAGTCGGGCGGGTCGAGCAGCAGCGTGTGAATGTTGGCCTTGCCCGCTTTCAGGTCCTTCTTCAGCTTGGCACGCGCGGTGCGGATGTTGTTTGCGCGCCTGAGCGCATCCATCCGCTGGTCCAGCGATCGCTCTGGCGTCGCGGCGGCGGTCTTGACTGGACTGGTCATGTGGGCGGCGAGTATAGCCGCGGGCCGCTCGGGCGCAAGGGCATCTGAGCCTTTTGCGTGGAAATTCACCTCGACCTCGACTTGAGCTTCAGCTGTGAGAAGCCGCCGCATCGGCACTTCGACCTGTCCTGAGCGCTATGGCAAGCTCGCTCGCAACTCGTTGTCCAGCTCGGGGGTCGCGAAAGCTCTCGGTGCCCACGGCGACGAGCGTCGCCCCGGCGGAGATCATCTCCATCGCATCCGCGCCGCTGGCCACGCCACCCATTCCGACGATCGGGATCCGGACCGCCGCCGCGACGGCGCGAAGTTGGGCGACGGCGATGGGGCGAACGGCTGGTCCGGAAAGACCACCATGCCCTGCCGCGATACCCGGGCGACCGGTCACCGGGTCGATCGCGCTCGCCTTCAGCGTGTTGATCAGGGACACAGCATCGGCCCCGCCCTGCTCGGCGGCGACGGCAACGTCCGCGGAGCTGGCCGCGTTGGGCGTCAGCTTCACGATCAGCGGCTTCTCGGTGAGCGGCCGCAGGGCTTCCAGCAGCGCCTCGGTCTCGCTCGGCTGCTCGCCGACGATCAGGCCAGAGTGGACGTTGGGACAGGACACGTTGAGCTCGATAGCGGCAACCTCCTCCCTCTCCCCCACGCCTGTAACGAGCCGCGAGAACTCCTCCTTGCTCGTTCCCATTACGGAGACGATCAAGGGCACAGGCAGCTCGGCAAGCTGAGGAAGATCCTCGGCGAGAAACCCATCCAACCCCTTGTTGGGCAACCCGATCGAGTTGATCATCCCCGCCGGCGTCTCCCAGATCCGCTGCGGCTCGTTCCCGGCCCGCGGCTCCGGCGTGATCGTCTTCGAGACGAAGGCGGAGAAGGGAAATTGCTCCAGTAGCTCGTCTCCGTACACGCGCCAAGCCGCGATCGCGTCGAATGTGCCCGAGGCGTTGACGATCGGGTGCGCCAGCTCGATGCCGCAGAACGCGACCGTCATCGACGGCCCCCCTTCCCCGCTCCTGCCGGGGGGTGGCGTCGCAGGGGGGACCGCCCCCGAGGAAGCTTTAGCTACCGCAGGGGGCGGTGGGTCCCCTGCGGCGACAGGACCCGCCGGCCCAGCGCGCAACACAGGACCGTCTACGCACAGACGGAGGTACCCACTGCCCTGCTTCGGCACGGCACAACCGAAGCAGGCGCCGTAGCCGCAGGCCATGGGGGACTCCATGGCGAGCTCAGAGGGAATGCCGTGGTCCAGGCACATCTCCCCCACGGCATCCAACATCGCGGGGGGACCGCAGGCATAAACAGCTGCCGTACCTGCGTCATCGCCTTCGAGCATCGTTGCCAGGAGGTCGGTTACGTAGCCGTGGTGACCGGCGTGGCCATCGTCGCTGGCCAATTTGATCTCGCAGCAGGAAAAGAGGTCATCGAGGCCACCGGAGTGGGTTTCGTCGCGGAAGCCGAGGAGGACCCGGGTGGGGATGTTGCGCGCGGCGAAGGTGCGCCGCAGCAGGGCCAGGGGGGCTATGCCGATGCCACCGCCGACGAGGATCGCGCCGGCTGCCCCCGGGGAGAGCTCCTTTGGGGCCGAAAAGGCGTTGCCAAGCGGACCGTTGACCCAAACTCGCTCGCCCGGCTGCAGCTCGCAGAGCCGGTCGGTGCCGGGGCCGATGCCCTCGATCAGGAAGTCGAGGCGGATGCCGGATGCAGCTGGGCCGGTTTCGGCTACGGAGAGGGCCCTCGGAAGATAGGGCCGGCCGTCCCGCTGCTCCCAGTGCTTCTCGGTGGCGAGCATGTAGAACTGGCCGGGCCGGGGCTCGGGGCCCTCCTCGTCGATCAGAGAGAAGAGCCTGTAGCCGCCCGAGGGCCTGCTCTCGGAGACGGTGCAGAGGCGGCGCCCGTACGGGGCTGTCATCGCGGCTGCTTGGTCCTTTGCAGGCCGTGGATCTCCTGGAGGGAGCGGACGTCGGAGTCGCCATCGATGCCGGCGGCGATGGCGCGGACCGCGGCGGAGGCGCCGGTCATCGTCGTCACGCAGGGGATGCCGTGGCGGACGGCTGCGGTGCGGATCTCGTAGCCGTCGGCGCGGGCGCCGGACCCCGTCGGGGTGTTGATCACGAGGGCGCAGCGGCGCTCGCGGATCAGGTCGACGACGTTGGGCGAGCCCTCGGCGATCTTGCTGATCGTGGTCACGGGCACGCCCATCGCCGAGATCGCCTGCGCGGTGCCGCCGGTGGCGACGAGCTCGAAGCCGAGGTCGTGGAAGCGGGCGGCGATCTGCGTCGCCGCCGCCTTGTCGGTGTCGGTGACGGTGATGAAGACGGAACCCTCGGTGGGCAGGGAGACGCCCGCCGCCGCCTGCGCCTTGCCGAACGCGGTCGGGAAGTCGGCGGCGATTCCCATCACCTCGCCGGTGCTCTTCATCTCGGGGCCGAGGACGGAGTCGGCGCCGGCGAAGCGGGCGAAGGGCAGGACCGCCTCCTTGACGCTGACCATGCCGTCCGGCGCGGCGCGCAGCTCCTGGTCGGCGAGCTTCTCGCCCAGCATCAGCCGCGCCGCGACCTTGGCCAGGGGCACGCCCGTGGCCTTGGAGACGAAGGGGACGGTCCGCGAGGCCCGCGGGTTGGCCTCGATCACGTACAGCCTTCCGCCGGCGACGCCGTACTGGATGTTGATCAGGCCGATCACTCCGAGCTCCAGGGCGATCCGCCCCGTCGTCGCGCGGATCTCCTCGAGCATCTCCTCGCCGAGGCTCAGCGGCGGGATCACGCAGGCGGAGTCGCCGGAGTGGACGCCGGCCTCCTCGACGTGCTGCATGATCCCGGCGACGTGGACGTCGCTGCCGTCGGCGAGCGCGTCGACGTCGACCTCGATCGCGTTCTCGAGGAAGCGGTCGAGCAGCAGCGGGTGCTCCTGGTCGGCCTTGACGTTGGCCTCGAGGTAAGCGCCGAGGTCGTCGGTCGAGTAGCAGATCTCCATCGCCCGGCCGCCGAGCACGTATGAGGGCCGGACCAGCAGCGGGAAGCCGACCTCCTCGGCGATCACCGCCGCCTCCTCGGCCGAGAGCGCCGTGCCGTAGGGCGGGTGCTCGATGCCGAGGCGGCGCAGGAGGGCACCGAAGCGGCCGCGGTCCTCGGCCAGGTCGATCGCGTCGACGGGCGTGCCGAGCAGGGGCACGCCGGCCTCCTGGAGGGCGCGGGCGAGCTTCAGCGGGGTCTGGCCGCCGAACTGGACGATCACCCCCTCCGGCCGCTCCTGCTCGCAGACCGCCAGCACGTCCTCCGCCGTCAGCGGCTCGAAGTAGAGGCGGTCGGAGGTGTCGTAGTCGGTGGAGACGGTCTCCGGGTTGCAGTTGACCATCACCGCGTCGCGGTCGAGCTCGCGGGCGGTCATCGCTGCGTGGACGCAGCAGTAGTCGAACTCGATGCCCTGCCCGATCCTGTTGGGGCCGGCGCCGAGGATGACGACCGAGTCGCGGCTTCCGCGGCGCACCTCCGAGGCCGCCGCACCCGCCGGGGGCCGCTCGTGGGCCGAGTAGTAGTAGGGCGTCGCCGCCTCGAACTCGGCGGCGCAGGTGTTGACCGACTTGTAGGTGCGGACGAGGCCCTCGGTCCCGTCGCCATCGCGGGCCAGCGCCTGCAGCTCACGCAGGAACCAGCGGTCGACGAGGCAGCGCTCATGCACCGCCTCGACGTCGAGCCCGCGCTCGAAGGCGGCGAGGATCCAGTCGAAGCGCTCCGGGCAGGGCTTCTCGAGCAGGTCGAGCAGCGCCTCGTCGCTCGCCGGGATCTCGGCCTCGGAGTCGAGCTCGCGCGAGCGCATCGCCTTGGCGAAGGACTCGCGGAAGGTGCGGCCGATCGCCATCGCCTCCCCCACGCTCTGCATGTGGGTCGAGAGCCGGCCCTCGGCGCCGGGGAACTTCTCGAAGGCGAAGCGCGGGACCTTCGTCACCACGTAGTCGATCGTCGGCTCGAACGAGGCCGGCGTCGCCCGGGTGATGTCGTTGGGGATCTCCTCCAGCGCGTAGCCAACGGCCAGCTTCGCCGCCATCTTGGCGATCGGGAAGCCGGTCGCCTTCGAGGCCAGGGCCGAGGAGCGCGAGACGCGCGGGTTCATCTCGATCACGACGATCTCGCCGTCTCGCGGGTTGACGGCGAACTGGACGTTGGAGCCGCCGGTCTCGACGCCGACGGCGCGGATCGCGCGGATCGCCTGATCGCGGAGGTCCTGGTAGAGCTGGTCGGTGAGGGTCTGGGCCGGCGCCACCGTGACCGAGTCCCCGGTGTGGACGCCCATCGGGTCGACGTTCTCGATCGAGCAGACGATCACCGCGTTGTCGTTGCGGTCGCGCATCACCTCGAGCTCGAACTCGCCCCACCCGATCACCGACTCCTCGACCAGGACCTGGTTGATCGGGCTGGCGGCGAGGCCCTCGGAGACGACCTGGCGCAGCTCGGTCTCGGTCTCCCCCACGCCGCCTCCGTGGCCACCCAGGGTGAACGCCGGGCGGACGATCGCCGGCAGGGCGATGCGGCCCTCGGCCAGCGCCGCCTCGACCTCGCCGAGGCCCTCGACGGTCATCGACCAGGGAATCCGCAGCCCGGCCCCGGTCATCGTGCGGCGGAACTCCTCGCGGTCCTCGGCGCGGCGGATCGCCGCGGCATCGGCGCCGATCAGCTCGACCCCGAAGCGCTCCAGCGTGCCGTCCTCGTGCAGCGCCATCGCCAGGTTGAGGGCGGTCTGCCCGCCCAGGGTAGGCAGCAGCGCGTCGGGGCGCTCCTTCTCGACGATCCGGGTGACCGGGCCCGGCAGCAGCGGCTCGATGTAGGTGGAGGTGGCGAACTCGGGGTCGGTCATGATCGTCGCCGGGTTGGAGTTGACCAGCACGACCTCGTAGCCCTCCTCGAGCAGCACCTTGCAGGCCTGCACGCCGGAGTAGTCGAACTCGGCCGCCTGCCCGATCACGATCGGGCCGGAGCCGATCAGGAGGATCTTCTCGATGTCGTCGCGTCTAGGCATGGGCCAGCCCCAGGAAGGTGTCGAAGAGGTGACGGGCGTCATGGGGGCCGGGGCCGGCCTCGGGGTGGTACTGGACCGTGGCCGCGGCGACGTCGCAGAGCACCAGCCCCTCGACGGTGCGGTCGTAGAGGTTTAGGTGCGACAGCTCGGCGACGCCGAAGTCGGTCTCCCAGCGAACCGGCTCGTCGGCCTCGATCCGCGGCTCGCCGCCCGGCCCCTGCACGGCGAAGCCGTGGTTCTGGGAGGTGATGTCGATCCTGCCCGTCGCCAGCTCCTTAACCGGGTGGTTGGCGCCGCGGTGGCCGAAGGGGAGCTTGTAGGTCTCCAGGCCGACCGCGCGGCAGAGCAGCTGGTGGCCGAGGCAGATGCCGAAGAGCGGCCGCTTGCCGACCAGCTCGCGAACGGTCCCGACGACGTAGCCGAGGGCCGCGGGGTCGCCGGGGCCGTTGGCGAGGAAGACGAGGTCGGGGTCCTCGCCGAGCACCTCCTCGGCCGAGGAGGTGCAGGGAAGCAGCGTCACGCGGCAGTCGCGCTCGCGCAGCTGGCGGACGATGTTGAGCTTGACGCCGGTGTCGATGCCGACGACGTGCGGGCCGGCGCCCCCGAAGCGGACCGGCTCGGGCGGGGTGACGGTGCGGGCGAGGTCGGCGCCGTCCATCGAGGGCTCGGCGGCAACGCGCTCGCGCGCCTCAGCCTCCGGGGTGCCCGCGGGAAAGATCCCACCCCGCATCGCACCGCGGTCGCGGATGCGGCGGACCACGGCGCGGGTGTCGACGCCGCCGATCCCGGGCACGCCGCAGTCGGCGAGCCAGTCGAGCCAGCCGCCCTCGGCGGTGGCGACGTCCTCGCCGTTCTTGGGGTCGCGCATGACGACGCCGCGGGCGTGGACGCGGTCGGACTCCATCGCCGCCGCCGAGACGCCGTAGTTGCCGACGAGCGGGTAGGTGAAGACGATGATCTGGCCCGCGTAGGAGGGGTCGGTGACCGACTCCTGGTAGCCGGTCATCGCCGTGTTGAAGACGACCTCACCGGTCACCGGCCCCTTAGCGGCGCAAGCCACCCCGTCGAAGCGCGCCCCGTCCTCGAGCAGCAGGAAACCCTCCCCCCCACTCATTCCGGTGCGCCTTGTGTAGCGATGGATGGCATAAAGCGCACCGGAACGGCGGTGGCGGTCATGCGGCTACTCCCAGGCTGAAGGTTCGCAGGCGGAAGGCGACCTGGCCGCCGGCGAGGGTCATCACGACCTGGCCGGTGAGCCTGCGGCCGGCGCACCAGGAGTTCGAGGAACGGCTCTCGTAGCCGTTCTCCCCCACCGTCCACTCCGCCGAGAGGTCGCAGAGGGCGATGTTCGCCTCGCTGCCCAGGGCGAGCGAGGAGCGCTCGACGTCGAAGGGGGCGGCGCCGGCGGACATCCGCTCGACCAGGAGGCCGAGGTCGAGCACGCCGGGAAGCACGAGCTCGGTGTGCAGGGCGGCGAAGGCGGTCTCCAGGCCGGTCACCCCCATCGCCGCCTGCTCGAACGGGACCTCCTTTTCCTCCGGGGCGTGCGGGGCGTGGTCGGTGGCGACGCAGTCGATCGTCCCGTCGCGCAGGCCCTCGATCAGCGCCTGGCGATCGGCCTCGGAGCGCAGCGGCGGGTTCATCTTGAAGCGGTGGGGGTCGAGGCTGCGCACCGCCTCGTCGGTGAGGCAGAGGTGGTGCGGCGACGCCTCGCAGCTGATCTGCACTCCCGCCTGCTTGGCCCGGCGCACGACCTCGACCGACTCGGTTGCCGAGAGGTGCTGGACGTGGATCCGCCCGCCCTCGTAGCCGGCGAGGGCGGTGTCGCGGGCGATCATCGTCGACTCGGAAACCGAGGGGATGCCGTCGAGGCCGAGCGCAGCCGAGGCCGGTCCCTCGTGCATGACGCCGCTCCCGGAAAGATCCGGGTCCTCCTCGTGCAGGGCGATCGTGCCGCCGCAGAGGCGCTGGTACTGGAGCGCGCGCCGCAGCATGCGGGCGCTGCAGATCGGGAGCCCGTCGTCGCTGAAGCCGACCGCGCCGGCATCGCGCAGGGAGGCCATCTCGGTCAGCTCCTCGCCTCTCATCCCGGCGGTGACGGTGGCGAGGAAGCCGACCCTGGCCGATGCCCCCGTGCGGGCGTCCTCGCGCAGCGCCTCGACATCGGCGGGGGTGGAGACCGGCGGGTCGGTGTTCGCCATCGCCAGAACGCCGCAGTAGCCGCCCGCGGCGGCGGCGCGGCTCCCGGTCTCGATGTCCTCCTTGTGCTCCTGGCCCGGAGTGCGCAGGTGGACGTGCGGGTCGAAGAAGGCGGGGAAGGCATGCAGGCCGGTCGCGTCGATCTCCTCCAGGCCCGCCGCGCCGGCCGATCCGGGCGTTGCCAGCTCAGCGATCGAGCCGTTTCGGATCACGATGTCGTGGCTGCCCTCGATCCCGGCGACGGGGTCGAGCACGGTGGCGCCGCGCAGGACCAGGTCGGCGCTCTCTCCAGAGCGCATCTCCAGCCGGCCCAGGCTCATGCGGGCTGCCCGATCGCGGTTGGTCGCCTGGCGCCGTTGCCGGCCGCCGGGGCCGACTCGTCGTCGCTGGAAGCGAGCAGCTCGTAGAGGATCGCCATCCGCACCACGAGGCCGGAGGCGACCTGCTCGGCGATCAGCGACTGCGGCGAGTCGATCACCTCGCCGGAGAGCTCGACGCCGCGGTTGACCGGGCCGGGATGCATCAGCAGCTGGCGTTTGCCGAGCCGGCGCGAGTCGATCTGGAAATGGGCGGCGTACTCCCGCAGCGAGGGGACGAAGCTCTCCGCCATCCGCTCGTGCTGGAGGCGCAGGGCATAGACGACGTCGGCCTCGCCCAGGCGGTCCAGTGAGTGCTCGACCTCGCAGCCGAGCTCCTCCAGGCCGCGCGGGATCAGCGCCGGCGGCCCGCACACGGTCAGCTCAGCCCCCATCGCCTTGAAGGCGATCAGGTTGGAGCGGGCGACGCGGCTGTGCAGCACGTCGCCGACGATCCAGATCCGTTTCCCCTCCAGCGAGTCGAGCCGGCGGCGCAGCGTGTAGACGTCGAGCAGGGCCTGGCTCGGGTGCTCGTGCTTGCCGTCGCCGGCGTTGACGACCGCGGCGTCGGCCCAGCCGGCGACGAGCTGGGCGGCGCCGGCGTGCGGGTGGCGGATCACGATCGCCGCCGGTTCGTAGGCGGAGAGCGTGGCGACCGTGTCCTTCAGCGACTCGCCCTTGTCGACCGAGGAGCCCGCCGCCTTGACCGAGACCAGGTCGGCCGAGAGGCGCTTCGCCGCCAGCTCGAAGGAGGAGCTGGTGCGCGTGCTCGACTCGTAGAAGAGGGTGACGACGGTGCGGCCGCGCAGGGTCGGCACCTTCTTGATGTCGCGCCGGCCGACCTCGGCGAAGCTCTCGGCGCGGTCGAGGATCGCCTCGATCTCCGCTTTGGAGAGCTGCTCGATCGAGAGCAGGTGCCTCATGCCGTCACCTCCACCGGTTCGGAGATCGCGACCTCGTCGGCGCCGTCCAGCTCCTCGAGGCGGACGTTGACCCGCTCCTCGCGTGCGGTCGGCAGGTTCTTGCCGACATAGTCGGGCCGGATCGGCAGCTCACGATGGCCGCGGTCGCAGAGCACGGCGAGCTGGATCCGCTCCGGGCGCCCGTAGTCGAAGAGGGCATCGATCGCGGCGCGCACGGTGCGCCCGGTGAAGAGCACATCGTCGACCAGCACCACGGTCTTGCCGGCGAGGTCGAAGTCGATGTGGGAGGCGTGGACGACCGGCTGGCTCGCCCGCGGCTTTACCCCGACGTCGTCGCGGTAGAAGGAGATGTTGACGTCGCCGATCGGGACCTCGGCGCCGGTCAACTCCGCAAGCAGCGCGTGGAGGCGGCGAGCGAGCAGGGCGCCGCGGGTGTGGATCCCGACGATCGCCAGCTCCCCGGGGCCCGGGTTCTTCTCGGCGATCTCATGGGCGATCCGCCGCAGGGTTCGCCTCAGGTCGTCGCGCGTCAGCACGACCTTCTCACTCACTTCGATTTGCTCCTTCCAGGCCTCACGGGACCCGAGTTAAAGGACGAGGCCAGAGTAGCAGCGCTCGGCGACGATTCGTGCGACGCTTGGCAGGTGAGAGCGGACGTTGCGGAAACGCTCGCCCGCCACGAAGCGGCCGGGCGACGGTTCGAGGCTGCCGGAGTGGGCAGCTTCGCCCGGGACGAGGGAGACGGCGAGTTCGTGGTGTTGCTGCACGGAGTGCCCACCAGCAGCTTTCTCTACCGGCGGCTGCTGCCGGAGCTGGCGAACCGGGGGCTGCGAGCGGTGGCCTTCGATTTCCCCGGGCTGGGGCTCGCAGAGCGGCCCGAGGGATTCGACTACAGCTGGAGCGGACTCGCGGGTTGGACCGGTGCCGCCATCGATGCCCTGGGGATCGAGCGGTGCCACCTGGTCGTGCACGACATCGGTGGGCCGGTCGGGTTCGAGTGGGCGATCCGCAACCCGGAGCGCGTGCTCTCGCTGACGGCCCTGAACACCCTGGTCGACGCGTCGAGCTTTCACCGCCCCTGGCCGATGCACCCGTTCTCGATCCGCGGCGTTGGCGAGGCCTGGCTGGCGAGCATGGTGCGGCCGGCCTTCCGGCAGGTCTACTACCTCACCGGGATCGCCGATCGCGCCGCGGTGCCGACGGTCGAGGTGGACGCCCACCACGCGCTGCTCAAGCGCGGCGACCGCGGCCGGGCCTTCCTGAAGATCATGCGCAGTTTCGAGCTGACCGCAGCGAAGGAGCGCTTCTTCTTCGACGGCTTGGGCAGGCGCGAGTACCCAGCCCAGGTCGTCTGGGGCGAGATGGACAGGATGCTCGACGCGCACCGACGCGTCGAGGTGCAGCGAGCGCTCGGGGTCGACGACGCCACCTTGCTCCCCGCCAAGCACTTCCTCCAGGAAGACCGCGCCGCCGGGGTGGTCGACGCGGTTGCCTCACTCGCCGGCTGACTCTGACTCCACCGCACAGCGGAACCCTTACCCGGGGCCGGCGTACTCCAACTCGCCGTTGGCGATCGCCCGGTTGAGCTCCAGCAGCCGGCGATTCGACTCGGCAGGGTCGTCTGCTGTCGAGGCCGGCCACTCGTAGGCAGCCACGACAGCGAGGTCAAGGTCTCGGTGGAGATCCTTGAGCTCCCGGTGCATACCTTCGTCCACCTCGTTGTAGAGGGTCGTTAGGCCAATATCTCGTTTTCGACACAGGCCGTCACGGAGGACGAGTAGGTTCCCGCACCTACTTGACACCTCGTTGCGCTGTCCTTTCGATGGCGACGGCCATGGGAATGTCTCGAAGGCGCTGGTCGGCGTGTACCTCAGTCGATCCTCAAGAGTGGATGATTGAGATCGGGCCCAGGCGCCATGCAGCGATGTGCAGAGGACACCCATTGAGTAGTCATCGTCGAACGCAAACACATTCATGGCGTTGCTCGGACACGTCCACGAATCTACCCAGCAGAAAAGCAGCCGCTTACCGGTTGCAGTACCGCCAACGTAGCGGTCGAGAGGCTTCAATCGTGCTCGCATCGCAGGAACGAGCTCTCCGAGTAGCCACCAGTTCTCTCGACGGGATTTACGGCGATTCTTTTCCCTAAAGGGCTTAACACGCTGACGCACTAGGTCTAGCGCCGCCGGCCAATTCTCAGCTTCCTCGAGAGTCCTGTCAGCAAAGTCGATGATCCAGCGCCGGGGATGCTGCCTCGGGTCTTCCGTGATGTCTTTGCCTACGATGTAGGGACGAACCACCTCGCGATAGCTTGCATCAGTGCGCGCCAATAGCTCTTCTGCCTCGCTGGAGCCCAACAAGAATCCGCTTCCAACCGGCTGAGGACCCTGAAAGGTCAGTCCTTTGTTTTGGGGCAGTGTCCCAGCGAGGGTCACATCTGTCTCGGGATCAAGCAGAGCTGCAGAAATTTTCGAAACCTGCTGCCCGTCGAGTCGAAACTGCTCGCCGAGGATTGCTGGCTCACGGATCCAGTTCACGATGCTCACATCGACCGCTGCTTCGCCTGTCCAGTCCTGTGTGGAAATAGCGTCCGTAATCAGACCACTGTTCTTCAAGATCCACTCAAGACTCGCCTTGCGATTTCGGTTTTGCGTGATCGAATTCGTAGCGACCAAGCCGGCTCTTCCGCCTGGCTTGAGGCGCTCGTGCGCCTTGCGGAACCAGTACACAGCGTAATCTTTGACGCCAATCCCAAACTCCCCCTTCAGGAACTCGACTTCGGCGTCGCCTAGTTCCTTGCGAATCCTTTGAGACCCGTGATACGGCGGATTGCCGATGATCGCATCTGCCTCAGGCCACTCAATCCGCAGCGCGTGGGCACGCTGGATTCCGGAAAGATCGACAAGCGGCAGAGTCGGCTCGCTCAACCCGTGATCGCGCATCTCGTCGGAGGCCAGCTTGTGTCCCATCCAGAGCGTTACCCGTGCCAGCTCGGCGGCAAAGGCCTCGACCTCGATCCCCTTCATGTTGGCGATCGGGAAGAACTCCATCTCCTCCTGCGGGGCGATCCCCTCGGCGGAACGCAGCTCTGCCAGGCGCTCTCGCAAGCACAGCTCAACCCGCCGCAGCTCCCTGTACGCGACGTAGAGGAAGTTGCCCGAGCCGCAGGCGGGGTCCAGCACGATGTAGGCCATCAAGTCGCGCCACGCCTGTTCGGCATCGGCCGCACTTGAGAGCTTCTTGATTCGTTCCATCCACGGCTCGGCAACCGTGGGACCGACCACCTTCATGATGTCCGCCTCCGACGTGTAGTGCGCGCCGAGTGCCCACTGCTTGTCCCTGCCCAGTGCGCCTTGGAGGATCGTCCCGAAGATCGCCGGCTCGACCTGATGCCAGTCGAGATTGCAAACCTCGAGCAGCGTCTCGAGCTCGTCGACTTCCAGATGTACTTGCGTGGGATGTTCGAACAGCCCGCCGTTGGCATGTGGTGTTCCCTCGTAGATACTCCCCTTGGCCGGTCGCGGCAATGGCTCCGCGAGATATCGGAAGAGCTGTCCGAGCTCGTCTGCGCTCGACCGACGAGGCTCTCTGATCAGTCCTTGCAGAAGTCGGCTCAGAACATTGTTCGGGAGCAGGCCGAGGTCTTCCGCGAACATCGCCCAGACGATCTGCAGGATGAAGATGCGAAGCGTGTCCAAGTCCGCCGCGCGACGGTCTCGCAAGGCTCCGTAGAGGTCGGTCAGTTTGACGACGGCGTCGCGGCTCAGGTCTGCTTGCGAGGCGCGGAAATACGGATCCGCTTTGGCGAGGAACTTGAGTGACGAGAGCCGCTCCGGCAGCTCGGCCAACGGGAACGCGTCAACCGGCTCATCCCAGCCCGCATCTGGGTCGAGCACCTCGAATCGCTCGAAAGCGCAGAGGACGATCCACTCCGGCGCCTTATGCCCGCTCTCACCCACCTGCTTGCTGACGTCCTTCCAGTAGTTCAGTGCCTGCTCGCGGTGATCGGCAAGCTTGTCGGCCTCGCTCGGCCGCTTCATCTCGATCAGGCAGACCTCCGGCCAGATCATGTCGATGAAACCCCCGGCCCCGGTTCGCGCCTCGAAGGTCGCAACCTCCTTGCGCTTCGTCCCGTAGCAGGTGAGAAGCTCGTTGCAGAAGGTCTGCGCCTCTTCGCGCTCAGTCCCCCGGTATCCGCCCCAATCCGCCGCGAAGTGCGTCAGGTTGAGGCGGATCTCCTCATCGGAGAGCGCCATCGATTCCGCTAGAAGCTCGTTTGGGCCTTGGGGGCGGCGAAGTAGGTCCGGTGCCTGTAGTGGCGCGCCAGCTCACCGAGGTCGTCGCGCAACCGCTCGGTGGCCTCGGTGAGGTGTGGCTCGGCGCCGATCTCTGCCATCTCTTGCGCGGCACGCTCGGCTCGGGAGCGCGCCTCCTCCAGGTAGAGCATCGTCAACTCGATCTTCCTGAAGCTCTCCTCGTCGAGCTGAGCTGCGGATGCGTGGGCTGCCTCCATCGTCATCCCGATGCTAGGGGACCCTGCGGACAGTTTCGGACTGGCTTTGGGTGATCGATCCGGACCATCGGCGGACCGTACCCCCTGGGTCCGCGCCGATGGCGCGTTGACTGCGCAAAGACGGCAAATAATGAGTCCTGCAATTCAGTCCGCCGGCACCTGAGCCTGCTCCGCGCGCTCGCGGGCCCCGTTTGGCACCAGCTGCGGCTCGCCGCGCTCTGGGAAGGGGATCTCGATGACGTCGAAGTCGCGGGGGGCCAGGGTCGGCTCGAAGACCTCGCGGGCCTCCTCGAGGACCTTGCCGACGTGGTAGCGCGAGGAGATGTGGACCAGCGCGAGCATCTTCACGTGGGCCTCGCGGGCCACGGCGGCGGCCTGGCCGACGGTCGAGTGGCCGGTGTCGGCGGCGCGCTGGACCTCCTCCTCGGAGAAGCTGGCGTCGTGGACGAGGAGGTCGGCGTCGGCCGCGGCCGAGACCGTCGAGTGGCAGGGGGCCGTGTCGCCGGTGATCGCGACCGTGCGGCCCAGGCGCCGCTCCCCCATCACGTCCTCGGGGCGGACGGCGCCCGCCTCGCCCTCGACCTCCTCGCCGCGCTGCAGGACGGCGAATGCGGGGCCTTCGCGGACCCCGAGGCGCTTGGCGGCCTCGGGGTCGAAGCGGCCCGGCCGCTCCTCCTCGATCAGGACGTATCCGTTCGCCCGCACGCTGTGCTCGACCGCGAAGGCCTCGACCCTGGCGCCGTCGTGGGGCACAGCGTCGCCGGGGTCCATTTCGACCAGCTCGAGGTCGTAGTCGGTGCGCCCGATCAGCCGCCCCAGGGTCTTGAAGAGGTCGTGCAGCCCGCGCGGGCCGTAGATCGTCAGCGGCTCCTCGCGGGCGGTCAGGTCATAGGTCTTAAGCAGGCCCGGCAGGCCAAGGATGTGATCGGCGTGGAAGTGGGTGAGGAAGATCTCGTCGACCTGGGTCAGCCCCACCGATCGCTGCAGCTGGCGCTGCGTCCCTTCCCCGCAGTCGAACATCATCCGCCTGCCGCCGCGGACGAGCATCACGCTCGCGGTCGAGCGCCGCGCCGAGGGCACCGAGCCGCCGGTGCCGAGGAAGATCGCCGAGAGGTCCATGGGGACCTGCGAGCCTACGCGAAGGAAAGCGCTGGCTACGCGAAGCTAGACTGGCCTGTGAGCGCCCGTAGCTCAGCTGGATAGAGCGCCGCCCTCCGGAGGCGGAGGCCACAGGTTCGAATCCTGTCGGGCGCGTTCGGTTGTGGTGTGACCGGGATCAGCTCGCCTTGAACCGGGCACGCCACTGGTCCTGGTCGAAGCGGGCGGGCTCCGTCTCCGCGAGGAAGCGTTCGAGCACGGCGATGAAGCGCCCCGGCTGCTCGAGCTGGGGCAGGTGTCCGGTGTCCTCGAAGACCTCCAGTCGGCTGCCGGGCAGCGCCCGGTGCGCGTCCTCGCCGTGGCGGACGGGGATGATCGGGTCACGGGCTCCCCAGACGATCAGGACCGGCATCTCCTGCGCCAGGTGGAGCCGGTCCGTTGCGGCGACGCGCTGGCCCTCGGTGCCGACGACGGAGCGAAGCGTTTCCAGGAAGGCCTTGCGACGGCGCGGCTCCGCCAGCGAGGCGTAGCCGCGGGCGACCTCGGCGACGTCCGGGGAGGGCCGCATGCCGACGGCGGCGAGGCCGCGGCCGATGGCTCCACCCGCCCTCTGCCCCACGCCCGCCGTCGCGGCGATGAAAAGGTCGGCGCCCGGCAGGGCGGCCACGCGCAGGACCATGCTGACCTCGGGGCCGAGGCCGCCGCTGGAGACGAGCACCAGCCGCTCGACCATCTCCGGGAACTGGTAGGCGAACTGCATCGCGACGCCGCCGCCGAGGGAGTGCCCGACCAGGGTGGCCCGCTCGTGGCCAAGGGCGACGAGCAGGTCGCGCAGGCCCGAGGCGAGGCTGCCCAGCGAGTAGTCGCCCCGGCCGCCCGCCGAGGACCCGTGGCCCGGCAGGTCGGGGGCGATCACGGTGTGGCGGTGGGCGAGCGGCTCGATCACGCAACGCCAGTTCTCCGAGCTCCCCGCCATGCCGTGGATCAGCAGCAGGGCAGGGCCGCTGCCGCCTCCGCCCAGGTAGCCGACCCGGCGGCCGTGCAGCTCCACCGTCTCGAAGCTCACATCGGCCGGCTGAGACGACGTCGTGCTTTTGGCCACGAACGTACCGTAGCTATCGCGGTTCCCCGGCACGGGATGCCCGCCGATCCGCCCCCGCTTCCAATACTGTCGCGGCGGATGGCGGACGAGAGGCAGAACCGACCCCCGCGGGGCGCACTGATCGTGATCGCGGTGGGGCTGCTGGCCACGGTCGCGGCAGCGCTGCTGAGCACCGACAAGCCGCTCGGCGCGGCGACGCTGGAATGGGTCGAGGAAGCGCGCATGCCCGACCCGAAGCCGGTCGAGATCCCGGGAGGCGGGCGCATGACGCTCTCCGAGGGACAGATCCGCTCCACCGAGCCGAACGCCGGCGAGTACACCCTCTTCCGCTCCTCGGCGCTGCTGACGATCGACGCCGGGTCGGCGATCGGCCACGGCCGGCTGACCTGCACCATCTCGGTGCCGAAGCGGACGATCGTCGCCAAGACCCACGACAGCCGCGCCTCCTACCCGCGCTCCAGCGAAGACCTCGCCGAACAGGAAGTCCACGACACCTCGCTGATCGAGTTCAGCTCGCACAGCGCCGAACTGGCCTCGGTCGAAATCGGCGACGTGATCAGCTCCCGCTACACGAGTGAGCCGGGGATAGTCGTCGAGTGGGCGCCCTACCGGATCGGGCGCCAGGCCTGGCAGCTGGGCTTCCCCAGCGGGCAGCCGAAGGAAGCGCTGAGCCTCCCCTTCGTCTCGATCTGGCGCACCACCATTACGCCAGCGGCGCGCATCTCCTGCACGATCGAGAGCGCGGCCGGCTCGGCGACGGTCGCCACCGCAGGCACCCTGGGCGGGTAGGCGCCACGCTCAGGGCGCGACCAGCAGCTCCGGGCCCTCGATCCCTTTGCCGACCTTGTTCAGCATCGGGTTGGCCGGGGCGCTCTGCATCCGCGCCGCGTCGAGCGGCCCACACATCGCGACCGCGTCCTCCAGCGCGAGGTCGGGACGCAGCCAGGCGGCCTCCGCCTCGGCGCTCGGCAGGATCGCCGGCATCCTGTCGTGCACCTTGGCGACGACCTCGTTCGGCGTCGTGGTGACGATCGTGCAGCTGTAGAGCCAGCCGTCGTCGAAGCCGCGGTCCTCGGGGTCCTCCCACTCCTTGCGGGTGCAGATCCCGGCGAAGGCGAACGGCTCTCCGCCGTCGACGGTGAAGCGCCAGGGCTGACGCGGCTGCTTGGGGTCCTCGGCCACCATCCACTCGTAGAAGCCGTCGGCGACGATCAGGCAGCGGTGGCGGAACTTGCCGACCAGGGGTGAGTAGGCGCGGCTGGAGGTCAAGTTCTCGGTCTTGGCGTTGATCATCCGGTAGCCGACCTTGAGGTCCTTGGCCCAGCGCGGGACCAGGCCCCAGCGCATCAGCCGCGCCTCCCTCTCGCCCTGCGCCGCCTCCTCGGGGTCGGGCGAGGAGCGCACCGTCAGCACCTCCTGGGTCGGCGCCACGTTGAAGCGCCCCAGCCCCGATTCGACCTCCTTGACCCGCTCCGCCCGTGGCGGCGGCGCGTCCCCGGCCGCGTTGCGCTCCAGCGCCTTCTCCAGCTCGACCTGGAAGCGGTCGGCGATCGACTTCGTGTCCTTGGTCGTGACCGTGAAGCGCCCGCACATGGTCCGGCCAGACTAGCCTGGGCGAACCGTCGTCACTCTGGCGCGATCAGCTCGACGGTCGGGAAATAGGTGCGGTAGCGGATCGGATCGCGGGTCAGCAGAGGCAAACCGCGCACCGCCGCATGGGCCCCAATGAAGAAGTCCGGAAGCGGCGACCGTTTCATGCCGCCGCGGCGTTTGTAGTCGAGGAACGCCTTGCCGGCGAGAAACGCTGCCCGCCACGGCGTGTGCTCGCGCTGAAAGTCCTTCTCCGACAACTCGCGATCCAGCACCTCGATTTGGGAGTAGCGGGCGGACACCTCGGCGTAGATGAACTCGTTGATCAGCAGCGGACCCCCTGCCCCCGCCTCGCTGAGAGCGCCGCTGGACCATGTTCCCCAGGTGGGGTCGTCCGAAAGCACATCTATCAGGACGCTTGAATCGACGAGAGTAGCCGGCACGAACAGTTAAGGCCTCGGGGCCTCAGTTCTCTCCCCGGGTCAGGGCCATTATCTCGTCCGTGCTCAGCGGGATATCGCCGCCACTGGCTTTTTTCAAGCGCTCGACGATTTCATCGCCCCGAGTGCGACCACCGGGGGGCTTACGGACGCGAATCCCGTCGCCCTCGCGCACGAACTCGACCTCGGTCCCAGGCAGGAAGCCGAAATCGTCCCGAATTTCCTTCGGGATCGTGACCTGGCCCTTGCTGGTGACCTTTGACATGAAGTAAGAGTAGCACCGGTATTACTCTTACCTTGTCGGGCGCGCCTCCGGGTGCCT
The DNA here is from genome assembly GCA_963715625.1 of uncultured Solirubrobacterales bacterium. Classification (GTDB taxonomy): domain Bacteria; phylum Actinomycetota; class Thermoleophilia; order Solirubrobacterales; family 70-9; genus VRUE01. Next base: position 2,531,952 of record OY970260.1, on the reverse strand, counting down.
GCTATACCAGCCAAGCGTGCGGGCCAGGCCGTCGGCGAGCTCGACCCGCGGGCGCCAGCCGGTCGCCTCCCGCAGCTTGGCCGAGTCGACGTACTGGCGGTCGATCTCGCCGTCGGGGGTGCCGCTGCCCAGGTACTCGGGCTCGACGCCGGTTCCCGCCACCTCGGCGATCAGGTCGACCACCTCGCGCACCGCGTGCGGCCGCTCGCCGCCGGCGTTGAAGGCCTCCCCCCTCGCCCCCGCGCCGCCGAGGGCCTCCTCGATCGCGAGGTAGGCGGCGACCGCGTCGTCGACATGGAGAAAGTCGCGTTCGGGGCTGCCGTCGGAGCGGATCTGCGGCGGGCGGCCCCCGAGGACGGCGATCGTCGTCTCCGGGATCAGGCGAGAGAAGTTGAGGTCGCCGCCGCCGTAGATGTTGGCGAAGCGGGTGACGGCGAGCGGCACCCCGTAGGCGTGGGCGTAGCTGCGCGCGATCACGTCCGCGGCGGCCTTGCTGGCGTCATACGGGTAGGAGGCGCGCAGGGGAAAGTCCTCCCTGTACGGAAGCTCGGGGCTGGTGCCGTAGGCCTTGTCGGAGGAGGCGAAGACGACCCGCGCCACGTCATGCTCGCAGCAGGCCTCGAAGACGTTCCAGGCACCGCGCACGTTGACCTCGAAGGTCTCGGCGGGCGACTCTCGGGCGACCCCGACGATCGTCTGCGCGGCCAGGTGGAAGACCGAGTCGCAGCCGGCGACGGCGGCGCTCACGGCCTCGGCGTCGCGCAGGTCGCCCTCGGCCAGCTCCACCGCGTCGCGAAGGCCGAGCAGGTCGAGCGCTGAGCGGCGAGGGCCGCCGATGTCCGCGACCCGCGGGTCGGGCCGGTCGAGCACCCGAACCGCGTCGCCGCGCCCGAGCAGCGCCCCGACCAGGTGCGAGGCGACGAACCCGTGCGCCCCGGTCACCAGCGAAAGCCCGCTCACCTCCCACCACCCCCGTTCCGGTGCGCTTTATGTGCTGCTGGGTGGCATAAAGCGCACCGGAAGGTCATTGGGGCGCTGCTCCGCTCGTCGCGCCGGCCGGACTCGTCTCCAGGATCGGCCAGGGGGCGTCGCCCGCGGCCCAGAGGTCGTTGAGCTCGACCGCGTCCTTGTAGGTGTCCATGCAGTCCCAGAAGCCCTCATGGCGGTGGGCGCGCAGCTGGCCGTCGGCAGCCAGACGCTCGAGCGGCTCGCGCTCCAGGACGCTGTCATCGTCCAGGTAGTCCAGCGCGCCCGGCTCGAAGCAGAAGAAGCCGCCGTTGATCCAGTGCTCGCTGCGCGGCTTCTCGACGAAGCCCTCGACCCGGCCGTCGCCTGCAAGCTGCGCGACCCCCCACTGGAGCGTCGGCTGGACCACGGTCACGGTCGCCAGGGCACCGTGCTCCCGGTGAAACCCGAGCAGCGCGTCGAGGTCGACGTCGGCGACGCCGTCGGCATAGGTCGCGCAGAAGGTCTCGCCGTCGAGCCTCTCTCCCAGGCGGGCGATCCGCCCTCCGGTAGGCGTGTCGACACCCGTATCCACGCATGCGACCTCGACTCCATCTGGCCAGCCCTCTCCCGCCACGAACTCCTCGACCATCTCCCCCAGGTAACCGGTGGCGAGCAGAAAGCTCCCAAACCCCTGCGCCGCGTAGATCCCGATCACATGCCAGAGAATCGGCCGCCCCCCGATCTCCACCAGCGCCTTCGGCACAGTCTCGGTCCGCTCCCGCAAGCGCGTGCCTCTACCCCCGCAGAGAATGACGACCGCCGGGAGCTCAGAGCCCATCCCGGCAGGGGTGGAACGTCTTGTACTTTTTCGCAAGCGCTCCTTCGAGGCGTCAGCCATCTCGACGATCCTCGAAAAAGTTAAGTGGAACCCCTGCCGGGATGGGCTCTACCCACCCGCGACGGCAGGCAAAATCGTGACCTCGGCGCCGTCGTCGATAGGCGTCGCGAGCCCCTCCTGGAAGCGGATGTCCTCGCCGCTGACGTAGACGTTGACGAAGCGGCGCAGGTCGCCGTCCTGGGTGATCCGCTCGCGCAGGCCGCCGTGCGCCTCGAAGACCGCGTCGAGGACCTCGCCGACGGTCGAGCCGGCGACCTCGAGCTCGGCCTCACCCCCGGTCGCGGCGCGCAGCTGGGTCGGGATCTTCACGGTGACTGACATCAGGCTGCTACCTCCTGGCGGAACTCGGCCTCGAAGCTTTCGAGGTCGGGGTCGATCTCGTGCATGCGGAACCTATCGCGGGTGGCGTCGAGGGTCTTCAGCCCCTCGCCGGTGATGTAGACGACGACGCGCTCGCCGGCACCGATCGCGCCGCGCTCGGCCAGCTTCGCCAGCACGCCGACGGTGACGCCGCCCGCGGTCTCGGTGAAGATCCCGGTCGTCTCCGCCAGCAGGCTGATCCCGTCGCGGATCTCCTCGTCGGTGACGGAGTCGATCGAGCCCTTGGTGCGGCGGGCCTGCTCGACCGCGTAGGGCCCGTCCGCGGGGTCGCCGATCGCCAGGCTCTTGGCGATCGTGTCCGGGCGCTGGGGCTTGCAGACGTCCCAGCCTTCGGCGAAGGCGGTGGCGACAGGGCTGCAGCCCTGCGCCTGGGCGCCGTTGAAGACCGGCTGGTGGCCCTCGACCAACCCGATGTCCAGCCACTCCTGGAAGCCGCGGCCGACCTTGGTGAAGAGCGAGCCCGAGGCGATCGGGCAGACGACGCGGTCGGGAAGCCCCCAGCCGAGCTGCTCCGCCGTCTCGTAGGCGAGCGTCTTGGAGCCCTCGGCGTAGTAGGGGCGCAGGTTGACGTTGACGAAGGCCCAGGGGCGCGTTTCGGCGAGCTGGGTGCAGAGGCGGTTGACGTCGTCGTAGTTGCCGCGCACGCCGACCAGGTTGGTGCCGTAGATGCCGGTCGCGAGCAGCTTCTGCTCCTCGAGGTTGGCGGGGACGAAGACGTAGGAGCGCAACCCGGCGGCGGCCGCGTGCGCGGCCACGGCGTTGGCGAGGTTGCCGGTCGAGGCGCAGGCGACGGTGTCGAAGCCCAGCTCCTGCGCCTTGGCGACCGCGACGGCGACCACCCGATCCTTGAAGGAGTGGGTCGGATTCGCCGCGTCGTTCTTGATCCAGAGCTCGGCGTCGAGGCCGAGGCGCTCGGCGAGCCGGTCGGCGCGCAGCAGCGGCGTCAGGCCGGGCTCGAGCGGGTCTCCGGGCCGCCCCTCGAAGGGCAGGAAGTCGGCGTAGCGCCAGATCCCCTGCGAGCCGGCCTGGATCTTGCGCTTGGCCTCGTCCGGGTCCAGGTCGGAGAAGTCGTAGGCGACTTCCAGCGGCCCGAAGCAGTTCTCGCAGGCGAAATGAGCGCCGAGGCCGTACGTCGCCCCGCACTCCTTGCACTTCAGGTTCTCGATTGCCATCCGATCTCGCTTTCCATTGCCAACGAAAAAACCTCCGCCCTGTGGGGCAGAGGTCCGATCGGACGTCCCCCACATCTTCCAGGTCCCTGACGCGACCTGCTGGAGTTGGCACCTCCCCTCGAACCAAAGGTCCGAGGTGGTTGCCGGGGCTTCACTGGGCCAGTCCCTCCACCCCTCTTGATGTGGCACTTATGTAGGCAGGAACCTTACCAGGGGAATCCTCGTGCAGCCAGTATTCGGGCTGGCGGCTAACCTTGTGCGTCCATGCCCGCCGAGCTGATAGGCCAGAACGATGCCGAACCTTCCGAAGCCGAGGCTGCGGCGCGTCGGCCGGCGCGGCGAGCTCACCTCCGCGGCGCCCCCTGCTGAGCCGCAGGCGCCGCGCGTCGAGCAGATCGACTCCTCCGGCCTGCGCTGGGTCAACATCGAGCAGCCGGGCGCGCTGGAGCGCGAGTGGCTGGAGCAGAGCTTCGAGTTCCACGCGCTCGACCTCGAGGACGTGCTCTCGCGCAACCAGCGGCCGAAGATCGACGTCTACGACGACTACCTCTTCATCGTCCTGCACTTCCCGGTCTTCGATCCCGCCGCCGGGCGCCTCGGCACGGGCGAGCTCGACCTCTTCGTCGGGCCCGGCTACGTGGTGACGATCCCCAACCAGCCGCTGCAGCCGGTCGAGTACCTCTTCGAGCGCTGCCGGGCCAAGGAGGAGCTTCGCGAGCAGCTCTTCTCGCGCGGCTCGGGCTACCTGCTCTACCGCCTGGTCGACGACAGCTTCGACTACTGCTTCCCGATGCTGCGCAAGATCGGCAACAAGCTCGACGCGCTCGAGGACGACATCTTCGAGGGCCGCTCGGAGGAGGTCGTACGCGACATCTCCAACGTCAAGCAGGAGATCATCAACTTCCGCAAGGTGATCCGGCCGCAGCGGCCGGTCCTGCGCGACCTGGAGAAGGTCAAGCAGCGCTACCTTGCCACCGACCTCGACCTGGAGATCTACTTCGATGACATCGTCGACGCCCACGAGCGGATCTGGGACATGCTGGAGAACTACAAGGAGGTGGTCGAGGCGCTGGCCGAGACGAACGAGTCGGTGATCTCCCACCGGGTCAACGACATCCTCCGCGTGCTCACCTCGATCAGCGTCATCGTCCTGCCGCTGACCCTGATCGCAAGCATCTGGGGGATGAACGTCGGCGTGCCCGGCGAGGGGGACCAGACCGACTTCTACCTGATCGTCGGCGCGATGCTGGCGATGCTCGTCGCGATGGTCGCCTACTTCCGCAGCCGCGGCTGGCTCTGATCAGTCGCCGCCTCCTCCGCTGGCGCGTCCGGGGGCGGCTATGTACCTCTCTCATAGGATGCGCCCGTGGCAAATTTCCGCATCTGGGCGCCCTGGCGCCTCGCCTACGTGAAGGACGCAGCCAAGGACATCGAGGAGAAGTGCATCTTCTGCGCCAAGCCGGCGGCGGACGATGACGTGGCGAGCCTGATCGTCCACCGCGGCGAGCGCTGCTTCGTAATCCTCAACCTCTTCCCGTACACCAACGGGCACCTGATGGTGGCGCCCTACGAGCACGTCGGGCGGATCCAGGACCTGCCGGCCGAGACCGTGGTGGAGATGATGGGACTGGCGCAGCGGGCGATGAGCCGCCTCGAGGACGTATACGACCCGCACGGCTACAACGTCGGCTTCAACCAGGGCCGGGTCGCCGGCGCCGGGGTCGAGCACCACATCCACATGCACGTCGTCCCGCGCTGGGGCGGCGACACCAACTTCATGCCCGTGATCGCCGACACCAAAGTGATGCCGCAGACGCTCGAGCAGAGCTACGAGGCGCTGAGGGGGGCATTTTGAGCGCAGCGATCGGCACGATGACGCTCCGGTGCGCCTTATGCCATCTATGCCCACATAAAGCGCACCGGAAGGGTGTTTCGTGAGCGAGCAGCCGGTCCTGGCGCCCCCGGGCATCTTCAAGGCGTATGACATCCGCGGCCTATACGGCTCCGAGATGGACGAGACGACCGCGCACGCGATCGGCCGCGCCTTCGCCCGCGTGCTGGCGAGACTGCGCGGCAAGCAGCCGGGCGAGCTGCGGGTCGGCCTCGGCCGCGACATGCGCCTCACCGCGCCGGCGATGGCCGCGGAGCTGCGCGACGGCCTGATCTTCGAGGGCGCGACCGTCCTCGACGCCGGGATGGTCGCGACCGAGTTGCTCTACTTCCTCGTCGGCTCGCGCGAGCTCGACGGTGGCGCGATGGTCACCGCCTCGCACAACCCCAAGGCCTACACCGGCGTCAAGCTCGTCCGCGAGGGGGCGCTGGCGCTCTCCGGCGACGCCGGCATCGGCGACGTCCGCCGCGAGATCGAGGCGGGGCTCGGCCACGCCCCGGGAGGCGGCTCGCTGGAGGAGGTCGACGTCTGGGAGGAGTACCGCGCCCACGCCCTCTCCTTCATCGACGCCGAGAAGGTGAAGCCGATGAGGGTGGTGGTCGACGGCGGCAACGGGATGGGTGGGCCGATGGTCGGCCCGATCCTGCACGGGCTCGGCCTCGACCTGGAGGAGATGTACTTCAAGCCCGACGGCGAGTTCCCCGATCACGAACCCAACCCGCTGCTGCCGGAGAACCGGCGGCTGATCGTCGAGCGAGTGCGGGCCAGCGGCGCCGACCTCGGCATCGCCTGGGACGGGGACGCTGACCGCTGCTTCTTCATCGACGGCAGCGGTGAGTTCTGCGACGGCGACTTCGTCTGCGCCCTGCTCGCCCGGGCGGCGCTGGCGAAGGGCCCCGGCGCGACGATCCTCTACGACCCGCGCTCCAGCCGCGCCGTCCCCGACCTGGTCGCCGCCGAGGGCGGCCGTGCCGACCTCTCCCGCGTCGGCCACGCCTTCTTCAAGATCCGCATGCGCGAGGAGAACGCGGTCTTCGGCGGCGAGGTATCCGGCCACTACTACTTCCGCGACTTCTGGTGCGCCGACTCGGGAACGATCCCGGCCCTGCTGATGCTGGAGCTGCTCTCGGTCGAGGGCCGCTCGCTCGCGGAGCTGATGGCCGAGTTCCGCTCCCGCTACTTCATCTCCGGCGAGATCAACTCCGAGGTCGCCGACTCCGAGGCGAAGATGGCCGAGATCGCCGAGCGCTACGGCGACGGCGAGCAGGCGACCCTCGACGGCATCTCGGTCGACTACCCCGAGTGGCACTTCAACGTCCGCCCCTCCAACACCGAGCCGCTGCTGCGGCTCAACCTCGAGTCGCTGGTCTCGCGCGAGGACATGGAAGCCAGGCGCGACGAGGTCCTGGAGCTCATCCGCGCATGATGCTCGCTCCCGCCGCCCCCGGACGCGTGAGCATGGGCGCGAGATCGCCGGGTATGACGGGCGCGCGCATGCGGGAGCAGAGGAGGCGGCGATGACGTGGGCACTGGAGCAGGCGGCGCTGGTGGGCATCCACTGCCTGCGCATCCCCACCCCCTTCGCCGTCGGGCGGGTCAACTGCTACCTGCTCGAGGACGAGCCGCTGACCCTGATCGACACCGGCCCCAACTCGGGCAAGGCCCTGGATGAGCTGCAGTCCCAGCTTGCCGAGCGCGGCCACTCGATCGAGGACCTCGAGCTGCTCGTCATCACTCACCAGCACATCGATCACCTCGGGCTGGCCGAGATCGTCGCCGAGCGCTCCGGCGCCGAGGTCGCGGCGCTCGGCATCGCGGCCGAGCGGCTCGCCAACTTCAGCGAGGACGCCGAGCGCGAGGACGCCTTCGCGGTCGACCTGATGCTGCGCAGCGGCATCCCCGAGGAGGTGGCCAGGGCGCTGCAGAGCGTCTCGCGCAGCTTCCGCGGCTGGGGCTCGAAGGTCGAGGTGACGAAGCCCTTGGAGGACGGGCAGGTCGTGCCCTTCCGCGACCGCATCCTGCAGGCCTTTCACCGGCCGGGGCACAGCCCCTCCGACACGGTCTTCTGGGACGAGGAGCGCAGGATCCTGATCGCCGCCGACCACCTGATCGCCCACATCTCCTCGAACCCGCTGATCTCCCCACCGCTCGACGGCTCCAACGAGCGCCCCCAGGCCCTGGTCACCTACATCGAGTCGATGCGCAAGACGCGCGAGATGCCGGCCGAGATCGTCCTCTCCGGCCACGGCGAGCCGATCACCGACCACGTCGCCCTGATCGACAGCCGCATCGCCGGCCACGATCGCCGCAAGGAGAAGATCCACAGGCTGATCGCCGAGCAGCCGCGCAGCGGCTACGAGCTGGCCCAGGCGATCTGGGGCAACGTCGCCGTCACCCAGGCCTTCCTCACCCTCTCGGAGGTGATCGGCCACGCCGACCTGCTCGTCAACGAGGGCCGCGTGCGCGAAGTTGGCGACGGCGAGGTAATCCGGTATGAGACGACCGGGTAGGCACCGCTCCGCCAAGAAGCAGATGCTGCTGATCGTCAACCCCTACGCGACGACGGTCTCGAGTCGGCTGAAGAACCTCGTGGTCTACGCGCTGCAGGGGCGCTACGAGGTCGAAACGGTGGATACCGAGGCGCAGAACCACGCGACCGAGATCGGGCGCGAGGTGCGCGATCACGGCTACGACATCGTCGTCGCCTTCGGTGGGGACGGGACGCTGAACGAGGTCGCCAACGGCCTCGCGGGGACCGACGTGCCGGTCTCGGTCCTGCCGGGCGGGTCGACCAACGTGGTCTGCCGCACGCTGGGCATCCCCAACGACGTGGTCGACGCCACCGAGCACCTGCTGGCGATGGTCGACGAGTGGCGGCCGCGCAAGATCGACCTCGGCCTGGCCGACGGGCGCCACTTCGTCTTCTCCTGCGGGGTCGGGATCGACGCCACCGTGGTCAAGCGGGTCGACGCGCACCCGAAGCTGAAGTCCCGGGCCGGCCCCTACTACTACACCTGGGCGACCGTCTCGGCCTTCTACCGCTCCTACCTGGTCAACCCGGTGCGGATGCAGGCGCGGACCGACACCGGCGGAGAAGCCGAGGGAGTCACCGCCCTGGCCCAGAACTCGGACCCCTTCACCTACTTCGCCAGCAGCCCGGTCCGGGTCTGCGAGGACGTCGCGATCGACGACGGCACACTTGCCCTCGGCGTCCTCAAGCGCGCCGCGGTGCGCGACATGCCGACCCTGATCGCCAGGCTCTTCGGCGAGCGCGGGCCCGCCGCGAAGCACCGCCAGATCGAGCACTTCGCGGGGATCTCCGAAGCCACGATCGCATCGATCTCGGAGACCAAGGACGGGGTCCTGCGACCCTTCCCGATCCAGGTCGACGGCGACTACATCGGCGAGAAGACCGAGCTCACGCTCAAGGTCGATCCCGGCGCGCTCACCGTCGTCTCCTGAGGGTCAGGCGGCCGGAGTTATCCTGTAGGCGTCGAAGACCGACTCGACGTTGCGCAGGCGGGCGATGCACTGCTTCAGCTGCTCGGTGTCCCCGACCTCTACGACGAAGCGGTTTTTGACCATCGGGTGGCTGGTGGCGCAGCTGGCGCCGAGGATGTTGATCCCGGCCTCGGAGAAGGTGCGCGAGAGATCCTCCAGCAGGCGGGTGCGATCGTAGGCGTCGATCTGCAGCTCCACGCGGTAGGAGGACTCGTTCTCGCCGTCCCAGCTCACGTCGACGAACCTTTCCGGCGCCCGCTTCAGCGCCTTCATGTTCTTGCAGTCGCTGCGGTGGATCGTGATTCCGCGGCCGAGCGAGACGTAGCCGGCGATCTCATCGCCCGGGACCGGCCGGCAGCACTTGGCCAGCCGCACCGCGACGTTGCCAGGCGCGCCCTTCACCTTGATCCCGAAGTTGGCGGCGTCCTTGGTGCGGCGCGCCTTGTCCTCGCGGGGCCCGGAGAGGCCGAGCGGGTCGGCCTCCTCGACCGCCTCCCCCGCTTTCAGCCGCTGCATCAGCTTGTTGGCGGCCGCCTTGGTCGAGACCTTGCCCTGGCCCAGGGCGATGTAGAACTCGGTCGCCTTGCGGAAGCCCATCTCGCGGATCACGTCGACGAGCAGCGGCGAGGCGGCGACTTTCTGCATCGGAAGGCCGCGGGTTCGCAGGGCTTCCTCGAGGCCTTCGCGCCCCTTGCGCTCGGCGCCCTCGCGGCTCTCCTCCTTGAAGAAGGCCCGGATCTTGTTGCGAGCGCGGCTGGTCCGCACCAGCGCCAGCCAGTCACGCGAGGGGCCGCGCTTCTGCTTCGCCGTCAGCACCTCGACGATGTCGCCGGAGCGCAACTGGTAGTGCAGCGGCACGATCGAGCCGTTGACCTTGGCGCCGACGCAGGCGTGGCCGACGTCGGTGTGGACCGCATAGGCGAAGTCGAGCGGGGTCGACCCGGCCGAGAGGCTCTTCACCTCGCCCTTCGGCGTGAAGACGAAGACCTCTTCCTCGAAGAGGTCGACCTTGAGCGATTCGAGGAACTCGGCCGGGTCCTGGTCCCCCTCGGACTCGACCAGCTGGCGCAGCCAGGTCATCTTCTCCCGCTGCGGGTCCTCGACCTCGCCCTCCTTGTAGGCGACGTGGGCGGCGATCCCGTACTCGGCGAGCTTGTGCATCTCCTCGGTGCGGATCTGGATCTCCAGCGGCTTGCCTTCGGGCCCGATCACCGTCGTGTGCAGCGCCTGGTACATGTTCGCCTTCGGCATCGCGACCCAGTCCTTGAAGCGACCGGGCAACGGCTTCCAGAGCGAGTGGATGACGCCGATCGCGCCGTAGCAGTCCTTGACCGAGCCGACGATCACGCGCATGGCGGTGAGGTCGAAGATCTCGTTGAACTCGCGCCCCTTCTTGGTCATCTTCGTGTAGATCGAGTAGAAGTGCTTGGCGCGGCCGGAGATCTCGGCCTCGATCCCGACCTGACGCAGCTCGCCGGCGAGGAAGCTGCCCGCGTCCTCGACGTAGCTCTCGCGCTCGTCGCGCTGCTGGGAGACGAGCTGCTTGATCTCGGCGTACTTGCGCGGGTGCAGGGTGGCGAAGGCGAGGATCCTCCAGCTCCCACTTGATCGCGTGGATGCCGAGACGGTGCGCCAGAGGCGCGTATATTTCGAGCGTCTCCCGCGCCTTCGCCAGCTGCTTCTGCTTCGGCAGGGCGCCGAGCGTGCGCATGTTGTGCAGACGGTCGGCCAGCTTGATCAGGATCACCCTGACGTCGGTGGCCATCGCCACCATCATCTTCCGGTAGTTCTCCGCCTGGCGCTCGTCGCGGCTCTCGAAGGTGATCCCGGTCAGCTTGGTGACGCCGTCGACGAGCTGGGCGATCTCGGCGCCGAACTCCGCCTCGATCTCCTCCAGGCTGGCGCTGGTGTCCTCGACCGTGTCGTGCAGCAGCGCCGCGCAAAGCGTCTGGGTGTCGAGCCGCATCGCGGCGCAGATCTGGGCGACACCCACCGGGTGGGTGATGAACTCGTCGCCGGAGCGCCGCAGCTGGTCGGCGTGGCGGTCGCAGGCGAAGTCGAAGGCGCGGGTGATCGCGTCGCGGTCGAGATCCGGCCCAGATGAAACCGGGACGCCCTCAGTGCTGCCGTTGCCGGCGCCGTTCTCGCCCGCCGGCGAGTCGAACTCCTCGACCACGGCGAAGAGGTCGCCCAGGAGCTCCTGGTTCGCTACGGCTGTCTCTGTCCTTCGAGGAATCGCTTGGCCTCCTGGAAACGGGCGCTGTAGGCGCGAAACGACGCCGAGCGCTCGAGATCGGTCCCCCCTGAGGATACGACCCCGACCTCGCCTGCGCCGCCGTCCGGCGCTCCTCGCACCAAGTCGAGCTCGGCGAGGACGCGGAAGCAGCGGGCGGCGGTCTCGGCCCGCCGTGGGTGGGGGCCGCCGCCCAGCAGTGCCTCGCGCAGGCCCTCGCCACTCGCCGCACCGGCCTCGCGCAGGTCCCGGAAGGCGGCGACCAGCGCCGGGCGTTGAGCCAACTGGTCGGAGATCGCGCTGAGCGCGAAACGACGCTCCGCCTCTCCCCAGGCACGGTGCAGGTAACGGCCCTCCGCAGTCGCCCGCGAGGCCAGCCCGGCCAGGTGCGCGAAGGGCGGAGGGTCGACGAGGACGACGTGCTTGAAGCCCGTGGGCAGATCGGGACTGCGTTCCAGCTCCAGGAAGTCGGCCAGCCGCAGGCCCTCGCGGCTCATGCCGGCCCGGAGCGCGGCATCGGCACAGAGGGCGAGAACGCCCTCGCCGCAGGAGGCCAGCTCGCCCGCGACCGCGGCAGGGGCGTTGGCGTTCGTCAGAACCCGTCGCTCGTACCCCCCTGGCGGTGCCTCGGGAACGGGGGGGCACTCGACTGGGTCCAGCGCCAGCTCGGCCTCGAAGCGCCGCCACCACTCCGCCGCCTCGACGGAGCCCTCGCCGGCATCGCGGGGGTAGAGCTCGCGCAGCACCACCTGCGGCTCGACCGCCCCGTTCCACCGGTTCACCTCGAGCCGCACCGCGACGTCGACCAGGTCCTCCTCCCCGACCCCGAGCGTGGGCCGTCCGAAGGCGACCCCCAGGGCGCGGTGCGAACCGCTGTGGAGGCTGAAGCGCGCGTGCTTCCCCTCCCCGATCGACCGCACGTCCCGGACCCGCGCCGAAGGCACGAGCAGCCGAACGCCCGGGTTGCCCATCCCGAAAGGCGCCAGCTGCTTCAGCTCCTCGGCCAGGTCCAGCCCAAGCGAGGCCCCGCCCACCATCGCATCGATCCGCTCCGTCCGCTTCAGGTCCTCGGGCCCCAGCACGCTCGCCGCATGCGCGGCAAACGCCTCGCGAAACGCATCGACCTGGCTCGTTTCCAGCTCCAGCCCAGCCGCCGCCCTGTGCCCGCCGAACTGCCCCAGGTGCTCCGAGCAGGCCTCCAGCCCCGCAAGCAAGTCGAACCCAGGAATGCTCCGCCCCGAACCGCGGCCCCCGCCTTCCCCGTCGAGCGAAATGACCACCACCGGCCGGTGGTACTTCTCCACCAACCGCGAAGCAACGATCCCGATCACGCCGGGATGCCAACCCTCACCCGCCAGCACCAGACCGGGTGCCTCCCGCAACCGCTCTGGCAACTCCCGCAGTGCCAGCTCGGCCTCGTTCGCGACCTCCCGCTCAGCAGCTCGCCGCTCCCCGTTGGCCCGACTCAGCTCAACCGCAATCTCCTCGGCCCGCCCCTCGTCCCCGGTCAGAAAAAGCTCAACCCCCGCATCGGCCCTGTACAGCCTCCCCGCCGCGTTGATCCGCGGCCCCAGCCTAAAAGCAAGGTCCCCCTCGTCCAGCTCACTCGGATCGCATTTCGCCGCCGCCAGCAGCGCCCGCATCCCAGGCCGCCGAGCCCGCCGAACCTCCTCCAATCCCCGCTTCACGAGAGAACGGTTCTCCCCGACGAGCGGCACCACGTCGGCGACCGTGGCCAGGGCTACGAGGTCAAGATCGGCGTCGTGGCGGGCGTCCCCCTGCAGCGCGGATGCAAGCTTCCAGGCGACAGCGGTGCCACAGAGATCCTCGAACGGGTAGCCGTCGAGGGACGGGTGCAGGATCGGGCAATCGGGAAGCTCCTCTCCCGGCTGGTGATGGTCGGTGACGATCACGTCCATCCCGAGTTGGACCGCAAGCTTCACCTCCTCGACAGCTGTGATTCCACAATCAACGGTGACGAGCAGCGAGGTACCCCGCTCGGCCAGCTTGCGCACGTTCTCGGCACTGAGCCCATAGCCGTCGGCCATCCGGTCGGGGATCAGCCAATCGCACTCGGCACCGAGGTCGCGCAGCGTGCCGACCAGGATCGAGGTCGCGCAGACCCCGTTGACATCGAAGTCCCCGTGCACGGTGATGCGCTGACCTCTCTCGATCGCGCCCAGCACCTGCTCCACCACCACGGGCATCGACTTGAAGGCGTAAGGCTCGTGTGACTCGTCGGCGGCTAGAAAGACTCGGGCGTCCTCCGGTGTGCGGTAGCCGCGGCGGACCAGGGCGATCGCCACAGGCTCGCTCAGCTCCAGCTCAGCCGAAAGCTCACGCGCCTCGGCGTACGAGTAAGGCTCAGCCTTGTATGCGCGCAGGGTCTCCGCCACGCAACCAGGCTAGAAACCGCTTGGGACAGATTCTCCCTCCCGCAAGCTCGTAAATAGCAGGGCTTCGATGGGGCGCCGGGGGTGGGTCCCCCGGGAACTCCCGGCGAAGCCGGCCCGGGGGGCCCACCCCCGGCGCCCCGGCATACCCCCTACTCCGCGGTTTGCTCGCTGCGTATGCCGATTGCCCAGACGATCGCCAGGCCGATCGCGACGCCCGGGATCGCGGTCAGCGCGGTCATCAGGTCGGTGTCGCCGAGGCTGCCCCCGCTTGCCGTCTCGACGATCGCGCCGAAGACGACGGCGCCGAGGGTCGCGCCTATGAAGGCCCCGACGATCCCCTGCCAGAAGCGGTCGGGAAGGAAGACCGTGAAGTGCCAGAGGGCGATGCCCATCGTGAACCAGACCAGCAGGGCCATGTCAGATGACCGCCTTCATGGCCGCGTGCGACTGGGGGCGCGCGTGGTCAAGCAGATCAAGGACGCAGGGTGCAGCCTTTGGTGGTGCCAAAGGCAAACCCGAGGACGCAGAGATGCGCAGCACCACGCGCGTCATCCAGGCGTGCGGGGTCGTGGAGACGGTCATCTCTTCCTCCCGTGTTTGCGGCGCTGCTTGCGCCGTTCGCGCCGTCGCTCGTCCCGTTCGCGGCGGGCCACCGCCGCCGGGTCGACCTCTGGCGGCTCGCCGTTGCTCGAAGGCCCGCCGCCGTCGCTGCGGGACGCGGGCTCGACCGTCGCGACCGCGCTCGCCTTCGGTCGCTCTTCGCGCTTGGAGGCGATCTCCTCCTCCAGCTCCAGGTCGGTCTCCTCCCCGTCCTCGGCGATCCTCGCGAGCTCGATCTCGTCGGCGAAGGCGGGAACGCTGCCGTCGATCGCGGCGATCCGCTCGCGGCGGCGGGCGAAGCCGGGCTCGCGTTCCTTCCAGGCGGTCAGCACCGGCGAGGCGATGAAGATCGAGGAGTACGTTCCCGAGAGGATGCCGACGCCCATCGCAAAGGCGAAATCTTGCAGCGTGGCGCCGCCGAAGACCAATAGCGAGACCACCGCCAGCAGGGTCGAGAAGCTGGTTGCGAGGGACCGGGTCAGCACCTCGCTCATCGAGCGGTTGACGATCTGCGAGAAGGCCGCCCGCGGCATCCGCGGCAGGTTCTCGCGTATCCGGTCGAAGACGATGATCGTGTCGTAGAGCGAGTAGCCGAGGATGGTGAGGAAAGCGGCGACCGTTCCGCTCGTCACCTCCCGGCCGGTCAGCGAGTAGACGCCGGCGGTGATCAGGATGTCGTGGAAGATCGCGATCAGGACCGGCACCGCGAACTTCGGGTCGAAGCGGAAGGCGACGTAGGCGCCGATCACCAGCAGCGAGAAGATCAGCGCCTTCAGCGCGCTGCTGGCCACCTGCTCGCCGAAGGTCGGCCCGACGCTGGTGCTGTCGAAGCCGTCTTCGGCGACCCCGTACTTCGCTTCGAGCGATTCCTGCACCTTCTCGACCCGATCCGGGCCCAGCTGGCGGGCCTGGATCTGGAAGACGTTGTCGCCGAGCACGGGATCGGAGACCTGCTGGATCTCCTCGCCGTCCACCCCCGCGGCGCCCAGGGTGTCGCGGACGCCTTCCTCGTCGGTGGGCTTGACCAGGGCGACCTTGATCCGGGTGCCGGACTCGAAGTCGATGCCGAAGTTGAGCTGCTCTGTCGCCAGGGCGAGGGCGCCGACGATCAGGATCGCCCCCGACATCGAGAAGAACCAGCGGCTCGCCCCCATGAAGTCGAAGTGCCAGCGCATGCGTGACTTCCCCGCACCGAGGGCGTTGGGCGAGCGCAGGAAGCGCGAGCGGCTCATCGAGCCCAGCAGCGCCTGGGTGAAGACGACCGCGGTCAGCAGCGAGACGATCGTGCCGACGCCGAGGGTGAAGGCGAACCCCTTGACCCCGGCGGTGGCGAGGACGAAGAGGATGAAGGCGGTGAGCAGGGTGACGACGTTGGCGTCGACGATGGTCCCGATCCCGCGCCTGTAGCCGACCGTGATCGCGTTCGACATCGAGCGCCCCGCCCGCACCTCCTCCTTTATTCGCTCGAAGATGACGATGTTCGAGTCCGCGGCGACGCCGATGGTCAGGATCAGGCCCGCGATGCCCGGCAGCGTCAGGGTGATCGGGATCAGCTTGATCAGGGCGAAGAAGATCACCCCGTAGGCGCCGAGCGCCAGCGACGCGACCAGGCCGAGGAAGCGATAGAAGACGAGCAGGAAGAGGATCACGAGGGCGAGGCCGATAGCCCCTGCCTTGATGCCGGCGTCGAGCGCCTGGCTGCCCAGCGTCGCCGAGACCTGGGTCTGGCTGATCAGCTTCAGGTTGACCGGCAGGGCGCCGATCTGCAGGAAGGTCGCCAGGTCCTGGGCCTCCTGGACGCTTTTGAAGCCGCCCGAGATCTGCGCCCCGGTGCGCCCGTCGATCCCGTCCGGGTTCTGGGCGAAGTTGATGATCGGCGTCGTCTTGACTTCGTTGTCGAGGATGACGGCGAAGCGCCCGGAGAGCTGTTCGGCTTCTTCCCCGGCGGTCGGGCCGATCGCCCGCGCGGCGCCGCGCTGGGCGATCTTGCGGGTCACCTCCTGGAACGCCCGCTGCCCCTCGTCGGTGAACCCGAAGGCGACGTTCGGCTGGCCGAGTTCGTCGAATTCCTGCTTCGGGCGGGTGATGTCGAGGCCCGAGAGCGCCGGCCGGTCGCGCAGCGCGAACCAACCCGGTTCGGCGTTCTCGAGCACCTGGCCGCTGCGATCGTTGGGCAGCTCGGAGACGACGATGGTCCCCGCGGGCACCTCGATAACGATGCCCTTGTGGGGCCGTTCCGCCCCGGTCGGCTTCAGGTAGAGGTCCTTCTTGCTGTACTCCGGCCCCGCGATCAGCTCGTGCGGTTCGGACTTGGTGAAGAGGTAGAAGCGAGGCCTGCTGGTCGAGCAGGTCGTGCAGTCTTCGACCGGCTTCTGCTCGGAAGCGAGCTTGACCGCGTTGTAGGCGGCGGGAAAGGCACCGGAGTAGAGCAGCTGCTGGTTTTCGAACTTGGCGATGTTGCGGTTGACGGCTTCCCATTCTTCGGTTGCCTTTTCCACGGCCCCTTCGGGCGGTTCGGAGCCGGGACGGCCGCCGATCGCGAACTCCTGCCCGATCAGGTTCGGTTCCCAGTCGTAGAAGAAGAGCTGCGAGGTCGACCCCACCTGGTCGATCGCGCGCTGGGCGTTCGTCACGTCCGGCAGGCTCAGGGAGATCTCTTTCTCACCCAGGCGCGAGATTTCCGGCTCGGCGACACCGAACTCGTCGACGCGCTGGCGCATGATCTCGATCGAGCGGTCGATGTCTTCGCCGCTGATTTCTTCCACCTGCCCGGTCGGCGTCGCCTGGTAGACCAGCTCGAGCCCGCCCTTGAGGTCGAGGCCGAGGCGGGTCGGCTTGTTGACGATGACCAGGGCGGAGACCCCGATCAGGCCGAGGACGAAGAGGAGGACGAAGAGGTTTTTGCGCCGCTTCCCCATGTCAGGCCTCCGGGGTGAGGACGATGAGAAGCCCCCCGTCGTCGTCGTAGGCGGGGAAGACGTCGGCGACCGCCTCGGCCGGCAGGTCCCCCTCGGCGTTCACCGAGACCCGCTTGCCGAGCGAGCGCACCCCCCACTCCAGCGAGGTTTCGATCGGGTCGCCCGAGCCGCCGTTGCCTGCCACCGGCTCGCGCCGCTCATCCGGCTCCCGCCATTCGAGCCCGAGCACCTCCTGCACCGGCCGGCCGATCACGTCCTCGTCGGTGAGGCCGGTCAGCTCGAAGCTTCCCCGGCCCGCATCGATCACGCGGGCCTGCTGGTCGCAGACGAAGAAGGCCGCGTTCGGTGCCGGGTAGTAGTCGTCGAGCAGCTCGAAGACGAAGCCGAAGCCGCATTTGGAGCAGCCCTTGGGACGGGTGCTGAAACCCGCCGTGCGCTCCGCGCTGGCCTCCCTGTGGCCGCAGTTGGGGCAGATGAAGAACGGCATCCCCCGCCAGGTTACTGAGAGTGACTTTTAGAAGAGGCTTCTTGCGGCATCGGGGACCTCCAGGCCTAGGTGCTCGTAGGCCCTCGGGGTGATCACGCGGCCCCTCGGGGTGCGCTTCAACAGGCCCTGCTGGAGCAGGTAGGGCTCGAGCACGTCCTCGATCGTGTCCGCCTCCTCGCCGATCGCGACGGCGAGAGTAGAGAGGCCGACGGGGCCGCCGGCGAACTTGCTGGCGACCGTGTCGAGCAGGGCGCGGTCGCTGCGATCGAGGCCCCCCGCGTCGACCTCCAGCATCTCCAGGGCGGCGGCGGCGACCTCGGCGTCGATCGCGCCGCGGTCCTTGACCTGGGCAAAGTCCCGCACCCGCTTCAGCAATCGGTTGGCGACGCGCGGCGTGCCGCGGGATCGTTCGGCGATCGTCCGCGCCCCCTCCGGGTCGACCGCGACGCCGAGGATGCCGGCGGAGCGGACGACGATCTCGCCCAGGTGCTCGGGGCTGTAGTGCTCGAGCCGGTGGGAGAGGCCGAAGCGATCGCGCAGCGGCGTCGTCAGCAGCCCGGCCCGGGTGGTGGCGCCGATCAGCGTGAAGGGCGGCAGCGGCAGGGTGACGGTGCGCGCGCCGGCCCCCTGGCCGAGGACCACCGGCAGCTCGCCGTCCTCCATCGCCGGGTAGAGCGTCTCCTCGACCGCCCGGCCGAGCCGGTGGATCTCGTCGACGAAGAAGACGCTGCCGGGCTTCAGGGCGGTGAGGAAGGAGGCGACGTCGGCCTTTCGCTCGAGCGCGGGGCCCGCGGTCTGCACCATCGGCACACCCATCTCCTCGGCGACGATGTGGGCGAGCGAGGTCTTGCCGAGGCCGGGCGGGCCGGCCAGCAGAACGTGGTCGAGCGGCTCGTCGCGACCCCGCGCAGCCTCGATGAAGAGCGCCAGCTGCTCGGTGACCTGGACCTGGTTGACGAAGTCGGCGAGCCGTCGCGGGCGCAGCGAGCGGTCGAGGTCCTCGTCGGGCGCGTCGGCCCGGGCGTCGTGCATGCGCACGTCGTCGGGCTCGGGCGCGGGCAGGTCGTCGATGCCCGGCGTGCGTATGCGCTTGGAGCCGATGTCGCTCATGCCTTGCTCCGCGAGGTCCCGGCCTTGCGCAGGGCGGCGGCGATCAGCTCCTCGGCGTCGGCGCTTTCGATCCCGTCGAGCAGCTGCTCGGCCTCCAGCGGCGCGTAGCCCAGGTTGACCAGGCCGTCGCGGGCGAGGCCGCGCGGGTCTTCGCTGCCGTCGCCGACCGGCTCCACCTCGTCCTCCAACGCCCCGGCGATCTTCTCCCTCAACTCGACGATGATCCGCTCGGAGGTCCGCTTGCCGATCCCCGGCACGGCCTGGAAGCGCTTGGCGTCCCCGGCGGCGATCGCGCGCAGGAGCTCGCGCGCCGGGCCGCCCGAGAGCGCCGCGAGGGCGACCTTGGGGCCGATTCCGCTGACCGAGATCAGCTCGCAGAACAGGTCGCGCTCCTCCTCGGAGGCGAAGCCGAAGAGGGCGAGCGAGTCCTCGCGAGAGATCAGCTCCGCGTGCAGGAAGGCCTCGCGGCCGGTGGCCGGAACGGCCTTCAGCGTCTCCGCGGAGACCGCGAGCCGGTAGCCGACCCCGCCGGCGTCGACGACGACGTGGCCGGGGCGGCGCACCATCACCTCTCCGCGCACGACCGCGATCATGCCGCCGGCCTCGCGCCGGGCGCGGCTGCGCCGGCCTCCTCGGCGGCGGCGACCGCGGCCTGGCGCCCGGCGCCGCCGCCGTGGCAGATCGCCACCGCGAGCGCATCGGCTGCGTGGTCGGGGGTGGGGGGATCGGGCAGGCCGAGCAGAGTGCCGACCATTCGCTGCACCTGCTCCTTGCCGGCCGCGCCCGACCCGCAGACGGCCTTCTTGATCGCCTGCGGGGTGTAGGTGAAGCAGCGCACGCCACGCTGGGCCGCCGCCAGCATGGCGGCGCCGCTGGCCCTGCCGACGGCCATCGCCGAGTGGACGTTCTTGCCGAAGTAGAGGTCCTCGAGCGCCATCGCGCCCGGCTCGTGCCACTCGATCAGCTCCGAGAGGGCGCCGTGGATCCGCTCCAGGCGCCGCTCGATCGGCAGCTCGGGCGAGGTCTCGACCACGCCGCCGTCGAGGGCGACCATGCGGCTGCCCTCGACCCTGACCACGCCGAAGCCGAGGTTGGCTGCACCGGGATCGATCCCGATCACGACTTGCATGGGAAATGATTCTGGGCTTCTGGTCGGATGCCTCCCCGAGGGGCCCCGCCAGAGGAGGTGCAACGTTTTGTGGCGCTCACGGGACCACAAAACGTTGCACCTGAGCTTATGCGGCGGCGAGCTTCGTGATGATCTCCTCGGGCACGTCGAAGTTGGCGTGGACCTCGTTGACGTCGTCGTGCTCCTCGAGCGTGTCGACCAGGCGCAGCAACCATTCCGCATCGGTGCCCTTGACCGCGACGGTGCTCTTGGGCTCCATCGCGACGTCGGCGGAGGCGATCTCCACCCCGACGGCCTCGAGGGCCTCGCGCACCGCCCCGAGGTCGCTCGGCTCGCAGACGACCCGCAGCTGCCCGCCGTCCTCGCGCACGTCCTCGGCGCCGGCGTCGATCGCGACGATCAGGTCATCCTCTCCGTAGCGCTCCGCGTCGACCGCGACGACGCCGCGCTTCTCGAAGATCCAGGCGACCGAGCCGGGCTCGCCGAGGCTGCCGTGGTGCTTGGTGAAGGCGTGGCGGATGTCGGCGCTGGCGCGGTTGCGGTTGTCGGTCAGCGCCTCGACCAGGATCGCGGCGCCGCCCGGGCCGTAGCCCTCGAAGAGGATGCTCTCGATCGCGCTGGCGTCGGTGCCGATACCGCTGCCGCGGTCGATCGCGCGCTGGATGTTGTCCTTCGGCATCGAGGCTTCGCGGGCCTTCTGGACCGCGGTCGCCAGCGCCGGGTTGCCGTCGGGATCGCTGCCGCCGTCGCGGGCCGCGACGGCGATCGCGCGCGCCAGCTTGGTGAAGAGCTTGCCGCGTTTGGCGTCCGCGGCCCCCTTCTTGTGCTTGATCGAGGACCACTTCGAGTGACCGGACATAGCTGCCATTCTATGAACAGGGCATGGTCACCGAGTCGCACAGCGTCAGGCCGGCCAAGGGGCTGGTCGCCAGCGTCGTCTTCGTCGCGATGCTGCTCGCCGCCCTCTCGATCTGGACCGCGATCCCGCTGACCTGGATCTACATCGGCTCGAAGGTCTCCGATACCCAGTTCCCCAGCCAGGGCCCCTACTTCGTCGTCGTCGCCGGGATCATCGTCTCGGTCCTGCTGATCGCCTGGCTGATCGGCCGGCTCAACCGCCTCTACATCCAGATCACCGGCACCAACCGGCTGGCCCCGATGCGCGCCCCCTGGCTGAAGAGCATGCGCGACAGCTCCCCGCGGGCCGACTCGACCACCGTGGTCGAGGCGGTCCTGATGGGCTCGGTCATCCTCGCCGCGCTCACCCTAACCCTCTGGTTCTTCCTGCTAGCCGGCTCCCCGATCCCAAACCAATAGCTCCAGCTCCCTGGCCCGCGGGTCCTGGCGCTGCAGGGGACCCACCGCCCCTTCCGGTCGCTAAAGCGTCCTCAGGGGCGGTCCCCCCTACAGCGCCACCCGCGGGAGACGCGTCATAGCTGGACGCATGAGATGGGAGGCCGACGAAGTAGGCCCCAGAAAGCTCAGCACGCTCCGGGATGCAGCCCGAACAGCACCAGCGTCGCTCGCAGCGGGTGGCGCCGTTTTGGGGGACCAGCCCGAGGAAGCTTTAGCTACCGCAGGGCTGGTGGTTCCAAAACGGCGACAGGACCCGCTGCGCCCGCGACTCAGACGACGAACTTGCCGTTCTCCTGCATCACGACGCCGTCCACTTCGAGCCTGCCGCCGAGGCGGAGGTCGCAGACCAAGTCGGTGTGGACGGCGGACTCGTTGACGCCGCCGGACTCGGGGTAGCTGCGGCCGACCGCCATGTGGACGGTGCCGCCGATCTTCTCGTCGAGCAGGACCTCGAGGGTGCCGCGGTCGATCGCGTAGTTGGTGCCGATGCCGAGCTCGCCGAGGCGGCGGGCGCCCTCGTCGGTGTCGAGCAGCTGGATCAGGAACTCCTCTCCCCTCTCGGCGCTGGCGTCGACGACCTTCCCCGACTCGAAGCGCAGGCACACGCCTGAGACCTCGCGGCCGCCGATCACCGCCGGCAGGTGGAACGTCACCTCGCCCTCGACCGAGTCCTCGACCGGGCCGGTGAAGAACTCGCCGTCGGGCATGTTGTGGTCGCCGACGCAGGCGATGAACTTGCGCCCGGCGATGCCGAGCTTGATGTCGGTCCCGGGCGCGGTGACCCGGACCTCCTCGTGGCCCTCGATCCAATCGGCCAGCCGTTCGCACTCCTTCGAGGCGCGCTTCCAGGCGGTCAGCGGATCGGGGTCGTCGGCGAGGCAGGCGCCGAAGTAGAAGTCCTCGAAGTCGCCGAGGCTCATCTCGGCCTCCGAGGCGTAGGCGTTGGTCGGGTAGAGCGTGTAGCACCAGCGGAACTCGCCCGCGGCGCTGCGGTCCATCATCTTCGCCAGCAGCTCGCCGACGGCGGTCTGGCGGCGGGTCTGGCGCTCCGGCGGCACGGCTGAGAGTTCGCGCGTGTTGGCGCTGGCGCCGACAGCGATGCGGACGTCGGCGTGCTCGGCCATCCACTCCGTCACCGGCGAGATCCACTCCAGTTGCTCGTCGCTGGCGTGCTTGTAGTAGACCGAGGCGAGGCCATCGAGGGAGACGTTGAGGATCGGGTGAGCCCCAGCCCTAAGGACCTCCTCGTAGACAGCGCGCAGCAGCGGCTCGGCACCGACTTCGCCGTCGATCGAGACAACCTCGCCCTCGGCCACCTTGGTCGAGTAGCCGACCAGGATCTTCGCCAGGTTCTCCGCCCTCTGGTCTCTCACCGCTTCGCCCCTTCCCTCTCCGCAGCGCGGGCACTCGTCGTCATCGCCATGAACAATGCATGAAGACGCGGGTCCTCGGTCAGCTCGGGGTGGAAGGCGCAGGCGAGCACGCCGCCCTCGCGGATCGCAACCGGATGCCCCTCGTAGGTGGCGAGCACCTCCACGCCGGCGCCGTGGCGCTCGACCCACGGCGCGCGGATGAAGACCGCGCGCAGCGGCTCGTCGCCGATTCCCGCCACCGCAAGGTCAGCCTCGAAGCTCTGCAGCTGTCGCCCGAACGCGTTGCGCGCGGCCGTCGCGTCGATCAGCCCGAGGTGCTCGCTGTCGCAGACGATCATCCCCGCGCAGGTGCCGAAGACCGTCTTACCGGCTTCGCAGTGCGCGCGCAGCGGCTCGGCCAACCCAGCTGAGTCGATCCCCTTCGTGATCGTCGTGCTCTCCCCGCCGGGGATCACCAGCCCGTCGACTCCCTCCAGATCGGCCGGGACCTTCACTTCCTTTGCCTCGGCCCCCAGGCGCCGAAGCATCGCCAAATGCGCTCCGAACCCGCCCTGCAGCGCCAGGACGCCGACGCGCAGCTCAGGCACCGCGGTCTTGCAGCAAAGCGTCCGCCGCGGCAAGGTCGGCGATCTCAAGCCCGGGCATCGCCTCGCCGAGCCCGATCGAGGCCGCCGCGACGCGCTCGGGGTCGTCGAAGTGCGTGGTCGCCTCGACGATCGCCTTCGCGCGCCGCTCCGGGTCGCCGCTCTTGAAGATCCCCGAGCCGACGAAGTTGCCTTCGGCGCCGAGCTGCATCATCAGCGCCGCGTCCGCCGGGGTCGCGATCCCGCCGGCGCAGAAGAGCGGCACCGGGAGCCTGCCCTTCGCCGCGACCTCGTGGACGACTTCGAGCGGCGCCTGGTGCTCCTTGGCGGCTCCGGCAAGCTCCTCCGGGCCGAGCTGGGCGAGTCGCTTGACCCCGGCGACGATCTCGCGCATGTGGCGCACCGCCTCGACCACGTTGCCGGTGCCGGCCTCGCCCTTGGAGCGGATCATCGCCGCCCCCTCGCCGATCCGCCGCAGCGCCTCGCCGAGGTTGGTCGCGCCGCAGACGAAGGGAACCTCGAAGGCGAGCTTGTCGATGTGGTTGCGCTCGTCGGCGGGGGTCAGCACCTCCGACTCGTCGATGTAGTCGACCTCGAGCGCCTGCAGGACCTGGGCCTCGGCGAAGTGGCCGATCCGCGCCTTGGCCATGACCGGGATGCTCACCGCCTCCTGGATCCCCTTGATCATCGCCGGGTCCGACATCCGCGCAACCCCGCCGTCCCGGCGAATATCCGCCGGCACCCGCTCCAGCGCCATCACCGCACAAGCCCCAGCATCCTCAGCGATACGAGCCTGCTCAGGCGTAACGACGTCCATGATGACGCCACCTTTGAGCATCTCGGCGAGCCCGGTCTTGACTCTAAAAGTCGCTCTCTCAGCCATGGATGCCAAATACTACGTGCCGGCCCATTCCCCCTGCTCGCAACCACCCCGAAGACAAGCTGTCAGCCAGCGCCGCCTGTCCCGCGGGTGGCGTCGTAGGGGGAACCGCCCCCGAGGACGCTTTAGCGACCGCAGGGGGTGGTGGGTCCCCTACGGCGACAGGACCCGCGGGCCGACCGCCTTCGCTACTTGAGCTTGTAGGCCCTGATGCGGTCTTTGTGGGTGTCTTCGTCCCTTGCATACAGACCATGCGCAAGGGCTTGGACGAGAGCCATCAATGCCGTGTTGGAGCGGGCGAAGGAGGGGCTGTTGGAGGAGTAGTAGAGCGTCAGCTCGGCGCCTTCCCCCACCTCGGACATCGAGGCGTCGGAAATCGCCAGCGTGTGCGCGTTGCGGTGCAGAGCCAGCTTCATCGCGCGCAGCAGGAGAGGATGGGCCCGCCCGGAGGAGAGGACGATGACCAGCGTCTCGTCATCGATCCGCCCCAGCCGCTGCAGCGACTCGCCGCCGGTGCTGGCGACGATTTCGGCCCTGATGTCGAGCAGGCTGAGCGTGTGCCGCAGGTAGCTGGCGAAGAAGGCCATCTGGTTGACGCCGACGATGACGACCCGCTGCGCCTCGGCCAGGGCCGCGACCGCGCCGTCGACCTGCTCGCGGGTCAGCTTGCGCGCGGTTTCCTCCAGGTTTGCGTAGTCGGCACCCAGGGACCCCTCCAGCTCGGAGTGATCGAAGGAGAAGAGAGAGCCGGCGCTCGAGCTGCCGCTCGCGGCCACGCCCATCGTCCGGTACTCCTCGATCGCGGCCTGCTGAAGCTCTGGATAGCCCTCGAAGCCGAGGGCCTGCGAGAAGCGCACGACGGTAGAAGAAGAGGTGCTCGCCCTCCGGGCCAGCTCCTCGGCGGTGAGGAAGGCGGCCTCGTCGAGGTGGTCGACGATGTAACGGGCGACGTCCTTCTGGGAGCGGGAGAACTCGTCGAAGCGCTCCTGGATGTAGTCGGAGAGGCTCTTGAGCTGCGGGGCCGACTTCGTTGCGGTCTTGGTCACGGGCCTCAGATTCGCCGGGCCCCACGCTTTCCCTTCCGCCGGGCGTCGGAAGGATCTGGTTGGATTGGCACTGCGATGACGCTCGAGCAGGCGCTGCGCCTCACCAACCGCAACATGGTCGCCTTCGATCTGGTCCTCGGCAGCGCCGCGATCCTTGCCCCGGCGACGACCCTGAAGGTGCTTGGACACGAGTATCCCTCACCCGATGCCGAACACCTCTTCCGGCGCTGCGGCCCGATCTGGCTCACCTTTGCGGCAGCGCACGCGATGGCCGCTCGCCGTGGCGAGCAGCGCGACTGGTGGGCGCTGGCCTGGCTGCGCGGCACCGAGATCGCCACCGACGCCCTCTGGGCAGAGTCGGCGGCGGTCAGCCGCCCCGGGGCGAAGCTCGGCCTTCGCCTCGCCGGCGTCTCGAACCTGGCGATGGCCGCGGGCTTCGCCTGGCTGTCGCGGAGGTAGAGACCGAGTGGCGGACCTCGCCGGCCTGCCAGACAAGCGCTGGAGCGTGCGCGGGCTGACGGACGAGGGCGACGAGGCCTGGGTGATTCGCGGCATCTCGCGCAAGCTCTACCGCTGCCCCTCCTGCCACAGCGAGATCGAGATCGGCAGCGAGCACGTCGTCGTCCAGTACGTCTTCCGCCTCGGGGGGACCGAACACCACCATTACCACCGCCGCTGCGCCGAAGAGCTGCTGATCCCCGAACTGCGAGATGCGCGGCGCGTGCCGGCGGGCGAGTCGGCCCAGTCGAAGCTGGAGGAGCGCGGTCGCCATCCTTCGGGCCGTCGCCGCCGCCGCTGACGTGAGCCGCCGCGCCGAGCTGGCCTCGACCTACCTCCGGATCGGCCGCACCTACCTCAGGTGGGCGCCGTCGCTGCTGGCGTTGGCCCTGATCGTCTTCATACCGCTCGGATTCGTGCACGCAATCGCCGTGCACGCCGAGATCGGCTCCTTCGACGTTGACAGCCTGGTCGAGATATTCGCAGCCGCCGCGGCCGTGATCGCCCTCGCCGCGACCGGGCTGATCGGCGAGGTCTTCTACACCGGCGCCGTGGCGATCTCTCTGACCCACCCCCACGACGGCAAGCCACCGACGCTGCGCGAAACGGCGCGCATGGTGAACTACGGCCCGCTGATCGCGATCGACCTGATCTACGGCGCCGCGGTTGCCGTCGGGCTGGTCTTCTTCTTCGCGCCGGGCATCCTCGCTTTCGTCTGGCTCGCCCTTGCGGCTCCGGTTGTGGAGATCGAGCACCGTGGGGTGCGTGCCGCCCTCGTCCGCAGCGTGCAACTCGTGCGCGGAAGGTTCTTCCTGGTCGCGACCGTAATGCTCCCGATCGAGATCGTCGGCGATGCCCTCACCAACCTCGCCACCGAGCTCGCCCACGACCTGCTCGGCGAGACGCTGCTCTCCAAGTGGCTGGCCGACGTGCTGTCCAACCTCGCCTTCACCCCGTTCTTCGCCGTCGCCGCGGTGCTGCTCACGGTCGACCGGATCCGCGAAAAGGGAGGCGCGGCACAACTACACTCGAAGCCGGCACTGTGAGCACCGCCTCGATCTTCGCCGACTTCTGGGACCGGCTCGTCGAACACGACGAGCAGGGGCTCTTCCTCGTCCTCGCCGGCTTCGTCCTCTCCTTCGCCTTCATCCGCATGAGCACGCGGCTGATGCGCAGCCCCAGGGTCCCGTGGTGGCCGGGCAGCGTGGTCAGCGACAGCGGCGTCCACCTGCACCACCTCGTCTTCGGGATCGTGACGATGATGGTCGCCGGGACGCTCGGCTTCGGCACGCTCGGCGACAGCCCCTGGATCGAGATCTGCGCCTTCGCCTTCGGCATCGGCGCCGGCCTGACGATCGACGAGTTCGCCCTCTGGGTCTACCTCGACGACGTCTACTGGGCAGAGGAGGGCCGCAGCTCGATCGACGCGACCGTGATCGCCGCAGCCGGCATGGTCCTGCTCCTGCTCGGCTTCACCCCGTTCAACTTCGACACCAGCTCTCCGATGGAGATCGCCGCCAGCATCGCCGGCGCCCTGCTGGTCTTCGCGATGGTGGCGATCTGCTTCGCCAAGCAGCGCCTGATGCACGGCTGGGTCGGGTTCTTCTTCCTCCCGGTCGCGATCTACGGCGCCTCGAGGCTCGGCAAGCCGGGCTCCCCCTGGGCGCGCCGCCGCTACGGCGAGCGCGACCCCGCGAAGCAGGCGCGGGCCGAGGAGCGCTTCCCGCCCGACCGGCGCACCGACCGCTTCAAGGAGGCCTTCCGCGACATCGTCGGCGGCAAGCCCAGCGAGGGCGTCGCCGCGGCCCAGCAGGAGGCGGTAGCCGCCACCCGCGAGGCGGTGGCCGAAGCGCGCCACCGGGCCGAACGGCTGGCGCACGTCGCCGGCCGCGACTCCGACTGAACGCATCCGACATCGACCACCCGGTGGGGGTGAACATCCGATGCGCCGGCGCCTATTTGGGGACGACTCCCCGCTCCGGCCAGAACGGCCACTCCTCGAACTCCCGGCAGCGGCCGTCGGCGGCGAAGCGGACGATCCAGAGGTCCCGGTACTGGAGGCGCTCGGGACCGCCGTACTGAACTTCCACCCGGACCACGGCGGTGTCGCCGTCGACGGCGACGATCTCGTGACGCATCTCGAACGGCTCGTCCGGGCCCTCGCGCTCGCGCTCCCAGAGCTCGGCGATCGCGCCGAGGCCGGTGGCCGGCTCCTCGTAGGGAGACATGCGATAAGTGGCGTCCTCGGAGAACAGCTCCCTCAGCGCCCCGGTCCCCGCCGAGCGCCAGGCTCGCTCGTATCCCCCGACCCATCCCTCGACGCTCGCGCCAGCCGCGGCCACGCCTCAAGCTTACGGCCGCCTCGTCCCTCTCTCGAAGCCTGCGGCAATTAACCGGAAGCAAATACCCCGTACCTAAACTTGGTGGCGGAAATGCGCCGCCTCCTCATCGCAGCCGCCATCGCCGCCCTCTGCCTGCCGATCGCAGGGGCCGCCGCGCAGCGCCAGATCGTGCAGGAGGGCAACGTGCGCGTCTCCTTCGACGGCCGGCTGGCCCCGCGTGCGCTGCCGCGCGAGCGCCCGGCCCCCGTGACCGTGCACCTCGACGGCTCGGTCGCAACCGTGGACGGAAGCCGCCCGCCGCAGCTGCGCGAGATCTCGGTCGCGGTCAACCGCGCCGGGAAGCTGTCGGTCGCGGGCCTGCCGAGCTGCCCCGCCGCGACCCTCCAGCAGACCAGCACCGAAAAGGCGCTCGACCTCTGCCGGCCCGCCCTCGTCGGCCGCGGGCGCTTCGCCGCAAGCGTCGACCCCCCGGGCTCGCCGCTGATCCCGGCCAAGGGAACGGTGCTCGCCTTCAACAGCAGCACCCGCAAGGGCCCGGGAATGGTCCTGCACCTCTACGGATCGACCCCGGTGCGGGCCGCCTTCGTCCTCCCCTTCGAGATCTCGCGCCGGGCCCGGGGCGAGTTCGGGACCGTCTTCTCGGCCAAGATCCCAAAGCTTGCCTCGGACCTGGGCTACGTCACCGACATCGAGCTGGCGATCGGCCGCCAGTACCGCTACGCCGGCAGGCACCGCAGCTTCCTCAGCGCCAGCTGCGCCGCCCCGGTGGGCTTTCCCGGGGCCGTCTACCAGCTCGCGAAGGCGACCTTCACCTTCCCCGAAGGAAGGCAGCTGACCAGCAAGCTTCCCGGCGACTGCAGGGTCCGGTAGCTACTCGACCAGAGCCTCGGTCACGTCCGGCGCTGCGAACGGAGCCTCCGCATCCAGCCAGCGAGGCCGGCCGAGGCGCCAGCGACCGGCCATCGACATCGCCTCGGTGAGCAGCTCCGCGTAGGCCGTGTCGCGGTCGGCCGGGCCGCCGAAGCCGAAGAGGAGCTCGGGAGCCAGCGACGCGTTCATCGCGGCACGGCCCTCCACCAGGCGCCGGTAATCGTTGCGCGCCAGCTCACCCTCGTGAGCGCCGAGCGCGGCGAGGATCTCCTGCATCCGCCGTGGCCCGAAGCCGGTTGCAAGGGTCGGCTGACGCAGCGAGCCCCAGAGCGCCCACATCCACCAGCGCGGGGGGGCCCGGTCGCCGAGATCGGCCAGCGCGTCGCGCACGGCACCGGCGACGAGGACGTGGGCAGGATGGAGCTCATGGGGGCCAGGAGAGACGACGATCCCCGGTTGCAGCTCCGCAACCGCCTCGCGGACCGCTGCGAGCGGGTCGGGGTCCTCGGGAAGGCGCAGCTCGAAACCGGCGCGCCGGCAGGCCTCGCGCAACTCGGCTTCGCGCCGCCGGCGCTGCTCGGGCGCGCCGAGCCCGTAGGCCAGGTTGACCACCCTCCAGCCTGCGTCGCGCAGCGCCATCAGCGTCGCCGGCGCCCCGACCAGCTCGTCGTCGGGATGGGGAGCGCAGTGCAGGACGACGCCGCTCAAAGCCCGAGACCGCCGACGCCGCGCTCGTCCCAGCCGAGGTGGTGGGCGAGCTCGTGGCGCAGCGTGCGCTCCACCTGCCTCGCCAGCAGCTTCCGGTCGTGGCCGAAGTCGCGCTCCAGCGTGTCGCGGTAGATCACGATCCGGTCCTCGTAGCGATCGCGGGCGACGCCGTCTCCGAAGTACTGCCCGTAGGCGCGGTCCTCCGCGCCGCGGTCGGAGACGACGACCGCGACGCTCTCCAGCACTCGCTGGAATTCCTCCGGCAGCGCGTCGATCGCGTCGGCGACCAGCGCTTCGAACTCGTCCAGGCTCTCGGAATCCGTCATCGCCTCCACAGGATGCCCGAGCAGTCGCCTCGCGAGCTTTCACGGTGGATTTTGATCAATCGTCCCAGGGGCTTGGGAATATCGTCAATTCGACCGATAAAGAGAGCGATGCTTCGGTGGAGATCCGTAGCCGGCCCCGTTGCCTTCGCCCTCGTCGCGGTCGTGCTGCTGATCTACGACCACCTCAACCGCCGGGTGACCGAGGTCCTCTTCTGGCTCACCCTGGCGCTGATCGTCAGCGTCTTCGCACGAGCGCTCGACACGATTCGCAAGCAGTCGGACGAGCTGGAGCAGCAAACCCGCGACGAGCTCTGCGACCGGGTCACCGGCCTCTCCGACAGCCGCCAGCTGCAGGCCGACATCGAAGCGGTGCTGGCCGCGCCGGGGCAGAGGCACATGCTGATGCTGGTCGAGCTCGAGGGCCTGCGCTCCTACAACGACAGCTTCGGCTACGCCGCGGGCGACGAGCTGCTGCGAAGCAACGCCCAGGCGCTCGTCGATGCGGTCACGCCGCTGGGCGGCTGGGCATACCGCGGCGAGGGAAGCAAGCTGGCCGCGCTGGTCCCCTCGGGCGATCGCCAGACCGCCGAGCTCTTCCTCGCCACGACGGCTTCCCTGCGCGACAGCGACCACGGCCTGCCGATCTCGAAGGCCTACGGGGAGGTTGCGATCCCCGACGAGGCATCCGATGCGGCGGGCGCCCTGCAGCTCGCGAGCAAGCGGCTCACCGTGCAGAAGCAGAGCCAGCAGAGCTCGGCGCGCCGCCAGGCCCACGCGGTGCTGATGGCGGCGATGAGCGCGCGCCAGCCCGATCTGCGCGACCAGGTGCGCGTCGTCGCCTACCGCGCGATCAGCCTGGCGCGGCGCATCGGCGCCGCCCGCGAGGAGATCGACGACATCGCCCTCGCCGCAGAGCTCCACGACGTCGGCATGCTCGCCGTTCCCGAGTCGGTGCTCGGCAAGCAGACGCCGCTCAGCGCGGAGGAGGCGGCGGCGATCCGCGGCCACTCGCTCGCGGGCGAGCGCATCATCTCCGCCGCCCCGGGGCTGGCATCGGTCGCACGCCTGGTCCGGGCTGGCTCGGAGCGCTTCGACGGCAGCGGCCAGCCGGACGGGCTCGCCGGCGAGGCGATCCCGCTCGGCGCCCGGGTCATCGCTGTCGCCGTCGCCTTTGCCGCGCTCACCTCCCAGCGCCCCTACCGGGCCGCGCTGAGCGTCGAGGAGGCCCTGGCCGAGCTGCGGCGCTGCGCCGGGACCCAGTTCGACCCGCGGGTCGTCGAGGTGCTGGCGGCGGAAATAGCCGAGGACTCGGGGTCGAGCCGGCAACCCGCTCCGGCGATGGCGTAACGCCGCCGGAGCGGCTTGCCACCAGTATCAGTAGCCGTACCTTTCGGCCTGCTTTTCGGCTTCCTCTATGGCCTCGTTGGCTTCTTCCTTGCCCTTTTCGATGCCCTGCTTGGCTTCCTTTTCGGCCTGTTCGATCGTCTTTTCGGTCTGGCCCTTGCCGCCTTCGATGCCCTTCTTGGCTTCTTCCTTGCCCTTTTCGACACCCTGCTTGGTGGCCTTTTCCGCTTCGTTGAAGCCCTTCTTCACTTCGCCCTTGGCTTTTTCGAGCCCCTTCTTAGCTTCTTCGAGACCGCGTTCGAGCCGCTCTTCGGCCTCCGAGACGCTGTCGCTGTCGCTGTCGCCCCCGCATCCGGCCGCGATCGCGCCAAAGGCGCCGACCGCCACCACCAGCACCGCCAGGCGGGCCATCCGCCCCCTCCACCAACTCAGGTCTCTACTCGACACGGTCGCTCCTCTCGGGTCGCAGGGTTGAGACGCGATCTTTGCACCGAACGCGGCGCCTGGCCAGTGGGCGTGCTTCCCCACCCCAGCTTCCGGTGCGCTTTATGCCACCTATGGGCACATAAAGCGCACCGGAAGGACCTTGCCACGGCTAGGGTGCCGCCGTGGAGACCGCCGGAGCGACAGCGCCAGCGCCAGCCGGAAGCGGCGCGCTGACCCGCAGGCTGCTGCGCATCGCCGCCTGGATCGGCGGCGTCGCCCTGGCTCTGGCCGTACTCGAGGTGGCCGGCGTCCCGGTCCTCTCCTGGATCGGGGACCTCCTCGACAAGGTCGCCGAGGTGCCGGCCTGGGCGATCGCCGCCGGGGTCGCGCTGGAGAGCGCGCAGACGAGCCTCGCCGCGCTCGCCTGGTACGGCATCCTGCGGGCGGCCCTCCCCCGCTCCGCGATCCCCTTCCGCCTCGTCCTCGCCTCCTACGCGGTCGCCGTCGCCCTCAACGGCTTCCTGCCGGCCAACCTCGGCACCTTCGTGATGCTGGCGATGTTCACGACGCTGATCACGGGGGCGACCTTCGCGCTCGTCTTCTCCGGGCTGATCGTGGAGAAGATCCCCTTCACGGTCTTCAACGTCGGCCTCTACCTCTACCTGTTTCTGACGATCGGCGGCTCGTTCTCGATCAAGCTCGGCTTCCTCGCCGACCACGTCGCCCTGGTCGTCATCCTGATCGCCGGCGCCGCCGTCCTCCTGGCCCTGCTCGCGCGCGCCTTCTGGGAGCGGCTGGCGAAGGTCCGCGCCCAGCTGCTCGCCGGCGGCGCGATCCTGCGCTCGCCGCGGCGGGCGCTGACGCGGCTCTTCCTGCCCGTGCTCGGCAGCTACCTGGCCCGCCTCGCGATCGTCGGGGTCTTCCTCGGCGCCTACGGGATCCCCGTGACCTTCCAGAACGTCGCCACCGTGACCGCCTCCAACTCGATCTCCAACAGCGTCTCGGCGACCCCGGGCGGCGTCGGCGTCACCCAGGCGATGAACTCGGCCGCGCTCGCGGGCGAAGCCTCGGCCAAGGACGCGACCGCGTACTCGATCGGCCAGCAGCTGATCGTCTCCGCCTGGGACGTGATCTTCGCGATCGCCCTCGTCTCCTGGGTCTTCGGCTGGTCGGGCGGCAGGCAGCTGGTCGAGTCCTCCTACACCGAGGCGAAGGAGCGCAGCCGCGAGGTCCGCGAGAGTCGCAAGGCGCGCCGGCAGACCGGATAGGGTTCATCTCCTGACAAACTGGCCAGTCAGCCAGTCGCCCGGTAGCATCCGGCACCCGACCCCGACGAGGAGCATCGAATGAGTCAAGGAACCCGCAAGATCGAGGACGAGCTGGTGCTCGAGCGCGAGCACTGGGTCAAGGGCCCGCCCCACGAGCTGTTCAGGCAGATGCGGAGCGAATGCCCCGTTCACTGGACCTCGAAGGTGACGGAGCTGCCGGAGGCCAGGGGCTTCTGGTCGGTGACGACCGCTGACGACGTGCACGCCGTCAGCCGCGACTGGCAGACCTACTCCTCCGAACTCGGCGGCGTGGTCGCGATCGACGAGGTCTTCCCGATCGAGCTCGCGCGAGCGATGTTCATCGGCATGGACCCGCCCAAGCACGACCGGCTCAAGGCGCTCTTCCAGGCGGGCTTCACGCCGAAGCGGATCGCGGCGCACGAGCCGGCGATCCGCGAGATCGTGACCGGGACGCTCGACCGGCTCGAGGGTCGGAAGGCCTGCGACCTGGTGACCGACGTCGCCCAGCCGGCCGTCTCGCGCGTGATCGGCAGCTTCATGGGGATCCCCGCGGAGGACGACCGGGCATGGGCGGAGCTGATGAACATGGCGCTCGCGGCCAGCGACCCCGACTACAGCCCCTCGTCCGACAACGTGGAAGAGACGATCCAGGAAGCGATCAAGCTGATCTTCGCCCGCTGCAGCACGCTGATCGCCGAGCGGCGCGAGAACCCGACCGACGACCTGACCAGCGTCCTCATCCACTCCGAGGTGGAAGGCCAGATGCTCGAGGAGCACGAGATCGTGATGGGGTTCTTCCTGCTCGTCGCCGCCGGCAACGACAGCACACGGTCGACCTACGCCAGCGCCATGCGGGCGCTGATGGAAGACCGCGAGCAGATGCAGCTTCTGCTCGACGACCCGAACCTGATCCCGGGCGCGGTCGAGGAGGCGCTGCGCATGTTCCCGGCCTTCGCCCACTTCCGCCGCACCGCGACGAAGGACACCGTGCTGAACGGGCAGGAGATCAAGGAGGGCGAGAAGGTGGTGATGTGGTACGCGTCCTCCAACCGCGACGAGACGCGCTACGAGGACCCGGGCCGCTTCGACGTCCTGCGCAACCCCGAGCACCAGGCCTTCGGCGCCGGCGGCCGCCACTTCTGCCTCGGCACCGCGCTGGCCCGGCTCGAGCTGAAGATCCTCCTCGAGGAGACGCTGGCGCGCTACCCGGACATCGCGATCGACGGCGAGCCCAAGTTCGTCGAGTCGGCCTTCCTCAACCAGCTGAAGACGCTGCCGGTGCGGTTGAACGGGTAGCGCGAAGCCAGCTCTACACGGAATGACCCGGTGCGAAGGCTCAGGAGCCGAGCAGCTTGGCCTTCTGGGCGGCGAACTCCTCCTCGGTGAGGATGCCCTGGGCCTTCAGCTCACCGAGCTCCTTGAGCTGGTCGATCGTCGACTGGCCTCCGGCTTCGGGAGCCGGAGCGGGTGCCGCGGGCGCGGGCGCCTGGGCGGCTTCCTGCTGGGCCCAGCGCTCGCCCTGGCGTTTGGAGACGCGATTGCTGACCGCGGTGGCGGTCCCGGCGACGACGGCAGTCCGTGCAACTCCTCTGAGCAGTCCCGGCATGGGTCTTCCTCCTTCAGGATTCCTCGGCCGCGTCGAGCGCGGCGAGCAGGTCTTGGATCGGGATGCGCCCGCTGGCGACGAGCTGGGCGCCGGTGCGGCGCAGGGCGGCGGCGAAGGGCGCGGCCCAGCGGTTCTCGTAGACCAGAAGGGCCGCCGACGTCCCCGGCTCGAGCGCCTCGCCGGCAGCCGCGACGTCGTCGTCCGAGAGCAGCCCGGACGACGCGCCCTCGAAGGCGGCGAAGGCCTCCACCTCCTCGCCGAGGTCGGAGATCTCCAGCGCCGCGACGGAGCCGTCCTCGGCCCTGGCGATGAAGGCGAGGTCGAGGATGCGGATCAGGCCGCGGTCGACCAGGTTGATCAGGTGGGGCGCTGCCTCGCCGGTCGGCTGGCGGTCGGGCCACTCGACTATCAGGTAGTCGATCGGGCCCATCTCGTCGAGCGCTTCGCCGTTCACTTCGCTCCTTCCGTCGCGTGGTGCGGGCACGCCGGGCTCGCCGGCAGACTCACCCTAGCTGAAGGTCGGCATCTCGCCCGCATCCATCGGGTGCAGCTCGCCCTTGGCCAGCGCCTCGGTGCGCAGGTGCCCGATCGCCTGGTACTCGGTCGAGGCGATCATGTCGAGGAAGGCCTGCCGGGTCGGATACTCGACGAGCGCGACGAGGTCCCAGGAGTCGTCGCCCAGCAGCGCCGTCGCGGGCGCCCCGACGAAGACGATGCGCCCTCCCACCTTCTCGAGCAGCGGGGCGACGGCGGCGCCGTATTCCTCATAGCGCTTCTGCCCTCCGTCGGGCTTGAAGGCGAGGAGGTTCAGCATCACCACCGGGGCATCGTCGCCGGCCCGCTGCGAGAACACGGCGAACCCTTCCTGGTTCAGCCGCTCGGGTTCGTTAGGTGCGCTCACTTGCTCTCCCCCTCGGAACGACGTGGATTGGAACGACGGGCGCGAGTATATGCCGGGCGCCCACCGCAACATTCATCGGTGTAGCGGTTTCTGCATCCGAACTCGTCCGGACGCTCCACCGGGAGCCCGGGTGTCACAACCTAAGGAGGCATGGGGAATGTTTCGACCACATCGTGGCCGTGCGAACACGGCTGCGCAAACCAGGCTGGCCAAACGGCTTCTCACGTCGGCGCTCGCAACGGCGATCGCGGTCGCCCTCGTCGGCGCAGGGGGCGCGCAGGCATCCACCATCACCATCGGGAGCGTCCTCCCGCTTGGGTCCACGCCCACGGAATTCGGGCAGGTGCAGACCCTCTTCAACACCGCCCTTCCCGAGAAAGGCGCCAACCTGGTCTCGCCGGTGAACGGTGCGATCGTGCGCTGGCGCGTGCAGGGCGCCAAAGGGGGCCCGTTCTTCCTGCGGGTGCTCCGGCCCAACGGCTCAGGCGCCTACAGCGCGATGGGCACGAGCAACCCGGCCACCCCGTCCGGCACCGGGCTGCAGACCTTCAGCACGAACCTCCCGATCCGAGCCGGAGACCTGATCGGGGTCGACCCGAGCAACGGCACCGACACGATCGGGGTCGCCGACGTCGCCGGGGCGAGCTACGGCTTCGTCTTCCCGCCGCCCTTCGACGGGGCGACGGTGGCGCCCAGCGGCACCGTCTCGGGCAAGGAGGTCGAGCTCAGCGCCGAAGTCCAGCCGACCCCCGCGGTCAGCTCGCTCGAGCCCGACTTCGGCCCGGTCGCCGGTGGAACCACGATGAAGATCACGGGCACCGACTTCAACGCCGCGAGCGCGGTCAAGTTCGGCGCGGTCCCCGCCACCGGCTTCACCGTGGAATCGGACACACAGATCACCGCGATCGCCCCCCGCAGCACCAAGGTCGGCGCGGTCGACGTAACAGTGACCACGCTGGCCGGGACCAGCCCCACGGTCAAGGCCGACCGCTTCTACTACGAAGGCTGCACGGTCCCGAAGCTGAAGGGCAAGACCCTGAAGACCGCCAAGAAGTCCCTGCGCCGAGCCGACTGCAAGCTCGGCAAGGTCAAGCGCAGCGAGGGAAAGTCGGGCAAGGTGCTCAAGCAAACCCCAAAGCCCGGCAAGGTCCTCAAGTCAGGCTCGAAGGTGAGCGTCACAGTGGGTAGGTAGCCGCCAAGCACTCGATCCTCTCGATGCAACAAGGCCGCGGGCGGGGCCTCTACGCGCCACCCGCGGCCTTCGCTGCAGCGGTGGCGACGTAACCCGAGCCCTTCGATGTGAGTCAGCCTCCGCCGCGCAGATCCACGACCTCGCAGCTCACGCTTCCGGACACGGCCACGATCTCTGGATCGCCCGTCCAAAAAAGCGCTGCCTGCAGGCGCTCCGCGGTTGCGACACAAAAGGCGTCCGCGTAGGCGAGGCCGCCGCGTGCCTTGATCCGTGCGGCAGAGAAGCACCGCGCTGTCGCGGACATCCCGACCGTCCAAGCCGTAGGGGGCCACGAGAAAATCGATCTCCCGCGTCTCCCCTTCGGAATCCTCAAACAGGACAATCCCGGTGTTTGGCGTGTGGTCGTCAATCGTCGGAATTTGCACCTCGCCGCCCAGAAGCTCGCCGGCCCTCCGCGCCGTTCTCGCTGCGCCCTCGAAATCGATGTCCTTGCTCGTGAAGATCTCCTGCTCTGCTGAGCGCGGCTTCAGCTTGAAGAAGGCGGCCCAGAAGGCCACAGCCTGCCCTCCGACAAGGATGATCCGTCGGTCCTCCGACAGCGGTGCCAGCTCGCGCAGGATGCGCCGCACCTCTTCGGGGCGGAGAGGAGGCTTCTCGGGCATCGATCAGCCGAGGGAGCGGGAGGCAGCGAACTCTATCCGGGCATCGGTCGCCAGCGGGGCAAAAACCTCGTTCTCGCGCTTCAGCTGAGCAACCGACTTGCCGCCGCCGGAGATCGCGCGTTCGTCAAGGCGCCGAGCGCCGCTTTTCGGCTGCACGCGCCTGAGGGTCCATGCTTGCTGCGCTTTTAGCCCGCATCGCAGAAGAATCGTCGCCCAACGCGGGCCAGGCCAGCTCCTAACGACGGCGAGCCGCATAGCTTCCGGGCTGAAGCGCAATCCGATGCGGCTGCCGCGAATAGGAATTGAGCTGACGCCCGGGAGGATTGTCCGACCAGTCACTTACCCTCGGAGTGTGGAGACACAAATTGTTGAAACCCTTGAAGCCATTGGGCCTTTGACGACGCGCGAGCTCGCCATCCAACTCGGAGCAGACCGCGAGAAGGTCTACAAGCTCTGCAAACGGCTCGAAAAAGAGGGGCGTTTGAGATCCGAACTCAAGGAGGCGAGCGCCAAGAACATCTTCTTCTTCCCGGTGACCAGAGGAGTAGTTACTCCCGAGAGCTATGAGCGGATCGGCCATCTGAATGAGGCCATCATTGAAACTATTCGCGTCTATTTCACTCCCCGAGGAACGGACCGAGGCTGGGGTCTGCGTGGTGTCCGCATGTCCGACTGCGAGCAAATGTGCCGCCAGGCGAACCGAGGTCGAGCTCAGGTTTCCGTGAACCAGATTCCCGTGCGTGCCACCTTGGGCGCCTCCTGGCCGATCGCACGCGTGAGCAGCCACAGGTCCCCCAAAGCCGGGTGAAGCATAGGCTTCCCGCTGGTCATCAGGCCTACCGACAGCGCGCGCTCGGGGTCGGCCCAGCCGAGTACGTTGGTGAAGCCGAGGTGGCCGAATGCCTCCTCGGTGTCGGGACCGAACAGGCTGACCGCCCTAGCGCCCAGCATGAACCCACTGGCGTGGCGCAGGGGAGCCACCAGGGAGAAGTCGATCTCGCGAAACGCCCGCTCGGATATGGCGCGGCGGATCGTGCGCGGCTCGAGGATGCGCACGCCGTCGAGCTCGCCACCGGCGCCCAGCAACTCGAAGAAGCGCGAGAGCTCGTTGGCGGTTGTGACGACATTGCCGGACGGAACGATGCCGGTGAGGAAACGCGGGTCGTTGGAGCGGACGGTGATCTCATCCGGCGGGAGGCCCAGCGCACGCTGGAGCACGGTGGACAGCGGCGGCAGCGCCGGCGGGCCGGTGGGGTAGCTCACGGCGACACGCTCGACGTCCTTCGGGCTGACGCCGTAGTTTCCCCAGCGAAAACCGAGCGGGTCGAGGATCTCCTGCCCCAGCACGGTGCGAATGTCCCTGCCGGTCACCCGCTGCACGATCTCAGCGATGATGAAGCCGCCCGACACCGCGTGGTAGGAGAGCAGCTTCCCAGGGCGCGAGCGGGGTTTGGCCGCGCACAACGTCTCCAGCCGGAACTCCCGGTCTCCAAAGCGGTCCAGATCGAACGCGTCGGCCGGCAGGTTCGGCACCCCCGCGCGGTGGGAGAGCACCTGCCCGATGGTGATGGCCTCCTTGCCGTGGGCAGCGTACTCGGGGATGTACTCGCACACTCGGTCGTCTACATGCAGCAGCCCGCGCTCGTCGAGCAGGTGGGCCACGACGGCCGTCATCGCCTTGGATGCGGAGAAGATGACGAACGGCGTCTCGGGCGTGGCCAGCGTGCGCGCCGCGTCCTGTCGGTCGGACGGCCCGTTGCCGCACGCATGACCAATCGCGCGGTCGAGCACGACCTGACCGTGGCGACGCACGCAGAGAGCGATCGCCGGATAGAAGCCACTGCGGTACAGGCGCTCCACTCCGGCCCAGATCCGCTCGATGCCGGTGGCCGCCATGCCCAGCGCCTCGACATCGGCCACCTCGTCAGCGCGCGCGCTGACCGCCCCGAGGTCGCGGGGCGCCCGAATGCGCCGCAACGGGTCGGGCACCAGAGGAGGGCGCGGGATCGGCGGGATCGGGATTGCCTCTAGCGAGACCACAGATGACACTCTATGGGCGGTTCAGTTCAACCCCAACTTTGGGAGGTGCCGACCATGACCGACACTATGCCGCGCGTGGCCTCGACCTCCACGCGAACCAAACCCACATGTTCTCCCTCGATCTCGCCTCCGGCGAGATCCTCCGCAAGCGGATCTAGGCGACGCGCTGCGTTTCGCCTCGCGGTCAGGCCACGTCTACGTCTACGTTGACGTCCGTATCGACCTCCACGTTGACCACCACGACGCTGCGCGCGATGCTCCGCACGGCGTTGTGCTGAGCCCGGGCGATCGCCTGCGCCATCTCCAGGCCGGAGTTGATGATCTCCCGCTGCTTGGCGACGCCGGCGCTCGGCACCACCCTCCGCACGGTCTCGACGAACTCCGACAGCGTCTCGGCCAACGCCCCCTGGCCGGTCCTGATCAGCTCGAGCCACTGCTCGGAGAGCTCCTTGGTCTCCTTGTCTGCGGCTTTGGCGACTTCCGCTTTGGGCGCGGTCATTCCGACTTTGCCTCCTCGCCGGCCGCAACCGACTCGCCGGCGCTGTGCACGACTTTCTTCAGGAAGTCGTACTGGGTTTCGACCAGCTTGTCGGCCATCTTCAGGGCCGAGTTGACGATTTCCTCGACCTGCGAGGGGCTCGCCGATCCAGCGAGGGTCTTGTTGACGCTGCCGACGAAGCTGCGAACCGCGCCGATTGCCGCCTCCTGTCCGTCTTTGATCTCCTCCAACACTTCTTCGGACAGCTCCACCGATTTGTCTGCGAGTCCCATTTGCACTTCCTTCCGCTTCCCCGTCGGGTTAGCCGTTCGTCGCCCCATCGGGGCGCTTGGCAAGAGTTGCAGCTCAAATCCTTGCCTGCATCGCGACAGCCCGCATCCGGAAAAGCTACGGATCATTTGCGTGCTGGACAGCCAGCCAAAACGAGCCTGTACCGGGCAGAAGGCGAGCTTGTAGATTCATGCATGAGCATCGTGGTTCCGGCAGGAGCAGACCAGATGACGCCCACCCGGTCGAAACGCAAGAAGATCCCGCGTGATCGCGAGAACGACTACACGCCCGAGGCCGCAGAGGCGCGTCGCGCCTTTCTGCGCGAGCAGACGGGCGTCGGGCTGGAGCACGTCTCCCACTACTCCTTCGATCCGTCGGTTCTGTCCGGCAACATCGAGCACTTCACCGGGGTGGCGCAGGTGCCGATCGGCGTCGCCGGCCCGCTACTCGTCGACGGGGAGTACGCGCAGGGTGAGTTCTACGTTCCCTTGGCCACCAGCGAGGGCACGCTGGTGGCCAGCTACAACCGCGGGATGAAGACGCTGCGCGAGGCCGGCGGCGTGAAGACCACGATCCTCGACGACGCCATGCAGCGCGCCCCCGCCTTCGTGTTCGAGAGCGCCCGCGAGGCACGAGCGTTCGGGGAATGGCTAACCGAGCACTTCGAGGAGATCAGGCAAGCGGCCGAGGCCACCACCAGCAGCGGCCGGCTGCGCGGCATCGAGCAGTATTCCGCCAGCCGGATCCTATTCACGCGCTTTGACTACACGACCGGCGACGCCGCGGGTCAGAACCTCTCGAGCAAGGCGACCGCGGCGGCGTGCGCCTGGATCACCTCCAACTACGAGGGCATAACCGACTTCTATCTAGAGTCGAACTTCGCCACCGACAAGAAGAGTTCCCAGATCAACGTGCTGCGCACGCGGGGCAAGCGCGTCGTCGCGGAGGCGACGATTCCAGCCGCCCTGATCGCGGAGCAGATGCACACGAGCGGCGAGAAGCTGCTGCGGATACGGCACGTGGCGAACCTCGGCGGCTTTATGTCCGGGGTCAACAACAACGGCCTCCAGTCGGCCAACGGAACCGCCGCCCTGTTCATCGCCACCGGCCAGGACGCGGCCAACGTCGCCGAGTCCTCGGCGGCCCTCGGCTTCAGCGAGCTGCTCCCAAACGGCGACTACTACGCCTCGATCACGCTTCCCTCGCTGATCGTCGCCACCTACGGCGGCGGCACCGGGCTCGCCACCCAGCGCGAATGCCTGGAGCTGCTCGGCTGCTACGGCAGCGGGAAGGTCCGCAAGCTCGCCGAGATCGTCGCGGCAACGGTGCTCTGCGGCGAGCTGTCGCTGGGCTGGGCGATCATGGCCTCGGAATGGGTCAAAGCACACGACCGCTACGGCCGCAACCGGCCGTAGCTCCCCGGAGATCGCGCCTCAAGGCGCGCTCACGGTGCGCCGCCAGGGCGGTCTCGGTCTCGGTCTTAGGCCAATCTCGACGGCGACGCGATCGACCCGCCGCTCTCCACCCTGACCGGCGACCAGGTGGGCGAGCGCGTGGCGCAGGCGAAGCAGCACGAGGCGAAGGCCCCGCATCAACAGCTTCTTCGGAATCGTGATCGAGATGTACTTCGGCGATCATCCACCGCCACATCTTCATGCCCGCTACAGCGGCGAATTCGGCCAAGATCGAGATCGCGACGGGGGCAGTTCTCGCAGGATCTCTTTCCAGCCGGGCGCTACGGCTCGTGCGAGAATGGGTCGAGCAGCATCGTGACGAACTCGAGGCCAACTGGGAGCGAGCCGTCAACAATCCGGAGGTTCTCTACGGCCGTTTCGAGCCGGCGTCCGGAGCGCGCATCGCCCGGCGGACGATTCGCGAGCCCGCGCACGCAACTGGTTGACCGCTCGACTATGGGGCGGGCAGGACTCGAACCTGCGCTCCACGGATTATGAGTCGCGCCGGAACCCGTCTATAGAGCCGAATTTGGCCCAATAGAGCGAATCGCGTCCAAGGAGTTCGGCTGAGCTCGGTGGAGTCGGGGACCAATTTCGGAACCAAGTTTTCGAGGCCATCGGACAAGCTTGGACGGCTGCTTTTTCAGCCTCTTCCGGCGCCGGGGGCCGGACGCCCTGCTACCCTGCAAGCACGTACTCCGGTTGCTTCGGGAGCCGGAGGGGGGCCGCCGCAAGGCGGCCTCACTTTTTCTAGGGCGACCAGCTGGCGGGTCGGCTGATCGCACCGCCGTCCGTCTCCACCGTCGCCGGGAGCTGGCATTCGCGCAGTGTCGCCTCGTGAAGGGGCCGGTAGAAGCTCGCCTCCACGGCGCGGCCGAGTCGCGGGCTGCACCGTGGGCTTGCGACGCCGAGCGTCCGACCGAGTGCGCTGACGACGACCCGCAACGGCTCCTTGAGGTCGTAGTCGTCGGAGACGACGACGGCGACCTCGGCGTCCTGGCGGAAGGCGTCGAGCAGCAGGTGAGTAGCAAGGTTCACGTCGGAGCCCTTCTCCTCCGTTCGCAGGACCTCGACGATCTCCGGCGCGTCGGTCGGCGAGGACGCCAGAGGCAACCGGGCCGGTTTGGTCTGGAAGTAGCCTTCGTGAACCGAAACCTCCGGCAGTGTCGCCACGGCGCGCAGGTAGGTGTCCTGGCGCTGTGGGAGGTGAGGATCGACCGCTCGCCCACCTACCCGGGCTGTGAAGTAGCGGAGCCGATGCAGTTCCTGATCGGGGAGCAGCAGGGCGCGACCGAAGGCCGCGAGGTCAAGCCACTTGAGTGGCGCCCGGCCTTTGAGCGCCCCGTAGAAGAGATTGAAGCCGTCGATGTAGACGTTCGCGCGCTGCATCTGGCCCGGCACTCTGCCTAACCGGGTGCCGCCTTGTCATGCCCCCCCCCGGCGCGAAGCGGTAGGGCACGGTCCGGAGCGGTCCGGGGGAGTTCGGGACCAATTTCGGGACCAAATCTCCTTCGCGATCTCGACACTTCGCATTCCAGAGCCGTTTCTTGATGGGGCGGGAAGGACTCGAACCTTCGACCGACGGATTATGAGTCGCGCCGGAACCCGTCTATAGAGCCGAATCTGGCCTGTGAC
Organism: uncultured Solirubrobacterales bacterium; assembly: GCA_963715625.1. GTDB lineage: Bacteria > Actinomycetota > Thermoleophilia > Solirubrobacterales > 70-9 > VRUE01. The sequence continues at coordinate 2,488,987 of OY970260.1, read as the reverse complement.
AGCGAACTGCGTCCAGGGAGTTCGGCTGAGTTCGGTGGAGTCGGGGACCAATTTCGGGACCAAGTTTCAGCGCGGAATGAGGCGGTTAGCGCGATCAACGGGCCGAGCCGTCACGGCCATGAGCTACCTTGGCGCAATGACCAGCGAGCACTTGATTGCCGAGGCGGGCCGACGCCTTGCCGAGGCGGCCCCCGACGCAAAGGTAATCCTGTTCGGCTCCCATGCTCGTGGCAATGCCCGGCCGGGCTCAGATCTCGATCTTCTCGTAGTCGAGCCGGGGCTCAGTAGTCGCGCAGACGAGTTCGTGCGACTTCGGGAAGCCCTCGGAGCAATGGGCGTTCCGATCGACCTGATCGTGGTCAGCGCCGAGCACGCTCGGCGATGGGGCTCTGTCCAGGGCACGTTGATGCACGAAGCGCTCAAAGATGGCCGGGTCCTCGCAGGAGCTTGAGCCGGGAGAGCTCGCGGCCCTCCTGGCTCGCAAGGCCGCGGAGGATGCGGTTGCCCTGCGAGAGTTCGCAGCCAACACCGAAATCGCAGACACCGTTCTCGGTTTTCACGCCCAACAGGCCATCGAGAAGTGGCTCAAGGCAGTCCTCGCTCGTCACGCAGTGAACTTCGAGTACACGCACGATCTTCGCCACCTCATCGCCCTGATCGAAGGCGCAGGTATCGACTTCCCCTTCGACACGCCAGCCGTGGTTCGGCTTACCGAGTACGCCGTCCCCCTGCGCTACGACGAGCTGCTGGACGCGGTTCCCCTCGACCGGGAGGTTGCCGTGAAACTCGTCAACGAAGTCGACGGCTGGACGAACAACGCGCTCGACTCGTTTAGCGCGTAACGCTCTAGTGGGGCGGGAAGGACTCGAACCTTCGACCGACGGATTATGAGTCCGCTGCTCTGACCAGCTGAGCTACCGCCCCAGTGGTTGGGAGCGTAACGCTAGGCGCTGAAGAGCTGGGCGAGGGAGCGGCCGACGTCGGGGGGCTCTTCTTCGCCGTTGGCCGCTGCTGTGGCGCCTTCGGCTATGGCCTTGGCGGCGTCGGCGATCTGGTGGGTGCGGCCGCCGCGGATCGTGCCGGTTTTCTTCGCTTCGTCGAGGTCGGATTCCATCAGGCCGGCCAGCTCGGCGAGGCGGCGCAGGCCGACGGCGCCGGCGGCGCCCTTGAGGGCGTGCGCCTCCATCCGCATCGTCTCGAAGTCGGTCGTCTCGGTGGCCAGGCCGGCGGCGATCACATCGCAGCGGCGTTTGGCCTCTTCGGCAAAGGAGGCCAGCAGCTCGCCGTCGGGGCTCGTCTTCTCGCTCATTCTCCGATTAGTCCCTTCACAACGCTGGTCAGCTCTTCGACGCCGAAGGCGCCCTCGATCTCAGCCTCGATCCTTCCACTTTGGTCGATCGCGAACAACCATGGCTCGCTCGGGAGGTGGAAGGCTCGCACCTGCGGGCGCACTCCCTTGCTGGGATCGTTGTCCTTGTAGATCTCCATGTGGATGAACCTCGCCCGGTCCCCGTACAGCTGCTTGACCTGCTCGGTGACGTCGGCGATCGGCCCGCAGACCCGGCTCTGGCAGAACTGGGGCGTCGCGAACAGGAGCACGATCGGCTCCTTGCCGAGCACGTCGGCGTAGTCGACTTCGTTCTGCGTGTCGGGCGGGATGCGCGTGGTGATCTTGCTGAGGTCACCACCGACGTCCTCGGGCGTGGGCGTGTGGATGCGCGGCGCCTTCTGGCCCGGCTGCGGGACCCTGGCGAAGGCGCCCACCGAGGCGCTGGGCAGCAGCGAGGACTTCAGCCCTCCACCTTCCTCGAGCAGGGCGACGATCCGCCACTCCCCGCTTTCTGGGAAGTTGACTGTCGTGCTGTAGACGGCAGTGGCGGCGTCGGGGTCGTCGGTCGTCGTCATCGCCCGGAAGGCGGGTTGGGTCGCGACGCTTTCCACGGCCGCGGGATAGGGGCCGATCGCGGGCTGGTCGAGAGCTTCGTCCAGCGCCTCTTTCTCGCGGTCGGTGCCGGCCGCCGTGCCTTTCTTCAGCGGAACCCGCGCGAAGTAGAGCGCGACCTTGGCGTCGCCGACCTGGCTGCCGTCGCGTTCGAAGACCCCGAACGGGTAACGGTTGGTGCCTTCGTAGAAGACCTTCGCCGCAGGCGAGACGACCAGGGTCGAGGGGCCGACGGCGGCTTCGACCACCTGCGCCAGGGTCTTGCCGGCGGCGCTGGGGAAGTCGCTCTTCGGCGGCGCCGGGCGGCTCTCTGCCGTGCTCTGAGAGGAGTCGGCCGAGCTGTCCGAGCCACCGCCGCAGCCGGTGAGCGCAGCCATCGCGAGCGCCGCCACGAAGGTGAGGGCGGCAAGGGCTCGGCTGCGACGCATCGGCGGCATGTTATTGAGCGTCGGGAGCCGGGAGCTGCGCCCCCGAAGACGCCCTCGCCGGGCTGGAGATAGGGTCCGCAGCGCAGACGGGCAAGCGGAAGGAGAGGAAGTTGGCGGAGCGAGCGGCACTTATCACCGGGGCGTCGAGCGGCATCGGCCTGGCGATCGCCAGGGTGCTCGGCGGGGAGGGCTACGCGCTGACGGTCGCCGCGCGGCGCCCGGAGAAGCTCGAGAGCGCCGCGGAGGCGCTGCGGGCCGACGGGATCGAGGTGCAGAGCGTCGCCGCCAACATGGCCGACGAGGAGGGACTGGTCGGCGTCTTCGCCAAGCACCGCGAGACCTACGGGCGCCTCGACGTGCTCGTCAACAACGCCGGCGTCGGCATCGGGGCGCCGATGGAGGAGATCCAGACCAAGCACCTCGACATGCAGCTCGCCGTCAACCTGCGAGCCCTGATCATCGGTACCCGCGAGGGCCTGCCGATGCTCAAACAGGCCGGCGGCGAGCACGGCAAGGCGCTGATCGTCAACACCGCATCGATCGCCGGCAAGGGCGGCCAGGCCTGGCTCTCGATCTACGCCGCGACCAAGGCGGCGGTGATCAACTTCACCCAGTTGACGCACCGCGAGGTGGGCGGCGCCGGGATCCAGTGCACGGCGCTGGCGCCGGGCTTCGTCGAGACGCCGATGACCGAGTTCGTCCAGGGACAGATACCCGGCGAGGAGATGATCCGGCCGGAGGACCTCGGCGAGGCGGTGCGGTTCCTACTGCGCACGTCGAAGAACTGCCACGTACCCGAGATCGTGTTCACGCGGCCGGGCGAGGGCCTCGATACGCCCTAGCAGCGGCAGCACGGTGGTCACCGGGGACGGCAAGCGCCTTCGCTTCCTCGTTGCGGCGTTCGGAGATCCCGGGCACGTCTTCCCGGCGATCTCGCTGGGGCGGGCGCTGCGAGGGCGCGGCCACGAGGTGACGATCGAGACCTGGGAGGAGCGTCGCGAGGCGGTAAAGGGCGCCGGGCTCGGCTTCGCCGCAGCCGAGGAATACCGCATGTTCCCGCCCCCGGACCCCGACTCGCCCGAGGGCGCCCATGCGGCCGAAGCGGCCAAGGCGCTGCTGCCGCTGCTCGAGGAGACGCGTCCGCACGCGGTCGTCAGTGACATCCTCACCCTGGCGCCTACCCTGGCGGCCGAGAAGGCCGGCGTGCCGCTGGCGACGCTGATCCCACACATCTACCCGGTGGTCGAGCCCGGGCTGCCCTTCTTCGCGGTGGGGCTGCAGCCGCCGCGCACGCCGGTCGGGCGAGCGGTCTGGCGGGCGGGGCAGCGGGCGCTGAACATCGGCTTGGAGCAGGGTCGCGACGACCTCAACCGCCAGCGGGCGCGGCTCGGCCTGCCGCCCGTGAATCGCTTCCACGGCGGCATCAGCCCGGACCTGGCGCTGGTCGGGACCTTCCCCCAGCTCGAGTACCCACGGCGCTGGCCGGCCGGGGTGCAGATCACCGGGCCGATGACGTTCGAGATCCCGCATCCGGAGATCGAGCTGCCGCCCGGGGACGAGCCGCTGGTCCTGGTCGCACCCAGCACCGCCCACGACTCCGAGAACCACCTCGTCCGCACCGCGCTCGCGGCGCTCGCCGAGGAGCCGGTGCGGGTGGTGGCGACGACCAACCGCGTCGTCCCCCAGCGGCCGATCGAGGTCCCCGCCAACGCGGTCCTGGTCGAGTGGCTCAGCTACAGCCAGCTGATGCCCGCCTCCTCGCTGGTGATCTCCCACGGTGGCCACGGCACGGTGGCCCGCGCGCTGTGCGCCGGCACGCCGGTGCTGACCTGCCCGATCATCGGCGACATGAGCGAGACCGCGATGCGGGTCGCCTGGGCGGGGTGCGGCCTCTCCCTCCCCTGGCGTCTTTGCCGCCCGGCGCCGTTGCGCTGGGCCGCCCGGCGCATGCTCGCCGAGCGCTCCTTCGCCGAGCGCGCCGGCGAGCTGGCCGCCTGGGCCGCCGAGAACGACGGCGCCGAGCGCGGCGCCGAGCTGGTCGAGCGGCTGGCGCGCACCCGCGCGCTTATGTAAGACGAAGGGCCGCGAGATCGCGGCCCTTCGTGAGGCTCGGGGGGGCGGACTCGAACCGCCAACCACCGACTTAACAGGACGGCGCTCTGCCTAATTGAGCTACCCCCGATCAATCACTACAAATTAAGTGGTTATTTGCCGACAAGACTCATCGACGTGGCCACTTGAATCCACTGGCAGGGTAGCGAACCCGCCCTCGACCTCGGCGTGGCAATTGGCGCAAAGCAGGACGCACTTCCGCATCTCCGCCCGACTTCTTGCGATTGACCGCGAGTGGCCGCGGTAAGCCAGGTAGAACTTCTTCGAGCCAGGCTCAACGTGATGGAATTGCAGCGCATTCAGGCAACGGGCGTAACCGCATAGAACGCAGGCGCCTCCAGCCTCGGCGACAAGCCTCTTCTTCACGGTTCTTCGCCGCCTGGCGACCGCCGCAGACCGACACTGCTTACACCTGTAATAGCCGCACCCCTCAAGGATGAACTCGGTGCGACCATGCCGTCTGCAATCGAAAGTCGCGGTCTTCGACCCATCGCCAATCCGCCGCCGTGGCCCGCGGGGTCGAGTCGTCTCGATCTCGTATCGCGCGAGCCAGTATCTGACCGTCGACACGCTGCGATCGAGAGCTTCCGCGATTTCGACCAGGCTCGCACCACCGTCTACGAGCGCTTCGAGCTCATCGCACGCAACAGCGCCTCGGCGCGCGTACTTCTTCGCCCCGTTGGCCCTGAGGCCGTGCTTCTGCATCCAGTAGCCGACCGTTGACGGGTGCTTCCCTGTCGCCTTGCCGATTGTCTCCAGCGACATCCCTTTCGCCAAGCAATCCTCCAGAAACCGCTTGTCCATGGGGAAAGCTTGCCAAACGCCTCGGACGGAAACCGCAATGTCTTGTCTGTGTTCCTACCCCCCGACCCGCTCGGTGTGGGCTATTCGTTCGACCAGGGCGGCGCGGTCGCGGCTGAGGGCGGCGCGGCGCTCGTAGTCGCCCTGCTCGCCGGCGGCGGCGATCTCGGCCTCGATGCGGCGCTGCTCGAGGAGGAGGTAGTTGAGCTCCATCGCCTCCGGGGAGGCGGGCTCGTCGTGGGCGATGATGACCAGCTCGGCGATCAGGCCGGACAGCTCGGGGTCGTCGTGGGGGAGGTTGGAGGCCGGGTCCTCGGGGTGCTCGCGCAGCCAGGCCAAGGCGCGCATGCCCATCGGCGAGAGGTGCTCCTCGCCGAGGCGGGCCAGGTAATCCCTGCCCTCGGCCGGCATCGCGATGCACATCGCCAGCAGGGCGCGCTCGCGGCGCTCGCGCGAGGTCAGCTCGGCGGTCCGCCTCGGGGCGGGCGCGGCGGCGGCACCGCGCGCCTGCGCTTCGCCGGGCCCGCCGCTGAGCGGCTGCGACGCCACCACCCTCCCCATCACCATCGCCGGCTCCAGGTCGAGGCGCTCGGCGACCTGCCGCACCAGGTCGTCGCGGCTGGCGCTCTCCCCCAGTCCGGCCAGGATCGGCGCGACCTCGGCCAGAGCCCGGTCGCGCTCGGCGGGCGAGGCCGTGTCCGTGCGGTCGAGGACCAGCCCGACCTGGAAGGCGGTCAGCTCGACCGCATCGTCGAGAAGCGCCCGGAAGCGTTCCGCCCCGCCCTCGGCGGCCATCATCTCCGCCGGGTCCTCTCCGGCCGGCATCGCCGCCACCCGCAGCCGCATCTTGCGTCCCGCCGCCACCCGCTGCGCCCGCAGCATCGCCTCCTGCCCGGCCGCGTCGGCGTCGAGCGCCAGCACGACCTCGTCGACCATCCCCGAGAGCGAGGCCACCTGCTCCTCGGTGATCGCCGTGCCCATCACGCCGACGGCCTCCTCAATCCCGGCCTGGTGCAGGGCGAGGACGTCGGTGTAGCCCTCGACCACGACCGCCCGGCCGGCCCTCGCGATCGCCGCCTTGGCCAGGTCGATCCCGTAGAGCATCGTGCTCTTGTGGAAGAAGTCGGTCTCGGCCGTGTTGACGTACTTCGCCCCCTGGTCGGAGCGCATCGCCCTGCCGCCGAATCCGAGCGTGCGGCCGCGGCGGTCGCGGATCGGGAACATGATCCGCGAGCGGAAGCGGTCGTACTCCCCCCCGCCCCGGCCGCGCTGGACCAGCCCGACCCCGCGCAGCTCCTCGACCTTGAACCCGGCGCGCTGCCCGCGCAGAAGCACCTTGTCCCAGGCGCTCGGCGCGTAGCCGACGCCGAAGGCCCGCAGCACCTCCTCGCCGAGGCCGCGCTGCGCCAGGTACTCGCGCGCCCTACCCGCCTCGTCGGAGTCCCAGAGGTAGGCGGCGTAGAAGGACGCAGTGCGGTCAAGCAGGTCGCCGAGCCGGCGCCGCTGCTGACGCCTGGCCTCGGCCCGCGGATCCTCCCTCTCGCGCTCCAGCTCGACCCCGTAGCGGTCGGCGAGCAGCTCGACCGCCTCGGCGAAGCCCAGCCCCTCCTTCTCCTCGACGAACTTGATCGTGTCGCCGCCGACCCCGCAGCCGAAGCAGTGGTAGAGCTTCTCCTGCGCGTTCGACCGAGAACGAGGGCGTGCGCTCCTCGTGGAACGGGCAGAGACCGACCCAGCGCGTGCCCTGGCGGCGCAGGTCGGTGTGGGCCGAGATCACCTCGACGATGTCAACCGCCTGCTTGACCCGCTCCAGGCTCTCGGTCGATATCAGCGCCATACGGCCACCGTAACGCCCCCGGCGCGGCTCAGAAGCGCGCCTCCTCCGGGATCGTCAATTGGGCGAACTTGGCGATGCAGTAGCGGTCGGTCATCCCGGCGAGGTAGTCGGCGACGCGCTGGCAGTCGCTTGCGTCACGCGCGGGCGACGGCGCCTCGTCCGGGCTCTCCATGTAGTGGTCGAAGAGGACCTGCACCACCCGGTGGACCCGGTCGTGCTCGCTGCGCGCCAGCGGTCCGAGGTAGACGCGGTCGAACATGAACTTGCGCAGGCGCAGCATCGCGCCGCCGATCTCCTCGCTCTGGACGATGTCGCCGGCGGCCCGCGAGCGCTCGACGATGTCGCGGACGAGTGTGTCGATCCGGGCCGAGCCGGTCTCGCCGAGCAGCCCTATCTCCGCCGCCGGGAGGTCCTCGGGGCGCAGGATCCCGGCCCGCAGCGCGTCGTCGATGTCGTGGTTGATGTAGGCGACGCGGTCGACCAGCTTGACTATCCGCCCCTCCAGCGTCGCCGGCTTGGGCGAGCCGGTGTGGTTGAGGATGCCGTCGCGCACCTGCTCGGTCAGGTTGAGGCCGCGCCCGTCGCGCTCCAGCACCTCGACCACGCGCAGGGAGTGCTCGTTGTGCTTGAAGTGGGCGCCGCAGCGCTCGCGCAGAGCCGCGTCGAGCGCCTCCTCGCCGGCATGCCCGAAGGGCGGGTGGCCGAGGTCGTGGCCGAGCCCGATCGCCTCGGTCAGGTCCTCGTTGAGGCCGAGCGCGCGGGCAACGGTGCGGGCGATCCCGCAGGCCTCCAGCGTGTGCGTGAGCCGGGTGCGGTAGTGGTCGCCCTCGGGCGCGACAAAGACCTGCGTCTTGTGCTTGAGCCGCCGGAAGGGCTTGGAGTGGACGATGCGGTCGCGGTCGCGCTGAAACGGCGTGCGGACCGGGCTGTCAGCCTCCTCGACCTCCCGGCGCGCCGGGTAGGAGCGCGTCGCCCCCGGAACGAGGAACTCCTCCTCCCAGGCGCACACCCGATCCTCAAACGTCATGGTTGCGTCCACCCGTCGATCCTAAGGGTCGGTCCCGGCAGGGGTGGAGCGTCTTGTACTTTTTGGTCAACCCGCTCGGGGCGCCAGCCGTTCCCCGCCCCACCCAAAAAGTTAAGCGGAACCCCTGCCGGGACCGACCCCTACGCTGCGCTCCGCAGTTGCACGTGCGCATGGTGCTCGAGGGTCTCGCCCACAGCCCGCTCGACCTGGCGCAGCGCCAGCTCCTCGGCCTCCGGCGCCTCGGCGAGCGGGCTGCCGATCGCCTCGACCATGAAGCGGTGCGCTTCCTCGGAGAGCGGGAAGGCGCCCGCTTCGCAGCTCGTGCAGACGACGCCCCCGGCCGCGCCGGAGAAGCCGCTCAGGTGCTCGGCCTCGCCGCAGTGTGCGCAGGAGGCGAGCTCGGGCGCGAAGCCGGCCGCGAGCGCAAGCTTGAGGCGGAAGGAGAGCGCCGTCTCGAGGCCGCTTGCCCGCTCCGCGCCGGGGTCATCTAGCAGCGCCAGGTAGCGGCAGAGCAGGTTGTAGGCGGGCGGATTCGGCTCAGCCGAGTCGAGCAACCGCAGCACCGCGTCGCAGGCGCGGGCGCCCGCGTTCAGCGCCGGGCCGGAGGCGCGCAGCCGGGGGTAGCCGTTGACGGTGGAGACATTGGTGACCGTGAGCAGCTCGCCCCGCCCTTCGTGCAGGACCAGGTCGAGGCGGAAGAAGGGCTCCAGGCGGCCGCCGAAGCGCGACCTGGGCTTCCGTGCCCCCTTGGCGATCGCGCCGATCCTGCCGCGCGTCTGCGAGTAGAGGTGGAGGATCCGGTCGGCCTCGCCGTAGCGGATGCCGCGCAGCACCACCGCCTCGGTCTTCAGCGTCGTTCCGGCCATAGTGGCCTACGGTGAACGACGGGCCGGACGACGGGCCGCGGTCGCCTTTTCCGCCGCTTAGCGGTGGGAACTGCGACCGCGGCGCGGTTTGCGCCGCAGCCTGACCTGGCAGCTCGGGCAGCAGTAGGTCGAGCGGCCGGAGACGACGATGCGGGAGATCGGCCCGTCGCATCGCGGGCAGGGCTGGCCCTCACGAGTGTGGACGAGGAACTCGTCCTGCATCGTGCCCTTCTCGCCGCGGCCGTCGCGGTAGTCGTCGATCGAGGCGCCGCCGCCGTCGATCCCGGCTTCCAGCGCGGTAACGACCGCGTCGCGCAGCGCCTTCAGGTGCTCCGGCTTCATCGAGCCAGCCGGCGAGAGCGGGTGTAGGCGGGCACGGAAGAGCGCCTCGTCGGCGTAGATGTTGCCCACGCCGGCGACGTGCTTCTGGTCGAGCAGGAAAGACTTCAGCGGCGCGGTGCGCCCGACGGCCATCCTCCCCAGAGCCTCGGGCGTGAAGTCGCCGGAGAGCGGCTCAACGCCGAGCCGGGCAAAGCGCTCGTCGAGGCCGGCGTCCTCGATCAGGAATGCCTCGCCGAAGCGGCGCGGGTCGGTGAACCAGAGCTCGCGCCGGTCGCCGAGCTGAAAGCGAGCGCGCAGATGGCGCTCGGAAGCCGAGCGCTCCCCCTCGTAGAGGCGTCGCCCCTCGGAGGGATCGATCTTGCCCGCTCCCTCGACCAGGATCAGATTGCCGGTCATCCGCAGGTGCATGACCAGCGTCCGGGCGCCGTCCAGTCCCAGCAGCAGGTACTTGCCGCGCCGCCGGAGCCCCTCGATCGTCGCCCCGCGGATCGCGGCTTCGAGCTTCTTCGGCGGGGTCGGCCGGCACCAGCGCGCATCCAACACCTCCAGCGCCTCGACCCTCTGGCCCGCCAGCTCCGGATCGAGCTGCCTGCAGACGGTCTCCACCTCCGGCAGCTCGGGCACCCCCCCATTTCTACCTCATGCGGTCGCGCGGGGGTGGGCCTTGAAGTAGGCGTCCTTGAGGTGCTCGCCGGAGAGGTGGGTGTAGAGCTGGGTGGTCGCGATGTCGGCGTGGCCGAGCATCTCCTGGACGGCGCGTAGGTCGCAGCCCCCCGCCAGCAGGTGGGTGGCGAAGCTGTGGCGCAGCGTGTGCGGGCTCATCTGGCCGGCCAGGCCGGCGGCGCGGGCGTTGCGCTGGACGATCTTGTAGAGGCCCTGGCGGCTGAGCGGTCCGCCGCGAAAGTTGACGAAGAGCTTCGTCTCGTGGCGTTCGCCGATCAGCTTCGGCCGCCCGCCGCGCAGGTAGGCGGAGATCGCCGCGATCGCCTTGCGGCCGAGCGGCACCAGCCGTTCCTTGCTGCCCTTGCCGCGGGCACGGAGGAACCCCTCGTGCAGGTCGACGTCACCGAGCTCCAGCCCGATCGTCTCCGAGGCGCGCAGCCCGCAGGCGTACATCACCTCCAGCAGCGCCCGGTCGCGCAATGCCGCCGGCTCGTTGCCCTGCGGGGCCGCGAGAAGCTTCTGAACCTCGGCGTAGTTGAGGACCTGGGGCAGCTTCTTCGCCCGGCGCGGGGCGCTCAGCGCCGCGGTCGGGTCGTCGCCGATCAGCTCGTCGCGGCGCAACTGCTTGTAGAAGGAGCGCAGGCAGGCGGCCTTGCGGTGCACGGTGGAAGAGGAACAGGCGGGCCGCCCCTCACCCGTCGCCAGCCCGGCGAGGAAATCGCTGATGTCGGCTGGCCCCGCGGCGAGGGCATCGATGTCGCGGGCGGCGAGGAACTCGCCGTACTGGTGAAGGTCGGTGCGGTAGGCGTCGAGCGTGTTGCGCGAGAGGCCGCGCTCGAGCTCGAGGTAGGAGAGGAAGTCGAGGACGAGGCCCTCGAAGCGGGACTCGGTGCGGGGAGGCGATGGGGTTGCGACTGCCATGGCGAGGTGGTTCTCGCTGGGTTGCCGAAGCCCTTGGTTGGCAAGGGACCATGCGCGTTGGCCGCGGGTCCTGTCGCGGGGTGAGGGGGGCGCTGCGGGCGGGCCGCGGTCCGTCCTCGACCCCCCTCACCCCACGCCACCCGCGGTCGAAGCGGCCAGGGCCTGGCCGGAAGCGAGAGCTGCTGCGAAGAAGAGTGGGTCCTCTTCTATGGACCTGCCCATCGTCCGGGCTGGGAGGTTTGAGCTTGTGTAGCCGGGGAGATTTGCTTGTGCCTCGGTGAGGCGGTGGCGCCAGCCTGCGGCGGTGGCGAGGATCGCGATCGGGATTGGGTCGCTGGCCGGGACTGGGATCTCTACGGGGGCTAGGAGCATTTGGAGGACTGTGAGGGTGTGGTGGCTGACTGGGCGGTGGCGCTCGCGGGGGTCGGCGCTAGAGAGGCGCGGGGAGAGCAGGGTCGGGAGGCCGAGGGCTAGAGAGGCGTGGGCGGTGTCGAGGGCGGCGATGCCGCCGTGGCCGAGGCGGGTGTCGGAGCCGATGATGCCGGGGCCGGGGCCGGCGATCGCCGCGTCCCAGCCGAGGGACTGCGCCGCGGCGTCGAGCGCACCCGCGACCGAGACTGCCTCGTGCTCGCCTCCGTAGGCCGGTGCAGCGGTGACGTGGCCGCAGAGCAGGCCCCGCTCACGCAGCTCAGCGACGTCGCGGCTGAGCGAGCCCGGCAGCGCCCCTCCCCCCGTCTGCACGTAGCCCACCTTCAGCCCCGGAGCCTCCTGCGCCGCCGCCCAGGCCGCCGGCGCCAGGTGCCCGTGCAGCGGCAGGACCAGCACCGGCATCGTCGCCCTCCCCCCTTCCGGTGCGCCTTTTGTAGTCATGGGTGGCATAAAGCGCACCGGAAGCTCGAACGGGGTCAACGGCGTGCTGGAGGGGGCTGTAGTTCAGCTTCATCGCGTGCTCGTCGCCCGGCGGCCCACCCCCTTCAAGCCCGCGGGTGAGGTTGACGTGGACCACGTCGAACCCCCCCGAGCCGAGGCCCAGGTCCACGGCCTCGACGTTGACGACGACCTCGTCGCCCTCGCGCATCTCGCCTAGCAGGGCCGTATCGGCCCAGGCGGCGCGGCGCTCGCCGTCGATCTCGACCGTCAGCGGCTCCTCACCGACGACGACGCCGCGGCGCAGCTTCAGCCGGCCGCTCACTCCGAGCCCGCCGCCGCAGCGGAGACGACCCCCTCGCAGACCTCGAGCATCGCGTCGAGGTTGCGGGCGCTCACCGTCTCATCCGGCGTGTGGTTGGCCTCGGTGCCGTTGGCGAGGAGGACGCAGTCGAAGCCGTTGACGATCAGCGCGTTGGCGTCGCTGCCGCCGCCGGTCGCAGTGCGCTCGGGCTCGAAGCCGGCTCGTCGCAGCCCGGCCTCGGCCAGGGCCAGCGCCGGCGAGGAGGGCGGGATGCGGTAACCGCGGAAGAGCTCCTCGATCCGCACGTCGGCGTCGCAGCCGTGCTCGCTGGCACCCCACGTGCAGGCGTCGCTGAGCGCCCCCGCGACCTCCGCCGCCCGGCCGGCGTCGAGACTGCGCGCCTCGGCGACGATCGCGCAATGCCCCGGGACGACGTTGCCCGAGGTCCCGCCCGAGATCACGCCCACGTTGGCGGTCGTCTCCTCGTCGAGGCGGCCCAGCTCCATGCGCGAGATCGCAGCCGCGGCGGCGGCGATCGCGTTGCTGCCGTCCTCTGGCCGGATGCCGGCGTGTGCCTCGACTCCGTGGAAATCGACCAGGACCCGCTGCTGAGTAGGCGAGCTGACGATCACCTCGCCGATCGCGCTTGCGTGATCGAGGACGAAGCCGCATCTCGACCGCAGGGTCGAGGCGTCGAAGGCCTTGGCGCCGCGCAGGCCCTGCTCCTCGGCGACGGTCAGGACCAGCTCGATCCCGACCGGGGGCGGCTCGGCGGCATGGCGCGCCGCCAGCTCGATGAAGACCGCCACCGCCGCCTTGTTGTCGGCGCCGAGGATCGTCTCCCCGGCGCTGCGGAAGACCCCCTCGGACTCGACCACCTCGATCTGGCCCTTGTGCGGGACGGTGTCGACGTGGGCGCAGAACATCACCCACTCCGCGCTCGCCCCCGGCAGCCGGGCGAGGATGTTGCCCGCCCCCGCTTCGGCCGGCCCCGCGGCGCCGTCCTCGCTCACCTCGAGCCCCAGCGCGCGCAGCTCGGCGGCGATCGTGTCCGCGACCTCGCGCTCCTCTCCGGTCGGGCTGCGAATCTCACACAGCCTTATGAAAGTCTCGTACAGCCTCTTCACAACCGGGACAGGCTAGCCGGGATACGGCGCGACCGGGGACTGTCCCGGTAGGGGTGGAGCGTCTTGTACTTTTTCGCGGGAGCTCGCCCGCGGCGCCAGCAAATCCCCGCCCGTCGAAAAAGTTAAGCGGAACCCCTACCGGGACAGTCCCCGCACGGCTTCGCCTTCTGACCCTTCTGGCAGCTCTGCCCCTTCCGCCGGACGCTCGCCCGCGTGCCTCGCCGCGGCGCCGACGAACTCGCGGAAGAGCGGCTCGGGACGGTTCGGGCGGGAGTTGAACTCGGGGTGGAACTGGGAGGCGACGAAGAACGGGTGGTCGGGCAGCTCGACCATCTCGACCAGCCGCTCGTCCGGCGAGGTTCCGCCGCAGACCAGCCCCTCGTCTTCGAGCCGGCGCCGCAGCTGGTTGTTGACCTCGTAGCGGTGACGGTGGCGCTTGTAGATGACCGCCTCGCCGAAGATCTCGCGCGCCCGCGTCCCCTCGTGCAGCTTCACCGGGTCGGCGCCGAGCCGCATCGTGCCGCCCATCTCGGAGACTTCCTTCTGCTCGGGCAGCAGGTCGACCACGGGGAACGGCGTCTCGGGGTCGAACTCGGCCGAGTTGGCCCCCTCCATGCCGGCGACGGTCCGCGCGAACTCGACCACCGCGATCTGCATCCCGAGGCAGATCCCCAGGTAGGGGATCGAGCGTTCGCGGGCGATCCGTGCCGCCGCGACCTTGCCCTCGATCCCACGCTCGCCGAAGCCGCCGGGGATGAGGACCCCGTCGGCGCCCTCGAGCCGCTCGGGGTCGAAGTTCTCGGAGTCGACCAGCTCGACCTCGACGTTCGCCCCGTGGTGGATGCCGCCGTGCTCGAGCGCCTCGATCACCGACTTGTAGGCGTCGGCCAGCTGCACGTACTTGCCGACCAGGGCGATCCGCACATTGCCCTCCGCGGTGTCGGCGCGGCGGATCATCGCCTCCCACTCGGCCAGGTCGGGCGCCGGGGCCTCCATGCCGAAGTGGTCGAGCACCAGGTCGTCGACGCCCTCGGCGCGGAAGACCAGCGGCACCTTGTAGATGTTGTCGACGTCGTTGGCCGAGATCACCGCGTCGACCGGCAGGCTGGCGAAGAGCGCGATCTTCTCGCGGATCTCGCGGTCGAGCCGCCCCTCGGAGCGGCAGACCAGCGCGTGCGGCTGGATCCCGATCCGCCGCAGCTCGTTGACCGAGTGCTGCGTCGGCTTCGTCTTCAGCTCGCCGGCGTGGCCGACGTAGGGCACCAGCGTCAGGTGGACGAACATCGAGCGCTTCGGCCCGAGGTCGGTGTTGAGCTGGCGGATCGACTCGAGGAAGGGCAGCGACTCGATGTCGCCGACCGTGCCGCCGATCTCGGTGATGACGAAGTCGACCGCCTGGGACTCGGCGACGATCAGGATCCGGTTCTTGATCTCGTTGGTGATGTGCGGGATCACCTGCACCGTGGCGCCGAGGTAGTCGCCGCGGCGCTCGCGGTTGATCACCGAGTTGTAGACGGCGCCGGCGGTGACGTTGGAGGCGCGCGAGGTGTTCTCGTCGGTGAAGCGCTCGTAGTGGCCGAGGTCGAGGTCGGTCTCCGCTCCGTCCTCGGTGACGAAGACCTCGCCGTGCTGGAACGGGCTCATCGTCCCCGGGTCGACATTGATGTAAGGGTCGAACTTCTGCAGCTGGACCCGGAAGCCGCGGGAGACGAGGAGGCGGCCGATCGAGGCGGCGGCGATCCCCTTGCCGAGAGCCGAGACCACCCCGCCGGTGACGAAGATGAACCTCGTATCTCCTTGGGAGGGCCGACTCATGCTCTGCCCAGCGAGTCTAGCCATCGCAGTGGCGGAACCGATTCGATCGCGGCGGAGATCGAACGCAACTCCCCGTAAATGGTCAGTCCGGCGACCGCGGCGAGGGCGACGAGGCGGGCGTCTGCCCCCAACGTGGTCAGCAGCCAGACCCCGGCGACGGCGCCGAGCAGGTTGGAACCCGTGTCTCCCAGCATCGCCCGCTCGCGCAGCGTGAACCAGGCCCCGACCGCCACCGGGCCGGCGAAGATCCCCAGCAGCTCCAGCGGCGCGAAGGTCCAGGCGCCGAGGCAGAGGCCGGCCCCGAGCAGCCCGAGGCCCTTCTCCGCCCGCCCCGGCCGCAGGTCGAGCAGGTTGAAGGCGTTGGTGGCGAGGATCAGCAGGGCGACGTCGGCGAGGTAGCGCCAGGACTCCAGCCCGCGCCCGGAGACGACGTAGGCGGCGAGGGCCAGCGCCCCCAGCGCCTTCACCGCCCCGGTCGAGAGGCTGCCCCGGCGCAGCGCCCGCGCGTGTCCGCGCCAGCCGCGCGGCGCGCTGGCCGCCGTCCCCCGCCCCAGCGAGTCGTCGAGGAAGCCGAGGAAGGCGATCCCCAGCAGGTAGGGCATCCAGCGGCGCAGTTCGGGGGCGAGCAGGTCGAGGTCGGCGCGGTCGTCGAGGAAGGCGAGCGGCGCCAGCGCGACCAGCGCCGCCGTCGCCAGCACCGCTCCCAGCGGGAAGGCGAGCAAGGCGCCGCGGTAGTTCTCCCGCACCAGGCCGGCGTCGAGAAGCCCGCGCACCCCCGCCGGCACGACGAGCAGGGCGACGGCAATGGCGACCGGGAGCCCGACCCAGGTCACGGGGCATCCATTTGTTCGCGCCCCGACCGTCCCGGACTCGAACGACCGGAGATCACCGAGACGGTCGGGGCGCTCACCGGGACTCCACCGGCGGCAGCAGATCCGGCAGCAGGCGGTCGGCCGACCCCTTGACCCCGAAGCTGCCCTCGGCGCCGAGCAGGGCGAAGACGGTCGCAACCCGCCCCGCCGCGAGCTCGGCGTCGTCGACGCTGGTCAGGTCGTTGCCGTTGAAGAAGGAGACCGAGGAGGGTTCCGTGCTGGACGTCTCGACCCCGACCGCGGGCGTGCGGGTCCCGGCGATTCCCGCCATCAGCGCCGATTCGAGCCGGCTCGCGTTGGAGCGCTGCACCGGCCCCATCTCCTCGGGCACGTCGCGCACCACGATGACCCCGTCGAGGGCGCCGAAGTTGCCGCTGGCGCGGGAGAAGAGATGGCCGCGCACGAGCTCGGGCAGGGCCCCCCTGCGGACGACCTGCCGTCCCAGCCCGACGCCGAAGGCGGTGAGCGTGTCGGGATCCCGGCGCAGGGCCGCAAAGCGCGTCTTCGAGAGGTCCCCGGCCAGGCCGCGCAGGTCGACCGGCTCGCGCACCACGCCGATGCCGACCAGCCGCGCCCCGGTCGGCCCGAGGGCGTCCTCGATCGCCGAGGAGGTGTCGCCGGGAAGGTCGCCGAGGGCGAGGACCCCGACCCGCCGCCCGGCGAGCCGGTCGCGCACCAGCGCCGGGTAGACGCGGCTGGCGAACTCGTCGGCACGCGCCAGCTCGGCGTTCAGCTCGTCGGCCCGGTCGCGCGCGTCCTGCAGGTTGCCGGTGAGGCTGTGCTCGAGGTCCCGGCGCGTGTTGGTCAGCGCGTCGCCGCCGAACTCGGCGCCGATCAGGATCCCGATCGCGAGGGCGAGGAAGACGGCAACCAGGGAGGTCGCGTGGTATTTGGCGCTGTAGCCCATCGACGCGGGGAAGGCTAATGGCGACCCCGACGGGCCGCTACAGCCCCAGCCAGATCTTGACCTTCAGCCAGACCAGGTCGAAGAGGTCGCTGAGGGCCGGCGAGGTGATCACGACGATCGCCAGCAGGATCGCGAACACCGCCCCGAAGAGCACCAGGGGGCCGAAGGGCGAGCTCGGGTTGTAGAGGCGGCTGACGCCCTTCGCGTCGACCAGCTTCTCGCCGATCCGCAGCCGGGTGAGGAAGGTCGAGGACATGCCGCCGCGCTTGCGGTCGAGGAACTCGATCAGGTTGAAGTGGGCGCCGACGCTGACGATCAGCGCGGCCCCCTTCTCGTAGGCCATCAGCATCGCCACGTCCTCGCTGGTGCCGGCGGCGGGGAGCACGGTGTGCCCGAGGTCGAGGTCGAGCAGGCGCTGGCGCCCCGGGGCGCGCCCGTCGGGATAGGCGTGGACGACCAGCTCGGCGCCGCAGCGCAGCGCCTCGTCCCCGGCCGAGTCCATGTCGCCGAGGATCACGTCCGGTTTCAACCCGGCTTCCAGCACGCCGTCGGCGCCGCCGTCGACGGCGACGACCAGCGGGCGCACGTTGCGGATGTAGGCGCGCAGCGCCTGCAGGTCGCGGCGGTGGTGCTCGCCGCGAACGACGATCAGGACGTGGCGGTCGCGGAAGGAGGCGCGGGTGGGCGGGAACTCGACGGCGCCGGTCAGCAGGTCGGTCTCCTGGCGCACGTGGGCGACGGTGTTCTCGGCGAACTCGGCCAGCGCCTCGTCGACCCGCTGGCGCTGGCGGTCGAGCTGGAGCTCCAGCTCCTCGACCCCGAGCACGCGGCCGCGCAGGACCTCGTGGCCGCGGGCGAGCACGGCGCCGCCGGAGATCGTCACCCGGTCGCCCTCGCCGAGCAGCTCGAAGGGGTCGGCGCCATCGGCGTCGAGCAGGGTCACCCCGGCGCGGGCGAGCAGCAGCGGCCCGGCGTTCGGGTAGCGGCCGTTGGAGGAGGGCGAGGCATTGAGCACCGCCCCCACGCCGGTGGCGATCAGCTCCTCGGCAGCGATCCGGTCGATGTTGACGTGGTCTATGACGGCGATGTCGCCTGGAACGAGCCGCTTGACCAGGTGCTTGGTGCGACGGCCGAGCCGCACCGTCCCCTCGATCGCCTCGCCCGGGGACCCGCCGTTACGGCGGGAGAAGAGAGCAGGGAGACGACGGCGACTTGCGGTTGCCATCGGAGCAGGTTAGCCGCTCTGCGCCGGGTCGCAATCCGCTTCAGGCCGCGGCCAGCAGCTCCCTGGCGTGCTGGGTCGCCGCCTCGTCGGACTGCTCGCCACCGAGCATGCGGCGGATCTCCGCGACGACGCCTTCGCCCTCCAGCCGCCGCACGGTGGCGCTGGCCCGCTCGCCGGAGACGTCCTTCTCCAGCGTGAAGTGAGCCTGGGCCCGGGAGGCGACCTGGGGAAGATGAGTGATGCAGAGCACCTGGCGGCCCTCGCCGAGGGCCCGCAGGCGCTCGCCGACCGCGCGGGCGGTCTTGCCGCCGACGCCCGCATCGATCTCGTCGAAGACGAGCGTCCCCGCGCCCCCCGAGCCGCCGAAGCCGCTGAGCGCGAGCATCACCCGCGAGAGCTCGCCGCCGGAGGCGGCGTCGCGCAACGGCGCCGGCTCCAGCCCGGGATTCGGGGCCAGGCGCAGCTCGACCGACTCGGCTCCGTTGGGGCCGAACCCGTCGGGATGCGGCTCCAGCACCACCTCCAGCCGCGCGCCGGGCATAGCCAATCGCTCCAACTCCTGCGCGACCTCGCGCTCCAGCGGGGCCGCCGCCTTCGCCCGCGCCTTGCCGAGCTTGCCCGCCAGCTTGGCCCGGCTCGCCTCGGCCTCCGCCAGCGCCGCCTCGGCCTCGGCGTCCCGCTCCTCGGCGTTCTCCAGGCGGGCGATCTCCGAGCGGCAGCGCCCGGCGTGCTCGAGGACCGCCTCGACGCTGCCGCCGTGCTTGCGCTCGAGCCGGTCGAGGGCGTCGAGGCGCTCCTCAACTGCGGCGAGGCGCCCGGGATCGGCCTCCACTCCCTCGAGGTAGTCGCGCAGCTCGCCGGCCACGTCGCCCAGCTCGATCGCGAGGGAGCTGAGCCGTGTGGAGAGCGCATCGAGATCGGGGTCGACCCCGCCGGCGCCCTGCAGGAGGGCCTCGGCCTGGGCGAGCAGCTCGGCCGCGCCCCCGCCGCCCTCCTCGGCGCCGAGCGCCGCCGCGTGCGCCCCCGCCGCCGCCTCGCGCAAACCCTCGGCGTGGCGCAGGCGCTCGCGCTCCGCTCCGAGCTCGGCCTTCTCGGCCGGGTCGGGGGCGACCTCCTCGATCTCGGAGAGCTCGTAGCGGTGGAGGTCGAGGTCGCGCTCCCGCGAGCCGTCGCGCTCGCGCAGCTCGGCCAGCTCCGCTTCGAGCCCCAGGCACTCGCGGTGGGCTCCCCGGTAGCGCTCCCGCAGCTCCAGGTGCCCGGCCCCGGCGAACCCGTCCAGCACCTCCATCTGCGCCGATGAGATCGTCAGCTTGCGATGCTCGTGCTGGCCGTAGAAGGCAAACAGCCGCCCGCCCAGCAGCTTCAGGTCCGAGGCCGAGGCAGCGCGTCCAGCAACGAAGGCGCTGGTCCGCCCGCTCGCCGCGACACGGCGCCCGAGCACGATCTCCTCCGCGCCGTCGGGCAGCCGCTCGGCGATCTCGGCCATCTCAGGCTCGGCCAACAGCCCCTCGGGCAGGTCGAAGACGCCCTCGACCCAGGCCTCCTCGGCCCCGGGCCGCACGATCTGCGGCCGGGCCTTGCCGCCCATCAGCAGGTCGAGCGAGTGCGCCAGGACGGTCTTGCCCGCTCCCGTCTCCCCGGTGATCGCGTTGAGGCCCTCTCCCAGCCGCATTTCGGCCTGCTCGATCAAGAGCAGGTTCTCGATGCGAAGCTCTCGCAGCACGTCCCCTGTCTAGCAATCGCCACGGACCGAAGCCCCGGGCGTCGCGACCGGCCGTTGCCTATACCGCCAGGTGGCCGAACTTCTCGCGAATGCGGTGGTAGAAGCTGGTGCCGGGGAGCTGGGCGAGCTTGCCGACGGCGTCGGCGAAACGCACGTCGAGGGCGGCGCCGGGGGCGAGCGCGCCGGCCTGGGCGCCGTCGATGGCGACGTTGACCGGCTCCCGGCCCGGGGCGTTGCCAACGCCGAGCACGTCGCCCGGGGCGACCACCAGCGCCCGCGCGGTCAGCGAGTGGGGCGAGATGTAGCTGACCACGTACCCCTTCACCCCCCAGGCGAGGATCGGGCCCTGGTTGGCGAGGTTGTAGCCGGTCGAGCCGGCGGGCGTGGCGGCGACGAGGCCGTCGCAGCGCACGTTGCCGACCTCCTCGCCGGCGATCCGGTAGCTGAGCTCGGCGACGCGGTCGTGCGGGCGCCGGCTGAAGCTGACGTCGTTGAAGGCGAACCGCTCCTCGCCCTCGACCTCGATCGCCAGCGCGGGCAGGTCGATCGCCTCGGTCTCCCCGGCGAGGGCCCGGCGGATCCCTGCCTCGGCATCGTCGCGCTCGACCGCGGCGAGGAAGCCCACCGTGCCGAAGTTGACGCCGAAGACGGACACGCCGGTGTGGGCGAAGCGGCGCAGCGCGTAGAGGATCGAGCCGTCGCCGCCGAGCACCAGGCAGAGGTCGGAATCGCCGGGGAGCGAGTCGACCCGCTCGACGCCCGCGGCGGCCTGGTCGTGCTTGGAGATCTCCTCCGCGGTGGCGACGAGGCGCCAGCCGGCATCGCGCGCGGCGGCGGCGGCAACGGTGACCGCTTCGGTCGCGGCCGGAGGGTGGGAGTGGGTTATCAGGGCGGCGGTCTTCACCCGTCCACCCCGGCGATCGCCTGCTCCAGGTCGGCGACCTCCTCGCCGCCGCGGCCACACCAGACGAAGGTCTCGCGGTTGCCCTTCGGGCCGGGCAGGCCCGAGGAGGCGAACCCGCGCACCGCGAGGCCGAGCTCGCGTGCGGCGAGCGCGACTCCGAGGATCGCCTCGCGCCGGTCTGCCGCGTCGCGGACGACCCCCTTGCGCACCCGCTCCCGGCCCAGCTCGAACTGGGGCTTGACCATGGCGAGCACCTCGCCCCCGGGCGCCAGGCAGCGAGCGACCGCCGGCAGCACCTTCGCCAGGGAGATGAAGGAGACGTCGATCGTCGCCAGGGCGGGGACGAAGGGCAGGTCCGCGGGCACCAGCTCGCGCGCGTTGAGCCGCTCGATCACCGTCACCCGCGGGTCCCCCCGCAGGCCCTGGTCGATCTGCCCGTAGGCGACGTCGACGGCGGCGACCCGTGCCGCCCCCCGCTGCAGCATGCAATCGGTGAAGCCACCGGTCGAGGCGCCCACGTCGAGGCAGTCACGCCCGGCGACCTCGATCCCGAGCGCCTCCAGCGCGTTCTCCAGCTTGATCCCGCCCCGGGAGGCAAAACGGGGGCCCGAGTTGACGACGAACGCAGCCTCCGGCTCGACCAGCTGGCTGGGACGCAGGGCGACCGGCCCGTCGGCGCCGACCCGCACCGCGCCCGCGCGCACCGCGACCGCGGCAGCCGTGCGCGAGGGGAACAGCCCGCGCTCGGCCAGGACGGCATCTATCCGCGCCTTCGCCATCCCCGAAACGCTACAGCCGCCCCGGGCAAACAGCCGTTTGTTCGATGCTCCTACAGCTTTTTAACCGCGCTTAGGCTTGGCCTGGTCTCATGCCCAGCAGCGGTCCAGCCGCGTGCGAGCAGTCTGTGATCCCACTCACATACGAATCGCACGTATGTTCGTATGCTGCTCAAGGATTCATAGAGGACAACCGATAAGGAGCACGAAACAAACTTCCTGGCTGGGTCCGGCGCCGCCCATATGGCGCCATCGCCTCCCACGATGACGTTCCAGCGGCACATCAAAGGGCCCACCTACCTCCCACGGATCCACATATAGAGATAAATATCTCTCCTCCCTGTAGTAACCCCAGATAGCGCCCCTCCTCCCCGGAGGGGCGTTTTCTGTTGTGGGGGCTTGTTAGAGCGGTTTGCGGGGCATCGCGGGTGCTGGCTCCGGTAGCCCTCCAATCCCGCGAGACCGGCAATGCGCCAGTCCGACACCCACCCCGCACGCGATTGGGCAGGCACGCACGCTCCCCCGGGGTGCCGGGAATCGCGGCGGTAGAATCTAGGCATGGCTGCATCGCCGACAAGAACCGTCGAAGTGGACGCCAAGCTGCTGGAGCGTGCCCGCAGGGTTGCGGATCAGCGTGGCGTGGCCCTCCCCCAGATCGTCCAAGAGGCTCTTGAGCATGAGCTGGGCGGCGAGGAGCCGCAGCCTCCGTTCTCGTTGATAGGAGCGTTCACCGCTGGGCGCAGCGATCTCAGCGAGCGGGCGAGCCGTCCCGACTTTCACGGAGACCTCGAAGCGAGGATTTTGCGTCCTCGCGAGAGGAGAACCTCCGCGAATGCCAGCCAAAAGGAAATACCCCGACGAGTTGCGAGAGCGAGGCGTCCGCCTCGCGCTTGAATCCAACCGCCCGATCTCCCAGGTCGCCAAGGACCTCGGCATCCAGCGCGAGTCGCTGCGCCGCTGGGTCCGCCAGGCAGAAGCCGACGAGGGCAAGAGGGCCGACCTGCTCACCAGCGACGAGCGAGAACGCCTGAAGGAACTGGACCGCGAGGTCGAGGAGCTGCGGCGCGCCAACGAGATCCTCAAGGCCGCCTCGGTTTTTTTCGCCAAGGAGCTCGACCCGCACCGGCCGAAGTGAGCGCGTTCATCCAAGAGCGCCGCTCTGACTTCGGGGTCGAGCCGATCTGCAGCGTCCTCGAGGTGTCGGCCTCCGCCTACTACGAGCGGGCGAAGGGCGAGCGCTCGGCGCGCGAGGTCTCCGACGAGCGCCTGCTCGCCGAGATCAAGCGGGTCCACGCTGCCAACTACGAGGCCTACGGATCGCGGCGCACCTGGAAGGAGCTGCGCCGGCAGGGCATCGAGTGCGCCCGCTGCGCCGTGGAGCGGCTGATGGCGCGAAACGGCATCCAGGGGGCCAAGCGCCGCGGCAAGCCGTGGCGCACCACAACGCCGGTTCCCGAGGGCAAGCGAAAGCCCGACCTGGTCGATCGCGACTTCACCGCCGAGGCCCCGAACCGCCTTTGGGTCGCGGACTTCACCCACCTGCGCACCTGGGAGGGGGTGGTCTTCTTCAGCTTCGTGATCGACGTCTTCTCCCGCATGGTCGTCGGCTGGCAACTGGCCACCAACATGCGTACCGACCTCGTCCTCGACGCGCTGCGGATGGCTCTGGGGCTGCGCTCCCCCGGCGCCGACGTCGCCCTCGTGCACCACTCCGATCGCGGCTCGCAGTACACCTCGGCCGAGTTCACCCAGGAGCTCGACGACAACGACGTGCTCGGCTCCCTGGGGTCGACCGGGGACGCATACGACAACGCCCTCGCCGAGAGCTTCGTCGACTCCTTCAAGACCGAGCTAATCGCCGAGCGCACCTGGCGCTCGGTCGAGCAGGCCGAGCTGGCGATCGTCGAGTGGGTGAGCTGGTTCAACCACGACCGCCTTCACTCCTCGATCGGTGACATCCCGCCAGTCGAGTTCGAGCAGGACTACGCCGAGCGGGTAGCCGCCGCGCCGCTGCCCGGCTCCACTCGCCCTACGGGCTCGCTCCGCCGGGCAGCGGGCGAGCAACCCGAGCCTCTACCGGATAGCGTCACGTTGCAGGACACCGAAGCCACATAAACCGGTCTCCGTGGAACTCGGGATGGTCCACCCCGCGCAATGGACAAGCCCCAGAAAATCCGAGACCGCCAGGGCCGTGACGTTCTGCTCAACCCCGAGCGCTGGCAGCACATCGTCAGTGGCCATCCCGAGATCGAGATCTACGCGAAGGAGATCCACCGCGCGGTAGAGCCGCCGACGGCGGCTCTACCAGGCCGCGAGCCCGACGAAGAGTGGCTCTATCTGGAGGGAGCTGGCCCGAGCCGGTGGCTGAAGGTCGTCGTGGTCTTCGACAGCGCGGAGCGCGGGCGTATCATCACTGCATTCGCCCGGCGTTCGCCCGGCGAAGGAAGCCATGAGCGTGACGATCGCGGACATCACTTTCGATCGCGTCGAGTACGACGCCGACGCCGATGTGCTCTACCTCCACGTCGGCGACCCCTCGCGGGCCGTCGACTACGACGAGACGCCGGAGGGCCACGCGGTCCGCTTCGACAGCAATGGCGAGCTGGTCGGCCTGACCCTGGTCCGACCCAAACGGCTGCTGGAGCGAGAGGGCGAGTTGCGGATCACCGTGCCGGTACCGAGCGCTGTACCTGCTGCCGAGCTGACACCCGCCCTGAGCGCGTAGCTTCGGCTTCGAGAAGATGCTCCGCGCCCCCGACGGGGCGCTTTTGTTGTGTCTTGGCCTACAGGTTGCGAACCCGGCGGCCGATCTCCCGGTCCTGGGGGTAGCCGGCGGCTTCCCAGAACGCTCCGGCCGCGTCGTCGTCGAAGGCGACCAGGGCGGTTACCCGGCGAACGCCGCAAGTCCGCAGATAGTCCTCTCCGGCACGCGTGAGCGCGATCCCGATGCCCTGCCGTCTCAGCCCCTCACGGACGGCAAGCCGGTACATGTTCCCTCGCCAACCGTCCCAGCCGGCGATCAGCGCACCGACGACCTCGCCGTCGCGCTCCGCGACGAGGAGGGCAGCCGGGGAGTCGTCGACCAGGCGCTCGAACGTCGTCCAGGCGGTCGGCCGTCGATGCGTGCTCGCTCCTGGCCTGGGCCCAGAGCTCCAAGACCGCCGGCGCGTCCTCATGCCGGCAGCGACGTATTTCGACTCCCTCGCCAGTCAAGCCGGCAGTATCGCAATGCTCGGTGCGCCGAGGCGCCGAACCGGCGGCGATAATGCCGCGCATGACTCGCAGGCGGGGGCTGGTCGTGTCGGGAATCGCGAGCCTGCTCCTGCTCCTGGCGATGTCGCCTGCCGAGGCCGGATGAAGGACACCGGCGGCCCGGGGATGATCCCCTTCGAGCTGACCGGCGGTCAGGACCGGGCCGACGAGATCCTCGCCGAATGGGGCGAGGACGGCAAGGACGCGGCTCGCGAGTCGCTCTGGATCGACTTCGGCTTCCTGCCCGCCTACGGGACCTTCCTCACCCTGGCCCTGGCGGCGACTCGGGACCTCGCGATCCGGCGGGGCTGGCAACGGCTCGGTGCAATCGGCCGGGTCGTGGTCTCCTTCGGCGCGCTGGGAGCCGCCTTCGACGCGCTCGAGAACATCTGCCTGCTGCTGACGCTCGACGGCGCCGGGGCCGCGTTTCCCCTTCTGGCGACGATCTTCGCCTCCCTCAAGTTCCTCTTCCTAGCGGTGGCAATCGCCTACCTGCTTGCCGGACTTGCGATCCGCCTTCGCCAGCCTCGCAGCGCCCCACAGTGAGGACTAAACGTCGAGCATGTGCTCGACGGCAGCAATGAACCGCTCAGCCACATCGATGAGCTCAGTGGCGAGCTCGCCCGAGAGCGGTGCGGCCTCGTAGTCGCCTTTCTGGCGCGCCTCCTGGGCGCGGCCGGTGAACTTGTAGAGATCCCGGTCGAAGGCGCCTGTCGCCAC
The DNA here is from genome assembly GCA_963715625.1 of uncultured Solirubrobacterales bacterium. GTDB lineage: Bacteria > Actinomycetota > Thermoleophilia > Solirubrobacterales > 70-9 > VRUE01. The sequence continues at coordinate 2,463,556 of OY970260.1, read as the reverse complement.
GAACCGCTCGCTGAACAGGGTCCATGTTCCGCTGTGGGTCTTCGCGTACTCATCGCGCTCGGAGAGGGCGGCGCGCGCCGCGTAGAGCATCGCGTAGTAGGCGGTGCTTATCGCCGCGCCGGCATGACCGGACGCGACCAGCTCCCGGGCGGCCTTCGCTCGATCACGCGCTTCGTCCATGAACTCTTTCGAGCGGGGGCTCATTCCAGCGCGCTTCCGGCGAGGACGAGCTTGTCGCGGTCGACCTCCTGGATGAAGAAGGAGCGAATCTCCCGGCGCCCGCGCAGCCAATCGAGATCGTGGACGTGGACCGAAAAGCCAACCGGGTTTGCGCCCTCGGCCTCGGCGACCTCGTAGCGGAGGTCGTTGACCTTGGCGCCGTAGCGCCTCTCCCCCCCATCCGCGATCACGATCAAGTTGACGTCGGACTCGGGATGGGCTCGTTCGCCGCGGGCACGAGAGCCGTAGAGCCAGACAGCGCGCAAGTCAACGCCGAGGTCTTCGCGAAGCGAATCGACGAACCGGAGCACCGTCCGCCGCTCGGCATCGGAGAGCTCGGCGCGGGAGAGCACGTCCGTCGACGGTCCGGGAGATTCGGCTCGAGCCATCCTTGGAGGATAGGTCGGCGCCGGGCGGATCTGGCACCGCGACGCGGCGCTCTCGGCGCCGGCGCGGTCAAAGCAGTGGATCCACGACGCTCCCTTACGTGCGGAGCCACATGCATAGAGATGTCTCTCCTCCCTCTAGCAACCCCAGAAGAGACGCCGGGAGACTAGCCGATTGAGCGAATTGACGCAAGCTCGGCCGCACGCTGGGCGGATCAGCTCAGGGCGGGCTCGCCGGAGCGCAGCGATGCGAGGACCCGCTGGGCAACCGCCTCGCCGGTCAGACCTGCCTCCTCGCGCAGCAGAGCCGGCTTGCCGTGGGTCACGTAGCGGTCTGGGAGGCCGGCGCGCATGACCTGGGCGCGGTCGCCCTGGTGCTCGGCGAAGGCGTCCTCCAGGTGCTCCAGCACCGCCGAGCCGAAGCCGCCCGGCAGGACGTTCTCCTCGATCGTCACGACCAGCTCGTGCTCGCGCGCGAGCCGCTCGGCCAGCTCGCCGTCGAGCGGCTTGGCGAAGCGGGCGTCGGCCACCGTCGCCTCGAGCCCGTGCTCGGCGAGGATCGCGGCGGCCTCGAGCGCCACCGCCACCCCGTAGCCGTAGCCGAGCAGCGCCACCCGCTCGCCGCTCGCCAGCAGCTCGCCGCTGCCGATCGGGATCGCCTGCGCTTCCGCCGGCAGCTCCGCCCCCTCGGCCGCGCCGCGCGGGTAGCGCAGCGCCGCCGGCCCGTCGTGGGCGATCGCCGTGCGCAGCATGTGGACCAGCATCGCCTCGTCGCGCGGCGCCATCACGACGACGTTGGGGATCGGGCGGAAGTAGGAAACGTCGAAGGCGCCGTGGTGGGTCGGCCCGTCGTCGCCGACCAGGCCGGCGCGGTCCATCGCGAAGGTCACGTCGAGCTCCTGCAGGCAGACGTCGTGGATGATCTGGTCGTAGGCGCGCTGGAGGAAGGTCGAGTAGATCGCGCATACGGGCTTCGCGCCCTGGATCGCCAGGCCCGAGGCGAGCAGCACCGCGTTCTGCTCGGCGATGCCGACGTCGTAGTACTGCCCGGGCACCTCGTCGGCGAGCTTCTGCAGGCCCGTCCCCCCCGCCATCGCCGCGGTGATTCCGATCACCCGCGGGTCGCGCCGCGCTTCGGCGACGATCGCGTCGCCGAAGACCTGCGTGTACTGGGGCGGCGCGCTCGGCGCCGGCGGCACCTCCAGCCGCTCTGGCGCAATCCCCTCCGGCGAATCCGACTCCTGCACCCCAACCACCCGCCGATGGGCCTCAGATACGCCTATATGTCTCCTTTGAGGCCCGTCGGCGGGCTGTTGGGGGGCGGGGGCGCCGTTGACGATGGATTTGGGCTTGGCGGCGTGCCATTTCTCCATGCCCTCGAGGCCGCCCTCCTCGGCCGGGGAGAAGCCCTTGCCCTTGACCGTGTGGATGTGGACGATCACCGGGCGGTCGGCCTCGAAGGCCTCGCGCAGGGCGTTGCGCAGCGCGCGCACGTCGTGCCCGTCGATCACGCCTATATAGGCGAGGTCGAGCTCCTCGAAGAAGAGGCCGGGCGCCCAGTAGGCCTTGATCGCCGACTTGATCTCAGGCCCGAGCCGTTCAATCCGCCGGCCGAGGCCGAGCGGCAGCTTGGTGAGCCGGTCCTCGACCCCCTCGCGGGCGTGGTAGAGGCGGGGGTTGAGCCGCACCCGGTTGAAGTAGCGCGAGAGCGCCCCGACGTTCGGCGAGATCGACATGCCGTTGTCGTTGAGCACGATCACGACCGGCGTCTGCAGGCCGCCGGCCGCGTGCAGCGCCTCGTAGGCGACGCCGCCGGTCAGCGCCCCATCGCCGATTACGGCGGCCACCTTTCCGTCCTCGCCGATGCCCTTGCGCATCGCCTCCTTCAAGCCGACCGCGTAGCCGATCGAGGTCGAGGCGTGCCCGGCGCCCATGATGTCGTGCTCGGACTCGAAGACCGAGCAGAACGGGGCGAGGCCGCCGTACTGGCGGATCGTCGGCAGCCCCTCGTGGCGGCCGGTGAGGATCTTGTGCGGGTATGCTTGGTGGCCGACGTCCCAGAGCACCTTGTCGCGCGGGGAGTCGAGCAGGCTGTGCAGCGCCACGGCCAGCTCGCAGGTACCGAGGTTGGCGCCGAAGTGACCGCCGATCTCCCCGATCGTGTCGATGATGTAGCCGCGCATCTCCTGCGCCACCTGCTGCAGCTGGGCCTCGTCGAGGCCGTGCAGGTCTGCGGGCCCGTCGATGCCCTCGAGCAGGCGCGGCGCGCCCCCCTGGCGATCTGCTGCGTTTCCGTTGTCGCTCATTCGTTCCTGGTGAAGATGTAGTCGGCTACCCGCCGCAGGTCGGAGGTGTCGCCGGCGGCTTCGTCAAGGGATTCGACCGCTTTCGCGTGGGACTCGGCAGCGAGCTGGCGCGCCCGCTCGAGGCCGAAGTGGCTGACGTATGTGAGTTTGCCATGTCGCTCGTCGCTTCCGCGCGGCTTGCCGAGCCGCTCGTCGCTCCCGGTCACGTCGAGGATGTCGTCGACGATCTGGAAGAGAACGCCCAGCTCGCTGGCGAACCGGCGATAGGGGATTGTCTCAGGTTCGCCCAGCCCCTCGATGGCGAGCACGACGCCGACCCCGGCGGCGATCAGGCTGCCGGTCTTCAGCGCGTGCAGCGCCCGCAGCTCCTCCGCGTCGCGCCGGCCGCCGACGACGTCGACGTACTGGCCGCCGACCATCCCCTTGACGCCAGTCGCAGAGCTCAGCTCGCGCAGGGCCGCCAGCACCCGGGCCGGCTCGCCCGGCTGCTCGCAGAAGAGTCGCACCGCCTCGGCGAAGAGCCCATCGCCAGCGAGGATCGCCACGTCCTCGCCGAACTTGACGTGGGAGGTGGGCTGGCCGCGTCGCAGCTCGTCGTCGTCCATCGCCGGCAGGTCGTCGTGGATCAGCGAGTAGGTGTGGATCAGCTCGATCGCGCAGGCGACCGGCAGGAAGCGTGCGGGATCCGCCCCGAGCGCCCGCGCCGTCGCCAGCGTCAGGACGGGCCGCACGCGCTTGCCGCCGGCCAGCAGCGAGTAGCGCATCGCCTCCTCCAGGCCGGCGGTCGGGCCGGCCCCGGCGAAGCGAAGCCGCTCCAGCTCAGCGTCGACCAAGGAGCGCAGGTCTTCCGGGTAGCTCACGGCTTCCGGTGCGCCTTATCCGGGCTATTCGGGGAAAAGGCGCACCGGAACGGGCCGGTCACGCCGAGGCCTCGCTCTCGCGGATGCGCCGGTTCGCCTCCTCGACCGCCTCGGCCGAGAGCTCGGCCGCCTCGTTCGCCAGCTCGGCGGCCCGGGCGTCGCCGGCCTCACCGCCCTCGAGCTCGGCGGCGATCGCGCGCAGCCGCTCGGAGATCTCGCGCAGCCGGCTCACCTGCGCGCCTGCTCGCTCCGCGCTCACCGGACGCCCTCCCGCTCCCGCGCGATCGCGCCGAGCACGCCGTTGACGAAGCCCGGCGCGTCGGCGCCGCAGTACTCCTTGGCGATCTCGACCGCCTCGTCGATCGCCACCTCGGTCGGCACGTCGCCGGAGTGCTCGATCTCATACAGCGCCACCCGCATCGCGTTGCGCTCCAGCGGCGCGATCCGCTCCAGCTCCCAGCCCTTGGCGTGGGCGGCGATCGCCGCGTCGAGCTCGTCGCGGTGCGCCTCGACCCCGGCCGCCAGCTCGCGCGTGAAGGGACGCGACTCTGCCACCAGCTCCTCCAGCGGGCGCCCGGTCACGTCACGCTGGTAGCAGGCGAAGACGGCGTCGCGGCGCTGGTCGGACCTACGCATGGGTTTCTTATTCTCGCGCTTCCGCCGGTCGGCCGAGCGCTACGCGCGCGAAACGTACTCGCCGCTGCGAGTGTCGACGCGGACCGTCTCGCCCTCCTCGATGAAGAGGGGGACCTGGACGACGACGCCGGACTCCAGGGTGGCCGACTTGTTGCCGCCTCCCGAAGCGGTGTCGCCCTTGACGCCGGGCTCGGTCTGGGTCACCTTCATCTCGATCGCGCTCGCCACCTGCACGTCGCTGGGGCGCTCGTCGACGAAGAGCACGTCGACCTCGGCGTTGGGCAGCACCCACTGCATCGAGTCGCCGGCGAGCGCGCGCGGGATCTCGATCTGCTCGAAGTCGCGGCTGTCCATGAAGACCGCGGCGTCGCCGGAGTCGTAGAGGTACTGCATCTTGCGCGATTCGGTTCGCACCGGCCGGAACTTCTCCCCGGCGCGGAAGGTCTTGTCCTGCACCGAGCCGTCCTCGATCTTGCGCAGCTTGGTCCGCACGAAGGCCCCGCCCTTGCCGGGCTTGACGTGCTGGAACTCGAGGATGCGGAAGATCGTCCCGTCGATCTCGATGTGCGAGCCGTTCTTGAACTGATTCGTGCTAATGGACATATGGAGGCTCAATCATGCCAAGAACAATTCAGGGAGGGACGAAGGCGCCGGTTCGGACGATCTCTCCGAATATGGCTAACAAACGCGCGTCCTCGACCAACCGAACGCCCAGCTCTTTTGTGATCGTTCTGCGAGCTGATCGGTCCCCAGGTCAGGGGCATTGCTTGTCGATCGCTATTCCAGTTCGTCGAACGTGGCCGTGACTTCTTTGGCCGAGGACATCTGCACGACGCATTTGCCTTCGGTTTCGGAGTCGCAACCGCTCCAGACGACGGTCTGGGAGCCCGGGGCCGAGAAGGCTTCGAGCGTGACCGTTTTGGCTTCTTTGGGTTTCGGTTCGGTGATCGTGCCCTGGTAGAGCGAGGTCGCCGAGGTGCAAAGCGCTTCGCAGGCGATCCCCGCGGCTTTGACCGTGCCGTAGCCCGTTCCTTCGCCCTTGGAGACGGTCAGAGCCGTCGGGCTCAGGATCGGTTTGGGCGAGCCCGAAAAGGTCGCCGTCACCGTGGTCGCTTCTGTCGGGTTGGCCGTGCAGGTACCCGTGCCCGAGCAGCCGCCACCCGACCAGCCGGTGAAGGTCATCCCGGTGGCCGCTTTGGCGGTGAGGACGACTGCTTCCCCGGAGGGGACGGACATCGTCTGCACGGTGCAGGTGACCGCGCATTTGACGCCTTTGGGTTTGGAGGTGACCGTGCCGGTGCCGGTGCCTGCCTTTTCGAGGGTCAGGGCGACGTTGGGCTTGGCCGTGTATTCGGCGGTGACTTCTTTGGCTTCAGACATCGCCACCGTGCATTTGCCTTCGGCTTCTGAGTCGCAGCCCGACCAGCCGGTGAATTCGGAGCCGTAGAGCGGGGTCTGGCTGAGGACGACGGTTTTCGCCGCTTTGGGTTTGGGTTCGGTGATCGTGCCCTGGTAGAGGACGGTGGTCGTGGTGCATTCGGCTTCGCAGTACAGGCCGGTTGCTTTGACCGTGCCGAAGCCGAGGTTTTTGGGGCTTTCGCCCTTGGAGACGATCAGTGCCGTCGGCGAGGCGATCGCTTTGGAGGTGCCGGTGAAGAGCGCTTCCAGCGATTCGTCTTCTGCGATCGGCATCACGCAGGCCAGCGAGGCGCTTTCGTCGCAGGCCCCACCCGGGTTGACCCATTTGACGAAGGTCGAGGTGGCCGACGGTTTGGCGGTCAGGGTGACCGGGCCTTCTTTGTAGAAGGAGCCGACGGCTTCGTCACAGGCCGTGGCGCAGTTGATCCCCTTCGGTTTGGACTTGACCGTGCCGATGCCTTCAGTGCCGCCGGCTTCCTTGGTGACGGTCAGGGTGCGGCGGTTGGTGGGGCCTTCCGCCGTACATTCTTCGAGGGCTTCCCCTTCGAGGCAGAAGAGGGCGGTGACTTCCCTGTCCGCGTTCATCGTCACGAGGCAGTAGTTGTCTTCGGTGAGTTCGTCGCAGCCGCTCCAATCGACGTTGACGCTGCCGGTCCACGAGGCGCGCAGTTCGACGGTGGCGCCGGTGGCATAGGCCGCTTCGCATTCTGTGAAGGAGCTGTATTCGCTGCCGTGGCCGCAGACGATCCCGCTCAGGTTGGTGCTGTAGGCGTATCCCTGGCCGTGGCCGCCGGTGTTGACGGTCAGCAGGCGAGTGCCGAAGGTGGCGGTGACTTCCCTGTCCGCGTTCATCGTCACGAGGCAGTAGTTGTCTTCGGTGAGTTCGTCGCAGCCGCTCCAATCGACGTTGACGCTGCCGGTCCACGAGGCGCGCAGTTCGACGGTGGCGCCGGTGGCATAGGCCGCTTCGCATTCTGTGAAGGAGCTGTATTCGCTGCCGTGGCCGCAGACGATCCCGCTCAGGTTGGTGCTGTAGGCGTATCCCTGGCCGTGGCCGCCGGTGTTGACGGTCAGCAGGCGAGTGCCGAAGGTGGCGGTGACTTCCCTGTCCGCGTTCATCGTCACGAGGCAGTAGTTGTCTTCGGTGAGTTCGTCGCAGCCGCTCCAATCGACGTTGACGCTGCCGGTCCACGAGGCGCGCAGTTCGACGGTGGCGCCGGTGGCATAGGCCGCTTCGCATTCTGTGAAGGAGCTGTATTCGCTGCCGTGGCCGCAGACGATCCCGCTCAGGTTGGTGCTGTAGGCGTATCCCTGGCCGTGGCCGCCGGTGTTGACGGTCAGCAGGCGAGTGCCGAAGGTGGCGGTGACTTCCCTGTCCGCGTTCATCGTCACGAGGCAGTAGTTGTCTTCGGTGAGTTCGTCGCAGCCGCTCCAATCGACGTTGACGCTGCCGGTCCACGAGGCGCGCAGTTCGACGGTGGCGCCGGTGGCATAGGCCGCTTCGCATTCTGTGAAGGAGCTGTATTCGCTGCCGTGGCCGCAGACGATCCCGCTCAGGTTGGTGCTGTAGGCGTATCCCTGGCCGTGGCCGCCGGTGTTGACGGTCAGCAGGCGAGTGCCGAAGGTGGCGGTGACTTCCCTGTCCGCGTTCATCGTCACGAGGCAGTAGTTGTCTTCGGTGAGTTCGTCGCAGCCGCTCCAATCGACGTTGACGCTGCCGGTCCACGAGGCGCGCAGTTCGACGGTGGCGCCGGTGGCATAGGCCGCTTCGCATTCTGTGAAGGAGCTGTATTCGCTGCCGTGGCCGCAGACGATCCCGCTCAGGTTGGTGCTGTAGGCGTATCCCTGGCCGTGGCCGCCGGTGTTGACTTTGAGCGTCTCAAAAGGCGCAGCGCTGGCAAGGACGGGCATAACCAAGCAGAAGACCGTCGCAATAGCAGCGATTGCCGTCGCCAGGCTGATCAGATTCCGGCCACGGGAGCGGCCGCCCACGCCCGGTCGCTTCAAGAGTCCCAGCCCACTATCGGCTTGCCGCATCCTGCCTCCCTCTACGTCATCCAGTGTTTCCCCGCACATTGAGGCGAGATCCGTCAATCGGGAAGGCACGCTATCACACGACTGGGGCTTACAAAATGTTGCAAAAAAGTTAGATATGTGACTCTTTTAAGTCGCAGGGCGCTGGACCGCACTGGGCGATATACCGTAACGCTTTTCGTAGGCGATTGGTCACCATGGGCAATGCTCCACTCGGCCTTTAATGCCATGGCAGCACTATCGTCCTTACCGGGATGACGGCCTGATCCATGGGCTCGCCAGCATGGGGATTGGGGCTCGCATTCGAGGAACAGTCCGGCGACGCGACGCTTCGAGACATCGACTTGGGCTCGCTGAGCAGGGTCGGGAGGCCGTAAGCTTGACCGCCTGGGAATGAGGGGGACTGCTCGGATCTTCTTGCTGGCCGCTGCCGCGACGCTGCTGCTCGTCGCGGGCGCCGGCGCGGAGGAAACCGGGCTGAGCCGGGCGGAATACGTCTCCCAGGTCGAGCCGATCTGCGAAGCGAACACCCTCGCCAACGAGCGGATCCTCAGGAACGTCCAGGCCAAGGCGCGGAACGGCAGGCTGAAAGAGGCCGGGGCGCAGTTCATCCACGCCTCGGCCGCGTTCGGCTCGACCGTCAACAAGCTCTCCGCCGTCCCCCGGCCTCCCGAAGACGACGCCCGCCTGTCGAGGTGGCTCGACCAGCTGCGAATCGTGCAGACGAACCTGCGCAACGTCGGCAAGGCGCTGAAGGCGGAGGACAAGATCCGCGCCGCGCACGAACGGATTCGGGTCGAACGCAGCGCCAACGCAGCCAACAACGTCAGCTTCGTCTTCGAATTCCACTACTGCCGGATCACGCCCTCCCGCTTCACCTGAGCGAAAGGTCGGGAGCCGGCGGCACTACTACTAGGAGCCGCTCGGGGAGGCGGCCGGGACCGGATCTTTTTTCACCCCGGAGGCATCTTTGTCTTTCGCCGACGGGGTGCCGGCCTTGGCGAGCCGCAGCCGAATCGACTGGAAAATAGGCAACGCTGCCCACTGGATGACGATCACCCCAGTCGCACCGGCGACGAATGCGGCGAGGGGGTCCCCGTTCGAACCCCACGTTTCGTCGTATTTCTGGGTTCCGTAGACAATGCAGACGAGGCCAAGCGACACGCCGCTCCAGAAGACGTCGCCCAGGGTGATCGAGCGAAGCTCGATCTTCACGTCCTCGTAGCCAAGCCGCCTGGCGCCGCGCGCGGCACCGCGCGCCAGCTGCCCGTAGCTTTCGCCGTCCAGGGTGGCCCAGCCGGTGAACGTGAATGGGCTGGCGTCCCAATCCACACTGGTCACGCCGTGCTCTTCCCTCGGTTTTTCTATGTCGGGCATCGGACCGGCCGCGATGCCCAGCTCCTCGAGTACCCCGTCGAGCTGCTGGTCCAACGCATCCTGCGCCTCGGGTGTCCGGCTCAGAACCGTCGGCTTCTCGCCCAGCGCACCCTCGAGCTTGCGCACGGCTCTCTCCGCCTTCAGCTTGCTCTTCCCGGTTGAGATGCTCGCCCCCTCCCAGACCTCAGCGAACTTGTGGTGCCACGAGGCCTGGCGCAAGAGGCGTTCGACCAAGGCGTCGGCGGCCTCAGGGGAAGGGAGCTCACGTCGGGCCGCCTCGCGTAGCAGTTGCATGTCGCGCCATGCTCGGGATGCGAGCCAGGTCTTTCCCGCCACTTCGGTGGACGGGCGGCGCTGGTCAACTTTCCGCAGGCGCCGCGCGGCGGGCTCGACCCTGAGCCAGCGCTGGATGCGGGCGACCAGCTTGAGGGTTCTCTCTGTGTCCTCGTCGAGGTCCTTTCTGGAGCGAGCGGTTTCGATGCTGACCTGCAGCCCCTGGGCGCCCTGCAGCCTGTATTCGTCGGCGCGCCGCCCCTCTACCTGAGCTCCGAGAAGATCGCCCAGGTCCCACGAGGCCGTTGCTTCGTTCATGCCATTGATGAGTTCGCAGGCGTCCCAGCTCTGTTTGAGCACTTTCAACAGCAGCCTGCGCCTGAGGGCAAAGGCCGTCATCCGGCTGGCCAGCCCGACGGTGACGACCCCCAGGAGGGCGAACAGGACGAGGCACCAGAACGAGCGGCCCGCGAGCAGCTCAACCTCTACCGCGGGCGGGCCCGGGGCGTAGTCCGAGAGCTCCACCTTGCCCTTGTACTCGCCGGGCGGGGGATCGGAGTCGCTCAGGGTCAGGGTTCCAACCGCCCGGTTGGGGTTTTCCTGGGCGGCCACCTTGCCCGGCCGCGGGAAGACCGCCACCGCCTCGACCGTCTCGTTCGAATCGTCGCGCAGCGTCGCCGCGTGCCGCCTGCCGATGCTGCCGAAGCGCAGGAACTGCACCACTTCGGGCCCAACCAGCGCGACGGTCGCCTCATCGTCATCCGAGTGGAGCTTCACCGTCGCCGGGTCCACGCTCACCCCGTCAAAGCTGCGGAACCGGCCCTCGAGTGGCACGACCGCGTCCCCGCCCGCCAGGCGCAGGATCAGGTTGCCGTCGACCGCAGCGGCAGGCTCGCCCGGCCGGAGCCGGAAGCCAACCGAGACCGCACGAACCGAACCCGGGCCGATCCAGAGCGTGCGCCTGGCCGCGGCCCTCAATACGCGGCGGAACAAGCGCCTCAGCCCTTCGCGCGATGTCGAGCCTGCTGCGCGGTCCATGAGCCGGTTGAAGTACCCGTTGCTCCGCCTCTCGTCGGCGGCCAGGTAGGCCCGGCGGGACCTGCCGGGAATGGCTATCGGCACAGCCGCGCCGTCCGGGGCGTAGCTGATCCGCAGCTTCGCTTTCTTCGCCGTCCCGTTTCGAACCAGGAGCGTCACCTCGCCGCCGATGAACCGGGGCGAGTTCCGGTTTGCGCCTGCGCAAGCGCCGCCTACCGCGAAGCCGGGAGCCTGTCCCGCGATGCGTTCAGGCGGCGAGCACGGTGCAAGAGTCACCGTCCGCGTGCCCTCGCCCCCAATCACCCTGATCGCGTCGGCTGCAGCGGACCTGGCCGGGCCGACAAGGAACGCCAGCACGACGACGACACAGGCAGCGAGCCTGCGCGGGCCCAGCCCGCCAGCCGCCGATCTCACCTTCGCGCGTCTCAACGTAATCAGGACCCTATATCGAATTGCCTTTAAATCCAGTAAACGACTATTGTCTCGACTTTCGTGACCTACGCCGCCGCTCGAAGGCGTGACGGTGGGCGAGCGGTTATTTGTCGCGATGACGGCGCTCGCCCCGCTCCTTGGCGAAATTCAGCCCGGATCAGCTCGCGGCGCAGCGCGGCGAGAATGTCGAGCATCGAGGGATCGCGCTTCTGGGAGTACCAGGGCGCCTCTCGCCGGCGGCGATCGACGTCGGCGGCGGGATCGGCGTTGAGCGCGTACCAGGCGATCGCCACGCTCTGGCAGAGCAGGCCGAAGGGCACGGTGCGCTCGACCGCCGGGCGGACCCGGTTGCGCGCCTCGCCGACCCCGACTGTCTGCTTGGCGTCCTGGAAGGCGACCTCGATCGACCAGCGATCGGCGTAGCGGGCGATGATCTCGGCCACCCCCGCCTCGAGGTCGGTGCTGATCAACGCGATCCGGTAGCCCTCGGTGTCGGAGGGCTCGCGGACGATCACGACCCGCACCGCCCGCGGGCCGAAGACCGAGTACCACAGGCCCTCGACGACGAGCGCGCAGGCCTCGCCCCGGCCGGGCACCTGCAGGCGCCGCCACTCGCTGGGCTTGGCCCGCGCGGCGATCTCGGCCGGGGTGCCGAGCCGGCGGCCCTTGACCCGCGGTCGCCCGCGCTTCCCCGTCAGCGGCGGCTTGGGCGCGTGGATCACGGCGTTGGAGCGAAGCCGCGAAGTCAAGGTGAGGCGATCGGAGGCGGGCGCCATCGCCTTGCAGGCAAAGGCCGAGTCGCCGAGGACGTCGATCCGCCGCTCGGGATAGCGCTCTGCCACCTTGGCGACAAGCCCGGCCGCCAGCTCCTGCTGGGAGGGCCGCTTTGACGGGTTCGGCCTCGCCTCCGTGGGCTTTGGCGTGGGCAGCCAGAGCCGGAAGAGCACGGGCAGGCACCAGGCGCGCTCGCCCAGCGCGGCGATCCTCACCACCAAGCCGACGACGACGAAGCAGTTGCCGAACTTGAAGCCGCCGCCGGGGGCGGCGGATGAGTCGTGGTGCCAGCTCGTCCCGTGCACCTTGCGGCCCGAGCGGCGAAAGACCGAGCCGTCCACGGCTAGCCCGATCGGAGCGCCCGGGTCCAAGAAGCGCTCCACGAGGAAGTCGAGCACGAGCAGGCCGAGGCGGTCAGGGCACCAGGCGGCGCGGGCGAAGAAGTCGTGGGCGCGGCTGTGATGCAGGCGGCCGGCGAGTCGCGCCGCCTGCCACATCCCGGTGACGGTGTGCTCGCCGACGCGACCGATGAACCCCGCCACGAGCGCCTCGAAGATCTGGAAGGTCGGCGCGGTGAAGGCGGGCTGGAGCAGGGACAGGATCGCGGCAAGCGAAGATGGCAGGGCGGGCATCGGCGGTGACCTCCTCGAGGATGTTTGGACACACCCTTCGTTCGAGCGAGCCGCCGGTGCTCCCTGCCCTACCTCGGTCTCGACATCGAGGGCCGATCTCCTTCAAGTCAGCTGGAGGTCACGAAAGTCGAGACTATTGTCGGTCTGCTCCGAAACCGTCGGCTTCCTCCGCGGTAGAGGTTGTGAGCCGCGCAGCCGAGCCGCCGGCGAGCACACGGCGGACGAGTCGCGGCGCGAGGATGCGGAGCGCTGCCGCGATCACGTAGCCGCGCGGCACGTAGCGCTCGGCCCTGCCCCGCAGGCCGGTCTCGACGATCGCCTCGGCGACCCGCTCGGGCTTGGAGACGATCCAGCGGGTCAGCGCTTTCTCCCGCAGCTCGGTCGCCGGAAAGCCCTCGGTGGCGATGAATCCGGGTAGGACGAGGCCGACGTGGACCCCGCTGGAGCGCTCCTCGGCGTAGAGCGAGTCGGTCCAGCCGACCAGCGCGAACTTGCTGGCCGAGTAGGAGCCTGTCCCAGCACGGGCGACGCGGCCGGCGGTGCTGGCGATGTTGACGATCGAGCTGGGGGCTGAGGCGCGCAGCGCCGGCAGCAGCGCCTCGGTGAGGCGGACGACGGCATCGAAGTTGAGCTCCATGTGGCGGTGGACGTTCGCGTAGCCGCCCTCGCCGAAGTTGCCGCGCCAGGCGGCGCCGGCGTTGTTGACCAGCAGCGTCAGCCGGCCGCCCCGCTCGGCCACATGGGCGCTGACGCGCTCGGGCGCATCGGAATCGGTCAGGTCCACCGCGACATGGGTCGCCGTGCAGGGCAGCGACTCGGCCAGCGCGCGCAGGCGCTCCTCGCGCCGCGCGACGAGGATCAGCTCCATGCCGGGCTCGCGGGCGAGCCGCCGCGCCGCGGCCTCCCCGATGCCGCTCGAGGCTCCGGTGATCAGGGCGACGGTGGCTCTCGCGCTCACGCCCGCAACGCTATTCAAATTCGCTTAACGCGGACGTCTGTTCGAATCGACATACTGCCGCCGGCGTGAGCCAAACTCCCGAACTGCTCGACAAGCTCCTCCGCGTCCCCGCCCCGTCGGGCTACGAGGCGCCCGCGGCCGCCCTCTGGCGCGAGGAAGCCTCTTTCGCGTCGCTCTCGACCGACGGCATCGGCTCCTCCGTCGCCCGCATCGGCGCCAAGAGTGCGCCGCTCCTGGCCGTGATCGGCCACATCGACGAGATCGGCCTGGTCGTCCGCCACATCGACGAGAAGGGCTTCCTCTGGTTCGCGCCGATAGGGGGCTGGGACCCCCAGATCCTGGTCGGCCAGCGGGTCGTAATCGAAGGGCGGAACGGGCCGGTGCCGGGCGTCGTCGGACGCCGTCCGCTGCACCTGCTCGACGCCGAGGCGCGCAAAAAGGTGGTCGAGATGAAAGGCATGCACATCGATGTCGGCGCGGCCGACCGCGACGAGGCCGCCGAGCTGGTCCGCGTCGGCGACTCGGCCGTGATCGCCAGCGAGCCGCTGCGCCTCGCCGGGGAGCGCGCGATCTCCCGCTCGATGGACAACCGGCTCGGCGCCTACGTCGCGCTGGAGGCGCTGCGCCGCTGCCACGAGCGCGGCTCGCTCGGCGCCAGCTTCGCGGCGATCGCCGCCGTGCAGGAGGAGATCGGCCTCTTCGGCGCCCGCACCTCCGCCTTCGCCGTCGAACCGGATCTCGCAATCGTCGTCGACGTCACCCACGCCACCGACGCGCCCGGCATCGACGAGAAGGAGCTGGGCGCCCACGCGCTCGGCTCCGGGCCGGTGCTCTTCCGCGGCGCCACCCTCTCGCCCAAGGTCTTCGAGCTGCTGGTCGAGACCGCCGAGGAGGCCGGGATCGAGCACACGCTCGGCGCCACCGGCAGCTCGACCGGCACCGATGCCGACGCCGTCCAGTTCGCCCGCTCGGGCATCCCCACCGGCCTTGTCTGCGTTCCCCTGCGCTACATGCACTCCCCGGTCGAGATGGTTGACCTGGCAGACGTCGAGGCCACGGTCGAGCTGATCGCGGCCTTCGCGGCAAGGCTGGATCGCGAGATCGACCTATCCCGCTGACCGGGGAAGATCAGCCCACGACTACGGTGTCGCGGCCGCCGGCCTTTGCCGAGTAGAGGGCGGCGTCGGCGCGGGCGACGAGATCGTCGGTGTTGACGGCGTCCGACTGCGAGACGGCGACGCCGACGCTCACGGTCACCGCGACGCCGACCGGCCGGCGGCGGCGAACGGCCTGCCGCAGGCGCTCGGCGATCTCCACGGCCCCCTCTTCGTCGGCTCCCGGCAGGATGACCAGGATCTCCTCGCCGCCGACGCGATAGATCGAGTCGCCGGCGCGCAGGGCCGCCCGCATCGTGTAGGCGACGTCCTGGAGGACCGCGTCGCCCGCGGCGTGGCCGAGCAGGTCGTTGACCCGCTTGAAGTGGTCGAGGTCGCAGAGCAGCAGGGCGTGAGACAGGCCCTCCTCCTGGTTCGACGGCTGGCCGTCGAGCTCGGCCAGGCGCTGCTCGAGCGCGTTGCGGTTGAAGAGCCCGGTCAGCGGGTCCAGGGTCGCGCGGCGGCGATGGGCCCGGTCGGACTCGACGAGGGCGCCGGAGAGGATCACGGTGCAGAGGACGAGGGCGGCGGCGGCGATCACCTCCTGGTGGTGCTCGATCGCGGTCGCCTGGTCGAGGCCGTAGGTGCTGATGTACAGCAGCGCCAGGATGTAGGCGGTCCCGATGGCGATCCCGCGCGTCGCGAACCGCGCCCCCAGCGTCACCGCGGGCAGCGCGAACCACATCAGGACCGGGCTGGTCGCGCCGCCGGTGATGACGACCGCGTCGCCGAGCAGCAGCGGCAGGATCCCCCAGGCCGTGGCCGCCCAGAGACCGGGATGGCGACTGTGCTGCATGAAGCGGTCGGCGACCGCGAAGCCGGCGAAACCGACCGCGAGCGGCACGATCCACCACCAGCCGACCTCTGAGGAGACCGAGGCGAGGGCGAGGGCGAGGATCGCAAAGCAGGCGATCCGGTAGGGACGCAGCCGGACCTGCATGTCGAGCAGGCGCTCTCGGCGCGCGTCGTCGCGGATGTCCGCCAGCGAGTCCGGCTGTCGCATCGGATCGGCAGCGACGGCGGTGCCGCGCATGCTGCTCGCGATCTGGGTGCTTTCTGCCACGCAATGACATCGGCCGCTTGGCGGCTCAACTTGAAACTGCAGCGTGTCTCCCGGCTAAACGTCTTGTCTGCGCGAGCTCACTCGACCAGCTGGAGCTCCTTGGGCAGGCCGCTGAGGTTGCGGCAGCCCTCCGGCGTAACGACCACCAGGTCCTCGATGCGCACACCGAACTCGCCGGGCAGGTAGATCCCGGGCTCGATCGTCACCACCTCACCTGGCTCGAGCACGTCCTCGGAGCGCTGCGACAGGCGCGGCTCCTCGTGCACCTCGAGGCCGACGCCGTGACCCAGCCCGTGGCCGAACCGCTCGCCGTGCCCGGCGGCGCCGATCAGGTCGCGAGCAACCGCGTCCACCGCCTCGGCTCGCGCCCCGGCGGCAACCGCGCCAAGCGCCGCCTCCTGCGCTTCGCGCACGATCTCGTAGGCCTCGCGGGCATGCTCGCCGGGCTCGCCCGTCGCGAAGGTGCGGGTGCCGTCGGAGCAGTAGCCGTCGAGCTTCGCCCCCATGTCGAAGACGACCAGCTCGCCGCGGCCGATCTCGCGCTCGCCCGGCTCGGCGTGGGGCAGGGCCCCGTTCGGCCCGGCGGCGACGATCGCGGGGAAGGAGGGCTCGGCCCCGTGCTCCCGCATCCGCGCTTCCGCGGCCCGGGCGACGTCGAGCTCGCTGCGCCCGGCGAGCCCATCCTCCAGCGCCCGGCGCCAGGTCTCGTCGGCGAGCTCGGAGGCCGCGGCGATCGCCGCCAGCTCGGCCTCGTCCTTGACCCGGCGCAGCTTCTCGACCGTGCCTCCCGCCCCCTCCAGGGCGACGCCCTCGGGGAGCTTCTCCTCCAGTTTCCGCAACGTGCGGACGGCCATGTGCTGGTCCTCGAAGCCGGTCCGCCCGGCCAGGTGGGCGGCGATTCCGCCGAGCCAGTCGTCCTTGACGGTGACCACCTCCCAGCCCTCGACCTCGGCCTCGGCGCGCTCGGTGTAGCGGAAGTCGGTGAAGAAGACGCGCGCCTCGCCGCCGCAGACGCAGGCCCCGTTGGTGCCGCCGAAGCCGGTCAGGTAGCGGACGTTGACCAGGTCGGTGACGAGCAGGCGGTCGAGCCCGCGCTCGGCGACGAGGGCCGCGAGCCGGTCTCCGCGCGACCCGGTCAAAGGGCGCTCGCGCCGAGCTCGGCCGAAAGCAGCTCGAGCGCGTCGCGGTAGCCGTCGGGCCCCTTGCCCGAGATCTTCGCCAGCACCAGCCCGTCGAAGACCGAGAGCCTGCGCCACTCGTCGCGCGCCTCGACGTCGGAGAGGTGGACCTCGACCGACGGGACGGCGGCCACCGCGAGCGCGTCGGCGATCGCCCGGCTGTAGTGGGCCCAGGCGCCGGCGTTGACGACCGCCGCGTCGGCCAGCTCGGGGACGCGGTGCAGGTATTCGCAGAACTCCCCCTCGGCGTTGGTCTGGAAGAAGATCGCTTCCAGGCCGAGCTCCCGGGCCCAGGCCTGGATCCTGGCCTCGAGCTCATAGAGCGAGAGGCCCCCGTAGACCTCGGGGTCGCGGCGCTCGAGGATGTCGAAGTTGACGCCGTGCAGGACGGCGACGCGGTTGTGGGCGGTGGTCACTGGATCAACTCCTCCACGGCTGCGCGGACCTTAGCCGGATCGACCAGCTCGCCCGTGCGGGGCTCGCCCGGCTCGGAGAGCAGCACGAAGCCGACTCCCGCAGCGGTGCGCTTCTTGTCGCGTTCCAACGCAGCGAGCGTGGCGTCGACGTCGACGGCGGGATCGAGCGCCACCGGAAGGCCATGGCGGCGCAGGATCGACTCGACCTCCCCGCGCAGCGCGGGCGCATCGGAGAGGCGCAGTGCCGCCAGCAAGCCCAGGCCGATCGCCTCGCCATGGCGGTAGCGCTCGTACCCGCTCGCCGCCTCGATCGCGTGGCCGACGGTGTGGCCGAGGTTGAGCACCTGGCGCCGGCCGGCGTCCCGCTCGTCGGCAGCGACGACCTCGCACTTGAAGCGCGCGCAGGCGAAGACGACGTCGCCGAGATCTCCCGGGTCCAGCGATTCGATAGCGCGAATCCTCTCCCACACCCTCCCGCCCGCCAAGAGGCCGGTCTTCAACGCCTCGACGAAACCGGCGCTCAACTCGACCGGGGGCAACGTTGCCAACGTCGTGGTGTCGGCGATTACAGCCGCAGGCAGGTGGTAGGCGCCGGCGTAGTTCTTGCCCTCGGGGAGATCGACACCGGTCTTGCCCCCGTAGGCGGAATCGACCTGCGAGACGAGTGTCGTAGGCACGTGCACAATCGGAACGCCCCGCTGGTAAAGGTGCGCGCAGAGACCAGCCAGATCGCCGACGACCCCGCCGCCGAGGGCGACCACGTGGTCCTCGCGGGTCATCCCTGCCCGAGCCAGCCGGCGGAGTACGTCCTCAGCCTCGGACATCGACTTGGACGCCTCCCCTGGCTCGACCTCAACCTGGACCTCCAGCGGACCGATTTCCTCGGCATAGAGGGGAGCAACAGCCGGGTGGGTAACGCAGAAGCGCCGGCCCTCCAAGGGCCACCAGGACACGCCAAGCAAACCGGCACCGACGAACACCGGGTACTCCCCCGAAGCGCTCGCCGCCCAGAGCATCTTCGTCCCGGAGGGCATGCCGGCAAGCGCCAGCAGCGAGGGCATCGCGCGTGCGAGCACCTCGCGGTCGCCCGGCGGCACGATCGCGGCGGCGAGAGCCTCGTAGTGCGGCAGGCGTTCCTCCAGGAGGCGCGCGACGTCCTCGGCGCTCGTCGCCAGCGGGCGGTCGCTGCGGGCGATCCGCTCCCAGGCCTGATCGGCACCGACCTGGAGCCAGACGACGACGTGGCGCTCCAGCGCCGCTCGCACCCGCTCGGAGAGGACGCTGCCGCCGCCGAGAGCGATCGCCCCGCCGTCGGCCTGCTCGAGCAGCGATCCGACCACCTCGGCCTCGCGCTCGCGGAACGCGGCCTCGCCGCCCTCCTCGAAGGCGTCGCGGATCGGCTTGCCGAGCGCCTCCTCCATCAGCTCGTCGCTCTCGGTGGCCTCGAGGCCCGCCTCGCGAGCCGCGGCGAGTGCCGTTGACTTCCCCGCGCCCATGAAGCCGATGAAGACGAGGGCAGGCTGCCTCACCGGACGCGCCCCGCATTCGCCGTCGATAACACGGTCAATACGGGACTCACCCTCGGAAGTCGATTCGCTGCTTGTACGCCTCGACCGCGGAGAGCACGTCGTCGATGTGATCGCCGCCGAACTTCTCGCGGTAGGCACGGGCCAGGACGAGGCAGACCATCGCCTCGGCGACGACCGCGGCCGCGGGCACCACGGTCGAGTCGGTGCGCTCGCGGAGCGCCTGCGCGGGCTCCTTGGTCTCGGTATCGACCGAGCGCAGCGGCTTGGTCAGGGTCGAGATCGGCTTGATCGCGGCGCGCACCGACAGCGGCAGCCCGTTGGTCATCCCCCCCTCGACGCCGCCGGCGTGGTTGGTCTCGCGGAAGTAGCCCCGCTCCTGCGACCAGAAGATCTCGTCGTGGGCCTCGGAGCCGGGCCGGCCGGCGACGTCCCACGCTTCCCCAATCGCGATCCCCTTGACCGACTGGATCGAGGCGACGGCGCCGGCGAGGCGGCCGTCGAGGCGGTCTTCCCAGGAGACGTGGGAGCCGAGGCCGGGGACGAGGCCGAAGGCGAGCACCTCGAAGGCGCCGCCGAGGCTCTCGTTGGCCTTGCGCAGCCGGTTGATCTCCTCGACCATCGCCGCGCCGGCCTCGGGGTCGAGGCAGCGGACCGGATCGTCGTCGACCCCTGCGAAGTCCTCGGGGCCCAGGTCGGGCCGCTCGGGCGCCGTCACCGAGGCGATCTGGGTGACATGGCTGTGGACGCTGGCGCCAAGGTCCGTGAGGAAGCCGCGGGCGATCGAGCCGGCCGCCACCCGGGCCGCGGTCTCGCGGGCGCTGGCCCGCTCGAGCACGTTGCGGATGTCGTCGTGCCCGTACTTCTGGGCGCCGACCAGGTCGGCGTGGCCGGGGCGCGGCAGGTGGACCTCGTCCACCTCGGCCTCGACCGGCCAGGGGTTCATCCGCTCCTCCCAGTTGGCGTAGTCGCGGTTGGCGACGAGGACGGCGATCGGGCTGCCGAGCGTGCGGCCGTGACGCAGGCCCGAGCGGACCTCGACCGTGTCGGTCTCGATCTTCATCCGCCCGCCGCGGCCGTGGCCGAGCTGGCGCCGGGCCATGTCGCGGTCGAGCGCCTCGCGGTCGAGCACGAGGCCGGCCGGCATACCCTCGACGATCGCGACGAGCCCCGGCCCGTGCGACTCGCCCGCAGTCGTGAATCGAAAGCGCGTGCTCATGGCGCAAGGCTATAGGCGGCAGGTGTGGGAGGGCATACCCCGGCAGGGGTTCCACTTAACTTTTTCGTGGATCGCTGGATCGCTGGCGCCCCGGGCGTGCTCCCGCGAAAAAGTACAAGACGTTCCACCCCTGCCGGGGTATGCCCTATGTCCGAGCTGCAGCACGCATGACGTCGAGTGGTGGCTTGCATCCCGTCCAGATCTCGAGCGAGAGGGCGCCCTGCTGGACGAGAACCTCCAGGCCGTCAACGGTGGTGGCGCCTGCGGCCCCGGCAGCGCGCAGCAAGCCGGTTGGCTTCGGGCCGTAGACCATGTCCACCACGGTCTGTCCAGACGCGAAGCTGGCCGGATTCAGGGGCAGCTCCGCGAACGGGTCCTCGCCGCCCAGGCCGACCGCGGTCGAGTTGACGATCAGGTCGAACGTGCTCTGGCCCGGCTCGGCGACGGGATCGCCCCCCAGTTCCTCGCAGAGGTTGCGCGAGCGCAACTCGGTCCGGTTCCAGACGGCCACCTCGGCACCCTCGCGCAACAGGGCCCAGACGACGGCGCGGGCGGCGCCGCCGGCGCCGAGCACGAGTGCCCGCCTGCCTGCCGGGGAAGCCGGCAGCGCGTTGAGCAGACCGTCCGCATCGGTGTTCTCGGCGCGGATCTCACCCTGCGCGAAGACCAGTGTGTTGGCGGCGCCGATCTCACGGGCTGCCTCGGAGAGATCGTCGGCGAGGGTGAGCGCGGCCCCCTTGTGGGGCACGGTGACGTTGGCGCCGGCGAACCCTTCCTCCGGCATCGACCGCACCCGCGCCTCGAAGGCATCGGGGGCGACGTCGATCGCCTCGTAGCTCCACTCGCTCCCCAGCCCCAGCTCGGCCAGCGCCGCGCCCTGCATCGCCGGCGAGCGGGAGTGGCCGACGGGGTGCCCGAGGACGGCGAGCCGCGGCACTTCTATTCCCCGCAGCTGTCGGGCGAGTTGCCGCCGGCCGCGGCTCGCGCCGATTCGTAGCTTTCGACGTCGCGCTGGAACTCGGCTTCGGTCGCGGAGAAGGCGTGCTTGCCACAGCTGCCGGGATCGACCACGTAGAAGAGGTAGTCGACCTTGGCCGGATGCGCCGCGGCCTCGATCGATGCGAGGCCCGGGCTGCCGATCGGCCCCGGCGGCAGGCCGGCCTTGAGCCGCGTGTTGTATGGCGAGTCGACGGCGAGCTCGGATTCGGTCAGCGGCTCGGTGTAGTTGCCGGTCGCGAAGCGGACCGTCGCGTCGATGCCGAGGGGCATGCCTTCGCGCAGCCGGTTGTAGATCACGGCCGCGACCAGCGGGCGCTCGCTTTCGAGCTGCGCCTCCTCCTCGACCAGGGAGGCGATCGTCACCACGTCGTAGGTGGTGAGGTTCTTCGAGCGCGCGTAGCTCATGTTGACGCCCTTGATGCGCCGCTTGAAGTCTTCGAGCTGCAGCTGGACCAGCGCCGCGGCGCCGGCGTGCCTTTCCAGCTCGAAGGTGTCGGGGAAGAGGAAGCCCTCGAGGTTCTTGGCCTCCTTCCCCCCGTACTTGGCCGGGCTCAGGTACGGGGAGCGGACGCTCGCCCGCTCGTAGCTGCCGCGCAGCCCTTCGGCCCTGGCGAGCTCGGCGGTCTGGGCCCGGGTGTAGCCCTCGGGGACCGTCACCGTGATCGTCCTGATCACGACCGGGGGCGGCGCATCGCGGGTGAAGTGGCGGTAGGCGAAGGCGGCGATCGCGGCGACGCCGAGGACGATCGCGGCGACGCCGACGGCGATGCCGAGGCGGCGGCCGGGCGAGCGCGGTGACCTCTCCTTCTTCACCTTGGGTGGCTTTGGGGGCGAGGGGGGCGGATCGACCGGCGGCGGCGGATCGCCGCCGCGCTCGGCGCGACGCGCTTCGCGCTCGCGACGCCGCTGCTCGCGTTCGGCGGCAGCGCGGTCGTCACTCATCGTCGCCCCCCTCCATCGCGGCGCGACCGGCGAGGTAGGCCTGGAGCAGGTGGGCTGCGGCGATCGAGTCCGGTGCTGCCGTCGCCCCTTCGCGCCTGCTCGCCTCGGCCATCCGGGTCGTCAGCCGCTCGTCGTAGGTCTCGACCGGGACGTCGAGGATCGCCTCCAGTTCGCCGCAGAAGGTCCGAGTCAGGGCCGCCTGGCTGCCTTCCTCGCCGCTCAGGTGCAGCGGCAGCCCGACCACGACGCGCTCGACCTGGTACTTCGCGACGAGCTCGGCGACCGCGCGCGCCTCGGGCGGTTCGATCGTCGCCATCGGCGTCGCCAGGGTCCCGCTCGGGTCGGAGATCGCGCAGCCGATCCGCGCCGTGCCGTGGTCCAGCGCGAGCACGCGCACCGCTGCCGCTACCTGGCCTTCCGCTCGATCGCGCCGCGGGCAGTCTCAAGCGCCTGGTCGAGCTTGGCGACATCCATGCCGCCGGCCTGGGCCATGTCGTCGCGGCCGCCGCCGCCGCCGCCGGCGACCGCGGCTGCCTCGCGGACGATCTCGGCTGCGGAGAGTCCCTTCTCGACGGCGCCCTTGGAAACCAGGACGACGAGGGCGACCTTGTCGCCCTCCGCCCCGCCGAGGGCGACCGCGGAGTCGCCGCCGAGCTTCGACTGGACCCGGTTGGCGAGCTCGAGCAGCTGCTTCTGGTCGGCCAGCGGGACGCGCGCGACGACCGCCTTGACCGCGCCCACCTCGGCCGCCTCGCCGACCAGCCGCTCCGCCTCCTCGCCGAGGACCTGCTTCTGGGCCTGCTGCGCGCCCGCTCCGGCCTCGCGCAAGCGCTCGGCGGCGCGGCGGGCGCCGGCCACCGGGTCCTGAGGCGAGCCGAGCACGTCGCCGACCTCGCGCAGCCGATCCTCGCGCTCGCGGAACCAGTCAATCGCCGCGGGGCCGGTGAGGGCCTCGATCCGGCGCACGTTGGCGGCGCTTGACCCCTCCGAGGCGATCTTGAAGATGCCGACCTCGGCGGTGTTGGCGACGTGGGTGCCGCCGCAGAGCTCGCGCGAGACCCCGTCGACCTCGACGACGCGCACCCACTCCCCGTACTTCTCGCCGAAGAGCGCCATCGCGCCGAGGCGCTCGGCCTCCGCCCGCTCCATCTCCAGCCAGCGCACCGGCCGGCTCGCCTTGACCCACTCGTTGACCCGGTCCTCGACCGCGCGCAGCTCCTCGGCGCCGAGCGCCTGGCCGTGGGTGAAGTCGAAGCGCAGCTTGTCGGGGCGGACCGCAGACCCTGCCTGGCGGACGTGGGTGCCGAGTCGCTCGCGCAGTGCGGCGTGGAGCAGGTGCGTGGCGGTGTGGTTGCGCATCGTCGCGTGGCGGGTCTCCCTGTCAACCACAGCCTCAACCGCGGCCCCGGGGTCGATCTCCCCGGGCTCCACCTCGAGCGCTTGGTCTTCACCCACCCTGTAGACGTCGAGGACCTTCGCCTCGCCCCCCTCCCAGCGCAGCACGCCGGAGTCGGCGACCTGGCCGCCGCCCTCGGCGTAGAAGGGGCTCTCCTCGAGCTTGACCAGGGCCCGGCCGTCGTCGCTCTCGACGCCAGCGAGGCCGGTCGTCGCGCGCAGCGTCTCGTAGCCGACGAAGCGGGTGGGCGGCGTCTCGCCGGCAAAGGCGATCACCCGCTCGTGGCGATCCTCGGAGCCGTGCGCGGTGGCGGCGCCGGTGCGGGCGCGCTGGCGCTGCTCCTCCATCAGCTCCTCGAAGCCGCCGTCGTCGACCGAGAGCCCCTGCTCGGCGACCAGCTCCTTGGTCAGGTCGTAAGGGAAGCCGAAGGTGTCGTGGAGCTTGAAGGCGTCCGCCGCGTCGATCCAGGAGGTCTCGGACTCCTTCGCATCGGCCACCAGGCGCTCCAGCAGCTCGCTGCCCCGCTCGAGGGTGCGGCCGAAACTCTCCTCCTCATCGCCGACCCAGCGCGCGATCGTCTCGCGCTCGGCCGCCAGCTCCGGGTAGGCCTCGCCCATGATCTCGATCGTCCGCTCGGCGAAGCGGCCCAGCCAGGGCGCCTCGAGGCCGAGGGTACGGCCCTGCTGGATCGCCCGGCGCATGATCCGGCGCAGGATGTAGCCGCGGTCCTCGTTGGAGGGCACGACTCCGTCGGCGATCAGGAAGGAGGCGCCGCGCGAGTGGTCGGCGACGATCCGCATCGCCCGGGTCACCGCCGCGTCCTCCCCGTAGGAGCGGCCCGACATCTCCTCGGCGAGGTCGAGCAGCGGGCGGACCAGATCGGTCTCGAAGACCGAGGGGACGTCCTGAAGGATCGCCGCCATCCGGTCCAGGCCCATGCCGGTGTCGATGTTGCGCATCGGCAGCTCGGTCAGCGACCCGTCGGCGCCCAGGTCATACGTCATGAAGACGTGGTTCCAGAACTCGAGGAAGCGGTCAGTGTCGTCGCCGGGCCGCTCTCCCGGCGCGCCGAAGCCCTCGCCGCGGTCGAGGTAGAGCTCCGAGCAGGGGCCGCAGGGCCCGGCCGGGCCCGCCTGCCAGAAGTTGTCCTCGCGGCCGAGGCGGACGATCCGCTCGTCGGGCACCCCAATGGCGCCCCAGCATGCGATCGCCTCCTCGTCGGGACCGAGCCCGAGCTCCTCGTCGCCGCCGAAGACGGTCACCCAGATCCGCTCGGGATCCATGCCGAAGCCCTGCGTGGAGAGCTCCCACCCCCAGGGGATCGACTCCTCCTTGAAGTAGTCGCCGAAGCTCCAGTTGCCGAGCATCTCGAAGAAGGTCAGGTGGCGGGCCGTCTTGCCGACCTCCTCGACGTCGGTGGTGCGGAAGCACTTCTGCACGTCGGCGAGGCGGCGGGCGGGCGGCTCCTCGCGGCCGAGGAAGTACGGCTTGAAGGGCTGCATCCCGGCCGTGGTCAGCAGCACCGAGGGGTCGAGCACGGAGGGGACGAGCGAGGCCGAGGGCACGATCTTGTGCCCCCGCTCCTCGAAGAAGGAGAGGTAGGTCTGGCGGATCTCGGTCGCCTTCATGGAACGGGAGCCTAAGGACTCTTGGCCACGCTGGGCGCCGCGTCAGCCGGCGGCGGCGATCGTGCCGTGACCGACGATGGCCTCGCCGGCCAGCAGCACGGCCGTCTGCCCGGGCGAGGCGCCGGCGAACGCCTCTCCGAGCTGGATCTCGAGCCGTGAGTGCAGCCCGGTCGGCGTAGCGCCGATCTGGGCGGGGACGGGGGTGGCCCGGTAGCGCAGGCGCACCGCGTCGACCCTGGCCCCGTCACGGTGGAGAACCGCGTCGCGGACCCGCACCGTCTCCGCCATCAGCTCCCGGCGAGGGCCGACCGTGACCGTGTTGGCGGCGGCGTCGGTGGCGAGCACGTACATCGGCTCCTCGGCCCCGCCGCCGATCCCGCGCCGCTGCCCGACCGTGAAGTGATGGTGGCCGCGGTGGCGGCCGACCTTGCGGCCGCTGCGGTCGACCAGGTCTCCCTCGCGCTCGCGCAGGCCGCCGTGGCGGCGGAGGAAATCGGCCTTGCCCTGGCCGGAGAGGAAGCAGAGGTCCTGGCTCTCGGGCTTGCGGGCGACGGCGAGGCCGTGGCGTGCCGCGATCTCGCGAACCTCGGGCTTGGTCAGCTCGGTGAGCGGGAAGCGCACCCGCCCCAGCAGACCCGGCGGCAGCGCCGCCAACATGTAGCTCTGGTCCTTGTTGGCATCGGAGGCTGCCGCGAGCAGGGGGCCGTCGCCGTCCTCGACGATGCGGGCGTAGTGGCCGGTGACGAGGTGCGTCGCGCCGACCCTCTCGGCGAGGTCGGCCATCGCCGCGATCCGCACCTCGCCGTTGCAGGCGATGCAGGGGTTGGGCGTCCTGCCGTCGGCGTAGCCGGAGACGAACTCGGCGACGACACGGCGGCGGAACTCCTCCTCGAGGTCCAACGTCAAGTGCGGGATCCCGAGCGAGTGGGCGAGCGTGCGAGCTCCGAGCACGGCCTCCGGCGAGCAGCACGCCTTCGCCCCGTCGGTCTGCGGGTCGGCCCAGAGCTTCAGCGTCACCCCCACCACCTCCGCCCCGCGCTCCCGTTCCAGCAGCGCGGCGACCGCGCTGTCGACCCCACCGGACATCGCGACCAGCACCCGGTCGCCGTTCGGCGCGGCGAGCCGCTTCGGGGAGGCAGCGGCCTGCGCCAGAGCCCGGTGCAGCGCATCGGCAGCCAGCTGCGCCGCGTGCCGCTTGGCCGGGGTCAGCCCCCCGAGCGCCTCGTCAACCTCATCCGTCCCGATCCGCGCCGCGTCCAGCACCGCCGCCCCGTCGACCATCTCGGCCACGGCAGCGGTTGCGGCCCGAGTGGCACCGCACCCCTCGGTATCGAAGGTCACCCCGGCAACCGTTCCGTCCTCGACCGTGAGCGACACCCGCGACAGATCCCCACAGGCAGCCCCACCGGCGGCGCCGGTGAAGACGCCCTCCTCAGCGGGCCCCAGGCGCGAGTCGTCGCCGAGATAGGCCTCGAATACGTCTCTGCTCATCGCACACAGGGTAGACCTGCCTCCACGTCTATCCATTCCCGTATTCGCCGTCTATGTGACGGCGAATACGGGACTCGCGCTCAAGACACGCCTCAGGTCCCGCGCAACGGCGCCCGGGTTCTCGGAAAGTTGGCGCCAGGTGACGCGGACCACGCGCCACCCATTGGCCGCAAAGACCCGATCGCGCTCGCGATCGGACTCGAAGGCCCTGCGGGTTCCATGGACGGCGCGGCCGTCCAGCTCGACCACCACCCCTTGCTCCATCCACACGCAATCGGGTTTGAAGTGCCGCCCGCCCACAACCAAGTCTGGGTTGTAACGCGGGCGAGCCAGTCGGTGACGTTCGATTAGGTCGGCGAAAACCGCCTCGAAGTCGTTTTCCGTTGCGCCTCCCTCAGGGCC
This sequence comes from uncultured Solirubrobacterales bacterium, assembly GCA_963715625.1. Taxonomy (GTDB): domain Bacteria; phylum Actinomycetota; class Thermoleophilia; order Solirubrobacterales; family 70-9; genus VRUE01. The sequence goes on along the minus strand of OY970260.1, from coordinate 2,436,798 downwards.
GATCCCGAGCAGATCGCGCAGTATCGGCGCCCCAGCATGACCCGGATAGCGGTCGAGCAGGTCCGGGAGCGAGAGCGGATCGGCTAGCCCTTGCACTTCCGCCTCATGGAAGGCCCGCTCGACCTCCCGCCGATCTCCACGCGCGGCGACGTCGAAGATGGTCCGCGGCACGGTGGTGACCGGCAGCCCGTCAACTACCGTGCGCTCATCGGCGGGCAGGCTCACCCGGTGCATCTCTATGCCTGTGCGTGCACCGTGACCTCGGGGTCGACTCACCTCGACCGCCGCGCCGTCGTAACCGCGCAGGAGCCCCCAGCATCGTGCCGCCGAGCGGTAGCTGAGCACAGCGCCGTGGCCACATGCCAGCGCCGCCGCCATCCAGCGGCCCCTTGGAGTCAGCCCCCGATGCCCAACCGCGTACACGCCGCGATGGATCACGTGAAGGGAGCCCCGGCGAAGCCTAACTTCGATCGCCCCCCGGCCGATCCCGCGCTCGGCCAACTGCCAGCGTGCCACCACCCCGTGCTGTCCCGCTGCGAGCTCGGCGATCAGCGCATCCGTCGGCACCCGCGCTCCGCGGCCACTCCCGTATTTGCCGTCAGTACGACGGCGAATACGGAAATCGTTGCCAGGAGTGGCCATCGGCACGGAGCTTGGCCGAATAGACCGCACGCGTGGTGCGCTAAATGCCACGAAACGCGCAGCGAAAAGAGGCTCCAGCCCGCCGGTACCGCCTCTGGCTTTGATCCCTTGAAGTAAAGGGTGGGCGCCTCCTCGCGATCCCAAGAGATCGGGAGAGATCGGCTCCCGTGCCGTTTGTGTTGGGTCAAACGGTGAGACGGCTCACGAACGGGCTCGAACCTCAGGGCAACCGTACCACCGGCCGGGCTCGGGGGCGAGGGGTCAATCGTCCAGATCGAGATTCGAGAGCAGCATCTCCGCCTCGCTCCAGTTCTCCGGCTGGACGCGCAGGGCGATGTCGCCGCGGCCGAAGCGGTCGAGCGGCCAGTCGACCGTGAGAGCCGCCTCGATACCGCTCTCTTCCAGGGCCTGGTGCCAGGCCCTGGCCGTCCGCACGTCGACGAAATCGCGGACGACCTCCCAGCTGTCGTAACGGGGGTCGTCGACGTGAACCGGGGTCGCGCCCGGGCCGGGCCCCGGCTTGAACACGGCTCGGATCCTGCCGAAGAAGCCCATCTCGCCCTCAGTGCCCGGCGAGCTTGCGCCGGTGCAGCGAGATCCCCAGCTCCTTCAGCTGCATCTCGTCGACGGGCGCGGGCGCGCCGGTCAGCAGGTCGAAGCCCGAGGCGGTCTTGGGGAAGGCGATCACGTCGCGAATGGTCTCAGCCCCGCAGAGGCGCTGCACGATGCGGTCGACGCCGTAGGCGATGCCGCCGTGGGGCGGGGCGCCGTAGCGCAGCGCCTCGAGCAGGAAGCCGAAGCGCGCCTCGGCCTGCTCGGCGTCGATCCCAAGCGCGGCGAAGACGGCCTGCTGGGTGTCGGCGCGGTTGATGCGGACCGAGCCGCCCCCCAGCTCCTGCCCGTTCCAGACCACGTCATAGGCGAGGGCGCGGGCCGAGCCCGGGTCATCCGGGTCGAACTCGCCGGCCGGCGCGGTGAACGGGTGGTGCAGCGCGTCCCAGCGGCCCTCTCCCGCGTTCCACTCCATCAGCGGCCAGTCGACGATCCAGACCAGGCGGTTCTCGCCATCGGGGATCAGCTCGAAGCGCTCGGCCAGGTCGATCCGCATCTGGCCGAGAACCGCGTCGGTGACCGGCCGCTCGTCGGCGACCAGGAGCAGGAGGTCCCCCTCCTCGGCGCCGAGCCGGGCGTTGAGGTCGCACAGCTCCTCCTCGGAGAGGAACTTCGCCGTCGGCGAGCGCCAGCCGTCGCCCTCGCGGAAGGCCCAGACCAGGCCCTTGGCGCCCAGCTCCTGGGCGCGGGAGATCAGGCCGTCGAGCTCGGAGCGCGGCACCTCGCGGCGGCCGGCGTTCAGCCCCCGCACCGCGCCGCCGCCCTCGAGCACCGAGCGGAAGACCTTGAACTCGGTTTCGCGCAGCGCCTCGCCGAGGTCGACCAGCTCGAGGCCGAAGCGCAGGTCGGGGCGGTCGGTGCCGAAGCGGTCCATCGCCTCCTCGTAGGGCATCCGCTCCATCGGCAGCCGAACCCCCGGCCCGCCGACCCGCTCGAAGACGTGCGCGAGCAGCCGCTCGTTGACCTCGATCAGGTCGTCGACGCCGACGAAGGACATCTCTATGTCGAGCTGGGTGAACTCGGCCTGGCGGTCGGCGCGGGTCGCCTCGTCGCGGAAGCAGCGCGCGACCTGGTAGTAGCGCTCGAAGCCGGCCACCATCAGCAGCTGCTTGAAGAGCTGCGGCGACTGCGGCAGCGCGTAGAAGGCGCCCTGCTGGAGGCGGCTGGGGACGAGGAAGTCGCGGGCGCCCTCGGGCGTGGAGCGGGTCAGCACCGGCGTCTCGATGTCGAGGAAGCCCTCGCCGTCGAGGAACTCGCGCATCGCCGCGGTGACACGGTGGCGGAGCTCCAGCGCCTCGCGCATTTGCTCGCGGCGCAGGTCGAGGTAGCGGTGGCGCAGGCGAGCGTCCTCCCCCGCCTCGCCGGCAAAACCCTCGATCTGGAAGGGCGGCGTCTCGGCCTCGGCAAGCAGCTCGGCGGCGCTCACCTTCAGCTCGACCTCGCCGGTGGGCAGGTCGGCGTTGACGGTCTCGGGCGAGCGCTGGACGACGGTGCCGGTCGCGCAGAGGACGTGCTCCGCCCGCAGCTCGTGCCCGAGCGCAAAGGCGCCGCCGGCCTCGTCGGGGTTGAAGACGAGCTGGACGATGCCGGTGCGGTCGCGCAGGTCGATGAAGACGAGGCCGCCGTGGTCGCGGCGGCGGTGGGCCCAGCCGGCGACACGAGCCTCGGAGCCGACCCGGCCGGGCAGCACCTGGCCGCACCAGGTGTCGCGGTAGCCGTTCGGCCTCAGCGCCGGGACCTCACTCATGCCTCACCCCCTGTGATCTCCTCGATCAGGTTGCCCGTGTCCACCGGGCGCTGCTCGCCGCTGCGCATGTCGCGCAGCTGGGCCGCTCCTGCCCCCTCGAGGATCAGGGCGCGGCGGGCGCCGATCCGGTCGGCGTGCTTGAGCTGGCCCTTGAGGCCGCGCCCGCCCAGGTCGACCTCGGCCGAGAGCCCCGCCTTGCGCAGTTCGCCGGCCAGGAGGAGGGCTAGCGCCCGGCTGTCGCTCTCCTCCCCGGAGGTCGCGACGAAGACGTCGCGCCCCGCGGGCGCCGCCTCCTCGTCGAGCGCCAGCGCGATCCGCTCTATGCCCGCGGCCCACCCGATCGCCGCCGCCGGCGGCCCGCCCAGCTGCTCGACCAGGCCGTCGTAGCGCCCGCCGCCGCCGATCTCCGACTGGGCGCCGAGGCGGTCGCAGGCGAAGGAGAAGATCGTCCGCGTGTAGTAGTCGAGGCCTCGCACCAGCGTCGGGTCGATCGCGTACTCGACGCCCGCCGAGTCGAGCAAGGTGCGCACCTCGGCGAAGTGCTCGGCGTCCTCGCCCTCGAGGCGCTCGACCAGCTTCGGCGCCGAGGCCATCACGGCACGGGTGCCCTCGTCGTCGGAGTCGAAGGCGCGCAGCGGGTTGGCGTCGATCCGCTCGCGCACCTCCTTCGCCAGCTCGCCCTCGCGGGCATGCAGGTGGGCCTTCAGCTCCTCCAGGTAGGCCTGGCGGGCGCCGAGCGAGCCCAGGCTTCCCAGCCGCAGCTCGACCCCGGGGACGCCGAGCTCGGCCACGAGCTCGGCGAAGAGGCCGATCGCCTCGGCGTCTGCGAGCGGCGACTCGCTGCCGATCGCCTCGATCCCAAGCTGGTGGAACTGCCGGTAGCGCCCGGCCTGGGGGCGCTCGTGGCGGAAGAACGGGCCGGCGTAGGAGAGCTTGACCGGCTGCGCGAGCTTGTGCATCCCGTGCTCTATGTAAGCCCGGCAGATCGGCGCGGTCCCCTCCGGGCGCAGGGTGAGGCTGCGCCCGCCCTTGTCCTCGAAGGTGAACATCTCCTTGCGGACGATGTCGGTGGAGTGGCCGACGCCCCGCTCGAACAGCTCCGTGTCCTCGAAGCTCGGCGTGGCGATCGGCTCGTACCCGGCGCGGGCGAAGATCGCCGCGGCCGTCTCCACGATCCTCTCTCGCGTGCGGGCAGCCGCCGGCAGGACGTCGAACGTCCCGCGAGGTGCCTGGTACTTGTGTCCCGCCATCTGCGCGACCTTATCTGCCGAGTGGGCCGGCGGCCTACCCCGAGAACTGGGCGAGGAAGGGGTTGGTCGCCCGCTCGGCGCCCAGGGTGGTGATCCCCATGTGGCCCGGGTAGACGCCGGTCTCGGGGGGGAGCGACTCGACCAGGGTGCGGATCGACCGCATCAGGGTCGGGCCGTCGCCCCCGGGCAGGTCGACCCGCCCGACAGAGCCCTGGAAGAGGACGTCGCCCGAGAAGATCGTCTCGTGGCCGCGCACCGAGTAGGTGACGTGCCCGGGGCTGTGGCCGGGGGTGGCGATGACGTCGAGGCTCAGCTCCGCCAGCTCGAGCACCTCGCCGCCCTCGACCAGCACGTCGGCGTCGTAGCTCTCGTAGGGACCGAAGCCGGGCACCGGCACGAAGGACATGATGTCGGCGAGCACCGGCGCCTCGGCCTTCGGGCAGTAGACGGGGGCGCCGGTCATCTTCGCCACCGGCGCGACGGCGCCGATGTGGTCGAAGTGGCAGTGGGTGACCAGGATGGCCTCGACCTTGACCCCGAGGTCGTCGACCTCGGCCAGGATCCGGTCGGGCTCCTCGCCGGGGTCGACGACGAGCCCTTTGCCGGAGCCCTCGCGGCGGGCGATGAAGCAGTTCTCGGCGATCGCGCCAACCGTGAGCTGGCGAACCTCGAGGCTCACGAACGTTCGGAGGCGCGCATGCGCGCACGCTCCCGGCGTCGCCACATCAGCGTGTCGATGTAATAGCCGGCGGGGATGTAGAAGACGAGCATGAAGGCGCCGAGGCCGAGCGCGGCGCCGAGCGGGCGTTTGAAGATCAGCAGGAGCAGGACGGTGAAGATCAGGGCTGCGACCAGGCCGCGCGTGATCGCGCTGCGCCAGGTCGGCGGGTGGTCGGCGCGCGGTGCGCTCTTCTTGGCGGTGCCGGCGCGGGCACGGGCTTTCGCCTCGGCGCGGTTGCGCGGGCGCGGCGGGCGGCGGTTGCTGTCGACCCGGCCCCCCTGGGTGCCGCGGTGCTTGCGGCGGCGCTTCTTCTTCGTCTGTGCCATGGGTTAGCTGAATCTAGCGTTTCGGCCGCCCTATGCGGCGGGCCGCAGGCGCCCCTCGATCGTCTGCCGGGCGGGGTCGAAGTCGCGAATCGGCACGTCCTGGGGGTAGCCGGCGAGCGCGGCGGCGGGGACGAGACCGACGAGCTCGGCCTCGACCGGGCGCGCCCCGAGCGGGGCAGCCAGCGCGCGGACGCGCTCGACGACCTCGGCCAGCGGCACCGCGAAGGGGTCGTGGACGTTGGTCGAGACCTGGGCGCGGCCGCCGGAGAGCACCAGCCCGAGGGCTCGCACGCCCGGCAGGCCGCCCCCGGACTCGCGCAACCCCGCGGCGACCGAGCCGGCGAGCTCGCGGTCGCCGCTGTCGAGCTCGACGTTGAAGGCGGCAAGCGGCGGCCGCGCGGTCACCAGCGTCACCCCGGCGGTCCGGTGGGGAAAGGCGGGCCCGTGGTCGGGGCGAAGCTCGCCGCCCTCCATCCGCAGCCACAGCTCGGCCAGCCCGCCGTTGCGGAAGTAGGCCCGCTCGGCGTGCTCGGGGCGGCGCGCCAGGTCCCCGTAGAGGAAGACCGGGACGCCGAGGCCGCCGATCTGCCCGGCCAGCTCGACCGCCTCGGCGCGGGCGGCGTCGCGGTCGGCAGGCTCGAGCCAGACGATCGGGCACACGTCGAGCGCGCCGACCGCCGGGTGCAGCCCCTCGTACCCGCTCATGTCGACGGTCTCGATCGCCTGCGCGGCCCCGGAGAGGAGCGCGTCGCGCAACGGCGCGGCGTCCGCCGCCAGCGTGAGCACGGTGCGGTCGTGGTCGGGATCGGAGTGGTGATCGAGCAGCGTCGCGCCGCGGGAGAAGGCGCTCTGCAGGCTGGCGATGCGGCCTGCGTCGCGCCCCTCCGAGACGTTTGGGACGGCGAGGAGCGGCGGCGTCACCGGGTCAGAGGAGAAGCTGGCCGCCGCGGACGATCTCCTTGCCGTCCACTTCCACGGTCGGCTCGAGGATCACGCAATCGAGGTGTACGGGGACCTGGACGGTGCCGCCGATCGCGGCTGAGGCGCCGAAGGCGACGTGGGCGGTGCCGAGGGCCTTCTCGTCCTCGAGGATGTTGCCGGTCAGGGTCGCCTCTTCGTTGGTGCCGATCCCGAGCTCGGCGACGTTGGTGCCGTCCTCGCCGTGCATCGTCAGCATTTCGAGCAGGGTCGCGCCCTCGGGGCCGGTCGCGCCGGTCAGGTGCCCGTCGCGGACGGTCAGCTCGACCGGCGTCTCGACCTTGCCGACGCCGGCGATCGAGCCGTCGACGACCAGCGTCCCCTCGGCCGTGGTGGGGGCGACGAAGGCCTCGCCGCAGGGCAGGTTGCCGAAGGCCCCGGGCGCGTTGAGCACGCCGGCGTCGGCGATCGGGATCCGGTCCTTCAGCCCGAGCCGCAGGTCGCTGCCGTGCCGGCAGGTGATCCGCGCCTCCTCGCCGCTGCGCAGGGCGGCGGCGATCGCCGCCCCCCGCCGCCGCAGGGTGCGCATGTCGGCGTTCATCAGCCGCGCCAGCATGTCCTCGGTCACCCCGGGCAGCGTGGCGATGCGCACGCCCGCCTGGGTCGCGGCGCGGCGCGCGCTGGTGTGGGAGAGCGACTGGATCGTCGGCGCCAGCACGACCTCGGCCGCGATCATCGCCGCAGCTACCGCCATCGGCGGCTCGGCCCCGTTGGAGTCGAGCTCGGAGATCACCGCCAGGGTGGCGAACGCCCCGTCGCCCTCGGCCTCGATCCGCATCAGCGCGCCGATGTCCTCGGTGACCGGGTTGCAGATCACCAGCACCTCTTCGCCCGGTTCGATCCGCAGGCAGTCCCGCAAAACCGTCCTCACCGCCCTGTCAAGCTCCTGCGTCATGCCCCAAGGCTAAGCCTACTGCCGCCCCGGCGAAGGCCGCCCCTCCATCGCTACGATCAAGGACCCGCCGGAGTAGCTCAGCTGGTTAGAGCAGCGGAATCATAATCCGCGTGTCGGGGGTTCGAGTCCCTCCTCCGGCACTAGACGTAGAGCCAAATGCGCCGCCTTTGGGTGGCGCATTTGCGTTCGAGGGCAACGTTTTGGGCAACGGATTCCGTGCGTGGGCATGACCGAGGCCGGAAGCAACCGAGCGTTACGAAGCGTTCCCGCAAACACCGCGCGTAGTACCAGGGTTCTAGCTCCACAAACGGGATTGCGGCCGCTAGCCTGATCGGCATGGCGACTCACACAGCACCCGTCATGGTCCGCCTGACACCGACCGACCGGCGCCAGCTACAGGAGCGCGCGGCGGCCGAGGACCGCAAGGAGGCCGACCTGGCCCGGCACCTGATCCGCCGAGGCCTGCAGCACCGGGAGGCCACGGGTGCCAGCTGAGGAGACTCGCGAGCAGCGCCGCGACCGGATCCGGCTCTCACGGCTGACCCCGCCCGCCCGCAAGGCGAAGGAAGCCCGGGACGCTGGCGGCGGGCCCCTCCAAGAGCGAGAGGCCGCTCGACAGGGCTGGCTGGAAATGCAGGCCGAGGCTGAACGCAGCGGCGACGAGGCCAAGCTGCGAGCGGTGCGCCGCGGGCTGGACAACAACGCCGCCGCAATCGCCACCGCCAAGCGCCAGCGCGACATGCTCAAGGGCGCCAAGGTCATTGCATCCCGCAAGCCACGCGAGCGTGGCCCGGAGATGGGGACGACCCAGCGCCCCCGAGCCCGACGTCGGCGCTCCTGTCGGCGCCGCCCGCGCCGCAGCGACGGCGACGACGCCGGGCCAGGAGAACCCGAGCCGCCCTCCGATGGGGGGCGGCCATGACCGAGCTGCGCCGCGCCGACCTACGGGCCGAGTCGCTGCTCGTCCTGCGCCACCTGGAGCGCTGGGAGGGGCGGGCCGAGTACGGGCGCCTCGTTGACCACCTCTGCGCGGGGAACCACAGGCTCTACCCGGAGACGCTCGACGGCGCAATCAGCCAACTGATATTCGCTGGCCTCGCCCGGGTTGAGGACGGCGTCGTGTCGCTCACGGCGAGAGGGCGCGGGCTATGAGCCGCCGCCATCGCATCCGCCGTCGCCTTCGTGACTTTCTAGATCCTCGCCGCCGGTACTTCTGTCCCGGTGGTTGGGCGAGCCCGCCTGGTCTATGCGGGTTCGAGTACACGCCGGGCAGCCATCCCGGCGGCCTCGTTTCGTCGACGACCCCCGGCCTCGGCCGCCCGCCTCTTGTGGTGGCCGGGGCCGGGGGGCGCGGCTGGAGAGAGGCGTCGGCGTGACCACACCGAGCCTTGAGGAGCTGCAGGAGCGGTTTGCCGAGTACCCGGGCGAGCTGCGCTCGTGCGCGGAGGCGCTCGCATCCGCAAACGGCGACGGCCCCGACCCCGGCATTGCTGCCGACGCCGACGACCTAGCGGGCCAGGTGGTTCGGGATGCGGATCGCCTCGACCAGCTTGCGAAGCGCGCGGACCCGATGCGGACACGGACGCGACAGGCAGCCGAACGCCTGCTCATCGATCCAGCCGACGTCGTAAAGCAGCTCGACCGGATGCTGGCCCGAGCCTATGACGAGAAGACCGGCCGCCCGCTGACGACACTTGAGCGCCTCAACCGGCTGTCCGGCGAAGTGGAGTTCGCCGCCGAGCCCGAGCAATTCGACAACGGGGACTGGCTGCTGCAGCTTCGAGGCAAGCGCCCGCCGGTCGAGGGCGCTGTGGTCCGGGTGCGCCTCACCGAGAAGCAACTCCTCGCGCCCCGCGACCTCGAAGACAAAATCCGCATGGCCCGGTGCGGCGGGCTGACGTACTTCACGAAGAGCAAGGAGGACTGGCGCGCATTCCTCGACGCGATGCTCGACGCCTCCGAGTTCGTCCAGGCCGGGGGCTCCGAAGCCAACGCCTGGCACCGCCGCCTCGTTGCCTACCTCGACGGGCACCTGGCCAAGCTCGACCCCGGCCAGCCCGACACCCGCGACAACCTGATCGAGAACCCGCGGCCCTTCGTGCACCCGGACGGCACCACCTGGATCCATGTGCCGTCGTTCTACGAGGCCCTCGCGGTTCGCCGGGTCAACGTGCGCAACGGCCAGGTGGAGACTGCACTCGGCGATCTCGGTTGGCGGGCGCAGAGCCTCACCGCACGCATCGATGGCAGGAAGCGCCAGCGGCGGTTCTGGTGCAGCCCCGCGGGCTTCGATCCCGGGAGCGACCTATGACGGCGCTGGTGGCGCTGGTTCCAATCCGTGCCTGTGGAACCAGGCACCACCTATGTCTAGGGGCATTTCGGAAAAACCTGCTGGTTCCGCTGGTTCCTGGTTCCTTCCGCATTGGCAAGCGGAATACAGGTCAAGGGTGCTGGTTCCAGGCTGGTGGTGCTGGTTCCACACAGACACGACCACAGCGGGTTGAGAGAGACGCGCCTAGGCATAGGGGGCGCGTGTGAGTGGGCAGCCGCAGCATCCCCCCGCCCGTGGTCCCGGCGACGCGGCGAAACCGTCGAGCACGCTCCAGCTCGCCGTGCCCGCCGAGGTTCTCGACGCCTTGGCAGAGCGCGCCGCCGCGATTGTGGTCAACCAGATCGAGGCCGAGGCCGAGCCGTGGCTGGACGTGCCCGCCGCCGCCGCGCACCTGGCCTGTGGCAAAAGCCGGATCTACGCGCTCACGTCGGCGGGCCGCATCCCGCACCACCGCGACGGCAGCCGCCTGCTGTTCCGGCGCACCGAGCTGGACGCCTGGGTGCGCGCTGGCGGGGAGCAGCGCCCATGATCCGCGTTGCCCAACCGTTGCCCTCCACGCCTGCGCTCAGGCATGACACGCGGACTACCGATTCGGCGGTCGCGCCGTGCCGCTGAGCCCCGACCCAGAGGCGCGTGGGCGCCAGCTCGCCAACCTGGAGCCCGGCGGCGTGTCGGGTGACGCAGGCAACGCCCTGGCGGTCACGCACGGGGCGCACTCCGAGCGGCTGATCGCCCCGCTGGCCGACCGCCTTGTGCCCGACGTGCTGGACGCGAACCCGCACCTCGACGCGGTGCGCGACGGCGCCGCCATCGTGCGCTACGCGCGCCTCGTGGCCCGCATCGAGCACGTGTGGGCGTGGCTCGATGAGCAGGCCGACCCGGTGTTCGCCGACCGCGACGCCGGGACCACATACCCCGTCTTCGGCCGCCTGGAGCGCTGGGAGCGGCAGGCCATGATGACGGAGCGGGCGCTGGCCATCGCGCCGCTCACCCGCGCGCACCTGGGGCTGGCCTACGCGGCCGCGGCCGACCTCTCGACGGCCATGAGCGAGCGCGACCCCGAGCGGCGGCGCGAGCTGATGCGCCAGGCTGGCGTAGACCTTGAGGACGGCGAATCGTGAACGTCGAGGTGTTCGCTGAGCGGGTGCTGCGCCGCCCGCTGTGGTCACACCAGGTCGAGGCGGCGAACAGCGACCGCTTCATTACCTGCATTGCCAAGGCGCGGCGCACCGGGGGTACCGTGCTCGCCGAGATCCTGGCGACGCACACCGCCTTCTCCAACGCGGGCTGCAAGGTGCTGGTGCTCTCGGCCACCCAGGACGCGGCCCGGCGAGTGACGGAGGGGATCGGCGAGATGCTCGCCCGCCACCCCGAGACGCGAGGCGCCCTCGTGGACGCCTACGCCGCCCGGATCACCCTGCGCAACGGCAGCCAGATCATCAGCCTGCCCGCCTCGGCAAAGCAGATTCGCGGCTACGGCGAGGGCGTGCTGCTCGTGATCCTCGACGAGGCGTCCTTCATGCCAGCGGAGCTGTGGACAGCCGCCTCCTACACCGCGCTCGACGAACGCGCCAACGGCAGTCGGATCGTGATGCTCGGTACGCCGTTCGGCGGCGCCGAGCATTTCTTCCGCCGCGCCTTCCTGGCCGGTGTGGATGGCGACCCCGACCACAGCGCTCACCACTGGACGCACGAGGTGAATCCGAAGCTCGACCACGCCTACCTCGAACGCCAGCGCGACCGGGTGAGCCCGGCCGAGTACGCGGCCGAGGTGTTGGGCGAGTGGTCCGATGCTGTCGGCCAGCTCTTCCCGAATGACCTGATCGAGGCGCAGACCGCACCCATCGAGGCGCCATCGCTGGAACAGTTGATCGCTGGCGCCGCGCGGCCGTCGATGGGCCTGGACTGGGGCGTCAGCTTCGACCGCAGCGCCGCCGCGATGGTCTATCGGCTGCCCGGTGTGGCAAAGCTCAACGCCGGAGACGACGGGCGCCCGAAGTTCCTCCTGCTGCCTTATACCTGGCCACAAGGCGAGCGCCTGTCCAAGGTGGTCGAGGACGTCGCCAGGGTGCCAGCGTTCTTCATTAACCCGGAGACGTCGGGCGTCGGCGCGGGCCCATCGCAACTCCTGCAGGAGAAGGTCCGCCGCTACGGGGACCGGGTGAAACGGCGCTGGAACTTTGTCGCCACCACAGCAGCGAAGAAGACGGCGGGCTACGGAGCGCTGCTCGGGCTCGCCGAGCGCGGCGCGATCTTCTGGCCCACGGACCCCGACCTCCTGCGCCAGCTTCGTGGGCTGCGGTTCGAGCAACGTGATCGCGGCTTCACCTCTATCGAAAACGACCCCGGGATCGCACAGCACGACGACGTCGCCGACGCAGCGATGCTGGCGATGATCCCGCACACCCGCCGCGGCCGCGGCCGCATCGTCTGCCACATGAACGCCCTCGCGGATCCCGTGCGAGTGCCGCCCGACACCGAGCTACCGGCTGAGCCCAGCGACATGATCGAGGCCGGTAGCGGCTACCGCCTCTACCGGCGCCCGGCGCTGCAGTCCGTCGTTGGGACCGAGTTGACGATGCCGCCCGCTGCCGTTGGCCCCCAGCTCCTCCCCGACTCCCCGCAGCTTCGCGAGGCGCGTGAGCGCATCGCCGAGGCCCTGAGCAAGAGCGAGGGCACCTGATGGCTCGGCGGCTCTCGACGGCAGGCGGCCCGTGGTACCACGGGGGCGCCCCCGGGCTCGATGTAGGTGACGAACTGCTTCCCGGCACCGTCACCGGATTGGGTGGCGCCCGCACGATCAACGTCACTCACCACCTCAACATTGCGTTGAGCTACGCAGCCTTTTGGCGAGGGGGCGGCGACGTTTACGAGGTCGCCGTGGAGCACCCGACGGTTCCGCCTATGGCAGAGGTCATCGAAGCGTTGCGTAAGGACCCGGACCACACCTGGCCCCCGGGCGATCCGTTCCATTTCAGTGTCCGGGCCGCCGCCGTGGTGCGCGTGGTGCGCCGCGCTGTTCCAAACGCGCTGGCGACCCCAATCGACCCTGCCCACCGCCGCAAAGTGATCAAGAGGAAAACCGACCGCATCGTAGTGACCGACCCATAAGGAGAGGAGAAGCGCAATGAACCCGAGTTACCAATTCACCCCGGAGGAGCGGGACGCCATCTTGGAGGCGGCCGTCCTGCTGGATGAGCTTTGGGATTTCGACGCCGAGCGTGGCATGCGCGATGCACGCGGGGGTTCCGAGTACTCGCGTGTGTCGCCAGCTGCTCGGCTTCGCCAGCTGCTCGGAGAACCGCCCGAGGGCGAAAGGCTCAGCTGATGACCGCGCCAGCGATGGAGAAAACCAAGACGCCCGTACCCATAAGGAGGAGCAATGCCGAATGACGCGCTCGACCCAGGAGTTGATGGCAGTTATCCCTTCTGGCCGCGCAGGCCGGATGGCACACCCGATCCCGAGCGGATGCCGACCGGCAAGCACCGCCAGAAGCTGCCCGGCACCAATCGCCGTGTACTCACCGACCAAACTCCCCGCAAACCCGACGGCACACCGATAGTGCCACCGACGATCCCACCCGAAGGAGGGTGACCGAATGACCGACGAACCGACTTATGACCTCAGCGCCTACGCCCTGGCCGACCACGAACACGGAAGCGGCTGCCCTGCGAACCCCGCGCGCCAGGACCCGGAGGTTGTCCGCGGCGAGGACGAGGAGGCGTTCGTGCAGCGCGGTGTGACGCCGAGCGGCGAGCCGATCCTCGCGAAAGCCTGGGTGCCGGGCCCGCCGATGGTGCGCGTGCGCTGCCTCGACTGTAGTGCTCAGCGGCTGTTCAACCTGAACGAGGATGAGCTGCTGGGCCTGAAGGTGCCGTCCAATGGCTAGGCAGAAGAAGAAGCCGATCACCGCCGCCGAGCTTGCGGGGATGAGCCACGACGATCTGGCGACGGTGAAAACAAAGCGCCGGGTGATGGCCGCCCTGCGCAAACCGAAACCGGAGAAGGCCAAGCCCGCGACCGAGGAGGGCCTGCGGCCCCGGGACCGGCTACGACGGGCACACAGCGACGATGACGGGCTGCGAACGCGCCAGGCGCGTCGCGGCGAACTCAACGAGAGAGGAGCGAGCGATGGCGACTGAGACGAAATCGACAAGCGAGCGGCTGGCCGAATTGGAGGAGCGGGTTCGCGAGGCCGAACAGCGCTGCGACCAGGTCGACGTCGACCGTCGCCAGGCCGAGCAGGCGCTGCGCGCCGCCGAGGGCGAGCGCTTCGAGCTGGAGAAGCAGCGCGGCGCCGGGGAGGAGGTGAGCGAGGAGGACGTCAACGCGGCGCTCGCCGCGATTGAGGAGGCGCGCGCCGAGACGGGCCCCCAGCTGTGGACGGCACGAGCCCAAGGTGCCGAGCGCGCCCTCAGCGAAGCGACGCTCGCCCGCGACCGCTACGGACGAGAAGCGTTCGCCGGGCTGGCGGCAGAAATCGCTGCCGATGACGGGCCGGTCAGGGATGCTCTCGTGGAGGCGTGGGGCACGTTGCAGGAGGCTGCGGCGGCCTATGCCCGGCAGACGCGCCGCTGGCACCAGCTCGGCCGCTACGGCGGCATCGTGGTGGACACGATCCCCAGCGGCACGCCGCTGCGCGGCGACGTCAACGAGGTCGTGCAGCGCTTTGAAGCCGGGATACCGACGCCGACGCCGCCAGCGCTGGAGGGGGGTCCTGTCGAGCGCGGGTAAGCCCGCCGCCTGGTGGCGGCCGCGGGCGGCATAGGTTCCAGCATCGTTTGTGGTATGTTCAAGGGCATGGTTTCCAACATCACCGAGGAGGGAACATTGACCGAGGAGAAGATCCGCGAGAACCGCCTCCGGCGCATGGCCGAACGGCAGGGGCTCACGCTGACCAAGTCCCGACGGCGGGACCAGCGCGCGCTCGACTACGGGCGCTGGCACATCATCGAGGCCGCCACCGGCAACGTCGTGATCGGCGGCGACGGGTTCACCACGGACGAGGTCGAGGCGTACTTGACCGGGGAGCGCACCCGATGAGCTGGCGCAAGGAGCGCCCCGAGCTGGCGCAGCAGGTCGACTGGTTCGAGGAAGCGCTGCGGAAGGTCTCGGACGGCTTCGAGGCTGGCATCCGCGCATTCGACCGAGGCGACTTCGACCCGACGAACGTGATCGGGCTGACCGACGAGTACACCGCCCGGTTGAACAAACACGCCGCCGCGATCAGGCGCGAACTGCGCGACGGGGCGTCCTAATGGTCGCCGCGCGTTGGATGGTCCTGCTCGCCGCAATACACACCTGGCCGGGCCGGGCGATCCTGCTGGCAATCGTAGGCGGCGCCTTGGCCGAGTTGGCACACAAGCACTGGAGAGGAGAGTTCGCCTGATGGCAGTCACGATGGAGAAAACCAAGACGCCCGGGGTCTACAAGCGGGGTGGCCGCTACGTCGCCACCTGGCGGCATCGGGGTAAGCAGCACAAGTCGTTTCACGGCACCTACGCTGAGGCTCGTGAGGCAAAGGCCCAGCGCACTGCCGGGGACAAGCGACCGGCAGCGAAGGTCCGGTTCGGGTCGTACTTCGCCGAGTGGATCGAGACCTACGCGGGCCGCACCGCGCGAGGGTTCTCGGAGACCACACGGCCGGAGTACCGGCGGTCAATTGCCGACCACGCGCTGCGGCGCTGGGAGGGCTGGAAGCTGGCCGAGATACGGCCCGGGCATGTCCGCGAACTGTTCGGCGCGATGCGCAAGGACGGGGCAACGACGTCGCAGATCAAGAAGGTGCGGGCGGCGCTCTCGGCGATGCTCGCAACCGCTGTGGACGACGGGCTGATCGACTCCAACCCGGTCGCCGGGGTCAGGATTCCGGCCAGCCGGGACGACGAACCGGCCGACGAGAAATCGAAGGCGCTGACCCGCGCCGAGCTGGCGATCCTGCTCGCCGCGATCCCTGATGAGTGGCACCTATTCTTCGAGTTCCTGGCCCACACCGGGCTGCGAATCTCCGAGGCGGTCGGGCTGCGCTGGGAGCATCTACAACTGACCGCCGAACAGCCCCGCGTGGAGATCCGCGAGCAGCTCTACAAGGGCGTCCGCAAGAAGCTCAAGAGCACCAGTGGCCGCCGCGATGTGCCGCTGTCGCCCGGCATGTCGGCGCGGCTGCTGGCCCAGCGGCGCGATGCCTACCGCGGGCCGAAATCGCCTGTGTTCACGACGACGACAGGGACCGAGCTGCTACCGGCCAACGTCTACCGGCGGGTGCTGGCGCCAGCGGCGATTGCGGTTGGGTTCTCGGTTGAGGTCACGGGCGAGGACGGCAAGCCGCGACCGCGCTCGACGGTGTCGTTCCACACGTTCCGCCACACCTGCGCGTCGCTGCTGTTCGACCAGGGCAAGAATCCCAAGCAGGTGCAGCGGTGGCTCGGCCACGCAACGGCCGCGTTCACGCTCGACAACTACGTGCACCTGATGGACGACGGGCTCGGCGACGCCGGATTCCTCGATGAGCAGGTGGGCAACGCGAGGGCAACGGAAGGCCCACAAAGCACCGGAAAGGATGAGGCGCCGGTGCTGGCGTATTCGGCGGTTTAGAGCCGAAATCACGACTAACCGCAACGCATCGCAAACGCCTGGGCATAATCATAATCCGCGTGTCGGGGGTTCGAGTCCCTCCTCCGGCATGCCTTCGCAGAGCGGAATTAGCGCTCTCCCAGACTGCTTTTGGGGCGAATGTGTCCCAAATGTGTCCCGAACTTCTGCCGGGAAGCGAGACCGGACCAGCCACCTCTCGCTTACGCTTCCAATGTGACGGGCCCAAGCGATGCCGCCCAGTTTCCGGCGCTGACGGGAGATGCGCTCGCCGCAGTGCAGCATCGCGGTAGCCACCTGCAGATCATTGCGGGGGCGGGGTCGGGGAAGACCGAGATAGTTGCCCAGAGGGTCGTCGACCTGCTCGCTGAGCGGGTTCCGGCGGAGTCGATCGTTGCATTCACCTTCACGGAGCGGGCAGCGGGCGAGCTTAAGGAGCGGATTGCACAGCGGGTCGAGCAGCGGCTCGGCCGCGCGGCGCTCGACCGGCTGAACGGACTCTTCGTCGGCACGATCCACTCCTACTGCTTTCGACTGCTCCAGCAGCACGTTCCGCGCTACGAGACGTACGACGTGATGGACGACAAGCAGCTCACCGCGTTCCTGTCTCGCGAGGCAAGGCGACTGGATATGAAGCGGCTCGACCCCCCGAAACACCGGCTCTTCGCCTCGATCGCGGCGTTCCTCAAGGGTGTCGACATCGTCGAGAACGAGCTGCTCGATCCGGGCACCATGCCGGAGCCGTTCCGCACCGTCCTAATCGGCCACTACAACGCGCTCGATCGCTATCGCCTGCTCACCTACGGCCAACAGATCGTCCGCACTGTGGTGGAGCTCGAACGAGCGGAGCTCGCGGAGAGTATCCACGCAACCCTGCACCACCTCATCGTCGATGAGTACCAGGACGTCAACCCGGCCCAGGAGCGCTTGATCGAGCTGCTCACCGGACCCGCGACGTCGCTGTGCGTCGTCGGGGACGATCAGCAGGCCGTATACCAGTGGCGCGGGTCCGACGTGAACAACATCGTCACCTTCGGCGAGCGGTACGAACCTGTGGCCACGTTCGAGATCACCGTCAACCGGCGCAGCCGTCCTGGGCTGATCGAGGCGGCCAACCGCTTCTCGGAATCGATCCCGGACCGGATCCCGAAGACGATGGGCACGCACCGCCCGCCGACCGGCGGTGCCGAGCCCGAGCTCGTCGCCTGGGTCGCCGACACCGAGCAGGACGAGGTGGGTTGGATCGCGAATCTGATCCTCGACCTACTCGCACACGGCGCCCGTCATCGAGACATCGCGGTGCTGGTCCGCGGACGCGCGGCGTACCCCCGTCTGGTCGAGCAGTTCGCCACGTTCGGCATACCCGTGCAGCCCGAAGGCCGGACGGGCCTGTTCGAGCAACCGGAGGCGCGCCTGCTCGGAAAGACGTTTGCCTGGCTCTCCGAGATCGAGTGGCGGGAAGGCTACGGACAGGGAAGCCTTGTCACGACCAAGGAGCTGCTCGACGAGTACCGGTCGGTCTTCGCGCTCTCGGGAGCCGTAAACCGCAACATCGCGCAACTGCTGCGGGAATGGAAGGCGGCGGTGCCGAAGGAGAACCGCACCGCCGACCTCGTCGGGGAGCTCTACGAGCTCCTGCGTGTGCTCGACGTTCGCAGCTGGGACCTGAGCGACCCGCTCGCGCTCAACCGGATGGGCACGCTCGCCCGCTTCTCCGCACTCCTCGTGGACTATGAGTCGGTGCGCCGGCGCGCGCGTCAGGACGCCGACGCCGCGGGCGAGCAGGTCGGCGGCCAGGACCGCGGCACCTGGTACTACCGCAACCTCGCGCTGCACATCGTCAACTACGCGCAAGGGGCCTACGAGGACTTCGACGGCGAGCCGGAATCCGTCCTCGAGGCGATCGACCTGACGACCGTGCACCGCGCGAAGGGCCTGGAGTGGCCGGCGGTCTTCCTTCCCTCGCTCACCGCCAACCGCTTCCCCCCGTCTAAGTCCGGCTCACGCCAGGAGTGGCTCGTACCCCGCGATCGCTTCGACGCCGAGCGCTACGAGGGCGGTGACGCCGACGAGCGGCGGCTCTTCTACGTGGGGATGACCCGTGCGCGCGACTGGCTCTCGCTCTCCCGCCACGGGCGGGTGACGAAACAGAAGACCGCCGCGAGCCCCTACCACGAGGAGCTGGCGGAGTACGAGGTAGAGCCCGAGGAAATCGAGGTTCCCGAGCTCGTG
Source organism: uncultured Solirubrobacterales bacterium (assembly GCA_963715625.1). Classification (GTDB taxonomy): domain Bacteria; phylum Actinomycetota; class Thermoleophilia; order Solirubrobacterales; family 70-9; genus VRUE01. The sequence continues at coordinate 2,418,471 of OY970260.1, read as the reverse complement.
TCGCCCGAGGGCGACGGAGAGCGAGAGCTTGCGCTCACCTACAGCGAGCTGGCGCTCTTCATCGATTGCGGTCTGGCTTATCGGCTTCGCAACCTCCTCGGCTTTCAACCGCGACTTGCTGCCGAGCTCGGGTACGGCAAGGCGGTCCATCACGTGATGCGCAGAATGGCCGAGGAGACCGCCCGCCTCGGGCGGGTTCCCGACGAGAAGGAGGTCGACGAGATCCTCGACGAGAGCTTCTTCCTGCCCGCGGCCAACAAGCCGGCGCACCGACAGCTCAAGGAGGCGGCGAAGCGCCTCGTCGTCTCCTATACGAAGGAGCATGCCGAGGACCTGCGTCGGGTCTGGGAAACCGAGCGCCCGTTTGAACTGCACCTCGACGGTCTCACGATCAGCGGCCGCGCCGACGTGATCCTCGACATGGAGGATGGGGTGCCGGCCTCGATGGCGATCGTCGACTACAAGACGTCGACCGAGGGCGACGTCGGCGAGCACGATCTCCAGCTACAGGTGTACGCGGACGCGGGACGCCGCGAGGGGCTCGAGGTGCGGGCGGCGTACGTGCACGACCTGAAGAACGCGTCGCGGGAGGCCGTGCCGGTCGACCCCGATGCGATCGCGCAAGCCGAAGAACATCGTCCTCGACGCCGGTGCGCGCCTGCGGGAGGGCTCCTACGCTGCGAATCCTGGGGCGAGATGCCGCAAATGCGACGTGCGGCACATGTGTCCCCACGCTGCCGGCTAGCTCAGACCTCGAAGATCTTCATCACCTCGTCGCCGTAGTCGTTGATCACCTTTACGGCGATCCTGCCGGACTCGGGGCGGGCGAAAGGCCGCGACTCGGTAGCGTTGAGGGACGCCCATGTGTCGGGGTCGATCTCTGCCTTGAGCGCGGTCTTCAGGCGCTTGTAGGGATCCTGTCCACCGTTGAAGTAGCAATGGCGGACGAAGAACGACTCGCCGTTGTAGGCGGTATCGATCATCCACAGCGCGATCTGGTCAGTGTCGTTCGAGCGCAGCTCCCCGGTGTTCGGGTCGTAGACGTCAACCCCCCTGAGGTCAACCCGCAGCTCGTCGCCCTCAGTGATGACCTCAATGTCGGGCTCGCCGAAGACGGTGAACAAGTTGCCCGCCCCGGTCTTCTTCAGCTCCTCGCCCATCACGAGGTCGGCGTTCATGCGGACGAGCAGGACCGGGACCTTCCCGAGCTTGCGCTCGGCGGCGACGCTCGCGAACCCGTTCTCGGCGGTCACGTACTCATCAGTGGTGTCGACGACGTGCGGATCGAAGGCGAAGGCGAGCACGCAGAGCAGGTCGATATCGCCGGCCCGGTTCGCCTCCCGCGCGGCGTTCTTGATGAACTCGGGACCAACGGTTCCGTACTGGGGGCCGATCGTGATCCCGACGCGCTTCGGAGCGTCGTCGCCAGCGTCGTCTCGCACGCCGACGGCCTGAATGTAGGCGGCGGCGTAGGACTCGATCGCTTCAAGCTCGATCCGCTTGTCCTTCTCCCCGGTCTGGATGCCCGCAGTGCGCAGGTTGTCGAGGATCGTCTGCTCAAACTGCGCGTCACCATGGGAGCCTTCGCCCGAGGGCTCCTCCCCGATCGGCCGGCTCGCATCTGCGTTGCGGGCGCCGGTCGCATCCACCGCGCTGCCCGCGAAGGCGAGCGAGCGATGCGGTGAGAGGCTCTCGACCGTGAGCGGCCCCGAAACGCGCACCTTCTGCTTATCTTCATAGGGCTTGTCGTAGAGCAGCTCGAAGTCTGCGTGGCGGCGGATCGCCTCGTCTATCTCCTCTCGGTCCATGCCTTCGTTGATATCCGGATTGTTGGCGATCGATCTCAGCGTGATGTGCTGAACGCGCTCGTATACGAAGCCCCGCCGGATGTCACCACCGGTCTCGGCAGGCGGCAACGACGCATCTCCCAGCTCGCTCTCCTTCTCACGACCCTCGGGAGAGTCAGCTAGCAGGTAATAGGGGAACTTGGCTCCCATCAGTCGCTGGCGGGCAAGCGCGAGCGCGACACGGGAGGTATCGATCGTGATCCAGCGCCGCCCCCACTGCTCGGCGACATAGGCGGTGGTGCCGGAGCCACAGGTGGGATCGAGGACCAGGTCGCCGGGGTCGGTGGTCATAAGGAGGCAACGCTCTACGATTCTCGTATTCGTCTGCACCACGTAGATCGGATCAGCAGCGCCTCCAAAACCGAGCCAGATATTGGTGTACTCCTTGCCTGCGGACTCTGATTTGAACCGCTTGAACCGCAGTGACTCCTTTAGTGGGACTAGGCGACCAGCCAAGGCGAGCTTATCCATGCCTTCCCGGGTCACCTTCCAGTGTTCGTTGTCGCGACACCGAAAGGTCCTGCCGTCGAATTGGTAGTCGAAAGTCGTCCCGGTTCGAAATCCACCCGACTTAAGCGGATCGGCGGACGGGACATCGTGGTTGGATTTCGGCCAAGGCTCAAAGAGCTTCCGGTACTTGAGCGAATCCTTGGACTTCGCGTACCAGAGAATGAAATCGGCGACTGAAGACAAGAGCTTGCCGGTAAGACTGCCCGTCTTCGAAACCGTGACCTGCGCCACGAAGTTCTCGCTCCCAAACACCTCATCCATAAGAGACCGAACCAGGTGGACGTTTTCGTCCCCAATCTGAACGAAAACCGACCCACTCTCCGTCAATAGATCCCTTGCGACCATCAACCGATCCCGCAGGTACGTCAGGTACGAGTGAATCCCCAGCTCCCACGTATCTCGGAACGCCTTGATCTGCTCGACCTCGCGGCTGGCGTCCTCGACCTTGCCGTCCTTGACGTCGCGCTTGCGCGCCGAGACCTGCCAGTTCGAGTTGAACTTGATCCCGTACGGCGGGTCGATGTAGACCATCTGCACCTTGCCGCGCAGGGCCTCGCGTTCGGCGAGTGAGGCCATTACGTTGAGCGAGTCGCCGAGGATCATCCGGTTCGACCAGTTCGCATCGTGGCGGTAGAACTCGACCAGGTCGAGCTCGTCGAGGCCGTCGAAGGACTCGAACAGCTGCAGCTCGGGCTCGTCCTCCGGCTTGGCGGCGGTCTCTCGCAGGTTCTCGACGAGGACGCGGGGGTCGACCTTCTCCTGAATGTAGATCGGTGGCGCCTCGGCGACCAGGTCCTCGCCGTCGAGCTCGTCCTTGCCCTTCCAGACGAGCTGCGGATCGAGCGTCGGGTCGCGCGGGTAACGGAGCGGGATCGCCGCCTCGGTCTCAGGGGCGACGAACTCCTGCGCATCGGCCGTCGGCAGGTTGACGCGCTTGTCGGTGTGGGTGATCGCCTCGACCGGTTTCGGGCCTTTGGCTTTGGTCTTTCGCGCCGCCATCCGGTGAACCCTTTCAGGCCGCGAGCCCGAGCAGCTCGCGGTCGTCTCCGAAGAGGCGGTCGATCGCCGCGTCGAGGCGGTACCACTCTTTCCACGGGTCATGGACCTCGACATAACCCCAGCGCCCGAGCTCGCCCCAATTGTTGACCGCCGCGCACCACTGATCCCGCGCGGTCTCCGCCTTCGCCTTGGTCGGGCCGGGCGACTTCTGGGTGCCCGAGACCTCGACGATCAGGGTCCGTGCAACGTCATCGTCTTCTCGCGCGAGCCGGACGAGGAAGTCGGGCACGTACTCGTGGCTGCGACCCTGGTGGACGTAGGGGATCGTGAAGCCGAGGCGCTCGTTCTTGACGTAGGCGGCGACGCGTTGGTCGCTCTCGAGGTGCCCTGCCAGCCCCTCCTCCCAGGTGTTGCCGCGAGCGCCGTCGAGGACGACGTGGTTGAGGTGCGACTTCGTCGGCGGCGGGTCCATCACGACCTTGCGCGTGAGGAAGTTCACCTCGCGGGTCGAGCCCCGCGGGTCGAAAGTGCGGATGATCGGCATCACGAGTTGGGGACGGTCCCGTTCCTCGCCGTAGCGGACGATCGCCCCGTGGATCTTCTCCGCCGCCTCCGCCCCAGGCTGCGCCAGCAGCAGGTTACCCTTGGTCACGCCGGGGTCCGCCGTCACGCACTGATCGAGCCACTGCCTGGCGATCTCGACCAGACGTGGAAAGAGCCAGGGTCGCTCTACCCCGCCGTGCGCCGCGAACTTTCGCCTTATCAGCTCCCGGGCAAGCGCGAAGGCGACCGCCTGCGGACGCGCCTCGCGGATCTGGTCCAGGTCGACCTCCTCGCTCTCCCCGATCACCCCGCCAGTCTTGACCCAGAGCGCGAGCCCCTCCTGGTCGAGGTGCATATGCGAATCGCCGGTGAAGTCGGCGTGGAGTTGCTCGTCGGGCAACTCGATCCGGTAGCCGTCAAGCTTCGGGAACTCGATCGCGAGCTCGTCTCGCTCAGGCAGGGCTTGGACCTCGATCGCAGGCCTCGGGGTGCGGGGCTTGGGGACGGGCCTGTCGGAGGGAATAAAGGCGAACGGGACCCCGTAGACCTCGGCGTACTCGGGCTCAAGGAGATCGTCCTCGTTGACGGCATAGCTGCGGCGCCGCAGCCCCCGGCCCACGACCTGCTCGCAAAGGAGCTGACTGCGGAAGGGGCGAACCCCAAGAATGTGCGTGACCGTGTTCGCGTCCCAACCCTCGGTCAGCATCCCGACCGAGACGACACAGCGGATCTGCTCGCCGAGCTTGCCCTTCTTGCCGACCGTGTTCATCGCCTCGCGCAGGAGGGCGGCGTCGTCGATCTCAGCGAGGTCGGCGCCCGGGTTCCGCCGGCGGAACTCGTGCTTGAATGCCTCGATCTCATGTGCGGCGTCCTGCTTGAAATCCCTACCAAGCGGATTGCCGGACTCGAGTTGGACGGTGTCGATCAAGATCGTCCGCTGCCGCGCCGTCCACTTTCCGTCCTCGACGTTCGAGAGAAGCTCCAGCTCGCCCGGGACGAGCACAGTGACGCCGTCGTCAAGCTCCTTCTCCCAGCCCGAGATCCAGTCGAAGACGAGCTTCGACACGGCCGTGTTCGGGCAGACGACGATCATCACGGGTGGCGGCTCGCCCAGCGCCACCAGCTCGCCCCGGTAGTGGGAGTAGCCGCGCTCGTAGCTCCGATAGAGGCTCTGGAGCGCTCCCTCGAGCGTCACGGGGATGGTCCAGTCGGCGACGCTGAGCTCGCTGCGCTTTACCCGTTTCGGCAACGGCGGTTGGATGTTGTCCCACAGGTTCAGGTAGACGACCTGGTCGTCCTTGGCGTCGTCGTCGACGGGCGGGCGCGGGACCTTGACGATCCCCGACTCGATCGCGTCCATCAGGGAGAAGTCCGAGACCACCCACGGGAAGATGAAGCCCTCGCTGTAACCGGAGCCCTTCAGGTAGTAGGGCGTGGCCGAGAGGTCGTAGACCGCCTTGACTGGGGCGGCCTTCTGTAGCTCTTCGAGACCCCTGAACCAGACCCGCGCCTCGCGATTGCGGTCCTTGTCTTCCCTCTCCGCCTTCTCCTCGGGATCCAGGTTGTCCTGGTAGCAGTGGTGAGCCTCGTCATTGAGGACGACGATTCCTCCCTTCCCGCCCGAGAGGTCGCGCAGGATCCGCGCCGCGACCTCGGCGGGCTTCTCACGGAAGGCGTCGGCTTCCTCGCCCCTGCCGCCGCGGAGCAGCTTGCGCGTGTTCTCGGCGATCCCCTTGATCTCCTTCGCGTAACGGGGTTCAAAGGCGTAGCGGTGGACGATCCCGACCTCGGCCCTGAGCAGCCCATGCCAAAGGTCCGGCGGGACAAGGTCGCGCTCCCGGTAGTAGCTGTCTTCGCGCTCGGGGTGGAGCACGCCAAGTCGATCGCGGATCGTGATTCCGGGCGTGATGATGAGAAAACGGCTCGCGAAACGCGCGTCAGATGGCGCCATCGTCTTGTTGATCGTCTGCCAGGCGATCAGCATCGCCATCACCACCGTCTTACCAGTGCCCGTCGCCATCTTCAGGCCCACCCGAGGAAGACCCGAGTTGTGATCGGCGTTGACGGGCTCGAGCCGGCGCCGGTAGTCGGCGGTGCCGTGGCGACCGGCGACCTCGGCGAGGAAGATCGCGGTTTCGGCGGCCTCACGCTGACAGAAGAAGACCGCGTCCTCGCGATGAGGCCCCGGAGCCCAGTGCGTCAGTAGCTTGCGGGTGTAAGGAGTGACGCCGTTCCAGTTGTGCATCCGCCAGCGCTCGACCTCGACGCGGATGTCGTTGATCAGCGAGTTCTGCTCCAGGCGCTCCCCGGTCGGGTCGAAGTCGAGCGCCTGCTGCTCGCCGGAGCCCTTGGTCGGCCTCGAAACGGGGATGAATGACTCGCTCCGCCGGCGCCCCTGCTTGATCTCGCCGGTCGGCCCACGCTCGCCGAGCTCGAAGTGGGACTCGGGCGGGTCGAACGGCGAGTTCAGGATCGGATTCGAAAGGTCGGCTTCAGCCAACTGCTGTCTCCATGCGCATCCTCGCTCTCATCCCGGCGCGATTCTGACAGGCAGGGGCCGACAAACGACGACAGGTCAATTCCTGGCGCTGACGGAACAGCCCGTCGACCTAAATCCGTCCGGCTGGGCGTTAGCGTCCCTTGCCATGGAGGCGCTAGCTGATCGAGCCAAAGCTGCATACCCGCGCGGCTCAGAGTGGCGGAGGTGGGATCTGCATGTTCATACTCCGTTCTCGGCTCTGAACAACGGCTTCGGTGATGACTTTGACGCCTACGCCAAGGCGTTGTTCAGCAAGGCTGCGGCGACCGAGATCGCCGTGATCGGTGTCACCGATTACTTCACGATCGAGGGCTTCAAGGAGCTTCGCGCCCTTCAGAGCGACTCAAACCGCCTCGAAGAGTTGCTCGGAGATGTGCTCGCCGACCGTGCCCGGAAGATCCGCCTTCTGCCCAATATCGAGTTTCGCCTTGATGATTTCGTGAGGGTCGGCGAGCAGGACTCGCGCGTCAACGCGCACGTCATCTTCTCTGACCAGGTTCCCTGTCGCCAGATCGAGGAAAACTTCCTCCACCGGTTGCGGTTCGTCTCGGAGTCGGCACCCGGAGACCGCGACAGCGCGAGGCCTTTGAAGCTGGCCAATCTAGAGGAGTTCGGCGCCCGCCTCAAAGCTGAGCACGACGAGTTCGCAAATCGCAGCGATCTCGAGGTCGGAATGACCCAAGCGACCGTCTCTCACCACGAAATCTCTGATGTCCTCGACCAGGACAGCGCCTTTAAGCAGCGTTACCTCTTCGTCGTTGTCGCCGATGAGGACCTCTCGCTGATCTCTTGGGACGGCCAAGGTCACGGCACCCGCAAGGTGCTGATCCAGAAGTCCCACATGCTCTTCTCCTCCAACCCGGGGACGCGGAGCTTTGCCCTCGGCAAGAGGGCCGACACAGTTACCGCCTTCGAAGCCGAGTTCAAGGGCCGAAAGCCCTGTATCCACGGCTCAGATGCCCATCGCGAGGAGGATCTTTTTGAGGTCGCCGAGGGACGTCAGCTCTGGGTTCGCGCGGACCCGACGTTCGACGGCCTCGTCCAGCTCTGCCACGAGCCCGAGGATCGGGTTTTTATTGGACCCGAGCCGCCCTCCCTTCAGCGAGAGAGGGCCTCGGCGACCAAGTTGATCGACCAGATCTCGTTCCACCGAGACGAAGACGCAGGGGCGGACGCGCAGTGGTTCTCCGGCTCGGTTCCCCTCAACCCCGGCCTCGTCGCGGTAATCGGCAAGAAGGGCAGCGGCAAGAGCGCGCTCGCTGACGTGATTGGTCTGCTTGGCGACGCCCAGACCCGCGAGGACTTCTCGTTCTTGCGGGACAGCCGCTTCCTCAACCCCAAGCATGCCCTCGGCCGTCATTTCAAGGCGACGCTGACCTGGCGCTCTGGGGACTCGGAAACCCGCACGCTTGACGCCGAGACCGACCCAAACGTCCCTGAGCGGGTCAAGCACATCCCCCAGAATTACCTTGAGCAAATTTGCGCCGAGATCCAGGAAAGTTCGGCGCCAACTCTCTTTGACAAGGAGCTCGAAGGCGTGATCTTCTCCCATGTGCCGCGCGCCGACCGGCTTGGGCGTGCCTCGTTGGAGGAGCTCTTCCGCCACACCACTGAGGAGACTGAAGCCCGGATCGGGCTGCTGCGCCAGAAGCTCGCGCAAGTCAATCGCGATTACACGGAGTTGCGCCGTAGTAGTTCCAAAGAGGCCAAGCGCCGGCTCGAAGCCGAACTCGAGCAGCGACGCGGAGAGCTCAAGTCTCACCGCAAGGCAAAACCAGCGGAGGTGGTGGACCCGAGCAAGGAGCAAAGCGAGGGCCCCGAGGCAGAGCAAGCCGAAAAGGATCTCGAGGCGGTCGTGGCCGAGATTGAGAAGCTCGAAGAGGGAGAAAAGGCGCTTCGCGGGCGCGAAGAGCTCGCGAAGCGCCGACGGGTTGCCGTTGACCGGATGCGCGGTCGGATCGAGAACCTGACGACCTCAATTGAAGAGTTTTACGAGCAGAGCTCCGAGGACGCCAGCCTGCTCGATCTCGACCCACGGCAGCTGGTCAAAATCGAGGAGAACACCCCTGAGCTTGTCGTTCTTCGCGAGAAGCTCGACAAGAGATCACCGAGATCGCCGAAGCGCTCGACAAGAGCCGCCAAGGTTCCGACGCCCGCAAGCGCGATGAGGCCTCCAAGCGAGCTGACGAGATCCGCAAGAAGCTGGCCGAGCCCCAGCGCCGCCGTCAGGAGTATCTACGGGCGCTCGCCAACTGGAAAAAGGAGGTGGCGGAGATTGAGGGTTCCGCCGAGGAGCCGAAATCAGTTAAGGGTCTAGACCCTATGGCCGGCCCACCTGAGCGCCGGCTCGATCCGAGCCCGGCGTAAAGGTCGGCACCCGCGCATGAGATGCGCGGGTTTGTCGCCGAGGAACGGCCTCGGCGAGGACCGCAATCATGGGGGTGCCGACATGGCGCAGGTTAGGACGTGGGTGGGTCTCGATGTTCACGCGGCGAAGGTCGTCGCGGCGATCGCCGACTCGCAGTCGGGCGAGTTGGCGGTGCAGCGGATGGGTGGGGCGACCGAGCAGGTGGCGGAGTTCTGCGCCGGGCTGCCGGCGCCGGTGCGAGTCGCCTATGAGGCCGGCCCGACCGGCTTCGGGCTGGCGCGGGCGCTGGCAGCGAGGGGCATCGGCTGCACGGTGGCCGCCCCGGGCAAGATCGAGCGCCCCGCCCAGGACCGGGTCAAGACCGATCGCCGCGACGCCGAGCGGCTGGTGCGGCTGCTGATGATCGGTGGCCTGCACGCGGTGCGGGTGCCGACCCCGGCCGAAGAGGCGATGCGCGACCTGGTCCGCGCCCGCGAGGACGTCCGCGGCGACCTGATGCGGGCCCGCCACCGCGTCGGCAAGCTCCTGCTGCGCCACGACCTGCGCTTCGAGGGCAACAACTGGACCCAGCGCCATCTCGACTGGCTGGGCAGGGTCGAGCTCCCAGAGCCGGTCGCCCAGTCGGTCCTGCTCGACGGGATCGGGGCGATCGACGCCCTGCTGGTGCGCCGCGAGAGCCTCGAGTCCCAGATGGCATCGCTGGTCGAGGGTTCCCCTTGGGAGCAGCAGGTCGCCCACCTGCGCTGCCTGCGCGGCATCGACACCCTCAGCGCCCTCGGCCTCTGCGCGGAGGTCGGCGACTTCGAGCGCTTCGCCCGCCCGGCGCAGCTGATGAGCTACCTCGGCCTGGTGCCCTCGGAGAACAGCAGCGGCGAGAAGCGCCGCCAGGGCGCGATCACCAAGTCGGGCTCCCGCCATGCCCGGCGGCTCCTCGTCGAGGCGGCCTGGCACTACCGCCGGGCGCCGCGCAAAGGCACGGCGCTGCGCCGCCGCCAGGAGGGCCAGCCCCAGGCGGTCTGCGCGATCTCCTGGAAGGCGCAGCAGCGCCTGCACCGCAGCTGGGTGCGCCTTGACTCAGAGCGCGGCAAGCGCCGCACCCTCTGCGCGGTCGCCGTGGCGCGCGAGCTCTCCGGCTTCTGCTGGGCGGTTGCGACAGCCGACTGAGACCACCAAGCACTGCTTGGGTCAGGAGGCGGCGGGCTCGGCCCTTCGCGCAGCGCATCCGCGATGCCGCTATGAGCAGCCGCCCTGCGGCGACGCTCGATCCTAGACAGCGGGCGCTGAGACGAAACCCGGTCCTGCGGTAGCCAACCCGCGCATATCAGCCTGACCGCGCGTCGCGCACCAGGCCGACCGCCGCCTCCTGACCCAAGAAGAAGGCCCGCTTCAGCGGGCCTTTGGTGGTTGGGGACTTGACAAATGGGCGTCCATATCAGCGGCGCGACTAACCGAACTCGCCCGCCTACCCGCGCAGGCCGAGGCGAAGCGCGAGGAGCGTAACCAACTAGTTAGCGAGATCTTCGCTGCCAAGTCGGAGTTGCTCGATTCCTACCGTGAGCTCTACCGCCCAGTGCAGGAATTTATGGTCGAGGAAGGGTTCACCGAGGAGGTGAGCGTCCTCTCCTTCGACGCCGAGATTGCCGTTGACGGTCTCGAGGACGGTCTTCTCGATCTAATCCACCAAGGCCGTCGCGGTAGCTTCCAGGGCGAACAGGAGGGTCGCGAGCGACTCCGCGCTCTGATTAAGGGTCACGATTTCTCGAGCGCAGAAGGCGTTGCTGCGTTTCTTGCAGACATCGGCGATCACCTTGTCCACGATGTCCGCAGCGAGGACCGCCCGGGGGGCAGCCTCGAGAGCCAACTCATGCGGGGGGCAACGGTCGAAGGTGTCTACGACTTCCTCTTCGGCCTCGCATATCTCGAGCCTCGGTTCAAGCTCCTGTGGAGGGGTAAGCCGCTGGATCAACTTTCCCCCGGCGAGCGCGGCACCCTGCTGCTGATCTTCTACCTATTGATCGATCGTGAGGATGTGCCGCTGGTGATTGACCAGCCCGAGGAGAACCTCGACAACGAGACTGTCGCGGAGCTGCTGGTGCCAGCGGTCAAGAATGCCAAGGAGCGGCGCCAGATTGTGATGGTCACCCACAATCCAAACCTGGCGGTGGTCTGCGACGCTGACCAAATCGTCCATGCCAGCGAGGTTGTCCGAGACCTCGTAGAACTTTGAACGGCGGTCCTCCCGCCCCGTCCGCTGCCGTCGGCAGCGTGCTGGGCGCTTGAAGTCCAACCGGAACAGGAGGAACCGCCATGAAGAAGGTACCCGCATCGAAGGTCGCCACGACGACCGAGACCGCGGATAGCCCGCTCCCGCCGAAGGTCCAGGAAGCCTTGGGCGAGATGGTCGGAGCAGCGAGGGAGGGATTGCTCGCGCTGAGCGTCGGCGTCGGGCTCAGCGTGGTGCACGAGCTGATGGAGTCCGAGGTCACCGAGGTGGTCGGCCCCAAGGGCAAGCACGACCCCGAGCGAACGGCGAAGCGCCATGGTCATGAGGACGGGTCGATGACCTTGGGCGGGCGCCGGGTCCGGGTGAGCCGGCCACGGATGCGCACCGCTGACGACGAGCGCGAGCTGCCGCTCGGCACCTACGAGCACTTCGCCGACCGCGATCCGCTCACCAGGGCTGTGATGGACCGGATGCTCGCCGGGGTCTCTACACGCCGCTTCGCCGGCGTCGGAGAGCCGGTCGGAGAGGACGTCGAGGAGGAGTCCTCTGCGACCTCGAAGTCCTCGGTCTCGGAGGCGTTCGTCGAGAGCACCGCCACGGCACTGGAGGAGCTGATGAGCCGCGGGCTCGAGGACGTGCGCCTGGCGGCGATGATGCTCGACGGCCTGGAGATCGCCGAGCGCATGCACGTCGTCGCGCTCGGGATCACCACCGAGGGCGTCAAGGTCCCGCTCGGGCTCTGGGAGGGCTCGACCGAGAACGCCACCCTCGCCCGCACCCTGCTCGCCGACTTGGTCGACCGCGGCCTCGACCCCGAGCAAGGGATCCTCTTCGTGATCGACGGCGCCAAGGCGCTCGCCAAGGCGATCCGCGAGGTCTTCGGAGAGCACGCTCTGGTGCATCGCTGCCACCGCCACAAGGAGCGCAACGTCACCGATCTGTTGCCGGAGGCAGACCGTGACCGGGTCCGCGGGCGATTGCGGGCCGCGTGGGCGCTCGCCGACTCCGAGCTCGCCCGCCAGCGACTCGAGCTGCTCGCCTCGGAGATGGACCGCTCCTGGCCCGACACGGCCTCCTCCCTGCGCGAGGGGATGGAGGAGACGCTGACGCTGATGGGGCTCGGGATCGACGGCCAGCTCGCCAAGACGCTCGGCTCGACCAACCCGATCGAGTCGATGATCGAGATCGTCCGCCACACCCAGCGCAACGTGAAGCGCTGGCGAGACGGCGACATGCGCAAGCGCTGGACCGCCGCCGGGATGCTCGTCGCCGAGCAGCAGTTCCGCAGGGTGATCGGTTACCGCGACCTCGCCAAGCTGGTGATCGCGATCGAGCGTCACGCCCTGCACACCACGCAACCGAACACCGATCGTCAGGAGGTCGCCGAGGCCGTTACGGTGTGATCGTCAATCCGTGGGGATCGCCGCCGAAGTTCCACGGGGATCCGGACATCCTCATGCCAGCATCGACAAGGTGAATGGCAACCGCGTCACCTACGTCAGCGGTTCGATCGAGGATCCGACAATCACCCAACTGATCGTCAACGTGCTTGAGGGCACGAAGCCCGCCTTCGACCTGCGCGACGCCAAGTATGAGGTCCTCGATCGCGCGAGCGGCTAGCGCCTCATTATCGACATCTGCAATTTGGGGCGGCCTCCGAAATGCAGAATGGGAGTGTGCGACCGTGCCGAGCGAGAGCGACTACCGTCCGAGCCCCATCCCCCGCCCGAGAACGCGCTCGCGGGAGGCGTGCTGCCCCAGCCCGAGCACCCGTTGGGTCTGGTGGATGCGCCGCAGAACCGTCCGCTGCTCGATCTCTCGTACCCGCTCTCGTCCGAGTGCCCTGCTCGGGTCCTTTACTCCGTACCGCTGACGGTAGCCCTCGATCTCCGCCACGCCGCGCTCCCACGCCTTGCGCTTGGCCGGGTCGGTGGGTCTCTCCCCCAGCTCCTTGATGATGTAGGGGGGCGGGGAGACGCGGGCGGCGGTGATCGCCAGCTCGCGGCGCTCGGCGAGGGCGCGGTCGGTGATCGCCAGCTCGCGCCGGGCGGAACCTGAAAGGACTGGAAGCGCCCGCGCCTCAGCCTTTAACTCGGTGAGCCGCTGCTGGGACTTCGCTTCGTTGCGGTCGATATGCGCAAGCTCATCCTTGCGGAAGCGGCGCTTCAGCTCCTGCGCCCTCTGGCGCTCACGGTCGTAGCCCTCGATCCGATGCTGGGCGATCTCGATTTGCTCTTCCAAGTGTTGTAGCTGCCGCTCGGCCTTGACTTCGCCCCCAACGGCGACCCGCAGCTCCTCGCGCCTTGCGACCAGCTCCTCGGTCGGCAGGCCCGAGAAGCGCGAACGCAGGGCGACCTCGTGCGCTGCGAGCTGGGCGCGGTCGCGCTCTGAGGCTTCAGCGATGTGCGGGATGGCCTCTCGGACGTGGGAGGAGGTGGGCGCGATCTCCTCGCGGTGGACCTGGACCTCCGGGGTCGCGTAGAGCTGGGTCTCCTCGCGGGCGCGCGAGGCGGCGACATAGAGCTCCTGCTTGTCCATCGAGGGGTCGGCCATGACGAAGGCGCGATCGACCGTCGCTCCCTGCGCCGAGTATGTCGTCACCGCGTAGGCGTGCTCCAGCGCCGGGGCCTCGGAGTGCGGGTTGGTTCGAGCCAGGTAAGAGGCCTCGAGCTCGACCCGCTTCGCCTGGTCGATGCCTTCGAGGACGACCCGCCGTTGCTCGGCGTCGACCTCCGCGATCCGCCAGCGCTCCCGGTTGTAGACCTCGGCGCGCTGGTCGTTGACACGGGTGATGACCTGATCGCCGGCGGCGAACCTCGCCTCCCCAACTTCGATCTCCTGTGCTGCGAGCCGGCCTTCCTGCTTGCAAGCCTCGCGCGCCATCGCGTTCAGCTTCGCCACCTCTGCGTTTCGCTTCGCGATCATCACGGCGTCCTCGCGCTGGTAGGACTCCAGCCAGTCGCGGACCATCGCCTCGCGCCTTGCCTCGGCATCTGGGGAGATTGTCACGCGCTCCTCGGAGCGGTAGAGGTCAAGCGCCTCGCGGCCCTCGCCCTCACGGATGCGCTTCGCTGCCTCGCGGTCGAGCTGGTGCTCGTGGCGGATCACCTCGTCGAGGCGGACCGGCTCGCTGCGCTCGGCGACCGCCCGGAAAAGGCCGCCCGCCTCGATCTCCCCCAGCTGCTCGGGGTCGCCGAGGAGGACGAGCTTGGCTTCTGCTTTCTCGGCATGGGAGACGAGACGGGCCAAAGTGGCGGAGTTGACCATCCCCACCTCGTCGATCAGCAGCACCGAGCCCCGCGCCAATCCCTTGCCGCCCTCGTGCTCTGCCCGGTCCAGCTCAACCAGCAGGCTGGCGATCGAGGTCGCCGGCAGGCCCTCGTCGCGCATGACGTTGGCGGCGCGCCAGGTGGGCGCGGCAGCTCGAAGGTCGGTCCCCGCCTGCGCCCAGCCCTCCGCCGCGGCAACGATCGCGTAGGTCTTGCCGGTGCCCGCCTCGCCGATCACGACGACGATTCCCTCGGGCTTCGTGAGCAGGCGGTTGACCATCTCGCGCTGGTCGGCCTTCAGGGTCGGGCGAGCATGGATCACCCGCGCCGCTGCCAGCTCCCCGGCCGGCGTCGGCCCCTGCGCGGGCATCCGCTCGACCGCCGCCAGTGCCTCGCGCTCCAGCTCCCAGACGCGGCGGGTGGTGAAGCGCAAGCCCTTGCGGCTCTCGGCGATCTGGATCACGTCCTCGGAGGCGAGATAGGCGTCTGCCATGCGCTCGACCTCGGCTCCCGGCGCCCCCTCCGGCAACAGTCCCGCCACGGCCTGGATCGCATCGCGGCGGTCGAAGTGGGACGCAGCCGCCGAGACCGCACGGTCTACCTGCCAGGTAGAGACCGTGCGGGCCTCGGCGGCGCCAAGCTCAACACGCAGCCCTGGGTCGAAGGTCCGCTCGATCACCTCACGGTCGAGACCGATCTCCTGCGCGCGCTTGCGCCAGCGCTCCAGCAGCTCGCCGCGACCGACATCGGCCTCCTTCGGCTTGCGCGTCGCCAGCGTCGCGACCTGCATCGAGCGTGCCGAGGCATCCGGCCCGGCCGCCGCGAGGATTTCGGCGCGGCGGGTCGAGAACGCCCTCAAGTGCTCGTCGGCGAAGCCCTCGATCTCCGCGATTCCATTGCGGACCTCCTGCCAGCGCACGCCGAGGCGCAGGGTCAGCTCATGGCGCAGGTGGGCCTCGTAGAGGTAGCCGGCGGTCTTGGCGTGCTCGTAGATCGCCGGGTGGTAGAGGCGGGTCCAGCGGCCGTCCGGCCCCTTGGTCGCGTTGGCGACCAGGACGTGGGTGTGGAGCTGGGGGTCGCCGTTTCGCGAGGAGCGGTGCAGGTAGGCGGCGGCGAGGAAGCCGTTGCCTTGGACAAACTCTGCCCCTCCCGCTCCGCGCCTCGTCCAGCACGCCTCGCGCTGCATGTAGGCGAGGGCGGCGCCTACGGCTTCGCCGTGGGCTGCCTTGACCTGTCCGGCGGCCTCGTCTCCGCCGAGGCCCCACAGGAGCGAGACCGACTTGGGAGCCGAGAAGGTGAGGTCGAAGCCCGGCACCGAGCCCTTGGCGGGGACGCCGCTTCGCCCCAACAGGGGTTCGCCGTCCACCGGGTTTTTGCCGGTGAGCATCGCCCTGAGTTGATCGGGGCCGACCTCGCCGTCGAGACCCAGCTCCTCTGCGGCGTCGCCGATCCACTCGCCGGCTGCCTCGCCCTCGCCGGAGTAGTAGTCCTCGGCGCCTTCGGCGACCTTCTCCAGGTAGTAGTTCTCCTGGCCGATGCCGAGCTTTCCGATCGTGAGCATGCACCCCGTATGTCCAGCGGGGGCGGCGTTTGCATCGGCTCACCCGGCGCGGTGATACTGCGTGAGGGTGGTGGCTGTTGGTTTTGGGAGCTGCGGCCTGGAGGGGATTCAGAGCCTGCCCTGGCTGATCCGTCTGGCCTCTGGCTGGCCTGGTGGTCTTGCCTGGACTGACTGACTGACTGACTGACTGGATGGCTGGTTGTGGCTGCCTTGGTTTCGTGGTTCAGCGGCATCGGCGGCGCCGGCCGGAACGAACCCTGGGGTCGCGCGTATTCGGGCGAGGACCGATGCAAACAGCGCCTTCTACGGACAATAGGAGTAGACGAGATGCCCGAGCCCGATCTACTTGCAGAGCCGCTGCTCGATGCCCGCGAGGCGGCCAAGCTGCTCCACGTGCCGCGCAGCACGCTTTATGAGCTGGTGCGCTCGCGGGGGCTTCCCCATGTGAAGGTCGGACGCGGGCTGCGGTTCACTCGCGCGGACCTGGGTGGCTGGGTCGCCGAGAACTCTTACGGCCGGGGAGCGCGGCGGCGTTGAGAACGATCGACGGGGGAGCGATCCGCAGCTGCCATTTGCTCGGCCTCGGTGGAGAACTCGCGCCGTAGGTTCCGAAGCTCGGCCTCGGCGGCGGGGCCTTCGGTCTTTGCCTCGGTCTCGATCCCTTCGATCAGTTCTTGGAAGTCGTCGCTCATCCCTGCGTCTCCAAGTGGTCGATACCGAGGGAATCGACGAGCATCTGTCGAGTCCGAGCTCTGACGGCGTGCTGACCACTCTCGACCCGAGAAACCGTCGCGGCCGTCATGCCGATCCGAGCGGCCAGCTCTGCCTGCGTCAGGCCAAGCTCGCCACGTCGTTTGATGACGAGTCGGGCGAGCGCGTCGTAGGGCGCGAGTCGTTCGTACTCGGCCCGGAACTCAGGGTCCTTGAGGGACTCCTGAATGTGATCGGACACGGCCGTCCCGATGGGGCTGGTTCCCTTGCTCATCGTCGGGATGTTACGGCCGGCGCCGCCTGTCCTACCTGCGCACGATCTCCTCGGCGAACTCGACGAGGTGTCGGGCTTGGCGCAGGGATCGTTTGAGCTGGGCCGCGCTTACGTCGATGAACCCGTAGTGGGCGGTGTCCTTGATGTCGATCAGCTGGCGCAGCTGGCTGGCCGCCCGTTTGCCGCCGGGGGTGATCTGTTCGAGCAGCAGCTCGGCGTTGTGGTGGTTGTCGGAGCGGGATCGTTTTCCCAGCGCCTCGCAGCAGGCGGCATCGGCAGCTGCGATCCCGGCAAGGATCGCGACGGAGGCGGCCACGCTTCCGTACTCCAGCGAGGGGTCGCTCACGTCCGCGGCCAGCTCGGCGACTTCGAGGAAGCTCCTCGCGTGCCCGAGCCGCTGCCGCGCCTGGGGATCTCCACACGCCTGGGTCCGTGGTTGCTTGCGCGCCATCACAGCCGCCTGAGGAGCTTGCGTGTGTCTTCACCGGCGAGGTCGACGGCGTCCTCGCTGACCTCCTCCACGACGGGCGGGCGATCCTTGCGCAGTCGCGGAAGCTCGCCCTCGGAGACCTCGGCGATGCCGGCGTTGTTGCCGGTCCAGCGTCGCACCGAGTCGGCGAGTTCGTCGAGCTGGTCGCGCCAGTTCGCATCCTCGGGATCGAGATCGGCGGGCCGCACGATTAGCAGGTCGATGTCACTGCTCGTGTCGCCGTCGCCGCGAGCCGCGCTGCCGAATAGGGAGGCGTGAACAGGCGCAGGCTCCCAGGCGCCGATCACCTTGCGAAGCCGGCGAATCAGCTCCGTTCGCGCTCCTGCCATCTGCTCGACGGTCGGAGCCAGCAGGTGATCGCGGTTCAGCTCGTAGAGGAAGGTCCGACCCACCTCCTCGCGGTTGACCAGGCCGTGCTCGACGAGGCGGTCGAGGACGTGCTGTACGCCGGTGTTGGAGCGTCCCGCCCGACGGGCCAGCTCCCGCCCGCTGCGGGGCTTCGTGGAACCCGCCAGCACCACGAGCACGTCGGCATCGACGCTTGAAGATATGGCCGTGAAGGGTTTTGAGACATCCATCGCTGAGTGTCCTAAGGGTAGATCAGGTGGACTAAATATAGGTCACTTGGCCTACATCTAGGTCACCGTGCATGAAGTGGGAGCGATCGTTCATCAGGCCGCCGGCCGAGCCGATGGCACAGGCGGACCCGTCGAAGCCTCGCGCAGCGCAGCCGAGAGCCTTTCGGCCGCGTCCACCTGTGGGACGTGGTGGACGTAGATCATCGTCGTCGCGATGTCGGCGTGACCCATGTACGCCTTGACGTCGGTGAGCGGGAAGACCTGGACGGCGAGGGTGCCGAAGCTGTGACGGAGGTCGTGGAAGCGGATGTGCTTGAGGCCTGCCGCCTTGAGAGCGGCGTAGAAGCGGCGGCGCAGGGCGCTGTCCTCGATGTGCTCGCCGCTCGGGTTGACGAAGACGAGGTCCTCTTCCCCGGTCCAGCCGTTGCGGCGGCTGAGCTGGTCCAGGGCCACGGCCACCTGGTCGATCATCGGGACGCTGCGGACGCGGCCGGACTTCGGCGCGTCCTCATTGCGCATCACGTAGGAGTGGCGGACGTGGATCAGCCGCTTGCCGAAGTCGAGGTCGCGCCAGCGCAGGCTGCGCAGCTCGCCCAGGCGAAGGCCGGCGTAGGCGGCCGTGAGGAAGATCGCCGCGTCCTGCTGGTCCTGCTGGCGCAGCTTCGCCCGCCATTCAAGGCCGGTCGGGTGCTTGGGCGGCTTGCGGTGGCGCCCCTCGCGGGCGACGCGAGCAAGGGCCTCGACCTCCGCCGCTGAGAGCACGTCGAAGTCGCCGGAGCGGGTCACGGGCTGGCGCTCCGCCCAGGCGGCGGCGTTTGCCGCCAGGCCGTAGGTCCGTTGCGCGCGCTTGAGGATGCTGTGCATCACCCCGAGGTACTTGTTGATCGTCCGCGCCGAGAGGCCCTCGCCGTCTGCGATCCCTCCCGCCGCGACCAGCTCGACCCGCCAGTTGTCGATCCGCTGCGTCGTGACCGACTCCAGCGCCAGCTCGCCGAAGTCCGGCAGCAGCCGCCGCTCCACGATCCAGCGGTAGTCCGCGATGGTCGACGGGCGCCGCTTGCGGTCGTGCTCGACGTAGCGCAGCCACTCGCGCGCCGCCTCGGCGAACGTGACCGTGCTGGCGAGTCGCGGCTGGCTGGTGATCCTGTGGCGCCGAGCGTCGGCGAGGATCGCGTCGAGCTCGCGCTGGGCGCCCTGCTTGGTCAGGTAGCCCTCGGCGGGCCTTCCTCGCTTCGTCCACACCTTGCCGAGCACGACCTGATGCTGGCCCTCGGCGTCGCGCCACTTCGCCATCCAGCGGTCGCCCGTCTTCCGCTTCCTGCGGAAGACATGGCCGCTGATCGGCGTTTCGCGGAAGACGACAGAGGACGAACTCATGCCTCCACCGTAGGCCGCTCTCCGGACCGAAAAATGTGTCCCGAAATGTGTCCCCAACTAGGCAAAAACGTACCCTTCGGGACACAACGAACTGGACGATTTTCGGCTCTACAAAGCCAACTGGAGAGACAAGACGCCGATCATAATCCGCGTGTCGGGGGTTCGAGTCCCTCCTCCGGCATGGCTTATAGAGCCAAATGCGCCGCCTCCGGGCGGCGTTTTTGGTGGAGGTGTCAGCGTAAGTGTCAGCGAGTTCCCAAACGCGCACTTCGCAGTGCAGAGCGGCGGGCCGGTCGCCATCGCCGTCAGTGGGTATCCGAAGGGGCTGATCCGGCGTACACCACGAGGGGATTGCCGTCGTTGCCGCGCTTGTAGCGGACGCGCTCTCCTCCCCCTACCTCGTACTCCCAGAAGTCCCTCAGCTTGCCCTTCAGGGCATGATGGCGGGGCCCAGGGAAGGCCGGGAAGGGGCGGTCGGCAAGCTCTATGTAGCAGATCCGCATCGGGCCAGGCCGGCTCTGGCGGAGCGCATCCCAGCCCCGACGGCCGCGGGCGTTGCCGAAGACCTTGTGCTTGCCGTCGTAGCCGCCTGCCGGCGGACTCAGCTCACGCGGCGTCAGCGGCGGCCTCCCGCACCTGCTCCTCACTGGGCGGGAAGACCTCGGCGACCTCGCTCATGTCGATCGGCTCAAGCAGCGCAGCGAGCTGATCGGGCGACTCATAGGCCTCGGCCGTTGACTGCCAAGCGCGAAGGTTGCCCTCGAAGAACTCGAGAGTCTGACGCTGGGCGGCGTCGAGGGCGAAGCCAAGCAGCTCGCGGGCGAAGTCGGCGACCTCTTCGGGGTCGAAGGCGGCGAGCCAGGGGTAGGGCGTCTCGCTGGCCCAGCGAGACGGCGACTCATCGACGTGGGCGGAGTAAGCGGCGCGAAACTGTGCGACCTCGGCGAGGCGATCGACCATCGCGTGGGCGAAGTCGGCTTGCATCTTCGGCTCGATGATGAGCAACGAGCCGTCCGTGTCGGCAATCAACTGCGGCCGTTCCTTGGCGCTATCCAGAACCGCCCGGTAGCCGCGCTGCAGCTCGGAAGGGCGCCAGGCATCGGGTGCCTGAGCCGCCCTGGCGACTGCCCGCCTTCTTTCACGTCCTCGTGCCATCGGCCAATCTTACATAGGCTTCTATGTAAGCGAGGGTTCGCAGGAAGCCGAGACCGAGTTGACATTGTTACACCGTGAGTAAGGCTGAAGGCAGGTCACCTGGCGGTAGACCTTCGCGATTGCACACCGGCTCCGCCCCTCCCCGAGGGGCCGGTGTGCAATTCGCACCGTCCGCCGCCGGCTCTACGTTCACGATCAAAAGGAGTTCTACCGCCATGTCCAACTCGCCGCTCCCCTCCCATCGAATCGCCCGACCCGCCGGCTGAGTTCCCCGAATACCCGGGGGATCTCCAGGCAGACCTTGCTAACACGCATGAAGCCCAGGGTGATGGCCCGCTCGCTGACGCCGAACGCCACGGCAAGTCGTTCCGCGGGTTCACCCGCGTAGAGCGCGAGAGCATGGCTGTCGAGGCAAGGCGTCGCCATGAGGAAGCGCAGCAGCTTCATGGCGAATTGGCCGATACCGATCCAGCCGCCGTCGAAGGGAAGGCTAGCGACATGACCAGCACGGGTCGCCGCTGACCCCGTTTCGCTAGCGCGGTAACGCCTTGCGGCCAGCCGGCTTCTGCGCAAAAGAACCGGACTGGGGGAGCAAGCCAAGCCCTCGACCCATCGACGCCCCGGAACGTAACGAAAACGAGGAATATACCGATATTGATATAGTCCCCTCATGCCCCCAGCACCAGAGGCCATCCGCCAGGCACGACTTGGCGCGAATCTCTCGCAGGTAGACCTGGCCGCGCGCGCCGGCACCTCGCAATCCGCGCTGGCCCGTTATGAGACCGGCGCAGCCCTCCCAACCCTTCCGACGCTGGAGCGACTTCTGGCTGCTTGCGGCAGGCGCTTGGAGATCGAGACCCCCCCAGCTCGCTCTTCCGCCCTCGTCAGCTCTGTGCGAAGCCAGCTCGGCCTACAGGCAGACAAACTTCGGCGCCGGCGCCGCCGACTGCTCGACGCCGCCGAGAGGCACGGCGTCGGTCATCTGCGCGCCTTCGGATTCTGTCGCACGCGGTGAGGCGACGGCTGAAAGCGACGTGGATCTCCTCGTCGACCTCAAGCCCGGACACACACTCCTCGACCTTGCTGCGTTTCGCCGCGAGGCCGGAGAGATCCTCGACCTGCCCGTAGACGTCGCAACCGCCGACATGCTCAAGGACCGCATCCGCGACAAGGTGCTGAATGAGGCACTGCCTCTATGAGCCGAGACGAGCAAGACCGGCTTCGCGACATTCAGGACGCCATCGTCGCGATTCGCAAGCATCTTGAGCAGGCCGACGAGACAACCGCCGCCAAGGAAGACCCCCTTCTGCACGACGCCCTGCTCTTTCAGTTTGTCGTCATCGGCGAGGCCGTCAAGCACCTGAGTCCCGAGACGCGCGAGTCAGCGCCCGAGGTCCCCTGGGTGGATATCGCCGGGCTCCGAGATCTCATCGCCCATGAGTACTTCCGAATCGACATCCACCGCGTGCTCGAGATCGTGGAGCGAGATCTTCCGCCGCTTGAGCAGGCAATCAACCGCCTACTCGCGTCTTAGTTTTCAAACAGATACCAGTTAGTTCCGCTACATTCCCGGCGCAAACTTGGTGCCAACTGGGGGTATGAGTGGTCAGCGGTCGGCGGGGATATGCGGTGCAGATTGCACTGGCGGTGGCGATCCTGCTTGCGACGCTGGGTGGCTCGGCTGGAGCAACCGACCCCAGCACCGGCCTCAGCGAAGCCGAAGCGCGGGCAGCCAGAGCCGAAGCAGACATCGCCTCCACCCAGGCGGAGCTCAATACCGCCCGTGCGCGCCTCGCAGCGGCCTCCCGCCGCGCCAGCCCGGTTATCGAGGCCGCCCGGACCGCGCGGGCGCGGGCGCGCGATTTGAAGGAGACGCTGCTCGACCGCCAGCGACAGGCCGATGCACGAATCGCCGAGCTCGAAGCAACACACGGGCAGGAGGTTGACGACCATGACCGGGAAGTCGTCTATGGCATCGGCTTTGGCCTGGCGGCACTCCTCGGCGCCGGGATCGCCCTTGCCTGGGGCTGGTTTCGCGCAACCCCTCTTGTCGCTGCGCTCAGCCGGACAGACCTCGGCCGTGCCCTTGGCCTATGCCTGGGTGGCGGCCTCCTGCTGATCGTCGTCGGCTCGGTGCTGAGCGACACGGACGGCCTGCCGGGGGCGGTGGGCGCCTTGCTTCTTGGCCTGGGATTCGTCCTCCCCACGGCCCTGCTGCTGGGTCGGCATTCGGCCGAAGTTCAACGGGGCCGCGCCAAGCCTGTGCTGAAGCGCGACCGCCTGCCGAGCTGGGTGCCGCGGGGGGTGACCGTGCTGCTCCTCCTCTTCGCGCTGAGCGGACTTGGCTCGTCGATCTTCGCCGAGGACCCAGCTGCGTTTTCGGTCTCCGCACAGCTCCGGGAAGACAACACCGCACTCAAGAGCGGCCCCGATGCGCACCATCTGGAGGAAGCCACGGCCGCAGCGGAAGCGACACGGAGGACGATGGTGAAGCCCGTCGCCCAGCAGCGAGCGGCGCGCGCTGCGGTGCGCAAAGCGACCAGAGAGTTGGGTGGAGCCAAGAACCGCCTTGCAAGCGCCGAGGCAGATCAGCGCCGCTTCGCCCGCCGCCTCGCGGTGCTCGTGGCGCGCGAAGAACGCGAAGCAGCCCAGGCAGCGGCGCGAGCCGAACGCGAAGCCGAAGAACTGGCCGAAGAAGAAACGTCCTCGAGCGGATGCGACCCGAACTACTCGGGGTGCGTGTCGGTCTACCCACCCGACGTGGACTGTGCCGAAGTCGGCGAAACGGTCACCGTTCTTGGATCCGACCCGCACGGCCTCGACGCCGACGGCGACCTCGAAGGTTGCGAGTGACTCAGTCATGGGGATGAGCTTCAAGGTCGCTCCGGGTGTGCGAATCCGCGCGTCCAGCCGTGGTGTCAGCGCCGGGATCGGGCCGCGAGCTGCCCGCGTTCACGTCGGATCTCGTGGCGTTGGCGTCTCCAGTGGAGTGGGACCCGTGTCCGCCTACACCCGCGTCGGCCGCAGCTCTCGCGGAAAGACTGCGGCGAGAGCGAAGCCGCGGTCGAGCGGCCCAACCAAAGCATCGATAGCCGCCTACGAACGCGAACTCAAATCGGCTCAGCGCAATGCGGACATCGAGAAGGTCGCCGCACTCGAGAAGGCTCTGGTCAGTGTGCACATGCAGTCCTTCCCAAAGGCGGAGCGGACCGAGCTGCCGCCGATCGAATCGATCGACCCCACCCCGATCCAGAGCGAGCTCGAGGCCGAGGCCGGCATCCCGGGCTTGCTTGCAAAGCTTGGGGGAGACAACGCACCACCGGTCGCCGCTACGCCCGAGCCGGTGGACCGCTACGAATTGATGCGCGAGCACCGTAGGCGCGAGTCCCAGGGAATCCCGATCTGGCAGCTGCGCGAACAGATCGAGGCCGCACGCCGAGCCGATGCACAGGCCGAGACGACAGCCGACGAGGAAGAGGTGCGACGACGCGACGCACAGGCCGCCGAACAGGCAAGGCTCGACGAGCTGTGGGCGGAGCTGCAAACGATGCGGTCAACGGTTGCCGATCGCCTCGTGCTCAAGGTGGCAGCGGAGAAGGAGTCGCGAGAAGCCGGGCACGACGCGGAGCAGGCAGAACTCGACCGTGGTTGGGAGAGGCTCCAGGCAAATGAGCCCGAGCTGACGATGCTGGCCCTCGAGCAGGCATTCGCAGACAACGAGGCACCGGCGGCGCCCTTGAATTGCGAAGGCGACCGAGTGACGGTCCTGATGCAGTTCCAAGCGCCAGAGGCGATCGTCCCCGAGCGCAAACCCGCTCGCACGCCAACTGGGAAACGAACGCTGAAGAAACGGACGAAAACCGAGATCAACGCTCTCTACGTCGAGGCCCTCGGCAGCAATGTGCTGGCGACCGTGAAGGAGGCCTTCGCCGTCGCTCCGGGAACACAGGTCGCTCAGCTTTTGGTCGTCCGCCGGGAGCTCGACAAGAAACACGCAGGCGAGCTGATGGCAATCTACGTCGGCGAGTTCGATCGAAGCAGCTACGAGAGCGCGAGCGGCTCACGCGACCCGGGCAAGGCCCTGACCCTCGCGACCGACTCAGAGCTGAACCTGAAGGGCAAGACTGAACAGGTCGCCCCGCTGGATCTTTCCCAGCGGCCCGACCTACAGACGGTTCTCACGCAAGTTGCGGAAGGGCTGAGCACTTAGGTACCCACATCGAGGCATGGATGGGAAGGAACGGCACTTCTATATGCGCCAGCTCTGGGATGGCAAGCAATCGGTCGCAAGCGAGGGGCCTCCGCGCTGGCTATGCAGCGCTTCTGCGCCTCTGGCCGACACGGCGGGGCGAGGCGATGGCCTGCGGCGGGCGGACGCCAAGGGAGCCGAGCGCGAGCCGCTCGGCGACGAGGATCTGGCTCCGTCATTCTCTTTGCCCGCGGTTCGACCACCGCAAGGGTCAGGGCCGGCTAGCAAATGGGCTACTTCTTCCTCCGCACCAAGCGCGCCTTGCGCCTCAGGCCGCGAGCTCGTCGTCGATTGCGAGCTCAGCGCGCAGCCAAGCGATATCGGTGCCAGGCTTGCCGTGTCGCCGATCCCGGTCGGCGCGATTCTCGATGCCGCGGACCAGCCGGATCACGTCGCCTCGCCTCTTTCCCTCAACCGCCTCCCGGGGCGTCTTGCCGCCGAGCGCCGGGAGCGGCTCGTCGAGCCAGCGGCGCAGGTGCTTGGCCGCAAAGTCGGACAGCAGTCGCTCCTCGTCGGCCGGCTCTAGAGGAGGCGCATCCTCGACATCCTGCGGTTCGGACTCGCGGCGCTCATCCAGGCGCTGCTCGATCGGGGTGACATCCCGCCAGGCCAGTTCCGCGATGCCGCCGAAGTCGCGCTGCTCCTCGGCAAGGCAGCAGCGCTTGTACTTGCGACCACTGCCGCAGGGACAGGGGGCATTCCTCGCAGTCGTCACAGCCGCACCGTAACTCCGGCGGCGGATGCACCGCTACCGCTACCCCGACCAGGGCGGGTGGAGCCCCTTCAGCATCGGGAAGTGCTTCACGTTCAGCGTCGCGAGCCCGGCACCCTCCTCCTCCGCCGTGGCCACGATCAGGTAATCGGCGAGGTCGATCCCGGGGTGGGAGCGTCGGAAGCGTCGCAGGTGGCGACCCGCCCGGCGGGCGACCGCGTTGGTGACCGGAAGCAGGCGCAGCCCATCGAACAGCCGACTGACGTCACGGCGCTCACCCGAGCGCATCCCACCCTCGATCTCAGCGCGTGAGATCACGCTCGCGAGCGCTCCCTCCCCGGCAGCGTCGAGCAGCAGGTCCGTCGCGCGACTGTCGCCGCGCAGATGTGCGATCAGGATCGTCGAGTCGAACAGAGTGCTCAATGCTCCAGGCGCCTGAGCCGCTCGTCTGCCCCACCGCCGCGCACCCGCGCCAACCAGGACTTCCAGTCCTCGGCGTCGGGAAGGGCGCCCGCGGTGGCGCGGATCGCGCGGCGGCGTTCCTCTGCCCCGTCGTCGACTCCCAGGCCCTCGTCGAGCATTCGCCGGATCACCTGCGCCTTCGACACCCCGGCATCGTCGGCACGGGCCGCAATCCGCCGCTCCTGCTCCTCGGTGATGTAGATCTGCGTGCGCCGCATATACAGCAGCAACATACATCATACAGGTGGCAGGGATCCTCAGGGGTAGACGAACCCATTCTCGAGCAGGTGCCAACGGCCGTCGTGTCTTGCCGCCGTCACGAACAGCGACCAGCCGGGCTGGGCGAGGTCGCTGGCCTCCGTCGGGACGGCGATCGGTCCGATATCACCCTCAAGCCAAATCCGACCCGACTCCACCTTGGCGATCGCCAGGTAGTCCTCAACCCAGTCCTCGTCGGCAACCGCTTCGGGGTCGAGCGGGGGGGCGGCTGTCGCCACGTCATGGAGCAGTTCGCCGAGGCGATCGGCGACCGGCAGCTCGCGCCGTGCGTCCTGCGCCCGCTCGACGGCATCTCCGGCGGACTCTTCGTCGATGTAGCCGCGGGCTTGGAGCCAGCGCACGAGCTTCTTGGTCACCGTTCCCGAAGCCTTCAGCAGTTCCTGGCTCGCGAAGACCTTGCGGATCATGAAGTAGCCGAGGAACTCGCCGAGGTGCTCAGGGATCTTCTCGGGGCCGAACAGGTGACAGAAGGCCTCGTCGTCCTCCTCGAAGGCGGCCTCCCACCGACGCCGCTCCCGCGCGTCAAGAGAGTTGGGGCCGTAGTTGTCGAGGCTGTTGCGAAGCAGCCGGACGACGTCCTCGTAGTTGGCGAAGGTCCGCGCCGACAGCCGCTCGCGCTGCTCGGCGAGGAATTCCGTGAGGGCCGAGTCGATCGTAGGGGTGTCGGTGGGGCTCATGCCCGGAAACCTATGCGATCCGAACCCATGCGCCGGGAGGGCCGGCTATCGTCCGCGTCGTGGGCGAGAGCTCCATCTGGAGATATCCGTTCTTCACGCCTGCGCTAGGCACGGAGCCGCGAGAGCTTGCCGCCCGCATCGAGACACCGCTGCGCCTCGAGCACCGAAACCGCTGGGACCCCGAGGAGGAGTACTGGGGCGAGCCAGGCGAGCCGCTGGAGCCGTATCTGCGTGAGATCTTCGCCGCCGGCCCGCGCGAGGCCTGGGAGCAGGAGCAGCTGGTCCCGGGCGCCGGCGGAGAGGCATTTCACGATCCGATCCTGGAGGCGACCGAACTCTTCGCCGGGGCAGAACGTGACCGGGCACGTGGCCTGTTGGTGAGCCTGCTCGCCGAGGAGCCGCGCTGCCTCGACGCCTACGCGCACCTCGGTGCCTTTGCCTTCGACTACGCGGCCACCCTGGCATTGCCCTACTACGAAGCGGGCGTCGCGCTCGGCGAGCGCAGCCTGCCCGAGGACTTCGACGGCGTCCTGCCATGGGGCTGGATCGACAACAGGCCCTTCCTGCGCTGCCTGCACGGCTACGGCCTGTGCCTCTGGCGGTTGGGCCGCTTCGCGGAGGCGGAGGCCGTCTTCGAAGCGCTGCTGTGGCTGAACCCCGGCGACAACCAGGGGGCGCGAGAGCTGGTCGATACGGTGCGCGCCCATTCGACATGGGAGCCGACGCCGCGCCTCCCCGGCGAGGGATGGGCAGGCCGCGGCAACGGCAGGCGAGCCCTGCTCGACCGCGCCTCCCTGGTCCTCGAGGTGGCGCCGCACACCCCGCCCGGGAGCGAGATCGAGTCCGCGTTGGAGCCGCTGCTGTGGCTGCTCGACCGGGGCCGGGACGGCGGCCTGCAGCTGACCCAGACCGGGGCGCTCGCACGGGTGATCGTGCGCGAAGCGGCGGAGAGGTTCCCTCACTGGTGGGACGCCGAACTGTTCGGGCCACCGCACCAGGAGGCGGAATTGGTGCTGCTGGAGACGCTGGACACGCTCGCCCGCGAAGCCGGGCTGCTGCGGAAACGCAAGCGTTGACTGCTTCCAACGACGCGGGCGAAGGCGATCCTCGAGGAGCCGGCGACGCTAATCGACGCCGTCGCGCCTCACCTCTACACCGGGAGCCCGTTCGAACGCGAGGTTGCCGAGCTCGCCAGCGCGGTGCTGCTCGTCGAGCCGAAGCTCGCTCGCGACGCGCTTGCCGAAGCCGTCCACGATGCTGTCCGCGAAGACTGGCGAACCGAAGGCGGACCGCTGGAGGAGCGCGGCGTCGAGCGCGCGCTCGCGCCGTTCCGTCACACGATGCTCGCCCTCGGGGCGCTTTCCGACCAGCCGGATCGAGAGCGCCTGTCACTCCGCGATGCCGGCGCCGCGCTCCTCGCCCAGGCGCTGCGTCGGAGCGCAGTGTCCGCTCGAAGCGGGTCCGAGTCCTCGGGCAAGCGGGCGGGGATCTCGACCCGATAGTCGCCTTCGGCGCCCCGATCACATGCGTGATCGCCACGCGCTCAGACCCTTCGGTCCCCAACCCCTTCCGCCCTGTGGTAATCCCCGCTCGGCATCGGTCGGAAGTGAAGGCGAGAGCGAACGAAGGTGGACGACGGGACTCGAACCCGCGACCGTCGCGACCACAACGCGAAGCTCTACCAGCTGAGCTACGTCCACCGCGTCGCTCTCAATCTAGCGGTCTGGCGGGCGGGGCGATTGGCTTAGGGGCGGATCGGTTGGCCTCGACCATCGCGGCGAAGGCACGCAGGCCGGGTGCCGTCCGCTCGATCAACTTTGCCTCTGCCGCTTCGGCCTCGGCGGGAAGCGCCGCGGTGCCGTCGTCGCCGATCGCCTTGCGGGCCTCGGCGATCATCTCCGGCACGGCCAGCCAGGCCTCGAGCAGGGCGAGGTCGGCCTCGGGGTGGAAGAGGACTCCCCATGTGTTCCCTTTGCGGAAGGCCTGGACCTCGGTCGCCGCCGAGCGCGCCAGGTGCTGCGCGCCTTCCGGCAGGTCGAAAACGTCGCCGTGCCAGTGCAGGACGGTCGTGGCCGGCGCGAGAGCCCCGAGGATCGGGTCCTCGGAGTCGAGGATCTCTACTGGGGCGAAGCCGAGCTCCGGCCCCTCCCCTGGCCTCACCTCGACACCGAGCGCTCGGGCCAGCAGCTGCGCGCCCAGGCAGATGCCGAGCAGCGGCATCTCGCGGCGCAGCGCCTCCGCCAGCCACTTGCGCTCGGTCGCGAGCGCGGGGTGGCGCTCGGTGTCGTTGACGCTCATCGGGCCGCCCATGATCACGGCGCCTGCCACCTCGTCGTGATCGGGCAGCGCCTGGCCGGCGAGCGGTTTGACAGTGCGCTCGGCGAGCCGGCCGCAGGCGTCGAGGATGCGGTGCGGGCCCTCCCAGGGGACGTGCTGGATGACCAGCAGGGTGGGACGGTCGTCCAGGCTCATCGCGCCCCAGGCTAGCCGCGCTACGGTTGGGGCGATGGCCAAGCGGCGCGGCATCGCGATCTCCCGGCCGAGCCCGGCGGCGACGGCCGTCGGCGCGCACGCCCGCGGGGCGATGGCGGTCGGGGCGCTTGCCGTGGGCGCGGCCGCGGTCGGCGGCTTCGCGATCGGGCGGCTCAGCGTCGGGCGCCTGGCGGTTGGCCGGGCCACGGTCGGCAAGCTGAAGGTCGAGGAGCTGGAGATCGGCCGCCTCCACGTCCGCGACGATGCCGGCAGCAGAACGTAGCCGACATTGACCGCACTGGGGTGGGGTGAAAGTCGGATGCGCTGGCTCGCGGCGATGGCGATCGTCGCGGGGGTGGTCGCGGCCGCTCTCCTGGGCGCCAGCCGGGGCGCCGCCCTCGGGCCCTATCCCCCGCTCGGCACCTGCTCGGTCTTCCCCGACCCACCCGCGGGCCTGCCCGCCAACGCCCCCTCCCTCCCCAGCCAGGCCGCCTGGAACCAGGACGTCTCCAGGGCGCCCCTCGCACCCGGCTCCGCCGCGACGATCGCCTACATCGACTCCCACGGCGGCAACCTCCTCCATCCCGACTTCGGCTCGCCGCGCGCCTATGGCTTCCCCTACGCGGTCGTCGGCGCCGGCCAGCGCAAGCTGCCGGTCCGCTACACCGCCTACGGCGAGGAGAGCGACCGGGGGCCGTTCCCGGCGCCGGGCGGCGCCCCGGTCGAGGGCGGCAAGCGCAGCGACGGCGACCGGCACGTGCTCGTCCTCGACCGCGCGCGCTGCGTCCTCTACGAGCTCTACCGGGCCTTCTTCAAGCGGGGCGGCTCACCGCACTGGAACGCCGACTCGGGCGCGCGCTGGGACCTGCGCTCGACCGCGGGCCGTCCCGACTCCTGGACCTCGGCCGACGCCGCCGGCCTGCCGATCTTCCCCGGGCTCGTCCGCTACGACGAGGTCGCGGCCGGACACGTCGACCACGCGATCCGCGTCACCTTCGAGAGCACCCGCGACGCCTGGGTCCACCCCGCCTCGCACTGCGCCGGCGACACATCCGACCCGCGCGCGCCGGCGATGGGCACCCGCCTGCGGCTGAAGGCCGGCTACGGCCTCGGCGGCTTCAGCGGCGCCGCCCGCGTCATCGCCGAAGCCCTCAAGCGCTACGGGACGATCGTCGCCGACAACGGCTCCAACTGGTTCTTCGGCGGCACCAGCGACCGGCGCTGGGACGACGAGAACCTGAGCCAGCTGAAGCGCATCCCCGGCAGCGCCTTCGAGGTCGTCAAGAGCGCCGCCCGGCCGCACGTCTGCTGATATCGGCGTCCCAACCCCGTTCCGGTGCGCTTTATGCCACCCATGGGCACATAAGGCGCACCGGAAGCCGGGAGGCCACGGCTTACCCGAGCTCGCCGCAGGCCCTACGTGTTCAGCTGCACGTGGTGGAACTCGGCGCGCAGGCGCGAGCGCAGCTCGGCCGCGGCTTCGCCGGCGTCCTCGGCGCCGCCGCTGACCAGCACCACCTCGGTCGCCGGGTAGCTCTGCAGCTGGTCCTCCACCGCCTGGACGACGTCCTCGTCACCCACCCGCGCCTCGGCCGCCACGCCCGCCTTCGCCAGCGCCGCCAGCGTCACCACCAGGCGCTCCTGGGCTCGGCGCCTCGCCCCCTCGACGTCGGAGGCCCAGCGGTCCATGAAGCCGATCCGCGCGGGCACCAGCACACGCACCTCGCCGCCGTCAGCCGAGTCGCGGATGCCCGCCGCGCGCACGACCCGTGCCACGTCCGCCGGCGCCTCGACGGCGTCGGCGGCGACGATCAGCACCCTGTGCCCACCGCCGTTGTCCTCGGGCCCGATCGGACCGCGCGGCCGCTGCCTCGCCGCCACCACCAGCAGGGCCAGCATGGCAAGCGCCCCGACCGCCACCCCGAGCGCCGGCCCCGCCAGCAGGAACCCCGCGACGATCGGCACGACGAGGGCGGCGACGATCAGTGGCAGCTTCCACGGCGCCATTCACCAAGGGTGGCACGCGAGGGAGCTCAGCCCCGGGTGCCGCCACCGCTGCCGTCGGGCGACCAGCCCGGACCGCGGAAGATGTGGCCGAGCTTGTGGCGCCAGCTCGTCGCGGCGCGCACGTCGCGGGCGATGTCGGCGAACTCGTGGAAGGCGACGCTGGTCGGCCGGAAGGTGCGGATGTTCCTGGTCAGCCCGTACTTCGGCCTCTCGGTCTCGCCCTGGAACGTCCCGAACATGCGGTCCCAGATGATCAGGATGCCGCCGTAGTTGCGGTCCAGGTAGACCTCGTTGGCGCCATGGTGCACGCGGTGGTGGGAGGGCGTGTTGAAGAAGAGCTCGACCGGCGCCGGCAGCTTCTTCACCCGCTCGGTGTGGATCCAGAACTGGTAGATCAGGCTGATCGCGAGCTGGGTGAGGATCATCCAGGGCGCGAAGCCGAGCAGCGCCAGCGGCGCCCAGAAGGGCAGCGCGGTCATCGGCGTCCAGGTCTGGCGCAGCGCGGTCGAGAGGTTGTAGTGCTCGGAGGAGTGGTGGACGACGTGGCTCGCCCAGAAGACCCGCACCTCGTGGTGGACGCGGTGGAACCAGTAGTAGGCGAGGTCGTCGGCGAAGAAGAGCAGGACGTAGGTCCACCACTGATCGGCCGGCATCCGCAGCGGCGTCAGCTCGTAGAGCCCGGCATAGGCGACGAGGACGACCAGCTTCCAGGCCGCGTTGATGGCGACGTTGCCGCCGCCCATGGTCAGGCTCGTGCGGGTGTCCTTGGACTCGTAGCCGACCAGGTCGTCGTCGCGCAGGTACTTGAAGGAGAACAGCTCGGCGACGAGCAGCACCACGAACGCCGGAATCGCGTAGTAGAGAACCTCGGCCACGGGTCAAAATCTAGCGGGCGGCCCCCCGATCGCGAGGGTGCCGGAGGCCGGGCGACCTCGAAAGTACCCAAAGGCACTACCCTCGAACACGTCAATGACCGAGGAGCTGCCACAGAACCTCGAGGCGTGGGTGTTCGCGATGACCAAGGGTGCCTTCAAGTCGCGGGAGGTGCTGGAAGCCGAACGCCCGGAGGGCGTGCCACCGTATGACGACGACCGGGCGCTGCTCCAGAACTGGGCCACGCTGGTGGACCGGCAGGGAAGGATCCTCGCCCACCTCTCAGTGGTCCCGGCAACCCGGGCCGAGCTGATGGAGAGCATGCCCGGCATCCTGGACCGCGCCCCCGCCTGGCTCGACGCCCACCTCCAGGGCGACCAGCCGATGACCTGGGAGCTGTTCTTTCGCGGGCTCGCACAGGCGGCGAGCGTGCAGCGCAGGGAAATCGAACGGGTCGTGGACGAGCAGGTGAGCGACCCCGAGGAGATCGAAGAGGCACTGGCAAATGCGCCGGTTCCGGCCGGGACCGAGGAGGAAGAGCAGTCCGACCTGATGTCCGGGGTCATGGGGGCGATGGTGGCGCACCTGAAGGCGCTGGTCGACATCGCCTACGACCTGGAAATGCAGTTCGGCAGGCTCGGGGAAGAGGAAGAGGAAGAGGAAGAGGAAGAGGAAGAGGAAGAGGACTAGCGAGCCTGTCGCCGGTATTGGAGCTCTCGGATCTGAGCGACCAAGAGCTGGCGGAGGTCGAGCTGCCAGTAGGAGACGAAGCGCTCGACCAGGGCTCGCATCTCCTTGCGGTCGAGCCGACCGAGCGACTTGCGCGTGTCGAGCGCCGTCTCGTGCAACCGGATCGGCGCCGTCACCATCGCCGCGGAGTCCTCGGCGAGATCGGGGAAACGCTTCGCGGGCAGAGGGAAGAGCGTCGGCTCGCGATGCTCTCCGACGCGCTGCCGCTCCTGGCTGGAGAGCTTCTCGAGCCGGAGCAGGCGCAGGGCGAACAGGTCACCGGTGCGAGGGTCGCTGCGACCGGAGAGGAGGAGGACCGGCCTCGCCTTCGCGCGCACGACGAACTCGAACTCCGCGTCGCCGCCCTTGCGGAGGCCGTCGACGATCTGGGCGGCCGAGGGCACCTCCACCGGCATGCCATCGGCTACATGGATCTTGAAAGGCGTCGCGGGCGTGTAGGGGACGATCGCCCGGTAGACCTCGCCGGCCGCGAGGCTCAAAGGCCGAGCAGGCGCCTGACCGACGCCTCGTCGTCGATCAGCTCCCCCTCGGGCGACTCGGTGATCTGGTGGGCACGCGCCCCGAGATCGCTCAGATCCGAGGTGGTGGCCAAATCGTCGAGAAGCTCCGAGTTGCCCTGCAGCTCAGCGAAGTCATCCGGGTGCAGGATCACCGCCTTAACGTGCTCCGCGCTGTAGCGCTCGACCACGAGCGCCTCCCCGGGCCGCGGGTCGGGCAAGCGGACATCGTTGCTCTTGATGGGCGAGCTATGCAAGGCCATGGAAGGAAGATAGCAGCGGTGTCGGACGGAACTTCCTTGAAGTCGTACGACATCTTCCTATTGACTCCAGCGCCAGTGAGCTCCTTACCCGCGGGGAAGCGTCCGCGTCGGTATTCGGATTTCCACCGATGCCAGACCCTCGGAGCTCTCCTAGGGTGAGGCTAAGTCTTCTTGAGGTACTCAATCAGTTCTAAGCCAGACGGAACGATGCGGAAGGGGTCGAGATGAACACCGCCGATGGACTGACCGTTGTGGTCGATGGGGATGTGACCCTCGATTGGTGCCTAGCACGCGGAGGAGATCCCGCCGACCCGACGGTGAGTGCATCGACCGAAGGCGGCGGGGCAGCGCTGCTCGGCAGGCTGATCGCCATGGTCGCCGAGAAACTGCCCCGGGAGCCGCCGGTGAAGGTCTATACCCCTTCCGAACCCAAACCGAACGGGACCGGCAAGGCAGATGTCCCTCATCGCTTCACGATCTGGAACCGCTTTCCCGAGGGCGAGGGGCACGCGTGGCGCGTCGAGACCCCGCTGGGCGTGCAATCGGCGGTGGGCAAACTCAGGGCGAAGCACCCCTCCGCTCCCGAGCGGGCTGAGCTCGTGGTCCTGCACGAAGCCGGCCTCGGGTTCCGCGATCGCCAGGAGTGCTGGCCCCGGGCGATCGCGAAGAAGGGTTCGCAGCCACCATGGGTCTTGCTGCGGATGTCGCAGCCGGTTGCGGAGGGGGAGCTGTGGCGGCACCTACAGCAGTTCGGGGAGCGCTTGATCGTCGTCATTCACGTCGACGACCTCCGCCTGGGGACGCTACACATCACGCGTGGGCTGTCCTGGGAGCGCACGGCCCAGGATGTCCTGTACGAGTTGCTCTACCACCCGCAGGCAAGCAGGCTAGGCGAGTGCGCGCACGTCGTCGTCTCCTTCAGGACCGCGGGCGCCCTTGTCTTCTCCCCGGGCAAAGACTGCGAGCAACCCCCCTGTCGGCTCATCTTCGACCCCGGCGCGATGGAGCGGATGTGGAGCGAGCCCCATCCCGGCCGCATGGTGGGAGGCGTGGCGGCGCTGACGGCGAGTATCGCCCGCGAGGCAATGTTGAACCCGCAGGAGCCCGACGTGATCCGGGGCGTCCAACGCGGGATCGCCGCAATGCGCACCCTCCACCTCGAGGGGTATGCGGAGGGCTTGCAACCTTCTGGCGGGGTGAGCGTCGGGTACCCGCTGGAGCGAATCGGGCGGGCCCTCGCCAGCAGGCGCCGGCAGTTCGCCGAGTCGCGGGTCTGCGGCCCGCCGCGGTCCCGGACCGAGCTCGCCGAGGATTGGAACCGGCGGCGAGCATGGACGATCCTCGAAGAACACCACCCGGGCGATCTCGAGCAGCTCGCGACCGACATCGTGCTCAAGGGCCACACGAAGGCACTGCCCGACGTGCCTAAAGGCGAGTTCGGCGACCTGCTCTCCTTCGACCGGCACGAGATCGAAGGCCTGCAGAGCATTCGCATACTGATCGGCCAGTACGCGAGCCGCAAGAGTCCCTCCCCGCCGCTCTCGATCGCCGTCTTCGGCCCTCCAGGAGCCGGTAAGTCGTGGAGCGTCAAGCAGGTCGCGAGGGCAGTGCTGAAGCAGGAAGTCGAGCCCAAGTCGTTCAACCTCTCCCAGTTCGACGATCCGCACGAGCTGATCGAGGCCCTGCACCAGGTGCGGGACGCCTCGCTCCGCGGCAAGCTGCCGCTGGTGCTGTGGGACGAGTTCGACATGACCCGCCTCGCCGCCGGCAGGCCGCAGGAGCTCGGGTGGCTCGCCCACTTCCTCTCGCCGATGGCGGACGGCGAGTTCCAGGACGGGCAGCTCACCCACCCGATCGGCCGCGCGGTCTTCGTCTTCGCGGGCGGGCGCTTCGAGCACATGGATCAGTTCGCCGAGGCGACCGAGGAGTACGAGGCCGCCAAGGCCCCGGATTTCCTCAGCCGGCTGAGCGGATACGTCAACGTGGCCGGGCCGAACCCGCGTGGCAGCGCGCAGGATGACCGCTACTTCCTGATCCGGCGCGCAGTGATGGTTCGCTCCCTGCTGCACCGGCACTGGGAGGACATCTTCCACGACGCCGACGGTCCCAAGCGACCCGAGATCGACGAGGGAGTACTGCGGGCACTGCTGCTGACGCGGAAATACCGCCACGGCGTCAGGTCGCTCGAGTCGATCATCGCCACCAGCGCCGTCCCGGGACGAGACAGGTTCGCGCGTTCGGATCTCCCAGCTGAACCGCAGTTGAACCTCCACGTCAACGCGCGCGACTTCCTCAATCTCGT
The DNA here is from genome assembly GCA_963715625.1 of uncultured Solirubrobacterales bacterium. GTDB lineage: Bacteria > Actinomycetota > Thermoleophilia > Solirubrobacterales > 70-9 > VRUE01. The sequence goes on along the minus strand of OY970260.1, from coordinate 2,382,483 downwards.
CCACATCCCCTCGCAGATCGAGGGCGAGCTGCTCGAGAGCCTCGCCGAGGCGATCCACATCCGCCACTGCGCCGAGCGGCTCGAAGAAGGCAGCTCGTGGGCCGAGCCCGACGACGACGACTACCTGCGACGCAATCCACCGCTGGCGCAGTTCGCCGGCTTCGAGCGAGGCCCAGCCGCCGTCAACCCGACGCTCGTGCCCTACGAGAAGTTGGGCAAAGCGCGGAAGGAAGCCTGGCGGGAACAGGTCAGGGAGATTCCCAGGGAGTTGGCCAGCGCCGGCTTCATCATGCACCCGATCCGCAGCAAAGACCCGCTGGACGACCTTCTGGCCCTGCGTGCCACCCTCGAGGCCGCGGTGGTGGAACGGGCAGCGAGCGATGGTCGGCCGGAGCACCTCGAAGAGGCCCGCGCCGCCGTCAAGGAGATGCAACACAAGCTCACCGCGCCGACTGAGTTCCACGATGCCGATGTCCGTTTCCACCTCGCCCTGGCCGCCGCCTCGGGAAACGAGGCCATGCGCGTGGTGATGCTGGGGCTTCGAGGTCCCATCGCCGCCCACCTCAAGGAGGCTCCATCTGAGGACAGCAAGGCCACGCTCAGCCGACGGGCCGACGAGCACGCCGAGATCTTGCTCGCCATCGAAGACCACAAAGGCGAGCAGGCCGGCGAGCTAATGCGTCATCACCTGAGCGAATTCAACCGGGAACGCAAAGCGCGCGGTCAGAACTCGCCGAGAAGATAGTCAACCTCAGCCGCAACCGGCGCCGGCAGGACCAACGGACCTCGGAAAGAAAGGGGCACTTTGCACCTTCTTATCCAGGCCGTCGCTGCGCCAGGATCCTCTCGGCCGGATAGCGATATCTAACGCTTTCTAGCGATTCCACTAGAGACGTGAATTATTTGATAGAGAGCAACGCGAGAAGGCAATTGACGGCCAGTGCCCTTGCCGCGTTGATCCGCTGTCAGCGAGCCTGTCGCCGGTATTGGAGCTCTCGGATCTGCTCGATCGCGGCCACCGCCGCTGGCGTCGCCCGCAGCGCAAAGTCCTTGCCCGCCGTCGCGGCGGACCTTATTCAGCGCTCGATCAGCTCGCCGTTCCGCAGCTGCTCCGCGCCCTCGCGCACCCACTCCTGCCCGAGCAGGTCACGGTCGTGAAGGAAGGCGGCGAGCGCCTCGCTCCAGCGTCTCGACGGGTAACACTCACGGACCGTGTCCAGCGCCCGCTCGACGTCGATCACGCTGCGTTGGGCGACCTCCACCGGCTTGTGATCCTCGACCCGCTCCAGTAGGCCCTCCGCGAGCCACTTGCGAACCGTCGGCTCGCTTACCTCCAGCCGCTCAGCCACCTGGGCGACGGACAGGCCGCCCGGCAGGTCGAGCGCCTTCTGGACTCGTGCGCTCAGCGCCTCCACCCGTTCGAGCACGCGCTCGAGCTCCGACTTCGAGCCGGAGATCGTGCGCAGCTCGGAAACCGCGTCGGCAAGCTCTTCGGCCTCCAACCGTGCGAGCGCGGCACGTCGTCGTAGCTGTGTGGGAGCCGTACCGGAAGACATGGAGGCAAAGGCTAGCAGTTCGTTTCGAAAATAGCCATTGTTTTCGCAGCGATAACCGCGCGGCAGGCCTGTGCTGCTCACTCAGCCGGAGCACCCATCGCGTCGAGGTCGCGGGACCACTCGACCGTAAGGCGGTCGCTCTCGGCGCGGCGCTCTTCGAGGGAGAGAAGCCGAGCCGCCGTGCCGCCTGCTGAGGCGATCGTCTTCATCGCGTACCTGCCCTACCTGCACATATTTGCCGGTTCGGAGCTTCACGAAAAAGCTGATCGCTCGGCAGGTCGCAATCACATGAAACACGCCAGTAAGCCTTCCGAAGAAGCTTCAGGAATCCAGATCCCGGGGTCCGCATGGATCGCTGCGGTTCGGATCACGATGGCCACAACGCTTTGGCTTGTCCGGCGACCCTTCCTCATGTCGCTGACCGAAACGCCACCCCAACCCCAAGTACCTACACCCGCACAACCTCGAGCAGGCCCGCCTCCGCCGCCGCATCGAAGTCCGCGTCCTGTGTGCAGACTGCGGCCCCGTGGGCCATCGCGGTCGCGGCGATCCAGGCGTCCATCACCTTCATCGCCCTGCCGACCTCCTTGAGCGCGACCCGCAGGCGTGCCAGCTCGTCTCCGACCGCCTCGTCGATGAGGAGCGGCTTCGCGATCTGCCGCGCCGCCTCCAGCGTGCTGAGGCGCCGCGCCATCTGCTCGTGGCCTCCGGCAGCGAGGACTCCGTGGCGCAGCTCCGACAGGGTCACGACACTGACCGCAACCTGGTCGGGGAAGGTGCCGAGCGGGCGCTCCTGCTCGCGCGCGATGAAGACCGAGGTGTCGAGGATCGCCTGCACGCTGCCGGGGCCGACCGCCTAGAGCTGGTCGGTCGTATCCGGAAAGGCCCGATCCAGCTCGCCGGCCAGACCCGCGTCGGCCTGGGTGGCCGCGATCAGCTCCCGCGCGCGAGAGCCGGTAGTCCAAGAGGGCGCATCCTCGACCGGGACGAGGTCGGCCGCGTCGCGCCCCGCCACCGTGACGCGAAGCTGCTCGCCCGCCATCACCCGCCGCAGGACGGCAGAGACATCGTTGCGCAGCTCACGCTGGGGTATTCGTTGCATCGAGGGCATCGTAGCAGAACTGCTACACAGCACTCTGCCCCATCCGCTCACCCCCCTCGGCGATCGCGATCGGCGACGCCCGCCCCGACGCCCGCCTGATCCTCGCGTTCGCCGACGAGGAGGCCGCGGCTTCCGTTTCCGGCTGGAAGGCTGAAACGCTGAAGGCCAACGGGATCGAGATTCACACCGTTGACCTCGACCCCGCAGAGCGCACCGCGATCGAAACAGCCCAGGCGCGGCAGAAGATGGTCAACGCCTCGCAGCCCTCATCCTGAGGTTTCGGCGACCAGCTGCGCGGCAACTTCCTGAAGACGTTCGACATCGCTTTTCCAGCGTGCGTCGTCTGAGGTCAGGAACCTCACCCGGAGGCGGCAAGCGGCAGCTCACGCTCCCGGACGGCCTCGGCCGCATAGCGGATCGCCTCGCGCACGTCCTCGGCCTCCAGGTCCGGGTAGGCAACGAGAATCTCCGACTCGCTCATTCCGTCGGCGACCATGCCGACAACGGTCGCCACCGAGATTCGCAGGCCACGCACACAGGGGACGCCGCCCATCTGATCGGGCCGAACAGTGATCCCCCTCTCTGCCAACGTCACGTGAGACGCCCATGATGCGGGAATTACTGAACCCCGAGGGCGTGAATGGAGCACCTGATGTCGTTGATCAACCGAGACGGAGCCGCCGGCCGCGAAACGGAGCGAGCCGAAGGCGAGAGCAGTGAAGCGGCCGGCGGGAGCGCCCCGCCGGAGGCGGTAGAAGAGCAACCCGCGATGCCGTGATCGCCGGCGGTTGAAGCGGAAGGTGAACTCGTCGAGGTAGTAGTCGAGCTGCTCGTGGGAGACGCCGCCCTGGTGGGTCCCGAGCAGCCAGCGCTTGAGCAGGCTGGCGACGCGGTGGGCCTCGGGCATGAGGACGTGCGCGGGGTCCTACTGTGCGCCTGCGGAACCGATCCCCATCCAACCGGCCTGGATCGCGTTGTAGCGCTCCATCACCTTGGAGACCTCGCCGAGTCCAGCGCCTCGTTCGAGCATGCGCTGCGCGTCTTTGGTCAGGCGAGTGCCGCCGAGCAGGCTCACGCTTCGTAGGGCCTCGCTCGCACGGGTGCCGGGAAACATCGCGGCGGCGGCGTCCTGGACTCGGGTAGTGCCAAGGCCGGTGAGGGTGTCTCGGGTCTCGCGGTTGAGGCCGATCGAGAAGGTGCCCATGCGGTCGGCCTCGGCCTGGGCAAGTGTGGCAACGCCGGACCGCAGGATCGACCCCGACCCAACACGTTGCATTTCTCTGGCAAGACGGACTTCTTTGGCAAGACTTGCGCCGACACCACCAAGCAACCGGTCGCGCTTCAGCGCCGTGCCACTGACAAATGCCGGACTAGTGGTCCATCCTGTAAGTCCCGTGCCGATATGGCGAGCGAAAACCGAGCACGCCGCGGACGCAGGGAGGCCGAATAGTTGTGACTATTCGGCCGACCGAGGACAAAGGCGGGCGAAGGTTTGCAGCCGCCAGATCGGTGCGCGGAGTTGCAGGATGGACCACTAGCCATCACCTGATGGTAGACATCGCTCAGGACCTACCGCTAGGACTCACGGGCGGCGGAAGATCGCGTGAGTGCCCACTCGCCGCCAGATGATGTGGGGCTCTCCACCGTGAATCTCAGCGCCGTACTGGAAGGTGGCACGACCATCGTAGGCCCAGGTCATCTCCCAGACGCCGGGGTGGCCCTGAACCCGCTTCACGCGGAGCCGGGGATGAAAGTTCTGATCGCCGCTGGAAAGATCGGCGATGAACTGCGCAATGGCCTCGCGGAACGCTCGCTGCTGTTGCGGCGTCAGCCGGTCCCAATCGCGCCAGAACGACGCGAGGACTTCACGCGTCGGCATCGAGCGGCTTCGTGCGCTCGTCCAGCGCGGCGAGGAACTGCTCGTCATTCTCGTAGCGCGCGACCCGCCCGGCGGCAAGGTCTTCGTCTGCCTCGCGCTCGCGCTCTTGCCACTCGCGGGTCCAGAACCAAGCCTGCTCAGGGTCGATCCGACCATCCGTTACCTCGCGGAGCAGGATCGCCGCGCCATCGACCGCCTGGTCCGGAAGGCGGTCCACGAGCTGATGGAGATCGGCCTTGGTCATGGGCTCATTCTGACATGGCGTGAGGAGCGCATTGCTCCGAACGGCATCAACTGGACGATCCTCGCGGGCGTCAACATCGTCAGGCCGCAATTTACGGGCAGTGCAACTGGCGCTCCCCGCCGTCGATGAGCGTGGATGTACGCTGATATGCGTCCTTTCGGGAACTTCCGGCCAGGAGTTCCCGAAATCGACGAGGCCGGTTTCAATCGGCCCGGCGAGCCTGTCGCCGATGCTGAAGCTCGCGGATCCGAGTGACCAGGAGAAGTGCCGCTCGTCGGTCATGCCCTCTCGCGATTGGGCCCCGTTTCAGCGCTCGTGAGCTCGCTCCAGGTAGCGCCCGAAGTGTGGGACGGTGAACGCGATCTGCCCGCGCTCCGCAGGGTAGATCAGGCCCTTTCGGATCAGGGCCGCGCGGGTCGGTGAGAGGCTTCTCGGCTCTCGCCCCATCCCTCGCGCCACCTCGCGGAACGGCCGGGGTCCCTCGCCCAGGCTCGCCAGAGCGCGGCAGAGCTCAAGCTCCGCCGCGGTAGTGCGCCCCACCCTGAGCCCGAAGAACTCCTCGTCGAGCTCCTCGGCAACCTCGGCGGACGCTACGGTGATTGCCGCCTCGTCGATCTGCTTGTCGGCAGCCGCGTTCCAGGCAGCCTTCCCCCACTCCTGCAAGAAGTAGGGGTAACCACCGCTCTCGGCGAGGATCGCCTCGATTGCCCCGGCGGTGTAGTCAACGCCGAGCTCGGCGGCCGGCAGCCGCAGGGCGCGCTCGGCGGCCTCGGGCTCGAGCGGCCCGAGACCCGGAAACCCAAACAGTCGCTCGGCGTAGGTCTTTGCCTCGAGGATCAGCCCGGGCAGGGTCGGCAGGCCGGCACCGACGAGGCCGACCGGCAGCTGCTGCTGCGCCATCCGGTGCATCGCCGCGACCAGACTCTCGAGTTCCGGCTCCCCAAGGATCTGCAGCTCATCCAGCAGGAGGAGCACCCCCGAGTCGGTCTCGGCGGCAAGCGCCCCGACCTCGGTGAGGAGCTCGCCGAGGTCCTGCTCGAGCTCGCCGCTGTCGGCGAGACCTCGCTCTGGCTCCCACTGAAAGCCCAGGCTCACCTGGCCCTCGGAGCTGATCGTTGTCGTGAACGACCCCAGTGCCCCGCGGGCTCGACGCAGTGCCCGGCGGACCGCACCTCCCCGCTCGTAGGCGGCGAGGGTGGCGCCTACGAGCCGGGCGATGACGACCCGGAAGTCAGTCTCGCGACGCCACTCGTGGCGGAGCGCCTTCCATCCCGCGGACTCGGCGCGCGACGCGAACTCGGTGAGGAGCACCGTCTTGCCGACCCCGCGCAGCCCGTGGATGATCAGGCTCTTCTCGCTACGGCCACGTGAGAGACGGCCGAGCAGATACGAGAACCGCTCGACCTCGCGCTCGCGCCCCACCAGGGCGGGCGGCAGCGTGCCGGCGCCTGGCGCGTATGGGTTCTCAAGCGGATCCACCTCGGCGCGAGTCTAGCGATATCTAGCGCTTTCTAGTGATTTCACTAGAGATATGAATAATTTGATAGAGATCAAACTCGACTTTCGTGACCTACGCCGCTGCCCGTAGGCGTGACGACGGGCGAGCGCTGATTTGTCGCGGTAAGGGCACCCGCCCCGCTCCTTGCCGAAATTCGGCCCGGATCAGCTCGCGGCGCAGGGCGGCGAGCACGTCGAGCATCGACGGGTCGCGCTTCTGGGAGTACCAGGGCGCGATCCGCCGCCGGCGGGCGACATCGGCCGCGGGGTCCCCGTTGAGCGCATACCAGGCCACCGCCACGCTCTGGCAGAGCAGGCCGAAGGGCACGGTCCGCTCGACCGCCGGGCGGACCCGGTTGCGCGCCTCGCCAACCCCGACCGTCTGCTTGGCGTCCTGGAAGGCGACCTCGATCGACCAGCGGTCGGCGTAGCGGGCGACGATCTCGGCCGCCCCCGCCTCGAGGTCGGTGCTGATCAGCGCGATCCGGTAGCCCTCGGTGTCGGAGGGCTCGCGGACGATCACGACCCGCACCGCCCGCGGGCCGAAGACCGAGTACCACAGGCCCTCGACGACGAGCGCGCAGGCCTCGCCCCGGCCGGGCACCTGCAGGCGCCGCCACTCGCTGGGCTTGGCCCGCGCGGCGATCTCGGCCGGCGTGCCGAGCCGGCGGCCCTTGACCCGTGGCCGCCCGCGGCGCCCGGTGGGCGGCGGCTTGGGGCCGTGGATCACGGCGTTGGAGCGAAGCCGCGAGGTCAAGGTGACGCGATCCGAGGGGGGCGCCATCGCCCTGCAGGCAAAGGCCGAGTCGCCGAGGACGTCGACCCGCCGCTCGGGATAGCGCTCTGCCACCTTGGCGACAAGCCCGGCCGCCAGCTCCTGCTGGGAGGGCCGCTTTGACGGGTTCGGCCTCGCCTCCGTGGGCTTTGGCGTCGGCAGCCAGAGCCGGAAGAGCACCGGCAAACACCAGGCGCGCTCGCCGAGGGCGCCGATGCGCACCACCAAGCCCACCACGACGAAGCAGTTGCCGAAGCGAAAGCCGCCGCTGGGCGCGGCGGCGCTGTCGTGGTGCCAGCTCGTCCCGAAGACCTTGCGGCCGGCCCGCCCGAAGACGGTGCCATCGACCGCGAGCGTGATCGGTGCGCCGGGGTCGGTGAAGCGCTCGAGCAGGAAATCGAGCAGGAGCAGGCCGAGGCGGTCCGGGCACCAGGCGGCGCGGGCGAAGAAGTCGTGGGCGCGGCTGTGGTGCAGCTTCCCGGCCAGCCGGGCGGCCTGCCACATGCCGGTCACCGTGTGCTCGCCAACGCGGGAGATGAAGCCCGCCAGCAGCGCCTCGAAGATCTGGAAGGTCGGGGCGCTGAAGGCGGGGCGGAGCAGGGACGCGATAGCGCTGAGCGAAGATGGCAGGGCGGGCATCGGCGGTGACCTCCTTGGCGTTGACACCTGAGGGGTTCGCCGTCGGTCGCCCCATTCTTGTGTTAGCGCGTCATGCCGTCGCCGTCAGCGCCCGGTCTCCTGCAAACTGACCCGAGATCGCGAAAGTCGAGATCAAAGCGAGAAGGCAATTGGCGCGAGCGGCCTTTGCCGAGTCCACCCCTCCGCCGCCGCGGAGATCTCGGCGGCGGTTGGGCCCGCTCGGAGAGGATCGGCCAGCGTGGCCAACGGAGCCGCGTCGAGCAGAGTGTCACTCGCCGAAGCCGCGCATCGGCTCGTCCCCGGGAATCTCCGAGACCGGGCGAGAGTCGGGGTCGATGCGCTCGAAGTTGCCGGCGAGAGCGAAATTGCGATCCCGATTGCGCCAGGGTCGATAGCGGGAAATCACAGCGCGCACGTCCGCGGCCTCCAGGTCCGGGTGGGCGGCGACGATCTCCGACTCACTCATGCCGTCGGCGACCATGCCGACCACGGTCGCCACCGGGATTCGCAGGCCGCGTACGCAGGGGGCGCCGTCCATCTGATCAGGCCGGACAGTGATCCGCGTGGCTGCGTAGCTCACGGTCTCCTTGACTTCCATGCCGAGCGCATCGGCGACCTCCTGAAGGCGCTCCACCCCAACGCCCGAGTAGAGGTTCGCCTCCCAGCGCTGGATCTGCTGCTCCTCGACCTCGAGCCGCTCGCCCAGCTGCTTTTGCGTGAGGCCGGCGACGATCCGGGCCTCGATCAGGGCGGTCGGGAAGTCGCGCAAGCTTCCAAGCTCCCGCTGGCCGATACGGCCATCTCGCAAATCCTCGTAGCGCTTGATTTCGTCGCGAAGCGTCTCTGCCTGGCCCTTCAGGGAATCGACCATGGCCTCTCCGATGCGTGGATCGATGCCCGCGGCCGGGGCTTGCTCCTGTTGTTCTGCTGCCGCCTTCTCGAAGCATTGGAGCTCAGCCTGGGTGATTGCGTATTGACGCTCGTTGGTGATCACGCTAGGCCCTCCAGGCGGATCTGGACGATTCCCTTTCGCTCCCCATCCCGATCAGAAGTCAAGGCCACGGGGCTCACTCGGCCGGAGCGCCCATCGCATCGAGGTCGCGGGACCACTCGGCCGCAAGGCGATCACTCTCGGCGCGGCGCTCCTCGAGGTCGAGCACCGACCACAGAGGAATCTTCCAGTAGCTCGATCCGGGAAGTTGCCGTGCCTCAAGCTCGCCGTAATCGATCAGGCGCCTCACGTGCTGGCGCGAGAACCCGAGCCGGCGAGCTACCCACTGGGGCGAGAGTAGCTCCTGCTCCTCGGCAATGGTCACTGCGACCTGCTTGCCTTCGCGCAGCAGCTTGTCGACCTCCTCGGAAACGGCGGTGGCTTGATCTCCATCTACTGTGGGATCCAGGCGAAACGTTTTCATTGCGCCGCACGCTAGCAAGCAACCCGTCCTAGGCCACGGCCTTCTGGGCGGCGAGGAGGTCGCGCAGGACCGGCAGGATCGCGATCTCGCGCAAGTCCGCGTCGATCTTCGAGCTACCGATGAGAAGGTGCCCGTTGGCGAGGTCGACATGCGCGCGCGGCCCGGCGAAGACCAGCGTGCCGACGAATCGCCTGCCGCTCGCCAACGGGGGTGGGCGCTACCCTGTTGGCGATGGCTGCCACGCAGAAGACGAGCGTCGAGATAGAGGCCGACCTCATGGAGCGGGCTCGGCGGGCTGCCCGCGAGCGGGGGGTGGCGGTGCCCCAGCTCCTGCGCGAGGCACTGGAGCATGAGCTGGGAGGTGCGCCGAGCGACGAGACGCCCTCCTCGACGAGAGACGAAGGCGAGCAGCCCCCACTCACCTGCATCGGCGCGTTCAGCTCAGGTCGTGGCGACCTGAGCAAGCTCGCCAGCGAAGACGTCTTCGAACCCCGGCCATCGCGCTGATCCTCGACACCGCGGTTTCTGGTCGGCGCATTCGATCGCGACGACGACGCACATGAGCGCTGCGCGAAGCTGCTCGCCGAGACGATGCGCGAGCGGCGCGTCGCCCCCGCCCCGGTCCTGGTCGAGGTCAACCATCTGCTCGGCTCCTACGCGCGCGAGGGATCCTTCGTCGCAGTGCTCGACCAGGTTCGAAGCGGCGCGCTGGTCATCGAGAACCTCCTCGCCGCCGACTACGAGCGGGTCGACGAGCTGCTTCGGACCTATGCCGACCTGAAAGTCGGCTTCGTCAACTGCGCGGTCCTCACGGTCGTAGAGTGCCTCGGCGAGCCCAAGAGTAGGGACCAGCCAATTTGCAGGGGATTTGCGAAGGACCCAACCTGCAGCGCCGTCGTCAATAAGCGGGGATGTCGCCGATATGCGGCGCTTCGGGAACTCCCGGCCAGAAGTTCCCTAAATCGACGAGGGCGGTTCCAATCTCGCCCACGTCCGACAGCGCGGCGTCATCCGCCTGAATCGAGCTCGAGCAGGAAATTGCGCAGCAGCGGGTCGGGGACGCGCCAGCTTCGCGGTGCGCCCTGCTCGACGATGCCGGCATCGCGCAACGCTCGCAGCGTGTCGTTGGCGATCTTCGAGTTGAGCCCCGAATACAGGGCGCTGCCGCTGGCAACCCGTATCGCGAGGCGCTGGGCGTGCCGGCCTAGGGCACGGATACGGTCGAGCGTCTGCTCGTGCTTCGGTAGGTCGGCGAGCTGCGCGGCCCTGATGCCGGCACCTACGTGCGCCTCGACCAGAGCACGGGTACCGTCGACGACCGCCGCCTCGTGCGTCCAGCGTGCAATCAGCATCGTCGTCCGGGGATGGCTCTCGCCGGTGGTGACGAGTCGCTCCAGCGCCCCTGGCTCGATCGTGCACTCGTCTTCGGCGAGACGCTCCTCGATCCCCTTCCGCCAAGCTTCGGCTGGAATCGGTGGCAGGGGATGGAAGGAGCCGAATTGGCTGAGCGCCCGCTCCTCGGCTGCGAAGAGATCGCGCATCAGATGCTCGATCGAGCCGGCGAAGAGAAAGCTCACAGCGGGTGAGCGCTGAAAGATCGCCCGCATCCGCTTCGTCAGCCGCTCCGGCTCGCCGAAGGGTCTGCGAGGCGCCGCCACCTCCTGGAACTCGTCGAAGAAGAGGACGAAGCGCCGCCCATCTGCGTTCGCGATCCGCTGCGGCAGCTCCAACGCGTAGTCCAGGTATCGATTGGGGTCGCGCTCGGCGAGCCCGGGCCGAAAGGCGATCTCCAGCTCCTCGCCGAGCTCGGCGCTCGCACGGGCGGTCGCCGTGAGGGCGGCCGCTTCACCAAGCGCCCGTCCAGCCCGCCGCGCTTTCAGCGCCAGTCGCTGTAGAGCGCCACGGTTGGCGATCGTCGCCAGCACGAGGCGCTCGGCAAGCTCTGCGGCATCGGCAACGCGGAATAGGTCCACCGCGGCGACGTAGCGGCCGTCTTCGGCGACTCGCTGCAGCGCCGCATCGCAGACGCTCGTCTTGCCAGTGCGTCGTGGGCCGGCGATGACGAGGTTGCCGCCACCGGCCAGAGAGCGTGCGATCGCCGCCACCTCCTCCTCGCGACCGATCATCCTCTCGGCCGGAATCGGCGTGTCGGTGGGAAAGAGCTCTCCGCTGCCAAGTCGCTTATTACCCATCTAGTAAGGAGAGGTTACCAAATGGGTAAGAAGCAAATACGTTTCAGCAGCTGCGGCCCATGCAACGCGAGAAGGCAATTGACGGCCAGTGCCCTTGCCGCGTTGATCCGCTGTCAGCGAGCCTGTCGCCGGTGCTGGAGCTCCCGGATCTGAGCGACCAAGAGCTGGCGGAGGTCGAGCTGCCAGTAGGAGACGAAGCGCTCGACCAGGGCTCGCATCTCCTTGCGGTCGAGCCGACCGAGCGACTTGCGCGTGTCGAGCGCCGTCTCGTGCAACCGGATCGGCGCCGTCACCATCGCCGCGGAGTCCTCGGCGAGATCGGGGAAACGCTTCGCGGGCAGAGGGAAGAGCGTCGGCTCGCGATGCTCTCCGACGCGCTGCCGCTCCTGGCTGGAGAGCTTCTCGAGCCGGAGCAGGCGCAGGGCGAACAGGTCACCGGTGCGAGGGTCGCTGCGACCGGAGAGGAGGAGGACCGGCCTCGCCTTCGCGCGCACGACGAACTCGAACTCCGCGTCGCCGCCCTTGCGGAGGCCGTCGACGATCTGGGCGGCCAAGGGCACCTCAACCGCGGCGCGAAAGCGAGGGCGAATCGGGCGAAATCGGCGCCAATCGCCTCAGCTCGGGGCGATTTGGGGAACTCGTTCCCCAAATAGTGCCCGAAATAGGGGGCGGTTCGATTGATTTTCGGCGACTCCCGCAAATGGCGAGATGCCGAGTTGCAGGGATTCCCGAAAAAGCGGCTGATGGGATTCGAACCCTCGACCTTCTGCATGGCAATTACGCCCGCTTGGGGCGACTTCCGTGCTAGAACCTGTAAGCGTTCAGTTCCCCGTTTACGCGGGCGCGACCTCGGCGATGACCGGCGGGGAGCTGTGGCCTCAGGCAAGCAGGGGAGCGGGATCGCCGCGAACCCGAGCGCTGAGCACGTCGGCCAGATAGGCGAAGAGCGAGCGGCTCTGCAGCCGGCATGTGACTGAGGCGGAGAGCAACCTCTGGGTCGTGCGCTCGCCCCGTTCGGACTGGCTGCCGAGCGAGAGCTTGCGGTAAATGACCGGGCCGCGCAGGGCGCGCTCGGCGACGTTGTTGGTCGGCTCCACGCCATCGACCTCGACGAAGGTCCAAAGCGCCGGCCAGACCTTGAGCAGGTTCTTGGAGATGCCCCAGGTGAGCTTGTTGGGGCGGCCCACCGAGCCACGCTTGAGTAGCGCCTTCAGCTCTCGCCGAAGTGGAGCCACCTCTCGCTTCAACCGGCGGCGGTCGCCGTGCCCTTGGAAGTCCTCCCAGGCCGAGAACAAGCGCCGGGCGATCTCAAGGCCCGCTTCCCCGAACTCCTTCTGGGCGGCGAGGCCTTCGGAGTGGGCGGTGAGATCCCTGATCAGGTGCGACCAGCAGACCTGGCGCTTGGCGGGGTCAAAGCCCCGGTAGGCCCACCAGCGATCGGAGCCGACGATGCCGCAAAAGTCCTCGCCGAGCAGGGCCGCCACCTCACGCTCGTGGCGGTCGGGGGCGATGCGGAAGACGGCTGCCGTGGGGATGACGGCGCCCCACAGGGCGCGCTTGGCGCCGCGCAGCTTCCAGCCTGTCTCATCGACGTTCAGCGCCGGCGCGCTGCGAACCTGGGCAAGCAGGTCCTCGTAGGGCTCGGCCAGCGCCTGCCCGGCGCGGGCGAGGATCGCGTCCACCGTGCCGCTCGCGAGCCTTGCGCCGAACAGCTCTGCGGCCAGCTCGACCGTGTCGCGCCGGGAGACGCGGTTCCTCACCGCAAGTGTCGCCACCGCGGCTTCGAGGCGAGGCCCGAAGGCGCCGGCGGGCACATCAGCCGGCAACTCGGCGCGGGTCGCCTTCCCGCAGTCCGGGCAGCGGTGGCGATGCAGGCGATGCTCGGTGACTTCGACGGCGATCTCGGGCAGCTCTGTGACCTGGTGGCGGGCCGGTGTGCCCACCCCCTCGGCATTGCCCTCCTCGAAGCGGTGCCCGCAGCCGCAGCGCTGCGGGCGATGGTCCACCACCCGATCGACGGCCTCCGCCGGCAACAGCTTTCGCCCCTTGCCCCGGTGCCCGGGCTGAGCGCCCTGCGAGCGCCCGGAGGGATCGGGCCGCTTGCGCTGCGGGGCGCCTGGCGGGTCCTGGCTGGGCGGCACAGAAGAGTTCTGCGAGTTGCGGTTGAGGCGCCGCTCCAGCTCGGCGATCCGCTTCTCGTGTTTGGCGGCCTGCTCGGCGACCTGCTTGGTCAGCTGCTGGATCTGTTCGTCCATCCGGAGCAGCACCGCGACAACGGTCTCGCGACCCTGGTCATAGATCGCCTCGGCCTCGGCGCGCTCCACGCCAAAGGGATTCGCCAGGCAGCGGTTATGTCCCCCTACCCGACTGAACGCTTACTAGAACCTGCCCATTTGCAGGGGAGTTGCGAACGAGCCAACCGGCTGCCGCCCTCGTCAATAGGCGGGGATGTGCGCCGATATGCGGTGTTTCGGGAACTTCTGACCAGAAGTTCCCGAAATCGACGAGGGCGGTTCCAATCGACGCACCCCTGAGTAGGTGTGAGACTATCTGGCAAGTTCTACAACAGAAAAACTTGCCAGATACGCTAGACTGGCCCCATGGCAAAGCAGCAACGAAACGCACGCGGCCGGGGACGCAGCCCCAGCAGCACGGCCACTCGCGTCTACGAGCGAGTGCGCACCGGAGGTGAGCGCTACTGGTCGCTCTCAGACTTTCGCGATCTGCCGGCAACCGCTGTCGCCCATGCGCTGTCTCGGCTGGCGGGCCAGGGTGAGTTGCAGCGCCTGCGCAAGGGCCTCTATTACCGCCCCAAGCAGACCGTCATCGGCCCTTCCATGCCAAGTGCCAGCGCAGCGGTCGGTCACACGCTGAATGCGCCGCTTCATCCAACCGGGCTGAGCGCCGGGAACGCATTGGGGTTTTCGACGCAGAATCCGGCCCGCCCCGAGTTCGCGACGCCGGCCGCCGCCGCACCCAGCGCGCTTCGAAACGCCACCGTGCACACGCGTCGCCCGGCCTCCCGCTTCGAGCTCGATGCCCCCGACGGTGCCCTGCTCGAGCTGTTGCGTGACCGCGCCCGCTACAGCGACCTGTCCCCGCAGGAGACCATGCGGCGCCTCGTTTCGATGCTCTCTGACCGGGCGCGCTTCATGCGACTCGCCAAGGCATCCCTCTCAGAGCCCCCCCGGGTCCGCGCCATGCTCGGCGCGCTCGGGGAGCAGGCGGGCGCTCCCGCCGCCGCGCTTCAGGACCTGCGAACGAGCCTCAACCCGATCAGCAGGTTCGACTTCGGCGTTCTTTCTGGGCTGCCCAACGCAAGCGAATGGCAGGCGCGATGAGACTCGCGGAGCACCCCGACTTCGCTGCCTTCCTGACCGCGGCGGCAACGGAGTCCGAGTTGCCCGAGGCCTTCGTCGAGAAGGACTACTGGATCACGGAGATCCTGGGCACGATCGCCACGACGCTCGGCGAGCGGGCCATCTTCAAGGGCGGCACCAGCCTCTCGAAGGGCTGGGACCTGCTCGATCGCTTCTCCGAGGACATTGACCTCTTCGTCGATCCAACGATCGAGCCGCCGCTCCGCAACGAACGAGCGATCAACCGGGCGATGAAAAAGCTGAATCGCGAGGTCGCCGCCATACCCGGGCTCGACTTCGTCCGCGCCGACTCGCAGACGATCGGCGGGCACGGACGCATGGACACCTTCCTCTATCGCTCACACTTCCCCGAGCTTGACGGCTTCCCGCCGACTGTCCGTCTCGAGCCGGGCGTCCAGAGCGGCAAGCAGCCGACCATGACCATCGAGGATCTCCTCGATCGTCGGCAGGCTCCTGACCAAGCGGGAAGCCGCCGATGAGCTTCATGTCGAGGGACTCCAGCCCTTCGAGATGACCCTCCTGCACTTCCGGCGCACGTTCGTCGAGAAGCTCTTTGCCATCCACGGCAAGGTCGAGCGACTCAAGGAGAGCGGTGCTCCCCTGGGTCGGGACGTGCGCCACTACGCAGACCTCTACATCCTCGCCGGCCGTCCCGAGGTCACGGCGATGCTGGCCTCGGACGAGTACGACGAGATCAAGGTCGACTACGACGAGAAGAGCCGCACCTTCTTCCCGCGCAGCTACCGCCCTCCACCCGATCTCTGTTTCACGAACAGTGACGCGCTCTTCCCGCCCGACGAACTCCGAGCTGCCATCGAACCCGGATATGAAGAGGAGTGCCGCCGCCTCTTCTTCCGACCCCATCCAAGCTTCGCTGAGGTACTTGAGCGCTTCGCGGAAATTCGCAGCCTACTCTGACCGACGCGATATCCGATCAGGCGCTTATAACCCGCTTCTTGACCGCACCACCACTCGCCAACCTCGAAGACGTAAAGGCCGTCAGTGACGTCGTCTCCAACGCATTCACCGCTCTCGCCATCGTCATCGGCGCCATCTGGGCCTATTGGCGCTTTCTCCGCGAACGTAGGCGCTGGCCCCGTGCCACCCTCTCCCTGCAGTTCACTGAGAGCCACCTTGACAGTTCAGTGACTCTGCTCGCCGTCAAGTTGATCGTCACCAACGAGGGGCGGGGTCTGATGCGTCTCACTGATCTTCGCTTCGACCTCTGCCGTGTCCGTCCTCTCGACTCCGAGATGCGCGCGAGGATCGCCGGTGGCTGCGCCCACAGCGACAGCGGTACCGACGCCGATTGGCCTCGGATTGAGCAGCGGCCCCGAACATGGGGAAAACGGGAACGCCCGGAGCTCGAGCCTGGTGAGAGCGACGAGTACTGCTGCGACTTCTTCCTGGACCCCGCTGAGGAAACTGTCTTCCTCTATGCGTATCTTCGCAACGAGAAGAAGGGCAAGTTTCGCCGCCGTGAGCTCGGTTGGCCGGTGACTGCCATTCATGACCTTGAACACCCGCCAAAGCGAGGCCGCGTGGTCTCGGTGCTCCTCGGAGGTAGCAATTGACCCCAAAGAAATCAGGTAAGTCCCCAGGCTCTTCACGTCGAGGCACCGGCGGACTCCGCAAGTCCGGCAGTCGCCCGCCCCGTACCAGTGCCCCCGAAATTCGCCAGCAGGCACCTCGGCCCAATCCAGGAAGCGGAGGAGGCAAAGGCGGCGGCAAAGGTTCCAAGAGCGGGTAGACAGCCCCGTGTCTCCGCTCGCCCGATAATCCCAGCGAGCCTGGCAATCGTCGCTGATCGCCGCGCATCCGGGCGGTTTCGGGCACTAATTCGAATTAGTTCCCGAAATGAAGGCGATATGCGGGGGTGGTTCCGGATGGTTCTGGACCCCCACCGAATCCTGACCCACCCACATGCAGGGCATTCCCGAAAAAGCGGCTGATGGGATTCGAACCCACGACCTTCTGCATGGCAACTACGCCCGCTTGGGGCGTATTCCGAACAGGAACCAACCAATCTGCAGGGGATCTTTGGACGGCGCAACTGCCTCGCTTCCCGTCGATGCGCGTGGATGTGCGCCGATATGCGGCGTTTCGGGAACTCCTGGCCAGAAGTTCCCGAAATCAAGCAGGCCGGTTCCAATTCCCGTATTCGCGCGCTCAGAGGTCGAACGCTGCACGCACCTTGCCGGCGAAGCGCTCCGCCCCGGCCCGCTCGATCGCTGCCAGCAACTCCTTGATCGGCCGCCCCCCTGCCCAACCACCTGCCTGTAGCTCGATGAGCTCGAGGAATCCCTCGGGGTCGGCGTCGAAGGCGGCAGCGAGGAACGGGTCGGGCGCGGTGACCTCAACTCCGTGGACTCGCAGGGCCTCTCGCAGGTAGCCGCGGTCGTGGGTGAAGAGGTAGCTGGTGCGCGAAGCGATCGCGAGCGCACAGACATGATGATCGTCGGGATCGTCGGTGAGGGTCTCGACATCTACATCCCCCACTCCGGCGACGTCCATCCTGCCATCGGGGAAATTCCGCGGCAGATAGTCGACCCAGCGTGCCGCAACCTCCTCTCCGTCAGGCCCTTCTTCTCCACAAGCGATCGCCGTGCCTCCGCCAGCAGATCGTCGCTCCAAACGAGATCGAGCAGACGCAGGGTCGTCCGCGGCGCGCCCCATCAACTCATGGAGAACGCGCGAATAGATGATGTCGGCATCGAGGACGGCGCGCAGCGGATCCGCTTGGCTCACTCGGGTGGTGCGCCCATCGCGTCTAGATCACGCGACCATTCAGCGGCAAGCTCTCGGCCGCGCTCCCGGCGCTCCTCGCAGGCAAGCACGGACGACAGCGGGATCTTCCAGTAGCTCGATCCGGGAAGCTGCCGTGCCTCAAGCTCGCCGTAATCGATCAGACGCCTCACATGCTGGCGGGAGATGCCGAGCCGTTGGCCGGCCTGCTGGGGCGAGAGCAGCTCCTGCTCCTCGGCCACGGTGACCGCGACCTGCTTGCCTTCGCGCAGCAGCTTGTCGACCTCCTCGGCAACCGAGGCGGCCTGATCGCCAGCTGTCGGGTCCAGATGCATCGTCTTCATCGCGCTTCACCATAGCAGACAGCCTGTCCTACCTGCACATCAGGTCCGCCCTGAGTGCCCCTGTGTCAGCACCGCCCCAACAGGAGGTTGTCCGGAACCTCGTAGAACTTTGAACGGCGGTCCTCCCGCCCCGTCCGCTGCCATCGGCAGCGTGCTGGGCGCTTGAAGTCCAACCGGAACAGGAGGAACCGCCATGAAGAAGGTACCCGCATCGAAGGTCGCCACGACGACCGAGACCGCGGATAGCCCGCTCCCGCCGAAGGTCCAGGAAACTCTGGGCGAGATGGTCGGAGCAGCGAGGGAGGGACTGCTCGCGCTGAGCGTCGGCGTCGGACTCAGCGTGGTGCACGAGCTGATGGAGTCCGAGGTCACCGAGGTGGTCGGCCCCAAGGGCAAGCACGACCCCGACCGGACGGCGAAGCGCCATGGTCACGAGGATGGGTCGATGACCTTGGGCGGGCGCCGGCTTGCAGTTCTCCCACGATCGCCGAGCCGCGGGCGATGTCGGCGGTCGCCTGAAAGCCGCCGCTCGGCACGTAGAGGACGATCTCGCGCATGCCCGCCTACACCTCCCCGTTGACTTCGCGCGCCTCGGCGATCAGCTCATCCGCCACCGCCTGCCAATCCTCGCGCGTGGCGGCGCCGAGGATCTCGGTGATGAAGGAGGGCAGGCTCTCGGCGATCACCGAGGGGTGGTAGCGGCCGGCGACGACATGCTCGAAGAGCAGTTCGTTTACCGGGTCGGCGAGGGCGTCGTCCTCCAATGCTCGCTTCAGAAAGGCACGGAGCACGGCAACCTCGATCCGGTTGCCCTGCTCGGTAACCCGCTCCTCGCGCACGGGGGTCGGAGCCTGCGTTGGCTGGCGGCGGCGCGCTTGGCGTCGCCTCCGGCAACGCCGAACGCTCGCTCGCACGCTGGTCGTTCTCATCGTGTTCTCCTCTCTGAGTCAACGGCTTCGCCGTCGGCGATCGAGATCGCCCAATCGCGGGTCGGATCGAGCCAGGTCGGCGCCCAGCGGAGAAAGACGTAGCGGGCCAGCGGGCTCTTGTATTCGTGGTGTCGAAGCGCGCAGTGCCAGTGGCCAGCGAGCCAGAGGACGGCGCCGATGGCGAAGACGAGGATGCCGTTCGGGTTTCACGTGAGCGCGAGCGCTCCGACGCCGGCAAGCGCCAGGACGAGGCCGCCCAGCCGCAACAGCAGGCCGCCGAGAACCCAGACGAAGAGGAGGGCGAGAGCGACGATGGCGAGATCGACGAGGATCATGCAGCCACCGCCAGGTCGGTCTCGGCGGCCTTGACCCCGGCACTCGCCTGAGGCGTCTCGCCTCGCACCCGGTCGCGGCGCGCCTTGGCCCAGCCCCGCTCGGTCAGCTGCCAATCGCCTCGCCTGGCGCTCGCCTCAAGCCAGCCGCGCTCGACCAGCCGCGCACGGGCCTTGCCCAGGCGCGGCTGCCAGCGAGGCCCGCCGCTTGGCAACTCGTCAAGGTCCGCAACTGTGTGCCGGTCGGCCATCGCCTCCTCGACGGTGGCGAGGATCTCCCGCCGCGGGGCGTGACCGCCGCGCTCGGCCAGCGCGGCGAGGATCGGCACCTCGTACTCGGCGAGATCGACCGGCTTGGGCGGTGGCGCCGAGCGGGCGATCACCCGCTCGCCGCGCACCAGCGCTTTCAGCCGCGCCCGCTCGGCCTTGTCGCGTCGGGGTCGCCGCGATAGGCGATCGCCTTGTAGGCGGCGAGGACGTCGCGCAGGACCGGCAGCATCCTGATCTCCCGCAACCCGGCCGGCGTCTTTGAGCGGCCGATGAACAGGCGCCCGTTCGCGAGGTCGACGTCGCGCCAGAGCAGGTTGCAGAGCTCGTGCGCGCGCGGGCCGGAGAAGCGGAGGGTCGCGACGATCGCCTGGCGTTCGGCCAGTTCGTAGTGCAATGGCGAGCGAGGACAGTAGGGTGCGCGCGGCATGGGATGGCCGCCGGAGATTGGAGGGACGCTGCCGCGCTCGGCGGATGCCTGGTGCATCCCGGAGAAGTGGGAGGCCTGGATTCTGGCCGACTCCGGGCACGGCCCGGAATGGGCTCACGTTCTGCACGTCGAGAGCGACGATTGGGAGGAGGCCTGGCAGGCGCTCAAAGAGGCGGTGCGCGAGGCGCCGATCCAGATGGTTCGCACGCCTGAAGCGGGCGGTGTCTCCTGCGGGGTCGTGGTGGACTTGCGAGTCGGGGAGCGGTCGGCGAGGGTGACCAGCGCTTGGCACTACGCAGCCGAGGGCGAGGCGCCACGGCTGGTAACCGCCTACCCCACCCCGTACAATCAGGCTCATGGCAGCGACGCGTGAGATCGCAATCGGTGGGTTGGTCGAGTTGACCAAGCCGGTCGATGGAGCGCCCGCGGGCGCGCGAGGCGGCATCACCGACGTGTTGGACGGCGACAAGGTGATCGTCGAGCTGACCTCGCTGCCGGCCGAGCCGATCCTCGATCGGATCGTGGTCGTGCCGGTCGAGAAGCTGCGCGTCCTGTAGCGGCCCGTCACGCCCAGACCTCCTCATCGGCCGCAATCGGCGCTATTCGCCGCGCATACGGGCGGTTTCAGGCACTAATTCGAATTAGTTCCCGAAATGAAGGCGATATGCGGGGATGGTTCCAGTTGGTTCTGGGACCCCCGCGCGGGCCGCGACCTGCCCACGTGCAGGGGATTCGCGAAAAAGCGGCTGATGGGATTCGAACCCACGACCTTCTGCATGGCAATTAGCGAGGTCATCCAGCGAACTTCGGTCCCTAATCAGCATATTTGCAGGGCTTTCGTGATTGACGAGATCGTGGATATTCAACGCGAATATGCACGGATAGGCACGGATATGCAGCGAGTCAGGCACTTCTCGCCAGAAGTGCCTGAAATCAAGGAAGCCGGTTCCAGTCCACAGTGCCTATCGCCCACCAGGCGCTGATCCGACGCTCGGCCAGCCGTCCTCCCCGCAGCAGGGTGGCTTCTCCTTGCGCCCCTGTCCCGCGGCGCCGATCGCAAGCGTCTTCGAAAGCTCAACGTAGAAGGCGCGGCTATCGTGGCGGCCGACTGCGACAACAATGGCGACGCCGGGTTCGAAGGTGGTGATCGCTCGCCAGTCGTCAACCAGTCGCTTGCAACAGAACTCGGAGTAGCCACCGTCCTCGGCGCCCAGGAGCCGGTAGCCGGCGACCCTGCAGCCTTGTTTTCGCAGTTCAACCTCGAAGGCTCCGTAGCTCCTGCGTGCCGTCCCCCGCAGTCGCTCGATCGCGGCCACTGCCGCTGGCGTCGCCCGCACCGCGAAGTCTTTCCCCGCCATCGCGGCGGACCTTATTCAGCGCTCGATCAGCTCGCCGCGTCGCATCTGCTCAACGCCCTCACGCGCCCACTCCTGCCCAAGCAGGTCGCGGTCGTGCAGGAAGGCGGCGAGCGTCTCGCTCCAGCGCCTCGCCGGGTAGCTCTCGCGGACCGTGCCCAGCACCCGCTCGACCTCGATCACGCTGCGCTGGGCGATCTCCACCGGCTTGTGGCCCTCCACCCTTTCCAGCAGGCCCTCGGCTAGCCACTTCCGAATCGTCGGCTCGCTCACTTCCAGCCGCTCGGCCGCTTGGGCAACCGACAGGCCGCCCGGCAGATCGAGCGCCTTCTGGACTCGTGCGCTCAGCGCCTCCACCCGTTCGAGCACGCGCTCAAGCTCTGACTTCGAGAGGGAGGCTGTACGCAGCTCGGAGACGGCGTCGGCAAGCTCTTCCGCCTCCAGGCGGGCGAGCGCGGCACGTCGTCGCAGCTGCGTGGGAGCACCGGAAGACATGAGCGCAGGCTAGCAGATCGCTTCGGAAATAGCCAGTTTTCCGAAACGTCATCACGAACCCGCTATGGGTCAGTGCTCAGCCGGTGCCGAGACTAGGCTCCAGTCGTATGCGCCGCATCTCAGGCCTGCTGAAAGATAAGGCGATCTCATCGCTGCGGCGAGCGACGGCCGCATTCAACGGTGTCGACGATGACGGTCGGCAAACGACCGTCCTCCTTCACCTTCAACACTGTTTCGAGATGCTGCTGAAGGCCGCGCTGCTCGAGAAGGGAGTCGCGGTATTCGACCGACGAAAAGGACGCGCAATCGGCTTTGAGAAGTGCCTCAATCTCTCTGGCCAGCACCTCCGGCTCGTCGAGGCCGAGGTAGGCATCCTGCGGGCAATAGACGCGCTGCGCGACGACGAGCAGCACTACCTAGCCGAGGTCAGCGAGGACCTGCTTTACGTTCATGCTCGCGGTGCGGTGACCCTCTTCGACGAGATCCTGACGGCGAACTTTTCAGAGCGCCTCGCCGACAGTCTGCCCGAACGCGTACTGCCGATCTCCACCTCCCCGCCGCGCGACATCCAGATCTTGATCGACGAGCAATTCCACCAGGTTGAGGAGCTGTTGAAACCAGGCAAGCGGCGCCGGGCCGAGGCGCGGGCAAAGATCAGGGGACTGCTGGCGCTGGAAGGCCACGTTTCCGAGGAAGCCCAGGTCAGCGAGCGTGACGTCAACCGGGTCGAGCGCGGGATCCGCGAGGGCAAAGGCATCACCAACGTATTTCCGCGCCTCGGACAGGTTGGCACCGAGTTCTCCCAGGACGGACCGACCCTGAAGGTCCATTTCACACGAGGCGGTGGCGGCGCGCCGGTCGAATTCATCGCGGCAGATGACCCGCGTGAGGCAGCAGCAGTGCGAGAGGTCGACCTGCAACGCAAGTACTACATCTCGAAGCCCGACCTGGCTCAACGCCTGGAGCTGACGCCGCCGAAGGCGCTGGCGCTGCGGCGCCACCTCGGAATCGACGAGGACGAGGACTGCGTCCACGTCTTCGACTTCGACTCCCAGAAGCACTACCGCTACTCCGACAACGCGCTGCGACAAATGCAAGAGGCGCTGGACACGGTGGACATGAACGAGGTCTGGGAAGCGAATCGACCGCGGCCAGGCGGCGTGGGGTGAGGTCGGTGGAGAAGATGTGGAAATGGACGCTGCGACTGCCGGCCTGATTGGAGCATTTGGCGGTGCCGGGCTCGGCTTCGCAGGTGCGCTGAAGATCAACAGTGATCAGCGCAATGAAGCCCAGCGCAATGAGAGGCGGCGTGCTTTCGGGGTCTACTTGGGGGCCCTGTACCCCGTGATCTCCGAACTTAGAGAAATGCCTCCCAATAGTGAGCCCGATGCCCTCACGCGGCTGATTGATCGCCTCCAGGGCGAGCAGGCTGCTTGGGTGCGGACTCGCAGAGGGGTTGTGGGGACCTTCCCGCACGCGTTCGGACGCATGGACCGACTGAGCGGAGCAATGGCAGTGGTTCAGACCTTGAAGATGCCGGCAGCTGTTCTGGAGATCGTCGAAAAGACCAACGACTACGCGGCGGAACTGGGCGAAGAACGGACCGAGGAGCTCGTCGAAAAATGGCCCGAGATACAGAAGCAACTGCTGGCCGTGGCCAAGTTGCTCTAGGTCCGCCATGGCTCAGCTCTTCGGTGCGTAACCCTCCCTTTCTTGGCGAGCAAGCGGCGCCAGCGGTCTCGTCGAATTGATGTCCGCCCCTCCCGCCAATGGATTTCAGCGACCTGAGCCAAGTCCGGAGCTGGAAAGATCGCTTCCCTGATATGCAGGGTTGTCGAGCCGGTTCCAGTGTCCGCGGGCAACGAGGCAACACGCTCGTTCCGCCGCGTGCCGGCGGGGAAAACCCCCGACCGCACGGCTCAGGGCTGCGCGGGCTTGGTGACGGAGCTGACGTAGTAGAAACCCGCCAGGAAGCCAGCGGCGAGCGCCGCCCTCAGGCGGGAACCTCGACCAGCCCGTAGCGGCCCGAGCGTCGGCCCGCGGAGACGACCCGAGGCGAGCGGGCGACCTGGGCGAGGAAGGTCGCCTGAGGATTCTTGCCGCCAACCCGAAAGCCCTCGGCCTCGACCCAGGAGAACCACTGCTTGTAATGAATGGTCTCTCCGGGGGATAGCCGGGAAGCGAGGATCTCGACGGCGATCTCCTGCAAGCGCTGGCCGCGGAGACGACGATCTAGCTGCTCGATTCGTAGCTGGCATGCCCTGCCAAGGGTTCCAGCGAGCTCGTCGAGCAACCGTTCGTCATTGACAGCCTGGGCATTTGCCTGATCGGCCATCCGACGCAGGAGCTCGGCCCGCTCTCGGTGCTGCACCGCCCGCACGGAGAGCTCCTCGTACTGCTTCGTGAGGCCCTCCTCAAGCTGGCGCGAGGTGACTGCCGAGCGCCGAATCTCATCCTCACGAAGGCCCATTCCACGCCCAGGCTAGCCCGCCTTCCGGACACGGATCGCAGCCCGAAAAGGCGCGTTTTGCGCGCTCGCAGCAGGCGGGTTAGCTGTAGCTACACCAGTTGGACGTCCGCGAGGCGCTCTACCTTGCCGCTTAACCGACTTTGTGAGGAAAGGACCTTTCATGGGTGGTGGACAGAGCTTCAAAAACGACACCGCACGGCCCCCGGCCGTCAACATCATGGCGGCGGCTGCCGAGCTTGGCTCCGGGCTGGAAGCCAGCGGCGGCGCGCTGGCGACGAGCGAGGAGTTCTGCGCCCGCGAGCATCGCCTCGCCTTCCGCCTTACGAACGGCCTCACCCCGACGACGGGCGAAGGGGTCAGCCTGCATGCTGGAGAACCGCTGCAGCTGATCGGAGCCCAGGGCCTGCTCGGGGTGATCGAAAGCAAGCGTGCCGCAGCCCTCAACCACTGCCTGGGCGAGGAATGGCAGCTGAGCGGCACTGTACTCAGCATCGACGCGGCGACCGGCAAGGGGATTGCCCTGGTCTCCGGGGAGCACTGAGGGAGGGGTGAATGGACGGCGCGCCACGCCTCTTTAGCCAGAGCACGGTGTGCCCGTCCTGTCCCCTGCTTGAGGGCTGCCCGGCGGTGATGACCGACCACGCCTGCGTCGAACTCGGGAAAGTGACCGGCGGCCCCGCCGTCTCCCATCCCGACAAGCCCGGCAGCTTGGAGGAGCTTGCGGCGCTCGGCGGCCCCGGCTACGAGGACATTGTGCCGCTGCCGGTCCCCCGCCTCCGGGCCGGCCCCTACATCCCACAGCCACGAGCTGAGCGCGCCTTCCGGGGATACCTTCCCGAGGACTTCTACATCCTCCGCGCTCGGGACGTGCTGAGGAGGGACGACATCCTCAACGCTGCGGAGATGCGAGAGCTTCTCGGCCTCGAGCCCAAGGTGCGGCTGGTGCTGATCCTCTTTGACGAGGACGAGATTCTCGAGCAGATCTGGGGGCGGGGGATGAAGCTGGTCGAGCAGCTCGCGGAGGCCGGCTACGAGGCGATCGTCGCCCCTTCCTTCTCCACCTACACCCCCCGCCCCCACACTGAGTTCATGATCAACTCGAAGCGCTCCCTACTCTACTTCCGCCTCCTGCAGGCCGCTGGCGCCCACGCGATCCCGCGGCTCGCCTGGATCGTCTCCGGCAACGCCAGAGATCTGGGCAAATGGGCGAGGGCGCACTCGGCAGTCGAAACCTTCGCCCTCGACCTCTCGACCTATCGCGGGCCTGAGGACTGGCGAAACCAGCTCGAAGGGCTACAGATCTTCGACACGATCACCGGAGGCCAGGCCACATACCTGATCAACGGCCCCACGGTCGAGCCCCGCTACGAGCAGCTCTTTGAGGTCGTCGAGCCCGGGCGGCTGGCAATCACCAACGCGACCAGCCAACTTGACGTCGCCCCCAGGTCCATGCGCTCAACCGGCAATCAGGCCGGAGTCAGGTTTCCGGCGAAAGCGCGGGGCGCCCGCGAGAAGGTCGAGCGCGCGGCGAGGCGGGCCGAGGCGGCGCGGGAGCGTCGCGCGGCCTGAGGTTTCGGGCGGCCGTGACGGAGGGGCGACGACAGCATCGCGTCGATCTCCTCGATTCGCAGTCCAGCAGTAGGTCGCGGGCCTCAGGCTGTGAGAACGTGAGGCCTTGCGAAGGCCAGGGCGAAAGCGCGCTGCGCATCGAACAGGCTCGCTTGTGTACTGGTGAGCCGCCGCCCTCCCTGCCCTCAAGCCTGGCCCGATCCTTCGGTTACCTGAGTTCGTCCGGCGTGAGGAACGTCGAGATGTTCGAGCTGGGCGTGCAAGGCTCCGCAAGGCGCTCGGCGATCTCATCCTCGGTCAGATGCGGCACCTCAACCGGCTCATACTTTGGGTCGTTCCAGCCGCACACCGCGCAAGTGCCAGCGACGACTCGATACGACTCGCATTCCGCACAGCGCGTGCTCGCTCGCGACAAGCGCATCTGCGCCGCCGTGAAGCAGCCAAGGAGGTGCTCGACCACCTTCAACCCGATCTCTGCATCCATGCGGATCGCGTTCTTCGCGTGGGTGAGCCAGTTGACGTATTCCCACGTCTCGTCCGACATCTTCTTGAGATAGGACCGCAACCTGGCCGCGCTCGCACCGGGAGCCACGTAGTTGGCCAGCAGGTCGGTCCAGTTTTTGAAGTCACCACGCTTCGGTGATGCCGTGCCCTCCGGCGCCAACTCGTCGCTACACGCCTCGTCGAGGAACGACAGCAGACACTCTCGCAGCCGCATCCCGACGGACTGGAAGTTCTCGGCCTCGTCGCCACTGTCGTATGCCTCAAACGCCTGCTGCCAGCGACGCCAGGAGCCGGGTAGGGCAGCCGCCGGCTCAGGCGCGACCGGCACCTGGCGCTCCTGCTGCGACCACATTCGAATCATCAAGCCGACGTGAAACGTAAGAACTACGTCGCGGCTCTTGAAGTCCTCTTGGCTGTAGTAGTGGGTCGGGTTGGTCAGCACCCACCAGCGGCTATTCGCACAATGCACATCCCAGATGTCGTGACGCTGAAATCCAACAAGCTCTGATCCGACCTTCTCGAGATGCACGACCTCCTCGCCCAGCTGGTCCTCGGCGTAAGAGCGAATCTCGTCCTTCTCGCCGTTGGCCGCAGACTCAGCTCGCGGCGGCACCGCTGACCTCTGACATCAGATCGTCTTCCTTCGCCTCATCATCATTCTCGTCGAGCATACGCGGCGTCGAGAACGATCTGAGCGGTCGCGTTGCAGCCACGCCTGTTGCCCATTGCTCGCCCCAGGCCTGAGGGCAGGGTGGCCTATCGCCCCCGGCGCCCAAAGCTGTGCCCGGCCGGGACGACGGCGCGCAGCTCGGCGACCGCCAGCTCCCGCGCGCGACGCCGCGCGGTCAGATCATCCGCGCCGTTACCAACGCTCGCCTCACCGCCCTCGCTGATCCTCTCGATGCCCCGCACCCCCGCCGCTGCTTGCTCACTCCACTGCAGCGCCTCCAGCTCGGCGACGAGGATGTTGACGACTCCCTCGCGCCGCTCAAGGCGACCACGCGCCCGAACCAGCGGCGCTGCCCGAACCACCTCGCGGCTGCACTCGTAGACGGGCGGCGGCACGATCAAGTTGATCGTGCCGCGCTCGTCTTCGAGCAGAACAAAGGTGATCCCGTGCGCGGTCTCGGGCCGCTGGCGGGCGACGACCATGCCGGCGACCTCGACGGTGGCGCCGTCCTCGACTCGCCCCAGGTCGCTGCTCCGCACCATCCCCTCCCCCAGCTCGCCCCGCAAGAGCTCCAGCGGGTGCTCGCCGAGGTTGACCCCGGTCGAGCGGTAGTCCTCGACGACCCGCTCCCAGCGCCCCAGCGGCTCCAGCTCGGGGGCCGGCGGCGGTTCAAGGGAGAGGTGGAGCTGCCCCTTCTGCCCGCCGCCCGCAGCGGCGACACCGAGGCGCCAGTAGTTCTCGCGACGCTCACCGCCGAGCGGCAGCTCGTCGAGAGCACCGGCCCAGGCCAGTCGCTCGAGGCCGTCGCGCCCGGCGCCGGAGCGGGCGGCGAGATCGGCGATGCCACGGTAGGACCCGGCGCGCTCGCGCTCGGCGACGAGCGCCGCCATCTCGTCCTCCCGCACACCCTTGACATAGCCGAGGCCGATCCGCACCGTGAGGCCGCCGGTCGCCCGTTCGACCCCGCAGAGGACGGCGCTGCGGTTGACCTCGGCCGGCGCCAGGCGGACGCCGCGGCGCTGGGCCTCGCGGATCAGCGCGTCGGGCGGATAGAAGCCCATCGGCTGCTCGTTCAGGAGAGCCGCGAGGAACTCGGGCGCGTAGTGGATTCGCAGCCAGGCCGACTGGTAGGCGAGCAGGCCGAAGGCGGCCGAGTGGGCCTTCGGGAAACCGAAGCCGGAGAAGCCCTTGATCTGCTCCCAGACCCGCTCAGCGATCGCGCTCGGCACGCCGTTCCCCTCCGCCCCCGCCACAAAGCTCTGGCGGTGCTTTTCGATCTCCGCCTCCGAGCGCTTGCGGCTCATCGCCCGCCGCAGGCCCTCGGCCTGGGAGCTGGAGAAGCCGGCGAGGTGCATCGAGACCTCGATCACCTGCTCCTGGAAGACGATCGTGCCGAGCGTCTCGGCGAGGACGGGCTCCAGCAGCGGGTGCTCGTAGGGCACCTG
Organism: uncultured Solirubrobacterales bacterium; assembly: GCA_963715625.1. GTDB lineage: Bacteria > Actinomycetota > Thermoleophilia > Solirubrobacterales > 70-9 > VRUE01. The sequence goes on along the minus strand of OY970260.1, from coordinate 2,354,249 downwards.
GAAGCTCGGATTCTCGCGCAGCGCCTTGCGGCGCTCGATGTAGGGGTGGATCGCGCCGCCCTGGATCGGTCCCGGCCGCACCAGCGCCACCTGGACGGTCAGGTCGTCGAGGTCGCGGGGCTGGGTGCGCGGCAGCATCTGCATCTGCGCCCGGCTCTCGATTTGAAAGACGCCGGTGGTATCGGCGGCGCGGATCGATTCGTAGGTCTCCTCGTCTTGGAGGTCGATCCGGGAGAGGTCGATCCGCTCCCCACGCACCCGGTCGATTTCAAGCACGCAGCGCTCGACCGCCGAGAGCATGCCGAGGCCGAGCAGGTCGATCTTCAGGAAGCCGGCATCAGCGCAGGAGTCCTTGTCCCACTGGACGATCTGGCGGCCCTCCATCGCCGCCGGCACGACCGGGCAGAGGTCGATCAGGGGCCGGGTCGAGATCACCATCCCGCCGGGGTGCTGGGAGGCATGGCGGGGCAGGCCGAGGGCTTCGCCGCAAAGGCCGATCAGCGAGCGCCAGCACGGCGAGCGGGCGCGCTCGGCGCCGATCACGCCGCTGACGGTCTTCTCGATCTCCCCCGCCTCGCCGTGGTAGCCGAGCGTCCGCGCCACCCGCTCGATCTCCCCCGCCGGCAGCCCCAGCACCTTGCCGATGTCGCGGACGGCGCCGCGGGGGCGGTAGGTCGGGAAGGCGGCGACCAGGGCCGAGTGCTCGGCGCCGTAGCGCTCGTGGACGCGGGGGATCAGCTTCTCGCGGATGTCGCGCGGGAAGTCGAGGTCGATGTCGGGCATCGAGGTCGCTTCGTCGTTTAGGAAGCGCCCGGCGAAGAGATCGGCCTTGACCGGGTCGATGTGGGAGAGGCCGGTGAGGTAGCAGACGATCGAGCTGACGCTGGAGCCCCTCCCCCGCCCCGGCGGCAACACCGAGCGGGCCGAGTCGGACCCGCGCACCTCGGCCGCGACTTCGCGCGCCAGCTCGAGCATGTCGCGGTGCAGCAGGAAGAAGCCCGAGAGGCGCAGGTGGCGGATCGTGGCCAGCTCCTCCTCCAGGCGCCGCTCGGCCTCGGGCCGATCAGCCGAGCCGGCGTAGCGCTCGGCCAGGAGCGCCCGAGAGAGCTCGGCCAGCTCGCGGTCGGCGCCCTCGTCCTCGGCGCCGGGGTAGCTGTAGGCGAGGTCGGTGGTGAGGTCGAAGCGCAGGCGCTCGGCCAGCCGCGCACTCTCGGCGATCGCCTCGGGATACTCGGCGAAACGCGCCGCCATCCCCGCACGGGAGGCCAGCGCGGCGGTGGAGTTGCCGCGCCGCAGTGGCTCGGACTCCTCGAGGCCGACGCCTTCGCGCACGGCGACGAAGGCGTCCTGCAGGTGCGAGCGCGAGCGGTGGTGGAAGTGGACGTCGCCGGTCGCCACCGTTGCCATCCCCAGGCGTCCGGCGAGCCCCGCGAGCCAGCGGTTGCGGGCGCGGTCGGCTCGCTCGTAGGGGCGTTGCAACTCGACCCGCAGGCGCTCGCGGCCGAAGGCGGAGAGGAGCGGCTCGAGGAGGCTCGCCGCGCGGGCGCGCTCGCCACCTTCGAAGCGGCCGGCCACGACGCCTTCGCGGGCGCAGCCGGTAAGGCAGACCAGGCCCTCAGCGTGCTCGGCGACCGCCTCCAGCCCTACCCAAGGTTGACCGGCGGCGCGCTGGGCGCCCTCGCGGGTGTGGGAGTGGGCGGCGGTGAGCAGGCGACAGAGGTTGCGGTAGCCGCTCGCGTCCTCGACCAGCAAGGTGAGGTGGGCGAGCTCGCCCTCGGTCCCCGGCAGGGCGACGGTCAGCTCGGCACCCGTGATCGGCCGAATCCCGAGGCCCTTGCAGGCGTGGGCGAACTCCATCGAGCCCCAGAGCCCGTCGTGGTCGCTCAGCGCCAGGGCGGGGTAACCGAGATCGGCCGCGCGGGCAGCCAGCTCCAGCGGCGTCGAGGCGCCGTCGAGGAAGGAGAAGGCCGAATGGGCATGCAGCTCGACGTAGTCGGCGGCGGCCATCAGGAGGACTGACGGCGCCAGCGACGGGCGAGGAGATCGTGGAAGACAACGACGTCGCGGCCGTCGGCGAGGACCAGCTCGTAGTAGTGGCGTCGTAGCGGCCGCGCGGTCCACCAGCGGTCCTCGACCAGCCAGTCCTCGCGGATCGCTTCGACGTCGATCGCATCGAGCCTCCGCGGCACGCCGTCGGCGTCGACGCTGACCACCGCCGGCCGTGGCGCGTAGACACCCCGCGGCCCGCTCATAGCTCCGGGTGGGGGCTGAGCAGGAAGCGCCGCTCGGGGACGCGCGAGCGCGGTTCGAGGTCGATCACCCGCAGAAGTGCCTCGGCGCCGGTCGCGGCTCGCACCTCGCGCACCGCCGCGGCGAGCCGGTGGCGGCGCGACTCGGCCCCGTCGAGGCCGAGCTCGAGCTGATCGACCGCCTCAGGCCCCAGCGCCAGCGCCCGCAGGCGCAAGGCCGAGACGGGGCCGGACAGCGCCTCAAGGCGTGGGATCAGCAGCCTGCGGATCGTCGCCGCCGAGGCGCTCGGGCGCCCCAGTCCCTGCTCGGCGCTCCAACTGCCGCCGCCGCAGAGCGGGGCGCTCAGCCGCAGCGCCAGCACCGTCCTTCCCCGTCGCGCCGGTGAGGCCAGCAGGCGGTCGATCAGGAGTTCCAGGGTGCGGTCGAGCTGGGAACCGGCGGTGCCTTCGGGCAACTCGATCTCGGTGATCAGCTCCTCGCGCGGTGCTCGCGGACGCAGCGGCTCATCCTCACCGCGAGCCAGGCGCAGCGCCCGCAGCCCGAGCGCTCCGAAACGATCGGCGAGTTGATCGGCCGAGAGTGCCGCCAGCTTCCCCAGGGTGGCGATGCCGAGGCGCTGCAGGGCGCCGATCAGCTCCCCTTCTCGCGGCTCTGGCGCCCCGAGCCGGCCACGAAGCGTCGCGACCGGATGGGGCCGCAGGAAGCTCGCGAGCGCGCGCTCGGTGACGATCGCCTCCGCGCCCTCGCGGCGCAGCGGCCGGGGCAGACGCTCCCCTCGGGCGGCCGCGAGGGCGGCGGCGAAACGGCCGGGCGCGGCGGCGATCTGAGCCCGCCCTCGCGTAGCCCCGCGCGCCACAGCGAGAACGCCGGTCGCCTCGTGCCCGTAGAGGCCACACAAGCCATCGACGGCGAAGAACGCCTCCCCTGGCCGCATTGCCTCGACCGCGGCCCCGATTCCTTCCAGGCGGCAACACACGGCCTCCCAGAATCTCGGCGGCCCGAGCCGGATCGGGAGCAACGAGGCGAAGTGAGGGACAGCGGGCCAGCGACTCCCCCAAGGCCATGCCCGCGTGGACGCCTTGACCCTCGGCAGCACCGGAGACCTCCCCCAGCGCCTGGCTGGCGCCCGGCGGCGGCGCCAGAGCAGCGGGCTCCTCAGGGCGCCAGGCGCGCCCGGCGGCAGCCTTGAGTGAGAAACGCGGGATGAGGACGCAAGCTACGGCCATACGAACATGTGTTCGTATGAAAGCACAGTGGTCAAACGCCGATCGAGCGCGCTCCCGGTCCCGAGGAGACGAGCCACACGACGGTGCAACCATTCCCGGCCTTTGACATTAGCCGGTCGTCACTTGTCGAGCCGGAATCGCCGCCGACGAGTGGGACCGACCTTTTCAGGAAGTACGGTGCGCGGCGAAAGTCCGCAACGATGGATCGACAACGACTTGGAGGCAGCATGGGAATCATCAACAAGGATGAGCTCGCACGCGCAGTAGCGGGGCGGAGCGGACTGCAGAACAGCCAGGCCAAGGCAGTGGTCGAGGCCACGCTGGAGGAGATCGCGAAGCAGATCGCCGCTGGCAACGAGGTGCGGCTGACCGGCTTCGGGAAGTTCTCCGCAGCTCAGCGGGAGGCGCGTCAGGGCCGCAACCCCCAGACCGGCGAGACGATTCAGATTGCGGCCAAAAGGGTGCCGAAGTTCAGTGCGGGGGCGGAGCTGAAGAAGGCGGTTCAGTAAGCGAGCAGTAGGGCCTTGGGCACCGGAGGCTTTCGCATCTCGTCCGGAGCAGGAGCCTGAGCGACGTTCACCGACGCGCTCGCAACCACGCGGAAGCGGCACCCGGTAAATGCGGCGAGTCACCGCCCAGTCGTGCGGCAATGTACCGATGCGCCCTAGTCATCCTTCTCCTACGTTGAACCCGGAAAGGCCGTTTTGGCAGCAACCGACTCACGGTGAGACAGGAAGGAGACTGGTGATATGCGCAGAGGAACTTCTCCGGCATGAGCAGGCGACGGGCTTCGCTCCCGGTTCTTGTTGGGATCCTCGCTGGCGCCCTCCTGCTGACCGGCCCCACAACGGCAGCCGGCTTTGGCTTCATCACCAAGTGGCGGATCCGCGGAACGCCACCAATTGCGGCCCAGGGCAAGGCCGTCTACGTCGCTGCGGCGAATGCCCACTCGCAGTGGATCCAGAAGTACACGACCAGCGGTGCTTTGATCACCCAGTGGAGGGTTCCCAACGATCACGGGGAGAGCATGCGCGTGACGGGAATCGCAACCGACAGCGCCGGGGACATCTACGCGGTCGCTTCCAACCACGGTCGAATCACGAACAAGATCCTGAAGTATACCGATCACGGACGGCTGATCGACAAGTGGGAGGTTGGAATGGGCCCCACCGTCCGCGGCATCGCGGTCGATGTGGCCGAGAACGTTTACGTGACGGTCACGGCCGACAACCGGGTCGAAAAGTACAGCTCGACGGGACGGTTTCTTCTTCAATTCGAAGTCCCTGGACCATGGCAAATCGCCACGGATGACAGTGCCAACGTCTACGTGGTGGGCCGCACAGGCGTGTCTGTGTACCGCAACGACGGGACCTTCGTGCGCGCTTGGAGCAGCGGGATGGCTGGTCCCGAGCTAGGGACCAGCGGTCTTGAAGTTCCCACCGCGGTCGCCGTGGATCGCGCCGGCCGCGTCCTCGTCGCCGACGGCGGGAGAAGCGAGCGCGATGTCAAGGTCTACACGTCCGAAGGGGCCTACGTCGGCCAGATCGGCGGCCCCGGGAGGGGCAACGGTCGCTTCCGGTACTCGCCGAACTATCTCGCCGTCGACGCGCGGGGAGATGTCTATGTCTTAACTCTGAGGACCATTCAGAAGTTCGGCGAGCCGTCCAGTGCGTTCAGCGTCAGTGGCGTGAAGCTGAACCGCCACACGGGGACCGCACGGCTGATAGCAAACGTGCCAGGGGTGGGCAAGCTAAACGTCGAGGGCAATGGGATCAGGAGTGCCCGCCAGCGCGCGAATCTTGCCGGCGAGGTTTCGCTGGCCATCACCCCAAACCGTGCCACGCGGAGAAGGCTGCAACGCAGGGGCCGAGCCACCGTCAACGTCCAGATCACTTACACCCCTACCACGGCCGGCAACGCTCACTCGGCGACGCGATCTACGCGCCTTACCCTCGTCAAGACGCGTTGAGGCAGTTTCTCGGGCCACTCCCGCTTCGCGCGAAACGCAAGCGTCAACTACGCGGGCCAAAAGACTTTCGGCTTTCGCGCAAAGCGGAACGAGCGCTGAGCGACTGCTGCTGGCCGTCGCTGGTTCAAGTCCAGCCTCCCCGATAGCAAGCCCGTCCTCGCATGGCTTCGCAAAGCAGCGCAGGGGCAGGCTGTTTGCCGGGTCGCGCGAGCCTGCGCGGGGTGGTGCGGGCGGATTAGTGATACGCGAGCAGTCTGCGGTGTGATACCCGGGCTGCTCGCCTGTTCGGGGCGGTCTACGCTTTCCGGCGTGGCCGAATCCGCCGAGCAGATCCGTCGGCACATCGCCGCCCTGACCGAGTTCGAGCAGAAGTACACCGCGTACCTCGCGGCCGACCGGGAGAATCGGATGAGGGGGTCGCTGCACCACTCGAGCCGCGAGTGGAGGGAACGAGACCGGGAGATTCGGAAGCTCGCGCCTCGCGCCGACGCTGCCATCGAGGCGTCCGGCGTCGGCGGGCTTGCCCTCTACGGCCCGCCAGCGGTCGGCAGCCCGTTTATCGCCGACGACCTAGCGTCCCTGATCTTCCACGTCAAACCCAGCGTGTTCGGCGACGAGGCCCCCGACGACGACCTTCGGCAGGACATCGCCGACCGCCTGCCGACGCAGATCGCCGGGCTGGAAATGCGGTTGGAGGAGGCGGAGGCCCGCGAGCACAGCCGGGGCTGGCGAGTGCGCCGGGCAGCCGCGAGATTCCACCCCGACTGGCGGTGGCTGCACGAACCGAACCCCTGGGTGCTGACTATCGGCGGCGCGGTCGTGGCGGGCGTGATCCTCTATCTCGCACTGGGCGGCCAATAAGGGCTAGGCTCTGCCCCCGGCCTTCGCGTTGCTGAGCAGGCGGCTCGCCGCCTGGAGGTCCGAGTGCCCCTCGGCTCGGGGGATCAGCCTCTCGTCGGTCTCCATCGACCTGACGATCAGCCCGTCGTCCATCACGGCCCTTTCGAGTCGCGCGCTGTGGGCGCTCGCGATCCCGTCCAACTCGTCATCGATGCGGCTCATGGCCGCCGCGGTTTTCTCTTGCGTGTCCATCTGATCGAAGGTAGCGAACCGCGCATCTGGAGCCAGGGAGCGCACTAGTCTTATCCGAAGATGTCGCCGTCCGCTGAGCAGATCGACCGCCACATCGCCGTCCTCGAAGACTTCGAGCGGACGTACCGCGAATACCTCGGGGAGCGCCGCAGCCCGGACCACGGCTGGGCGGATGAGGAGTGGGCGCACCGCGAACGGGCGTTGAAGGAACTCGCTCCGCAGGCCGAGGCGGCGATGGTCGTGGCGGGCGCCAAGCGTTGGGACGAAGGGCCGGTGCGTATCGACCTCCCGGCGCGAATCCTCCGTTTCGTGGACGAGGGCGACGGGATCGACGACACGAAGCAGTGGGACATCCTCGAAGAAATGCCGACGCACATCGGCTCCCTGAAGGGGAAGCGGCGGTGGTCCGTGCCCGACATGGGCCTCAAAACCTTCGACACCGAGGTGCCCCCGACTCCGACTCGTGTTGAGCCCGCTCCGGCGCCCGCGCCCGCGAAGCCACCGTGGTGGCGCGAACACCTGGCCGTCCTGATCGTGACCGTCGTCGGTACCGTCGCGGGGGGCGCCATCCTCGTTGCGATCTTCGGCAACGGCGGCTGACCGCGGCAGGACGCCAAAGCTGCGTGACTTCGTCCGAGTCCAATCCGTACCCCGAGGGGTCGCTTGCATTCGCGATGCGCGAGATCGGCGCCGGTCGGCGCCGGATGCCGGAGTCGGAGGCAAAGCGCCACCACATCGTTTCTCGCTTCCTTTTGGCACGTTTCGCCGAGCCACCCGGCGACAACGAGGGCCGGATCTTCCAGCTCGACGCCACCAGCGGGGCCACCGCGCGCGTCTCCGTGAGGACTGCCGCAACCCGGCATCGCTTCTACTCGGTGCGCTCCACGGAGGCCGAGAAAGACAACCGGATCGAGTCGCTGATCAGCCTGATCGAGGATTACGCTGCCGGGGCGCTCAACCTGCTGTTGGAGTGCCCCGAGCAGATGGGCGATCACGATCGGATTGCGATCTCGATCTTCATTGCGCTGCAGGTGAAGCGGACGCCAAAGGCGCTGGCGCGAGCCGAAGAGATGATCCGCGAGACCGCCGAGGCCGTCCTGGTTGAACACCTGGAAGACCCAGATGCGTTTGCCCGGGCGGCCCGGGGGCACGGCGTGGAGTCCTCCGCCGAGGAGCTGGAGCAGATGCGCGGGTTCCTCAGGCGAGCGAAGTCAGAGGGACGGTTGCGGGCCAAATACGTGCGCGAGGAGGCGTGGCGGGCGATGGTGGACAACCTGCTGGAGGCTGGCAGGCATCCGCTGGAAATGGAGTGGTACCTACTGCGCCCAAGCGGAGGGGAGTTCGTCACCTCCGACAATGGCGTCAACGTGACGCGGAGAGGCGACGGTAGGCTTGAGACGGCGCTTCCATTGGCTCCCGGCGCCTGCCTGGTCCTGACAGGGAAAGGCGACGGGCTGAGGAGGATCAAGGTGCCGAGCGAGGCGGTGGCGGAGCTCAACCTCCGGGCCTACGCTGACGCCGAGCGGTTCATCTTCGGACGGAGCCGAGAGGTAGTCGCGAACGTGCGGCGTCTTGCGGAACCTCCCGCCGGAGGGCTGTAGCCGCTAAGGAATCGAGGCCGGAGACGGTAGCGAATGGTCGGGGGGCAGAGCCCTTCCATCGAGACCTCTGGGGAGGCGACCCGATAACGATCGGGCCAAGCAATCCCTGGTAGACCAAGGATGCCCAGTATCGGGCGAAGCGCCAGCCCATTCAACGTCACGCCGGCATCTCGCGCATTGCGATAGCGAGCCGACATCGGCGAGCAACGCACGCCGCTTCACCTATCGCCGCCGATCGGCGCTTAGCGCCTTCGAGGCCCGCGCGCCGTTCTTCGCGAGCTCGTCGGCAACTCCGTTTTGCTCCCTGCGAATCCGAGCGAACCTGACCCCCCCTTTTTTGTACCGGGCCTTCTGCTCTTCGACCTCCCCCTTGAGCTGGATCAGGTGGTCGGCCCGCGCACGCGATGCCCCAGTGAGGTGGCCGACGACCACCGCCGAGTCCATCCGCACGTAAGCCGACGTCGCACCCGCGTCGGCCGCGGCCCGCAGCGCGTTCCGAACCGCCACGTACTCGGCAACGTTGTTCGTCCTGTCGCCGAGCGGTTCCGAGCCGAGCAAGTGCACGCCGCCCGTGCCCACGACGACGTACCCCGCCCCGGCGGGACCGCCGTTCGGCATGGCAGCGCCGTCGCTCCAGATGTAGACCCTCATTTCTGTCTCCATTCGATCGTCACGCGATCGGGGCGGAGACTACCGGTAGGGCTCAGGGGACATTCGCGAACGCTGGCCCAGACGGCGTTCTGGCCCTGCTCTCCAAATCGTCCGGAGCGAGAGCGTGATTTGCGCTGGCTGACGCGCTCGCAACCACACGGAAGCTCACAGCTGCGGACAACTACCAACCGATCTTGTGGAAGACATCCGATGATCGGTGTGCGTTCCCCTCCTAGGTTGGGCGAGGAGACGGGTGTGAGTCGCTCCGTCTGCTGACTCGTCCTAGCCAGACTCCAAGGAGGCCGGCGATGCGCGCTTTCGTTCGTAAGAACTCGGTGGCGATGATGGCGGTTTCGATCGCCATCCTTGTCACCGCCTATGGGGCGGCTAGCGCGGCGACCAACTCTGGTCATCCGAGCGGCGCCGGGCAGAGCGCTCTCGGGACCGCGTCCAAGTCCAAGCAACTGCCGAAGAACTCGGTCGGCACCAAGCAGCTGAAGAGGAGCTCCGTCAACGGCTCCAAAGTCGCCGACGGCTCGTTGACCGGTGCCGACATCGCCGCCTCCACCCTTGGCACCGTGCCGAGCGCCGTCAACGCCGACACGCTCGACGGCAAGCACGCCGCCGACCTCCTCGCCCCAAGCTCGCCGAGCGGCCCGGCGGGCGGCGCGCTCTCCGGCAGCTACCCCAGCCCGACGCTGAACGTCAGCGGCGGCCCCTGCGCCAACGGACAGGCGCTCACCAACATTTCCCCATTCGGGTCGCTGACCTGCAAGCCCGGCATCTACAGCGATGCAAGCAACAACGTCGCGGCGGCGCCGCTGCCGTGGCCGCACCTGGACCCCTCGCTCGCGGGCGCCAACGCCGCATTCGGCGATCGGGCGCTGGAGGCGAACACGAGCGGAGGCAGCAACTCGGCATTCGGCTTTGCGGCGCTGCTCTCGAACATCGGGGGCGGGGGCAACTCGGCGTTTGGGCAGGGCACCCTGAAGGTGGTCACGAACGGCAACAACAACTCGGCGTTCGGCTCCGAAACGCTGGGCAGCACGATCGGCAACAGCAACTCGGCGTTCGGCTCCGAAGCCCTCTCCCACGACACCGTAGGCAACGACAACTCGGCACTCGGTGCGTACGCTCTCCAGGAGAACACCACCGGCTCGAGGAACGTCGCGGTCGGCCAGCACGCGCTCTGGCAGAACACGACCGGGTCCGACAACGTCGCGATCGGCCCCGCTGCGGGCGCGCCTCTCGTCACGGGCAGCAACAACGTCTACCTCGCCAGTGACAACATCGGCACCGCGGCGGAGTCGAACACGATCCGCATCGGAAGCCCGGGGACGCAGAGCGCGACCTTCCTCGCCGGCGTGTCCGGGACGAACCTCGGCGCCCAGCCGCAGGTCGTCGTCAACGGTGAAGGCAGGCTCGGGGTCGAAACCTCCTCGCGCCGCTTCAAGACCGGCGTACGCCCGCTCGGCCCGGTAGCCGGCCGGTTGATGAAGCTGCACCCGGTCTCCTTCCGCTACAGGCAAGCCGATGTACAGGGGAGGAGCCGAGTCCAGTACGGGCTGCTGGCCGAGCAGGTCGCCAGGGTCTACCCGAACCTCGTCACCCGTGATAAGGGCGGCAAGCCCTACACGGTGCTCTACCAGCAGTTGCCGGCGCTTCTGTTGGCACAAGTGCAGAAGCAGCAGCGCGAGAACAACGCCCTGAGGACGAAGATCCGCGACCAACAGGCGCAGATCGACTGGCTGATGAGGCACGTGCGAAGGCGTTGAAAGTGCGAGACATGTTGGGGGTGGCCACCGCCCACCCGCGTCTGCACCAATCGGGTCATCCGATCGCGACTGCTTCGCGCGATTTGCGAGCGCCGCTGAGCTCCACTTGAGATGCTCGGTTTGACGAGCCGCAGCGGTCTCCGCGACGCCCCGCGAGCTTCTGCTCTCGCAAGACGAAGCGGGAGCGCCAACCCAGGCGCTCCCGCTGTCGTCGTGCCAGCTGGTTAGAGCCGCAGGCCGGCGCTGGCCGGCATCATCGGCGCTCGCCTCGAATGAACGGCCGCGATGATCTCCTCGGTGTCGATGCCCTGCAGGTAGATGCTGGTCGTGCCGAGGTTGGCATGCCCCAGCTGTCGCTGGATGATGTTGAGCGGCACGCCCTCGCGGGCGAGCTCGATCGCATGCGCATGACGGAGCTGGTGCGGTGCGAACCGGCGCCTCACCCCCGCTCGGGCGGCGAGGTTGCGGAACTCGACCCGGACCCCGGCGGCAGACCAAGGTCGACCGTGGGTCGGACCGTCGATCACGCAGAGCAGCGGGCCGACCGACAGCCGCTCACGCTCTGCCATCCAGGGGCGGAGCTGCTCGAAGCCCCACTCGTCCATGCCGACCTCTCGACGGCGTCCGCCCTTGCCGCGGCGGACGAGGATCGAGCCACGGTGAGGATCGAGGTCACGCTCGCTGAGCGCGAGCGCCTCCTGAATGCGAAGCCCGCCACGCCAGAGGACGACGATCACGGCACGCAGGCGAGCGCCGTGGCGATCACCTCCAACCTGGCGCATCACGGCGACGATCTCCTCTACGGTCGGCGGGTCGGCCGGATAGCGCATCCCCTTGTTGCGGGGCGGTCGTCCGGCGTGGTAGCCGGGCATCGTCGCTGGCGAGCGGCGCCTCCCGGCGGAGTCGAGAACAGTGGATTCGGTCATGGGATCCTCCTCGGAATCGCAAGCGAACAGGGACTGCTGCTCTACCAGTCCCGACCCGCAAACCAGGGGTGCTATCCGCCAAAGATCTCGCTCTTGTCGCACCGGGGCGCTACCCTGAGGTCACTGTGAAGCATTCGGTCCTGAGCACGACCCCCACCGCCGAGAAGCCGGCACTGAGCGACGAGCAGCGCGCCGAGCGGCTACGGCTGCTCGCCGAGCGGCTGCGCAGGCCAGACGGGCTGGATCGCGACACGCTCAAACACATCGAGCAGTTGACCGACGCCGAGCGGTAGCCACTGCGGTGGACGCCGTCGAGCTGCTGCGCAGCGACTCCCCGTTCATCGCCGACACCTCGGCATGGTGGCGGGTCGCGTCGCTCCCCAGCGAACTCGGCGCCCTCCTTCAAGCAGCGGTCATCGACGACCGGCTGTGGATCACGCCGATCGTGCGGATGGAGATCCTCTACTCCGCGCGCAGCAGCTCCGAGTACGTCGCGCTTGAGACCGAGCTCGACGCGCTGCGGATCGTTCGCGACGATCGCTCTGTGACCGACGCCGCAATGCACGCGATCGGCGAGTTGGCCGAACACAGCGACGGATACCACCGCGTGCCGCCTACCAACGCACTGATCGCCGCCGCCGCGGCCGAGCACGGCGGTATTGCGGTGCTCCACCGCGACGCGCACTTCGACAGGCTCGCCGAGGTCCTCACGTTCCAGGGCGTCCAACTCCCAGGATCCTGACCTTCGCTCTCCGCTCCCCCTCCGCGCAGAAGTCGAGGGTCAACCTCGAGACGCCCGAGCATCGTCCGTTCCAGAAGTGTCCGCGGCGCCCCCAACGTGCTCGCAACCACGCAAGAGTATTTGTGTCAGGATCGCCGCATGGCAGATAAATCGGTCGCGGACCAACTCCGCGAGCTCGGCGTGAAAAATGCAAATGTCCTCGTGCGGATGGCCGAGCGCGGCCAGCTCCTCGCCCTGAGGTGCGAGATGCCGCAGTGTTACCACCACAAGGGGCGCGGCGCTTTCGATCCGGTCGGGACCCCGGGCAACAAGTGGACGCCCTCGCGCGACCACTACCCGACGCTCAAATCGGATGGCGGTAGGTTCGTCGCCGAGAACGTTCGACTCTCCCACTCTTGGTGCAACAAGCGGGACTGGGGCTGGCGGGCGCAAGTCCGGACGCAGCTCGCGAAGGGAAAGTCCCTCGCGGACATCGCCGAGTTCCTGAACCGCAAGGGTGTTCCCCCCGCACACGGCACGAACCAATGGACGGCCGCCATGGTGCGCAAGGCCTACGTGTCCTAGTCCGGGTTCGGCGCTGGGTGCCGCTTCGCGCGAAAGCCGAAAGTCTTTTGGCCCGCGTAGTTGACGCTTGCGTTTCGCGCAAACCAGAAGCACCCGAGAAGATCCGGCGCCGGCCACGAAGCAGGGTCTCATTGCACGCTGAACGTCAATGAGTGCTTTGCCATCAGGTTCGCAAATCCGATCGAAATCTCATGCCGATTATCGATAGTTCCCCAAGCTCCCCACTTCTCACGCCAGACCTCGGGAACTGAATCCGGAGTGTGATACGTCGAACCCCCAGTATGCGTGCCACCGGGCGTTTGACTGCCGGCGCCGACGTACAGCACGCTGTTGCTGCCGAAGTACATCGGGGATTCCTGGCGGCTGTAGGTATCGGAGATCCCACTCCCGCTGCTGAAGCTCGCCTCCATGTCCCAAGCTGGAATCGCCAATCCATCAGCGGCTTCATTCCACTTAGCCTCGACACGTCGCCTCTTTCGTTCTCCGCCCCGCTTCGGCCATCTCTCAGGTAACTCGGCAGCCCCGAGATCGTCGATCACCATGATGTCCGCGGACGGGTTCTGTTCAAGGATGGCCTTCGCCACTTGATCCCAGACACGGCTAAAAGGAACCTTTGCTGAGTGCTGATCCTCATCGCCGTTCAGAACTCCACCCGCCTTGTGGACTAGCCCCCTGAAGTCGATGAGTCCCGCCCGGCGGTCGCGTTCTTCTTCGGCCTCACGCGCAATCCTCTGCTCCTGTCGCTCCTGTTGGCAGACAGCACAGAGGAACTCGCCGCTTTCCGTTCCGTGCAGGCCACAGAGACGCTTTCCACATTGATTGCACTGCCCGATTGATTCCCGCCCACAAGCGCAAAGCTCAGTCCGGGTAGCGGTGGCAATCTGAAAGCGATGCGTGCAAGGACGGAACGGCGTGAGGCCGCCCGGCCCGGGAGGAGCGAGGCCAGCTGGGTGCGGCGTGACGCATTCGAATTCGCTTGGCGTGATCTGGAGAATCTGCTTGCCACCGCAACGTGGGCATGTCACTCCTACGGGCACCACACCGAAGCGTATCTGCTAGCCCCACCTGTCCTAGGAGCCCATGCTCCTTGACGCTGCTGCTTCCGCGTGGTTGCGAGCACGCGGGCGGATGCGGCCCACGCTCTTGCTTCGGACGATAAGCGAGAACGACTGCCGCCGCCGGAAGTCGTGTCGAAGAGGCCGCTGACAAGCCGGCGCTGCCGACCCTCTGGGTCACCTGCGCCGTATTCCGTCCTGGCTGGCGAATCGCCGCCGATGCCGTAACGGTGGTGGGCACCCTTGCCGGCGTGGGGAAGCGCTCGGGGTCTGGTCAAGGTCCTGCAATACCCTCATTCCCCCTCTGCGATTGCAACGAGCGCCAAGATCAGCGCCTCTGCGATCGCCGAGGTCCGGCGCCCCTCGCCGTCGACCCACAGCCCCTCACCGTCGCGCCTGATGGCGGCCCGCTCGATCAGCGCTTCCCCCAGTGAGCGATTGACGGTGACGGTCACGTCCGGCACCAGGCGCGCGATGTCCGCCGCCCTCGCGGCCTGTCGCGCCCCCTGGCCCAGCTCCGCGGGGTCAAGCGGCGGCGTGCCCAGCCAGGCCGCGACAGCGCGCTCCGAATCGGCGCCGGTCAGCGTGATCTGCCCCTTGCGAAAGTCGAACGTACCTACAGCAAGAAGCGCGTCGCGCGGGACTATCCGCGCCGCGCTCGTGGCGTAGCGCTCCAGCATCCGCCCGGCGGCGTGTGTGGCTCGGTCGGCGAGCGTGCGCATGTTCTCCTGGCCGAAGATCGCGCCCTCGAAGTAGACCTCCACCTCGGCCCCGGTCCGCGGTTCTCCCACGATCGCCGAGCCGCGGGCGATGTCGGCGGTCGCCGGGTAGCCACCGCTCGGGACGTAGAGGACGATCTCGCGCATCGCCCCCTACACCTCCCCGTCGACTTCGCGCGCCTCGGCGATCAGCTCGTCGGTCACCGCCTGCCAATCCTCGCGCGTGGCGGTGTTGAGGATCTCGTTGAGGTAGGAGAGAAGGCTCTCGGCGACGACCGAGGGGTGATAGCGGCCGGCGACCACATGCTCGAAGAGCAACTCGTTGACGGGATCGGCGAGCGCGTCGTCCTCCAGCGCCCGCTTCAGGAAGCTGCGAAGCGCGGTGATGTCGATCCGGTTGCGCTGCTCGGTCACCCGCTCCTCGCGCGGGCGGGTCGGAGCGGACCTTGGCCGGCGGCCTCGCCGTCGCCTCCGGCAACGCTGAACAGTCTTGCGGACGCTGGTCGTCCTCATGGTGTCCTCCCCTCTGAATCGGCGGCCTCGTCGTCGGCGATCGGGTTCACCCAATCGCGGGTCGGATCGAGCCAGCCCGGCGCCCAGCGCAGAAAGACGTAGCCGGCCAGCGGGCTCTTGTATTCGTGGTGGCGCAGGGCGTAGTGCCAATGACCGGCGAGCCAAAGCAGGGCGCCGATCGCCAAAACGAGGATCCCGTTCGGGTCGCGCTGCAGACCCACGCCGAAGCCGCCCGCCAACACCAAGAGCAGGCCGCCGATCCGAAGGAAAACACCCCCGAGCAACCAGAGCACGAGCAGGCCACCGAGGATCGCGATGTCGAAAGTCAGGACGTTCATTGGGATGCCTCCCGTTCTCGTTTCTGTGCCTCTGCTTCAAGTCGGCCCGGCTCCTCGATCCCGGCCTCGGGGTTGATCGTGCGCTGCTCCTGGCAACTCATGCCGCAGCCGCCAATCTGCTCGCGGGTGCCGCGCTCGCCGGCACTTGAGGCCGCCGGCTCTTCTTCCCCTCGCGACGCGCCTTCGCCCATCCAAGCTCGGTCAGCTCCCATTCGCCGCGGCCCGCGCCGGCCTCAAGCCAGCCGCGCCGCACCAGCCGCGAGCGCACCTTGCCGACCCGCGGTTTCCAGCGAGGCGGCCCGCTCGGCAGCGCTTCGAGGTCGGGGCCGCAGTGGCGATCGGCCATCGCCTCGCCGACCGCGGCGATGATCTCTCGGCGGGCGGCGCGGCCGCCGCGCTCGGCGAGCGTCCGGATGATCGGCCCCTCGTAATCGGAGAGCTCGACCGGGCGCGGCGGCGGCGCCTGCCGCGCGACCACCCGCTCGCCACGAACCAGCGCCTTCAGCCGCTCACGCTCGGCGGGGTCGCGGTTCATCATGTGGGCGTAGACGCGCAGAGTGAAGTTGGGGTCGGTATGGCCGATCTGGCGCATCACCGAGACCGGGTCCTCGCCGCAGGCGATCAGGACCGAGGCGAAGGTGTGGCGCAGCTTGTGGGTGGTGAGCCCCTTCGGTAGCGGCACCAGGCCGCGGCGCTCCAGCAGCTCGTCGGCCCGCCTCAACGCAGAGGCCAGGATGCGGGCGCGGAGGTTGTCGGGGTCGCGCCGTCCGCCCGTGGCGGTCGGGAAGACGAGATCGTCGGGACCGCTTCTGTAGGCGGCCGCCTTGTGGGCGGCGAGGATGTCTCGCAGGATCGGCAGCATCGTGATCTCCCGCAGCCCGGCCTGCGTCTTTGAACGGCCGATGAACAGGCGCCCGTTGGCGAGATCGACGTCGCGCCAGAGCAGGTTGCAGAGTTCGTGGGCGCGCGGGCCGGCGAGGATCAGCGTTGCGAGGATCGCCTCGCGTTCGGTGCAGCCGAAGTGCGGATCGCGGTCCATTGCACCGGCGGCCTCCAGCAGCGCCTCGATCTGCCCGGCGGTGTCGAGGTGGACCGGCGCCGCCGCTCGCTCCGGCAGCCGCCGCCGCCTGCCGGCCGCGGCGTTCTCGGTCAGCCCGAATCGCTTGTATTCGAGGGCGACCGAGAGCGCCCACTGTAGGAAGCCGATCGTCTTGTTGATCGAGCCCGCGGATAGCGGTCGCATCAGTTGGCCGTACTCGTTTCTCTGCGGGCGGCCGCGCTCGATCGCGCGGGCGCGGGCTTCGGACTCCTTCACCTTGAACAGCCGGTAGTCGTCGACCGCCTCGACGTCGATCTCGTTCAGCGCCCAATCGCCGAAGTAGGGCATCAGGTGCCCGAGCGCCCAGCGCTCGCGCTTGGTCGTCTTCTCGGCGACCTGGCCCTCGCGGGCCTCGACGAGGCCGCGGGCGAAGGGGCCGAAGAGCGGCACCTCGGCCCGCTCGCTCTCCCCGCCGCTGCGCTTCGTCCTTTTCTTCGGCGGCACCCAGATCCCGCGGCGCACGTCGGCGAGGATGTTTTCCAGCTCTTCCTCGGCTCGATCGGGGTCCCAGCCGTCGCGCGCGTAGCCGAGCGTGACGTACTGGCGCTCGCCGTAGGCCCAGAAGCGGAGCGCGTAGCCGCGGCCACTCTTCCACTCGCGCACCATGACTTCGCCCTTTGGCCTACTCGCCATCGTCGACCTCCTGACCTCCCGGCGACCGAGCAGGCAGGGCAATGCGAGGACTCCGTGCGGATAGCCTCTTCATTGCGCCGGCCTGTTCGGCGCCGGGTCGGGGGGCGTTACCGCGCCGCCCCGGCCGTTTTCTTGCTTGCCGACCGACGATAGCTCTGCTCGGCACGGAAAGCGAGTCGCGAGCGCAATCGTCGCGCATCGCCTTCGATCGCCCCCCATCGGCGCCGCTCTCGTCGGCCAGCTCGCCGAGGCGCTCCGCGACCTCGTCGGGATCGAAGCGCAGGCGCGGCCGGGGGCCGCCGCCGAGTCGGTGCGCGCCCAGCTCGTCGGCGTGGTCGTAGACCCAGCGCCGCCCCACGCCCCACCGGCGGGCGACCTCCTCGGCGGTGATCAACCGCCCCGGCGCCTCCTCTTTGGGCGCAAGCAGCTCGGCGAGGCGCTGGGCGAGCGCCTCGATCGACTCGAGGGCGAGTCGCACCTCGCCATCCGGTTTGGCCGACCCGGCGCTCACCGGACCCTCCCGAAAGGGCCGCGGTCCACCCGTAGCTCCCGAGCGCCACCCGGCGCGTGGTGGGTTATCCGCGCGGCGGCGATCTCGACGTAGGCGGGCTCCATCTCGATGCCGAGGAAGCGCCTGCCCTCCAGCGCCGCGGCCGCCCCAGTCGTGCCCGAGCCCGCGGTCGGGTCGAGCACCAGGCCGCCCGGCGGGCAGAGCAGCCGCACGAGCCAGCGCATCAGCTCGAGCGGCTTCACGGTCGGATGCGGGTTGCGCGCGTCGGGCGCCGCCTTGGTGCCCTTCGCGTTCGGGAAGAGATTGAGGGTCCGCCGCGGCAACCGCTCGCAGCCGGCGTCGCGCTCTTTCCGACTCGCCTTCGGGCAGTAGAGGAAACGACTCGGCGCCAGCCGCGAGCGGCCTTCCTCTGCGCAGGCGTCGGCGGCGACGACCGGGCAGCCCGGCGCACAGCGCCTCTTCCCGCAGCCGGGGTCGTGGCCCAGGATCACGTTGGCCGGGTGGCGGCCCTCAACCTTGCACGCCTCGGCATTGAGCGCGCCGGTCCCGTGGCGCTCGATCGTCTCCTCGGTCGTGCCGTCCAGCTCGCGACGGGCCAGCACGATCGGCTCGAAGGCGGGCTTCAGCGTCGTCGCGCGACCGCCGGGATAGTGGCGCGACTTCGACATGCCCTCCGCGTACAGCCACATCAGCGTGTCGCGGATCTCAAGCCCCGCGTCCTCGATCCCGCAGGCAAGCCGGTGGTACGTTCGCGGCGAGCCGAAGGCGGCGAGGAATGCGCCGGGCTTCATCACCCGCCGGCACCCGGTGGCCAGTATGAGACACCAGGCCTCGAACGCCTCGTTGGGGCCGAGCCGGTCGTGCCCCGCCCGCGCCGCCGCCTCGCGGATCGCGGCGGAGTCCCAGCGCTCGTGCTGGAAGCCGATCCCGTAGGGCGGGTCGGTGACGATCGCATCGACGCTTTCGGGCTCGAGGGTGCCCAGCACCTCCAGGCAGTCGCCTTCGAGCAGCCGGAGCTCCTGGCCGCGCTCGCCCTTCGCCCCGCAGCCGCCCCGTCTGCGCCCGGCCTGTCGCTTCGCGCTCGCCATCAGCTCGGCTCGCTCTCTTCGAGCAGCCAGTCAACGGGCTCCTCGGGCTCGCGGACGTCGGTGAAGATCGGCGCGAAGGGGCCGTGCTCGGACAGCTCCTCCGCCAGGCAGAGCCGCACCGAGAGATCGGGCGAGTCGGCGAAGGCCGGGTCGTCCCGAAGGATCGCGACGACGGCGTCGCGCCGCCGCCGCAGCGTCGCGCGCTCTGCGCCGGAGAGAACGCAGAGGACGGCTGGGAAGGACGGGTACTCCGAGCGCCACGTCGGCTCGCCTTCCTTGCCGGTCGCGCCCAGGAGGCGCCCGTAGCGAGCCAGCTCGGCCACCAGTCGGTCGACCGAGAGGGTCGCGCGGTCCAGCTCGAGGAAGCGTTGCTCGACTACGAACTCGGAGGTGGCGAGCCGCACGTAGGTGAGCACCGCGTCGGCGAACAGCGAGCCCGCCCGGCGCCCGTGCCCGAGCCGGTGGACCACCTCGTGGCGCCAGGCCAGCGGCCCGCACTCGTCGCCGCGCTCGCGGGCGCTGCGCATGAAGCAGATCGCGGCGTCGTTCACCGCCAGGGTGTGCTCCTGAAGCGGCCCGGCCGCGGCCTCGGCCTCCAGCACCCTCGGCATCCTCTCCAGCAGGCCCGCGTCGAGCGCCGCGCGAGCGCCGCGCGCGGTGACGTACCAGAGCCGGCGCGGAGCCCCGGCCGCCCCGAGGTTCGGCACGAACGCCGCGAGGCCGGCCTCGGCCAGCGGCGCCAGCGCCATCCGCGCCCAGCGGGGGCTGCGATCGGGGAAGTGGATCGAGCGGACCTGCGGCGTCGAGAGGACCCGGTGCTGGGCGAGCGAGGCGAGGATCTCCGTCGCCGACAGGGGCAGCGTGGGATTCACGATGGCCTCTTCGGGAATCGGACCTGGCCTTTGCGCCGCTGCCGCTTTCGTCCTTTGGCGTTGCCGTGCGACCCCTGCTTGGCGCCGCCCTTTCGCAGCGCCGCCAGGATGCGGTCGTCGAGGCCGTCGAGGTGCGCCGCGATCTCCTCCGCCGATCGCCGCGACGCGCGGGTCTCGGGATCGGGCCTCTCGGCGGTAGCCGGCTCCTCGAGCACGTCCTCGACCCGGACACCGCCCAGGGCGAAGGGGGCGCTGAGCCGGCCGTTGTGAGTGACCTGGGCGATGAAGCGGAAGCGCTCCAGCTTGGTCAGCGCCTCGGGATTGACCCGCCCGCCCCACTCCTTGGTCACGAGCCCGGCGGCATGGGAGTTGAGCGTCGAGCTAAGGAGGTGCGAGCGGTTGGTCAGCAGCGCGTTCAAGGTCGCCCCGCTCAACCGCTCGGGGTTCTGGTTCAGCAGCACCGCCCGCAACCCGAACTTGGCGCTCTGCTCCAAGAGCGCGGCGAGGTTGCCCGAGGCCGCGCCGTCATAGCTCTGCACCTCGTCGAGGAAGACCCAGAACGGCTTGCGCCGCTCGGGCGGGAGGTCGGCCCGCCCGCGCGCGGCGTGCAGGAGGTCGAAGAGCAGCAGGTTGGCCACCAGCCGGTCGCGGGTGCCGCCCGTCCCCGGGCAGGCGAGAACGATCTTGCCGGTGTCCATCGCCTCGCGGACCCGGTAGGTGCTCTGGCTCTGGCCGAGCAGCGCCCTGATCGAGGGCGCTCGGCGCAGGCGATCGACCATGTTGGTGACCGGCGTGATCGCCTCGGAGGCGAGCAGCGGGAAGCGGTCGGTCCAAAAGCGCCGGTCGGCACGCGACAGGAACGGCAGCACCGCCTCCCGCCACTCCGCGTCGCTCAGCAGCGTCGGGATCTGGAAGATCGTCGGCGCCAGCTCGGAGTCGAGCTTCTGCGCGATCGTCGCCAGCGCCGCCGCTGCCTGAGTCGTGAGGTTGATCGCGCGGGTGGAGCGCTCGCCCCACTCCAGCGCCGAGGCGAAGGCGTCGACGACCGCCTCGACCCGCGCCTCGCTCTCCACCGCATCCCCGCCGAACTCGAAGAGGTTCCAGCCCGGCTGCTCGGCCGGCGAGCTGCCGGGGCCGAGGTCGATCCGTACCACCCGCTCCCCAACCTCGGCGAGGTAGGGCTCGATCCGCTCCAGGCCGTCGCCGTGGGGGTCGAGGAAGAGCCCCCCGTGGCCGGCCCTGACGATGTGGGCGAACTGGGCGATCGCCGCCTCGGTCTTGCCGTAGCGCGAGCGGCCGGCGATGTAGGTGAAGAAGGTGTCGGCGGCCTGCACGCCGACGATCCGCTCGCCCGACTCGGTGTTGACCCGGCCGAGCGGGATCAGGTCGGCCCGGTCCTTGTCGAAGGCCGGCAGGTCGGGCGGCGGTGAGAGTAGAGCGCCGGAGCGCAGCACGTCGCGCTCGCCGCAGTGGACCGTCGGCGGCTTGAGGAAGCCCGACAGCTCGCGCGCCGTCAGGATCGTCTTGCGGGCGGGTCGGTGCAGGCCGGTGGCGAAGCGGCGGTCGAAGCGCCCTCGTCGCAGCGGCATGTCGGAGCCGAGGAACTTGATGCCGGGGATCGGCAGCCCCGATGCCCGCAGGTAGTTGCGCTCGGCCAGCGGCCGGAAGGCGGCGAGCAGGCCCGACATCGCAGCTTCTGCCCGCCCCCGGCTCGGCGCCTCGCTGCGCAGGAGGATCTGCGCCTCGAACAGCTCGCCGCTCTCGCGCAGCTTCGCGTCCACCGCCTGCACGGCCCCGCGGCGCTCGACCTGTTCCTGTGGGTCGGGCCTCGTGCGGCGGCGCTGTTCGCCGTTCAAGATCGCCGCCCAGTCGCGACGCTCGCCGTGGATGCGGCGGGCCTGCCGACGCAGCCTCCGTCGCAGGCGAGCCGCGCGGAAGCCGCTCGCCGGCAAGAGGTCGACACAGACGCTCGCGTCCTCTTTGTCGGAGTGAAGGCGGCCGATCGCCGCGGCGAAGGGCTGCAGCGGATCGGGTTTCGGGGCAAGGCGTGCCAGCGGCTCGACGCTCGGGCGGGCCAGCACCAGCTCGGTGCGAAGCACCGTGCGCTCGCCATCGTCGGACTCGGTGTCCGGCAGCTCGCCATCCTCAACCTCGACGTCGCTCTCGTTTTCGCCTCCGCCAAGCACCTCCTCGACGGGACGCTCCTCGACGCCTTCGAAGGAGCGAAGCGCGGTGCGCAGCGCCTCGCCTGCGCGCTCGGGGACTTCGATCAAGTAGACGAGCCGCCGCTCCGAGTCCGCGGCGAGCCGGATGCGGATCGCTGAGGCTCGGCGGTCGACCCAGCCGCCGACCCTGCGCTCGCTGGCGGCGAGCTGGGCGGCGAAGCGCAGCACGGCATCGGGCTCGGCGTCGAACTCGTCCGCAGGCACGATCGCGACGGCGCGGCGCGATCGGAGCGTCCGGCGGGTTGCGAAGAAGCGATGCGTAGCCAGCGCGGAGGCGATAGCGACGGCGCCGAGAGCGAGGGGCGCGAGTGAGAGGATCGAGGCGAGGAGCTGATCGACGCGGATGCTCGATATGAGCCGCCAGAGTGCGAGCAGCACCGCGACGGCGAAGATCGCCAGCATCGGACGAGGGTCGGAGCGGTTCGAGTTCGAGATCACGACCACACCTCGATCGACCGCAGAGATGTCGGCAAAACTCGGCGGCGGCGATCGGCGAAGCCGCGCCGAATCTCCCCGATTCCGCCCGATTCGATTGGGAAGGGCCGGCGGAAGCGACGGTGGAAGGCCCACCGGAAGGGCCACGGGACTCGGCTTCCCGGCCTCATTGCGCGACCCTCGCCTGTCCGCGGCCCGCCCCGAGCGTCGGGCGCATCGCCTCGGCCGCGACGCGGGCGGCGAGAGGCGGGGGCACGGCGTTGCCGATCTGCGCGAAGCGACGGGAGCGGCAGCCCTGCCACGGGTAGTCGTGGCGGAAGCCCTGCAGGACCCCGGCCTGCTCGGCGCTGACCCGGACGGGCCTGCCGCGGACGATCTCCGCGCGTCGCCCGCAGCGCGGCCAGCTTCCCGGCGCGGTGATCCGTGGATCGCCCAGCAGGGTCGTCGCGGGCCGACGCCGGGTCCAGCCGGGCAGGGACTCGATGCGCCAGTCGCGCGAGCCGGCGACGACGGAGTCGGACGGGCGCTCGAGCGAGCGGCCGGGGCGCGCGGGGTCGCGCCTGAGTCGCGCCGGCTCGTGCCCCCAGCCGAGCGCCTCGGCCATGCTCCGCCAGCGCGGGAGGTGGAGCTCGTCCTCGCGCGGACCGTGGCGGCGCGGATCGAAGGAGCGATGGGTCGGAGCAGGCAGATCGACCGCGCCGTCGAGCGAGCCGATCAGGAAGGCGCGCTTGCGGACCTGGGGCACTCCGAAGCGCTCGGCCGAGAGCAGTCCGGCCGCGCATCGGTATCCGTGTGCGCCGAGGAGATCGGCGAACGCCGACCACAGCTCGATGACCGCCGGGACCTGCTCGAGCGCCAACCACCGCGGCCGCAGGGCCAGCGTCCAGCGCAGCGGCTCGACGGTGAGCAGCGAACGCTCATCGGTACAGCGCGCCCGGTGCTCGGCGCGCGAGTTGACGCCCTCGCTCAGCTCGCGGGCGCAGGCGAGGACTCTCGGCTCGTCGAGCCTGCCGAGGCCCTTCCCGGCGCGCGAGTAAGCCTGGCACGGCGGCGATGCGACCAGTCCCCAGGTCCCCGGGAAGTCGCCGGGATCGAGCGCGGCGACGTCGGCGAGGAGTCGCTCGTGGCCGGCGGCCTCGGCGGTCGCGCAGGCGAGCGGGTCGGAGTCGATTCCCCTCGCCTCGAAGCCGAGGCGGCGGAGGCCCTCGCCCCAGCCCCCCGGCCCCGCGAAGAGATCGAGGATCGGACGCGCCGTCTTGGGAGAGCGCGACATCAGCTCATCGCCTCCTCCGCGCTCTGCTCGTATTCGATGATGCGAGACGCGATCCACTCCGCGATCTGCGGGAGGAGGGCGTTGCCGAGGGCGGCAAGGCGGTCCACCCGAGCGGGAACCCCATCAGCCACTCGACCCACGTCGGGTTCAGCGCCCCAACCCTGCGAGGCGGGGAGCAGCCGGCCAGGTCGACCTTCCTCACCGCCTCGCGCAGGGTGCGCTGCGCCTTGGCGCCCGAGGGTCGCCGGCCGCTCAGGATCGTCTCGTCGGGGCTGATCCGCCCTCCCTTGCCGTCCGCGGCGTTCGGGGTCGGCCAAAGCTCCTCGCGCGCCACCGCGGTCGGCAGGTCGTCCCCGCCGCTGCCGGGGCGCTTCGCCCGCGCGAAGTCCGGCCCGCTCGGGGTCGCCTTCGGCGTCGGCCACAGCCGCGACTGCACCGCGCCCGAGAGCGTCTGTCGGCCACGCCGGTTCTTCGGCCCCGGCGCCGAGGCATACCCCTTGCGCGCGTCGGTCTCGGTCGGCGTCGGGAAGCTCTCCCGCTCGGCCCTCAGCACCGCCCGGCCGAGCTCGTTGCCGCTCGGACCCGGGTTGCGCCGCTGGCCGCGCTTGGGCATCCCGTGCGGGGTAGGCCACGAGCCAGACGCGCTTTCGCAGGTGGGGTGCCCCGAACTCACGAGCGGAAAGGCACGCCCACTCCGCGTCATACCCTGCCTCGGCCAAGTCTCCGAGAACTCGGCCGACCGGCGCGCGGTCCCAGCGCTTGCCCTTCCCCGTGAGCAGGGCGGGGACGTTCTCCACGAGGACGTAGCGGGGTCGTAGCTCGCGAACGATCCGGGCGAACTCGGACCAAAGACCCGAGCGGGCGCCGGTGAGTCCGGCTCCCTTACCGGCTGGGCTGAGGTCTTGGCAGGGGAAGCCGCCGCAGATGAGGTTGACCGGCGCGAGGTCTTGCGCGCCGACCTCGCGGACGTCCTCGAAGCGGCGGGCTTCGGGGAAGCGACGGGCGAGGACCGCCCGGCAGTAGGGGTCGAGCTCGACCTGCCAGGCGACCCGCATCCCGGCGCGCTCGAGGCCGAGGTCGAAGCCGCCGATGCCCGCGAAGAGGGAGCCAACATTCACTTCCCGCCCCTCTGCCCGGAGCCGTCTCCCTGCCCGGAGGAGGCCCCGAAGACGTCGATCCAGCTCGCCGGTTCATATGAGAACCGCGCCCGGTTCTCGGCCTCCCCGGGCGAGGCCGAGGTGTGCCAGGAGATGTGGATGTGCGGCCCGCCCGAGCAGGGGATGCAGTGCAGCGGGTCGCCGTGGTTGGGGTAGCCGTTGTAGCCGACGAAGCGGAAGGGCGGGCGGGCGCAGGCCGGTGCTGCGCCCGAGGCTGCGCACGAGGGCCGCCAGCCCGCGAATTGCGCCAGGCGCATCGTCCGGCGCCAGTCCCCGTCGCGCGGGCCGGCGTCGATCGCCGCGCCCAGCGGGTGCTCGCCGGTCGCCTCGTGGCCGCTCGGCGCGTAGCAGGCAGTGATGAGAACCCCGAAGCGCCGCGCCAGGTAGACGACGTTGGGGACGATCCGCGCATCGCACTCGATCCCCGGCGCCGCGACGACGTCGGCGGGCAGCGGGGCAAGCCGCCGCGGAGCGAACGCCCGGCGCGCCGGGCCGAGCGGCCCGGTGCCACGGCCGGTCGCCACGCAGCCCGCGCCCTCCTCGGCGACCGGCTCTGCCTCGATGCCCGCCGAGGGCGCCGGGGCGCCGCCCCCGAAGCCGTAGCGCACGGCCCGCGCCATCACCTCGTTCGCGTAGTCGGCGACCCCGTCCGCGCAGGCGCCGTAGTAGCCGCAGGCCGCCTCGCGGTAGGCGGCGTAGGAGCCGCCCACCGGCGGCGCGCCCAGCACCTCGCGCAGGATGCGGGCAGCGGTGAAGATCGCGTCGGCGGGGTTGTCGATGTCCGTGGCCCCGTCGCCGTCGCCGTCGAGCCTGTAGCGCTCCCAGATCGTCGGCCCCGATCCGGGGCTGCACGCCGACCCCCGCACGTAGGCGATCTGCATCGGCCCGGCGCAGCCCGAGGGGTTGACCCCGGCGCAGTCGCCGCTGGCGCACTCCTGGGTGCCGATCGCGGCGAGGAAGGTCCACTCGATGTCGATCCTCCTGCCCGCCGCTTGGTAGATCCGCAGCCGGCCCGGCGGGATCTCGCGCAGCGCGGCGCCGCTCGCCGGGGACGCGACGGCGTAGCCGCCGCCCCCGATGCAGCCGATCTCGCCGCCGAGGATCGCCATCACGGTGCCCGTCAGCGCGACGAGCAATCCCGCGAGGGTCCCGCCGCCGGTGAGAGCGAGGAGCGCATGGCGACGATGAGGCCCGCCGCTCACGAGCGACCGCCTTTCCCGCGTTTGCGCCTGCGACGGGAACGCGGCGCGGTCTCGCCGCCGTCAGGGCGGCCTTTCTCCGGTGGCTTCCGGGCCGCCTTGCGGCCACGCCCCCGATCGGCGCGCAGCTCCTCGCCGAGGCTCTTCTCGGCCTCGCTGCCCGACCCCTCCTGCCGGACCGGAGGTCGATCGCCCGGCTTGGCTGCCTCGCGCCCGCCCGGGGGCGCGGATTTCGGCGAGCGCTCCTCTCCCCGCCCCTTGCGATCCGCGGCCGGCCGAGGGTCACGCTTGCCCCCGTTCGCCTTCCCGGCGGAACCGCCGTCAGACCCGGCGTCTCGGGATGCGGAGTCGCCCGTCCGGCTCCCCCGCGTGGCCGCGCCGCTCGGCCCTGTGCGCTTGGCTCGCTCCGGCGCGCCGGAGCCGGAGCCGGGGACGGCGTTGCGGGTCGGCGCGGGGCGGTCGGACCCCGGGGAGGGAGTCGGGGAAGGCCCGGCTCCCCGGCCCCCGCCGCCGCCTCGCCCGCCCTCGGGGGCGGAGCCTTGGGAGCGCGGCCGGCGGGCGGCGCGGCGCAACGGGCGCGCCACGGTGCGGGCTCCGTAGTAGAGGCCGAGGACGCGCAGCGTCCCGTCGCGCCCCGGCGCCCGCGGCCCGGTGGCGATCCCTACGAGGCTCTCGGTCAGCGTGCGGCGCTGCAGGAAGACCGCCCAGAAGAAGAGGCCCTGCAGGCCGAAGGACATCAGCCAACCGAGTCCCGAGGTGGCGAGGGCCAGGGCGCCGTTGACGGCCAGCAGGATCGCCAGGATCAGCGAATAGGCGGCCTTGCGCAGCAGGTACCCGGCGAGCTTCTCCAGCCAGCCGCGGAAGAAATTGTGCCCACGGCCGGGGATCGCGGCGGCGACCAGCGCCACCGGCGCGAAGGCCAGCAGCAAGAGCAAGAGCACCTGGGCGAGGATCACCCCGACCGAGAGCGCTCCGAGCAGGCAGAAGGCGCCGAGCTCGCCGACGAAGACGACGATCGCGACCAGCAGGCGCTGGTACTGGCCGCCCTCCTCCATCGCGTCGGTCGCGGGCTTGTCGGCGACGCCGAGCCGGTAGCCGCGCGCGCCCTCCGAGACCCGCGAGGCGTCGCCGTGGTTGAGCGCGTCGTACTCGGCGTCGCGCTCGTCGGTGCCCGGGCCGAAGCGCAGGAAGCGGTGCGCGTACTTGGCGGCGTTGTTGATGCAGAGCTTGCCGTCGCCGCTCACCTCCTCGCCCGCCCGCAGGCGGCGGGCGAGCGCCGCGTCGCGGCCAGGGTCGGCCGACAGCGGACGCACCGCGACCGAGTTCGGGGTCGGAGTCCTCGTCGCCCGTGCTGGCGCGGGCGCAGTGCTCGGTGCCGCCGAACTCGAGCACGACCCAGGGCCGGAAGACGAGCAGGTCGAAGAGCTGCTGGGCGGCCCCGTCGCGCGCCCGCGCGCCGCCCGAGGGCTCGCCGTGAGAGGCGACCGCCAAAAACGACTGCGACATCTTGTTCGTCCAGGCCGAAGCCGTTCCGATCGTCTTCGCCGGCTGGGCGACGAAGAAGAGCGCCGCGACGACGTAGATCAGCGAAAGCCCCAGCGCGCCCGCGGTCTCGGCGTAGCGGCGCTGCACCAGCGCCCTCCACATCGCCCACAGCCCCGTCACGGCGACGGCGAGGACGAGCCAGGGCGCGCCGAAGACATTGGCGTAGATCGAGTGGATCGCCCGCGCGACCGGCGCCAGGGCGCCGGAGCCGCCGGTCGCCTCCGAGCCGGTGAGGAGGTCGAGGCTGAAGGCGAAGGCGAAGAGCTCGATCAGCAGGTTGGCGAGGAAGCTGGTCAGAGCCCACAGCACGCTCGCCAGGAAGTAGCCGATCATCGGCGCGACGCCGGAGGCGTCCACCCCGCCGGTGAGCGAGGCCGAGATCGCGTCGAAGTGCTGGTCGAGCGCGTAGTGGCTGAGCGGGTAGCGGCCGTAGAGGCCGCCCGCGCCCAGCGGCGAGGCGGGGCCGACGTTGCCCCACACGTCGCTGGCCGCCCCGGCGAGCGGGTGGGCGAGCCCGACGAGGAGCAGGCTCAGCCCCAGCACCGTTCCCGCCCGGCGCGCCCAGCTGTGCCGGTCGCGCCTCACGAGCGCGCCGCCTTCGGCGTCGTCTCCAGGGCCTCCAGCAAGGAGGGGAAGACGAGGTCGATCTGCACCTCGCCGACGCGCCCGTCGAGGTCGCGCATCAGGCACAGGCCCCTGCGGTATTCGGTCAGCCGCGCGCGCAGCGCCGAGTCGGCGGGGTCCAGTCCGATCAGCGCCAGCGCCCGCTCCGCCTCGGCCTGGGAGTCCTGGCCGAAGAGGAAGTAGACCCCGACCAGCTCGGAGAGGTCGCCGAGGTCGGCGAGCCGCTGGGTCGCCAGCAGGATCGTCGCGTTCATCGCCCGCCCGAGCCGCACCAGGCGGTTCAGCAGGGTGCGGCCCTGGGTGGAGGCCAGCAGGAACCACGCCTCGTCCAGCAGCACGATCTTGTGTCGTTGTCGGTTGCCGCTGACGAGGCGCAGAGCTTGTGCCGCGACCAGGGAGAGCGTCGCCACCGACACTCTCTCGGCGCGGGTGTAGGTCTCGCGGGAGGCGCCGGGGTCGGGCAGGGACAGGCCCGGCGTGCGGATCGTGACCACCGAGGTCTCGCCCGCCATCAGGCGCTCCCCTCCGCCGCGAAGCCCAGGCGGGCGAGGCCGAAGTCCGAGAGCACCTCGAGCGCCTCGCCGGCCTCACGCGCCGGCCCCGGCTCGCCCTCGCGCAGGCGCGCGACGACCCCCATCAGGCTGCGCTCCCCGGCGCGCACCGCGTCGCGCACCGCGCGGTCGATCGCGTTCTCCCAGGAGGGCGGCGGATCGCGCAAGAGCTCCAGGAGGTAGGAGGAGGCGAGCTCCTCGCGCAGCTCAGGAAGCCCGACCGCCAGCGGGTCGAGCTTGCCGCGGTGGCGGGGGTCGCCGTCGAGCTCGACCACCTCGACCTGGCCCTCCAGCTCGGCGACGCCCTGCAGGTTGTGGTCGGGCTTGGGGTCGAAGTCGACCACGAGCGAGCCGCGGCGCTGCGCGGCGTAGGCGATCGCCTGAGCGGCGAGCGTCTTGCCCGATCCGAGTGTGCCGGCGAGCAGCACCGCCGAGGGGCGGGAGGTGCGCGGCGCCTCGGTCGGGTCGTAGAAGACCGGGCGCGAGGCAGCCGCGGGCATCTGGCCGATGTAGGTGCCTTGGGGGGAGCCGACCTCGGCGGTCGCGGTCGGGACCGTCGCGCCGAGCTGCTCGACGGTCATCTGCTGGCGGTAGTCGGGGACCGAGCCGCCGTCGACCCGCGGCAGATGGTCGAAGAAGAGCCGGTGCTGCAAACCGCGTGGGCGGTGCAAGCGGACCTCGCCGAAGCGCTCGCGCAGCGCCTCGACGCGGCGCTCCAGCTCGGGGCGGTCGGCGGCGCCCACCGCGACGCCGAGATAGCCGCGCAGCATCGGCGGGTGCGCGGAGGAGGCGAGCACCGCCTCGAACTCGCGCGCCAGCTCGCGGTCCTCCTCGGCCTGCCAGCCCGCGCCCGTCTGCGCCCCCTCGGCCTGCTCGCGCCAGGCGTGCTCGGCGTCGAGGATGCGCTTTCGCACCTGCCCGAGCGCCTCGCGGTTGCCGACCCACTGGGCGTGCAGGACCGCGTCTGCGGGGAAACCCACCTCTTCGAAGGGGGCGTGCAGCAGCTCGGCCTCGCCGGGGAAGGCGGCCTCTTCGGCCAGCGAGCCGGCGCAGAGGAAGGCCTGGTAGGAGGTGCCCTCCTCAGCCTCGACCTCCAGCGAGGGCGGCTCGCCGGGGTCCTCTGACATCGGCGCGTTGGCGCAGCGCCAGAGGTCGTGTTCGAGCGGCTCGTAGCTCGGCTCGTCCTCACCGTCGGCCAGGACGAGCGCGTCGGGCTCCCAAGCCGCCTCCAGCTCGGGCTCGGCGACGCCCCGGCAGGCCGCGCGGCGCAACAGCCACTGCAGCTCGCGCGTCGTCGCGCGACGCAGGCCGAGCAGCGAGGAGAGGCGCTCGAAGCAGCGCTGCTCGGCGACGGCCAGCTCGCGCAGCTCCGTGCCGGAGATCGGCCGCGCCGCGCCCACCCCGGCGATCTCCTCGACCCGGCGCCGCGCCCGGTCGAGCGAGCGCAGGTGACCCTTCGCCTGCACGCCGAGCGAGACCGCGAGGTAGATCTCGGGGGCGAAGGAGCCGAGCTCGGCGAGGCGGGCTTCGTGGCCACTCAGGTAGGCGCGCCAGGCCTCGGGGTCGGCGTGGTGTGGATCGGCGGCCCGAGCCAGCTCGGCGGCATAGCGCCCGGCCGGGTGGGCGCGGGCGACGCGCCAGATCGAGAAGTCGGCGCCGACCAGGTGCCCGAGGCGCTCCAGGCGACCCAGCAGCCCCCACTTCCCCGCCGCCGGCAGGAACGGGTAGGAGACGGTCTCGGCGCGGTAGAGCGCCGCGGCTTCCCCGCCAGGCCCGATCAGCACGTTTCGCCGCGCGTAGCGCAACGGGAAGCGGATCACGGCCGCACCTCCAGCAGCTCGCCCTCGCCCAGCGCGAGCCGCCCTTCGGCTCCTTCCGCGGCGCCGCGGGCGGGCCGCGCCACGAGGCGGCGGCGCAGAAGGCCGGCCCGGCGCAGGATGATCGGCACCGCGAAGGCGAGCGTCCCCGGACCGCGCAGGCGCGCGCGCCGCAGGGCGGGAGAGCGCTCGTCGGGCGCCACCCAGAGGAGGCCTCCGAAGCTCGGCCGCGCACCGGCGGAGGGCACCGCCCGGCCCAGCGAGCGGCGCCGCGGCGCCAGACGCAGCGCCAGCCAGGAGAGAGCGAAGCGGTCGGCGCGCCGACCGTCGGGGGCCGCCTGGGTGGCCAGGGTGCCTACCGCCGCCGGGAGCACCACCAGGCGCAGCGGCCACTCGAGCAGGCCGAGCAGAAGGCCCGAAACCCATGCTCCGGCCGCCGCGGCGACGGCGGCCAGCACGGCTGCTCGGCGGTCGCCGAGCAGGCCGCCCGCACAGGCGGCGGCGAGGCCGCAGAGGAGAGCGACCGACGCCGAGCGCGAGCCGAGGGCGAGGACCGCGAGGAGCGCGGCGGCGGTGTAGGCGAGCCAGCGCAGGGGCACGCCGCCGGGGACCGGCAGGGCGTGGCCCTCGACCTGGTAGATCCGCCGCTCGGGCCTGAAGATGCGCTGGTAGGAGCGGATCGGCTCGCGCCCGGAACTCACGGCAGGACCTGCTTGGCGATCGCGCGAGCCGCGTCGGCCACCTGATCGGGGCTGAAGACCAGCCAGCCGACCAAGATGGCGGCGACGAAGAAGGTCGCCAGCTCGGTGAAGCGCCGGTTGAGCAGGAAGACGAGGCCGACGATGGCGACGATCCCGCCGTAGATCTGCCCGGCGTAGTGGCGCAGCAGGGTGCCGAGGTTGTGGCCGATGTCGTTGCCGGCCGCCAGCGCCGGGCTGGCCACGAGCAGGGCGATCGCCAAGGCGGCGGCGAGGGCGAGGAGGAAGACCGAGCGCCGCCTCACGAGAGCGCCCCCTCGACGGCGCGCACGTACCAGCGGTCGCGCCTCACCAGCTCCAGCCGGTAGGCGAGGCGGTAGACCGCGCCGCTGGCGTTGTCCCTGACGCGGCCCGTCGCCAGCACCGTGCGCCGCTTTCCTTCGCCGTCTCCCAGCTGCGCGGCCGGCGCCAGGCCCCCGAGCAGTCGCAGCGAGGCCGCAAGCGGCGTGATCGTCACGCCCGGCTCCAACAGGTAGGAGAGCTCGCCGGCCCGGCGCGCGGAGAGGTAGGCGGGGATGAACTTCCCAACCAGCGCTCCGATCGCATCCGCGTCGGGGCCGGCGATCGGCCGGGGCCGCTCGGCGGCGACCCCGGCCGTGCTCGGCGCCGCGACCACCCAGGGCGCACCCGGCACCGCCACCTCTCCGGCCCTCGAGCGGGAGATCGGGACGGCCAGGTAGAGGATGCGCCCGTCACGGAGCTCGCAGGCGACGGTCAGGACCGCTCGGCCGCCGCCAAGGTCTTCGGTCGCGCTGACCTCGGCCTGGGCGACGTCGCCGGCCGGGTCGGCAGGCGCACGCCCGCGCCCCACTCTCGCCCCTTCGGCGAGGAAGGGAGCGAGCGCCCGCGGCGAGGGATCGGCGAGGTAGGCGCGGGCGAAGCGCACCGCGAGCGCGGCGCCGGCCGGATCGGCGAGGGCGCCTCCCGTATGCGGAGCCGGGGCGCTCGCCCGCGGCCCCTCCAGGATCGCACCGAGGCCGCGAACCAGCAGCAACCCGATCACGACCCAGATCGCCACGCGGCCCGCCGCGCGCAGCGGCCTGCCGCCGAAGTTGATTGACCTTGCTTTCCTACCTACCCCTTTGCTCACCTGCATTCGCCTCCTTCACCCGCCGGACCGTGACTGTCGAGTCGCCGTGGTCCGGCGGGCATGTGTTTTTGTTTGCAGGGGTAGGGGTAACTCGCCCGGGGCGAAATAGCTACAAACGCGCAAATGCGCATTTGCGCATTTGCGCGTTGGCGATAGGTGTGTGCTATGGGGCGCGAATCGGGCTCGGCGATATCGCTCTTCAGGAATGCGCAGCGCGTCGGTTGAGACGCCTCACGCACACATGAACTAGAGAGACCGCGAGGACGAAGCGCCCTTCGCGTCGCCTACGGCTATTCGTCCGAAGCTTCCTCTTCGCCCGAGTCGGACTGCACCATGCGAGCGATCTGTTCGATGACCCACCAGGCGCTCCAGTCCTCGATCGCGTAGAGGGTCATCGCGCCTTCGCTGCGCCGGCTGAGGATCTTCTCTCGCCACAGGAGGGCGAGGTGGTGAGAGACGTTCTGACGGGGAAGACCGAGGTGGTCGGCCAGATCTTGGACCCCGGCCTCGCCGCCGCGAAGCAGGTCGAGCAGCGCGATCCGGTTGGGCTCGGCGACGACCCAGAGTCGTTTTGCGGTCAGCTCTATGAGCCGCGGCGCCAGCGGCTCGGGCGCGGAGCTTTTGTTGGCAGGGACGCGCCCTACCTCGCCGTGCTCGCTCCTTGCGCTCTCCCTGCCGCCGCGCCTCTCCCTCGACGGCCCGAGATCTCCTCTCTCGCGCGGTCGCCGCTGCGAGGGATGCGAAGGTCGGCTGTCAGCGCCCCGCCGCATGGCCGTGCCTAAAGCCCGAACTCCGGCGAGGAGCGAGAGCCGTCGACCAGCCCTTCCTCGCCGCGCGGTTGCTCGGCCGGAGGCGGTGCGGGTTCCACGGATGGCGGCGGGGCTGGCGCAACCGGCGCGCCCAAGGCGTGTGAGTCGTTCGACGGAGTCGGCTGCACCCGTGCCGAATGGCTCGACCGGCGCGCGGCGCGACGACCCCGCGTTTCTCGCTTCGCCCCTCCGTCGCGCTCGCGTTGTGCCCGACGCCGGACCGGTCTGTGCCCGGGTTGCGCTGGGCGTCTCTCGCCGACCCGCCGCACTTCGTCGGGCGAGGCAGCTGGGCGGTGCCTGGCCTTCGACGGCGCGGACTGCCCCGCCGGATCGCTTCCCACCACTGCGGGAATGACGATCAGCAGGACCGCCATCGCCAGGGCGAGCAGCGTACCCGCGACGGCAAGTCGCACGAAGTGCGAAGGAAGGCTGTGCCGAGGTGTGACTTCGAGATCCCGAGTGTTCCGTAGACGTCGAGACTCGCCCTCTCCATCGGCAGAGGAGTGAGTCCCAAGGTCGCGTTCCACTCCACCCCAGTCGCGCTCCGCCACCTCTGTCTGTCGCTCGTCGATGGACGAGGTGATGTCGTCCCCTGCCATTTCACCTTCACCAGCCTTCAGCTCTGCATTGGATCGTTTGGATGTCGTCCTTCACAGACATATCCGTACGAGCAGCGTCGCGCGCCCCCCGAACGCACACGGCAACCGCCTCGGCGATAATCGAGAGGTGGCGCCACCGAAGCGGATCTTCACGCTCCTGGCCGAAGTGAAGAGCCTCGCGCGGGAGTACTACGAACTCACCGGAAAGCCCCTGGGGGTCACCGGGGAGATCGCAGAGTATGAGGCCGCCCGCATTCTGGACCTTGAGCTGTCGCCCGCACGGCAGACCGGCTATGACGCGATACGCACCTCCCCGGGCGGAGACCGACGCCTACAGATCAAGGGCCGGCGCCTTACCGCCTCATCGAAGCCGGGCCAACGTCTCGGCGCCATCAACCTCGACAAGGAATGGGATGCGGTGCTTCTCGTTCTCTTGGACGAGAACTTCGACCCCACGGCGATCTACGAAGCCGATCGCAAGGCCGTGGAGGAGGCCCTCCTGGCACCGGGGTCGAAAGCGCGAAACGTCCGGGGACAGCTCTCCGTCAGCAAGTTCAGGTCAATCGGCCAGCAGATCTGGGCGAGCTGACGATCCGCGGTTCAATCCGCTTCCGCTGCTCGCGGAGGCTGTCGCACAAACCCCCGGCGAGGCGATGTGCGGCGATTTCCGGCCTCTTTAGAAATCGAGCCTCAGCTCGGGTCGGCCGGCGGCTGATCTACAAGCCAACGGCCGCTTCAGCGCGTTCCCGGTGCGGCTGCGCACCCGCGTCGTGACTCTTCTGCGAAGAGTTTGCGCGACAGCCTCCGCGCAAAGCGGGAGAATGCTGCCATGAGCGAAGGAATTGACTCAACCCCGAACCCCTGGCGGATTCGGGTACGTGAACACCCAGCGCGCCGCGATAGCTCCGAATGGAGAGACGCCATAGGCGGCGCTGTGGAGGCCGCCTATCCGCAGGCGCCGTTCACCTCGCCGCACCTGAAGGCCGCCAGGTTCACCGTCGAGGTGACCTTCCGGATGACTCCTTTGGACCTGGCGAGGCCGGCCGTCGACCTTGACAACTTCGTCAAGCCTGTCCTCGACACACTCTTCACCTCGCAGAACGTCCGGAGACTCACCGGGGTCCTTCTCCCCGACGTAAACGACACGCGGGTGTTCCGACTCCTCATCGAGAAGGTCGAAGTGGATAGTCCCGAAGACGAGGGGGCGGATATCACCATCTCCTGGGACCCCTCGACCACCCCGGCTCTCAGCGCCCCCTGACGCTCCTCGCGCGAAGCAGGAGCGACCAATACTCAATCTCCCACAAGTGTCCCGTGGGCACCGTTGGTGAACGCAAGTGCCAGATCAGTGTTCGGGTTCTGGTACTTGGCTTGACGTAGGGCGTAAGAGTAGGCCGTCGCGATGAGCTCGTCGGTCCCGGCCGCGGCCTCAACCGCCCAGCGCCGAGCGGCATTGACGAACTCGGGCACTGGGCAACCGACCAAATAAGCGTCGAGGTCGACCCAGCTCTTTGCCTGCTCCTCGCTGGGCCAGTCCGAGAAGGCCTCCGCGATCCCCGGGTGGAAGAGGATGCTGAGCTCGAGGGTGACCGGGTCGAGAGCGGCATTAGCCTTGCCGACCTCACCGTAGTCGATCAAGGTCGGCTCGTCGCGATCATTGACGAGTACATTGAAGCCATGGAGGTCGCGATGAGCCATCGCCTCGCGAACCCTGATCTCGACCGGCCGCTCGTCGGGTATGTTGACGTTGGCAGCAACCAGAGCGACGTCGGAGACGAGGGGACGGCGCATGTCGACGAGCCGCTTGTCAACGATTGGGGCGTCCCTGGTCCAGGTCGAAAGCCCCTGGCGAAGCGCGTTTGTGACCGCAGCCGCAGCGGCATCTTCACCGGCGATCAGCTTGCCGGCAAGGGTCGCCGTGTACTCGCTCGCGAATTGATAGATCAACGCGCCGCGCAGCGCGGTCCCAGCGTGGACTACCTCCAGCAGTTGGGCGCCGAGGCCCACCGGGATCCGGGCGGCTATTTGGGAGAGGCGGTTAGCCTCGCGCAGCACTCGCCGCAGATCCCCGATCTTCGCCACCGTGCGGCCGAGATCGTCGCCCGCCCCGTCACGCAGTTCCAACTTCAGCGTCTTGGTCCCCGACAGGCCGCCATCGAGGGCGCTGACTACTCCCCTCTGCGCTCCCTGGGCGCGGCCGTAGATCTTCAGCGCCCGCTCCTCGCTCAGGCCGAGACCGAGGTTGTCCCCCTCCAGCGAGAAGCGGTCGAGGGCTTCGGTCTTGGCGATGTGGGCCTTGACCGCTTCCACGCACTCCGGCAGCTTCTCCTTCTCGAAGAAGAGGACCAGTGCGTGCTCGCTACGCTCGCCGTAGAGGTCAGCGGTGCCGGCGACGCCGAAAAACTTGTGCATCATGGTCAGGTCGCCGTGGGCGGAGAGAATTATCACCGGCGTCCCAGGCGCCTGTTCTCGGATCAGGCCGAAGAGGCGTTGGCCTTCGGCGACCTCGGGATCACCTTGACGCGCGTCGGCGGGCAGCGCGAGATCGCAGATGACCAAATCGAATTCCTCGCCCCGGACCTGCTCTTCGGCGTCGGCGGCGTTCGCCGCCACGCTGAAGGCAACCTTGCTCGGATCGGGGCAGCACTGCCGCTCGATCATGTCCGCCTCTTTCGGATCGTCCTCGATCAGAAGCAGTCGGCAGGTCGCCTTCATGCGTCCTCCGAGGGCCAGGAGATGACCGCGGTTGCCCCGCCGCGGTTGTTCCTCGAGAGTCGGACCTCGCCGCCGATGCCGCGCATCGCCTCGCTCGCGGTCGCGAGACCGTAGCCCGGATGCCCGACCTTGGTGCTGATGCCGGGCCGACTCGTGCGAGCGAGAAAGGCGGGTGGTCCCGGACCCCGGTCGATGACCGAGACGTGAACCCCGTCCGAGGACTCGCCCCAGGTCAGCTGCACGGCGCGGTCGCCATCGGGGTGGACCGCCTCGGTTGCTTCGGCGGCGTTCGTGAGCAGGTTACGGATGGCGATCCCGAGTAGCGCTCGGTCGGCCTTGACCATGAAGTTGTCCGGGCCCTCGACCCTAATCTCGATGAAGAGGTCGTCGGCCACTGATTTCGCCAGGTAGCGAAGCTCGGTGTCGAGATCGAATTCCTCACCGCTGGGGTTGACAGTCGCATCGGCAAGCTTACGCAGCCCGCCGCAGACGTCGGAGAGGTAGCGGAGCTGGCGATCGGTCTCCGAGTCCGGGTAGTCCTCGCCGAAGTCGGTACCGGCCGCGAGACGCGCACGGCCGACGACGCCCGCTACCTCGTGCAGCACCTTTCGCGTGCTGTGGTTGATCGCCTGCCGGGCAACCTCGGGCGAGGCCCCCTCAATCCTCTCGTCCCAGCGCGGCGCCGCGATCGTCACCTCCTCGCCGACTGGAGGCGCGCCGATCGCGAGGATCTCGGCTAGAACGCCTCGGACCCAAGGGACCGACTCCTCGGCGAAGGCTTCGCGGACGGCAGCTTCGTTCTCGGCCGTGAGCTCACCGGCATGCTTACGGATGCGGCGAGCGGCGGCAAGGCGGATCGACTCGGTCTCGACACGCAGCTCCGCCAGCGCGACCGAGAGCTCGTCCTTAGCCATCGGGGTGATCGCTGTAGAACTCGGCGCGCTTGGAGAAGGCCTCGCGACCGCCCTCCATAAGGGTTGTGATCGCCTGTACGGAAGGGTCACTGTCGAGCTCGCCCGCGGAGCTGACGAAGCCGCGGCGTCCGTCGGAGGCGAGGACGATAACCTGCGCCGCCTCGCCGAGTACCGGGATATTGGCATTGTGGGTGGCGACGATTACCTGTCCGCTCACTGAGCGTTGGCGTATTGCACTGACCAGCGTGTCGACGATGAAGGCGTTGTCGAGGTGGTCCTCCGGCTGGTCGAGCAGGATCGCCTCCCGCTCCTCGGCAAGCAGGATCGGCAAGACGACGGTGCAGCGCTGGCCCATCGAGAGGTTGCGGGTGACCTTGTACTCCTGGCCGTCGAGCAGGGCGAAGTCGACCGCGTCGTCGAGCGGGGCTAGCAGCAGCGTCGAGAGCGAACGATTTTCGAGGTGGGCGAGAAGGCGACTCGCCCGGTCCTCGTTGATCCCGCCCACCTCCGCGATCTGGGCGGCGTCCTCGGACTCGACGGCATCGACCAGCTCCCGGGGACTGAGCTTTTCGGCGAGGTTGCGAGCGAGATTCTTGTAGCGCAGGTTGCTGCCCTGCATCAGGTTGACCAGGGCCGCCTCATAGGCGCGGAGCTCTCCTGACTTGTCGACCCGCACCTCAATCCGGCCGTTGAAGCGCTTCGTCAGCACCTCGGCGGTCTTGTCGCGGATCGTGTAGAGCTTCTCGGCGCTCGCCTCGGCCCGGTCGAGCATCTCGTCGCGTTTCTTCCTTAGTTTTCCGATCTGCGTGTCGAGCTTGTCGAGCCGCTTGCGTTGGGCCTGTACTGCTTTCAGTTCCTGGCGCAAAGTGCTCACCCGCCGGCCGATCTCACCGGCCCCCTCTTGCATCTTCTTCGAGGCGCTCGGTCTTGGATTTCAGCTTTTTCTGCAGTGCGCGCTGTTTGGTCTCGCTCTTGGACTTTTCCTCCCCGATCGATTTCTCGGCGCCGCTGAGTTCTTCCCCTGCCTTTTTGAGCAGATTCGCCGCGGCGTCCAGCCGTTTAGCGACCTGGGACTCATGAGCAGCGGAGGGCAGCTCGGGAAGAGGCTGGGCGATCGCGACGTCGGCGATCTCGTCGCGCCACTCGGCGATTGCCTGGGCCGCAAGCCCGTAGGCGTCGCCCGCTGCTCGCACTTGGCCGAGCTCGTCGGCGAGCTCTGAGACCTCGTCTTGGAGTTTCTCCAGTTTGGTTTCGGCAGCGGCCCCGGCTTTCTGTTTTTTCTCCGCGGCGCTTAGGGCGGAAGCAAGATCGGCCTCGCGCTCAGTGGCTTCGGCAACCTCGTCGCGTTCCTCGCAGTGGATCTCTAGGCGACGCTCGACTGCGGCGACCTCGCTGCGCGAAGATCCAGCGTCGTTTTCGGCGAGCAGGGGGTCCACCAGTCGGTCGAGGATTTCGCGCCGGCTGCTCGGGTCGAGGCCGATCGCCTCGATTTCGTTCTGGGAGACGATCATCGGGATGCCGGAGCCATACGCGCGCGAGGCGGTTGGCACCTCGTCCAGACCCGAGCGCGAGAAGACCGTCTGCTGGCCTGCCGTCGAGCAATAGACGGCTACGGTGCCGTCTCCGAGCACGGCAACGGCCTGCTTACGGGCGTCCTTGGCGGCTTCCTCGGTCTTCGCCGGGATCGCCAGCGCGAAGCGAATCAGCTCGATCACCGATGTCTTTCCGGCACCACGAGCACCGACGAGGACGTTCAATCCTTCCTCGAAGTTGACCTCGAGGCCGTCCAGAAAACCGCCTGCGACCTCGAGTCGATCGATCCTCATTGCGGCTTTGCCGAAAACAGATTCACGTGAGGAGAATAGTCGTGGCGATCCTAGAAGGCAGTGATGCTCGCAGGGTCGTCTCTAGTCTCAAGTCGCATGTTCACCCCTATCGCTTTCGCGTGGACGCGAAAGCTCCGGTGGGCTCAGAGACCGAACTCCGGCTTGCTCTTGGACCCACCCCCGCCTGACCCGGTGTTGCCGGAGCCGCTGGCCGACCCGCCTTCCGATGATGTGCTGCTCGAACCCGACGACCCGGAGGAGAGGGTCGGTGCGGGGACACCCGTTCCCGCTGCCTCGGCGCCGAACTCGGTTCCGGTCTGCTGGCCTGAGATGGTCGGACGAGTCGAGCGCGCTTCGGGCGATGAGGAGCGCGCCGCCCGCGTGCTTCTCCCCGTTCGACCGGTGGACGAAGTTCGCTTTGGATTCTGCTGAGAGGCACTCGAACCCGAAGGGGGCGATGCTTCGACCGGCGAGCGCTGCTCCGGTGGCGATGCGACGCTCTTCGTGGGCTCCGCGTGGCGCGGGGCTCGCTGTTGGCCCGCGAGCTCCAAACCTCCGACGCCCGGGACGACGCCCGCGGCCAGGCAGCCGGCGCTGATCGCGCCCGCGGCGCAGATCGACGCCACCTTCGCGCCCGAGATCCCGGCGATCTGCCCGGCGGCGCCCTCTCCGCCCGGACCGGGCGAGGCCGTCGCCACCCTGATCGCCAGCTCGCGCAGGCGCTCGCGGATAGCTCGCGTCGCCCCTGCAAGCGCTTCTCCCCCGTGCCCGGCGACGTCCAGCAACCGGGCCGGAAGGTCGCCGACGAGGTGACCATGTGCCTTCCCGTCCGCGAGGAGCGCGGCGAGGCCGGTGGCGACCTCGTGCAGGTGGCCGCGCATGCGCGCGACCTCAAGGCCGCAGGCCCGGCAGTGGAGCAGGTGCGCCCGGATCGTGCGCAGCTCCGCCTCGCTCGCCTCTTCGGTGACGTAGCGGCGCAG
Organism: uncultured Solirubrobacterales bacterium; assembly: GCA_963715625.1. Taxonomy (GTDB): domain Bacteria; phylum Actinomycetota; class Thermoleophilia; order Solirubrobacterales; family 70-9; genus VRUE01. Next base: position 2,314,108 of record OY970260.1, on the reverse strand, counting down.
TTGCCCGCCGCGCATCTCGGCGCAGCGCTCCCCGCTGGAGATCTGCTCGAAGGCGGCGAGCGCCCCGGCGTTGGCGCGCTGCATGATTCTGCGGTAGGTGCGCTGGCTGAGCCCGGGGTTGCGGCGCAGGATCTCCTCGGGGGAGAGGCCAAGCCCGTGGCGCTGGAGGAAGAGCTGTCGGTGGCGCTCAGGCAGCGAGGAGATCGCCTCGCGCCCGGTCGCCACGGCGTCGCGATCCTCCGCGGCCTCGGCCGGGCCCTCGCGGGTCCGGTCGGTGCGTGCGCGCGCAGCAGCCAAAGGGACGACCCGCACGACACCTCGGTGGCGGCGCTCGTCGATCAGCCTCTGCCGGCACGCCTGCTTCAGCAGGGCGACTGTCTGTGCGGGCGCGAAGCCTTCCCCAGGCGGATCGCGCTTGGCCATGATCTGCTCGAGCGTCGCCGCGAAGAGTTCCTCGGCTTCCTCCTCGTTGCATCCGGCGTAGCGCAGCTCGGCGATGCACCCGGCCTTCGCGGAGGCATAGATGCGCGCGTAGTAGTGGGCGAGCTCGACGCTGAGCCGCCCGCTTGCATCCTTCACCCCCGAGCCGCTCGCCACGGCTATACGACCCCCTGCTCGCGGCCCGGCTCGGGGCGCTCGCCTATGCCCGGGGCGCTCGCCCGGGCATAGGCCTCACCGCGCCAAGCGCCCACCGTGCCTCCTACCGCCCTCCGCGCCGCGCCGGGAGGACGATCAGCCTCAGCGGCTTGGAGGTCCCCTGCGCGTAGGGGTAGCCGCTCTGGGCTCGCACCTGCGCCCGCATCAGGTACAGGGTCGGGCGGTCGGTGCGGGTGAAGCGGTAGCCGACAGTGAAGCGACCGCCCCGCCTGGTTCGGTAGCGGCGGAAGGCAAGCCAGCCGTCGCCGCGCTTCACCTGCAAGACCACGACCACGCGGTCGTTGTGCGGCCCGGGGATACGCCCGTGGAAGCGGGCGAAGCCCTCGTTGCGAACGACCTTGCGCCGCACCTTGAAGGCCGGCGTCACCTTGGTCGCGATGCCCGCCTCGCTTGAGATCCGGCGGTGGCCAAAGCGGTAGTCGACGGTCAGATCGCGCGAGGGCCCGGCGGGCACCGGGAACCGGTAGCTGCCGTCGGCCCCGCTCAGCGCGATGCCGAGGAACTCCGGGTCCGCGTCGGTCACCACCCGGCTGAAGACGCATAGCGACCCGCCGGGCACGCCGGTGCCGCCGACGCCAAACAACCTGCCGCGAAGTGCCGCGCCGCGGCCCTGTGGCACGAGCACCTGATTCTTTCCCCCGCGCGCGATCGTGCTGGTGAGTGCCGCGCCGGGACCGGCGTCGGAGCCCACGCAGGAATATGAGAGCGGGACGCTGACCGGCGCACCGACGTTGCCCTCCTCGTCGTTCAGCCAGAGGCTCAGGGTGTAGGAGCCGCGAGCGCTCGGGGCGCTCAGGTCGGCGATCGCCTCGACGTTTTGCCCGGCGACCGTGGTCGTCGGCACGACCTCCTTGCCGGCCGCGTTCAGCACGCGGTAGTGGGCGGCATCGATCGGCGAGCCGGCGTCGGTGAGGTTGTGCCAGCGCACGTCGAAGCCCGCCTGTGCCCGCGAGGCGCTCGGCGCGGCGACCGAGACTCCCTGGGGCGCGGCGGGAGGCGTCGTGTCGAGGGGAAGCGGCACCCTCGCGGGGGCGCCGACGTTGCCCTCTTCGTCAGTGAGCCATACCCGCACCGTGTATTCGCCCCGGCTCGCGGGCGCCTGTACGCCTTCGATCGCCTGCACGTTGGGATCGCCGACGGTGTGGGTCGCGACGACGACTCCGCCCGAGCCGTCGAGCACCTGGTAGTGGGCCTCGTCAACCGGCGAACCCGCGTCGACGATGTTCTGCCAGCGCAGGCCGAAGCGCTCGACCCAGCGCTCGGTCGAGGAAGCCGCGATCCGCAGCTCCTGCGGCGCGGCGGGAGGGGTGGTGTCGCGCGGCACCTCGGCGCTGGCGGCGGGGCCGACGTTGCCGACCTCGTCCTCCAGCCAGACCCGCATCCGGTAGGCGCCCCGGCTCTCGGGGCCCTGGATCTCGGGCAGCGAGGTCGGATCCGTGCCAGCGGCGGTCCGCTCGGCCACGACGACTTTGCCATCGGCGTCGACCACGTCGTAGTGCACCTTCTTGATCGGCGAGCCCGAGTTGGGCGGCAGCGACCACTTCGCCCCGAAGCGGTCGAGATAGCGGTTGGGGTTCTCGCTCGTGACTTCGAGGCTCGCCGGCTTGCCCGGCGCGGTGTTGTCGGTGCGGACGCTGTGCTGCGTGCAGGTTTCGCCCTTGGTGCCGTAGAGGCCCTGGTATTGGCCGAAGTCTTCGGTGCAGAGGCGAACGGCGTGGGCGCCGTCGGCGAGCGTCGCGGTGTTGACCGCGACCATGCGCCCCCAGGGGCCGCCGGTCGGGCAGGGGTTGTAGGAGCGCGCCCACTCGCCGTTCTGGGAGGTCCACGACGTCTGGCACTCGCCGCCGTGGTCCCAGTTCCAGCGCTGCGCGTTGTCGATCAGCATCCGCTCGTTGCGAATCCCCGAGCCTTGGTCGCTCACGTCGAAGGTGACGTTCTGGGTCCCTCGGACCCAGCTCCCGGCGAGGAAGGCGGCGCCCGTGTTGGTGAAGTTGACGCGCGAGTCCGAGTCGTCGGAGAGCAGGAAGACGAGGCCGTTGAGGTCGGTCTTCACGTCGCCGCTCACGTCGCAGCGGCCGGGGCGCACGCAGCGCAGCTCGAAGACGAAGCGGTTGAAGTCCCAGAGCGCCCCGCCGTAGGGCCACAGGTGGGGGGCGAAGGTGGAGGTCAGGTTGTTGCCCTGCCACTGGGAGAGGATCTCGGCGGTCGAGCAGCAGCTCGCGACCCAGAAGCGCGAGCGCCAGCCGTCGTTGAAGGAGGCGGGCTGGCGCGTGTAGCCGCCGGCCTGCTTGAAGTGCACGTAGGAGGGCGTGTCGAAGACGAAGTTGCCGTAGGCGCCCTCGCCCGCGGTGTGCGGCATGTCCTGGTGCTCTTGGATGCGGAAGAACGCTCCGTCGCCGGGCGGGTCGCCGCCCTGCCCGTCGCACCAGTTCCAGATGTGGAAGATGCCGTCCGGGTTTGCCGAGCTGCGCGTGTTGGTGTCGATCGTGTACGGCGGCGCTCCGTTGGTATAGGAGCACGCGACCATCTTGTAGTAGGCGGCGTGCGCCGTGCCAGCGGCCATTGCCGCCACCGCGACCGCCGTCAACAGCCCGATAAGTACGACGGTGGCCGGTCGGCGCTGCGAGCGCCTGTCTGAGTTCAACATTCCCTGCTCCCTTGTCACGTTTCCGGATTGACGAGGGACCGGGATGGACCCTCTGCCTCCTATCCGGATGAGCCGAGCTCCGCGCCCCCCCTCGAAGTAAAAAAATGGGTTGACCGTCGCTCGACCAGCCCTTAAACAAAGGAAAAGACGGTTCGGTCCGGGGGTGTCGTCCGTATATTCGTTGAGTATCTGCCTGCTGGGCTAAAGGTTCAGGCGTCGTCTCATGGCATCGGCACACCGAAACGCACCCTGGGCCGGTGACGCTCTACCCCTCCCTCCCCGGTGATGGCCTACCAGGATTCCTACCTTTGGCGGCTGCGGCAGGCGGTCGGAAACGACATCGTGCTCATGCCGGGCGCGATGGTCGCCTTGCAGCGCGACCATCAGCGCGTCTTGCTGACACCGGCTGGTCGATTGGAAGGCGTCTGCTGCAACGCGCGTGGTGGGTCGCCACGAGCTCTGGCAGCTGGCCGGCTATGCCCTCGCCGATTCGACAGACAGATACGAGATTCGCGAGGTGGGAATCGCCGCACTGTGTTGGCGCTCGACGTTGAGCTGGCCGCTGACCGACCTACTGGAAGAACTCGCTCCCGGACCCCCGGCCGGGCTCTGGGTCCTCGGCGGTGGCTCCCCTCGCAGGGAGCCGATCGACCTCGCTGCCCTACGTGGAGATCTCGCTCGTGTCGTTGCGGGCAACCTCGGCGAATCTGCACAACGCGTTGACCAACCGCATCTGCTCGATCGACCTCGCGTGGATGTCGAGCAAACGCGGGCTACAGACGAGGACCGCGAGACACCGAGCGCGTGAGACAGCGACGTTGAGGCGGTTGCGGCTGAACAGGAACTCGACGTTTCGGGGAATCTCCTCGCCGCTGGAGGTCGCCATAGAGAAGAAGGCGATCTGTGCCTGCTGGCCCTGGAACTTGTCGACGGTGCCGACGCGGACCCCGGCGGGAAGGCGTTCCTGCAGGCAGCGAACCTGGGCGTTGTACGGGGCGAGGACGAGAATGTCCTCGGGCTGCAGCGGATGCTCGACGCCGTCTGAGTCGGTGTAGGTGGAGCCGGAGAGAAGCGGGGCGATCGCCTCGGCGATGCGGTCGGCCTCCTCTGGCGAGGATTGGGCGTGGCCCTCGTGCTCCACAGGCAGCCAGCGCAAGCCCGTGCCGGCGAGATCGCCGGTGGCGTCGACCCGCTGGCGCTCGCGGCCCGGCGCGGAACGCAGACGCCCGTCGTACATCAGGTTCGAGACGAACTCGCAGACGTCGGGGTGTAGGCGGTAGGTCTTCTCGAGGAAGATGCCGTGCGCCGAATCGACGGTCTGGGATTCGCCCAGAAGGTGCTCCAGCACCGAGAGCGAGGAGCCCTCGGGGTGGGAAGCCTGCGCGACCTGCGGAAGCTGCTGGGGGTCCCCGAGCAGGACGACGTTGTTGGCGCAGGTCGCCAGGGCGAGCGCGTCGGCGAGCGAAGCCTGGCCCGCCTCGTCGATGAACAGGTAGTCGAGAGGCTCGGTGTCCTCTCGGCAGTAATGCCACGCGGTGCCTGCGGTGAGCCTCGCCGCCGGATCGCTGAGCGCGGCGTTGTCGTCGACTGAGTCGATCAAGCCGTGCTCGGAGTCGTAGACGGAGTCCGGGTTGTCGGAGCTCTTCTTCAAGCCCTTGAACTCCACGCCACCGTCGTGGGCAACATCCTCGATCTCGTCCAGCAGGTTGTGGATGACCTTGTGACTGGTCGAAGTGACCCCGACGCGCCGCCCGCGCTCGATCAAGTCGACTACCAGGCGGGCTCCCGTGTAGGTCTTTCCCGAGCCCGGTGGACCCTGGATGAACAGGTGGCTGCCGTCAAGGGAGGAGACGATCTCCTTGAGCTCGTCGATCTCCATCTCGGCGTGGTCGATGTCGGCGCCGGGCTCACGATCGGACAGGCGCGGAGGGTCGCCGCGCAAGAGCCGGCGGGCGGCTGCATAGCGATCGCCAGCATCGGGAGCTCCGGGGGCGTCGATCACAGTCGCGGCAAGGCGTCGCAGCGCACCCTGCTGCTCCGGGGTGGAGTATGGGCGGCCGGGAATCAAAGCCGCCGGGAACTCCCGTTGCTGCAATTTCGGCCCGCGCTTCAGCTCCAGCCAGCCCTGCTCCACGTCCATCGCGACGATCGCGCCGGGGTTGCCGCCGTCGGCCGGGTCGACGGCGTCCGAGCCCGCTCCCATCTTCGTCTCCTGCGGCGGGAACGCGAGGCGCTCCACCAGGGACTTCTTCTCCTGCCTCGGCGGCGTAGAGCCGTCATGGATGAGCATCGAGACGCAGTCGGCGTCTTCTTTCAGTGCATCCGGCGTCGCCTCCATGCGGTCGAACATGGTCCACCACACCGGCCGCGCCTCGCGATGGTGGTACTCGAGCAGCTGAGCCATTCGAAAGCGCGCGTGCTGATCGGGGTCCCAGTCGGCCGGATTGTCCGGCAGGCCCATCGAGAGAGACTCGATCAGGGCCTCGTTCTCGGCTTGGAGCGCGAGGGCTTTCTCACTGCGCTCGCTCGGCTCGGGCTCGAACCAGCGAATCCACTGCGCCTCGTCCCAGCCGTCGAACTGCCGCTCGGCCTCCGCTCGCAAATCCAAGAGCCAGTCGCGCAGCTTCAGCGTCGAGATGCAGTCGTCGCGGTTGTAGTCGGCGATCTCCTCGAGGATCTTCGCGTCGTCCTCCTCCAGCCAGCGCTCGAACATGACGACGGAGGCGCCGCCGTCGGTCACCGCGGTGTCGCGCTGATCCATGTAGAAGGCCTCGACCTTCTTGATCGAGTAGCTCGGCTGGGAGATCAGCATCGCCTCGCGCACGACCTTGTAGAGGTCGACGAAGACTTCGCCGCGCAGCAGCTGGTCGAGCTCCTCCTCGCGCGTGCCGTGGGCGCCGGCGATCCGCTTCAGCGCGGTGACCTCGTAGTGGTTGTAGTGGTAGACGTGGAGGTCACCAAACTCCTTGCGGCGCTCGGTGACGAAGTCGACGAACTCCTCCAGCGCCCGTTTCTCCTCAGCGCGGTCGCGGCCCCAGATCGCCCTGAACTCGGGCTCCTCGCCGCCCGTGGTGACGAAGCCGAAGAGGTACTCCAGTCCGCCGTCGTCGAAGAGCGGGTCGCCCTCCATGTCGAAGAAGACGTCGCCTTCCGAGGGCCGTGGCAGCCGCGCGAACCCTTTGGCCTCCTGCGGCGTGCGCAGCTCGTAGCGGTTCTCGCCGCTCTCGCGAGCGGCAAGTTGGAGGCTCGCCTGTTCGTGGAGACGGGCCAGCACCTCGGAGTCGATGCCTCGCACCGCCAGGTGCCCGCTGCCGCCGAGCGCAGCGAGGGTCTCGGTCCCGGCCCCTGCGAGCAGCTCCCGCTGGCGGGCGGTGATGTTCGCGACCAGGCTGAGGTGATCGTCGGCCTCCCACCTTTCGTCGCAGACCGTTCGCCAACGGCAGATCTCGCAATGCGCGACGGGCTCGGGGTAGGTGTTTCGCCCTCCATCGGCCAGCGCGGCCAGGAACGCCGCTCGGACGCGGCGGAAGTAGGCTGAGAACTCGGCGAGACGGAAAGTGCGCCGCTCCCCGTTGCCGAGGATGACGTGAATTCGCTCAGGCTCCACGCCCTGCACCGCAGCAAGCAGCTCGCTGTAGAAGCAAAGCTGCAGGACGAAGTAAGGCTTGGCGCGCCGGGCGAGCTTGGTGTCGGCGACCTCGTAGCTGAACTCGCCCAGCTCCGATGGGCGGTCCACGCGAAAGAGGAAGTCGGCGTGGCCACGCAGTCCGTCGCGGAAGAAGGTTGCCTGGTAGACGACCTCGGCGCCGCCACGCAATGCTTCCTCGGTGCGAGCGACGGCATCGACCAGGGCGGCACGCGAGCCATCGCCCTCGGGTATCTCGGCGACTTGCCGTCCCTCGCTCGTCAACGACTCCAGATACCGCAGCTCGAACTCGTCTCCCTTGCGGGCTAGCAGCTCGGCGTCCGCGCCTCGCTCGGGCTTTGCCCCCAGCTCACCGCGCGCATGGGCCAGGTCAAGCGTCGTCAGATGTGGACAGGCGAGGAAATTGTTGAGGTCGCTCGCCGACAGGATCAGCTGTTCGTCGAGCAGTTGCATCGGCTATGAGCGCAGCTTGATCCTGCGCTCGTCGGGGTCGTATTCGTAGCTCTTGATTCCCTCCGATTCGATCAGCTTCATCGCTTTCGCGATCGCCTCTCGCGGAACGGAGAACCACTCCAGCGCATCGGCTACGGGCAGTCCCTCGCGCTCAAACCAAGCGTCGACTCGCGCTGGAGCGAAGAAGCGGTGCAGCAGGGCCTCGACCTTCCCCGCTATCGAACGAGGCAGCTCGAAGGTGTCCACCAACTCCACCGGCGCGTCGAGGAACGTCGCGCTTCCGATCGCGTCGGCGACCCGCTCCTCTGCCGAACCAGTCGTGAACCCGATCTTGTAGAGGTCTGGGATCGCACGCACCTCCGGGTCCTCGGAGAGAGACCTCGCCACGTAGACAAACCCGCTCTCGCCACCGAGCTGGTCCTCGACCTCCAGCCGCGTCTTCTCCTCTGGCTCGGTGACGGTCTTTCCGAAGCGGTACAGGCGGCTGGCGAAGGACCGGAGCAGGAGGTCGGCCTCGGTGGCATTCTCGAACACGCAGCGCAGCCGCGCGTTCGGGCGTCCATGCTCGACCTTCCTCTCGCCTTCCTCGGCGACAAGCACAAGCACCCCGTTCAACACGTAGAACGCACCTTCCTTTACGGCTTGCTCGTCGCGGAACTTGACGAGTTGACGAGCGCCGCTGCGCAACTCCTCGTGGCATGCCTTGAACAGCGGCTCGAAGCGCTCGAAGTCCTCGCAGGGACGCCGGCGCGCGATCTCTTCAGGCTGCGCCGAGGGCTTCGGGACGTGCCGCAAGGTGTGGATGTCCTCCTCGGGCGCCTCGAGCAAGCCGAGCGAGTCCTCGGCGACGGCCTCCTCCAGCGACTCTGGAGGCTTTGGCGGCTCAAGAATGCCGAGGTCGTCATACGGAGCCAGCAGCTTCCGCTGCTCATCCGAGGCTGACATCGACCCGAGTCGGTGGGCAAGCATCATCTCGGTGATGTCCTCCGCCTCCTTGTCGGGCGCGCGCCCATGCCGGTTGGCGAACTCCTTGATCTCCTCGAAGCTCGCGACGAGTCGCTCGTCCTTCGTCATCGCCTGCCGCGTCGCCGGCAGTTTGAGCAACTCCAGGTCGTCTTCGGCGATCATCGCCTTGAGCGTCTCGACGTCGATCGTCAAAGCGCCTGCTCCCGACGTCGCTGCTGGAGGAGAAGCAACGCCTCCGCCATCCGTTGCTCCTGGGGATCGCCGGAGTTGCGAGCGGGCGGCTTGCCCGCCTTGCGGGCGAAGTCATTGATCTTCGGCCAGAGCAGGAGCGCCTCCTCCTCGCTCATCTCGATTCGAGTGGCGTCAATCGCGTCCTGGATCAGCCCGAGCACCCGTTTCGTGACCGACTTCGAGAGCACCTCGAACGCCTTCTGAAACGGGTTGACCGTGTCGATCAAGTCGATGTTCAGCTCTTCGATGTTGACGAACTTCCCCGCCATCAGGACGAAGCGTTTGTCGCCGACGTCTTTTACCTCTCCGTTCTTGACGACCGAGTCGGTGACGACGTGTTGGCGCACCTCCTCGACCTCCTCCTCGGAGATGTCGGGATAGCGGGTCCGGATGATTTTTGGAATCAAGACCTTGTTCATCACCTCGGGGTCGACGTTGCCCGGCATCGCCTTCAGCATCGTGGCGTCCTGAAGGATCTGCGCCTTCAGGTCGTTCAGATCCGCATCGACGATGTGTTTGACCCTGTCGGTCGACGGCTCTTTGAAGCCATTGATCTTCAGCTCGCCGACGCCGGGCCGGTCGTCCGGCCCCTGCTTCGCGCGGAACTTGAAGTTGGGAGCCAGCACCTGCTCCATCAACAGCGACGCGGTGATCGCCTTCAGCATGTTGTTGACGGCGACCTTCACCTCCTCATCACCGGCATCGGGCTGGGCGATCAGGTTGGTGAACTGCGAGTGCGTCTTGTTCGGGCTATCGCGCGTGCAGCGCCCGATGATCTGGATGATCTCGGTCAGCGACCCTCGGTAGCCAACCGTCAGCGCGTGCTCGCAATAGGGCCAGTCAAAGCCCTCCTTGGCCATACCGAGAGCGATGATCAGGTCGATGTCGTCGAGCTCGGTCATCGTGCGCAGGTACTCGACGATCTTGGGGCGCTCGCTGGGGTCGTCGTTGACGAGGTCCGCGACCCTGATGACTTGGCCGTCCTCACGCTGGACGCGAATCACGCCGGTCGCATCGACACCCACCACTTCCCCGATCGAGTCGAGGATCGCGTCCACCTCCCGCAGCTTGTCCTTGGTCGACTCGCCCGACTGGACGGATGGGATGTGGAGAATCGTCTTCTTGTCGGTGTCGAGGACTTCATCCAAGGCGCTCGTATATCGGCCCTGGTAGAAGTGGTAGCCGATCCCGAGCGACTTCAGGTAGGTGTAGCCGTTCAACTGCTCGTAGTAGTTGTAGGTGACCTTGTCGAACCTGGCTTCGTCCTCGGCCTGAAGGACGGGAACCGCGTCGCCACGGAAATAGGAGCCGGTCATCGCGACAATGTGGGCATCGGTGTTGGTGATGACTGAGCGCAGCAGTCCCCCGAGCCGGCTGTTCTCGTCGCTGGAGACGTGATGGAACTCGTCGATCGCGAGGACGACGCCGTCAAGCAACCTCTCGTCGATCGCGTCGTGCGCGAAGCGCAGGGTCGCGTGGGTGCAGACGAGGGTCGGGTCGGGGCCTTCGAGGAACCGCCGGAAGGCATCAACCTTGCTCTTCTCGCTCCCAGGGGTGCATAGGTTGTCTCGATCGGCGATCTCCCAATCGGCGAAGAAGCCGGACTCGGTCAACGGAGTGCTTGCGAAGGAGCGACCGATCGAGCGCTCGGGGACGGCCACGATCACCTTCCTCAGGCCCTGGTTGTAGAGCTTGTCGAGGGCGATGTACATCAGGGCTCGCGACTTCCCCGAGGCGGGCGGAGCCTTGATCAGCAGGTACTGGCTCTCGCGCTTGGCGAATACCTTGACCTGCATCTCACGCATGCCCATCGAGTCGACCGCGGTGCTCTGCCCGGTCTGGGCATACTCGACGTGAACCAGATCGTCAGGCATTCGCCACCTCCTGCTCAGTCACCATCTCCTCGTACATCCCGAAGAGCACCTTCAGTCGCTCCTCATCGGACTCGAACGACCGGGCGCGATACAGGCGATCGACGGTCTCGTCCAACGTCTCGTGGGCGCTGAGCAGTCCGGCGGGCATCTTGTCGGGATCGTAGAGTTCGGCCAGCGTTTGGTCGGAGAACTGCTCGCGCGCCGCGAGAATGCCGATGGCCCCGGTCTTAAGCGCGTCTTTGTCGCTCGCCGAGAGCTTCGGAACCGGGAAGGTGTTGTAAACCAACGCAGCTGAGTAACGGTAGTCAGTCTTCAAACGCCCACCGACGGCATTCAGCCAAACCATATGCATGCGTGACTGAACGAGGCTAAACAGCCACAATTCAGCGCCGTAGATAGCCATCGCTGAATCGGCGATGACCGTTGACTCATCCACGAAATCGAGCGGCACATACTGTCGTCGCTCGGAGGAGTGCCGAGGAACGACAATCGCAGAGCCCGTCCTGTGGGCGCGCTGGACAAAACGATACGGCTCGGCGGCAGCGTCCCTGGTGCTCTTCGCGTCACTCTTCCTGCGGAATTCGCGAACGCGAGAAGCGCGCTCAGCAATCTCCGGGATCGCCAAGGCGTCCTCACGCTCACGGTCCTCGATCCAAAGACAGGCTCGCCATGATCTGTCGATCGCCTCTTTGGCACCCCCAAACCGGCGGATGAAGCGCGCCGCCTCGGGCTCTCGAGCGACCAGCTCGTCAGCCTCGCGACGATCGAGGATGAGATTGCCGCCGTCCCTCGCCATCGACCCGAAGACCATCGGTGGCAGGCCCGCCAGGGACTTCTTAGAACCACTGACGATGACCTCGCTGCCATCTGGGACAAGGTAAGCGTTGATGTGCCTTGCAGTTTTCCTTGAACTATCCGAGTAGAGGGTCTTCTCCCTCGTTGCACCGGCTCGCGCCAAACCGATGATCGTGCAAGTCACGCCGGCGTTCCGCTTGGCCGCGTTGGACCACAGGAACGGCGTGTAAGCGAACGTGATCTCAACGCCGAGATCGAAGATCCGCGGCCACAGCATAGCCACCTGGCTGCCCTGCACGATCGAGTTGGTGGCCACGAGTCCGGCGGCAGCGCTGTCGTTGCTGGAAACGTAGTCCGCCGCTTTGTACAGCCAGGCGGCTACGTAGTCGAGGTACTTGTTGACTGATGCATCGCCGAAGGCGATGCTCAGATCCTCCTTCTGGGTCAAGCTCTGCCGAGTGCCCCCTTGATAAGGGGGATTACCGAGCACGTAGGTCGGGGCTGCAGCCGGATCGCACACCTCGCGCCACTCGATCCGGGTTGCGTTGCCGCACCTGATGTTCCCGATCTCCTTCAGCGGAATCAATGGAATTTCGACGCCGAAGAGCTCCTCAAACCTGAGGTTCATCTGATGTTTCGCAAGCCAGAGAGAGAGCGTGGCAATTTCGTGGGCGAAGTCGTCGATCTCGATCCCGTAGAAGTTGTCGAGCGAAATCCGCGAGAACTCGAAGAGGCGGCGACGGGAAGGCTCCAACTCAGCGATCCGCTGAAGGATTTCGTGCTCGAGGCGGCGCAGTTCCTTGTAGGCGATGACCAGAAAGTTGCCGGAACCGCAGGCCGGGTCGAAGACCTGGATGGAGGCGATGCGCTCAAGCAGGCGGTCGAGCCTGGCGACGCTATCGGCCGCCGCCTCGAGTTCCTCCTCGAGGCCGTCGAGGAAGAGTGGCCGAATCACCTTTTTGATGTTGTCGGTTGACGTGTAGTGCATCCCGAGCTTCCCCCGCTGGCTTGGATGCACAACGGCCTGGATCATCGAGCCGAAGATGTCCGGGTTGATCTGGGACCAATCGAGAGTCCCGCAGTCGAGGACGAGAGACCGGGCTTTCGGCGTGAACTCTGGAGCGCTGGAGTAGCGCTCGAAGAGCTTGCCGTTCACATACCCGAACTTGAGCAAGTGCGCCGGGTAACCGACGCGTGAATCCGATTTCGTGTTCAGGACGTCGAAGATCTGATCGAGTAGTTCGTGAAGATCCTTTCCGTCTTTGAGACTGAGGGACCCGATCGCATTGGTGAAGATGCCCTTCTTGAATACACCCGTGTCCTCGGCAAAGAAGCAGAACAGGAGTCGCGAGAAGAAGACGTTCAGCTCATGGATCTGCTCCTCGGTCTCGACGGCGTTGTGATTGACGATCTCGTCATAGAGCTTCGCCATCTTTTCGGCGGCTTTGACATCCGCCAGGTTCAGGTTCTCGATCTGCGTCTTCTCGATTCCCGCCCACGGGAGGAAGAAGGCGGCGTGGTTTTGCAGCTTTTTGATCTCGATGTCGAGCGCGTCGCCGATATCCAGGTCCGCGGCGACAAGCCTTGTCTCGTTGCGGGCAATCGCAAAGCGGGGGCGCTCGCGGACGATTCGCTCCTCGGCCTTGGCCGCGTTGACTGCCGCATAGAGCTCCTCGTCCGGGCAGTCGAGGGAGCGGTAGTAGACCTTGCCCCGCCAGAGATACTCGCCCTCCTGCCCGGACCTGTTGTAGGAGCCCGAGCGCAGGCGCGTGATCGAGGCCTTCGGGATGCCGTAGGCCCGCAGCAACTCGAAGAGGAACTCGGAACCCTCGGCGGCACGCACGTCGGCGACCCGCTCCTCGATCTCCTTGAGGTTCATATCGATCGGCAAGCGGACATCGGACGACGGACTCTATGTCGCGGCCCTGACGGCCAGCCCGGCATGCGTCGGCCGGAACGCCGCCACTTGCGATATCTGACGAATCCTTCGAGGCGCTCGCGGGGATCGCCGACGGCGGGGTTGCTCGGCATGCTCGACATCCTTTCCTATCGCATCCCTCGATTCATCGCCGTTTCGGCGGCTCACGCCCTGCACTCGATGACTGCCAACCGCTATTTCAGACTGCGGTACGCGGCAGGCTCCGGGGCGCTTCCTAGACTTGGGGGACATGAACCTTCGCGAGCTTCTCAACCTTTGCCAGGACGACCACCTCGATGACTGGATCGAGGTCCCGTACAACCGACCAGCGACGGCGATGCTCTCCGGAGTGGTCGATCCCGGCTTCGAGGACCGAACGGACATCCGCCCGCTGGCCGGTAGCCATCTCGGGATCTACGAACCGGCCCCCACAGTGTCGATGCTCTGGCTCGTCCCCGAAGAGGCCGAGGTCCACCGAGGGTCTACGGTTGAACGGCATGCCGCCCGAGTGGATGGACGCGGATGAGACCGGAGGCTGGAACGGCGCACGAAGTGTTCGCTCTGGTTATGTCGTGATTCTTCTTGCTGGGGCGCCTGTCTGGCAGGAGCACATGAGCTACGTAACTTGGGGCGCGGCGATTGGCGGGTATGTACCGCAGATTGAGCGGGCGATTCACGATGGCACTGAACGTGGTTATTCAGCAACAGCCGAGTGGGTTGTCTCCGCCTGGTCTGTCGGGTTGGCGAGCTTGCTCAGCAATCTGAGCGGGGTGGCCAAGGAGTGGTGGGCGCACGATCCGGTCTCAAGGCTCACGCCAGAGCCCGTGCAGGGACATCCGATCGATCAGCGCCGAGCTCGCCAAATCTAGTTTTGGATGCAGTGCGCTGAAGCTAGGCCAGAGTCTCCTTCCCTAGTCGCTGAGGAGTGCGTCGGAGAGCTCAATGAACTCGACCCGTGGATTCGCCAGCAGGGTTTTCGTGATCGAGATGATGCGCCCGTTGACGTAGGGCTTGTGCGCGAAAAGCTCCTCGACGAGCTCACGGGACAAGCGAAGGGCGTTTTCGACTTCAAAGTTCTCGTTGAAGATCACGGCTATGACCGCGTCGTAGTTCCGATCGCGAATGGGGCTGAGGTTGCGCCTTTTGCCCGAGGGAAGACGCCGCATCGCCTTCACCTGTAGGCGTTCGCCCGAGGGCGTTTTCACATCCCAACCAGATTGGCTGAAGGACCCACGCTCGCCTCCGAACTGCTCGTGAACCAACGCCTCCGCGATATCGGCGATCGGGTTGTTGGAGGTGCGGATGATGTCTCGCTTCCTCAGCTCAGCCATGATCGACGCCCAGTCCCGCAGGAGTTGGCGCGTGGATCGGGCTGACGGTCGGTAGTTGGCCACTGGCGTGATAAGCGGGTCCAGGAGCCTCAGAACGGCAGGCCGGCCTCCTCGAAGCGCCGGTGGGAGGCATCGCGGGCCTCCTCTACTGATGCGCTCGTCAGGAGGCAATCGAGAAGCGCCCGATGGTAGCCCGGGGCATAGAGCTTCCCGTAGGGCACAGGCGCCGGCGGCGCAATTGCTGGGCCAAGCTCAAAGAGCTCATGGTCCTCCCACTCGGCCGAGTCGCTGAAAATGTCGGGGAGAACCTCGTGCGGGTCGGAGAACAAGCGCCTCGACTTCACGAAGCGTATCTCCCGCAGCGCATTCTCCCATCGGAAGCCGATGAAGTTAAACGCGCCCTTGGGGACTTTTCGAGCCTTGTTGTAGTACCAGCCCTGCTGGACCGTCTCGACGAAGGTAACGCTCGATCCGGGTGCGTAGTTGACCCCACTCAGCGGCACCACCCACGTCATTTGTGATACGGGATCGTCGTGCACCATCGTTGTGCTCCTCAGATAGTCGGCGAGATCGCGCAGGACGCGCTTGGTATGGACTCCGGCCATTGCGGCTGCCGCATCAGCCGTTTCGATGACTTGGTGCCAGGTTATATGGCGCCTGGCCAAGGCGCCGGGGGGTGGAAGTTTACGGGCGGCCCACTCTGCGCTGCACTCCGAGAGCGTGATCAGCGCTCCGTTCTGGATCGGATCAGCGGCGACACCTGATTTCGACTCGACAAGCAACTCAATGAGCCGGTCTTCGTAGCCGGCAAGTTGCTCTGCCCTGGGCAGGCTCCACCCAACCTTCGCCTCGAAGATCAGCAGCGCGCTTCCAATGCGCAGCTCGATATCGGTCCGACCGCGAGTCCTGATCGCGTGCTGAACACGGACCGAGCTGGGCCCGTCGACCTCGAAGGGAAGCGCGAGCACGTTGACCAGCAACTCCGCGAATGCATCGCTCTGACTCATGCCCCAGGCCATGCTGCGAGTCAAGTCGTCCTCATTCCGCCCGAGGAGGTGGAACACGGTCGCCGCCGGCCTCGCTTGAGTACCAATGAAAAGCTCGCTCATCCTGCTCCCGACAGTATCGAGGCTCAAAGGACGATCAATCGCACACCGGCAGGGGCGGGCGCCGTCTACGACGCGCCAACTTCTCGGCAATGCCGCGAGGGGGCCGGCGGTAGGGAAGATCGATGCCCGCGTCGCGAAGTTCGCGGACATACGGCCCCACAGCCACAGCGGCGAGGTCGAGCGCCTCGGCGATCTCCCTTTCTGACCTTCCCTCGTGCCAGAGCTGCACGAGCAGCGCATCTCGCTCGGCTTTGCTCGGAAGTCGATCGCCGGATGCGTATTCAGGCGCCGGCAACGGTCGCACATACCAATCCACGAGGGCTGAGAACAGCTCAGCGATATCGACTTCCAACGCGCCCGCGATCCTCGCGGCGGAGAAGAGCCTGAAGTCGCGCCTGCCGCGCTCGAAGTCGCCGACCTCGGTGCGGCCCATCGAGGCACGATCGGCGAGGGCTTGCTGGGAGAACCCGAGTCGCCTTCGCACCCGCAGCACCTCTCGCCCAAGCAGCACAGCCGGCGGCTCTCGGTCGTCGAGATCAGACCTCACGAGGCCGAACGTCCGACTGGTCGGCTCCCAGAAGATGCCCGAAGTGATGCTCTCGCAAGTGACGTTTAGGCCCCCGGCCAGCTTCACGATTAGAGAGAGCTGCGGGGTATGCCCGCTCTTCTCGATCCGGTAGAGGAAGGTGTGATCGGTCTCCGTAGCTTCGCCGAGCTGCCTGAAGGTCAGCCCAGCTCGAAGGCGGTGGAACTGCAAGTTGGAGCCGATCCGTGAACCCACGTCGGCGTGTGAGGCTCGGACTCGCCGGGAATCAACCGCAGCCGGCTCCGAGGCACGCCGATCACTCTGGGCGGGCTGGCAGTCCTTGCGTTGACGCCGCGCTTGCCGCTGCGAGGGAGTCGTCGGCCGGCGACGGTGCCGGAGACCGGCACCACGCTCGCGGAGCCGGTGGACGATCGCCGAAACGCTTCCGGTTGGGATGCCCAGCGCCTCGCCGATCTGCCTGGCGGTCTTGCCTTCTTCCCACATGCGCTTGATCGGGCCGTCGACGTCCCCGCCCGCGTACCGACGGGCGCCGCGACACTCCGAAGGCGGGGCAGATTGCGGCTTCCAGGCAAGACCGCGAAACAGGAAGCCCGGCGTAACTTCGAGTGCCCGCGCGATCGCGAGCAACGTCCCGAGCGTCGTCTCGCGGATGCCGCGTTCGATCAGCGAGAGCCCGGACTTGCTGAGGCTGGCGGCTTCGGCCAGCTCGACCTGGGTGCGGTGGCGTCGCTCGCGCGCCATCCGCACGTTCTGCCCGACGATATGCGCCGCCTCCTCCCGGCGCGTGATCGGCCGAGGCGGCACAGGCTCAAAGAGGGGCGCATTCGTCGGCAGGACGTGGAAGAAGCCAGAGAGCCGCTCCGATGGCGGCCGGCGCTTACCGGGACTCGCGGCGATCTCGCCCCGGTCCCAATACACGCGCTCGACCAGCGCGTCGATAGGCACCCCGAGCGCGTGGGCGATTCGCAGCGCCTTCATCACTCCCGGTTCGCCCGCCGCGCCCCGCTCGAGCTGCGAGACGTCGCTGGCTCTGATCGCGGCTCGCTGGGCGACCGTGTTGACGCTCAGGCCAGCGTCGAGCCGCAGACGATGGAGGTTGGCGACCACCTGCTCGTGGAACGGACTGCCAGAGCCGGTCTGCGGGATGCAGTCCTCGCACCGCTCGGGTGAACTGCCCGGTCCAATGTGGATCAGCTCCCTGCCGCAGACGACGCATTGGAGCTGTTCCAGCACTGGCCGGCTCCGGTATCTCGGCCGGGCTCAGCCCCCGATGCGATTTTCCGAGGGCCGAGGCAGGAAGCGGAAGGCGCCGCGCTCAGCACGGCTCTCCGCCCCTCCCTGTGGCCTGCGCCTCGGCCCTCGGAAAATCGCGATCGACGGGAGCACGTCAGTCATCGCCAACTACAAACAGCGGTGGCCGGGGAGTGGGCCGGTCGCCCGGATGGACGATGCCGGCGAGAATCACGCCACCCCGCGGGTCGTGCCCGCTGGCCGCGCGCTGGCTGAGCTGGCCTCCGGCAAGCACGGGTGCTCCTACCCGCAGATCCCCGACGCTGCGCCCGACCGCAAGTGAACAGGGGACTTCAACCTCGCAGCTCGCCCAGACCCAGAGATCCTGGGGGCGATCCGGGTCCCGAACCGGGAAGGAGAGCTGCAGCAGCGTGACCGGCTCGCCGCGCGGACTCTCCGCATCAAGCGGAGGCGCCGCAAGCGTGCCGGTCACCACCAGATGGTTCAGGCCCGGCGGCGTCGGCTCGGGGAACGGCGTTCTGCGCGGAGGGCCGCTTGCCCTCCGGCATCTCCACCCGGCCATCGCTACCCCGCCCCCTTCAGCTTGTAGGCACGGGGTTTTGGCTGCGCCAGCCGCACCTCTTTGGCCTTCTCCAGCCGGGCCAGGCAATTGGCTACGGCACCGCTGGAGCGCCCGATCCCCTTGCCGATCGCGCTGGCGGTGTGCGGGGCCTCACCTTTGTGCTCGCGCATGTAGGCGAGGACGAGCTTGTCGAGCTGGCCCGGCCCGAGGCGCCCGTCTTTCGATTTCGCCTTGGCCGGTTTGCCGGACGGCTTGCTGGCGCCGTTCGTTTTCTTGGCTGACTGCTTTTCTTTCATGCTGCTTCTTCTCCTCGTGCTTGGGTCGCTTTCGGCTCTGGTTCAAGTCGGGCCAGCAGCTCCTCGCAGACGAGGACGGCGCGCCGGAAGCGCTCCCAGCGCTCCTCGCCGGTTTCCTGCGGCTCGCGCTCGTGCCGCGCTTCACAGGGGGCGCGTCGCGCGTCTCGGCGCAGGCGCATGAGCACCGCGACGAGCTTCTCCCGCGGCATCTCTAGATCGACGGCGCTGCGCTCGACCAGGAATCCGAGCCCGACTTCGTCGAACAGGTGCAACTCGTCACCGAGGGCCAGATAGAGGTCCGTAACGGTGAAACCGTCCCTCTCGGCGAAACCTTGCTCGAACTCGGGAAGAAGGGTCAACCGTCGAAGCAGCAGCCCGTGCAGCGCTTCGCGCTGGTCGGCGTCGATCGTGAGCGTGGCGACGCTCATGCTCGCTCGCCTGCTCCCGGGTCGAGATCGGCGAGGACCCGCTGGCAGGCCCCGGCGCCGCGTCGGAAGCGCTCGTTGGTATCGGCGTCCTCCTCACCCTCGGCCTCGGCGAGGACCGTCGCGGCTTCGGCATGAAGGCGCCGCAGCACTTCCATCAGGTCGTGGGCGGGCATCGTCAGCTTGAAGCTCTCGCGGCCCTCGTCCTCGCCCCAGCCGATGTCCTCCAGCAGTTCGAAGTCTTCCCTGAACTCGAGGCCGAGCTGTGCGGCCTTGGCGAAGTCCCTCTCTTGCTCCAGGGCGTGCCATAGGTCGCCGACGGAGCCGAGGTGGTTTCGGATCAGTTCATAGAGCCCCTCGCGCTGGCGGCGGTCGATCGTGATCGTGGTCTCGGGCACGGCGCCCCTCCTCTCGGTCGGGCACCGAAGGCCGCCGCGATCCCGCCGTCGAACGACTTCGGCGAGTAGCGTTTCGATTGCATCGAAGTTCCGGCTTCGGTGCCGGCCCCGGGGCGTCTTCAGCGCCGCCGGGGCACTTATGTCTTGGCGAACGAGAAGCTAGCTCGGCCGCGGTGCGAAAGCGAGGCGAGATCGACGGCAATCGACGCTAATCGCCGCGCATCTGGGCCATTTCGGGAACTAGTTCCCGAAATGGAGGCGATGCGAGGGGAAGGTTCCAGTGTCCCCCGCGAGGGCCGAGTGGCCCAAGTGCAGGGGATTTGAAGCGAAGCGGCTGATCGGATTCGAACCGACGACCTTCTGCATGGCAAGCAGACGCTCTAGCCAGCTGAGCTACAGCCGCATTATGTCCGATTTTGGCTTGCTAGAGGGCTTTCCGGGCTTCCGGCGAGAGCGGCAACATCGAGCTGATCGACCGCCGAACCGCCTTTTGTGCCCATTTGTGCCCAATCGCGAGCCGCATCGAAGGCTTCAAGATAGCGGCTCGACAGCTTCTCGCGGCGCTTGGCCGCGCGCTGGTAGGCCCGGAACGTGAACCGTTGCGCGGTGTCTGCCTGCCTGTCGAGCCTACGTACATGCAGGCTCAGGGAAGCCGCCGCCGTGATCTCGATAATCGCCTGACTGTGAAGACGAACTTCTACGTTGACGCCTTCAACCTCTACTACGGAGCGTTGAAGGGCACGCCCTACAAGTGGCTCGACCTGGCCGCGCTGTTCGGGCGCGTCTTCCCGCGCAACGAGATTCATCGCATCCGCTACTTCACCGCCCGCGTCGATCGCCGCCCGCCCCACTTCCAGCAGCACCAGCGGCAGCAGGCACCTCCGGGCGCTGGCGACGATCCCCAGCCTTTCGATCCACTACGGGCAGTTCCGCACTCGGCCCACGCAGATGCCCCTCGCGAACCCGCGGCGGGTCGGGCAGAAGACCATCCGGGTGCTCAAGACCGAGGAGAAGGGCTCGGACGTGAACCTTGCCTCCTACCTGCGTCCTCAACCCACACCCGCCAGAGAGGCGCAGCCTTGACCTGCACCCGACGTTCCTCAAGCAACTGCGGCGTGGGCCGATCGAAGCAAGCCAGTTCGCGCCTGTCCTCCACGACGCATCCGGCGGCGGCGGCGGCGAGATTCGCAAGCCGAAGGGCTGGTAGGTCCCTTAAATCGCTGAGGCCCGCCGAAGCGGGCCTCGCACCCAGCCGCCGAAGCGACTGGGGGGATAGAGGGAAGGATACCCACATCTGGCGGACGTGACAAGCCCCCGGCGGCTCAGATGGCCAGCGGCTCGTGCGCGCGTTTTGGTGTCAGCGCGCGTCGGCTTGAGGCGCCCCCTCACCGCCCTTTCCGCTCCACGCTGCGGATCGGATATGTGCCCACAATCGGGGTCAAGAGGGTTTGACTGTGGCCACCGCAGATCCGGCCCGGCCGGACCATCACCCCTTTGGGCACAAGCGCCCGATCTGTGCCCAAATGCCGCCGGATCGTGCCTAATCGACCGGCAAATCCGACCACCGTCAGAGCGCCGTCTTCGGGGCGAATCTGGCTCTATAGAGGGCGAAGCGGCCGGTGTTGAGGCCAATGTGGTCGTGGTGGTAGCCGCCCGCGGAGACGAAGGCCGCCTCATCGCCGAGGCGTTGCTGCAGCTCGAAGCCGAGCACATCGCAGTAGAAGTCGAGTGAGCGGTCGAGATCGGCCACTTTGAGGTGGACGTGGCCGATGTCGGCGCCGGGATCTATGGGCCGCTCGGCGTCAGCCATCGAGTGCCTCGTTGACGAGGCGGTCGGCCTCGGCGTTGCGCTCCCGGCGCACGTGGCGGATCGACCAGCTCTCGAAACCTCGCAGCGCCTCCTTCACCTGGGCGTGCAGCTCCCGCATCGTCGCGTCCTTGACCTTGTACTCGCCCTTGACCTGCATGACGACGAGCTCGGAGTCGCCGACAAGCTCCAGCTCCTTCGCTCCCAGCGCCGCCGCCCGCTCGATCCCCAGCAGCAGCGCCCTGTACTCGGCGACGTTGTTCGTGGCCCGGCCGATTCGCTCGCCGCGCTCCTCGAGCACGCCGCCCCCGGCGTCCTGGACGACCGCGGCGATCGCGGCCGGCCCGGGGTTGCCGCGTGCCCCGCCGTCGACGTTGACGACGAGCTTCACCTGCTCCTCAGCCAGCCGGTGCGGTGCCGCACCGGCGAGCCGGCCGCGCCGAAGAGGAGCTGGCCACCCTCCCCCAGGCTCGCGTTCCAGTGGCGCGCGGAGCGATCGAGCTGCTCGACGTCGTCCCCCCTGGCGATCTCGCGCACCGGCCGCCGCGCCTCGTCCACATCGACGGCCCACTGGTACCAGCAGAGGTCCCAGGCGACGGTGATCCGCACCTCGCTCGGCGAGCCGGCGGCGGCACCGACCGAGGCCGAGGGCCGGCCCAGGCTGCGCGTCAGGCCCGCCACCGTACGGGCGGCGTCGCTCTCGTTGAAGCGGCCCACCGCGTGCTCGATCCGGCTGCCGGGCGCTCCCTCCTGCCGCCGCCTCACGTTCGCCCCCGGGGCGGCTGGATCGCGCTGGTAGATGCTCACGGCTGAAAGCTAGCCCACAGGGCACGGGACGACGCGGTTCAGCTGGCGGCTGCGACAACTCTTTCGGCCAGGTGCGCAGGCACCTCTTCATAGCGGTCGAACTCGACCTCGAAGTCCGCCCGGCCGCCGCTGATCGAACGCAGGTCGGGCGCGTAATCGAGCACCTCCGACATCGGCACCTCCGCCCTGACCTCCGTCATCGCCCCCTTCGGCTCCATCCCCAGCGGGTGGCCGCGGCGCGAGTTGAGATCGCCGATCACGTCCCCGACGACGTCCCCGGGGCAGTTGACCGCGAGCCGCACGATCGGCTCCAGGAGCACCGGGTCCGCCGCCTCCATCGCCTCCCTGAAGGCCATCGCGCCGGCGATCTTGAAGGCCATCTCCGAGGAGTCGACGTCGTGGTGCTTGCCGTCGACGAGCCGCACCCGCACCCCCTTCACCGGGTAGCCGGCGACGGTGCCGTGCGCCATCGCCTCCTCCACCCCCTTCTCCACCGCCGGGATGAAGCTGCCCGGGATCGCCGCGCCCTTGATCTTGTTGACGAACTCGAACTCGGCGCCGTCCTCGGCCGGCTCGATCTCGATCTGGCAGTCGGCGAACTGGCCGCGCCCTCCCGACTGCTTCTTGTAGCGGGCGTGGGCGGCGGCTGGGCGGCGAATCGACTCCCGGTAGGGGACGCGCGGCGGGTGCAGCTCGATCTCGACCCCGAAGCGCCGCTTCATCCGCTCGACCATCACCTCGACGTGGATCTGGGTGAGGCCGGCGATGATCTGCTCCCCGGTCTGGGCGTCGCGGTGGACGTCGAGGGTCGGGTCCTCCTCGGTCAGCCGGCGCACCGCCGCCGCGGCCTTCTCCTCGTCCCCCTTCGACCTCGGCTCATACGCGAAGGCCATCACCGGGTTGGGCAGGTCGAGCGGCGCGAAGGAGATCTCCTCCTGGCCGGCGCAGAGCACGTCGCCGGCATGGGTCTCCTTCAGCTTCGCGACCACGCCGATGTCGCCGGCGCCCAGCTCGGGGACCGGCCTCAGCTCCTCGCCGAGCGGCTGGCCGAGCTGGCCGATCCTCTCCTTCCGGCCGGCGCCGACGTTGAACGCCTGCGAGTCCGAGGCCAGGGTCCCGCGGTAGACGCGGAAGAGGTTGACGCGGCCGGTGTAGGGGTCGGCGAGCGTCTTGAAGACGTAGGCGACGAGCGGGCCGTCCTCGTCGGGCCCGATCTCGATCTCCTCGCCGCCCGCCCCCCGCGCCGGCACCGCTCCCCGCATCGCCGGCGAGGGCAGGTCCTCGACCAGCGCCTCGAGCAGCCGGCCGGTGCCGAGGTTGCGCGTCGCCACGCCGCAGGTGACGGGAAAGATCCGCCCGTCGGTGACCCCCCGCTTCAGCGCGCGCACGATCTCGTCGTGGTCGATCTCCTCGCCCTCCAGGTAGCGCTCCATCAGCTCGTCGGAGCTCTCCGCCACCTCGTCCATCAGCTTCTCCCGGTGCTCCTCCGCCTGCTCGCGCAGCTCCTCGGGGATCTCGGCCTCCTCGGCGGCGCCCGGCCCGGTTCCCTCGTAGACGAACGCCTTCAGGTCGATCAGGTCGACGACGCCGCGGACCTCCTGCTCGGTCCCGATCGGGATCTCGGTGGCGACCACGTGGGGGCCGAACGCCGCCTTCAGGGAGTCGAGGGCGCGGTAGAAGTCGGCCCGCTCGCGGTCGAGCATGTTGACGAAGACGAGCCGGGCCAGGCCCTCGGCGTCGGCGCGGCGCCAGAGCCGCTCGGTGTGCACCTCGACCCCCATCACGGCGTTGACCACAACCACCGCCGCATCCACGACCCGCAGCGCCGCGATCGCGTCGGCGGCGAAGCTCGGCTCCCCCGGGGTGTCGATCAGGTTGATCTCGCGCCCGCCGTGCTCGAAGCAGGCGAGGGCGGCGTTGATCGACATCGCCCGCTCCCGCTCGTCGGGCTCGTGGTCGGAGACGGTGGAGCCCTCCGCCACGCTGCCCAGCCGGCTGACCGCCCCGGCCTCGAACAGCATCGCCTCGTGCAGACTCGTCTTGCCGCAGCCCCGGTGCCCTATCAAAGCGACGTTTCGAATCCGGTCTGCGGCCTTGTGAGGCACGCATTTGAAGGTACACCCGGGGCGGGGCAATTCAAGCGGCTGGGTGGTAGGGGATGGCGGGTGCCCCTCCCCAGAACGCTCGGCGGGAGCCTCGCTGGAGTGTTCTGGGGAGGGGCACCCGCCATCCCCTCGAAGCGTTGCAAGCTTCAAAGCAAATCCCCACCCGAGCCGCCGTTTCGGCCCAAGCAATCGACGAGTCTGCATTTACCCCGGCTATAGGCGGGTAAATGCAGACTCGTCGAAGCTTTCTCCCAAGCTTGGGGACCTTGGCACCGGCTTCGTGGCTCCAGCGTTTCCGGGTGACGTGTTAAAGGGAGCCTGGCCGTCCTCCGGACGAATGTCGCGAAGCGGCCTATGCAATCTGCCCTGGAGCGCGGCGGAGCCGCGCACCTCATTGCACCGCGCGCGAAGCGGGCGGTGCTCAATTCGGCTGGAGGACGGCCAGGCTCCCCAACTCAGCGGGGCTGGCTCAGACGGCCTGGAGGCCGGACTTGAGGCGCATCACGGCCTTGGTGTGAAGCTGGGAGACGCGCGACTCGGTCACGCCGAGGACCTCGCCGATCTCCCGCAGGGTGAGGTTCTCGTAGTAGTAGAGCGCGACGACGAGCTGCTCGCGCTCAGGCAGCGAGGAGATCGCCTCGGTCAGGCGGTCCTTGACCTCGCTGCTGGCGAGCGACTCCTGCGGGTCCTCGGCGCGCGGGTCGGAGATCGTGTCGAGCAGCGAGACCTGGTCGCCGGAGGAGTCCGAGACTGTCCACAGCTCGTCGAGGGCGTAGACCGAGGAGTTGGCGATCTCCAGCAGCGAGGTCTGAAGTTCGTCCTCGCTGATCTCGAGCTTCTCCGCCAGCTCGGCCTCCGTCGGCGCCCGCTGCAGCTCGTGCTCGAGCTTCGCCTGCGCCGCCTCGATTTCGCGGGCCCGCGAGCGCACCGAGCGCGGCACCCAGTCGAGCGAGCGCAGCTCGTCGATGATCGCGCCGCGGATCCGGGTCATCGCGAAGGTCTCGAACTTGATCCCGCGCTCGGGCTCGAAGCGCTCGATCGCGCCGATCAGGCCCATCAGGCCGTAGGAGATCAGGTCGGCGTCGTCGACGTGGGAGGGCAGCCCCGCGCCGAGGCGGCCGGCGACGAACTTGACCATCGGCGAGTAGGCGACGACCAGGCGCTCGCGCGCGCTGGCATCCCCCTCGCCCTTGTAGCGGCGCCACAGATCGCGAAGCTCAACCTCTTTTACGCCTGTTTCCATGGCTCCGGCCGTGATTCTAGAGTCGCTGACGGGTTATTTGCCGATCATGCCCGCGGGTGGGTCGCGGCATACGCATCGCGCAGGCGCGCGGCATCCACGCGAGTGTAGACCTGTGTGGTCGAGATCGAGGCGTGGCCGAGCAGCTCCTGGATCGTCCGCAGGTCGGCACCGCCCTCGAGCAGGTGCGTGGCGAAGCTGTGCCGCAGCGAGTGCGGCGAGACCCCGGCGGCCAGCGCCGCCTCGCGCACCCAGAGCCCGAGGCGGCGGGTGACGTCGGAGTTGGAGAGGCGGCGGCCACTCTTGGAGAGGAAGAGGGCGGGCTCGCGCGGGTCGGTGGCCAGGGCGTGGCGGCCGCGCTCGGCGTAGCGCCGCAGCGCCCGCTGGGCGGGCTCGCCGACGGGCAGCAGGCGCTCCTTGGAGCCCTTGCCGAGCACGCGCAGCTGCTCGCCTTCGTGGTCGAGCGAGCCGAGGTCGAGGTTGACGATCTCCTCGCAGCGCAGGCCGCAGGAGTAGGCCAGCTCGAGCATCGCCCGGTCGCGCATCTCCAGCGGCGTGCGGGCGGGGATCTTCTCCAGCAGGTCGCGCACCTGCCCGGCCGAGAGCACCCGCGGAAGCTTCTCCTCGCGCTTCGGGCTGGAGACGAGGTCGGCGGGGTTCTGGCCGACCCGCTCGGTGCGCACGAGGAAGTCGAAGAGCCCGCGGATCGCCGCCAGCTTGCGGGCGACCGTCGCCGCCGCCATCCCCGCCGAGGAGAGGCCGGCCGCGTAGCGGCGCACGTCGCGGTGGCGGATCTCACCCGGCGCCCGCTCTCCCGCCCACTCGACGAACTGCCCGAGGTCGACGCCGTAGGCGCGGCGCGTTCGCTCAGCCATGCCACGCCCCCGGAGGTCCCGGTCGTATGCCTCGAGCGCGTCGTCCCAGTTCACCGGACTGAGTTCGCCGCAAACCCCGGCGAGCCTCTATCCAATGTAGATCGGGGTCCCGACTTCCACCCGGTCATACAGCTCTTCCACGTCGGGGATCGCCATCCGCACGCAGCCGTGCGAGGCGGCGGTCCCGAGCGAGTAGGTCTCTTCGGTGCCGTGGATGCCGGCGCCTTCGAAGATCCCCAGCCAGCGCGCCTTGATCGGGTTCGAGGGGCCCGGCGGGATGTCCTGGCCGGCGAGGCTCCCGGCCCACGACGACTCCGGCACGTGCCAGGTCGGGTTTTCTTCCTTTTCCTGGATCGAGTAGAGGCCTTCCGGCGTTTCGAGCCCTTCCTGGCCGACCGCCACCGTGTAGGTCCTGGCCAGCTTCAGGTCTTCCCAGAGGCGGAGCGTATAGCTGCCACGGTCGAGCGTCAGGTACGACGGGTAGGCGCTGGCGACTTCTTCGGTCGTCACCTCGGGCTTCGTGTAGTGGGTGCGGGCGGCGATCGTGTGGTCGGCGTCCGCATTGAGGACAGCGGCCCGCAGCTGGCGCGTGAGCAGGTTGTCGCGCAGCTTGCGCCCGTTCTGCGCCTTGACCACGACGAGCGAGTCGGCGCTGGGTTCGACCGTCGCATCCTGGGCTTCGCGGTCAACGGCGTCGGCGACCCGGCGCACGAAGCGGTTGATCGCGCGCTCGGAGTAGGTGACGTCGGCGCCGATCTGCTCTTCGACCTCGCCGCCGGTCACGTAGCGCACGAGCCGGCCCGGGAAGCCGCCCTCGCGACTGTCCTCGAGCGCTTCGGCGACCGCGGCATCGAGGTCCGCGTGCACCTTGAGGCTCTCGCCGGGAAGCTCCCAGCTGTCGCCGTCATAACCGACGCGTATCGAGTGGCGCAGGGGCCGCAGCAGCCGGGCTCGCACCGTCTGCTCGGCTTCCTCGGCGTCCATGCCGCCGACGTCAACGCCGGCGATCGTGACGCCGTCGGCGATCGTGTCCGTCTGCGTGCTGTCGTAGGCGTACCCAACGGAGACGCCGAGGACGAGCAGGGTCAGGATCGCGACGATCGCAATTTTGCCTTTGCGACCCACCGTGCGGAGTTTAGGCACACGCTCCGGTCGTTACGGCGGATATCGTTCCGGTGACCGATGAGTGCCAAGGCCAACGCCCGCAAGGGCTCCAAGGACGAGGTCCGCAAGGAGGTCTGGAAGGCGATGGACCGCGAGGGCGTGTCCCGCTTCCCGGGCGCCGAGGGTCGCATCCCCAACTTCGCCGGGGCGAAGCTGGCGGCCGAGAAGCTCGCCGGGTACCGGCTCTGGAAGCGCGCCCAGGTAATCAAGGCCAACCCCGACTCCCCCCAGACCTACGCCCGGCGCATGGCCCTGGAAGAGGGCAAGGTCGTGATCATGGCCGTGCCGCGGCTGCGCGATCCCCACCCCTTCCGGGTCCTCGACCCGAAGAAGCTCTCCAAGCGCGCGGTGAAAGAGGCGGCGACGATCAAGGGGGCGCTCAAGCACGGGCGCGTGACCGCCCTCGACGAGCTGCCCGAGATCGACTTCGTCCTCTGCGGATCGGTCGCGGTGAACCTCAGCGGCGCCCGGGTCGGCAAGGGCGGCGGCTACTCCGACCTCGAGTACGGCGTGCTGATCGACGCCGGCAAGATCGACGGCCACACCACCGTGGCGACGACGGTCCACCCGACCCAGGTCCTGCGCCGCCACCTGATGATGACCTCCCACGACCTGCCGGTCAACGTGATCGCCACGCCGCGCGCCGTGATCGAGGTCGAGCGCCAGTACGAGCGGCCCCGCGGCATCCTCTGGGACCACCTGCAGCCGCCCGAATCCGGGAGATACCCATACTCGAACGTATGGGCTATGCCTGACGACTACGGCAACCCGGATCCCGAGTGGCTGGGGATCGACTGGCGCCCCCACGTGCACCGGATCGAGCTGCCCGGGGCCGCCGTCAACTACGCCGAGATCGGCGAGGGCGAGCCGGTCGTCTTCGTCCACGGCATCTCCGGCTCCTGGCAGAACTGGCTGGAGAACCTGCCCCACCTCGGCCGCGGGCGGCGGGCGATCGCGCTCGACCTGCCCGGCTTCGGCGCCAGCCCGATGCCCGTCTGGCCGATCGACATGCACGCCTACGGCCAGCTGCTGCACGACTTCTGCGAGAAGCTCGGGATCGACCGGGGCGCGACCCTGGTCGGCAACTCGATGGGCGGCCTGGTCGCGGCGGAGGCGGTGCTCTCGGCACCCGAGCGCTTCGACCGGCTCGTCCTCGTCTCCGCCGCCGGCCTGATCAACACCTGGCTTCCGCACCAAAGGGGGAAGGCGACCTCGCACGCTTGGGGCACCTTCGGACCGGGCTTCGGCAAAGCGGCTCAGGAGGTCGTCGCCCGCAAGCGCGCTCGCTACCTGATGCTCCGGCTCTTCATGCGCTACCCCGGGCGCCTGCGCAAGGAGCTGCTCTGGGAGCAGATGGCCTCAGGGCTGCCGGCCCCCGGGTTCGCCGACGCGCTCGACGCGGTGATCGAGTACGACGCCCGCCACCGGCTGGAAGAGATCGAGATCCCGGTGATGATCGTCTGGGGCACCGACAACTGGGTCATCCCCTCCGTTGCCGCGCACAGCTACAACCGCCGCATCCCCCACTCCCGCCTGGAGATCTTCGAGCACACGGGCCACGTGCCGCAGATGGAGCGCCCGGCGCGCTTCAACGCGCTGCTCGACGGGTTCCTGAGCGGTTAAGCGGTCACGGCGCCGTGCGCGGCCGAGCTGACCGTCGCCGCGTACTTGGCCATGACGCCCGGGCCGAAGGGGGACGGCGGGGAGCTGTACTCGGCCACCCGCTTGGCGATCTCCTCGTCGGAGAGATCGACGTCGAGGCGGCGGTTGTCGATGTCGACGGTGATCCGGTCGCCCTCGTGAATCGCGGCGATCGGGCCTCCCCTGGCCGCCTCGGGGGCGACGTGGCCGATCATCAGGCCGCGGGTGGCGCCGGAGAAGCGGCCGTCGGTGACCATCGCGACGCTCTCCCCCAGCCCCTCGCCGACGATCGCCGCGGTGACCTGGAGCATCTCGCGCATCCCCGGGCCGCCGACCGGTCCCTCGTTGCGGATCACGACGACATCGCCCGGCTCGACCTTCTGGTCCTTGACCGCGCGGAAGCATTCCTCTTCGGACTCGAAGACACGGGCGGGCCCTGTCTGCTGGGTGCGCTCGGTGCCTGCGAGCTTCACCACCGCCCCTTCGGGCGCCAGGTTGCCGCCCAGGATCGCCAGGCCGCCTTCGCTCTTCACCGGGTCGCCGAGCGGGCGCACGACCTCCTGGCCGGGTGCCTCGGTCGCCTCGGACGCCACCTCGCCGATCGTCTTCCCGGTGACCGTGATCGCGTCGGAGTGCAGGCTGCCCGATTCGGCAAGCCGCTTGAGGATGACCGGCACGCCGCCGGCCGCGTAGAGGTCGGCGGCGACGTAGCGGCCGCCGGGCTTGAGGTCGGCGAAGAGCGGGGTCGCGCGGGAGATGCGCTCGAAGTCGTCCATGGTCAGCTCGATCTCGCGCTCGCGGGCGAGCGCGATCAGGTGCAGGACGGCGTTGGTCGAGCCGCCCGAGGCGCAGACGCAGGCGATCGCGTTCTCGAGCGAGTCGCGCGTGATCACCTTGCTCGGCCGCAGATCCTCGACGAGGACGTTCAGCACCAGCTCGCCGATCCGCTCGGCGACCGTCCCCTTGTCGTCGTCTTCGGCGGGCACCATCGCCGAGCCGCCGGCGCTGATCCCGAGGGCCTCGAAGGCGCAGGCCATCGTGTTGGCGGTGAACTGGCCGCCGCAGGCGCCGGCGCCGGGGCTCGCCACACCCTCGAGCTCGTGCAGTTCCTCGTCGCTCATGTCGCCCGCGTTGTGGGCGCCGATCGCCTCGAAGATGTCGAGGATGGTGACGTCGCGCCCGTGCCAGTGGCCGGGGGCGATCGAGCCGCCATAGAGGACGACCGACGGAACGTCGAGCCGGGCCAGCGCCATCGCGCAGCCCGGGATCGTCTTGTCGCAGGCGCAGAGGGCGACGATCGCGTCGAACTGGTAGCCACGCGCCATCAGCTCGATCGAGTCGGCGATCACCTCGCGGCTGACCAGCGAGGCCTTCATCCCCTGGGTGCCCATCGTCACCCCGTCGGAGACGGCGACTGTGTTGAACTCCATCGGCGTGCCGCCGGCGGCGC
This sequence comes from uncultured Solirubrobacterales bacterium, assembly GCA_963715625.1. Taxonomy (GTDB): domain Bacteria; phylum Actinomycetota; class Thermoleophilia; order Solirubrobacterales; family 70-9; genus VRUE01. The sequence goes on along the minus strand of OY970260.1, from coordinate 2,283,913 downwards.
GCACGCCCTGCTTGACGTGCTCGGCGAGGCCGCGCAGGTGGAAGTTGCAGGGCATCGCCTCGGTCCAGGTGTTGGCGATCCCGATCGTCGGCCGGCTGAGCGCGTCGTCGTCGAAGCCAATGCCCTTCATGTAGGCGCGCGCGTGGGCGCGGTCGGGGCCGTCGAAGACCGTGGCCGAGCGTGGACGAGGCAGCTTGGTCATGGTGGTGGCGCCGTTTGAGCTCATGCCGGAAATCTACTCACAGATGATCGAAGGGTTTTCCGGGCCCTTGCCCCGGAAACCCTTCAACGAAGGTGGAAGACGTCAACCGGGCCCGGCCCGGCCCCTATTTCGCGCAGGCCGTGGGCAACAGCGGCGGAGGCGATCTCGCGCGCCTTGCGCGCAGCCTCCAGCGGCGGCTCCCCCAGGGCGAGAAAAGCGGCCAGGGCGGAGGAATGGGTGCAGCCGGAGCCGTGGGCGGCCCCGTCCGGATGGCGCTCGCCCGATATCTCGGCCGATTCGCGGCCGTCGTAGAAGAGGTCGACGACCCGCTCGCTGTGGCCGCCGGTGACGACCACGGCCCGCGGCCCCAGCGCAAGCACCTCGCGAGCCAGGTCCTCCTGCGAGGCCTCCTCTCCCACCCCGGCAAGCGCCCGGGCCTCGGGGATGTTCGGCGTGACGACCGTCGCCAAGGGCAGCAGGCGCTCGACCAGCGCGGCGCGGGCCTCCTCGTGGAGCAGGACGGCGCCGCTCTCGGCGACCATCACCGGGTCGAGGACCACCGGCGCCTCCCCGACCAGTGCCAGCGCCTCGACCACGGCGTCGACGGTCTCCGCGGTGCCCAGCATCCCAACCTTGACCGCGTCGACGCCGATGTCTTCGGCGACCGCGCCGACCTGGGCCACGATCGTCTCCGGCGAGACCGCCTCGACCGCCTCGACCCCGACCGTGTTCTGCGCCGTGATCGCCGTGATCGCGGTCATCCCGTGCACACCGCAGCGCGCGAACGCCTTCAGGTCCGCCTGGATGCCGGCGCCGCCGCCGGAGTCCGAGCCGGCGATCGAGAGGACTGCTGGTACGCGCTTATCGCTCAACGGGGCATATCCCGCGCTGGACTACCGCCGGGTGCGGCTCGAAGGGCCGCGAAAGCGATGCTTGCCGCCGTCCCGCCGAATCCTGATCGGAAGCGCAATCAGTGGCGTTACGACAAAGCCAAGAAACGCAGCCATCGCCATGCCGGCCCAGAAGATCGCGCCGCTCGACCAGTTCCACGTGTTCGACGCAACCGCCAACAGGACTCCAAGGCCCGAGGCAAAGGCCAGGCCGATTGCCATTCGCATTCTGATCTCCGAACGCATGCGTATCTCCGATCCTAGTGAAACGCCAATTCAGCCAAGGTCCACCAGAGGGCGCCTGCCCCCGAAAGGGCGGCACCTATCTGCATCGACTCGCCCGCGTCGAGGCGGAGGTTAGGCCTGAGCCAGATTGCAACGACCCAGATCAGATACGCGCAGACCGCACCGACACCGGACCACGAGGCAATGTAGGCGACCTGATCTTCGGCGGGCAACCACGGTTCGTCGCACCTCACTACCCCGAGCCTCCAGGCGGTCGCAGCAGGGTGCGTGCGTAGGACCCGACCAAAGAGCAAGCGACGTAGCCGAGCGCCTCGAGGGTTGCCAAGGCCGCGGCGGTCTCGGCGCCGGAGATGTCGAGGCGGGCGGCGATCGCGTCGGAGGTCTCCTCCCCCTCCTCGATCGCCTCGAGGACGCGCAGCTGCTCGGGGCTCAGCGCAGATCCTGTCCGCTCGGCCTTGCGGACGCCGGGGCCGAGCATCGCGTCGAGCACGTCCTGGGCGTCGCGGACGAGGCAGGCGCCGCCGGCGAGCAGGCCGTTGGTGCCCACCGAGGCGCGCGAGTTGACCGGGCCCGGAACCGCACCGAGGTCGCGACCGAGATCGGCGGCGAGGTCGGCGGTGATCAGCGACCCCGAGCGCTGCGCGGCCTCGACCACGATCGTCATCCCGGCCAGCGCGGCCATGATCCGGTTGCGCGCCGGGAAGCACCAGCGCCAGGCGCCGGTCCCGGGCGGAAGCTCGGAGAGGACCAGGCCGTCCTCGCCGATCCGCCGCCAGAGCGAGCGGTGGGAGGCCGGATAGGCGATGTCGGCTCCGCAGCCGAGCACGGCGACGGTGGTGCCGGCCTCGAGCGCGCCGCGGTGCGCGCAGGCATCGATACCGAAGGCGAGCCCGCTGACGACGAGCAGCCCCGCGGCGGTCAGCTCGCGCCCCAGCTCGCGAGCGATCTCGCGGCCGTAGGTGCTGGCGCGCCTCGCCCCCACCACGGTGACGGTTCCTTCGGGCTCGAGCCGGTCCAGCAGCGCCGGGTCGCCGCGGCCGATCAAGGCCCAAGGCGCGTCGGGAGCGTCGTGCAGGCCGACGGGGAAGCGCCGGTCATGGCGGCAGCAGGCCCAGCACTGCGCCGCCACGAGGTCGGCGAGGAGGCGGCTCTCGGGCACGACCTCGACCTGGGCGAGGATTTGCGCCGCGACCTTCGGCGCCGCCGCGGCGGCGAGGTCCTCGTTGGAGAGCCGCAGCAGTTCTGGCGAGCGCGAGCCCACCGTCCCGGTGGCGATCTTCTCGATGTAGGGGGCGAGGTGGGCGAGCAGCCGCGAGCGGCGCAGGCAGTCCGGGCAGGCGCGCGGCTCACTCACTCGGCGTCCCTCCGGCGCAGCTGCAGCGCCTGGGCCATCTGCTCGCGCCCGATCGTCTCGGCGCCGCCGAGGTCGGCGACAGTCCGCGCCAGCCTCAGGACCCGGTCGTGCGCGCGGCCGCTGAGCCGGCGCCGCGAGTAGGCGTCGGCGAGCAGCGCCGCGGCCGGCTCGTCGAGGGCGCACTCACGCACCTCGCTCGGGCTCATCTCGGCGTTGCTGCGCCCGGAACCCAGGCGGCTTTCCTGGCGCTCACGCGCCATAGCCACCCGCTCGCGCACCTCGGCCGACGCCTCGCCCTGCGGGCCGGCGAGCTCCTCGGCGCTGGGCTGGCGAATCGCCACGAGGAGGTCGATGCGGTCGGCGAGCGCCCCGCTGAGGCGCGCCTGGTAGCGGCGCACGGCCAGCGGCGCGCAGCTGCACTCGGGGTCGGCCTCGCCGCGGCCGCACGGGCAGGGGTTGGCGGCGGCGACGAGCATGAAGGAGCAGGGAAGGTGGCGCCAGGAGCCGGCCCGGGCGATCGAGACCCAGCCGGTCTCCAGCGGGGCCCGCAGCGCCTCCAGGGTGTCGCGCCGAAACTCGCAGAGCTCGTCGAGGAAGAGGACGCCGCGGTGGGCGAGGGTCGCCTCGCCCGGCGCCGGCGGGTTGCCACCCCCGACCAGGCCCGCCGGGCTGACCGTGTGGTGAGGCGCGCGGAACGGCCTCCCCCCGGCTTCGCCGGCGCCCAGGCGCCCGCAGGCGCTGGCGATCCGCGCCACCTCCAGCGCCTCCTCCGGGGCGAGCGGCGGCAGGATCGAGGGCAGGCGGCTGGCCGCGAGCGACTTGCCCGCGCCGGGAGGGCCGACCATCAGCAGGCTGTGGCCGCCCGCCGCGGCAACCTCGAGCGCGTGGCGGAGGTGGCGCTGGCCGCGCAGGTCTGCGAGGTCGGGAACGCCGGCGCCGGAGCTGAGCCGCAACGGCATCGGGTCGGGCCGGTTGGGCATCCACTCGCCGGCCGCCAGCGCCGAGAGCTGGGCGAGGTTCTCGAGGCAGATCACGCCGACGTCCCCCGCCAGCGCCGCCTCCGCCCCGTTCTCGGCCGGGACCACGATCGCCTCCGTCCCCCGCTCCCGCGCCGCCTCGGCGATCGCCAGCACCCCGGGCACGGACCTGACGGCGCCGTCGAGCGCCAGCTCGCCGACCAGCGCCAGCTTCGGCAGCCGCCCCAGGTCGAGCTGGCCCGAGGCGACGAGCAGCGCCGCCGCGATCGCCAGGTCCATCCCCGGCCCGGCCTTGCGCAGGCTGGCCGGGGCGAGGTTGGCAACGATCCGCCGCAGCGGGAACTCGAAGCCGCAGTTGACCATCGCGGCGCGAACCCGCTCCCGCGCCTCGCGCACCGCCGCATCGGGAAGGCCGACGACGGAGAAGGCCGGCAGGCCGCGGTGCACGTCGACCTCGACCCGGACAGGGCGGGCGGCGATGCCGTCGAGGGTGAAGGTCTGAGCCGTGGCCAACACGGAAACCACGCTATGGAGCCAAATCCGACGCGTGGGCACCACACTCGCGCGGTTGTGTCAATCCTTTCGGCCCGAAGGCGCGCAGCGGCCGCCAAGGCCGCGCGGCACCCCTATGGTCGGCCTCGATGACCGCGCAGAGACAGCGAATCGGCCGCGCCGCCGAGGACCTCGTCGCCGCTCGCCTCGCCGCCTCGAGCTGGGAGATCGTCGAGCGCAACGCCCGCACCCGCTTCGGCGAGCTCGACATCGTCGCCCTCGACGGCCGCACGCTCGTCTTCGTCGAGGTCAAGGCCGGCCGAGCGGGATCCTCCTTCGGCCCCGAGCGCCCGGTCCTCGGCGTCGACTGGCGCAAGCAGCTGAAGGTGAGGCGCCTCGCCACCGCCTGGATGGGCGAACGCCGCGACGCCCCCCGCTACGGCGCGATCCGCTTCGACGCCGTCGGCGTCACCTTCGACCGGGCGGGCCGAGTCGTCAACGTCGAGCATATCCGCGGAGCGTTTTAGCCGGCCAGCTCCAGCTGGCTGTATGCCACCGACTGGAAGGAGCGGCGGTGCAGGGGCGAGATGCCGATCCGCTCGATCGCCTCGCGGTGCTCGGGGGTCGAGTAGCCGACGTGCTCCTCGAAGCCCCAGCCGGGGTGCTGGTCGGCGGCGCCGTGCATGTAGCGGTCGCGGGTGACCTTGGCGATCACCGAGGCGGCGGCTATCGCGGCGCTGGTGCCGTCGCCTTCGACCACGGCGCGGTGGGGCACCGCGCAGCCGCGCAGGGAGAAGCCGTCGACCAGGCAGGTTGCCCCGTCGCCGGGCCGCAGCCGCTCCAGGGCGCTGGCCAGGGCCTCGATGTTGGTCACGTGCAGGCCGCGGTCGTCGATCCCGCGCGCGCTGCGGACCACGACGCTTACCCGCTCCGCCGCGCGCAGCACGCAGGGAAACAGCTCCGCGCGCTTCTCGGCCTTCATCTGCTTGGAGTCGTGCAGGCCGGCGAGGGCGCGGCGGTCGGCGTGGGAGAGCGTCTCGTAGTCGATCAGCACCGCGGCGGCGACCAGCGGCCCGGCCAGGCATCCCCGCCCCGCCTCGTCGGCGCCGGCGACCAGGCGGCTGCCGAGGCCGCGGTCGAAGGCGAAGAGCTTCCGCGTCCGCGCCAGCCGGCGCTGGTGGGACCTGCCGCCGGCCGGTGGCTTAGAAGATGCCGATGCGGTCGGGGGGCCAGTAGGTGGCGAAGGCCTTGCCGATGATCCATTCGCGGCGTATGGGGCCCCAGTAGCGGCTGTCGTCGCTTTCGCCACGGTTGTCGCCCATCATGAAGTAATGGTCGGGCGGGATCGTGATCGGTTTCGGCAAATTGCAGACTGTGGAGGTGCCGCAGGGCCGGATGTAAGGCTCTTCGGTCTTCTCGACGCCGTTGACCACGGGGTGGCCGTCGTGGACGGCAAGAGTGTCGCCGGGGCCGGCGACGATGCGCTTGATGAAGTTCTGGTCGGACTCGGCGAGGGTTGGCCGCGGGCAGGCTTCCCGCGGCCCGTGGGGAACGCCGCACTGGGCGCCGGTGTCGACTCCGGCGGGAGGGTGGAAGACGACGATGTCGCCGATCCCCGGATCGGCGAAGTGGTAGAGGAAGCGGTTGACGAGGACCCGCTGGCCGACGTCGAGCGTCGGTTCCATCGACTGCGAGGGAATCTGGTAGGGCTTGATCAGCCAGGCCTGGATGGCCAGGGCCAGGCCCAAGGCCAGCGCGACGATGACGACCAGCTCGACCAGCCCGCCGCCCTTGGTCTTCGGCTTGGGGATCTTCGGAGTCAGGCCGAGTCTCCGCCGGAGCCGCCGGAATCCTCGTCCGGCGTCTCTTTCTCGGCATCATCCGCCGCGGCGTCGTCCTCGGTCCCCCCCGCCTCGGCCGCCTCAGCGTCCGTGCCCTGCTCAGCCTCACTTGCCGCCGCGGGCCCCTCCGAAGTCTCCGCCTCCGCCTCGGGCTGAGCCTGCTCCTCCTCGGAGCCCTCCGCGGGCGGCGCCTCAGCCTCGGCGTCGGCTACCTCCTGCTCAGAAGCATCCGCCTCGGCGACAGGACCCGCAGCCTGATCCGCCTCGCCCTGGGCAGCGTCTTCCTCAGCCTGGGTCAAGCCCTCCGCATCGGCTGCCGCGGACGGCGCAGAGATCAGCTCGTCGTCGATCCCCCACCCCCGCTCGGCAACCCGCGCCGCCTTGCCGATGCGACCGCGCAGGTAGTAGAGCTTCGCCCGGCGCACGTCGCCGCGGGCGGCGATCTCCAGTTTCTCGATCTTCGGCGAGTGCAGCGGAAAGGTCCGCTCGACGCCGACGCCGAAGGACTGCTTGCGCACGGTGAAGGTCTCGCGCGCTCCCGAGCCCTGCCGCCGCAGGACGATTCCCTCGAAGACCTGGGTGCGGCGGCGGCTGCCCTCGACTACCTGGAAGTGGACGCGCACGCGATCGCCGGGATCGAAGGACGGGAGTCCCTTCCTCAGCTGACCGCGCTCGATGTCTTGGATGACGCTGCTCATGTCGGTTCCTTCGCGGGCGCCCGCGAAAAAAGACCGCCGGGCCCGGGCCGGGCGCCGCGCGGTGGCGGAATGGTAGCTACTCGGAGCCTTTTTCGAGCTGCTCCGCCCGCGCCCTGCTCTGCTCCGCCCGCCAGAGCCGCACCCGCTCGTGGTCGCCGGAGAGCAGGACGTCGGGCACCCCCCATCCACGGTAAACCGGTGGGCGCGTGTAGTGCGGGTACTCCGGCGCCCCCTCCAGCACCCGGCTGAAGGACTCCTCGACGGCGCTGCGCTCGTGCCCGAGGGCGCCGGGCAGCTTGCGCATGACGACGTCGGCGAGGACCATCGCCGGCAGCTCGCCCCCTGCCAGCACGTAGCGCCCGATCGAGAACCTCGTCCTCGGCGAAGTGCTCGTGCACCCGCTCGTCGAACCCCTCGTAGCGCCCGCACAGCAGCGCCACGTGGGGCTCCTGCGTCAGCTCGTCCGCCAGCTCGTCGTCGAGCAACCGCCCCGTGGGCGAGAGCAACACGACCCGAGGCCGCTCCCCGCTCGGATAGGCCGCCTGCAGCGCCGCGTCCACCACATCGACCCGCAGCACCATCCCAGCTCCGCCCCCATAAGGCGCATCGTCAACCTGCCCGGCCCCAAGCGGAGTCGTATCCCGATAGTTGAACAACCGCAGCTCGCTCCCCAAGCTCAACGCATTCTGAACCGACCGCTGCGACTGGAACCAGTCGAACGCCTCGGGGAAGAGAGAGAAAATGTCGAGTCTCACAAGCTGCCTCTAAACGGAATCCCTATGGGGGTGGAGCGTCTTGTACTTTTTCGCCGCCTACGCCCGGGCGACAGCAAATTCCCGCTCCTCGAAAAAGTTAAGCGGAACCCCCATAGGGATTCCGTTGGCCAAAAAGTTAAGCGGAACCCCTGCCCCGGACTCCGCCATAACGCTCAGTCGAGAATGTCGACGATCACTCGCCGGTCAAGACGAACAGCCGCAGCCTTCGCAATAGTCCGGATCGCGTTGGCGACGCGGCCGCCCTTGCCGATCACCCGCCCGAGGTCGTCCTCGGCGACGGTGATCTCGTAGACCAGGTCACCGTCCTCTTCCAGCTCCTCGACCACGACCGCCGAGGGATCCTCGACAAGCGCCCTGACGAGGAACTCCAGGAGCTCCGTCACGGCTAGCTGCCCGAGGCGGCGATGCCCTTGGTGCGCAGCAGCGTGGCTACGGTCTCCGACGGCTGGGCGCCGTGCTCGAGCCAGTGCTTGGCGCGCTCCTCGTCGAGCTCGATCGTCGAGGGCTCCGTCTGCGGGTTGTACTGGCCGATCGTCTCGATCGTGCGACCGTCACGCGGGGAGCGCTTATCGGCGACGACGATCCGCCAGATCGGGTTCTTACTCGACCCGACGCGTCTGAGTCTGATTCGGACTGCCATGAAGCGAGCAGGGTACAGAAAGCCGCCCCCGGACGCGGGAGCGCGGGCGCGAGATCGCCGGGGGTGCTTAGCGCGCCCGCGCGGGAGCAGAGGAGGCGGCGCCTGGTTCTAGCGCCTGCGTATCTTCGGGCGCGGCGCGGCCCCGGTCATCTGGGCCAGCTGCTGCGCGTCGGGCATCTTGCCGGAGGCCATGTGGCGCATCATCTTGCGCATCTGGTCGAACTGCTTGACCAGCTGGTTGACGTTCTGGACTTTCGTCCCCGAGCCGTTGGCGATGCGCTTGCGGCGCGAGCCCTTGATCAGCGCCGGGTTGGCCCGCTCTTCCGGGGTCATCGAGAGGATGATCGCCTCGACCCGGTCGAGCTCGCGCTCGTCGACATCGGCGTTCTTCAGCTGCTTCATCGCCCCCATGCCGGGCAGCATCCCGATCAGGCCGCTGAGTGGGCCCATCTTCCGCACCTGGCGCATCTGCTGGAGCATGTCCTCGAGCGTGAACTGGTTGCTCTTCAGCTTCGCTTCGAGGTCGAGGGCCTGCTTCTCGTCGATCTGCTGCTCCGCCTTCTCGATGAAGCTGAGGACGTCGCCCATGCCGAGGATGCGCGAGGCCATGCGGTCGGGGTGGAAACGGTCGAAGGCCTCGAGCTTCTCGCCGGTCGAGGCGAAGAGGATCGGCTTGCCGGTCACCGCGTTGACCGAGAGCGCGGCGCCGCCGCGGGCGTCGCCGTCGAGCTTGGTCATCACCACACCGTCGAACTCGGCCGCCTCGGCGAAGGACTCGGCGACCCCGACCGCGTCCTGGCCGGTCATCGCGTCGACGACCAGGAGCACGTCGTGCGGCTCGACCCGCTTGCGGATCTTGGCCAGCTCCTCCATCAGGTCCTGGTCTATGTGCAGGCGACCGGCGGTGTCGACGATCAGCACGTCGCGCCGCTCAGCTTTGGCCTGCTCGAGCGCCCAGCCGGCGATCTCAACCGGGTCGGCGTCGGTGCCTTTCTCGTAGACGTGCGCGCCGACCCGGCCGCCGACGGTGACCAGCTGGTCGACCGCGGCGGGGCGGTAGACGTCGCAGGCGGCGAGGGCGATGTCCTTGCGGCCGTTCTCGCGCAGGAAGCGGGCGAGCTTGGCGCAGGCGGTCGTCTTGCCCGATCCCTGCAGGCCCGCCATCAAGATCACCGTCGGCCCGGAAGAGGAGAAGGCCAGCTCGCGCCCGGTCCCGCCCATCAGCCCGGTCAGCTCCTCGTTGACGATCTTGACGACCTGCTGCCCCGGGTCGAGGCTCTCCAGCACGTCGGCGCCCAGGCAGCGCTCCTTCAGCGTCGCGGTGAAGGACTTGACGACCTTGAAGTTGACGTCCGCCTCGAGCAGCGCCAGCCGGATCTCCCGCATCGCCGCATCGACATCGCCCTCGCTCAACTTCCCCCGCGAGCGAACGTCGGAGAGCGTCGCCTGTAGCCGGTCTGAGAGCTGGTCGAACACCCAGCGGAGCTTAAGGCAGGCGGTAGCTAACGTGGATCACATCAGGGAAGCCACTTCTGCACCCGGTCGTTGAGGCTGTCGGCGATCCAGAGATTCCCTTCGGCGTCGGTTGTTATGCCAGTTGGCCATTTGAAGGTGAACTGCCCGGGGCCCGCTCCTTCGGTTCCGAATTTGCCGAGGTATTTGCCTTCTTCGTCGAATCGCTGGACGCGGCTGATGCCTTCGTCGAGAACCCAGACGCTGCCGCTTTCGTCAACGTCGATCGTGTCTGGGTGGTAGAACTGCCCACCGCCGCTTCCTCCGGTGCCGAACTGCTGGATGAATTCGCCGGCTTTGTTGAACTCGGTCACCCGGTTTTTCTGCCAGTCGGCCACCCAGACGTTGCCGCCGGGACCGATGTCGATACCGGTCGGTTCGCCGAACTGGCCGGGCCCCGAGCCGTAGGAGCCGACTACTTGGATGAGTTCGCCTTCTTCGTCGAACTCCTGGAGACGGGCGTTGTAGGTATCAGCAACCCAGATGTTGCCTTCTTCGTCGATCGCAATGCTTTCGGGCCCTGCGAACTGACCTTCTTCTATGCCACCTTCGCCAAATTCGTCCAACCAGTTGCCTTCTTCGTCGAACTTCTGCAGGCGGTTGTTGCCGGCATCGTCCACCCAGATGTTGCCTTCAGCATCGATCGCAACGGACTTCGGTTCGAGGAGCTGGCCTTCTTCTGAGCCTTCTTCGCCGAACTGAGCGAGGTATTTGCCTTCTTCGTCGAACTTCTGCAGGCGGTTGTTGTTCATGTCAACGACCCAGAGGTCGCCTTCGGAATCGAAGGCGATTTCCGCCGGATGCTGGAACTGGCCGTTGCCGGTGCCTTTGGAGCCGAAGTCGAAGACGAAGTTGGCAGGCACTGTCTTAAATTTCTGGTCTGTGCCGGGAACAGTAGCCACTTCGCTTTCCGCCACAACCCTGAAGTGGTATTCCGTGTCTGAGCTGAGACCGGTCGGGGTCTGGCTGACTTTTACGTATTCAGTGCCCGAACCAATGGATTCCGGCGAGACCGGGATTTTGGTCCCGTAGGATTCGGTTTTGCCGTATTCGAACCAGTAGCTGGTCGCGGAGCCTTCGGGATTGACTTTGCCGTTCAGGGTGGCTTTGGTTGCTTCGACCGAAGTGGCGGCTTCGGTTAAGACTTTGGGGAGTTTGAGGGTCGTGAACGTTTTATCTCCCCCTGGGGCGGTGTCCACTTCGCTTTCCGCCACAACCCTGAAGTGGTATTCCGTGTCTGAGCTGAGACCGGTCGGGGTCTGGCTGACTTTTACGTATTCAGTGCCCGAACCGATGGATTCCGGCGAGACCGGGATTTTGGTCCCGTAGGATTCGGTTTTGCCGTATTCGAACCAGTAGCTGGTCGCGAAGCCTTCGGGATTGACTTTGCCGTTCAGGGTGGCTTCGGTCGCTTTGATCGAGGTGGCGGCTTCGGTTAAGACTTTGGGGAGTTTGAGGGTCGTGAACGTTTTATCTCCCCCTGGGACGGTGTCCACTTCGCTTTCCGCCACAACCCTGAAGTGGTATTCCGTGCCTTCGCTTAGGCCTTTCGGGGTCTGGCTGACTTTCACGGCCAAAGTACCCGAGCCAATGGATTTCGGCGAGAGCGGGATTTTGGTTCCGTGCGGCCCTTCTCCTGCTTTGTATTCGGTGGTGTCGTATTCGAACCAGTAGCTGGTGGCTGAGCCTTCGGGGTCGACTTTGGCGTTCAGTAAGGCCTGGGTGGCCTCGACAGCGGTGGCGGCTTCGGTGGTTGCTTTTGGTGGTTCCAGTTTAAATGTTTTATCTTCACCCTCAGCCGTGCCCGCTGCGCTTTCAGCAACGGCCCTGAAATAGTAGGCCGTGCCTTTGCTCAGGCCGGTCGCGGTTTGGCTGACTTTCACGGCCGACGAGCCCGAGCCAATGGATTCCGGCGAGACCGGGATTTTGGTCCCGTGCGGCCCTTCTCCTTTTTCGTATTTGGTGGTGTCGTATTCGAACCAGTAGCTGGTCGCCAGGGCTTCTGGGTTGATGTTGGCATGCAAAGTCGCCGAGCTGGCTTTAAGATCCTCCGCTGGTCGGGCGATAACGTCAGGCGGCTCAGCTTTGACTGTCCAGCTCTCTACGCGGCTGTTGCCGGTATCGAGGATCAGGACTTTTTGCGGGGCAGGCGTTGCGATCCCGGTCGGATTGCTGAGCTGTCCGGCACCGGAGCCTCCTTCCCCGATCTCGTCCTGGCATTCGCCGCCCAGGTCGAACTTCTGCGCCCGGTCATTGCCCGAGTCGACGACCCAGAGTCGACCTTGAAAGTCGCTCGTGATTCCGGTGGGGTTTTTAAATTCTCCTTTCCCGGTGCCTTCTTTGCCGAATTTTGAGGCGTATTTGAGGCTAATGGAGTTGAACTTCTGCACCCGGTTGTTACCCGTATCAGTGACCCAGATCGCGCTCTCGACCACGACTGCAGTTGGCGATTTGAATTCGCCGTCGCCGCTGCCTTCTTTGCCGAACTCGGCGAGGAATTTGCAGGAGGAGTTGAACTTCTGCACGCGGCTGTTGCCGGAATCGACAATAAAGAAGTTAGAGCCGGAGAAGGTTATCCCAGCCGGAGAGTTGAACTGGCCTTCCCCAGAGCCTTTTTCCCCGCATTGAAAGACGTATTCGCCTTTGGAGTTGAACTTCTGCACGCGGTTGTTGCCGGAGTCGACGACCCAGAGGTTGCCCGAGGGGTCGAACGCTAGTCCCTTCGGCGATTTGAATTCGCCGTTGCCGCTGCCTTCTTTGCCGAACTGCGACAGGTATTCGCCTTTGGAGCTGAACTTCTCGATCCGGTTGTTTTCGGTGTCGGCAACCCAGATGTTCCCTTCGGAGTCGGTTGCAATCCCGAGGTTCGGCTGTTTGAGCTGCCCGTTGCCGGAGCCTTCTTCTGAAAAGGCGAAGTTGAAACCGGCCGTCGTAAAGGTTGCGTCTTCTCCTTTTGCTGTGCCCGATTCGTTTTCGGCGACGACCCTGAAGTGGTATTCCGTGCTTTCGCTAAGACCGGTGACGGTCTGGCTGACCGCGACGTTGGAGGTTCCCGAGCCGACCGATTCCGGGGAGACCGGGATTTTGGTGCCGTAGGCTTCGGTTTTGCCGTACTCGAAGTAGTAGCTGGTCGCTAAGCCTTTTGGGTTGACCGTGCCTTTGAGGGTCGCTTGTTCGTAGCTCACCGCCGTCGCTGCTTCAGTGGTTGCCGTGGGGGGCGATGCAATGGCGGTTGCGGGGATGCAGCCCATGGCACAGAGAGCCGCTGCGAACGCAAGCGCCAAGCGGGAGGCGAAAAGAGTACGAGCTGACTGGGCCATCTGGGCTCCTCCGGTTGCGTCCCGATAATCGGGATCCTTGCCGTAAATGCGCACAGACTACCCGACTAGTCAAGTATTATTTGCTAATTGCCCTCGGAAAGGAGTGCTGTCGCGTACTCGGTCGGGTCGAAGGGGCGCAGGTCCTCCAGCGTCTCGCCCACGCCGATCAGCTTGACGGGGATGCTGAGCTCGTCGGCTATGGCGAGGACTATGCCGCCCTTGGCGGTGCCGTCGAGCTTGGTCAGGACGACGCCGTTGACCTCGGCGGCCCCGGCGAAGATCTTGGCCTGGCGGAGGCCGTTCTGGCCGGTGGTGGCGTCGATCGAGAGGAGGGTCTCGTGGGGGGCGCCGGGGAGCTGCTTGGCGATCACGCGGCGGACCTTGGCCAGCTCGTCCATCAGGTTGCTCTGGGTGTGGAGGCGGCCGGCGGTGTCGATGATTACGACATCGGCGCCGCGGGCGCGGGCGGCCTCGACCGCGTCGAAGGCGACCGAGCCCGGGTCGGCTCCCTCTTCCCCGCGGACCAGTTCGGCACCCGCCCGGTCGGCCCACTCGGCGAGCTGCTCGGCCGCGGCGGCGCGGTAGGTGTCGGCGGCGCCCAAGATCACCGAGAGGCCAAACTCCTTGGAGAGGTGCCAGGCGACCTTGCCGATCGTCGTCGTCTTGCCGGTGCCGTTGACGCCGACCATCAGCAGCACCGCAGGCTCGCCGCTGAGGTCGATCGGCGCCCGGCCGGTGCTGGCCACCTCGGCGAGGATCTCGATCAGGCGGGCGCGCACGGCCTCGCCGTCGGCGGAGACGTTGCCGCCCTCGACCTCGTGCTCGAGCCGTTCGACGACCTTGGCCGTGGTGGGCGCCCCGGCGTCGGCCAGGATCAGGGCCTCCTCGAGCCGCTCCCAGGTCTCCTCGTCGATGCGGTCGAAGAAGCTGGCCGAGACCTCCTCCGCCAGCGCCTTGCGGCTCTTGGAGAGGCTCTGGCGCAGGCGGCGGAAGACGCCGCGGCGCTGCTCGGCGTCCTCAGCCGCCGAGGCGTTCGCGCTCTCGCGCGAACCCAGGTTGAGTATCTCCTGCCAGGTCGTCGCCATCGGATCCGCCGGGGGAGGCTATCCCGGCAGCCACCCGGAGCTCCTCGACGGCGCCGTCGACGTATGAGCCGAGCCGCCCGAGGTCGCCGAGGGAGTCGCGGTCGCCGAGCAGCCCGAAGCCGACCGAGCCGTTGTAGCTGATGATCGCGATCGCCAGCGCGTGGCGGCGGGCGAGGAAGCCGACCGGGTAGACCTCGACCAGCTCGCGCCCCAGCACGTACAGCGGGACCTGCGGCCCGGGGAAGTTGGTGACGAGCAGGTTGAAGAGGCGGGTCGAGAAGTTGATCGCCGCGGTCGGCGCCAGCAGCAGCGGCGGGGCGAAGTCGCGGAACCAGTCGTTGAGGCCCCAGATCGCCTCGGCCCCGAGCGGCTGCTTGGAGGCCTTGAGCTCGTCCATCGCCCTGGAGACGATCCGCAGGCGCTCGGCCGGGTCCTCGACGCCCACCGGCAGGGGCCCTCGCATCGCCGTCAGCCGGTTGCCGAGCTCGCCGTGCTCGTTCTCGGTCCGGACCGAGACCGGGACCAGGGCCTGCAGCTCGACCCCCTCGGTTTCCAGCCCGCGGTCGAGCATCCAGCTGCGCAGGGCGCCGGCGGCGACCGCCAGGGAGACGTCGTTGACGGTCCCGCCGAGCGCGTTCTTGATCCGTTTGAACTCGCCGAGATCGCAGCGGGTCCCGTAGAAGCAGCGCTCGGCGCCGATCTCGACGTTGAGCGGCACCTTCGGCGCCGGCTTCGCCAGGTTCCAGGTCACCTCCCAGAGGCCGGCGATGCCGTCGGTCGCGCGCCTGAGGGCGCGGCGCGGCGCGCGCAGGGCCACCAACAGCCAGCGGGCGGCGCGCGCGAAGGTCGAGCCGACGCCGATGACCGCCTGCTTCAGCAGGCCCGCCCGGGTCGGGGGCACGCTGGGGCTCCAGGGCTCCTCGTTGCGGTCGGGCTCGGCCTTCGGTTCGACGTCGAAGAGCAGGGTGCCGATGTCCACCGCCGAGATCCCATCGGCGAGGGCGTGGTGGGTCTTGTAGACGATCCCGAAGCGGCCGCCCTCGAGGCCCTCGACCAGCCACAGCTCCCAGAGCGGGCACGAGCGGTCCAGCGGCGGCGAGAAGGACGAGGCGACCAGCTCGCGGAACTGGTCGTCGGTGCCGGGCGCGGCGACGGCGACGCGGCGCACGTGGTCGTGGATGTCGAACTCGGGGTGGTCGACCCAGAACGGACGGCCCAGGTTGAGGGGCGGGAAGGCGAGGCGCTGGCGCAGGCGGGGCAGCAGGTGCAGGCGGCTGCGGATGCTGGCGAGGAAGTCCTCGTGGCTGGGCGGCTCGCCGTCGCAGACGAGCACGGCGCCGATCGCCATGTGCCCGTTGGACTTCTCGTTGGTCAGGAACGACGTGTCGAACGACGTCAGCCTGTCCATGTGGCGTTGGGCCACCGTTCTCCTTTCCTTCCCCTGGCTGAGGGTAGCGCGGGCCCCGCTCTGGGAACGTTCGGTTTTCTTTAAGGGTTGAGAAAGCCCGATCCGCATTCGCCGTCTTATCAACGGTCAATACGGATCTCGTCAGGACTAGTGGTCCATCCTGTAAGTCCCGTGCCGATATGGCGAGCGAAAACCGAGCACGCCGCGGACGCAGGGAGGCCGAATAGTTGTGACTATTCGGCCGACCGAGGACAAAGGCGGGCGAAGGTTTGCAGCCGCCAGATCGGTGCGCGGAGTTGCAGGATGGACCACTAGGCGGCTTCGGCCGAGCCGGGCGCGGGTGCCGCCGGGCTCGCGGAGGGCTGCTCGCCGATCAGGCCGGGGGCAGACGACGCATCGTCCTCGCCGTGCTCCTCGGCGAGGCCTGCGAAGGGCGGCGGGGCGGGCGCCTCCGAACGCGACTCTCCCTCTCCCCCGTCCTCCGCGACTTCGCGCGGCAGCTTCCGCGAGACGACCTTGGTGACGCCGTCGCCGCCCATGCTCACCCCGTAGAGGACGTCGGCGGCGTCCATCGTGCGTTTCTGGTGGGTGACGACGACGAACTGGGCGCGGTCCGAGAAGCGGCGGATCAGCTGCAGGAAGCGGTCGATGTTGGCGTCGTCGAGGGCGGCCTCGACCTCGTCGAGGATGTAGAAGGGGCAGGGCCGGGCGAGGAAGACGGCGAAGACGAAGGCGATCGCGACCAGCGACTTCTCGCCGCCGGAGAGCAGCGAGAGCTTGCGGGTCGACTTGCCGGCGGGGGTGACCTCGATCTCGACGCCGAGCTCGTCGCGCTCTTCCTCGGCCTCCTCGTCCTCCTCCCCGCCCTCGGCGTCCGGGACCCGCTCCTCAGCCGCCGCGTCGCGAACCGGGCGCAGGCTGACCCGGCGCAGGGCGCCGCGGCCGCCGGGGAAGAGGTGCTCGACCATCTCCTCGAAGTTCTTCGCCGTCGCCTCGAAGGTCTGCTCGAAGGCGCGCTCGATCTCGCGGTCGATGTCGCGGATCAGCGTCTCCAGCTCGCGCATCCCGCGCTCGGTGTCCTCGCGCTGGGCCTGCAGCGACTCGACGTGCTCGCGCGCCTCCTCGTACTCGCGCTCGGCCAGCGGGTTGACCGGGCCGATCTGGGCGCGGCGGCGCTCCAGCCGCTCGAGCCGGCGGTCGATGCCGGCCCGCTCCTCCTCGCCCAGGGCCTGCTCGGCCGGCTCGATCTCCTCGCCGAGGCGCTCGGCGATCGAGGCAAGCTCCTTGGCCGCCTCGGCGCGGCGGTCGCCGAGGTGCGCCGCCTCGACCTCGACCTCGGTGAGGCGGTCCGACGCGGCGCTCATCTCGGCCTGCAGCTCGTACTCGCGCTGCGAGCAGGCGCGCATCTCCTCGGCGATCTCGTCGCCGTCGTCCTCGCCGCCGACGACGCGCTGCTCGATCCGCTCGATCCGGGCGCGGATCGCGGCCTCGGCGGCTGTCGCCGCGGCGGCAGCAGCCCGAACGTCGTCGAGCAGCTCCTCCCCTGCCGCGAGGCGCTTGCGCAGCTGCTCGCGGTGGCGCTCGCCGAGCAGGCCCTCGGCCCGCCGCGCGTGGCGCGAGGCGCGCTCGGCGCCGCTGCGAACCGCGCCGAGGGCAGCCTCGCGGGCGCTCTCGCCGGCGTCGGCGGAGCGCGCCCGGCCGAGCCCGTCGCCGGCCGTGGCGAGACCGGCCTCGATCTCCCCCAGCTCCTGCTCGAGCTTGCGCGCCCGCTCGCCCGGCGCGGCGCCGTCGCCGACGTCGAGCGTCAGCGGGCCGAGCTCGGCCCGCAGGGCCTCCAGGCCCCCGGCCAGCTCGGCCTCGCGGCCCCCGAGGCTCGCGGCGCGCACGGCGACCCGCTGCTGCTCGCCGCGCAGCTTGGTCAGCACGCCCCAGGCCTGGGTGCGCTCGCGGTCGCGGGCGGCGAAGCGCTCCTCGGCGGCGCGCCGCTTCCCGCTCACCTCGGCCAGCTGCTCCTCCAGCGTCGCCCGCTGCGCGCGCGCCTCCTGCGCGGCCTTCTCGGCCGCCGCGGCGCGGTCGGCGCCGAAGCGCAGTTCCTCGGCGACCAGCTGGCCGCGCAGCCCCAGCTCCTCGTGCTCGATCCGGGCCCCCAGCTCGGCCGCCTGCGCCTGGCGCTTCAGCGGCCGCAGGCGCGCCCGCGCCTCTCGCTCCAGGTCGAGCGCCCGGTCGAGGTTGTCGCGCGCAGCGCGCAGCTTCAGCTCGGCCCGGCGCCGCCGCTTGCGGTGCTTGCCGAGGCCGGCCGCCTCCTCGATCAGCAGGCGCCGCTCGCGCGGCTTGGAGTGGACGATCGACTCGACCCGGCCCTGGCTGATCACAGAGTGCATCTCGCGGCCGAGGTTGGCGTCGGAGAGCACCTCGGTGACGTCGACGAGGCGGCAGCGGGCGCCGTTGAGACGGTAGCCGCCGTCGCCGGAGCGGTCCAGCGTCCGCTTCACGGCGATCTCGGAGAGCTCGGTCGCGGCGCGGCCCTCGGAGTTGTCGATCGTGACCTCGACCTCGGCCATGCGGCGCTGGCCGATCCCCTTGCCGCCGGCCGAGATCACGTCCTGCATCGAGGCGCCGCGGATCGCGCCGGGGCTCTGCTCGCCGAGCGCCCAGAGCACGGCGTCGGTGATGTTCGACTTGCCCGAGCCGTTGGGGCCGACGATCACGCTGACGCCAGGGGAAAACTCGAGCTTCTCCCGCTCGGGGAACGACTTGAACCCCTTCATCTCTATCGATCTCAGATACATCTGCTCTGGTCCCTGGTCCCCGCAACCCTAAGGCTCTCTTCTCGGTCGGACGCGACGCGCATCGCTAGCCTCCGAGGCGCTTCAGCGCCTGCTCGGCTGCGACCTGCTCGGCCGCCTTCTTGCTCCGGCCCACCCCCTCGCCGACCCGCTCGGAGTCGACCACGGCGGCGACCTCGAACTTGCGGCGGTGCGACGGCCCGGATTCGCCGGTCACCTCGTAGCTTACGGTCGAGCGGCGGCGGGCGAGCAGCTCCTGCAGGGCAGACTTGAAGTCGATCCTGTTCTCCGCCGCGTGCTCGACCCGCGGCTCGAAGGCGGCCGCGACCGCGTCTGCGATCCGCTCGAAGCCGAAGGCGAGCACGCAGGCCCCGATCAGCGCCTCGGTCGCCTCCGGCAGTGGCCGCTCGCCGCTGAGCAGCACCTCGGCCGGGATCCCGACCTGCAGGTCCTCGGGCTCGGCCTCGCGCAGCAGCTCCGGCACGCCCAGCTCGCGGCCCACCTCGGCACAGGAGGCGCCGCTCACCGCCTGGTTGTGGATCTTGGTCAGTTCCCCCGCGTCCTCGCCCGGGAAGCGGTCGACCAGGTCGCGGGCGACGGCGAGGGCGAGCACGCTGTCGCCGAGGTAGGCGAGGCGCTCGTAGGACTCGGCGCGATCGTCGGTCCAGGAGGAGTGGGTGAGCGCCTGGCGGCGTAAAGCATCCGGCAGCTCGGCGATCAGATCCGAAAGCGTTTCCTCGTTCACGCCGGAGCGTGCTCGAGGACGAACTCGACCGCGTCGCCGACCGTGGCGATCCTGGCCGCCTGCTCCTCGGAGACGGAGATCCCGTAGGTGTCCTCCAGCTCCATCACCAGCTCGTAGAGGTCGAGCGAGTCGGCGTCGAGGTCCTCCTTGAAGCGGGTCCCCTCCGCGATCTCCGCTGCGTCGAGCTCGAGCTCCTCGGCTAGGTGCTCGCGCACCAGGGTGAGGACTTCCTCGCGGGTCACAGAGTGGTTCCTATCACGCGCCGTCGCCGCGATCACGCTCGGCGGCGAGCGCGGCCCGGCCGGCGCCGCCCTCGCGCAGCAGCTCCGCCGTGCGGCCGACCGCATCGACCTCGGCGCAGCGGGCGGCGAGCCGGACCGCGTTGGCGATCCCCTCGGCGCCGGAGCTGCCGTGGCCGACCACGGCGACCCCCCTCAGCCCGAGCAGGATCGCGCCGCCGGTGCTGTCGGGGTGCAGCTCGCGGCGCAGGCCGCCCAGCGCCGGGCGCATCAGCAGGCCGCCGAGCGCGGCGATGGGGTTGGAGCGTGCGGCGTCGCGGATCGCGGCGGTGACCGTCTTCGCCGTCCCCTCCATCAGCTTCAGGGCGACGTTGCCGGTGAAGCCGTCGGTGACGACGACGTCGGCCGCCCCGGCCGGGAGGTCGCGCCCCTCGACGTTGCCGGCGAACTCGATCCCCTCGATCCCGGAGAGGATCCGGTTGGCCTCGGCGACCTCCTCGCGGCCCTTGCCGGCCTCCTCGCCGACCGAGAGCAGGCCGACGCGGGGGCGCGCGACCCCGAGCACCGCCTCGCTGAAGGCGGCGCCGAGGAAGGCGAACTGGACCAGGTGCTGGGCGCGCACCTCGACGTTGGCGCCGACGTCGAGGAAGAGCACCGGCCTGCCGGGGACGGGGAGCTGCACGGCCAGCGCCGGCCGCTGCACGCCCCTGAGGCGGCGCAGGCCGAAGGTGGCCGCCGCCATCGTCGCCCCGGTGGAGCCGGGGCTGGCCACCGCGTCGGCCCGGCCCTCGGCGACGTCGGCGACGGCGCGCACGACCGAGGCCTCCTTCTTCACCCGGACCGCCGTGACCGGGTCCTCCTCGTTGCCGATCCACTCGCGGGTCGGGACGACCTCGATCCCGTCCGCCCCGTCCAGCCCGAGCTCCCCGGGCGGGCCGAAGACACGCAGCCGGATCCCGTCGGCGGCAGCGAGGCGCGCGCCCTCGGCGAGCACGCCGAAGCCCCGCTCGGCCCCGAAGCCGTCGAGGGCCACGGTCGGGCCGGGGCCCAAGAGCGCTACTCCGAATCGGTGGGGGCCGCCGAAGGCTCGGCGATCGTGTGCTTGATCACCTCGCGCCCCGCGTAGGTCCCGCAGGTGGGACAGACGCGGTGCGGCAACCGTGGGCTGTGGCAGCGGGGGCAGCGGCTGAGCGCGGGCTTCCCGGCCTTGTGGTTTGCGCGGCGCTTGTCGCGGCGGGCGCTGGAAGTTCTCTTCTTGGGGACGGCCATGGTCGCGGGATGGTAGCGGCTTGGGGCGTTTCGGCGCGCGGGTCCTGGCATGGGGCAGGGGGGCCTGCGGGCAGTCCACGGGCTGTCCTCGACCCCCCTGCCCCATGCCACCCGCGCGAGGAACGGCTCAACAGACTGACCCGCAACCCCGCCATCCAAAAGCTCAAAAGCTATTCATACACAGCCCTGACCACGGCGAGGCCGTCAGCCTGCCAGGTGACCTCACCGGCCGACCAGGCCAGGAGCTTTTTAAGCTTGTTCTCTTCGAAGGTGTCGCCTATTACCAGGGCGCGGGATTGCTCCTTCACCCTTCGACAGAGGGCTTCGAGCTGGGCGTCGGTCAGCTCGCCGGTGGAGAGGACGGAGATGACCAGGTCCCAGGGGCCGTCCGGCAGCGGGTCCTCCATGCGGGCGAGCTGGACGTCGTCGTATGTCTGGCGGGCGCGGAAGACCATGTCGGGGCTGGAGTCGAGGCCGACGACCCAGGCGTCGGGGTAGGCCTCGATCAGGCGGCGGGTCGTCTCGCCGGTGCCCATCCCCAGCTCGAGCACGCGCTCGGGCGGGAACGGGATCGCGGCGATCGCCTGCTCCTGCAGCTCGTCGTAGCGCGGCACCTGCGAGCGGATCCGCTCCAGGTAGACCTCGGGTGTCCAGTCGAATTGGCCCATTCCGTAATCTCGTCGGAGCCCATCGTAAGCCCGGCCGAAGCGGAGGAGCCCATGGCGGAAGCGACGACGATCATCGACCTCGCCCGGTTGTCCCTCTCCCACGGCGAGGGACTCCGGCTGGACCTGCCGGTCCGGCTGGAGCCGCTGGAGCTCGCCGGCCAGACCTACGCGGTCGTGCCGGAGTCGGTTCCGGCTCGCCTCGACGTCTCGCGGCCCAGCGGCGGCTACGCCTTCCGCCTCCGCTTCCCGCTGCGAATCGAGGGCCCCTGCATGCGCTGCCTGGAGAACGCCGCGATGGAAACCGAGGCCGGCGCCCGCGAGGTCGCCCACGAGGACACCGACGACGAGGAGCTGCGCAGCCCCTATGTCGAAGACGACGAGCTCGACCTGGGCCGCTGGGCCCACGACGCCGCCGTCCTAGCCATCCCCACCCAGTTCCTCTGCCGCGAAGACTGCGCCGGCCTCTGCCCCGTCTGCGGCGAGTCGCTGAACGAAGCCGACCCCGAGGATCACAAGCACCAGGAAACACCGGACCCCCGCTGGGCCAAGCTCCAAGAGCTAAAGCTGGACGAGCAGGCGCAATAAAAAGAGGAGGCGGGCTGCCTCCTCAAAACACTCGAAGCGCGGCTCCTGCCGCGCGTTTTGAGGAGGCAGCCCGCCTCCTCCCCTACGTCAAGCCTGCTCGTCCAGCTCGGCTACAGGCTCCTCATCGCGCCCAGCGAGCCGGTCCCGCCCCCGTTGCACCGCGGCGAGGAACTTCTGCAGGTTGACCTCGAGCGTGTTGAGGATCTCGTCGGCGTAGTCCTCGGCGCCGAGCCGGATCTCGCGCTCGCGCGTGCGGGCGTCCTCGACGATCTCGTCGGCGGCCCGCTCGGCCTGCTTGGTGACCTCCTCGTCGGAGATCAGGCGGGCCTGCTGCTCGCGGGCCTCGCGCACGATCCGCTCCGCCTCGCGTTTGGCCTCGGCCAGCATCTCCTGGCGCTCCTTGACGATCCAGCGCGCCTGCTTGATCTCCTCGGGGATCGTCGCCCGCATCTGGTCGAGCAGGTCGTAGATCTCCTCGCGGTCGACGCGCACCTGGTCCGTAAGCGGCACCGGGCGCGCATTGTGGACCACGTCGTCGAGCTTGTCTATGAGAACGAGAACGTCCATCAGCAGGTCGTAAGCCTACGTGTAAGCGGCAACTTCGGTGAAGAAGCGGTTATTTCCTCGGCTTTTTGCAAGCTCTCGCCCAACACCCCCCAACGCCGGGAAAGCCTACCGCTCGCCCAGGCGCTGTGCCATCGCGGCCGCGACGGGGCCGGGAACCAGGTCGGAGACGTCGCCGCCGAAGGTCGCCATTTCCTTGACGCCGGTGGAGGAGAGGAAGCTGTACTGGGGCGAGGCGATCATGTAGATGCTCTCGATTCCGGGGTCGAGCTTGCGGTTGAGCTGGGCCATCTCGAACTCGTACTCGAAGTCGGAGATCGCCCGCAGGCCCTTGACGATCGCCTTGGCGCCCTGTTCGCGCGCGAACTCGACCAGCAGGTTGGAGAAGATCCGGGCCTCGACGTTGGGCAGGCTCGCGGTCGCTTCCTCGATCAGCGCCTTGCGCTCCCCGGCGGTGAAGAGCGTCTTGTCCTTGCGCATCGGGTTGTTGACGATGCCGACGACGACGCGCTCGAAGACCTCGGAGCTGCGGGTGATGATGTCGACGTGCCCGTTGGTGACCGGGTCGTAGCTGCCGGGACAGACCACCGTGCCGTCGCGCTCCGCCATCAGCCGTCCTCCCCGTAGATGGCGACGTCGGCGGCGCCGTAGCGGCGCCGGCGCAGGCAGGGCAGCGAGTCGATGCGAAACGGGCGGCGCGCGCCGCTCTCGACTATCGCCCGCCCGCCCGGTTGGAGGAGGCGCGGCAGATGGGTGTCCAGTTCCTGCCCCACGCGGTCGGCGAGTCTATAGGGGGCGTCGAGGAAGACGAGGTCGAAGCGAGGGCTCTCCTCGTCCTCCAGCCGGCCCGACAGCCAGCGCGAGACGTCGGCGCGGACGAGCTCGACCCGTTCCCCAAGCCCGAGCCGCTCGACGTTGCCGAGCGCGGCGCGGGTGTCGCGGTCGACCAGGGTGGCGCGCGCGGCCCCGCGCGAGAGCGCCTCGATCGCCAGGGCGCCCGTGCCGCAGTAGAGGTCGAGGACGGTCGCGCCCTCGACCGCGTCGCCAAGGACGGAGAAGATCGCCTCGCGTGCCCGGTCGGAGGTCGGCCGCACCTTCCAGCCACGCGGCGCGACCAGCCGCTGGCCCCGGAACTCTCCGGCGATCACCCGCACAAACACGCCCCCACGGGGGTGTCTGACTTAAGCCGCCAAATACGGTGGGTTTGCTCAGACACGTCTCAGAGTGGTATCGGGTCGGCGGCGCCGGCGCCGAAGCGGCGGCGGGCGGCCTCGAGCAGCGGGCCGAGTTCGGGGGCGTCGAGGGAGCCGTGGCGCTGCATCAGGGCGAGGACCTCCTTGCGGGCGGCGAGGAGGACGTCGCCGTCCTCGGGAAGCTCGGCGACGGCGAAGCGGGGCAGGCCGCTCTGGCGCGTGCCCAGCACCTCTCCCTCGCCGCGCAGCCGGAGGTCGACCTCGGCGAGCTTGAAGCCGTCGCGCTCGCGCTCGACCGCCCTCAGGCGCCGGCGCGCCATCTCTCCCGCATCTTCGGGGAAGAGCAGGCAGATCGACTCGTGCTCGCCGCGGCCGACGCGCCCTCGCAGCTGGTGCAATTGGGAGACGCCGAATCGCTCGGCGCCCTCGATCACGATCACGGTCGCGTTGGCGACGTCGATCCCGACCTCGATCACCGTGGTCGCGACGAGCACGTCGGTGGCGCCGGAGGCAAACGCCTCCATCGCCGCGGCCTTGTCGGCTGAGCGCATCTGGCCGTGGATGACGCCGACGCCGAATTCGCGCAGCTCGCCCGAGGCGAGCCGCTCCGCCTCGACCTCGGCAGCCCGTCCCTGCAACTTCTCGGACTCCTCGACCAGCGGGCAGACGACGTAGGCCTGCCGGCCCTCGCGCAGCTGCCCGCGGATGAACTCGTAGGCGCCGGCGCGATCGCCCTCCTCGACGATCCGGGTCGCCACCGGCTTGCGCCCGGAGGGCAGCTCGTGCAGCGCGGTCGTGTCCAGGTCGCCGTACGCCGTCAGCGACAGCGTCCGCGGGATCGGCGTCGCCGTCATGTGCAGCACGTGCGGCGCCATCCCCTCCACCCCCTTCGAGTCGAGCGCCTTGCGCTGCTGCACCCCGAAGCGGTGCTGCTCGTCGACCACGCAGAGCCCCAGCCGGGCGAACCGCACCGTCGGCTCGATCAGCGCATGGGTGCCGACGATCAGCCCCAGCTCGCCGGTGGCCAGCCGCTCCAGCGCCTCCCTGCGCCTCGCCGCCGGGGTCGACCCGGTCAGCAGCGCGAACGGCGTCGCCTCCTCCGCCAGCAGCTTTCCCAGCGTCGCCGCATGCTGCTCGGCCAGCGTCTCCGTCGGCGCCATCAGCACCGCCTGGAAGCCCGCTTCCAGCGCCCGCAGCATCGAGTACACGGCCACCACGGTCTTGCCCGACCCGACCTCTCCCATCAGCAGCCTCTGCATCGGCTCGCCAGAGTCCAGGTCCCCGTCGATCTCGCCGAAAGCCTTCAGCTGGTCCCGTGTCGGCTCGAACGGCAGCGACTCGATCCACCGCCCCACCTGCTCCCCCGGCTTACCCAGTCTCGGCGCCGGCCTCGCCGCCCGATGAGACCGCTTCCGCGTGGCCAGGATCGCTTGATAGAGAAACAGCTCTTCGAACCTGAGCCGCTCTCGAGCTTCCTCCACGTCCTCGTTCGTCTCCGGGAAGTGCACGGCCTTCACCGCGTCAGCAGCTCCCGCAAGCTCCCGCCGAACCCGCAGCTCCGCCGGCAACGGCTCCAGCACATTCCCCACCCACCGCATCGCCTGCTCCATCCACTGCCTCAGGCGCTGGGCTTTCAAGCTCTCTGTTGCCGGATGCACGGGAACCAAGCCCGACTCTCCCGCGGGTGGCGGAGGGTGAGGGGGGTCGAGGACAGCCCGTGGACTGCCCGCAGCGCCCCCCTCGCCCTCCGACAGGACCCGCGGGCCAGCAACGAACTCGTATTCCGCCACCACAAACCCCCGCTTGCCCACTGTCCCGGTAAGCAGCAGCTGCGTCCCCCGCGTGAGCTTGGCGGCAACCCACGGCTGGTTGAACCACGTCGCCCTCACCGTGTCCGAGTCGTCGCCGACTTTGACGCCGACGATCGACAGCCCGCGTTTGCGAAATGGACGCGGTGTGCTGCCGAGCACCTCGACCGCGATCGTCGCCTGTTGCTTGAGCTCGAGACTGGCGATCGGAACGACGGTACGGTCACGATGCCTGTGCGGGAACCGGAGCAGGAGGTCGCTGACCGTGCCGATTCCAGCATCCGCAGCCGCTTCGGCCGTTTTGGGCCCGACGCCCTCCAGGGCTTGCAGGGATACGTCGAGCGCACTCGGCCTTGGCCAGTGGACGGGGGCAGCGCGCAGCTGGGCGGGCGTCAACTCCGAAGCGCCGCCGAAGGAGCGCACTACTGGGCCGCGAGCAGCCACCACCAGCTCGGCTGACCGCCTTCGTGGGTCTCGATCTCCGCTCCGTCGGGGACGTGGGGGTCGAGCTCGTCGAGGGCGATCGGGGCGTCGGCGCCGGCGATGACGGTGACGATCTCGGCGCCCTCGGCGAGCTTCTCGATCGTGGTAGCGAGAGTCGACCCCGCGCCGCCCCAGGCGACGATCTCATCGCCGACGAAGCCGACCGCGTCCCCCTTGCGGAAGCGTCCCTGCTTGTCGTCGCGAGCCGCGGGAGCGACTCCACCGTCCGCGATACCGCTCAGGGCGCCCTCGAGCCGCTCGGCGTTCTCCTCTGCCGAAGCCGCCGGGTCGAGCTCGACCAGGGTCAGGAGGCTCTTCTGCAATGAGGTCGCAGCCACGACGCGGGCCGGCTTCTCCGACAGCTCGCAGGCCCGCTCGGCGGCCATCACCACGTTGGAGGAGCTGGGAAAGACCAGCACCTCCTCGGCGGGCACCTCATGGATGCCGGCCAGCAGCTCGTAGGTGGATGGGTTGAGCGTCTCCCCGCCGGGGACGACGTGGGCGCCGAGCTCGCCGAAGAGGCGCTCCAGGCCCTCGCCGGCCGCCACCGCCAGCACACCGGTCCGTCCCTGCTCGAGCCGCGCCCGCCGCTCGGCGATCTGCTCGCGCATGTCGGCGACGTCGAGGTTGGTCACCTTGCCCGCATCCTCGAAGAGCGCCACCGCGGCCTCGGGCTCGTCGGTGTGGACGTGGACCTTGAGCGTCGCCTCGTCGCCGACGACGAGCACCGAGTCGCCCAGGCCCTCGAGCCGGGGGAGGAACTCGCGGCTGCTCAGCTCCGTGCCGGAGACGATGAAGTTGGTGCAGTAGCGGTAGCGGCTGTCCTCGTGGCGGGGCCGGCTGAGCCGCGGGGCCTCCTGGTGCGACACCTCCGGGACCGTGGCGCCGTCGCCGCGCAGCCCCGCGACGACCCCGGCGAGGATCAGGACCAGGCCGTAGCCGCCGGCGTCGACGACGCCGGACTCGCGCAGGACGTCGAGCTGCTCGGGAGTCCGCTCCACGGCACGCTGGCCGTCGGCCATCGCCCGCTCCAGCACCTCGGCGAGGATCATGTCCTGCTGCTCGTCGCTGACGCCGCGGTCGAGGCGCTGCTTGCCGGCGTCGAGGTGAGCGAGCTGGCGGGCGATCGAGTGCGCCATCTCGCGGAAGACGGTCAGCATCGTGCCCTCGGCCGGCTCGCGCACCGAGTCGTAGGCGGCGTCGGCGGCGCTGGCGAAGGCGGAGGCGACGAGCACCGGGTCGATCAGCTCCCCCGGCCGGCTCGCCAGCTCCTCGGCGGCGCCGCGCACGATCTGGCTGAGGATGACCCCGGAGTTGCCCCGCGCCCCCATCAGGGCCGCCCGCGCCAGCGCCTGCACGAGCCGGGTACGCCCGACCTCGTCGACCTCGAGCCCGTCGAGCCGGTCGAGCTCCTCCATCACCGCCCGCATCGTCATCGCCATGTTGTCGCCGGTGTCGCCGTCGGCGACCGGGAAGACGTTGAGGTCGTTGACCTCCTGGCGACGCTCCTCGAGGTGCGCGTAGGCGGATGTGATGACGCGCCGGAAGCGCTCGATCGAGGGGTCGGGCATCGACTCGAAATCTAACCGCAGTGCGCGGATGGGCAGTCCCGGAGCCCAGCCGCCCCGTCCGCTACGGTCACGCGCTCGATGCGACGCCTCGGCAACTGGTGCACGACCCACCGCAAGACGGTGATCCTGAGCTGGATCGCGGCGCTCCTTGCCGTCGGCTTCGCCGCCGGCTCGGCCGGCTCGTCCTTCTCGGAGAACTTCGAGCTGCCCTCCTCGGACTCCCAGCGCGCGGTCGAGATGCTCGAAGACCGCTTCCCCGCGCAGTCGGGCGAAACGGCGACGATCGTCTTCCGGGCCAGCGGCGGGGTCGCGGCGCCGCAGGTGCGGCGGAGGATGTCGGCCACGTTCGCTGAGATCGAAGAGGTGCCGCACGTCAGCGGCGTCTCAAGCCCCTACGAAGGCGCGGCTGCCGTCTCCAGGGACGGCGAGATCGCCTACGCGACCGTCCAGTTCGACGAGCACGGCGAGGAGATCGGCAAGGAGAACGTCGAAAGGGTCGCGGACATCGCGCAGGGCGCGGACGGAGCCGGGCTGCAGGTCGAGCTCGGCGGCCAGCCGATCGAGGAAATGCGCCAGGAAGAAGGCGATGCCTCCTTCGCGATCGGCCTGCTGGCGGCGGTCTTCATCCTGCTCCTCACCTTCGGCTCCGCCGTGGCGATGGGTCTGCCGATCCTCACCGCGCTCTTCGCCCTCGGCGTCGGCCTCGGCCTGGTCACCCTGGGCACGCACGTCTTCGCGACCGCCAACTTCGCGCCCCAGCTGGCGGCGATGATCGGTCTCGGCGTCGGCATCGACTACGCGCTGTTCATCCTCACCCGCTTCCGCAACGGCCTCGACGAAGGGCTGGAGCCCCAGCCGGCGGCGGTGCGGGCGATCGACACCGCGGGGCGGGCAGTCCTCTTCGCCGGCACGACGGTGATCATCTCGCTGCTCGGGATGCTGCTGCTGGGCGTCACCTTCCTCTACGGGGTGGCGATCGCCGCGGCGCTGGCGGTGCTGATGACGATGATCGCGGCGCTGACCCTGCTGCCGGCGCTGCTGGCGATCGCCGGGCGCCGGGTCGACCGCTGGCGCATCCCCGGCCTGGGCAAGCGCCGCCCCCTGGACGAGCTCCAGCTCAGCCGCTGGTACCGCTGGAGTGAGACGATCCAGCGCCACCCGGTGGTGGCGATGCTGCTCTCGGGCGGCCTCCTGGTCATCCTCTGCATCCCCGCGCTCTCGCTGCGGCTCGGCTCCAGCGACGCCGGCTCCGACCCGGCCGGCACGACGACCCGGCAGGCATACGACCTGCTTGCGACGGCTTCGGCCCGGGCTTCAACGGGCCCTTCCAGGTGGTCGCCGAGCTGCCGGGCAAGGGCGAGGACGCGGCGCTGGTCGAGCTGCGCCGCGAGATCGCCGGCCACGCCGGGGTTGCCTTCGTCACCCCTCCCGCCCTGAACCCCGCCAGGGACGTCGGCGTGATCCAGGTCTACCCGACCAGCTCGCCGCAGAGCGAGGCGACCACGGAACTGCTCAAGGCCCTGCGCAAGGACGTCATCCCGCCGGTGGCGCGAAGCACCGGGGCCGGCGTCTACGTCGGCGGCATCACCGCGATCTTCGAGGACTTCGGCGAGGTGCTGACCGAAAAGCTGCCGCTCTTCATCGGCGTGGTCGTCCTCCTCTCGGCGCTGCTGCTGATGGCCGTCTTCCGCTCGATCCTGGTGCCGCTGAAGGCGATGCTGATGAACCTGCTCAGCATCGGGGCGGCGTTCGGCATCGTCGTCGCCGTCTTCCAGTGGGGATGGCTCGGCGGCATGATCGGCCTCGAAGGCACCGGCCCGATCGAGTCCTTCCTGCCCGTCTTCCTCTTCGCGATCGTCTTCGGCCTCTCGATGGACTACGAGGTCTTCCTGATGTCGCGCATCCACGAGGAATGGGAGGCGAGCCACGACGAGCAGCGCGCCGTCACCCGCGGCCTCGCCCTGACCGGCCGCGTGATCACCGCGGCGGCGGCGATCATGGTCACCGTCTTCGCCTCCTTCATGATCGGCGAAGACCGCATCATCAAGCTCTTCGGCCTCGGCCTCTCGGCCGCCGTCCTGATCGACGCCGTCGTCATCCGCACCGTCCTCGTCCCCTCGATCATGCAGCTCTTCGGCCCGAGAGCCTGGTGGCTCCCAAGCTGGCTGGACCGGATCCTGCCGAGGCTGCACGTCGAGCCCGCCGAGGGCGACCCGGCTCCGACGGACGAGCACCCCGTAGTCACACCAGCCTCCGACTGAGCAGCGCCGTGTGCAGGCGGGGCTACCGGTACCTCTCTCCGGGAATTGATGTCGCACGCCCGCCTTGCGGGCTTAGCGACAATCAATGAGCGCGGCTGACGCCGCGCCTCGAACCACGAGTGCAGCGGCCGCCTGCGGCGACATTCCCGGAGAGAGGCACCGGCATCCCCGCCCCGAAACCGCATCAGCTCCCAGAAGCAAGCCCGAGCCAGCCAGTGCTCCACGGGAGATCGATCACTTCGAAGCACAACAGAGCTTCAACGGAGTCCAGCCGCGCGGGCATCTGGGAAAAGCTTTCGTTACTCGTCGAGTCGTCCTGGCGATGCCTGTCGCAGGCGGCTGCGGTCGTCCTCCAGGCGAATGTCGCGAAGCGGCCGCTGCACTCGTGTTTCTAGGCGCGGCGCAGCCGCGCTCTTCGATTGTCGCTAAGCCCGCGAAGCGGGCGTGCGACATCAATTCGACTGGAGGACGACCGCAGCCGCCAACAACAACTGGTCAGGCCGCCTTCGTAACCTTGTTGGCCTTGAGGCAGCGGGTGCAGACGTAGGCGCGCAGCTTGCGGCCGTTCTCCTGGATCCGCACCTTCTGCAGGTTCGGGTCGAAGCGCCGCTTGGTGGCGACCATCGAGTGGCTTCGGGACTGGCCGAACGCCGGTCCCTTGCCGCAGCTGTGGCATACCTTGGCCATCGGGTCGGGGATGGTAGCGTTATCCTCAGTTAGCTAAGTAGACTAACTGTTGAATAAGAGAACGACTCCCGTTCCAGAGGGGGGAGAGAAATGACCGCCGAGGACTTGGACAGCGTGAACATGCACGAAGCGAAGACGCAGCTTTCGAAGCTGGTCGCCCGGGTCGAGGGCGGCGAGCAGATCGTGATCACCCGCGCCGGCGCACCGGCAGCGAAGCTGGTGCCGGTACAGACGCAAAGGCCAAAGAAGCTCGGGCCTCGGAAACTTGGCGGCTGGGAGGGCAAGATGGAGATGCCGTCCGAGGCGGAGTGGGCGCAGTTCAAGGCCGAAATCGCCGATGCCTTTGAGGAAAGCGAGATTTTTCCAAGCGGCGACAACCTCTGGACCGGCGATTGAGGCTGCTGCTCGACACTCATACGCTCCTATGGACGCTGGTGGCGCCGGACCGACTCTCCGAGAACGCGGCGCAAGCCATCGCTGCGGAAGAGAGTGAAGTCTTCGTCAGCATCGTCAGTCCTTGGGAGATGGCGATCGCCAAAGCGTTGGGGCGTATGGATCCACCCGACAACCTCGAGGCCCAGCTCGAGAAAAGGCGCTTCGCGCTTCTGCCCGTCTCCCTACGCCACACCCACGTAATCGAGACGCTGCCGCACCATCATCGGGATCCGTTTGACCGGATGCTCGTCGCGCAAGCGCAGGTCGAGGGGCTGACCATCGTCACGGTCGACCGGCTGCTGCGTCGCTACCCGGTCTCTCTGCTACCCGCGGTCTAGCCGTCGCGGACCTGCCAGCGGTACGGGTTGACCTCTTGTTTGAGCAGGGCCATGCGGGCGACGGTGAGGGCCGCGTTGCGGCCCTGGTCGCGCTTGCCGCCGCCGGCGCGGGCGAGGGCCTGCTCCATCGTGTCGCAGGTGATCACGCCGAAGGCGCAGGGGACGCCGGTCGCCAGCTGCACGTCCTGGATGCCGCGGGCGGCCTCGGCGCAGACGAAGTCGTAGTGATCGGTCTCGCCGCGGATGACGACGCCGAGGCAGGCGATGCCGGCGAAGCGCTCGGTGGTCGCGTGCAGCTTCGCGGCGAAGGGCAGCTCGTAGGCGCCGGGCACCGAGACCTCGCTGACCGAGGCGCCCGGCACGCCGGCCATCTCGAACCCTTCGCGGGCGCCGCTCAGCAGGCGTTCGGCGAGGTCCTCGTAGAAGCGGCCGACGCAGACGGCGAACCTGCGCCCGGCGAGCGCCTCGCGCTCCTCCTCGCCGAAGGCCTCGAGGAAGGCTCCGGACTCAGCCATCCGCCCGCTCGTCCCCGGCGGCGTCGCGCTCGTCCTCGTCGTGGATCATCTCCTCGTCGAAGGCGAGGCCCTGGTGGTGCAGCGAGTGGCCCATCTTGTCGCGCTTGGCCCGCAGGTAGGCCTCGTTGTGGGCGTTGGGTGAGGACTCGATCGGCACCTGCTCGGTGACCGAGAGGCCGTAGCCCTCGAGACCGACGATCTTCTTCGGGTTGTTGGTGAGGATGCGGATGCTGGTCAGGCCGAGGTCGCCGAGGATCTGGGCGCCGATGCCGTAGTCGCGCAGGTCGGCGGGCAGGCCCAGCTTGAGGTTGGCCTCGACCGTGTCGGCGCCCTCCTCCTGCAGCTTGTAGGCCCGCAGCTTGTTGAGCAGGCCGATCCCGCGCCCCTCCTGGGAGAGGTAGAGCAGCACGCCGCGCCCCTCGTGCTCGATCTGGGTCAGCGCCGCGACCAGCTGCTCGCCGCAGTCGCAGCGCATGCTGTGGAAGACGTCGCCGGTGAGGCACTCGCTGTGGACGCGGACGAGCACGTCCTCGGCGCCGTCGACGTCGCCCTTGACCATCGCCACGTGGTGCTTGTCGTCGACCAGGGAGCGGTAGCCGACCGCGGTGAAATCGCCGAACTCGGTCGGCAGGGCGGTGTCGACGACCCGTTCGACCAGCTTCTCGGTGCGGCGGCGGTAGGCGATCAGGTCGGCGACGGTGATCATTTTCAGCCCGTGGCGCTCGCAGTAGGGGCCGAGGTCGGGGACGCGGGCCATCGTGCCGTCGTCGTTCATCACCTCGCAGATGACGCCGGCCGGTGTGAGGCCGGCGAGGCGGGCGAGGTCGACGCTGGCCTCGGTGTGGCCGGTGCGCTCCAGCACCCCACCGTCCTTGGCGCGCAGCGGGAACATGTGGCCGGGGACGACGATGTCCCGCGGGCCCGAGTTGGGGTCGATCGCGACCTGGATCGTGTGGGCGCGGTCGTGGGCGGAGATGCCGGTGCTGACCCCGCCGGCGGCCTCGATCGTGACCGTGAAAGCGGTCTGCAGCGGCGCCTCGTTCTTCGCCGCCATCAGCTTGAGGCCGAGCTTTTCGCAGCGCTCCGCGGTCAGCGCCAGGCAGATCAGGCCGCGCGCCTCCTTGGCCATGAAGTTGACCGCCTCCGGTGTGGCGAACTGCGCCGCCATCACCAGGTCGCCCTCGTTCTCGCGGTCCTCACCATCGCAGACGACGACCATGCGGCCGCGGCGGATCTCCTCGATCGCCTCCTCGATCGTCGAGAACGGGCTCTCGCCTGGTGCCCGGTCCGTCTGCTCTGTCCTCTGCGACTCCGTCATCTGGCTCACGCCGACTCCTCTCCAGGGGATGGTGTCATCAATCGCTCCACGTACTTCGCCACCACGTCGCACTCGACGTTCAGCTCGTCGCCCGGCTCGGCTTCGCCGAGCGTGGTCCGCTCCAGTGTCTCCGGGATCAGGGAAACCTCAGCCCAAGAATCGCCCAAATCCGCGACCGTGAGGCTGACCCCGTTCAACGCGATCGAGCCCTTGGCGACGACGTAGTGGAGAAGCTCGGAACCAAGCTTTACGCGCAACCGGCGGACGAACCCGTCCTCCTCGACCGCGAGAACCTCGCCGATCCCGTCGGCATGCCCCTGCACGATGTGCCCGCCGAGGCGATCCGAGGCCTTCATCGCCAGCTCGAGGTTGACCCGGTCGCCGACCTCCAGGCTGTCGAGCGACGTTACGGCCAGCGTTTGATTCATTGCCTCTGTCTCGAAACCGCCGGGGACGCGCCCATTCGCCGTCAGACACACCCCGTTCACAGCGACGGAATCTCCAGGGGCTATCTCGTCCCGCAGCAGGGTCTCTATGTGCAGCCGGGCGCCATCGGCATCCCGCTCGACCGCGTGGACACGGCCGACGTTCTGGATCAACCCCGTGAACATCACCACTCCTTGAACCGGGCCGCGATCAAAACGTCGTCACCGACGGGTTCGATGGTGTGGGACAAGGGCTGGAGGCGCGCGGCCCCCCCCGCATCCACGCCACCCGCGCGAGATACGCCTTGGCCCTCGTCGCCCAGCAGGATCGGGGCGATGAAGGCTCGGGCCTCGTCCAACTCGTCTGCAGCTTGAAATGCTGCCGCAAGGATGCGGCCCCCCTCCAGGAAAAGGCTGGTGACGCCACGTCGCCCCAGATCGGACAGAGCAGCCTCGATGCCATCGGCGACGAGGATCTCAGCGCCGGCGTCCTGCAGAGCCGCACGACGATCGAAATCCCCATCGGGAGCAACAACCACGAGTACGGGCGACTGGTCGAGCGTCCCCAGCAACTGCGAATCGAGCGGCAGCCGCGCCCGACGGTCGAAGACCACCCGAACAGGCTGCCGTACTCCCGTTCCGGTGCGCTTTATGTCGCCATGGGTGGCATAAAGCGCACCGGAAGGGGTTGTTGGGGGGCGAGCGGTTAGGAGGGGGTCGTCGGCAAGGACGGTGCCGATGCCTACTGCGATCACGTCGGATTCGGCGCGCCAGCGGTGGACGAGCTCGCGGCTGCGCTCGCCCGAGATCCAGGGGGAGTCACCCGGCGCGGTTGAGGTGCGGCCGTCTAGAGACATCGCCAGCTTCAAAGTCACCAGCGGCAGTCCCGTGCGGGCGTGCTTGCGGAACGGTTGGTTGAGCAGGCGCGCCGCGGTCGCCTCCTCGCCCGCGGCAAACTCGACCTCCACCCCGCCGTCGCGCAGGATTCCCGGCCCCCGCCCCGCGGCCTTCTCGCTCGGGTCCTCAGACGCGATTACGACCCGCGAGATCCCCGCCTCAAGGATCGCCTCCACACACGGCGGCTGTCGCCCCGTATGCGCGCAGGGCTCCAGCGTCACGTACATAGTCGCCCCGCCCGGATCCTCCCCCCGCTCGCGACAGCCCTCCAGCGCCGCCCGCTCGGCATGCAACCCACCCAGCTCGGCGTGAAACCCCTCGCCAATCACGTCCCCGTCACGAACAACCACAGCTCCGACAAGAGGATTAGGACTGACACGACCCCGCCCGTGCTCCGCAAGCTCCAGCGCTCGCAAGAGATGCCCTCGATCCGTGCCTGTGAGCTGCGCGTTCATAAGACCGATTGACGAGTCAATCAACACAAGCTTACTCCGCCGTGCCCGCGTGTCTGGAAACTCGTCACACCGCGGAACCCGCCTCACCACGGCCGCTTCTCGCGCGGGTGGCGTGGGGTGAGGGGGTCGAGGACAGCCCGTGGACTGCCCGCAGGCCCCCTCACCCCGCGACAGGACCCGCGCGCCGAAACGGTCGGGGCCTGCGCGCCGACGACGCTGGAGCCGAGGCCGCAGATACCCTGACCCGGCTCCCATGAAGCTGATCGTCCAAATCCCCTGCCTCAACGAGGAGGCAACTCTCCCCGCCACGATCGCCGACATCCCGCGCGAGATCGAGGGCATCGACGCGGTCGAGCTCCTGGTCGTCGACGACGGCTCGACCGACCGCACGGTCGAGGTCGCCCGTGAGCACGGGGTCGAGCACATCGTCCGCCTGACCAACAACAAGGGCCTGGCGGCGGGCTTCCAGGCCGGGCTCGACGCCTGCCTCAAGCTCGGCGCCGACGTCGTCGTCAACACCGACGCCGACAACCAGTACCGCGGGGCCGACATCCCGAAGCTGGTGGCGCCGATCCTCGCCGGCGAGGCCGACATGGTCGTCGGCGACCGGCGCACCTCCCAGATCGAGCACTTCTCGGGCTCCAAGAAAGCGCTGCAGCGGCTGGGCAGCTGGGTCGTCAGCCGGCTCGCCGGCACGGCGATCGCCGACACCACCTCGGGCTTCCGCGCCTACAACCGCGAGGCCGCCCTCGGCCTGCTCGTGGTCGACAACTTCACCTACACGCTGGAGAGCCTGATCCAGGCCGGCAAGATGCTCGTCGCCGTCGAGGGGGTCGAGATCGGCACCAACCCGCAGACGCGCGAGTCGCGCCTCTTCGGCTCGACCGGCGGCTACGTGCGGCGCAACGCGCTCTCGATCCTCCGCATCTACGCCCGCTACGAGCCGCTGCGGGCCTTCGCCACGGCGGGCCTCGTCGTCGCGATCCTCGCCCTCGCCGCCTGGATGCCGTTCCTGCTCGACTGGGTCCTCAACGGCGACAGCACCGGCCACATCCAGTCGCTGATCCTCGGCGCGGTGCTCTTCATCGCGGCGATCCAGCTGTTCGCGCTGGGCGTGATCGGCGACCTGCTGGCCGGGCAGCGGGTGATGACGCAGCGTGTCTTCGAGCGCGTGCGCCGGGTCGAGCTGGCGCTCGACGTGCCTCCCTCTCACTACGAGCGCGGCGCAGCGGAGCGCTGATGCAGGCGCTGCGCAGAGCCCTGGGCGCCCGCCGCGGCGCCCGGGAGGGCGGCGGCTCGGCGACCGCCGACTACGGCAAGACGGCGAGCTTCCTCGCGATCGGCGTCGGCCTCACCGGCGTCATCACCTACGTCTACTTCTTCATCGCCTCGCACGTCCTCTCCAAGCCCGACTACGGCGAAATCACCGTGGTCTGGTCGGCCGTCTTCATCACCATCTCCACCCTCTACCGGCCGGTCGAACAGCTGCTCTCCCGCCACATCTCCGAGCACCTGGTCAAGGGCGAGCCGATCGGCGGGACCACCCGCAACGCGGCGACGATCCAGCTCGGCCTGGCGATGCTCTTCGCCGTCCTCGCGCTGGCCTTCCGCGGCCCGATCCAGGACGGCCTGCTCGAAGGCAACGAAGCGCTCTACTGGGTCTACTTCTCCGCCGTCCTCTTCTACGCCGCCAGCTACTTCGCCCGCGGCTACCTCGCCGGGGTGAAGCGGTTCGGCCTCTTCACCGCGCTGATCCTCTCCGAGTCGTGCTTCCGCACCCTGTTCGCGGCGCTGGTCGCGGTCGGCCTGCTCAGCGGCCAGTCCTGGGTGGCGATCGGGATCGTCGCCGCGCCCTCCCTCTCCCTGATGGTCGTGCCGCTCGCCTTCGCCCGCCGGGCCCGGACGGCGCCCGAGCCGCCGCGGCCGGCGGGTGGGGACGCCTCGGTGTCGGTCGCCCACGGCACCGGCTTCGCCGCGGCGGTGCTGGTGATCATGTTCAGCGAACAGGCCTTCCTCAACGCCGGGCCGCTGATCGTGCGCGGCCTCGACGGCGCCGCCGCCGCGGGCTTCATCTTCAACGTGCTGATGCTGGCACGGGCGCCGCTGCAGCTCTTCCAGGCGGTCTCGACCAGCATCCTCCCCCACCTCACCGCCCTCCACACCAGCACCGAGCCCGGCAGCGAGGGCGAGTTCCGCCGCTCGGTGCGGGCGGTGCTGCTCGGGATCGCCGCCTTCACCGGCCTGATGGCGCTGGCGATCCTCGTCGCCGGCCCGCAGCTGATGCAGCTCGCCTTCAGCGACAAGTTCAGCTATGACCGGGCGGGCCTGCTCCTGGTCGCCGCCGGCACCGGCCTCTACCTCTCCTCGGTGACGGTCAACCAGGCCTGCGTCGCCCAGGGCCAGGTGCGCCGTGCCGCCGCCCGCTGGATCCTCTGCGCCGCCCTCTTCGTCGCCTGGAACTTCATGCCGCTGGTGGGCGACGAGTTCCGCCGCGTTGAGATCGGCTTCACGCTCTCCGCGGCGGTGCTGCTCGGCCTGCTCTACCTGATCTACCGCCGCCCCCACGAACGCGCCGAGGACGTGCCGGCCCCGGGCTCCCCCGAGGAGCTCGAGCTGCGTCTCGCCGCCGTCGACGAGAACACGTAGGTTCCGCCGGTGGGGGGAACCGACGCCGAGCTGATCCTGGTCGGCGGCGGCCTGCTCGCCGCCGGCATCCTCGGCGCCCTGCTCGCCGAACGGATGCGCATCCCTGGCCTGCTGCTCTTCCTCGGGCTGGGGATACTGGCCGGCTCGGAGGGTATCGGCGGGATCGAGTTCGACGACGCCGAGCTTGCACGCACCCTCGGCACGATCGCCCTCGTCCTGATCCTCTTCGAGGGCGGGCTGACCGCGGGCTGGTCGGAGATCCGGCCGGTGCTGGGCACGGCGGCCTCGCTGGCGACGCTGGGCACCGCGGTGACCGCGGTGGCGGCCGGAGCTGGCGGCGAAGTGGATCTTCGGCCTCAGCACGCTGGAAGGGATGCTGGTCGGCGCCGCGATCGCCGCTACCGACTCGGCCGCGATCTTCGCCGTGCTGCGCCGCTCGACCCTGGAGAAGCGGCTCGCCCGCTCGCTGGAGGGGGAGTCGGGGATGAACGACCCGGTCGCGCTGCTGCTCGTGATCGGCTTCATCGACTGGATCCAGCAGCCGGGGTACGGGCTCGCTCGAGATGGCGGGGTCGCTCGTGCTGCGGCTCGGGCTGGGCGCGGCGATCGGCCTGCTGGCGGGCCGCGCCGCCGTCGCCGGCCTCGACCGCATGCGGCTGCCGACCGACGGCATCTACCCGGTGGCGACGGTCGCGATCGCCGGGCTGGCCTACGGGCTGGCCGAGGTCGCCCACGGCTCCGGCCTGCTCGCCGTCTACCTGACCGCGCTGGCGCTGGGCTCGGCCAACATCCCGGCCCGGCGCACGATCGTCGCCTTCCACGAGGGGCTCGGCTGGGTCGCCCAGATCGGCCTCTTCATCCTGCTCGGGCTGCTCGTCTTCCCCAGCACGCTCGGCGACGTCGCCCTGGAAGGGCTGGCGCTCTCGGCGGCGCTGATCTTCGTCGCCCGCCCGCTCGCCGCCCTCGCCGCCACGGCGCTCGCCCCGCTGGGGCTGCGCGAGCGGGCGATGCTCGGCTGGGCCGGGCTGCGCGGCGCCACCCCGATCTGGCTCGCCACCTTCCCCGTCGTCGCCGGCGTCGGCAGCGGCGAGCAGATCTTCGCGATCGTCTTCTTCGTCGTCGTCACCTCGACCCTGGTGCAGGGAGCGAGCTTCGAGCCGCTGGCGCGGCGGCTGGGGCTGACAACCGACGAGCCGGCGCTGCCGCGGCGGCTGCTCGAGTCGGGCCGGATCCGCCGCATGGGCGGCGACGTGGTCGCCTACCGGCTCCGGCCGGCCGCCGCCGCGGCCGGTCATCTGGTGCGCGAACTCGGGCTGCCGCGCGAGGCGCTGGTCAACGTGATCGTCCGCGACGGCCACGCGATCCCGCCGCGCGGCTCGACCGAGCTGCGCGAGGGCGACGAGCTCCACATCCTCGTCCGCGGCGAGCTGCGCGAGGAGGTCGAGGAGCTGACCAAGCGCTGGCACGAGGGCCCGGTCGGCCGGCCGCCGCCGCCGCGGCTGCCACCGCGCGGAGCACCGCAGATCTTCTCGGTCGGGCCCGGCGGCGATATCGAGGACCCGTCGGCGCCGACGGCCGTCAAGGGCGTCGACGTGGTCTCGATCCTGCGCAGCCGGCGCGACCGCCCCAGCGCCCTCGTCGCCCTCGTCGACGGCCGCTACGCGCTCGTCTCCGAGGCCGCCGTGGCCGTCGGCGACCGCCGCTCCCTGGCGCGCTGGTGCGAGCGCCGGGCCCAGCGACTCGGCCCCGACGACCCGGCCGAGCAGGCCTGGTGGCAGGAGGCGATCGGGGCACTCATTGCGCGAGGGTAGGCCCAGTCCCGGTAGGGGTTCCGCTTAACTTTTTCGAGCATCGGCAACTGCTGGCGCTCGAACCTCACTCGCGAAAAAGCACAAGACGCTCCACCCCTACCGGGACTGGGCCTAAGTGCGGCCTAAGTGACTATCCGAAAACTCGCGCGTGCGGCTGGCGAGGGCCGGACCGAGCGGGGGTAGGACGCAGGGAGGCCGAATGGCAGCGCCATTTGGCCGACCGAGGACGACGCCCCGCGAAGTGTGTCCGGCGCCGTCAGGGGTGCGTGGGGGTTTTCGGATAGTCACTAAGCGGCACCGGCTGCGGCGACGACCTCCTTGTAGGCGGCAGCTGGATCATTCGCTCCGAAGACGGCTGAGCCTGCGACGAAGAGGGAGGCGCCGGCCTCGGCCACCAAACCAGCGGTCGAGGTGTCGATGCCGCCATCGACCTCGATGCGCGCATGGCCGGCCAGCGGTTTCAGGCGCGAGACCTTGTCGGGCGAGGTCTCGATGAAGGACTGGCCGCCCCAGCCGGGGTTGACGGTCATGCAGAGGACGATGTCGGCGAGGCCGCGCAGCTCGGCTATTGCCTCGGCCGGGGTGCCGGGGTTGATCGCGACGCCGGCGAGGCAGCCGAGCTCGCGGATCGCGGCGAGCGTGCGGTGGGCGTGCGGTGTCGCCTCCTCGTGGA
This sequence comes from uncultured Solirubrobacterales bacterium, assembly GCA_963715625.1. GTDB lineage: Bacteria > Actinomycetota > Thermoleophilia > Solirubrobacterales > 70-9 > VRUE01. The sequence goes on along the minus strand of OY970260.1, from coordinate 2,244,100 downwards.
TCGTGATCGAGTCGGCGCCCGCCTCGGCGAAGGCCTCGATCTGGCGCTCGGGCTGCTCGATCATCAGGTGGACGTCGACCGCGCCGCCCGCGGCGTGGACCCGGTCGGCGATCGAGGATGCGACCAGCGGCCCGATCGTGATCGGCGGGACGAAGTGGCCGTCCATCACGTCGAAGTGGATCACCCGCGCGCCGGCGTCCATCATCTCGTCCAGCTGGGCGCCGAGCCGGGCGAAGTCCGCCGAGAGGATCGAGGGTGCGACCCGCGGCGAGGCGATCAGCTCTCCCATCCGCTCGCTCATGATCGATCCAGGACGCGAAAACTCATACCGGCCTCAACATCGAGTCTCCACACATTTGGCAGGTCGTGTCCTCGGTCGTGCTCATCCGGGCGATCGTCTGGTGCTCGCCGCAGTTGGGGCACTGCGAGACGAGCTCGAAGCGGCGCAGACAGTACACGCAGCGGAAGCGGCCCGGGAGTTGCGTCGGGCGCAGCCACGGCTCGCCGCAGCCCGGGCAGGCGGCCCGCCTCATGATGCTCTCGGCCTCTTCGGGCTCAGTCATCGTCCCGACCATCATCGCGCCTCAGCCGGCAGATGAAGAATCCGGTCGTCCGGTCGCGGTCGGGACGGACCTGCAGGCAGCGACGGTCGGCGGGCGACGCGAGGTCCGGAGAGAGGGCGCCGAGGTCGTCGATTGCAAAGGCCGGGACGTCGCCGGACCCGGCTGCGGCGAGGAGCGAGGCGATCTGGTCCTCGTTCTCGCGGCGCGAGATCGTGCAGGTCGAGTAGACGAGCAGGCCGCCGGGGCGAAGCGCCTCCAGGCCGCGCCTCAGCAGCTGCCGCTGCTCCCCGGCCAGGCGCTCGATCGCCTGCGGCGACTTGCGCCAGCGCGCGTCCGGCCGGGAGGCGAGCGCGCCGAGGTCCGAGCAGGGCGGGTCGAGCAGGACGCGGTCGAAGCCCGGCGCCATCCCCGCTGCGCCGGCGTTGGCCTCGATCACGGTGACGCTGCGCAATCCCAGGCGCTGGGCCTGGCCGGCCACTTCGGCGGCCCGGGCGGGATCGCTCTCGACCGAGATCACCTCGCCCCGGTCCTCCATCCGCGGCGCGATCTGGCCGGTCTTTATCCCCGGCCCGGCGCAGAGGTCGAGCACGTGCTGCCCCGGCCGCGGGTCGAGCAGCGCGACCACCGCGGCGGAGCCGCGGCTCTGCGGGGTCAGCTCGCCCGCAGCAACCAGCTCCGGCACCACGTCCCCCGTCCGCCCCTCGACCACAACCATCTCCGACGCCTCCAAGGGCCCACCCCCGCTTCCGGTGCGCTTTATGCCACCCATAGGCACATAAGGCGCACCGGAAGCGGGGTGGGCCCCGACACCGTGATCGCGCAGCTGCGCGATCACGGTGTCGGGGTCGGTGCGGAGGGTGTTGACGCGGTAGGCGTGCTCGGGAGGCTCGTTGCAGGCGGCGAGCAGCGGGCGGGCGCCCTCTGGGCCCAGCTCGCGCCACCACATCTGCGCCAGCCAGAGCGGGGCCGAGTGCGCGACGGCGGCGGCCTCAGGCGTCGAGTCGTCGCCGAGCAGGGACGCGGCCAGCGCGTCGCGCTCGCGGGCGGCACGGCGCAGGACGGCGTTGACGAGACCCGAGGCGTGGGCTGCACCTGCCCGCTTGACCAGCTCGACCGCCTGGTCGACGGCGGCGTGATCGGGCGTCCCGTCGGCGAAGAGCAGCTCGTAGGTGCCCAATCGCAGCGCCGCCAGGACCGGTGGGTCGAGCTGGCGCAGCGGACGGTCGACGAGCCGGTCGAGGGCGGCGTCGATCGTGCCGCGCCGCTGCACGGTGCCGAATGCGAGCCGCTGCGCCTGCGCCCGCTCGCGGCCCTCGAGCTCGCTCCGGTCGGCTTCCTCGCGGAAGGCCCGCTCGGTGTGGGCGCCGTCCTCGAAGGTCGTCCTGATCGCCTCGAAGGCGAGCAGGCGGGCGGGCGCGATCACAGCTTGGGCAGCGGGTGGCCGCGGAGGAAGGCGTCCGCCGCCATCGGCCTGCCTCCGGCCGGCTGCACGACCTCCAGGCGCAGTGCTCCCCGGCCGCAGCCGAGCAGCAGCGCCCCCCACTCGGCGCGCAGCTCGCCGGCCTTGACGCCGACGTCGACCGGGCGCGCGCGGCGCACGCCGAGACGCTCGCCGCCGCCGGTCTCCAGATACGCACCGACGTGCGGGGTGAGGGCGCGCACGACCCGGGCCAGCTCGGCCGCCGAGCGCGAGGGATCGAGGTGGCGCTCCTCGGCGCCGATCTTCTCCGCATATGTGACCCCATCCTCGTCCTGCTCGGCGAAATCGAGCGCCCCCTCGGCCAGCAGGTCGAGCGCCCCGACGAGGAGGTCCCCGCCGAGCGCCGCGAGCTTCGCCGAGAGGGCCTCGAAGTCCTCCTCGGCGCCGATCGGGGTCTCCTCGCAGAGGGCGACCGGGCCGGAGTCGAGCCCCTCGGTCACCTGCATCACGCACACCCCGGTGCGCTCGTCCCCGGCCATGATCGCGCGCTCGATCGGCGCCGCCCCGCGCCAGCGGGGCAGGAGCGAGGGGTGCACGTTGAGCATCGGCCACTCCGAGAGCAGCGGCTCGCGGACGATCTGGCCGAAGGCGCAGACGGCGACAGCCTGCGGCTCCACGGCGCGGATCCGCTCCAGCGCCGCCTCGTCGCTTACGTCGGCAGCCTGAAGCAGCTCGATCCCCAGCTCCCGCGCGGCCTCGGCGGCAGGGGGCGGCTGGGTGCGCCGGCCGCGGCCCTGCGGCCGGTCGGGCGGGGTGACGGCGAGCAGGGGGCGGTGCGTGGACTCGGCGAGCCGCCGCAGGACGGCGGCGGCGAACTCCGAAGTGCCGAGGTAGACGGTCCTCACGCGGTGTGCTTGGGCTCGCGGTGCTCGCCGCTCTCGCCCGCCTCGGCCTCGTCGGCCAGCGGCGGGCTGTAGCTGTCGCCCTCGCGCAGCGCGCGCAGGGCGCCCTTGCGCTGCTCGCGGGGGGCGCGGTCGAGGATCAGCACGCCGTCGAGATGGTCGATCTCATGCTGGAGCACGCGGGCCTCCAGGCCGGAGGCCTCGATCCGGATCTCGGCCCCTTCGGCATCGCGCCCGCCGATCCGCGCGTGCAGCGGCCGCTCGACGTCCATCGAGACCCGGGGCAGGCTGAGGCAGCCCTCCTCGGCGACCACGACCTCGTCCGAGAGCCACTCGATCTCGGGATTGACCAGCGCCGTCGGCTCGCTGTCGGGGCCGGCCTGGAAGACGAGCAGGCGGCGCAGCAGCCCGAGCTGGGTCGCGGCCAACCCGACCCCCATCCCGTCGCGCATGATCCCGATCATCCGCTCGACGTCGGCCCGCAGCTCCGGGCCGAAATCGCGCACCGGCGAGGCCTTGCTCTTCAGCACCGGGTCGCCGAACTGGACCACGTGGGCCAGCGCGGCCTCGCGCCGCTCCAGCAGCTCCGCTTCGAGCTGCTCGCGCTCGGCGTCGTCGGTATCGGTCTCGGCCCGATCGCTCATGAGACCGATTGTATGGATCGACTCAGCGCGGATGACTTCGATGCCGAACCTGGATCCACGGCTCGAAAACGACGCCCAGGATCATCGCCAGCGGAACAATCGCACCCACGTAAAGGAAAAGGCCGAAGCCATGCACGCCGATCATCCCGCCGATTGCCCCAAGGACGATGACGATCAACGAAGACAGAACGCGTCTCTCCCACATGGACGGCATTTTACCCCTCCAATCCGCTGGAGACCCAGGCCGCAAAAACAACCAGGGCACCGAAGAACATTCCCTCTCGCCATCCATCCATGTTCAACTCGCGCCCAAACAGAGGTGCAATCCGGACTGCGATCTCCCCGAGCAGACCACCGACTATGGCGCCCGTCCCAAATGTCGGTCAGTGCGATCCGACCGTGAGCAAGTTCGGCCGCGACAACAGCAATAAGACTGGATCCCATGCCTGAGCTAAGGCCCTGGGGTCCGAAACTCTCCCCCTCGACAACAGAGGTGCGGGCATCTCTTACTGCGGATCGACGTCGACCGAGATCGCGACGTCGCGCAGGGCGCGGTTGGCGGCGAGGGCCTCGACCGCGTCGCGGACCGCGGCGATCGTCGCCTCGCGGTCGGCGGCCTTGAGCAGGAAGCGGCGGCGGTTGCGGTTGCGGACGCGAAACATCGGCGCGGGGCCGAGCAGGTCGGTCTCGCCGGGCAGCGCGTCCGAGAGGGCGTCGGCGAGCTCGGCCGCAGCCCGGTCGAGCCGTCCCTCGGCCTCCGCCTTGAGCACGATCCGGGTCAGGTGGGAGAAGGGCGGGTAGCGCAGCGCCCGGCGCCGCTCCACCTCCTCCGCGAGGAAGGCAGCGGAGTCGTGGCCCGCGGCGTGGACGATGCTGGGCGCGGCCGGGGCCAGGGTCTGGACGATCACCTCGCCGCCGGCGGGGCCGCGGCCGCTGCGGCCGGCGAGCTGGGCGACCATCGCGAAGGTCCGCTCCGCGGCGCGGAAGTCGGGGAACCGGAGGGTCGCGTCGGCGTCGAGGATCGCGCTCAGGGTCACCTCGGGGAAGTCGTGTCCCTTGGCGACCATCTGGGTGCCGACGAGGACGGCCGACTCGGCCTCGCCGAAGGCGGCGAGGATGCGGGCGTGGGCGCCGCGGGCGCCGGCGGTGTCGGCGTCGAGGCGGAAGACGTGCATCGGCGCCAGCCGCTCGGCCAGCAGGGCCTCGACCTGCTCCGTCCCCACCCCGGCCTGGGAGAGGGTGGTCGAGTCGCAGTCGCCGCAGGCGCGCGGCAGCGGCTCGGCGTGCGCGCAGTGGTGGCAGACGAGGCGGCCGCTGTGGCGGTGGACGATCAGCGAGACGTCGCAGTTGGGGCAGTCCCAGTGCCTGCCGCAGGAGCGGCAGGTGAGCCAGGGGGCGAAGCCGCGGCGGTTGACCATCACGATCGCCTTCGCGCCGGCCTCGCGGACGCCCTCCAGCGCCACCCAAGTCTCGGGGTGAAGCGGCCCGGAGCGCGGATCGGCCTCGCGCATGTCGAGCACCCGCACCGGCGGCATCGCGCGGCCGTCGACGCGCCGCGGCAGCTCCAGGCGCGGCAGCTCCAGCCAGGTCTCCGGCCGCGGCGTCGCGGTGCCGGCGACGAGCACGGCGCCGCAGTCCGCAGCGCGCTTGCGGGCGACGGCGCGGGCGTCGTAGCAGGGGTCGCCCTCCTGCTTGTAGGAAGCGTCGTGCTCCTCGTCGATCACGACCAGCCCGAGGTCGGCCAGCGGCGCGAAGACGGCCGAGCGGGGGCCGACGCAGACGCTCGCCTCGCCGCTGCGCAGGCGGCGCCACTCGTCGTAGCGCTCGCCGTCGGAGAGAGCCGAGTGCAGGACGGCGAAGCGGTCGCCCAGCCGCGCCCGAAAGCGCGCCACGGCCTGCGGGGCGAGGCCGATCTCGGGGACGAGGACGATCGCGCCCCGGCCGCGGGCCAGGGCGGCCTCGACCGCCGCCAGGTAGACCTCGGTCTTGCCCGAGCCGGTGACGCCGTGCAGGAGAACCTCGCGGGGCGCGCCCCGCTTGGCGCCGTCGAGCGCGGCGACGATCCCCTCCACGGCGGCGACCTGCTCGGGGAGCAGCTCGGGACGGCTGCCGCTTCCCCCCACGTCGGGGTGAGCGGAGTGCCGCCGCACCCGCGAGCTGCGGGTCGCGATCAGGCCACGCTCCTCCAGCCGTCGCAGGACGGCGCGGTCAGAGCCGACCGCGCCGGCCAGCTCAGGCGCCGACATCTCCCCCGCTCGCAGCGCCTCCAGCACCGCCCGCTGCTTCACTCCCAGCCGCTCGCCGCCGCTCAGGGCCTCCTCGCCGGCGGCGGCGATCTCCGCCCGCAGCTCCAGCCGCGGGCGCACCCGCTGCCCGGCTGCGCCCGTCCCGGGCGGCAGCACCAGCTGCAGGCCGCGCGAGGCAGTCGAGCAGTACTCGCGGGCGATCCAGAGCCCGAGCCTGACCAGCTCCGGCGGGGCGCCGGCCTCGAGCGCCTCGATCGGCTCCGCCAGCCGCTCGGGGGGAAGGTCGGAGGAATCGGCGAGCCCGACCACGACGCCGAGGATCCGCTGCCGCCCGAACGGGACGCGGAGCACGCTGCCGACCTCGATGTCGGCCATCGCCTCGGGCAGCCGGTAGTCGAACGGCCCGCGCAGGGCGCGTGCGGTGGTGAGCGGCTCGACCTTGGCGATGGACATCGGGGTCACGCTATGGAGGGTGGCGGACACCGCGGGTATGCTGCCGCTCGATGAGCCGGAGCGACCGAACGTCCACATCTGATTCTGCGTGAGGGAGCGAGGGCGAATCCCCTGATGTCGGCGCTGAACCTCAGCCCTGGAGAGCGGGTGATCTTCCAGGGCCACCCCTCCTGGCGGGCGATCCTCGGCTTCTACCTGAAGGGCATCCTCGTCGCGGCGCTCGCCGGCGTCGTCTTCAAGCTCTTCGGCTCCGGCAGCGGCACCGTCTTCCTCGTCGTCCTTGTCATCGTCGCGGTGACGGTCCTGGCCGGCTTCGTCAAGCGGGTCGCGACGACCTACACGATCACCGACCGCCGCCTCAACATCCGCCGCGGCATCGTCTCCCGCGAGGTCCAGGAGACCCGCCTGGAGCGCGTCCAGAACGTCAACTACAAGCAGTCCGTCTACCAGCGCCTGATGCAGATAGGCGACGTCGACTTCGACACGGCAGCAGGCGACGACTACAACTTCGTCTTCTCCGGCGTCGCCGACCCCCAGGACGTCGTACACCGGGTGGACCAGGCGACCGGCGCAGGCGCAGCCGGAACGCACGGCCTGGGCGAGGCGCAACCGCCGAATTAGACCCCAGGTGCTTTCTTGCATCGGCGTCCCAACAGGGGTAGTCAATTCCTTCGATAGCGGATTGGTGGAGTACTTGACATTGCATTCAAAGCATTGCGATTAGAGTGCGCTTCGCGATAGGCTCGGCCAATGGCCTACTGGCTCAAGATCGGCTACTTCACCGATTCCGAGGAGGCCGCCCGCGACTACTGGTTGAAGCGAACTTGGGTTAGCGACAGCCCCGGCCGCGCATCGCCGTGGTGGAAGACCTTCGACAAGCCTCGAAAGGGACAGACCTATCCACCGCATGGACCCCAGTACGAGGTAGGAGACCGGCTCGTCGTATACATCACCGATAGGGGGATCTGCCCGGCGATTCTCGAGGTCGTTGCTGAGCCGCGCTGGGACCCTGGATGGGTGGATGCCGAATCGAGCGGCCGGAAGGAGGGCACGGAATGGGGCGTCGTGACCGACGTGCGCGGACTTTGGAGCGTGAGCTTGGCCGATGCTCCTCTCGTCGAGGACATCGGCGTGGCCAGGGCGCGGGTTCAGCGGCACGGCCATATCTCTCTTGACGATCAGGAGTACGAGGCCGCGGAGAGACTGATCGCCAAACGTCCCGCACGCAATCGGCGAGACTCCAAGACAAAGAACCTCAACGTGCCGATCAAGGCGGGCAACGTCGAGGAGTATGAGATCACACGGCCAGAATCCGGCAAGCGTGCGCGGCGTCGAGAGGCGAAACTGGTCCGCGACTACTGCACCTTCCTCGAAGCCAGCGGGGACTACGTCGTCCGAAACAAGCTTCTTCCATCTGGCTCGTCGCACGCTCTGTACAGCGACCTCTTCAACGCGACAAGGAGGCATCTTGTTGAGGCCAAGGCGGCCGTCGGCCGGGGCGACATCAGGATGGCGATAGGACAACTTGCGGACTACGGGCGATTCGTTCCGCCCGGCACCTGCCGGGCAGTCCTGCTCGATGCCAAGCCGCAAATGGACCTACTGGATCTTCTCAACTCGCAGGAGATCGCTGCGATCTGGCGTAATGGCGAGAGCTTTGTTGACAACGCGGGTGGACGATTCGCATGACCGAGATCAGTGAGGCGGAAGCGGCAGAGCAGGAAGACCTCTGGCAGAAGGAGATGCTCCAGATCTACAGCGACGCTGATGCGATTGGCTATGAAGCGAGCGGCTTCAGGGGGCTGGTGGCGAGCCATGGCCCACTGAGGGCCGCCAAGATGCTCATCAACATGGATGAGCCCAGTGACGGCTTCGTTGAACTCTGGGAGCTCAAACGGCTCGACATTTCAGTTGAGGCCCGTGCGCTGAAGCCCGAGTTCCGGAGCCTTTTCTCCGATTCGGAGCTCTCGACGTGCAGGAGGCGGCTTGCCGCGTATGAGTGGTCGCAGCGCCCACCCTGGCGGCCGCCGGCTGCGTAGCAGGTCGATGGTGGCTTGAGCGACCATCGTTCTCGATGCAAGGAAGTTTCAAATGCTTGCGGGCTCCTAGCTCGGACTAACCCCAAGTACCCCGGACACCCCCGGGCCCGATAGCGACACCTTCATCCGGACGCCCCGGCCATGGCCGGGGCGTCCGCGCGTCCTCGCGCGCTTTCAAGCGAATGCCCAACGAGGTCGGCCCCAACCTCGAGTACCGCATCCGGAGGACTGCTGCATTGACCGTGACATAGACGGCGAATGCAGCAGTGAGCGCGCAAAGGACTTCGGCGATGCGCTCGGCGCCCGCAAGATGGCGAGCGTCGAGCGTGCGATGAGGCCGAGTTGTCGTCACATCTCGGGGCAGGACGTCCTAGCTCGTCCCGCCGGAGTCCGTCGAGAGGAGCCCGGTCGGTCGTCGGGCGAATGTCGCGAAGCGGCCACTGCACTCGTGGTTCGAGGCGCGGCGCAGCCGCGCTGCTGAATCGTCGCTAAGCGCGCGGAGCGCGCGTGCGACATCAATTCGCTCGACGACCGACCGGGCTCCTCCCGCGAGACGCGTCAGGCGGGAGCCGCTTCGAGCCCTGCTGCCGCCTTCAGGTTCTCGGCGCGATCGGTGCGCTCCCAGGTGAAGGCGTCGCCGTCCCTGCCGAAGTGGCCGTAGGCAGCGGTCTGGCGGAAAACCGGGCGGTGCAGGTCCAGGTAGCGGCGGAAGGCGCCGGGGCGGAGGTCGAACTCCGCTTCGACCAGCTCGGAGATGCGCTCGTCGGGCAGCTTGCCGGTGCCGAAGGTCTCGACCATCAGCGAGATCGGGCGGGCGACGCCGATCGCGTAGGCGACCTGGACCTCGCAGCGCTGCGCGAGGCCGGCGGCGACGACGTTCTTGGCGACGTAGCGGGCCGCGTAGGCGGCCGAGCGGTCGACCTTGGATGGGTCCTTGCCGGAGAAGGCGCCGCCGCCGTGGCGGGCCATGCCGCCGTAGGTGTCGACGATGATCTTGCGGCCGGTGAGGCCGGCGTCGCCGACCGGGCCGCCGATCACGAACTTGCCGGTCGGGTTGACGAGGAAGTGCTTGCGCAGCTCGGCCTCGTCGAAGAGTCCGGGGGCCTCGGCGCCGAGCACCGGCAGCACGACGCTCTCCCAGAGATCGGGCTTGATCTTCGACTCCGACTCGACCCCCTCCGCGTGCTGGGTGGAGATCAGCAGCTTCTCGACCCCGACCGGGCGGCCGTCGGCGTAGCGCACCGTGACCTGGGTCTTGCCGTCGGGCCCGAGGTAGTCGAGGCTGCCGTCCTTGCGCACCGCCGCGAGCCGCTCGGCCAGCCGGTGGGCGAGGTGGATCGGCATCGGCATCAGCGCCTCGGTCTCCTCGGAGGCGTAGCCGAACATCATCCCCTGGTCGCCCGCGCCGGCGACCAGCAGCTCGTCCTCGACCGAGGGCTCGGTCCGCGTCTCGTAGGCGGCGTCGACGCCCTGAGCGATGTCGGGCGACTGCTTGTCGAGCGAGACCAGGACCGAGATGTGGTCGCAGTGGTAGCCGTAGTCGCCGTGGTCGTAGCCGATCTCGCGGATCGTCTCGCGGACCAGCTCGGGCACGTCGAGGTGGACCTCGGTCGAGATCTCGCCGGAGACCACCGCCATGCCGGTGTTGACCAGGGACTCGCAGGCGACGCGACCCTCGGGATCCCCCGCCATCACCGCGTCGAGGACGGCGTCGGAGATCTGGTCGCAGACCTTGTCGGGATGCCCCTCGGTGACCGACTCGGAGGTGAAGAGGTACTCGGACATTGGCCGAAGCCTACCGTCGCTTGCCCGAATGTGGCACGAAGTCGATCACCAGGGGAATCCCCTCCAGGCCGTAGGTCTCGCGCAGCCGGTTCTCGAGGTGGTAGGCCCAGTCGCGGACGATCAGCTTGCGGTCGTTGACCTGGATCGCGATCCGCGGCGGACGTTCCTCGACCTGGGCCGCGTAGTAGAGGCGCAGGCGGCGGCCGCGGCGCGAGGGCGGCGGCGTCTTGGCGACGACGTCGGCGACGAAGCGGTTGAGCTCCGGCGTGGGAATGCGCTCCCCGGCCTTGTCGGCCAGCTCCAGCGCCTTCGGCAGCAGGTTGGCCACGTTGCGCCCGCGGGTCGCCGAGCAGGTGACGACTTCCGGGCGCAAGCGCAGCTTGCGCGTGACCCGGGCGCGGGCGTCGTCGATGTCGGTGCGCGTGACGTCCCACTTGTTCATCGCCAGCAGCGTCGCGCAGCCGGCCTTCATCGCGATCTCGGCCACCCGCAGGTCCTCGGCGGTGACGCCGTCGGAGGCGTCGCAGACGACGATCGCGACGTCGGCCCGCTCGACCGCGTGTTCGGAGCGCAGCTGGGCGTAGTAGTCGACCGTGCCGGCGACCTTGGAGCGCCGGCGCAGGCCGGCGGTGTCGACGAGGACGACCGGGCGCCCGTCGACCTCGACCTCGGTGTCGATCGAGTCGCGGGTCGTGCCCGCCACGTCGGAGACGATCACCCGCTCCGAGCCGAGGAAGGCGTTGACCAGCGAGGACTTGCCGGCGTTGGGACGGCCGATGACCGCGACCCTGACCGCGTCGTCGTCCTCGCCGGGCTGGGCGTGCTCGCCGAGCAGCTCGACCAAGCGGTCGAGCAGGTCGCCGCTGCCGAGGCCATGGGTGGCGGAGACCCCGAGCGGCTCGCCGAGGCCGAGCTTGTTCAGCTCCGCGCTCATGTGCTCGTCCTCGGGCCGGTCGAGCTTGTTGGCGACGACGACGACCGGCACCGCGGCACCGCGCAGGGTCGCCGCCAGCTCGGCGTCGCCGGCCCGCACCCCCGCGCGAGCGTCGACGACGAACAGGACCACGTCTGCCTCGGCGATCCCGAGGCGCGCCTGCTGCTGGATGTCGCGAGCCAGCTCCGATTCGTCCTCGACGTCGATGCCGCCGGTGTCGAGCAGCTCGAAGGCGACCCCGTTCCACTCGCAGCGCACGCGCTTGCGGTCGCGGGTGACGCCGGGCTCGGCGTGGGTCACGGCCTCCCGCCCCCCGGCGAGCCGGTTGACCAGCGTGCTCTTACCGACGTTGGGGAAGCCGACGACGGCGACGGTCGGCAGCCGGCTCACAGCCACCCCACCACGAGGTGCAACGTTTTACGGCTCCCAGAGGACCACAAAACGTTGCACCACAGCCACCCCACCCCGAGGTGCAACGTTTTACGGCTCCCGGAGGCCCACAAAACGTTGCACCTAGTCATGCGAGGCTTGCACCTGGTCATGCGAGGCCTCGCTGGCGGGCGAGGGACTCGACCCGGCCGACGACCTCGTCGAGGGCGAGGCCGGTGGTGTCGAGCTCGACCGCGTCCTCTGCCGCGCGCAGGGCGCTGTGCTCGCGGGTCTCATCACGGGCGTCGCGCTCGCGCTGGGCGGCGAGGACCGCGGCCGGGTCCGCTCCCGTCTGCTCGGCGCGGCGGCGGGCGCGCTCCTCCGGCGAGGCGGTGAGGAAGACCTTCAGCGGCGCCTCGGGGCTGACCACGGTGCCGATGTCGCGGCCCTCGGCGACGTAGCGGCCGGCGGCGATCAGCCGCCGCTGCCTGGCGACCATCGCCTCGCGCACGGCGGGATGGACGGAGATGCGCGAAGACGCCTCGGTCACCTCGGGCGCGCGGATCGCGGCGCTGACGTCGCGCCCGTCGAGCTCGACCCGCTCGCCGTCGAGGCCGATCGCCAGCGACGCTGCCAGCTCGCCCATCGCCCCTGCGTCGCCGGTGTCGGCGCCGCGCTCGAGCGCGGCCAGCGCCGCGCAGCGGTACATCGCCCCCGAGTCGAGGTAGGTGAAGCCGAGCCGCTCCGCCAGGGCGCGGGCGACCGATGACTTACCGGCCCCGGCGGGCCCGTCGATGGCGATGACCATGGCGGCAGCGTATGGGCGGGGCGGATCAGCCGCTGCGATCCAGCAGCGAGGCCAGGTCGGTCTCGAAGCCCGGGTAGCTGATCGCGGCGGCCTCCATGCCCTCGACCTCGACGCCCTCGCGCGAGGAGAGGCCGGCGACGGCGCCGAGCATGGCTATCCGGTGGTCGCCGTGGGAGTCGACCGAGCCGCCGCGCAGGCCGCCGCCGCCCTCGATCCGCATCCCGTCCTCGCGCGCCTCGGCCGTGGCCCCGAGCGCGGCCAGGGCCTCGCAGGTGGTGGCGATCCGGTCGGACTCCTTGCGCCGCAGCTCCGCCGCGTCGCGGATCGTCGTCTCGCCCTCGGCGAAGCAGGCCGCCAGGGCGATCAGGGGCAGCTCATCGATCGCCAGCGGGATCTCCTTCCCGCCGACCTCGGTCCCGCGCAGCTCCGTGGCGCGGGCGCGGATCGTCGCGATCGGCTCTCCGTCGTGCTTGCCGGCCCGTTCGACCTCGACCTCGACCTCGGCGCCCATCCGCTCGAGCACGCCGAGCAGGCCGGTCCTGGTCGGGTTGGTGCCCACCCGCGACAGCTCGACCTCGCTGCCGGGGACGAGGAGTGCCGCGACGAGGAAGAAGGCGGCGGAGGAGAAGTCCGCTGGGATCGCCAGGTCACCCGGCTCCAGGCGCTTGGCGGGCTGAACCGCGACGCCTCCTTCGAGCCAGGCGACGTCGGCGCCGGCGGCGGCGAGCATCCGCTCGGTGTGGTCGCGGCTGCGCAGCGGCTCCCCTACCCAGGTCTCGCCCTCGGCCAGCAGCCCGGCGAAGAGCAGGCACGACTTGACCTGGGCGCTGGCGACCGGCAGCTCGTAGGAGATCCCCTTCAGCGGGGCGGCCTCGACCTGCAGCGGCGGCAGCCGGTCTTCGCGGCAGCTTAGCCGGGCGCCCATCTCGCGCAGCGGCACGGCAATCCGGTCGACCGGGCGCCGCCGGATCGAGTCGTCGCCGTCGAGCGTCCAGCTGCCCTGCGGCTGCCCCGCCAGCCAGCCCGGCAGCAGGCGCAGCAGCGTGCCGGCGTTGCCGGCGTCGATCGCCGCTGGCTTGGCGCCGCGCAACCCGACGCCGCGGACGCGGATCGCCGGCTCGATCCCGCCCGGGCCGGCGCCCTCGACCCCGGCGCCGAGCGCCTGCACCGCGGCCAGGGTCGAGCGGGTGTCGGCGGAGTCGAGGTAGCCCTCGATCGCCGTCTCGCCCTCGCCCATCGCGGCGATCAGGGCAGCGCGGTGGGAGATCGACTTGTCGGCGGGCGGTCGCAGGCTGCCGCGCAGGGGGCCGCTCGGCTCGAACCGGGTCGCCATGGCGAAGCCCTACTCCCCGTCCCCGACGACGCTGGCGCTGTGGCCGAGGTCGCGCACCAGCGCGGCCGCGCGCGTGGCCTGCTCGTCGCCCGCCACCCAGAGCGAGACCGCCCCCGAGGTCATGTCGGGAGCCGGGTAGAGCGCCATGTCCTCGATGTTGACCCCTGCCTCGCCGAGGGCGAGGGCGAGCTCGGCGATCGTCCCCGGCCGGTTGGCGACGACGACCCGCAGCTCGCGCAGCTCGCCGCCGGAGAGCTCGGTCTCCAGGAGCCGGCGCCGGTCGGCCGCGGCGGCGGAGTGCCACTCGGCGACCGCCTCGCGCTCGCCCCCGCGGATCAGCTCGGCGGCGTCGCGCAGGCGCGCGGCGACCGCGTCCACCGCCTCGGCCACCGCCTCGCGGTTGCTGGCGAAGATGTCGCCCCAGATCGCCGGGTTGGCGCCGGCGACGCGGGTCGTGTCGCGGAAGCTCGGGCCGACCTCGGGCATCCGCTCGGAGTCGCGGGTGAGCTCGTCGGCGGCCTGGCTGACCAGCACGTTGGCGACCACGTGCGGGAGGTGGCTCACGGTCGCCATCAGGCGGTCGTGGGTCTCGGCGCCGATCGCCTGGGGGCGCGCGCCGAGCCCCGCCACGGTCCGGTAGAGGCGGTCGTAGAGGAGGCCGCTGGAGCGCTCCGATTTCGGCGTCAGGTACCAGCGCGCCCCCTCGAAGAGGTCCTCGCGGGCGTTCTCGACGCCCGAGGTCTCCGCCCCGGCGAGCGGGTGGCCGCCGATGAAGCGCTCGTCGGCGCCGAGGGCGGCGACGATGTCGCGCTTGGTCGAGCCGACGTCGGTGACGACGGCGTCGGGGCCGCAGGCCTCCAGGGCGGTGGCGGCGAGCTCGGCCAGGCCGGCGACCGGCGCCGCGCAGAAGACCACCTCGGCGCCCTCGCAGGCCTCGGCGGGCGTGCCCGCGGCGCGGTCGAGCACGCCACCGGCCAGGGCGCGGTCGAGCGTCGCCGGGTCGGGGTCGAAGCCGGCGACCTCGCCCTGCAGCCGCCGCCGGGCGGCGAGCCCGACCGAGCCTCCGATCAGGCCGACGCCGAGGACGGCGATCCTCATACGTCGCCGCGCCGGGCCACCACGGCCGCGCCGAACTGGTCCAGCAGCAACGCCGTCGTCTCCCAGTCCATGCAGGGATCGGTGATCGACTGGCCGTAGACGAGGTCGGTGCCGTCGCCGACGTCCTGGCGGCCCTCGGCCAAGAAGGACTCGAGCATGACCCCGACGATCTCGCGGTTGCCGTCGGCGACCTGGTCGGCGATCTGGCCGGCGACGAGGAACTGGGTCGAGGGGTCCTTGTTGCTGTTGTCGTGCGAGGCGTCGATCACGACCCGCTCCGCGAGGCCGGCGTCACGCAGCAGCATCAGCGCGTGGGTGACGTTTTCGGTGTCGTAGTTGGGGGCGCCGCGGCCGCCGCGCAGGATCACGTGGCCGTCGGGGTTGCCGCTCGTGTAGAGGATCGCCGGCTTGCCGGCGTCGTCGATCCCGGCGAAGGCGTGGGGCGCCGCGGCGGCGCGCACGGCGTCGACCGCGACCTGGATGTCGCCGTCGGTGCGGTTCTTGAACCCGACCGGCATCGAGAGGCCGGAGCCGAGCTGGCGGTGCGTCTGGCTCTCCGTCGTGCGGGCCCCGATCGCGCCCCAGGAGACCGCGTCGGCGATGTACTGCGGCGTGATCGGGTCGAGGAACTCGGTCCCCACCGGCAGGCCGAGGTCGAGCACCTCGAGCAGCAGCTTGCGCGCCATGCGCAGGCCGGTGTTGACGTCGCCGGAGCCGTCCAGGTGGGGGTCGTTGATCAGCCCCTTCCAGCCGGTCGTCGTGCGCGGCTTCTCGAAGTAGACGCGCATCGCGACCAGCACGTCCCTGCTCAGCTCGCGCGAGAGCTCGGCCAGCTCGGCGGCGTACTCCAGCGCCGCCTCGGGGTCGTGGACGCTGCACGGGCCGACCACGGCCAGGACCCGGTCGTCGGTGCCGTCGAGGACGTTGCCGACTTCGCCGCGGCCTCGCACCACCACTTTTTCGCGCTCCTCCCCCAGGGGCAGCTCGGCCAGCAGCCGCGCCGGGGAGACGAGCTCCTCTATTCGCTCGATCCGCTGGTCCCGGACCCGGTCCCGCGTCTCGCCCTGCATCCCGATCATCACTTTGCCTTCACCGTCCTCCACGCTCACAAGCCTACTTCCGGTTGTGCCTCGCCGCACGAGAGGCGTGCCGCGGGGCGGGGACCTGTCCGACGCCCGGCCAGTGCTTCTCAATGGGTGCGGCTCTCGCCGCGAGGCCGGGCGCCTAGCTAAATCGCCAGAAATAGGAGAAGCGGGCAGGGAGGGACGCAGCGATGCATGCGCGGTTTGCCTGCGTCGTGTCGGCGGTTCGCTTCACCTACATGACTTTGTAGCAGGTGTCGCGGAGTGAGTCCACCCGAGTGGGCTCCTAGGCGAGGATTTCGCCCATTGCGGCAAGGAAGCGCCCGTTCTCCTCGGCGGTGCCGTAGGAGACGCGGATGTGGCCGGGGTCGCCGAGCGGCGTGCCGGGACGGACGGCGATCCGGCGCTCGGCCAGGGCGGCGACCACCTCGCCCTCCTCGGCGTCGCCGAGGTCGATCCAGGAGAAGTTGGCGTGTGTCTCCGAGGTGGCGAGCCCGAGCGCGCGCAGGGCCTCCTCGACGCAGAGGCGCTCGGCGATCGTGCTCTCGACCCGGCGCGTGACGTCGTCCTGATGCAGGATCGCCTCGGCACCCGCCGCCTGAGCGAGGGCGTTGACGCTGAACGGCTGGCGCACGGCGTCGACCGCGGCGCGGAACTTGGGCGAGCCGAGGGCGTAGCCGACCCGCAGCCCGGCGAGGCCGTAGCACTTGCTGAAGGTGCGCAGGACGACGAGGTTGGGCAGCCCTGCCAGCAGGTCGACCGTCGCGTCGGGGTCGTCGTGGGTCTGGAACTCGACGTAGGCCTCGTCGAGGACGACCGTGACGTGCGCGGGGAGGGCCTCGCAGAAGGCCGCGACCTCGGCCGCGGGGCGGTGGGTGCCGGTCGGGTTGTTCGGGTTGCAGACGAGGACGAGCTGGGTCAACGCAGTCACCTCGGCTGCCATCGCCTCGAGGTCGTGGGTCTCGCTCGCGTCGAGCGGGACGCGGATCTCGCGGGCCCCGGTCAGCGCCGGCAGGTAGGGGTACATCGAGAAGGCCGGCCAGGAGTAGAGGATCTCGGCGCCGGGCTCGCAGAGCGCCTCGGCGGCGGCGAGCAGGATCTCGCAGGAGCCGTTGCCGACGGCGACCCGCGCGGGATCGGTGTCGTAGCGCTCGGCGATGCGGCGGCGCAGCAGCGTCGCGTCGGGGTCCGGGTAGCGGTTCATCGCCCCCGCCGCGGCGGCGATCGCCTCGACCACCTTGGGGTGGGGCGGGATCGGCGACTCGTTGGAGGCGAGCCGGGCGATGCCGCCGGAGGCGATCGCCTCCGGCGCCTGCCCGGTGGGCACGCCGGCCTGGTAGCCCGGCATGCGGGCGAGCTTCTCGGCGAAGGTGACCGTCATTTCAAGGAGTTTGCCCGATACCTGGTAGCGGTGTCCGGGCCAAGCGGGGCAAGGACGCAGGGAGCGTGGCGTGCTCTGCACGCGAGCGACCGAGGACACAGCCCCGCGCCGTGTCCGGGCGCCGCTACTGAGCTGCGTGCAGGTCGGCGCGCAACTCCTGCGTCGCGCCTAAGTACACGTGGGCGGGCTCGTGGCCGACCGGGGCGTAGTAGTGGACCATCGCCCGGATCACCCGGGGCATCGCCCCGGGGACGTCGATCTCGCGGGCGCAGATCAGCGGCACGGTGTCGAGGCCGAGGCGGCGGGCGGCGGCCGCGGGGAACTCGGCGTCGAGGTCCTCGGTGGTGGTGAAGAGGCAGCTGACCATCGCCTCCGCGCTCAGCGCGTTGCGGTCGACGAGGTCCCTGAGCAGGGTCTCGGTCGCCGCGAGGATCGCATCGGCCTCGTTTGCCTCGGCCTGCACCGCGCCCCGCACCGCGAAGAGTCGCTCCTCGCTCATCGTTCGGAATCTTCCCAGAGCCGTGCGATGTCGTCGTCGCCGAGGCGCCTTGCCTCGCCCTCGGGCAGCGAACCGAGCTCGACCGGCCCGAAGCGGACGCGGCGCAGCGCGACCACCTCGTTGCCCACGGCCTCGGCCATGCGGCGCACCTGGCGGTTGCGTCCTTCGCGCAGGACGACCTCGACCTCGCGCTCGCCGAGCCGGCTCACCTCGGCCGGCGCGGTCGGCCCGTCCTCCAGCTCCACCCCCCTGGCCAACCGCCGCAGGTCGGCATCCGCTGGCGGCCGTCGCAACTCGACCCGGTAGGCCTTCGCCACCCCATAGCGCGGGTGCGTCAGCCGGTTCGCCAGCTCCCCATCGTTGGTCAGCAGCAGCAACCCGGTCGAGTCCGCGTCGAGGCGACCGACCGGATAAAGCCGAGCCGCCGAGTCGACCAGCTCGACCACAGCAGGCCGGCTCCCCGGCTCCCGCGCAGTCAACACCACTCCCGCCGGCTTGTTCACCACCCAAACCTCCCGCGCCTCGGTCCCAACCAAGCTCCCATCGACCCGCACCTCATCTCCAGCTCCAACATCCCTGGCCGGATCGGTCACAACCGCCCCACCAACCGTGACCCTCCCCTTACCGATGATCACCTCGGCTTTCCGCCGAGAGGCAATGCCTCCGTGGGCGAGGAACTTGGCGAGCCTCACGCCTCAGGGCTCACTGCGTTGCTCCCCCGCCTTCAGGAGTCGCTCCCGCAGCTCCCGCTCATCCTCTGGCGTGGGATCGAATTTGGACGGGTCCGGCAGCTGGTCCAACCCGGCCAACCCGAACAGCCGCTCAAAGAGCTCCGTCGTCTTGAAGATCGCCGCCCCGAACTGCGAGCGTCCCGTCTCCTCGATCAGGCCGCGCTCGGCCAGCGTCTGCACCGCCGACTCCGAGGTGACGCCTCGGATCCGCGCCACCTCCGGGCGCGTCACCGGCTGCAGGTAGGCGACGATCGCCAGCGTCTCGGCCTGGGCTTGGGTCAGCGGCGGGGTGCGGGGCTTGGCCAGCAGCCGGCGGGCGGCTGCCTCGCTGGCTGGGTCGCTGGCGAGGGAGAAGCCGCCGGCGATCTCGCGGAGAACCACTCCCCGCCTGCCCTCGCCGAGGTCCTCGCGCAGGAGCCCGATCGCCTCCTCGACCTGGCCCTCGGTCGACTCGGTCGCCTCGGCAAGGTCGCGGGCGTTGACCGGCTGCGGGGAGAGGAAGAGCAGCGCCTCGATAGTGCGCGTCAAATCGCTCACAGCCCACCACCCCCGTTCCGGTGCGCTTTATGTGGGCATGGATGGCATAGAGCGCACCGGAACGTCATGGTGTCGCCTCCCGGGCTCGGATCTGGATCGGGCCGAAGGCCTCGGTCTGCTCCCAGGTCACCTCGCCCTTGCGGTAGAGCTCGAGCAGGGCGAAGAGGGTGACGGCCTGGGTGAGCCGGTCCTCGCCGCCGAACTGCTCGTCGAAGTCGATCGTCGAGTGGGCGCGGAGGGCGGCGCGCAGGGCCCCGAGTCGCTTTTCCAGCGAGACGGTCGGGCGGATGTGGTCGAGGTTCAGCTCCGGCGGCGTCGTCAGCAGGTCGCCGAGGGCCGTCCCGAGGCGGTCGGGGTCATAGACGGCCGTCGCCGCCTCGAGCGCGACCTTGCGCAGCTCCGGGGGCAGCGGCGCCGAGCGGTACAGGTAGCCGCGCGCCGCCTCGAAGCGCTGCTCGAGCGTCGCCGCGGCGTCGCGGTAGCGGCGGTACTCGAGCAGGCGGGCGACCAGCTCCTCGACCGCCTCCTCGGGCGTCACGTCCTCCAGCCCCTCCTCTTCGCCCGGCAGCAGCAGGCGCGACTTCAGCTCCAGCAGCGAGGCGATCAGGACGAGGAACTCGGTGGCGACGTCGAGCTCCAGCTCGTCCTCGCGCTCGAGGTGCTCGACGTAGGCGACGACGACCTCGGCCAGGGAGACCTCGAGCAGGCTCACCTCCTCGCGCAGCACGACCGCCATCAGCAGGTCGAACGGACCGGCGAAGACGTCGAGGTCGAGGTCCAGCTCGGCGACGGTCACACCGGGACCGTAACGCCCCGGCGGGATGGCGACTACGCCGGGCCGATGCCCATGCGCTCGCGAACCTCGGCGAGGGTGCCGGCGGCGATCGCGCGGGCCTTCTCGGCGCCGGACGCGAGGGCCGCCTCCAGCGCCGCCTCGTCGGGGCGCAGCTCGGCGTAGCGCTCGCGGACCGGGGCGAGATAGTCGGCGACCGCCTCCGCCACGGCCTTCTTGAAGTCGCCGTAGCCGGCGCCCTCGAACTCGCGCTCGACCGCGGCTGGGTCGGTGTCGCGAGCGACTCCGTAGACGTCGATCAGGTTGGTGATCCCGGGCTTCTCGGCGCCGCGCACGATGTCGCGGCCCGAGTCGGTGACGGCGCTGCCGATCTTCTTTCGGATCGCGCCGGGCTCGTCGAGCACGTAGACAGTGCCCGCCTCGGTCGCACCGGTCGTCGACATCTTCCGCTCGGGCTCCTGCAGGTCCATGATCCGGGCGCCGACCTCGGGAATGAGCATCTCCGGCACGACCAGGGTCTCGCCGAAGCGCTCGTTGAAGCGCCGGGCGATCTCCCGCATCAGCTCGACGTGCTGGCGCTGGTCGTCGCCGACCGGCACCTCGGTCGCCTTGTAGGCGAGCACGTCGGCGGCCATCAGCACCGGGTAGAAGAAGAGCGCCGCCGAGACCAGCTCGCGCTGCTTCTCCGACTTGTCCTTGAACTGGTGCATGCGGTTGAGGTCGCCGTGGGCGGTGACCGCGGAGAGCAGCCAGGTCAGCTCGGCGTGCTCGCGCACGTCGGACTGGCGGAAGAGGATGCAGCGCTCGGGGTCGAGGCCGGCGGCGAGCAGGATCGCGGTCGTGTCGAAGAGCCGCTCGCGCAGCTCGGCGGGGTCGTAGGCGACCGAGATCGCGTGCAGGTCGACGATGCAGAAGATCGCCGGGTCGCCGCGGTCCTGGCCCTCGACGTACTGGCGGATCGCGCCGATGTAGTTGCCGAGGTGCTTGCGGCCGGTGGGCTGGATGCCGGAGAAGACGATCGGTTTGGACATCGGGCCGGAGCCTATTGGGGGCCAGGGACGGGGTGCCCCTCGTCCCGACAAATGCCGGTTTGAGGGCCTGATCGGCGGAATCGGCTGGACTACGTGGAGCGCGGTTTCAAGCGGTTTTCGCAAGATCGAACTACGTGGAGATCGGCTGGAATCTGTGGGGCATGTTGCCCCATTTGTTTCCCCAGGCCCATCGGCCAGACTCCTTGACCCTCGTCATAATCGCGGGCATGAAGAAGGTCGTTATCTGCGCCCCTCTACGCCGCCGAGCAAACCGAGCAACAGAGGTGCGGGCCTTGCTGCGTCACGCCCGCCCCCGTGGAGGCAACGCCGCCGAGCGAGTCAAGCAGGGACGGCCAAATGACCGCAGCGCTTAGTGGCGTCTACGCCGAAGACGCTGCCACAACGGAAACATCGTCGTGGGCGATTGCCCCGCGCTTCTGAGCTCGCGCGGTCACCAGCGTCGGCTTACGGTCCGCAGGCGCCACGTCGAGCACAAACTCGATCCCCAGACGCCGGACAGCGTTGATGATCGTGTCGACCTCCGGATTGTGCTCCCCGGACTCGAGCTTGACGACGCGCGGCTGCGAGACGCCCAGCTTCGTCGCCAGGGCTCTCTGGCTCAGTTTGTGCTCAGCGCGATACCGCAACAGCGTTGCCGCAAACTCTCGCGCAGGAGCGAGCCTCTGCCACTCCGCCCGAAAGCTTGGATCGGCCAGCTGCTCCTCGGCCAAGAGGGCATCGAAGTTCTTTTGCGAAGCCGCCATCGTGGCCATGATAATAGCCCTATTATCAGAGGTCAACCGTGGCGGTTCAGGCGATCGCTGGCAGTCGCGACCGCTCGATCGAAGTCTTTCTTCTTCGCGGCCACCGCTAGAACCACAAATCGACCGCCGAATCGAGCATAGATTGGCCGAGCCTCGCAAGCCCCCTGCTTCGGCCGCAGCTCGAACAGATTCGCCTCGCCCTTCAACGACTTCATATGCGGCGACGGCAAGTCCGGTCCGAGATCCTTCAACTTCTGTACGACGTTGAAGACCGCCTTCCGATCTCCGCGCGACTTCACGTCCTCGAAGTCGATGACCGCATCGCCGTCGAAGTCCACGATCCAGGCTCTCGGCTGTTTGCCCATTCTGGCGACATTAGCCCTGGCCGCGGACTCAACTTGTTGTCTTCAGTTCAGTGGCGCGTGCCTTGTGGCTCCCCTAGCTTCTCGGCTAGGAGATCGACGAGGGTGGCGGGTGCGAACTCGGCCAGATCGATGTAGCCGATCGCAGGACCCAAGCCCGGAAGCTCAGTGCCATCGAAGCGCGCGGGGAGCACGTACTCGTCCTCCTCGAGTGCACGAGAAAGAGCGCTGCGGCGCTCGTGTTTAGTCCAGGGCTTCTCGGCGTACTCCTTGGAGATAAACATGACGCACGCACGCGAAGCAACGCGATAGACGTGTTCGAAATGCTCGGTGAGATCCTTGCCCCATAGGTCTGCCTGCTCGTCGGCGTCGTAAAAGACCGCGTAGCCACGCTCCTTAAGGCCGCGGGCAACACGCTCGACATAGGAGCGCTGCTCCCCGGCGAACGAAAGGCAGACGTCAAAGACAGGCGCATCGGACTCACCAGCGGGCGCCACCGGACGTCCGCGGGGTGAGATCGGCTCGCCAGCGGGAACTATCGGCTCGCCGAGCATCGGCACGGCGTGCGGCTCGAAGCTCGGCATCGACTGAACCCGGCGCCGGCGCCTCTCGATCTCCGCCAACTTCCGCTTTTCGCGATCGAGCGCCTGCTTGCGCTTCGCCTCGTCACGACGGTCCTCGGTTGCTTGCGCGCGTTGCAGCGATACACGCGCCCGCTGCAGCTGGTCGCCCTTTTTCGCCGCCTGGTCAGCAAACCCCGCTGCCTTCACATCGTGGTTTGCCGCACGTTCCTCGTGGCGAGCAGCGTCCTTTTCCTTTCCCAGCCGCTGACTATCGCTCGTGTGCCTACCGATCCCCCGTAGCTTGCTGTTCGCAGCTTGCCGCTCTTTGGCAGCCCTTGACCGCTCTTCCCCAGCTTTCTTCTGAAAGCCAGCGATCTCCTTCTCAAGGCGGGCCACGGTGTTGGCATGCATGGACACCGACATTGCTTCCGAGGCTATATAGAGTGGCGGCGGATGCGGTTCGGGCAAAACAACTGAAGCCCCTGTAAACGATCGCACGTGCGATCGCTCAACACATGATTCTCACGTCGTGTGACATTCGTTGGCGCAGTAGTAACATCCGTTCACGTCGTCGTAGTACTGCTTGGCGGCGTTGACCGCTCCCCTGCAGGAAGTGTACGTACCAAGGTTCAATCGGTTCGCTGGATCTGGCAGACAGCCCTGCTGCGAACTCAAGTCGTGAACCTCGTGATCGCCCGATCCCGGCTGCGCATTCTTGTTCACACAAAATTCCGGCAAAGTAACCTCCGCAAACTCGGCCATTTCCATGATATATATCGAACAGTACCCGATGCTACCGGAAGCCACGGCGTGGTAGCACGACAGTGCGTCTATTGACTGGGAGGGACCAATGAGCGGTAAACGAGTGAAGGCCGAGGACCCTGCGATTGCGCCCGACGCTGCGTTCGCAACGCAGGAGAGTCTGTGAGCGGCTCCAACCACGCGGACAACGCCGCTGCGGGCGAGGCGAACATGAGGGGTGCCGCCTTTGTGCGCGCCGACCTTCACGTCCACACTTATGCAGATTCCGACGCATCCCCGCAGCCGGACCTGGCTGGCTATGTCTCAGCGGCGATCGAGAACGAAATTGACGTCCTTGCGATAACTGATCACAACAGCATCCGTTTCGTCGAGGAGGCCCTCACTGCCGCAGCGACCACCGAGCTCACCGTCTTGCCAGGAATCGAGATCTCGACGCGCGCCGGTCACCTGCTTGGCCTCTTCGATCCAGATCGGTTCGAGGAGCTTGAGGCCTTCGCTACGGCCGAGAACCTGAAGCTGAAAAAGCTCTCTGACACCGAGCGGCGCTCCGAGCGCTCCATGATCGAGCTCCTCGAGGAGATTGGCGAGCGCGGCGGCCTCGCAATCCCCGCCCACGTCGATGCCTCTAAGGGCATGGCTGGGCAGATGAACCAGGACGAGATGACCGGCGTTCTAACTAGTCCTCATCTAGCTGGCCTTGAGTTCACCACGCGCGAGGCTCTCGAGCAGTGGTTCACCAATGCGGATCACGACGCGAACCGCCTCGCTGCCTGGAAGGCGCGACAGCGCGACCGCGAACTTGGCGCCCGCGGCCTCGCCCGGCTGATGTCCTCCGACGCACACTCGGCCGAGAAGGTGGGGCGCGACCGTGCCTCGCGGACGCTAACCCGGCTGCGTCTCGACGATCCGAATTTCGCCGCGGTCCGCAATGCAATCCAGCTCAACCCGAAGGCCCGCTGCAAGGCCGAGGTGACGCTCCCGGTGAGCTACCCGCAGATTCTCAGTGCGGCCTTTGAGGGCGGCTTCCTCGATGGGGTGCGACTCGAATTTTCCCCAAACCTGAACTGCCTCATCGGCGGCCGCGGGTCGGGGAAGTCAACGGCGCTGCTCGCAATTCGTGCTGCTCTTGGTGCCTCAACCCCGTCCGGGGAAGACCCGGACGACGAAGAGCGGATGCCCGAAAAAACGACTGTCGTCTTCGTCGATAACGCTGGCAGCGAGCGCGTCGCGATTCGTGAGCGGGGCGGTACACCAGTAACGCCGGAGGGAGCGCCAGTCCATCTTCGACTCGCCGACCTTGGGCAAGACGAGTCGGGTCGTTTGGCGCGCGGGTACCGTGACGAACCGCTCGCGCTGCTCTCGTTCCTCGACGGCTTTATCGTCAAACACGAGTTGATCGAGCGAGAGGAAGTCGTGCTCGCTGAGCTCGCCGAAAACCGAGCCGAGGTCGTTCGAACGGCAGGTACGGCCAGGAAGATCAGTGACCTTGAGATCCAGCAGAAGCAACAGGAAGACACGCTGCGTGCCGCCGAGCAGGGAAAAATCGAGGAGATCGCTCGGTACGCATTGCTCTTGAGCACGCAGGGCCCGCTGCTGAAACGCCTTGACATTCTCGTGGAGGCGGCCAGCAAGGGTGAGGTGAAAAGGGTGCAGATCGATCTCGATTCGCTCGCCGACGAATACAAGGCTGACCTAAGCGAGGGGCCGGCCAAGGAGTTCGTTGATGGCGAGGACGGGCTGCGAGCGCTGCTCAGTCGTTTTCAGACTGAGAGCGAGCGGATCGCTACCGACGCTGCCGCGGGCATCGGCAAGGCAGCCAGCAATCTCCAAGAGCGCCTAGCCGATTGGCAACGGCGCCAAAGCGAACTCGAACAGCGCCTAGAGGCGAAGCGTGAGGAGCTGAAAGAGAAAGGTCTTGAGATTCAGGCCGGCGCGATCTTGAACATCTCCAAGCGGCTCAACCAAATCAAGACCCAGCTGGTCGCCGAACGGAAGCGATCGAAAGAGCACGCCGAAGCGCTCAATGCTCGCGCCGCACTGCTGCAGCAGCTGAACGGTTTGCGTGACCGCCTCTACCAACTGCGTAAGAAAAAGCTCGGCGATATCGCCGCTGCAGCCAACGCCAACACGGACGGCCTACGGATCCACGTGATCTTCGACAAGGCCGGAGTGGATGCGGAGTGGCGAACCTGGCTCTCCCGCCAATTCTCCTTGCGCGAACCCCGGGTCGCACGAGCCGCCGAAATGATCTCCCCTGCTCAATTCTCCGAGCTACTACAGAGTGACCCGCAGGCTCTTGCCGCAAGCCAGGAACCGAACGGCGAAGAACCCTTCGAACTGGAGAAGGTCGAAGCCGTTCGGAACTGGGACACGATCTTCGAACTGCAGACGATGCGGCTCGAGGACCGCCCTAGGATCGAAGTCCAGCGCGGAACTTCACCGAAGCCGCACCCCTTCGACCATCTCTCAGCTGGCCAACAGCGCTCGGTGCTCCTCAGTCTGATGCTGTGCGCCGAGCGTAGCGAGCCGCTCGTCCTGGACCAGCCGGAGGATCACCTCGACGGCCAATACATCGCAAGCACCGTCGTGGGTCACCTGGAGGCCGCGAAGGAGCGGCGCCAGGTGTTGATCGCAACGCACAGCCCGAATCTTGTTGTCCTTGGTGATGCGGAGCTTGTGATTCCGATGCGGCTTGAGGACGACCACGGCAGGCCATATGAGCGCGGCGGGGTCGATCGACCTGCGACCCGGGAGCAGGTCTGCGCCCTGCTCGAGGGAGGCCGTGAGGCATACCGCCGCCGTGGTGAGCGCTACGGCTTTGGCTTCAGCTTCGAACCGCCGCCGCTCGATGATGCAACTGAGCCATAAACGCCCGCCGCGTTGCCGTACGAAGCAACACGTTGACCCACCTCTCTCGAAGCTCATGTTGCCCCAGGCGTTGCCCCATGGCCATTTTGAACCCCTTTGTCTGCGCTCCCAGAAAGACGAAAACCGTAAGCGTTCAGTCGGGTAGGGGGACATAACCGCTGCCTGGCGAATCCCTTTGGCGTGGAGCGCGCCGAGGCCGAGGCGATCTATGACCAGGGTCGCGAGACCGTTGTCGCGGTGCTGCTCCGGATGGACGAACAGATCCAGCAGCTGACCAAGCAGGTCGCCGAGCAGGCCGCCAAACACGAGAAGCGGATCGCCGAGCTGGAGCGGCGCCTCAACCGCAACTCGCAGAACTCTTCTGTGCCGCCCAGCCAGGACCCGCCAGGCGCCCCGCAGCGCAAGCGGCCCGATCCCTCCGGGCGCTCGCAGGGCGCTCAGCCCGGGCACCGGGGCAAGGGGCGAAAGCTGTTGCCGGCGGAGGCCGTCGATCGGGTGGTGGACCATCGCCCGCAGCGCTGCGGCTGCGGGCACCGCTTCGAGGAGGGCAATGCCGAGGGGGTGGGCACACCGGCCCGCCACCAGGTCACAGAGCTGCCCGAGATCGCCGTCGAAGTCACCGAGCATCGCCTGCATCGCCACCGCTGCCCGGACTGCGGGAAGGCGACCCGCGCCGAGTTGCCGGCTGATGTGCCCGCCGGCGCCTTCGGGCCTCGCCTCGAAGCCGCGGTGGCGACACTTGCGGTGAGGAACCGCGTCTCCCGGCGCGACACGGTTGAGCTGGCCGCAGAGCTGTTCGGCGCAAGGCTCGCGAGCGGCACGGTGGACGCGATCCTCGCCCGCGCCGGGCAGGCGCTGGCCGAGCCCTACGAGGACCTGCTTGCCCAGGTTCGCAGCGCGCCGGCGCTGAACGTCGATGAGACAGGCTGGAAGCTGCGCGGCGCCAAGCGCGCCCTGTGGGGCGCCGTCATCCCCACGGCAGCCGTCTTCCGCATCGCCCCCGACCGCCACGAGCGTGAGGTGGCGGCCCTGCTCGGCGAGGACTTTTGCGGCATCGTCGGCTCCGATCGCTGGTGGGCCTACCGGGGCTTTGACCCCGCCAAGCGCCAGGTCTGCTGGTCGCACCTGATCAGGGATTCTCACCGCCCACTCCGAAGGCCTCGCCGCCCAGAAGGAGTTCGGGGAAGCGGGCCTTGAGATCGCCCGGCGCTTGTTCTCGGCCTGGGAGGACTTCCAAGGGCACGGCGACCGCCGCCGGTTGAAGCGAGAGGTGGCTCCACTTCGGCGAGAGCTGAAGGCGCTACTCAAGCGTGGCTCGGTGGGCCGCCCCAACAAGCTCACCTGGGGCATCTCCAAGAACCTGCTCAAGGTCTGGCCGGCGCTTTGGACCTTCGTCGAGGTCGATGGCGTGGAGCCGACCAACAACGTCGCCGAGCGCGCCCTGCGCGGCCCGGTCATTTACCGCAAGCTCTCGCTCGGCAGCCAGTCCGAACGGGGCGAGCGCACGACCCAGAGGTTGCTCTCCGCCTCAGTCACATGCCGGCTGCAGAGCCGCTCGCTCTTCGCCTATCTGGCCGACGTGCTCAGCGCTCGGGTTCGCGGCGATCCCGCTCCCCTGCTTGCCTGAGGCCACAGCTCCCCGCCGGTCATCGCCGAGGTCGCGCCCGCGTAAACGGGGAACTGAACGCTTACAGAAAACCCCGTATTTGCGGGGCTTTCGTGAAATAGCGGGGGCGGCATTCGAACCCGCGACCTTCGGGTTATGAGCCGGCATTTGAGCACCCGCCAGGTTCGAAGGCACCCCACCCCCTGGGCTCAGGCGAGCTCCGGCGATGCGCGGTCGGCGTCGGAGCTGTGGCCGCACTCGCCGGCCGCAGCGGCACCGCGGGTGGGGAAAGCTTCTGACTCGCGGCGGGGGTTCTCGATGCCGAGGGCGGAGACGAGGCCGCCGGCGATCATCAGTAGGCCGGCGATGGCGATGCCGAGGTGGAAGGCGGAGGTGGAGGCGGCGGCTGCGTTCGCGGTCAGGGGGCCGCCGGCGACGTCGCCCGCGATGGCGGTGAAGCGGGCCGAGATGACGGCGCCGAGGACGGCTATCGCGAGCAGGCCGGCGACCCGCGAGATGCCGTTGTTGACGCCGGAGGCGATGCCGACGTGGCGCTCGTCGACCGAGTTCGAGGACGGTCGCGGTCAGCGGCGCGACCGTGGCGGAGAGGCCGAGGCCGAAGACGAAGATCGCGGGCAGCACATCGGTGACGTAGGCCGCGTCGCTGCCGACGCGGAGCAGGAGCAGCAGGCCGATGCCGCCGACGATCGGGCCGAGCGTCATCGGCAGGCGCGGGCCGGTGCCCGAGGCTAGCCTGCCCCAGCGGGGCGAGAGGAAGAAGAGGATCAGCGAGATCGGCGTCGTCGCCAGCCCTGCCTCCAGGGCCGAGTAGCCGGCCACCTGCTGGAGGAAGAGGCCGACGAAGAAGAGCCCGCCGATCAGCCCGGCGTAGGCGGTCAGCGTGGTCAGGTTGGCGACGGCGAAGTTGCGGATCCTGAAGAGGCCGAGGTCGAGCATCGGGTGGCGGGCTCGGGCCTCGTGCATGACGAAGAGCGCGAAGCAGGCGATGCCGGCGAGGAGGGGGACCCAGACGACCGGATTTGCCCAGCCCCGCGCCGGCTGCTCGATCAGGGCGAAGACCGGGCCGCCGAGGCCGGCCGCCGAGAGCCCGATTCCGAGCCAGTCGATCCCCCGGAACGCGTCGGGGTCGCGGCTCTCGCGCACCGAGTGCATCGTCAGCGCCACGGTGACCGCGATCAGCGGCAGGTTGACCCAGAAGATCGCCCGCCACGAGGTGAGGCCGATCAGCGCCCCTCCCCCCGCCGGGCCGAGCACCGTCGCGATCCCGGTCCAGGCGGTCCACGTCCCCACCGCCTTGCCGCGCGCCGCGCCCTCGAAGGTGGCGGCGACGATCGCCAGCGAGCCGGGAACGAGCAGGGCGCCGGCCACTCCCTGCAGGGCGCGGGCGCCGATCAGGAACTCGACCGTGGGCGCGACCGCGCAGAGCGCCGAGGTGGCGCCGAAGGCGACGAGGCCGATGACGAACATCCGCCGCCGCCCGAACTGGTCGCCAAGCGAGCCGCCGACCAGGAGCAGCGCGACCAGGGTCAGCATGTAGGCCTCGACCACCCACTGCTGGCCCGCCAGCCCCGCGTCGAGCCCGTCGGCGATCGCCGGCAGCGCCACGTTGACCACGGTCGAGTCGAGGAAGACGACCGTCGAGCCGAGGATCGTCGCGACCAGCGTCAGCCGCTGTTGGCGGTTCACTCAGCCGAGTCTAGGAGCTGTTGCGCCGGGGTGAAGAAGTTGCGGTACGCGAGCGCGGTGGCGACGAGGGCGGCGATCGCGACGCTGCCCAGCAGGGCGTAGAGGAGGATCAGCTGCAGGCGGACGGCGTTGGTCGGCTCGGCGCCGGCGAGCAGCATGCCGACCATCGTGCCGGGGAAGAAGATCAGGCCGGTGGTCTTGGTCGAGTCGACCAGGGTGATCATCCCCGAGCGCAGGGCGCGACGGACGAAGGGCGCCGCCGCTTCGGTGGCGGTCGCGCCGAGCGAGAGGGTCGCCTCGATCCGGGCGCGCGAGTCCGCCATCTCGTCGCCGAGGCGATCGAGCGCCACGGCCGAGGCGGTCATCGCGTTGCCGATCACCATGCCGCCGACCGGGACGAGGTAGCGCGCCGTCGCTTCGAAGACGCCGAGGGCGACGAGGAGACCGAGGGTCATCGCGCCTGCGGTCGCGAGCGCGATCAGCAACGGCCAGAAGGCGCTCGGCACCTTCTTCGCGCGGCTGCGGGCGGTGAGCGCGCCGAAGACGACCATCACGACGAGCAGGCCGAGGACGAGCCAGAGCGTGTCGGCTTCGAAGATCAGCGTGATCGCGTAGCCGATCGCGGTGAGCTGGACGAAGGAGCGCAGCGTGGCGATGCCGATGTCTCGCTCGAGGTCGGCCTTGCGCCAGAAGGAGACGGCGGCGGCGAGGGCCACCAGGACGAGGGAGGCCGCCACCTGCCCGAGGGAGACGTGGATCGAGGTGCTCACAGGAAACTCTCCTTCCGGTGCGCTTTATATGGGCATGGGTGGCATAAAGCGCACCGGAAGATCATGCGAGGACCTTTGCCAGGGGCCCGGCGCCGGTCACCCTGCCGTCCTCCATCCGCACCACCCACTCGCCGAGCCGCCGCGCCTGCTCGGGGTCGTGGCTGACCAGGACGATCGAGATCTCCAGCTCGCGGCGCAGCTCGGCCAGCGTCGCCTCGATCGCGTCGCGGGCCGCGTGGTCGAGCGCCGAGGTCGGCTCGTCGAGCAGCAGCACCGCCGGTTCCTGAGCGAGCGCCCGGGCCAGCATCGCCCGCTGCTGCTCGCCGACCGAAAGCTTGGCGACGTCGCGCCCGGCGAAGCTCGGGTCGAGGCCGGCGAGGCACAGGCAGCGCTGCGCGTCGGCGGGCTTGCCGGCGAGCTTCGCGGCATAGGCGATGTTCGACCCGACCGTGCCCTCCAGCAGCGCCGGCAGCTGCGGCACCAGCGAGACCTCGCGGCGCAGCGCCAGCGGGTCGTAGGAGTCGAGCGGGCGGTCGCGGTAGGCGATAGTCCCGGTGTCCGGGTCGGCGAGCCTGTTGAGCAGGCGCAGCAGGGTCGACTTGCCAGCGCCGGAGGGCCCGACGATCACCGTCACCCCGGCCGGGATGGCGGCACCGACCGAGTCGAGGACCCGGCGCTCACCGCGAGTCAAGCTGACGTCCCGCAACTCGAACAGCACCGCCGCATGATCGCGCAGTCGCAAGATGACTCCCGGCGGGGCGCAGCGATTGCGGCTTCAGGTGAGCGGCTGGAACAATCGGGTAGGTGAACGGCGATGGCTAGAGCGATCTGGAGCGGCTCGATCAGCTTCGGGCTGCTGAACGTGCCCGTCAAGCTGTACAGCGCCGTGGCCCGGCGGGGCATCTCCCTGCGCGAGATCCGCGAGTCCGACGGGGCCCGCATCCGCCACCGCCGCGTCGCCGAAGGGACCGACGAAGAGGTCCCCTACGAGAAGATCCAGAAGGCCTTCGAGATCACCGCCGGCAACTACGTGCCGATCTCCAAGGACGAGATCGCCGCCCTCTCGCCGAAGAAGTCGCGGGCGATCGAGGTGCAGGACTTCGTCGACATCGCCGAGATCGACCCGATCTACTTCGACAGCCCCTATTACCTCGGGCCCGCCGACGGCGCCGAGAAGGCCTACTCGCTGCTCGCCAGCGCGATGGAGGGCTCGGGCAAGGTGGCGATCGCCCGCTTCGTCTTCCGCAACAAGGAGCACCTGGCGGCGCTGCGCACCGACGGTGGGGTTCTCACCCTGACCACGATGCGCTTCGCCGACGAGGTGGTGCCGCCCGCCGAGCTCGAGGACGTGCTGCCGGCCGAGCGGCCGAAGGTGGCGAAGAAGGAGATCGAGATGGCCGAGCAGCTGATCGACTCGCTGACCAGCAAGTTCGAGCCCACCGCCTACCGCGACGAGTACCGCGAGGAACTGATGGCGCTGATCGAACGCAAGGCCGAAGGCAAGGAGATCGTCACCCCCGAGGCCGCCGAGCCCGAGGCGACCAAGGCTCCGGACCTGATGGCGGCGCTGGAGCAGAGCATCGCCGCCGTGCAGGGCAAGCGCGCCGGCAAGCCGGCGACGAAGGCCAAGGCCAAGAAAGCCCCAGCGAAGAAACGCTCCGGCGCGCGCGCCAAAGCGAAATCCTCCAAATAGCTCGTGGCCACGAGCCAGCAGGTCGAGGTCAACGGGCGTGAGCTGAAGCTCACCAACCTCGACAAGGTTCTCTATCCCGCTGCCGGCTTCAGCAAGGGCGAGGTGGTCGACTACTACGCCAAGGTCGCGCCGGCGATCGTGCCCCATCTGGCCGGGCGGGCGGTGACCCTGCGCCGCTTCCCCGAAGGGGTCGACGACACAGACGCGGCCTTCTTCGAGAAGCGCTGTCCCAAGCACCGGCCGGAGTGGGTGCAGACGACGCGGGTGCTGGCCGGCCCCCACGCCGGCTACATCGACTACTGCGTCTGCGAAGACCGGGCGACCCTGGTCTGGATGGCCCAGCTGGCGGCGATCGAGCTGCACCCCTCCCTCTCCCTGGGCCGCAAGCACGAGCAGCCGACCGTGCTCGCCTTCGACCTCGACCCCGGGCCGCCGGCCGAAGTGCTCGCCTGCGGCCGGGTGGCGCTGCGCCTGCGCGAGCTGATGGGCCACGTCGGCCTCGAGAGCTTCGTCAAGACCTCGGGCTCGAAGGGCCTGCAGGTCTACGTCCCGCTGAACACCAAGACGAGCTATGAGGAGACGCGACCCTTCGCCCAGGCGATCGCCCAGCTGCTGGCCAAGCAGTCACCCGACGAGGTGATCGCGAAGATGGGGAAGAAGACCCTGCGCGAGGGCAAGGTCTTCATCGACTGGTACCAGAACAACGAACGCAAAACGACGATCGCCGTCTACTCGCTGCGCGCCCGCGAACGCCCCACGGTGTCGACCCCGGTGACCTGGGAGGAGCTTGAGCGTGCGGTCGAGCGCGACGACGCCGGCTCGCTCGTCTTCGAGGCCGGCGAGGTGCTGAAGCGCGTGGAGAGGCACGGCGACCTCTTCGCCCCGGCGCTGGAGCTGAAGCAGGAGCTGCCGGAGCTGTGAGGAGCCCCCTACTCGAGCGTCCAGCGGCGCCCGGCGACGACCCAGCGCGCGAAGAGAGGGTCGACCAGCCTCGAAGTGCAAGGGCGGGTCGAGCGCGTCGAGCAAGGACCTCACCCCGGCGAGCATTGGCTATGGCACGCTGACGGCGTGCCATCTTCCACGCCGCCAGCGTAGAAAAAGGCACGTTGCCAGCGTGTGAAACCACACGCTGGCAACGTGGCATCAGTCCAGCGGCTGGCGGACGACCGGTTTGCGGGTTGCCTTGACCTCGTCGAGGCGGCGCACCGGGGTCGTGTAGGGCGCGGCTTTGGCGACCTCAGGGTCCTGCTCGGCCTCGGCGAGGATCTGCTCGATCGCCTCGGCGAAGGCGTCGAGGCTCTCCTTGGTCTCGGTCTCGGTCGGCTCGATCATCAGCGCCTCCTCGACCAGGAGGGGGAAGTAGACGGTCGGCGGGTGGAAGCCGAAGTCGAGCAGGCGCTTGGCGAGGTCGAGGGTGGCGAGGCCGAGCTCGCGCTTCATCGGCTTGCCGGAGAGGACGAACTCGTGCATGCAGTGGCGGTCGAAGGCGACCGGCAGGTGCTTGCCGGCACGCCCCTCGGCGAGGCGGGCCTTCAGGTAGTTGGCGTTCAGCACCGCGGTCTCGGAGGCCTCGGCGAGGCCGTCGGCACCGAGGCTGAGGATGTAGGCGTAGGAGCGGACGAAGACGCCGAAGTTGCCCTGGAAGCCGCGCAGGCGGCCGATCGACTTGGGCCGCTCGTGATCGAGGTCGAAGAAGGGGCCCTGGCCGTTGTCGTTCTCGCGACGCACCACCTGGGGCCGCGGCAGGTAGGGCTCGATCCGCTCCGAAACCGCGATCGGGCCGGCACCCGGGCCGCCGCCGCCGTGCGGCTGGCTGAAGGACTTGTGCAGGTTGACGTGGACGATGTCGAAGCCCATGTCGCCCGGCCGGGTCTGCCCCATCACCGCGTTGAGGTTGGCGCCGTCGTAGTAGAGCGTCCCCCCCGCCCCGTGGATCAGCGCCGCGATCTCGGCGATGTTCTCGTCGAAGAGGCCGAGCGTGTTGGGGTTGGTCAGCATCAGGCAGGCGACCTGGCCGGGGTCCTCGTCGATCCTGGCCCGCAGGTCGTCCATCTCGACCCCGCCGCGCTCGTTGGTCGCGACCTTGACCGCCTCGTAGCCGGCCATCGCCACCGAGGCCGGGTTGGTCCCGTGCGAGGTGTCGGGGGCGAGGACCTTGGTCCGCTCCTCGCCGCGGTCGGCGTGGTAGGCACGGGTGAGAAGCAGGCCGGCGAGCTCGCCGTGGGAGCCGGCCGAGGGCTGCAGGCTGACGTGGGGCAGGCCGCAGATCTCGCCGAGGGACTGCTGCAGAAGCCACATCAGCTCCAGCGCGCCCTGTGCGCGCTTCGGGTCCTGCGCAGGGTGCAGGCGGGCGTGGCCGGGCAGCGCCGCCACACGCTCATTCAAGCGCGGGTTGTGCTTCATCGTGCAGGAGCCGAGCGGGTAGAAGCCGGTGTCGAGGTCGAAGTTGCGCCGCGAGAGCTTGTTGTAGTGGCGGACGATCTCCGGCTCGGCGACCTCAGGCAGGCGCGGGGGCTCGTCGCGCAGCAGCTCGGCCGGGATCAGCTCCTCGAGCGGGGGCTCGGGGACTTCGGCGGCAGGCAGCACCGCGGCGCGCCGACCGGGCTTCGACTTCTCATAGATCGTCCGCGCCCGTTCGCGCTGCATCGGGGTTTCGACAGCCGCCATCAGCTGACTTCCTCCGCAAGTGGCGCTTTCTTCCCGCTGTCCGGGAAAAAGGCGCCACTCTCGGCCTTGATCGCCGCGCCGAGCGCCTCGGCCAGGTCGTCGATCTGGGCCTTGGTGCGGCGCTCGGTGATCGCTATGAGAAGACCGTCCTCGTACTCCGGGTACTCGCGGCCCAGCGGGTAGCCGGCGGCCACGCCGGTGCGCTCGGCACAGCGCTCCAGCACGCGATCGACGGGAGCGTCCAGGCGCACAGCGAACTCACGCGCCACGGGCGCCTCGTGCAGCAGCTCGACGCCGGGGACCGCGGCGAGGCGCTCGCGCGCGTACGCCGTGCGCCGGACCAGCAGCTCGCCCAGCTCGCGGTACCCCTCGCGCCCCAGCCAGGCCAGGTGGACCATCGCCGCCAGCGCGTTCAGCGCCTGCGCGGTGCAGATGTTGTGGGTCGCCTTCTCGCGGCGGATGTGCTGCTCGCGCGTCTGCAGGGCCAAGACGAAGCCGCGGCGGCCGTCGACATCCTCGGTCTCCCCGGCGATCCGTCCCGGCATGCGGCGGATCTGCTCCTCGGTCGCGCAGAAGAAGCCGAACGACGGCCCGCCGAAGTCGAGGCGGTTGCCCAGCGGCTGGCCCTCGCCGAGGGCGATGTCGGCCCCCTGCTCGCCCGGCGGCTTCAGCACTCCGAGCGTCATCGGGTCGGTGGCGACGACGAGCAGCGTGCCGTGCTCCTTCGCCGCCGCGCCCAGCGCCTCCACCCGCTCAACCGCGCCGAGGAAGTTGGGGCTCTGCAGGAAGACCGCCGCGGTCTCGCCGTCGACCGCCGCGGCGAGCGCGCCGGCATCGGTCTCGCCGCCGCTGAGGCCGAC
Organism: uncultured Solirubrobacterales bacterium; assembly: GCA_963715625.1. Lineage (GTDB taxonomy): Bacteria > Actinomycetota > Thermoleophilia > Solirubrobacterales > 70-9 > VRUE01. The sequence goes on along the minus strand of OY970260.1, from coordinate 2,208,830 downwards.
CTCGATCACCTCGGCGCCGTAGCCGACCGCGTAGGTCTCCGAGCGTCTCGCGGCTGTGCGGGTGCAGGCCGCGGGAGACGACGAACCGTGACCGCTTGGTCGCCGCCATCGCCAGGTAGCCGGCCGAGGCGACCGAGGAGGGGCCCTCGTAGAGACCGGCGTTCGACACCGGCAGCCCGGTCAGCTCCGACATCGCGGTCTGGAACTCGAACATGACCTGCAGGCCGCCCTGGGAGATCTCCGGCTGGTAGGGCGTGTAGGGGGTGAGGAACTCCGAGCGCTGGGCGATCGCGTCGACGATCGCCGGCACGTAGTGGTCGTACATCCCCGCCCCGACGAAGCAGACCTGCTCCTCGGCGTCGGCGTTGCGGGCGGCGAGGGCCGAGAGCCGCTCGAAGACCTCGGCCTCGCTCATCCCCTCAGGGAGCTTCAGCGGGCGGCCGAGTCGCAAGGGGCCGGGTACCTGCTCGAAGAGCTCCGCGGTCGAGACGACCCCGATCGCGGCCAGCATCTCGGCCCGGTCGGCGGGCGTGGCGGACGTGTAGCGGGTCACCAGGCGAAGGCTACGGAAGCCGCTGGCCGGGACCGGCCTATGCGTTTTCCAGCAACTTGCGGTATTCGCCGGCGCCGAGCAGCGCCCCGGCCTCCTCCGGCGCGGTCAGCCTGACCTTGACCAGCCAGCCCTCGCCGTAGGGGTCCTCGTTGATCCTCTCCGGGGTGTCCGCGAGCGCGTCGTTGACCTCGACGATCTCCCCCGAGAGCGGCGCGATCACGTCGGAGACCGCCTTCACCGACTCCACCTCCGCGTAGGTGGCGTCTTTGTCGACCCCGCCGCCGATCTCCGGCGGGTCGTAGAAGACGACCTCGCCGAGGCTGTCCTGGGCGTACCAGGTGATCCCGAAGACGGCGTGGTCGTCCCCCTCCAGCCGCGCCCAGTCATGCTGGTCGTGGTAGAGCAGGTCGTCGGGGTAGTTCGCGTCGGCCAAGGTCATCCTTTCGACTTGTAGAGGGGCCTGGAAGCTATCCGGGCCGGGCGGCGCTTGCCGCGCACGTCGATCTCGACCCCGGTTCCGGGCTCGGCAAGCCCGGCACGGACGTAGGCCATCCCGATCCCGACCTCGAGCGAGGGCGAGAAGGTGCCCGAGGTGACGACTCCGGCCGGCTTGCCGCCGGCGAGCACCGGGTTGCCCTGGCGGGGGATGCCGGCGCCTTCGATCCTGAAAGGCACGAGCTTCTCGGACGGCCCCTCCCGGCGCACGGCGGCGATCGCGCCCGCACCGAGGAATCCGGTCCCCTCAGCGCAGCACCAGCCGAGGCCGGCCTCGATCGGGTTGCGGTCCGGGCTCAGGTCGTTGCCGTGCAGGTGGAAGCAGACCTCGAGGCGCAGGGTGTCGCGGGCGCCGAGGCCGCAGGGAACGACGCCGGCGTCGAGCAGCTCCGCCCAGATCGCCGGGGCCACCTCGGGGTCGAGCAGCAGCTCGACCCCGTCCTCGCCGGTGTACCCGGTGCCGCAGACGAGCGCCGGGCGTCCGCCGACGCGGGCAGTGGACACGTGCATGCGGGCCGGCAGCTCGATGGCCAGCGCCCCGCTGACGATCGCCCGCGCATGCGGCCCCTGCACAGCCAGCATCGCGTAGCGGTCGGCGACGTCGCGCACGGCGACGTCGAAGTCGCGGCTCCAGCGCCCCAACCAGCCCAGATCGGCCACATGGTTCGCCGAGTTGGTGACGAGCAGATACCGGTCCCCGCCCAGCCGGTAGGCAAAGAGGTCGTCGAGAACCCCACCCTCCTCGTTGCAGAGGCACGAGTACTGAGCCCCCCCTAGGTCGATCTTGGCCACGTCGTTCGAGAGCACCCGCTGCAAAAACGCAAGCGCCCCCGGCCCCTCAACCTCGACCTCGCCCATGTGCGACACGTCGAACATCCCCGCATGAGTCCGCACAGCCGAGTGCTCCTCCTTGATCCCCTCGTACTGAACAGGCATCTCCCACCCCGCGAAATCAACAAGCTTCGCCCCAAGCTCAAGATGCTTCTCATATAGCGGCGTCCGCAACGGCGTCAAGGCGCGCAGCGTATTGCTTGAGGCGCCCTGTGGAGGGGCGTCGGCGGGCCCTCCCCAGGAACTCCCGCGAAGCGGCCTGGGGAGGGCCCGCCGACGCCCCTCCCCACAGCACCCCTCCAGCTATTCCTTGAGGAACCCCGGAACGTCGATGTCGTCGTCGCTCACTCGCAGTTTCCGGATATCGGTGTCATCGGCCGAGATCCGCGGTTTGCTCTCGTAGCGACGGCGGACGCGCTGCGGCGAGCGCGCCAGCAGCTCGAAGCCCTCGAACCCGGTGGCGATCACGGTGACGCGGACCTCGTCGCGCATCGACTGGTCGACGACCGAGCCGAAGATGATGTTGGCGTTGTCGTCGGCCTCGGCCTGGACCAGCTGGGCCGCCTCGTTGACCTCGAAGAGGCCGAGGTCCTCGGGGCCGGTGATGTTGAGCAGCATCCCCGTCGCACCCTTGATCGACTCCTCGATCAGCGGCGAGGTGATCGCCGCCTTGGCGGCATCGAGGGCGCGGGCCTCGCCGGCGGCGGAGCCGACCCCCATCAGGGCCGAGCCGGCGTCGCGCATGATCGTGCGCACGTCGGCGAAGTCGAGGTTGATCAGGCCCGGGATCGTGATCAGGTCGGTGATGCCCTGCACGCCCTGGCGCAGGATGTCGTCGGCCTGGCGGAACGCCTCCAGCACGCTGGTGCGCCGCTCGACCGCCTGCAACAGCTTCTCGTTGGGGACGATGATCAGGGTGTCGACGTTGTTGCGCAGCTTCTCGATCCCCTCGAGCGCCTGCTGCATCCGTCGCTTGCCCTCGAACTCGAACGGCTTCGTGACCGCGCCGACGGTGAGGGCGCCGATCTCTTCCTTGGCGATCTCGGCGATCACCGGCGCCGAGCCGGTGCCGGTGCCGCCGCCCTCGCCCGCGGTGACGAAGACCATGTCGGCGCCCTTCAGCGCCTCCTTGATCTCGTCGCGGCTCTCCGCCGCCGCGCCCGCGCCGACCTCTGGGTTTCCACCCGCGCCGAGGCCGCGCGTCAGCTCCTGCCCGATCGAGAGCTTGATATCGGCGTCACAGGCCTGCAGGGCCTGGGCATCCGTGTTGACGGCGACGAACTCGACGCCGCGAATGCCGGCGTCGACCATGCGACTGACAGCGTTGGTTCCGCCACCGCCGGCGCCGACGACCTTGATCACCGCGAGGTATGTGGATTCCATCTCCCGATTTCTCCAGCCACCGGCCCTGGACCGGCGTTTGAGTTGAGCCTTAGATTGAGTTGAGCCTTGGTTCCATCCGAAGCTACAGCAATGCTTAAGGGTTCAAGGGTACGCTGCCACCACGGAAATTGCGCTCAACGTAGGGCATTTTGCGGGGCCTGTCAAACGACCGGGCGACATCCTGCATTCGGAATATCTCAAGGCTTACTTGAGGGTTTGGCGTATCTAACCCTGTGGTCGAGGGTTTAGGGAATCGGCGGAAGCGTATGCCCAGAGCCGCCTGTAGTGGGCTTGCTGGGCGCGTGCAGGTCTACATAATCGAGCGATTCGATCGAGGGGTCGGCGAGCACCGCGGCGGCAGCCCGCCACTTGCGCGCAGCCTGCGTCGCTTCGCCGAAGCGCAGTTCGATTCCCGAGTCGAGTTCGACGTCCACCCCGCTTTCGCCGTAGTAGCTGCCCGCGACATACGGGCGCAGGGCCGGCGGGATCGCGGCGAGGACGCGGACCTGTTCGAGCATCGGCCCCTGCAGGCGCGGGCCCTCGGGCGGCGCGGCGAGCGGCAGGCTGGGCAGAGTGGATTCCTCGGGAACCGGAAACCAGGTGAGAATCGTGCCGTCGGCCGCAACCGCCACGGCTTCATCGGATTCGGCCCCGATCACGGCAACCGGCTGACTCGATACCAGTCGCGGCGCCACTGTCTCGTCGCCGAACAGACGCTGCGAGACGAAGGCGATGGCGATCACGGCGAGGATGACGCCAACGGTCCGGGACAGCCACCTCATAGCGCCCAGTCCTCGGGCCAGGCGACCTCGCCAAGGATCTGGACCTCGGGCTCCAGCGCCACGCCGAAGCGATCGTGGACTCGCCGCCTCCCTTCGGCCATCAGCTCCAGGATCTCGGCCGTCGTCGCCCGGCCGGCGTTCTCGACGAAGTTGGCGTGCTTCTCGGAGAAGCGGGCGCCGCCGTGGCGAAGGCCGCGACAGCCCGCCGCCTCGAGTAGCTGGCCGGCGCTGCGACCCTCTGCGCGCTCGTCCTCGGGGTTCTTGAAGGTCGAGCCGAAGGTCTTTATCCCGGACGGCTGCGCCTCGCGGCGCTTTCCCCGCATCTCCTCGAGCCGGGCCCTGATCGCGGCGGGGCCGTCGGGGCGCAGGCGGAACGAGACCCGGGCGACGACCTCGCCAGGCTCGAGGTTGGAGCTGCGGTAGGAAAAGCCGAGCTGCGCGGGCGCCCGGCGGTCGACCCCCGACGCCGTGGCGACGTCGACCCACTCCAGCACCTCGGCGAGCTGGCCGCCGTAGGCGTTGGCGTTCATCTTCACCGCACCTCCCGCCGTGCCGGGGATGTTGACCCCGAACTCGATCCCGGCGAGCCCCCAGCCCGCGGCCTTTGCCGAGGCCGACGGCAAACGGGCGCCGCCGCCGCAGACCAGTCGCTCTCCGTCGCGCTCGATCCCCGCCAGCTCGCCGTCGAGCTTGATCGCGAGCCCGCGGAACCCGGCGTCGGCGACCAGCAGGTTCGAGCCGGAGCCGATCGTCCCCAGAGCGAGGTTCTCCGCGCCCGCCCAGGCAAGCAGCTCCGAGAGCTCGGCCTCGCTCCCCGGGCGGGCGAACCAGTCGGCCGCACCGCCGGTGCGCACGGTCGTCAGCCGGCCCAGGGGGAAGTCGGGCTGGACGCCCTCGGGGGGCCTCATCCGTCGCCCTCCTCGACCAGCGCCTCGCCGAGCCTGAAGACGTCGCCGGCGCCGATCGTGACCAGCACCTGGTCCCCGATGCCGGCCGCCCGGTTGCGGTCCAGGAGCGCCGCCAGCGCGTGGCCCGACCCCGCGGGGTCGGGAAGCCAGCTGACCCGGCTCCCCCCCGTCCGGTCCGCCGCGGCCCGGGCGACGTCGAGGCCGCTGACCCCGGCCAGCTCGCCCACCGGCTCCTCGCGGGCCGGGTAGACGTCGAGGACCACAGCCTCGTCGGCGAGCGCGAGCGCCGCGCCGAACTGCTCGGCGAAGGCCTTGGTGCGCGAGTAGAGATGGGGCTGGAAGACGGCGATCAGGCGCTCGGGCCCCAGCTCGCGCAGGGCGGAGAGCGCCGCCCGCACCTCGGTCGGGTGATGGGCGTAGTCGTCGTAGACGCGGGTGCCGCCGCGCATCCCCTTCAGCTCGAGGCGGCGGCGCACGCCGGGGAAGCCGGCGAGCGCGGAGGCGGCGAGACCGAGGTCGAAGCCGGCCGGCTCCAGCGCCGCCAGCGCGGCGCGCGCGTTGAGGGCGTTGTGCCGGCCGGGAACGGCGAGGCCCAACTCGGCCGGGCCGGGAGCGCCCGCGGCGAAGGGGACGGCCCGCCTGCCCTCGGCCAGCTCGCCGAGATCCCCGCCCGCCGGGACGACGACAGCCTGCGCCGGGGCGACGAACCGGCGGAACGCCTCGCGCAGCTCGGCGAGCGAGCCCCAGCGGCTGTGGTGGTCCATCTCGACGTTGGTGACGACGGCGATCTCGGGACGCAGCTCCAGGAAGCTGGCGTCGCTCTCGTCGGCCTCGGCCACGACCCACTCGCCGCCGCCCCAGCCGGCGTTCATCGCCTCGCTGTCGTCCCCGAGCCCCGGAACCTCACCGCCGACGAAGAACGCCGGGTCGGCACCGAGCGCCCGCAGCGCCCAGACCAGCATCGCGGTCGTGGTCGTCTTGCCGTGGGTCCCGGCGACCGCGATCAGGCGCTTCTCGGCGCAGAGCTCGGCCAGCAGGGCCCCGCGATGGATCGGCTCGACCCCGCGCTCGCGCGCCGGCGCCAGCTCGGGATTGCCGGCGCCGATCGCGGTCGAGACGACCACCTCGGCGCCGGCGGGCAGGTTGGCGGCGTCGTGGCCGACAACCGGTTCCAGCCCGGCCGCCCGCAGCCGCTCCATATAAGAGGAGTCGGCCCGGTCGCTGCCGGTCACCGTCGCCCCCAGCTCGGCGCAGACCAGCGCCAGCCCGCTCATCCCGGCGCCGCCGATGCCGACGAAGTGCAGCCGCCGTGAAGCCCAGTCCCTCACGTCACTCACGTTCCGGTGCGCCTTTTGTGGTCATAGGTGGCATAAAGCGCACCGGAAGGGGTGGTGGTGGCGGAGAGGACCTCGTCGGCGACGCGGCGCGCCGCGTCGGGGCGGGCGAGGGCGGCGGAGGCCTTCGACATCGCGGCGAGGCGGGTCTCGTCCTCGAACAGGGCGCTCACGCGCTCGGCCAGCGCCCCGGCGTCCAGCTCGGCGTCGGCGACGATCTCGGCTGCGCCGCCGCCGGCCATCCACTCGGCATTGCCCTGCTGGTGATCGGCGGTCGCGTGGGGATAGGGAACGAGGATCGCCGGCTTCCCGGCCGCCGTCACCTCGAAGATCGAGCCGCCCGAGCGGGCCAGCACCAGGTCGCAGGCGGCGAGGACGCCGGCGAGGCCGGGCTCGTAGGCGATCAGCGTGTAGCGCTCGGGGTGCGGGGCCGAGGCCAGCCGCCGGGCGATCTCGTCGTGGTCGCGCTCGCCGCTGAGGTGGATCACGTGGAAGCCGCGCTCGGCGGCTCCGTCGCCCTCGGCAAAGGCCTCGATCGCCGCCATGTTGATCGAGCGGGCGCCCTGGCTGCCACCCATGACCAACAGGCAGCGGGCATCGCCGGGGACTCCGAACCGCGTCCGCGCCTCGACGCGATCGGCGCGCAGCACCGCATCGGGGACGGGACGGCCGGTGAGCAGGTAACGCTCTCCCTCGCGCCCGGCGATCGGGAAGGAGAGGCAGACGCGCCGTGCCCGCCGGGCCAGCAGCCGGTTGGCGAGCCCGAGGTGGCTGTCGGCCTCGGTCAGGACCAGCGGGGTTCGCGAGATGACCGCGGCGATTCCCACCGTCCCCGCGACGTAGCCGCCGCCGCCGAGGACGGCGTTGGCCCCGCGCTCGCACAGCACCCGCCGTGCGGCCTCGACCCCGCCGAGCGCCTTGCCGATCGCGGCCGCCGCCCGCAGCGGGTTGCGGCGGTCGATCCCGCGCACGTCGAGGAGGTCGATCTCGTAGCCGGCCTCCGGCACCAGTTCGGCCTCGATCCTGCCGCGCGCGCCGAGGAAGGAGACCTCGGCGCCGCTAGCCCGCAGCTCGGCGGCGACGGCCATCGCCGGCACGACGTGGCCTGCGGTTCCCCCCGCTGCCACCACGACTCTGGGCGCTCTTTCCACGGCTCGATCGGCTCCTTTTGCGGGCCCCAGCAGTGCGCCCGCCCTCGACGACGCGCAGTTTGCCAGTGCCAGCGGTCCCCTTGCGGGCGACGCCGAGGATCAGCCCGACCGCGAAGAGGGTCGTCAGCAGGCTGCTGTTGCCGTAGGAGACGAAGGGAAGCGGCACTCCGGTCAGCGGCGCCAGCCCCATCACGGCGAAGAGGTTGATCGTCGCCTGCACCATCACCATCGAGGTGAGGCCGGCGACGAGCAGCTTCGAGTAGCGGTCCCTGGCCCGCTGGGCGACCCGCAGCCCGGCGTAGCCGAAGAGCGTGAAGAGCCCGGCGACGCCGACGATGCCGAAGAGGCCGAGCTCCTCGCCGATCACGGCCGAGATCATGTCGGTGTGGGCCTCGGGCAGGTAGAAGGCCTTCTGCACGCCGTCGCCGATGCCGACGCCGAAGAGCCCGCCGGAGCCGAGCGCGATCTTCGCCTGCGCCGCCTGGAAGCCGGCGCCGGCGGCGTCGGAGCCGGGGTTGAGGAAGCCGGTCAGCCGGGCCATCCGGTAGGGCTCGATCACGGCCGCCAGCAGGGCCAGGGAGCCGACGCAGAGAGCGATCAGGCCGAGGTCGCGCGAGCGCACCCCGGCCGCGACCAGCATCGCGCCGGTGGCAAAGGCGACGACCATCGTCGTCCCCAGGTCGGGCTCGAGCACGATCAGCAGGCAGGCCGCGCCGACGACCAGCAGGTAGGGCATCAGGTCGGAGACCGAGCGCGTCATCTTCGGCTTGCGGGCGAGCATGTCGGCGCCGTAGAGGACCAGCGCCACCTTCGCCAGCTCGGAGGGCTGGAACTGCAGCGGGCCGACGCCGAGCCAGCGGCTGGCGCCGTTGGCGCTGCTGCCGACCGCGAGCACGACCAGGAGCCCGAAGAGCGAGCCGACGAGGAGCACCGGCGTCAGCCGGCGCACCGCGACCATGCCGTGGCGCGAGACGAGGTGCATGACCAGCAGGCCGATCGCCCCGTACATCAGCGTCCGCTTGAGGAAGAGGGCGCTGTTGGAGAGGTTGCCGTCGCTCAGCACCTGGGTGGTCGAGCTGGCCGAGAAGACCATCACAGCGCCGAGCGCGAGCAGGCAGAGGGTCGCGGTGAGCAGGATGTTGTACTCGGCCGGCAGGGCGACGGCCGAGCGGCGCTTCTTCCTACCTGCGGGTTTCCTCTTCCCGGCTGGCCCTTTCGCCTTGCCGGCGGGTCGCTTCTTCTTGCCGCTGCCCTTCATGCAAGTCTCTCGACCAGCTCGCGGAAGCGCTCGCCGCGGCGTTCGAAGTTCTCGAAGGCGTCGAAGCTGGCGCAGGCGGGGGAGAGCAGGACGGTTTCGCCAGGCCGGGCGGCCGCGGCGGCACGGCGCACCGCGTCGCCGAGATCGTCGCAGCGGTGCAGCTCGACCCCGGCCTCGATCGCCGGCGCCAGCGCTTCCGCCAGCCGCCCGGCCGAGGCGCCGGTCAGGTAGCAGGCGGTGCACAGATCCTGCACCGGCTCCAGCAGCGGCACGTAGTCCTCGCCCTTCTCGCTGCCGCCGAGGATCGCGTGGACGCCGCCGGCGAAGGCACGCAGGCCGACCATGGCCGAGGCGACGTTGGTCGCCTTGGAGTCGTCGACGAAGCGGACGCCGCCGATCTCGGCAACCTGCTCGAGCCGGTGGGCGACGCCGGCGAAGCCGCGCAGCCCCTCGCGCACGGCCTCGCGGTCGAGTCCCATCGTCAGCGCCGCGGCGGCCACCGCCATCGCGTTGGCGACGTTGTGCTCGCCGGGCAGGCCGAGCTCGCCGGTGGCGATCAGCGGCTCGCCGTCGTAGAAGATCGTGCCCTCGGCGAGGGCAACCTCGCAATCGGGGCCGCCGCCGGTGCAAAAGGCGACGCGACGCGCACAGCCGCCGAGGTCGACGCCGGCGAGGGCGGGGTCGTCGGCGTTGTAGACGGCGACGTCGTCATTCCCCTGGTTGGCGAAGATCCGCAGCTTGGCTTCGAGGTAGGCCCCGAGGTCGGGGTGACGGTCGAGGTGGTCGGGCGCGAGGTTGAGGAAGACCGCGCACTCGGGCGCGAAGGCGACGCTGTCCTCGAGCTGAAAGCTGGAGGCCTCGCAGACGACGGTCGCCTCGGGGTCGACCTCGCCGGCCAGGGCCGAGAGCGGCGTGCCGACGTTGCCGGCCACCGCGACCGGCTCCCCGGCCGCCCGGTGTACGTGCCCGAGCCACTCGACCGCGGTCGTCTTGCCGTTGGTCCCGGTCACAGCCACGAACCGGTTCGGGATCGCCCGCCAGGCCAGCTCCAGCTCGCCGACCACGTCGACCCCCCGCTCCAGAGCGGCCACGATCACAGGAGCCTCCCGGGGCACCCCGGGACTCTTGACCACCGTCCGCACCCCCTCCAGGAGCGCCAGTCCATCCGCATCCAGAACGACTTCGACACCGAGCGCCCGAAGCCCTGCCGCCCCATCGGGATGCCCGGAATCGACCCCGATCACGTCCCCCCCACGTTCAGCTAGAAGTCGCGCGACCGCCTGTCCCGACCTCGCCAGCCCGACGACCAGAAACGGCCCCTCGGGGAGCGCAGGGCGGGACTTGCAAGGCGGCGGCGTGCTCATCCGATCTATCTTCGGTCCGAACGACGGGGAACCTGTTAGCCCCAACTGCATTCGACGTCGTATAGACGGTCAATGCAGCATTGAAGCTCCGCGCGGTGCTACTCGGGCGCGATGATTCTGTAGAGCACGTGCGGGCGCTGCGGGTGGCCCTGGGGCAGCGCCGGGTGCTCGCCGAGCGCCGCCCGGCCGGCCTCGGTCGCATAGCCGTTCCCCCAGGCCGAGTAAGCCAACCGCCAGCCGACCTCCACCGCCGGGGTGAAGTGGGCCTCGAACTCCGGCACGGCCAAGCCGGCGAACCCGACGAACTCACCGCTCTCGCGCAGTTCAACAGCCCAGAGGCCGAAGCCATGCTTCCCGAACCCCGCCTCGATCCTCCCGATCAACGCATCGCTCTGCTCCCGCGTCAACAGCTCCGGGAAGTGCTCCATCACAACGGGATCCGCATTCATCTCCGCAAAAGGAGCGCGGTCGGCATCGGACCACCGCCTGAGCCTCAGCCTCTCCGTCTCAAGAAGCTCCGGGCGAAGCTCCCCTTTCGCCGCCGCGGCCACGGCAACAGGTTCTCACCCGAAGCTGCGGTAACGCTGGCCCTGACGGTCGTCGAATTGGAAAGGGCCGGGCGAGGCCCTCCCCAAAACACTCCAGCGAGGCTCCTGCCGAGCGTTTTGGAGAGGGCCTCGCCCGGACCCCCAACCGCAACGACGGTCAGCGCCCGATGCTCTGCTGGTACAGCGTGAACCCGATCCCGGAACACACCGCGGCGACGATCCAGAAGCGGAGCATGATCTTGGTCTCCGACCACGCCATCATCTCGAAGTGGTGGTGCAGCGGCGCCATCAGCAGGACGCGGCGGCGGAATGCCTTGAAGGAGAAGACCTGGATCGCGACCGAGAGCGCCTCGATCACGAAGATGCCGCCGATGATCACCAGCAGCACCTCGGTCTGGGTCATCACCGCCAGGGCGCCGATCGCGCCGCCGAGCCCGAGCGAGCCGGTGTCCCCCATGAAGATCGAGGCCGGGAAGGCGTTGAACCAGAGGAAGCCGACGCAGGCGCCGACCAGGCAGGCCGAGAGCAGCGCCAGGTTCTGCTGCTCGTTGGTGATGAAGGCGATCGCCGTGTAGGCGAGGAGGACGATCGCGCAGGAGCCGGCGGCGAGGCCGTCGAGGCCGTCGGTGAGGTTGACCCCGTTGGAGGTGCCGGCGATCACGAGGAAGACGAGGACGAAATAGAGGACCGGGCCGAGGTCGACGCTGGCGTCGCCGATGCGGAAGTAGAGGACCGGCTCGAGCCCGACCTCGTGGCGCGCCACCCACCACAGGCCCAGCGCAAGGAAGACCTGGAAGAGGATCTTCCAGCGGGCCGAGAGCCCGAGCGAGCGCCGCTTGACGATCTTGATGAAGTCGTCGGCGAAGCCAAGCGCGGCGCATCCCATCGCGACGCCGAAGACGGCCAGGCTCTGCGCGTCGCGATCGGAGAGGACGAGGTAGGGCACGCAGATCGAGGCGAAGACGATCAGCCCGCCCATCGTCGGCGTGCCCGCCTTGGCGTGGTGCTCCTGCGGCCCGTCCTCGCGGATGCGCTGGCCGAACTCCCTCACCCGCAGGAACTCGATGAACTTCGGCCCAAGGAAGATGCAGATCAGCATCGCCGCCATGCCGGCGATCAGGACTTCACCCATGGCCGGTCGGGCCCTCCTCTGCTCGCCGGGAGCGAACAGAATCAGAGATGGATTCGCCCCCTGCTCCGCGTCCGGGGGGCCCTAAGAGCTCCCGCAGCGTGTCCGCAACCGCCTCCAGGCCGGCCGAGCGGGAGCCCTTGACCAGGACCGTGTCGCCCGGTTCGAGCTGTGCGGCGAGCAGCTCGGCCGCCTCCTCGGGGGTGCCGACCAGCTCGTCGGGGCCGTACTCGCGGGCGGGCTCGCCGACGCCGATCAGGAGGCCGACCTCGGCGGCGCGCGCCCGCTCGCCGATCTCGCGGTGGTGGGAGAGGGCCTCGGGCCCGAGCTCGGCCATCTCGCCGAGCACGGCGATCCGCCGCCCGTCCCCGATCGAGGCGAGGTGGCTGAGCGCGGCGCGCATCGAGACTGGGTTGGCGTTGTAGCAGTCGTTCACCAGGACGATCCCGTCGCCCATCTCGAGGCGCTCGCCCCGGAAGCGTGAGAAGCCTATGTTCGCAACGCGGTCGGCCATCTCGGCGAGCGGCGCGTCGAGCGCCACCCCGGCGGCGACCGCGGCAAGCGCGTTCTCGAGGTTGTGCGCCTCGGCGAAGGGGAAGTGGAAGTGCTGGCGGCCGCTCGGCGCCTCGATCAGGGCGGTGGTGACGCCGTCCGCGACGCGGCTCTCGATCGCCTGCACGTCGCCGCCGGGGCCGAAGCGGAGCAGGCTCGGCGCCTTCTCCAGGTACGGCTCCAGGGCCCCCGCATCGGCGGGCACGATCGCGACGCCGGTGCGGGGCAGAGCCTTCAGCACCTCGGCCTTGGCGGCGGCGATCGCCTCGACCGACCCCAGCAGCTCGACGTGAACCGGCCCGACGTTGGTGATCACCGCGTATTCCGGCTCGGCGATCGAGGCGAGCTGGGCGATCTGCCCGGGGCCGCGCATCGCCATCTCCAGAACCAGGGTCTTCGTCCCCTCGGGGGCCTCGAGCACGCTCAGGGGCAGGCCGATCTCGGTGTTGAGGTTCTCGCGGTTGGCGTGGACCTCGCCGGGAAGCAGCGCCCGCGCGATGTCCTTGACCGAGGTCTTGCCGACCGAGCCGGTGATGCCGACGACGCGGGCGGCGAGGGTGCGGCGCCAGCCGCGGGCCAGCGCCTGCAACCCGGCGAGCGGGTCCTCGGTGACGAAGGTCCAGGCACCGGGCAGGCCCTCGGCGTGCTCGGGACGCACGACCACTCCCCAGGCCCCGTTCTCGATCGCCGCCCGGGCGAACTCGCCGCCGTCGACGCGCTCGCCGCGCAGGCCGAAGAAGAGGTCGCCGCTGGTGCTCTCGCCGGAGTCGATCGTCGCCCGCTTCGGAAAGCTGGACTCGCCCCGCGCGACCAGCTTCGAGCGGGTGACCGCGGCGATCTGCTCGGGCACGAACTTCATACAAATTCCGCCCGCATGCTCTGCTCTCGCTCCCTCGCGCTCCTCATCACCGGCGATCTCGCTCCCTCGCTCCCGCGTCCGCTGCGGGCGGGTGGTCATCTCCCAACAAACGTCTAAGTTCCACTCGCGCGACCTCGCGGTCGTCGAAGGGGACCTTGCGACCGTCCTCGAACTCCTGGCCCTGCTCGTGACCCTTGCCGGCGATGACCACGGCGTCGCCCGGACGGGCCCGGCCGAGGGCGAGGGCGATCGCGGCACGCCGGTCGGGCTCGACCTCGATCTCCGCCACCGCCTCGCCGTTCTCGGTCCCGGCAAGAACCTCGGCGACGATCGCCCCGGGGTCCTCCGAGCGCGGGTTGTCGGAGGTGACGATCGCCAGGTCGGCCAGCTCCGCGCCCGCCCGCCCCATCAGCGGCCGCTTCTCGCGGTCGCGGTCGCCGCCGGCGCCGAAGACGACGATCAGGCGCCCCGCCGTCAACCGCCGCGCGGCCCGCAGCACGTTCTCCAGCGAGTCGGGCGTGTGGGCGTAGTCGACGAGGACCGCGAACCCCTGCCCCTCCTCGACCGGCTCGAAGCGCCCCGGCACCCGCTCGGCCCCGGCCAGACCCGAGGCCGCGACCTCGGGGTCGACCCGAGCGCCCACGCCGCCGCGAACGCCCCCAGCGCATTGGCGACGTTGAAGTCCCCCGGCAGCCCCGTCCGCACCTCAACCTCCCCGCCGACGGGACTCAAACGTCCAAATAGTGGACGTTTGAGTCCCGTCGGCGGGGTTTTGACGGTGAACTGGGCGCCGGCGGCGTCGTAGGAGACGTCGTGGGCGGTGAAGTCGGCCTCGGCGCCCGCGGCGGAGAAGGTGACGCACTCGAGCTCCTCGGCGAGGCGGCGGCCGTAGGGATCGTCGACGTTGACGATCGACGTCCCGGGACCCATCTCGAACAGCAGCCGCTTCGACTCGAAGTACTCCTCCATCGTGCGGTGGAAGTCGAGGTGGTCCTGGGTGAGGTTGGTGAAGAGGGCCACCTCGAAGTGGATCGCGTCGGCCCGGTGCAGGGCGAGCGCGTGCGAGGAGACCTCCATCGCGCAGGCGCGGTCCCCCGCCTCGAGCATCCGCCGGAACGTCGCCTGCAGGTCGATCGCCTCGGGCGTCGTCCGCTCCACCCCCTCCTCCTCGCCGCCGACCACCTGGCGCACCGTCCCCAGCAGCCCGCACCGGATCCCGGCCGCCTCCAACACCTCCCGGATCAGGAACGCGGTCGTCGTCTTCCCGTTAGTCCCCGTAACCCCCACCACCCGCAGCTCCCCCGTCGGGTCCCCGAAGAACCGAGCCGCCAGCGGCGCCATAGCCGCCCGCGCATCCGAAACCACGACCTGCGTCACGGGCACCTCAAGCTCTTTCTCTACAACGAGACCGACCGCCCCCGCCTGAACAGCCACCTCAGCGAACTCATGCCCATCGACCTTCTCCCCGGGCACACAGAAAAAAAGCGTCCCGGGCCCGACTTTTCGGCTGTCGTAGGCAAGAGCCCCAACATCGACGGCGGCATCCCCAACGACCCGGGCCCCAACAGCTCCCGCGACAAGCGCGTCCAATCTCACGCCGCAAGTCTAGGAAGGCCGTCGGGTGCCCCTCCCCAAAACACTCAAGCGCGGCTCCTGCCGCGCGTTTTGGGGAGGGGCACCCGACGGCCCACCCCTATTCGGGTGGCACACCCAGATACGGAAGTGCAAACGCCGCGATCTTCCCAAAGGCCGGGGCGGCGACAGAGCCACCGTAGATATCCCCCTGCGGTTGATCTACGACGACACCGACCAGCAGCCGAGGATCGCGCGCCGGGGCGAAGCCGATGAAGGAGGCGACGAACTTGGTCTCCGAGTAGGTCCCGTTTTCGGCCACCTCGGCGGTTCCGGTCTTGCCCGCCAGCGTGTAGCCGGGGACGCTGACCGCGGAGGCGGTGCCACCCGCTTCCAGCACCCCCTCGAGCATCTCCCGAACCTGCGCCGCCACGCCGGCGTCGATCACCCTGTGCCCACGCGGCTCGTGGACGGGGGCCCCGCCGACCTCCTCGATCAGCTGGGGCCGGCGCAGGATGCCGCCGTTGGCGATCGCCTCGTAGCCCGACATCATCTGCATCGGGGTCACCGCGAGCCCCTGCCCCATCGGCAGGTTCCCCATCGTCGAGCCCGAGTATTCCTCCAGCGCCGGCACGATTCCCTGCTCCTCGGCGGGAAACCCGACCTCGGTCGGCCGGCCGAACCCGAAGCGCTCGATCCAGCGGCTGAATCGCGTGCTCCCCAACTGCAACCCGATCGTCACCGCGCCAACGTTGGAGGAGTGCGCGAGGATTTCCGCCACGGACAGGGTTTCCGTCCCGCGCGCGTGCGACTCCTCGATCACCCGGTCGGCGACCTGGATCGACGGCGGCAGCGTGAAGGCAGAGGAGGGCGTGACCAGCCCGTCCTCGAGCGCGGCCGCGACCGTGAACGCCTTGAAGGTCGAGCCCGGCTCGTAGGTGAACCCGGTCGCCCGGTTGAGGAGGTCTTCGGGGTCGGCGCCGGAGAGGTCGGTCGGGTCGACCGGCGGCCAGTTGGCCATCGCCAGGACCTCCGAGCTGCGCGGGTCCATCACGATCGCCGTCGCCCCCTTCGGCGCGTACGTTTCGCCCACTTCGGCCAGTGCCTGCTCGGCGCTCCCCTGGATCGCGGGATCGAGCGTCAGCTGGATGTCCTCGCCGTCCTCGGCCTCCTCGACCGTTTCCAGCCGGATCGTGTCGCCCTTGGCGTCGGTGACGACCTGCCGTTCGCCGTCGTCGCCGCGCAGGACCGAGTCCTCGCTGTCCTCAAGCCCGGTCAGGCCTTCGTTTTCGGACCCGACGGCCCCGATCACCTGCGCCGCCATCTCCCCCTGGGGGTATGTCCGCCTGCTGTCGGGGTCCTGGCCGATGCCCGCCAGCCCGAGGCGCTCGATCCGCTGCGCGGTCGGCAGGTCGACCTTGTGGGCAAGTGCGGCATAGCTCGATTCGGCGGTGAGCTCGGCCAGGACCTCGCTCTCGGGAAGGTCGAGGATCGGCGCCAGCTTCTGCGCCGCGAGCGCCGGCTTCTGCACTTCGGAGGGGATGGCGAAGATCGTCGCCGCGTCTTCGGAGGTGGCGAGCTCGTTTCCGTGGCGGTCGAGCACGCTCCCGCGCAGGCTCGGCAGAAGGATCGATTGGGTCTGCTGGCTGACCGCCTGGGAGGCGAGCTGCGCCCCCTGCACCCCCTGCAGCCAGAAGGCGCGCGCGACGATGACTCCGAAGCAGAGGAGGAAGGCGGCGAAGAGGAGGCCGATCCTTCGCTCGATCACCCGCACGACCGGGCGCCCCTCAGTAGCCCGAGACGGCGGCGGCGAGCCGCTGGGCGGCGATGGCGACGTCGCGCGGTCCCGTCTCGACGAAGCCGATCCCGTCCGCGGCAGCCACCGTGAGACCCAGCGCCGCGGCGTCGTGGCGCACCCGCGCCGCGCCGGAGAGCTGCGCGTCGCGGCTGCGCAGGATCGAGTTCTCCTGGTCGAGCGCCTGGATGTTCTGGTCGATGCGCCCGGCGGAGGCGGCGAGGCTGAGCGTGACCACGTTGAGGGCGACGATCCCGGCCAGCAGCAGCCCGAGCACGCCGATCCAGGCGCGGCCGCGGGTCATCCGCACCATCAGGCCGGAGTCGGGCAGGTGGCGAACGGCGGTCGCGGTGCCGACCGCGATCGGGATCAGCTGGGCACCCGGCCGGCGGGTCGGCGCCCGTCGCGGCGGGGGAGCTTTGTGGGCCGGCTTGCGGGCCGGAGCGGCTCTGAGCGCGGGGGACTTCTTGCGGGCCGGCGCCCGTGCCGGCGCCGCCGTTCGCGCTGTCGCGGCGGCAGCCATCAGGCGACCGCCTCGACCGACTCGGCGACCTTGACCGCGGCGCGCAAGTGGGCAGACTTCGAGCGCGGGTTGGCGGCGACCTCATCGGGGCCGGGAGCGACAGCACGGCGGGTCAGCAGCTCGGCTTCGGGCTTGCGGCCGCAGACGCAGACGGGCAGCTCGGGCGGGCAGACGCAGCCGCGCGCGCGCTCCGCCATGAAGCGCTTCACCGGGCGGTCCTCCAGCGAGTGGAAGGAGATCGCGGCGAGGCGGCCGCCGACTGGCAGCATCCCCCAGGCCGTGGGCAGCGCGTCCTCGAGCGAGTCGAGCTCGCCGTTGACCGCGATCCGGATCGCCTGGAAGGTCCGCTTGGCGGGGTGGCCGCCGCCGAAGCGGGCCGAGGCGGGCATGCCCGCCTTGATCGCGTCGACGAGCTCGGAGGTGGTGGCGAGCGGCCGGCGGCGGGCGATCTCGCGGGCGATGCCGCCCGCGTAGCGCTCCTCGCCGAAGCGGCGCAGCACCTGGGCCAGGCGCGCCTCGGGCCACTCGTTGACGATGTCGGCGGCGCTCAGCTGCTGGCGCGTGTCCATGCGCATGTCGAGCGGTGCGTCATAGGAATAGGAGAAGCCCCGCTCCCAGGCGTCGACCTGCATCGAGGACATCCCCAGATCCATGTAGACCATGTCTGGGTGGATGCCTTCGCCGCGCAGGGTGCGGAGACCTGCCGCGAAGTCGGTGCTGAGGAAGCGCGTTGCGCACGGGACCTCGGCGGCGAAAGCCTCGAAGCGAGTCCCGGCGGCGGGATCGCGGTCGATGCAGACGAGCGTCCCCTCCGGCCCGAGCGCCTCGGCGACGCGGCGCGCGTGGCCGCCGCCGCCGAAGGTGCAGTCGACGGCGGTCTGTCCGGGCTCGGGCGCGAGCAGGGCGACCAGCTCGGCGGCGAGGACGGGTTTGTGCTCGGTCGGCATGTAGATAAGGGTTGCGCGGTCTACCTGCGGGGTGCGGTGAGTCGGGGCTGGGTGCGCGCGGGCCGCCATCTCACTCAGGCGCTCCGCTCGCGGCCAGGCCCTCGGCGATCTCCGGCGCGGAGGAGTCGAGCTCGGCCTCCTGCTTCGCCCAGTCCTCGGCGTTCCAGATCTCCAGGTACTCCCCCGCCCCGATCACGACGCAGGGGCCGGCGAGGCCGGCGTGCTCGATCAGCGGCTTGGGCACCCGGATGCGCCCGGCGGAGTCGAGCTTCTCGTCGAAGGAGCCGCCGTGAAAGCGGCGGCGCAGCTGGCGCGCGTCGCGCCCGAAGGGGCTGTGCGGCGAGAGGAAGCGGTCGGAGAGCTGCTCGAACTCCTCGGTCGTGTGCACCCAGACGCAGGGGTCGAAGCCCTTGGAGAGAACGACTCCACCGGAGAGCGCCGCCCGAAACCTGGAGGGAACCGTGAGGCGATCCTTGGAATCGAGACTGTGCTCGTAGAGGCCCCGAAATGCCACCGCCGGTTCCTTTCCGTGCGAGCTGTGCGTGGAGTGCTGGGAAGAGAGTTAGGACCGGAGTGATGAGGTGGGAGGAACCTCACCACCCCGGTCCTGGGCTTCAACTCGAGCGGCACAATAACCCACTTTCCCCCACTTTGCAACACGACCCCATCCTGCAAGCCCATTTGCATCCCCGCCCCCGCGCTCACCGGGGGGTGTCTGACTTAACCCGCCACATACGGGGGATAAGCTCAGCCACGCCCTGGAGGGTGTGACGAGAGACGCGATGAACTTGCCCGACGACGCCAACGACCTGCGCGGCTTCCACTTCCGGGAGCTGCTGGGCAAGCCGGCGACCTGGATCGCGACGGGGGTCGCCGTCGTGGCCGCGGGAGTCGCGGCGGCGGTCTTCCTCGGCGCGGCAATCGGGGGCGCTGCGGCCCTCGGCACCCTCCTGCTCGCCATCCTGGTCGTCTTCGCGATTGCCGACTCGCGCGCCGAGGACGCCTTCTTCGACTCCTATGCCCGCCAGCGGGGGCTGGCGCTCGCGGACCGCGGACCGCTGCCGCCGGCGACGCCGCTGCTGCGCAAAGGCGACGACCGCTACGCCGAGCGCACCCTCGCCGGCTCCCTGGCCGCCGGCGTCGACGGCGTCCTCGCCCTCTACACCTATGAGGAGGAGACCACCGACAGCGAGGGCAACCGGCAGACCAGCTACTACCGCTACACGCTGGGCCTGATCGAGGTGCCGGAGTGCGCCGCCCACGTTCCCGAGCTCTACTGCCAGCGCAAGTTCGGCCTGCGCGCGCTGGAGAAGCTCGAGGACGCCTTCCGCGGCTCAAAGCAGCGGGTCGAGCTGGAGAGCGCCGCCGTCGACGAGCGCTACGAGATCTTCGCCAACGAGGGGCAGGACCAGGTCTGGCTGCGCCGCCTCTTCTCCCCCACCTTCATCGTCTGGCTGGGTGAGCAGGCGCCGGAGAAGTTCGCCTTCGAGCTGGTCGGCGGCACCCTCTGCTGCTACGTCAGCGGCCACAAGGAGAGCGCCGCCGAGCTGGACACCGTCGGCGCCGCGTCCGCCGCGGTTGCGAAGCGCCTGCGCGAAGAGGCGCTGGAAACCGCTTAGAGACGGGTTCTAAGTCAGAACCCCGCGAAGAGAACGTCGGCGTTGGCGATCAGCGCGGCGGCGATCATCAGCAGGACAGAGGGGACGAGGACGAGGGCGACGACGAGCTGGATCTTGGGAGCGGCGCGGGCGGCTCGCTCCTCGACGGCGCGGCGCTGGTCACGGCGCAGGGCGCTCGACTGGCGGCGGAGCTGCTCGGCGAGGGGCGAGCCGTAGCGACGGGAGCGCTCGATCGAGGCGCACAGGGTCGCCATCTCGCTCCCCGGGACGCGCGCGCGGAGCGATTTCAGCGCCTCGGCGAGGGGGCGGCCGCAGGAGATCTCGGCGACGGCCATCCGCATCTCCTCGGCCAGCGGCCCCTCCCCCGCCTCGGCCAGCTCGGCGAAGCCGGCCGCCGGGCTGCGGCCGGCCGCGACGGCGACGGCGAGCAGGTCGAGGGCGTCGGGCAGGGCCGCGACCAGGCGGCGGCGGCGAAGCCTGGCGCGCCGCTGGCGCAGGGCGTCGGGCACGAGGAAGCCCGCGACCGGCATGCCGACCGCGACGAGGAGAGAGAGGTGACCGGGCGCCGCCGGCGCCGCCGCGAGGGCGGCGAGCCCGCCGGCCGCCGCGCAGGCGAGCCTCGCCGGCAGCGCCGCCGGCCTCACCCGGCCACCCGCGAGAGGCGGCGGATCGCGACGAAGCCGGCGACCTGGAGCCCACCCGCCATCCCCAGCAGCACCGCGGAGGCCGGTGCAGCGAGCACCTTGGCCAGGAAGCCCGGCTGGATCAGCTCGGCGAAGAGCGCGCCGCCGCTCGGCATCGCGACCACCAGCAGCCCGGTGAAGCGCGCCTGCGAGGTCGCCGCCTTCGCGTCCTCCGCAACCCGGTCGCGCTCCGCCGCCCCCTCGGCGAAGCGGCGCATCAACCCGGCGAGGTCGCCGCCGGCGAGGCGCTGGCTGAGCAGCGCCGCGGCGAAGGCATCGACCCGGGCCGAGCGCATGCGCCGGCGCCACGCCGCGATCGCCGCGGCGGTCGGCGATCCGAGCTCGAGCTCGGCGCCGAGCCGCGACAGCTCGACCGCCGGCGGGCCGTCGAGCGACGTGGCCGCGGCCGGCAGCGACGCGCGCAGCGACCGCCCGGCGCTGAGCGAGTCGGCGATCGCCAGGGCGACGTCGGGCAGGGCGCGCTCGACCGCGCGGCGGTAGCGCCGGCGGCGGGCATTCACCGCCGAGGCGGCCAGAGCCGGCCCGGCCACCGCCAGCGGCAGCGCGAGCGTCGTCCCGGCCAGGAACCAGCCGCCGGCTATCGCGGCGAGGGTGCCCAGCACGGCGAGGCGGCGGCGCTCCGGCGCCGAGGGCGCGTAGCCCTCGCGGCCGGCACGCCGCAACGGCTCCAGGGCCGCCTGCACCCAGGAGGCGAGGGCCGGCGTCGCCAGCACCGCCTCCCGCACTCCCAACGCGGCGAGCCCTCCGGCCGCGGCGCCGGCGAGCGTCAGCGATATCCCGGGCCCATCGCTCATCGCGGGGCCGGGGGCTCGAGCGCGCGCACGGCGGTCGCCCCGGCCACCCGCACGACCTCGGCGATCTCGGTCACCCGCCTGGCGCCGTCGCCACTCCGCTCGACATGCACGACGAGGTCGATGCCGCGCTGCACCTGCTCGGCGATCGCGCCGTGGGGCAAGCCCAGCCCAGCCATCAGAGCCAGGGTCTCCAGCCTGGCCAAGGCATCGCCGGGAGAGTTGGCGTGGACGGTGGAGAGCGCGCCGTCGTGGCCGGTGTTGAGCGCGGTCAGCAGGTCGAGCGCCTCCGGGCCGCGCACCTCCCCGATCACGATCCGGTCGGGCCGCATCCGCAGGGCGTTGCGCAGCAGGTCTCGCACGGTCACCTCGCCGCGCCCCTCGACGCTCGCCGGGCGGCTCTCCAGCCGCACCACGTGGGGCTGCTGGAGGCGCAGCTCGGCCGCGTCCTCGATCGTCACCACCCGCTCCCCGGGTGCGATGAAGCTGGAGAGCGCGCCCAGCAAGGTCGTCTTGCCCGACCCTGTGCCGCCGCTGATCAGGACGCTGCGGCGCCCGGCCACGGCGCCCTCGAGAGACTCGGCCTGGCCCGGGGTCAGCGTGCCCAGCTCGACCAGCTCGCCCGGGCCGGGCCTGCTGGCGCCGAAGCGCCGGATCGAGATCGCCGGCCCGTCGATCGCCAGCGGCGGGATCACGACGTTGACCCGGGAGCCGTCGGCGAGGCGCGCGTCGACCATCGGGCTGAGCTCGTCGATGCGCCGGCCCAGCGGCGCCAGGATCCGCTCGATCGCGTTGCGCAGCTCCTCCTCGTCGGGAAAGGCGACGCCGGCCGGCTCGATCCGCCCGGCGCGCTCGACGTAGACGCTGCCGGGGCCGTTGACCATCACCTCCTCGACCGTGGGGTCGGCGAGGAGCTCCTCGAGCGGGCCGAGGCCGATCGTGTCGCGCACGATGCGGGCCTCGACCGCGGCCCGGTCCTCGGCGCCCAGCAGCGCCGCCTCCTCCTCGACCAGGTCGCGAACCTCTTCGGGGAGCGGCGTCGCCAGCGCGCGCCCCGCCGCGGCCTCTCCGCGCCGCCGCTCGATCAGGCGCGCCCGCAGCGAGCCAGCGAGCTCCTCGACGTGGCGCTCGCGGGCCGCCACTCAGTGCTCCCCGTCGTAAGTCGTGTCCCGGATTGGCGAGCGAAAGTCGAGACTGGCAAGGACGCAGCGAGCGTGGCGTACTTGAAAAGTACGCGAGCGAGCGAGGACGCAGCCAGGCGAAGACTTGCAGCCGCCAAACGGGACAGGATTTGCGGCGGTGAGCACTTAGCCCTCAGGCAGCAGGGTCAGCTTGCGGGCGAAGCTTTCCGCGGCGATCAGGCGCAGGGCCTCTCGCTTCGTCAGGCCCAGGGTGGCGGCCGAGGCGCCGCCCGGGCCGGGGCCGTCGGCGCCCGGGCCCAGCGCAAGAAGCGGCACCCCGGCCGCAGCCACGTATGTGCGGCCGGGACCGGCCCCGGTCGGTTCGCTCGTCACCACCACGTTGACCTTCGTCCCGCGCGGCGAGGCGCCCGCAGCCAGCAGCGCTTCGGCGCCGCTGACGGAGATCTCGACCGGGCGGCGCCGGCCCGCCAAGGCGGGGACGCCGCGCTCGCGCCGGCGCGGGGGGCGCAGCTGCGCCGCGAGCAGGTAGGAGCCGGCCGGCACCGCCGTGACCGGCGCGAGCCCGAGCGCCTCGCGCGGGGACCCGAGAGCGTCCGGAGGGGCGAAGCGCACGGGCACGCGCCGGACCTCCAGCGCGGCCGCTATATCCTGCGGCCCGAGCGGCCCACCCGGCCGCAGTCCGCGCGATACAACCACCACCGGCCTCAGCGGGCCATAGCCCCGAGAGATGCTCGAGCCGTAGCCGTCGGCGATCGCAGCCGCCAGCCCTGCGGCCAGCACCGCCCCGGCGAGGAAGACCGCCGCTCGCGCCCGGCGGCTCACGCCGCCCAGCCGGGGTCGTCGTCGGCCAGCGGCAGCTCGAGCACGGCCAGAGACCCCGCCGCCGCCCGGTTGAGGACGAAGCGGCCTTCGTGGGCCGAGGCGACGCGCCGCACGACGGCCAGGCCATGGCCGTGGCGCCGCCGGCCGGAGAGGCGCGAGATCGCCTCCTGGGCAGCGCCGCCTCTCGCGCGCGGCCGCGAAGCGCAGCCGGAATCGACGACGGCGATCCGCAGCCGGCCTTCGCGGCGCCGCGCGGCGAGGACGATCGTCGGCCCGCCGTGCTCGATCGCGTTGACGATCAGGTTGTCGATCGCCTGCGCCAGCGCGCAGCGGTCCCCGTTGACGATCGCCCTGCCCGCGTTCCAGCGCAGCTCCAGCGAGCCGTCGGCGAGCTTCGCCCTGGCCTGCCAGCGCGCCACCGCGGCCTCGGCCAGCGAGCGCGCTTCGACCCGCCCCCAGACGGGCGCCAGCGGGCCGCCGTTGATCTCGCGATCGAGCCTTTCCAGCGCGGCCGCGGCAAGCTCCATCGGGTCCTCGCCCCCTCCCGGCGCAGCAGCCGTCGGCCCTGCCGCGAGCGCCACGGCCTGCAGGGGGCGGCGCAGCTCGTGCAGGGCCTCGTTGAGGGCGCTGCGGCGCCGGCCGTTGCGCAGGCTCTGGGCAGCGACCGTCGCCGCCATCGAGATCACCAGCGGCCAGCCACCGACTATCTGGGCGAGCTCGGTCATCCGTCGACCAGCCGGTATCCGTATCCCCAGGCATTGATCACGAAGCGACCGTGCTCGGGGTCGAGTTTGCGCCTCAGCCGGCTCGCGTGCGAGTCGAGCGTGCGCGTGCGTGCGGGGCTCCTGAAGCCCCAGACCGCCTCGAGCAGCTCGCGCTTGGCGAAGACCCGAGAGGGGTCGGTCGCCAGCACGCGCAGCAGCCCGAACTCCTTGTTCGAGAGCGGCACCTCGCGCTCCCCCACCCATACCTTGCGCCGTGCCGGGTCGACGACGATCTCGCCGACCCGGCAGGGGCCCTCGCGTCCCCCCGGCCGGCGCCTCAGGACAGCGGCGATCCTCGCCCGCAGCTCGGGATAGGAGAAGGGCTTCACCACGTAGTCGTCGGCCCCGAAGTCGAGGCCGCGGACGCGGTCGGCGTCGGCACCCCGGCCGGTGAGCACTATCACCGGCAGCCCGGGGTCGAAGCGAGAGGTGACCCCGTCCGCGTCGCGGATCTCGCGCAGCACGTCGAGCCCGGAGGCGTCGGGCAGGGTGAGGTCGAGCAGCAGCAGGTCGGGGTGGTTGTAGCGGCAGAGCCGCAGCGCGTCGGAAGCGCACGGGGCCGGCAAGACCGCGAAGCGGTCCGCCGCCAGGTGGTCGCAGAGGAGCTCGAGGGTCGGCGAGTCGTCCTCGCAGACGACCAGGCTGGCGATGTCGCGTCGCTGGGGAAGCATGTGCGGGGTCTAAGGCCCCGGCGACAAAAACTCTCCCCCCTCCCGTGCGGGAATCTCCAGGACCGCGTGAGCCCCGCGGCGGGAAACGACGCGACGTGCGGGAACCGCGCGGTGGATGGCGAGGGTTCGACCGTGTTCGTCGAGGAAGTGGAGGTCGAGCGCAAAGCGCATGCCGAAGGTGTGGATGCTCGAGCAGCGCGGGATGAGGAGGCCGGCGCTTGCCTCGGCACGATCGAGGAAGGCGAGCCCGAGCAGGCGGGCGCGGATCCCCGTGGCCACCGGGACCTCCAGGCCGAGCACGGTCGCAACCTCGAGCCGGAGCAGGCGCGGTGCGAGGGCAGCACGATCGACCATGCCGCGTTAAGGATCGGCAAGGCGAATCTCTCCCCTCGCTCTAACCTCCATCCGATGGCCCCGAGCTCAAAGGTCGCCGTCTTCGGCCCGCACCCAATGCTCTCGATCACGGTCGAGGCGCTGACCGGCGAGGGCGGCGACGAGATCCACCTGCACGCGGCGGGACAGGGCGTCTGGGTGGCGCGGATGGCGGCGGAGCTGGGCGCGGCGCCGGTCCTCTGCGGCTTCATCGGCGGCGAGACCGGGACCGTGCTGCGGCCGCTGCTGAAGCAGATGCCGGTCGAGCTGCGCCTGGTCGAGACCGCGGAGGCGAGCGGCTGCTACCTGCACGACCGCCGCCACGGCGAGCGCAAGCCGCTCGCTCAGGGAGCCTCGCCGCCGCCGTCCCGGCACGAGATCGACGAGCTCTTCTCGAGCACCGTGGCCGCGGCGCTCGACTCCGCGGTGCTCGCCGTGTGCGGCCCCTACCCTGCCGAAGCGCTGCCGCTGGAGGTCTTCGGCAACCTGGTCGCCGACGTGAAGGCAAACGGCACGCCGGTGATCGTCGATCTCTCGCCGCCGCGGCTCGACAGCGCCCTGGAGGGCGGCCCGGACCTGGTCAAGATCAACGACTGGGAGCTGGCCAAGTACGTCACCGGCCCGGTCGACACCGAGGAGCGGATGCGCGCCGCGGCGCAGCGCCTGCTCGACAAGGGCGCCGGCACGGCGATCATCACCCGCGCCGAGGAGCCGGCGATGGTCCTGCGCGGCGAGGAGGCCTGGACGCTGGTCCCGCCCCGCTTCGAGCGCGGCTCGCGCGAGGGCTGCGGCGACTCGATGATGGGCGCGCTGGCGGCCTGCATCGCCGCCGGCCTCGGCTGGGAGGAGACGCTGCGCACCGGCGCCGCCGCGGGCGCCGCCAACTTCCTCCACCACGGCCTCGGCAGCGGCTCGCGTCAGGTCGTCGAGGACCTGGCGGGCAAGGTCGAGCTTCGTCCGCGCTAGACAGCTGGGCCGAAGGGCAGGTGCAGCTCCGTTCCCTCGACGATCGCGCGGGGCGCCGTCTCGCGCATCCACCCGAGGTGGGGCGCGACCTGCTCGATCCCGGCCAGGCGCTCGAACGCCTCGCTCATGTGGAGCGGCCGGCCGCCGTGGGAGGAGTGGGCGTCGCTGCTCAGCACGTGGAGCAGGCCCGCTTCGGCCAGCGAGCGCATACCGGCAGACGTGCGCTCGCGCAGGAAGAAGTCGGCCGTCGCCTGCACGAGAGCGCCGGCGGCGATGAGCGCCGCGATCCGCTCGTACATGTCGGCCGAGAGGTGGCGCTCGGGGTGGGCGACCAGCGTGCGGTGGCCGCGCTCGGCCAGGTGCGCGACGCGCCGCAGGAGGCTGTCGCTCAGGGGCCCGGGCGCCGGCTCGAGCAGGATCCAGCGCCCGCCCCCCAGCGCCACCCGCGCCAGCTCCTCCTCGCCGAGGCCCTCGACCGCGGTCTCCGCCACCTCGCCGCCCTGGAGCACCGTGACCGGGATGCCCGCGGCGCGCAGTCGCTCGTTCACCGCCTCGACCCGGCCGGCGATCTCCTCGATCCGCACGTCGTGGTCGTGGCGGATGTGGGGCGTCGCGCAGGCCCGCTCGATCCCGTCGTTCACCGCCTGCCGGCCCATGCCGAGGCTGTCGCTCATGTCGAGCGAGCCGTCGTCGACCCCGGGAAGGATGTGGCAGTGCAGGTCGATCAAGGTGCAAACGCTATTTCAGCGGCAGGCGCGCGCAGGCATCGGACTACGATGACCGGCATGATCCGGCACCTGCTCTCACCGGGCTAGTGGGAGCGGATCGGCTTCAACTCATGGACAAGAGAACGACCCGCAGAGGGAACTACGAGTCTGGCTCGGACTACGTGCTCGAGTACGGAGAGCTCCGCTTCGCCTTCAACGAGGAGGACTTCGGCCAGCGGGTCGAGCAGGCCGCGGTCAAGCTCGGCTTCGTGCACCAGGGCCTCAGCCCCGAGGAGCTCGACGACCTGCTCGACCTCGCGGTCAGCGGCGAGATCGCCGAGCCCAGCTCCCGCCTCGGCGAGCACATCAACGAGAACTGGGACGACCTCGTCGGCCCGGCCAACCGCAGCCTCGTGCACTGGCTGCGCCGCCTCGTCTTCCGCGGCGCCTGGCTCGACCAGCGGGTCAAGGAGGGCGAGCTCGACGTCGTCTTCGACGAGCGCACCCAGACCTTCGGCTACGTGCAGCCGGACCGCAGCGCAGAGCTGATCGAGCTGTCTAAAGAGCCGTCGTGGCGGCGGATTGCGTACCGGCGGTAGCCGGACCCGGGGCAGGGGTTCCGCTTAACTTTTTCGAAGGGCGGCGGTGGGCTTGCGAGGGCGTGCGCTCGCGAAAAAGTACAAGACGCTCCACCCCTGCCCCGGGTCCGGCTATTAGGGCTGGCGCTCTAGTGCCGCTACTACGGTGAGGGAGCCATTGGCTTGTGTTGGGGCCCCATCGAAGATTTGCTTCGCTACGCCTGCGTCGTCGAGGCGACTGAGGGAGTCGACCAGGAGGATCACGTCTTCGCCTGACTCGGCGCGGTGGACGGCCTGGGCCAGGGCGTCGCCGGCGTGGCGGGCCTGGGCGGCGGCGACGAGCTCGGCCTGGGGGGCCTCGCGCTTCCAGTCGGCCAGCTCCTCGGGGCTGGGGTCGACCAGCAGGGCGATCGGGTCGGGGCCGTTCGACTCCCCCGACAGCTCGCCGGCGATCTCGCGCAGCAGCGCGGTGCAGGCGGCGCGGCTCTCGCCGTAGACGAGCGCCTGGCGGCCGGGGGGCGGCAGCAGCAGGTCGGTGACGCTGAGCTCCTTGCTCCTGCGGCCGAAGCGGCGGCGGCGCTTGCGGCGCGGCGGGCGCTCGCGCCCTCCCCGCGACTGCGGCCGCTCTTGCGCAGGCCGCTCTCGCACGGGCCGCTCGGCTGGGGTGGGCTTGCCGTCGAGCAGCTTCTCGATCAGCTCCTCGCGGCGCAGCATCCGGTATCGGGGCACGCCCGCCTCGGCGGCGAGGGCGTGCAGTTCGGCGATGTGCTTGGAATCCAGCTCGGCCTTGGTCGTCATGGGTGCAGCAGGTTATTGCAGGGGGTCGATGGGTGAGCCCGCGGGGTCGACGCCGGCCTCGGCCGCCGCGGCGGGCCAGGCCTCCGCCGCCTGCTTTACCTGGCGGCGCGACCAGCCCAGCTCGCCGCCGAGCGTCGCGGCAAGCATCCGCACCGAGCCGGCGCCGCGCAGCTGCGGCGCAGCCAGCAGCCCGAGGCGGGTGCGGCGGAGCAGCACGTCGGCGACGCTGCGCGCCTGCTCGTGGCGGGCGGCGACGGCGACCTCGGCCAGCAGGTCGGGACGGCCGGGGACGATCGGCGCCGCCAGCTTCGGGTCCTCACGGGCAAGGGCGAGGACCTTGCGGGCAGCGTGCCCGTAGCGGAAGGCGAGCTGGGCGACGGCCTCCTCCCCCACGCCCTCCGGCGCCTCCAGCTCCTCCGGCTCCGCCGCCCTTCCGAGCGGGATCTCGGCCGTGTGGCAGGGCGCCTCGCGCCCCTCGCGCTCGACCAGCCGGTCGACGGTCTGCTTTGCCATCCGCCGCCAGGTGGTCAGCTTGCCGCCGGTGATCGTCAGCATCCCCGACGAGGTCTCGTACAGCTCGGCCTTGCGCGAGATGTCGACCGACTTCTTCGGGTCGCCGGTGGCGATCAGCGGGCGGACGCCGGCGTAGGCGCCGACCAGGTCGGCCTCGCCGAGGGAGGTGCCGAAGAACTCGTTGACCGCGTCGAGCAGGTACTCGACGTCGGCCGCGGCCGGGCGCGGGCGGTCGATGTCACCGTCGTAGTCGTTGTCGGTCGTGCCGACCAGGGTGCGGCCGTACCAGGGCAGGGCGAAGATCGCCCGCCCCTCCCCTGCCGGCACGATGCAGGCCGCCTCGCCGGTGGAGAGCACGTCGCGGTCGATCAGCAAGTGGGTGCCGCGGCTGGGGGAGATCCGCGGCACGTCCTCCTCCTCGACCACCTCCTCGGGCCGGATCCGGTCGGCCCAGACGCCGGTGGCGTTGACGACGTTGTCGGCCCCGACCTCGATCCGCTCGCCCGACTCCGCCTCGACGAAGGCAACGCCGCGGGCGCGGCCGTCGGCGCCGAGCGTCACCTCGGTCACCTCGGCGCCGTTCAGCATCGTCGCGCCGAAGCGCTCGGCCTCGCCGAGGACGGTGAGGACCATGCGCACGTCGTCGGTCTGGCAGTCGTAGAAGAGGTAGGCGTTCTTCGGGTCGCGCGCCGCCAGGGCGGGCACCAGCTCGAGCACCTCGTCGCGGTCGACCATCCGGTGGCGGTCCGGCGACCAGTAGAAGCCCTCGTCGGTCTCCTTGGCCGAGCGCATCTCGCCGCGGCTGCGGCCGACCCGCGTGGTCGCCATCACGTCGTACATGTTGAGCGCGATCCCGAGGCGGCGATCGCGGCGCCGGTCGGGGAAGTCGGCGACGAGGAAGGGCGTCGGGTAGACGAGGTGCGGCGCCAGCTGGACGAGGAGCTGGCGCTCCAGCAGCGCCTCGCGCACCAGCCCCAGGTCGAGGTTCTGCAGGTAGCGCAGGCCGCCGTGGACCATCTTCGAGGAGCGGCTGGAGGTGCCTTCCGCGTAGTCCCCGCGCTCGAGCAGGGCCACCGAGTAGCCGCGCGAGGCGGCGTCGAGAGCGACGCCGGCACCGGTGATCCCACCGCCGATGACGACGACCTCGAAGTGGCGGCCGGCGATCTCCTCGATTGCGGTGACGCGGGAGAGCATCAGATGGCTGACCCCACGGCCGCGTGTGACTGGGGGCGCGCGTGGCCAAGCAGATCAAGGACGCAGGGTGCAGCCTTTGGCGGCGCCAAAGGCAAACCCGAGGACGCAGAGATGCGCAGCGCCATGCGCGTCATCCAGGCGTGCGGGGTCGTGGAGTCAGCCATCTAGTCGAGGAAGACCGTCGTCTGCTCGACCGGGGGCCGCTCGGGCGGCTCCTTCTCCTGGCGCGGCCGGCCGAGGTGCAGGAGGCCGACGAAGCGCTCGGAGTCCGGCAGGCCGACCGCGCCGCGACCGCCGCTCGAGCGCAGCAGGCCGGGGGTGCGCCAGTAGCCGGCCAGGCCGCGGGCGTGGGCACCGAGCAGGACTATGTAGGAGGCGACGGCGGTCGCGTGCAGGTCCTCCTCGTTCTGGACCGGGTCGGCGCCGAGCGCGCAAGAGACGACGATCAGGGTCGGGGCGCGGTCGAGCTTCGCCGCCCCCTCGGGCCCGGCCGCCTCCTTCAGCCGAGCGAGAGCGTCGGGCCCGAGGACCCGGAAGCGCCAGGGCGCGGTCAGGTGGTGGTTCGGGGCCCAGCGCGCCAGCTCGAGCAGCTCGAGGACCTCCTCACGACCGAGCGGCTCGGTCCCGAATGCCTTGTGCGTGCGGCGCGTCCTGATCGCGGTCTCGACATCCACGCCTGCAACATAGCCGGGCACGGCATGGCTACCAGCCGTAGCGCCGGCCCAGCCACCAGGGGAGGCCGATGGCAAGCGCGGTGCCGGCGAGGCCGATGCCGATGGCGGCCTCGGCGGGTGGGGGCGTGTCGTCCGCGGCGACCGGTTGCGGAGCGGGCGACTCGGGCTCGGGTGGCGCGATGCCGGTTCCCGGCAGCACGTCGCCCGCTTCCGGCACCGGGGTCACGCCCTTGGGGACCAGGGGCGGGGCAGCCGAGCCGCCGCCCGAGCCGGAGCCAGACGGGGCCGGGACCGTGCCCGGCGGCAGTTCGGGCCCCGGCGGCGCCGGGGCCGGCCCGGTGTCGAGCGGCGGTGCGCTCGTCGCCGGCGGCGAGGCGGGCTCGGGCTGCCGCGGCGGCGGCGAGACGGGGAGCGAGTCGCCCGAGGCCGCGACCAGGACTTCGGCCGTGACCCAGACCGGGGTCTGGTCGCTGCTCGCCGAGTAGCTGTAGTGACCGTCGCCTGCCTGCCTGGCCGCGAGGTAGTCGAGGGCGCTCCTTCCGCCCGACTCGATCGCGGCCGGGTCGGCGCCGACCGCGATCGTCCCCTGCACCGCCCAGGAGGTCGACTGCGAGTTGACTTCGCCGCTGCCCCCGGCGAAGCCGCCGCTGGAGCGCTGGTGCCTGCGAAGGTAGGAGAGCCCGCGCTCCGCGGCCTTCGAGCCCGGCATCGCCTGCATCACGGCACCGGTCACGTCGGCATTGCTCGACTGCCCGGGGACGTCGCCCCAGCCGCCGTCGTCGTTCTGGACCTTGCCCAGCCAGGAGAGGGACTCCTCGAGGCCGGCCGTGGCGCCCGCGGCGCGCAGCGCGATCACGGCGTACGCGGTCGACCCCGGCCAGCCCACGTATGAGCCGTTGCCCGCCCGCCGCTTCTCCAGCTCTGAGACGAGGTTGCGACCGCCGAAGTCGCGCGCGTCGAGGCCGGCGCCCTCCAGGGCGAGGATCGTGCGCGCGAGGTCGCCGGCGCTGGACAGCTCGCCGGCGTTTGCGCGCAGGAAGTCGACCGGGGCCCGCCCGTCCCGGGAGACGTCGAGAGGGTTGCGGCCCGCAGCCTCCAGGCCCAGCATCGCCCAGCCGGTGATCGCGGCGCTCGAGGCGCTTCCCGGCGAGGTGCCGAACCCGCCGTCGGCGTTCTGCGCCGACTTCGAGCCAGGTGGCGGCGCTGCCGGACCCGGCGGCCTCGGCAGGGGCGGGGACGAGCGCGGGGAGG
This sequence comes from uncultured Solirubrobacterales bacterium, assembly GCA_963715625.1. GTDB lineage: Bacteria > Actinomycetota > Thermoleophilia > Solirubrobacterales > 70-9 > VRUE01. Next base: position 2,177,280 of record OY970260.1, on the reverse strand, counting down.
GCGAGGGCGACGAGCAGCGCCGTGACGATGGCCGGCGATCGCCACTGGAAGCGCTCGCGGAAGCGGGCCAGCATCCGCACCATCGCCGGGCCGGCCAGCAGGGCGAAGGCGGCGTTGCCGATCGCGTGCGCCGCGTCGAAGGGTATGGCACGGGCCTCCAGCGCCAGAAAGCGCTGGATCGAGAGGTCTCCGCCGTAGGTCGCCATTAGCGAGAAGTTCAGCAACACACCGTAGGCGATACCGGCGAAACCGCAGGTCGCGGCGAGGGTGAGGCGACCGGCGTTGCGCGCGCCCAGCGCCAGCGCGGCGCCGAGCAGCCCACACATTCCCCACCCCGCCATCTGCCACGGCGTCCACGGGCCCTGGCCGAACCAGAAGTTGGAGACGAGGCCGGTGAGGGCGCCGACGGCGAAGCCGGGGGCGGGCCCGAGCGCGTAGCCGGCGAAGACGACGATGTCGGTGGTCGGCTTGACGTTGGGAAACGCGGCGAAGGCGATTCGGCCGGCGATCGCCAGCGCTGCCAGCGCGGCGACGAGCGCCACCACCTGCGACGGAGGCCGCGAGCGCTCGTACCAGGCGAACCCGCCGAGCAGGACGGCGCCGAGGATGACGAAGGAGGCGAGCTGCCAGGACATCACTCGTCCTCCCCAGCACCCTGCGGTCGTACTTGTTTCCGCATAGCGGGGGTAAGTGCGACATCGTCGGGTTGCTCGCTGGATGAGAGGCCTTGGTGTCGCACTCCTTGCCGTATAGCGGAAAGAAGTGCGACCGCATCACTGTTGGTAAGGGCGGCGGCGCCCTGCTCGGGGGTGACGACGCCGGGCAGGTCGAGGACGCGGGCGACCTCGGTGGCGAAGTACCAGCCGCCGGAGAGGATCTCGGCCGCCGGGCCGTCGGCGATGACGACGCCGTCGCCGAGCAGGACCACGCGCTCGGCGAAGGCCGCCGCGAACTCGACGTCGTGGGTGGCGACGAGGAGGCCGGCGCCACGGCCGGCCAGCTCCTCTATTAGCTGGACGAGATCGTCCTTGCGAGCGCGGTCCATACCGCGGGTCGGCTCGTCAAGGGCGACGAGACCAGGGAGCTCAGCCCCCTCCATCCGCCCCGCCAGCGCGATCGCCAGCGCGAGTCGCTGACGCTCGCCGCCGGAGAGGTCACGTGGATCGGCGTCCGCCGCGTGCTCCAAGCCGACCACCCGCAGCGCCGCCATGCCCGCGTCACCCGGAAGCTCATCGCCCACTCTCTCGCGGACGAGGTAGTCGCTCGGGTTCTGGGACAGAAGGGCCATCCCCCCAGGCGCCTCGACCCTGCCGCGAACGGGATCGACCAACCCGGCGGCAGTCCTCAGCAACGTACTCTTGCCGGCGCCGTTGCGACCCATCAGGGCGACGCGTTCGCCACTTTTGACCTCAAGGTCGATGCCTTTGAGGATGTCGCGGGGGGTGTCTCCCGAGGCGAGCTCGATCCAGAGGTCGCGGGATGTGAGGGTTGTGTTGGAGAGGGGGCGGACCCCCTCCTCTCTCAACTTTTTCGGTGGGGCGGGGTTTGTTGGGCCGGGCGGGGCTGGCGAAAAAGTACAAGCCGTTCGGAGGGGGTCCGCCCCCTCTCCATCGACAGGATTCGTCGATGCGAGGGTTCTGCGCGCATCGCGGACTCCGACGGGCAACGGCTGAATGCCGGCAAGGGTGAAGAGGCGGGCGGCCGGGGTCTCGAGAGCTGTGTCGACGTCCTGCGCCCAGGCGAGGAAGCCGCCGGGGTCGCCGTCGAACGCGACGGAGCCGGACGACATTGCGACGACTCGATCGGCGGCGGCGAGGCAGCGCTCGAGGCGGTGCTCGGCCAACAGGATCGTCACACCCCACTCCTCGTTGAGGCGGCGCAGGAGCCAGATGAGCTCGTCCCCCGCAACCGGGTCCAGTTGGGAAGTCGGCTCGTCCAGGAGCACTAGACGGGGCCGGGTGACGAGGGCGGCCGCCAGAGCAACACGCTGGAGCTCACCGCCGGAAAGCGTGTCCACGGCACGATCGAGCAGGTGCGGGATGGCCAAGGCCAGAGCGACCTCCTCCACGGCTCTTGCGCGGGAGCTTGGAGGATCGCCGCGCATCTCGAGGGGGAGCTCGATCTCTGCGCCGACGGTGGTCGAGACGACTTGCGTCTCCGGGTCTTGAGCCACGTAGCCGACTACGGCCGCAAGCTCCCCGGGGCCGGTGGCGAGGGCGTCGATGCCGGCCACCTCTATGCGGCCCTCGATCTCGCCGCCGTGGAAGTGCGGGACGAGGCCGCAGGCGGCTCGCAGGAGGGTCGACTTGCCACAGGCGGAGCGGCCGGCGAGGAGGGCGAGCTCGCCCGGTGCGATGGAGAGGGACACGTCGCGCAGCGCCGGGCTCGACGCCTGCGGGTACGTATAGGCCAACCCCTCGATCGTCAGGGTCGGCGCAGCTCCGGTCTCGGTCGCGAACTGCATCAAATTCTCGGTCCAGCAGGTAGAGAATTCGATGCAGTTCGCGAGGCGGTCGGGATGGAGCGGGCCCGCGCGGGTTGGCGGCGCAGGGGCGCGAGGCCGCTGAGGGCGACGAGCGCGGCTAGGGCGAGCGCCACCGGGCCGGCCCCGACCTCCACCGCCGGGTATTCGGCGAAGGCGTCGGCGCCGAGGAGCTTGCCGGCGATCGCGGCCGCGAGGACGATGGCGCCAGTCGCGAAGAAGCGCCGGTCGTAACGCGAGCGCCACCGCGAGCGCGCGCGACCCGAGGTGCAACGCGTTGTGGCTCCGGTGGAGCCACAACGCGTTGCACCTCGGGCGGGGCGGGGGGCGTCCAGCGAGTAACCGCGCAGCTCGAGAGTCGCCGCCACGTCGACGGCGCGGTCGAGGGAGCCGGCCAGGAGGCGACGGGCCAGCGGCGCCCGGCCGGCCGGCGCGGCGCCGGGGCCGCGCAGGCGGGCGGCGTCGCGCAGGCGGGCGGCGTCGGCCGCCGCGACCGGGACGAGGCGGGAGACCAGGCTCGCGGTCAGCGCCGAACGACCGGCCAGGGGACGGAGCGCCCGCAACACCCGGTCGGGGTCGACGCAGGCGGAGTAGACGGCGAAGGCGACCATCACCACGGCGGCGCGCAGGCCGATGACCGCCCCGGCGGCGATCGCCTCGGCGGTCACGTTGACCCGGCCGAGCAGCGGCCACTCGCCCAGCCTCGCCAGCACCGTCTCGCCGCGGCCGACGACGAGGGCGTTGACGGCGACGATCAGCAGGGCCAGCGTCAGCCCCATCCAGAGCGCCGCCCGCACGGCCGCGTGCGCCCCGGCGAGGCGGCCGGCCAGGACCAGCGCGAGGCCGGCGGCGAGGAGGACGAGGGGGCTCGAGTAGGCGAAGGCGACGGCGGCCGGCGAGCCGAGATAGGCGACCGCGGCGGCCGGCGAGGCCGCCTGCAGCAGACCAGCTCTCGGCGTGTAGGCGAACGGCGATCTCATCGGAGCGGCAGCGCCTCCTCCCCGCCTTCGACGGCGACCGCGTAATGGTGGCGCAGGCTCTCGCGGTCGAGCAGCCCGGCGGCCGCCTCGACCCCGGCCGGGCTCGTCCCGCTCACCACCCATACCGGCGGCGCGTCGAGCCGGCGCACGGCGGCGACCAGGCCCGCGTCGCGCCCGAACGCCCGCTCCGGCTCGCCGCCCTCGTCGAGGCCCAGCAGCCGGTATCCACCCGGCTCGGGCTCGAACTCGGCGAAGACACCGCTGGAGCGCGGGCCGTCCTCGACCTGCGCCGCCGCCGGGTCGCTCCGCACCCGCCCCCAGGGGCCGACGAGCACGCGGATCGCACCCCCGGGCGTCCCCTGGGCAACGACCACCCCTTCACCCTCCAGCCTCTCGCGCACCTCCGCGCACGCCCCGCCCCCGCCGAGGCACTCGACCGCGACCTGCTTGCGCTGGCCGGCGTAGCCGCCGAGAAAAGGCTGGGGCCAGGAACCGACCACGGCCGGGACCCGCATCGCCGCGTCCCAGTCGCGGTAGTCCCACCAGATCGCCTCACCACCCCGCAGCGGGTAGTCGGCCGCCCCGACGGTCGACTCGACGCCGTTGACGTAGAAGAACCAGTCCCGCGAGCGGCCGAAGCGCTCCTGCGCCTCGATCCCGTCGATCGCCTGGACGAAGCCGCCGCCGTAGCGGGTCGAGACGTCGGCGTTGGCTTCGAGCACCCGCATCACGGTGCCGGACTCGGTCACCTCGCCGAGCTCGCGCTCGAGCACGGTCCCCGCGCCGTAGTCCCGGGTAACCGTCAGCTCTACCCCGCCGACCTCCCCGCCGGGGCCGAGGCCGCAGCCGGCGGCCGCGATCGCAGCTGCACAGAGCAGCACGATCGCGACCGCCGTCCTGGCGGCTGCAAGTCGTCGCCTGGCTGCGTCCTCGCTCGCTCGCGTACGTCCGTACGCCACGCTCACTGCGTCCTTGCCAGGCTCGACTTTCGCTCGCCAGATCCTTACTTGCCCGGGCACCTGCCTCCCACGCACACCGCCTCGCGGTTGGACGGGGTGTCCTTGCCGTGACGGGCGACCAGCTGCGCCGGGGCCGCGAGGGTCACCATCGCCCGGCCCTGGGAATCGGCCGGGCCCGAGGCGCCGCTGACGGTCGCCCCGGCCGCGGGCGTCCTCTTGCCTTTTTCGTCGAAGGCGAAGACGCGGGCCCCGAACGGCACGCCGGCCTGCACCTGGTCCGGCGCGCTCAGCACCAGCTCGTCCGGGTACGGGTAGGAGCCGTAGGCCCAGAGCACGTCGTCCCCTTTGTGGACCTTGACGGCTTCGCCGCCGACCGAGGGGCTCTTGTGGTTGACCTTGAGGTACCAGCTGTTCATGCCCTTGCCTTCGAGCCCGCCGATGCCGCACAGCCCCAGGCCGAATTCGTCGATGAAGCTGTCCGTGAGCAGGAGCGGCTTCAGCGCGGCGATGAACCTGGCGCCCTGGATCAGGATGCCGAGCGCCGTGGCGCCCTTGACGGTCACGGACTTGCCGCTGCCGCCGGTGCCGGGGCCGAAGCAGGTCGCCTTGGGGCTGGTCTTGACCGAAACCCCAACGCCGGCGCCGAACGACTTTTCGGCGAGGACCTTGCCGCCGCTGCCGACCACGCGCAGGTCGGCGACAGGCCCCTTGGCGAGCGCCGGCGCGGCGCTGAACAGGACGAGAGACAGGGCCAGCGCGCACGCGGCGGCCAGCCGGATTGGAACGAGTCTTGGCATTGAAGCCACCCTTTCCTCGAGGGTTGTCATGGCTGGCCGGGGACAGGTCTCCTGGCTTCCGGGGTTTGGGCCGCCGCACCTTCCCGGGGAATCGGTGTCCTCCCCAGTGGCTGGCGCAGAGCGCCTGCGGCGTCCTCGACCCGGTCACAGTGGCGGGACCGCGCCGGCTTCTCACCGGACTTCCCTTGACCACCGGCCGTATTTACGCGGAGGAGTCTATCCGCTGGGCAGGGCAGGAGATGGACAACCCGGCGCGCCGCCCGGGTGGCCCGACAGCCGATGCCGGGGGGCTGTCCAGTTGTCCATAACGTCACAACCACTCAATTGGAGTTAATCTTTGCGGCGTGGCCTTGGCCCGCAGGCTGGTCGCGAAACCGGCCTGCGGGTCGCAAATCTTGGACCGGGAGGCCTTGATGGCAGCGAGCCGACGATGAACGAGGAGCCGCAGGGGGTGCCACTGGACCCCCAGGGGACACCGGGCAGCGTGGAAGAGGTTGTGGTGCGGGCGCTGGGGATGCCACATCGCACGCGTGAGGACCTGGAACAGCTGCGCGGTGAGGACGAGCCGCCGGTCGGCGAGATCCAGCTCGTGCTGGACAACGCGATCTCCGACGTCAAGCGCTACAGCCTGATCCTGGCCAACATCTCGATCGTCCCGGCGACGAAGGAGCGGATCATGAGGGAGTCGAGGGACGCCACGGACCGGGTCCCGGCCTGGATGGAGGCGGCGGTCTACGGGCCGCCGCTGATGACGCCGCGCCTCTTCATGCGGGGACTGGCTCAGCTGATTGGCGAGCAGCGCAGGGACTTCGAACAGGTGGTCGAGGAGCAGGTGATGGAGCCCGAGCCGATCGAAGAGCTGCTGGGCGCCGCGCCGGTCCCCGAGGGGGGCGACGACGAAACCGACAGCGAGCTCACCGGTGGCGTCAGCGAAGCGAGCGTGGCCCACATGCAGGCGCTGGTCGAGATCGCCCGCGACCTGGACGTGCGGCTGAGGAGCATGCTCGACCGCACCGAGCGCCAGTCTGACCACTGAACGTTCGTCCACCATTCTTGGCCTTCCCCCGGCCCGAGCCTACCCTCGTTGCAGGCATTTCCTAACAAGGGGGGATTGATGAGAAGAGGGATGAGGTTGCCGTCGCCGGCACTGGCGGTCGCGGCCCTGGCGCTGTTCGTCGCGCTCGGCGGCAGCGTCTACGCGGCCCAGAAGGCAAAGCTCAACGGTCGCGCGATCAAGGTCAAGTCGCTGCCGGGCAACCGGCTGAAGCCGGGCTCTGTGGCAGCGAACCGGCTGAAGCCGGGGGTGCTCTCGGCGCTCGGCCAGCACTCCGGCCCGATCACCGGCGCAGAAATCGACGAGCTCAGCCTCGGCCAGGTGCCGAACGCCGCCCACGCCGAAACGGCAGACACCGCCCAGAGCGCCGTCGACGCCCAGACAGCCCTCAACGCCGTCAACGCCGTAACCGCCAGCAAAGTGAACGGCTACTCCGCCGGCTGCCTCCCCGGCACCCAACCCTTCGCCGGCGCCTGCTGGCAAACCTCCTCCAGCGAAACAGCAATAAGCGCCCCCGCCGCCGCAACCTCCTGCGCCACCCAAGGAGGCACCCTCCCCGACCCCCTCCAGCTAGCCACCTTCGCCCAACAACCAGGAATCAACCTCGACAAAAACGACGAGTGGAGCGGGGACATCCCAGTCATCAGCGGGCTTGATGTCTATGCCGTCGTAACTGTCTCGGCTGCAGGGAATGTGAACTCTGCGGCATCCACAAGCTCACACAAATTCCGCTGCGTGATCCCGCTACTCACCTGAACGCGCCTGTCCCGCAGCATCATCGGAGCCTGCCCCAGCAGGGGTGGAACGTCTTGTACTTTTTCGCGTTGTTCAGCCGCGGCCGCCAGGCCGCGTCTTCGCGAAAAAGTTAAGTGGAACCCCTGCTGGGGCAGGCTCTCAGGTTTCGACAAGCCCGCGCTCAAGCGCGTACCGGACCAACTCCGCGCGACTGGACAGCCTCAGCTTCTGCTGAATATGAGCCCGATGGCTCTCCACCGTCCGAATGCTTATATAGAGCTGCTCGGCAACCTCAGCGTTCGTATGCCCCAGAGCGATCAACCGCAGCACATCGCGCTCGCGATCGCTCAACTCATCCGCCTGGCGGCCATCCGCCCCCGCTGCCAGCCGCGCCCCGAGGGCCGGCTGCAGGTAGGTGTCGCCGGCGGCGGCGCTGCGCACGGCCTGGACCAGCTCGGCGTCGGCGGCCTCCTTCAGCACGTAGCCGCGAACCCCCGCCTGCAGGGCGCGGCGGGCGAAGGCGGGCTCGTTCTGCATCGTCAGCACGACGATCTCCGTGCTCGGCGAGGCCTCCTGGATGTCGGGCACGGCATCGAGGCTGGCGCGCCCCGGCATGTTGAGGTCGAGGATCAGGACCGTCGGCTTGTGGCCGCGGACGTAGCGAATCGCGGCCTCGGCGTCGCCGGCCTCGGCGACGACCTCGAAATCCGGCTCGGCGTCGAGCAGCATGCGCAGCGCGTTGCGCATCACCGTGTGGTCGTCGGCGAGGACGATCGTCGTACCGGTCGTCTCCTTCGCCTCCGACGCAGCCTCGGCGTGCACGGTGGCGACATTACCTGCACCGGCGGATCTCTCGACGGAGCTCATGCCCGACCATCTAACCCCTCGCGGCGCGCCTCGGCATCGGTGTTTTGCCGCGAACCTAAGACCGGGATAAGCCGTTTTGAGCATATTGGACAAGCCGATAGCATCAGTGACGCCGTATGGGCTCGATCGGAAGGGCTGGAATGGCACAGGGTTACGACAGCAGCGCGCTCGACGAGCCGCGACTCCGCGAGCTGATCGACGTCGGTCGCACCCTGGTGGCCGAGCTCGACCCGGAGGTCGTCTTCCGCCGCGTGCTGGAGGTCGCCTGCGAGCTGACCGGCGCCCGCTACGCGGCCCTGGGCGTGCTCGACGAAGACCGCCACGAGCTGGAGCGCTTCATCACCCACGGCATCGACGACGAGACCCGGCGGGCGATCGGCAGCCTGCCGCGCGGGCGCGGCGTCCTCGGGCTGCTGATCGAGCAGCCGCGGCCACTGCGCCTCAGCGACGTCGGGCAGCACGCGCGCTCCTACGGCTTTCCCCCCGGGCACCCGCCGATGACGACCTTCCTCGGCGTCCCGGTGGTGATCAGAGGACACGCCTGGGGCAACCTCTACCTGACCGAGAAGGACGATGGCGAGTTCGACGACGCCGACGAGCAGTCGGCGGCGATCCTCGCCGAGTGGGCCGCGATCGCGGTCGAGAACGCGCGCCTGTACCGCAGCGTGGAGAGCCAGCGCGACGACATGGAGCGCGCCGTGCACCGGCTGGAAGCGACGACCGAGATCGCCCGCGCCGTCGGCGGCGAGACCGACCTCGACCGTATCCTGGAGATCGCGGTCAAGCGCGCCAGGGCGCTGGTGGAAGCGCGCACGCTGCTGATCCTGCTGCGCGACGGCGAGGACTTCTCACCGGCCTCGGTCGCGGGCGAGAGCACCGAGAGGATCGCGAAGACCCGCATCCCGATCGCCGGCTCGATCCCGGGCCAGGTGCTGGAGGCAAGGGAGCCGCGGCGCATCCACGACCTCGACCCGAGCCTGCTGGCGCGCCCGGGCAGCCCTGACACCGGCGTCACCGCGCTGCTGGTGCCGCTCGTCTACCGCGGCCAGGCACTCGGCGTCCTGGTCGCGCTCGACCCGCTCGGCCGCGACGCCGGCTTCAGCGACGAAGACGAACGGGTGCTCGTCTCATTCGCCGCCAGCGCGGCAACCGCCGTCGCCACCGCGCAGACCGTCGCCGAGGACCGCACCCGCGACAGCATCGCCGCGACCGAGCGCGAGCGCGGGCGCTGGGCTCGCGAGCTGCACGACGAGTCGCTGCAGAGCCTCGCCGGGCTGCGGGTGCTGCTCTCGGCGGCCAGGCGCAGCGACCCCGAGGAGACCGACCGGCTGCTCTCCCAGGGGATCGAGCAGGTCGACGACGCGATCGCCGAGATGCGCCGCCTGATCGCCGACCTCCGCCCGACCACGCTCGACGAGCTGGGCCTCGGCGCGGCCCTGGAAGCGCTTGCCGAACGCCTCAGCGCCAGCGGGACGATCGAGGTCGAGCTGAGCCTCGATCTCGACTTCCACTCAGGCCGCACGAAGCAGAGGCTCGCCGGCGAGATCGAGGACACCGCCTTCCGCCTGGTCCAGGAGGCGCTCAACAACGCGGCGCACCACGGGGAAACGAGCCGCGCCGCGGTCGAGGTGACCGAGAACGAGGAGAACGTGCGGGTGCGGGTCTCAGACGAGGGGTGCGGCTTCGATCCTGACGTCAGGACCGGCGGCTTCGGCCTGGTCGGGATGCGCGAACGCGTCACGCTCGCGGGCGGCAAGCTGGAGATCGAGAGCAGCCCCGACGCCGGCACCATGATCGTCGCCGTGCTCCCCGCCCGCCACCGCGAGGGGCTCGACGAGCGGGCGAGCCTGGAGATCGCCGCCCGGCGCGGACCGCGAAGGCTCGACCAGACCGGCTAGGCGGCCCCGAGGAGAGCGAGGTAGAAGCTGTAGTCGCGGCGATCCGGCCGCAGGTTGGAGGCGAGGGCGAGGTGGTGGCGGGCGCGCTCGGTCTCGCCGGTCTTGGCCAGGGCGCGGCCGAGGCAGAAGTGCGCGTAGTCGTTCACCTGGTGGCGCTCGACCACGGCCTTGAACTCGACCGCGGCGGCGGCGAAGCGGCCGCTGCGGAAGTAGGCGCGGCCCAGCGCCTCGCGAACCGAAGACTTCTCCGGGGCCCGCCGCGCCGCCTCCTCGAGCGGCGCCGCCGCCTCCTCGAAGTCCTCCTCCTCGAGCAGCTCGATGCCGCGCCGGTACAGCGTGAAGGTCGAGTCTGGCTGCAGCTCCGAGGGCATCGGACCAGTGTAGGTGGCCGCCCCCGGCAAGTCGTTCCGGTGCGCTTTATCCAGGGATAGTGGGGGAAAAGCGCACCGGAAGCGCCGAGCCGGCCGCGAAACTAGGCATCCGGGGGCAGCTCGACGCCGCCGCGGCGATCGAAGAGGCCGGTGCGCAGGCCGACCGGCCACATCGCCAGGGTCGCGAGCAGGCCGAACGCCATCAGCGCGCTCGCCACGTAGGCGCCGGCCTGGAGCGTGTATTCGCTGTCGAGCCCGGCCAGGTGGGTGAGCAGGAGCACGAGGCCGATAGCCCAGAGCGCCAGCGCGATCCCCAGGCGGGTGCGGTAGCGGCTGGTGTAGGCGACGTGCGGCGGGCGGTGGCGGACCAGCGGCAGCGCGATCAGGATCAGGGCCGGGCCGAAGAAGTACCCCAGCTCCGGCTTGGAGGTCCCATGCGGGCTGTTGGCGAGGTCGAAGACGGCCGAGCTCTCGTCCCAGGTGAAGATCGAGCCGAGCACGCCGACGAAGAGGCCGGCCGCGCAGAGCTGCACGACGATGCTCGCCACGTAGACCCGGGCCGTGGCGAGATAGACTTCGCGAGCCTTCACCGTCAGGCCTGGGCGGCGACGCCGGCGGCGGCAAGGGTTCTGCCGTGGCGGATCAGGTCGGCGGCGCGCTCGGCGATCGCGATCGTCGGCGCGTTGGTGTTGCCGCGCGGGACCGTCGGCATCACCGAGGCGTCGATGACGCGCAGCGCCCCGGCGCCCTGGACCCGCAGCTCGGAGTCGACGACCGAGCCGATCGCGCAGGTGCCGACCGGGTGGTAGACCTCGAAGGTGGTGCGGGCGACGTGGGCGCGGACCGCATCCTCGGAGTCGCCGTCGGGCACCGTGTAGGGGTCGGCGCAGTAGGGGCGGATGGCAGGCTGGGCGCAGATCTCCTGCGCCAGGCGCACGGCGTCGACCATGCGGGCCATGTCGGCCTCGGACTCGTAGAAGGAGTTGCGGACGATCGGCTTCGCGGTGGGGTCGTTGGAGGCGAGCCGCACCGAGCCGCGGCTCTGCGGCGTGAGCAGGCAGGGCGAGACCCAGACCCCGTGGCCCTCGGGGTCCCCCATCCCGTCTTCGACGATGTGGATCGGGGCGACGTGGAACTGCACGTCGGGCGCCTCGGCGCCGGCGGCGACGCGGGCGAAGCCCCCCGACTCGGCGAGGTTGGAGGCGAAGGGGCCGGTCTGGGAGGCCTCGAACTCGGCCATCGCCGCCGGCTCGCGGGCCAGCAGCAGGCTCTCGGGCTCGGGCGTGGTCCAGACCCCATAGGTGGCGGGATGGTCGCTGAGGTTCTCCCCCACCGCCGGCTGGTCGAGCACCACCTCGACCTCGCGCAGCGCCAGGTGCTCGGCCGGGCCGATGCCGGAGAGCATCAGCAGCTGCGGCGAGTTGTAGGCGCCGCCGCAGAGGATGACCTCGCGCTCGGCGCGCAGCTCCTGCACCTCGCCGAGGCGCTTCGCCTCGACCCCGACCGCGCGGCTGCCCTCGAACAGCACGCGGTTGACGTGCATGTAGGGCATCACGGTCAGGTTCGGGCGCTCGATCGCCGGATGCAGGTAGGCGACGGCGGCACTCGCCCGCAGGCCTCCGCGCTGGGTCAGCTGGTACATCCCCACCCCGTCCTGCTCGGCGCCGTTGAAGTCCTCGTTGCGGGCCAGCCCGGCCTCGACGCCGGCCTCGACGAAGGCGGGTGAGATCGCGTTGCCCGAGCGCTGGTCGGCGACCGGCAGCGGCCCGCCGACGGCGTGCCACTCCGAGGCGCCGCGCTCGTTGTCCTCGGCCTTGAGGAAGTAGGGGAAGAGGTCGTCCCAGGCCCAGCCGTCGACGCCCCACTCGTCGTAGTCGCGCCGGTTGCCGCGGATGTAGACCATCGCGTTGATCGAGGAGGAGCCGCCGAGGACCTTGCCGCGGGGAAGGCCGATCCGGCGGCCGTTGCAGCCCGGCTCGGGGGCGGAGACGTAGTCCCAGTCGACCTCGGTGCGGGCCAGCGAGAGGTAGCCGAGCGGGATGTGGATGTTCTGCTTGGTGTCCGGCGGCCCCGCCTCGAGCAGGAGGACGCTGGTCTCGGGGTCCTCGGAGAGCCGCGCCGCCAGCACGCACCCGGCGGAACCGGCCCCGACGATCACGTAGTCGTACATCCACCCTCCTTCCGGTTTGCGGTGAAACGCTCTGTCCAGGCGATGCGCGGAGAACGCGTTACACCGCTTCGAACTCCGAGGAGTGTACGCGCATTGGGCGTCGCACCAGGGGTTTTCCGCGCCGACTGCTACGGTTGATGGGTCGGGTTTGGCGCGACGCCACCCGAGAGGTTCCGTTTCTCCGTGCGCTGCTGAGCGTTTTGGGGCCACTGGATCTCCCCGAATCGCTCACAAGAAGGAGTAACAACATCGTGTCATTTGCCGACCTCGGCAGCTCAAAAGCCGTGGTGCGCGCGCTCGCCGAGCGCGACATCACCCAACCTTTCCCCGTCCAGCAGCTCGTCATCCGCGACGCGCTCGCCGACCATGACCTGCTGGTCCAGTCGCCGACCGGGTCGGGCAAGACCCTGGCCTTCGGCATCCCGCTGGTCAACCGGGTCCAACCCGGCGCCAGGGGCCCCGCGGCCCTGGTGCTGGCGCCGACCCGCGAGCTGGCCGGCCAGATCGTCGACGAGCTCGAGTCGATCGCCCGCTCGCGCAACCTTCGCGTCGCCGCCGTCTACGGCGGGGTCGGCTTCGGCCCGCAGATCAAGGCCGCACAGCGCGCCGAGATCCTCGTCGCCACCCCCGGGCGGCTCGAGGACCTGATCGCCCGCGGCGTTGTCTCCCTGAAGGGAATCCGCATCCTCGTCCTCGACGAGGCCGACCGCATGCTCGACATGGGCTTCAAGCCGGCCGTCGACCGGATCGTCGGCCAGACGCCGGTCAAGCGCCAGACCCTCTTCTTCTCGGCGACGCTGGAGGGCGCGACCGGCAAGCTCGCCGCCGCCTACACCCGCGAGCCGCGCCACCACACCCACGCCCCGCCGGAGCGCAGCAAGGCCGAGATCGAACACCGCTTCGTCCACGTCGACTCGCAGAGCGCGAAGCTCGACCACCTGGCCGGCCACCTGGAGGGGCCCGACGGCGGGCGTACCCTGGTCTTCGTGCGCACCAAGCGCGGTGCCGATCGACTGGTGAAGCGGCTTCGCAGCCGCGAACTCGAGGCCGTCGCGATGCACGGCGACAAGAGCCAGGGCCAGCGCGAACGCGCCCTCGCCCGCTTCGAGCGCGGCGACGTCGAAGTGCTCGTCGCCACCGACGTGGCCGCCCGCGGCATCGACGTCGCCGACATCGCCCACGTGGTCAACTTCGACGCCCCCGGCGACCGCGACGCCTACGTGCACCGGGTCGGCCGCACAGGCCGCGCCGGCCGTTCCGGCACCGGCACCAGCTTCGTCCTCGCCGACCAGGCCGCCGAGATGCGGCGCATCGCCCGCGACCTCGGCCTCAGCCGCGAGTTCGACCGCAGCCTCGGCCACGTCGCCCCGGCAGAGCAGAAGCCTGCCGCGAGGCCCGGTGCCGGACGCCGGCGCCGCCGGCGCCGCAAGGTGTCCGCATGAGACAAGCGAGCCTGGCGACGAAGTGGACCTGCGACGGCTGCGGCGTGACAGCCGGCCGCATCGACCGCGAGCCGGTGCCGCTCCCCGCCGCCTGGGCCGAGTCGGCAGAGGGCTGCTTCTGCCTGGTCTGCCGCCGCCAGCGGGCGGCAGACGCGGCCCTCCAAGCGGCGCCCAGCGACAGCCCCGTCGACGCCCGCGCCAAGCTCCGCCGCGCCGCCCTGATCGAGTTCGAGGTCAGCCGCACGCCGGATGAGACCGACGGGACGATCGCGCGCGCCTGCCGCACCTCGGCCGCCGCCGTGACCCGAGCGCGTCGCCGCCTGCAGCTGCCCGACCCGCCGCCGCCGAGCCCCGAGGCGCGGGCAGGGAAGCTCCGAGCAGCGAACCGCTAGCCCTCCACCCGTATGAGCGCGAGTCTGCATTTGTACGTCTTCAGGACGTACAAATGCAGACTCGGCGGGCATGCATCTGTGCTGGCTGGCCGCGGCGAGATTCGATGCCGTGCTAAAGCTCGGGGCTCAGGCGACCGGAGTCCCGTCGCCCGCGGTGACGAAGCGCTTGTCCTCGGGGCCGGGACGGAGGATCAGGACCTCGGCCGGCGCCCTCGCCAGCAGCCAGACGAGGTCGTCGCCGGAGAAGCCGGCGCCGGACTGCACCGTCGCCGGGACGACGACGCGGTCGAAGCTCTCGCGATCGAGCAGGCGCTCCAGGGCGTGGCGGTTCGAACGGCCGCGCTCGATCCGGGAATCGACCTCGACCCCCTGGGTGGCGGCGCGCTGTTCGATCGCCTCGAGCATCGGCATCGCCTTCGCCGCCTCGGCCGGGATCGCGCAATCGAGCGGCAGCCGCTTCGGCACCGCGGCGAGGTAGGCGGGCATCAGCGTCGCGCTCTCTGCCCGCGCCAGCCGCAGCGCCGCGTCGAGGGCGCGGCGGGAGATCGCCGTGCCGGTGAACGGCAGCAGGATCTGGTGGACCTCCTGCGGCCGATCGGAGCGGCGCCCGCCCAGCCGCGAGCGGGCGACCTGGTAGCCAACGAGCACCCCGAGGACCAGCGCGACCCCGATCAGGACCCGCTCCGCGCTCATAGAACAGCCTTCTGCTCGCGCTCCGATCGCCACGGGCTCGAACAACCGGCGATCGCCGTGACGATCGGGGCGCTCACTTGGATGCCTCCCTTTCCTTCAGGCCACGGTGGGCGACGATCCGCACGTCGACCCCGGGCGGCGTCGCCTCCATCAGACGCAGCGGCAGCGGCTCGCGCAGCCTCGCGAGGCCGCGGCGGGGAGACGACTCGCCAACCATGATGTAGGTGGAGCCGCGCTCGCGCACGACCTGGGCGGCGCCGTCGACGAGGCTGTCGTTCTCCTCGACCAGGAAGTTGGCGCCGAGGACCGAGGCGAGGTGGCGCAGCGCGGTCACCTGCCGCTCGACCTCGCCCTCGACCGCCTGGTTCGGGGGCTTCACCCAGAGCAGGTCGAGGTCGGTACCGAGCCGCTGCGCCGAGCGCCAGGCCCGCCGCACCAGGCGCTGCGAGGAGGGCTGGGGACGGACCAGCGCCAGCAGCCGCTCCCCGACCGCCTTCGGCGCCTCGTCCACAACCCGCTCCTCGCGCGTGCCGAGCGGCTCCTCGACCGTCAGCCGCTTCGCCTCGACCTCCCGGGCAACCTGGCGCAGCGCCACCTCGCGCAGCGCCAGCAGGTTCTCCACGGTGAAGAAGTTGTTCAGCGCCACCTCGATGTTCTCGCCAGGGTAGATCTTGCCCGCCTGAAGGCGGGCGATCAGCGCCTCGGGGGTGAGGTCGATCAGGACCACCTCGTCGGCCTCCCCGAGCACCCCGTCGGGGATCGTCTCGCGCACCCGCGTCCCGGTCAGCTCGGCGACCTGGTCGTTCAGCGACTCCAGGTGCTGGACGTTGACGGTCGAGAAGACGTCGATGCCGGCGGCGAGCACGTCGCGCACGTCTTCGTAGCGCTTATCGTGCTCGGCCCCCGGCGCGTTGGTGTGCGCCAGCTCGTCGATCAGCGCCAGCTCGGGCGCCCGCGCCAGGAGCGCCGGCAGGTCCATCTCGTCCAGGTCCGTGTCCCGGTAGGTGACCCGGCGGCGCGGCACCGTCTCCAGCCCCTCGGCCAGCGCCGAGGTCTCGGGGCGCTTGTGGGGCTCCATGTAGCCGATCGCCACGTCGCGCCCGGCCTCCTGCTCGGCGTGGCCTTCCTGCAGCATCCGGTAGGTCTTGCCGACACCCGCGGCCATCCCGATGAAGACCTTGAGGTTGCCTCGCTCCACGGCGCTCACCGCCATATCTTCCCCCGCCGTCTGTGCGGCGGACAAGCTCAAGCCCCGAGGACGTTGTGGATGACGAGGTCGACGAGCTTGATCCCGACGAAGGGGACGATCAGGCCGCCGAGGCCGTAGATCAGCATGTTGCGGCGCAGCAGCGCCGTGGCGCCGATCGGCCGGTAGCGGACGCCGCGCAGGGCGAGCGGCACCAGCACCGGGATGATCAGGGCGTTGAAGACGATCGCCGAGAGGATCGCCGAGAGCGGCGTGCCCAGCGACATGACGTTGAGGTCGTCGAGCGGGCCCCGCTCGCCCGGGCTGGCGGCGTAGGTGAAGGCGAAGATCGCCGGCAGGATCGCGAAGTACTTGGCGACGTCGTTGGCGATCGAGAACGTGGTCAGGGCGCCGCGCGTGATCAGCAGCTGCTTGCCGATCTCGACGATCTCTATGAGCTTGGTGGGGTTGGAGTCGAGGTCGACCATGTTGCCGGCCTCGCGCGCCGCCTGGGTGCCCGTGTTCATCGCCACGCCGACGTCGGACTGGGCCAGCGCCGGGGCGTCGTTGGTGCCGTCGCCGGCCATCGCCACCATCCGGCCTTCGGCCTGGTGGGTGCGGATCAGCTTGAGCTTCTGCTCGGGGGTGGCTTCGGGCAGGAAGTCGTCGACGCCGGACTCCTCGGCGATCTTCGCCGCGGTCAGCTTGTTGTCGCCGGTGACCATCACCGTGCTGATCCCCATGCGTCGCAGCTCGTCGAAGCGGGCGCTCATCCCCTCCTTGACGATGTCCTTGAGGTAGACGACGCCGAGCACGTGGTTGTCGCGGCAGACCGCCAGCGGCGTGCCGCCTTCGCGCCCGATCAGGTCGAGCTGCTCCTGCAGGTCGGCCGGCGCACGACCGCCCTGCCCCTCGACGAAGCGGATGATCGCGTCGCCGGCGCCCTTGCGGTACTGGTTGCCGTTGACGTTGACCCCGCTCATCCGGGTCTCCGCCGAGAAGGGGACGAAATGGGCCTCGTGGGACTGGAGCTGGCGCTCGCGGATCCCGTACTCCTTGGCGAGGACGACGATCGAGCGCCCCTCCGGGGTCTCGTCGGCGAGCGAGGAGAGCTGCGCGGCTTCGGCCAGCTCTTTCTCGGCGATCCCCGGCATCGGGATGAACAGGGTCGCCTCGCGGTTGCCGAGGGTGATCGTTCCCGTCTTGTCGAGCAGCAGCACGTCGACGTCGCCGGAGGCCTCGACCGAGCGCCCGGAGAGGGCGAGCACATTGTGGCGGACGAGGCGGTCCATGCCGGCGATCCCGATCGCCGAGAGCAGGGCGCCGATCGTGGTCGGGATCAGGGCGACCAGCAGCGCGATCAGGGTTACGACGGAGGCGTCGGCGCCGGAGAACTCGGCGAACGGCCGCAGCGCGACGACGACGGCGAGGAAGACCAGGGTGAGGCCCGCAAGCAGGATGTTGAGGGCGATCTCGTTCGGCGTCTTGCGCCGCTCCGCCCCCTCGACCAGGGCGATCATCTTGTCGAGGAAGCTCTGCCCGGGCTCCTGCGTGATCTCGACCACGATCCGGTCCGAGAGCACGCGGGTGCCGCCGGTGACGGCGGAGCGGTCGCCGCCGGACTCGCGCACGACCGGGGCCGACTCGCCGGTGATCGCCGACTCGTCGACCGAGGCGATCCCCTCGATCACGGTGCCGTCGCCGGGGATCGTCTCCCCGGCCTCGACGATCACGACGTCCCCGCGGCGCAGCTCCGAGGCCGCCTTCTGGCCGCCGTCCTTGAGCCGGGCGACGGTCTCGGTGCGCATCGAGCGCAGCGCGTCGGCCTGGGCCTTGCCCCGGCCCTCTGCCAGCGCCTCGGCGAAGTTGGCGAAGACCACGGTGAGCCAGAGCCAGGCCCCGATCGAGAACGAGAACCAGGCGGGCTCGTCGCCGCCCCCCAGGGGCGGGCCGCCGAAGACCTGGATCAGCCACCCGACCGTCGTGATCGCGGCACCGATCTCGACCACGAACATGACCGGGTTGTGGACCTGGTGCCGGGGGTCGAGCTTGATCAGCGAGTCGACGACCGCCCGCAGCATGATCGCGCGGTCGAACAGCGAACGGGGGCGGTTGCGCAGAGTCTCGTCGGTCATGTCAAAACCTCCCGCTTCGCTCGCTGCGCGAAGAATCAGATATGGACGCTTGCTCACTCCGCGCTCGCAGGGGCGATTCCTTGTCGAGGGAGATGTTGAGTTGGAGCACGTTGACGCCGGGCTCGCCGAGGAGGCCGATGAAACGCCCGTCGGTGTGCTCCCCGATCAGGTCGAGCACCCGGTCCAGCGGCATCTCGCGCACGGCGGCGATGCGATGCGCCTGGATGCGGGCGTTGGCCTGCGAGATGTGGGGATCGACGCCGGATGCCGAGGTGGTGACGGCGTCGACCGGCACGTCGGCGGCGGTCAGGCCACGGTCGTAGTGGCGCTCGAGCTTCAGGTAGGCGTCGAGCTGTTCTT
Organism: uncultured Solirubrobacterales bacterium; assembly: GCA_963715625.1. Taxonomy (GTDB): domain Bacteria; phylum Actinomycetota; class Thermoleophilia; order Solirubrobacterales; family 70-9; genus VRUE01. The sequence continues at coordinate 2,158,759 of OY970260.1, read as the reverse complement.
CGAAGAATTCGGACAGTTCCTTGTTGTTCGGGCCGAGGTTGTTGAAGTAGGTGACGTTGGCGCTGTAGCCGGTGACCGAGGGGCGGCTCTGGAAGTAGGCGGGGTCGGCCTCGAGCACCGGTTCTTCTTCGTCGAGCAGCGGCTTGCCGTTCTTGCCGAGCACCGGCCGGCGGAAGTCCTGCCCGATCAGCTCCGAGCCGACGACCTTGCCGTCCACTTCGACGCGGCTGCCGTCTGCCTTGCCGGGGAACAGGGCCTGGGACACGCCCGTGACGACCAGCGGGTAGACGAGGCCGAGCAGCACGGAGAAGACCGCAATCGCGACGAGCGGGCGGAGTATGTCCTTGGCGTTGGGCATCAGAAGAGCTCGGCGCTCAGCGACTGGACGATCGGGCCGAGCAGAAGCGCCGGCACGAAGGTGAGCAGGGCGACGATCAGGACGACCGCGACGAGCAGGGCGACGAAGGTGGGGCTGTCGGTGCGCATCGTGCCGAGGCCGACCGGCGCGGTGCGCTTGGCGGCAAGCGAGCCGGCGACGGCAAGCGCGGCGAGGAGGGGCACGAAGCGGCCGATCAGCATCGAGAGGCCGCCGGCCAGGTTGGCGAAGGTGATCGCGTAGGAACCCACGTTGCCGGGGGCGTTGGGCTGCACGAAGCCGGTGAAGCCGGCGAAGGCGGAGCCGTTGTTGTTGGCCTGGGAGGTGTAGGCGTAGAGCGTTTCGGAGAAGCCCTGCGGCAACGGGTTGTAGATCGAGGGCCCTCCGTACTTGGTGGCAACCGCCACCGCCGTCGCGAAGAGGACCAGCAGCGGCACGGTGAGCACGCCGACCAGAACCAGCTTGACCTCGCGCACCTCGATCTTCTTGCCGAGGTATTCGGGCGTGCGACCGACCATCAGCCCGGCGATGAAGACCGCCAGCAGGACGAAGAGCAGCATCCCGTAGAGGCCCGAGCCGACGCCGCCGAAGACGACCTCGCCGGTCATCATGTTGGCCAGCGGCACGGCGCCGCCGAGGCCGGTGTAGGAGTCGTGGGCGGAGTTGACCGAGCCGTTGGAGGCGGCGGTCGTCGCCGTCGCCCAGAGGGCCGAGTCGGCGATCCCGAAGCGCTGCTCCTTGCCCTCCAGGTTGCCGCCGGTGGTGCCGGCGGCGGCGGCGGTCTCGATCCCGGCCGCGTGCTGGGCCGGCGATCCGTTCTGCTCTGCCCCGTAAGAGAGGCCGATGCCTCCCACCAGCATCACGACCATCGCCGCGTAGAGGGCCCAGCCCTGGCGGCGGCTGCCGACCATGCGGCCGAACTGCGCAGTTGCCGCGGCCGGGATCAAGAGGATGAAGAGGTTCTCGACGAAGTTGGCAAAGGCGGTCGGGTTCTCGAAGGGGAAGCTCGAGTTGACGTTGAAGAAGCCGCCGCCGTTGGTGCCGAGCTGCTTGATCGCGATCTGCGAGGCGCCCGGGCCGAGCGAGAGGACCTGGTCGAAGCCGCCGAGCGTCTCGAAGGCGTAGGAGCCCGAGAAGGTCTGGATCGCCCCCTGGGAGACGAGGACCAGCGCGCCGAGGAAGGAGAGCGGCAGCAGGATGTAGAGGACCGAGCGGGTCAGGTCCTGCCAGAAGTTGCCCAGGGCGGTCGTGCCGCGCGAGGCGAAGCCGCGGATCACCGCAGCCAGCACCGCCATCCCGACCGCAGCCGAGATGAAGTTCTGCACCGCGAGGCCGAACATCTGGCTGAAGTAGGAGAGCGTCGTCTCGCCGCCGTAGAACTGCCAGTTGGTGTTGGTGACGAAGGAGGCGGTGGTGTTGAAGGAGAGGTCCCACGGGCCGGCGCCGAACCCCTCGGGGTTGAACGGCGTGACGCTCTGCGTGCGCAGCACCAGGTAGAGGAAGCCGAAGAAGAGGGCGCTGAAGACGATCACGGTCTTCCCGTAGCCCTTCCAGTCCTGGCCCTGGTGCTCGGGGCTGACCCCGAGGCAGCGGTAGATGAGCCGCTCCAGGGGGCCGAGGACCGGGGTGAGGAAGACCCGCTGGTTCTGGTAGACGCGCGCCATGTAGCCGCCCAGCAGCGGCACGAGCGCGGTCAGCACCGCGAGGTAGATCGCGACCTGAAGCCAGCCCTGCGCGGTCACAGCCGCTCACCCCTGAAGAGCGCGTAGCAGAGGTAGGCGAAGACGAGGGCTGAGACGATCAGCCCGAAGAGCTCGGCGGCGCTCATACCCGGTCCAGCGCTCCGATCGCCGCGTAGAGCAGCGCGAAGGCGGCGAGGGCCAGTGCGATCGAGACGAGGTCCACGTCGCGATCATGCACCCGCTCCCATCAAGACCGCATGAAGTTTCGCCCCTTCGCATACAGATTTCGTAAAGGGGGGGCGAACCCGTGGCCGGGTCGACTTATTAACCCCATGGGTGAACAAGTTGACCCGTTCGACTGGACTGTGGCGCGCTTGGCGAGTTGACAGCATGGGGTCGTGTCGTATGGGCAGCTGAGGGAGGCGGGGATGACCGGGAACGGCATCGCGCAGCGGGCTCGGCGCGGACAGCTTCATCGCCTGCATCGCGGCGTCTATGCGGTCGGCAATCGTCCGGTGTCGCGCCGGGGGTTCTGGATGGCCGCCGTCCTTGCCGGTGGCGAGGGGGCGGTGCTGAGCCACCGCAGCGCGGCGGAGCTGTGGGGCCTGTTGCGGCCGCAGCGAGGGCCGATCCACATCTCCACCCGCGCCCGCAGTGGGCGCGCCAAGCGCGATGGACTCCGACTCCATCGCTGCTCGTCCCTCGTCGCGGGAGCTACGACGAGCAGACTCAACATCCCCGTCACCACCGTGGCGCGGACGATCGCGGACCTGCGTCGACACGTGCCGCCGGCGCAGTGGCGCCGGGCGGTGCGACAGGCGGAGCTCGCCCGATTTCCCCTCGGCCCCGAGATCGAGACCGATGGGACCCGCAGCGACCTGGAGCGAGACTTCCTGCACATATCCCGCAGCGTCGGGCTGCCGATGCCGGAGGTGAACGTGAAGGTGGGAAAGTGGACCGTCGATTTCCTCTGGCGCGCCGAGCGCCTCGCCGTGGAGGTCGACAGCTACCGCTACCACCGCGGGCGCATCGCCTTTCACGACGACCACGCACGCGACCTGGACCTTCGCCGGCTCGGGTTCCAAGCGCGCCGATTCGACGAACGGCAGATCAACGAGGAACCGGATCGAGTGGCAGCGGACCTGACGGCAGCCCTCGGGGGCGATGCTCGCTCCGGCGGTCAGCCCGCGAAGCGGTAGCCGACGCCGGCGTCGGTGTGGATGTAGCGCGGGCCGCCCTCGGGCTCGATCTTGCGGCGCAGGTTGGCGACGTGGACGCGCAGCACCTGGACGTCGTCTTCGTACTCCACGCCCCAGACCTCGACCAGCAGCGAACGGTGGGTCATCAGGCGGCCGCGGTTCTGGGCGAGCGTGCGCAGCAGCTCGAACTCGGTCGGAGTCAGGTGGACCGGCTCGCCGTCGCGCCGTACGACGCGGGCGACGAGGTCGATCTCCAGGCCGTCGGCGGCGATCACCGGCTCCGACGCTTCGGGCTTGGCCCGCCTCAGCACCGCCTCGAGCCGCGCCACCAGCTCCGGCGGTCCGAAGGGCTTGGTCACATAGTCGTCGGCGCCGGCCGCCAGCGCCCGCACCTTTGCCTCCTCTTCGCCGACCGCGGAGAGGACGATGATCGGCATCTCGCTCCACTCGCGCAGCCGCTTCGTCACCTCGACCCCATCGATGTCGGGCAGCATCAGGTCGAGGATCGCGGCCTGCGGGGGTTTCACCGCGGCGCGGTCGAGGGCCTCCTCGCCGTTGCTCGCCGGCACCGCCTCGTAGCCGGCGTCGCGCAGGATCACCTTCAGAGCGCGGACGATCTGGGGCTCGTCGTCGCAGACCAGGATCCTCGGGGCCGCGTCGTTCATCCCGTTTCCACGGGCGCGACCGTAAAGGAGACGACGAAGCTGGTGCCCTGCCCGGGCAACGACTCGACCGAGATCTCGCCGCCGTTGGCCTCGACGAAGCCCTTGGCGATGGCAAGGCCGAGCCCCGAGCCGGACTGAGCGCCGGCGCCATTGCCGCCCCGGTAGAAGGGCTCGAAGATCCGCTCCCACTCCTCTTCGGCGATGCCGGGGCCCTGGTCGACGACGCGCAAGTCGAGGCGGTCGCCGACTAACCGCGAGCGCACCGTCACCGGACGCTCCCGGCCATGGCGGATCGCGTTCTCGAGCAGGTTGGCGAAGGCCCGCTTGAGCTGCGCCGGGTCGGCGCGAAGCTCGGGCAGCTGCGATCCGACCGCCAGCCGGACCAGCTCTCGCCCACCCCGGACCGAGTCGCGGGCGACCTCGAGCAGCTCGGCGACGTTGACCGGCTCGCGATGCGGCTCGGCCTTGCCGGACTCCAGCCGGGAGACGTCGAGCAGGTTCTCCACCAGCCGCGAGAGCCGCTGGCCCTCCTCGACTATCGCCTCGCTGAGCTCGTGGCGCTCGGCGGGGGTCGCCGTCGGGGAGTCCAGCGCTGCCCCGGCGGCGATCATCGAGGTGAGGGGCGTGCGCAGGTCGTGGGAGACCGAGCGCAGCAGCGCCGTCTTCAGCTCGTCGCTGCGACGCAGCGCCTCGGCCTCGATCGCCTCCGCCTGCATCCGGTCGCGCTCCTCGGCGAGAGCCGAGAGCTCGGCCAGCGCCCGCTTGGCCTCCTCGCGGCTGCGCTCGGCCTCGGCCACGCGGGCGCGGGCGAACTCGGCCAGCGTGCCGCTGAGGACCGCCGCGATGACGAAGACGACGAGGGCGACCAGGTTGCGGTTGTCGGCGATCGTGAAGCGCCCGACCGGCGGGATGTGGAACCAGTTGAAGGCGAGTGCGCTGAGCAGCGCCGTCAGCAACCCGAGTCGCAACCCCCACAGCGTGGAAATCAGCAGCACACCGGGGATGAAGACGACACCGAGCGAGACCGCCGGCGCCACCGACTTGACCGGGTAGGCGAGCAGCGCCCCCGCGGCGACGGTCGCCACCGCTGCGAGCACGCCGAGCCAGGTGGGCGGCGTTTCGCTGCCGAGGTGGAATGTTCGACTGGCGCCAGCGCACCGCCACAGCGTAGTTCCGTCCAGGCTCGCCGCCGAGCCGCTGACTACGCTGCCGCGCGATGCCCGCACGCTTGCTGGATCGCTCTCGGCGACGCCGCCTGGCCTGGGCTCCGTTGCTGGCGCTGCTCCTCGCCTTCCCGGCAAGCAGCACGGCCGCCGAGCGGATCTGGGTCTCGCCGCGCGGGTCCGACGCCAACGCCGGCACCAAGGCCGCGCCGCTCGCAACCGTGCGAGCCGCCCAGGATGCGGTGCGCAAGTCGCTCCGCCTGCGGCCGGACGGAAGCGTGACCGTGATCCTCCGGGGTGGCACCTACCGCCTTGAGCATCCGCTCAAGCTGACCGCCCAGGACTCGGCGCGGGGTCGGCACATGGTCGTCTACCGGGCCTACCGGGACGAGCGGCCGGTGATCTCGGGCGCCGTCCGCGTGCCCGGCTCGGCCTGGTCTCGCGTCGACGCGGAAACCGACGTCTGGCGGGCCAAGGTCGGGAAGGCCGTTACCCGCGAGCTCTACGTTGACGGCGAACGGGCGACCCGCGCCGCGACGAGCGAATACCCCGCCGGCTTCCGGCCCAGCTGGAACGGGGGCGGGGCCGGCAGCGGCATCGCCTACCTGCCGAGCGTCGAACCGGGCGGCCTCAACCCGTCCGCCTGGGGCAACCCGGCCGAATGGACGAACCCCGGCGACGTCGAGGCCGTGATCCTGACGCAGTGGAAGACGATGACGGTCCCGGTCAGCTCGGTGACGCCGGCCTCCGGATCGACCCCCGGACTGCTGCAGATGGCGGAACCGGCGTGGCAGAACGCCAACGTCTTCCGCACACCGAACGGCGAGCCCGGCCCGTGGAGCTTCTGGCAGGTGACCCGATTCGAAAACGCGCTCGAGTTCCTCGACTCGCCGGGAGAGTGGTACCTCGACGAGACCAGCGGCTGGCTCTACTACAAGCCACAGCCCTGGCAGAACATCCGCGCCGCCGACGTCGAGCTGCCGGTCCTGGAAGCCCTCGTCCGCGGCAGGGGCACGGCTGAGAAGCCGATCCGCAACGTCGAATTCCGCGGCCTCACCTTCTCCTATGCGACCTGGCTGCAACCGAGCGGCGACAACGGCTACGTCTCCGACCAGGGCGGCTTCCACCTGGTCGGCGAAGGCCACGAACCGAACACGATCGGACACGACCCGGGCAACGCCGCGACGCCCGGCAACGTCTCGGTCCGCTTCGGGCGCAACGTGCGCTTCCAGGGCAACCGCTTCGAACACCTCGGCGCCGTCGGCCTCGCCCTCGGCACCGGCAGCCGGCACACGCTGGTGAGGCGAAACACGTTCACCGACGTCGGCTCCTCGGCGCTCACTCTCAGCGGCATCGCGGCCGCCGACCACAACCCCGGCCCACAGGCGCAGCGGAGCGTCGGCAACACGGTCGCCGCCAACCTGATCTCGCGGGTCGGCTGGGGCTATCCCGATGCTCCCGGGATCTTCGTCGGCTTCTCCAGCGGCACCCAGGTCGTTCGCAACACGATCGAGGACGTGCCGTGGAGCGGCATCGCGATCGGCTGGGGCTGGGGGCTGCTCGACCCCGGCGGCTTCCCGGGCCTGCCCGGTGCCACCGCCCACCAGTGGGGCCAGTGGGAAGCGCCGACTCCCAACCGCAACGGCCTCGTCGCCGAAAACACGATCCGCGAATTCCTCGGGCTGCTCTGGGACGGCGGCGCCATCTACACCACCGGGGCCCAGGGAACGAGCATGGAAAACGGCCTGCGGATCGAAGCCAACGTCGCCTATGGCAAGCGGCCCAAGGCCGGTGGGAACACCTTCTACACCGACGGAGGCAGCCGCTACATCACGATCCGCGGCAACGCCTCCTACGACAACCCGATCGGCAAGACGGACTTCGGCCCCCCACCCCGCCCCGGCGACCCGCTGCCCTACCCGGCGGGCCTGAGCGACCTCGACGGCGCCGCCTACGGCTCCGACAGCGGCGGCTGCGTCACCTACGGCGACATCGCCTTCATCGGCAACTCCTGGCTGCAACCGCCGATGAAGCCGGAAATGGAGCTGAGCAACATCGCCTACGCGCTGCTCACGGACGGCAAGCTCATCCCCTACTCGCCGGAAGGCTTCTTCGACGTCTGCCCTTGCTCCAGCGACGGGGTCTCCTACCCGACCAACCTCTCCTACTCGGGCAACACGGTCCACCCGGCCGAACCCTGAGGGAACCCCAAGGTCATCCTCGGGCTCGACTATGGAGTCGAGCCACTGAAACCGCCGCCGTTCTCAGTGGGATCGGCACCCAGCCCTACACCTCGATCAACGAGCCCATGATCAGGGTGCGATCGCGAGGCAGGCCGAAGTACTCGGCCGCATCGGCGGTGATGTGCGAGGTGGCGACGAAGAGGCGCTTGCGCCAGCGGGTCATGCCGGGTGCATCGCCCAGCTGGAGATCGATCGTCGAGAGGAAGAAGGAGGCGTCGTCGACCTCGAGCGGGCACTCCAGGCCCGCCGCGGAGGCGAGGCGCAACGCCGCCGGGACGTCGGGCTGTTCCATGTACCCGAAGCGGGCGCTGACGTGGGAGATGCCGTCGTCGCGGTAGCCGAGGTCGTCAACCGCGAGCCGGTCCCTGGCGGCGACGTGGGGCACCGGCTGCGTCTCGATCGAGAGGATGACGACGTGCTCGTGGAGGATCTGGTTGTGCTCCACGTTGGCCCGCATCGCCAGCGGCGTCGTCGTCTTGTTGCGATTGAGGAAGACGGCCGTGCCGGGCGTTCGGCGCAATGGCGGCCGGCGCTCGTGCAGCTCATCGACGAAGCTGCGCAGCGAGCCCTCCTCCCGCTCGCGCCGTTCGGTGACCAGTTCGCGACCCCGCTGCCAGGTCGTCAGCACGGTGAAGACGACCACGGCGATCAGCAGCGGCAGCCATGCCCCGTGCGCGATCTTGGTTGCGTTCGCGGCGAGGAAGAGGAAGTCGACGGTGAGGAAGGCGCCGGCCCCGGCGAGGGCCAGCCAGAGCGGCTTTCCCCACTGGTGGCGGACGATGTAGAAGAAGAGCAAAGTCGTGATCGTGATCGTGCCGGTCACCGCCATGCCGAAGGCAAAGGCGAGCGCGGCGGAGGTCTCGAAGGTGAAGACGAGGGTCAGCACCGAGACCATCAGCAGCCAGTTGATCCAGGGCACGTAGATCTGGCCCACCGTCTCGCTCGAGGTATGGGCGATTCGCAGGCGCGGCAGGTAGCCGAGCTGCACCGCCTGGCGGGCGACCGAGAAGGCGCCGGTGATCACCGCCTGGGAGGCGATCACCGTCGCCGCGGTGGCGAGGAAGACCATCGGCAGGCGACCCCACTCCGGCACCGCGAGGAAGAAGATGCCGCTGGCGCTGGTCCCCGGATCGTTCAACAGCAGCGCGCCCTGCCCCATGTAGCTGAGGATGCAGGCGGGGAAGACGAGCATCAGCCAGGCGCGCGTGATCGGCGCCCGGCCGAAGTGCCCCATGTCGGCGTAGAGCGCCTCCGCGCCGGTGATCGCCAGCACGACGGCGGCCAAGGCGAAGAAGGCGGTGGAGAAATGGCCGGTGAGGAAGCCGAGCGCGTAGCTCGGCGAGAGCGCCTTGAGGATCTCGGGCTCGGTCGCGATCGCGCCGATGCCGCAGGCGCCGATGACCAGGAACCAGACCACCATCACCGGCCCGAACATGCGGCCCACCGCAGCGCTGCCGAGGCGCTGGGTGGCGAAGAGCACGACGATGATCGCCGCCGTAATCGGCACGATCAGGTGCTCCAGCGAGGGCTGGACGACTTTCAGCCCCTCGACTGCCGAAAGCACGGAGATCGCCGGGGTGATCATGCTGTCGCCGAAGAACAGCGAGGCACCGAAGATCCCGAGCGCCGCCAGCGCCAGCTTGGTCCGCCGCCCGCCGGGAAGGCCTCCGCGCCGGATCAGGGTGATCAGCGCCATGATGCCGCCCTCCCCCTCGTTGTCGGCGCGCATCACCAGCAGCACGTACTTGAGCGTGACGATGATCGTCACCGACCAGAAGATCAGCGAGATGATCCCGAAGACGCTCTCGGTGCCGGCGCTTACGGGGTGCGGATCGCTCGGGTTGAAGACCGTCTGGACCGTGTAGAGCGGGCTGGTGCCGATGTCGCCGAAGACGATGCCCAGGGCGCCGACGACGAGCGCCGCCTGGGCGGGGGTGCGCGTCTTTGCGCTACGGGTGTCGGCGTCCCTGCTCAGTCGGCATCGGGTCCCAGGCGGGGCGGCAGCACCGTACACCCGATCGCCGGCACCCGGCGTGGCCGTCAACCAATCGCTACCGCGGGCGCTAGGCTTCTCGGTGTGGACGGTGAAGTACCGAAAGAGGATGGGCAGGACGGGCTGCCGCCTGACGCGCTGCAAGACGCTGAGCGAGCCTTCGAAGATCACGAAGGCGACCTCGTTGAAAAAGTCACCGAGTTGGCCCAGCGGGGGATTCCAGAGGACGCCACCGTGAGGGAGGCGGTCATTGAGATGCGACGGGCGATGACAGAGGATCCCGACGTGCGCGAGCTGATCGAAAGCCTTCTGGTGATGAAGCTCTACGGTGGCGGCAAGGTGGTCGACAACTGGCCCGAGTGGTGGAGGGAAAACCGGCCGCTCGACTGATCCGGGCCAGCGCCCCGGTGGTGCCGCTGTCGACCGAGCCGGCGGGCCATGCCTCGAACTTGATCCGCGCCCAGCGGGTGCTTTTGCCGGGGATCATCCGGCCTGACTGAGAAATCGCTCTTGACCGTTGACGGGGTTGACGCTATCCTCGGTAGTCAATGGCAGCGTATCCAGCCCTCCTAGATCGCACCGTCGAAGAGTTCCGGCGCACGCTCACCGAGATCGGTGGGCAGCCGAGCTCGGTTGGCGATGCCGAGGTGCTTGGCCGGAGGGCGGCAATGGTCGTGCTTGCGGGCGGGGCTTGGGAGCGGGCTCTCGGAGAGTTGATGACGAGCGCTGAGGCGCGGGCTCTGCTTGGTGGGATCAGCCGGGAGGCGCTGCGCAAGCGGGTCCTCAGCGGGTCGGTGATTGGGCTGCGCGACGACGCTGGGCTGATCCGCTACCCGCGCTGGCAGTTCGATGCGGCCAGCGGGGCGCCCTTCGGGGCGATCAAGAAGCTCAATGAGCTCTTCAGCGATGCGGGGCTCGATTCGTGGACGCTCGCAGCGTTTGCTACCGCGCCTCAGTCGGAGCTCGATGACCGGACTCCGGTCGATGCCTTCGGCGATACGGACCTCGAGCCGCTGCTTCTCTCGGCTCACCGCGCCGTGGCCGAGTTGAAGCGTTGACGCCGCGCGGCCTGCCCGCTCTCCCAGACGAACTCCCCGAGCTTCCCAGCACGAAACTCGGGACGGAGCCCCTGTGGCGAATCCATGCCGCCGACGTTGCCCCCTGGTTCTTCGACGTCGGCCCCGATGGCAGGTTCAACCTCGCCGAGTCAGGCACTTGTTATCTCGCCGAGGAGCCGATTGGCGCCTTCGTCGAGAAGTTCGGGCGCCTACTGCGGTCAGGCGGGGTGCTCCCGGAGCCACTGGTCGACGCGCAACGGCTATCCAGGCTGCGCCCGCCCAAAGCAAAGGTCGTTGACCTGACGGACCCAACCGTCCTCGGGCTCATTGGCCTCACCGCTGAGATCCACTCGACGACCGACTACAACCTGACTCAGGGCTGGGCACTCGCCCTGCAAGACACCGGCTATGACGGCATCCGCTACAAGGCCCGCCACGACCCGCGCGGGAAGCTGGTGTCCATCGCCCTCTTCGGGTCAGGCAAAGCACCCCGGAGCGCCGCCAGGACAACATCTATCCCAGTCGACCTGATCCACGAAGCAGCCGCCACCTTCGCGATCACCGTCCTCCCCCGTCGCCATTCGCGGCGCCGGTGAAAACCCCCGGCAAAACCGAAGTTTTGGCTTTCTGGAGCCGTTCCAGCGAGATACCGCTACGGGGATTCGAACCCCGGTTTCCGGACTGAGAATCCGGCGTCCTAGTCCCCTAGACGATAGCGGCGAGGGACGGGCATTTTAGCGGGGAGGGCGGGTGGTCCGTCGTGCCGGGGGTCCGTGGGTCGGGATCGGGGAAGCGGTAAATTGCCTGCCCCCGCGGCTGTGGCGGAACTGGTAGACGCGCACGGTTCAGGTCCGTGTGGAGGAAACTCCGTGGAGGTTCGACTCCTCTCAGCCGCATCGGAGGCCCGGCGCTGGAACCGCTAGGTTTCGGCCCGATGGCCGAGGTCCTCCCCCTCAAAGCCCTGCGCTACGACCTCGACGCGGTCGGCTCGCTGCAGGATGTCGTCGCCCCTCCCTACGACGTGATCGACACCGCGATGCGCGCCGAGCTGCTCGCCCGCTCGCCATACAACGCGGTCGCGATCGACCTGCCCAAGCCGTACGGGGAGACCGGGCCGCAGGCCGAGGGCGGTGACGACCCTTACGCCTATGCGGCCCAGTCGATCGAGGCCTGGAAGCAGGCCGGCGCGCTGGTCCAGGATCTCGACGAGACGATCTGGGCGATGGAGCAGGAGTACACCGGCCCCGACGGCTCCTCGCACACGCGCCACGGCATCCTCGCCCGCGTACGGGTCGAGGACTTCTCCACCGGTCAGGTCCTCCCGCACGAGCGCACGCTGCCCGGGCCGAAGCAGGACCGCCTGGAGCTGATGCGCGCCACCCGCTGCAACCTCTCGCCGATCTTCTCGCTCAGCACGCGGGATCCGTGGCCGCTCGTGGCCCGCCAGACGGAGATCGAAGACCCCTTGGGCGAGGCGACCGACGCGGTCGGGACGGTCGCCAGGATCTGGAAGGTCAGAGACCCGGGCGTCCACGACGCCGTGACCGAGCTGCTCGCCGACGCCCAGCTGCTGATCGCCGACGGCCACCACCGCTACGAGACCGCGATCGCCTACCGCGACGAGGTCGGCGGCGAGGGTGCCCACAACTACACGCTGATGGCGATTACCGGGCTCGACGACCCCGGCCTCTCCGTCTACCCCACCCACCGCCTGCTCTCCGGCTTCGCCGGCGACCCCGGGCGCCAGGAGCGCCTCGGCGAAGGCCTGCGCGAGACCTTCGACATCACCGAGGTCGAGACCGCCCGCCTCGACCCGCTCGGCGAGGAGGGCGTCGGCGTCTTCGGCCTCTACGACTCACACCACAGGCGCGCCTTCCGCCTGCGGCTGAAGGACACGGCCGGGCTCGACCGGCTGCTCGAGGGCAAGCCAGAGGCATACCGCCGCCTCGACGCGGCGATCCTCGAGACCCTGGTGCTGAAGGGCATCGCCGGCCTCAGCGAGGACGACATCCTCGCCAAGCGCGGGATCGGCTACGCCAAGAGCGTCGAGGACTCGCTGCGGCTGATCGACGAGGGCACCTACGACGTCGCCTTCGTCCTGCGCCCGATCCCGGTGGACCAGGTGAAGGCGATCTGCGAGAGCGACGCCAACATGCCCCCGAAGTCGACCTACTTCTATCCCAAGGTGCTGACCGGGCTGGTATTCAACCCGCTGGCCTGACGCCAGCGCGGCAAGGCAAGGAAACGCAGGGGGCCGCCGCGTAGGATGACTGGCCAGTGGTGAAGATCTACACCAGGAAGGGCGACGACGGGACGACCTCGCTCTGGTACGGCGGCCGCGTGCCCAAGCACCACGACCGCACCGAGGCCTACGGGTCGCTCGACGAGGCCTGCTCCCACCTCGGCGTCGCCCGCGCCCTCTGCGATGCCGGCGAGGGCGAGCTCGCCGCCGACATCCTGCGCCTGCAGGACGACCTCTTCGTCGCCGGCGCCGAGCTGGCGACCGCACCGGAAGCCGCCGAGCGGCTCGAAGACGGCGTCAGCCGCACCACCGGGGAGATGGTCGCCGAGCTGGAGCGGCGGATCGACCGCTACATGGCCGAGGTCGAGCTGCCGCCGCAGTTCGTCATCCCCGGCGGCAACCAGCTCTCGGCCCAGCTCGACGTCGCCCGCACCGCGATCCGCCGCGCCGAGCGCCGCATCGCCGCCCTCGCCGAGGCCGGGGAGCTGGCGAGCGAGACCGTGATCCACTTCGTCAACCGCGCCTCCGACCTCGCCTACGCGATGGCCCGCTTCGCCGACGTTGACGACCCGGCGCTGTTCGAGGGCCGTCGCAAGGCCTGACTCGATGAAGGTCGCCGCCGACCGGGTCGAGTCGCTCTGATGGACCTCGGCCTGAAGGGGCGCGCCTGCGTCGTCACCGGCGCCAGCCGCGGGATCGGGGCCGAGACCGCGCGGCTGCTCTGCGCCGAGGGGGCGGGCGTGCTGCTCGTGGCGCGCGACGAGGAGCGCCTCGCGGCAGCGGCAGAGAGGGCGTCGGACACCGGAGCCGATGCGGGTGGCCGCGCCGAGACGCTCGCCCTCGACGTCACCGCCAAGGACGCGGGAACGCGGATGCTCGCCACCGCCGAGGAGAGCTTCGGCACCCTCGACGTCCTGGTCAACAACGCCGGGACCGCGCAGTGGCGCGACCTCGACGACGTGCCCGACGAGGACTGGCGCGCCCAGTACGAGCTCAACGTGATGGCGCCGCTGCGGGCGATGCGCGCCACGATCCCGCCGATGGCCGAGCGCGGCTGGGGACGGGTCGTCAACGTCTGCTCGACCGCCGGCAAGCGTCCCTCGGCGGCGATGCCCGAGTACTCGGTGGCGAAGGCGGCCGAGCTCTCCCTCTCGCGCCTCTTCGCCGACCGCCACGCGGGCGACGGCGTCCTCGTCAACGCGATCTGCCCCGGCCCGGTCGAATCGGAGATGTGGATGGAGCCCGGCGGCCTGCTCGACCAGTCCCACCGGATGTCGGGCGCCGCGAGCCGCGAGGAGGCGCTGGCGACGGCGGGAGCGAAGCGCCCGATCGGCCGCCTCGCCCAGGCCGGGGAGATCGCCGCCGCGATCGTCTTCCTCTGCTCCGAGCGCGCCTCCTACGTCGCCGGCGCCGCCTGGTCGGTCGACGGCGGCACGGTGCAGGTGATCATTTGATGCGCGTCCCGCTTTTTGCATCTATATGACGGAGAAAACAGCACAGGCACAGCTTGCGAGCCTGCTGCTCACGCCCGACGAGGCGTACGCCATGGACGCGCGCGGCGGGACCGACGCCGCCGTGCTCCTGCCGCTGCACGGCTGGCCCGAGGCGCCTGGCCTGATCTTCACCGAGCGCCGTGCCGACATGCGGCGGCACGCGGGCGAGATCTCCTTCCCCGGCGGGCGCCGGGACGACACCGATGCCAACCTGGTCGCGACCGCCCTGCGCGAGGCGCAGGAGGAGATCGGCCTCGATCCGGCCGCGGTCGAGCTCTGCGGCGCCCTCCCCCCCGCCGCGACCTTCGTTACCGGGTACCGCATCCACCCTTACGTCGGGATCGTCCCCGACCTGGGCGAGCTCGACCTGACGCCCAACCCCGCCGAGGTGGAGACCGTCCTCGCCTTCTCGCTGCAGGGCCTGCGCGACGGCTACGAGATGCGACGCTTGGTGCGCCGCGGCGTTCCCATCCACACCCCGACGTACGAGGTGGACGGCCACCTCATATGGGGCGCCACCGCGAGGATCCTCGGCGACCTGCTGCAGCGCCTCGGATGAGCGCACCGACGAGTCTGCATTTAGGTGCCCATAGGACGCCCAAATGCAGATTCGTCGGCCGGGTTGCGCACGATCTCCGTGGGGATGCGCCAACGCTCGGCAGCGGTGCGCACCGCTGCGGCGCCCCCCTCGAGGATCGCCGGGTCGACGGAGCCCGCGGCCTCGTAGACGAAGCGGCGCACCGGGGTTTCGACCAGGTGTTCGAGGAGGCGCTCGAGGCGTGGGCCGTGGATCGCGGCAACCCCCTCGGGCGGGCCGGTGGCCGAACCGAGCAGCCAGTAGACGGCGGCGACGTCGCCGACCAGGTCGAGCACGGTTGCCGGGCGCTGTGGATCGGCAAGCGCCGGCTCGATCCCGGCCGCCTCGATCGCCGCCAGCCCCTCTTCGCGCCGGCTCGTCCCGCGCACGGCCCATCCCTCGTCCAGCAACCGCTTGCCCAGCTCGCGCCCGCGGCAGCCGCAGCCGACGATCAGCGCCCGCGCCAAGTCCCGGCCTCGCTCAGATCGCCCCGGAGCGCCTGCGCCGCAGCTTCTCCAGCTCCTCGGCCTCGACCTCGGCGCGCAGCTCCTGCTCGCTGCGCTCGGCGGCACCGCGGCGGCGGCGCATCTCGTTCTGCGCCTCGAGCATCTGCTGCACGTCGTCGATCTCGTTCTGCGCCTCGACCGCGGCGGAGCGGGTCGGCTTCCAGTCGAGCAGCTCGGCGTTGTTGCCGGTGTAGAAGTGCTCGATCAGGAAGAGGACGCCGACAACCAGCAGCACCATCGCAACCGTTCCGAGCACGAAGTACACGGCCCGAAGGATACGCCCGGCCCGCCGGTTGACTTAAATCCCTGCGGTGGCAGAGGCTTATGTAGTCGACGCGGTGCGGACGCCGGTGGGCAGCTACCGCGGCGCGCTCTCGGGGGTCCGGCCCGACGACATGGCCGCGCACGCGATCGCCGCCGTGGTCGAGCGCACCGGCGTTGACCCCGAGCGGGTGACCGACGTCTACCTCGGCGCCGCCAACCAGTCGGGCGAGGACAACCGCGACGTGGCGCGGATGGCGGCGCTGCTGGCCGGCCTGCCGAACACGGTCCCGGGAGCGACCGTCAACCGCCTCTGCGCGTCGGGCCTGGAGGCGATCAACTGCGCCGCCCGCGCTGTCAAGCTCGGCGAGGGCGACTTCTACCTGGGCGGCGGGGTCGAGTCGATGAGCCGCGCCCCGTGGGTGGTCGGCAAGCCCGAGCGCGGGCTGCCACGCGGGCCGCAGACGATGCACGACACCACCTTGGGCTGGCGCCTGATCAACCCGCGAATGGCCGAGCTCGGCGTCTCGACCGAGTCGATGGGCGAGACCGGAGAGAACGTCGCCGAGCGCTACGGGATCAGCCGCGAGGACCAGGACGCCTTCGGCCTGCGCAGCCACCAGCGGGCGGTCGCCGCGGCCGAGGCCGGGATCTTCGCCGAGGAGATAGTCCCGATCGAGGCGCCGCAGGGCCGCGAGACGGTCCTGGTCGAGGCCGACGAGGGTCCGCGCGCCGACGCCTCGCTGGAGAAGATGGCGAAGCTGCGGCCCGCGTTCCGCGAGGGCGGCACGGTCACAGCCGGCAACGCGTCGACCCTCAACGACGGCGCCGCCTGCACCCTGATCGCCTCCGAGAAGGGCGCCGAGGAGCTGGGAGCCGAGCCGCTGGCCCGGGTCGTCTCCTTCGGCGTCGCCGGCGTCGACCCCGCGTACATGGGCATCGGCCCGGCCTTCGCCATTCCCCGCGCGCTGGAGGCCGCCGGCCTCACCCTCGAGCAGATCGACCTGATCGAGATCAACGAGGCCTTCGCCTCCCAGGTCCTCGCCTGCGCCCGCGAGCTCGGCCTCGATGAGGAGAAGCTAAACGTCAACGGCGGCGCGATCGCCCTCGGCCACCCGCTCGGCTGCTCCGGCGCGCGCCTCGCCACCACCCTCGTCCGCGAGCTCCGCCGCCGCGGCGCCAAGTACGGCATCGCCACCATGTGCGTGGGGGTCGGAATGGGCCTGGCCACGGTCTTCGAAGCCGTCTAGCGTTCCGGTGCGCTTTATGCCACCCATGGCCACATAAAGCGCACCGGAACGGGTGGATCAGTAGCCTCGCCGGCTGATGGGGAGCGATCTGAGAGAGCTGGCCAGCGTCGACGGGACGATCTCGCCGACGGCGGAGGCGATGGTCCCCCTCAAGGACGACGGGCTCTACCGCGGGGACGGCGCCTTCGAGGTGATCCGTCTCTACGCGGGGCGGCCGTTCGCTCTCATCGACCACCTCGACCGGCTCCAGCGCTCCAGCGCCGCGATCGAGCTCGAGTTCGACCGGGCCGCGCTGGAGCGGGAGATCGGGGCTCTGCTGGCCGAGCTCGGCGATGCCGACGGGCAGCTGCGGCTGATCGTCACCCGCGGCGGCCGCCGCCTGGCGATGACCGAGCCGATCCCGGTGCACGCGGAGACGGTCAGCGTCGCCACCGTCACCTACTGCCCGAGCGTGATCCTCAACGGGGTCAAGTCGCTCTCCTACGCCGCCAACATGCAGTCGACCCGGCTCGCCAAGGGGCAGGGCGCCGACGAGGCGGTTCTCGTCCAGCCCGACGGCATCGTGCTGGAGCCGCCCACCTCCTCGATCTTCTGGGTCTCGCCGCAGGGCGCACTGCGCACGCCCGCCCTCGACAACGGCGTGCTCGAGTCGATCACCCGCGACCGGCTGGTCAAGGCGCTGCACGTCGAGACCGGCGCCTGGCCGGTGGCCGACCTGCGCGCCGCCCACGAGGCGCTCCTCGCCTCGACGACGCGCGAGATCCAGGCCATCTCGGCAATCGACGGCACCGAGCTGCCCAACACCCCCGGTCCCCGCACCCGCGAAGCCCAGGAGGCCTTCGCCGCGACCCTGGGCCGCGAACTTCGATGACGAACGACCCGAACACGGACCCGAGAAAGCAGGGATGAGATGGACTTCCAGTTGACCGACGAGCAGCGGCTGATCTCCGAAACCGCGCGCGAATTCGCCGACAAGGAGATAACGCCGCGGGTGAAGGAGAACGACCGCGCCGCCCGCTTCGACCGCGAGCTGGCCAGCAAGCTGGGCGAGGTCGGCTACCTCGGGGCGCCCGTCTCGGAGGCCTACGGCGGCCGCGGGCTCGACTACATCGGCTACGGCCTGATCGTCGAACAGGTCGGCCGCGCCGACTCCTCCGCCCGCACGGTCGTCTCGGTACAGACCTCGCTCGTCGCCGGCTCGATCGAGAGGTGGGGCAGCGAGGAGCAGAAGCAGAAGTGGCTGCCGCGGATGTGCACAGGCGAGGCGCTCGGCTGCTTCGGGCTGACCGAGCCCGACACCGGCTCCGACGCCGCCAACCTGCGCACCCGCGCGACCAGGACCGACAGCGGCTGGTCGATCAGCGGCCAGAAGATGTGGATCAGCCTCGCCAACTTCTCCGAGGTGGCGCTGATCTTCGCCCAGACCGACCCCGAGAAGAAGCACAAGGGGCTCGCCTGCTTCCTCGTCCCCTGCGACAGCGAGGGCTTCGCCACGCAGGAGATCCACGGCAAGCTCGGCTTGCGCTCCTCCGACACCGGCGAGATCTCGCTCGACAGCGTCGAGGTCGGCGAGGACGCGATGCTCGGTGAGATCGGCGACGGGTTCAAGGTCGCGATGAGCGCCCTCGACAACGGCCGCTACAGCGTCGCCGCCGGCTGCGTCGGCATCTGCGAAGGCTGCGTCGAAGCCTCGGTCGCCTACGCCAAGGAGCGCAAGCAGTTCGGCGTCCCCCTCGCGCGCTTCCAGCTGGTGCAGGAGATGATCGCCGACATGATCCTCAAGCGCGACGCCTCGCGGATGCTGGTCTACCGTGCCGGGGTGCTCAAGGACGAAGGCAAGCCGAACACGATGGAGACCTCGGTGGCGAAGCTGTATGCGACCGAGTCGGCGGTCGAGTGCGCCAACCTGGCGATCCAGGTCCACGGCGGCTCCGGCTACGTCGACGACTACCCGGTCGAGCGCTACCTGCGCGACGCCCGCGTCACCACTCTCTACGAGGGCACCTCGCAGATCCAGAAGCTGATCATCGGCCGCGCCGCGACCGGCGTCAACGCGATGACGCCGATGGTCGAGGGGGCCTAGCCGCTTGCCCGACCCGGTCGAGATCTCGCGCGACGGCCACGTCGCCCTGCTC
Organism: uncultured Solirubrobacterales bacterium; assembly: GCA_963715625.1. Taxonomy (GTDB): domain Bacteria; phylum Actinomycetota; class Thermoleophilia; order Solirubrobacterales; family 70-9; genus VRUE01. The sequence continues at coordinate 2,139,916 of OY970260.1, read as the reverse complement.
CGGCTCAACCGTCCCGAGGCGCGCAACGCCCTCTCGCCGGAGGTGATGGAGCAGGTCGCCGCGACCCTGGAGGCCTTCGACCCCGACCCCGACGTCCGCTGCGTCGTCATCGCCGGCTCCGAGAAGGTCTTCGCCGCCGGCGCCGACATCAGGGCGATGGCCGAGCGCAGCTTCGCCGAGGCGCTGCGCCACCCGGCCGCGTCCTTCTGGCGGCGCCTCGCCGCGATCAAGACGCCGACGATCGCCGCCGTCTCGGGCTACGCGCTCGGCGGCGGCTGCGAGCTGGCCCTGGCCTGCGACATGATCGTCGCCGACGAGGGCGCCACCTTCGGCCAGCCCGAGATCGGCCTGGGGATCATCCCCGGCGGCGGCGGCACGCAGCGGCTGGCCCGGGTGCTCGGCAAGCAGCGGGCGATGGAGCTGGTGCTGACCGGCCGGCGCTTCGGCGCCGGGGAGGCGCGGGCGCTGGGCCTGGTCAACAGGGTCGTCGCAGGCGGGGGCTGGCTCGAGGAGGCGATGGCGCTCGCCCGGGAGGTGGCCGAGCAGCCTCCGATCGCCAGCCGCCTCGCCAAGCAGGCCGTCCTCGTCGCCGAGGAGACCGCCCTCTCCGCCGGCCTGGAGAACGAGCGCCGCCTCTACGAGCTGGCGATGGCGACCGAGGACCGGGTCGAGGGGATGCAGGCCTTCCTCGAGAAGCGCGAGCCGAATTTCGAGGGCCGATGACCTTCCGGTGCGCTTTATGCCACCCATGCGCACATAAAGCGCACCGGAAGGTGGGGCGATGAAGATCGAGCGAGTCGGCGTCGTCGGGGCCGGGACGATGGGGGCCGGGATCGCCCAGATCGCGGCGCTCGGCGGCTACGAGACGCGCCTGCACGACCCGGTGTCGGAGGCGCTCGAGGCGGCCAACGACCGCCTGCACCGGGCGCTCGCCAAGGGGGCGACGAAGGGGCTCTGGACCGAAGCGGACGCCGAGGCGGCAGGCAACCGGGTCGGCGCCGCGCCCGGCCTCGCCGATCTCGCCGAATGCGACCTCGTGGTCGAGGCGGCGCCCGAGGATCTCGAGCTGAAGCGCGAGCTCCTCTCCTCGCTGGCCGAGGCCTGCAAGCCGGGAGCGATCCTCGCCACCAACACCTCCTCGCTGCCGGTCACGGCGATCGCCGCCGAGGTGCCGGAGCGCGAGCGCGTCGTCGGCATGCACTTCTTCAACCCGCCGGCGCTGATGAAGCTGGTCGAGGTGGTCGCCACCGCCGACTCCTCGCCCGAGGCACTGGAGGCGACGGCGGAGGTGGGCAGGCGCATGGGCCGCACCCCGATCCGGGCCAAGGACAGCCCCGGCTTCATCGCCAACCGCCTCGCCCGCCCCTTCACGCTGGAGTCGCTGCGGATGCTGGCCCAGGGCGTGGCCGGCGCCGAGACGATCAACCGCGTCTGCCGGGACGGCGGCGGCTTCCGCATGGGCCCCTTCGAGCTGATCGACCTGATCGGCCTCGACGTCAACCTCAGCGTCGCCCGCTCCTTCTACGCGCAGGGAGGCGAGCCCGAGCGCTGGCGCCCGAGCGCGATCCAGGAGGAGCTCGTCGCCGCGGGCCGCCTCGGGCGCAAGAGCGGCCGGGGCTTCTACGACTACGGCGACCCGCCCGACCCCGGCTCCACCGTGCCTTCGCACCAGCCGGCGCGGCAGCGAGGCGAGGGACCGAGAGGGATGACCCTCGACCCCGAGGCGCTGGCGACGATCGACCCGGCGGCGCCCGCGATCCTCCCCCGTCTCGTCGCCCAGATCGCCAACGAGGCGGCCTTCGCCCTGGAAGAGGAGGTCGGCTCCCCGGCCGACATGGACACGGCGATGCGACTCGGCTTCAACTGGCCCCTCGGCCCGCTCGAGCTGACCGGGCTGATCGGTGCGGGGCACGCCGTCGCGCTGCTGGAGGCGCTGCGGGAAGAGCACGGCGAGGCCTACGCGCCGTCGCCACGACTGCTTGCCGCGGCGAGCGGCTAGGGATGGGCGACTTCGAGGACGCGAAGCGAGGCCTCGTCGCTTCCTTCGATCCGGCGCGGATCGAAGACGCCGACGGCCGCACGGTCTGGGAGCTGGAGTCCTACGACTTCCTCGACGGCGAGCCGCCTGCGACAGCCAACCCCAGCCTCTGGCGCCAGGCCCGGCTCGGGCGCATCGCCGGGCTCTTCGAGCTGGCGCCGGGCTTCTACCAGCTGCGCGGCTTCGACCTCTCCAACATGCACGTGGTCGAGGGCCGCGAGGGGATCGTCGTCATCGACCCCCTCGTCTCCGCCGAGACCGCGGCGGCCGCGCTCGCCCTCTACCGCGAGCACCGCGGCGAGCGGCCGGTCACCGGCCTGATCTACACCCACAGCCACGTCGACCACTTCGGCGGCGCCAAGGGCGTCGTCTCCCAGGAGGAGATCGACGCCCGCGGCATCCCGGTCCTCGCCCCCGCCGGCTTCCTCCACCACGCGGTCGGCGAGAACGTCTTCGCCGGCACCGCTATGGGCCGCCGCGCCGGCTACATGTTCGGGGCGCGGCTCGAGCGCGGGCCCCGCGGGCAGCTCGGCGCCGGCCTCGGCCAGACCACCTCGCTGGGCACGATCACTCTGATCCCGCCCAACCTCGACGTCGCCGAGACCGGCCAGGAGGAGACCGTCGACGGCGTGCGGATGAGCTTCCAGCTGACCCCGGGGACCGAGGCGCCGGCCGAGATGAACATCCACTTCCCCGACGCCCGCGTCCTCTGCATCGCCGACAACGCCGCCCGCGCGATGCACAACATCCTCACCCTGCGCGGCGCCCTGGTCCGCGACCCGCGGGTCTGGGCCCACTACCTGGACGAGGCGATCGAGCTCTTCGGCGAGCGCTCCGACGTGCTCTTCGCCGGGCACCACTGGCCCTGCTGGGGCGGCGCGCAGATCGTCGACTACCTGGGGAAGCAGCGCGACCTCTACACCTACCTGCACGACCAGACCCTGCGGCTGCTGAACCAGGGGCTGACCGGGCCGGAGATCGCCGAGGCGATCGAGCTGCCGCCGAGCCTGGCCGAAGAGTGGCACTGCCGCGAGTACTACGGCTCAATCAGCCACAACGCGAAGGCGATCTACCAGCGCTACATGGGCTGGTTCGACGGCAACCCCGCCCACCTCTGGGAGCACCCGCCAGTCGAGCGGGCGCGCCGCTACGTCGAGCTCGCGGGAGGGGCCGAGGCGCTGCTCGAGAAGGCCCGCGCCTCCTTCGAGGCGGGCGACTACCGCTGGGTGGCCGAGGTCGTCAACCACCTCGTCTTCGCCGAGCCGGGGAACCGCGAGGCGCGCGAGCTGCAGGCCGAAACGCTGGAGCTGCTCGGCTACGGCGCCGAGAACGCGACCTGGCGCAACTTCTTCCTGATGGGCGCCAAGGAGTTGCGCGAGGGCGTCTCCGGCACGCCGACCGCGACCGCACCGGCCGACGTGCTCGCCCGCCTCACGGTCAGCCAGCTGCTCGACGCGATGGCGATCCGCCTCGACGGCCCCCGCGCCTGGGACGCGCACCTGCGGATCGACTGGACCGTCACCGACCCCGACGAGCAGCACCGGATCACGGTCCGAAACGGCGTCCTGCGCCACCGGCCCGGCAGCCACGAGCCGCCAGCCGACGCCGCCCTCGTGGTCGAGCGCAAGGCGCTCGACCGGCTCCTGCTCAAAACGGCCGACATCGCCGCGCTGGCCGAGAGCGGCCGCCTCCGCGTCGAGGGCGACGGCACCAAGCTCGGTGAGCTGCTCGGGTTGCTGGACGAGCCCGACCCCGGCTTCGCGATCGTCACGCCGGATTAGGTCAAAATGCCACTCCCGTATTCGCCGTCAATATGACGGCGAATACGGTTCAGGCAGCCCGTCGGGCCGAGGCCGGCCGATCTGCAAGAGTGAGCGAATGGAAGACGCCGAATCCAACGGCGAGGCGATCACCGGGGAGGGGATCGCGGCGCTGCGCGAGGAAATCGAGCGGCTCGAGGGGCCGGCCCGCGCGAAGATGGCGGCGCGGATCAAGGTGGCGCGCGAGGAAGGCGACCTCAAGGAGAACGCCGAGTACCACGTCGCCAAGGAAGACCAGGCGCACCTGGAGACGAAGATCAAGCGGCTGCGAGAGCGCCTTCGCACCGCGGTCGTGGTCGAGGTCGACGGCAACGCCGCGACCTTCGCCTTCGGCCGCACCGCCGAGGTGCTCGACGAGGGCAAGGACGAAGTCCACACCTGGACCCTGGTCGGCTCGACCGAGGCCGACCTCGCCGCGGGCCGCCTCTCGGCCGAGTCCCCGATCGGCAGGGCGCTGCGCGACGCCAAGGTCGGCGAGCCGATCGAGATCGAAACCCCGAAGGGGTCGCGCACGTTCGTGGTCCGGAAGCTCGTCGGCTGAGCCGACCGGCTCAGAGCACGACTTCCCGGTCGGGAGTCGAGAGGGCCATCCCGGCGGCGGCGATCAGCGCCTCGGCGTCCAGGTCGTACTTCCTCGCGGCGGCCCGCAGGGACTTGGCGGTATCTCCGTTGGTGCCGATCACGTCGATCCGCACCGGCTTGCCGTCGAGGACGCCGACGACCACCCAGTCGTCGACCTCATCGTCTCCGAAGTCGACCCGGTCCACCGGATCGGCCAACTCGATCTGGATCGTGTCGCCCTTGCTGTCGTAGTCGGCCCTCATCTCCGCCTCCGGTGGATTGTGACGATCAGGTCGGGCTCGTCAAGCGCGACGACGACTCGCACCCGCTCCCCGCGGACGTGGCCGACATATGCCCACTTCCCGTTTCGACCGAGCTCGATGCGCTCCGGCGCAGCCACGAGCCTTCCGGCGTCGGCGATCGTCGCTCCGATCTCCCGCGCCCGGTTCTTGGCATGTCGCGTGAAGCGCACACGGACATAAGCCCCGATCGCCCAGATCTCTCCCCCCAGGCCAGCGCACTCGCTGGCTCGGCGGCAGACTGCACAGGTGTGACCGATCCCTACGACCCCAGCGTCGGGGCGATCTCGGCGGGCTCGCCGCCGGGCATCCAGTGGGCCTCGGGCGAGGGCGGGGTGTCGCGCAGGTACCACTCGGCGTCGAGGGCGCCCATGCAGCCGGCGCCGGCGGCGGTGACCGCCTGGCGGTAGGTGTGGTCGACGACATCGCCGACGGCGAAGACCCCGGCCAGGTTGGTCCTGGTCGAGCCGGGCTGGGTGACGATGTAGCCGTCCTCGTCGGTGTCGAGGAGGCCGGCGACGATCTCCGATTTCGGGATGTGGCCGATCGCGATGAAGGCGCCGTCGGTCTCGAGGTCTTCGGTCTCGCCGGTCTCGGCGTTGCGCAGCCGCACGTGGCCGAGCTTGCCGTCCTCGCCGGCGACGAACTCCTCGGCGACGAAGGGCGTCTTGAACTCGATGTTGCCGCGCTCGCGCGCCCGCTCGAGCATGATCTTCGAGGCGCGGAGCTCGTCGCGGCGGTTGACCACGGTCAGCTCGCTCGCGAACTTGGAGATGAAGATCGAGTCCTCCATCGCCGAGTCGCCGCCGCCGATCACGATCACCTTGCGGTCCTTGAAGAAGGCCCCGTCGCAGACGCCGCAGGTGGAGACGCCGTGGCCGCCCAGCTCCATCTCGCCGGGAACCCCGAGCCGGCGCGGCTCGGCCCCCATCGCCAGGATCACGGTCTTCGCCAGGTGCTCCTCCTCGCCGAGGTAGACCTTCTGCACGCCGCCGTCGGAGAGCTCGACCCGGTCGACGTCGTCGCTGACGAAGCGCGTCCCGAAGCGCTCGGCCTGGGCGCGGAACCGGGTCATCATCTCCGGCCCCATGATCCCCTCGGGATAGCCCGGGTAGTTCTCGACGTCGGTGGTGTTCTGCAGCTGCCCGCCCCACTGGAAGCCCTCGAAGACGAGCGGCTCGAGGTTGGCCCGCGCCGTGTAGAGCGCGGCGGTGTAGCCGGCGGGCCCGCCGCCGACGACGATCGCGTTCTCGACTTTCCTGGCCTCTGTCATGTCCGTCCCGAGTCTAGTGGCGTTGCCAATACTTCACTTTGTATAGTAGCGCCGCGGTCAATCGGCAAACCCTCGGCTTCCCAGCGCTGGGCCGTGTGACGGAGCTGGAAGAAGGCGACCATCCCGAGTGGCAGCGGCATCCAGAAGGCGACCAGGCGGTAGACGAGCACGGCCGGGAAGACCGTCTCCTCGGGGATTCCGAAGAGGACGAAGGCACCGATCATGCCGGCGTCAACCGCACCGACGCCCGCGGGCGCGAGCGGGAAGAGGTTGGCGACCATGCCGAGGAAGAAGCCCTGGACCACCACCGCCAGCGGGACGTGCACGCCAAAGGCCTTGAACGAGGCCCAGAGGATGCCGATGTTGGCCGCCCAGAATCCCGCGGCGCCGATCACGGCCAGCCCCCCGCGCGAGGGGTTGAGGAAGAGGCGGGCGGTGAACCTGAGTCCCTCGCCGACGACGGCGGGCACCTTGGCGATGTTGACGACGATCGCTTTGCTCCGCTCGCCCCTGGCCAGCGCGGTGAGCCTGCTCCCGAGGTCCGGCGGGATCAGGGCCATCAGCAGGCCGACCCCGAGGAGCAGGCCCGCCACCCCCGCCGGGACGATGGTCAGCTCGACCGAGGCCTTGCCGGGCACGACTCCGGTACGCAGCAGGACCCCGCAGACGATCAGCGCGACGGGGTAGAACACGTACTGCAGGGCAAGGAAGGAGACCATCCGCCTCCCCGCCTCGTGCCGCGGCATCCCGGCTTTGAGCAGCGCCCAGAAGCTGAGCACGATGCCGCCGGCGCCCCCGGCCGAGAAGAGGCGGGTCGCGGCGAGCCCCGCCATGTTGATCTCGTAGGTCTCCTTCCATCTGAGCGGCAGGACGTCGCCGCCGACCACGGCCTTGAACAGGGCCACGTAGGTGGCGATCGCAACGACGTTGAAGCCGATCGCGACCGCGACCCAGGCGAGGTCCGCGTCGTCGAGCTTGTCCAGGGCGCTGCCCAGGCCGACCAGCTTCGGGAAGAGGAAGTAGATCCCGACCAGCAGCGCGACAACGACGACCGCCGTCTGGATCAATCGGCGCCGCGTGAAGATCGGAAGCTCAGCGGCGCCGCCGCCGTTCACCGAACCCTCGGGAGACACCTAAGGGAAGCTACCCGTTGGCGAGGCGCTCCAACCGGCGCAGGCCGCGGTTGACCGCGTGGACCGCCGGTTCGGCCAGCGGCTCGCCGCGCCGCACCGTGGCGACGAGGCCGGCGCCGGCCAGCAGGTCGGTGACGTAGTGCTCGCCCAGGTAGACGAGCCCGAAGCCGAGCGCCGTCGCGTAGGCCCAGCCGACCGCGCCCTCGGCATGGCCCGCTTCGGAGAGCGAGATCGCCGCCATCGCCGAGGTGGCGAAGTGCAGCGAGGGCATCGCCGCCCAGGGGTTGCTGCCCAGCGCCCCGTACATCGCCGGCCAGGCCGAGCGCCAGGTCTCTTCGCCGACGCCGACCATGATCCGCCGCACCTCCTCCCCGGTGAGGCCCTGCTCGGAGGCCCACCACGGCGGCGCGGTCGGGACGGCGAAGTAGCCGACGCAGCCGAGGTCGAAGACCGCCGCCATCTGGCGGGCCGCACGGGGAAAGCGCTCCGGGTGGCGCAGGAGGATCCAGACCAGGGCGGCGTAGGGCTCGAGGAACCAGAGCCAGTGCACCCAGGTGAGGAAGCGATCGAGCGAGTCGACGCGGCGGAGTCGGGCCAGGGCGCGCTGGAGGCGGGCGTTGGGCAGCCGGCCGAGCCCGATCACACGGTCGACCGCGATCGGGTAGCGGCTGCGCAGGCGCCGGCGCAGGCGCTCGGGGTCGTCGTAGGGCAGCTCGTGCACCATCGTGAAGGCCCACATCTGCATCGCGAAGAGAGCCACGTCGCGCTTGCGCGAGCGCGGGTACAGGACGGCGAGCGCGAGCGGGCCGGCCGCGCAGCTGGCGATCGTCACCGCGGCGGGCACTCGCAGGCGCCGGCGCAGCAGCGGCACGGCAACCGCGGCGGCGATCGTGCCGGCGGCCCCGGCGCGCAGGGCCATGCGGAGCGCCGGAGATTGCCGGGATCGCCTGCGCATAGGGTCGGCGAGTATAGGAGCCTCGCAGCCTCGGGCGAGACGACGGGCGCCGCGGCGGGCCGCCCCGCGTGATTAGAATGGCCGCGCTTTGGCGTCCCATTCTCCTGGCACCGACCAGATCGAAACCCTGCTTTGGATCGGCTTCGTCGTCGCGACGATCGTCGTCGTCGCGGTCAACGGCGCGCTGATCTACGCCCTGCGCCGCTACCGCGGCGGCCGCGGCGCCGGCGTGGGCGAGGCCGAAGCCGGGCCGCGTGCCCAACTCAGGGTCGGCGCGCTGCTCACCGTCTTCGCCGCCGCGGTCTTCGTGGTCAGCCTCCTCTACACCGGCAAGGCCCGCGAGACCCCGGCCACCGGGGCGGCAGGCCTCGCCTCCGCCCGCTCGGCCCCGCTGCGGATCGAGGCCACCGGCCAGCAGTGGATCTGGCGCTACGACTACCCCAACTCGGCCTTCTCCTACTACCGCCTAGTCGTCCCCGTCGACACCACGGTCGAGCTCGACCTGGTCTCGACCGACGTGATCCACACCTGGGACGTGCCGGCGCTGGCGGGCAAGCGCGACGCCGTCCCCGGCAAGACCAACCGCGTCGTCTTCCGTGCCGAGGGGGAGGGGGTCTACGAGGGCCAGTCGGCGACCTTCTCCGGCCAGGCCTATGCGGCGATGCGAACCGAGGTCGAGGTCGTCTCCGCGCAGGCTTACGAAGACTTCCTCGAGCAGCAGAGGGCCGACATCCAGGCCGCCCAGGACCGCGTCGTGGGCCTGATCGAAAAGGGAGAGGTGCCGTGAGCGCCCCAAAGCCCCGCCCCGAGCTCGTCGTCGACGGGTTCCCCCGCCGCCGCCCGCGCTGGACGGAGATCGCCGTCAGCGCCGACCACAAGGACGTCGGCCGCACGATGATCGTCGCCGCGCTCGGCTTCCTCTTCATCGCCCTGGTAGAGCTGCTGCTGATGCGCCTGCAGCTGGCGGTCCCGGAGAACACCTTCCTGACCCCGGTCACCTTCAACCGGATGCTCTCGCTCTACGGGGCCACCGCGATCTTCCTCTTCGCGATCCCGCTGGCGCTCGGCCTCTTCTACTACGTGGCGCCGCTGCAGGCCGGGGCGCGGGGCACGGCCCTGCCGCGGCTAGGGCAGATCGGGCTCTGGCTCTACGTCGCCGGCGCGACCGTCCTCTACTCCGGCTTCCTCTTCACCCCCTCGGAGGCCGGCGTCAACCCGCTGGCGCCGCTCTCCGAGCTCGCCTTCCTGCCCAACAACGGAGTCGACGCCTGGGCCGCCGCCAACGGGCTGGCGACGCTCGGCTTCGTCCTGATCGCGATCGACCTGGTCGCGACGCTGCACAGGCTGCGCGCGCCGGGGATGGCCTGGCGGCGGCTGCCGGTCTTCGCCTGGGCGGCCGCGACCTGCTCCTGGCTGATGCTCGCTATCGGCCCGGTGATGCTGGGCGCGATCGCGATGCTGCTGATCGACCGCAACTTCGACGGCATCTTCTTCTCCGGCGGCTCGGGGGGGGCGCCGCTGCTCTGGGAGCACCTGAGCTGGGTCTTCTTCACCGGCAGCTACATGCTGATCCTGATCGCGGCGCTGGCCGCGATCGCCGAGATCGTCCCGGTCTTCGCCCGCAGGCCGCTGCAGGGGCGGCGCGTGGTGGTCGGCTCGCTGGTCGCGATCGCCGCGATCGGGACCCTCGCCTGGATGCAGAACATGCTGACCGCGCCGATCGGGATCGGCTGGATGTACTACGCGATGCTGATGTCGCTGGCGCTGATCGTCCCCTTCGGCCTCGTCCTCTACAACCTGATCGCGACGATGATCGGGGGCGCCCTTCATATGCGGGCGCCGCTGCTCTTCGCGATCGGCGCGATCTCGGCGATCTCGATCGGCCTCGCCAGCGAGATCTCGCACTCGATGGTCGCGGTGGCCTGGCGGCTGCACAACACCACCGACGCCACCGCGGCGACCCACTTCGCCCTCGTCGGCGGCGCCGTCTTCGGCGGCTTCGCCGCGCTGCACTACTGGTTCCCGAAGCTGACCGGGCGGACGATGGGCGAGACGATGGCGCGGATCTCCTTCTGGACCATGGGCATCGGGACCCTGCTCGCCTTCGTGCCCCTCTTCATCGCCGGCGGCGAGCACGGCGAGGTCGTCAACGCCTACAAGTTCTTCGGCGGCACCGGGGTCTCCACCCTCAACCTGATCGCCTCGATCGGCGCCTTCGTGCTGGCGACCGGGATCGTCCTGACGCTCGCCAACGCGATCCTCAGCCGTGCCAACGGCGCCCGGGCCGGCCATGACCAGTGGGGCGGCGACTCGCTCGAGTGGTTCGCGCTCTCGCCGCCGGAGCCGCACAACTTCGACGTGCTGCCCGACGTGCGCAGCGAGCGGCCGATGCGCGACATCCGTGAGGCGATCGCGCACGCCACGGCGCACTCCGAAGCCGCGTCGCGCGAGACTCAGCCGGTAGCCTGAGCAGCGATGAGCGGCGCCGAAACCGCTGTCGTCGCACAGCGCACTCCCGCCTTCGTCGCGACCCTGCGCGACTACGTCACGCTGACCAAGCCGAAGGTTCAGTCGCTGCTGCTGCTGACGACGATCGCGACGATGTACGTGGCCGGCGACCCCTCGCTCGGCCTCGTCTTCCTCGTTTGCCTCGGCGGCGCGCTCTCGGCCGGCGGCGCCGGCGCGATCAACCACGCGATCGACCGCGACATCGACCGGATCATGGCCCGCACCGCGACCCGGCCGGTGGCCGCCGGCCGCATCTCGCCCCGCGCCGCGATCGCCTTCGGCACCCTCCTCGGCTGCGCCTCCTTCGCGCTGCTGGCGCTGGCGGTCAACCCGCTGGCGGCGGCGCTCTCGATCTCGGGCCTGCTCGGCTACGTCTTCGTCTACACGCTCTGGCTGAAGCGGACCACGCCGCAGAACATCGTGATCGGCGGCGCCGCCGGCGCCGTGCCGCCGCTGGTCGCCTGGGCGGCGGTGACGGGTGGGGTCAGCGGCACCGCCCTCTTCCTCTTCGCGATCGTCTTCTTCTGGACTCCCCCCCACTTCTGGGCGCTCTCGCTGCTGATGAAGGACGAGTACGCGAGGGCCGGGATCCCGATGCTGCCCGTCGTCCGCGGCGAGGCCGAGACGCGCCGCCAGATCCTCCTCTACACGGTGCTCCTCTACGCGGTCACCCAGCTGCCCTTCTGCGCCGGCGGCTTCGGCATCGAGTACCTGGTCGTCTCGATGACCCTCGGCGCCGGCTTCATCTACTGCGCCGTTCGCCTCCTGCGCAGCGCCGACCGCCGCTGGGCCCTGCGCACCTACCTCTTCTCGCTCGCCTACCTGGCGCTGCTCTTCCTGGCGATGCCGCTCGACCGCGTCGTCTAGTAGAAATCCGAACATGGATCGCGAGACCGCAAGAGCGAGCATCTCGGCCGGCCTCCTCGCCGGCGGCATCGCCGCGGCCGTCTTCTCCCTCTGCTTCCTGGCGGCGGTCCTCTACGTCGCCTCGTGAACGAGCACAGGCACATCCCAGAGCCCCGTGAGCTCGTCCACCCGCCCAGCTCCTCGTGGGCACCGGCGGTCTTCGCCTTCGCCCTGGCCCTGGCCGTCTGCGGCATCTTCGCCGAGGGCTTCATGGTCAGCGGCTGGATCTACTCGATCATCGGCGGCACGATCGCCCTCTTCGCCCTGCGCAGCATGATCAAGGATGCGACCCGCAGCTATTTCCGCCTGCCTCGCAAGCAACACGTACGCGGCGCCGTGCTCCCAGTCGAACAGATCTCGCCCCCGAGACCTTAAGGCCCCACCCCGGTAGGGGTGGAACGTCTTGTACTTTTTCGCGATCGCTCGCCCGCGCGCCCAGCAATTCCCGCCCCTCGAAAAAGTTAAGTGGAACCCCTACCGGGGTGGGGCCTCACCGCAACGGCTCACTCGGGAGTCATCCCCGACGTAGCACCCTCGCTCGTCCAGACCCTGACGATGTCGCGCATGGAGAGAATCCCGACCAGCTCGGGACCCTCGTAGACGACGAGGTGGCGAATGCCGCGGCGCGACATCTCGGCCGCAGCGCGCTCCAGGCTCCACTCGGGCGAGGCGACGATGACGCTGTCGCTCATGTGGTCGGCGACGCGCTCGGAGTCAGGGTCCTCGCCGCTGCCCAGCGAGAGCAGGATGTCGCGCTCGGTGAGGATGCACGGGACCGGGGTCTCGTCGTCGGCCACCAGCGCCGCGCCGACACCCTTCTCGGCCATCATCGCCGCCGCGTCGCGCAGGGTGTGCGAGGGCCCCACCGTCAGGACCACGTCCGACATGCCTTCCCGTACCTGCACCTGGCGCTCCCTCCGGGGGTCGCAAGCTCGTGAGGATCGTCTCAAGCGTACCCCAAGCCCTCGCCTGCGCAAGGCGGCTTTCAGGCAGCCGGGGCATATAGACTCCGGCGCGCTCCGCGCCGTATGCCCAAGCTCTCGACCGCAATCCGCCCCCTCCTCGCCCTCGCCGCCGTCGCGGCCGTGGCGCTGCCGGCTGCCGGCTGCGGCACCAGCGACGCCGACCCCGAAAGGGGCCGCGACCTCTTCGTCCAGAAGTGCGGCGTCTGCCACGCGATGGCGCAGGCCGGCACGACGGCGCAGATCGGCCCCGACCTCGACGACGCCTTCGCCGCGGCTCGCGTCGCCGGCGAGAACGACTCGACGGTTGAAGGCGTGGTCGAAGCGCAGGTCGAGTACCCCCGGCCGAGCAACGACAACCCGGCCGTCTCGATGCCCGCCGACGTCGTCAGCGGGCAGGACCTCCAGGACGTGGCCGCCTACGTCGCCCTCTACGCCGGCGTCCCCGGCGCTGCGCCACCCAAGGTTCCCGGCCGGCCCGGCGCCCAGGTGTTCGCCGGCAACGGCTGCGGCGGCTGCCACACGCTCGCCGCGGCGGGCTCCGGCGGCGTCACCGGGCCGAACCTCGACGAAGTCCTCCCCGGCCAGAGCGCGGCGATGATCGACGAGTCGATCGTCGACCCCAACAAGGTCATCGCCAAGGGGTACAAGGCCAACGTGATGCCGGCCAACTTCAGCACGCTGATCAGCCCGAAGGAACTGGAAGAGCTGGTCGAGTACCTGGCCGAATCGACGGCCAAGGGCAACGGCAAAGGCGGCTGAGCGCCTCCAGCGGCCGCCAGGCGGCCGCTGGCATCATCTCCTGAGGCTCTCCCATGCGCGACCGCCTCCGCATCTCCCCACAGCTCTACGCGACCGTGGCGCTGGTCGCCCTCGCCGCGCTCTCGCTGATCGTGCTGACGGGCGCCGCCGTGCGGCTGACGGGCTCCGGCCTGGGCTGCCCGGACTGGCCCAAGTGCTACGGCGGGACCGTGCCGCCGCTCGACACTCACGCCGTGATCGAGTACGGCAACCGCCTGCTCACCGGCTTCGTCGGCCTCGCCGTGATCGCCGCCAGCGTCCTCGCCTGGTTCCGCCAGCCGTTCCGCGGCCACCTGGCGCTCTTCGGGGCGCTGCTGCCCCTGGGGGTGATCGGCCAGGCGATCCTCGGCGCCCTGGTCGTCAAGTATCACCTCGCCCCGGGCCTGGTGATGAGCCACTTCATCCTCTCGATGCTGCTGCTCGACGCCTCCTTCGCCCTCGCCTGGTGCGCGCGCTACGAGCCCTGGGAGCGGCGGCGCTCCGGCGACCGCCTGGGGGTCTGGGCGGTGCGGGCCCTGATCCCGCTCGGCCAGCTGACGATCCTCGCCGGCACGATCGCGACCGCAACGGGCCCGCACGCCGGGGCGCACGAGGGCCAGCTCGTCCACCGCTTCGAGTTCGAGGGAACGGGGACGCTGGAGTGGGTCGTGCAGCGCCACTCGGCGATCGCCGCGGTCTTCGGCCTCGCCGCGATCGCCGTCTGGCTCCTATTGCGCCGCCCAGGGGGCGACGGGAGGGCCGTGAGACCCCTGGGCGCCGTGATCGGCCTGCTCGCCCTCCAAGGGGCTGTAGGAGGCCTGCAATGGGCCCTGGAGCTGCCCCCGGGCATCGTCTGGCTCCACGTCGCCCTCGCCACCGCCACCTGGCTGGCGATGCTGTGGGCCGTCGCGACCGCGGGGCGCCTGGAGCCGCGATCGGGCGCGATCGGCGAGACAGAGATCCAGCGAGACGCACGGGCGCCCGCGCTGAGTCAGAGCTGAGTGACGATGATCCAGAGCTGGGTGGCTACGAGGCCCAGCATCGCCGCGAACATCGAAGCGCTCAACATGATCATCACCCGCTGCATCGCGTCAAAGCGCTGGTTCATCGAGTCAAAGCGCCGGTTCATCGAGTCAAAGCGCCGGTTCATTTCGGCGAAGCCTTCATCCATCCGCCGGTCGACCTCGGCGAACCGATGGTCCATGCGCCGCCCCAGATCGTTGACCTGGTGCTTCAGGTCATCCATGCGGTCGTCGGTCCAGCGCGGTCTCACAGCCTCCATGTTGACAGGCTAGAAGACAGAACGTTTCGCGTGGTGCGCTGAAGCGCGCGGAACTGCAAGAAGCGAATCACCGAACCCCACGCTCGGCCGCCAGGTCGACCACCACATGCGCAATCGGCAGGTCGATCTGCTCGCGCGCCCGATCGACCACCCCGCGCTCGAGCCAGCGCGAACGGTCCGGCGGGTGCGTGGAGATGACGATCTCGTCGGCCGGGAAGACCCGCAGCGCGTCCTCGATCGCCACGTTCGGATCGGAATCGCCGATCTCCCCCCGCGCCTTCAGCCCCAGCTGCCGGATCGCGATCAGCGAAAGCTCCATCCGCTGCCGCGCCAGCTCGATCGCCTCGTCGACATCCGAGGCCCAGTGCGAGGCACGCGAGGCCGCAAGCGCTGGGGTGACGACGAGGATCTCGCAGTCCCGGCCCCGGCAGCGCCCGCGGATCTCCTCGAGCAGCGCCTCCCCCTCGACCGTCTCGTTGGCGACGACGAGCACCCGGTGCCTGCCGTCCTCCCCCCGCGTGACGGCAACGCTGCGCGGCAGTGACCCGCGCGAGCTGCGGTACGCGACCCCAGCTCCGAAGCCGATCAAGAGCGCCGCCCAGACCACCCCCACGACGGGCCGGGTCAGGAGGGTGAGGACGATGACCGACACGGCTCCCGCCCCGATCACGACGACCCACTTGAACGCGTCGGCCTCGGACCTCAGGGGATTGTGCATACCCCAGTTTTACCGCGTCGCCAGAGGATGTAAACCGTCGTGTAGACGACGATCCACATCATCCGGCCACCGCTTGCGCACGACGATCATCGGATCAGCCGGACCTCTGCATCAACGTCCGCTTTTGCCCATTCGCGGTCCGCAGTCAGCGCGGGTACGCCCAAGCGATCCGCCAGCGCCAGGCAGGCTCGATCAGCCAACGAGAGTCCAAGTGCCTTCGTAATGGGCCGCAGCCTCGCAAGCTCGATGCAGTCGGCGGCGGTGAGCGCTTCGACCCAGATCACAACTTCCTCGCCGGTCACGCTGAGATGGCTCGCCACTTCCTGTGGATCGTCCCCATCGGCCGCAACGTTGGACAAGACCTCCGCCCAATTCACGGCGCGCTGATCGTCGCGCCATCGGCTATCGCCTCCACCACGGCCGAGGAGCCCTCCTCATCGTGCAGCAACGCCATCACGGCCGAGGCATCGAGCACCGAGGACGGTGCCGGGGTCGCCTCAGCTTCCGGCACGGCGACGGCGGGCCGCGTCCTCGCGGTTCTCGGCTTGCGCTTCCGCGCGACGTTCGGCGATCAACTCGTCGCTGAACGACCTGCTCGGGTCATGGCCGAGCATCCCCCGCGCCTGCTCGGCAGCGGCACGACGCCGCTCGATCTCCGACTTCGTAAGCTTGGTGGCCTGGGCCATGCCTAGATGGTATCGGCCGCTCCGGCATCCCGACGCAGCTTTGCTGTCGCTAACGTCGCGAATATGGGCTGCGCCGGATTGTTACCCCGAGACGGCGAAAATCAAGCCCTCACCCTGACGGTCGCGAGAACCAAGCAGGTCGGGGGATGCAGGGAGGGCGACGAGGGGAGCGCACTCAGGTGCGTGGCCCGAGGAGGCCGACCGAAGACCCCGAGAAGCGCCGGTTATCGCGACCGTCAGAGGATGTAGACGGTCGTGTAGACGACTATCCACATCACGTCGACGAAGTGCCAGTAGATGCCGGGGACCTCGACGCCCAGGTGGTCCTTGGCGGCTGGGCCGAAGTGGCCGCGGAAGGCGCGGATCGTGGCGAAGCTGAGCAGGCAGAGCCCGACGAAGACGTGGGCGCCGTGCAGGCCGGTGAGGCTGTAGAAGATCGAGCCGAAGCCGAGGTCGCGGGCGCTGAAGCCGAGGTGGACGTACTCGTTGATCTGGATGAAGAGGAAGGTGGCGCCGAGCAGCCAGGTCAGCACCAGGCCCAGTTTCAGGCCGCGGTGGTTGCCCCTCCGGATCGACTCCAGCGCGTAGTGGATCGTGAAGCTGGAGGAGACCAGGATCGCGGTGTTGATCCCGGCGACGGCGACCGGCAGCTCGTAGGGCTCCGGCGGCCAGGCCGGCGGGTCGACGACGACCCGCAGGAAGAAGTAGGCGGCGAAGAAGGCGCCGAAGAGCATCACCTCGGAGACGATGAAGAGGAGGATCCCGAGCGTCTGGCGATCGATCCGCGAGCTCTCGTTGGCCTCCGGCGGCCCGTGGTGCTCCTCGTGGGCGTGGCCCAGGGCGACCGTTGCGCTCTCCATCAGGGTTCACCTCCCTCGGCGACGGCTGCGGCAACCGCGGCCGCGGGGCGGCCGACCTCGATGTGCTCGACCGGCTTGTCGGTGATCTCGCGGACGCGGCCGATCAGGTCCTCCTCCAGCCAGCGCGAGCTCTCGCCGGCGAAGGTGGAGATCAGCACCTCGTCGACGCTGTAGTGCTCGATCGCGTTCTGCACCGCGTGGAAGGGATCGGGGCTCATCGGCTGGCCGGTGGCGTCGATGTCGGCCCGGTAGAGCTCGGCCAGGGTCGAGGCGAGGTCGCGCACGATCTCGGGCTCGGTCACGTCCTCGGTCCGCGGGCAGACGATCGTGTAGCGGTGCGGGTGGCCGGCGGCGCGCTCCTTCAGCCGGGTGACGAGATCTGGCGCGGCCACCGTCTGGCTTGCCACCACCAGCGTGTGGCTCTTCTCCCAGCTGACCGAGTCGTCCGAGATCCGCACCGGGATGTGGGTCACCGCGACCTCCGGCTGGAAGCGAGCCTCGGCCCAGGCGACGAGGTCCTTGCGGGTGAGACCGAAGCGCGTTCCCGAGGCGCAGGAGAGCAGCACCTCGCCCGGCTCGTGGGCGCGGACCGCGTCGTCCAGCGCCAGCGACGGCTCCGGGCCCATCACCTCGCCGACCGACTCCACCCCGTACTCGGAGAGGATCGACATCGTCACCTCGACCCGGGCCCGCGCGGCGTCGCGCAGTTCGCCCGAGCCGATCAGCTGGCCCACCGCGGGCTGGTTCTGCGGCGCGGCGACGGCCACGAAGGGCACGCTCGCGGCTCGCTCCGCGACCGCCTTCAGCAGCTTGCGCCCGCCGGCGACCTCGTTGAGGAAGACGAGCAGGGGACGCGCCTCCGAGTCGGCGCTCATGTCGAGCCCACCACCGTCGGCTTCGGCCCCGCCGGGGCCTCGACGCTCTCGCCGGCCATGATCGCGTGGCGCGCGCCGGGCACGCCGTACTCGTACGGGCCGCCGACCACGCGCGGGATCTCGTCGAAGTTGAAGACCGGCGGCGGCGAGGAGACCTGCCACTCGATCGAGTTGGCCCGCCACGGGTTGGCCTCGGCACGCGGGCCGTAGCGCCAGCTGACGACCATGTTGTAGAGGAAGACGAGCTGGACGGCACCGAGCAGGAAGGCGCCGCAGCTGATCAGGATGTTCCACTCGCCGAACTGGGTCGCGTAGTCGGCGACGCGTCGCGGCATCCCGTCCATCCCGACCCAGTGCATCGGGATGAAGGTGACCCAGGTGCCGACCAGCGTGCCCCAGAAATGGACCCGGCCGAGCCGCTCGTCGTACATCCGACCCGTCATCTTCGGGAACCAGTGGTAGATGCCGGCGAAGATCGTGAAGACCGAGCCGCCGAAGAGGACGAAGTGGATGTGGGCGACGATGAAGTAGGTGTCGGAGACGTGGATGTCGAGCGGCACCATGCCCAGCATCACGCCGCTGATGCCGCCGACCGTGAAGGTGACGATGAAGGCGAGCGCGAAAAGCATCGCGGTCGAGTAGGTGTGGATCTTGCCGAAGTAGAGCGTGCCCAGCCAGGAGAAGATCTTGATCCCGGTCGGCACCGCGATCAGCAGCGTGGTGATCATCATCGGCACCCGCAGCCAGCTGAACATGCCGGCGACGAACATGTGGTGCGCCCAGACCGAGTAGCTGAGGACGACGATCCCGAGCAGCGCCAGGGCCATCAGGCGGTAACCGAAGATCGGCTTGCGGGCGTGGGTCGAGATGACCTCGCTGATGATCCCGAAGCCGGGCAACATCATGATGTAGACGGCCGGGTGCGAGTAGAACCAGAAGATGTGCTGGTAGCTGACGACGTCCCCGCCGCCGGCGAACTCGAAGAACTGGGTGCCGAGGGCCCGGTCGAAGAGGACCATGAACTGGACGCCGGCGATGAACGGCGTCGCGGCGACGACCAGCAGCGAGGTCGAGAGGTTCGCCCAGACCAGCAGCGGCATGCGCCAGAAGGTCATTCCGGGCGCACGCATCGTGATGATCGTCACAAGGAAGTTGAGAGCGGTGGCGATCGAGGAGGCGCCGGCGAACTGGACGCCGAGGTTGAAGAACGACTGCCCCAGCGGCGCCCCGGTCGAGAGCGGCGCGTACCCGGTCCAGCCGGTGTCGAAGGCGCCACCGGGGGCCAGGAAGCTGCCGATGAAGAGCACCCCGGCCAGCGGCAGCATCCAGAAGCTGAGCGCGTTGAGGCGCGGGAAGGCCATGTCCGGCGCGCCGATCATCAGCGGCAGGACGTAGTTGGCGATCCCGGCGAAGACCGGGATCACGAAGAGGAAGATCATCAGCACCGCGTGGGTGGAGAAGAGGCTGTTGTAGGTGGCGGCGTCGACGATCTGGGTGCCCGGCTGGGCCAGCTCGGCCCGGATCAGCATCGCCATCAGGCCGCCCACGAAGAAGAAGAAGAAGGTCGTGACGATGTACTGGATGCCGATCACCTTGTGATCGGTGTTGAAGTGGAAGTAGTCCTTCCAGCTCTTGGCCCCGTGCTGGGAGTGGTCCTCGGGAATCGTCGGCATCCCCACCGCCCACCGCACCCAGTAGTCGAAGCAGCCGAAGCCGGCGAGGAAGCCGAGCGGGCCGGTTACCAGCGGCACGACGACGTGCGGGTAGCCGGTCTGCTCGGTCTGGTAGAGCGGCAGTCCCGAGATCTTGCGCAGGGCGATCACGAGGCCGAAGCCGAAGGCCGCGCCGAGCAGCGCTCCGAGCACGCCGCGAATCCATCCCGGTTGCCTGATCGCAGCCACCATCAGCGGATGACCATTATGCCCCGCCGGCGCTCAGCGGCACCGGGTCGGTTTCGGTGTCTTGGACGATCGACTCGGCCAGCGGCGCCGGCACGGTCTCTTTCAGCCCGGCCACCCATTTGCGGAAGTCGGCCGGGGTTTCGACCACCACCGTCGCCCGCATCGCGGCGTGGCCGAAACCGCAGAGCTCGGTGCAGATCAGCTGGTAGGTGCCGAGCTTGTCGGGCGTGATGACCGCGGTCGTCGTGATCCCGGGCACGGTGTCCTTCTTGATCCGCCACTCCGGGACCCAGAAGGAGTGGATCACGTCCTGGGCGTGCATCTTGAAGTGGACCTGGCGGTCGAGCGGGACGTGAAGCTCGCCCTGCGACCAGGCGTTGTCCTTGCCGGGATACCCGAAGCTCCAGGCGAACTGCTGGGAGAAGACCTCGACAGTGAGCGGGTTGTCGGCCGGCTCTTCGATCTCGCTGAGGACCGACCAGCTGTAGCCGGCGCCGAAGAGCACGATGATCGTCGGGATCAGGGTCCAGGCCACCTCGAGGCGCGTGTTGCCGTGGATCGGCTCGCCGTCGGACTCGTCCCCCGGCTTGGCCCTGAATTTCCACAGCGCGTAGAACAGCATCACCATCACCAGCGAGAAGACGAAGGCCGAGAGGACGATCATCACGCTGAGCAGCTGGTCGATCTTCGGCGACGCCGTGGAGGCCCCCTGGCCGTTCCAGTTGATCGGCACCATCACAGCCGAGATCGCCACGGTCAGCGCAAGCGTGGCGGTGAGCATCTTCGCTATCGGCAGGCGGCCCATCATCGGCCGGGCATTCTATGCATCCGGCAGAGGGTCGAGGTCGCCCCGTGAGGCGGCGATGACGCCGCGGGCGACGCCCTCCCAGCTCCAAAGCCGCCGAGCGGTCGCAACAAGCGCCTCGCGAGCCCTATCCCGCTCCTCCTCCGACAGCCCCAACCACCCGTTGAGCCGCTCCGCGATCGCCTCCACAGCCCCCTCCTCGACCGGAAACGAGGTCAACCGCCCGATCTCGGGCGGCAGCGCCGCCATCAGCTGAGTGGACACCTCCAGCATCCCCGAATGCCCCGCCGACACCGGCAGCACCCCACAGGCGGCCGCCTCGGCAGCCACCATCCCAAAGGCCTCGGGAAATGTGCTCGGCATCACCAGCGCCTCCGCATCCGGCAGCAGCTCAGCCACCTCATCGTGCTCGAGCCGCCCGATGAGCTCGACCGAGCCGGCGGCTTCTTTCGCCACCTCCGCATAACCGGCCGGCGGATCGTCGAGAAACGCGGACAGAATCGGCAGCGGCCTCTCCTCCCCACCCTCCAGGCCCCAGCCAGCTTCCGCGATCTCCCCAGCTTTGCCGAGGTTCCCTCCCTCAAGGGCAGCAAGCAGCTGCCGCAACCCGTCCTCGTACGCGCCAAACCCGGCAATTTCGAGTTTGGCATCGGGATGCTCGGCCCTGACCAGCGGCCACGCAGCCAGCAGAAGGTCCACCCCCTTGGAAACGATCAGCTTCCCGACGAAGACGACCCGGCGAGGGGAGCGGGCGGGGGTTCCGCTTAACTTTTTCGAGCCGCGGTCATCGGCTGTCGCTCGATGGCTTGCTCGCGAAAAAGTACAAGACGCTCCACCCCCGCCCGCTCCCCTCGGTACGAAGGCCTCGGTATCGACGCCGGGTGGGCCGAGCCGAGTCTTCTCTCGCAGGCCAGGCACGTCAGGCAGCGCCTCCCAAAGCGACTCTGCTGTATGCCGCGACCCGACGAGCACGCCCTGTGCCGCCTCCATGCCCTCGCGGGCGTAGGGCAGGAAGCGGGGGTGCGGTTTGACCGTGTACTCAAGCGCTGAGCCGTGGATCTTGGCTGCGAAGGGGCAGACGTCGGCGCGGGCGAGGATCGCCGGGCCCATCACCAGGTGGTTGGCGAGAGCGGCATCAACGTCTCCCGCTTGAGCCGAGACCTCACGCACAGCGGCAACGTTGGCCTCGATATAGCGATCGAGCTCCTCATCTGTGAGCTCGGGGAAGGCCTTGACCTCGAAGCCCTCGTAGGGGTCTTTGACGTAGACGGGAAGCAGGCCGTGGATGTCAGGGTTGTGGATCTCGACTCCCTCGATCTTGGTCTCGCGGTCCTGACAGAGCAGGTGGACCTCATGGCCCAGCTTGGCCAGGGCACGGGCGAGATTGGCGTTGTAGATGTTGCTGCCGGTGCCGCGCAGCATGTAGCCGTGGAGGAGGAGAACACGCATCGGGACCGCGCAAGCTATTAGTCTTCGCCGCCGTGAACTCGAAGCAGCTCTACCGGATGCGCGCGCCGGCCTCGGGCCGCGAGGCCCTGGCCCACGCCGAGCCCGGCCAGGTCTACCTCGACCGCGAGACCGGCGAGGAGATGGAGCCGGTGGCGATGGTGCTCCCCCTGGCCCCCTCCGCGTCCTCCCTGCCGCGCACCCCGGACAACCTCCGCGCCTGCGCCCGCTGCGACCAGCTGATCGGCCTCGACGTCAGCGACTGCCAGTACTGCGGCAAGCGCCAAGAAGCTCTTTAGCCCGAGAGGGGGACGGGCGCCGGCAGGCCCTCCTCGCTCGCCTGACTGGCTGCATCGGTTGCGGCCGTTCGAGATCGGGGTTGGGCCAGCGGCGCAAAACGCTCGGAGGGCCTGCCGACGCCCGTCCCTCGGAAGCTTTCAAGCTCAAAGACCAAGACCTCGGAACGTTGCAGTCGCCGACGTCGCCCTCACGAGCTTCCGTGAATCGGAAGCCTTGCTGCGTCTCGAGGTGGGGGCGGGTAGCCCTCTGAACGTTTTGCGCCGCTGGCCCGACCCCGATCTCGAAAGGCAGCTGACGACACAGCCAGTTAGGCGAGTGAAGAGGGCTACCCGCCCCCACCAACCCAGCCGCCCTAGCTACGGCTTCTTGACCAGGGTCGCCGTGTAGAGCAAGCGGGCGTTCGAGTAATAACACCCATAGGTCTTCGTCTTGCCGACGCCCTGCTGGGGGTGGCCGCCCTGGATGTCCTCCTTGGAGGCGCAGTGGCCGGTGACGCGGCTGCCGCGCCAGGTGTCTTCGGCAGAGACGTTGAAGGCGAACATCGGCGCCCAGGTGGGGACGGTGAGCGCGACGACCTGGCCGCGGAGGACCGTCAGCGGGTGATCGAGGGCGAAGATCGGGGTGCTGCCGAAGTATGGGTTGAGCCGCTCCAGCGGGCTCTGGCGGACCAGCTTGTACTTGGGGGGGTCGGAGCCTTCGACCGGGCGCAGGACGCCGATCCGCGCCTGCGAGGGCTCGCCGAGGAATTCGTCGAAGAAGCCAACCTCGTCGGTGGTCGTTTTCGAGTCCGTGCGCGAGGGCTTCGCCAGCGTGATCGACCATGCCACCAGCTTGCCGTCGAACGGGGCCTCGTAGGGCCGCGCGACCCCGCCGGCGTTGACCTGGAAGCCGGTCACGTGCCCCTCGACCCGGCAGGGGATGACCTCGACGTTGTTGACGATCTTGCCCGGGCAGGACGGCGGCGGCGTTTCCGCGGTCTTGCCGAGGACGACGACGCCCAGCGGCGCGGAATCGGCGGCGCCGGGCCGTGCGGCGGCAACGAGGGCGATGAGGAGCACAGCGAGCCCAAGCGCCACCAGCGCGCGCGATCCCGATCGGTTTTTGGCTGCTAGTCGCACGATCTCAAGCTGCAAACCCGGTGTCGTGACAAGGGTTGCGGCCACGATTCTGCCCACCGGCGCGGGGGGATGCGCCGCTGGCGTGACGCTTGCACGATCCCGGCCAACCCGCCTCTGTAGGGTTGCCCCCCGGTATGGAGGCCCCGGATCGAGCAGAGCAGTTCGTCCCCGCCGGCCTCGCGTCGCTGCAGATCGAGGCCGACGAGACCGAGCTCGCGGTGATGAGCGCGGCGCACCAGATGTTCTGGCCCGCGATCCGCTCGCTGCTCTCGCTCGACCTCGGCGACCTCGAGCCCGAGCGCGATCCCGACCTCTCGCGGGCGCCGCGGTGAACGCGCTCGACCTCTCGATGCGCGCCCAGGCCGCCGCGATCGCGGCCGGCGAGGTCGACCCCGCCGAGCTGCTCGACGCCGCCCTGGCGAGGATCGAGGAGCGAAACCCGGCGATCAACGCCGTCGTCGAGACCTTCCCGGAGCGCTCGCGGGCGATGCTGGCCGAGGCGCCCGCCGGGCCGCTGCACGGCGTCCCGGTCGCGATCAAGGACGAGTGGCCGCTGCCCTGGCGGGCGCAGCGCTTCGGCGCCGCGCAGCTGCTCGCCCCGACCGCGCCGGGCGAGTCCGGCCCCTACCGCGCCCTGCGGGACGCCGGGGCCGTCGTGGTCGGCGTCGGAAACATGCACGAGCTGGGCTCCGGGAGCACCGGCAACGTCTCGGTCTACGGCGCCGCGCGCAACCCCTGGGACACCGAGCGCTGCCCCGGCGGGTCCTCGAGCGGGCCCGCCGCGGCGACCGCCGCCCGGCTCGTCGCCGGCGCCGTCGGCGCCGACGGGCTCGGCTCCATTCGCTTCCCCGCCGCCTACTGCGGCCTGACCGGGCTGAAGCCGACCTTCGGCCGCGCGGCGATGGCCGGCCACCACATGGCGGCGGTGACGACGCTGATCGTCTCCGGCCCGCTCTGCGCCGACGCCGCCGACTGCCGCCTGCTCGGCTCGGCCCTCTTCGGCGAGGAGCTCCGCGGCGGCGACGCGGCGGGGCTGCGGATCGGCGTCGTCCGCGACACGGTCTCCGAGGACGTGACGCCCGAGGTTCGCGAGGCCTGCGAGGCGGCGATCGAGGCGCTGCGGGCCGAGACCGGCGGCGAGGTCGTCGAGGTCGAGCTGCCCGGCCTCGACGCGGCGACGATGGCGGCGATCCTGATCATCAACGGGGAGAGCCTCGGCGGCGTCTCGCCCGAGCAGCTCAACGACCTCGATCCCGACGTCAGCCCGATCAACCGCGGCTTCCTCAAGTACCGGATGCTGCTGCCGGCAGCGGCGATCGCCCAGGCCGGGCGCGTCCGCACCCTGATGCGGCGACGCCTGGCGGCGCTCTTCGAGGAGGTCGACGCGATCGCCTGGCCGACGATCCCCGCCGTCGCGCCGCCGCTCGAGGCGCCGCTGGTCGAGCTGCCCTCGGGGACGCACACGGCAGACCAGGCCAACGTGCGCGGGGCGGCCCTCGCCAACCTGACCGGGATACCGGCGATCAGCGTCCCGGTCGGCCTCAGCTCGGACCGCCTGCCGATCGCGCTCCAGCTGCAGGGAGCCTGGGGGTCGGACGCGCTGCTGCTCGACGCGGCCGAGGCGCTGGAGCGGGCAAACGGCCGTCGCTGGGTCGATGCGCGCCCGCCGCTGGCGCAGGCCGAGCCCGAGCCGACCGGGGCCTGATGCCGGCGATCGCCGTCGAGGGGCTCGAACGCGCCTTCGACGAGGTGAAGGCGGTCCAGGGCGTCGACCTCAGGGTCGACGAGGGCGAGATCTACGGCTTTCTCGGCCCCAACGGCGCCGGCAAGACGACGACGGTGCGGATGCTGACCACGCTGCTGCTGCCGACCGGCGGGCGGGCGACGGTGGCGGGCCACGACGTGGTCGGCGAAGCGCGGGCCGTGCGCGCCTCGATCGGCGTCGCCCTGCAGGAGGCCGCCCTGGACCCGCTGATGACAGGGCGCGAGCTGATCCGGCTCCAGGCCACGCTGCAGGGCCTTCCCAACGCCGAGGGCCGCCGGCGCGCCGAGCGCCTGCTCGAGCGCGTCGACCTCGTCGCCGCGGCCGACCGCCGCGTCGGCTCCTACTCGGGCGGGATGAAGCGGCGCCTCGACCTCGCCGCGGCGCTGGTGCACGAGCCCCGCGTCCTCTTCCTCGACGAGCCGACCACCGGCCTGGACCCGGTCAGCCGCAAGACGATCTGGGAGGAGGTGCGGGTGCTGAACGACGAGGGGACGACCGTCTTCCTCACGACGCAGTACCTGGAGGAGGCCGACCAGCTCGCCGACAACGTCGGCATCATCGACAACGGCCGGATCGTCGCCGGGGGCACGCCGGAGTCGCTCAAGGCGGAGATCGGCAACCCCCACATCCAGCTCCAGATCGCCGCGGGCTCGATCGCCGCAGCCGAGGAGGCATGCGCGCGGATCGGCAGGCTGCTGCCGCCCACGGACGCGAAGACGGTGCTGGTGGAAGTCGCGAACGGCGCCGCCGACATCCCGCCCACCGTGCGGGCGCTGGACGAGGCGGGGATCGGGGTCGAGTCGCTGGAGCTGGTCCGCCCCACCCTCGACGACGTCTTCGTCGCCAAGACCGGCTACCACCTCGAGCAGGAGGACGAAGCGTCAGGGCAGGAGGCGGTCGAGGCGTGAGCGATGCACATGGCCTTCGCACTCGCTCCCTGCGCAAAGAATCAGATATGGATGCTTGGTCGCTCGGCTCGGTGGCAACCAACCTGCGCGTGGTGCGGGCGCTGGGGATGCGCTCGATCCGCCAGACCTTCCGCCGCCCGCAGCTGATGGCGCCGATCGTCGTCTTCCCCACCCTGCTGCTCGCGGTCCAGACCGGCGGCGCGGGCTCGGCCGTCAACCTCCCCGGCTTCCCGCCCGTTCAGGGCTTTCTCCAGTTCATGCTCGCCGGGGCGATGATGCAGTTGCTGATGCTGGCCGGCAACAGCGGCGGGATCGCCTTCGCCGTCGACATCGAGATGGGCTTCACCGACCGCCTCTTCGCCGCCCCGATCCCGCGCTTCACGATCGTGCTCGGCCGGCTGGCCGGGACGGCGGCGCTGGGGCTCCTCTCCGCCCTCTGGTTCCTCGCGATCGGGCTCCTCTTCGGAGCCGAGATCCACAGCGGCGTCGCCGGCGCGCTGATCGCGGTCGTGCTGGTCACCGCGACGGCGATGGCGGTGGGCGGCATCGGCGCCGCGATCGCGCTGCGCACCGGCAGCGCCAGCGTCGTCCAGGGCCTCTTCCCGCTGGTCCTCGTCGTCCTCTTCCTCTCCTCCGCCTTCTTCCCCCTCGACCTGATGATCCAGCCGGCGAAGGCGATCGCCGAATACAACCCCTTCAGCTTCATCGCCGAAGGGATCCGCAACCCGATCATCGCCGAGGTCGACGCCACCGACCTGCTCTACGCGCTGCTGGCGATCGGCGGGATCGTCGTGCTGGGCCTGGTGCTCAGCGCCCGCGCCCTGCGCCACCGGCTGAGGGTGGGCTGATGGACCGGGCCGCGGCGCTGCCGGAGTGGCGCGCGAACCTGGCGACGATCGCGGCGCTGATGGCGCGGGCGAAGAACGAGCTGCTGCGCGTGCCGGGGGCGGCGATCCCGGGAGTGCTGGCGCCGACGATCTTCTTCCTCGGCCTCAACGGGGTCTTCGGCGCGCTCACGCAGCTGAACGGGTTCGAAGTGGGGGCATATGAGAGCTTCGTCGTCCCGGTCAGCATGCTCCAGGGGGCCGGCTTCACCGGCGCCGCGGCGGGAGTCAACCTCGCCCGCGACATGGAGCAGGGCTGGGTCGACCGGCTGCTCGTCTCCCCCGCCCCGCGCTGGGCCCTGCTCGCCGGCACCGTCCTCTCCGCCAGCGCCCGGGCGCTGATCCCGGCCACCTTCGTCTTCGCCATCGCCCTGCCGCTGGGAGCCGAGTGGCCGGGGATCGGCGGCCTCCTCGTCACCTACCTGATGGTCGCGGCGATGGCCGCAGTGGCCGCCTGCTGGGGCTCGGCGCTGGCGCTGCGCTTCAAGAGCCAGTCGGCGGCGCCGCTGATGCAGGCGGGGACGATGGCCCTGATCTTCACCACGACGGCCTACGCGCCGCTGGCGCTGCTGCAGCCGTGGCTGCGCACCGTCGCCGAACTCAACCCGGCCACGGAAGTGATCGAAGCCGCCCGTCAGGGCTTCGTCGGCACCGTCAGCTGGGCCCAGACCTGGCCGGGCATCGCCGCCCTCCTCGGCCTCCTCGTCGTCCTCGGCGCCTGGGCGCTGCGCGAAATGCGCCGCACCGCCCGGTGACGACCCCCCACCGCCGACGGGCCTCAAACGTCCAACATATGGACGTTTCAGTCCCGTCGGCCACTGAGATTGCGGAGCGGGTGCTGCGGGGGAACTGGGTGGAGGGGGAGCGGGGCGGGATGCGGTTTGGGTATACGCGGCCCAGTCCGAGTCGCTATCCGTGGCAGTGGTACTGGGACTCCTGCTTCGCGGCGATCGTCTGGCGGCGCTTCGAGCCGGCTCGCTCGCGGACGGAGCTGGAGACCCTGCTCGCCGCCCAGCGGGACGACGGCTTCATCGGCCACACGGTCTTCTGGGAGGGGCCCGTCGCGCTCTCCCGGCTGCCCTTCTACAACGTCGCCTCCCCCAGCTCGTTCCAGACAAGCACGATCCAGCCGCCGCTGCTCGCCTGGGCCTGGCAGATCGCCGCCGGCGACCCGTGCGCGGAGCCGCGGATCGCAGCCCAGGCGGACTGGCTCGCCGCCAACCGCGATCTCGACGGGGACGGGCTGCTCTGGATCGTCCAGCCCGACGAGTCGGGGCTCGACGCCTCGCCGAAGTTCGACCCGGTCTGGGGCCGGCGGGCCTGCGCCCGGGCCGGCTTCCCGCTGCTCGTCCACCGCAACCGGCGACTCGGCTTCGACGCGCGCCGGATCCGCGACCGGGGCGGGCCGGTCCTCTGCGAGACCCTCCTCAACACGCTCTGGTCGCTCTCGCTGCAGGCCCTGGGCCGCCCCTCGGCGACGCCGGCCCTGGTCGAGCGGCTCTGGGACGAGCGCCGCGGCCTCTTCCTCGACGAGGCGCAGCCGGGCGGCGCCCGCCCGGACATCGCCACCTGGGCCTCCCTGGCGCCGCTCGCGCTCCCCGACCTGCCCGAGGAGATCGGCCGCCGGCTGGTCGAGGAGCACCTGCTCGACGAAGGCGAGTTCCTCACCCCGGTGGCGCCGCCCGCGGTCTCGGCCTCGGAGCCGAGCTACGAGCCCGGCGGCAGCCGCGGCCCGGTGCGGCGCTACTGGCGCGGGCCGACCTGGGTCAACTCGGCCTGGCTCCTCTGGCTCGGGCTGCGCCGCCTCGGCTACGAGAAGGCCGCCGGGCGCATCGCCCGCGGCCTGATCGGCGCGGTGCAGCGCGAAGGCCTGCGCGAGTACTACGACCCCCGCACCGGAACGGGGCTCGGAGCCGAGAACTTCGCCTGGTCCGCGCTTGTAGCCGAGCTGGCGGAGACATAGAGCCCATCCCGGCAGGGGTGGAACGTCTTGTACTTTTTCGCGAGTCAGGACCGAAGCGCCAGCAATCCAGCGATTCTCGAAAAAGTTAAGTGGAACCCCTGCCGGGATGGGCTCTTATTTGTAGCGATAAGTAATTCGACCGCGGTCCAGGTCATACGGCGACAGCTCGATCTTCACCCGGTCGCCGGGGAGGATGCGGATGTAGTGGCGGCGCATCTTGCCCGAGATGTGGCCGAGCACGTCGTGGCCGTTGTCGAGTTTGACGCGGAACATCGTGTTCGGGAGGGCCTCGGTGATCTCACCCTCCATCTCGATCTTCTCCTCTTTTCCCATGCGGGCGAGAGGGTAGCGGACTGTCTGTGGGGCGGGCTCAGCCCCGCAGCCGGCGGGCAAGATCGACCGCTTCGGGCCCGGTCGAGATCTCCCCCGCGTACTGGGCCGCCTCGAGCTCGGCCAGCAGCTCCCCCACCTCGGGCCCCTGGGCCAGCCCAAGCTCGGCGGCCAGCTCGTCGCCCCGCAGCAGCGGTCGCGGCGGGCCGTCGCGGCGCCAGTCGAGCGCCGCGGCCAGCATCTGCCTGGCCAGCGCCAGGTGCGCCTCGATCGCCTCCTCGGTCGCGAACGGCCCCGACCCCCGGGCCGAGAGGCGGTCGGCGATCGTCAGCAGGGTCACGTCGGCGCCGACGGGCTCGGTCGCCCGCAGGTACTCGTGGACGCGCCGGGGCGGCAGCGGCGCCTCGTGGACGAGGAAGCCGAGCCGCAGGTGGTGCAGCGTCAGGTCCTGGAGGTGGCGGGTCAGGCTGCGGCTGGCGCGCAGCCGTTTGCACAGCCCGCCGACGATCGCCACCCCGTCGCGGTCGTGCCCGACGAAGGTGACGAAGCCCGCCTGCTCGGAGCGGGTGGCCGGCTTGCCGATGTCGTGGACGAGCGCGCCGAGGCGCAGCGCCGTGCCGCGGCTCATCTCGTCGGCGAGCGGCTCGGCGAGGAGCGCCGCCAGCTCGTCCGCCCGCTCGCCCCCGAAGCGCTCCAGGTCGGCCTCGACCGCAAGCGTCTGCTCCAGCACCGCCATCGTGTGGCCGTGGACGTCGAGGTGGTGGTTGGGGCCCTGCTCGACCCCGCGCAGCACCTCCAGCTCCGGCAACACGACCGCGGCGAGGCCGAGCTCCTCGAGCAGCGCCATCCCGCGCAGCGGGTCCGGGCCGCCGACGAGCTGGCGCAGCTCCGCGAGCTGGCGCTCTCCGGCGGGCTCGGCCGCGCGCGCGGCTTCGGATCGGGCGAGGGAGGCGGTGCCGGGGTCGATCTCCAGCCCCAGCCCCGCCGCGAGGCGGGCGGCGCGCAGCAGGCGCAGCGAGTCGGCGGCGAAGCTCCCCTCCCCCACCACGCGCAGCATCCGGCCCTCCAGGTCCGCGAGGCCGCCGAAGGGATCGACCGCCTCGCCGCCGCCGAGCGGCACCGCGACCGCGCCGATCGTGAAGTCGCGCCCGGCCAGGTCGGCCGCGATCGTCTCGCCGCGCAGGGCCGTCAGGTCGACCTGCCAGGAGCCGTCGGCCGCGACGGCGCGCCAGGTCGCGTACTCGGCCGAGAGCTCGAACGAGTGCCCACCGCCCTCGCGCGCGATCGCCTTCGCGGCGGCTGCCGGGTCGACCGCCACGGCGAGGTCCAGGTCGTCCACCTCGCGGCCCAGCGCCGCGTCGCGGACCGCGCCGCCCGCGATCCAGACCCCCTCGCCACCGCCGAGCGCACGCCGGGCGAGGGCGACCAGCGGGGCCGATTCGAGGCGCCCCGAGACGTTCATACCCGTTCCCGGGGGACCCTTGCCGAGATCCCGCAGGTGACCTCGTAGTTGATCGTGCCGAGGCGGGCGGCGACCTCCTCGGCACGGATCGACTCCCCGCCCTGGGACCCGATCAGCACCGCCTCGTCGCCGGGCTCGACCTCGGTCTCGGGGCCGAGCTCGACCGTGACGTTGTCCATCGAGACGGTGCCGACGAGCGGGTGGCGGCGGCCGCGGATCAGCACCTCGGCGTTGTTGGAGAGGCCGCGCCGCACCCCGTCGCCGTAGCCGAGCGGCAGCACCCCCACCCAGGTGTCCTCCGGCGCCCGCCAGGCCCGGCCGTAGCCGGCGCTGTCTCCCGCCGCGAAGCGCTTGACGTCGGCCACGTAGGAGCGCAGCGACATCGCCGGCGCCAGCCCGCGCTCGGCCGGGTCGCCCTGGAAGGGGTCGAGGCCGTAGACGGCGATGCCGCAGCGCGCCATGTCGAAGTGCGAGCGCCGGTCGCGGAAGACCGCGGCGCTGTTGGCGGCATGGGCGATCGCAGCGGGGAACTCGGCCTTGACAGCCTCCGCCACGGCGGAGAAGCGGTCGAGCTGGGCGGCGAAGAAATCCGACTCCGGTTCGTCGGCCGTGGCGAAGTGGGTCCAGACCCCGGCCAGCTCCAGATGCGGGTCCCCGGCGCTGGCCCGGGCCAGCGCCAGCACCTCCGCCGGATCGGGGTTGCCGAGCCGGCCCATGCCGCTGTCGTGCTTGACGTGGACGCGGACCGGCCGGCCCTGGGCGCGAGCCCGGGCGCTGAGGAGCTCGCGAAAGCCCTCGCGCCAGACCGCGACCTCCGATCCTGCCGCGAGCGCGTCCTCGAGGTCCTCGGCGCTCAGCGCCCCCATCGTCAGCAGCGGCACCTGAGGGAAGCGGCGACCGACCTGCGCCGCCTCGACCCCGGTTGCCACGGCAAGCCTGCTCGCACCGCCGGCCAGCGCGGCGGACGCGCAGGCATCGGCGCCGTGCCCGTAGCCGTCGGCCTTGACCACCGCGCAGAGCTCGGCGCCCTCGCCCAGCTCCGCCTTCAGCCGCGCGCAGTTGCGCTCCACGGCGCCGAGGTCGATCCGGGCTAGGGCCCGCGCCATGGCGCTAGCGATCGGAGACGAGCGCCGAGAGCGCGTCGGCCCGCGTCACCAGCCCGGCGAGGCGGCCCTCGCCGTCGACCACGGGCAGGTGGTTGTGGTGCTCCTCGGCGATCGTCCTGGCGACGGTCTCGGCGTGGTCGTCGGTGCGGGCGACGACGGGGTCCGCGGTCATCAGCTCCGAGACCTTCGTCGCGAAGGCCTTGTTGAGGCGCTCCTCGAAGCCCTTCATCGAGCCGATGAAGACGACGCCGCCCATGATGTTGAGGTAGTGCGGCAGGTGGAGGTCGGCCTCCTCGTCGCCGAGGACCAGGTCCGACTCGCTGACGATGCCGACGACCTTGCGCTCGGCGTCGACCACGGGAATCGCGCCCATCTCGGTCTTTGCGAGGAGCTCGATCGCGGCGCGCGCGTCGGCATCGGGGGAGACGGCGGGCACGTCGGCGTCCATGATCTCGGCGGCGGTCTTCATGAGGGCGAGGTTATTCGACCGAAAGGACCGACGATCCGCCGCCGGGCAAGTCGCCCTCCGGACGCGAACCGTATTCACCGTCATATAGACGGTGAATACGGTTCTGGTGAGCAGAGGACCCGAGCCGCTCAGCCGCTGGGCAGGGGACGAAGACCGATCGGGATCGAGTCGATCACGTCGGTGGCGATCACGGACTCGGCGGCGCCGATCCGCGCCGCCGCGTCGCGGCCGGCGCGGGCGTGGGCGAGCACCGCGGCGCAGGCGGCGGCAAACGGCTCCAGGCCGCGGGCGAGCAGCGCCGCCGCCATCCCCGAGAGCACGTCCCCGGTGCCGGCGGTGGCCAGGGCCGGAGCCGGGAGCGCGTTGACGGCCACCCGCTCGCCGTCGGCGACGATCGTGTCGTCGCCCTTCAGCACGACCACGGCTCCAGCTGCCCGCGCCGCCTCCCGGGCCGCGGCCAGCCGGTGCGCCGAGACCTCCTCCGCGTCGCGGCCGAGCAGGCGTCCGAGCTCGCCCGCATGCGGAGTGAGGATCGTCGGTCCCGAGCGGGCCGCGAGCCGCTCGATCTCGCCCGCGAAGGCGTTGAGCCCGTCGGCGTCGACGACCAGCGGGACCTCGATCGCGCCGACCGCCTCGCGGGCAAGCTCGACCGCGCCGGGGTCGCGGCCCATCCCCGGGCCGAGCACACCCGCGGCGGCGCGCTCGAAGCTGCGCAGGACCGCCTTCAGCGAGGCCGGCGCGAGGCACCCGTCCCCGCCCGGGCAGCCGACCGACATCACCTCGGGCTGGCCCGCCTCGAAGATCGCCTCCAGGTCGGCGGGCACCGCCACGGTCGCGTACCCCGCCCCCGCCCGGATCGCGGCCCGCGAGGCCATCTGGACCGCGCCGGTGAGCCCGCGCGAGCCGCCCGCGATCACGACCTGGCCGGAGCTGAACTTGGTCGACCTCGGTCCCCGCGCCGGCGCCAGGGCGAGGACGGCGGGCTCGATCGTCCCCGCCGCCGGCTCCCCGGGAGCGCCCTCCGGGATCCCGATCGGCACGACTCGCAGCTCGCCCGCGTGCCACTTGCCGGGCGCGACCCGGTGGCCGACCTTCGCCGCGTGGAAGCTGACCGTGAGGTCGGCCTCGACCGCCGCGCCCTCGACCTCCCCGGTCGAGGCGTCCACGCCCGAGGCGACGTCGCAGGCGACGACCGGCGCGCCGCTGCGGTCGATCGCCTCGATCGCCGCCGCGGCCGGTTCGCGCGGCGCCCCGGCGAAGCCGGTGCCGAAGATCGCGTCGACGATCGCGCCCGAGCCGGCCAGCCGCGCGTCGAGCTTGCCCTCCACGCGCTCGGCCGGGAACCGCTCCAGGTTCGCCGCGGCATCGCCGCTCAGCTCCTCACCCGGCCAGAGCAGCAGCGCCTCGGCCTCGTAGCCCATCTCGCGCAGGTGCCGCGCCGCGACCAGCCCGTCGCCGGCGTTGTTGCCCTTGCCGCAAACCACTCGCACCGGGCCGTCCCCGGCGAGCTCGGCCGCGGCCTCGGCCACGGCCCGCCCGGCGGCCTCCATCAGCTCCAGCGACGGCGCCCCCCGCTCCCCGATCGCCCAGCGATCTACCGCGCGCATCCCCTCGGCGTCGTAGAGCGGTTTCAGCCAGGGCTCGATCATGGAGCGATCCTATGATATTTGCAAAACGTCATTGACCTCTGTTTGATGATATTTTCAAAACATCATGGTCTTTCAAGCACCGGACACCCGAGAGGACGAGCACGAAGTCCTCGCTCTGCTCGCCGATCAGCGCGAGCGGCTCCGCCATCAGGTTGCTGAGCCCCGCCGCTGGACGGGATCCTTGCGCCGACTGGCCTTCGCGCGCGCCGTGCAGGGGTCGAACAGCATCGAGGGATACGACGCCTCGCTCGAAGACGTCGCCGCCGCGGTCGAGGGCGAGCCGACGCTCGACGCCAGCGAGGAGACCCAGCACGCACTCGCCGGCTACCGCGACGCGATGACCTACGTGCTGCAGCTGGCCCGATCCGGCGAGCCGAAGATCGACGAAGGCCTGCTGCTGAGCCTGCATTTCATGATGATCAAGCACGACCTTTCGAAGAACCCGGGCCAGTGGCGTCCAGGCGATATCTACATCCGAAGCTCGGGCAGCGGCAAAATCGTCTACCAAGGACCTTCGAGCGACGACGTCCCCGGCCTGATCGAGGAGATGCTCGCCTCGCTCCGCGAAGACACCAGCCCTGTGCTCGTCAGGGCGGCAATGGCGCACCTGAACCTGGTCCTGATCCACCCCTTCAGCGACGGCAACGGCCGCATGGCCCGCTGCCTGCAGACCCTGGTGTTGGCTTGCGACCGGGTCCTCGCGCCCCTCTTCTCCAGCGTCGAGGAGTTCCTCGGGCGCAACACGCAGGCGTACTACGACGTCCTTGCCGAGGTCGGCGCCGGCTCTTGGAACCCTGACCGCGACGCTCGCCCGTGGATCAGATTCATGCTCCGCGCCCATTACCTGCAGATCCGCACGATGCTGCGCCGGCGCCAAGAGGCTGAGGAGCTGTGGAACGGCTGCCTCGAGCTTGCCGAGACACAGGGGCTGCCGGAGCGCTGCGCCACCGCCCTGGTGGATTCCGCATACGGCCTCCGGATCCGCCGCGGCAGCTATCGCACCGCGGTCGAGACCGGTGTTGGCGAAGAGATCAGCAACCAAACCGCGACGCGCGACCTCCAAGCGATGGCCGATCGCGGCCTGCTCGAACCGGTAGGCGAGCGCCGCAGCCGCTACTACCTCGCGGGGCCGGCGCCTACCCGGCTCTACGCGACGTTGACGGCGAATCGGCCGTCAGATGCCGAGCAGGACCCTTTCGCAGTAGTCCGCGAGAGACGGCAGCTCAGCCTGACTTGACCGCAACCGCCGCGGCATAGTCCCGCGAGTGCGTCAGCGAGATCTCGATCCGCTCGCCGCTCGCCGCTTCTGCCACGCGACCCGAGAGGCGCACCCGCGGCGGCTCCCCCGCGAGCACCTCGATCTCGCGCAGGCCGAACCCGCCGGAGAGGCCGAGCGCCTTGACCACGGCCTCCTTGGCCGCGAAGCGGGCCGCGAGGTGGCGGCCGGGACGGGCCCGCGCCGCCGCGTAGTCGCGCTCGGCCGGCGTGAAGACGCGCTCGGCGAGGCGGGGATGGCGCTCCAGCGCGCGCTCCAGGCGGTCGATCTCGAGCAGGTCGATGCCGACGCCGGAGGCCATCCCTCGACCGCCTAGTGGCCCATCCTGCAACTCCGCGCACCGATCTGGCGGCTGCAAACCTTCGCCCGCCTTTGTCCTCGGTCGGCCGAATAGTCACAACTATTCGGCCTCCCTGCGTCCGCGGCGTGCTCGGTTTTCGCTCGCCATATCGGCACGGGACTTACAGGATGGACCACTAGTGACTCTCCGACAACCCGCGCGTGCGGCTGGCGAGCGCCGAACCGAGCGGGGGTAGGACGCAGGGAGGCCGAATAGCAGCGCTATTTGGCCGACCGAGGACGCCGCCCCGCGAAGTGTGTTCGGCGCCGCCAGGCGTGCGTGGGGGTTGTCGGAGAGTCACTTACTCCTTCAGGCCCACGATCAGCTTCGCCGTCGCCAGCTCGTCGTCGGTCCCCGAGCCCATCGCCACGTACTCGATGTGCTTGAGGTAGGGCTTGGCCTCCTGGAAGCCGGCCTCCGAGCGCGGGACCAGCGATTCGGCCAGGCGCAGCGCTCCCGCGCCGTCGACGAAGGCGCTGATCGGGGTGCCGCCCAGCGCCGAGACCGCGGCCTTGTAGCTCGGGGTGTCGGAGAGGGTTTCGCCGCTTTCGGCGTCGAGCCCGGCCAGGGCCGGGGCGAGCCCGTAGCCGATGGCTATGCGGTCCGACTTGGAGACCACGACGAGGGGCTTGTCCCCGAGTTCGGGGCTGCGCACCGAGAAGCCGCTCGCCCCGTTGCTGCTGACGGCGGTCACGCCGGGCGTCCCGGTGTTGCGCAGGAGGACCCCCAGGTTGGCGACCGTCTTCGCAGCTTCCTTCGAGTCGCTGGTCAGCACCAGGGCGCCGCCCAGCGAGCTCTCGCTGTTGCCCCAGGCGAACACCGCCGCGTCTTCGAGCGAATCGGCGAGCTTGTCGAGGTCGATGCCCATCGCCTTCAGCGTGCTCTTCAGCTGGTTGGGCGGAAGCTGGCCCGGTATCCCGGTCTTGTCGAGTTCGTCGATCGCTTCGGTGAGCTGGTCGCCGAACTCGGAGGCGCCGACCGCCGCGAAGGAGTCAGCCGGCAGCGAGCCGATCGACTCCGAGGCGTCGCCGCTCGGCGCTTCCTCACCGCCGAGGTCGCTGCTGACGTCAATCTGGATCTGGTCGGGACCGGGGATGACGCTGGCAACAGCAGTTGCTTCGCTCGGATCGATGCCGGCGTTCTCGAGGGCTTCCCGAGCCCGCGGTTCGATTTCGTCGCCCGACGCGTCGATCAGCCCGCCGACGTCGACGTAGACGTCGGCGAGGCTGCCGTCGGAGGCGGCGGCCATCGCGCCGGCGAAGCGCGCTTCGTCGGCGAGCGAGTCGCCCTGAGCGGCGTCGACGGCCGCCTTGAACCCCGCTTCGCCTTCGGCGATCACGAGGAAGCCGTCGATCACGCCGACCCCGTTGTCGTCGGCGCCGCCGACCTTGAAGTCGACCCCTTCGTAGGAGCCGTCCTCGAAGGGATCGCTGCTCTGCGCGGCCTGGTCGTCGATGAACTCCTGCGTCGCCGCCGCGTCGGTCGTCTCGACCGCGATCACCAGGTCGGACGGGTCGCCGTTCTCGAGGCTCTGGAACGCCACGCCCGCCTTTTCGCCCAGCCACGGCTCGACTTCCTTGGCGAAGTCGACCGGTTCGCCATCGTCGCGCGCCGAGCTTTCCAGCTCGGAGACGATCAGCTCGCCGAGGTCGTCGACGCCGGCGACCGTGCTCGCGATCTCGTCCACGTTCTCCTTCAGCTCGCCGCTCGGGCGCAGCTTGCCTTCGACGAAGACGAGCGAGCCCGGGGCCGCGAAGCCGGCCGGGTCGGAGCTGGAATCGCCACCGCCGCCGCAGCCGGCGATCGCGATTGCGGCCGTGGCCGCCAGGACAGGGAGGACGAGGCGAGTTCCGATCATGGCCGGGCAGACTAGCGGCCGGCCAGGCGCGGAAAGCGCCGGGGTGGACGCTTTACTCGACGGTGACGGTCTTCGCCAGGTTGCGGGGCTGGTCGACGTTGAGGCCGCGGGCGCGGGCGATGCCGTAGGCGAGCAGCTGCAGCGGGAGGATGGCGACGATCGGCTGCATGATCCAGTCGGTGCGGGCAACCTCGATCGCCTGGTCGGCGACCTCGCCGACGCGCTCGCAGCCCTCGGTCGCGATCGCGATCGTCGCCGCGCCGCGGGCGCGCACCTCCTCGACGTTGGAGAGGACCTTGTCGAGCACCGGGCTCTCGGTCGCAACGCAGACGACCGGCGTCGACTCGTCGAGCAGGGCGATCGGGCCGTGCTTCATCTCTCCGGCCGCGTAGGCGTCGGTGGGGATGTAGGAGATCTCCTTCAGCTTCAGCGCCCCCTCGAGGCAGACCGGCAGCCCGATGTGCCGGCCCAGGTAGAGGAAGAAGCCGTGCTCGTGCTGCGCGGCGGCGACGGTGGCCGTGGCCTCCTCGCAAGACGCCAGCGTCGCCTCGATCTTCGAAGGGATCGCCTTCAGCTCGGCGACCAGGTGGGAGAGGCGGTCCGCGTCGAGCGTCCCCCGCAGCTCGGCCAGGTGCAAACCGAGCAGGTACATCGTCGCCACCTGGGCGACGAAGGTCTTGGTCGCGGCGACGCTGACCTCGGGCCCGGCGCGGGTGTAGAGCACCGTGTCGGAGTCGCGGGTGGCCTGGCTGCCCATCACGTTGGTGATCGCCAGCACCTTGGCGCCGTGCTCGCGGGCGAGCCGCATCGCGGCCAGCGTGTCCGCCGTCTCGCCCGACTGCGTGATCCCGATCACCAGGTCGTCGGGCCCGATCACCGGGTTGCGGTAGCGGTACTCCGAGGCGACGTCCATCTCGACCGGAACCCGCGCCCACTCCTCGATCGCGTAGCGGCCGACCAGGCCGGCGTGGTAGGAGGTGCCGCAGGCGACGATCACGATCCGCCTCAGGCCGCGGAGGAAGGCGTCGTCGAGCTCCAGCTCGGAGAGGTCGACCCCCTCGTCGCTCGGCAGGCGGTCGGCGATCGTCTCGGCGACCGCGTCGGCCTGTTCGTAGATCTCCTTCAGCATGAAGGTCTCATAGCCGCCCTTCTCGGCGGCCGACTCGTCCCAGGAGATCTCTTCGGGCTCGCGCGCGACCGGTGCGCCGGCGGCGTCGGCGATGCTGATCCCGCCGGCGTCGATCGTGACGATCTCGTCGTTCTCGATCGCCACGGCCTCGCGCGTCTCGGCCAGGAAGGCGGGGATCGCCGAGGCGAGGAAGGTCTCCCCCTCGCCCACGCCGGCGACCAGCGGGCACTCCTTGCGGGCGCCGACCAGCCGTCCGGGCTCGTCGGCGTGCATGGCGACGAAGGCGTAGTGGCCGCGCAGCTCGGCGAAGGATGCCCGCACCGCGGCGGCCAGGTCGCCGTCGTAGTTGCGCTCGATCAGGTGGGCGACGATCTCGGCGTCGGTCTCGGAGCTGAAGTGGTGCCCCTCGGCGGCAAGCTCGCTGCGCAGGCACGCATGATTCTCGACGATCCCGTTGAGGACGATGTGGATGCGGTCGGAGCAGTCGCCGTGCGGGTGGGCGTTCTCCTCGGTGACCCGCCCGTGGGTGGCCCAGCGGGTGTGGGCGACACCCGTGGTCGCGGGGGGCGCAGCCACGGCGACGCCACCTTTCTCGTCGTGCTCGGCGACGGCGGCGCGCAGGTTGGCGAGGTTGCCGACGGCGCGCACGCTCTCGATCCGGCCGTCCTCGATCACCGAGATCCCGGCCGAGTCATAGCCCCGGTACTCGAGCTTCTCGAGCCCGGCCACGAGCAGGTCGCGGCAGGGCCGCCCACCGACGTATCCGACGATTCCGCACATAGGGAGGCGAGTAAGGGTAGAGACCGGGGGTAGTGGCGGCCGGTCTCAGACGGGCCTTGGGTCTTTTTCTTCGGGCGGTTTGGTGGGGGCGTCCCATCAACAGCTCACGAGCTTTGAAAAGCTCCCTCTCCGAAGGCGCTGCCAATCCCGGAGCCACTTCCCACGATGCCACCCGGCTCCCCGAAAGCTCTGCATGCTGCAGGTGCCGTTACGGGCGCCCCAAGCTCTTTTTAAAGCTTGGGGACCCTGGGGCCGGGTTCGCAGCCTGGGCGTCACTCGGTGACGTGTTGGAAGGGAGCCTGGCCGTCCTCCAGGGGAATGTCGCGAAGCGGCTGACGCAGTCTGTTTCTGGGCGCGGCCGCAGGCCGCGCTCCTCATTGCACCGCGCAAAGCGCGGTGCAATCAATTCCCCTGGAGGACGGCCAGGCTCCCTCTACCCAGCCAACTCTTGACGCACAACCGCAACGAGACGGGCGCAGACGGCCTCGGCCTCCTCGGCACTCGGCGCCTCCGCCATCACCCGCACCAGCGGCTCTGTCCCCGAGGGCCTCAGCAGCACGCGTCCCCTGCCCTCGAGCGCCTCTCCCTCGCGCTCTACCGCCTCCCAGACGGCGGTCGCGCCGGCGATCGCGTCGCGATCGGCGACCTCTACGTTGACCAGGGTCTGGGGGAGCTTGCGCATCGGCGCGACCTCGGCTAGGTCGCGGCCGCCGAGCTCGCGCATCGTCGCCAGGGCGGCGGCGATCCCGTCGCCGGTGGCGGCGAAGCGGGTGTCGATGATGTGGCCGGACTGCTCGCCGCCGAGGCTCCAGCCGCGCTCGCGCAGCTCGTCGAGGACGTAGCGGTCGCCGACCTTGGTCACCGCCACCTCGATCCCCGCCTCCTCCATCGCCTGGTGGAAGCCGTAGTTGCTCATCACGGTGACGGCGACGCCGCCGCCGAGCTCGCCCCGTGCGGACATCCCGCGGGCGGCGAGGGCGATCAGCTCGTCGCCGTCGTGCACCCGGCCGCTGCGGTCGACCGCCAGCACCCGGTCGCCGTCGCCGTCGAAGGCGAAGCCGATCGTCGCCTCGGAGGCGGCGATCCGATCCGCCAGGGCGCCGAGGTGGGTGGAGCCGCAGCCGTCGTTGATGTTGCAGCCGTCGGGCTCGGCGGCGAGCGCCTCGACCGTCGCGCCGAGCCGCTCGAAGATCGCCGGGGCGGCGCGGAAGGTCGCGCCGTTGGCGCAGTCGAGCATCACGGCCTGGCCGGAGAGGTCGAGCGGGAAGGCGGCCTCGAGCGCGCGCAGGTAGTCCTCCAGGCCTCCGTTCAGCTCGCGCACGCCGCCGGGGCCCACCCCCGGTGCGGTCGTCATTTCATCCCCATCGCGGTTGAAATGACGACCGCTGTCGGGGAGAAGGGACTCCATCCTCGCCTCGGTCTCGTCGTCGAGCTTCGTCCCCTGCGCCGAGAAGAACTTGATCCCGTTGTCGCGGTAGGGGTTGTGCGAGGCCGAGACGACCGCGGCGAGGTCGAGGCCGAGGCGCTTGACGAGGATCGCGGCGGCCGGGGTCGGCAGGACGCCGCCGAGCAGCGCGTCTCCGCCCGCGGCGGCGATCCCGGCGGCCAGCGCCGACTCCAGCATCGGCCCCGACTCGCGCGTGTCGCGCACGATCAGCACCTGCGGGCGCGGGGCCTGCAACGAGGCCGTCGCGGCGCGGCCCAGCGACGTCGCCAGCTCGGCGGTGAGGAACGTCCCTGCCTCTCCCCGGACCCCGTCGGTTCCGAAGAGCTTGCGCCCAGCCCTCACCAGGGCCTAACGCTTGGAGAATTGCGGGCGCTTCCGCGCCTTCTTGAGCCCCGCCTTGCGGCGCTCCTTGGCGCGCGCGTCGCGAGTGAGGAAGCCGCGACGCTTGAGCTCGCCGCGCAGCTCCGGGTCGATCTCGGTCAGCGCCCGCGCGATCCCGTGACGAACGGCGCCGGCCTGGCCGCTGATGCCGCCGCCGTGGACGCGGACACGGATGTCGACGCTCTTCTCGTAGCCGGTCGTGGCAAGCGGCTGGCGAACCGTGGTCTGGTGAAGCGGGCGCGGGAAGAACTCCTCCAGGGCCCGCTGGTTGACCTCGATCTTGCCGCTGCCGGGGAGCAGCGTGACCCGGGCGATCGACGTCTTGCGCTTGCCCGTGGCGAGGTAGCGGGCGTCGCCTTCCATCTTCGCCGGCGCCCTGCTCGCGGCCTTCGGCTCCTCGACCGTGTCGCCGACAAGAGCCGCCTCCCGCTGCGCCCGCTCCTCCTCTTCGGCTTCCACCCGGGCCTGCTCCTCGGCGCTCAGAGGCCGCACCTCCGGCTCGACCGCGATCGGCTCCAGGTCGGCCCCCGGAATCACATCCTTCTTCTTCTCCTCGGCCTTGGGCTTTGGAGCGGGCTTCTCCTCCTCGGGCTCCTCAGCCTCCTCCGCAACGGGCTCAGCCTCGTCAGCGACCTCCGCCTCGGGCTCTCCAGCTTTCTCCTCCCCAGACTCCTCGACGGCCTCGCCTTCAGCCTGCGGCGTCTCAGGGTCGGCCGACTCAGACGCTTCCTCCGCGGGTGGCGCAGACTCGGAGGGGCCGAGAACGGAGGCCTCGCCCCCGCCCGCAGGCCCCTCCGAGGCTGCGTCGGGACCCGCGGCCGACTCCTCCGAGCCCTCGACTGGAGTCTCGTCCTGCTCTGAAGTCTCTTTGCTCTCGTCGTCGATCAAGTCTGGATCTCCATCGGTTTGGGCTGTTGCGCCTCATGTGGATGCTCGGGCCCTGCATACACCTTCAGCTTGGTCAGCTGCTGCCGCGCGAGCCGGTTGCGGGGAAGCATCCCCTTGACGGCCTTGCGGATGACCTCCTCGGGACGACGCTCGAGCATCTCGCCGAGCGTCCGCGACTTGATCCCGCCCGGGTAGCCGCTGTGGCGCCAGTAGCGCTTCTGCGCCAGCTTGTCGCCGGTCACGTGGATCTTCTCCGCGTTGACGACGACGATGAAGTCGCCGGTGTCGACGTGCGGCGTGTACTCGGGCTTGCGCTTCCCCCGCAGCGCGTCGGCGATGCGGGTCGCCAGGCGCCCCAGGGTCTGGCCCTCGGCGTCGACGACGTACCAGTCGCGCTGGCGGTTGGCGGGCGTGGCTACATAGGTCTTCACGGGCCGGCGCATGATAGGGGACTCCAGCCGTGCGCGTGGCTATACTGCCGCGCCAGCAGTGCCAAGAGTGCCGAATCCCGGCCACACCGGTGGCTGGGAGCGGAGGAACCGCAGGAGCCGTTGCAGGTTCCCGGGGCGAATCGGCCGAAAAGGTCGTAGCGCATCTCTTTCAGCGCGAGCCCGACAGCTAACTCCGTAGGCGAAGGGAAGAGGGAGCAAGTTGGCAAGCACGAGCACCCAGCTTCGGCTGGCGGGAACGTATTTCGCGATCACGGCGATCGCGCTGCTGCTCGCCACCAGCGCCTCGGCCTCCACCGGCGGGGCGCCGACCGCGGCGGGCAGCCCG
Organism: uncultured Solirubrobacterales bacterium; assembly: GCA_963715625.1. Taxonomy (GTDB): domain Bacteria; phylum Actinomycetota; class Thermoleophilia; order Solirubrobacterales; family 70-9; genus VRUE01. The sequence continues at coordinate 2,097,278 of OY970260.1, read as the reverse complement.
CCGCCGCCCGGCAGCCCCAGCGGCACGCCGGCGTCGGGCTCGCCCAGCGCCGGGCCCCTGCGCCTGGTCTCGGCCAGGACGACGCCGCGCAAGTCCTTCTACTACGGCTACCGGTACCCCAAGCTGAGCTTCTCGATCGCCAGCAGCCAGGCGCAGAACGACATCCGCGTCGACGTCGTCGACGCGGCCGGCGCCGGCGTCCGCACCTTCTTCCGCAACGACGTCGCCCCCGGGACCGAGACCGCGATCCGCTGGGACGGGACCACGAACGACGGCCGTGCCGCCCCCAACGGCCGCTACACGTTTCAGGTCTCCTCCCAGGCCGGCGCCCTCGCCGCCCGCCCCGCCACCTCCTCGGAAGCGCCGAGCCTCGGCTTCGCCTTCTACGCCTACGCCTTCCCGCTCCTCGGCACCCACGACTACGGCGGCAGCGGCGCCGTCTTCGGCGCCGGCCGCTCCGGCCACACCCACCAGGGCCAAGACGTGATGGCCGAGTGCGGCGTGCCGATCGTCGCCGCCCGTGGCGGCCGGGTGCAGTACTCCGGCTACCACAGCGCCGCCGGGAACTACGTCGTCATCGACGGCAAGGGCACCTCGCTCGACTTCATGTACGCGCACCTGGCCGAACCGTCGCCGCTGAAAACGGGCGACACGGTCCGCACCGCGCAGCCGATCGGCATCGTCGGCGACACCGGCGACGCCACCGCCTGCCACCTCCACTTCGAGATCTGGACGGCCCCGGGCTGGTACGAGGGCGGCAGCCCGGTCGACCCGCTCCCCTACCTGCAGAAATGGGACCGCTACAGCTGAGCCCGCTCCCCGCCTCCGCGGCGGGCTGAGACTGCTCTCGGGTCTCCAGGCGACGTCAACCGCGTGACGATCGCCAGCGCAACCGCCACCGGCACGGTCGCCGGCAGCGTGTCCACCGCAAAGAACAGCAGGTCGAACCCAAGCGCCAGCCCCACCACCAACCCCGCCCCCACCCACTGCCGACGGGCCTGAAGCGTCCAATATTTGGACGTTTCAGGCCCGTCGGCGGGCTGTTTTGCGAGGAGGGAGCCGACGAGGGCGGCGACGAAGAGGTCGCCGAAGCCCATGCGGGCCGCGCCGAAGTTGGCGACCTGCAGGGCCGGGAGGTCGGCCGCGGGGGCGGCGGCGCTGAGCACGTCGCTGGGGCCCTGGAGGAGGTCGGCGGCGACCAGGGCGGCATCGAGCGCGGCCATCGCGTAGATCCCCCAGCGCAGCCAGCGAGCCGCGACGGCGTTGACCAGCAGCCAGCCGAGGGCAACGCAGGCCAAGCCGGAGAGCGCCGTGGCCGCAGCCTCGCCGGCCAGCGCCTCAGGCACAGCCCAGGCAAGGGCGAAGAGGGCAAGCGCCACCAGGGCCCATCCCGGGCGCGCACCATGCACCAGCCAGCCGAGAGCCACGGCCGCCAGCGGCGGCACGGCAACCAGAGCAAGGTAGGTCAGCCCCGTGGCCGAGTCCGAGTAGAAGTTGACGACCCCGACCACGACGACGATCGAGAGCGCCGGCACAAGCGCCCACCAACGGCTGCGCAGCCCCGCCAGCCAAGCCGGCAGCGGTCGCGACGCCGGCAGCGCCACCAACCCCGCCTGCACAAGACCGAGCGCCGCAATTGAGGCAGCAAATGTCATGGGCGAACGGTGCGTGCGTAGCTCAGGGCCGATCCCGGCAGGGGTGGAACGCCTTGTACTTTTTTGCGTTGTTCAGGCGCGGCCGGCACGGCCGCGTCCTCGCAAAAAAGTTAAGTGGAACCCCTGCCGGGATCGGCCCCGGAACTGTGAGCTCTACTCCCACTCGATCGTCGCCGGCGGCTTCGAAGAGATATCCAGCGCGACTCGGTTGACGTCGGCGATCTCGTTGATGATCCGGTTCGAGACCCGCTCCAGGAGGTCGTAGGGGAGCCGCGCCCAGTCGGCGGTCATCGCGTCGTCGGAGGTGACGGCCCGGATCACCACCGGGTAGGCGTAGGTGCGCCCGTCGCCCTGGACGCCGACCGAGCGCACGACCGGGAGCACGCAGAAGGACTGCCAGAGCTGGCGGTAGAGCTCGGCGGCGCGGATCTCCTCCTGCAGGATCGCGTCGGCGGCGCGCAGGATGTCGAGCCGCTCTTTGGTCACCTCGCCGCCGACGATGCGGATCGCCAGGCCCGGCCCCGGGAAGGGCTGGCGCCAGACCATCCGCTCCGGCAGGCCAAGCTCGGCCCCGACCGCCCGCACCTCGTCCTTGAACAGCATCCGCAGCGGCTCGACCAGCTCGAACTCGAGGTCCTCGGGCAGGCCGCCGACGTTGTGGTGGGACTTGATCGTGGCGGCGCCGTCGCTCCCGCCCGACTCGATCACGTCGGAGTAGAGGGTCCCCTGCACGAGATAGGCGGCGTCCTCGAGCTTCGCCGCCTCCTCCTCGAAGACGCGGATGAACTCCTCGCCGATGATCTTGCGCTTGCGCTCGGGCTCGTCGTGGCCTGCGAGCTTCGCCAGGAAGCGCTGCTCGGCCTCGACGTGGACCAGCGGGATGCCGAACTGCTCGAAGGCGGCGACGACCTGCTCGGCCTCGTTGAGGCGCATCAGGCCGTGGTCGACGAAGACGCAGGTCAGCTGCTCGCCGATCGCCCTGTGCACGAGCAGCGCCGCAACGGAGGAGTCGACGCCGCCGGAGAGGCCGCAGATCACCCTCCCCTCCCCCACCTGGGCGCGAATCTTCTCCACCTGCTCGGCGATCACCGACTGCGGCGACCACTGCTGCTCGCAGCCGGCGACGTCGCGCAGGAACCGCGTCAGGATCTCGGTCCCGTAGGGCGTGTGGACGACCTCGGGATGGAACTGGATCCCGTAGAGCCCCCGGTCGGGGTACTCGCAGGCCGCCACCGGCGACCCCGGGCTCGAGGCGAGCGCCGCGAACCCCTCCGGCGGCTCGAAGACCGCGTCGCGATGGCTCATCCAGCAGTGCTGCTCCTCCGGCAGCCCCGCCAGCAACCGGCCGCCGCCCTCGCGCAGAGTCAGGTCGGTGCGCCCGAACTCCCCCGCCTCGGCCGCCTCGACCCGCCCCCCCAGCGCCTGGACCATCGCCTGCATCCCATAACAGATCCCCAGCATCGGAATCCCCAGATCGAGCAGCTCCGTGGGGAAGGCGGGAGCCCCCTCCTCATAAACAGAAGCCGGCCCTCCGGAGAGCACCAATCCCTTAGGAGCTCTCTCCCGGATGGCCGCGACCGACGTCGTTGAAGGCAAAAGCTCCGCGAAAACGCCGCACTCCCGAATCCGCCTAGCAATCAGCTGCGAGTACTGCCCCCCGAAATCGAGGACCAGCACCTCCTCCACCGCGTTCCTGCCGGGGGGTGGCGCTGTAGGGGGAACCGCCCCCGAGGACGCTTTAGCGACCGCAGGGGGCGGTGGGTCCCCTGCAGCGACAGGACCCGCCGGCCCAACCACCCCGGGACCCTCAGTCATCCGATACCGCAACTCCTGTGGCTACTGCCGCCCTTCCATTCGACCCCATGCCGACCGCCTGCTCATTCTGCAGCTTCTTGCCCTCACTCATGAGAGCGGGAGCCACCATCACCTCGGCCCGCTGGAAGGAGCGGATGTCCTCGTAGCCGCAGGTGGCCATCGAGGTCTTCAGCGCACCCATCAGGTTGAAGGTGCCGTCGTTCTCCTGGGCCGGCCCGAGCAGGATCTCCTCCATCGTGCCGTCCTGCCTGGTCGTGACCCGGGTGCCGCGCGGCAGCGAGGGGTGGAAGGTCGCCATCCCCCAGTGGAAACCGCGGCCGGGCGCCTCCTTGGCGCGGGCCAGCGGCGAGCCGACCATCACCGAGTCCGCCCCGCAGGCGATCGCCTTGGAGACGTCGCCGCCGGTGCGCATTCCGCCGTCGGCGATCACGTTGACGTACTCGCCGGTCTCGAGCATGTGCTGCGAGCGGGCCGCCGCCACGTCGGCGATCGCGGTCGCCTGCGGCACCCCGATCCCGAGCACCCCGCGGGTCGTGCAGGCCGCCCCCGGCCCGACGCCGACCAGGACGCCGACCGCGCCGGTCCGCATCAGGTGCAGGCCGGTCGAGTAGGAGGCGCAGCCCCCGACCACGGTCGGCACCGGCACCTCGGCGATGAACTCCTTCAGGTTGAGCGGCTCGACCGTGGTCGATACGTGTTCGGCCGAGATCACCGTGCCCTGGATGACGAGGATGTCGATCCCCGCCTCGACCGCGATCTCGTAGTGCTCGCGGACCTTCTGCGGCGTCAGCGAGCCGCAGGCGACCGCGCCGCGCTCCTTGATCTCCGCGATCCGCTTGCCGACCAGCTCGGGCTTGACCGGCTCGGTGTAGATCTCCTGCATGATCCGCGTCGCCTCGTGCGCGGGCGCGGCGGCGATCGCCTCGAGCCGCTCCTCGGCGTCCTCGAAGCGGGCCCAGATCCCCTCCAGGTTCAGCACGCCCAGACCGCCCAGCTCATTGACGAGCACGGCGGTGTCGGGGCTGACCACGCCGTCCATCGCCGAGGCGACGAGCGGCAGCTCGAAGCGATAGGGGCCGAGGGTCCAGCTGATGTCAATGTCGTCGGGATCGCGTGTGCGGCGCGACGGGACGATCGCGATGTCGTCGAATCCGTAGGCGCGCCGCCCCTTCTTTCCCCGACCGATGTCGATCTCCAATTAGGTCCTCCAGGGTGGCGTTGAGAACCCAGCCTACACTTCGGCGGGGACCTCCAAGCCCTGGACGTGGACCTCGCCGAAGAGGCTCTCGACCTGGTTGCGGTCGACCACGCCGGCGCCGAAGTGCTGGGTCGACTCCGCCCCGCAGGCGACGCCGTAGGCGAGGCACTCCTCGGCCGGCCGGCCCTCGTAGCGAGCGGCGGCGTAGCCGGCCAGGAAGGCGTCGCCCGATCCGACCGTGGAGACCGGCTCCAGCGGCTCGGTGCGAACCTCGACGAAGCGCCGCTCCGGCCCCTCGCCGATCACGGCCACGCAGCCGTCGTGTCGCGTGATCGCGGCCTCCCGGGCACCGAGGCGGACCAGTTCGGAGAGCCCGTGCACGAGGTCCTGCCGGTCGCCGAACTCCTGCCCCACCAGCTCCTCGGCCTCGCGCTCGTTGGGCGTGACGATGGCGGCGCCTGCGCGCAGGCCGGCGAGCATCGCCTCCCCCTCGGAGTCGAGGATGACCGGGACGCGGCGCTCGCCCAGGTCCTTGACGAGGCGCGCGTAGAGATCCCCTCCCGCCCCGGGGGGCAGGGTGCCGGCGAGCACGCAGAGTCTCGCCCCCTCGGCGAGGTAGCCGAGGCGGGCGGCGAACGTCTCGACCTCCTCGGGGCTGACCGCGGCCCCGCGCTCGTTGATCTCCGTCTGCTCGCCGGAGGTGGGGTCGATCACCGCCATGTTGATCCGGGTCTCGGCGGCGATCGGGGTGAAGTCGGTCAGCACCGCCTCCTCGCGCAGCTGACCCAGCAGCCGGTTCCCGGTAGGGCCGCCGGCGAAGCCGGTGGCGATCACCGGCCGGCCGAGCCGGTTGAGGACGCGGGCGACGTTGATCCCCTTGCCTCCGGCCACGGTGCGGCTCTCGACGGCCCGGTGCCGGTGGCCGAGACGGAAGTTCGGCACCGCGACCGTGCGGTCGATCGCGGCGTTGAGAGTGACCGTGAGGATCATCGTGAAAGGCGCCTCAGCATGACTGCTCCGACCAGTATCACGCAAAGGGCGATCGCGATCGGGATCTTCTCCGAATCGGCGAAGCTTCGCACCCGCTCCAGGGCGCTCGCCGCGGGCACCGCCCGGGCGGTGCGCAGGGGCACCGCGGCCGCCCGCCGGCCGTCGACGAAGACGGTCGCGAGCCCCAGCGCGGCTCCGCGCCGGACCGGCCCGTCGACCTCGCGCGGCGCCCGCACCGCGAGGCCGAGCCGCTGGTCGGGGCGGACGCCGACGGCGACCGTGCGCGCGGCGCGCAGCGGCAGCTCCTCGCCCTGGTAGCGAACCGCGGGCTCGGCGAGCTCCTCCCCGGCCCGGACCGGCACCCGCCGCTCGTAGCGGGAGAAGCCGTACTCGAGCAGGCGCAGGCTGGCGAGGTCGCGCTCGGTCTCGGTCGGCGCCCCGATCACGACCGAGATCAGCCTCACCCCGCCGCGCTGCCCGGAGCCGACCAGGACGTAGGCGGCGCCGAAGGTGTGGCCGGTCTTCACCCCGGTGGCCCAGGTCGCCCGGTAGAGCAGGTCGTTGAGGGTGTCGACCGTGCGCGGGGGGCGCAGGCTCCGCAGCATGGCGCTGCGCGCATCGGCGATCCTGGCGAAGGCGGGGTTGCGCAGCAACCGCCGCGTCAGCGTCGCCAGGTCGCGGGCGCTGGAGTAGTTGCCTTCCTCGTCGAGCCCGATCGGGTTGGCGTAGTGAGTGTCGGCCAGGCCCAGGGCGGCCGCGTAGCGGTTCATCTCGGCGACGAAACGGGCCTCCGAGCCGGCGGCGGCGAGGGCGAGGTCGTAGGCGGCGTCGTTGCCGCTGCGCAGGATCAGGCCGTAGAGCAGGTCGCGCACGCTGACCCGCTCGCCCGGCGTCAGTTCGAGTAGCGACTCGCCGTAGATCGCTTCGTAGGGCGCCGCCCTCACGATGCGGTCGAGCGGCAGCTCGCGCAGCGCCACGTAGGCGGTCATCAGCTTCGTCGTGCTGGCGATCGGCAGGCGCAGGCGGCCGGCGTGGGAGACGAGCACGTCACCGCTGCGAGCGTCGATCAGGGCCCACGAGCGCGCCTCGACGCGCGGCCCCGACCCGCGGCTGCCGCCGGGACGAGGAGCAGCGCAACCGTGAGCAAGCCGAGCAGGAGGAGGCCCCGCCGACGGGCCGATACGTCAAGGTGAACCTGACGTATCGGCCCGTCGGCCACCAAGGAGCGGTGCGCGGGGCGGTCCCTGCGCACGATCACCGCAGCTTCAGCGTTTCGCCTGCGATCAGGATCTGCGGGTCGACCTGGGGGTTGAGCATCTCGATGCGCGCCACGGGGACCCCGGTCCGGTGGGCGATCGCCACCAGGGTGTCTCCGCTCTCGATCTCGTAGATGGCCGGCACCCGCTTCCGGGGCTCGGCCCGTTGCGAGGCCTGCCGGCCCTGCCTCCGCTCCCCAGAGCCGTCCGAGCCGCCTCCGAGCGCGCCCCCGAGGACGAGGGCCGCGAGGACGAAGGCCGCGATCAGGGCGAGTGCCGCGAAGATCCGGGCCGAGGCTGAGGTGCGCTTGTTCATTGCTCGTGGTTGGTGGTCGAATAGGAGGCCCAGATCGTAAACACCCGCCGATGGGCCTCGAATACGCCTATATGGCGTGAAATCGGCCCGTCGGCGGCGGTTGTTCTATTCGGTTGAAGCGGCCCAAACCCTGGCGCGGAGGTCCTCGGCGGCGGCGGCCGGGTCCGCGGCGGCGGCGATCCCGCGCGAGACGGGGACCAGGGCCGAGGCCGGCCCCGCCGCGAAGGCCGCCCCGAGCAGCTCCGGCCGGCCGCCCTGGGCTCCGACCCCGGGGACGAGGAAGACCGAGCGGGGCATCAGCGAGCGCAGGCGGGCGAGGTGCTCGGGAGCGGTCGCGCCGACCACCGCGCCCATCCCGCTCAGCCCGCCCTCTCCCAGCAGCCGGCCGGAGAGCCCGTCGACGAGCGCCGCGAGGCGCTCGTGCAGCGGCCGCTCCGGCGCCGGCAGGTCCTGCACCTCGGCCGCGCCGGGATTGCTCGTCCGCACCAGGGCGAAGACCCCCGCCCCGGCGGCCGTGGCCGCATCCACAAGCGGCTCCAGCGCGTCGCTGCCGAGCAGCGGGTTTGCCGTGAAGGCATCGGCGCCGAGCCCGGGCACCGGGCCCCACGGGGTCGGGGTCTCCCCCACCAGCGCCTGCGCGTAGGCGGCCGCGGTGACCGGCACGTCGCCGCGCTTGCCGTCGGCGACGACGAGCAGGCCGGCCTCCCGCGCTGCCGCGCAGGCGTCCGCGAGGGCCGCCCAGCCGGGCGCCCCGAGTCGCTCGAAGCAGGCGAGCTGGGGCTTGACCGCGACGCAGGCGGGGCCGGCCCGCTCGATCAGCGAGCGGCAGTGCGCGGCAACAGCCCCGGCCGCGCGCTCGGCGACCGAGGCGCCGGGGGAAGCGCCGGGCCCGGGCCCGGCGAGCGTCGACGGATCGGGGTCGAGGCCTAGGCAGACCTGGCTGCGGCGCTCTTCGACGAGCGCCGCAAGCCGGTCCGCGAAGGGTCTCGTCACGACAACTGGGCTTCGCCCGGCCCCGCTTCGCGAGAGTCAGGCCGTGACGCTCGCGGGTCCGGGCTCAGAGCTCAGCCTTTGACCTTGGTCTTCAGTGCCGAGCCGGCCGAGAAGCGCGGGACCCTGCCCCCCGGGATCGTGATCCGCTCGCCGGTGCGCGGGTTGACGCCCTGGCGGGGGCCGCGCTCGGCGACGTGGAATTTGCCGAAGCCGGTGAAGCTGACTTCGCCGCCGCCGCTCAGCGTGTCGGTGATCGCGTCGAGCACCGCGTCAACCGCGTCGCCGGCCGCTTTCTTGCTGCCCAGCCGCTCGTCGCCTGCAAGTTGGTCCAGAAACTCAGCCTTTGTCACGTCGAAGCTCCTCCGTCATGAGTGGTTGAAATCGCGCCGGAATCTAACAGCGACCACGGCCGTAAGGCCGCATGGGAGTCAGGAACCGGCGACCGCCATCTCGCCGATCAGCAGCGGCGGGGTGCTGACCGAGCCGCCGAACGGCACCCATCGCGGCGTCGCTCCGGCCGCCCGAACCGCCCTCAGCATCGAGACGAGGTCGCTCGCGATCGTGAACTCGCGCAGCGGCTCGGCCGCCTCGCCGCCGCGGATCGCCCGGCCCGAGGCGCCGACCGAGAAGACGCCCGTGACCGGGTTGACGCCCGAGTGCAGCCCGGCGACGTCGGTGACCAGCACCCCCTCTCCCGCCTCGCGCAACAGCTCCTCGAAGCCGAGGGCTCCCGGCGCGACGATCAGGTTCGAGGCGGAGACCGACGGCTGGGAGCGGTAACCCGTGCGGCCGGCGCTGCCGGTCGAGGCCGCGCCGCCCCGGCGGGCGGTGTAGGTGTCGTAGAGGAAGGTGCGCAGCCTGCCGCCCTCGATCAGGGCGGTGCGGCGGTGGGGCACGCCCTCGCCGTCGAAGGGCGAGGAGGCCGAGCCGGCGGGGTCGAGGCCGTCGTCGTGGACGACGAGGGCCTCGGCGGCGACCTCGCTGCCGAGCAGGGCGGCGAAGGGAGAGCGCCCGCGCTGCACCGCGTCGGCACCCAGCCCGCGCCCGACCAGGGCGACGAAGCTGGCGGCCACCGTCGGGTCGAGGACGACCGGGCAGCTGCGCGACTCGGGCTTGCCGGCCCCGATCATCGCGGTCGCCCTTCCCGCCGCCTCCCGCCCGATCGCGGCGGGGTCGAGGGCGGCCGGACCGCGGCCGAGGCCGAAGCCGAGGCCGGTCTCGCGCCCGCCGTCGCTCTCGGCCAGGGCCTGCGCGTAGCCGTAGCAGTCGGTTCGCTCGAACTCGCCCGCGATCCCGGTCGAGGAGACGATCGCGACGCGCTCGGCGGAGTCGGCGTAGACCGCCTGCTCGACCCCCGCGACCCGCGCATCGGCGCCAAGCGCCGCCCGCTCGATCGCCAGCGCCAGCTCGGCAACCTCGGCGGTCGGCGTCGCGGCCAGCGACGGGTCGCCCAACTCCAGCCCCCCCACCCCCCCCACCCCTTCCGGTGCGCTTTGTGTGCCCATGGGTGGCATAAAGCGCACCGGAAGCTCTGGGGGGGCGGCGAACTCGTCCTCGTCGGCGATTCGCGCCGTCTCGGCCGCGCGCGACGCCAGCTCCGCGATACCTGCCTCGGAGAGGTCGGTACCGTAGGCGTACCCCGCCCGGAAGCCGATCCAGGCGCGGACGCCGATCCCGCGTTTGGTCGCCGCGGTCAGGCTCTCGACCTCGCCGCCGTGGACGCGGACCTCGCGACCGGCGTCCTCGGACGCGTAGGCCTCGGCGTCGCTGGCCCCCGCCCCAAGCGTGCCCTCGACCGCACGGCGCGCCAGCTCAATCAAGACAAGACCTCGCGCCCCGATCGCCACGGATTCGAACACCCGGAAGTCACCGTGACGATCGGGGCGCTCACAGTTCCGTCCCCCCCACCGTCATCGCCTGGATGCGGACGTGGCCCTGGCCGGTCCCGACCGGCACTTTCTGGCCCGCCTTGCCGCAGACGCCGGTCTTCATCTCGAAGTCGCTGCCGACCGCGTCGATCGCCGCCAGCGCCTCCAGGCAGTTGCCGATCAGGGTGGCGCCGCGGCAGGGCCGCGTCACCCGGCCGCCCTCGATCAGGTAGCCCTCGGAGACGCCGAAGACGAAGTCGCCGGTCGCCGGGTCGACCTGGCCGCCGGCGAAGGAGGCGGCGTAGAAGCCGCGCTTCACCTCGGCGATCATCGCCTCCGGCTCGGCCTCTCCGGGGGCGATGTAGGTGTTGGTCATGCGCGGCACCGGCAGGTGGCGGAAGCTCTCGCGGCGCCCGTTGCCGGTCGAGGCGACGCCGTCGCGGCGGGCGGTCAGCCGGTCGTAGAGGAAGGAGACCAGCCGGCCGTCCTCGATCACCATCGTCTGCTGCGTCGGCGTGCCCTCGTCGTCGATCGAGTCGCTGCCCCACTCGTTCGGCATGCGCCCGTCGTCGTAGGCGGTGAGCAGCGGCTGCGCGACCTGCGCGCCCAGCTTGCCGGCGTAGACGCTGGCGTCCTTCTGCACGTGGTCGGCCTCCAGCCCGTGGCCGGTCATCTCGTGGAAGAGGACGCCGCCGAAGCCGCCGCCGACCACCACCGGCATCGAGCCCGCGGGGGCCGGGCCGGCGTCGAGCAGGGTCAGCGCCTTGCGCGCCGCGCCGGCCGCGATCTCGCCGGGGTCGCCGTCGAAGAGCTCGAAGCCGCGATGCCCGCCCAGGGTCTCCGAGCCGGTCTCGACCGAGTCGCCGCGCCGCGCCACCGCCTGGGCGCCGATCCGCACCCGCGTGCGGTCGTCCCCCGCGAAGAGGCCCTCCGAGTTGGCGACCGTCACCTCGCGGCGGACCTCGGCGTAGGAGGCCCTGAGCTGGGCGATCTCCGGGCCGGCGGCGCGGCCGTGCTCGTCGAGCTCGCGCAGCAGCGCCGCCTTGCGCTCGGCGGGGACCTCGGCCGGGCGCCGCTCGATCCTTTGCGGCGTGCTCGCCACGGCCCGCAGCGGGCGCGGTTCGGCCCGCCCGGCGCGCAGCGCCGCGGCGGCCTCGCCGGCGGCGCGCTCGAGGTCGGCGGGGTCGAGGCCGTCGACGTGGGCGAAGTAGGTGGTGCCGCCGCTGAGCACCCGCACGCCGGCGCCCGCCGAGGCGCCCGACTGCACCGATTCGACCCGCGACTCGTCGATCGCCATCGTCAGGCCGGCGTTGCGCTCGGCGAAGACCTCGGCGAGCTCCCCGCCGTGGACGAGCGCCCGGCGCAGGGTGCGCTCGGCGACCTCGGGCTCGACGATCGGCCCGCTCATAGAACACCCTTCCGGTGCGCTTTTTCCAGGAATAGGGGGGGAAAGGCGCACCGGAACGTCATCGTGGACTCGAACACCCGGAAGTCACCGTGCCGATCAGGCCGCTCACGGCCTGGGGCGCTTCCCGGCGACCTCGATCAACCGGCCCGCGGCGACGAACAGCTCGCCGCCGGCCAGCGAGTCGGCAGCGTGGTCGCTCGCCCGGCCGCCCGGGTAGTAGAGGCGGGCGAAGGGCCGCCGGGCGACGCGGCGGCGACGCATGTAGGCGGCGGCCTCGTCTGCGTAGCCCGAGACGCGGTCGAGCAGGACGCGGTGGGGCTTAGGCGGCATCGGCATGCCCCCCGTCCGCCCCCGCGGCGAGGTCGCGCAGGACCGAGCGCATGTCGAAGAAGAGCAGCGAGGCGAGCGCGAAGCGGTCGGTCACGGCGACCGCCGCCAGCCCGGCGTGCCGCAGCGCGAAGACCTCGCCCTGCTCGGTGGCGATGTGAAGCTGTTCGACGCTCTCCGACCCGGCCCGGTCGGCGACGTCGAGCAGCGCCGCGGCGTCCTCGCGCCAGCGCTCGGGATGGCCGCTGGCGGCCAGGACCGCGCCCTCCGAGTCGAGGATCGCGGCGCCGCGCAGGTCGGGTGACATCTCGGCCAGGAGGGCCAGCCCCCCGGCCGCCGCGCCCTCCTTCACCGCCCCGCTCGTCTCACCGTCGGCCATCTCGGCCAAAATACCGACCCGTGACCCTGGCCCGAGCCTCCTGGATGATCGTAGTGTCGATCTGTGCGGTCGCCGCGGTGGCCTTCGCGCTCAGCGATTACACCGGCTACGCGATCACAATCGTCGCCGTGGGGCTGGCTGCTGCGGTGAATCTTCTTCCCTCGCCCTGACCCGACGAGTCCCGTATTCGCCGTCTCTATGACGGCGAATACGGGACCGTCCGCGTCAACCGGCGCGGAAAGGGCCCGACCGGGCCCGCTTGGGGTCGCGCACCGACGTCTCCGGCTCCGCATGGATCATCACCTCGGCGTGCGGGATCGTCGCCTCGATCGCGTCGCGGAGGGCGTGGGAGAGCTCGTGGGCGCGCTCGAGGCTGGTCCCGGAGCGGTACTGGACGTGGAGGTCGATGTAGCGGCGGGAGCCGGCGCGGCGGGCGCGCAGCTTGTGGTAGCCGGCCACCTCCCCGGTGCGGGCGGACGCGATCGCGGACTCGATCCGGTCCATCTCCTCGCCGGGGAGCGTTTCGTCGACCAGCACCCCGGACGAGCGCCGGACGATCCGGATCCCGGCGACGACTATCGCCGCCGCCACGAGGAGGGCTGTGATCGAGTCGAAGGCGGCGTCCCCCGTCACCTCCACCAACCCGAGGCCCACGAGCACCCCGGCCGAGGTCATCGCGTCGGTGCGCAGGTGCGCCGCGTCGCCCTCCAACGCGGGCGAGTCGTGGGCCTTCGCCTGCCGCGAGAGGACCGTGGAGACGGCGAGGTTGGCCACCACCGAGAAGCCCATCACCGCGATCCCGACGCCGAGGGTCTCGACCTCGGCGCCGACCACGAGCCGGTGCGTCGCCTCGAAGACGATGATCCCGGCGCCGACCAGGATCAGCAGGCCCTCGATCGTCGCCGCCAGGCTCTCGACCTTCTCGTGGCCGTAGGGATGGTCGGCGTCGGCCGGCTCGTCGGCCTTGCGCACCGAGACGAAGGCGACGACGGAGGCGACCAGGTCGATCAGCGAGTGGACCGCCTCGGTGAGGATCGCGATCGAGCCGGTGATCGCCGCGGCGGCCAGCTTGATCGCGATCAGCAGCGCGTTGGAGGCGATCGAGAGCGCCGCCGCGCCGCTCTTGGTGCGGATCATCGCCCGCCCGGCGCCACCCCGCCGGCGGCGAGATGGCCGGCCAGCAGCCGCGCCGCGGCGCCGCGATGGCTGATCTCGTTCTTCTCCGCCTGGCTCAGCTCCGACATCGTGCGCTCGTCGGCGGGGCCGGTCGCCTCGGGGACGAAGGCCGGGTCGTAGCCGAAGCCCCCCTCCCCCCGCGGCTCCCCGACCAGGCGGCCCTCGCAGCGACCCTCGAAGACGCGCTCGCCACCGCTGTCGACCAGCGCCAGGGCGCAGCGGTAGGCCGCGCGCCGGTCCTCGCCGGCCTCGGCCACCTCGCGCAGCAGCTTCGCCAGGTTCTCCTCGTCGCTCGCCCCGGGACCGCCGTAGCGGGCCGAGTGGATCCCGGGCCGGCCGCCGCCGAGCCCGGCGACCTCGATGCCCGAGTCGTCGCCGACCGCGGCCCTGCCCGTGGCGACATGGGCCGCGCGCGCCTTCTCCAGCGCGATCTCCGCAAACGAGTCGCCTTCCTCGGGCGGCAGCTCAACGCCCTCCGGCAGCGGCTCCAGCTCCAGCCCCGGCAGCAGTTCGCGCATCTCGCGCAGCTTGTGCTTGTTGGCCGTGGCGAGGATCACTCGGAGCTACCCGCTGCCGGCGACTTTCTCCTGCACCTGGCGAAGGCGGGAGATGCCCATCTCGGCGAGACCGAGCAGCTCGTCCAGCGAGGTGCGGGAGAGCGGGGTGCGCTCGGCCGTGGCCTGGACCTCGACCAGGCCGCCGTCGCCGGTCATCACGACGTTGGCGTCGACCTCTGCGTTGGAGTCCTCGCCATAGTCGAGGTCGCAGAGCGCCCGCCCGGCGACCATGCCGACGCTGACCGCGGCGATCGACCCGGTGAGCGGCATCGTCTCGACCTCACCGGCGTCGAGCAGCTTCTGGCAGGCCAGGCGCAGGGCGACGTAGCCGCCGGTGATCGCCGCGCAGCGGGTCCCGCCGTCGGCCTGGAGGACATCGCAGTCGACGTAGACGCTGCGTTCGCCGAGCGCCTTGAAGTCGACGACCACGCGCAGCGAGCGCCCGATCAGGCGCTGGATCTCGACCCCGCGGCCGTCCTGGCGGCCCTTGACGACGTCGCGCGTCTTGCGGTCGCCGGTGGAGGCCGGCAGCATCGCGTACTCAGCCGTCACCCAGCCTTTGCCCCGCCCCTGCATCCAGCGCGGCACCGAGCGGTCGACCGAGGCGGTGCAGATCACCCTCGTCCTGCCCAGCGAGATCAGCGCCGAGCCGTTGGCGGTCTCGACGTACCCGGGATCGATGGACACCGGCCGGATGTCGGCCGGTGCCCTGTCGTAGCTTCGTGAGGCTGGCATGTGGCGCGAGTCTAAGGGCCTATCCCGTTAGGGGACGTGCCCCTGGGACGGTTCAGGACCAAGCGGGGCGGTCACGGCGCGAATTCCGCATGGCAGCGCCATGTGGGATTCGCGACGGGGCCGAATCCGCGCCGCGTCCTGGGCCGTATCCAGGGGTGCGATCACCTAGCGGGATAGGCCCTAAGGGCCTCGCGCCGCGATGCCTATTTCCTTTTCGGCGGCTTGAGCTTGACCTTCGAGCTCGTCACGCCGGTGCCGGCGACGCTCGCCTTCAGCGTCTTGCCTTCGCCGAGCACTTTCTTGGCCGGGCCCGAGAGCTTGACCTTGAGGGTCGTGGACCCCCCCTCGGCGATGCTGAAGGAGCCCTTGCCGATGACGAGGTTCTTGGTTTTTTTGCCCTGCTTGACTTTGGCGGTCAGCTTCAGGGTGCCTTTGCAAGGCCCACCGGTGCAGCTGAGTTTGAGGCTTGCCTTGCCGCTCTTGACCGGAGCGCTGCCCGCGGCCTTGGCCTTGCCTTCGGTTGGCGGAGGCGGAGGCGGCGTCGAGTCAGCCGTGAAGGTGGCCGTCACCGTGGTGTCGGCTTCGACCGTGACCGTGCAGCCGCCCGTCCCGGAGCAGCCCCCTCCCGACCAGCCGGAGAAGGTGGAGCCGGAGGCCGCCGAGGCGGCGAGGGCGACTTTGGTGCCTTTGGCGTATTTCGCCGCGCAGGCGCCGCCATCGCAGGTGACGGAGCCCGTGCCGGTGCCGGCTTTGGTGATCGTCAGGCTGAATTTTTCGACCGGCGGTTCGAGGTCGAAGGTCGCGGTCACCGCGCTGTCGGCTCCGATCGTGAAGTTGCACGGGGAGGCCGAGCAGGAAGAGGCCGAGCCGCTGCCGGCGCTGTAGCCGGTGAATTCGGAGCCGGGGTCGGCTGTGGCGAGGAGGCTCAGTTCGGTGCCGTCTTCATATTCGGGGTCGCAGGCTTCCGCGGGGCCGGCGTTGACTTTGCATTTGACTTCGCCCGTGCCGGTGCCGGCTTCGGTGATCGTCAGGCTGAATTCTTCGACCGGCGGTTCGAGGTCGAAGGTCGCGGTCACCGCGCTGTCGGCTCCGATCGTGAAGTTGCACGGGGAGGCCGAGCAGGAAGAGGCCGAGCCGCTGCCGGCGCTGTAGCCGGTGAATTCGGAGCCGGGGTCGGCTGTGGCGAGGAGGCTCAGTTCGGTGCCGTCTTCATATTCGGGGTCGCAGGCTTCCGCGGGGCCGGCGTTGACTTTGCATTTGACTTCGCCCGTGCCGGTGCCGGCTTCGGTGATCGTCAGGCTGAATTCTTCGACCGGCGGTTCGAGGTCGAAGGTCGCGGTCACCGCGCTGTCGGCTCCGATCGTGAAGTTGCACGGGGAGGCCGAGCAGGAAGAGGCCGAGCCGCTGCCGGCGCTGTAGCCGGTGAATTCGGAGCCGGGGTCGGCTGTGGCGAGGAGGCTCAGTTCGGTGCCGTCTTCATATTCGGGGTCGCAGGCTTCCGCGGGGCCGGCGTTGACTTTGCATTTGACTTCGCCCGTGCCGGTGCCGGCTTCGGTGATCGTCAGGCTGAATTCTTCCCCCGGTATTTTGTCGAACGTGGCGGTCACCGCCTTGTTTTCGTCCATCGTCAGTTCGCATTCGGCCGGGCCGCAGTCGCCAGAGAATTCTTTGAATTCAGACCCCGGGTTCGGAGTCGGAATCAGTGCCAGTTCGGTACCTTCGAGGTACGTTTCCTGGCATTCTTCGGGGCCTTCCTGGAGTACGCATTCCACTGTGCCCGTGCCCGTGCCGGCAGGTTCGATTTCGAGGTCGAATTCTTCGGGTTCGAGTTCGAAGAGCGCGGTGACGCTGTGTTCTTCGTCCATCGTCAGTTCGCAGACTTCGGGACCGCAATCGCCGATCCATTCGATGAATTTGGAGCCCGGGTCGGCGTCGGCGACCAAGCTTATCTCGGTACCTTCAAGGTATTCTTCTTCGCACGGTTCTGCGGGCCCGGCTCCGACTTCGCATTCGACCGTGCCCGATCCGCTACCCGCCGTTTCGACCGTGAGCGGGAATTCTTCTTCCACGGCGTCGAAGGTGGCGGTGACGCTGTGTTCTTCGTTCATCGTCAGTTCGCACTCGGTGGGGCCGCAGTCGCCGTAGAATTCGACGAATTCCGAGCCCGGGTCGGGGTCGGCGACCAGGCTCACTTCGGTTCCCGATTCGTATTCGGCTTCGCAGGGTTCGGCGCCGCCGCCTTCCACGTCGCATTCGACCGTGCCTTTACCGCTTCCGTCGGTCGTGATGACCAAGGGGAAATCAACCGCGGCAGCCTGGCTGGCCGGCACGAGAAGGAAGCCGGCGACGGCCAGGATGAGGAGGACCAGACGGGCGCTCGAAGGCGGCCTGTCGCTGCGGCCGATGGAGTGGTGCGAGCTGAATTTTCTCAAGGATGCCTCCGGGTTTGGGGTCTGGCCATATCCATAAAACAGGAGTCTAACCAAGGAAGTTGCGGCAAAACTGCGAGGCGTATATTCGGCCAGTCCCGTGCCAAAAAGCGTGCAATTCCCGGGGAAATCGTCCCTGCAGGCGGAAGGGCCGCGGCGTTCCGCGACCCTTCCTCCCCACTGGGGTGGCCCTGGCGTCAAATCGATGCGACTCGCCGGAGCCTGCCGGCAGCATAAGCTCACTAGACTTGAATAGTCAAGAAACTCATTTGAAGGCCACCTTGTCGACCGCCTCCTTGATCTTGTTGACGATCACGTCGGCGAGCTCGGTCCCCTGCTTCCCGTTGAAGCCCTTCATCGCTGCGACCATCCCCACCATCAGCAGCGAGACGAGCAGGATCAGCCCGACGTACTCGACCGTCCCCTGCCCCCGCTCGCCGGCGGCCAGCGAGCGGATCGCCCGGGCCCGCCCCTCGATCGCGGCGTGCACGTACCCCATCAGCGCGTAAAGCATCGAAGCCTCCTTCGTAGTTGGAGGCCGATGCTCCGGCCCGGAGGCGCACCGAACAAGACGAGAACGTGCCGTCTCTCGAACGCCGGGCCGGCGCGATCCGCTATTGCACGGCGGCCACTTGGCGAGCCCGCTCGACGCCGAGATATGGCGTCAGGGCGAACTGGACCGCATCGGGGACCAGCTCCGGCAGCTCGCCGGCGCGTCCCCGATCGACCCGCTGGGCGACGAGCATGACGATTCCGCCTGCCACGGAGTGCTCGACGATCTCGGGCAACAGCTCGCCGTCGGGACTGTACTTGCGGCCCGGCAAGAGCAGGCCGGCAGCGAAGGCGAGAAACCGCTGGTAGCGGGCGATCCCGTCGCTGCCGTGGGCAAGCGCACGGTTGGTCAGGAGGTCGGCGGCATCCGGGTCGGCGGCCGCGAACTCGAACCCGGCGCGAATCGCGGCGGCCACTTGGTCCGGCCACTCGGCCTGGGACAGGTATGCCTCCTCCACCACCACCTGAAGGCGCGCAAAGGCGGCCTCGAAGGCCCGTGGGAAGTCGTCGTTTGAGGAACTCTCGGGCACCTAGCCTGCCTGCCTGCCTGGGCCGTCTCGCGGAGCGGAAGAACTGCCCCGCGAACTATAAACATCGATGTCTGTACAGGAGGCCCGCTAGGCCGCGCGGCGCATTTCCTCAGCCGCCGCCGTGGGCCCGATGTATGGGACCAGCATCGCGAAGAGCAGGTCGGGCATGAGCTCTGGGAGCTGCTCGGTGCGCCCCGCCACGAGCTCGTCGAAGATCAGGCCGGAGACGGCGCCGACCGCCAGCGTCGAGATGTGCTCCGGGAGCTCTTCGCCGCCCTCGAGCCTGCGGCCCGTGTCGAGATAGGCGGTGAGGCGGGAGACGGCATCCCAGTGCCGCTGGCGGGCCTCGGCGCCTGCCGCCGCGACCTCGACCAGCGCGGTCCGCGCCAGCTCGGGCTCCCGCGAGAAGATCTCGACCAGCGTGGCCAGGCCCTTGCGCACCCGGGGGAGCCAGGGCTGCTCGCCTTCGCATTCGGCGACGACTGTGGCGAAGACGCGCTCGACCATCTTGTCGTAGGCCGCGAGGAAGCAGTCGTGCTTGTCCTCGAAGTGCTTGTAGAAGGTCGTCCGCGAGGTGCCGGCCTCCTCGATCACGTCGGCGACCGCCGTCGCGTCGTAGCCCTTGCGGCCGACGACGCGGATCATCGCGGTGAGGATGCGGTCGCGCCGGCTTTCGAGCTGATCTGCCATTTGAGAAGACGAGAGCTGGAAACTCGTTTGTCTAGTCATCATAGCGCTTAAATGTACGGGTGGGTTTATCCCTTCTCGACCTCCTCCGCCGCGGCGACCGGCCCGAGATACGGAACCAGGGTGGCGAAGAGGATCTCGGGGAGGAGGTCCGGCAGCCGATCGGCACCCCCAGCCTCGATCTCGTCGGAGACGAGGCCGATCACGGCTCCGATCGCCATGCGCGAGACGTTTGCGGGCAGCCTGCGCCCGCCCGGGGCGAAATCGCGCCCCTCGTCGAAGAACGGCGTCATCCGCTGCAGCGCCGCCCGGTACCGCCGCTGCGCCGCCGGCCCGGCCGAGCCGACGTTGACCAGCGCCAGGCGGGCGAGCTGGGGCTCGGCCGCGAGCGACCCCAGCAGCGTCTCCAGGCCCGCCCGCACGCGCGCGGGCCAGTCCTCCTGCGCTTCGAAGGCCGCGGATATCCGTCGCACGAGCACGTTGACGGCGCTGTCGTAGGCGGCCAGGAAGCAGGCCTCCTTGTCCTCGAACATCTCGTAGAAGGTGGTGCGCGAGATGCCGGCCTCCTTGGTCAGGTCGGCGACGGTCGTCGACCCGTAGCCCTTCTCCCCCACGACGTGGAGCACCGCGTCGAGCAGGCGTTCCCGCTGGGAGCGGGCAACCACCTCGGCCGGCAGCCGGTGGCGCCCCCGCGGCGGCCGCCAGTGCTCGCGTTTTCCCGGGCGCCCCGCCTGCCGCCCCAACTCAGCGATCCGCCACGGTCTCGTGCCGCTCCGCCTCGCGGGCCTGGCGCAGCGCCTCCTCCTGGCCGAGATACGGGACCGTGGTGATATAGACGATGTCGGGCAGCAGCTCCGGCAGCCTTGCGGTGTTGCCGGAGAGGATCTGGCCGACGATCAGCGACTCGGCCGCGGAGAGAGCGGCACGGGAGACGCTGGAGGGAATCGCCTCTTCCTCGACCGGGTCGTCCCTGCCGCGTTCGAGCAGGGTCTGCAGGACCCGCTTGCCGGACGCATACAGCTGGAACGAGCGCCCTCCCGACGCCGGCGCCTCGATCAGGGCCATGCGGGCGAAGGTGGGCCGGCTGGCCAGCAGCCCGAGGAAGCCGGCCGTCGCATCGCGGACCATCGTCGCCCAGGGCTTGTCCGGCGAGTAGGCGGCGACGATGACGCCCATCGCGTCGGCGAGGGAAAGCTCCATCGCGGCGTGGAAGCAGTCCTCCTTGTCCTTGAAGAGCTCGTAGAAGGTGGCACGGGAGACGCCGGCGGCGGTGCAGATGTCGGCGATCGTGGTGGCTCCGTAGCCTTTGCCCGCGGCGCTCTTCGCCATCGCGACGAGCAGGCGTTCGCGCTGGGAGTGGGCGACGGGCGGCTCGAGCAGCGCCTCCCGGCCCGCCGGCAGCCGCTCCTGCTCTAGCAGGCCCCCTATATCCTTGGTGCGGGCAAACGACGTGCTGCTATCGGGCGACGAGGCGGAGGGCATTTTCTGGGCTTCTCCTGAGGCAGACAGCGGTGTTTAGGTAAACGCGATTGTACACCCCCGCGGGGCTCTATGGACGCATCTGTACCAGGCTGGACAATCGCGCCGCCCAATTTGGAACGCATGGGTTAACGGCCAGGCAGCCGGCGACGCTCGAGAGCAGGCTTGGGGCCGCGTCAGACGTTCTTCAGCCGCAGCGCGTGGGGATGGATCCCGGTCCCGCGCACCCTTGCCCCCAGGGCCTTGCGATCCTCCAGCTCAGCCAGCGCCCGGCGGCTGAGCGGGATCGCCAGCCGCGTCGAGGCGCCGGGCTGGAGGTCGAAGAAGCCCTTGCCGATCACCACGATGCGCTTGGCCTGGCCCCCATTGGCGCTGCCGGGAACCTTCAGCCCGATCTTCAGTTCGCCTTTGCAGGGGGAAGGCCCATTGCAGAACACCCTCAACAGGGCTTTGCCGTTCTTGACCCTGGCGGTGCCGGCAACCACTACCAGCCCGACGCCGGGCTGGGGCCCCGGGTTGGCCTCGAAGGTGGCCGTGAGGCTGCGCGCCTCCGACATCGTCACCTGGCAGGGCCCGGTGCCGGTGCAGGCCCCGGAGAAGCCGGTGAAGGTCGAGTCCGCGGCGGCAACGGCGAGGACGTTGACCTTCTTGCCGACGTCGAAGCCCGCCGAGCAGGTCGTGCCGCAATCGATGCCTTTGGGGGCACTGGTCACGGTGCCCGCGCCCGTGCCCGCCTTTGAGACCGTGAGCGTGCGCTGGCCGGTGGCGTCGAAGACCGCTTTGATCGTCCTGGCCCTGCTCATCGTCACCACGCAGGACCCTATGGTGCAGCCACTGCCCGTCCAGTGGTCGAAAGCCGAGCCTTCGTCGCCGACGGCGGTGAGCGTGACTTCGGTGTCTTCGGGGAATTCCTCTTCGCAATCGGAGCCGCAGTCGATGCCCGCGGGGGAGCTCGTCACCGTGCCGGTCCCGATCTTTTCGATCGCGAGGGCGAAGCTGGGTTTGGCTTTGAGTTTGAATTCGGCGGTGACTTCCTTGGCCACGCTCATCGTCACTTCGCAGGCGCCGGAGCCCGTGCAGGCGCCGGTCCATTTGACGAATTCCGAGCCCGCGTCGGCGAGCTGGCTGAGCGTGACGGCTTTGCCTTCTTCGTAGGACTCTTCGCAGTCAACGCCGCAATCGATGCCGGCCGGTGAGCTGGTCACTTTGCCGGTCCCCGTGCCCGTTTTTTTGACTTTGAGGGCGAAGCTGGGTTTGGCTTTGAGTTTGAATTCGGCGGTGACTTCCTTGGCCACGCTCATCGTCACTTCGCAGGCGCCGGAGCCCGTGCAGGCGCCGGTCCATTTGACGAATTCCGAGCCCGCGTCGGCGAGCTGGCTGAGCGTGACGGCTTTGCCTTCTTCGTAGGACTCTTCGCAGTCAACGCCGCAATCGATGCCGGCCGGTGAGCTGGTCACTTTGCCGGTCCCCGTGCCCGTTTTTTTGACTTTGAGGGCGAAGCTGGGTTTGGCTTTGAGTTTGAATTCGGCGGTGACTTCCTTGGCCACGCTCATCGTCACTTCGCAGGCGCCGGAGCCCGTGCAGGCGCCGGTCCATTTGACGAATTCCGAGCCCGCGTCGGCGAGCTGGCTGAGCGTGACGGCTTTGCCTTCTTCGTAGGACTCTTCGCAGTCAACGCCGCAATCGATGCCGGCCGGTGAGCTGGTCACTTTGCCGGTCCCCGTGCCCGTTTTTTTGACTTTGAGGGCGAAGCTGGGTTTGGCTTTGAGTTTGAATTCGGCGGTGACTTCCTTGGCCACGCTCATCGTCACTTCGCAGGCGCCGGAGCCCGTGCAGGCGCCGGTCCATTTGACGAATTCCGAGCCCGCGTCGGCGAGCTGGCTGAGCGTGACGGCTTTGCCTTCTTCGTAGGACTCTTCGCAGTCAACGCCGCAATCGATGCCGGCCGGTGAGCTGGTCACTTTGCCGGTCCCCGTGCCCGTTTTTTTGACTTTGAGGGCGAAGCTGGGTTTGGCTTTGAGTTTGAATTCGGCGGTGACTTCCTTGGCCACGCTCATCGTCACTTCGCAGGCGCCGGAGCCCGTGCAGGCGCCGGTCCATTTGACGAATTCCGAGCCCGCGTCGGCGAGCTGGCTGAGCGTGACGGCTTTGCCTTCTTCGTAGGACTCTTCGCAGTCAACGCCGCAATCGATGCCGGCCGGTGAGCTGGTCACTTTGCCGGTCCCCGTGCCCGTTTTTTTGACTTTGAGGGCGAAGCTGGGTTTGGCTTTGAGTTTGAATTCGGCGGTGACTTCCTTGGCCACGCTCATCGTCACTTCGCAGGCGCCGGAGCCCGTGCAGGCGCCGGTCCATTTGACGAATTCCGAGCCCGCGTCGGCGAGCTGGCTGAGCGTGACGGCTTTGCCTTCTTCGTAGGACTCTTCGCAGTCAACGCCGCAATCGATGCCGGCCGGTGAGCTGGTCACTTTGCCGGTCCCCGTGCCCGTTTTTTTGACTTTGAGGGCGAAGCTGGGTTTGGCTTCGGCGTCGAACGTGGCCGTGACCGACCTCGCCGCGTCCATCGTCAAGGTGCAGGTGGGGCCCGTGCAGTCCCCGGAGAAGCCGGTGAATGTTGAGCCGCCGCCTGCTTCGGGGAGCAACGTCACCTCGGTGCCTTCCAGGTATTTGGCCGGGCAGGCTTCGGGGCCTTCCTGGGCTTCGCAGAGGACCGTGCCCGCGCCCGCGCCCGTGCCGGCTTTGGCGATCGAGAGGGCGAATTCGGGGGCCGCTTCGAGATTGAAGGTCGCGGTGACCGACTTGGCCGCGTTCATCGTAAGTTCGCAGCTCGAGCCTGTGCAGTTGCCCGAGAAGCCGGCGAAGCTGGAGCCGGGGTCGGCTTCGGCCAGCACGCTCAGTTCGGTGCCTTCGGGGTATTTGGCGTCGCAGGAGCCGATCGGGCCGCCTTCGACTTCGCACTGCACCGTGCCGGTGCCGGTGCCCGCTTTGGCGATCGTGAGCGAGTATTCGACCGCTCCCGGTTCGAGGTCGAAGGTGGCGATCGCGGTGTGGTCTTCATCCATCGCCAGGAAGCAGGCGAGCGGGCCGCAATCGCCGGAGAATTCGATGAATTCGGAGTTGACGCCAGCTTCGGGAACGACCACCAGTTCGGTGCCTTCGGGATATTCGGCATCGCAGGCTTCGAGCGAGCCGCCTTCGACTTCGCACTGCACGGTCCCGGTGCCGGTCCCGTTCGTTTCGATCGTCAGTTTGTGCCCGGAGACAGCGAGTGCCGGGAGCGCGAGAGCAAGCACCATCGCCGCCGCGGCCAGGGCAGGGATGATCCAACGTCCCCATTGCCGCCTCACTCGGTGCATCTCCCCCTCCTTGAATCCCCCGCCGACCGAATCCCTGTCGGCGCTATCCCGCAGGCCAATAGGCACTGCCGTCTCTCCCAATACCTAGAAATGTGGGTGTCTGAATTCCTAGGTCAGTGAATTAGGACACACCGGGTCATCAATGTCAACCCCATCCCCATCGAGGGTTCTCTGCGAAGCGGCCTGCTGGCCAGCTGTCCGGTCGCGGTGCTGGAGATCCTCGCCGCCACCCGCAACGAGCTTCCGGTGCGCCTTATGTCTGCATGGGTGGCATAAAGCGCACCGGAACGGCTATCGGGCCGCCTTCAGCATGCGGGCGATGCGGTTGACGACGGCGTTGGGTTCGTCCCGGACCTGCGCCCAGGTGACGCGCGCGGTCCGATAGCCGGCGGCGGTAAGGATCTGGTCGCGTTTGCGATCGCGCTGAAAGGCGACTCTGGTGCCGTGCGTCTCTTCGCCATCGGTCTCGATCGCGAGCCGATGCTCGTCCCAGAGCAGGTCGATCTCGAAGGGGTGCCCGTCGATGCAAAGCTTCACGTTGGTGCGGGGAGCGGGCAGTCCTTCCTCGATCAGGCGTGGGAGCAGACGCGCCTCGAGGCGGCTTCGCACGACTGGGCGCTCCTCCCGCGTCTCCCGCCAGGGAGCCAGGATCGTCCGCAACCGTGGAGCCCCGCGCCTGCGGCCACGCGAGAGCACGAGATCGATCTCGCCGGCGTCGAGCCGGCGCATGACCGCCGCCTGCTCGACGAGCCTCCTCAGCTGGCCCCAGCCCGATTCCCCCGCCATGTTGACGATCGTCCGGGAGATGGTCGTGCAGGTGATTCCATCCCGGATCTCGATCTCCTCGGGAAGGGGCAGGCGCACGCGGTGCCAGCGAATGCCGCCGATCTTGCGCCCCGACCAGTCCGGCGGGATCACGTGCATGACGGGGAGTTGCTTGTCCCACAGCCCCAGCAGCTCCGCCGCGCTGCCGTGCGAGAGCACCGTCCCCTCCTCGCAGGCGAGCACCGCAGCCAGCAGTCGTCCCTGCCTCGTAATTGCCTCATGCCCCACCGCAAAGGTTTCGCGGAAGAGCGGCCGTAGGTATCCGGACGCGATCCGCAAGGTGATCGTGCTGTCCCCTATCCCAAGTGCGCGAAGTTGTCGGCGTGAGACGACGCCGTGCTGTTGCCCAGCCAGGCCCCCGATCCTGCGGTTCAGGCTTGCGGTGCGCTTTGTGCCATCCATGCAGACATAAGGCGCACCGGAGCACGGTCTCTCCCCCCGATAAACCTTCCGGTGCGCTTTATGCCACCTATGGGCACATAAAGCGCACCGGAACGATGTTCCGGGTCAGACGGTGCCGGGGGTGGCTGTGGGTGGGGCGTTGCGGCCGCCGCGGGGCTTCACTGCGGACTCGAACTCTTCGGCGGTGAAGCCGCCGACGGCCTCGCCGTCGAGGGCGTAGCGGTAGAGGGCGACGCCGAAGATGTTGCTGAGGGCCTTGGAGACGAGCAGTGAGATCGCCAGCCCGATCACCCCGATCACGAGGAGAAGGGCGCCGAGGAGGCTGGCCGAGCTCCAGATCGAAATCGCGATGAGGATCAGCAGGATCGAGGGCAGCATGCCGAAGAGGAGGACGGCGCCCCCGATAGCGATGTTCCCCGTTACCTGCTGGCCCCACCGTGACCTGAACAGAGACAACGAGCGGGAGTTCGCCGCATTCGAGGAGGGTCTCGGGCCGAGCGGGGCTTCGGGGTGCTGCACGCCGACCGCCATTTCGAACTGCTCGCAACGGTGCTGAAGTTCGAGAGCGTGCGCCTGGGCTGAGGCAAGACCATGGACCTCCATTTACAGCTAGGATTCGGGACGTGACCACGCGCGAGAAGGTGGAGCGGCTGCTCGACCGGCTCTCGGAGGCCGAGCTGGCGGCCGAGTACGAGCGGCTGCGAGCGGCGGTCGAGGGCGGGCAGACCGTCGACGCTTGGGGCGATCTCGATGCCCAAACCGATGCCCTGTTCTCCGACTCGATGTTGGAGCTGGCCAGGGAAGAGCGTGACGCGGGCTTCGAACCCTGGGTGCGAGAGCAACGCTCGTGAAACGCGGTGAGGTCTGGTGGGTCGAGAGGCCCGCCTTCGACCTCGCCGCGGCGAGCCTCCTGTTCTGAGCGTGCCTTCTGTCCTGCCCTGATCGAGGATCGTGATCAGCTGGGGCTGGGCGTTGGTGGTGTGAGGTTGCCTTCGCGTTAGTCATCTCATCCTCCTGGGTGGTGCTAGCATCATGAATCATGAATCGTCGAACCACTGTAAGCGCAGACGCGGAAGCGCTTGCGACGCTCGAGGCCGAGGCTCGCCGGCGGGGAGACAGCCTCACCGCGGTGCTCGCCGAGGCGATCGAGGAGAAGGCGGTGACGATCAGGCGGGCGCGGCGGCCGAGGGTCGGCCTGGGCCGCTCCGACGACGGTCGCAGCGCGGCTGAGACCGCCACCGAGCCGGTGGCACGGCCGCCCGCGTAGGTGGCGCTCGTTCTCGACACCAGCGTGCTGCTGGCGGCGCTCGACGCTGCCGATACCGATCATCGGCCCTGCGCCGAGCTGGTCGCCGGGGCCAGCGAGGACCTGATCGTCCCCGCGCTCGTCCTCGGCGAGCTGGACTACTGGTGCCACGAGCGGCTGACGCCAGGGGTCTGGCTTGCCTTCCTGGAGGACCTGCTGGCCGGCGCCTACACGGCGGAGGGCCCGACGCACGAGGACCTGCGGCGCTGCCACGAGCTGCAGGACACCTACGCGGACCTGCGCCTCGGCGTCGTCGACGCCAGCGTCATGGCCCTGGCCGAGCGCCTGGGAGAGCCGAAGGTCGCGACCCTCGACCACCGCCACTTCGCCACCGTCCGGCCGCGCCACGTCGAGGCGCTGGAACTGCTCCCCTCCCGCTAGGCATTTCGCTCTCACGGCACCATCCCGCACGTCTTCTGCACCGTCGCCCCCATCTCGGGCCGCCCGGCGAACTCGAAGCGGGCGTAGGCGAGCGGAAAGGAGGCTCGCTTGGCACCCTTCGGCGCCGAGCAGCTGCGGGGGGATGCCGCCCTGGGCGTTGGTCAGGTGCCCGGCGACGAAGACGGCGATCGGGGCGGTGCCCACCCGGGGGAGCTTGTAGGGCTTCAGCTGGGCGAGGACGGTGATGCGCAGGTTGCCCTGCTGGACGGTGGCCGCGGTGGCTATCGCCGCCGTGGCAGAGGAGCGCTGCCAGAGCGAGGGCGTTTTGGCGCAGGCCTTTTTCCGAGCCGCTGTTGGCTTTGTTAATCGTCAGCGTGTCGTAGGCGGATGGCTTCATGCGATTGCCCCGTAGGGGGAGTCGGCCGCGAGCGCGGGCGCTAGGATTCGGCTCGTGACCACGCGCGAGAAGGTGGAGCGCCTGCTCGACCGGCTCTCGGAGACCGAGCTGGCGGCCGAGTACGAGCGGCTACGGGCGGCCGTGGAGGTGGAGCCAGGAGATGAGATCGATGACTGGGGGAACCTGTCGGCGTTCGTGCGGGCGTCCTCCTCGTCGGTGTTCCGCCGCCTCGACGAGGAAGAGGCCAAGATCGGCTTCTCTTGGGAGCAGCAGGGCTGAGCGTGAGGCGTGGCGAGGTCTGGTGGCACGAGCCACCCGACGCAAAGCGCCGGCCGGTCGTCGTCCTGAGCCGAGATGAGACGATCGGCGTGCTCTACGACCTGATCGTCTGCCCTGCGACCGGAACGATCCGCGGGCTCGACACCGAGGGCGACGGGCTGCGGCTGAACGGGTCAGCCCCGCCGGACTCTCCGTTCACCCGGCCGCGCGGCGGTGGAGGATCGCCGCCCGCCTGTGGCGCCTGTGCCGCTTGGCTTTGCCTTTGCCCTTCCCCTTGCACTTCACCTTCAACACCGGCTTGGAGTCGAAGGACTTGCCGTTCTGGCCGATGAAGTTGGCTTTGGCCTTACGCACCTTGGCGCAGAGGTTGGTGCTGTTGACGAAGAGGCCCTTCTTGCCGCCGGCCAATTCGATGTCGAAGCTGGAGACCGGGGCGTCGGGGGCGGTTTCGAAGGTGTTGCGCAGCCCGCCGCCTTTGACCGAGTCCACCCTGCCGACCAGGTTGAAGTCGACCTGGGAGTTGTGCAGGGCCACCACCAGGTCGGGCAGCTGGTGTTCTGAGGAGCGCAGGAAGACGGGGCCGGTCAAGGACTCGCCGAGGATCGGGGTGAGCGCGGTGGCCTTGCCGTAGATGCTCCCCGCCGGGCACTCCGCCCCGTTTCCGGCCCCGGCCTTGAACTGCACCCGGGTGCAGATCGTGTCGAAGTGGGCGTTCTCGATGAACTCGCTTCTCGGCAGGGTTACCTGGGCGTAGGCGATGCCGGCTTCGCCGATCCCGTTCATCGCCAGGTGGGCTTTGAAGGCCGGGTGGGCTCCCCGTTTGGTGCCGCCGATCAGGCGCATCGTCAGTTTCGGTTTGAAGGGCAATGCGGCGCAGTCGGCTGCCTGGAAGGGGGAGGTAACCGTGACCGGGTTGTCGTCGGCTTCGGAGACGAAGTCAAGGCCCGAGCCGAGGACCGTGGAGGCCGTCGAGGTCCTGGTGCAATCGGTCGGGTTGAGGACGAATTCGGGGCGGTCGACGTAGGCCCTGATGTCCCTGAGGTGGACCGGGATGCCCCTGATGATGTGGGGGATCGGGTCCGAGCCGGTGGAGTCGATGAAGACTTCGGCGGTCTCGGGGTCGATCTTGAAGCCCTCCTGCACGACCACGGTGCCGATGTCGAAGGGGCCGACCACTCCTGCCGTTATCGCCACCATCGAGAGGTTGGAGCCGTGGTAGGGCCCGGCGAGGTAGACCTTGCCGGGGGCGTAGGTGAGGGCTGGACCCACTCCGGCGCCGGCCAGGGTCCTGCCGATCTCAGAGGCCTTCGGGCAGGAGGGATCATCGAGCTCTTCCTGGCCCCCGTGCGGCCCGGTGCGTTCCTTGGCCTGCTCGATCGCCGCGTCGGGGCAGTAGGGGATGCCGGCCAGCTTGCCGGTTATCCCCGGCGGCAGCTTGATCGAGAAGCGGGTGATCTCCTGTTCGGAGTCAGAGCGACTCAGGCGCAGGTTGAAGGGCGAGAAGGAGCCGGCGCGGTTGTTGAGCGTGCCGGCGATCAGGCCGGGCTTGAAGGGCGGCAGGCCGCCGGCGGGGCAGGGGCCCGAGTCGGGGCCGGTGACGATCTCGAAGGTGGAGCTGGTGGTGAGCGGCGCTCCGCCCGCCCAGGGGTAGAGGGTCGCCTCGACGACGTGGGAGCCGCAGGCGGGCGGGGTGGAGAGCGGCGAGCGGGTCCCCTCCTTGAAGTGCAGGCGGAAGTGGCTGAACGGCAGCTGGGGCAGCTCTTCGGCGACCGTGGTCAGTTGCCCCGTGACCGGGTCGGGCTTTATCTCCAGGGGCTGGACGACCGAGATGCCCAGCTGGGCGTTCTTCAGCACCAGGTACATCGCCAAGAGCGAGTCGAAGGGGTTCTCGTAGGGCTCGGCGATGTAGAGGGCGCCGCCGACGTCTTCGTCGATCAGCGGCGACTCGACTTGCACCGTGCCGATCTTGGCGGCCTGCGGGCAGCCCTCGCCGGGGGCCGAGAAGGCGGTCTCGCCTTCCAGCTGGGCCTCCGTGCAGACCGCCAGCCCGTCGGCCAGGGAGGGGTTGGCCGACATCCCCTCGGGCAGGGTGACTTCTGCCTTGCGGATCGTCGAGGCGGCGTAGCCGGTCGGGTTGGTCAGGCCCGGGTCGTCGACGTCGAGGGAGAAGTCCAGGCCGCTGGGGCTGGAGGCCGCCCGCGAGGTCGGGGCGGCGGCGATCGCCGGCGAGAACTCCAGCTTGGCGCAGAGCGTGGGGGGGTCTTCGGTCTCGGCGAAGGTCTCGACCCAAGCGCCCGGGTGCTGCCAGCTGTCGGCTTCGACCTCGGTGCGAAGCGGACCGGTGCAGCGGGTCGGCAGGGTGAGGAAGGGCTCTTCGGCGACCGCCACCGGGCATTTGCCGTCGGTGTTCAGGCAGGCGTGGCGCTCTTCGTCGTGCGAGGAGTCGGCCGGCACCCCCCACAGCGTCGTGCTCGCGCTGAAGAAGTAGGTCACCTGGGTGACGTTGGAGACCTCCGCGATCCCGTTGTGGGGGGGCTCGGGGCTGAGCAGCAGGTTGACCGTCACCGGCGCCACCCCTTCGACCACGAAGCCGATCTTGGCCACCGTGCCCGGGGCGGGGACGAGGTTGTAGACGGGGAGCGTGTTGGTGTAGCCGACCGAGCTGAACTCGACCGTGGTCTTGCCGACCGCGGTGGCCGCCGGGCAGTTGGTCAGCGAGAGGTTCTCGCCGGAGAAGAAGTCGACGAGCGCGCAGGCGGGCACCGCGGTGGGGGCCGCGACGAAGCCCGGCGGGACGAGGATGCGCAGGTCCTTGACTTCCTCGCTGGGGATCGTTTTTTCGCCTTCGGGACCTTCGGGCTCCAGCTCGGTGTTCACCGAGAGCTCGATCGTGAGCCCCTCGGGGTGCGAGCCGGCCTGCAGCGGGGCGTCGCCTTCCTGGGGATCGAAGAGCGCGTCGAGGTCGCAGAGGCCGAAGGCCGGTTCGGCCAGCACGCATTCCTCGGCGCCTTTGACCGCCTGGGCGGGAGCCGCCCAGAGGGCGCAGAGGGCGAGCGCCGCCGCGGCCGCGATCGCGAGCCGGGCCCTCATCGGGCGGCCCTCCGGCGGTGGCGGTGGGCCGGCCTGTGGTGCTTGGCGGCCCGCTTGCGGTGCGCCCTGACGCAGCGCCCGCCGCGGCGGCGAACCTTGCCCCGCGCGCAGCGCCGCTTCGCCGGCTTCGCCTTCTTCTTGGCCGCCGGCGCGGAGACGACGTTGCCGGCCCCCCGGAAGGTCGCCGAGGCGGGGGTCGGGTCCTCGGGCGCGCTCGCCGGGCCCTGGCACGCTTCCCCCTCGCAGGAGGGCGCCTCGCTCGGCGCCGGGAAGCCGCCGCCCTCGCGGGCGTCGTAGACGTCGACCAGGCCGGGGTCCTGGGGCAG
The DNA here is from genome assembly GCA_963715625.1 of uncultured Solirubrobacterales bacterium. Classification (GTDB taxonomy): domain Bacteria; phylum Actinomycetota; class Thermoleophilia; order Solirubrobacterales; family 70-9; genus VRUE01. The sequence goes on along the minus strand of OY970260.1, from coordinate 2,066,569 downwards.
CAGGCTGCGCGCGGTGGCGAAGAAGACGTCGGTGCCGGTGCGGTCGGCGTCGAAGAACTCGGAGTCCGAGCTGCCGCGCCCGGAGGAGATCGGCTCGATGCAGCCGCCGTTTTGCTCGGAGTAGGTGTCGGTTGCTTCGGTGCAGCTGCCCGTGCCCGGCTCCTCCCACTGGTAGACGTCCTGGTGGCCGTTGGTGTCGCCCAGGGAGAGAGCGTCGTGGGCGTTGAAGAACAGGCGGGAGCCGTCATCGGAGAGCGCCCGGGTGGCGTGGAAGGAATTCGCCCAGGGCGGCAGGTGGGCGGCGGCGAGGATCGGGGCCCCCCCGCCGCTTATGAAGCGCGAGCGATCGACCTCGCGCGCCGCCGGGCGCGCGCCGGAGGGGTTGCAGGAGGCGCAGAGCAGCCGCTCGGCCTCGGCGTCATAGAGGTAGACCTCGGTTGCCGGCTCTCCCGTCAGGCGGTCGGTGTTGTCGTAGCCGGTGAGGCGCGCGGCCGAGGTGAAGGCCAGGCGGGCGCCGTCGGCGCCGGCGCGGGCGGTGCGGTGGCTGGGCTTGGCGTTGATCGGCGCGAGCTTGGCGCTGTCGCCGTCGCTTGCCGCCAGCGTGCCGACGAAGGCGAAGCTCCCGCCTGCGCCTGACTCATAGAGGTAGAGGTTGAGCTCCTCTGGGGCCGGGAAGCGCCCCTCGCTGTTGGCTTCGCCGGGCCCTTCGCCGGTGAGCAGCTCGGTCGAGGCCAGGTAGGCGCGCGAGAGGTCCTCGCTCCAGCCGGCGAGGCCTTTGACCCCTTTGGCGATCTCGTCCGCTTCGCCGCTTGCGGCGTCGAAGCGGTAGAGGGAGCCCCCCTGGGTGAAGAGCGCCGCCGAGCCGTCGGGGGCAGCCGCCCAGAAGCCGGCGTTGGGCCCGGGCGGGGAGACCGGGTAGGTGCAGCCCCTGGCGGGCTCGGTGCACTCGCTGAAGGCTTCCAGCGGCGCGGCGGCGCTGAGGGCGACGCCCGTGGCGCTTGCTTTGGCCGGTGCGGAGATCCTCAGCGCCAAGGCTTCTTCGGGTTCGTCGATCTCGGTGATCCTCGCCCGCGGCGGGATCCCCGCCCCGTGGATCAGCTGGCCCACCCGGAAGGGTCCTTCGGAAACCGCGACGTTCGCGATCTCCGGCGATCCTTCGCTCAGATCGCCCGTCCCGGCGGCGCCGGATTCGGTCCGGGTGGCCGGCGCCGAGAGGACCAGCTTGGCTTCGGCCCCTTTGGCTTCTGCGATCGTCGTCCCAGACGCGATCCACTCCCCCTCGATCCTCTGGCCGGAGCCGAAGGCGCCGAAGTCGGCGCTGACGTCGGAGGCGGTGGCGGAGGCGACGCCGACGATCTCCGTTTCGGTGCAGTTTGCGGTCGGGTTCCGATCGACCACCAGTTTGTCGCCCACGAAGACGTTGGGCTCGGGTTGGGCCTCGATGACTTCGGTGATCTTCGTGCCCGCGGCGATGCATTCGCCTTCGATTTCCTGCCCGACCGCGAACCCGCCCACTTCCTCTTTGACCTGGCGGATCGTCGTCGAGGTGGAAAACGTCCTGCCTTCGCCTTTGGCCGGGCCGATCGTGTCGCCCTCGCCCCACGCTGCGCCGTGCTCCTGGGCGCTTTGTTCCTCGGCCGGGTTCTCGCGCAGGTAGAGGCGCCCGCCGGCGTTGAAGTAAAGGCGCGAGCCGTCCGCAGAGAGCGCCCCGGCGAGGCGGGCGCTGCGCCCGTAGTGGTCCGCCGCCCCGCCCGCGCCCGCGGTGGAGGGCTGATCGCTCGCCGCGCCGGCGGGCAGGACGCTGGCCAGGGCGAGCTCGCGTGGCCCACCGCCCTCGTCGATGCAGGCATAGAGCTGCTCGATCCCCTGCACCCCGCTGCCGAAGGTGTCGGGCACGGCCGCATCCGATGCCTCGGGGGTGAGCTTGCCGTCGGCGCGGAAGACCGCGACCGACCCGCCGGCCGCCACGCCCTGCAGCACCGGGATGTAGTTTTCGGGGGTGGTGACGGGCGGGGCCTCGGTCGTGCAGGCCTCATAGCCCCCGCCCTCGCGGCGGTAGATGTTGGCGTAGCCCGGCTGGGCGCCGGGGGCCAGCGGGGGGTCGGGGTCGGTGACGGTCGTGACCCAGCCTTCGGTGAGCTCGGCCGAGAAGTGGCGGTAGGGGTTGGCGATGCCCAGCAGGGAGGCGAGTTCGGGCCCTTCCTGGCGCGGGGAGACGTTCTCGGTGGCCCAGCTGTCGGAATCGCGGCGGGCGATGTACTGGGAGGAGTAGGGGGCGCCCACCGGGTCGGCGAAGGCGCGGTAGGAGGAGTAGGTGAGCGCCTCCCCCGAGACGGCCGCCTGGATGTGGCGGGCCGGGTCGCCGGAGGTGCCGGTGCCCAGCTGGGTGACGATCTCGCCGTTTGCTTTGTCGAGGGGGCTGACCAGCTCATAGGCGCGGCAGTCGGGCAGGGCGGCCGCGGGGCCGGTGCGGAAGGCGTCGTTGGGGCAGGCGGCGTGAGCTCCGGGGACTGGGAAGGTGACGAAGGACCTTTCGGCGCCGTCTTCACCCGGCACCCCGCCGACGCCGAAGACGGGCTGGCCCGGGACGGTCGGCTCTGGTTCTTTTTTGGAGTCTCTGGATTCGGCCGCGAAGCGGAAGCGGTAGGCGGTGTCGGGCGTAAGGCCGCTGAGCAGGGTCGGGGCGGGCAGGCCGGCGTCGAGCACACCGCCCTCCAGCTCGGTGCCCGGCGGGGCGGGGTGCTCTTCGACGCATTCGCCTTCCCAGCCCTGCGCTTCGATGCAGGCGGCGGTGGCGTACTGGACGTAGTAGCGGGTGGTGCCCTGGGCGCCCGCCCAGAAGTGGGGGTTGATGCGAGCCTCGAGCTGGGCCTCTTCGGTGCCGACCGAGGTCGCGTAGGAGACCTCGATCGAGGGGGCGCGGCGCTCGGGCGGGCAACCGGGGTCGTCGGGGGGCGGGCCCCAGGCGCGCACGAAGCTGTTGGCGGAACTGCTGTTGGCGAGGTAGACGTCGGTGCTCTCGGCGAGGCAGGCCGAGCCGGCGGCGATGCCGGTGGAGGCGTTGAACTCGTACTCGTCCGCCCCAAATTCCCTGATATCTACTTCCCCGATCGTCTCCAGCGGGTTGCCGGCGGAGTCGAAGACGAGGATCCTCGTGCTGTGCTCGCCGGGGTTCTCCTTGCTGCTCGTGTCGCTGGCGCGATCGTCGGCGACGTAGACGCTGCCCGCTGCGTCGGTGGCGATCGCCGTCGGGATGCCAACTTCGAGCGGTTTGCCGACGCTTTCCCCGGTGTGGGGATCGAGCCGGTGGACATCGGGCTTTTCGGCGACCGTCACTTCGCTCTCATCGCGAATGATCGGGCTCGCGTAGGCGAAGTAGAGGTCGCCGCTTGCCTGGTCGACCGCGAGCGAGTCGACGGTGCCAGCTTCGGGCAGCGCGATCTCGCCCAGATAGGCGCCTTCGGCGTCGAACTTCTGGATGCGGTCAACGTCGCCGACGAAGAGGACGTCGTCGGTGGCGGTCTCGGTGCCGTTACGGTCGACTGCGATCAGGCTGCCGACCGGGGGGTTACTCCCGAACTGGCCCTGGCCGGTGCCGGCAGTGCCGGCGCCGCACTCGTCGCCCGAAGCGAGGGTGCAGAGGTTCTCCTCGGCTTCAGTGACGGTGACGGGTTCTTCTTCTGCTTCCTGTTCTTCACGAAGGGCGACCTTGGTCTTGTTCACTTCCCCCCCTGCCATCCACTCGAAGGCGGGCTCGGGACCGGAGAGGTCGAACTTCTGTAGGCGGTTGGCGGTGCCGCAGCAGCGGGCTTCGGTGACGTAGACATCGCCTTTGGAGTCCACGGCGATTCCCTGGGAACCGCCGGGAAGCTCGCCGGCGCCCGAGCCGCGCAGGCCGCCTTGGCAACCGGTCTCGCTCGTGCAGACCTGAAGCTCTTCGGAGCCGTCGCGCACCCCCCAGCCCCAGGCCCGCACGAAGCTCCCCCAGGCGCTCAGCTCGACGATCCGAGAGTTGCCCTGGTCGGCGACGTAGAGGTGGCCGGGGGTGCTCGGGTCGGCGCCGATCCCGCGCGGGATCGAGCACTGGCCGGCTTCTGAGACGACGGATTTGCTGTTCGACAAACTGGCTTTCGCAGGTCTTCCAGAAAGGGGCCGGCGGCTCGGCCGAGGCCGCGCCCGGCAGGACGAGGGCGAGAGCGGTGAGGGCAAGCAGGGCGCAGGCGCAAAGCAGCGCCGCCGGCCTCGTCTTCCCATCGGTCCTCAGCTGTCCCATCTACTCGCCTCTCCCTGTAGGCACTTCAAGTCTTGTCTTGCCGCCTCTCCCCCTGTGGCGGTACCGCTGCGGCGGGGCCAAAGCCCCGGGAGCCTGTGGCTCCCGGGGCTTTGGCCTTGCCGTTTGCTTCTTGCTTCTTGCTACTGGTGCTGCGTTACCTCGCTATTTGAATTCGGCCGTGACTGCTTTGGCCGCGCTCATCGTCACCGTGCAGGTGCCGGTGCCTGAGCAGCCGCTGCCCGACCAGCCGCCGAAGGCGGAGCCTTTGCCCGGGGTGGCGGTCAGTTCGACCACCGTGCCCTGGTAGTAGGCCGATGCCATCGTCGAGCAGGTGGCGCCGCAGTTGATGCCGGCGACGTTTGACTTCGCGGTTCCCTGGCCGCCGCCGCTCTTGTTGACCGTGAGCAGCTGTTTGGCGACTTCGGTGAATTTGGCGCCGACTTCCTTGTCTTCGCCGAGGGCGCCGAGCGGGCAGCTGAGTTCAGAGCCCGAGCAGTCGCCCGTCCATTCGGTGAAGACGAAGTTTTTCGACGGTGCCGCGTTGAGGGTGACCGAGGTGCCTTCCTTGAAGGCGGCCGTGGTCGATGAGCAGTTGCTCAGGCAGAGGACCCCGCCCGGGGAGCTGCTCACCTTGCCGAGGCCAGATCCGACCCGGTTGACGGTGACGTCATAGGCCGTGATGAACTTGGCGTTGACGGTCTTTGCTTTGTCCATCGTCACCGTGCACTGGCGGCCGTTGACCCCGCCTTTTTCGCAGCCTTTCCAGCTGACGAAGAGCGAGCCCGCCGAGGGCGATGCGGTCAGGGTGACTTTGGAGCCTTCTTCGAAGGCGGTGGAGCTGCAGGTCGCGCCGCATTCGATCCCCGCGGGGCTCGAGACGACGGTGCCACTGCCGGTGCCTTCTTTGGCGACGGTTAGTTCGGGGCCGACCGGGGGTGCTTCAGGGCATTCTTTGCCTTCTTCGCAGGCGAAGACGGCTTCGAGTTCGCCTTCGCCTTCGACGCCGACGAAGCACTTCAACGCCGCCGGGTCAGCCCAGCATGAGGATCCTTCCACCAAGAAGCCCGACGGGCTGATTGCCCATTCGATGAATTCGCTGTTGGGACCGGGGATGGCTTCCATGGACTCCAGGCCAAGGCCTTCCCCGGCGTCGAACATCAGGTTTTCGCAGGTGCCTTCCTGCGTGCCCCCTTCGGGCAGGTTGCATGCCAGCGGCGGGGTGCCCGGGAAGGTGGGGGGAGTGGCGCTCGGGCTGACGACTTCGCCGCCGCCGCCTCCGATGCCGATCAGGTTGACTTTCAGCGTCGGTTTGACCCTTTCGAATTCGACGTTGACCACGACGGTTCCCGTTTCTTCTTCCGTGGCGGCCGTGCATAGTTTGGTGCCTTCGTCGCACTGGTCCGCCTCGATCCCCGGTTCGTGGACCACCCATTCCTTGAGGACGCTGTTGGCGTCCGCCGTGCCTGGATTCAGCCAGACGGCCCAGCCTCCTTCGGCAGCGGTCATGGTGGTTTTGCAGGTGCCCGTCTGCGAGCCGCCTGCGGGCAGTTTGCATGCGATCGATGGCGAGCCGAGGAAGGGCGCTTTGCTTTTGACTTCGCCGCCGCCTCCGTTGACGCCGATCAGGTTCAGTTCCAGTTCCGGCGCGGCGAGCGCCTGCGCCGCCGGCACGAGCATCAGTGCCCCCACCGTGGCGAGCAAGATTGTTAGACGTCTCACTTAGATCTCTCCTTGTTCTTCGAGCCCCTGCCGAGCCGCTTCCCGCGACCTTTGGGTGACTCGGTTTCCCTGAGTGACAAGGCGGATCGGGAACCCATCCCCATCTGCCCTGGTTGATTGCGTGATGAAGCCGCGGCCCCTTTCAGGGGCCGCGACCAGCCCTCTCCACCCTCGACTGCCGAGGGGGAGAAGTGAGGAAGGTCGGGTCGGGACCGCCGTCGCCGCTGCGACGCGGCGCAACTGCGCGCGGGGGATGGCAGCCGGTACCGGCGCATCGCGGGTCGGTTCCCGCGGGGGTGCGAATGGCATGCTTCCCACCAGCTGTCTCCTCTCCGTGAAGGTCCCTGTTGACCGGGCCCCTCCCGTTCCCGCGCTGCTTGGCGTGGGAACCCTGGCTAGGGCGACGGTCCTGTCGGTGACCTTCTCCCGGCGCCCTGGAGGCGAGATCTCGCGCGTCCTTGGCTAGGAGACTGCCTGCTTCAAGGGTGGATAAACGTGTTTACCGACCCGGGGAGGAGAGTAGATACTTGTGTTTCTTTTGTCAAGGGATTGACGATATCCCCTGGAAATCAACAGCTTTTCGGCTGGATACGAGCGTTTATCGAGCGTCTGACCTGTCGAGGAGCGGCCCGACCCAAGATCGATACGGACCGATGAAGTCGAGAGCCGTCTCGTGGATGAGTCGGGTGGCGCGGTGGACATCGCCGGCGGGAGTCCGCACGTAGCTGTGCTCGATCAGCGAGCGGGCCTTCTGCGCCCGCGTCAACCGACGGCAGAGCTCCCCGTCGATGACCTTTGCGTCCCGTAGCGCTTCAAATGCCTGCTGGGCCGGAGAGCCATCGCCCTCGAGTGACTTGCGCGGTAGCTGGGCCAGCCGGACCCCGGCAATCGCGAGATCGGCGACGAAATTCTGAACTCGCCCCACAGCCCTCTCAACCGCCTGCGCGCGGTTGTAGGCCTCCATGTCATCCACGGTGTCGAAGGCCAACTTGAACGGCTTGAGATCGAAGTCGTCGCCGAACGCCGCCATCGCTGTCTCCAGCGCCGCGCACTGGCGCGGGAAGTCCTCCAAATGGTTGACGACGTCCCGCGCTGCCTGGACATCCCGCCGGCGGCCGCGCCGCCGCAGGGCAGCCTCACGGTGCCGCAAGTCCGACCACAAATGCTCTCGATCGACGAGCACGCGCCCCTCAGACACGACACCGGCCAGAAAAGATGGATCGGCCTCGGCGTCTTCGAGGCGAATGATGTTGACGGGGTGCCCACTCGCAGCTTCCAGCTTTGCGCTCAGGTCAGCCACGCGCTCCAGGTTCGGATCGCGCAAATCGACGAGCACATCGACATCGCTGGCCGGCGTGTCCGCGCCCGTGGCAGCGGAGCCGAACAGCAGCGCGAAGCGAACGTTGCGCTCGGTCCGCAAAGCCATGCGCAAGGCCGACAACAGTGGCCACGAACGCCGCATGTAGCGACGCTCGGACAGCGGCAGGTCGAGAACCCTCGGCGAGGGCCGGCGGGCGCGCAGGGCCCCCTGGCTCACCGCCCGCCGCAGCGTCCGCTCATTCACGCCCAACTCCTGGGCGAGTTGCGCCAGTTCAGTCATGAGTCCACATGAGTCCATTGTAGGGAGTCCATGTGTCCAATAGGGCACACCCCTCGCCCCCCGGGCGAGTACCGTCGTGTCCGGTCAGCCCGGCGGCGGGCCGGCGGGCGGCGCCAGCAGGAAGATGTTGACCGCCATATTGGGGTCGACGTTGACCTGGCTGAAGAAGGCGATCACGCGGCGGCCCGTGGCCTCCTCGACGACCGCGGCGAGCTCCTCCTCCATCGCGGCCTGGGCGCTGCGCCGAAGGAGGGCAACCGTTTCCTCCCTGCCGGTGGAGATCAGGGTCTCCTCGACCTTGGTGAAGCCCTCCCAGAGGAAGGTGACGACGGCGTCGCCCATGTAGTAGGTCTTGGCCGCGGTCGGGCCCTTGCCGTAGGAGCGGGTGTGGAGGCTGACCAGGCCGTCGGTGATCGACGCCAGAACTTCTCCCACCGAGCGGTCGGCGTCCATCGCGGCGAACCCTAGCGCCGATGCTGGGGCTGCGCTACAGTGGACCGGTCCGGCCGAAATGCGGGCCAGCGCGAGTACCTGCGCAGCAGGCTGATCGGGTGGCGAGGGTTCTGACGGGGCCAGCGCTTACCGAGCGGAGTTCGCGCGAGGAGCGATCACCGGTTGGTGCGACGCAAGTCGCAGCAACGACCTTGCTCCAGCTTGACCTCGATCTCAGGTCCGGTGTGGAGCAACCGCTCCAAGCGAATCGAGGTTCCGCAAATGGGCACAGAGGAAGTCTCCCAACGCCGGGCAAGCACGCCCCTGGTCGAGTTCTCCAACGCGATGGTCGCGATGCACCGCGAGCACTTCGGCCGCGGGCCGGCGGCGGCGCGGGCGTTCATCGCCGACGGTTTCGCGATCTGCGTCCTCACCGACGTCTACACGAAGGTCGAGCAGACCCTGATCGAGGCGGGCCGGCTCGATCACGTCCGCGACACCCGGCTGCTGCACCAGGAAAGCCTGGAAGACGAGTACAAGAGCGCCGCCGAAGCGGTGCTGGGACGGCGGGTGATCGCCTTCATCAGCGCCACCCACGCCGAGCCCGACGTCGAGATCGAGGTCTACCTGCTCGGCGACCCGATCGACTCCTCCGCCGAGGACGAGGCGAGCGGCGAGAGCCGCGCCGGCGCGCTCGCGGAGTAGGCGAGGTCTGCTGGCTCGACGCCGCCGCTTACCGAACAGCTAATCCACGGCGCCCTTCTCGCCCCACCCGGCTTCCGGTGCGCTTTATGTGGTTATAACCCACATAAAGCGCACCGGAAGGGCCGGGTCGGACGATCCGTGCAAGATGAGACCGATCTGTCTCATCACAGGTCACTCGGCGAACAGCATCTCAGCCTGGGAGGAGTCCTCCGGGGGGGCGAGGAGGAAGACCTCGGTCCCCCAGGGGCGCTCGGGCTCGAGCGCCACGCGGCTGATGAAGGCTTCGACGCGGCGGCCGGTGGCGCGTTCTACCAGCGCCTCGTAGACGGGTTGGATCGCGTGGGAGAACTCTTCGCGGGTCTTGCGGACGGCGGAGCGATGGCCGCTCTGCACCATCTCTTCTTCGGCAGGGGTCAGCATCACGTCCATCACCACTGCGACGAATGTCTCCTCGATCCCGACTTGGAGGTTCGTGGCGGGACGCCCGTAGGCCTCCTCGTGAACGCGCATCACCTCACGGACCAACTCGTCTTCAACCGGGTCCAGCGACGGCCAGTTTTTTCCCACCTGACCCCAAAACCTTCCTCCGCTGCCCTTTGCGGCAAGGATAGCGCCGGAGTGGGCTCAGCGCAGGGGGGCGTGCCTACGCCGGCGAAGGCGCAGCTGGCCGGTCGAGCCCGAGGATCGTCGCCAGCGCATCCTCGACCTCGGACAGCGTCTCGGGGCTCGCCGCACCAAGGCGGCGCAGGAGGCGGGGACGGGAGACGCCGCGAATCGCGCGGGGAATCGCGACGCTGTCGGCGTCGATCCCAGCCTCGGGGCCGAGCTGGGGCCGCAGTGCCGATTGAGGGAGGGAGCTGGAGAGCGGGACGACGACGATCAGCTCATGGTCGGCGCCGACGAGCAGGTCGTCCACGGAGACGACGATCGCGGGGCGGTTCTTTCCCGGCTCGCCGCGACGGGCGGCGCCGAGCGAGACGAGCCAGATCTCACCGCGGCGTGGCTCAGTCGATCCCGTCACCCAGCGTCGCCTCCCATAGCCCGATCTCGGCCAAGGCGGTCGGGTCGTCTGCCTCGGCGCGGGTCGCTTCGCGCTCGGAGCGCAGGGCCTCGGCGCGCTCCGCGCGACGGGCGAACTCGGTGAGAAGGGCGGAGAGCGAGACGCCGCGCGCGCGGGCGCGGGCAGCGAGCCGATCGCGGGTCTCGCGGGGGACGCGGATGGTGGCGGTGGCGGTCACTTCGACGAAGAATAGCGCTATTCGATGGCGACAACTGGCGTGTTCAGGGGAGGTCGCTCTCGATACGGCTCGACGACTGGTCGATTTACCCCCCTATGCGGTGGTAAATCGACCAGTCGGTCGCTTCAGCCGAGGTCGCCTACGGGCACCAGGCGAACGTCCTCGCGCTCTGCCTCGAGCTTTCGCAGGCGCGGCGAGAAGGCGGTCCGGTCGAAGAAGTACAGGCGGGCGTTCGGCGCTCCCAGCTCCTCCCGGACCGTCTCCAGCTTGTCCAGCTCGTCCGCCTCGTGGGCATGGGCCTCGTTGCCGGCGCCGGGCCACTTGCAGGAGCCGAGGGCAACCACCGTGCCGTGCTCGTCGATTGCCATCGCGTCGACCTCATGGGGACGGCTGCGCAGCTTCCCCTCCTCGCGCCTGCGGATCGAGCCCCACCAGCGCCCCACCCGCGCGGCGCCCTCGACCTCCTCCAGAAGCCAGCCCTGGCAGATCCGCTCGAAGGCGTCCTCGGAGACGAACTTGTCGAGCTGCGGCAGGACCGCCTCGGCCAAGTGGCGATCGGCGTCGGCACGGCTGTGGAGCCGGCTCTCGCGGGGAGCGACGAAGCGAAACCAGAAGCGCAGGAACGGGTTGACGATCGCGTAGTTGACCCTCTTGCCCGAGGGCTGCGTCACCGGGTAGCGGCGCTCCACCAGGCCCATCTCCTCCAGCGTCTCCAGGAATGGCCGCGCCTCCTCGGAGCGTCGCCTGCCGATGCGCTGGGCGATCTCGCCCAGACGGGTCACCCCGGCGGCGATCGCCCGCAGGCACGACATGTAGGTGTTGACGTCTCGCAGCCGGCTCTCCTGGGAGAGCAGGAAGCGCGGCTCGTCGCGCAGCAGGCCGTCGGGGTAGAGGACGGCGCGGAGAATCGCCTCGGCCAGCGAGGAGGCGGGGTCGATCTCCTTCAGGTAGTAGGGGATCCCGCCGAACACCGACCAGGCCCTGATCCGCTCCTCGACGCTCCACCCCTCGGCGAAGGCCCCGATCTCCGGCCACGGGAAGGGCTGGAGCTTCAGCGACCCGGTGCGCCGGCCGTATGCGGTGGCCCCGTAGCCGACCACGTCCTTCTCGAAGAAGCTGAGGTCCGAGCCGGCGAGGCAGAGCAGAAGGTCGGGGTTGCCCTCGTGCTCGCGCACGAAGCGATTCAGCAGCGACCCGAGCTCGGGCTCCTGGCGGGCGATGAGCTGAAACTCGTCGAGGACGATCGTCGTCTGGCCTTCCTCCAGCAGCTCAGAGAAGGCCGCGAAAGCCGCGCGCCAGCCGCTCAGCGGCTGCTCGGCGTAGAGCCTGCGACCGGTGAAGGCGGCCAGCTCGGCGGAGAGATCGTCGAGATGGTCCTGGCGAGTGCCGGACGTCGCCTCGAAGTAGAGCTGCCGGCGGCCCTCGCCGAAGTGCAGCAGCAGCTCGCTCTTGCCGACCCGGCGCCGCCCGTAGAGGACGAAGCACTCCCCCCGCTTCGAATTCAGGCGCTCGGAAAGCGCCGCCAGCTCGTTGACCCGATTGAAGAAAGCCACTGTGCGGAGAAACTATAGCGTGTCTTACTAAGGTGTACTAGGTGAAAGCCTCACCCGATCGTCACCGCGGCTCAGCGGGCGATGGGTCCTTTCAACCCGCCAGCCAAAGGCGATCGGCTGGGAGGGCATGGAGACGATCGTCTTGCGTGTAGCCGTGGCGGCCCAAGTGCAACACGACACCCCCCAGGAACCTGTCGCCGAGGGCATCGCGGAGCTTGCGCAGGCTGCGGAACTGCGCAGCCGATACGCGTTCGCCGGCCTTTATCTCGACGCCGACGATCGCTCCGTCGTCGCGTTCGAGCACGAGATCGACCTCGTCGCCATCGTGGGTGCGCCAGTGGCCCGGCTGCGCCGGGGCCCCCATCCAGCTGACCTGCTTCAGCACCTCCCCGACGCAGAAGGTCTCCAGTAGGTGGCCGAGCTTGGTCATCGCCTGTGGCTGGGCGGCGGCAAGTCGCGCCCCGGTGACCCGCAGCATCCGGCCGGCCAGGCCCGAGTCGACGAAGTGGACCTTCGGCTTCGCCGAGGAGCGGGCCCGCAACGTCGTCCCCCAGGCGGGAAGCCTGTAGATCACGAACGCGGCCTCCAGCAGGCGAACGTAGTGCTCCGCCGTCGAACTCTCGATTCCGACGGCCGACGCCACGCGAGCGACGTTCAGTACCTGGGCGCTCTGGCCTCCCAAGCGAGCAACCAAGCGTGGCATCTTCTCCCGCTGCCTGATGCTGGACAGCTCGGCGACGTCGCGCTCGATGACGAGCTCGAGATAGTCGTCGAACCAGCGATTGCGGCTCGCTCCTTCCGGGCGCGCCGCCGCAAGCGGGAAGCCGCCGCGCAGGATGCGTTCCGCGTACTCCTCGCGCGAGGTGGTCGAGGCGGCGGGCGTGACGAGAGCCTCCGGATCGCTCAGCAGCCGCTCTGCGAATCGCTCCTCGGTTCCGTCGAGCTCGCCCTGGGACAGCGGCCAGAGCGTCACGACGTGCAAGCGGCCGGTAAGCGACTGGGCCGCGGTCGGAAGGCTCGAGTAGCGGGTCGAGCCGGTGAGGACAAAGCGACCCGGCTGAAGGTCGCGACTGAGCTCCGCCTTGATCGCGTCCAGGATCGTGGGCGCGTGCTGATACTCATCGATGAAGACCGGCGGCTCGGCCGCGGCAAAGGCCGCCGGGCTCGCCTCAACGGCATCACGGGTCTCGGGGTCGTCGAGGTCCACCACCTGCCGCGCGGCATGTCCCGCCAAAGCCCGCACCATCGTCGACTTACCGACGGTCCTGGCCCCATGAACGGCGACGACCGGCTCCTCGGTCATTAGCCGCGTCACAAAGGGTTCAAGCCGACGATGGAAAGAACGTGAAGAGGAGCTCGGCACCAGATCAGTTTCCCACAATGCAGAACTGGAGAGCTGCGAACACCGGAAATGGAGAACTGCTGATACCGGAAGTCGAGGCCGTGCCCCTCAGTGATCCACGGGTTCGAACCTCCGCAGTGCGTTTCGCGCGGTCCGGCGTACGGCGGAGCCGCCGGCGTGGCCGCCCAGAAGCGACCGCGATCGGGCTCGAAGCCGACAAGCCACCGGTGCGCGTATCGGCTCGAGGATCTCTGCGGCTTCATCCAGCAGCTGGGTTGGCGCGACGATCCTCACCAGTTCATCTCAACCCTGATCGCATCGGCCGCCTCCAGTGCTCGCTCGCCGGCACGCCGACAATCGAGGTAAAGCTGGACCGGATCGGCTACCTGGACGTGGTCGTAGCTCGTGGCGAGCGAGAGCACGAACGGGTCAGGTGCGAGGTGGACAGTGACCCGGCCAGGGCCCGTGCGGGACGACACCGCCACCAGCTCGTCGGCCCAGCGCTCGGAATCGGCCCGTTCGATCCAGACGCTGACTTCGGCCGGCTCCACCGCGCGACGTACATACGCTGCCCCCGCCAGGCCCCCGACGGCGTAGGGAAGCCCGAGGTGCTTGCCGGCCGTGCCCAGGCGTTTGAGCCCGTCCGGCACGTCACGGGCGCCGATGTCCCAGGTCATGCGTTGTGGCCGGCGCGCGATGACGGCACGCTCGAACGCGTCGAGCAGAGCTTGCGTGTCACGCAGCCTCACCCTTCGGCGACGCCTGTCATCGGGGTCGAGCTCGATCCCGACAAGGGCATCGTCCGCGAGGGCGTGCACCGTTCGAGACACCATGGCCTCGCTCAACTCGACAGTCCTTGCCAGCTGGCGAAACGTGGGACGCTCTGCGGCGTGAAGCAACAGCCAGCGCGGGATTCTGCTGGCGCGGAGCGCAAAGGCTGCGGTTGGCTGGGGCTGGAGGGCAACGCTGCGGCGCCGTGACGGTCGCTCGACGTGAACGGGAGGCGCGTGCACGAAAAGCTCTCCATCGGCCGCCGCGTACGACATGCCCGCGCGCCGCAGCAGGTCTCGGGCCTTGGGCGACGATCGCTCGAAGGCGATCAGTCGGCCAGCCGCGCTTCCCTCCACCAGCTCAGTCGCCCGCCCGAACGTCAGGGTCTCGACGCGCTCGACGTCGAGGGCGACCACCCGCTTCCCGTCCATGAGCAAGGCAGCACGGCGTTTGCCGAGGTCAAGCTCAACGCGACCTCTCTTCGACTTTCCTTGTGGATTAGCGATGCTTAACTTTTACCGCAAACAACTATTTGACGCAAGTATTATGCGCGAAGAGTCGGTTGAACCTCAGTGCCCCGGGCCCGTGGATTCCTCGGGTTCGCTGGGCTGGCCGGTGTGCTCGCAGATCACCTTCAGGTCTCGGTCGAAGCACCAGAGGACGATTTCCGGCCCCGCCGCCTCGGCCACGGCCGCGATCAGGAAGTCGATCGCCGGGCGGCGGTGGCTCCCGTCGGATGCCTCCGCGAGCTCGCGCTGGACTTCGAGGGCGCGCTCGGCGCTCGCGTCCTCCAGCGGCAGCCGCTCGAGAGGCGCGAACAGCTCGTCGAAGCGCTCCTTGTATTGAGCCCCGGCCTGTGGCCGGTGCATCGCCTCGAGGATGACCGGGACGCAGGTGACTATCTCCCCCGCCTCGTAGCGATCTGCGAGCCTCCCCCGTATGTCGGGGCGCTCGGCCTTCTGCGCCCAGGCCCAGATCGAAGTGTCGGCGAGGTAGCGAGGCACTAGATCCGGGGCCGGCGCTGCTGGTCGAGCTCGGTCGGGGTGATCAAGCCGAGCTCGCCGGCACGAATCAGCGACGCGCCGCGATGCAGCTGCTCGCCCCGGCTGACGACCTTCAGCGCCTGGTTCACGGTCTCCTTGTATCCCGCTGTCCCCAGAACCTTTCGAGCGCTCTCGAAGGCGGGAACCTCGATCTCGATCGTAGTCCGGTGCATGGCGACGGCTCGACCCATATCGCCACTATAGCAATTGCCTCGATATGAATATGGCAATTCTGAGTGGATTTATATGTATAGGGGTAGCTTTGGGTGAGTCCCAGTAGCATCCATGCCCTCAACGACGCTCTGGGGGTAATGGGAGAGAGATAGTTCTTTCGTAGCGAACCCCGCCCTCGGTTTGCTTGACCGATCGGCGAAACCCTCAGAGGTCTCGCAATCCACTACTCGCCGGCGCGGGCGGCCAGCAGCGTGGCTACGTCCTCCAGGTTGACGTCGCGGCCCGACTCCCGCTTGAGGCGGATCAGGTCGTCGAAGCCGACGGCGCGGACCCGCACGCCCTCGACGACCGCCTCGACGGCCCGGGGGCGCATCTCCTCATAAGGACGGCCGCCGGGGATCTCGCCGGGATCGAAGAGGTCGAGCCCGCCCGCCGCGGTGCGAAGGGTGAAGTTGCCGCCGTTCAGAAGATCGTCGGGGTCGCGCGGGTCGATGTCCAGCAGCTCGGCGCCGACGCCGAAGATGCTGGCGTCGAGGTCGCCGAGAGCGGCAGCGAGGCGCCGCATGTTCTCCGCGGTCCACTCGATCAAGATGTCCACATCGCGGGTATTGCGAACGTGGCCGTGGGCGTTGACCGCAACCCCGCCGATCGTTAGGTACTCGACCTCGTGGCGCTGCAGGGCTTCGAAGATCCGTACCGGGTCCAGCGGGCCACGGTCGAGCTCGGAGGGCAGGTCCTCGAGCATGCTCAGATTCGCCGATCGGCCAGCGGTCGCAGCTCGGCCCGGGCGAGCCGGTCGCCGAAGCGCATCCACTCGAAGAGGCTTCCAATACGTTGGGAAGGGGTCAGCTGGGCCTCGGCGGCGAGGTGGACCGGGTCGGCCCGGCTGCCGGCGAGCGCCTGCAGCTCGACGCTGGGTTCGTAGCCGAGAGCCTGCAGACAGGCGGCGAAGCGCTCGAAGGAAGGCGACTCGTGACCGTTCTCGATGCGGCTGATCGAGGGCGCGGCGATCCCGGTGCGGATCGCGAGCCGGCTTTGCGAGACGCCTGCCCGGCGGCGTGCATCGCGCAGAATCTGGCCGAGCGCAGGCGGGGTGCGATCGAGGGCTGCGTCGTGCTGAGTCATAGCGGATACGTTAACACCTCTCAACAGGCTCCCAGTAGGTGAGGGATCCGTCAGAGCGAGCCAGGAGCGACCTTCAGGCGTTGCGGCATCGACCTTGGTTGTAATCTTTGCCAGGTGAAAGCCGTGAAGCGGGCCGGAAACTGGACGCCTGAGGGCAAGGCTGAGCGTGCCGCGCTGCGGCAGGATTACCTTGAGCTGACCGCTGGGCAACGCGTCGAGCAGGCGATTGTCCTCAGCCGCGAGTTGACCCGGCTCGCGGCGCGGGGGCTAACTCGAGCTTGACCGGGGTCTCGCCGCTCGACGCCAGCGGGCTGCTGGCGGCCCTGAGCGACGCTGGGATCGACTTCGTGGTGATCGGAGGATTCGCCGTCAGCGCTCATGGATATCCGCGTGCCACGCCGACCGCGTGGATCGCCGCCGACCCGGCTCTGCTGAGGCTTTCACAATCTGAGCGATCATCAGGGCGTTTCTGAGCGATTATCAGATGACGATCGAGCCCACCCGGGCGATGCGCTCGAAGCGATCGTCGCAGGTCAGGACCGTGGCGCCGTTTCGGGCCGCGGTGGCGGCGATCCAGATGTCGTTGGTGGGGAGCGGCGTTCCCGCCTTGCGCAGTTCGGCGACTATCTCCGCGTAGTGACGACTGGTCTCGGGGTCGACTTGCAGTACCTCAACCGCGGGGTTGTCGAGAAAGGCGTCCAGCTCGGCTTCGTTGCGCTTTCGCCGGCCGCCGAGCACGAAGCCGGTGCGCAACTCGCCGAGCGCGATCGTCGACACGCCCACCAGCTCAGCCCGGTCGAGGAGCGCCGCCACCTCCTCGTTCCCCCGCCTGAAGTTGCTGTAAGCGGAGGTGTCGAGACAGTACGCGCTCAACGCCAGAGCTCCTCATCGACCCCCTCGAACGGCGCGGTCGCCCGCTCGAAATCGTGGAACTCATCCTCACTCCAGCTCCCAGCCAGGCGACCCAGCCCATTGGAGCGCGCGCCCTGCGCGCCAAGCCCCTGACCGAGCAGGTCGATGACCGTCTGGTTGAGCGACTTCCCCCGGCGCCGCTTCTCGCGCTCCAGGGCATCGGCGATGCCTGGAGGCAGATTCCTGATCGTCAACGCCTTGATCGTCATCCTCCTTTGCAGTCAATCGATGCATTCACTTGATGCTGAACTTTACAGCATCACCCGCGAGTCCGAGATCGCAGCGCTCCCCATCTGCCTCGCATCACATGCGGTGGACGGCACGACGGGTTGTGGGACTGGTACGATGACCCTGGTCATGTCGGGAGCCAAGGAGATCACCGCGACCCAGTTCAAGGCGCGCTGCCTGCGCCTCCTCGACGAGGTCGCCGAGACCGGGGAGACGCTTGTCGTCACCAAGCGCGGCCGCCCGGTCGCCCGCGTCGAGCCCTCGCTGCCCCCGAAGGGCCTGCGCGGCAGCGTCAAGTACAACGTCTCCGACGAGGAGCTGGTCAGCTCCTCGATGGGCCCCTGGGACATAGAGCGGGCTTGATCCTGCTCGACACCCACGCCTTCGTCTGGCTGGCCGACGGGCCCGAGCGCCTCAGCGAGCCCGCCCGCAGGGCGATCGACGAGGACGTCGAGCCGGCGATCAGCACGGTCAGCGTCCAGGAGATCGCCTACCTGGCCCTGCGCGGCCGCCTCGAGCTGGACCGCCCGGTGGGCACCTGGGTGGGCGACGCCCTGAGCACCCACGGCGTACGTGCCCTCCCCCTCACCGTCGCGATCGCTCTGAGGGCGGGCTCTCTCGACCCCACCGCCTTCCCAGGCGATCCCGCCGACAGGATCATCTACGCGACGGCTCTCGAGCACGGGGCACGGCTGGTCAGCCGGGACGCGGGCATCGCCGCCTTCGACCGGGCTCGGGTGTTGTGGTAGCCGCGCGGCGGCGGTGGACTTCCCCAAACGCTGGTGCTGCACCGAGAGGTGCCGGTGCTACACTCAGGCCGTGCCGACGACGAAGCCTCGCTACACCGTCACCGACAGCGGTGCGGTCAGCGACCTGCTCGACCAGGCGCAACGGCGCTGGCCCGAGGTGCGCGACCGCAAGGAGCTGCTGCTGCGGCTCGCAACGGCGGGGCGAGAGGCGATCGAGCGCGAAGGGGCGGCGCGGCGAGCCGCGGTCGCCGAGACGGCCGGAGCGCTGAGCGGCGTGTACGAGCCGGGCGAGCTGGAGCGGCTGCGCGAGGACTGGCCCGCGTGATCGTCCTCGACGCGAGCGTGCTGATCGGACACCTGGACGCTCGCGACTCGCACCACGCGAAGGCCACGGCGCTGCTGGAGGCGACGGACGCCGAGCCGCTGGGCGCGAGCACGATCACGCTGGCCGAGACGCTGGTCGCGCCGGCCCGGGCAAAGCGGCTGGAGGAGGCCGAGGCGGCCCTCGAGCGGCTCGGCGTGGCGGAGCTGGGGATCGGCGAGGACGCGCCGGGGCGGCTGGCGAAGCTGCGCGCCGAGACGGGGCGGAAGCTGCCCGACTGCTGCGTGCTGGCAGCCGCGCAGCAGCACGGCGGCGCCGTCGCCAGCTTCGACGCGGACCTGCGCAAGGCGGCGCGCAAGCTCGGGCTCAAGGTCGGCGGCGCCGACTGAACGATTGACCCCCTATACGGGGGGATCGCGCTGCGCTCGCGACGTGTATCGAACCTGCCAGGAGTCGGTCACTCGATCCCGAGCTCGCGCTTGACCTCGTCATGCGAGACAAGCGGAGCGCCGGCACGCGTGATTTCTCGTCGATGCCCGAGGCAGAGGTCAGCTGGACGGACAGCGCTAGAATCCAGGCACGATGACCGCGAAGGAGAAGCTGTTGGAGCGGGCGCCGGAGCTGACCGAAGTACAGGCCGAGGCGATGCTGCGTGTGCTGCGGGCGCAGGACGAGTTGGAGGTGTACTTCGATGAAGAGGCCAAGCTCTCCGAGGAGGAGATCGCGGCGCGTGAGGACCGCTGGGCCGAGGCCAACGCCCGCGAGGCGATCCGCGAAGAGCCTTGGTAGCCCGCGGGGCGGTCTTCTGGCTGGAGCTGGAGGCCGAGGGAAGGCGGCCGGCCTGCGTGCTGACGCGCGACGAAGCGATCCCAAGGCTGCGAAACGTGGTGGTGGCGCTGATCACGGGGCGCCGGCGCGGGTTGCGAAGCGAGGTAGCGCTTGGTGCCGAAGACGGGATGGCACGCGAGTGCGTGGTCAGCCTTGACAACCTGCGGACAGTGCCGAAGGCCCAGTTGGTCGAGCCGATCACGGAGCTCGGCCCCGAGAAGATGGACGAGGTCTGCCGGGCGCTGGACGCGGCCAGCGGTTGCTGAGCGAGGTCGTCGCCGAGCTGGATCGCCTCCGGCGCAAGGCCGGGCAACTCCCTGCAGCCGGCGCGGATCGCCGCAGCCGCTTGCTCAGGCCATGCGGCCTGGGACAGGTAGGCCTCTTCTACGGCCACCTGCAGGCGGCCGAAGGCGGCCTCGAAGGCGTTGGCGAAGTCGTCTGGTTGCTGCTCGGTGTCTTTCATGCCTGCATGAGAGATCTGGGGGGAAAGTTCGCCCCCCAACCTTGAAATTGGCTTGCCAATTGCTCTCCGACAGGCCCAAGAACTACGAACTTGAGTGTCTATTCTCGCAAGCCGACGCCTTACTGCCCCTGCGCCACGAAGCTCACAGCCCCGAACCTCTCCCCCGGGCTGAATTCCGCTTTGCCCGTCTGTGAAGGGGTTCTCCGGCCGCAGCTCTTGTTGAGCCGGGTGGCGACCTTGGCGGTGAGCTTCAGCTGCTTGGCGGTGTAGGAGGTGCCGAAGCCCGCTCGCTTCGAGGAGCGCTTGGCCGAGGTCGCCACCTTGAGCTGACCCCCTCCCACTTTGGCGACCAGTGTCCGTGATCACGCAAAACTGTCGCTCCGTGATCACCGAAAAATGCAGGTCCATCCCGCAAGCTGCGGCTTTGGCCTCCTCAAACCCTAGGTAGCTCCTTCAGGTTCGCCCGATCGGGCGAACCTGAACGGAGGAGCAAGTTGATCGATGAGGAGGAGTTCATGGACATCCGAGCCCTGCACCGCCAGGGGCTGACCTACGCCGAGATCGGCCGCATCGTCGGCCGCGACTGGCGCACGGTGAAGCGCTACCTGACCGAGGGGGCCCAGCCGCGCTACCGGCGCAGGCGCATGCCCTCCAAGCTCGACCCCTTCAAGCCGCTGATCGACCAGTGGCTGGCCAAGGACGCCGGCCTTGAGGCGACCCGCATCCACCAGGACCTGAGTCGCGACTACGGCTTCACCGGCAGCTATCCGACCGTGCAGCGCTACGTCGAGCGCACCCGCCCCCGCACGCCGGAGGAGCCCGAGGAGCGCTTCGAGACAGCACCGGGCCACCAGGCCCAGGTCGACTGGTCCCACGAGGCGCCGATCCGCACCTCCTCGGGCCTGGAGCTGCCGCTCTATGGCTTCCACATGGTGCTGGGCCACTCGCGCGATGCCTTCGTCGCCCTGTGCGGCTCCCAGGACCTGGTGACGTTCTGGGCCTGCCACCGCGCCGGCTTCGCGCATTTCGGCGGCATCCCCAAGGAGATCCTCTATGACCGCACCAAGACCGTCGTGCGCTCCCATGTCGGGCACGAGCGGCGCCCCGGCGATCGCCTCTACCACCCCGAGGCGCTGGCATCGGCCCACCACTACGGCTTCAAGCTGCGGCTCTGCAAGCCGCGGCGGGCGAAAACCAAGGGCAAGGTCGAGTCCGACGTGCCCTACGTGCGCGGGCGGCTGCTGCGCGGCCACTGCTTCGCCGACTACGAGCAGGCCAACCGCGAATGGGAGAGCTGGAACGAGGAGATCGCCCGCAAGCGGGTGCACGGCACCCACGGCGAGGTCGTCGCCGTCCGCGCCGAGCGCGACCGGGCGGCGCTGGGGCCGCTGCCGGCGATTCCCTACCTGGTCGTGGCCAGAACCCAGCGCAAGGTCGCCCGCGACGGGCTGATCAGCTTCGAGGGCCGCCGCTACATGGTCGGGGGCGCGATGATCGGCGAGACGGTCGAGCTGCGCCTCGGCGCCGCCGAGATCGAGGTCTACTCGACTCAGACCGGCGAGCGCTACTGCCGCCATGCCCGCCAGCGCCACGGCGCCGCCCTCCCCGACCCCAAGGAACCATCGGTCAGCCTCGCCAGCGTGCTCGCGGAGATGCCAACGGTCGAGGTCCACCGCCGACCGCTCGACGCCTACGCGGAGGTGGCCCGTGGCTGAGATGCTGAACGAGCGGATCCGTCGCAACGCTGGCGAGCTGCGCCTGCACGGGATCGCGGAGTCGCCCGACGTGCTGGTCGACCGCGCCGAGGCCTCCGACCTCGGCTACCGCGAGTTCCTCGACCTGGTGCTGGAGTCGGAGGTCGGCGTGCTGGAGGGCCGCCGCTATGCGCAACGGCTCAAGCAGGCGGCCCTACCGCACCACAAGACGCTCGAGGAGTTCGACGTCTCCTTCCAGCCCGAGCTCGACCCCAAGCGGATCGCCGAGCTGCGCTCCCTGCGCTTCATCGAACGCAAGGTGTCGGCTTTGATCCTCGGGCCGCCCGGGGTCGGCAAGAGCCATCTCTCGGTGGGAATCGCGATGGAGGCGCTGGCGCGCGGCTACCTGGTCCGCTACACGACCCTCGACGACCTGGTCCGCCACCTGCGCAAAGCAGACGCCCTGGGCAAACTGGCGTCCAAGCTCACGCAGCTGCAGCGGCCCCATCTTCTGGTCCTCGATGAGGCCGGCTACGTCCCGCTGGACCGGGCCGACGCCAACCGGCTCTTCCAGGTCGTCAACCGCCGCTACACCAAGGGGTCGACGATCGTCACCTCCAACAAAGCGGTCAACGAGTGGGCTCAGACCTTCGGCGACGAGGTGCTCGCCGCGGCGATCCTCGACCGGCTCATGCACGACGCGGAGGTCTTGAGCATCAACGGCCCTTCGTTCCGGCTGAAGGGCCGCCTCGAGGCTCTGGGACGCTCAGGCCACGGCGACGGAGAGGAGGAAGAGTGAGTCGCTTGCGGGCCCGTGGACCGCCGACCCGAAGGGGGAGGCCGACCTACATTTTTCGGTGATTATCGACCGACATTTTTCAACGATCATTGACAACTTCGAGCGAATCGCGAAGCTGACCGGGCAGGCGGTGCGATGGATAGTGCCGCGCGGCAGCGTCTCCTAGCCAACCCGCGCGCTCTCACGGCACAACCCCCCGATCGAGCCCCGAGGATCGTCGCCAGCGCATCCTCGACCCCGGCCAGCGTCTCGGGCCTCACCGCACCAAGGCGGCGCAGGAGACGGCGTCGGGCAAGGGCGCGGACGCCACGGCAGATCGCGGCGCCGGGGGCCGCGGTGCCCTCGGCGGGCGAGACCGGCGGGCGCAGCTTGGAGGAGGCACGCGAGCTGGAGAGGGGCACGACGACGATCGGCTCGTCCTCGGCGCCAACCAGAATCTCGCCGCGATGCGGCTGCTCAGGCGAAGCCATCGCCGAGGACCTCCTCCCACTCGCGTTCCTCGGCGCCGACGTCGGGGTTGGCGGCGTCGGCGCGGCTGGCACGCCGCGCGAACTCGGTGAGAAGCGAAGAGAGCGAGACGCCGCGCTCACGAGCGCGGGCGGCAACCGGAAATGGAGAACTGCCGATACCGGAAGTCGAGACCCCCTCGGGCGCAAGGACGCTATTCACGCACCGTGCACCGCCTGGCGATCGAGGTAACGAGGTGCCGCCCGTCGGAGAAAGCATAAGTCGCCCTGGCGAAGGGGAAGATGGCACTGTCGAACCCCCTTGGGGCCGAGCAGGCGGCGGAGACGTAAGAGCGACGGACACCTCGATACAGGTAAGTGCGGCGAAGGGTCATGTCGAAGTGGGCGATGTACGCCCAGGCCCGGGCCTGACGCGGCAGCGTCGTGCTCAACGTCGTGCCGAAGAGCCCGGGGCGTTTCTTCACCACGAAGGAGAGGATGAAGGCTCCGGGCGGCTCGCGTGCATAGGCCTGGGCCAAGATGAGCTTGCGCCCATCTCGACGGGGACCGTTGAAGGCAAGCAGCTTCGCCTCTACGAAGAACGGCCTCTGGCTGGGAAGCCGGGCCTGCACGACGACATGTCCAGAGCCGACTATCGCACGCCGGCACCGCTTCCGGGCCTCGGCTTCCGTAGCCGGCTGGATCTCGCGAACCGAACAGACCGAAAGACCACGGGAGGACACCCTGCCCCGCCCGTTGACTGCCACCTCGATCCTGCGCAGCTGCGGCAGCCGCCCGAACTCCCCCGTGGCGCTGCGCACGTCTCCGGCCACCCGCACCGCGACGGGGACGCGGGTCAAGCGCGGGAGCGCGCTCGGGCTGAGGCGACCGCTGAAGGCAGCGATCAGGTCGCCGTCCTGGGTGCGCTCCGCGCGGACCGCGACGCCGGGGAAGAGCAGCAGCAGCGCCGCCACCACCAGGATCCTCGCGAGTCTCATCTCAACCGAACCTCGACGGGTCGATGCGGCAATAGTCGAAGCCGAAGACGAGCACGACGTTGTTTGCGCGGGTCGAGTTGCGGTTGAGCCGGACCGAGATCGCTTCGGCCTTGTGCTTCTCGCCCACCGCGAGAGCTTCCCCGATCCGTCGTACGTAGCCACTCTCCGCATGCAGCAGATCCAGCCAGCGGGAGAGCCTTGCTTCGTCGGCGGGTAGCGGGGGCACGGCTTCGATCTGACGAACCGTTCTGGTGAAGGCGGTCGCGGCGCGAAGGAAGTGCCGTGAGGCCTTCTTCAGCTTGCCCGCCTTCACCTCACCCTTGGCTCCCTTGAAGATCCTCTTGTTGGCGAGCACGTTGGCCTTGCAGATCGGCTCAGCCCGCGAGACGTATTCCTCGCGGGTGATTTCGGCCCCCGCAGCCGCGGGAGCAAGCAGCGTCCACGCCACTGCCAAGTACCCGACCCCAGCAAGCAACCTGCCTGCGATCGACATTCCCATCTCCTACCTCCCTTTCTCATTCGCTGGACGTTCAACTCAGTGGAACGCGACGCGCGGCAAGGCCCGCTCGAAGGCGCGCGGCATCCACCAAACGCGCTCGCCGAGGAGCAGCATCAGTGCCGGCAGCAGCACGATCCGCACCACGGTGGCGTCGAGGACGACGGCGACGGTGAGGCCGGTGCCGAGCTGGCTGACGGTTGCAATCGGGGCCGTGGCGAAGACGGCGAAGACGGCGACCATGATCGCGGCGGCGCCGGTGATCAACCGCGCCGTGCGGGCCAGGCCGAAGGCGATCGCCTCCTCGTTGTCCGCGCCCGCCTCGCGCGCCTCGCGCATCCGGGCCAAGAGGAAGACCGCGTAGTCGATCGAGAGGCCGAAGACGATGCCAAAGATGCCCGCCGCCCCGATCGCGTCGATGTATGTGTGGCCGCCGAGCGGCCAGCCGGCGGGGACGTCGAAGAGCAGGGTGAGGACGCCGAAGGCGATGACGACCGTGAGCAGGTTGAGGGCGACCGCGATCGCCGCTAGGGGCAGAGCCCGCAGAACGAGGACGAGAACGAGGAAGGTGGCGACGGTGATGGCAAGGATGACCCAGGGCACGCGCGAGGAGATCGCGTCGCTGTAGTCGGCGAGCTGGGCGGGGCCGCCGGTGACGCCGGTGCGCAGGCCGGAGAGCTCGGCAAGCGCGTCGGCGCTCGCGTTCAGCCGCGTGTTGAGGGCTTCAGAGCCGGGGGTGTTGAAGGTGTGGCGGGGGATGACCAGCATCTGCGCGGCCTGGCCGCCGTGGGCGAGATCGATGACCCGGCCGGCGCGGCGGCGCTCCTCAGGCGGGGCACCGTCGAGCGCGGCGAGGACGAAGTTGCCGGAGTCGAAGATATGCGGCGAGGAGCGACGCAGGGAGCCGAGCTGTCGCGAGAGGCGCGAGGCGGAGGCGGAGACGCTGACTCCAGCTCTGTCGATGCCGCCCTGCAGCGGGCGCGAGGCGCCGTAGCCGCCGGCGAGGTTGCGGGAGAGGGCGTCGGCGCCGCCGGTCAGCCGTTCGAGTCCGCCGACCAGCTCGGCGGTGCCGGCGCCCATTTCATCCAAGCCGGAGGGAAGCGGCTGAGCTTCTGCGGAGAGCCGCGCCGCGCCGTCGTGCAGTTTCGCCTCGCCTTCCGCCAGCTTCACCTGGCCGTCGTGCAACCGGGCGGAGGTGGAGAGCGCGCGCTGGGCCTGGTTGCGGGCGAGGGTCAGGGCTTCGACCAGCTTCTCGGTTTCGCGGGCGGCGCCTGCGAGGCCGGGATCGGTGGTGGTGGCGGCGCGCAGCTCAGCGCGCAGGGAGCGAGCGCGATTGAGGCCGCCGCTGCGGATGACCGGCATCAGCCCGGCGAGTTCGTCGCGCAGGGCGCGGACGCCGAGAGCGGCACGACGCTGTCCCTCGGCGAGCCTGCCCGAGCCCGCGGAGAGGCGGTCGAGTGCGTCAACCGCGCGGGCAGCGCCGGTGGAGGCCTCCTCGATGCCGGCGGAGATCTGGGAGGCGCCTTCGCCGGCGCGGCCCGAGCCGGTGGCGAGCAGGCCGGCGCCCTCGGCGGCCCGCGAGATGCCGTCGCGGAGGTGGCCCACCCCCTGGGCAGCCTGGTCGAGCTTGCGGCCGAGGCGTGCGAGCTTGGCGGGGCTGGCATCGCCTTTGCCGGCGAGAAGCTCGTTGCCGCTGCGGCGGAGCGGCGTGACGCGACGGTCGATTTGGCTGGGGCCGATGACGGTCTGCACGGCTGGGTCGGCGGCGATGAGGCGCTGGGTCCGGCGCAGGGCGGCGAGGTCGGAGACCCCGGTGATCGCGCCGCGATCGGTCGAGGCGATGAGGACGAAGGGCGCATCCCAGCCGTCGCCGATGGCACTGCCGACGGCTTCGGCGTCCTGGCGGGCCTCGTTGGACTCGGGGAGCTGAGTGGCGCTCGGCGGGCCGGTCTCGAGGGCGAGCGCCGGAGCGGCAAGCAGCAGCAGTGCCCCCCCGATCATCCCGGCGGCGAGGCGCGGCCGACCCAGCGCGGCGCGCACGGCCGCCATCAGCCGCTTCCCTTCGCCGACCGAGCCCAGCCGCCAGCGGTCGATGTTGGGCCCGAGCAGAAAGAGCAGGGGCGGTGCCACGACGTAGGCGATGACGACGCTGATGAGCGTGACGAGGATCGCCGTGCCTGCGAGCGAGAGGAAGAGCGTCCCCGGCATGATCCACAGCGTCACCGCCATCGCCAAGATCAAGGTCGAGCCCGCGAACGCGGCGGTCCGTCCGGCGGTCCGACGGGTACGGAGGGCGGCCGCCCGGGGCTCGGCCCCGACCGCCAGCTCCTCGCGGAAGCGCGAGACCATCAACAGCGCGTAGTCGACGCCGAGGGCGAGGCCCATCATCGAGCAGACGGTGAGCGCGAAGCCGTCGACGGCGACATTGGACGCGGCGATCGCCAGCACGCCGCGGGCGGCGAGCACGGTGAGGGCGCCGAAGAGAAGCGGAATCGCGGCGGCAAGGGGGGAGCGGAAGACGAGGAGGAGGACGAGGAGGAGGAAGGGAAGGGCGATCAGCTCGGCGCGCCGGGTCGAGCGCACCGATTCCGCCTGAATCGCGCGCGAGAGCGTGGCAAAGCCGGTCTGGGTGGCGCGCACCGGCGGGGAGGTCGTCTTCCGCAGGACGCCGTCGAGGTTCTCGACGGTGTGGCGAACCGCCTCTTCGGCGGAGACGTCGAAGTCGGCGAGGATCAGCGCGACCCCGGGCCCCGGGCGCAGCGCCGCCGGGGAGCCGCGCTCCCAGGGCGAGATCGCGGCTCCCCCGGGCTCGCGGCGCAGCGCCGCGACCAGAAGCGGGCCCTGGCGATCCAGTGCCGCCGCCGGGCCGCGGAGCAGAACCGCGAAGGGGGTCGAGTCCCCGAAGTGGCGTCGCTGCAACGCCTCGCCGCGAGCCGATTCGGTCCCGGGGATCGCGACGGAAGTCGGGCGCAGCTTCCCCTCTACACCCAGCCCGACCAAGCCGAGCGCGAGGACGAGCACCAGCGCCGTGCCCAGCACCACGCGCGGACGGCGCAACGAGAGCGTATATGTCCCCGGCTCAGCCGGGCCCACACTTGCGCGGTCGGCTTCCGTACTTTCGCCGCTTCGGTGCTGCCGGAGATGCCTTGCGCTCGCGTCCCCGGCCGCTCCTTCCGCTCGCCTCGCTCACTTGAATTCCGCTTCGACCGACTTGGCTTCGCTCATCGTGACCGTGCAGCTGCCCGCACCAGAGCAGCCCGCTCCGGTCCAGCCGCCGAAGGCAGAGCCTTTGCCGGGAATCGCGGTCAGTTCGACGACTTCGCCCTGGTAGTAGGCCGATGCCTGCTCCGAACAGACCGCGCCGCAGTTGATCCCGGCGAGGCTGCTCTTCACGGTGCCCTGCCCGCCGCCGCTCTTGACCAGCGTCAGCAGGTGCTTGGGGTCTTCGGCAAAGAGGGCTTCGACCGCGTGGTCTTCGCCCATCGTCACTTCGCAGGCGCCCGAGCCGGTGCAGTCGCCGAGCCACTCGGCGAAGTGGAAGTGCTTGGCGGGGGTCTGCTTAACGAGAACCTCGGTGCCCTCTCTGAAGGCCGCCGTGGTCTCAGAGCAGCTGAACAGGCAGAGGATGCCGCCGGGCGAGGTCTGGACCTTGCCCAGGCCGGCGCCGGCCTTTGAGGCGGAGAGCTGCCAGGTCTTGGCGAACCTGGCCCCGACCGTCTTGGCTTCGCTCAGGCTGATCGTGCACTGGCGCCCGTTGACGCCGCCTTTGTCGCAGTATTTCCAGCTCAGGAAGGTGTAGCCGGCTGCGGGGGAGGCGGTGAGGAGGACCGATCCTGCTTCGATTGCTTCGGTCAGGCACGATTTCGGCGCCGCGCCCGAGCATTCCAGACCTGCGGGGTCAGAGACGACCGTGCCCTGGCCTTCTTCGATGTTGAGGGTCAGGGGCGGGCCTTCGGGGCCTGCTTCTTCGTCGAAGTTGGCCGTGACTTCTTTGGCCGCGCTCATCGTCACTTCGCAGCTGCCGGTGCCCGAGCAGCCCGAGCCCGACCAGCCGGTGAATTCGGAGCCTACGGCGGCTTCGGCGCTGAGGGTCACTTCGGTGCCTTCGGTGTATTCCTCGTCGCAGTCAACGCCGCAGTTGATGCCGGGGGGGCTGCTGGTAACGGTTCCCGAGCCGCTGCCCGATTTGGTCACGGTGAGGGGGTGTTTGGGTTTGGGCGGTGGGCATTCTGCGACCGTGCATTCGAACGTAGCGTTCACTTCGACATCTTTGCCTTCCGTGGCGACGATGCAGGAACCTTCGGTACCGCCGCAACCGCCGGCTACTATCCCGGGAGGGAGGACTTCCCATTTTTTGAAAACGCTGTTGGGGCCTGGTACTCGACCCAAGCTGACCCCGAAGGCCCCCGGTTCGAGTTCTTCCATTTCGTTTTCGCAGACGTCAATCGTTTCGGTTTGACCTTCTTCAAGAAGGCATGCGATCGGTGGCGTGCCGGGGAAGGGCGCGGCTTCGGACGGGCTGAAGACTTCGCCGCCGCCGCCTTTGATGCTGATGATGTTGACTCTAAGCTCCGTCACTTCGTTTGCGAAGTAGACGTTGACTTCGATGTCTTCGCCTTCCGTGGCCGGGACGCACAGTGACGCCGATTTGCATCCGGTAGCCACTATCCCCGGTTTAACGACTTCCCATTTTTCGAATGCGGTTCCGGGTCCCAGTTTGGCCTTCAGAGCGGCCGCGAAGGCCCCTTTTTCCGGTTCGGCCATTTCGTTTTCGCAGACGCCTCCCTGCGGCCCACCTACCGGATAGCTGCATGCGATCGGCGGTTCGCCCATGAACGCAGGGGAGCCTGGATCACTTATGACTTCGCCGCTGGCTCCCGGCTGGGCGAAGATGTTGACGTTGAGTTTCGGTTCTGCGGCGCTTGCCTGCACCGCCGGGACCAGGAGGAGGGCCGCGGCGATGGCCAACAGCAGGCCGAGGCGCAGACGGCCTCCCGAGCCCGATTGCTTTGCTTTGCGTTTCACTTTCTATCTCCCTTGTAGTAACGCCCGGCTAACCCGACCGGGCTTTTGACCTGCGCTTGTCGCGCTTCGCGCAGCCCGACGCCCGCACCGCCGGCCGGGTGCTCTGCACCCTCCCGTTCTGGGCGCCGAGGCGGGCCTTGGCGCGGCCGGGGGCGGCGCAGAGGTTTCTGCTGTTGACGATCAGGCCCTTGCGGGCGCCCTGCATCTCCAAGACGAAGCGCGAGACCGGGGCGTCGGGGATCGCGGCGAAGGTCGAGCGGATGCCGCCCTTGACCGAGTCGATGCGGGAGGAGAGCTCGATGTCGACGAGGCCGTGCAGGGCGACCACCAGGTCGGGCAGGTTGTTCTCAGAGGACCTGAGGTAGACCGGGCCCGAGAGCGGCTCCTCGAGCAAGGGGCTCCAGGCGGTGGCCTCGCCGTAGACCGCTCCCGCCGGGCAGCCGGCGCCGTTGCCGCCCTCAGCGGCGAACTGCACGCGGGTGCAGATCGTCCTGATGTGGGCCTGGTCGAGGAAGGCGCTGCGCGGCAGGGTGACGGCCGCCCTGGAGAAGTTGGCATCGCCGGGCCTCGGGGTGACGATCGCCTTGAGCGCCGGGTGGCCGCCGCGCCTGGTGCCGCCCTTGAGCTTGATCTGGAGCTTCGGGCGGAAGCCGAGCTTGGCGCAGTTGACCGCGGCGAAGCGCTCGGCGAGCGCCACGGGGGCGTCGTCGGCGCCGCTGAAGGCATCGGCTCCCCCGCCCCAGATGAGGCCGCCGATCTGCTTCTCCTCACAGCCGGTCGGGTTGAGGGTGAACTGGGGGCGGTCGGTGAGCACGCGCACGTCTCTGACCCGCAGCGGGATGCCGGCGAGGATGTGGGGCAGCGGTTCTGAGTTGGCGCCGTCTACTTCGACCTGGGCGGTGATCGGGTTGAGGGTGAGGGCGACGCGGGTGACGACGTTGCCGACGTCGAAGGGCCCGGCCACGGCGGGGACGATCGCGACGATCGAGAGCGGCGCCGTGCCCACCGGCCCGGCCATGTAGAGGTCTCCGGGCACGTAGGTGAGCTGGGAGCCGACCCCGGCGCCGCCCAAGACGCCGCCGATGCGCGAGCCCGGCGGGCAGGAGGGGCTTGCCTGCTCTGCCTTGCCGCTCTTGGAGCGGGCGGCGGCGATCTCGGCCTCGCCGCAGCGCTCCACACCGGCGATCTTGCCGACCAGGCCGGGCGGCAGCTTGAAGGAGAAGCGGGTCATGTCCTGGTCGCCGTCGCGGCGGGTCAGGCGGGCGTAGAAGGGGGTGTGGGCGCCCGCCTCGGCGCTCAGGGTGCCGGCGCGGAAGCCCGGCTCGAAGGGCGGCCTGGCGCCGGCCGGGCAGGGGCCGCCGCCCACGCCCGAGGCGATCGCAAAGGAGTCGGTCGCGGTCAGGGTCTCGGCGGGATCGGCCCAGGGGGTGAGGGCGACCTCGGTGGTGAAGGTGCCGCAGGAGTTGGGGGTGATCAGCGGCGCGCGGGCGCCTTCTCTGAAGCGGAAGCGGAAGTGGGAGAAAGGCAGCTGGGGGATGTCAGAGACGGTGGTGGTGATCTGCCCGGTGCGGGGGTCTGGGGAGACCTCGCCGGCGAGCTTGGTGAAGACGCCGCGCTGGGCTTCGCGCACGGTGATGTAGATGGCCAGGAGGGAGCCGAAGGGGTTTTGGTAGGGCTCGGCGAGGAAGACGTCGCCGCGGAAGATCGTGTCTTTGAGCAGCTCGCTCTCGACTTCGACCGCGCCCAGCTTGGAAGCGGCCGGGCAGCCCTGCCCGAAGGGGGTGTTCAGCTGCTCTGCCTCATACTGGTCCGGGGTGCAGACGCCGAGCCCTTCCGCGGCGGAAGGGTTGAGGGTCATCCCCGCGGGCAGCCTGACCACGGTCTCTTTGATCTGGGAGGCCGCTTTGCCCTCGGGGTCGGTCAGGCCCGGGTCCTCGACGTCGATCGCGAACTGCAGGCCCGAGGCGCCGGCGGCCTGGTTGGTGGTCGGTTGGGCGGAGACTTCTGGCTCGAAGGGGAGTTTGGCGCAGAGGACTGCGCCGTGCTCGGTCTCGGCCTCGATCGCGTCCCAGACGCCCGGGTTCTGCCAGCTGCGCGCTTCCGCTCTGGTCCGGAGCGGCCCGTCGCAGCGGGTCGGCAGGGTGAAGAAGGCCTGCGGTGAGACCGCCAGCGAGCAGTCGTCGCCTTCTTTCAGGCAGACGCCGCGCTCGTGGTTGTGGCTCTCATCGGCGGGCACCCCCCACAGGGTCGTGGTCGAGCTGAAGAAGTAGCGCGCCTGGCTGACGTTCGTGATCCGCGCGATCCCGTTGTGGGGCGGGGTGGGGCTGAGCAGCAGGTTGACGGTCACCGGCGCCAGCCCTTCGACCACGAAGCCGATCTTCGCCGCCGTGCCCGGGGCGGGCTCGAGGTTGTAGACGGGGAGGGTATTGGTGTCGCCGACCACCCCGAACTCGACCGTGGTCTTGCCGACCGCGGTGGCGGCCGGGCAGTTGGTCAGCGCGAGGTTCTCGCCGCTCAGGAAGTCGACGATCGAGCAGGTTTCCACCGCGCTCGGCGCCACCACCAGCCCCGGCGGGGCGAGGATGCGCAGGTCCTTGACTTCCTCCGTGGGGATCGTTTCTTCGCCTTCGAGCCCTTCGGGCTCTTTCTCAGTGTTCATCGAGAGCTCGACGACGAACTCCTCGGGATGCGAGCCGGCCTGCAGCTGGGTGTCGCCCGGTTGGGGCTCGAAGATCGCCGCGAAGTCGCAGAAGCCGAAGGCGGGTTCGGCCTGCACGCAGTCCGCGCCGCCTTTGACGGCATGGGCGGGGGGCGCCCAGAGGGCGGCGAGGACCGCACCGGCGAGGATCGTCGTCGCGAGCCGCGCTCTCATCGGGCGGCGCTCCGCTGGCGGTGGTGGTGCTGGGCCCGCTTGCGGTGCTTGGCGGCCCGTTTGCGGTGCGCCTTGACGCAGCGCCCGCGGCGGCGGACCTTGCCCTTGGAGCAGCGCCGCCGCGCCGGGGGCGAGGCCACGTTGCCCCCGCCGCGGGCCAGGGAGCTGGCGGGGGTGATCGGCTCCGGCGCGGCGGGCGGGCTCTGGCAGGCTTCCCCTTCGCAGGGGGGCGAGGGGACGGGGGGTGGGTCCAGGCCGCCGCCCTCGCGGGCGTCGTAGACGTCGATAAGGCCGGGGTCGTGGGGCAGCAGACTCTGCGCGGTGGTGAAGAAGACGTCGGCCCCGGTGTGGTCGGCATCGAAGAATTCCGAGTCGGCGCCAGAGCGTCCCGAGGAGATCAACTCGACGCAGCCGCCGTTGGCCGCGGAGTAGGTGTCGGTGGCCGTGGTGCAGTCGCCGCTGCCGGGCTGCTCCCACTGATAGACGTCCTGGTGGCCGTTGATGTCGCCCAGCGCGAGGGCGTCGGTGGAGTTGAAGTAGAGGCGGCTGCCGTCATCGGAGAGGGCGCGGGGGGCGTGGAAGGAGTTCATCCACGGCGGGATGTGGGCGGCGGCGAGGGTGGGCTCTTCGGTGCTGGCGAAGCGCGAGCGCTTCAACTCCCGCGCCAGCGGCCGCGCGCCGCTGGGATTGCAGGAGGGGCACAGCAGCTCGGCGTCATCGGCGTCATAGAGGTAGACCTCGGCCGCCGGGGAGCCGCTGATGCGGTCGGTGTTGTCGTAGTCGGTCAGGCGCGCCTGCGTGGTGAAGGCGAGGCGGGCGCCGTCGGGGGTGACCCTGGCGAGGCGGTAGTTGGGTTCCCCGGCGATCGGCGAGAGGATCCGATTGCCGCCCTCGCCCGCGGCCAGCGTGCCGATGAAGGCGATGCTGCCGCTGCCTTCGCCGGACTCGTGCAGATAGAGGTTGAGCCCTTTGGCGACCGGCAGATCGCCCTCCTCGTTGGCCGCCACGGGCGCGCCGCCGGGTTCGGCGCTGGTCGAGGCGAAGTAGGCACGCGAGAGGTTGGCGCTCGCGCCGGCCAGTCCCACGACCTCCGCGGCGATCGGCTCCGCTTCGCCGCTCGCCGCCTCGAAGCGGTAGAGCGCCCCGCCCTGGGTGAAGAGCGCCGCAGCGCCGTCGGGGCGCGCCGCCCCGAAGGCGGCGGCGGCGCCGGCGGGAGAGACCGGATAGGTGCAGCCTTTGGCCGGCTCGGTGCACTCGCTGAAGGCTTCGAGCGCGACCGCGGCTTCGATCTCGACGTCGAGGCCGGTGCCGCCGGCCTCGACCGGCTCGGAGATGGTCAGCGTCGTATCCGTCCTGTCGGTGATCGTGGCACCGGCGGGGATGCCGGGGGCGTGGATCGCTTCGCCTGGGAGGAAGGCGCCCCCGGCGACGGAGACTTTGGCGATCACGTCCGAGGCGATGCCGGCGATCTCGGTCCCGGCGCAGTCGGCTGTCGGGTTTTTGTTGACCTGCAGTTTTTCGGCGGCGATTTCGAGCACCGTGACTTTCGTCTCGGCCGCCAGGCATTCGCCCTGGACCTCCTGGCCGACGGCGAAGCCGGCTTCTTTGACTTTGAACTGGGTGATCGTTTTGCTGGCGGTGCTGGTCTGGCCCTCGCCCAGCGCGGGCCCGACCAGATCGCCCTCGCCGATGCCGCCCCCGGTCTGGGTCGCGGGCGCCGAGAGGGTGAGCGATTTGCCTTCGGGGCCGAGCGCCCCCACCGTCGTGCCGAGGGCGATCCCCGCGCCCGCGATCTGCTGGCCGGGAGCGAAGGCGCCGATGCCGGCGCTGAGGTTGGAGACGACATCGGAGGCGTGGCCGACGACTTCGGTCCCTTCGCATTCTTTGCCTCCGAGCGCCGCGCCGGGGGTGATTTTCAGCCTGCCGGCCTGC
The DNA here is from genome assembly GCA_963715625.1 of uncultured Solirubrobacterales bacterium. Lineage (GTDB taxonomy): Bacteria > Actinomycetota > Thermoleophilia > Solirubrobacterales > 70-9 > VRUE01. The sequence continues at coordinate 2,032,830 of OY970260.1, read as the reverse complement.
AGTTCGACCGCGGTCACTTTCGTGCCCGCTTTCAGGCACGGCCCGCTGACCTCCTGGCCGACGGCGAAGGCGCCTTCTTTCTGGACGAATTCGGAGATCGTGGTGAAGTCTTTGATCGTTTTGCCTTCGCCCTGCGCCGGACCGATCAGAGCGCCTTTGCCCTGCGCGGAGCCGTGTTCCTGGGGGCTCTGCGGCTCTGCCGGGTTCTCGCGCAGGTAGAGCCTGCCGCCGGTCTGCCAGTAGAGGCGCGAGCCGTCCTCGGAGAGCGCGTTCGCGAGGGTGGCGCTGCGCCCGTAGCGGTCGAGGTTGCCGCCCGCCCCCGCCGTCGAGCCCTGGTCGCTCGCCATCCCGGCGGGCAGCACGCTCGCCAGCTGAAGCTCGCGCTCGCTGCCTCCCTTGCGCACGCAGGCATATAGCTGCTTGATCCGCTGCGAGCCGGCTTCGCTGACTTCGGTCGCTTCGGATGCCTCGTCGGTGAGCTTGTCGTTGGCGCGGAAGACCGCCACCTGCCCGCCGGTCGAGACGCCCTGGGGCACGGTCAGGTATTCCCTGAAGTCGGTCGGCGCCGGCGAGAGCGACGCCGCGGTGGTACAGGCCTCATAGCTACCGCTCACGCTGTCGCGGCGGTAGACGTTGACGCGCCTCTCCTGGGCGCCGGGCGCCAGCACCGGGTCGGTGGCGGTCTGGATCCAGCCTTCTGCGAGCTCGGGCGAGAAGTAGCGGTAGAGGGTGCCGATCGCCTGAAAGCCGCCGCCGAATTCGGGCCCTTCCTGGCGCGAGGAGACGTTCTCGGTGGACCAGCCGCCGGGCTCGCGGCGGGCGAGGTACTGGGAGACGTAGGGGGCGCCTTCGGGGCCGGCGAAGGCGCGGTAGGAGGAGTAGGTGAGCGCCCCGCCGGAGGCCGCCGCCTGGATGTGGCGGGCCAGGTCGGCCTGCAGGCCGGTGGGCAGCTGGGTGATGATGTCGCCGTTTGCTTTGTTGACCGGGCTGACCAGCTCGTAGGCGCGGCAGTCGGGCAGGGCGGCCGAAGGGCCGGTGCGGAAGGCGTCGTTGGGGCAGGGAGACCCTGGGCGCTCGGCGAAGGTCCTGAAGGCCCGCTCGGCCCCCTCTTCGCCCGGCGTGCCGCCGACGCCGATCACTGGCTGGTCGTCGACCGTCGGTTCGCCTTCGGAGTCTTTGACTCTGGATTCGGCGGCGAAGCGGAAGCGGTAGTCGGTGCCGGGATCGAGACCAGTCAGCAGGACGGGCGCCGGAAGCCCCCGGTCGACCACGCCGCCTTTCAGCTCCAGGCCGGGCGGGGCGGGGTGCTCTGCGACGCAGGGTGCTTTCCAGTCGAACACGCCGGGTTCGACTTCCACGCACGCTGCGGTGGCGTACTGGACGAAGTAGCGGGTGGCGCCCTGGGCGCCCGACCAGAAGTGGGGGTTGACCAGCGCCTCGAGCTGGGCCTCGGTGGTGCCCACCGAGGTGGCGTAGGCGGCTTCGATCGAGGGGGCGCGGCGCTCGGGCGGGCAGGCGGGGTCGTCGGGGGGTGGGCCGAAGGCGCGCACGAAGCTGTCTGACTGGTTGGAGTTGGCGAGGTAGAGGTCTGCGTCCTCGGAGAGGCAGGCAGAGCCGGTGGCGATCCCGGTGGATGCGTCGAACAGGCTGCCGGGAAAGCTGGAGTTGAAGCGGGGGTTCTGAGCGAGCGCTTCGACGAAGTCGCCTTCGGGATCGAACTTGGCCAGGGTCGCCCCCACCCCCGAATCGCTTGAGACCCCCCCGGGTATGCCTGCGAAGAAGACATAGAGGTTGCCGCTCGTGTCGCTTGCCAGTCCCGTGGGCTCGTGCAGCTTGCCGGTGCCCGGGTCTTCCGCCTCCAGCGTGTCGAGGACTTCGCCGCTGGCGGGGTCCAGTCGCAGCACCTCAGGCTGTCCGGGATAGGTGAAGTACAGGTCGCCGCCACCCTCGGCGCCGGGGCGCGAGTTGACCGCCAGCGAGCCGACCCGGCCCGCTTCGGGCAGCTCGATCTCGCCCAGGTAGGCGCCTTCGGCGTCGAATTCCTGGATCCGGTCGGTGTCGCCAACGTAAACGATGTCGTCTTCGTCGGTCTCCAGCGTGCCTTTGCGGTCGACCGCGATGAAGCTGGACACGGGCCAGGCGCCGAAGAAGCCCGCTTCGGCCCCTTCCACACCGGCGCCGCAGACGTCGCCGCCCGCGAGGTCGGCCGCAGTGCAGACGTTCGCACCGGTGGTCTTGTTCACTTCGCCGCCAAACATCAGCAGGAGCTCGCCTTCGGGGCTGAACTTCTGCACGCGGCGGTTGCTCAGGTTGACGACGTAGACGGCGCCGACGGAATCGACTGCGATGCCCTGGGGGAGAGCGAGCTGACCGGCCCCCGAACCCCTAATCCCTTCTTGGCAACCCGTTGCGCCCTCGCAGGCCTGCAGCTCCGCCGAGCCGTCGAGCACGCCCCAGCCCCAGGCCCTGACGAAACCCCCCCAGGCGGTCAACTCGACCACGCGGTCGTTTGCCTGGTCGGCGACGTAGAGGTGGCCGGGGACACGCGGGTCCACGCCGATCCCGCGCGGGATCGAGCACTGGCCCGCCCCGTCGGTAGGCGGCTCGCCGGACCTGCTCTCGCAACTCTTCCACAGGGCCGGCTGTGCGGCCGAGGCGGCGCTCGGCGCGAAGAGAGCCGCGAGCACGAGCACGGTCAGGGCACAGGCCGCGAGCAGCGCCGCCGGCGCGGCCTTCGCATCGGTCCTCTGCTGTCCCATCGACTCCGCCTCTCCCTGTAGGTGCTTCAAGTCCTTGTCCTGCCGCCTCTCCCCCGGAGGCGGTACCGCTGCGGCGGGGCCGCCGCCCCGGGAGCCTCTGGCTCCCGGGGCTTTGGCTTTGCCGTTTCTTCTAGCTGCGTTACTCGTGCTGCGTTACCTCGCTATTTGAATTCGGCCGTGACTTCTTTGGCCGCGCTCATCGTCACCGTGCAGGTGCCGGTGCCCGAGCAGCCGCTGCCCGACCAGCCGCCGAAGGCGGAGCCTTTGCCCGGGGTGGCGGTCAGTTCGACCACGGTGCCCTGGTAGTAGGCCGATGCCATCGTCGAGCAGGTGGCGCCGCAGTTGATGCCGGCGACGTTGCTCTTGGCTGTTCCCTGGCCGCCGCCGCTCTTGCTGACGGTGAGCAGCTGTTTGGCGACTTCGGTGAATTTGGCGCCGACTTCCTTGTCTTCGCCGAGAGAGCCGAGCGGGCAGGTCAGGCTTGCGCCCGAGCAGTCGCCCGTCCATTCGGTGAAGACGAAGTTTTTCGACGGTGCCGCGTTGAGGGTGACCGAGGTGCCTTCCTTGAAGGCGGCCGTGGTCGATGAGCAGTTGCTCAGGCAGAGGACCCCGCCCGGGGAGCTGCTCACCTTGCCGAGGCCAGATCCGACACGGTTGACCGTGACGTCATAGGCCGTGATGAACTTGGCGTTGACCGTCTTTGCTTTGTCCATCGTCACCGTGCACTGGCGGCCGTTGACCCCGCCTTTTTCGCAGCCTTTCCAGCTGACGAAGAGCGAGCCCGCCGATGGCGACGCGGTCAGGGTGACTTTGGAGCCTTCTTCGAAGGCGGTGGAGCTGCAGGTCGCGCCGCATTCGATCCCCGCGGGGCTCGAGACGACGGTGCCACTGCCGGTGCCTTCTTTGGCGACGGTTAGTTCGGGGCCTTCGACCGGCGGTTCTTCGCCGACGCATTCTTCGCCTTCTTTGCAGGCGAAGATGGCGTTGACTTCGACGTCTTCACCTTCGGTGGCAGCGATGCACCAGCTTTCGCCCGGGGCGCAGCCGCCGACTGGGAGCCCGGAAACGAATTCCCATTCGAGGAATTCGCTGTTGGGAGCCCCCGATTCGGCTTCGATAACCCTCGCAAGGCTGACCGCGAATGCCCCCGGTTCGATTTCTTCCATTTCGTTTTCGCAGACGCCTTCCTGTTCGGAGCCTTCCCCTTCGGGCAGGAAGCATGCGATCGGCGGCGTGCCGGGGAAGGGAGCGATTTCACTCGGGCTGACGACTCCCCCGCCGCCGCCTTCGAGGCCGATGATGTTGACTTTGAGTTTGGGTGCGGCGCTCGCCTGCGCCGCCGACACGAGCATCAAAGCCGCGGCGGCGGCGAGCAGAATGGTTAGACGTCTCACTTAGATCTCTCCTTGTTGTGCGAGCCCCTGCCGAGCCGCTCCCAGCGGCCTTTGGGTGACCCGATTTCCCTGAGTAACGTCGGGCGATGCGGAGAGGACGACACTGGCCCTGGGGCCCGTGACGGGTAGTGAGACAGCGACAGGAACGAGGGGGAGAAAACGGCAAGACAAAAAGGCAGAGCCCTGCCCGTGACACGATCTCGACCGTGCCCTTGGCTGCTTCGCCCGGTATCTCAACTTCTCTCCCCTCCGCTGCTGCCGTGCCGTTCCCCGTGGGGCCCTGGCCTGACCTCAGCCGAATCGGTTTCCCTGTTGTGCTCCCGCCTGCGAGAGGCGGGCTTGCCGATCGACCCGGGTGGATACCCGTGTTTATCGACTGGCGGGAGGGTAGATACTCGTGTTTCTTTTGTCAAGGTCTCGCATGTTTTCCTGGAAGTCGCGATCGTCTAGTCTCTCCGCCGATGGAGCAAGGGAGGGAGAGCAAGCGGATCGGCCTCGCCGTGCTCGCGGTCGTCGCGGTCGCGGTGCTTGCGGCGGCCGTGGCCGGCTGCGGCGGAGGCGGCGACTCGGGCACCGTGGCGGGCGCCCCGGGCTGCAAGGCGGTCGACGAGCCCGATCCCAAGGACGTCACGCTGGCCGCCCCGAAGCAGACCGTGAAGCAGGGCGAAGCGCTGACCGCGGTGGTCGAGACCAGCTGCGGCAGCTTCGAGATCGTCCTCGACACGAAGCAGGCGCCGAAGATCACCAACTCCTTCGCCTACCTCGCCCGCGAAGGCTTCTACGACGGGCTCGACTTCAACCGGGTCGTCTCCGGCTTCGTCGTCCAGGGCGGCGACCCGAGCCTCAGCGGCGAAGGCGGCCCCGGCTACACGGTCACCGAGCCGCCCCCCGCCGGCACCGCCTACACCAAGGGCGTCGTCGCGATGGCCAAAAGCCTCGACGCCCCCTCGGGCCAGTCCGGCAGCCAGTTCTTCGTCGTCACCAGCCTCGACACCGGCTACCCGCCCGAATACGCGCTGCTCGGCAGGATCGGCAAGGGCTACAAGGTCGTCGCCCGCATCGACGAACTCGGCACCCCCGACGAAAAGCCCAAGGTCCCGGTCCTGATCGAATCGGTGACGATCGAGAAAGGGTAGCCTACGATTTCACGTAGCGGGTCACGGCCTCGCGGGCGAGGTCGCTGAGCGAGCGGCCCTCCTGCTTGGCGCGCTTCTGCGCCGCCCGGTAGAGGTCGGGGGTGGTGCGGAAGCTCAACTGGGGGGACACTCCGCCTCCCGCGAGCGAGGGGCGGCCTACCCTGCGGCGCTTGGCCTTCGAGAGGTCGTAGCCGAGCTCAGCCTCGGCCGCGAGGGCATCGGCGATCTCGGGGGTGATCTCCTCCCCAGACTTCGCCTTCGGGTTCTTCTGGGTCACCTTCTTCACCTTCGCCATCTCTTCGCCTCCTCATACTGATCTCGGTAGCGGTCGCGCAGCGGCATCGCATGGATGGCAGGCAGTTCAGAGGCCGTCGACGACGGCGAGCGCGTCGTCGACGGCACTCAGCTCGCTTGCGCTCAGCCGGCCGGCGAAATCGTCGAGCCGTTTGAGGTCGAGCGCCCGCAGCTGCTCGACCATCACGCGGGTCTGCTCCCCCCCGATCTCGATCTCGGGCCGGAAGACGGCTGGGCGGGCGCTGCGCGAGGTTGGCGCAACCAGCGCGGTCGAGAGGCCGAGCAGCTCCTCGGCCTGCACGAGCACTGCATAGCGAGGGCCGTGCTGCTCGCGACCCCGGCGCGCCGGCAACCGCACGCGGTAGACGTCGCCGCGCGTCACTCCGGCCAGTCGGCGGCGACGGCGTCCATGTCGGCCATGACCCGGGCGCGCGCTGCCCGGTTGACCGGGTCGGATTCGAGGCGCTCCACCTCCGCGGCCAGGGCGGAGCGCGTTCGGCGCCGGGCGGCTGCCTCGCGAAGGGCGGTGCGCACCGCCTCGGAGTCGCTCGCGGTGCTGCCGCGCACGATGCGCAGCGCGGCGGCGGAGCTGTCGTCGAGGCGGACGTGAAGGGACCGGCCCATCGTGGGGGCGAGCGTAGCACGTTTTGTACTACCAAGCCGGGCGAGAAGCTGACCGCCCAAGTCCCGGTCCCGATCGAATCGGCGACCGTGAAGAAAGGCTAGGGCGCCAGCAACCTCTCGATGGCAGCGATGAGCTCGGCAGCGCCATCGACGAACTCCTTGGCCTCCTCGGCGCTGGGTGACATGGCCTCATAGTCGCCTTTTTCGCGTGCCTCCTTTGCGCGGCGGGCCAGCGTGCTCAGGCTCTGGTCGAACTCGCCGGGCGCAACGAAGGTCGCGCTGAACAGCGTCCAGGTGCCGCTGTGGGTCTTGGCGTGCTCGCCGCGCTCGGAGAGCGCGGCACGGGCGGCGTTCAGCATCGCGTAATAGGCGGTGTTGAGGGCAACGGCGGGGTGCACGAGCCCGAGGATCTTCTGCGCGTCGGAGAGGCGCTCCCGCGCCTGCTCCATGAACTCCTCCGAGCGCGGGCTCATTCGAGTGCGCTCCCGGCGAGGATCAGCTTGTCGCGATCGACCTCGCCGATGAAGAAGGACTCGATCTCGCGGCGGCTATGCAGCCACTCGGGGTCGTAGACGTGAACCGAATAGCCGAATGGGTTCTCGCCCTCGGCGATCGCGGCCGCTTCGCTCAGGTCCAGAGCAAGCCGCTGTCGATCATCGCCTTCGCCCACCGCGATCACCAAGAGGTCGACATCCGACTCGGCGTGAGGCTGCTCCCCGCGCGCGCGGGAGCCGTAGAGCCAGACGGCACGAAGGTCGTCCCCGAGAGCCTCGCCGAGCATGCCGACGAAGCGCTGCACGGTGCGGCGCTCCGCGTCGGAAAGGGTCGCGGCGGCGAGGGCACTGTCGAGCTGCGCTGGCACACCGAGGAGGATAGGACGGGCGGCGGAGGCTCGGGGGTCGAGAAGGGTTGCCGGGGGCGGCCGCTCAGAGCAGCTGCCGGGCTCGACTGGAGACGAGTTTCGCTATCGAGCCCCCGGGCCCCTCGGTCAGGTCCGCGATCCGGACTCCCTCGAGCCAGACGCCGGGCTCTCAGCCCTCGCCATCGGCGTCCGGGCGCTCGAAGGTGACCGTGACCGTCGCTCCCATCCTGCGCAGGGCGCGCAACGCCCGAGCACCCGAAATTAGATCTGATAATCTGATTCCATGAAGCAGCTCAGCGCCACCGACGCGGCACGGCGGTTCTCCCAGGTGCTCGACAGCGTCGAGTCCGAGCATGAGTCCTTCGTCGTGGTCCGTCACGGCCGGGTCGTCGCGACGATCGGGCCGGCGACGACCGGCACCGGCCGGGCGCTCAAGGAGGCGTTGCGCGCGCACCGGCCCGACCCCGAGTGGGCCGGCGAGCTGCGCGAGCTGCGCGATGCCGTCGGCCCCCCCGCAGACCCCTGGCACGGCTGATCCTCGACACCTCCGTCCTGATCGACGCCGAGCGCCGGGGAGCGACGGCGCTCGAGGAGCTGGTGGGCGATGAGGACGACGTCGCCGTCGCCGCGATCACCGTGGCTGAGCTGGCAGTTGGTGTCGAGCTCGCTGACGACAAGCATCGGGAGCAACGCAGGGCGTTCGCCGCGGCGGTGCTCGAGGCCGTCTCCATCGAGGATTACGACACGGACGTCGCCCGCGCGCACGGCGCGCTCCTCGCGCACGCCCGCCGCAGCGGCAAGCCGCGCGGCGCGCACGACCTGATCGTCGCCGCGACTGCGCGTGCCCGGGGGCGGGAGGTCGTAAGTGCCGACCAGGTCGGCTTCGCCGACCTATCGACGTTGCTGGCGAAAGACGGGCCGACCGTCCCTTCGTAGAAGGACAGAAAAGCCAAATAGAATCTGTCCGACCGTATCGCTAAGTTTCCTTATGGATACGCTCAAGAAAGGGGCGGCAGGGTGATGAACGTGCAAGCCAAGAGCCGCGATGAGCAGGATCAGAAATCGAAACAAAGGGCTTCCTTGTCGGACGCCCTCCAGCGTTATCGCAAGCGGCGTAGCGGATACGACCAGATGCGTTCAGGGGACGCTCCAAGGGGCCTTTACCGGCCGCAGCGCAGCGTCAGACACGACTACCGTGTCTGACGAAGTCGCCGACACAGCCTCCGAGGGCGACCCTGCGGCGCTTCCTGCGCAGCCAAGCCAAACACCCCTCTTCCACGCGATCGAAAGCGCGCGCTATGTGCGCCAAGGTCAGATTCGTGACATCGAACACGTCACGGACAGGCGGCTGATTGCCTACGTCGCCGGACCAGCCACTTCGATCACGGGTATCGACATTCCGCCATTCGTTGACCTTCTTGACGATGTCGAGTCCGGTAAACCCGTTGACCTCCTGCTTCACACACCGGGCGGCGATGTTGACCAAGCCGAGCGCATCGTGCTGCTTTGTCGCAAGCGTGTCGGAGACGCCGAATTTCGAGTGATCGTTCCTGACAGCGCCAAGAGCGCCGGCACCCTCATTGCCATTGCCGCCGACGAAATTGTCATGGGCGACCCTTCGGAGCTAGGACCCATTGATCCACAGATCTTCATTACCACCGCATCGGGCGAGGATATGGCGCGGCCCGCACAGTCTTTTCTTGACGGGCTCAAGCAAATACGCGAAGACACCGGAGATTGGCGACCTCTCGCCAGCGTATTTCCCGTTGCTCGACAAGCTCGATCCTGCGTTGATTGACTTTTGCGAGAAGGCAATCAAGAGATCCAAAAAGTTCGCCCAGGACTTTCTTGAGCGGTACATGCTTAAGGGCGACCCTGCAAAGGCCGCTGAGATTGCCGACGACCTAGCAAACGTCGAGAAATATCTCTCCCATTCCGCAACTATTGATGCTGTAAGGGCAGATGAGCTTGGGCTCAACGTCAAAACCCTCGGACACGACGATGAGCTTTGGCAGGCGTACTGGAGGCTCTACGTCCAGATGCGGGTGGCGCTGCCCGGACCTGGAATGAAGCTATTTGAGGGACGCAAGGCGTCGCTGATTATTTAGCCAGCTCCGTCGCAGCGCGGCACCCGCCCCGAGCTCCTTGGCAAGCAACGTCCTCGGAGGAGGCCCGGGTCCCCAGGAGACCGATCTGGCGGATCGCGTAGCGCCGGCTAATACACGTTTTACGTGAATAAACCTACATCGAGGGTTACGAAATGGACGCCGCCCGTGCGCACGGCGCCCAGCGAGTCGCCGTAGGACAGCCCGCACGCGCGGATAGGCTCATCGCGTGCGCGTCCTGGTCGTCACCAACTTCGTGCCCGACGCCTCCGCCCCCCAGCGGGGGCGCTGGGTGCGGGACCAGGTGGAGGAGATGCGGGGGCTCGGCGTGGAGGTCGAGGTCTTCTCCTTTCCGCGCGGCCGCCGGCACTACGGCCCCGCCACCCGGCGGCTGCGGCGGATGCTGCGGCGCGAGCGCTTCGACCTCGTCCACGCGCACTACGGGCTGGTGGGGTGGTGCGCGCTGCTGGCCGGGGCGCGGCCGCTCGTCGTCAGCTTCCACGGCACCGACGTGCGCCACCCGCTCGTCGGGCCGGCGTCGCGCCGGCTGGCCTGGCGGGTGGACCTGGTCGCCGCGGTCTCGCGGGCGCTCTTCTCGGCCGAGGACGGGCGGGCGGGCCTCCCCCCCGTGCCGGGCTCGGCGGTCCTGCCCTGCGGGCCGGACCTGGGGCGCTTCCGGCGGATGCCCCGCGAGGAGGCCCGGCGACAGCTCGGGCTCGATCCCGCCGGCCGCTACCTGCTCTTCCCCGCCGACCCGGCCCGGCCCGAGAAGCGGCACGACCGTGCCGTAGAGCTGGCGGCCGCCTGCGGGGCCGAGCTGCTCAGCGGCGGCTCGATCGACCCCGACGAGATGCCGCTCTGGGTCAACGCCGCCAACGCCGTCCTCGTCACCTCCGAGTACGAGGGCTTCGGCCTCGCCTGCGTCGAGGCGCTCGCCTGCGACGTGCCGGTGCTCTCGACCCCGGTCGGGATCGCCCCCCATGTCCTCGCGGGCCTGGACGGAGCCCTATGCGCGCCGTTCGAACTCGATACATGGACGGCGGCGGCCCGGCCCCTGCTGGAGTCTCCCGACCTCCGCGTCGAAGGTGCCACGCGAGCCGCCTCCCTCTCGGCCCACCGCACGGCCGAGCGCACGATCGTCGCCTACCGCGCAGTTCTCGATGGCGCGTGAGGTCAGACGCCTGCGAGGAGCTGAACGTCAACGCCGCACAGCTCATAGATCGGCGCGGCGCGGCCGTCAAGGCTGACCAGGGTGACCTCGGCATCCCGCGCAGCCAACCCAATCAGGGCGTCGTAGATCGCACCTCCGGGACGGCCATTTGCCGCGAGAAGGTCGATGGCCTCCCTGTGGGCAGCCGACATGACCGGGATCGGCGAACCCTCATCGAGGAACTGGTCGAGGTACTCGACCACCGAGCGTGGCTCGGCCCGATAGATGCCACCGGGGGTGCTGAGCACCGAGTAGGTCTCCGCCATCGTGTGGCCGATCAGGCTGCCATGCGCCGCCACCTCTGCGAGAGAAGGCAGCACAGCCTCGTGGAAGCGATGACTGGGGATGAAGCCGGCGATCAGGACCGAGCTGTCGGGGGCGGTCACCGCCGGGCTCGCTCAAGGGCCTCCCGAACCTCCTCGGGGCCGTGAGGTGGCACCTGCAGGTCGGAGGTGAGCAGGCCGTGGGCGCCGCGGTGAAGCTTCACCTGTCGCGGGGCCGGCGTCATCTCGATCCGCTCGCCCAGGAGCGAGAGCTCGACCTCCTCCCCGCCGCTCAGGCGCAGAGCAGAGCGCATCGGCTTGGGAATGACAACTCTCCCGGCACGATCAATGGTAGTTCTCATGGGAAATATCCTACCAGGCAAGCAACGGGGCTGCCTTCGCGAATCAGGAATCCACACCGGGGATCTCGTCGATCGGCAGCTCACCGTGAAACGACTCCAGCTCTTCCAGGTCGCGCCTGTCCTGAGGTCGTCCCGCAAGTCGCTTGAAGCCGACGATGCTGCGAAGGCCGGCGAAGCGGGCGGGGTGCCCACCGACTTCCACCTCGATCGCGTTCCTGGCCACGGTCTCGTAGTCGAGAGGGGGCAGGCCGCCCCGCATGATGTCGAGAATGCCGTGCTTGCTGCGGACGCGAATGTGGTGCGTGTCGAGAACGTCTTCGCGGGTCAGCGTCTTGCCATCGTGGAGGCGGGTCGCCTCGATGCGGTCGAGCAGACGCACGATTGCCTCGTCTGTCTCGGGTCCGTCGGGAACGAGAAGGTCACTGTCCTTGGTTGCGCGCAGGAAGCCGTTGGCCATAACGCTGAAGCCTCCGATCACCACGTAGCGAAGGCCGACCGCGTTGGCGTCGGCGACGACGCCATCGAGGTCAGGACCAGAAGGCTCGCTCTGGGGCATGCCCCCCCTTTATGACCGAAGCCAGCAGCGAGACCGCCTGCTGGGAGAGCTTCTGACCCCGGGCGACACGCTCCGATGGGGTAAGCGCCCGCGCGGTGCGTTGGTGGTACTCCCGCTTCTCTGCGTTGAGTCGAGCCCACTCCTCCTCGTTGCCGGGAGCCAGGAGCGTGCGGCGTCGGGTCTCTGAAGCCATATGCAAATGGTACGCCCCGCCGGGGCGTCTCGTAATAGATTGGGCGGGTGAGCACGGGGGACCTCAGCGCGCAGGTCGAGATGGCCAAGAAGCGGCTGGAGGAGGCGGCCGCGGCGGCGAGCACGGCGGAGAAGCGGGTCGCGGCCGAGATCGAGGCGCTGGAGAGCGACCTGGAGAAGGAGCGCGCCCGGGCCTCCGAGGCGCTTGAGGAGCTGCGGGCCGCGCACGCGGAGGAGCTGCGCCGCGAGCGCGAGGCGAAGGACCGGGTGATCGCCGAGGCGGAGGGGCGCCTCTCGGAGATCGAGGCGCAGGCCGAGGCCGCCGAGAAGCGGATCGCCGAGGCGGAGAGGCGCGCCGCCGAGGCCGAGGGCGCGATCGGCGACGAGCGGGCGCGGGCCCGCGAGTCCGCGGCCGCGTGGCTGCGCAGCCAGGTCGACGCGATCCGGCGAGAGGCGGGACGGCGATAGCGCCGAGGGCCGAGCTCGACGTCGCCGTCGTCGGCGGCGGCGCGGCGGGCCTGTGGACGGCACTGGTCGCGGCCGAGCGCGGCGCGGCGGCCTGCGTCGTCTCCCGCACCCCGCTCTCGCAGAGCGCCAGCTTCTGGGCGCAGGGCGGGCTCGCGGCGGCGCTGGAGCCCGGCGACTCCCCCGCCCGGCACGCCGCCGACACGATCGCCGCCGGGCGCGGCCTCTGCCGGCCCTCGGCGGTGAAGGTGCTGGTCGACGAGGCGCCCGCCGCGGTGCGCGAGCTGCGCCGCCGCGGTGTCGTCTTCGACCTCGGCGAGGACGGCGAGCTCGCCCTGGGGCTGGAGGGCGGCCACACGCGGCGGCGGATCGTCCACTCCGGGGGGAGCGCGACCGGGCACGAGATCACCTCGAAGCTGGCGGCGATGGTCGCCGCCGAGCCCCGGATCGAGGTGCGCGAGCGCACCTCGATGACCGCGCTGTGGAGCGACGGCGAGCGCTGCCACGGCGTGCTGACCGAGGACGGGCGGATCGCCGCCGCCGCGACCGTGCTGGCCACCGGCGGGGCGGCGGCATTGTGGCGACGCACCTCCAACCCCTGGGGCGCGATCGGCGCCGGGCCGACGATGGCCGCGGCCACGGGGGCAGACCTCGCCGACCTCGAGTTCTGCCAGTTCCACCCGACCGCGCTGTACCTGCCGGGGACGCGGTTCGACGGCATGCTGATCACCGAGGCGGTGCGCGGCGAGGGCGCGGTCCTGCTCGACGCCGCCGGCCGCCGCTTCACCGACGAGCTGGCCCCGCGCGACGCGGTAACCGCGGCGATCCTCGACCGGCTCGAGGCCGACGGCGCCGAGGCGGTCTCGCTCGACCTGCGCCAGCTCGACCCCGCCCGCTTCCCCAACGTCTTCGACTCGCTGGCCGAGGCGGGCGTGCAGCCGGGCGCCGAGCCGGTCCCCGTGGCCCCCGCCGCCCACTACACGATGGGCGGGATCGCGGTCGACCTCGACGGGCGCTCCTCCCTGCCCGGGCTCTACGCGGTCGGCGAGTGCTCCTGCACCGGCCTGCACGGGGCCAACCGCCTCGCCTCCAACTCGCTCAGCGAGTGCTTCGTCTTCGGTGGGCGGGCGGGGGCCGCGGCGCTGGGCGAGGCCGCGGCGCCCAGCCCGCCGGAGCCCGGCGAGTGGCGCTTCCAGCCGCCGACCGAGGCGACCCGCGAGGCCGTTTGGAACCTCGCCGGCCCGCGGCGCCGCCCCGAGCAGCTGGAAGAGCTGCTCGGCGACCCCTACCCGCTGGCGGTCGCGGTCGCGGCCTGCGCGCTGGAGCGGCGCGAGTCCCGCGGCGGCCACCTGCGTGCCGACTTCCCCCACCTGGACCCGAGCCTCGACGGCACCCACATCGTCCGCGGCCCCGGCGGCGAGATCCGCCGCGAGCGCTGGGACTGACCCCGCGGTCGTCATTTCCACCGCATACCGAGAGAAATGACGACCGCACTGGCGCATACGGGAGAAATGACGACCGCACTGGCGCATACGGGAGAAATGACGACCGCACTGGCGCATACGAGAGAAATGACGACCGCACTGGCGCATACGGGAGAAATGACGACCGCACTGGGTAGGTAGCGTCGGGGCATGCTGCTCGGGGTCAACGTAGGCGGGACCTTCACCGACGCGGTCCTCTTCGACGGCGGGCAAGTGCACACGGCAAAGCTGCCGACCACGCCGGAAGACCAGTCGCTGGCCGTGATCGCGGCGGTCGAGGAGGTGCTGCGGCTGGCCGGGGCGGCGGGCTCCGAGGTCGAGTCCTTCGCGCACGGGATGACCGTCGGCACCAACGCGCTGCTGGAGGAACGCGGCGCCCGCACGGCGCTGGTCGCGACCCGCGGCTTCGCCGACGTGCTCGAGATCGGGCGCCAGGCGCGCCCGCAGCTCTACCGGCTCTGCGCCCCGAAGCCGGCGCCGCTGGTCGAGGCGGGCCTGCGCTTCGAGGCGAGCGAGCGGGTCGGGCCGGGGGGCGTCGTCGAGCCGCTCGCCGAGGGGGAGCCGGAGCGGCTGGCGCGCCTGCTGCGCGAGCGCGCGGTCGAGTCGGTCGCGGTCTGCCTCCTCTTCTCCTACCTCGACCCGGCCCACGAGCGGCGCGTCGCCGAGCACCTGCGCCGCGCGCTCCCGGGCATCCACGTCTCGGCCTCGCACGAGGTCCTGCCCCGCTTCCGCGAGTACGAGCGCAGCTCGACGACCGTGATCGACGCCTACCTCTCCCCCCTGCTCGGCCGCTACCTGGGGCGGCTCGCCGAGGCGGCCGGCGCGGCGGGCCTGCCCCTGCCACAGGTGATGCGCTCCTCCGGCGGCCTGGCGAGCGCGGGCGAGGCGGCGCGGGCGGGAGCCTGGAGCGTCCTCTCCGGGCCGGCCGGCGGCGCCGTCGGGGCGGGCCTGCTCGCCCGCGTCTCCGGCGACGGCAACGCCCTCGGCCTCGACATGGGCGGCACCTCGTGCGACGTCTGCGTGGTCGAGGAGGGCCGGGCCCGCCGCACCGACTCGCGCGAGATCGGCGGCCGCGTGATCCAGCTGCCGATGGTCGACGTGCACACGGTCGGCGCCGGCGGCGGCTCGATCGGGTGGCGCGACGCGGGCGGCGCGCTGCGCGTGGGGCCTCGCTCCGCCGGGGCCGACCCCGGGCCCGCCTGCTACGGGCAGGGCGGGACCGAGCCGGCGGTGACCGACGCGAACCTGGTGCTCGGCCGCCTCGCGCCCGGCTCTGGGCTGGCGGGCGGGGTCTCCCTCGACGTCGCCGCGGCGCGGGCGGCCATCGGCGCTCTCGCCACCGCGCTCGGGATGGGCGAGCTGGAGACGGCCGAGGGGATCGTCCGCGTCGCCAACCAGGAGATGGTGCGGGCGCTGCGGGTGGTCACCGTGGAGCGCGGCATCGACCCGCGCCGCTTCGCCCTCCTCCCCTTCGGCGGGGCCGGGCCGATGCACGCCGCCGCGATCGCCGGCGAGCTGGGGATCGGGAGGATCCTCTGCCCGCGCGCCGGCGGGGTGCTCTCGGCGCTCGGCCTCTGCGCCTCGGACCGCCGCCGCGACACGACCCGCACCGTGATGCTGAGCGGAAGCGATTTCACCGCCGAGCGCGTCGGCGCCGAGGTCGAGGAGCTGGCCGCGAGCCTCGGCGGCGACCTGGACGGCGCCGAGCTCGAAATCGTCTACGAGATGCGCTACGCGGGCCAGGCCTTCGAGCTGCCGGTGCCGGGGAGCGCTCGTCCCGACCCGGCCGACCTCGCCGAGCGCTTCGCCGCCGCCCACGAGGAGCGCTACGGCCACCGCGACCCCGACGGGGAGGTGGTGCTGGTCCACATCCGCCTTGCGATGGTCGCCCCCGGGCCGAGGCCGGAGCTGGTGGCTGCCGAGGCGGGCGCGCTCGAGGAGGGCGCCCGCGAGGTGCGCTTCGACGGCGAGTGGCTGGAGACCGCGGTGCTACACGGCGAGCCCCCGGCGGGCCTGCGGGCGAGCGGCCCCACGGTCTTCGAGCTGCCCGAGGCGACCTTCGTCCTCCCACCCGGCTGGCACGCCGAGGTCGACGCAGCGGGGACGATCCGCGCCAACACACGAGGTGCAACGCGTTGAGGTGCATATACGGCCACAAAACGTTGCACCTCGGGGGGTGGTGGTGGCGGCGACGCCAACACACGAGGTGCAACGCGTTGAGGTGCGTATACGGCCACAAAACGTTGCACCTCGGGGGGTGGTGGTGGGGGTGACGCTCAACCCGGTCACCCTCCAGGTCATGGTCGGCGCCCTGCGCGCCATCTGCGAAGAGATGGGCGCGGCGCTGATCCGCTCCGCCTACTCGGCGAACATCAAGGAGCGCCACGACTGCTCGACCGCGATCTTCGACCCGCGCGGAGAGCTGGCGATGCAGGCCGAGCACATACCGGTCCACCTCGGCTCGATGCCGGACGCGGTCGCTGCGGTCCTCGGCCTGGAGCAGCGCCCGGACCAGGCCTGGATCCTCAACGACCCCTACCGCGGCGGCACCCACCTGCCGGACATAACGTTGATCTCCCCCGTCTTCGCCGGCGACGGGCTGCTCGGCTTCGTCGCCTGCCGGGCCCACCACGCCGACGTCGGCGGGGTCACGCCCGGGAGCATGCCGGCGCGCTCCACCAGGCTGGAGGAGGAGGGGGTCGTGATCCCGCCCACGGTCGCCGACGCCGGGGCCCTGCGCGAGCTCGCCTCGCGCATGCGCTTCCCCCACCAGCGCCTCGCCGACCTGCGGGCGCAGGCCGCCGCCAACCGCATCGGCGCGCTGCGCCTGGCCGAGCTGGCCGAGGCCCAGGGGGAGCGACGCCTGCGCGCCGGGATGGAGGAGATCCTCGCCTACGCCGAGCGGCGCACGCGGGCCGCGCTCGCTGCGCTGCCCGACGGCAGCTGGAGCGCCGAGGAGGTGCTCGAGGACGACGCCGGCGGGGTGCCGCGCGACGCGATCCTGCGGGTCGAGGCGACGATCCGCGGCGAGGAGCTCGTCCTCGACTTCACCGGCACCGACCCGCAGGTCGGGGGAAACCTCAACTGCCCCCTGTCCGTCACCAAGTCGGCGGCCTTCTTCGCCGTGCGCGCCCTCACCGACCCCGACGCGCCGCCGTCCGCCGGCGCCTACCGGCCGATCGAGGTCGTCGCGCCGCCCGGCTGCCTGCTCAACGCCCGGCCGCCGGCCGCCGTCGCCGCCGGCAACGTCGAGACCTCCAGCCGCGTCGCCGACCTCGTCATCGCGGCGCTCGGCGGCGCCCGCCCGGTGCCGGCCCAGGGGCAGGGGACGATGAACAACCTGACCCTCGCCGGCGAGGGCTTCACCTACTACGAGACGCTCGGCGGCGGCCAGGGCGCCTGCCCCGATGCCGACGGCCCCAGCGCGATCCACGTGGCGATGTCGAACACCCTCAACACCCCGGTCGAGGCGCTGGAGAGCGAATTCCCGCTGCGCGTGCGGGAGCTCTCGCTGCGGCCGGGCAGCGGCGGCGACGGGCGGCATCGCGGCGGCGACGGGCTCGTGCGCGAGATCGAGGCGCTCGCCCCGATGGGCTTCAGCCTGATCGGCGAGCGCCGCCGCCACCCGCCGCGCGGCCGCGACGGCGGCGAAGACGGAGCCCGGGGCCGGAACCTCCGAAACGGCGAGCTGCTGCCGGGCAAGGCCGGCGGCGAGCTGCAGCCCGGGGACAGGATCCGGATCGAAACCCCGGGCGGCGGCGGACACGGCAGCCAGTGATCTTCGTCACATATTTTGCGTTCGGGGCCGGCTGCTCTAGAATGCCCGATTCGGGCGGTTCTTCCGCCCTGGGACAGGGTTCGAGGCGTCCTCCTCCCAGTCACAGATTCGCCTACCTCCAAGGGGTAAGACTTCAAATGCCGATCGCTTTCAAGGAATGGGCCGTGACGGTCCGTGCGCTCGCCGAGGGCGAGCAGCTCCTGACCCTCCGCAAGGGAGGCATCCGCGAGGAGAACAAGCATTTCGAGCTCGATCACGAGCGCTTCTTCCTCTACCCGACCTTCGACCACCAGCAGAACAACCTGGTGCGCGAGTCCCACCACCCCGAGCTGGGC
This sequence comes from uncultured Solirubrobacterales bacterium, assembly GCA_963715625.1. Taxonomy (GTDB): domain Bacteria; phylum Actinomycetota; class Thermoleophilia; order Solirubrobacterales; family 70-9; genus VRUE01. Next base: position 2,015,011 of record OY970260.1, on the reverse strand, counting down.
CGCGCGCTCGAGGAGGGAGTCTGGGGCGAGGAAGAACCGCCGGCCAAAGCGCTGATCCAGGACGGCGGCATCGCCCAGCCCGAGCGGGTTCGCCTGCGCGCCTGGGCCGAGGTCACCGACCACATCACGGTCACCGACCCCCGTGTCGTCGACGGCCTCTCCCCCTACTACGTCTGGACGCCGGACTACGCCGAAAAGCGGCTCAACTGGAAGCGTCGCCACCCCCTGCACGTGCTGCTGCTGCGGGTGCACCGGATTCCACGGCCGGTCACGGTCAAGGTGCGCGAGGAGTACCAAGGCTGCTGCACCTGGGTCGAGGTCGACCGCGACCTGCCCTTCGAGGGCACCCCGGTGATGGCCGACGAAGAGTTCGACCGCGCCCGCGCTGAGATACTTGGCGTCTGTGGGGCGGCAGAACCCGTACTTGCCTAGGGCCGACCGGTCAAGCAGATCAAGGACGCAGGGAGCGTGGCGTGCTCTGCACGCGAGCGACCGAGGACGCCGATATGCGCAGGGCGGGCGGTCCTAGGTGCCGTGGGTTGAGACGCAGTCGCTGAGCTTCGCCGCGCGCCACGACAGCGGCGACACCGCCTTCGCGGAGCGGACGCTCGACCGGATGGAGGAACTGCGGCTGCGGCTCGAGGACCGCTTCGAGGCGGTCCCGGGCGACGTCACGGTCGTCGTCCACACCCACCCCACCCTGCTGGCCCTCGCCCACCCGTTCCTGCCGGCCGCGCGCTGGTCGGCGGCGCCGGCGGGGCGCCGTTACCTGGCCGGCTGGGCGATGGCGACCGAGCTGCACGTGCTCAACGACCCGCACATGGAGCGCCGCGCCGCCGGCGAGGACTCGCGCGAGGCGCTGCGCGGCACCGCCGAGCGCCTCTACGCGCAGCTGGTGATCGCCGCCAACAACCCCGAGCTGCCGCCCTCCTGGACGCCGCGCCGCTTCGCCCGTTACCTCGGCTGGGCCTGGCTGGTCGAAGGCGGCGCCCAGTACTTCGCGCGTCAGGTCGGGCTCTACCGGGCGGCGGTGATCCGCCGCCTGCGCGAGAGCGCCCGCCCCTCCTTCCCCCCCTCGCGCCGCAACGCGGTCATCCTCGGCGGCACGATCTTCGACCTGCTCGAGGCCGAGCGCGGCCCGGACGCCTGCGAGCGCCTCGCCCTGCGCCTGCTTCCGGGCGGGGCGACGCCGACCCTGGAAGCCGCCTTCGAGGCGCGGATCGGCGAGATCGAGGGCGCCTGGCGCGACTACCTGCGGGAGATCGCGCGGCCGAGCCCGGGCTAGTCCGTTCCCGGGGCGCCCTCGAGCGCTTCGCGGGCCTCCTCGGCAGCGGCCTCGGGGACGAGGATCTGGCGCGGCCCGGCGGCGAGGAACTCGGGATTGTCGACGGTCCGCTGGGCCATGCTCGGAATCCCGTGCTCCGAGAGCAGGCCCTGGATCATCTCCGCCTCCATCTGGTTGAGCGCGTAGGCGACCTTGACCAGGCGCCCGCCGCTACTCGACGACGAGCTCGGCATCGGCGATCTTCAGGTCCTTGAGCCAGTAGCCCTTGACATCGGGAGCGTCCACGTCCTTGAGCGAGACGATCACCCAGATCGCGTCGGGCCAGCTGACCGCCTGGTTGACGTCGGTCTGCGAGGGATAGGCGGCGCTCTTGGTGTGGGAGTGGTAGATCGCCAGCAGCTCCTTGCCGTCGCCTTCGATCGCCTTGAGCGCATCGTACTGGCCCTGCGGCTCCATCTCGAAGCGCAGCGGGCTCGCCGCGGCGTTGGCGACCGGGATCACGACGCCGGCCTCGCCGTCGCTGCCGCCGACCATCCCGCAGCACTCGTTTGGCAGGTCCTCGCGCGCGTGCGCGACCATCTCGTCGATCAGGCTCTGGGCGATTCGCATCGGCGGTCGAGGCTAGCGGACCTACTGCCTGACTTCGTCGCGGCCGGGGCCGCCGAAGAGAGTGTCGCGGCCCTTGCCACCGCAGACGACGTCCGGGCCGCCGAGAGCGCGAATCGTGTCTTTGCCGCCGAGCCCCGCGATCACGTCGCGGTGCGGCGTCCCGGTGAGCTCGTCCGCCTTGCGCGTGCCGACGATCGTCGCCCTGTGCCCCAGGCAGCGGGTGCGGTCGGTGCCGCCGCGGAGGCCAATCAGGGCAAATCCCTTCGACACACAGCAGCCCGAGTCGCCAAGCACCACGATCCGGCCGCTCGACTGCAGGGCGACAGCGCGCGCGGTGCCGCCAAAGGAGGTATTCACGCGCTGGCCGCCGTTGAAGGTGCGATCGGCGCTCCCATCCGGACGCAGGCGGGAGACGGCGGCCTTGCCATCCCCCCAGCCCACCCCGACGAGCCGCCCTTTGCGATCGACGACGAGGGCGGTTGGATCGATCGACCCGACACGGGGGAAGAGACGGAGCCTCCCCTCGTTGCCAAAGGTGCGATCGACGGCTCCGTCGGGCAGCAGCTTCACCACGTTCCCAACGGTGGACACCTTTTCAGTGCTTTCTTCGAAGGCGAGGAACGTGCCCCCGTCGGGCGCGAGCGCAGCCGCTTCGACAAATCCGTCTGCGCCCGGAGTCGGAAAGAAGAGCTGGCCCGTCCCCGCGAGGCCCGTATCGGGTCGGCCGTCGTCAAGGAGGCGCGCAAGGCTGAACCCTTCCACGAAGAAGGGTGAGCCACCGACGCAGCAGAGAGGGCTGGCGACGGTGACGCTGCCGCCCGGACCGAGCAGAAGTCCTCCCGGCCGTGTCATCGTGGGCAATGTCAACATGGCTTGACCGGCACTGCCGAAGCCGGGATCGAGTTCCCCGCTCGGCAGGTACCGGGCGAGTCGCAGCTCCTGCCCGCCTTCAACCCGGACGCCCTCGCCGGCGACGACGATCTTGTCGTCGGGCTGCACCGCAACGGCAACCGGAGTGTCCAGTTCCTGGCCGGCGGGCAGCGTTGCCTCGCCACCGACCCCGAAGGTCCCGTCCAAGCGACCATCGCGGTCGAAGCGCGCAACCGTGAAACCGCCCACGGCTTGGTCCGAGGCGACTACAACGGGCTTGCCATCCGGACCGACTGCAAGATCGAAGGCATGCCTTTCGGTGAACTCCCGGACTTCGAGCCCTGAGCCTGGCCCACTCCCAAACGACCAGTCGCGGTTGCCGGAGGCATCGTAACGAGCCACGCCCAGGTGGACCGCACAGTGAAAGGGGGGTTCGCACGGCGAGTAGCTAGAGTAGAGAACGAAGATTTCGTCTTCGGGGCCGATCGCCATGCGAGCGAAAGCATCTGCCGGAAAGACGGCTCCATTGGACCCTTCGACTGCGGCGATGCCGTCCCCACCGAAGGATCGGTCGAGGTCGGCAGGTGCCGCGCATGCGGCGGTTGCAATGGCGAGGCTGGACATGGATGCCAGCAACGCCAGGTAGGCAAGCTTCACCGACTTCACCATCTCGAGCAACTCCCTCCCTCGCATAGATATCCAACCCCAGGCCGTGACATTAAACACACCGCAGTACCCGGGTTTGCGGTTTCGGCAGGTCAAGCACCAGCCGATTGCCGAGGTGCGGTCAAACCAGAGTGGCGACTACCACCAGACGGTTGAGTCCAGGTTCTCGATCTCGTCCACCGGCCGGGTGTAGACGCCGGAGGAGAGGTACTTCCAGCCGTCGTCGGGGATGAGGAAGACGACGTTGCCGCCCTCGAGCTCGCCGGCGATGCGGACGGCGATCGCGGCGATCGCGCCGGAGGAGACGCCGGCGAAGACGCCCTCCTCGTCGAGCAGCTTCCTCGTCCAGACCACCGCGTCGCGGTTGGAGACCATGATCTTGCGGTCGAGCAGGTCGATGTCGATGATCGGCGGGATGAAGCCGTCGTCGAGCGAGCGCAGGCCGTGGACCATCTCGCCCTGCATCGGCTCGGCCGCGACGAGCAGGGTCTCGGGGTTCGCCTCCTTCAGCCGCCGGCCGTTGCCCATCAGGGTGCCGCCGGTGCCGAGGCCGCCGACGAAGGCGGTCACTTCGTCGAGCTCTTCGAGGATCTCGACCGCGGTGCCGTTGTAGTGGGCGAGCGGGTTGGCCTCGTTGCCGTACTGGTAGGGCATGTAGTAGCCGGGGTCCTCGGCCATCTCCAGCGCCACCTCGACCGCGCCGTTGGAGCCCTTGGCGCCCTCGGAGTAGACGATCTCCGCCCCGTACATCTCGAGCAGCTGGGTGCGCTCGGCGGTGACGTTGTCGGGCATCACGACCTTGAGCGGGTAGCCCTTGCGGCGGCAGATCATCGCCAGCGAGATGCCGGTGTTGCCCGAGGTCGGCTCGAGGATCGTCTGGCCGGGCTCGATCGCGCCTTCGGCCTCGGCGGTCTCGATCATCGACCTGGCGACGCGGTCCTTGACCGAGCCGGTCGGGTTGCGGCCCTCGAGCTTGGCGTAGATGCGGACGTCGGGGCTGGGCGAGAGCCGCGGCAGCTCTACGAGCGGCGTGTTGCCGATCGACTCGACGATGTTGCCGAAGCGTCCGCCGCAGGGGCGATTGAGAAGTTCTGACATGGCCGCAGGTCTCCCGTTACTTCAAAAAGTATAGCGTCAGGGCGCTGAGGTAGTGGGTCAGTTTGAAATCGGGCTAGATTCGAGCGGCTTCTTGCCCTAGCTTCGTCCCGTCCAGAAAAGATCAAGCGCCGGGGGCGCCGCGCAAACGACCCCCCGGCTGGCACCGGAAACGGAGTTCCGATGCTGCTGCCGACTCCAGCCGCCTACCACTACCTGCGACTTGACTTGCATCTGGTCGCTTGAGGAGATCGCGGCACTGCTGGACTAAAACCCGAATGCATCTAAGCGTCCGACAGCCATGTCAAAGTCCGCGCCGTCCACGTTCGAGCGTCCTTTTCGAACGCTTTAGTGCATGAGCCCTCGGTGGGGACCGGGGGCTTGTGCGCGTTGTCTTTTCGACGCCGTCCGGCCCGCACGATAGAAATCGGCTGAGTTCGACATATAGACGACTTGCCCGCTTCCCCCATCTTGCGCGGGCAAAAGGAGATTACGTGGACGCTAAATCTCGCCTCAAGCCCGCCGTGGCTTTTAGCCACCGCTCTTGCATCCCCAGGTCCGCCAGCGCTACCGGCTACGCGTCGCGAGAAAGTGCTGGGTATTCGAGGGGGGGACGTGATAGACCGCGTCGGTATCGCGCACCCGAGGGTTTTCCTGTAGCTGGCCGTAGCTCGGAGCAGAGGCGGCAACCCGGGCCCCTCGAAGCGCTACCCACTTCCCAGAATGCCTCTTTGCGGCGCTCTGCGAGATCGGGCCTTGTGAAACGGTCTTTTTCAGCTTCCCTTTTTTCATTCCGGCGACCGAGGAGAAGTATTCCACAGGCGCTCGATGGCTCAAAGCGAAGAGCCTAGATTGGCAGCTCTCAGCCTCAGCTACGCACGGGGGACCGTGCCGCAAATCTCCATTCACCTCGGAACCGGGACCGGCTGGAAGAGGGTGGTGGGAGATGTCGACAGCGGCTCCGTTAGAAGCCTCTGCCCGCTGATGTTTGCCAAAGACCTAGGGCTTGGGGCCTCTGATCTAGTCAAGGACAGCAAGCAGGGAGAATCCGCTGTCGGAGACATCTTCGACACGTGGTCGCCAAAAGGGGTCGCCATCAATGGTCAAATCGTGCTGCCCGATCTCAACGAAGGCGATTTCGTTCCCTGGGGACCCCTCTTCTCAATGGACCTCGCATTCGCAGACACCGAGACGCTCCTGCTTGGGCAAAGCGACTTCTTTGCAGCCTTCGACGTGAAGTTTCTAAATCGCGACGGCGAGGCGTTGCTTGAGATCTGCGAATGCCCCAGCCCGTTCAAGGGTCCGTAGATACCTGCTGATTTTCAAACTGACCCACTACCGGCGCTGGCCCGTGGAAATTTAAGAAGGATTCAACCGCCGGCCATGGCGGGGAGGATCACGACCGTGTCGCCATCTGTGACCGTGGTGTCGAGGCCGTCGAGCACGCGCACGTCCTCGTCGTTGAGGTAGACGTTGACGTAGCGGTTGAGCTCGCCCTCCTCGCCGAAGAGCTGCGCGCCGGTGTCGGGGTGCGCCGCGGTGAGGGAGCGCAGCACCTCGCCCACGTTGGAGCCGGCGGCCTCGACCTCGGGCTGGCCGCCCGTCTGCGCCTGCAGGACCTTGGGGATGCGAACCGTCGCCATCGGGCAGAAAGCTACCGGCTAGCCGGCGCAGAAAGCGTCGTAGTCGGGGAACTTGCCCATCTCGGACTCGGGGATCTCGGCCGCACCGGGGCCGCAGATCGGGCACTCGGGGTCGCGCCGCACCTTGAGCTCGGTGAAGCGGGTGCCGAGGGCCTCGTAGAGGAGCAGCCGGCCGACCAGCGGCTCGCCGATGCCGATCGCGAGCTTCAGCACCTCGTTCGCCTGCAGCGTTCCCATCGTCCCCGCCATCACGCCGAGCACCCCGTTGGCGGAGCAGCTCGGCGCCAGCTCGGCCGGCGGCGGCGTCGGGTAGAGGCAGCGGTAGCAGGGCCCCTCGAAGGGGACGAAGGTCGAGATCTGCCCGTCGAAGCTGAGGATCGAGGCCGAGACCACCGGCTTGCGCAACCGCACCGAGGCGTCGTTGAGCAGGTAGCGGGTGGGGAAGTTGTCGGCCCCGTCGACGATCACGTCGTAGTCCTCGATGATCTCGAGGATGTTCTCGGCGTCGAGGCGAGTGCGGTGCTCGATCACCTTCACGTCGGGGTTGAGCGCCTCGATCGTCAGCCGCGCCGACTCGGTCTTCGGCACGCCGATTCGCTCGGTGTTGTGGATCACCTGGCGCTGCAGGTTGGAGGCGTCGACCACGTCGTCGTCGACCAGCCCGATCGTGCCGATGCCGGCTGCGGCGAGGTAGAGCGCGGTCGGCGCGCCGAGCCCGCCGGCGCCGAGCAGCAGCACCTTGGCGTTCAGCATCTTCAGCTGGCCCTCGACCCCGACCTCTGGCAGCAGCGTGTGGCGCGAGTAGCGGTCGCGCTGCTCGGCGCTCATCCCCTCGGTCGCGACCACCGGCAGCCCCTGCTCCTGCCAGGCGAGGATGCCGCCGGCCATCGAGGCGACGTCGGTGTAGCCGAGCGCTTCCATCTGCTCGGCCGCCTTGTAGGAGCGGTTGCCGCTGCGGCAGTAGAGGATCGTGCGCGCCGAGCGGTCCGGCGCGGCGCCGGCAATCTCGTCGGCGAGGAGGCCGGGTGGCACCAGCTTGCCGCCCTCGATCCGGGCCTCCTGGAACTCGTGCGGCTCGCGCGTGTCGATCAGGACGACGTCGCCGCCCTCGATCTCCTGCGCCGCCTCGAAAGGCTCGACCTCCTCGACCTGCTGCTTGGTGGTTGCCTCGGTCGCCATGCTCTTCCTTTAAATACCTTAATCCCGATCAGGCTTTACTTCAAAAAGTATAGCGCCTGGGGATCACTGCCTCCCAGTCCATAGGGCAGAGATCGGCAGCGCCCAGATCTTCGGGTCGAGCTGCGCTGCCTCGCGGCCCATATGGAGGATGACGCCCGTGCCGAAGCCGTCGCCGAGCGCTGTCGCGAGGTTTCGCAAGCCGCGCGAATCTCGAGGGACGAGGGTGGCGGCCGCCTTGACCTCGACGCCGCATACCCGACCCCCGCGCGACTCGACCACTGCATCCACCTCCAGCCCGTCGGAGGTTCGGTAGTGGAGAACGGCCGGGCGTGCAGCGCTCACGTTCGCCTGCTTGATGATTTCGGTCAGCACGAAGTTCTCCAGCAGGGCCCCGAACGCGCGCTCGGTCCCGTCCGCGCCTCCGAGCAGGTGGGCGAGGAGGCCGGCGTCGGACAGGATCAGCTTCGGCGACTTGATCAGTCGCTTGCCGATGTTGCGAAACCAGGCCGGGACGGTGTGGACGAGAAAGGTCGTCTCCAGCAGGGCGAGGTACCGCTTCAGGGTCGTCTGCGGCATGCCGAGGTCGCGCGAGATGCCGGCGTAATTGACCAGCCCGGTTGCCCGCGAAGCCAAAAGCATGATGAGTCGCGGCAGGTCGGAAAAGCCGGCCACGTTGGCCAGGTCCCGCACCTCGCGCTGCAGCACCGTCTTCAGGTAGCTGTCAAACCACCGCCCGCGCCGGGCGCCGCTGCGGGCGACTGCCTCGGGGAAGCCCCCGGCCGAGATCCTGGCCCGCAGATCGTCTTTCGACAGGGGGACGGCCTGAGTGGCGAGCGTCTCGACCTCGTCGGCCAGCAGTGCGTCAACGAACGCCTCCCGGTGGCCCTCTATCTCTCCCTGGGAAAGGGGCCAAAGCCGCAAGACCTCCATCCGTCCGGCCAGCGCCTCGGCAACGCGTGGGAGCGTCAGCACGTCGGCGGAACCGGTCAGCACGAACCGTCCGGGACGCCGATCGCGGTCCACGCTCGCCTTGATCTCTCGCAGTAGGTCGGGTGCCCGCTGGACCTCGTCGACGATCAGCGTTTGCGCCCGATCGTCGACGAAGCTCGCCGGGTCTTCTCGCGCTGCCGCGAGCGTGATCCCATCGTCCAGGGTGCGATAGCGAGTGTCCCCCAGCCGTCGTGCGAGCGATTGCGCCAGAGTGCTCTTGCCGCTCTGGCGGGGGCCGACGAGCATCGTCACCGGCGTATCGCCCAGAGTTTGACTCAGGTCAGCCATGAGGTGCCGCTCAAGCATCTCTGTATTTTAACCACTAAATGGCCGATTTACATCCACGAAATGGATGATTTACAGGAAGTAGGCCTGCAAATGGTAGGCCCGCCGGTGACAGCGAGGGCGATCAGCCCAGGCTGGGGCGCATCTGGCGCAGCCTCTTGACCCGCTCCTCGATCGGGGGGTGGGTCGAGAAGAGGCCGGCGATGCCCTTGCTGGAGAAGGGCTTGACGATGTAGAGGGGCTCCGCCGCCTGGTTGACCTGCATCGGCATCGCCGCCGCCCCCTGCTCGAGGCGCAGCAGGGCGCTGGCGAGGGACTCGGGGTTGCCGCAGATCTCGGCCCCGCCGGCGTCCGCCGCGTACTCGCGCTGGCGCGAGATCGAGAGCTGGATGATGCTCGCCGCGATCGGCGCCAGCAGCACCAGGGCGAGCGAGGCGACGAGGCTGAGCGGCGACTCGTCGTCGCTGCCGAACCACATCAGCATGTAGGCGAGGTAGGTGATCGCGGCGCCGATCGCCGAGGCGACCGACTGGATCAGGATGTCGCGATGCTTGACGTGCGCGAGCTCGTGCGCGAGCACGCCCCGCAGCTCGTCCTCGGAGAGGAGCTTGGTGATCCCGCGGGTGACCGCGACCGCGGCGTGCTGCGGGTTGCGGCCGGTGGCGAAGGCGTTGGGCTGGTCCTGGGGGATCATGTAGAGGCGCGGCATCGGCAGGTCGGCCCGGGTCGTCAGTTCGCGCACGATCTGGTAGAGCCGCGGCGCCTCGGACTCCTCGATCGGCTCGGCGCGGCTCATCTTCAGCGCCAATTTGTCGCTGAAGAAGTAGGAGCCGAGGTTCATCAGCAGGGCGATCCCGAGGAAGATGGCGGCGGTGCTGGGGCCGCCGATCAGGGCGCCGATGACGACCAGGAGGCCGGAGAGGGAGGCAAGGAGGATCGTCGTGCGCAGGGTCGCGCCCCAGGTGGACTGCTTGGTGGTGGTCATCGCGTGATTGCTCCTCGGGTCGGTTTGCCGTTCCAGTATGGCCTTTGCGCGGTATTCCCGCCATAGGTGCCAACCCCTGTCCCGACCGGGGCTGGCACCCAGTCCTCACCCAGTCCTTAGGCTTGCCAGGTGGAACGGACAGCCTCAAGATGACCGCCGTCGCGCTCGCCCTGCTCGTCGGCCTGACCGTCGGCCTGGCGATCAGCCTGTTCGCGATGCGGCGCCGTCGCGCCCCGCTCGAGCGCCTGATCGAGGAGATGGAGAAGGTCGACCTGAGCCGGCCCGGCCCGGTCCTCCCCCGCTCGATCGACGGGGTCGGCGAGACCGAGGAGGTGGAGCGGATCGAGCTCGCCTTCCTGCGGATGATGGAGCGGCTCGAGGCCGAGCGGCGACGGGCCGGCAGCGCGGCGCTTGCCGCCCAGGAGGAGGAGCGAGCCCGTGTCGCCCGCGACCTCCACGACGAGGTCAACCAGTCGCTGACCGGGCTGCTGCTGCGGCTCGAGGCGGTCCGCGAGGCGGCGCCACCCGAGCTGGAGCCGGAGCTGGCGGAGACCAAGGCGCTGGCCAACCAGGCGATGCGCGAGCTGCTCTCGCTGGCGCGCCAGCTGCGGCCCACGGCGCTCGACGACCTCGGCCTCGCGGCGGCGACGGCGGGTCAGGTCGAGCAGCTGGGCCGCGGTGAGATCGAGGCCGGGTTCGCGGCCGAGGGCGACTTCTCCGACCTTGCCGACGACGCCCAGCTCGTCGTCTACCGGGTCGCCCAGGAGGCCGTCTCCAACGCCGCCCGGCACAGCGGCGCCGAGCGGATCTCCGTGCTGCTGCGGCGCCGCCAGGACGGTGGGGTGACGCTCGAGGTCGCCGACGACGGGCGCGGCTTCGCCTTCGACGAGTCCGAGGGCGGCCTGGGGATCGCGGGGATGCGGGAGCGGGCGCTGCTGATCGGCGGCGAGCTGACGATCGAATCGCGACCCGGCCACGGCACCACCGTCCGCCTCACCGTCCCCGGCTAGCCGTTCCGGTGCCTGCAACCCCCTTCCGGTGCGCTTTATGCCACCTATGCCCACATAAAGCGCACCGGAAGGGGGTTAGCCTGGCGGGTGTGCGCGTGCTGATCGCAGACGACCACGGCATCGTCCGGTCCGGGATCCGGCTGCTGCTGGAGCGACAGCCGGACATCGAGGTGGTGGCGGAGGCCGCCGACGGCGCCGAGGCGCGCGAGCTGGCGCTGCGCGAGCGTCCCGACCTGGCGATCCTCGACGTGAAGATGCCGAAGCTGACGGGCTTGCAGGCGACGCGCGAGATCAAGCGCCAGGCCCCGGAGATCTCGGTGCTGATCCTCTCCATGCACGACGACGAGCGCTACCTCTTCGAGGCGCTCAAGGCCGGGGCCTCCGGCTACGTGCTGAAGGCGCAGGCCGACACCGACCTGCTGGAGGCGATCCGGGCGGTCGAGCGCGGCGAGCCGTTCCTCACCCCGGAGGCGCAGCGGACGCTGATCAAGGATGTGCTCGAGCGGGGGTCCAGCGGCGAGGAGGAGCTGACGCCGCGCGAGGAGGAGATCGTCAAGCTGGTCGCCGAGGCCAACACGACGAGGCAGATCGCCGAGATCCTGCACCTCTCCGAGAAGACGGTCGAGAACCACCGCGCCAACGCGATGCGCAAGCTCGGCATGCGCGACCGGGTCGAGCTGGTGCGCTACGCGATCCGCCGCGGCCTGATCGAGCCCTGAGCCTGGCGCGACGGTATAACCGACTGCTTCAGTAGGATTTAGGCTCATGTTGTTCTCGACCAAAGCCGAGTACGGCGTCCGCCTGATGGTGGAGCTGGGCCGCCAGCCCGGCTCGATGCCGATCTCGCTCAGTGCCGTCGCCGAGGCCGAGCGGCTGCCGCTCTCCTACCTCGAGCACCTGGTGGCGAAGCTGCGCAAGGCGGGGCTGGTCACCTCGACCCGGGGGGCCCACGGCGGCTACCGCCTGGCCAAGCCGGCAGAGGAGATCACGATGGACGCCGTCGTCGAGGCGCTGGAAGGGCAGATCGCCCCGATGGAGTGCTTCCACGACTCGCCCGACGGAAAAGTGCTCTGCTCGCACGAGGACGACGGCGACCGGGCCTGCGCGACCAAGCTGCTGTGGACACGCGTGCAGGGCGGCGTCACCAAAGCCCTGTCGGGCACGACGCTGGCCGAGCTGGTCGAGTTCGCCGGCCCCGGCGCCCGCGGCGAGCGCCGGGCTCCGGTCGGCACGGCCGCCTGACGGACAGACCTTCCAAAACCAGAAACGGAGTGAAATTGGCTGAGCTGGAGATACGCAACCTGCACGTGAGCGCCGAGGACAAGGAGATCCTCCGCGGCCTCGACCTCGACGTCGAGAAGGGCAAGGTCCACGCCCTGATGGGCCCGAACGGCTCGGGCAAGTCGACCCTGGCCAACGCGATCATGGGCCACCCGGCCTTCGAGGTGACTGAGGGAACGATCACCTTCAAGGGCGAGGACATGACCGAAGCCGATCCCGACGAGCGCTCGCGCGCCGGCCTCTTCATGGCCTTCCAGTACCCGGTCTCGATCCCCGGGGTCTCGGTCAGCAAGTACCTGCGGATGGTGATCAACGCCCACCGCGAGGCGCGCGGCGAGGAGCCGATCAAGATCAAGGACTTCGCAAAGGTCGCCCAGGAGGCGATGGAGCTGGCCAACATCCCCAAGGACTTCTCCAGCCGCTACCTCAACGAGGGCTTCTCGGGCGGCGAGAAGAAGCGGATGGAGCTGCTGCAGCTGGCCCTGCTGCGACCGGAGGTCGCGGTGCTCGACGAGACCGACTCGGGCCTCGACATCGACGCGCTGCGCACGGTTGCCGAGGGCGTCAACAAGTTCGCCGGCCCCGAGATGGGCGTCCTGATCATCACCCACTACCAGCGCATCCTGCACATGGTGAAGCCCGACTTCGTCCACGTCATGTTCGAGGGGCGGATCGTCAAGGAAGGCGGTCCCGAGCTGGTCGGCGTGCTGGAGGAGAAGGGCTACGGCTGGATCCGCGAGGAGGTGGAGGCCGGCGCCTCCGCCTAGAACCGGGCCGATGGAGCAGACGACGACCAAGCGCTCCTCTCCCCCGTTCCCGATCGAGAAGGTCCGCGCCGCCTTTCCCGCGCTGGAGCGGGAGATCCACGGGCGCCCGGTCGCCTACCTCGACAGCGGCGCCAGCGCCCAGCGGGTGCTGGCCTCGATCCAGGCGGTCGACCGCTACGAGCGCTCCCATCACTCCAACGTCCATCGCGGCTCGCACACGCTCTCGGCCGAGGCGACGGCGGCCTACGAGGGCGCCCGGGCGACTGTCGCAGACCACCTCGGCGCCGCCGACCGGCGCGAGGTCGTCTTCGTTCGCAACGCGACCGAGGCGATCAACCTGGTGGCGCGGGCCTGGGGCGACGCCAACGTCGGCGAGGGCGACCGCATCGTGCTGACCGAGATGGAGCACCACTCCAACATCGTTCCCTGGCAGCAGCTGGCCGAGCGGGCTGGTGCGGAGATCGATTGGGTGCCGGTCGGCGAGGACGGGCTGCTCGACATGGACGCCTACGCGACCCTGCTGGAGTGTGGGCCGAAGCTCGTCGCCGTCACCCACGTCTCCAACGTGCTGGGTACCGAGACCCCGCTGGCCGAGATCTCGCGGCTGGCGCACGAGGCGGGGGCGCTGGTCTTGGCCGACGGCGCCCAGGCGGCGCCGAAGCTGCCGGTCGACGTCGGCGCGCTGGGGGTCGACTTCTACGCCGTCACCGGGCACAAGCTCTACGCGCCGACCGGGATCGGGGCGCTCTGGGCGCGGCTCGACCTGCTGCGGGCGATGCCGCCCTTCCTCGGCGGCGGCTCGATGATCCGCAAGGTGACGAAGGAGGGCACGACCTACGCCGACCCGCCGGCGCGCTTCGAGGCCGGGACGCCGGCGATCGCCCAGGCGATCGGGATGGCCTCGGCGCTGCGCTGGCTCGACGGGCTGGGGATGGAGGCGGTGCGCGAGCACGAGCGCGACATCACCGCCTACGCGCTGGAGCAGCTGACCGCAGTGCCGGGCCTGCGGCTCTTCGGCCCGCCGGCCGGCCCGGAGCGAATCGGCCCGGTCTCCTTCGAGCTGGAGGGCGTCCACGCCCACGACGTCTCCGAGATTCTCGACCGCCACGGCGTCGCCGTGCGCGCCGGCCATCACTGCGCCCAGCCGCTGATGGACCGGCTCGGGGTGCCCGCCACTGCCCGCGCCAGCTTCGGCGTCTACACGACCACCGAGGAGATCGACCGCCTGGTCGAGGGCCTGCACGACGCGCGGCGCGTGTTTGGCCTCTAGAGGCGGGCTACCGGGACAGGTCTCGGTGCAGCCGCCAGTACCCGCGTGGATCCTTCAAAGAAGTTCCCACGTGCTCGATCAGACCCTGCTTTCTAAGGTCGTGCAGATACTTCAAGACCGTAGGGCGGGAAAGGCCCAGTAGGTTAACTGCTTGGGTTGTGGTCACGCGGTCGCTGCGGCTGAGGAACTCAACGAAGCGCTCGGAGCCAGACGGCAAGGATTCGAGAATCCGGCCAGCGAGGGCATCTGCCAACAGCGTCACCTGAACAGACGCTGGTCGCTCCTCATAGACAGGGTCAGGAAGACCGACCCGGTGCATCTCCTCGAACATGCGGTCAACTCCCTCGCCAAGCTCTCTGCCAAATCCCAGATCGCTCATCGCCCGCGCGATACGGGGATTCCGAGCAAAGCGGCTCGACCTGATGTTGTCCAGCCTCACGAGCCCGGGCAGCCGCCCTGGACTCTCAACGCCTAGGCGATCCTCAAACACCTCGACGCGGACGTGGTCCCCAGAGATGCTGTAGGAACGATGCGTTGCCGCGTTGACTATGGCCTCCAGCCAGGCAAAGTCGGGAATCGTCCTTCGGCGGTGGAAACGACCCCCCTCGCCAAGCTGGATTGCCGTCGGCAGGCTTCCGCTTATCTCCCGACGAGCTGCCTCAATCTGGGCGGGAATAGGGCCTTCCAGTCTCCGGTCGTAGAGGACGTTCGCGCGAGCCCCGGTCTGGCGAGATGACCCCTGGTATCTCAAGATCCGCATGAAGGCCTCCGGAAAGTGCTCCTGGGGGTGCTTGCCAAGCACCATCAGCCCGGCAACGGTGAGATTCAGTTCTCCATCTCGTTCCGCGGCTAGGCCCCGCGCCTTCAAAGCGATCTCTTTTCCGACGCTGGCCTTCACGCCCCCTAGGTACTGATCGAGCAAGCGCTCGTCTAGGTCGTCTAGCCCACTGCCCTCGACTGCCGTTGCGTCGTAGGTCGACTCGCCCTTGTCGTAGCGAAGCCCTTGAGTCTCGGTCAGCCCAAGCTTGCGATTCTCATCCCCGATTCGAAGGTATGTCTCCCCCTTGGCGGTCTCATGCACCCGCTGACTGGCCTCTATCTCGATCACGGCGATCTGATCTTCCTCTCCCTTCGCGTTGACGCAGGGCAAGAGCTGGAAGCTGTGCCTGACCGCAGGACGTGTGAAGTCCATAGCTGCCTGCCGCCAATCATTGATCCGATTGGACGCCGCAAGACCCTCGATGGCTCCGTCGTGAATTCCCGCCGCGATCACCCCACCCTCGGCGTTGGCGAACCCAACCATCAAATCGCCCAGCGTCCGCGCCTGCGTGCGGGCGCTGATCCGCTCGAGCCACTGATCCTCTTTTTGGTTCACCAAGAAGTCGATCGCCTCCCCGGCAGGAAGCTGGCGAAGCCGCTCGATGTCGGCGTCTTGCGTCTTCATGGGAAGCATCATACCAAGAGCATTAAAATTTTAGATGCTTTGACAGTGCATCGAATCCTTGAGCAATTTTCCCCTGCAAATCTTCACTTTCGTGTAAGCGTTCAGTTCCCCGTTTACGCGGGCGCGACCTCGGCGATGACCGGCGGGGAGCTGTGGCCTCAGGCAAGCAGGGGAGCGGGATCGCCGCGAACCCGAGCGCTGAGCACGTCGGCCAGATAGGCGAAGAGCGAGCGGCTCTGCAGCCGGCATGTGACTGAGGCGGAGAGCAACCTCTGGGTCGTGCGCTCGCCCCGTTCGGACTGGCTGCCGAGCGAGAGCTTGCGGTAAATGACCGGGCCGCGCAGGGCGCGCTCGGCGACGTTGTTGGTCGGCTCCACGCCATCGACCTCGACGAAGGTCCAAAGCGCCGGCCAGACCTTGAGCAGGTTCTTGGAGATGCCCCAGGTGAGCTTGTTGGGGCGGCCCACCGAGCCACGCTTGAGTAGCGCCTTCAGCTCTCGCCGAAGTGGAGCCACCTCTCGCTTCAACCGGCGGCGGTCGCCGTGCCCTTGGAAGTCCTCCCAGGCCGAGAACAAGCGCCGGGCGATCTCAAGGCCCGCTTCCCCGAACTCCTTCTGGGCGGCGAGGCCTTCGGAGTGGGCGGTGAAATCCCTGATCAGGTGCGACCAGCAGACCTGGCGCTTGGCGGGGTCAAAGCCCCGGTAGGCCCACCAGCGATCGGAGCCGACGATGCCGCAAAAGTCCTCGCCGAGCAGGGCCGCCACCTCACGCTCGTGGCGGTCGGGGGCGATGCGGAAGACGGCTGCCGTGGGGATGACGGCGCCCCACAGGGCGCGCTTGGCGCCGCGCAGCTTCCAGCCTGTCTCATCGACGTTCAGCGCCGGCGCGCTGCGAACCTGGGCAAGCAGGTCCTCGTAGGGCTCGGCCAGCGCCTGCCCGGCGCGGGCGAGGATCGCGTCCACCGTGCCGCTCGCGAGCCTTGCGCCGAACAGCTCTGCGGCCAGCTCGACCGTGTCGCGCCGGGAGACGCGGTTCCTCACCGCAAGTGTCGCCACCGCGGCTTCGAGGCGAGGCCCGAAGGCGCCGGCGGGCACATCAGCCGGCAACTCGGCGCGGGTCGCCTTCCCGCAGTCCGGGCAGCGGTGGCGATGCAGGCGATGCTCGGTGACTTCGACGGCGATCTCGGGCAGCTCTGTGACCTGGTGGCGGGCCGGTGTGCCCACCCCCTCGGCATTGCCCTCCTCGAAGCGGTGCCCGCAGCCGCAGCGCTGCGGGCGATGGTCCACCACCCGATCGACGGCCTCCGCCGGCAACAGCTTTCGCCCCTTGCCCCGGTGCCCGGGCTGAGCGCCCTGCGAGCGCCCGGAGGGATCGGGCCGCTTGCGCTGCGGGGCGCCTGGCGGGTCCTGGCTGGGCGGCACAGAAGAGTTCTGCGAGTTGCGGTTGAGGCGCCGCTCCAGCTCGGCGATCCGCTTCTCGTGTTTGGCGGCCTGCTCGGCGACCTGCTTGGTCAGCTGCTGGATCTGTTCGTCCATCCGGAGCAGCACCGCGACAACGGTCTCGCGACCCTGGTCATAGATCGCCTCGGCCTCGGCGCGCTCCACGCCAAAGGGATTCGCCAGGCAGCGGTTATGTCCCCCTACCCGACTGAACGCTTACACTTTCGTGGCCATTAATCTTTAATTATCCTGGAATGCTTGATGCAAAGTGCTGATCTAGGATCGTCATATTCCGGCCGAACAGGCCCCTGACCTCTCATTCGCTAGCCTCGCTTCATCGACGAGCTCTACCGGGACCAGATCCTCGAGCACTACAAGCGGCCGCACAACTTCGGCCGCTTGGAGCAGCCCGACCTCGAGTTCGAGGACACCAACCCGTTCTGCGGCGACGAGCAGCGCGTGACGATCCGGCTCGACGAGGAGGGCCGGGTGGCCGAGGTCGCCTTCGAGGGCAAGGGGTGCGCGATCTCGACCGCGGCGACCTCGCTGCTCACCGACGAGCTGGCGGGCAAGACGCGCGAGGAGCTGCTGCGGCTGCCCAAGGAGTTCGTCCTCGACCTGCTCGGGATCGAGATCTCGGCGACGCGGATGAAGTGCGCGATGCTCGGGCTGAAGGTCGTCAAGAGCGCCAGCCTCGGCCAGCCGGCCGAATGGGAGGACGAGGGCGAGGCCGGCGACCCGGCCGAGGCCGCAGAGATATGAGAGCCCGTTCCGGTGCGCCTTATGCCATCCATGGCAACATAAGGCGCACCGGAAGCGCTTAGGCGGTCCCTTCCATCGGGTTGGGCTTGATCACGGCGAAGACGGCGCCGAAGGGGTCGCTGACCACGGCGATGCGGCCGGCGATGATGTCGAAGGGCTCCATGTTGACGCTGCCGCCCAGCTCCTTCAGCTTCTCCAGGGTGGCGTCGGTGTCCTCGACCGCGAAGTAGGCGAGCCAGCTGGCCGGCACCTCGTCGGGAACGCGGCCGGTGATGTCGAGCATGCCGCCGACCGTGTCCTCGCCGGCCTTGACGCTCGTGTAGGTGCCGACGTTCTCGACCTCCATGCCTTCGAAGCCCCAGCCGAAGACGGCGCCGTAGAACTCCTTGGCGGCGGCAACGTCGCGGGTGTTGAGCTCGTTCCAGACGAGCGCGCTCGGCTCGTTGACGACTTCCGCGCCGATGAACGTGCCCGGTTGCCAGATGCCGAAGACGGCGCCGGTCGGGTCGGCGAAGACCGCCATGCGACCGAGCTCCATCACGTCCATCGGCTCGGCGAGCACGCTGCCGCCGGCCTCGCGGACCCTGGCCGCGGTGGCGTCGGCGTCCTCGACCGAGACGTAGCTCGACCAGGCCGGCGGCTGGCCCTCCTGCATCAGCGGCATCGCGCCGGCAACGGGCTTGCCGCGCAGCATCGCCTGCCGATAGCCGCCTGTCTGCTCGGCGTTCTCACCCTCTTCGACGCTCCAGCCGAAGAGGCTGCCGTAGAACTGGGCCGCGGCCTCGATATCGGGTGTGCCGAGGTCGACCCAACAAGGGGTGCCCGGCACGTAACTCGTCCTCTCGCTCATGCTCATCTCCAATCGTCGAGCGAGCTGCATCAACTTCTCCTCCTGGTAGAGGGAGAAGTTGATGCAGTTCGCGGGGGGTCGTGGCCTGCGATCCTCTCAGGTCGCTAAAATCCGACCTGCTAACTAGGAATAACGTGACGGACGGCACAACCACAACCACGATCAGCGTCTGCCCGGCGGCCGAGCTGCCGCCTGGGACGATGCGGTTGGTCGAGCACGACGGCCGCCAGATCGGCGTCTTCAACTGCGAGGGTGCCCTCTACGCGATCGAGGACCGCTGCTCCCATGACGACGGGCCGCTCGCCGAGGGGGAGTTCGACCCGGCGACGTGCACGGTCGAGTGCCCGCGCCACGGCTCCCTCTTCGACCTGAGCACCGGCAGGCCGAAGACGCTCCCGGCTTTCGCCCCGGTGCAGACGTTCGCGACAGCCGTCGTGGACGACACGATCACCCTGGAGGTCTGATCAGACATGGCTACACCTGAGGTCGCAGCGGAGAAGAGAGAGCTCGCCGGCATCAACGCCGACTACAAGGAGAAGTTCGGCTTTCACGACTCCGAGACCGGATACGCCTACAAGGCGCCGAAGGGCCTCAGCCGCGAGGTGGTCGAATCGATCTCCGAGTACAAGGACGAGCCGCAGTGGATGCGCGACTTCCGCCTCAAGGCGCTGGAGCACTTCTACTCGCGCCCGATCCCGAGCTGGGGCGGCAACCTCGCCCAGATCGACTTCGACGACATCCACTACTTCGTCCGCGCCTCCGAAAAGAACAGCCGCGACTGGAGCGAGGTCCCCGAGGACATCAAGAACACCTTCGACCGGCTCGGCATCCCCGAGGCGGAGCGCAAATTCCTCTCCGGGGTCGGCGCGCAGTATGAGAGTGAGGTCGTCTACCACCAGGTCAACGAGAAGCTCGAGGCCCAGGGCGTGATCTTCACCGACATGGACACGGCGCTGCGCGAGCACGAGGACCTGGTGCGCGAATACTGGGCGACGGTGATCCCGCCCAACGACAACAAGCTGGCGGCGCTCAACTCGGCGGTCTGGTCCGGCGGCTCCTTCGTCTACGTCCCGGCCGGGGTCAAGGTGGAGATGCCGCTGCAGGCCTACTTCCGGATCAACACCGAGAACATGGGCCAGTTCGAGCGCACGCTGATCATCTGCGAGGAGGGCGCCGATGTCCACTACATTGAGGGCTGCACCGCTCCAGTTTATTCGACCGATTCGCTGCACTCCGCGGTGGTCGAGATCGTCTGCAAGCCGAGCTCGCGGGTGCGCTACACGACCGTGCAGAACTGGTCGCAGAACGTCTACAACCTGGTCACCAAGCGCGCCGTCGCGCAGGAGAAGGCGACGATGGAGTGGGTCGACTGCAACCTCGGCTCGAAGCTGACGATGAAGTACCCCTCGATCTACCTGCTCGGGCCCGAAGCCCACGGCGAGATCCTCTCGATCGCCTTCGCCGGCGACGGCCAGCACCAGGACGCCGGCGGCAAGATCATCCACGGCGCCCCGCGCACCTCCTCCTCGATCTTCTCCAAGTCGATCTCCAAGGACGGCGGGCGAGCCACCTACCGCGGCCTGCTCGAGATCGCCGACGGGGCGACCGAGGCGCGCTCCAAGGTCGTCTGCGACGCGCTGCTGCTCGACGAGGACTCGCGCTCGGACACCTACCCGACGATCCGCATCGACGAGAACGACGCCGACGTCGGCCACGAGGCCACGGTCTCGAAGATCGGCGACGAGCAGCTCTTCTACCTGCAGAGCCGCGGCCTCGACGAGGAGGAGGCCTCGAAGATGATCGTCAACGGCTTCATCGAGCCGGTCACCAAGGAGCTGCCGATGGAGTACGCGGTCGAGCTCAACCGGCTGATCGAGCTGCAGATGGAGGGAAGCATTGGCTGAGGTGGCAACGCTGCCGCCCCTTCCCGACCAGAAGGCGAAGGGGTGGGAATTCACCGACCTCTCAGGCCTCGACGTCGACGCCTACGAGCCCGGAGCAGTCGGAGCCTCGATGCAGGGGGCCGAGGGCGCGACGGTCATATCGCTGGAGGACGCAGCCGAGTCCCACGCCGAGCTCCTCGAAGCTGCTCTCGGGGCGCTGGTCGACGGGCAGGACCCGTTCGTCGCCCGCAACGACGCCTCCCCGCGCGACGGCGTCCTCGTGCACGTGCCGCGCGGCGTCAGGGTCGCCGACCCGATCCGCATCGAGGTACCGCTCGGGGAGAGCGGTCAGGCCGTCAACTGGCGCACGCTCGTGGTGCTCGAGGAGGGCGCCGAGGCGGAGGTGTGGGAGCACTGGTCCTCGCCGGGCGACGACGTCGACGCGCTGCTCAACTCGGTGGTCGAGCTGAGCGTCGGCCAGGCAGCCACCCTTCGCTACGTCAACACCCAGGACATCTCCGAGCGCGCCTGGATCTTCGCCACGCAGCGCGCCCAGGTCGAGCGCGACGGCCGGCTCGATTGGGCCGCCCTCGGCTTCGGCTCGGCCCGGGGCAAGGTGCGGATGGAGACCAAGCTGGCGGGACCGGGCTCCGAGGCGCGGGTGACCGGCGGCTACGCCGGCAGCGCCGGGCAGCACCTCGACTACGACACCACGCAGGAGCACGCCGCCCCCAACACCAACTCGGACCTCGCTTTCCGCGGCGTCCTCGCGGCCGGGGCGACGGCAGTCTGGCGCGGGATGATCCGGGTCGACCCGGGAGCCCAGCAGACCGACGCCTTCCAGGAGAGCCGCAACCTGCTGCTCTCGACCGAGGCCCACGCGGACGCGATACCGGGGCTGGAGATCGAAGCCGACGACGTTCGCTGCACCCACGCCGCGGCGGTCGCCCAGATCGACCGCGACCAGCTCTTCTACCTCGCCTCGCGCGGCCTCGATCCCGCTGAGGCGAAGTCGCTGATCGTCGAAGGGTTTCTCGAGTCGCTGGTCGAACGGCTTGCTGAGGGGCCGGTGCGAGACGAGGTGTCGGCGGCCTTGGAGAAGCGCCTCGCCGAGATCCTCTAACGCTTCAACCGCGGGTCCTGTCACGGGGGAGGGGGGCCTGCGGGCGGGCCACGGTCCGTCCTCGACCCCCCTCCCCCGTGCCACCCGCGGACGGAGCGTCAGCCCGCCCCTTGCTCTCTCCGGAGCTGGTTTCGTCCCGACGGGGCCCGCGTTCCAAGAGCTTGGTGCGGACGATCGAGGCGAGGACTACGAGCAGTGGGGGGATGTAGAGGACCCAGAGCCAGTGGCCGGCGTGCGCCAGGGGGAGCAGGGAGGCCATCCCGTCAGTATGCCCCCCCCTGTGTGCCGAAACCGCTGGCCTTGCGAACAGCGGTCCCGGCACAACAAGGAAGTGGGAGAGTCAAAGTGAGTAGACTCACCCTTAGTAAACCAGATGTGAACGGGCTTTCAACGGTAGAAGTCCGTGCGCAGGGCGGGGATCCAGCCCACTCTCCGCAAAAAGCGGGGTCGCCAGCTCAGGAATTCCCGGCCGAGAGCAGATACAGCCCGAAACAGGTGAAGGACACCATAACCGCGAGCATCCAATATTGCGAACGCGCGGCTTGGCGAAAGTCGCCCCAGTAGGCAGTCGCGCGGTCGTGGGCGAGGGTCAGGCCGACGACGTGCCCGATCACCAGCGCCCCCACCTGGACGTACCAGATCGCGTTGGCCGTGAGGACGTTGAAGTCGATGCCTCCCGACGCGGTGCCGAAGAGGTCGGTCGTCGCGGTGCCGAGGGGGTCGGAGAGCAGGTAGGTGAACTGGGCCTGCTCCTGGAAGACGAAGAGGCTGAAGTAGTGGGCGACCAGGTAGGCGAAGGCGATCGGGATCAGGGTATGGGCGAACCCCGAGCGGAGCTTCGCGAACGAGGGCGCGCCGCGAACGGTCTCCATCCCCCTCACCCCGATCAGGTAGATGACCGCGACGCCGGCGAAGCAGAGCAGCAGGAAGATCGTGTCGGTGAGGCGAAGCGACGCCGTCAGGCTGAGCCCGGCCCCCGCGAGCCAGTCGAAGACCTGCTCGATCGCCCCCTTGAAGGCACCCTCCTGGGCGCCGTCGAAGCTGGTCGTGGCGATTGAGGCGATCACGACCGCCAGCGAGCCCGGGACCGTCGCCCAGTGCGTCGCCGCGGCCAGCGGCATGCGCCGGCCCAACCTGCCGTCCTTGGCTGCGAACACCCCGAGCTGGGAGAACATCCCGAAGTAGACCGAGAAGACCTCCCCTGTGCGACACCACTTCTCGACTCCGAACAACGCCATCATCGCCAGCGTGTAGGCGCTGTAGAGGAGGGCGGCGGTTGTCGTGGTCTGGGGCGACACTCCAACCGCGACCCCGCCGCTGGTTCCGTACACGACCTCCAGCCAGACGAAAGCGAGCAGGCCGACGGCTGCCGGCCAGCGCCCGAGGGCATCGGGGTATGCGAGGTGAGCGGGGCGCTGGCCGGCGACGGCCGTGAACGCCCCTCCGACCGCGCGGCCGATCGCGCGCCACGGGTTGAAGGGCCTGAAGACGTCTCCGAAGACGACGCTGAACAGCGGGAAGCCGAGCCAGCAGGTGACGAAGACGAAGGTGAGGGCGAAGTTGCGGTCCGGAGCCGCGGTCCCGCGCAGCCCGGCGTAGACGGCGACCCCGAGCCCGAAGACGCCGGCCGCCCCGCACAACACCTGCGCGGGGCGGCCGAGCATGATGCGCGAGAGGCGCGCGCCGAGCGGGCGCCAGCGGTCCCGCTCGAAGCCTCGGCGCGCGCCAGGAGACCGAGAGGGCGAAGAACGAGACGATGAGGACGATCGACGCGCCCCAGGCGAACAGCCAGGCGGGAATCGGCAGGTCCTGCCGCGAGGCCAGGGCATGGGCGATCGGCAACGCGGTCATCGCCACCCCTTCCGGTGCGCTTTATCCCCGATATAGGGAGGAAAGGCGCACCGGAAGCTCATGGGGTGACGGTCAGCTCCGCGATCGGCTCCTTGCGTTCCTCCAGCTCGGCCTCGAACACGCCTTCGATCGTGGCCGCGAAGTCGAAGGTGACCGAACCGCCGGCCTCGACGTCCTTCATGACGTCGTAGCCGTGGACGTGGATCTCGTCGCTGACGTCGGATTCCACCTTGAAGCGGATGCGATCCCCCTCTTCGTAGCTGAGGTCCCTGACCCCGCCGACGGGCTTGCCGCCCTCGATGACGATCGTCGGGGTCACGTTCTCGGTCGAAGGCGACGTTGTTCTCACCCGAAGGTGAGGTGATCGTCGTCGTGGACGAGGTGGTCTTGTCGTCGCCGTCGTCCTTGAGCACGATCAGCAGCAGGACCGCGATGGCGACGGCCGCGATGCCGGCTGCGACGCGCGCGATATTCGAATTCATTGCTCGCTCCTTTGCTCGGGCGCTCGGGGAATCTAGCGGAACGGTCCCGTACGTCCCGCACACCCATTAACGTGCGCCGGGATGCGGCCGGAGCGGGACAACATCGGGGCCCCCGACCTGCCGCCCGGCATCGTCTGGATCGGCGAGGGGCCGAGTTCGATGCCGGCGCTGACCGCGGCGGGGCCGGTCCTGGCCCACTTCTTCGACTACTCCCAGCTGAACAGCGTGCGCACGCTGCCCTACCTGACCGAGTGGGACCGCCGCTACCGGGACGCCGGCCTGACCACGATCGGCGTGCAGTCACCTCGCTTTTCCTTCGGCGCCGACCCCGTGAACGTCGCCGCGGGGCTGCGCGACCTCGGCGTCGGGTTCCCGGTGGCGATCGACGCCGAGCGCGACCTCTGGCACTCCTACGGCTGCGAGGGCTGGCCCAGCCTCTTCCTCTGGGCCACCGGCGGCGCGCTCAGCTGGTTTCACTTCGGCGAGGGCGAGTACGTCGCGACCGAGGAGGCGATCCAGGAGGAGCTGCGCCAGCTCGACGCGCTGCGGTCCCTGCCCGAGCCGATGGAGCCGCTGCGGGCGACCGACGCGCCGGGCGTGAAGGTGATGCCGCCGAGCAACGAGCTGATCCCCACCGGCTCCCTCGAGGAGCCCTTCGTGGTCGAACGCGATGACCAGGGGATGGAGATCCCCTACGCGGCCGGCGGCGTCTACGTCACCGCCGAGGGCGAGGGCGACATCCGGTTGATCTTCGACAACGACCCGGTCAACCCGGTCGAGGTGACGAACCCGGGCCTCTACGCGCTGGCCGAGCACGAGTGGCACGAGCCCCACCGGATCGGGATCCTGCCGGAGCCGGGGATGCGCATCTGGGCGGTGAGCTTCGCACCGGGGGTGAAGAGGCCGAAGCCCGCGGAGCAGCCCGCCGGCGGCTAGGCCCGCGCCGCGAGCTCTTCGCGGATCTCCTTGGGGAGCATGAACCGCACGTCCTCGTGGACCGTGCGCAGCTCGGAGACCTCGTCCGCACCGCGCTCGCGGAAGAGCTCGACCAGGCGCTCGACCAGCTCCTCGGGGGCGCTCGCTCCCGAGGTGATGCCGACCGTCTCGACGCCCTCCAGCCACTCCTCCTGCACCTGGGTGTGGTTGTCGATCAGGTGGGAGGCGGCGCCGTGCTCGCGCGCGACCTCGACCAGGCGGTTGGAGTTGGAGGAGTTGGTCGAGCCGATGACGAGGACCAGCTCGCACTCGCGGGCAAGCTGCTTGACGGCGATCTGGCGGTTGGTCGTCGCGTAGCAGATGTCGTCGGACTTGG
Source organism: uncultured Solirubrobacterales bacterium (assembly GCA_963715625.1). Classification (GTDB taxonomy): domain Bacteria; phylum Actinomycetota; class Thermoleophilia; order Solirubrobacterales; family 70-9; genus VRUE01. The sequence continues at coordinate 1,989,930 of OY970260.1, read as the reverse complement.
AGCTGACGATCGCCGGGAACTTGGCGCGCAGGGCGGCGATGATCTCGGCCGTCTCGTCGACGGAGAGGGTCGTCTGGGTGATGAAGGCGACCCGCTCGGGATCCGCGATCTCGAGCGCCTCCACCTCCTCGGCGGTCTGGACGAGAACGATCGAGTCCGGCGCCTCGCCGGTCGTGCCTTCGACCTCCTCGTGGCCCTCGTGGCCGATCATCACGATCGTGTAGCCGTCGGCGGCGAAGCGGCGCGCCTCAACGTGGACCTTGGTCACCAGCGGGCAGGTTGCGTCGATGGTGCGAAGCTGGCGCGCGGCGGCGTTGTCGTGGACCGCCGGGGCGACGCCGTGAGCCGAGAAGACGACCATCTCGCCCTCGGGAACCTCGGTCTCCTCTTCGACGAAGATCGCGCCCCGCTTGGAGAGCTCCTCGACGACGTGCTTGTTGTGGACGATCTCCTTGCGCACGTAGACGGGGGCGCCGTAGAGCTCGAGCGCCCGCTCGACCGTCTGCACGGCCCGGTCGACGCCGGCGCAGTAGCCGCGCGGCGCTGCGAGCAGGACCCGCTTCGGGGCCGCGGTGGCAGGGGAGGACATGGGTGCAGAGTAGCCGGGCGCCGTCTCCTCAGCCATCCCCGGACGCGAAGCGGAGGAGATGGCGACCTTATGCCCGCGTCCGGGGACGGCTAGCCTTGGTCAATGGCAACCCAAGGACGCCACCTGGACCGCCTCACCGCGGTCGACGCCTCGTTCCTCACCAACGAGAGCTCGGCGAGCCACATGCACGTCGGCGCGATCCTCGTCTTCGAGGGGCCGCCGCCGAAGTACGTCAACCTGGCCGAGCACGTGCGCGGGCGCCTCTCGCAGGTGCCGCGATTTCGCCAGCGCCTGGTCGTGCCGCCGCTGGAGGCCGGGCGCCCGCTCTGGGCCGACGACGTCAACTTCAACCTGACCTACCACATCCGCCACAGCGCGCTGCCCGAGCCGGGTGGCGAACAGCAGCTGAAGCGCCTCGCGGCGCGCGTCTTCTCCCAACGGCTGGACCGCTCCAAGCCGCTCTGGGAGCTGTGGCTGGTGCAGGGCCTGGAGCGCGACCGCTTCGCGCTGCTGACCAAGACCCACCACGCGATGGTCGACGGCATCTCCGGCGTCGACATCGGCACCGTGCTCTTCGACCTCGAGCCGGTGCCGGAGCCGGCCACGAGCGAGGACGGCTGGGTGCCGGAGCCGGAGCCGAGCACGGCCGACCTGATCGCGCGCGGGGCGGTCGACGCGGCGGCAGCGCCGGTCAGGCTTGTCGAGCGCGCGGTCGAGGCGGTGCGCCACCCCGAGACGGCGGCGCGGCGCATCGGCGAAGCCCTGGAGGGGGTGGGCGAGGTGGTCGGCGCCTTCGCCGACCCGGCGCCGGACGTGCCGCTGAACCAACCGATCGGGCCGCACCGGCGCTTCACCTGGGCGCGCTCGGAGCTGGCCACGTTCAAGCGGATCAAGGACGCGCTCGGCGGGACCGTCAACGACGTGGTGCTCGCCGTGGTGACCGGGGCGCTGCGCGACTGGCTGCACAGCCGCGGCGTGCGCACCGAGGGCCTGGAGCTGCGGGCGCTGGTGCCGGTCTCGATCCGGACGCAGGACGAGCGCGGGGATCTGGGCAACAGGATCGCGGCGATGCGCGGGCCGCTGCCCGTCTACGTCGAGGACCCGGTGCGGCGGCTGCGCGTGGTGAGCGAGCAGATGGAGGGGCTGAAGCGCTCCAAGCAGGCGCTCGGCGCCGAAGTGATCGCCCGCTTCAACGACTTCGCACCGCCGACGCTGCTGGCGCAAGCGTCGCGGGTCAACTTCTCGACCCGGCTCTTCAACCTGATCGTCACCAACGTGCCCGGTCCTCAGATCCCCCTCTACGTGCTGGGCCGCGAGCTGGAGGAGGTCTTCCCGGTCGCCTTCCTGCCCGAGAACCACGCGCTGGCGGTGGCGATCATGAGCTACAACGGCCACGTCGGCTTCGGCCTGCTCGCCGACTACGACTCGATGGAGGACATCGAAGACTTCGCCGCCGGCCTCAACCGGTCGCTGGCCGAGCTGGAGGAGGCGGCGAGCGCCGTCGCCCCGGCCTGACCGTGGCCCTGCTCGTCGTCCTCTTCATCGTCGTCCCGATCGTCGAGCTGTACGTGATCATCCAGATCGGCTCGCTGATCGGCGTCTGGCCGACGATCGCGCTGCTCGTCGCCGACGCCCTGCTCGGCTCGCTGCTGCTGCGCCACCAGGGCCGCGGCGCCTGGCGTCGCTTCAACCAGGCGCTGGCCGAGCATCGCTTCCCCGGCCGCGAGGTCGCCGACGGCCTGCTGATCGCGATCGGCGGCACCCTCCTGCTCACGCCCGGCTTCCTCACCGACATCGCCGGCCTGATCCTCCTGATCCCGCCGACGAGGGCGATCGTGCGGCGGCTGATGCGGGGGTACGTGGGGCGGCGGTTCGTGGTCGTGGGCGGACCAGGGCCGGGGCGGAGCGGCACCACGGCCCCGAGGCGCGACTACGACTTCGAGGCCGAGGCCGAGGAGGTCGACGTCGATGACCCCCGGCTCACCGATCCCAACCGCTGAGACCGCCCGGCCCGCCTGACACCCGACCTGCCGGAGCCACGATTCCGTATTCGCCGTGCATAACACGGCCAATGCAGCTCGCGTCTTAGTGACTATCCGAAAACTCGCGCGTGCGGCTGGCGAGGGCCGGACCGAGCGGGGGTAGGACGCAGGGAGGCCGAATGGCAGCGCCATTTGGCCGACCGAGGACGACGGCCCCGCGAAGTGTGTCCGGCGCCGCCAGGGGTGCGTGGGGGTTTTCGGATAGTCACTTAGCTGAGGCTGGCCGTGACATCGATCCGCCGCTACGCTTCGCGATGTGGACGGGGAGGTACCGAAAGAGGACGGCCAGGACGGGCTGCCGGCCGATCCGCTGCAAGACGCTGAGCGCGCCTTCGAAGATCACGAAGGCGACCTCTCGTTGAAAAGATCATCGACTTGCCCAGCGGGGCATTCCAGAGGACGCCACCGTGAGGGAGGCGGTCATTGAGATACACCGGGCGATGAGAGAGGATCCCGAGGCGCGCGAGCTGATCGAGCGCCTAGTGATGATGACGCTTTACGGCGGCGGCAGCGTGGTTCAAAACTGGCCCCAGTGGTGGAGGGAAAACCGGCCGCTCGACTGAGTGGGGGCTAGTGGGGATGGCGATCGGTTCAGCCGTGTTCGTCGGCGGCGACGGGTCCCCCGGTATCTCGACCAGGGAAAGGCGCGACTCGGTGAGCGTCGTGTTGAGGACGCGGTTGAGGTGGTCCGTAAACCCCTGAGCTGCGCTGCCGCTGCTAGAGGCGACCGTTCTGACCGATCCGCAGGAGGGCGACCAGCTCGCTCACACCAGGATCGGCGTCATCGAGGTCGCCAGCCTCGTACGCACTCTTGAACTCAGCAACGGACATGCCCGAAAGCGCTTTAGCGCGAGCCTCCAGGTACTCGGCGTATTCCTTCGCGGAGGGCTCATAGACCTCCGTGCCTGCATCCGTCGTGAGAACGCTGTTCATAAGCCCGAACGATGATAGGGCAGCCGAACGGAATTTCGTTATCGAAGACCGCCGGTGCGCCCAGCGCTTGAAGAAATTTCCGACGATTGTCGACAAGCTCTTACGTGAGCCGACGATGAAACTATCTCGCATGGCAGATATCGGCGGAGTCCGAGCCGTGCTACCCGACCAGGCCGCCGCCTACGACATCGCCAGTCAGTTGCAGAAGAACTGGACCATCATAAAATTTCGGGACTACGTCGCCGAGCCGAAAGCCGACGGCTACAGGGCGCTTCATCTCATCAACCGCAATCACGGTCAACTGATCGAGGTGCAGCTACGCACCCGCCTTCAAGACGCCTGGGCCAACTCCGTGGAGATGGATGCTCGTCGCGTCGCGTCTGGCCTCAAGTTCGGCACCGGCCCCCGAGAGCTTCGTGACTTCTATGTCGTCTTGGGAGAGTTCCTCGCCATCGCGGATCAGGGTCTTCCGGCGGACCCCGCGCTTCACGAGCGCCTCATGGGGTTAAGAGCGCGAGTCGATACCCTTCGCCGCAGAGCAATTCGACGCAAGGCAAGCAAATGAGCCCGGACGAGATCAAGCACTTCCTGGTCAGCTACGACCTAGCGACCGGCAAGACGCAAGTTGAGTCATTCGGTACCGACTACGACGTTGCCCAGGCGGCCTACGCCGAAGCCGAGCAGGCAAATGCCGACGACGAAAGGCTTGACATCGTTCTCCTGAGCGCCGACTCGCTGGAGACGATCAAGCAGACTCATTCGAGCTACTTCAATGACAGCAGCCGCCCCCTAGAGGAGCTTCTTACCGGCTAGGCGAATCGCTGGCTCGAAAACGTCTTGCTGGCCAGCTTGCTCAAGTCACCTCGGCCCGAGCATGGATTGGCGCCGCCCCGACCTTCCCGCAGTCCTGGGCCACCCTGCCTAGAAGCCCAAAGCGAACTTGGCGTCCTCGGTCATCATCTCCGGGCTCCACGGGGGGTCGAAGACCATCTTCGGGTGGACGGCGGAGACTCCAGGGAGGTCGCCTACGAACTCCTTCATCTGCTCGGAGACCTGGGGGCCGATCGGGCAGGCGGGGGTGGTGAGGGTGAAGGTGACGAGGACCTCCTCGCCCTCGATCTCGACGTCGTAGACGAGGCCGAGGGAGACGAAGTCGAGCCCCAGCTCGGGGTCGATCACCTCCTCGAGCGCCTCGAGGACGTCGTCTTCGGTGAGGACAGCGGTTTCTTCGGCCATGACGGCATCGTAGCCGGACCCCGTGCCGGGCCGGTCAATAACTAGGCTTCCGGCCCGATGAGCGGCGAGGGACAGATCGTGCGGCGGTCGATCGGGATCGTCTTCTCCGACGGGGGGCTGCTGGCGCTGAGCGCGGTCCGGCCCGAGCGGGCGGACGGGCACGGCGAGGAGCAGGTGGCCGCGGTGCTCTGCGGCGCCGACGGCGCGCCGGTCGAGGTCTCCGAGACGCTGCTCTCGACCGAGTACGGGCCCGACGGGGTGCAGCGCCGTGCGACGCTGGAGCTCTGGCTGGACGAGGAGGAGGGGCAGCCGTTGCGAGGCGCCGGCACGCTGATCAACTCCAGCACCGTGAGCCATCCGGGGCTGCGGGGCCAGATCGCCTTCTTCCGCTGGTCGCTCGAGGGCCGCGAGGGCCTGGGCCACTACGAGGTGGTCAGCGCGGATGGCTGAGCGCCCCGGGATCGACGCGATCGTCTCCGACTTCGGCGGCGTGCTGACGACGCCGCTGATCCAGTCCTTCATGGCCTTCCAGAACGAGACCGGGATCACGACCGAGACGCTCGGCAAGGCGATGCAGGCGGCCGCGGAGGAGAACGGCGAGAACCCGCTCTTCGAAATGGAGCGGGGCGAGATCACCGAGGTCGCCTTCCTCGATCTGCTCACCGACAGCCTCGAGCCGCTGCTCGGCCACCGGCCCGAGATGCACCGCTTCAAAGAGATCTACTTCGAGGCGCTCGACCCGAACCCGGAGATGATCGAGCTGATGCGGGAGCTGAAGGCCGAGGGGTACCGGATGGCGATGCTGACGAACAACGTGCGCGAGTGGGAGCCGCTGTGGCGCTCGATGCTGCCGGTCGACGAGATCTTCGAGACGGTCGTCAACTCCGCCTTCGTCGGCTGCCGCAAGCCGGAGTCGCGGATCTACGAGCTGACCCTGGAGCGGATCGCCAAGCCCGCCGCGTCCTGCCTCTTCGTCAACGACGTCCTCGTCAACGTCGAAGGCGCCCGCAAAGCGGGCCTGCACGCCGTCCACTTCCAGGACAACGGGCAGGCGATCGGCGAGATTCGCGCAGCGCTCCGCTAGGACAGGTGCCGTCGAAGGAAGTCGAGCTGGTCTTCGACCAGCGTCTCGTGCTCCGGGCCGTCGTAGATGTCGAAGTGGTCGACCCCCGGAGGTGCGCAACTCGCCCCTGGGCGCGCGGCGGGCCGCGGCGATCGCCGGGCCGGGATTGGCGATGCGATCGGCCTCGCCGACGCAGGCCAACCAGGGGCAGTGCAGCTTTGGATGCGTGTCGGACCGGGCGGAAGGGCCGACCGAGCAGCCAGCGCGGTGAGATTTTGGCGTCTCATGCCTTCAACAACGAGCGTCGCCGCTCAAACGTGAGGAAGGCCTGTGGAGGGACCCTTCATCGATCAGCCGAGATTCCCAGCGACATCGACCCAGTCAGTCCAGTCCTCTGGTGGTCCCCAGTCTGCGATCTGGGCCAGGTCCAACTCTGCGTCGCTGGCGTTCAACCAGAACTGAGTCTAGTTGTCCGAGCCGGCGCGGTCCCAGATGTAGAGCTCTACGGCCTCGAGGGCCAGCTCCATCTGGCGCGGCGGGGAGAGGAGGCTGAGGACCAGCTCCAGGGCGTCATCCTCGGTGACCCCGGCGTCGACGGCCTCCTCGCCGCGGAAGCCGGCGGCGAGCTTGAGCGCCTCGCGGCGGTTCTCGCCGAGCGAGCCGAAGGCGCCCATGAGGAAGTCGCGGTTGGGGACCGGGTGGCCGACCTCGAGCGAGCCGTGCCAGGCGGCGAGCATCGAGAGGTCGTGCTCGTCGAGCTCGGAGAGCGCCTTGGCGTAATGGGTCTCGAGCTCTTCGTCGGGGATCTCGTCGACCCAGGCGCGGACGGCCTCGCCGAGCAGCTGGCGGCGCGCCTCGCGGCCGATCGAGTCGGCGATCGCGCGGATCGCGTCGGCCGGGTCTACGAAGCAGAGTGCCATCTGGGGTGGAATCTAGAGGGGGCGGTAGACGCCAAATCGGGGCTGGGATGCCGCAGTTTGCGGCGGCGGGGCGCCGGGGACGGCCATAGGGTGAGGGGATGGCGCTGAAGCTGATCCACGGGCCTCTCAACTCCGGCCGCAGGGGGTTGATCCTGCGCCGCTTCGCCGCCGCGCTCGAGCGCGATCCGGTCCTCGTCGTCCCCAACGTCGACGACGTCTTCGAGCTCGAGCGCGAGATCTGCGCGGCGGGCGCCGCGCTCGGCGGGACCGTGACCACGTTCGGCGGCCTCTTCCGCGAGATCGCGGCGGCCGGAGGCTCGCCACCCGGTGCCGAGCTGACCCCGGCGCAGCGCCTGCGGGCGATCGCGGTGGCCACCTCGGAGTGCCGCGCCGGGCTGGGGCCGTTGAGACGGGCCTCCCGGCGACCGGGGTTCGCCGTCGCCTTCGAGCGGCTGCTCGACGAGATCCAGGCGGCGGGACTCGACCCGGCGGGACTCGGCGGCAGCGCCGAGACCCTGGAGAGCTCCGCCTACCTCGGCGACCTGGCCGCCCTCGCCGCCGGCTACGCGACGGTGCGCGGGCGACTCGGCCGGACCGACTCCCACCAGATCGCCCGCGAGGCGATCGCCGTGGTGCGCCGCTCCGGCGAGCCCTGGGGCGGGCGCCCCCTCTTTCTCTACGGCCTCGACGACCTCACCCGCAACCAGCTCGAGCTGCTCGAAGCCCTCGCGCCGGTCACGGAGGTGACGGTGGCCATCTCCTACGAGGAGGGCCGCGCCGCGCTGGCCGCCCGCGCCGGCCTGCTGGAGAAGCTGCGCTCCCGGATCGGCGTCGCCGAGGAGACGGCGACCGAGCCCGCGGCCGCGAACACCCCCAACCGGCTGCTCTTCCACCTGGAGCGGAGCTTCGGCAGGGTCGACGCCGAGCCGCAGGCGCCGGACGGCGGGCTGACGCTGCTGCGCTCGGCCGGCGCCCGCGGCGAGGCGGAGGCGATCGGCGCGGAGGTGGCGAAGCTCCTCGCCGCCGGCGTCGAGGAGGCCGAGATCGCGATCGTCCTGCGCGATCCGGTGCGGCGCGGCCCGCTGCTCGCGGAGGTGCTCGAGTCCTACGGGATCGCCGCCGCCCTGGAGGCGGAGCTCGCGGTCGGCGGGACGGCGACCGGCGGAGCGCTCCTCGCCCTGCTCGCTGCCGAGCTCGGCAGCGGCCGGGCGAGCGACCTGCTGCTCTACATGCGCGGGCCGTCGGGCATCTCGTCCTCGACCGTCAACTGGTTCGAGCGGGCGCTGAGGCGCGGGCGGGTGCAGAGCGCCCGGGCGGCGCTGGACCTCTGGGCAGGCCAGGACCGGGAGCTGCCCCACGACCTGGCGCGGATCCGGGAGGCCGCCGCGCGCTCGCCGGCCGAGCTGGCGGCGGCGGTCGGGCGCCTGGCGGCGACGATGGCCTCGCGCCCGCTGCGCGGCGGTGGCGACGGGGCACGTCCGGCGCCCGGCGAGGGGGTCGAGCTGCGCGCGGCGGCGGAGATCGCCAGAGCGCTCGCCGAGCTGAGCGAGCTGGGCGAGCTCTCCCCCGCTCCCGAGCGGCTCGCCGAGGCGATCGCGACGCTCCGCTTCCGCGTCTGGAGCGGGCCGGTCGCGGGCCGGGTCCGGATCGCCGACCCCTACCGCCTGCGTGCCGGCCGCTTCGACCACGTCTTCGTCGCCTCGCTTCAGGACGGCGAGTTCCCCCGCCGCGACCGCGGCGGCGACCCCTTTCTCTCCGAGCGCCAGCGCTCCGCGCTCGGCCTCGACCCGCGCCGCGACACCGATGCCGAGGAGCGCTACCTCTTCTACACCTGCGTCTCGCTCCCCCGCGAGCGCCTCTTCCTCTCCTACCGCGAGAGCGACGAGAACGGCGCCGCGGCGGCGCGCTCGCCGCTGCTCGACGACGTTCGCCGGCTGCTCTCACCGCCGCCGCCGGAGGTTGGGCCGGACCCGGCCGAGGAGTCGATCTCGCTGGCCCGGGATCTGACGGAGGTCGTGCACCCCGTGTCCGAAGCGCCTTCCGAGGACGAGCTGGCCCGGGCGGTGGCCGCGCATGGACGCGACGCGGATCCGGCCGCGGCGGTCGAGGGCGTCGGCAGGGAGGCCCGCAAGCGGCTCGAGGACCGGATCGCGGCGGCGCGCCGGGCCGAGGCCGCGGCCCGCGCTCCGGGACCGCTCGCCAACCCCGCCGCGATCGAGTCGCTCGCCGCGGTCGGCGCCTACGGCGGCACGACGCTGGAGGAATTCGACGTCTGCTCCTACCGCTGGTTCGCCGGGCACGAGCTGGACCCCCAGCCGCTCGATCCCGTCCCCGACCCCCTCGTCCAGGGAGGGCTGATGCACGCCGCGCTCGAGCGCCTCTACATCGAGCGCCCCGGAGGCGACGCCCTGCCGCGGCCGGGCTCGCTTGCCGCCTGGACCGAGCGCGGCCGCGCGTTGCTGGCCGAGATCTGCGCCGAGCGCGAGCTGGGCGAGCACCCCGCCGAGCGCGCGATGGCGCGGCGGGTCGAGCGCCTGCTCGCCCGCTTCCTGGCCGAGGAGGCCGAGCGGGAGACCGGCGGCTTCGAGCCCTGGCTGCTGGAGGCGGCCTTCGGCGAGCACGAGGGGAGCGAGCGGCCGGTGCTGGAGATCGACGGGTGGGGGCTGCACGGGGCGATCGACCGCGTCGACCGCGCCCCCGACGGCAGCGCCCTGGTCCTCGACTACAAGCTCTCCGGCAGGGTCACCCCGCGCGAGAAGCTCGAGGAGAAGGCGAAGCTGCAGCTGCAGCTCTACCTACTCGCGGTCACCGAGCACTGGGGCGCCGGCGTCGTCGGCGGCCTCTACCACCCGCTGCGCGGGACCTCGGTGCGCCGCCCCCGCGGCGCCGTGCTCGAGCGCGCCGCCGGCGCGCTCGCCTCCTACCGCCTCTACGACGGCGACCTCGTCGACGAGGCGGGGCTGGAGGAGCTGCTGGCCGAGGCGCGGGAACGGGCGGGCGGAATCGTCGCCCGGATGCGGGCCGGCGACATCCGCCGCGACCCCGGGCCGCGGCCCGGCCTGCGCGACCACGACGTCTGCCCCGCCTACTGCCAGCTCGCGCCGATCTGCCGGCGGGACAGGGCGCCCGTGAGCGACGAGGACTTCGAGGTGGAGGACCGGTGAGACCGGCCGAGGCAGCCGCGGGGCGCGCGCCGACGCCCGAGCAGGAGGCGGCGATCGCGGTCGCCGGCCGCGACGTGCTGCTCGAGGCCGGCGCCGGCACCGGCAAGACCGGCGTCATGGTCGAGCGCTACTGCCGGCTCGTCTGCGACGACGGCGCCTCCCCCGACGCCGTGCTCGCCTTCACCTTCACCGACAAGGCGGCGGCGGAGCTGCGCCGGCGGATCCGCGCCGAGCTGGGGCGGCGCGCGGCCGCCGGGCCCGAGCGGGCGCGCGAGCTGCTCGCCGGGGTCGGCTCGGCCTGGATCACCACGATCCACGGCTTCTGCAACCGCGTCCTCGCGGCGCACCCGGTCGCCGCCGGGATCGACCCGGGGTTCCGCGTGCTCGACGCGCCGGAGGCCGAGCGCGCCGCCCGCGAGGCCTTCGACGGGGCGCTGGAGGCTTTCCTCGGCGAGGGCGAGGACTCGCGGGCCGACCTCGTGGCCGCCTTCGAGGTGGACGGGCTGCGGGCGATCGTCGGCGGCGTCCATGCGGAGCTTCGCAGCCGGGGCATCGCCGAGCCGGCCCTGCCCCCACAGGCGGAGCCGGACGTCGCGCGGGCGCTGCAGGAGGTGGCCACGGCAGCGACCGAGACGCTGGCGGAGCTGAACCCGAGCGACGGCAAGCGCGCGATCCCCGAACAGGCGCTCGAGCTCCTCGACGGCGCAGGCCCGCCGGGCCTCGACGAGCTCTGCGCGCTGCGCAGCGGCAGCAAGGCCAAAGCCCTCGCCGCCTACAACGAGGCGATCGAGGCGGCGATCTCCCGCAGCGCCGAGGCCGGCGAGGGCGGTGAGGCATACCGGCAGGTGGGGCGCCTGCTCGCGCTCTTCTCGGCGCGCTTCGCCGCTGCCAAGGAGCGCCGTTCGGGGGTCGACTTCGAGGACCTGCAGATCCTCGCCGCCTCCCTGCTGGAGCGGACCGAAGCGGGCGAGGCCTACCGCACCCGCTTCAGCCACCTGATGGTCGACGAGTTCCAGGACACCAACCGTCTCCAGCTGCGGCTGATCGAGGCGCTGCGCGGGCCCGGCAGCGAGCTGATCGCGGTCGGCGACGAGCTGCAGTCGATCTACGGCTTCCGCCACGCCGACCTCGACGTCTTCCGCGAGCAGCGCCGGCAGATCGCCGCGCGCCCGGACGGCGAGCTGATGGAGCTGAGCGGCAACTTCCGCTCCCGGCCCGAGGCGATCGGCGCCGTCAACGCGATCGGCGCCGTGCTCTTCGGCGACGCCTACCACCCGCTGCGAGTGGGCACGCTGCCGCAGGCCGAGGCGCAGGCGCAGGCTCCCGCGGTCGAGCTGCTGCTGACCGCGCGCGAGGGCTGGGACGGGGAGGGAATGGACCTCGCACCGGGGATCGACGATCGCACGCCCCCGAGCTGCCTGGCCGAGGCGCGCTTCGTCGCCGAGCGGCTGCGGGCGCTGGTCGACGGCGGCGTCAACCGCGGCGAGATGGTCGTGCTGCTGCGCGCCTTCACCCACCTCGACGCCTACGAGGACTCGCTGGAGCGGGCGGGCCTGCGCCCGTACGTGGTCGGCGGGCGCGGCTACTGGTCCCAGCAGCAGGTCGCCGACGTCTGCGCGCTGCTGGCGACGATCGCCAACCCGCTCGACGACCAGGCCCTTTTCGGCGCCCTCGCATCCCCCGCCTGCGGGCTCGCCCCCGACACCCTCTGGCTGCTGCGCGCGGCGGCCGGGAAGAAGCGGCACGTGTGGCCGGCGGTGGAGCGGGCTGCGCTGGGCGGCGAGGCCGAGCTCGCCGAGCCGGAGCGGCTCGAGCGGATCCCGGCCTCCGAGCTCGCCCTGCTGCGGCGCTTCGCGGCGACGCTCGGCGCCCTGCGCGAGCGGTGCGGCCGGCTCTCGCTGGGCGGGCTGATCGACGCCGCCGTGACCGAGACTGGATACGACCTCGCCGTGCTCATGAGGCCCTCCGGCGAGGCGCGCTTCGCCAACGTGCGCAAGCTGATGCGGCTGGCGGAAGAGTTCGAGTCGCGCGAGGGCCGCGACCTGCGCGGCCTGCTCGACTTCCTCGCCGCCCGGGCCGAGACCGACAGCGAGGCGCAGGCGGCGACGGCGATCGAGGGCCACGACGGGGTGCGGATCATGACCGTCCACAACGCCAAGGGCCTCGAGTTCGGCGTCGTCGCGGTTCCCGACCTCGCGCGCAGCCTGCTGGCCGGGACGAGGGCGCCGATCCTGGCCCTCGGCCACGAGCCCGAGCCGCGCGTCGGCATGCAGCTGCGGCGCCTCGGCGCCGGCTCGGTCAACCTCTACTCATACGCCGAGCTCGCCGAGGAGGCAAAGGAACGCGATGCGGAGGAGGGGCTGCGGCTCTTCCACGTCGCCGCCACCCGCGCCCGCCGCCACCTGATCCTTAGCGGCGTGGTCAAACCGCAACAGGGCGGGGAGACGAAGCCGAGCACGCCCGTGATCGAGCGGATCGTCGCCGGCCTCGGCATCGACCGGGAGAGCGACTCGGCGATTCCCGTCCCCGCACCCGAGCCGCGGAGCGGCCTCGAGGCGAGCTTCGGGCCGTCGGAGATCGCGGTTCGCGCAAGCCTCCCGTCCCCCGAGCGCGCCGCCGAGCTGAGGCGGATCCACGCCGGCGACGCCGTCGAGACGCGACCGATGACGGGACCTCCCCCCCTTGTCCGGCGCCGCCCGCCTGCGGTGCCCAACCGCCCCCTCTCCTACTCGGCGATCTCGGCATTCGAGGAGTGCGCCTACCGCTTCTACATGGAGCGAATCCTCGATCTCGCCCCCAGCGGTCGTCATTCCTCCCGGATAGCGGAAGGAATGACGACCGCAATGGAGGGGGGCGGCGCTTCCGGGCGAACGGAGCGCGCCGCACAGGGAGCCGCGGTGCACACGCTGCTGGAGTGGAGCGCGGCCAACGGGTGGAGGGAGCCCTCGGGGGAGCTGGCGCGGCGCCACGCGATCGCCGCCGGCCTCGATCCGGATGCCGCTGCTTCCTTGCTGGACCCGCTGCGCGCATGGCTCGGCTCGGACCTGCTCGCAGAGCGGGTACGGGACCCGGAGGCGGAAGCGCGAGCCGAGGTCCCCCTCCTGCTCTCGGTCGGCGGCACCGTCCTGCGCGGCTCGATCGACCTGCTGGCCGAGCGCGAGGGCCACCCGCCGCTGGTGATCGATTACAAGACCGACCGGCTGGGTGCCTCAAGCCCGGCCGAGCACGCGAGCCGCTACCAGACCCAGCGGGACACCTACGCCCTGGCGGTCGCCGAGTCCCGCGGTGCGCCCGAGGTCGAGGTCGGCTACGTCTTCCTCGAGCGTCCCGAAGAGCCCGTCCTCACCGTCCTCGGCGCCGCCGAGATGGAGGCAGGCCGCGCCCGCCTCGCCGCGGCAATCGAACGCATCGAGCGGGGCGATTTCCCACCCGCCGACCCACCCCGGCGCAACTGGGACCTCTGCCGCGGATGTCCTGCGTTGGGTCGGACGTGCTCGGGGCCAGGGGGCTGAGGATCAGGTGGCTGGCTTGGCCGACGAGGCCAATTTGCTCGCCAGCTCGTCGAGCTTCAGCTCCTTGAGCCCCTCGCCCACCGCGTCGAGCTCGGCGGCGCAGTACGTCACCAGCTCGCGGCCCTCCTTACAGAGGTCGAGGGTCTCTCGCAGGCCGGCCTGGCCGGAGTCGAGCCGGTCGATGATCTGCTCCAGCCGCTCTACCGCCGTCTCGTAACTCTCCGGTTTCTCGCTCATAGAACAACCTTCTGTTCGCACCCCGATCGCCACGGACTCGAACAACCGGCGATCACCGTGACGATCGGGGCGCTCACTCGTCCTCCTCGATCCTGGCGCCGACTCGGCCGTCGGCGAAGCGCAGTCTGACGCGCCCGGCGGCGACCGCGGCAGCGCGGCTCGTCACCGGCTCGCCCTCGCCCGCCTCGACCAGCGCGTAGCCGCGCTCCAGGGTGCGCTCGGGCTCGTGGGCGCGCAGCGCGACCTCCGCCCGCCGCAATGCCTCGCGGCGCCGCTCCATGTCCGGCCCCGCGGCGCGCCGGCTCGCCCTCTCAAGGACCGCGCCCGCAAGGCGGCGCTGGAAGCCGAGCCGCTCGGCAATGCCGCGGTCGGATGCGGCGCGGATCTCGCGAGTCTTCTGGTTGAGCGCCAGCCGCTCGCGGCGCAGCGCCCGCTGCGGCCCGCGGGCGAGGGCGACGAGGTGCGGGGTGCGGGCGCCCACGGCGCCATCCGCCACCCGCCGCAGCGAGCCGGCGCTGCGCTCCAGCGAGACGCGGGCGGCATCGCAGTCGAGCGGCACCGCCGCCTCGGCCGCATGCGTCGGCGTCGAGCAGGCGACCGCGGCGACGTCGTCGATCAGGGTCGAGTCGCGCTCGTGGCCGACGGCGCTGATCACCGGCACCCGCAGCATCGCCACCGTGCGGCAGAGCGTCTCGTCGCAGAAGGCCCAGAGGTCGGCGAGGCTGCCGCCGCCGCGGGTGACGACGATCGCCTCCACCTCGGGCTGCGCGGCGAGACCCTGGATCGCCGCAGCGATCGCCGGGGCGGCGTGGCGGTCCTGAACCGGCGCGAACGCCCAGGCGACCGTCCCGTGCCAGCCGCGCCGCTGGAGCCCGGCCAGCAGGTCGCGCCGCGCGGCGCCCGATTCCGCCGTGACCACGCCAATCGTCTTCGGCAGCAATGGCCGCGCCAGCTGCCGCTGCAGCTCGAACAGCCCCTCGGCCTTGAGCTGCTTGCGCAGCGCCTCCAGCCGCGCCAGCAGGTCGCCTTCGCCGGCGAGGCGGATGTGGGTTGCGCGGAAGCTGAAGGAGGGCGAGGCCTGGGCGCTGCCGCGGTAGTAGTCCGGGCCACCGCCGATCACCACTTCGGTGCCGTCACGGAGGCCCCCCTCAGGAAGCTCGAGCTTCTCGAGATCGTTGAGCCAGATCGTGCAGGGAACGGCTCCCTCGCTGTCGCGCAACTCGAAGTAGGCCTGTGCCTTGCTGCGACTCAGCCCGGTCACCTCGCCTATCAGCGACACACGCGCGCGGCGGCGCATCTCTTCCTCGCAGCTTGCGGGCGTAGCGCCCGACAGGAAAAGGTCCCGGCAAGTCCATCCTCGCGAGGCTACTCATTGCGCCGTGCCACTCGCGTCAGGCAGTGTCGTGCCAGCGGTTGGCCCACTGCTTCAGCTCTTGGATCGCGGGGCGCAGGTCGGCGCCCTTCGCGCTCAGCGCGTAGGTGACCTTCACCGGCGTCCCGGGCTCCACCTTGCGCTCGACCAGACCCTTGCTCTCCAGCTCGCGCAGGCGCTGAGAGAGCAGCCGGTCCGAGAGCCCGGGGATCGCCCTCGCCAGCTCGCCGAAGCGCAGGGGGCCCCCGGTCAGGCTGGAGAGGATCGCCCCGGTCCAGCGCTTGCCGATCAGCTCGATGGCCGCGTGGAAGTGCGGGCAAACGCCGCTGGCGCCATGGCTGACATCCTGATCTTGGGTCGCGGGCCCGGCCTCCACGTACTCGAACGAGCTTACCGAACGTAAGTGACGGGCTCAGCCGGTACAGGGGCCCGTGTCGACCGGGCCGGTCGCGTCTCGCAGCGCATCCGCCACGACCTCGTTGGGAACCGCGAAGCCGCCCGCGGTTCCGGAGGTGGTGGCGGCGAAGACGGTGCCGAGGACGCGGCCGCGGCCGTCGACGAGGGGCCCGCCGGAGTTGCCGCTGCGGACGCTGCCGCGCAGGGAGGCGATCGAGCGCGAGAGCGGGCCGTGGCCGTAGGAGTCCTCGCCGATCGTCTCGTGGGTCTCGCCGAGCCGGGCCGGGGAAACGGCGAAGGGGCCGTTCTCCGGGTAGCCGAGGACCGCCGCCGCAGTGCCGGCCTCGGGCTCGGACGCCATCGGCAGGACGGGGAGCTCAGCGGCGACGTGGAGAAGGGCGAGGTCGTTGGCGGGGTCGTAGTGGACCGCAACCGCCTCGATCGAGGCACCGTCCTGGGTTGTCACGGTGGTGTCGTCCTCGCCGGCGACGACGTGCGCGTTGGTGACCACGAGGCCGGGCGCGGCGATCCATCCCGAACCCTCGACGCCGAGGCCGCAGGCGGTCCCCAGCACGCGGACCACCGATGCGCCGGCAAGGGCCACATCGGGGTCGTCGGCGATCGCGGGGTCTGGCCGGGCCACCGGTGTCGTCGGGGCGGCGAGCGAGGGGGCAGGGTCGACGCGGTTGAGCGCGTGCAGGACCGGCCCCGACGGGGGCAGAACGTCGTTGAGGCTGCGCAGGATCAGCGAGCGCTGGACGTCGGCGCGCAGCTGGGCCGTGCCGGGCGCGTGCAGCGCCACGGCGCCGAGCACCCAGACCAGCCCGAGCGCGACCGACGCGATCAGGGCCGCTCCTCCCGCACCGTCGGCGAGATGCAGGCCCCTGCCGCGGACGAGGCGCGTGCGCAACCCCAGCGCGAAGCTCTCCAGCGTCACCGCCATGAGAGCCCCCGCCAGAGCGCCCCCAAGGCCGCGCACAGCGGCGCGTAGGGCGACGCCGAGCCCTGGTTCAGCAGCAGCGGCCCGAGCCGGCTGCCGGCAAACGCCCCCAGGCCGAACCCGATCAGGGTCAGCGTCCCGACGATCAGCCCCTGGCGGTACCCCCACAGCGCCACCGCGACGGTGAAGGCGACGATCGCCCAGTCCAGAACAGTCATACGTCAGATGATGAGCGATGCCCGACCCCTCCACTACCTTTCCCGCAAATGAGCCCTCGTTCGCCCGAGGTGGAGCGGCGTCGCCGTCTCCTCACCCGCACGCTTCCGCTCAGCCTGATCGCGCTCGTCGCTTTCATCGTCGGCGCCATGGCGGGCGCTCCCGGCTCACCCGAGACCGAAGCGGCGCAGCGCTTTGCCGAGGCCTGGGAGGGCGGCGAATTCGCCGCCATGTACAGGGAGCTGAACCCGGGCTCCAAGCGCCAGATCGGCCTCGAGGACTTCGCGATCGCCTACCGGGAGGCAAGCGAGGTGGCGACCCTGCGGTCGCTCGAGGCGGGGTCGCCAGAAGACGCCTCCTCGAGCGACGGTGGCAGCGCGGTTGCGGTGCCCACCACGGCCTCGACAGTCGCCTTCGGCATGGTCGAGGGCGAGGTCGAGCTGCCGTTCGAGGACGGCGGCATCGCTTGGGAGGAGAGCCTGGTCTTCCCGGGCCTGAAACCGGGCGAGCACCTGGAAAGCCAGATCGAGCTGGCGCCGCGGGCGCCGATCCTCGCCGCCGGCGGCTCACCCCTCGCCGAGGGGCCGGCCGAAGCCCGCTCCCATCCGCTCGGCAGCTCGGCGATCGACGTCACCGGCGAAGTCGGCATGGCCGCGGAAGAGGATCTCGATGCGCTCGCCCGCCAGGGCTTCGCGCCGGAAACCCCGGTCGGGGTCAGCGGCATCGAGCAGGCCCTCAACGCCAGGCTGGCCGGCAAGCCGGGCGGCTCGCTGCTCGCCGTGAGCGATACCGGTGCAGCGCGGATCCTCGCCAAGGGGGAGCCGCGGCCGGGAGCGCCGGTGAAGACGACGATCGACCCGGAGCTGCAGGAAGCCGCGGTCTCCGCCCTGGCCGGGCGCTTCGGCGGCATCGCCGTCCTCGACGCCCGCAGCGGCGACGTCCGCGCCCTGGCCGGCCAGGCGTTCTCGGCGCCGCAGCCGCCCGGCTCCACCTTCAAGACGGTCACGACGACGGCGGCGCTGGAGAAGGGGGTCGTCTCCCTCGAGGACGAGTTCGAAGTCGTCAACGGGGTCAACGTCGGCGGCCGCTTCATCGAAAACGCCAACGGCGAGTACTGCGGCGGCACCTTCCGCGAAGCGTTCGCGGAGTCCTGCAACGCCGACTTCGCCCCGCTCGGCCCGGAGATCGGGAACGACGACATGGTCGCCACGGCCGAGCGCTTCGGCTTCAACTCGCCGCCCACGCTCTACGCGCAGCGGATCGTCGCCGAGGTGGAACCGGAGATGTCGACGATCCCCGAGGAGATCGGCGAAGAAGTCGACCTCGGCGTGACCGCGATCGGCCAGGGCGAGGTGCTGGCGACGCCGCTGCAGATGGCGAGCGTGGCGCAGGCGATCGCCAACGGCGGCGTGCGCGAGCCGACCTCGATCGTCGCCAACGCAAAGCTGCGGCCCGAGGCGGAGCCGGTGCGGGCGATGTCGCCGAAGGTCGCCGCTGAGCTGACCGAGCTGATGGTCGGCGTGGTGGCCGGCGGCACCGGCTACGCCGGGGCGATCCCCGAGGCCCAGGTGGCGGGCAAGACCGGCACGGCAGAGCTCGGGCCCAGGCCGGGCGAAGAGGAAGCGGAGAACCCCGAGCAGCGCAAGGACGCCTGGTTCATCGCCTTCGCCCCGGCCGAAAAGCCGAGGCTGGCGGTGGGGGTGCTGCTGATCGAAGCCGAAGCGGCCGGCGGCGAAGTCGCGGCGCCGGCTGCGAGCGCTGTGCTTTCGGCTGGGCTTTGAGGGGGCCCCTTCACGAAATACCCAAGCTCAAAGGCCCAAGGCCTCGGGCCGCCGTCGCGTGACTTCTTGTGACCCAAGCTTGTAAGTGCCGTTCAGGGACTCGCAGCCCGGGGGGCGGGAAGCTGTCGAGAGGAGCCTGGCCGTCCTCCAGACGAATGTCGCGAAGCGGGCGGAAATGCAATCCGGTGCTTGCGCGGCCGTAGGCCGCGCTCCTGGTTGCACCGCGCTTACGCGCGGTGCTCAATTCGACTGGAGGACGGCCAGGCTCCCCCTACCCCAACCCGTCTACAGGTCCAGCGTGACTTCCGCCGGACCTTCGGGGCCTGGGATGGTGAGGATCAGGGGGCGGTTCTGCGAGGCCGATTCTGGCAGCTCGAAGAGGGCCAGGGCGCCCTCGATCGGGCCCTGCTGGGGGGTCGAGTCGAGGACCGGGATCTGTTCCTGGGATTCGACTTCGCCGCCGAATGGAAGCGCGTAGAGGCTTTCGCTCGGAAGCGCGTCGAAGCTCTCGTGGTCGGCGTCTTCGATCGTCAGCGACTTGGTCAGGGCCTGGGGCTCTTCGCTCTCGTTCTGGACTTCGAAGAAGACGCCGAAGTAGGCCGAGCCCTCGGGCGCGGGCGGCTGGCCGACCAGGTACGCGGAGTCCTCGTTGTCGTTGGGGTTGAGGAAGCGGGAGAAGATCACGTTGTAGCTGAGCTCGCCGAGCTCGACCGGCTCGCCCTCGACCACCTCGGTCTCGTGGCTCTCATAGCCGCAGGCCGAGACGAAGAGGGCGAGCGCGGCGAGGGCGAGCGCGGCGAGCAGGAGCGGAACGAGTCGGCGAAGGCGGGACATCGGCGGCGAGAGCCTATAGAACCGGGCTCAGGGAATACCGGTCGCGTGCGGGTTGCCGGCGGCGACGGCGACGCGGCCGGTGCCGAGCCCTCCCGACTCGAGCTGCTCGCGCAGGCGGCGCAGCGCCTCGCGCCAGTGGCGCTCGTATGGAATCGAGGCGGCGGAGAGCAGCTCCAGGGCGCGATCGACGCGGCTTGCCGGCTCGGTCCAGTAGGAGACACGGACCTTCGTCAGCGATCCCGGGCCCTCGGTCAGCTCCCAGAGCGTGGTCGAGGGGATGCGGTTGGCGCGACCGCCACGGCCGTGCTCGAGGAGCCGGTGCGGCACCTCAGCCTCGGCGATCGTCGTGTCCGTCCAGACCCGCCGCGGCCGCACGGCGATGCGAAACCGCGCCCCGGCGCCGACGCCGGTGGGCTCGATCCGGGTCAGGCGAAAGCCGCTGAGGAAGTGGTCGGTGAAGGCCGGGCGGAGCGAGAGGTCGGCGATCGCGTCGAAGGCGCGCTGGCGTGGCACGTCGATCTCCACCTCTGCGCTGACCGGGCCCATTGGGAGCGCGATTCTATGCGCGCGAACGCCCCCAGGCGGGACCGCTTGCGGGAAATCCCCGATGCACCGCCCCCGCCACAGCGCTAGTATTTCCGTCCGGAGGCGCCGGGAAGGAGACTCTCATCGTTACCAGTGCCAGTCCCGGCATCAGCGTTGACAGCTTCGACGTGGGCGCGATTCCCGGCTCGGGAACGTATTTCTGCGCCACGTGCGGTTCGCAGCTTTCGCTGCGCGAGAGGGATCGCTTGCCCGAGTGCCCACGCTGCGGGGGCACGGACTTCCAGCGCGACTCGATCTTCGAGTCGATGCAGGATCACGGCCAGACAGCCGAGCTGGCGATGCCGAACACGGCTTCGCCGCCCGACTGGCTGCCGATGGCGTGTGCGATGCTGCCGCGCCCGGGCCGCTACGTCGCCTGGCGCGACGACGGCGACGAGATCCAGATCCAGCCGATCGAGCAGGGCTGGACGCGGATCGGCCGCAGCGCAGCCGCCGACATCCGTCTCGACGACCCAAGCGTGTCGCGGCGCCACGCCCTGATCGTCTCCGAGCTGCCCGACTCGCTGCGGGTCCTCGACGACCGCAGCCTCAACGGCGTCTTCCTCAACGGCGAGATCGTCGACTGGGCGCGGGTCGAGGACGGCGACGAACTGGCCGTCGGCCGCTTCCGCCTCTTCGCGCTCGAACGCTGAATCCGGGAAATCCAGCCACCGTCGCCCCTAGCATGGGGGTGGTGGACCGGTACCCGATCCCAGGCAACCCTTCTCCCGAGCCGCCGGAGGTAGCCGCCGAGCGGGCGCGAGAGCGGCTGCACGAGGAGATCGAGCGGGTCCGCACCGGCGTCGAGGAGATGCTCGCCGAACAGGAGAACGCGATCAACGGCCCGGACCTGCAGCGGGAGCTGGACGCGATCCGCGCCGAGAGCAATGCCCTGCTGAAGCGTCGCATCCGCAAGACCGAGAGGCGCCTCAACAAGCGCATCGACAAGATCGGCGCCCGCACCGAGGCGCTCGAACAGCGCCTCGATCAAGTGGAGCAGGACCGGCAGTACGCCGAGTGGCGGATCCATACCAATACAGAGCAAATGCTCGACGGGCTGCTACGCGAGGTGCGAGCTATCGCGGATTTGTTGACAGCTACGCGGTAGCGGGGCCGGGGAGGGCCCTTCTGCGGAACACGCCACCGGGACATGGTGGACCTCCAACCGCCGTGGTCTCACAAGTTCCTCAGAAGGGCCCTCCCCGGCCCCCACTCAAGCTCTCAACAAAGGCCGGACGTGACGGCTCCAGCTCGCGAGGACGGCGTCTCGCGAAGAAAGCTGAACAGCAAAGGAGTCGGAGTATCTCGACCGCAGCGGCAGGGCACGGCGGGCACCCCTCCAGCGGAACTTGTGAGCTGAAGCAAGGCCGATAGCTTCATCAAGTCCGGGCAGCGTGTTCCGTCGGAGGGGTGCCCGCCGTGCCCTGAAGGACTACTCAGTCGAGATGCTCGGATCCGCCTGCACCTTGTGCGGGACGACCATCATGAAGTTGTCGGCTGCGTCCGCCGCCAGGCTCAGCACGCGGTCGGCCTCCTCGTCCTGGCCGGTGGCGCGCAGTTCGCCGGCGTATGCCGAGAGCAGGTCGTCGACGTCGAGCAGGCCCTCGGCGTCGAGCTCTTTCAGCTCGACCTTGGCGCCCTCGCCGAGCCGGCGCTCGATCGCGGCGCGGTCGATGCCGAAGGCGTTGTGGCGGACGTAGACGCGGCCGCCGGTCATGCCGGCGCAGGCCCAGGGGCCGAGGTCGCCGAGGACGACCGCGCGGCCCGAGGTCATGTACTCGAAGGCGAAGCCCTTGGCGTTGGCGCGGTCGACGATGCAGCCACGGCTGTCGTCGACGTCCTCCTCCGGTTCCCCGGCGAGGACCACGTCGGCGCCGGAAAGGCGGATGCAGAAGCGCGAGTCGGCCGAGCCCTGGACGAAGAGGCGGCCGCGCTGGGCGCCGTAGGCGAAGGACTTGCCGACCGAGCCGTTGAGCCTGCGCCCCTTGGCGCCCTTGCCCTTGAGCACGGCGACGCTGCCGCCCAGCATCGCCTTGCCGACGCCGTCCTGGGCGCCGCCCTCGACCCGAATCGCGACGCCGTAGGCGTTGAAGGCGCCGAAGCCCTGGCCGGCGACCGAGCCGCCGTCGAACTCGAGGCTGGCGAGCACGTCGTCATTCGACTCCGGCCCGTCCTCGAAGATCCGCGAGCGCGCGATCGCACCCGAGAGCTCGGTGCCGAGCACGCGGTCGTTGGCATCGGTGGCGCGGGGGAACCGGCTGCGCACCGTGCGCCCCGAGCAGACGTCGCCGGCGAGGCCGGCGATCTGCGCGGAAGCCTGCTTGGCCTCCATCCGGATCGGCCGTGCGGCGACCAGCCCCGCCTCGGCGCGCGCCTCCGCCTCATCGGGCACCGGCAGGTCGATCGGCTCGAGGTCGAGGAACTCCTCCAGCGGCGTGATCAGCGGCGCCAGGTCGATCGAGTCGTGGTGGGAGACCTGCTCGAGCAGGTCGTAGCGGCCGACCAGGTCCTGGGCGCGCTCGTAGCCGAGCGAGGCGACCACCTGCTTGACCTCCTCGCCCATGGCCGAGAAGAAGCGGGCGCAGCTCTCCGCGGCCGTGTCGATTTCCTGGGGCGTGAACTTCTTCAGGCCGTGCTCCTGGGCCTGCTCGACCGTCTCGATCTGCGTCGCGATGCCGACGTGGCAGGTGTCGAGCTGGCAGCCGCGGCAGATCGTGCAGCCGAGGCTGACCATCGCCAGGGTGCCGAAGCCGACCCGGTTGGCGCCGAGGCAGTGCAGCTTGACGATGTCGTGGCCGTGGCGGTAGCCGCCGTCGGCCCAGATCTCGACCCGGTTGCGGATGCCGGCCTCCATCAGCGCCCTGTGCACGGCGCGGGTGCCGATGTCCGAGGGCAGGCCGACGTGGCGCAGGGCGTGCTGGCGGGCGGCGCCGGTGCCGCCCTCGAAGCCCGAGAGGGTGATGATGTCGGCGCCGGCCTTGGCGATGCCGAGGCCGATCGTGCCGATGTTCGGCACCACCGGGACCTTGACCGAGACCCGCACGTCGGGGTTGACCGTCTTCAGCTCGTCGATCAGCTCGGCGAGGTCCTCGATCGAGTAGAGGTCGTGGTTGTTGGAGGGCGAGATCAGGTCCGTGCCGGGCGCCGCGTTACGGGCGGCGGCGACCTTCTCGGAGACCTTCTTGCCGGGCAGGTGACCGCCCTCGCCCGGCTTGGCGCCCTGGCCGATCTTGATCTCGGCCAGGTAGGAGGAGTTGAGCATCTCCGCCGAGACGCCGAAGCGGCCCGAGGCGACCTGCTGGCCGCGCCACTTGCGGTAGTGCCCGTACATGTCGCGGATCTCGCCGCCCTCGCCGTTGACGCAGAGGACGTTGATCGACTTCGCCGCCTCGGCGTAGGCGCGGAAGGCCGGCTCGGACTGCGAGCCGAAGCTCATCGAGGAGATCACGACCGGGTAGTCGTGGCGGCCGACGCCGGCGTCGACGCCGGCCGGGTCGACCGGGTCGCGGTCTCCCTTCAAGCCCATGACGTGGCGCATCGAGATCGGGCTCTGCCGCTCCAGATCGCGCACCTTCTCCGAGTATTCCTCGTAGGAGCCCGAGCCGTTGGCGGTGGCGATCGCGGCCTTGTAGACCTTCGGGTAGAAGCGGAACGTCTTCGCCGGCTTGGACTCCCCCTCGCCGGCGAGGATGCGGGCGCGCTCGTTGGTGTCCTCGTCGAGCGCGGCGAAGCCGACGCCGCCGGACTCCGAGGCGGCAAAGGCCTCGGTCATGAAGATCTCGGCCAGCTCGGGCTTGACGCCGATCGAGGAGAACTGGCGGGCGTAGCCGCGCACCTCGTGGATCCCGATCGTCGAGATCACTTTCTCGATTCCCTTGGTGAGGGCGTCGCAGAGGTTGGAGACGTCCTTCTCGTAGTCCTCGACGCAGATCACCTCGACCATCGTGTAGGGGCAGACGCCGTTGGCGCCAAGGCCGAGGGCGAGCATCGTGTCGTGGACGTTGCGGATCGCCGCCGAGCGCAGGACGACGCCGCAGCGGCGGCGCAGGTTCTCCTCGCCGGCCTCGACCCTGAACCCCTTCAGCGCCTGGTCGACGGCCGAGGTGGCCAGGTGGGGATCGAGGTAGCGGCGGTCGGCGTCGTAGACGGTGCGGTCGGTGAGCACGAGCAGCTCGGCGCCGTCGCGGACCTTCTTGACCGCCTCCTGCTTGATCCGCTCGATCGCCCCCTGCGTGGTCTCGGACTCCAGCAGGGAGATGTCGAGGGCGCCGGCGCGGCCGCGGAACTCCTCCCAGAGGTCCTCAAGCAGGTAGGTCCGGTGCTTGCGGGCGATCGCCCGGTAGGTCCTGTCGGAGAGCGGCGCCAGGCCGTGGTGGCCGCCGAGGATCACCGGGAAGGCGGTCTCGACCGTGCCCGTGTCGACGCCGGCGGCGCCGATCGAGGGGCGGCGGCCGAAGACGGCGCGGGTCGAGAAGTGCTCCATCTCGCGTTCACGGTCGATCGCCGGGTTGGTGACGACGGCGACCGTCTCCTTGAAGTAGTCGGCGAGGTTCTGGCGCTCGGGAGAGAGCGCGGCCAGCGGCCCGTCGTAGCCGAGCGAGCCGACCGGCTCGGAGCCGTTGGAGGCCATCTGCTGGACGAGCTTGACGTCGTCGCGCTGCCAGCCGAAGCCGGCGAGGACGCGGTCGGAGACCTTGACCGGCTCCTCGGGACCGGCGTCGGAGTAGCCGGGGACCTCCTCGCCCTCCAGTGGCCCGCCTGTCCGGAGGGCTCGCTCGTAGCCTGCGACCTCCTCCACGCCGCTGCGGCGCAGCCAGCTCTTGCGGACGATGCGCAGCATCTCGTCGTGGGCGTGCAGGGTGGAGCGCTTGGCGGAGCGGTCGATCGTCACCAGCGCCTTCTCGCCGGGGGCGAGCGGCTTCGGCTCGGAGACCATCGCCGAGACCGGAACGACGCCCGGCTCGGAGCTGAAGACGTAGTCCTCGCCGGTCTCCACCTGCCAGAGCGGCCGCAGGCCGAGCGCGTCGGAGGAGAAGACGCACTCGCCGGCGTGGCGGGCGATCAGCGCCACCGGGCCCTGGGCGAACGGGCCCATCGCCTGGCGCAGGTACATGTAGAAGGAGTGCAGGTCCTCGGGCAGCGAGCGGATCTCCTCGACGATCGGCGGCACCACCATCTCGATCGCCTCGGCGAGGCTGAGGCCGTCGCGGCTGACCAGGGTGTCGATCGTGCGGTTGAGGTCCTGGGAGTCGGAGCCGTCGGGATGGATCGGCACGCCGAGCATGCCCGCCTCCTGGCGCAGCTGGGCGATCGTGTTGATCTCGCCGTTGTGGCCGAGCACCGAGAAGGGCTGCACGCGCTTGAAGGAGGGCCAGGTGTTGGTCGAGTAGCGGTTGTGGCCAAAGCAGCCGATCGTCTCGAAGCGCTCGTCGCTGAGGTCGGGGTAGTACGCGCCGAGCACCTTCGGCGCTCCCATCACCTTGTAGACGCAGGTCGTCGCCGAGAAGGAGGGGACGTGGACGCCGAGGCGCTCCTCGAGCTCGATCAGCAGGTCGAAGAGGACGCGGTCGCGGCGCGAGGCGTCGGCGACGAGGCCGGCGAGCTGCCAGAAGTGGGGCTCCTCCTCGCGCGCGGTCGGGCCGAGCGCGGTCGAGTCGACGACGCCGATCCGCTCGGCGAGGATGCGGAAGCCGCCGCGGCCGAGCAGCTCGCGCGCGTCGTGCTGGATCCGCTCGCGGTCCTGGGGGCGCTCGACGAAGACATGGGCGACGGCGAAGGCGTCGTCGAGGGTCAGCGAGGGGTCGTGGCCGCCGGCGCGGACCTCCTCGGCCCAGATCTTGCGCGGCAGGTCGAGCAGCACGCCGCAACCGTCGCCCTCGCCGTCGACGTTGCCGGCACGGTGGAGCATTTTCTGCAGGGCCGGGATCGCCAGCTCGATCGGCGCGTGGCTCGGCGTCGCGTCCTTGCGCACGGAGGCGTAGATCGCGCACGCGTCCTTGTCCTCGACGCTGGGCGGGGAGACGAGCGGCCGGTAGGCGCGCTCTGGCGAGTAGCGGACGGGGCGCTCGCCGTGAAGCTCACGGGACTGGGTATCTGACACCGCTGACCTCCCGGTTTCCGCGCCTTCTCCGAGCGGGCGCGCGACGGGTTGACAAGTCGGCGAATTATAGGGCCGTCGAGCCCAGCTCGGGACGAATCTGCATTTACCCCCGCATAGTGGGGGTAAATGCAGATTCGAACGGGCTAGGCCCAGCTCATCGGCTCGTAGCCGCCCTCGGGCTGGACGCCGATCAGGAGCGCGGTCACGGGCGCGTCGGAGCGGTTGAGGATCGTGCGGCTGGCCGGCGGCTCGATCGAGGCGAAGGTGCCTGCCGGTGCCTCGTGGTCGGTGCCCTCGATCCTCAGCACCGCGTCCCCTTCGAGAATCGCGTACAGCTCGACCTGGCCGCTCTGTGCCTCGTCGTGCTCGGGGATCTTGCCACCGGGATCGATTTCGACCAGGTTGAAGCCGAACGCCGAGGTCCCCAGCGCCTTGCGCGCCAGCCTCCAGGTCGCGCCTCCCGACCCCTCCATCGACTCGAACTCGTCGCGGTGCTTGATCGTGTAGCCGGGCATCTCGCCGAGCAAGGTTACGCGACCAGCTGCGCGCCGACTTCAAGCCTGACAACACGGTCGGGGGCCGCAAGCGCCGCTCTTGCAGCAGCAAGCAACGCTCCGCCGTCCAAGCCGTGGCGCTCTGACGCAACTTCCAGCAGATCGAGGTGCTCGGCCGGGTTGAGCAACTCCACGCACGCTGGAATGCCTTTGGCAAATCCAACCTGGCAATAGGTGTCGTGCACTGAATCCTGGCCTTCGAGGTGCTCGAATCGCACGAGCTCAATATCGAGAGCGTCGGCCTCGCTGTCGTAGTCAGCCCGCATCATCTTCTCCTGTCATGGATTGTGACGACCAGATCCGGCTCGTCAAGCGCGACGACCACGCGGACACGAACTCCTTGGATTTCCCCCATGTACCGAGGTCTTCCCTTCAGGTCCCTGTCGAAGTGGGTTGGCTCTCTGATCACTCGTTCGACATTCGTCAAGAGACGCTTTCAAGCGTCGGAGATAGTTCTTTGCGTGTCGCGTCAAACGCACGCCCTGTTAAGGGCGTGGCGCTGGAAACTCTCCCCTTGACCTAAAGCTCGGGTACGTCAGCCCCGTGGGGGCTGAAGGGGAGGCGGTGGACCTCTGCCCATCCGGCACAGCGAGCCTCCAGTGCCTCGGCCACCTTGCCGGCGTCCTGCCAGGTGGTCCAGACGAGGACGGTGGGGCCGGCGCCGGAGATCGTCGCGCCGAGGGCGCCGAGGTCGGACGCCGTGTCGACCAGCTCCATCGAGCGCGGGTAGAGGTTGCGACGGCGGTCCTGGTGGATGCGGTCGGCGAGGCCGGCCGCGACCAGGTCGAGGTCGGCGGCCTGGAGGCCGAGGACGAGGCGGGATGCGGCGGAGACGTTGGCGACCGCGTCGGCAAGCGGGACCTCGGCCGGGATCGCCTCGCGGGCTCGCTCGGTCGAGACCTCCTCGGCGGGAATGACCGCTATGCCCTCGAGGCCGTTCGGCGAGTCGAACCGGGCCGCCGTGGGGCCGCCCTCCCCCGCGCCGCAGATCACGAAGCCGCCGTAGATCGCGGCGGCGACGTTGTCGGGGTGTCCCTCCAGCTCGGTCGCTCGCGCCAGCATCTCCTCACTGGACAGCGCCAGCTCGAAGAGGTGGTCGGCGGCGAAGAGGCCGGCGACGATCGCGGCAGCGCTGGAGCCGAGGCCGCGCGCAAGCGGGATCTCACTGCGCAGCCGGAAGGCGATGCCGTCCGCAGAGTGAAGGGTCTCGAAGGCCCGCACGATCAGGTTGTCGCGGTCGGTCGAGACGTCGAGCCCACCGGGGTCGAAGGAGAACTGCCCCCTCTCCTCCACCTCCAGCTCGAGGAAGAGCGACACCGCCGCGGCGAGCACGTCATAGCCCGGCCCGAGGTTGGCCGAGGTGGCGGGGACGCGGACGAGCCGGCGGCGGGCGGTCACCGCAGGGTTTCTACACCGTGGCGCGGATCAGGCGACCAGGGACTCGGAAAGATCCATCGTCACGAGGCGATCTGGAGCCGCGAGCGCGGCTTTGGCGGCCGCAAGAAGGGCCGTTCCATCCAACCCGTAGCGCTCGGCGGCAAGCTCGAGCAGATCCAGATTCCTTGCGGGATACAGCAACCCAACGCTGACCGGACGCCCTCCGGCGAACCCCACCGTGCAGAAGTCGTCGTCAACCTGCACTTGATCGTCGTAGTGGTCGAAACGCACGAGTTCAAGGTCAAGTGCGTCGGCCTTGCTGTCGTAGTCGGCTCGCATCAGCGTCTCCTCTTATGGATTGTGACGACGAAGTCGGGCTCGTCAAGCGCCACCACTACGCGCACGCGGATTCTCTTGATGTAACCGGTGTATCGCGGCTTGCCGAAACGGTCCCGGTCAACCCGAACCGGATCGGCTATGACCCGCTCCACATCCGCCACCGTTCCTTCGAGGCGCCGCAGTTCGTTCTTGGCGTGCCGGCTGAGGCGCATGCCCGGTTAAGGACCTATCCCGGTAGGGGACGTGCCCCTGGGACGGTTCAGGACCAAGCGGGGCGGTCACGGCGCGGATTCCGCATGGCAGCGCCATGTGGGATCCGCGACGGGGCCGAATCCGCGCCGCGTCCTGGGCCGTATCCAGGGGTGCGATTCCCCTACCGGGATAGGTCCTAAGGGCACGCCAGCGGATTCTCTCCCCCCTCACGCGCTCGACCGCGCTCAGGTCGTTCTCGCAGTTGATCACCGCCGGCGCCTTGGAGAGGGCGGTGTCGGGGTCCTTGAGGCCGTGGCCGGTGAGGACGCAGACGACCGACTCGGGCGGTGCGACGTCTTCGACCGTGGGCAGGCCGTGGGCGAACAGGCCGGCGACCGAGGCCGGCGAGGCCGGCTCGCAGAAGACGCCCTCGCCGGCGGCGAGCCAGCGGTAGGCGTCGAGAATCTGCTCGTCGGAGACGGCGGCGACGCGGGCCAACTGCATCAACTTGTCCCTCTGCTGGGTGGACAAGTTGATGCAGTTCGGGATTTCAGACCCAGGACAATTTCAGGCCCAGGACATCGGCTCGTAGCCGCCCTCGGGCTGGACGCCGATCAGCAGGGCCGTCACGGGCGCCTCGGATCGGTTGAGGATGGTTCGCGTCGCGGGTGGCTCGATCGAGGCGAAGGTCTCGAAGGCGCGCACGATCAGGTTGTCGCGGCCGGTCGAGACGTCGAGCCCACCGGAGTCGAAGGAGAACTGCCCCCCCTCCTCCACTTCCAGCTCGAGGAAGAGCGAGACGGCTGCCGCTAGGCTAGGACGTCGTAGCCCGGCCCGAGATTGGCCGAAGAGGCGGGGACGCGGACGAGCCGGCGGCGGGCGGTCACCGCAGGGTTTCTACACCGTGGCGCGGATCAGGCGACCAAGGACTCGGACAGGTCCATGGTCACGAGGCGGTCCGGAGCCGCGAGCGCCGCTTTGGCGATGGCGAAAAGGGCGGTGCCGTCGAGGTCGTAGCGATCAGCGGCCTTTTGGAGCAAGTCGAGATGGCGTGCCGGGTAAAGCAGCGCTATGTCTACAGCACGCCCACCGACGATACCCACATGGCAGTTGTCCTCATCGACAGCCTCCTGATGGTCATATGTCTTGAACCGCGCCAGGGTGATTGAAAGCGCGTCCGCCTCGCTGTCGTAATCGGCTTTCATCAGCGCTTTCATCAGCGTCTCCTGTCATAGATGGTGACGATCAGATCGGGTTCGTCAAGCGCCACAACGATGCAGACACTAACATTCTCAATCGCGCCGTAGTACCTGGGCTTGCCAAGCTCATCGAAATCGGCCCCATCTGGTTCACGGGTCACCGCTTCGGCGTCGGCGAGACTGATTCGCAGCCCACGGGCTCGATTCTTGGCGTGTCGCGTGAATCGCACGCCCACTCAAGGGCGTGGCTGGGAAATCTCTCCCCCTTTACGCGAATACCGCGCGCTCGACGGCGCTCAGGTCGTTCTCGCAGTTGATCACCGGCGGCGCCTTGGAGAGGGCGGTGTCGGGGTCCTTGAGGCCGTGGCCGGTGAGCACGCAGACGACGGACTCGGGCGGTGCGGCATCTTCGACAGTGGGCAGGCCGTGGGCGAGCAGGCCGGCGACCGAGGCCGCCGAGGCGGGCTCGCAGAAGACGCCCTCGCCGGCGGCGAGCCAGCGGTAGGCGTCGAGGATCTGCTCGTCGGAGACGGCGGCGACGCGCCCTCGCGAGGCCGTGAAGGCCGCCATCGCCTCCTCCCACCGGGCGGGGTTGCCGATCCGGATCGCCGAGGCAACCGTCTCCGGGTTGGCGACCGGCTCACCGTGGACGAGCGGCGCCGCCCCCTCGGCCTGGAAGCCGTAGAGGACCGGGGCCGTGCCGGCCTCCTGGAAGCCGCGCCAGTAGGCGGTGACGTTGCCGGCGTTGCCGACCGGGATCGCCAGCGCGCCGGGCGCCCCGCCGAGCTCCTCGATCACCTCGAAGGCAGCGGTCTTCTGGCCTTCGATCCGGTGCGGGTTGACCGAGTTGACCAGCTCGATCGGGTGCTTCGCCGCGAGCTCGCGGACGATCCCCAGGGCGTCGTCGAAGTTGCCCTGCAGGGCGACCACCCGCGCCCCGTGCATCAGCGCCTGGGCGAGCTTGCCGATCGCGATCTTGCCCTCGGGCACGATCACGGCGCCGCGCAGCCCCGCCCGCGCCGCGTAGGCGGCGGCGCTGGCGGCGGTGTTGCCGGTCGAGGCGCAGATCACGGCCTCGGCCCCCCTCCCCTTCGCCCGCGAGACCGCGACCGTCATCCCGCGGTCCTTGAAGCTGCCGGTCGGGTTCGCCCCCTCGAACTTGAGGTAGGCCCGCACCCCGAGCCGCTCGGAGAGCCGCGGCGCCTCGACCAGGGGCGTCGATCCCTCGTTCAGCGTCACCACCGGGTCCCCGGGCTCGAGCGAGAGCCGCTCCCTGTATCTCTCGATCAGGGGAGCGGGACTCATGACACCAGGCTTCGCGCATGCTCCGCTGCGCGAATAGTCAGATATGGACGCTTGCTCCGCATGCGCTCAGAGGAACTCCTCTTCGATCACGCGTATGGCCCGCGGCGGCCCGCGCAGAACGTCGAGCGCGTCGATCGCCTCCAGCGCCTCGGCGAAGCGCGACTCCAGGCACTCGTGGACGACCATCACCAGGCGGGCGTCCTCGCCGGCGCCCTGCTGGACGACGCTCTTGACCGAGACCTCCTTGTCGCCCAGCACCTGGGCGACCTGGGCGAGCACGCCGGGGCGGTCGGCGACCTCCAGGTGCAGGTAGAACGACGACGCCACGTCGGCGACGATCGGCAACTCCTCGCGGGTCTCGTGGACCGGGGCATCGCCGCCCAGGATCGAGACGAGGTCGCCGAGCACGGCCGAGGCGGTCTGCACACCGCCCGCCCCGGGCCCCGACATCGTCACCTCGGTGATCTCGGGCGCCTCGACCATCACCGCGTTGAACGGGCCCTCGACCGGCGCCAGCGGGTGGCCGGGCGAGAGGAAGCAGGGGAAGACGCGCACGCTGATCCCCCCCTCGCGGCGCTCGGCGACGCCGAGCAGCTTCAGCGAGAGGCCGAGCTCCTTGGCGTAGGCGATGTCGTCGGGCTTGATCCGCTCGATCCCCTCGTAGGAGACGCCCTCTAACGTCACCGGGGTGTGGAATGCGAGGCGGGCGAGGATCGCCATCTTCGCCGCGGCGTCGGCGCCGTTGACGTCGTGGGTCGGGTCGGCCTCGGCGTAGCCCAGCTCCTGGGCGCGGGCCAGCGCCTCCTCGTAGGAGGCGCCGCTCGCCGCCATCTCGGTGAGGATGAAGTTGGTGGTGCCGTTGACGATGCCGAAGACCTTGGCGATCTCGGTGACGCCGAAGCTCTCCTGGATCGCGCGGACGATCGGGATCACGCCGGCCACCGCGGCCTCGAAGCGCAGCTGCACGCCGGCCTCGCGAGCGGCGCCGAAGAGCTCCTCGCCGTGCTGGGCGAGGAGCTGCTTGTTGGCGGTGACGACGGGACGCTCGGCGCGCAGCGCGTCGAGAACGTAGTCCCGCGCGGGATCCGTCCCGCCGATCAGCTCGACGATCACGTCGGAGCGCTTGAGTATGGAGCCGAAATCACCCTCCTCGCGGGTGAGTACCCCCGCGATCTCGGGACGGCGCCCGGTCGCGGCCTCGACCGCGCCGGCCCGGGCGGCGAGGAGCTCGGCGAAGGCGCCACCGACCGTGCCGCGTCCCAGCAGCCCGATGCGGACGACTTTGGAGGGGCCCTCAGACATCCCTGGCGGTGAGGTCCTCGTAGGTCTCGCGGCGGACGACGACGCGGGCGTCGCCGTCGCGGCAGAAGACGACCGGCGGGCGGGTCACGCCGTTGTAGTTGCTCGCCATCGCGTGGCCGTAGGCCCCGGTCGCCGGCGTCACCAGGACGTCGCCGACCGCGGGCTCGGCGAGCACCGTGTCGCGGACGAGGATGTCACCGGACTCGCAGTGCATGCCGGCGATCGTCGCCAGGCTCTCGGGCACCGCGGCGGCGCGGTCGGCGATCAGGGCTTCGTAGCGGGACCCGTAGAGCATCGGCCGCATGTTGTCCGACATGCCGCCGTCGACGGCGACGTAGGTGCGGACGCCGGGGATCTCCTTGACCGTGCCGACGCGGTAGGCGGTGACGCCCGCGTTGCCGACCAGCGAGCGGCCCGGCTCGACCAGGATGCGGACGCCCTCGCCGAAGACCTCGGCGACGCCGCGGACCTTGACGTCGACGTAGGCGTCGACCGGGGGTGGCTCGTCCTCCGCGGCGTAGGCGATGCCGAGGCCGCCGCCGACGTTGACGACCCGGCACCACTCGCCGGCGAGCTCGCCGATCGCGCGGATCGCCAAGGTGTAGGGCTCCAGCTCGAAGATCTGCGAGCCGATGTGGGCGTGGAGGCCGGTAAGGCGGAGGACGTCGGAGCCCAGCACGCGCTCGATCGCCTGCGCGGCGAGGCCGTCCTCGAGCCCGAAGCCGAACTTCGAGTCGAGCTGCCCGGTCTGGACGTAGTCGTGGGTGGAGGGCTTGATCCCCGGCGTGACCCGGATCAGCACGTCCTGGGGCTCATCGAGCAGCCGCTCGCAGCGCTCGATCTCGTCGAAGGAGTCGAGGATCAGGTGGCCGATGCGCGACCGTGACGCGAAGAGGATCTCCTCGTCGGTCTTGTTGTTGCCGTGCATGTGGATGCGGATCGGGTCGAAGCCGGCGCGCAGCGCCATGTGCAGCTCGCCGCCGGAGGCGACGTCGACCGAGAGGCCCTCCTCGGCGAAGAGCCGGTAGGCGGCGGTGCAGGGAAAGGACTTGCTGGCGAAGAGGACCTCGAACTCCATCCCGCCGCGCTCGAAGGCCTCGCGGTAGCTGCGTGCGCGAGCCCGCATGTCGTCCTCTGCGTAGATGTAAGCGGGCGTGCCGAGCTCGGCCGCCAGGCCGACAACGTCGCAGCCCCCGATCTCGAGGTGCCCGCGCTCGTTGACGCGACTGCCGATCGGGTACACCGGCGAGCCCGCGATCGGGTCGACCACCGCGCCTGCCTGTCCACGCTCCGCCATAGGCGGGCATTGTGACGGTTGGGGGACAAGGGGGAGGGTGACAGGAGGAGCCTGGCCGTCCTCCAGACGAATTGAGCACCGCGCGTAGGCGCGGTGCAACCAGGAGCGCGGCCTACCGGCCGCGCAGACACCGGATTGCATAGGCCGCTTCGCGACATTCGTCTGGAGGACGGCCAGGCTCCTCCCAACACGTCACCGAGTGACGTCCAGCTTGCGAAGCCGGCCTCAGGGTCCCCAAGCTTTAAAAGAGCTTGGGGCGCCCGAAACGGCGCTCAACCATGTGAAGCTTGGGGAGCCGGGTGGCGCCTCGGGCTGGGAGCTTTTCGAAGCTATTGCGCTGTCGAGGGGGTGCCGGTGACCCTTTCCAAAACACTCCAGCGCGGCTCCTGCCGCGCGTTTTGGGGAGGGGCACCGGCATCCCACCCCAGATCCACCAGAGAATCGACCGCTATTTCCCGCCGCCGAGCACGCCGCCGACGGTGTCGACCACTTTGTCGACCGTTTTCCCGACGGGGGATTCGGGTCCGGCCACGCCGTTCACGGTCGTTTCGGTCACCTCGGTCACGCCGCTTTCGCCGAGGGCGCCGCCGAGGGTTTCGTCGACGCCCGCGACGGTGCCGTTGACCGTGCCGGTGAGCGCTCCCGAGGTGGATTGGCCGGAGCTTCCGGTCGTCGGGGATCCCGAGCCGCCGGCCGGGGAGCCGCCGCCATTGCCGCCGCTCGCTGCCGACGGCGCCGGCCCCGAGGGAGCGGATCCGCCCGAACCGCCCCCACCCACGGGGCCCGACGCCGGCGCGTCGCCCGGGGCCGCCCCGAGGGCCGCGTCTTCACCGCGCTGCCCGCCGACGCCGCCTCCACCCTGGGAGACAACCCCAGCTTGGGCCGAGCCGGCACCGTTCGTCGCAGAGGAGGCGACACCGCCAGCGCCTGCCGGCCGTGCCGGAGAGAGGGCGGCATCGTCGCCGCCACCACCGAGCCCAGCCAGCGGCCAGTCCTTCAAGGCTTGAAGAGAGACGAGCAGGACGAAGGCGACGATGGCAGCCCCGACGAGCGCCGTGGCCGAGACGGCGCCCGCGAGATAGGTCTGGGCCTGGCGAACCATCGACATCGCCTCCAGGGTCGCTTGCTACCCAGGGTTGCAGGAGGTGGCTCCCGCGTCATACCCAATAGTCGAATTTCTCAGCGATTCTCGGCAGCGGGCGTTACAGGTAGCCCAGCGGGTCGGTGGGGACGCCGCCGACCCGCACCTCGAAGTGCAGGTGGTCGCCGTAGCAGTGGCCCGTGCAGCCGACGTACCCGATCACCTCTCCCTGCGAGACGCTCTGCCCCGAACCCACCGCGAAGGAGGACTGGTGGGCGTAGCAGGTCTGCAGGCCGCCGCCGTGTTCGAGGCAGGTGAAGTTGCCGTAGCCGCCGCTTTCGGCTTCGGACTGGACCAGGACGACCGATCCCGAGGCCGCCGCACGGATCGGCGTGCCCGCCGGCACCGCGATGTCGATCCCCTCGTGCATGCGACCCCAGCGCATGCCGAAACCGGACACGACCGGCCCGTTCACGGGCCAGATGAGCTGACCGGAGCCGTAGCGGATCGGGCCGGCGGGAAGGGGTGCGGAGGCGGTTTCGCCCAGCCGGGCCGCCAGCTCGGCCTGGATCTCGGCGACGTCGCCGTCGAGGCTCTGTTCGGTCTCCTCGATCTTCTCCAGGGCGGCGACACGGCTTGCTCGGGCGGCCACCAGTGCCGACTGGTGCTGCTCCACGGCGGCGCGGGCGCTTGCCAGCGCCTGCTCTTCGGCGGCGATGGCGTCGCGCGCGGCCTCGATCCGGTTCTTCGCCGTGCGCAGGCGGAAGACGGTGCTCTTCACCTGGTCGCGCAGATCGCGCACGCGGCCGACGATGGCTTCGTCCATGCCGCGTATGCGGTTGAGGTATTCGGTGCGGCCGATCAGGTCGTCGTATCCGTCGGCACCGACGATGACGCTGAGCACGTCCGGCGTGCCGGTCTCATAGATCGCGACCAGCCTCTCGCGCAGCGCCACCAGCGCGCGCTTCAGGCGGGCGCGAACCACGGCCAGGTGCTTCTTGGCGGTGTCGAGCTCAGAGACAGCGCGATCGAGCTCGGCCTGCTTGGCGTCGAGCCGCGCCTGGACCGCGGCCTCGCGACCGCGCAGCGCCGCGACCTCACCGGTCAGCCTGTCGATCCGATCCTTGTAGCGGGAGATCGTCGTCGTCAGCACGCCGTGGCGTTCGCGCACCTCCGAGAGCTTCGCTTCCTTCTCGTCGAGCTTCGATTCGAGCTCGTCGGCGGAAGCGGTGCCGGCTGCGAGCAGCACGAGCAGCGCCGCCGCGGCGGCCAGAAGAGCCGCCAGGGCAGGGCGAGTCTTGAACATCGTCGAAACAGGCTAGCTGAGCCGAAGAACCGCCTCCTTGCAGGGCATTAATCGTGCAACCGGGCTTGCGCTCAGGCCTGGCGGGGCGCGTTCTCGACCCGCAGGAGGGCGTCGGACGCCTGCTCCTCCATCTGCAGGGTCGTGTGGTCGATGCCGAAGCGCTCGTGCAGCAGCAGCTCGATCCGGCGCCGCACCAGGTCCCGATCGCACCCGGGCGCGACGACGACGTGGGCCGCGAGCGCGCCGAATCCGGAGGTGACCGTCCAGACGTGCAGGTCGTGTACCGAGCGCACCCCCTCCTCTGCGCAGATCGCCGCCCCGGTCGCATCGACGTCGACACCCTGTGGAGCGGCCTCCATCAGCACGCCGAGCGGCTCTGCGATCAAGCGCCAGGAGGAGGCGAGGATCAGGGCGGCGATCAGGAGGCTGACGACGGGGTCGACGATCGACGAGCCGCCGGCGAGCACAACGGCGCCGGCAAGTACGACACCGAGCGAGCCGAGCGCGTCGGCGGCGCTGTGGCGCAGCACGCCCTCGAGGTTGACGTCAGAGCGCTCGCCGCGGGCGAGAACCGCGGTCGCGGCGACGTTGCCGAGGAGACCGAAGAGGCCGAGGCCCAACACCCCGAGCCCGTCGATCTCGGGGGGATCGCCGAGCCGGCCGACGGCCGCGTAGGCGACCGCGAGCGCCACCGCCACCAGCAGCAGCCCGTTGAGCAGGGCGGCGAGAATCTCCGAGCGCTGGTACCCGAAGGTCATCCGCCCACCCGCGGGCCGGGCTGCAAGCGAAGCGGCGAACAGCGCCAGCCCAATCGCCCCGACATCAGAGAGCAGATGCCCGGCGTCGGCAAGCACCGCCAGGGACCCGGTAACGAATCCTCCGACCGCCTCGGCAACCAGCATCGCCGCATTGACCCCCAAAGCAACCCACATCCGCCGGCGGCTGTCGCCCCGCCGCGCATCGAGAGCATGCGAGTGCGAATGCACGCCCCGAGCTTAGGGCCTATCCCTTACGCCGGAACGGGCTCTTTGGGAGAGCCGGCCGCGACCGTCTGCTCGGCGACTTCGGCCGCGTACCCAAGCCGCTCGGCGTACTCGCGCGCCTGCATCCGCGAGATGACCATGCGCTGGATCTCGGCCGTGCCCTCGAACAGCTGGTAGATCTTGGCGTCGCGGAAGAACTTCTCCAGCGGGCAGTCCACGCTCCAGGCGTAGGGGCCGACGAGGTCCATCAGCGTCGTCGTCGCCCACATCGTCACGTCGCCGCCCTTGAGCTTCGACATCGAGCCCTGGCCCCCCGTCATCGGGATGCCGTTGCGGCCCATCCAGGCGGCGCGCTGGACGAGCAGGCGGGCGGCTTCGATCTCGGTCGCGACGTCGGCCAGGGTCTGCTGGATGCGCTGCTCGCCGAGCAGCGGCCTGCCGCCCTCGGTCTGCCCGTCGAGGTACTCGAGCGTCCACTCGTAGGCGGCCTGGGCGATGCCGAGTGCCGAGGCGCCGACCAGCGGCCGGGTGATCTCGAAGGTCGCCAGCGCGTCGGCGCCGCGCGACTTCTTGCCTTCCCGCCCGCGCTGCAGCTTGCGCTCCAGCTTCTCCTCGCCGCCGAGCAGGTTCTCGGCCGGGATGCGGCAATCGTCGAGGACGACCTCGGCGGTGTGGGAGGCGCGGATGCCGAGCTTGGACTCCTTCTTGCCCTGGGTCAGGCCCGGGGTGCCCTTGCCGACGACGAAGGAGGCCTGCCCGCGGGTGCCGAGCGCCGGGTCGACGGTGGCGACGACGACGTGGACGTCGGCGATGCCGCCGTTGGTGATGAAGACCTTGGTCCCGTTGAGGACCCACTCGTCGCCGTCGCGCTTCGCCGTCGTCTTAAGGCTCTTGACGTCGGAGCCGGCCTGCGGCTCGGTCACGGCATAGGCGCCGAGCTTGATGTCGTCGCCGCTGCCGAAGCACTCGGGCACCCACTGGGCGATCTGCTCGGGCGTGCCCGAGGACGCGATCCCAGCCGCCGCAAGGCCGGAGCCGGAGATCGCCAGGGCGATGCCGGCGCAACCCCAGTGGAACTCTTCGGCAGAGATCACCTGCATCTGGCCCTCGCCGTCACCGGCCGAGCGCTGGATCCCCTCGAGGCCGCCGAAGCCCTGCTTGCGGGCCTCTTTGATCACCTCCCAGGGAATGCTCTCCTCTTCGTCGTGCCTGCGGGCGGCGGGCCTGATCACCTCGCGGGCGAAGGTCCGGCAGCGCTCCTTGTACTCCTGCTGCTCGTCGTTAAGTGCGAAATCCATTGGGTCCCCCCTGGTCGGCGCCTCTCACCGGATCGATTGATTGACTGGTCAGTCAACCAGTCCCATGAAGACTAGCTGACCAGCCAGGAGTCCCTCCTGGCCACCGCCCCGCTGTAGCTTTCCGGTCCGTGCCCGGGAAGCGCCCCATCAACGCCGACCTGCCGTCGGCCCCGGCGGAGACGGCCGAGTCCCAGCCGAAAGCGCCGCCCACCGCCACCAAGCGACCCAAGCGGCGGCGCAGGCCCGTGCCCGCGGCGCTGAAGGCGATCGCCGGGCTGGTCGCCGTCGCGGTCGTGTTCCTCGTCGCCGCCGTGCTCGGAGGCGGTGGCTCGAACAGGAAGGCCCCCGAACCGGCGCCGGCGCCCACGCAGGCTCCTCCCGAAACGACCGCCGAGCCGGCGGAGACCCCCGCCGCCGAGGCAGCCGAAGAGCTGGGGTACCCCTCCTTCGCCACCAACAACACGACCCGGGTCGGCGGTTCCGACCCGGCCGCGATCGCCGCGGCGGTGACGCTCGCGGTCTTCCCCTCGGCGACCCCTGCACAGCGCCCTGCCTCGGTCGCGATCGTCGACGAGGACGACTGGCAGGGGGCCGTCGCGGCCTCGGTGCTGATGGCGGAGCCGCTGCGCTCTCCCCTTCTCGTCTCCACCGGGGGCGACCTGCCCGAGCCGACCGAGCAGGCGCTTGCCGCGCTCGCCCCGCGCGGCAGCGTCGAGGCCGGCGGCACCCAAGCGTTCGTCATCGGCGCCGCGGCAACTCCGGGAGAGCTGAAGACCCTCCGGGTCGATGGGACTGGAGCGGCTGCACTCGCGGCCTCGATCGCAACCGAGCGCGACAAGCTCTTCGACGGCCCCCCGGCGCATTTCGTGCTTGCCCCCGAAGCCGAGCCGGAGCTCGCGATCCCGGCGGCCGCCTGGGCGGCGCGCTCGGGCGACCCTGTGCTCTTCAGCGGGCCGGGGAAGCTCCCGGCGCCGACTGCGCAGGCCCTGAAGGCCCACCCGCAGGTCCCCGTCTACGTGCTCGGCCCGGCCTCGGCGATCTCCTCGGAAGTGGTACGGGAGGTGGGCAAGATCGCCGTCCGCGTGCGCCGGGTCTCCGGTGAGGACCCGGTCGCCAACGCGATCGCGCTGGCCCGCTACTCCAGCGGCGGGTTCGGCTGGAACGTCAACGACCCCGGCCACGGATTCGTAGTCGCACGCAGCGACGCCCCGCTGGCCGCCGCCGTCGCCTCGCCGCTCTCGGCATCCGGGACCTGGGGCCCGCTGCTGCTCACCGACGACGCCGGTACGCTGCCGGCGGCGCTGCGGGAATACCTGCTCGACGTCAAGCCCGGCTACACGACCGATCCGACCCGCGCCTTCTACAACCACGTGTGGGTGATCGGAGACCAGGAGGCCATCGACGTGAACCAGCAAGCCGAGATCGACCAGCTGGCCGAACTTGCCAAGATCGGAGGGACGGAACCGTGATCGCGGAGCGACCAAGCGTCCATATCTGGTTCTTCGCGCCGGGAGCGAAGCGGAGGAATTCACGATGAGCGAAGCCGAGAACCCTGACCTGCTGGGCGCGCCGGGCCCGGTCACCGCCGAGGACATCCGCGCCCTCGCCGGCGCCTCCACTCCCCACTTCGCCCTCCAGGTGCGCAACCGCATCCGCCGGCTGATCGAGCCTCTGGCCGCCGACAACCCGGCCCGGCTCGAAGGGGAGCGCAAGATCGCCGAGCTCGAGGACCTCGCAGAGCACAGCGGCGATCCCCGCGGCACGATGGGCATCGCCCGCCACTGAGCTAGGCTCCGAGTCGATGGGCAAGGTCGAACACGGGTTCAAGGAGGGCGACAAGGTCTGGGTCGAGGACGGTGACGGCAAGCACCACCCCGGCATCTTCGTCGCCGACAACGAGAGCTCCGGCTGGTTCGGCGGCGGCCCCAGCGCCTACGTGGTCCACCCCGAGGCCAAGCAGGCCGAGGTGGTCTCGACCTTCCGCATCACGCCGCGCGACGAGTAGCGACCGAGGGATTGGCGGGGGGAGCCTGGCCGTCCTCCAGTCGAATTGAGCACCGCGCGTAAGCGCGGTGCAACCGGGAGCGCGGCCTACGGCCGCGCAAGCACCGGATTGCATTTCCGCCCGCTTCGCGACATTCGTCTGGAGGACGGCCAGGCTCCTCTCAACACGTCACCGAGTGACGCTGAGGCTGCGAAGCGGGACCAAGGTTCACAAGCTCTTTCAAGCTGAGGCGGGCACCTCGGGATGGAGAGTTGAAAGCTTGTGTGTTCGAGGGGGCTGGCGGGTGCCCCTCCCCAAGACACTCAAGCGCGGCTCCCGCCGCGCGTCTTGGGGAGGGGCACCCGCCAGCCCCCACCCCACCCCCTCAGAATTCAGGCAGCCGGGCCGAAGGCGTCGATGATGCGACGCTGGAACTCGGAGAGCTCTTCGGGGGAGATGAAGTAGGTGGGCGGCGTGAGGAAGAGGCCGTCGGCGCGCTCCGCGGTCGCTTCCACCCGGGCGCGGACCTTGTTGAGGGGGCCGGCGGCGCAGTAGGCGTTGACCATCTCGTCGCTGATCGCAGCCGGGACGGCGGCGAGGTCGCCGCGGCGGAAGGCATCGCCGGCGGCAACGGCGTTGTCGGCGAAGCCGTGCAGCTCCCAGAGCGGCATGTAGGTCTTGACCGTGGCGTAGAAGGAGATCGTGCGGCGGGCCATCTCGATCGCCCGCGCCTCGTCGTCGTCGATCGCGCAGCAGACCGTGGGCAGGTAGTCGAAGCTCGAGCGCTCGCGGCCGGAGCGGCTCAGGCCCTCCTCGAAGGAGCTGACCACGACCTCGTCGATCCAGCGCAGGCTCTGGATCGGGTGCCCGATCAGCCCGTCGGCGACGTCGCCCGCCATCCGGCACATCCCGCCCTGGACTCCGGCCGTGTAGATCGGCACCGACTCGCGCGCCGCCGGGTGCGGCCTGATCCAGCCCTTGATGTCGATGTCGTAGTAGGAGCCCTCGTAGCGGATCGGCTCGCCCTTGCCGGCCTGCTGCATGATCAGCCGCGTCGCCTCGATCGCCTCCCGCAGGTGCGGCGCCGGGCGGCCGTACTCGGCGTTGTGCCAGGTCTCGTTCAGGCGCTTGACGCCGGAGCCGAGGCCGAGCCGGAAGCGGCCGCCCGACATCTCGTCGATGTCGAGGGCGCTGACGGCGAGGATGAAGGGGCTGCGCGTGAAGGCCCAGGCGATCCCGGTGGCGACGTCGATCTTCTCGGTGCGACCCGCCAGGTAGGCGGCCTGGGTGACCGAGGAGCGGAAGAGCTCGGGCGCCCAGACGCACTCGACCCCGGCGGCCTCGGCGCGCTTCGCCTCGGCCTCCAGGTCGGCGACCGAGACGCCGATCGCGGCGACGGAGATGCGATCGAGCGCGCTCACCGGCGCCGCATCTCGTTCCGGTGCGCCTTTGCCCCGCTATTCCGGGCAAAGGCGCACCGGAACAGGTGGGTCGGCTCGCTCACGCCGAGACCGGCTCGGCGACCTCGGCGAGGACGGCGTCGGCGACGCGCTCGCGGTGCCACTTCGCATCGCCGAACATCGCCGCGTTCGCCTTGCCGCGCTTGAGAAAGAAGTGCAGGTCGTGCTCCCAGGTGAAGCCGATGCCGCCGTGAACCTGGATCGAGGCGTCAGGGACGCGCCAGCCGGCGTCGGAGGCGTAGGCCTTCGCCATCGAGGCAGCCAGGGGCAGCGACTCCGGCTCGGCATCGGCCGCCCAGGCCGCCCCGTAGACGGCCGAGCGCGCGTTCTCGGTCTCGAGCAGCATCTGCGCGCAGCGGTGCGAGACGGCCTGGTAGGAGCCGATCGGGCGCCCGAACTGCTGGCGGTCCTTGGCGTAGGAGACGGCCATCTCCATCGTCCGCTGCGCGATCCCCGTCGACTCGGCGGCGAGGGCGACGCAGAGGCGGAAGAAGACGGGCGGGTAGTCGTGGGCGGAACCGGAAAGCGTGTCCTCCGCCGCGACGCAGACGCGGTCGAAGCGAACCGAGTAGAGCCGGCGGGTGGGGTCGATCGAGGTCGACGGGGTGACGGTCACGCCGGCGGCGCCGCGCTCGACTATGTGGCGGGACCCGTCCGACGTCGCGACCAGGAAGAAGTCGGCTGCCGCCGCGTCCATCACCAGCAGCTTTTCGCCGTCGAGGACGACCCCGTTGACATCGATGCCGGGCTCCATCGTGAACTCGCCGATCGTGCCCGGCGAGCCGGCGTCCCAGAGCGCCGGCGTGCCGCGCATCCTGCCCTCGGCGAGCGGGCGCAGGAAGTGCTCGCGCTGGGCGTTGGAGCCGCAGAGTGAGATCGCCAGGCCGGCGATCGTGTTGGAGAAGAGCGGCGAGGGGGCGAGCGCGTAGCCCATCTCCTCGAAGAGGACGGCCAGCTCGACGATCCCCAGGCCCTGCCCGCCCCACTCCTCGGGGAGCGCCAGCCCGGGCCAGCCCAGCTCGGCCAGCTCGTCCCAGTCGGATTGCTCGAAGCCGTGCTCGCTCTCGGCAAGCTCGCGGATGCGCTCGGACTTGTAGCGCGCG
This sequence comes from uncultured Solirubrobacterales bacterium, assembly GCA_963715625.1. GTDB lineage: Bacteria > Actinomycetota > Thermoleophilia > Solirubrobacterales > 70-9 > VRUE01. The sequence goes on along the minus strand of OY970260.1, from coordinate 1,947,230 downwards.
GCGAGGAAGTCGTGCGCCGTCGACTTGATCGCCTGCTGCTCGTCTGTGAGGTCGAAGTACATCAGATTCCGCCCGCGTGCTCGGCTTCCGCAAGGACGCGCTCACGATCACCGGCGATCTCGCGTCCTTGCTCACGCGTCCGCCGCGGGCGGGTGGTCGTCTCTCGCATACTCATCTCATCTTGGGGAGGCCGAGCACGCGCTCGGCGATGATGTTCTTGAGGATGTCGGTGGTGCCGCCCTCGATCGAGTTGGCTCGGGAGCGGAGGAAGCCGTACTGCCAGGCACCGCCGGCGATGGCGTGCTCGTCGCCCCGGGCCAGCGGCGCGTAGGCCCCCTCGATGTCGAGCGCGAGCTCTGCAATGCGCTGGTTGATGTCGGCCCACTGCCACTTGCCCAGCGAGCCCTCCGGGCCGGGGGTGCCCGACTGCATCGTCTTGGTCAGGCCGCGGTAGGCGTTCAGCCGCATCGTCTCGGCCTCGATGTGCAGCTGCGCGAGACGTTGGCGAAAGACGGGGTCCCCGGCGGCCGTGCCCCCGTTCACGCGGGTGTCGGCAGCGAGGCCGCCGAGCCGCTTGAGGCTGTTGGCGATCTGGGCGATCGCGCCGAAGGCCAGCCCGGCACGCTCGTTCATCAGCGTCGTGATCGCGACCGTCCAGCCGTTGCCGACGCCGCCGACGACGTTGGCGTCGGGGATCCGCGCCCCCTCGATGAAGACCTCGTTGAACTCGCCCTCGCCGGTGATCTGGACCAGGGGCTTGGCCTCCACCCCGGGCTGCTCCATGTCCATCAGGAAGTAGGTGAGCCCCTTGTGCTTGGGGGCATCGGGGTCGGTGCGGGCGACGAGCATGCACCACTTCGCGTACTGGGCGAACGTGGTCCAGACCTTCTGCCCGGTCACCACCCACTCGTCGCCGTCCTTGACCGCCCGCGTCTTCAGCGAGGCGAGGTCGGAGCCCGACTCGGGCTCCGAGAAGCCCTGGCACCAGATCTCCTCGGCGGTGAGGATCGGCTCGAGGTATCGCTGCTTCTGCTCGTCGGTGCCGTGGGCGATCACGACCGGGCCGCCCATCGCCAGGCCGAGGACGTTGGCCGGGCTGGGCGCCTCCAGGCGCGCGGCCTCGCCGACGAAGATCGCCTGCTCGATCATCGTGGCGCCGCGGCCGCCGTACTCCTTGGGCCAGGAGATCCCCGCCCAGCCGGCGGTGTGCATCTTCCGCTGCCACTCGCGCCGGAAGGCCATCACCTCCTCCAAGCCGCCCTCTGGCTCCGGGCCCGGGTGGTTCTCTTCGATCCAGGCGCGGACCTCGTCGCGGAACTGCTGCTCGGACGGCGAGAGGGTCAGGTCCATCGGGCGGGGAGCATAGCGTCCGGCTGGCCGGCTGGCCAGGCTGCCACCGGCCCTCTCAGCTCAACCTGGTGCCTCGCCCTACCAGCGGCATTCGCGGAGACCGTAGTCTTCGGCGGTTTTGGCGGCGTATTTGAAGACACCTTGATTCGACGTCACCTTGCTGGGGTCGCCTTCGCCGACATCGATGCCTTCCTGGTAGGCCGCCAGGATGGCCTCGACCTCCTTCTCGTCCCCCTCGGGAGCCGTCAGTTCCGCCACCTCGTCCACTTGCCACTGCTTCCCAGGAAGTACCACCGTGGTCGCGAATTCGTCCTCGGCCTCTTGTCCTTCGAAGGCCGCGGTCGGATCGCCGCCCCTGCTTTTGACGAAGTCTTCCCAGCCATCTTCGATGCGAATGTTGGCCTGTTTGCAGACCGCGTCGGCCTTCTTGAGATAGGTCGGCTTGTCGACCTCTGCCGAGGCCGTGACCTGGGAGCTGCCGTCGCCCCCGCACCCGACACCCAGTGCCGCCACCGCGAGCACCCCCGCACACAACCCGATCGCACTCCACCCGCGCATCGCCCATCCTCCAATCACTTTGACTGATAGAGAAAGTTACACGCTTTTGCCGAGACGCGCTCGCCCCTGACCAGGCACCCCACCCGGGGAGCATCGTGATAGGAACCCGCCCATGAACGCGAGCCGGGGGTACGAAAGTCCGGGAATTGCCGGCAGCGGAGCCATCGCCACGGGCCTTGCTGCCGTTTCCACCACCACCGCCGACACGATCCTGCTGGCGCGGAGCGAGGCTTCGGCCTGGCGAGCGGAGGAGAAAGTGGTCGCCGCCTGCGCCAAGATCGAGGGGGCCGAGCCGTCGCGGCTGCGGGTCACGACCGACCCCGGCGACCTCGCCGGCTGCGACGTCGTCGTCGAGGCGATCATCGAGGAGGCCGCGCCGAAGGGCGAGCTCCTCTCGACGATCGCGGAGGCCTGCCCCAGGGCAGCGCTCGCGACGACGACCTCCTCGCTGAGCGTTGCCGAGATCGCCGCGGCGGGAGGCATCCCCGGCCGCCTCTTCGGCCTGCACGTCTTCAACCCGGTGCCGCGGATGAAGCTGGTGGAGGTCTGCTTCCCGGAGGGCGCCGAGAGCGCCCGCGAGAGCGCCCTCGCCTGGTGCGCGGCCCTCGGCAAGACGGCGGTCGAGGTGCCCGACCAGGCCGGATTCGTCGTCAACCGCCTGCTCTTCCCGTACCTCTTCGACGCCGTGCGGATGGTCGAGCGGACCGGCATGGAGGCCGGCGAGGTCGACACCTGCATGAAGCTCGGCGCCGGCCACCCGATGGGGCCGCTGGCGTTGCTCGACTTCGTCGGGCTCGACGTCGCCGAGGCGATCGGCGACGCCCTCTACGCCGACTCCAACGAGGCGGCACACAAGCCGCCCGGGCTGATCGTCGAGATGGTCGGCGAAGAGAAGCTGGGCAGGAAGTCCGGCGCCGGCTTCTACAGCTACGACTAGAGGTTCTGGTGAGGGGGGAGCCTCTCTCGACAGGCTCAGGCAGCCCAAGCTGCGAAGCCGAGCCGGGACTCACAAGCTGGAAAGCTTTGAGCGGAGGGGCGTCCCGGCAGGGACGCCTGAAGCTTGGTGCGTCAGGAGGGATGCCGGTGCCCCTCCCCGGGAATGTCGCGAAGCGGCGGAAATGCAATCCGGTGCCGCGCGGCCGCAGGCCGCGCTCCAACATCGTCGCAAAGCGCCGAAGGCGCGTGCGACATCAATTTCCGGGGAGGGGCGCCGGCATCCCTCCCGCGAAACTAGCTCCAGCTGTCTCGGCCGGCCAGGTCCCAGATCACGTCGGCTTGGGTTATGCCCTGGCGGCGGGCGGTCGACTCGACCTCGTCCCAGGGAAGCTCGGCATTGGGGAGATCGTCCCAGCAGGCAAGGTCGAGCGCCTCGACAGCTCCTCTCAGCGCCGGGCCGAGCTGCTGCTCGGAGCGCAGCAGCGCCCTCAGGACCTCGAGCTGCTTGTCGGTCATGCGCACAACCCACATGCGATACCTCCAGGGTTCGGTGGAACGCGGGTTGCCTGAAAAAGCTAGGAGTCGCGGCGGACGGAACCGGCGTGGCCGCTGATGCGCACGGCCTCGATCCGGTTCTCGCGGACCGACTCCACCCTGATCGTGTAGCCGTTGGCGACGATCGCGTCGCCGCGCTTGGGCAGGCGCCCGAGCTCGCCGAAGACGTAGCCGCCGACCGAGTTGTAGGCGTCGGTGTCGACCGGGAGATTTATCCCGGCGTCCGAGAGGTCCCCGAGCGAGACGTGGCCGCGAACGAACCACTCGCCGCTGGCCAGCCGGCGCAGCGCCGCCGCACGCGGGTCGGTCTCGTCCTCGATCTCCCCGACCACCTCCTCGAGGATATCCTCGACGGTGACGATCCCGACCGTCCGCCCGTACTCGTCGACCACGACGGAGAGCGAGGTTCGCTGGACCTGGAGGTCGTGCAGGAGGTCGTCGAGGGGCCGGGTCTCCGGCACGATCACGGCGTCGCGGATCGCCGGCGCGATCTCGGCCTCCGGACCGTCGCTCATGAAGAGGCGAGCCAGGCTGTTGTTGTGGACGATCCCCTTCACCCGGTCGGGGTTCTCGTCTTCGATCACGACCAGCCGCGTGTGCCCGGATGTGACACAGCGGCGCAGTGCCGTCTCCACCGTCTCGGAGGCGTCGACGGTGACGACCGCCGGGATCGGCGTCATCACCTCGCGCGCCTCCTGCTCGTGCAGGTGGAAGACGCCGCCCAGCATCCCGGCCTCGCCCGGGTCGAGCGTCCCGCCCATCCGCGAGCGGTCGATGATCTGCTTCAGGTCCTCGGCCGTGTGGTGCTCCTCGATGTCAGTCGGGTCGACGCCGAAGAGGCGGACGATCGCGTTGGAGATCCTGCTCAACGCCACGATCACCGGCGCGGTCGCGACGCGGAACCAGTTGAGCGGGCGGGAGACGCGGCGGGCGGTGCGCTCGGCGTGGCTGATCGCCAGCATCTTCGGCACCTGCTCGCCGACGCTGATGTGGAGCGCGGTGACGAGGGCGAAGGCGATCGCGACCGAGAGGCCGACGGCGGCGCCGTGAGACAGGCTTCCGAACAGCGGCTCGAGCAGCTTCGCCAGGGAAGGCTCGCCGAGGAAGCCGATGCCGATCGAGGCCATCGTGATCCCGATCTGGCAGGCCGAGAGCGACTCGTCGATCTTGTCGAGCTGCTCGACCACCGCCTCGGCGCCGCTTTCGCCTTCGGCGGCGAGCTGCTCGATCTTGCCCCGGCGGCTGCGCACGAGCGCGAACTCGGCGGCGACGAAGAAGCCGTTGACGGCCAGCAGCAGGAACAGGAGGACGAGCAGCAGGGCGCTCATCGTGTATTTGACCCGGTACTTCGGGGGAGCTCGTCGTCGGCCATCCGGCGTACGCAATATAGCTTTCCGATCCGCCGATCCAGCGAGATGGTGCGATATTGACTATGGGATGCGCATCGCAAGCCTGGTCCCATCTGCGACCGAGATGCTCTACGCGCTCGGGCTCGGCGACGATGTCGTCGCGGTCACGCATGAGTGCGACTACCCGCACGAGGCGCGTTCCCTCCCCCATCTGACCCGGACCGTGCTCCCGCCCAACCTCGGTGCCGCCGAGATCGACCGGGCGGTGAAGGCGAGGGTCGCCGAGGGGCAGGCGCTCTACGAGCTCGACGAGGAGCTGCTGGAGGAGCTGGGGCCAGACCTGATCGTCACCCAGGCGGTCTGCGCCGTGTGCGCCGTCTCCTTCGAGGACGTGCTCGAGGTCGCCGCTCGCCTGACCAGCCGGCCGAGAGTCGTGCAACAGGACCCGAGCACGCTCGCGGAGATGCTCGAGGACGTGGTCCGGCTGGGTGAGGCGGCCGGGGCCCCGCGCCAGGCGCACGAGCTGCGGGGGGAACTGGAGGGACGCCTGGCGACCGTCCGCGCCGCCGTCTCGGGGACGACGCTGCCGCGCGTGATCGCCCTGGAGTGGCTCGACCCGCCCTACGTCGGGGGACACTGGATCCCGGAGATGATCTCGATCGCGGGAGGCGAAGACGTCGCCGGCCCGCCCGGATTGAAGTCGCCCGAGGTGTCGTGGGGCGAGCTCTCGGGCCTCAACCCCGACGTGGTCGTCGCGATGCCCTGTGGCTGGTACGTCGACGGTGCCCGTACCCAGGCCCTGGAACACTGGTTCCACATCGAGGAGCTCGGTGCCCAGCGGGTTTTCGCGGTCGACGCCGCTTCGACCTTCTCCCGCCCGGGACCGCGCCTCGTCGACGGCGTCGAGCTGCTCGGCCACCTGCTGCACCCGGACTTAGTCGATCCACCCGGGAACATCGGCTTCGCCGAGCTGCGCGCCTCCCACGCGCGTGGCGGGCGCACCGGTTGAGCTTCAGGCGATCGCCAGCGCGCCGGCGACCGAGAGCAGGGTCACGGCCCCCATCGCGATCATCTCGGCAGGGAAGTGACGCTGGCCGAGCATGCCGCGGTCGCCGGCAAGGATCGCTCCGGCGCAGAGGACCCCCGCCACGAGCCCGCCGAGATGACCGCCGAGGCTGATGTGGCCCGCTCCCCCGATGCTGAAGGCGAGGTTGAGCAGCAGGACGATCCCGATCGACGAGGCGACAGCGTCGAAGCCGCGGTCGCGGGCGATCAGGAAGGTCGCCCCGAAGAGGCCGAAGATCGCCCCCGAGGCGCCGACCGTGAGCGCATTCGGGCTCAGCAGGAGCGCGCCGAACGCCCCACCGAAGAGGGAGGCGACGTAGACCGCGAGAAAGCGAGGGGTACCGATCGAGGGCTCCAGCAGCCGGCCGAGGAAGTAGAGCGCGAACATGTTGAAGCCGATGTGGATGAGGCCCGCGTGGAGGAACCCACCGGTCAGCAACCGGTACCACTCGCCTTCGGCGACGAACGGCCCGTAGAGGCCGAAGTCGAAGACAACCGAGCTCCCCCCGACCCCGAGACCGCCGCTGGCGCTGGCGATCTCGGCGAGGAACGCCGCCGCATTCAGCGCGATCAGGACGAAGGTCGCCGGGGCGCTGGCGAACAGCCCCGCCTCGCCGACGCCCCTGACGACGCGGGTGCGCTGGCTGGCGCACTCCGGGCAGCGCATCCCGACCGGCGTCGGCGTCATGCAATCGGGGCAGATCGGCCGCCCGCATGACGAGCAGGAAACGCCGGTCTCACGGTTCGGGTGCCTGTAACACATCTGGGCCATCGGGATGGGCAGACTACAATCGCGGCCGATGGACGGGCCCAGCCCCGCACGGCTCTACGCCACCCTCGCCGGGGGGACGCTCGTGGTGACCGGCATCGCCGGCTTCTTCTACAGCGCCTCGTTCGGCTTCCCGGGGGAGGCCGGCGACGCCTTCGGCCTCCTCGCGGTCAACGCCTGGTCCAACGTCCTGCACGTCCTCACCGGAGCGCTCGGGCTTTTCATGGCCGGGTACGCCTCGCGCCGGTACTCGCTCTGGCTGGGCGCCTTCTACCTCGTCGTCGCCTTTTGGGGTTTCGCGATCGGCAGCGACGACTCGCTCCTGGGCTTCCTGCCGGTCGACGCTGCCGGCAACCTCTTCCACCTGACCGTCGGCACCCTCGGCGTCGGCGCTGCCCTGGCGACGCCGGTGGCGAAAGGGAACCGGCCGGCTACAGCCTGACCCGGCCGGCCAGGGATCGCAGGCCGCCCTTGGCCTGCTGACGGCCGCGGCGCCGGAACTCGAGCAGGACGAGGGCACCGGCTGCAGCCCCTCCCGCGCCGACCGCGAACACCGGGCGCACCCAGTTGCGGGGGTCGCGCAGCGCCCGCAGCTCGCTCTCGGAGAGCTCCTCGGCCCAGTCCGAGAGCTCCTCCGCGGCCGCCTGCGTCACGGCCGAGAGCGTGTCCTCGAGCCGGCCCGAGAGGCGCTCCGGCGGCTCGATCGGCCGCAGCGCGTCGGAGAGCAGGTGCTCGACGTCCCAGGCTCCACCCGGGCGGTGGGCGGCCTCACTCATCGGCCATCTCCTCCTGCAGCTGCTTGATCGCCCGGTGTATCAGCACCTTGGTCGCCCCGTCGCTGCGGCCCAGGGCCCGTGCGATCTCGCGATTGTCCATGCCGAGCGCGAAGCGCATGATCAGCACCTCGCGGCGGTCGTCGGAGAGCTTCTCGAGATTCGCCATCACCTGCCGCAGCTCCTCGCGGCCTTCGGCGATCGCCTCGGTTCCGTGTCGGGCGGGGATCGGGTCGGCAACCTCCAGCGACGTCTGCGGCCGGCGCGAGCGATCGCGGTAGTAGTTCGACGCGAGGTTGTGGGCGATGCGGATCAGCCAGGGGCGCAGCGGCCGGCCGTCGGACTCGCGGCGGGCCCGGTCGAAGTGCCTGTATGCCTGCAGGAAGGCCTGCTCGGTGAGGTCCTCGGCGTCGTGCTGGTTGCCGACCCGGTAGTAGGCATAGGAGTAGACGTCGCGCAGGTGCGCCCGGTAGAGGTCCTCGAAGGCGCGGTCCAGCTCCGCCTTGGCGGCCGGGTCGAGGCTCGCCGGCTCGACGTTGTCCACATCGCTCACGCACGCAGCCTATTCGGCCGGCGCCGGCGCCCCGCATCGTCGCCCCCCACCCCTTCCGGTGCGCTTTATCCCCGGATAAGGGGGGAAAGGCGCACTGGAAGGTCACGCTGCCTCCCGCGCACGCTCGACCCGGCGCAGGCCGGCGACCCAGGCGTCGGCGTCGATCTCACCGCCGATCAGCGCGGCCAGGCCGGACAGCGCCTCCGCCTTGCCGCCCGCCGCGGCGGTCGCCGTCGCCAGCAGCGGCACCGCGTCGAGGCCCTCCGACGCCTGGCCGACGATTCCCGGGATCTCGCCCGCCGGGGTGCCACGCCCGAGCAGCTCTCCGGCGCGGCGGTTGCGGCCCTCCGGCGCCATCACCGTCGCGGTGAGGTCGCCGACGCCGGCGAGGCCGGCGAACGTCTCGAGCTCGGCGCCGCGATCGATCGCGTGACCGATGCACTCGCGCCAGACCTGGGCGGCGGCGATCCCGGCCGCGTTGAGCCCGTGCGGCTCGGCGGCGGCGGCGGCGAGGGCGGCGGCGTTCTTGGCGGCCCCCGCCATCTCGACCCCGACCACGTCATGCGAGCGCTCGCAGAACAAACCGGCACGGTCGAAGACCTCGCCGAGCTGGTCGCGCAGGTCGTCGTCAGCGGAGCCGAGGACGAGCGCCGCCGAACCGGAAACGGCCTCGCGGGCATGGGCAGGCCCGCCGAGGGAGGCGATCGCTCGCGCCCGCACGCGCTCGCCGACGTACTCGGCGGGAAGCAGGCCCTGCGGCGCGACGAGGCCCTTGGTCAGCAGCAGCATGGCCGCCCGGGCGCCGACCCGGTCGGCGATGCTGCCGACCGCCTGCGGCAGCGAGCCCGAGGGGATCGCCAGGCAGACCAGGTCGAGGCCCGCCAGCTCGACTTCGGACGCGTGTCGAACCTGGACCGAGTCGGGCAGGCGCACGCCTTCGAGGTAGCGGCGGTTCTCGCGCGCCTCGGCCAGCTCGGTCGCCTGCTCGGCGGTGCGGGTCGCCAGCTGGACCTCGAGACCGCCGCGGGCGAGGAGCACGGCGAGGGCGGTGCCCCAGCTGCCGGCGCCGATCACCGCCGCGCGGCGCATCGGCGGCAGGCCGCCGAGGTCCTCCCACTGGAGCTCGACGTTGGGCCAGATCCGGGCCGTCACCGTTGCGGCCAGTCCGCGCGAGGGATCCTCGGCGCGGGGAAAGGTCATCGCCTTGCCGAGACGGACCCGGATCCTGCGCGGGCGGATCCGCCAGCCGCGGCGCACGTGTTCGGTGCCGAGCACGGCTGCCGGGATGACGGGCGCGCCGGTCTGCAGCGCGAGGCGGCCGACGCCGCGCTTGGGCTCGGCCAGCGAGCCGCGACGGATCCGGGTGCCCTCCGGGAAGATGCAGACGGCGCCGCCCCGTTCGACGACCTGGCGCGCCGTCTCCACCGAGTCCTCGTCGGACTCGCCGCGGCGGATCGGGAAGGCGCCGAGGCGGGAGAGGATCCAGCCCCGCCAGCGCCGCTCGAAGAGCTCGACCTTGGCGACGTAGTTCATCGGCCGCCGCCAGGGCAGGGCGCCGCCGATCGCGAACGGGTCGAGGAAGCTGCGGTGGTTGGCGGCGACGATCAGGCCGCCCTTGGTGCGGGCGTGCTCGCGGCCGGTTCTCGCGTAGCGGAAGTAGACCAGGAAGAAGGGGGTCATGAAAATGCGGGCCAGCAGATACAGGATCGGATTGACCCCGTGATCGCGGGTGTACTGGTGGTACGCCTGGAGGCGGGAGGGGTCCATCCCTATGCGCTACACGTCGGGGGGGTTGTGGTTACCGGGCGGGGTCGGTGGCCACTCCCCGCTCAACTTTTCCGCATGCAGGCAGGGTCCGAGCCCGGGAGGGGTTGGGGGCGGAAAAGTACAAGCCGCGGGGAGTGGCCACCGACCCCGCCTGCTACCACGAACGCTCGATCAGCTGCTGGAGGTCGTCACGGGTGGGTGGCTCCGGCATAAAGGCTAGCTCGGGGCGCATCAGCATCGATTCGAGAGCTTGGGGGAGCTTGGAGCGGTCCGCGCCCAGCGTTCCGAGGCCGGGTGGGTTGCCGCCAAGCTGGAGGAGGCGAGGTTCGATTTCGCCGGGGTCGGTTCCGATCGCCGCCGCAAGTTGTTGGAGCTTTTCTGGGGCTCGCGGGACCATGTAGGCCATTGCGCGGGGGAGGATTGCGGCGTTGGTGGCGGCGTGGGGAGTGCCGCAGACGCGGGCCAGGGTCTGGCAGACGACGTGGTGGAGGGCGAAGGCGCCGGAGTCGATCGCGTAGCCGCAGAGGATCGAGCCGAGGGCGAGGGCCTCGCGGTTGCGCTCGGGGGGGTCTTCGTCGAGCGAGCTGGCGATCAGCTCGGCCCCGCGCAGGGCCGTCATCTCGGAGACGGGGTTTGCGAAGGGCGTGTAGAGCGAGTCGGCCCCGTGGGCGAGCGCGTTCATCGAGCTCGCCCGCAGCTCCGGCTCGGGGGCGCTGGTCATCGCCTCGGGGTCGGCGACCACGAGGGCCGGGCGGACCATTGAGCGGACCCGATCCTCTGCGCCGGCGGCGAGGCGATGTATCCCGGTCATCTCGGCACCTGACATCGTGGTTGGGATCGCGGCGACGCGGGCCCCGGTCACCGCCGCGATCGCCTTCGCGGTGTCGATCGTGCGACCGCCGCCCAGGGCGACGAGGCTCGGGGTGCGCGCGGACTCCAGCAGGGCAGCGGCGGCCTCCGGCACGCTTCCCCTGCCGACGTCGTGCACGGCGGTCGCAGCGCCCGCCAGCCTCGAGGCTCCCTCCAGGTGCCGCTCGGTGGAGAGCAGGTCGAAGGGCTCCATCCCGTGCTCGGCGAGCAGCTTCGGCGCGTCGTGCAGGCCGCTGTCGCAAAAGACGACGACCCGCCCAGCATCTCGCCAGACGAAGTTGCCGCTCACCCGGCTGAAACGGTCCGCGGGTTGACGACGGGGCGCAGCTTCGGTTCGACCTCGGCCCTCAGGTGCTCGAAGTCGGGCGGCAGCGAGAGCTTCTCGCCCAGGTGCTCGAGCGGCTCGTCGACGGTGAAGCCGGGGCCGAGGGTGGCGATCTCGAAGAGGACGCCGCTCGGCTCGCGGAAGTAGATCGAGCGGAAGTAGAAGCGGTCGATCACCGGCGTGGGGTGGGCACCCGCCGAGATTGCGCGGTCCCGCCACTGCTCGTGCTCGTCGAGTGTCGACGCCCAGGCGACGTGATGGACGCTGCCGGCGCCCTGCCGCGAGGGCTCCTCGGGAGGCGCTTCGTAGGCGTAGAGGCCGCCGCGGCTCGACCCGCGGGCCTCCCAGCTGTCCTCGTCGACGGCCTCGAACTCCAGCGCCTCCAGCAGGGCGCGGCTGGCGCCGGGCGCGCCGTTGTAGGCGCAGGCGGCGTGGAAGCCGCGCAGGGCGACATCGGACGGGACCTCGGAGTGGTCGGCGATCAGCGGCTCGTCGGACACCTCCACAACGGCCAGCTCGTGGGCGAGCCCCTCCGGGTCGGCGAAGCGCAACCCTCCCCCGGCCCGCTCGGACTCGATGCCGCCTGCGGCGAGCCTCTCTTCCCAGAAGTCGAGCGCCGCGCGGGAGGCCACCCGCCAGACGATCCGGTGCACGTCGCCCGCGCCCGCGCGGCCCGGGGGCACCCCCGGAAACTCGAAGAAGGTGAGGTCGGAGCCGGCGCTGCCCTTCTCGTCGGCGAAGAAGAGGTGGTAGACGGCGGGGTTGTCCTGGTTGACCGTCTTCTTGACCAGGCGCAGGCCCATCGTCCCGGCGTAGAAGTCGACGTTGCTCTGGGCGTCGGCCGTGATCGCGGTGACGTGGTGAATTCCCTCGAGCTTCACTGGTTCACGTATAGCATCCACGTAGATGAGCCGTGGACGACGCCGCATTGTGAGGATCCTGGTCGTGCTGGGCTCGGCGCTGGCCTTCCTCAGCGTCTTCGCAATCTGGACCGAGCGGCAGGCCTTCAACACCGACGACTGGGTGCAACACCAGCGGGCGCCTGATCCAGAACCCGACGATCCGCGCAGCCGTCGGCACCTTCCTCGTCGACCAGCTCTACGAAAACGTCGACGTCGAAAAGGAACTGGAGGAAATCCTCCCCGGCGAGACCAAGCAGCTCGCCGGTCCCGTCTCAGGCGGCCTGCGCCAGGTCGCCGGCGACGGCGCCGACCAGGTGCTGCAGAGCTCGACCGCGCAGGAGCTCTGGAAGAGCGCCAACCGCTCGACCCACGAACAGCTCCTCGCCGTGCTCGAAGAAAAGGAAGGGTCGGTCTCGACCGAAGAAGGCACGGTCAGCCTCAACCTCGGCAGCCTCGTCACCAACCTGGCCGGCCAGGTCGGAATCGGCCAGAACCTGGCGGAAAAGCTGCCGCCGGACGCGGGCCAGATCACGATCCTGCGCTCGGACCAGCTGAAGACCGCGCAGGACATCGTCGTCGCGATCAAGGGCCTGGCGCTGATCCTCTCGCTGCTCACCTTCCTCGCCTTCGGCCTCGCGATCTACCTCACCCGCGAGGGCCGCTGGGTGACGGTGCTGTATTGCGGCATCGGGCTCATAGCGGCCGGCTTCGCCGTGATCGTCTTCCGCGAGATCGCCGGCGGGATCGTCGTCAACCAGCTCGTCAGCGAAGAAAGCGTCAAGCCGGCCGCCGAAGAAGCCTGGTCGATCGGCACTTCGCTGATGACCAGCATCGCCACCACGGCGATCGTCGTCGGCGTGCTCTTCGGGATCGCCGGCTGGCTCGCCTCGCCGACCGGCTCGGCCCGCTCGACCCGCCGCTTCCTCGCCCCGGTCCTCAGCGAGCACGCCGCCTATGCCTACTCGGCGCTGGCGGTCGTCGTCGGCATCTACTTCATCCAGGCTCCGGTCCAGAACCTGCGCACCTTCCTCACCACCCTGGCGATCGCCGGCCTCGCCGCCTTCGGCATCCACGAGCTGCGCAAGCAGGCCGCCGAGGAATTCCCCGACGCCGACTTCGGCGAGGCATTCGGGCGCACCAGGGAGCGCGTCGTCGGCGCCGTCAAGGACGCCAACCTGGGAGAGCGAGCCTCGAAGCTGCGCCTGCCGGAGAAGCGCAAGCCCGAGGGCGCCGTCGGGACCGCTGCGCCCGCCGACGGCGACGATGCCCACCTGGCCCGCCTCGAACGGCTCGCCAAGCTGCACGAACAGGGCGTCTTGACCGATGAGGAGCTCGCAGCGGAGAAGTCGCGGGTGCTGGAGCGGCACCGGTCAAAGCACCTGACCTGACTCAGAGCCCGCCTCCGGACTCGAACCGGAAACACCGTCCTTACAAGGGACGTGCTCTACCAATTGAGCTAGGCGGGCAGCTTGTCGAATATAGAGGGCAATGAGCGAATCCGGGGAGGCGACGACAGTACGGTTCCGCTTCCTCGAGCCAGACGAGGGCGGGGTGCTCAGCGAAGCGATCCGGGTCGCCTACGGCGAGAGCTATGACGTGCGCTGGGTCTACGACGCGGAGGAGGTCTCCGCCCGCCTCGCCGCCGGGACCTACGTCTCGTGCGTGGCCGAGACGGCCGCCGGCGAGCTGCTCTGCCATGAGGGGATGAGCCTGGCGGCCGCCGGAGACGCGGTGGGCCACTCCGGTCAGGCGGTGACGATGCCGGCGGCACGGGGGCAGCACCTCTTCACCCAGACCAAGCGCTTCCTCATGGACTGGGCCGCGGGACAGGGGATGGCTGGCATGTACAGCGAGGCGACCGCGGCGCACCCCTACAGCCAGCGCGCCAACATCGAGCTGGGGGCCCACGAGACCGGGTTCCTGCTCGGCTGGATCCCGGCCACGGTCTCGAACGACGCCGCCGGAGACGGGCGGCGGGGGCGCCAATCCGCCGCGCTCTTCTACACCAAGCTGAACGACGGCCACGAGCGCCCCGTCTACGCCCCCGAGCGCCACCGCGGGGTCGTCGGCCGGACGCTGGAGCTGTGCGAGCTGCGCGGCAGGCTCACGGAGCCTCCTGCGGACGCCGCGCTGGAGAAACGGACCGAGCTGCACGTCGCGGTCGACGCCGATCACAACCTGGCGCTGATCACCGTGCACGTCCCGGGCGCCGACCTCGAGACGGCGGTCGCCGCCGAGCGCCACCACCTCTTCCACCGGACCGGCCTCGACGCCGCCTACCTCGACCTGCCGCTCGACGACCCCGCCACCGCCCTGGTGGCCGGCGACCTGGAGCGGCTGGGCGTCTCCTACGCCGGCATCTTCCCGAACGACCGCTGCGACGGCGACGTGCTGCGCATGCAGTCCCTGCACCGCGTCCGGATCGAGGCCGACGACGTCTCCGTCGCCTCCGAGCACGGCAGGGAGCTGCTCGAGTACGTGCTGGCAGACCTATTCAAGCGAGCTAGTGCGTACCGGACTGACTCCAACGCACCGGATGGCGGGCTTGCGCTGGCGATAGGGCGGGCTTCTCGCCGAGAACGACCGCAGAGGGCGCGAGCGCGGCTGTGATGCCGCCGCCAGGGCAATAGACCGCGCGATGTCGCCTCTGCCAGATGGAGCTGACCCGGTACGCACCAGCGAGCTAGAGAAGAAGCTAGCTGGAAGCCTTGTCCTTGATATCTCGCGCCTGCTTGCGCGCCCGCTTCCCGGCGGCTTTGACCAGCTTCGAAAGCTCAGGGGTCGGCTTGCCCGCATCCTGAGCGACGCGAATAGCCGACGTTGCGTGACCTGCTTCCATGATGTCCCGAGTATCGCACGTCAGTCGGATGAGCGGGCAACTCACTCGACGAAGAAATCCGACGTGCCCTGGGCAAGCACCTGGTCAACAGCCGAGAGTAGTCCGGGCGGAGCCTTGGCGAGGCTGAGAGAGCACACCCCGAGCGGCGTCTACGACCAGTGGGATACCGCGTATGAACCGCCAGCGGGTCGTGTAGACGGCCGGGTCCTGCTCGACCGAGACGCCGTGCGTGATCGCCGCCACTCCGACCCAACGACTTCCCACGTGAACCGGCCGCGCCTCGACGGCCAACGGATCGAGCCAAATCTGCTCGCTCGTCCCCCACAGCTCGGCGATGCCCTTGGCATGGTCCATCGCCCAGAGCCCCAATCCGAGATCCTCTGCATCGAGCCTTACTCCGAGCGCCTCAGCCAAGCGGCGAACCACGCGCAGGCGCTCCTGCAGCAGACTGGAAAGGCTCGCTTGTGCCAACTGAAAGTCAGATCTGCCTGTTGGCATCAGGCTCCGGCGGGCATTTTCCAGCCTTGCCGAGGCGCGGGCCATGAAGCCCTCCGGCGAATCCTCGGTCGCCCTTAGTCCGACCTCATGGACGAGCTGAGCCACCTCCCCGTAGTAGTTCGTCCAGATAGGCCTGACCCCAGCAATCTTCCACCTTGCCTCAGCCGACTGCTCGAGCTTTTCCCTAACTGCGCCCTTTGCACTCGGCGCAGCCTGACGCACGAAGATCGCGATGTGCTCCGGAGACGACTCGGATTTGTGGCGATATAGCCACCGAATGAAATTGGGGTCGGTCATGCTCAGCCCAACGAACACACAGAGGGACGTTCGAAGGCACTCGGCGACGAAATCCTCCGGCCAGGTCGCATGTGCCGAGCGAGCGTAGTCGCCCTCCGTGAGGACCAGCTGGCCCTCGGTCAACCAGGCTGTGTCCGCATCGTTTCTCATCAGGCGACCGTGCAGGTGCCAAACGGCCGCGCGTCCCTCCGGCTCCGCCC
The DNA here is from genome assembly GCA_963715625.1 of uncultured Solirubrobacterales bacterium. Taxonomy (GTDB): domain Bacteria; phylum Actinomycetota; class Thermoleophilia; order Solirubrobacterales; family 70-9; genus VRUE01. The sequence goes on along the minus strand of OY970260.1, from coordinate 1,931,624 downwards.
ATCTCCGTACATAGGACACCGGGTCGAGGCCAGCCTTTTCCAAAGCGACCTCAAGCAGACCATCGTAATTTGCCGTGGCTATTCGAAGTTGACTCCCCAGCCTCTTCTTGAGCCACGCGATCTGCTGCGCGAGCGCACCGGGGACGAAGTCGCCCGGATTGGACCCGCCGTAGAGAGCTTCGCGAAGCGCGCGCCGGAACTCCGCGTCGCTGGGCCTCAGTGCCCGCGCGATGGCCGCCGCGGCCAGTGGCCCCTCGGCAAGGATCGCATCGATCCAGAGGCTCCGATCTTCCTGATCCAACTCTCCCGCCGAGCCGTCAAGAAGCCCTTTGACGAGCGCGGCCCAGGACGGCAGCTGAGCCTCGGTGGAGACACCCGCTCCAACGAACAGCGTGATGTCGCCGTCGTGGGCAGCGATCGCCTCGATGGCCGCCTTGAGGCTCTGAATCCCATCTCCCGCGAAATACCCGGTTCCGACTGGCTCTTCCTGCGGCTCCTCACCTAGGAGGGCAGCCCGCTCCGCGGCCTCGTTGAGCAAGCGCCTGATCTCGCGAAGCTGGGACCCCATGGTCCCATCTCATACCAGTCCCCACAGACGAGGGCACACCCCCCCGGCCTACTGGGTCTCGCGAGAGGCGAGGTGGGCCCCGACCTTGCGCTTGACGCGCTGCAGGGCGTTGTCGACGGTCTTGGTGTCGCACTCCAGCCGCTCGGCCGTCGCCTCGTAGGAGTGCCCGTCGAGGTAGAGGGAGAGAACCCGGCTCTCGAGGTCCGAGAGCACCCCCGAGACGCCCGAGAGGCAGGAGACGAGGCTCTCCAGCTCTTCGGAGGCGATCACCTGGTTGACCGGGTCGTGGACGGCCGGCCCGGGCAGGATCTCGTCGAGCGTGGTGTCGGAGTCGCCCGCGGCGGCGGGCGTCTGGCTGAAGGAGACGTACTGGTTGAGCGGGGTGTGCTTGTTGCGGGTCGCGGTCTTCACCGCGGTGATGATCTGGCGCGTGATGCAGAGCTCGGCGAAGTTGCGGAAGCTCGACTCGCGGTCGGTCCGGTAGTCGCGGATCGCCTTGTAGAGGCCGAGCAGGCCTTCCTGGATCAGGTCGTCGGACTCGCCGCCGAGCAGGAAGTAGGAGGACGCCTTGAGGCGGACGAAGCCGCGGTAGCGCCGCACGATCGCGTCGTAGGCGTCGGCGCGGCCGTCCTTGGCGAGGGCGACCAGGTAATGGTCATCAAGCTCGGGTTGAGGGTTAGAGTCAGCCGGCCTGAGCGAGCCGTTGAGACGGCCGGTGGGGAGTTGCATTTCCTGGGTAGGTGAAGATAGAGCCACGGATCCTTCTCCTTGCACGAAGGGTTCGTGGCGCCGTACCTCCCCTGGGGCGCCCCTTATCGACTGGGTTATCTCAGACTCAAGCTGAGGTTCACCCTTGTTGGCGCGTTAGTTTACGGCCGCGCGGTGTTCTGTCAACCCCCGAACTGACGTTCGTGCAACCGCCGTTGCAGGTGGTAGAGGGTCGATCCGCAGTTAGTGACTATCCGAAAACTCGCGCGTGCGGCTGGCGAGGGCCGGACCGAGCGGGGGTAGGACGCAGGGAGGCCGAATGGCAGCGCCATTTGGCCGACCGAGGACGACGGCCCCGCGAAGTGTGTCCGGCGCCGCCAGGGGTGCGTGGGGGTTTTCGGATAGTCACTTAGAGCTTGTGCCAGCGGGCGCCGGGGCCCGACCCCTCCGGCTTGACCTTCCCGGCGTCGCGCAGGTCATTGAGCACGAGCCGTATGGTCGCCAGGCTGATGCCGGGCAGGGCGCGCTCGATGTCGCGCCGCCGGAATACGGCAGGGGCTTGGTCGAGGATGTGGCTGCGGACCCTGTCCTGCTTGCTGCCGGTGCTCTCGCCCGCGCCGGCGACCCGCCGTTCGAAATCCTCATAGGCACCGGCCAGGATGCGAACGAGATAGAAGATCCACGGCCAGACGTCGTGCTTGCCTTCATGCCAATCCCGCTGGGATTCGTAGAGGCTGGCGTAGTAGCTGTTCTTCGATTCGAAGACGCGTTGCTCGATGCTCACGTAGCGCGCCACACCGTATCCCTGCGCCTGCAGCTCGTACATGGTCAGGAGCCGGGCGAGGCGGCCGTTGCCGTCGGCGACCGGATGGATGGCGAGGAGGTCCAGGATCAACGCGCCGATCAGCACGAGCGGATGGGTACGGCCCTCACGCTTGGCGATCTCGTACCGAGCCAGCAGCTCCCCGAGCAGGAACTCGGTTTCCTCGGGAGAGGACGGGGTAAAAACGACCTCCCGACGTCCGCTCTCGTAGGAGACGATCAGGTTCTGGTCGGTCTTCAGGTGCCCACCCTTGCCATCGGTGTAGGCGAAAAGCTGTCGGTGGAGATGCAGGACGAAGGGAATGCTCAGCGGCTCGTAGGGGTCGAGGCGCATGAGCATGTCCGTCGCGTCCCTGTAACCGGCGAACTCGCGCTCGTTGCGGTTGCGATAGCGGCGGGTGCCCTCGGCAATGCGCTCGGCGCGCTCGTCGTCCACCATCACGCCCTCGATCGCATTGGAGGCGGCGATCGAGGCGATGCGCGCGTGCTCGGCGAGCTGCCCCAGAAGCTCGGGGAGCTGATCCTCGAAGAGCCGCTCCCGTCCTCTCCCGGTATCGATCCTGGCCAGGACGGCGCCGAGCTCACGAGGTTGCCCGCTGAAGGTCCTGTCGAGGTCTACGAAGCTGCGCATGGAGATAATCATGCCATAATCGCGCTAATTTAGGTGCTTATTAGCGCGATTATCGTCGCTGACGAACTGCCTCGAAGAGCAAGGCGGTGGCAGCTGCGGAGACATTGAGGGACGCCGTTTGACCCGCCTGCGGGAGGGCGACCGAGCCGTCGCAGGCAGCCAGGACGCGCGGGCGGATGCCCTTGCCCTCGCCGCCGAGGACGAGGACGGTGGGGCCGGTCAGGTCCATGTCCCAGGGGGCCGGCTCGGCCGAGGCGTCGGCGCCCCAGATCCAGAAGCCGGCCTGCTTGGCCTCGGCGAGCCAGTCGGCGAGGTTGCGGGCCCGGGCGATCGGGAGGTGCTCGACCGCGCCCGCGGACGCCTTGCAGGCGACCGCCGTCACCTCGGCGGCGCGGCGCTCCGGGACCACCAGCCCGGCCGCCCCGGCGGCCTCGGCCGAGCGGGCGACCGCGCCGAGGTTGCGCGGGTCCTGCACCTGGTCCAGCGCGACCAGCAGGGCATCCTCCTTGCCCAGCAGCTCCCCGGCCCCCACATAGGGATAGGGATCGACCTCGGCCACAACCCCCTGGTGATCCGGCGAGCCGCAGATCCGCTCCAGCTCATCCCCCGAGGTCTCGGGCGCCCGCCAAACCCGGCGAACCCGCCGCCTCCCCCGCTCCGCCTCGGCAACCGGCCGCTTGCCGTAGATCAGCTGCGAAGCCATCAGGCCTTAGGCACGAGCTTCGCGCCCTCAGCCCCGTCGCGAACCTCCCACCCCAGCTCAGCCAGCCTCTCCCGAATCTCGTCCGCCCGCCCAAAGTCCTTGGCCACCCGCGCTTTCTGCCGCTCCTCCAAAAGCTTCTCCGCCTCGTCGCCGGCCTCAGCTCCCTCATCCGGCTGGGTAAGGGAGCCGAGGCCGACGAGCGCCAGCATCTCCGCCAGCGCCCGAGCCGCCTCGTCCCCGGAAACCTCGCGACGGTTGGCTTCGCCGACGAGCTCGAACACCTCGGCCATAGCCCGCGGCGTGTTGAAGTCGTCTGCAAGCGCGTCCCTAAAAGCTTCTAGACGGGCGCCAGGGGGGGTCTCGACGGAGCCTCCCCGCTGTTGCTCCGACGAGACCCCCCCTGGCGCCCCCCCGAGCCGCTCCGGCGGGCCCTCCCCCGAGTCCCCCCCACCCACCGGGTGCTCCCGAAAGAAGTTCCTCAGGCGCTCCACTTGCGCCACCGCTTGATCCATCTGCTCAGACCCGAAGGCCAGCGGCTGCCGGTAGTGCCCGGAGAGCAGGTAGTCGACCACGGCCTCTCTGCCGTAGCGATCCAGCGCCTCACTCAGCTGAAAGATGTTGCCCTCCGACTTCGACATCTTCTCCGCTTCGGTCTCGATCATCCCGTTGTGCATCCAGACCTTGGCGAAGGGCCGCCCCGCCCCCTCGGACTGGGCGATCTCGTTCTCATGGTGGGGAAAGATCAGGTCCGAGCCGCCGCCGTGGATCGCGAACGAGGGGCCCAGCTCCTGCTCGGCCATCACCGAGCACTCGATGTGCCAGGCGGGACGCCCGGGGCCCCAAGGGGAGTCCCACGAGGTGTCCTCCTCCGGCTTGTGCGCCTTCCAGAGCGCAAAGTCGAGCGGATCCTCCTTCAATGACTCCGAGCCGGCCTCCTCGCCCTGGTCCATGTCCTCGGTGCGCCTGTTGGAGAGCTTTCCATACGCACCGAAGCCCTTGACACGAAAGTAGACGTCCCCCCCAGACTCATAGGCACGCCCGGCCTCTATGAGCTCCTCGATCAGGGCGACGATCCCCTCGATCGTCTCGGTCGCCAGCGGCTCCGCGTCGGGCCTCCCCAGCCCGAGGCGATCGGTGTCCTCTAAGTAGGCCCGCGTCATCCGCTGCGCGAACTCCGCCGACCCCTCCCCCGCCTCGCGCGCCGCCACGTAGATCTTGTCGTTGATGTCGGTGACGTTGACGACCAGCTTGGCGTCATACCCCTCCGAGCGCAGGAACTTCGCCAACAGCGAGAACACCACGAACGGCCGAGCGTTGCCGATGTGGATCCGGCTGTAGACGGTCGGACCACATGCGTAGATTCCGACCTCCTGGCCAGAGCCGAGGGCCACAAGCTCCCCAGTAAGCGTGTCCTTTATCCGCACCTCCCGCACGACCTAGATGCTATGCGCATCTCCGCGGCCAACCGGGTCGGGTCTAAAACGTCCGGTATCCGGACCCCGAAGAAGCCGCCTCCCGCCTTGCCCAGGAAGGAGCCGTCGCGTCCGCGGCCGCAAGGACCTCGCGGCGCGCCCGCGACGCCGTCGCCTTGATCTCCTCCTCCGCAGCCCGGCGGACCCGCTCCTCGCGCTGCTCGGCCTGCACCCTGATCCGCTCGGACTCCGCCTTCAGCGCCTCCTCGGCGCGCGCCCTCGCCTGCTCGACCGCCTCGCCTTCGACCTTCTCGACCAGCGATCGCACCCGCTCCTCGGCCTCGCGCCGCACGTCCTCGGTGCCCTGCATCACGCGCTCCTCGATCTCGGCCTCGAGGCGGACGGCGAGCTCGTGCGCCTCGCCTGCGGCAGCCTCGGCTTCGGCGGCGCGCTGCTCCGCCGCCGCCACGCGCTGGTCGGCATCGAGCTTGGCCCGGCCGAGGGCCTCGTCGTGCCGCCGCGCCGCCTCGGCCTCGTCACGCTCGAGCTCCTCCGCCAGCGACTTCTCCGCCTCGGCCCTGACCGAGCCCAGCTCGGTCGTGAACGCTTCGCGGTCGCCCTGGGCGCGCTTCTGCGCCTGCTCGAAGGCCCTCTCGGCACGATCCCGCGCCTCCTCGGCACGAGCGGCCCGGGCCTCCGCCTCGCGCCTGCGGTTGCGCTCCGCTGCGACTCTCTCGCGGCCCTCCTCCCCCAGCCTGCGCAGGGTCGCCATCGCCCGCTGCTTCAGCTCGGCCCGAATCTCCTCGCTGCGCGCCTCGGCCCTGGCGACGCGCTCCTCGCTCACCCGAACCCACTCGAGCGCCTGGCTCGCCGTCTCGCGCAGCTCCTCGTTCGCCGCCCCGACCGCCTTCAGGTGCCTCGCAGGTTCACCCATCGGCGCTCCAAACTACTACCGCCATCGGAAGCTCAACCGCCCCTCGGAACCAAGAAGCTGCAATTAGGGAGGATCGCGCAAGCACCCATCCCGGCAGAGATCGGAGTAGTGGGGCGTCGGGGGTGGGTCTCCGGGAACTCCCGGCCGAAGGCCGGCCCGGAGACCCACCCCCGACGCCCCGGCCCAACCAAAACCCCTACCGAGAAGGGCTCTTACCCGCCCTCTCCCGCAACACCCGCTTGAGGACCTTGCCGGTGGCGTTCCGCGGCAGCTCTTTGATGAACTCGATCTCGCGCGGGGCCTTGTAGGAGGCGAGATTGGCCTTTACGTGGGCCTGCAGCTCCTCCTCGCTGACGTTGACCCCGGAGGCAACGACGACGAACGCCTTCAGCCGCTGGCCGAACTCCTCGTCCTCGACCCCGATCACCGCGACCTCGACCACGGCACGGTGGTCGGCGAGCAGGTCCTCGACCTCGCGGGGGAACACGTTCTCCCCGCCGGAGACGATCATCTCGTCGTCGCGGCCGTCGATGAAGAGGCGGCCCTCGGCATCGAGATGGCCGACGTCGCCGCTGCAGAGCAGCCCGCCGATCGCCTCCTTGCCGCCGCCCCCGGTGTAGCCCTCGAACGACATTTCGTTGCCGACGAAGATCCTCCCCACCTCGCCGGTCGGGACCTCCTGCCCCGAGTCGTCGTAGAGCTTGACCACCGTGCCACGGGGCGCCTTCCCCGCCGTGCCCGGCGCCGCCCGCAGGTCCTCCGGGGTGGCGACCGTCGCATAGGCGACCTCGGTCGAGCCGTAGAGGTTGTAGACGGTGTCGCCGAAGCGGTCCATCCACTCCGTGGCCAGCTCGCCCGGCAGGGTCGAGCCCGAGACCGAGGTGATCCGCAGCGAGGAGAGACCGTAGGCGTCAAGCGTCTCCGCGGGCAGCCGCAGGATGCGCTGCAGCATGACCGGGACGACGGCAAGCACCTGGGCGCGGTGGTCCTGCACGGCGCGCAGGGTCGCCTCCTCGTCGAAGCGGCGCCGCAGGACCATCGTCGAGGCGGTGGGCAGGCTCATGATGAAGTGGAAGAAGCCCCAAGAGTGAAAGAGCGGCGCCGCGATCATCATCGTCTCGCGTGCGCGGAAGGGGATCCTCTCGATCAACGCCGCCAGCGAGAGCAGGCCGTCGGGGCTGGAGCGCTGCGCCCCCCTCGGCGCCCCGGTGGTGCCGGAGGTGAGGATGACGAAGCGAGGTTTGTCGGGCGGGGGCCTCAGGCTTGACTCGTCGTTGGCGCCGATCAGCGAGTCGAGCGTCCGCTCCTGCGGCGCCCCGTCGGTCCAGCCGACGACGCGGGCGACGCTCTCCTCGACGCCGTCGAGCAGGTCGGCGAACTCCTCGTCGTAGACCAGCGCCTTCGGCCCCTCGCGCCGCGTCACCTCGACCAGCTGGGGACCGGCGAACATCGTGTTCAGGTAGAGCGCGCTGGCCCCGAGCTTCGCCGCGGCGAGGGTCGCCTCGACGAAGCCGCGGTGGTTGCGGCACATGATCCCGATCCCGTCCCCGGGCCCGATCCCCATGCCGGCGAAGGCATGGGCGAGCGCGTTGGTGCGGCGGTGCATCCGCTCGAAGGTGAGCGAGCCGCGCTCGTCGATCAACATCGTCTCGTGCGGGTATTTGTGCGCGGCGGTGGCGACGCCGGTCGCCGGCGAGGCTCCCCAGCGCAGGAAGGTCGCGGCCACCTTGGCGGCCCTGTCGGGCCTCGAGAGGCCGAGGATTCCGGCCTCGCGCAGCACCTTTGCCTCGAAGGCCGTGTCGGAGACCGACCGGCGCACGCCCGCAGCTATGGAGCCGAGTTTTCCCATCGGAGCGGGAAGGTTATTCGCTATCGACCGAGGCCACCGCGATGCAGGCGATCCCCTCACCGCGGCCGATCCAGCCCATGCCCTCGTTGGTGGTCGCCTTGACGCTGACCCTCGCCGAGGTCGCCTCGGCGAGGATCCGCTCCATCTCGGCGCGGAAAGGACCGATGCGTGGCTCTTCGCAGACGAGGGTGGCATCGACGTTGACGATGCGGCCGGAAACCGTGCCGACCGCGGTGCGCAGCAGGTCGATCGAGTCGGCGTCGCGCCAGCGGTCCTCGTCGTCGGGGAAGAGCGTGCCGATGTCCCCCAGGCCGGCGGCGCCGAGCAGGGCGTCGATCACCGCGTGGGTGAGCACGTCGGCGTCGGAGTGGCCGACGAGGCCCCGCGGGTGCTCGATCTCGACCCCGCCGAGGACCAGGCGCCGCCCCTCGACGAAGCGGTGGCTGTCGTAGCCGATGCCGACACTCATGGTCTCAATCCTCGCGCACCGCGGCACCGAGCGGCGCCAGTCGCCGTTCGCGCCCCTCGAACACGCAGATCTCCTCCACGCCGAGCTCGCCCAGGAACCCGACGGCGTCCCCGTAGCGGAAGCCGACGTGCTCGGGGCGGTGGGCGTCGGAGGAGAGCGCGAACGGGGCGCCCGCCTCGACGCACATCTCGGCGAAGGCCGGTGCCGGGTAGATCTCGCCGACGGGCTTGCGCAGGCCCGCTGTAGAGACCTCGACCGCGATCCCGCTCTCGGCGATCGCCTCGACCGCCGGCTCGTAGAAGTGGCGCGGGTCGCGCTCGGGCATAGGCCGGCTGGAGCCCCAGACCTTGACCAGGTTCTGGGTGGGCGAGGATGTCGAAGAGGCCGGAGAGGGCGCACTCGGCGAGGGCGTCGAAGTAGCGGCGCCAGACCTCGTCGGCGTCGCCCTTGCGGTCCCAGACGTCCCAGCCCTCGTGGTCGACGGCGGCCTCGCCGATGAAGTGAACCGAGCCCACCACGTAGTCGAACTCGTGCGCCTCCAGCAACGTCGCGGTGCGGTCCTCGGCGCCGGGGACGAAGTCGCACTCGATCCCGAGTCGCAGCGGCGTCTCGCGGACGAACTCGCAGTAGGCGTCGAGGTCGTCGCGCGCCTGTTCCTCCCAGAACGGGTGGCGCCAGACGTCGAGCGCCTGGGTGAAGCGGTAGACGTGCTCGGAGACGCCGAGCTCCTCGATCCCGGCTTCGCGGGCGGCCGCGAGGTAGCGGTTGACGTTCTCGGACGTGAAGAAGCGCTCGCCCGGCGTGCCTGGCTCGTCTGGGCGCAGGTGCAGGTGGTAGTCGGTGAGCATCGGACGCGCAGAGTAGGCGACCCGGGGCGCGGATACGCTGACGCCATGGCCAACCTGCGGATCGTCGCCCCCGAAGACCGGTGATCCGCCAGCTGGGGATCCTCCTCGCCGCGTTCGCCGGCGGCGCCCTGCTCGCCGGCGGCCTCGGCACGGACAGCCTCGGCGTCGCCCTCGGCGTCGGCCAGCTCTGCTTCGCGGCGGCGCTCGCCTGGGCCCTACTGAGCTGAGCGCTCCGCGAGGAGCAGCTCGGCGAGCCTCAGGTCAAGCGGCGTCGTCACCTTGAGGTTCTCGGGAGAACAGGGGTGGATCAGAACCCTCCCCCCCGCCGCCTCGACCAACATCGCCTCATCGGTCGCGGCGGCAACGCGGTCGGGGTCTCCAACCATGGCTGCCCGCAACGCCTCGGCCCTGAACACCTGCGGCGTTTGCGCCGCCCACAACCGCTCGCGCTCCAGCGTCGTCTCGACGACCAATCCCGTATTCGCCGTCCCTATGACGGTCAATGCGGGACGCGTGCCGTTCGAGGCCCGCTTGATCGTGTCGGTGAGTGACGTGGCGGCGATGGCGCCGTCGGCCTCGGGGTCGGCGAGGAGGGTCGCAACCACGTCATCGATCAGCTCGGGGGTGACCAGTGGCCGTGCCGCGTCGTGGATCGCGACCAGCTCGGTGCCGACCACCTGCAGCGCGCTTGAGACCGATTGCGCCCGGGTGGCGCCGCCATCGACGACCCCGAGATCGTGGCCGGCCAGGTCGTGCACGTGCCCGGGCGGGCAGGCGACGACGATCGACCGCACCGAGGCGGCCCCGCGGCAGGCCGCGATCGACCACTCGACCATCGGCCTCCCGGCCAACGGCACGAAGGCCTTCGGGCCGCCGGCTCCGAGCCTGTGCCCGGAGCCGGCGGCCGCGATGACCGCGGTGACGCTGCCGGCGCTACGCGGTCGCCGTGGCGGCGAAGCGCTCCTCCAGCAGGCCGTCGAGGTACTCCTCCGCGCCGTCCTCGTCTTTGTCGAGCGCGTACATGAACTCCGAGGCGAGGATCTTCTTCGCCCGCGTGTACATCTGCTTCTCACCGGTGGAGAGGCCCTTTTCCATCTCGCGGATCGCGAGGTTGCGGACGACCTCGGCCAGCTCGAACACGTCGCCGGTCTTGATCTTCTCGCGGTTGTACTTGAAGCGCCGGTTCCAGTTCTTCGGCATGTCGGACACCTCGTCCGTGAGGACGTCTGTGACCTTCTTGATTTCCACCTCGTCGATCACCCGCCGAAGGCCGGCGACACCGGCATTCTCGCAGGGAACCATCACCGTGAGTTCGTTGTGGAGGATCTTGATCGTCAGGTAATCCCGCTCCTCCCCCATCAGCTGACGAGACTCCTTCTTCAACACCAGGCCGGCGCCGTGGTGGGGATAGACGACCTTGTCCCCCTCTTCGAAGTCGCAGACGTAAGGGACGTCGGACTCGAAGCCCACCTCCATGGCCTCCTCTGCTAGCTCAGAAATCGGGTGCTCCTTTCTTTCTCGACGGCGTCGATTCGCCGTCTGATGAGTCAGTCATCTAGCTCTGTAGGTACCGGTCGACCAGATCGACCTCCTGGAGCCGGCGCAGGCCCTCGCGGATGTCCTTGGCCCTGGTCGAGCCGACTCCGTCGACGGACTCCAGGTCGGCGTCGGAGGCAGCCAGGACCTCCTCCAGGCCACCCAGCTCGTGGATGATCTTCTGGACGACAAGCTTGGGGATGCGCGGCACGCGGCCGAGCACGCGGTAGCCGCGGGGGGCGACCGGGAAGTCGAGGGTGTTGAGCTTGCGGTCGTAGCCGAGCAGCTCGGCGAGCCGGCCAAAGTCGAGCACGTCCTGGTGCGGCAGCCGCGCCAGCGACTGCAACACCGTCGCCAGGTTCTCCTCGGAGTCTTCGACGCTGTAGTCGCGGATCAGCGCCGACTTGTCGGCGGCGACGCCGACCATCGTCTCCTCCAGCTGCATCTCGATCAGGCGGCCCTCGGTGCCGAGCTCGACAATGTAGCGCTCGACCTCGACCGCCATCCGGGTGACGAGCTCGGCGCGCTGGAGGACGGCGAGCGCGTCGTAGAGCACCCCGCCGCCCTCGAACTCGAGCACGGTGAGCCGGCTCGAGACCTGGTCGAGCCGGGCGCGGTACTTGTCGAGCGTCGCCAGGCCCTGGTTCGCCTTGGCCAGCACCGCGGGAATGTCCTGCAGGATGTACTTCGTCCCCTCGACGTAGAGGGAGACCACGTTGCGTCGCTGGGAGATCGCGATCACCAGCGCCTCGGTCTGTTTGGAGACGCGCTCCGCGGTGCGGTGACGGGTTCCGGTCTCGGCCGAGAGGATCGTCGGGTCGGGCATCAGCTGGACGTTGGCCCAGACGATCTTGGTCGCCTCGGAGTTGAGCACGATCGCGCCGTCCATCTTCGCCACCTGGTAGAGCATCGCCGGCGTGTAGTCGATGTCGAGCTTGATCCCCCCGGAGAGAAGATGGGAGATGTCGCCGGGATCGCCGACGACGATCAGGCCGCCGCTGCGGGAGTGGACGATGTTGTCGAGCCCCTCGCGCAGCGCCCCGCCCGGCGCGACCACGTCGAGAGCCCTCAGTAGGCGGGGATCCTGGCGTTCGGACAACTCGTGAAGCTCATCCCCGGGAAGCGCTGACATCGCCTCCTAGGATGGCAAAAACCGCTTTGGAATGCGGTGTGGGCAACTCCGAGTGGACAGGTCGGGATGGTCGTTGTCAAGGAAACCGGTCACTCAAAAGCCCGAAACGCGGCCTCGACCTCCCCGAACTGCATCAAATTCTCTACCTGCCAGGACGAGAATTTGATGCAGTTCGGGTTGTCAGGCGTGGGTTAGGTCGCGATCGGGGTCGATGCCCCAGCGCTCGCCGGTCGCGAGGAGCTCCTCGCTGAGCGGCCAGCGGTCGGGCCGCTCCTCGCCCTCGTGCTCGGGGCTGGCGCCCTTCAGCGCCATGCAACCCGCGTTGTCGCCGATCGCGCGGATCGCGGCGACGTCGTTGGCGCCGAGCTGCTGCTCCGCGGGCAGCGCCGCGAGGCCGGCCCGCTTCTCCTCGATCGGGCGCGCATCTGCCCCGGCCTCCTGGATCAGGGTCGGCGCGACGCACTCCACCGCCGGGTGGGCGAGGTTCCACTGGCAGGCGAGCTGGATCGGCGTCAACCCCGCGCGCTCGGCGTAGGGCAGCACCCGCTCGAGTCGCTCCAGGCCGGCCTCGATCCATCCTTCCGGGCGGAACGCGCGGTGATCGCCGCGGGCCAGCTCCATCCCCGGGCGAAGGTCGCCCCAGAAGAGGCCGCCGTAGTCGACCACCCGCGTGATCACCCTGACCCCGTGCCGCTCGGCCGCCTCGAGGCAGAGCTCCCCGGGCCAGGGCTCGAAGGGGTTGAGGATGATCATCGCCCAATCGATCCGCTCGCCGAAGCGCTCCAGGCAGGCGATCAGGTCGAGGGTGAAGCCGTTGGCCGGCCCAGGGGCAATGCCGATCTGCCCGGTCAACCCTGCCTCGCGAAGGGCGTCCATCCCGTCCCAGGCCGCCTCGCTGGAGTAGCCGATCCGGTCGGGGTTGTGGAGCAGCAGCAGGTCGAAGGAGCCGACACCGATCCGCTCCAGGCTGCGCTCGGCCGCCATCCGCAAGTACCCCGCATACTCGCCCTCCCCGCGCAGCCGCGAGTCCGTGAAGCGCGGAAACCCCCGAGGCCCGTCCCGCTCCCCCTCATAGAAGTCATGCCCAACCGCCCCGACCAGGCAGTAATCGCCACGCGGAACCCCACCCAGCGCCCGCCCAAGCAACGCATCGGCCTCCCCCTGCCCATACGTATCCGCAGTCAGCACAGTCTCGATCCCCCCCCCAGGCCTCAACAGCTCCACCAACCGGCCCTCGTTCGACGGCCTCCCCGAAGCGCAGGAACCGCCCCCCGCTCCAAGTGCCTATCGCTGTGCGACCAAGTTCACGCATGACCCGAACCATATTCCCGCAGCTCGCGCGGGTGGCGTGGCAGGGGGGACCGCCCCCGAGGACGCTTTAGCGACCGCAGGGGGCGGTGGGTCCCCTGCCACGACAGGACCCGCGCGCCCTCGACTATGGAACTAGTCGGCCTCCGGCTTGGGCTCGCCCGGATCCGGCCCTTGATCGCCGCCACCCTCCGGGCCCTCGTCCTTCTTGGCAGCAGCGCCGACGCCGACCTTCTCGGGCTCGGGCTTGGCCTTCTTCGCGCGGGGCTTCTTCGGCTTGACGATCTTGAGGCTGAGCGGGTGGTCCTCCTCGTCGCCGGAGGCGTCGCGCTCGACCAGCACGGTCGAGCCGGGGGTCATCTGCCCCTGGCGCAGGACTTCGTCGGCGAGCGGGTCCTCGATGTAGCGCTGGATCGCGCGGCGCAGCGGCCGGGCGCCCATCGAGGGGTCCCAGCCCTTCTCGACCAGCAGGTCCTTGGCCTCGTCGGTCAGCTCCAGCTGCAGCTCGTGCTCGGCGACCTGGACGCGGACGCGGTTGATCATCAGGTCGATGATCTCCTTCACCTCGCCCTTGGCCAGCTTGTGGAAGACGATCACCTCGTCGATCCGGTTGAGGAACTCGGGCCGGAAGACTTTCTTCAGGTCGCTCATGATCCGGTTCTTCATGTCGTCGTAGGACATGCCGGTCTCGTCGGCGACGGTGAACCCGATCGAGGTGTTCTTGGCGATCTCCGAGGCGCCGATGTTCGAGGTCATGATCACGATCGCGTTGCGGAAGTCGACTGTGCGCCCCTGGGCGTCGGTGAGCCGCCCGTCCTCGAGGATCTGCAGCAGGATGTTGAAGACGTCCGGGTGGGCCTTCTCGATCTCGTCGAGCAGCAGCACCGAGTAGGGCTTGCGCCGCACGGCCTCGGTCAGCTGGCCGCCCTCGTCGTAGCCGACGTAGCCCGGCGGTGAGCCGACCAGGCGGCTGACCGCGTGCTTCTCCATGTACTCGGACATGTCGATGCGGACCATCGACTCCTCGTCGCCGAAGAGGAACTCGGCCAGCGTGCGCGCGAGCTCGGTCTTGCCCACCCCGGAGGGGCCGAGGAAGATGAAGGAGCCGGCCGGGCGCTTGGGATCCTTGATCCCGGCGCGCGAGCGGCGGATCGCCTTGGAGACGGCGGTGATCGCGACCTCCTGGCCGATCACCCGCTTGTGCAGCTCCTCCTCCATGCGGATCAGCTTCTGGGTCTCGGCCTCGGTCAGTTTGAAGACCGGGATCCCGGTCCACATCGAGACGATGTCGGCGATCTCCTCTTCGCCCACGTCGGGCCGCTCGCCATCCTCGCCTTCGGACCACTCGTCCTCGAGCTGGCGCTTGCGGGTCGTCAGCTGACGCTCGGTGTCGCGCAGGTTCGCCGCTTTCTCGAACTCCTGCGCTTCGATCGCCGCCTCCTTGTCGCGCCGCGTCGTCTCGATTTCCTCCTCGAGGTCGCGGTAGACCGGCGGCGAGCTCATCGACTTGATCCGCATCCGCGAGGCGGCCTCGTCGATCAGGTCGATCGCCTTGTCGGGCAGGAAGCGGTCGGAGATGTAGCGGTCGGCGAGCTCGGCCGCGGCCCCCAGCGCGTCATCGGTGATGTTGACGCGGTGGTGCTGCTCGTAGCGCTCGCGCAGCCCTTCGAGGATCTTCACCGTGTCCTCGACCGAGGGCTGGTCGACCTTGATCTGGGCGAAGCGACGCTCCAGCGCCGAGTCGCGCTCCAGGTACTTGCGGTACTCGTCGAGCGTCGTGGCGCCGATCGTCTGCAGCTCGCCGCGGGCCAGCGCCGGCTTCAGGATCGAGGCGGCGTCGATCGCACCCTCGGCGGCGCCGGCGCCGACCAGGTTGTGAAGCTCGTCGATGAAGAGGATGATGTCGCCGCGCTGGGTGATCTCTTTCATCACCTTCTTGAGCCGCTCCTCGAACTCGCCGCGATACTTGGAGCCGGCGACCAGGGCGGCCAGGTCCAGCGTGTAGATCTGCTTGTTCTTGAGCAGCTCGGGGACCTCGCCCTTGTTGATGCGGGCGGCCAGGCCCTCGACGACGGCGGTCTTGCCGACGCCGGGCTCGCCGAGCAGCACCGGGTTGTTCTTGGTGCGCCGGGAGAGGATCTGCATGATCCGCTCGATCTCGGTCTCGCGGCCGATCACCGGGTCGAGCTTGCCCTCGTCGGCGAGCTTGGTCAGGTTGCGGCCGAACTGGTCGAGCAGCTTCGAGGACTTCTTGCCCTCGGCGCCCCCGCCGCCACCGGGGGCGCCGGCGCCCTGGCGCCGCCCGCCGGGCCCGGAGAGCATCCGGATCACCTCGTTGCGGATCTTGTCGGAATCGGCGTCGAAGTCGAGCAGGATGCGGGCGGCGACGCCCTCGTTCTCACGCACGAGGCCGAGCAGGATGTGCTCGGTGCCGATGTAGTTGTGGCCGAGCGAGAGCGCCTCGCGCAGGGCCAGCTCCAGCACCTTCTTGGCCCGCGGCGTGAACGGGATCTGGCCGGAGGTGACCTCCTCGCCCGAACCGACGATCCGGACCACCTGCGAGCGCACCCTCTCGGTTGTGATGTCGAGCGACTCCAGCACGCGGGCGGCGAGCCCCTCCTCCTCGCGCAGCAGGCCGAGCAGGATGTGCTCGGTGCCGATGTAGTTGTGCTTCAGCGTGCGGGCCTCTTCCTGGGCCAGGACGACTACCTGTCGGGCTCGCTCTGTGAATCTCTCGAACAAAAGTCTCTCTATCCACTCAACGCGATTCCGCTGAGTAAGTATCGGAGGGTGCCCTTCAGTTATCGGGAGGCACCCATGTGCCCCTTAAACGATACCGGGACTGCCCGTCCGGCCTGTAGACCCGAAAAAGCGCTATTAGCGGGCTTTGGGACCGCAAGCCCTCTCCTTGGAGAGGCCGCGGAGGCCCGATGGGAATCGGCTCAACGCAGCTGGGCGCGGATTTGCCAGCAGCCGAGGACACCGGTCTGGCCGGCCTGGTCGTCGAACACCTGCAGGCGCCAGGTTCCGCGCACAAGGCTTCCGTCGAGACTCGAGAGCGGTGTCTGCGGCCGAAAGCTGCCCAGGAACGGTGGCGCCCCGTCGCGGATCCTGGTGCCGGCCTCGTCGTCGAAGACGGTGAACGAGCCGCCGCATCCAACCGGGCCAGCGCCGTAGTCGTCGCCGTTGCCGCCGTTGTCGGTGGAGAGCTCCACGAACTTGCCGGACGGTGAGACGAGATAGATATTGATGTCCTCGTCTGATGGGTGCCTGATTCGCACCCTCACATCGAGGTTGACGATTCGACCAGCCTCCCGGCGGGGAACATCGATCCGAGACACGACCCCGCCGCCGTTCGGCTCGTCGGGGATCGTCAACCTGACCGCTCCGCTCGTGCCAACGCCAACGTCGGGTCGTGCTGCCGACCAGGCAACCGTCGCCATAACCGCTGCGATCAGCAAGGCCGAGATGCCGACCGCCAGGAATCTCCCCCACGCCATTGGTAGTCAGGGGCGCAGTACCCAAGCGGGCCTGTTTCCCCGTTCCCCTTTCAATCCGTGCGTGCGATTTTCCCGCACACGGCTTACCGATGATCTTCTTGGCATGGTTACGCGACCCCCGGATAGCGGACGGTGCCCATCAACTGGTGAAGGCCCAGCTCCCCGAACCACTGCCGGGTCCACGCATCGGCCTGCCCGGCGCGCAGGTTGCGGCCGTGGCGCTTGACCAGCAAGCGCTTGAGCCGCCAGGCGACGTAGCGGTCGATGGCAATGAACCTGTCGGCGGCATTCCCGGTGCGAAAGTAGTTGCCCCAGCCGCGCAGCAGAGGGTTCAGGTCCGCGATCACATCGCGGACGTCTGAGACCCCTGTGCGGTTGCGGCCGGTCTTGGCCTTGACTTTGGCTCGGATCGACTTCATCGCCCGCTTTGAGGGCCAGCGATGGAGGTAGTAGCGGCGGATGCCGCGTTCCATCAGCTTGCCCGAGGCGCGCGCTCTGAAGTGGCAGCCGAGGAAGTCAAAGCCCTCGCGGCCTTCTCTGAGGTTGACCACCTTCGTCTTGTCGGGGTGCAGCTCCAGGCCGAGGGAGGCGAGGACTTCCCTCGCCTTTGCCTCGGCCGCCCTGGCCTCGCTCTCGGTGCGACAGAGCACGACGAAGTCGTCCGCGTAGCGGACGAGCAGGCCGTTCTCACCGCCCTGGAAGGCGAGGTCGAGGGCGTGCAGGTAGATGTTGGAGAGCAGCGGGCTAATGACCCCGCCCTGGGGCGTTCCGGCGACCGTCTGCCGGTATGCCCCCTCCTCCATCACGCCTGCGGTGAGCCACTTGCGCAGCAGCTTCAGCACCCGCCGGTCTGAGACCCGCTCTTCCACCTTCGCCATCAAGATCTGATGGTCGATGGTGGAGAAGTAGTCCCGGATGTCAGCGTCAAGCGCCCAGGTTCGACCTCGGATGAAGCCCTTGCGGAGCTCCTCCTTGGCGTCGGTGGCGGAACGGCGGGGCCGGAAGCCGTGCGAGGCGTCTGAGAAGCCCGCCTCGAAGATCGGCTCCAGGACAAGCCGCGCCGCCTGCTGGGCGATCCTGTCGCGGACGGTGGGGATGCCGAGCGGCCGCTTGCCGCCACTGGGCTTGGGGATATCGACCCGCCTGGTTGGAGAGGGTCGATAGGTACCTTCGCGGAGGTCGCGTTGCAGCTCGGCCAGTAGCCGCTCTGCGTCGTATTCCTCCACCGCGGCGAGCGTCACTCTGTCGATGCCCGCCGCGCCCTTGTTCTTGCGCACCCGCTTCCATGCCTCCCGGAGGACGTCACCCCTCCAGATTCGGTCATGCAGGGCGTGGAAGCGGCGATCTGGGGATCGCTTGGCCGCTGCCCATAGCTTGCGTTGGAGTTCTCGCGCCTTCGGGCGGCGAGGGGTCTGAAGGACCATTTGACTCGCCTCCTGCTCGACGGGTTGGCTACCGCCGGGGTGGTTGGGTCCGCTCTTGGCGGCCATGCCTAGCGCTTACCTCCGCGACCAGCGCGATCAAAGCGGGGGTCCTTCGCTCCCGGCGCGTTGTTCTGCGCGCCGATCTGCACTACTACGACCCCCTCGGACTCCCGCTGCCCTCCGTCCCCTTTCGCCTTTGGCTTATGGGGCCGGTCTTTGCCCGACGCAGGGCCGGGCAGACGGGTCTCCCTTGTTCCGGACCAGGCCGTGCGCGCGTGCAACTCCCCGTACCCCGGAGGGACCCGCCGACCGTTCTCGGAGCAGGGTCGGCGGACGTGGCCTTCGCCGTGACATGAGCGGCTCGGCTCCCCCGTTGTGAATGTGACGAGGCTGAAGTCGCAGCCCGCGCGCTTGCTCCCTCCAAAGAGGCTCTCGACACCCCGCTCGGCCAGCCGCCTCTCGGCGACAGGCTGGGGCCTGCTACCGGGCGCTCCGGCGCTTACCCGGACGGGACTCTCACCCGCAGGTCTGGTCCAGCTTGCAAGGCGCAACACGGCCGCAGCCTATCTCAACCGCGCATCGCGGGGTAGAGGACGACCTCGCGCACGCTCTTGGCGCCGGTCAGCAGCATCACCAGGCGGTCGATCCCGATGCCGACGCCACCGGTCGGCGGCATCCCCTGTTCGAGCGCGGCGACGAAGTCCTCGTCGTAGGGCTGCGCCTCCTCGTCCCCCCGCGCCAGCTCCTCCGCCTGCTGCTCGAAGCGGCGGCGCTGCTCGTCGGGGTCGTTGAGCTCGCTGAACCCGTTGGCGATCTCCATGCCCCCGGCGAAGGCCTCGAAGCGCTCGACCAGGCCGTCCTCGGAGCGGTGGGACTTGGCGAATGGGGAAAGCTCGACCGGGTAGTCGAGGACGAAGGTCGGCTGCACCAGCTCCGGCTCGACCGACTTGGAGAGCAGCCCGTCGACCAGCTTGCCCCAGCCCTCCTCGGGCTCGGCCTCGGTCCCCATCGCCTCCGCCAGCGCCTCCCGGGTCGGGTGCTCGGCGATGTCGATGCCGGTGCGCTCGCGGATCGCGTCGCGCAGGGTCACCCGCTTCCAGGGCGGGGCGAAGTCGATCGTCACCCCGCCGCGCTGCACCTTCGTGGTGCCCAGGACGCGCTCGGCCACCTCGGCGACCATCGTCTCGACCCTGTGCGCGGTGGCGGCGTAGTCCGCGCAGGCCTCGTACCACTCGAGCATCGTGAACTCGGGGTTGTGCTTGTGCGAGACGCCCTCGTTGCGGAAGTCCTTGCCCAGCTCGTAGACGCGGTCGATGCCGCCGACGACCAGGCGCTTCAGGTACAGCTCGGTGGCGACCCGCAGGTAGAAGTCGCGATCGAGGGCGTTGTGGTGCGTCGTGAAGGGCCGCGCCAGGGCGCCGCCGTAGAGCGGCTGCAGGACCGGCGTCTCGACCTCGGCGAACCCCCGTTCGTCGAGCCAGCGGCGGACCTCGCTGACCGTGCGGGCGCGCAGCGCGAAGAGGCGGCGGGTCTCCTCGTTGGCGATCAGGTCGAGCTCGCGCTTGCGGTGGCGCGTCTCGACGTCCTCGAGGCCGTGGAACTTGTCCGGCGGCGGTCGCAGGCTCTTCGCCAGCAGGCGCCAGCGGTCGATCGCCAGCGAGAGCTCTCCGCCCCGCCTGGTCGCCAGAGCCGTGCCCTCGACCCCGACGATGTCGCCGAGGTCGAGCTCGACCAGCACCCGGTAGGGCTCCTCCCCGAGCAGGTCCTCGCGCGCGTGCAGCTGGATCTGCCCGCTGCCATCGCGAAGGTCGAGGAAGCAGGCCTTGCCATGGCCCCGCCGCCCAACAAGCCGCCCGGCAACCCGATGCCGCGACTCGGTCTCGATCCCCGGCGCCAGCCCCTCGTGCGCCGCCCGAACCTCCCCGATGTCCTCCTTCCCAGCAAACTCAGGCGGAAACGGATCGATCCCAGCCTCCCGCAACCGCTCCAGCTTCTCCCGCCGGTCACGAAGAACGTCGGAAACCTCTGGTCGCTCAGCCTCGCTCATTGAGAGCGCGAGACTACCGGCAGCTCAGGGCCGATCCCGGCAGGGGGTGGAGCGTCTTGTACTTTTTCGCCAACCACGCCCGAGCGCCAGCCCAACCCCGTCCCACCGAAAAAGTTAAGCGGAACCCCCTGCCGGGATGGGCTCCCCCTGCCGGGATCGGCCCTTACGCCGTCTCGATCTTGGTGATCTTCAGTTTCTTCCTAGGCCCCCGCGGAACCTCGACCGTGACGATGTCGTTGCGCTTGTGCCCAATCAACGCTTTGCCGATCGGCGACTCGTTGGAGAGCTTGTGCTCGAGCGGGTCGGCCTCGGTCGAACCGACGATCTGGAACTTCTGCGAGTCACCGGTCTTCTGATCCTTGACGTGGACGATCGAGCCGAACTGGACCTCGTCGGTGCCGAGGTCCTTCTCGTCGATCACCGTGGCACGGCGCAGCCGCTCTTCGAGCTGGGCGATCCGCTGCTCGAGCAGCGCCTGCTCGTTCTTGGCGTCGTCGTACTCGGCGTTCTCGGAGATGTCGCCGAACTCGCGCGCCTCCTTGATTCGCTCGGCGACCTCGCGCCGCTTCACGGTCGAGAGGCGCTCTATCTCCTCCTTGAGTTTCTCGAGACCCTCGGGGGTGATTACGGACTGGCGACTCACTTTGTCCTGACCTCGCTTTGCTCGATTGAGCCGGGAACCGGCTCCTAGACCGAAAAAACGGCCAGGTGCGGCGGCATCGAGTCACCACACCAGGGCCGGAAGTCGCGGGATTATAGCGAGGCGGCTGGAGCAGCCAGGGAGGCGATCAGGCGGCGGGCCTCGGGAAGGCCGGGGCTGCGGTTGAGCTCGTCGGTCAGCTCGGGCCCCATGCCCAACCGCTCGACGTACCACGGGTAGAACTTGCGCAGGTAGCGGTTGGCCCGGTCGCTGCCGAGGTGCTCCTCGGCGCGGTCGATCGTCCAGAGCAGCTCCTCGGCGATCTCGGCGCGGTCGGGCGCATCGGTGCGCCGGCCGGTCAGCTCCTCGAAGACCCAGGGGTTGCCGAGGGCGCCGCGGGCGATCATCACCGCCGCCGCCCCCGACTCCTCGTAGGCGGCGCGGGCGGCTTCGGCGCTCTTGAGGCCACCCGAGACGATCACCGGAACCTCGACTCTCTTCACCAGCGCGCGAGCGAGCTCGTAGTCGGGACTGCCCTTGTGGCCGACGGTCGCGGCCCGGGGATGAAAAGCGATCGCGGCGACGCCCGCCTCCTCGACCAGGCGGACGGCCAGCTCGAAGCCGGAGCGGTCCCCCGCCTCGATCCCGGAGCGCAACTTCACCGTCACCGGCAGGCCGCTGCCCTCGGCGGCCCCGCGGGCGAGGGCAAGTGCGAGGTCCTGATCGCGCAGCAGCTCGGCGCCGGCACCCGTCTTGCGCACCTTGCGCACCGGGCACCCCATGTTGATGTCGATCAGGTCCGCCCCGGCCTCGGCGGCGATCGCGGCCCCCGAGCGCATCACCTCGGCGTCGTGGCCGAAGAGCTGCACGGATACCGGGTGCTCGTCGGGGTGGATGCGCATCAGCTCGCGCAGGGTGCGCTCGTTGCGGTGGTGCAGGCCGAAGCTGGAGACCATCTCCGAGACGGCCAGCCCGGCCCCGTAGCGCTTTGCCTGCAGGCGCACGAACCAGTTGCCGATCCCGGCGAGGGGCGCCAGCAGGACGCGGTTGGGGATCTCGATGCCGCCGATCGCGAAGGGATCGGTCAGCGGGGGCTGTTCAGGAGTTCCTCTCATGGATGAGACGCAGCCCCTTGAGGGTAAGCATGTCGTCGACCTCGTCGATCGTCTCGGTGAAGGGAACGACCGTGTGGGCGAGGCCGCCGGTGGCCAGCAGGCGCGCCCCCGGGCCGAGCTCCTCTTCGATCCGGCGCACCAGCCCATCGATCAGACCGGCGAAGCCGAAGACGAAGCCGGACTGGATTGCGGCGCGGCTGGAGCGGCCGATCGCCGTCGCCGGCGCTTCCAGGTCGATGCGGGTGATCCGGGCGGCGCGCTCGATCAGGGCGCTGAGCGAGATCTCCAGGCCGGGGCCGATCGCGCCACCGAGATATTCGCCCTCGGCCGAGACGACGTCGACGTTGATCCCGGTGCCGAAGTCGACGACGATGCATGCGCCCTGGAAGCGCTCGTAGGCGGCGATCGCGTTGACGAGGCGGTCGGCACCGACCTCGAGCGGGTTGTCGATCCGGATCGGCATGCCCGTCTTCAGGCCGGGGCCGATCGTCAGGCAATCGGCCTCGAGGTAGCGCTCGGCCAACTGCTCGTACTGGGTGCCCAGCGGCGGCACCACCGAGGAGACGCAGACCGCGTCGAGGTCAGAGAGGCCCATGTCGCAGAGGGCGAACAGGCCCGCGATCCGCTCGGCCAGCTCGTCGCCCGTCGCCCCCGAGCGGGTCTGGAAGCGCCAGTGCTCGACCAGCCGCTCGCCGTCGAAGGCGCCGAGGTGCGTCTGGGTATTGCCGACGTCGACCGCGAGGAGAGTCATGGTTCGCGCTTCGCTCCCTGCGCGAAGAACCAGATATGCACGCTTGGTCGCTCCGCGCTCATGGCGGCGATTATCGCTGACAGCGTAGGATGAGCGCCGATGAAGGTCCGGCTCTACACGATCCCCGGCTCCCATCCCGGCGTGGCGGTCCAGGCGATGATGAAGGCCAAGGGCATTCCCTTCAAGCGCACCGACCTCTTCCCGGTGATGCAGAAGCTCGTCGTTCGCGCGATGGGCTTCCCCAAGCAGACAGTGCCGGCGGTGAAGATCGACGGGCGCAAGATCCAGGGCTCGCGCGCGATCGCCCGCGAGCTGGACCGCATCCAACCCGAGCCGCCGCTCTTCCCCGAGGACCCCGAGAAGCGCCGTGCCGTCGAAGAGGCAGAGCTCTTCGGCGACGAGGAGCTCCAGCACCCGATCCGCCAGATGATCTGGTGGGCGCTTCGCAAGGACAAGGCGCCGCTGCGCAGCTACTCGGAGGGTGCCAAGCTGGGCATCCCGATCGGCCTCGCGGTCCGCACCGCAGGGCCCATCCTGGCGCTGACCGCCCGCTATAACGAGTCCAGCGACGAGAACGTGCGCCGCGACCTCGCGGCCCTGCCGGACCTCCTCGACCGCATCGACGCCTGGATCGAGGCAGGCGTCCTGGACGGGGAGCAGCTCAACGCCGCCGACTACCAGATCGCGCCCTCCCTGCGCCTGGCGCTGACGATGCAGGATCTTCGCCCCCTGATCGACGCCCGCCCGGCGGGCCGGTTCGCGCGGCGCGTCATCCCCGACTACCCGGGCGACGCGCCGCCGATCTTCCCGCCCGCCTGGCTACAGGCGTTGAACTCGCTGCCCGCCGCCTAGCGAGGCAAGCGCCGGCTCGAGGCGCGTCCCGTCCGGGAGCGTGAGCCCTGGATCCAGCTCCAGCAGGGGGGCGAGAACGAAGCGGCGGCTCGTCACCTCGGGATGGGGAAGCGTCAGGCGGTCGGTGCTCAGCTCCAGATCTCCGAGCAGGAGCATGTCGACGTCGAGCGGGCGGGGGCTGTGGCGGGGGGCGTCGAGGGAGCGGCCGCGGTCGGCCTCGATCTCCTTGCAGACGTCGAGCAGGGCCTCGGGCTCCAGCTCGGTGCGAATGCGGATCGCGGCGTTGAGGAAGTCGGGCTGGTCGAGCACCTCGCCGACCGGCTCGGTCTCATACGTCGAGGAGACCGCCTCCACCCCCACCCCGCGCTCGCGGAGCAGCTCGATCGCCGCCCGCAGGTGGGACTTGCGGTCGCCGACGTTGGAGCCGAGGCCCAGGTAGCCGGTCCGCGCGGGCAAGGTCAAACCTCTTCGTGCTCGTCCTCGTCCGCTTCGTCGGCCCGCTCGTGCACCACCTCGACGGCGACCTCCTGGATCGCCAGGGGGAGCGGCGGCTCGGGCTTGGCGGCACGGACGCGGACGGAGGCGCAGCCATAGCGCTCCATCAGCCGCTCCCCGATCACCTGGGCGAGGCGCTCGAGGGTGCGGTAGCTGCGCTCGGTCGCGGCCAAGGCGACGATGTCGCAGACGTCGCCGTAGTCGACGGTGTCCTCGATCCGGTCGGTCAGCACGGCATCGCAGTCGGGCACGTCGAAGGAGACGTCGAACTCGAGCCGCTGCCCCACCTCCTGCTCGGAGTCGCTGACCCCGTGATGGGTGTAGATCGAGAGCCCGCGCAGCTCGACCTCGACGCTCGACTCGATCCCGTTCTCGTGCGACTCCATGGGAGGAACCTACCCAAGGGCCTATCCCGATAGGTGGCGCGCCGCTGGGATGGTTCAGGGCCAAGCGGGGCGGTCACGGCGCGGATTCCGCATGGCAGCGCCATGTGGGATTCGCGACGGGGCCGAATCCGCGCCGTGCCCTGGGCCGTATCCAGGGGTGTGATCACCTATCGGGACAGGCCCCAAGCACCGCTGCGGCGACCCGGACCGCCTGCGCCATCTCGGCCACGTCGTGGACGCGCAGGACATCGGCACCCTCGGCTGCAGCGAGAACCGAGGAGGCGATCGTGCCGCCGAGGCGATCCCCGACCGCGGACCCGTCGACGGCCCCGATGAAGCTCTTGCGCGAGGTCCCGACCACCAGCGGCCGCCCCAGCTCCCGCAGCTCCCGCAGCCGCCGCAGCAATTCCAGGTTGTGCTCCAGCGTCTTCCCAAACCCGATCCCCGGATCCAGCCAGATCTTCTCCTCCGCGACGCCAGCCGCGACCGCCGCTTCGACCCGCTCGGCGAGGAACGCCTTCACGTCGTCGACAACGTCCTCGTAACGCGGGTCGTCCTGCATCGTCCGCGGATCGCCCGGCATGTGCATCAGGACAACGGTGGCACGGCGATCCGCGCACAACGCCGCCATCTCGGGATCGCCCCGCAGCGCGGTCACGTCGTTGACGATCTCGGCCCCGGCCGCGAGCGCCGCATCGGCCACGGCCGCCTTCGAGGTGTCGATCGAGACCGTGTGCCCCATCGCCTCCAAATCGGCAACCACCGGCTGCGTCCGCTCCAGCTCCTCGGCCTCTCCCACCGGCTCGGCCCCCGGCCGAGTCGATTCTCCGCCAACATCGAGGATTTCGGCCCCATCCCTCACAAGCTGTTCCCCATGAGCGATCGCCGCCTCGGGCTCCAAGAACAAACCCCCGTCCGAGAACGAATCGGGAGTGACGTTGACGATGCCCATCAGCTTCGGCTTCATGGACGAAGTATCACCAGCTTCAGGAAAGAGCCACGGGGTGGCTCTCGGACTGGCGGATACTCAAAGTGCCGCGCTAATTAGCGCGGCACTTGTCAGGACGAGAGCCACCCCGTGGCTCCCACACCAAGCGGGAGGTGCCCCGCGCCCTTCCGGTGCGAGTTATGCCATCCATGGGCACATAAAGCGCACCGGAACGGATCAGCTGGCGTCGCCGCCCGCGTATCCGGGCCTTGGCCGCGGCATCGGCCGCGCGCCCTCGCGCTGCGCCCGTTCCGGCTCCGGCTCCGGCTCCGGCTCGACCGGCGCCGCCGGCTCCTCCTCGTCGACGAACACCTCGTCCTCGGGCTTGCCGTCGAGCAGCGCCACGAACTGCTCGGCGTCGATCGTCTCCCGCCCGAGCAGGATCTTCGAGATCCGGTCGAGCTCCTCGCGCTTGTCGGTGAGCAGGTCCTTGGCGGTCTGGTGGGCGCTCTCGACGATGCGGCGGATCTCGTCGTCGATCTCGCGTGCGATCTCGTCGGAGTAGTCGGGCTCGGCCGAGAACTCGCGGCCGAGGAAGGGCTGTCCGCGATCATGGCCGAAGACCCGCGGGCCGAGCCGCTCGGACATGCCGAAGCGCATCACCATCCGCTTCGCCGTCTCGGTCACCTTCTCGAGGTCGTTGGAGGCGCCGGTGGTGATCTCGCCGAAGACGATCTCCTCGGCGGCGCGCCCGCCCAGGGTCATCGCCATCGTGTCGGTCAGCTCGGCGCGCGAGGTGAGGAACTTGTCCTCGGTCGGCAGGCTGATCGTGTAGCCGAGGGCCTGGCCGCGGCTGATGATCGAGACCTTGTGGACCGGGTCGCAGTTGGGCAGCAGGTGGCCGACGATCGCGTGGCCGAGCTCGTGGTAAGCGGTGATCAGGCGCTCCTTCTCGCTCATCACGCGGGTCTTCTTCTCCGGCCCGGCGATCACCCGCATGATCCCCTCCTCCAGCTCCCGCATCGAGATCTCGCGGTGGCCGGTGCGGGCGGTGAGCAGCGCCGCCTCGTTGATCAGGTTGGCGAGGTCGGCGCCGGTGAAGCCGGGGGTCTGCCCGGCCAGCGCGTCGAGGTCAATCGACTTGGCCAGCGGCTTGCCGCGCGTGTGCACCTCGAGGATGTGCTTGCGGCCTTTGCGGTCGGGGCGGTCGACGACGACCTGGCGGTCGAAGCGGCCGGGCCGCAGCAGCGCCGGGTCGAGGATGTCGGGCCGGTTGGTGGCGGCGATCAGGATGATGTTGTCTTTCATCTCGAAGCCGTCCATCTCGACCAGGAGCTGGTTCAGCGTCTGCTCGCGCTCGTCGTGGCCGCCGCCCATGCCGGCGCCGCGGTGGCGGCCGACGGCGTCGATCTCGTCCATGAAGATGATGCAGGGCGAGTTCTGCTTGGCCTGCTCGAAGAGGTCGCGGACGCGGCTGGCGCCGACGCCGACGAACATCTCGACGAAGTCCGAGCCGGAGATCGAGAAGAACGGCACGCCGGCCTCGCCGGCCACGGCGCGCGCGAGCAGCGTCTTGCCGGTGCCGGGCGGCCCGTAGAGCAGCACCCCCTTGGGAATGCGGGCGCCGAGAGCCTGGAACTTCTTCGGGTTCTCGAGGAATTCTTTGATCTCCTGCAGCTCCTGAACCGCCTCGTCGACGCCGGCGACGTCGCGGAAGGTGATCTTCGGCGCGTCGACCGACATCCGCTTCGCCTTCGATTTGCCGAAGTTCATCACCCGCGAGCCGCCGCCCTGCATCTGGTTCATCAGGAAGATCCAGAAGCCGAAGAAGAGGACGAAGGGCAGGATGAAGGTGAGGATGTTGAGCAGGCTGGAGCTGCCGCTGCCGTGCACCGTCGTCTTCACGTTCTCGGTCTGGTCGATCAGGTTGAGCAGGGACTGCTCGGTGTTCGGCGGGTATCCCGTGGAGTAGCTGTCGCCGTCTTTCTCCTTGACGTCGAGCGTGTTGTCCTTCGTGTTGATCGTGACCTCTTCGACCTTTTCCTGCGCGATCAGGCCGGTCTTGGGCTTGACCAGCTCGTTGTAGGACGGCGCCTCTGTGCCCGAGGGGCTGCTGATCACTCGCTGGGCGACGAAGGCGAGGATCACCACCAGCAGGATCGGGAAAGCTGCGCTCTTGAAAAAACGCCTCACAGGGAAAATTCAGCGTACCAGGGCGATTTTGCCTAGCCGGAGGCGGCACCTGGTTTTTCGTCCAGCGCGGCCACGTAGGAGAGGTTGCGGTAGCGCTGGGCGTGGTCGAGGCCGTAGCCGATCGCGAAGCGGTTGGGTATCTCGAAGCCCACGTAGCGGGGCGAGAGGTCGACCCGGAGCCGCTCGGGCTTGGTCAGCAGCGCGCAGACCTCGACCGAGGCGGGATTGCGGGCTTTCAGGTTGCGCATCAGGTACTGCAGCGTGAGGCCGGAGTCGATGATGTCCTCGACGATCAGCACGTGGCGGCCTTCGATCGGCGCGTCGAGATCCTTCATGATCCGCACCACGCCCGAGGAGTCGGTCTGCGAGCCGTAGCTGGAGACGGCCATGAAGTCCACCTCGCAGAGCACGCTGACGTTGCGCATCAGGTCGGCGAGGAAGAGCACGGCGCCCTTCAGCACCCCGACCATGAAGAGGTCGCGACCCGCGTAGTCGTCGCTGATCTGCCGCCCCAGCTCGGCGACGCGCCGCTGCAGGTCCTCGCTGGAGACGAGGGTCTCGCCGATCGAGGGGTCGCTCACGGCCCGCAGTCTAGATAGAGACACAGCCAGCTGCCGACGGGCCTCAAAGGAGACAGATGGGAGCGTTTCAGGCCCGTCGGCGGGACTCGGCGTGGAGGACGCCGCGCTCGGCCACGGCGCGGACGCCGCCGCCGAGGTCGAGCATCGCGGTGCCGGTGCGGCGCAGGGCAGCGACCTCGTCGGCGTGGTTGGCGGCACCGGGCACCGGCCGGCCCGCGGTGCGGTCGGCGAGGCGCTGGACCACCAGGCGACGGAGTGCGCCCGGAAGCCCCGCGAGGCGATCGAGCGAGATCGTCGCCTGGGAGCCGTTGGCGCTCCTCAGCTCGGCGTCGACGAGCGCGTCGAGGACCTCCGCCTCGTCGCGCAGCAGCGCCGCCGTGCGCAGGACGTTGCGCGCCGCCGCCGGGTGGATCTCGGCCAGCGCCGGCACCAGGCCGTGGCGCACGCGGTTGCGCGCATAGCCGGCCTCCTCGTTGGTCGGGTCGTCGCGCCAGCGGAGCCCGCGCTCTTCGCAGTAGGCCGTCGTCTGCTCACGGGTGAAGCCGAGCAGAGGCCGCACCAGGCTGCCGTCGCGCGGACGCATCCCCAGCAGGGCGCGGCGACTGGGCGAGGACGCGAGGCGGTAGAGGATCGTCTCGACCTGGTCGTCGGCCGTGTGCCCGGTGGCGATCAGCGCGTCGCCGGCCAGCGCCAGCCGGGCCGCCGCCGCGTAGCGCGTGTCCCGCGCCCAAGCCTGGAGGTTCCCGGGCCCCTCCGGCCGGCGCGGCCGCTCGACCTCCAGCCCCACGCCGAGGCCCTCGCAGAGCTCCCGGCAGAACGCCTCGTCCCCGTCGGAGCCCTCACGCAGCCCGTAGTTGACGTGTAGAGCCGTCACGGCGTCGGCTCCCAGCAGGCGCGCGGCGAGGTCGACCAGGCAAACCGAGTCGCGGCCGCCGGAGAGCATCGCCACGATCGGCCGGCCGGCCGGCAGCAGCGCCTCCTCGCGCACCCGCTCCAGCATCTCGTCTCCGGCCATGCCGAAAGTGTCGCGCACCGCGGAGGCGGCTTCCGGTGCGCTTTATGCCAACCATGACCACATAAAGCGCACCGGAGCGAGGGTGGCGTCAGCCGGTGGCGCGGACGATGAAGAGCGGCGTCGGCGTCGGGAAGCCCCTGAGGCCGACCTCGCCGATCGGCTCGAACTCGAGCCCCTCGCGGCCGTCGATCGCCTCGGCCACCCGGTCAGTGATCAGCACCTCACCTGCCTGGGCGCGGTCGACCACGCGGTGGGCGAGGTTGACGTGGGTGCCGAAGTAGTCGCCGTCGCGGTAGACCGCGTTGGCGAAGTGGATGCCGACCCGCGGCTGGGGGCGCTCGGGGAAGCGGCCGAGCAGCTCGACCGCCCACTCGGTCAGCGAGACCGGCTCGGGGGAGACGACCATCACCTCGTCGCCGATCGTCTTCACGATCGTCGCCTCCGGTGGCAGGGTCGCCTCGACCGTCTCGACGAAGTTCTCGACCACGTCGAGGGCCTCCAGGTCCCCCTCCTCCTCCGTGTAGCGGGTGAACCCGGTGAGGTCGATGAAGCAGAGCGCGATCGGGACCTGGCCGAGGCCGGGCATGACGTCCAGGTCGGCCTCCATATGGCCGATCACGTCCTGCTCCAAGAAGAAGCGCAGGTAGCGGGTGTGCAGGTAGTCGATCAGGGGCGAGGCGAGGGGAAGCAGGTCTCCCGCCAGCTCGCCGATCTCCTCGGCCATCTCCAGCTCCGGCACGGCGTCGCGGATCAGCGGTTCGTGGACGTAGAGGTGGAAGAGCCGCACCTCGGCATCGGCGATCCGTCGCAGCGACTGGGCGTAGACGCGGACCAGCTGCAGGAAGGCGACCAGGGGGAAGCCGGCAGCGAGCACCCGCGCGCAGTGGCGCATCGCCTGCACGCCGTGGGGGTCGAGCAGCCGCTCGCGCTCGAGCGGCGTGCCGAGGATGACGAGGATGCGCTCGATCAGCTCGGGCTCGAGACCGGTCTCGCGAGCGACCTCCTCGACGGTGAGCTGGTCCTCGGGCCTGGGAAAGAGGTCCTCGGCGAAGCCGAAAGCGAGCCGGCCCTCGCGCCCGGCGCGCTTCAGGTCCTCGAGCGAGTGGCCGCGCTCGCGCATCCGCGCCACGACCCGGGCCTGTGCCGCGGCGGCCGCCGTCCAGCGGCCGCGCCGCACCGGAACCACCTTCTCCGCCGCCCAGCGCTTCAGCGTGGCGGCCGAGACGCCCGCCCGCCGCGAGGCCTCGGCAAGAGATATGCGCTCTTCAGCCAGCATCGAAAGCGAGGCTAGACGGCGAGTCCGACGAGCAGCCTTTGGGTGAAGGCGATCCCGGCAGGGGTGAAACGTCTTGTACTTTTTCGCGGGCGACCATTGGCAAACACAGCCGCAGCTCGAAAAAGTTAAGTGAAACCCCTGCCGGGATCGCCTTCGGTCACGTCGGTATCTCGGACTCCTCGTGTACCTGCAGGACCTGCTCCCCGCCCTCGCCGGTGCGGATGCGAATCGCTTCCTCCACCGGTAGGACGAAGATCTTTCCGTCGCCGACCTCGCCCGTGCGGGCGTGCTTGAGGATCGTCTCGACGACCAAGCCCTTGTCCTTGTCCTCCACCACGATCTCCAGCTTCAGCTTCGGGCGCACGCTCACCATCAGGGCCGAGCCGCGATAGCGGCCGATCTCTCCCTTCTGGCGGCCAGAACCCTTCACCTCGAGGATCGACAGCGAGGGGATTCCCTTGTCGAGCAGCTCGACGCGGATCGGGTCGAAAGCCTCGTGGCGGATAAAGGCCTCGATCTTCTTCATCTGGACAATCCTCCACCGAAGCTCCAGGGCATTTCATTGGACACCTGTCGAAGATCTGCAAAGCGGGGTTCTCGCGAGTGGCAATAGGGTCCTGCGGTGCCCGCGCGCCTGCACCCGACAGCCCCGATCGCCGCCGACGCGATCCTGGTCGGCGATCCCGGGCGGGCGCTGCTGCTCGCCCAGGAGCTGCTCGAGCAGCCGAAGATGAGCAACCACTCGCGGGGCCTCTGGGGCTACTCGGGCCGGACGCCGGCAGGCAGGCAGTTGACGATCCAGTTGACCGGGATGGGCGGGCCGAGCGCGGCGCTGGTGCTGAGCGAGATCGCCGAGCTGGGCGTGCGGCGCGCGGTGCGCGTGGGCACCTGCACGAGCTTCGAGGACGCCCTCGGGCTGGGTGAGATCGTCGTTGTCGAGGCGGCGATCGCAGAGGGCGGCAGCGCCGCCGCGTTCGGGGTCGCCCTCGGCGAGGCGGTGACGCCGGACGAGCAGCTGACCGCGCGGCTGTCGCGGCGGCCGAAGGGATTCGGAAGGGCTAGGGTCGCAAGCTTCGACACCCACCCGGGAGAGCAGGCGCCGCCGCCGGGCGCAGTGGCCGCGGACATGCAGACAGCCCCGCTCCTTGCCCGTGCCCACACGCTCGGGATCGATGCGGCCGCGGTTCTGATCGTCGCCGAGGCGGCAGGCGGAAGGCACCTGGAGAAGGAGTCGCTCGAAACGGCCGAGAAGCGCGCCGGGCACGCGGCCTCTGACGTACTCTCAACCTAAAGTCGACGGTTAGTCTTGGACTCCTGCGCGCCTGTCGGCGGCGATCTGGCGGCGGATGTCGCCGAGATCGCGCGAGACCTGGTTGACCTGGTCCTCGACCTCTTCCAGCCGCTGCGAGAGCGAGCGCAGCCGGCGCTCCAGGCGCTCGACGTCACCGGCGGACGGCAGGTTGAGCGCGCTCATCGCCGCCTGCTGCGCCTCGAGCGCCTTCTCGCGGGCGCCGAACGCGGCCGCGACCGCGTTCTCGAGGACGTTGCTGTCGAGCAGCACCTGGGCGAGCTCGCCGATCGCCTGCTCGCTGCGGGCCCGCAGCCCGTCCTGGTCCTCGTAGTCCATTTGACACCAGCTTAACCGGCCCATCCGGCCGAGGTGAAATCCTGCTGCGCTCAGAGGATGGATTCACGTTGATTAAGGGCTTGTTGGGGGCAGCAATGGGTCGTTGCGAAGGCCTGGGCGAGCAAGTAGCTTGGCCTGGCGTGTCGCGCCGGGAGAGAGCACACGGGCTGCCCTACGGGAACAGCAGGGAAACGGACGCAGTCTGATGAGACACAAGCTTGCACCGATCGTCGCCCTGGCCAGCTTCGGCGCGGTCACCGCGCTCGGCGTCGGCTTCGCCGGGGCGGAGCAGCTCTCCGACGCGGAAGCGACGGATCCGAGCGCCCTCCCTGCGGCGCCGGCGCTCGCCGCGCCCGCCTGCTCGAACGGGCTCGACGACGACGGAGACGGCGCACCCGACCTGGAAGACGCCGGCTGCAGCGCTCCGTCCGATCTCAGCGAGGAACCGGAAGCCGCCGGCGCCCCCACCGCGGGCAGTGGCATCGAAGCGACCGGACAGGCACCCGAGCAACCGGCCGAAGGTGGCTTCGAGGCGGGCACCGCGATCGAAGGCGGCGGCAGCGCCGTCCGCCGCAACGAGACGATCGGCGACGCCAGCGGCGGCGGCGGCAACGGCGGCGGCGGGGCCACCGCGCCCAGCGCGACCGGCGGCGTCCAGCTCCCCGACACGGACAGCAGCGGCGGCGTGCAGTACGGCAGCGACGGCGCCCCCACGGGCGCCAACCCGACGGCGACGATCGCGCCCTTCGGCCCGGCGCCGATCGGGGTCCCCAACTTCGTCATCGACTCCTTCGAGATCCCGCCCTTCCTGCTGCCGATCTACCAGGCCTGCGGCACCGAGTACGGGATCCCCTGGGAGGTGCTGGCCTCGATCAACAAGATCGAGACCGGCTTCGGCACCAACATGGGCCCCTCCAGCGCGGGCGCGCTGGGCTGGATGCAGTTCCTTCCCTCCAGCTGGGAGGCCTTCGGCCTCGACGCCAACGGCGACGGGCGCAAGGACCCCTACAACCCCGTCGACGCGATCTGCGCCGCGGCCCACTACCTCGACCTCAGCGGCGGCTCGGAGAATCTCTACGACGCGATCTTCGCCTACAACCACGCCGACTGGTACGTGCAGGAGGTGCTGGCCTACGCCCGCGCCTACGGCAAGCTGCCAGCCGACCTCGTCGGCTCGCTGACGGGGCTGACCGAGGGCGCCCACTTCCCGGTCGCCGCCGACGCCAGCTACGCCGACGACCTCTCGGCCCGCGAGGCGCTGAAGCGCGACGCAGCGGGCGCGGGGGAAGCCTACGGTGGAGCGGCCGACGTGATCTCCTCCTCCCCGACGCGGCGCGGGATCAACATCTTCGCCGCCGAGGATGCCCCGGTGGTCGCCGTCAACGACGGCGTGATCGAGAAGACGGGCCACTCCGAGGCGCTCGGCAACTTCGTCGTCCTCCAAGACGCCTACGGCAACCGGTACACCTACGCCGAGCTGGGCCCGATCGTCCGCGACCGCCGCACCGTGGTGATGCCGACCGGAAAGGAGAGGCGCCTTCCGGTCGAAAGCGAGAACCTGCGGCCGCGCCTCTTCGCCCTTCCCGGCCGGGTCGAGGACAGGCAGGACGGCCCCGCCCAGGAAGTGGACAACGCGGTCTCCTCCGAGCCCAAGGGAACCCTCGAGGTCGGGTCGAAGGTTATAGCGGGGACGGTCCTGGCCCGGATCGGCGCCCCCCAGGACGGGGTCGACTCTCACATCAACTTCTCGATCCGGCCCGCCGGGCGCGGCGCTCCGAGGATCGACCCGAAGCCGATCCTCGACGGCTGGAAGCTGCTCGAGGCGACGGCGATCTACCGCGCCAAGGGCAAGAACCCCTTCTCGACCAAGCTCGGCGGCGCCGGGGTGCTGCTGCTCTCCAAGGAGCAGCTGCAGAAGCGGGTCCTGGCCGACGAGGCTCTCGACATCTACGAATGCGGGCGCAACGACATCGCCACGGGCCAGATCGACCGCCGCGTGCTGGCGATGCTCGAGTACCTGGTCTCGAAGGGATTCCGGATGACGATCACCTCGCTCAAGTGCGGCCACAGCATCATGACCGCCTCGGGCTACGTCTCCGAGCACTCGACCGGCGACGCGGTCGACATCCCGGTGATCGACGGCATCCCGGTGACCGGGCACCAGGGCCCGGGGACCCTGGCCGACGAGCTGATCCGCACGGTGCTGGCGCTCCAGGGCACGATGCATCCCGACCAGGTGATCTCGCTCGAGGACCTGCCCGGGGAAACGAGCTTCGCCCTCACCGACCACTACGACCACGTCCACGTTGGCTTCACCCCCCTGAGCGGCCCCTTCGACCAGCAGTTCAACGCGCTGCTGGGGCCCAGCCAGTGGCAGCGGCTGACCGACCGCCTCGGCGAGATCGACAACCCGCGGGTGCGGACCTCACCCTCGCCCTACGCGGTGCCGGACCGGCAGCCGAAGGGCGGCGACGGCGGCACCGCCCAGCCCCCCGAGTGACGCTTTAGAAGAATTGGGTCTTTGACCCTCTTCGGATTCACGCAGCTCGAGTTCGCCGGCGCCCTTCCGGTCGCCGATGGCCGCTACGTGATCCGCGATGGAAGCGAGGAGCGGGTGCTGGTGGTCGAGACGGCGGGGGCGCCTGCGCCACCCCGCCGTCGCCGCCGGCGGCCGCGCGAGGCGGGGGGCCCGGCGCCGAAGCCGCTTCCCCTGGCCCGAATCACGGCCATCCGCGCCTTCGCGCCCTTCGCCACCGAGGAAGAGGCAGGTGCATGGCTGAAGGAGGGGAGCGCAAGCCACGACTCGATCGACGAGCTCCTGGCGGAAGGCGTTGACCTGATCAACAGGGCGCTCCACGCCCACGCGGTGGCCTGCGGCGATCCGTATCCACAGGCGCTGACACTCGTTCGCGCTGTCGCGGCGCGCATCGGCTACGGCAGCGGCGAGGAGGTCGCCGTCGGCGAGTTCACCGACGCCCGTGAAGTCGAGGTGCACGCGGACAGCGCCTCGCGGCGCCGGCAGCGAACCGAGGAGTTGCGCCCCCAGGAACGGGTCGCCGCCGTGCTGGGAGGACGCGAGCGGCTCGACGCCTGCGAGACGCTCGTCCTGCGTGCCCGCGCCGATCTCGACGCCGGTCGCCGGCGCGAGGCCGCCCTGCAGCTCCGGGTCGGGCTCGAGGCCCTGCTGGTTGAGCTGAAGGGGGCTCTCGCGGGCCCCGACCACGAGAGGGACATGGAAGCACTCGCGGCCGGTCGGAGAGACGCGGGAGAGTTGGCCAACCAGGCGCTGCACGACGACCTCAACTCCGAGCAGCTCAACTCAGCACGCGAGATTCTGGAGCTCTGCGAGCGCGTGCTGCGCCGCCGCCGCGTGTTGGGCGGGTGAGGCGAGGGGCACCCCGCCCTGACGTTGGGCTTACAACCGAAGATGGTGGGTGATCACGGCGTCAAGCAGGGACTCTGCGATCTCGTGAGCCTCGGCCAACTCGATTCCCTCCAGCGAAGGGATGCCGATCACGGTCAGGCCGGCGGAGCGTGCTGCGGCGACGCCGGTCGGCGAGTCCTCCAAGGCGATGACGGAGGGGCCCGCCTTGACCGCAAGCCTGCGACAGGCCTCCAGGTAGGAA
Source organism: uncultured Solirubrobacterales bacterium (assembly GCA_963715625.1). Lineage (GTDB taxonomy): Bacteria > Actinomycetota > Thermoleophilia > Solirubrobacterales > 70-9 > VRUE01. The sequence goes on along the minus strand of OY970260.1, from coordinate 1,896,248 downwards.
TCGGGGGCCGGCTTGGGGGCAGCCACTTCGTGGGCGCTGAGCACGACGTCGAAGCGGTTGACGAAGCCGACGATCTCCAGCGAGCGGCGGACGAAGGCCATCGGCGAGTTGGAGACCAGGCCCAGCGGGGTGCCGCGCCGCTTCAGCGAGTGCAGCAGGTCGCGGGCGCCGACCATCGCCTCGACGCCGTGCTCGAGCTCGGCGACGACGAGAGTGTCGAGCTCCTCGATGAGCTCGGCGGCCCTGCCCGCCTCGCCGAGCCGTCGTTCGAGGATCTCCCCTGCAACCGCCGCGGGGGTGCCGACCAGCTCGCGCTTGTGGGCGGGCGTGAACTCGAGCCCGCGGCGCTCGAAGAGGTCCTGCTCGGCCCGGGTCCAGACCGACTCGGTATCGAGCAGCAACCCGTCGTTGTCGAAGATCACCGCGTCTGGGAGGGGCACCGGCATGGCCGCGGAGCATATGGTTCAGCGATGCCCTTCCACGTCCAGCTCAGCTCCCCGATGAACCACGCGCGGCTCTTCAACCTCGGCCGCGAGGAGCTGCGGGCGAGGGTGCTCGAGCCCTGGCTCGCGGGCCGTGTCTTCGAGCTGGCCGAAAGCACCTGGGACCCGCGCGAGAGCTCGCTGAAGATCCTCGAGGGCCGCCACCTCGACAACCCCGACCTGGTCTTTGGCCAGGGCTGGTCGAACGCCGAGCGCTCGGCCGAGGACGTCACCAAGCGCGAGTTGGAAAGCGCGCCGCCGCCCAAGGCCCCCGACGCCTTCGTGGTCGAGGCCGACACGCCCGAGGCAGCCGTCGCCGAGATGGTCGCCGGGCGCGACGCCAGGCCGGTCGCCTGGGCCGAGGCGGCGGACCGGATCGACGGCCGCGACCCCTCGGTTGCGGCCGTGATCCTGGTCGTGAAGCGCGAGCCTTAGGCGGAGGTCACGGGCTCCGGGTCAGCCGGGCCGACCGGCTCGTTGGCGCCGGCCTTGGCGAACTCGACCGGGCCGCCGCGGGGCACGACGAGGACCGGGTAGGTCGCGGTCTCGATCACGTAGTCGCTGGCCGCGCTCAGGGTCACCTTGCCGAGCGGCGACTCGGGCCGCGAGCCGACAACCAGCAGGTTGACCGGGCCGCCGCCGCGCTCGACGACGCTGGCGCCAAGCGCCTCGGCGAGGCTGGTGGCGGTCTGCCGCGCCGCCTCGTCGCCTTCGTCGATGACGCCCACCGTGTTGACGCTGACCGAGGAACGGGTGTGCAGGCCCGAGGGCGCGACGGCGATCGCGGCCGGGCCGCCGAGCAGCAGTTTGTGGGCCGAGATACCGGGCTTGACCGTGCCGGGCGCGGTCCGGTACTCGGAGCCGAAGACGATCACGTCCGCGTCCTCCCGCTCGGCCAGTTCGGAGAGGCCGACGCTGGTGCCGGGGTTGACCACGACGTGGCGCGGCATGTCCGGAGCGCCGACCGATTCGGCGCCATGCGCGAGCAGCTCCTCGGCCTCCTTCTGCTCCAGGGCCCCGCCCTGCGAGTGGCGGACGTAGGCAAGCGAGAGCTCGGCGCCGCCGAAGGCCAGAAGGCGGCCCAGCGCCAGCGCGTCGCGGTCGTTGTCGGTGTCGTCGTAGGAAACGATGATGCGGGTTGCCATTCTGGGGTCCTCCTCGTGGACGAATCGGGTCGGTGGAGAAGCTCGACTCGATAGTCACACGAACCTTGCATCAGTGCAACTGTTAGTTCCTATCTATTAGATAAGCTTTGCTTATGCTCAACGCGACCCGGCTCAGGGTGCTGCGCGAGGTCATCGCGCAGGGATCCTTCTCCGCCGCCGCCGACGCCCTCTCCTACTCGCAATCGGCGGTCTCACAGGCGATCGCGACGCTCGAGGGCGAGGTCGGCGCGAAGCTGATCGAGCGCGACCGAGGCGGCGTGCTGCCGACCCCAGCAGGCGCCGCCCTGGCCAACCACGCCGACGGCATCCTCGCCCGCATGGAGGCCGCCGAGACCGAGGTGGCGGCGATCTCCGGGGGGAAGGGCGGGCGGTTGCGGGTCGCCTCCTTCCCGACCGCCGGCGGCACCCTGCTGCCGCGCGCGATCGCCAGCCTGCGCGCCTCGCACCCTGGCGTCGGGCTGACCCTGGCCGAGGACGAGCCCGACCGGATCGCCCCCCGCCTGCGCGCCGGCGAGTTCGACCTCGCTCTGCTCTTCGAGTTCCCCGGAGTCGGCGAACGGCTGGGCGCCGGGCTGCGGCGTTTCGAGCTGCTCGAAGACCCGCTGCACCTGGCGCTCCCCGCGGCGCACCGGCTGGCGCGGCGGCGGCAGGTGCGGCTGGAGGGCCTGCGCGAGGAGTCGTGGGTGCAGACCTCGGCCTCCAGTCCCTGCGCGCGCCACGTCGTCCGCTCCTGCCATGCGGCCGGCTTCGAGCCCCGGGTCTCCTTCGAGAGCGACGACTACCAGACCGTCCAGGGCCTGGTGGCGGCCGGCGTCGGGGTCGCCCTGATCCCGCAGATGGCGCTCTCCGCCGTGCGGCCCGACATCCGCATCCGCGCCCTCGACCCAAGCAGCCCGGTGCGCCGCGTCTTCGCCGCCGTGCGCCGCGGCGCTGCGGTCACGCCCGCGGTGGCGACAATGCTCGACGTGCTGCGCGAGGTCGCGGGCGCGGGCGAGCGGCAGGCCGCCTGACCCGTCGAGGGCCCCGAGAAGCGAACCGCCCCCGGGAGAGTCGGGGGCGGATCGCTTCCTCGTGGATCGGCCGGGTGCCAGGGCCCGGGCCGGTTTGCCTAGCCGGAGGCTTCCGGTGCAGGTGCAGATGCAGCCTGCGCCGGGACCCCATCCGGATACCCGAGCGACGGCACGTCGGACGGGTACACCTCGTGGCCGTGGACGGCGATGTCGCCCTCCTCCATTTCGGCCTCGGACATCCGCAGTGGGACGAAGATGCCGACGACCTTGAGCAGGATGTAGGTCATGATCGCGGAGAACCCGATCACCCACGCGGCCGTGTAGGCCTGGACCCAGAGGAGGTGCAGCCCGCCGCCGGAGATCAGGCCTTCGTGTTCGCCGGCCATCAGGTTATTGGCGAAGATCCCGACCAGGAGGCCGCCGGCGACGCCGGCGAAGCCGTGCGTGTACACGACCCCGAGCGTGTCGTTGACGTTGCGGAAGGGCGCCGCCCGGCTCAGGTAGTTGAGCGCCAGGTAGACGATCGTCGAGGCGACGACGCCGATGATGATCGCGCCCCAGCCGTTGACGAAGCCGGCGCCGGGGGTGATCGCGACGAGGCCGACGATCATGCCGTTGACGGAGCCGATCAGGCTCGGCTTGCGGCCGGTCATGTAGTCGAGAGCGATCCACATGAGGAAGGCGACCGCGGTGCAGAGGTTGGTGTTGAGCACCGAGGCGGAAGCGATTTCGCCGGCGCTGTACCAGTCGCCGCCGTTGAAGCCGTTCCAGCCCATCCACAGCAGCCCGGCGCCGACGGCGACCATCGCCAGGTTGTTCGGCGCGTTGACCTCGCGATCGCGCTGCAGGCGCGGCCCGATCACCGCCGCGGCGATGAAGCCGGAGACGCCGGCGGCGAGGTGGATCACGTAACCGCCCGAGTAGTCGAGCGCGCCCTGCTGGGCGAAGAAGCCACCGCCCCAGATCAGGAAGGCGTTGAACGTGTAGCAGCACAGCGTCCAGAGGGCGACGAACGGGATCCACGCCTTGAAGTTGATCCGGCCGAGCACGGAGCCCAGCATCAGGATCGGCGTGATTGCCGCGAAGACGATCTGGAAGTACGCGAGCGTCGATTGCGGGAAGAGGAATTCTTCTTCCGCCAGCTCCGGGATGTGCGCCTGCTTCAGCAGGTCGGCGCTGCCCAGGATCGATTCCGGCTTACCCAGGAGGTTGCCGAAGAAGCCGCTGTCGGAGATCGCGTGTATCGGCTCGCCGAAGCCCATCTTGAAGCCGACGAGCACCCAGAGAATGAGCACGATCGCGAAGGCGACGAACGCCATCATCATCGAGTTCACCGACCAGCGCTTCTGCATCACCCCGCCGTAGAGCACAACCAGGCCGGGAATGCTCATCAGGCCCACCAGGGTCGCGGCCGTTAGCTGCCATGAGTTGGCGCCTTCGTTCAGCCATTCCATAAGAAGAGTTAGTTCCTTTCTCGACTAGATGCTTCGCGGACCGCCAAACCCTCCCGCCACGAGGCCCGTGCCACTACGTACACGTGTCTAAAGATCGGCGCCAAATCTTCGCCACGCTGGCGCAGTGCAGGCCCAGGCGGGCCTATAACCTGCCCGGCATGCCACTTGAAGGACATTACGAGCGGCAGACGACGCCGCTCTACAAGCTGAGCTCACGCGAGATCAGGGCCGCCTCGATCGCCCTTGCGGTGACCGTGGTCGCGATGCTCGCCGTCGTCTTCGCGACCGCCGGCGACAGCAACCCGCCTACACCGATGGGCTGCATCCACGCCGAGGTCGCCGGGATCGTCGGCGCCGAATTCATCAACGGCTGCGGCGCCGAGGCGGAGGCGAAGTGCGCCCGCGCCGCCCCCTTCGCGTCCGAATCGCCGCGAGCGGACACGATCGTCGCCGAGTGCGAACGACAGGGCGTCAAGCTCTGAGCCGCGGCGCCCCCGGTCGCGGCACTGCCTAGCCCAGCGCCGCGGCCAGGGCACCCAGCTCCTCGTCGATCTCGCCTTCGAGCCTGACCGCGGCCTCGCCGTCGTAGGGGGTCGATCCCTTGGTGACGATCGCCAGCCGGCCACCGCTTTCCAGCGTGACGCCTGGCAGGGCGGCGACGGGATGGACGACGAGCGAGGTGCCGATGCAGAGCATCAGCTCGGCCCGTGCCGCCAGGTCGTGCGCCTCCGCCATCGCCCGCTCCGGCAGCATCTCGCCGAAGAGGACGACATCGGGCTTGACCGGGCCGCCGCAGGCGTCGCAGACGGCGACGCCGTCGTCGCCGAAGAGGCCGTCGACCTCCTCGATCCCGTAGCTGGCCGCGCACTCCCGGCAGGTCGAGGTCTCGATCGAGCCGTGCACCTCGATCACGCACTCCGACCCCGCCGCCCGGTGCAGGCGGTCGATGTTCTGCGTGATCACGCCCTCCAGCAGCCCTCGGCGCTCCAGCCCCGCCAGCGCCTCGTGCGCACGGTTCGGCCGCTTGCCGCCGAGCGAGTGGAAGCGCGGCCGGTAGTAAGACCAGAAGCGGGCCGGATCGCGCTCGAAGACGTCGATGTGGGCGACCTCCATCGGGTCGACGTTGGCCCACAGTCCCGTCTCCGGGGTACGGAAGTCCGGGATCCCCGACGGCACCGAGATCCCCGCCCCCGTCAGCGCCACGGTGCACCGCGACTCCCGGACCAGCCCCGCCAGCCGCTCCACCCCCGCCGACGGGCCTGAAATACGCCTATGAGTCTCCTTTGAGGCCCGTCGGCCCCGGCTGTCGGTTATCTGCCGCGCCATTTGGGGGTTCGCTTGGCGAGGAAGGCCGAGATGCCCTCCTGGGCATCGGCGCTGCGGAAGGCGGTGGCGAAGCCCTGCTTCTCGGCCTCGATGCCCTGGTCCAGGTCGCCTGCATGCGAGACGAGCTTGATCTGCTCGACCGCGACCGGCGCCTGGCCGGCCAGCTTGCGGCCCCACATCAAGGCGGTCTCGAACAGCTCGTGGTCGGGGACGACGCGGTTTGCCAGGCCGGATTCGAGCGCCTCGCCGGCGAGGATCGCGTCGCCGGCCAGGTTCATCTCCAGTGCCTTGTTCGGCCCGACCAGGCGAGGCAGGCGCTGGGTGCCGCCGAAGCCGGGGATGATGCCCAGCTTCACCTCGGGCTGGCCGAAGACGGCCGCCTCGGCGGCGATCCGGACGTCGCAGGCCATCGCCAGCTCGCAGCCGCCGCCGAAGGCGAGCGCGTTGACGGCGGCGACCGTCGCCACCCCGGCCTGGCCGAAATCGCGCAGCAGGGCGTGGGCGGTGTGGATCAGCTCCTCGCCCCCGCTCTCGTCCATCTGGGTGAAGGCCTTGATGTCGGCACCGGCCGAGAAGACGACCGGGACCGAGGAGGCGATCACCATCGCTCCCACCCCACCCGCTGCCTTGACCCGCTCCCAGACCGTCTTCAGGTCGCGGATCACGTCGGGCGAGACGGCGTTCATCGGCGCGTTGGCGAGCCAGGCGATCGCCACCTCGCCGCGCGTCTCCAGCTTCACCGTCTCGGCCTGCTCGCCGTCGTCGGGCTGCGGATAGGGATAGAAGCCCTGGCCCGATGCCATCCCGAAGCGGCCCTGGGCGACGAGACGGCGCAGCAGGACCGGCGGGGCGAAGCGGTCGCCGTAGCGCTCCTGCAGGCCCTCCATCCGCTCCAGCACCTTGTCGAGGCCCTCGACGTCTGCTTTCCAGAACGGCGGCAGCAGGCCTTTGCGCGGGTCGAGGCCGGCGCCGGCCATCATCCCGACGTCGATGTCCCGGACCGAGCAGACGCCCTCCTCGACCAGCAGGCAGGCCTCGATCAGCGCCCGGCAGGTGAACATCGCGACCATCTCCCCGGCGTCGGGCTCGGCCTCGCCGGGGACGTTCTGCTCGCCGTCCCTGAAGAAGCCCTCGCCGCCGGACTTGGCGCCGAGCTTGCCGTCGGCGACGAGCTGCTTCAGGCCCTGGTGGACGTAGAAGGTCTCGCCGTAGGACTCGGCGAGGTGCTCGGCGACGTGCAGCACCGTGTCGAGCCCGAGCAGGTCGGTGAGGAAGAAGGGGCCCATCGGCGCCAGCTGGGCACCTGCGATCGCCTCGTCGATCGCCTTCAGGGAGAGGCCCTGCTCCTCCTGGGCACGCCAGATCTCGCCGATCGTCGCCATCAGGATCCGGTTGACGACGAAGCCGGGGACCTCGCCGCAGACGATCGGCTGCTTCTTGACCGCCTGGGCGAAGTTGTAGGCGACGGTGGCCGTCTCCTCGGAGGTGTCCTCGCCGGCGATCACCTCGACCAGCGGCATCACCGAGGCCGGGTAGAAGAAGTGGAAGCCGACGACCTTGTCGGGCCGCAGCGTCGTCTCGGCCATCTCGGTGATCGAGAGCGAGGAGGTGTTGGAGGCCAGGATCGCGTGGCCGGGCGTGGCCGCGTCGAGCTCGCGGAAGACCGCCTGCTTGATCTCCATCCGCTCGGGAACCGCCTCGACGACGAAGTCGACGTCGCCGAGCTCCTCGTATGTCGTGGTTCCTGTGACCAGGCCCATCACCTCGGCGAGGCGGGCGTCGGCCTGCTCCTGGGTCAGCTTCTCCTTCTTGACCAGGCGGGCGAGCTGGCCCTCGGTGACCGCGCGCGCCTTCTCCAGCGCGGCGCCGACGAACTTCTGCTCGACGTCCTTGACGACGACGGGGATGTCGGCCGCGGCGATCGCCTGCGCGATCTCGCCGCCCATGGTGCCGCCGCCGACGACGGCGGCCTTCGAGACGAACATTGGTTGCGATTCCTCCGTAGTGGGCGGCGAAGGCTACCTGCCGGAACAATCGCTAACGCGGTCGTCATATGTCCCGAACCCGCTGGCGGTCGTCATTTCAACCGCGATCCGGTTGAAATGACGACCGCTGAGGATGGTGGCTCGCCAGTTCACGCCTGCGCTGGCCGAGGTGACGCCCGAGACGGTCGATGACTTCATCGGGATCGGCGTCGAAGCGCGGGCCGGTGATTCGGATCATCTCGACCCCATGCAGCTTCAGCTCCTCCTGTCGCCGTCGATCGCTCTCGAACGAAGCGTGGCTCCCATGAAAGTCGAAGACGTCAAGTTCAACGGCGAAGAGGAACTCCGGCCAATACGCGTCGAGCATGTAGCCGTCAACTGACACGTTGGCCGATGGAGACGGCAGCCCAGCGTCACGAACCGCTTCCAGGAAGCGTCGCTCGAGCCCGGAGAAGGTCAGGTCGGCGGGGCGATAGATACGAAGCGCCCGTTTGAGAGGCCCGACTCCATGATGCCGCCCCGCGCGCCCCAAGAGCTCTTCGATCGCGACGAGGTCGAAAAGGCCACGCTGCTCCGCCAGATCGAGGATGCGCGGAAGTCGTCCGGGCGCTGTGGCTGCGACATCGAGGAATGTGCGTGATAGGGCGGTCACCGGAATGTTGTCAACGACCGCGCGGTCCGCGGGCTCGAGTATCTGGGAATGGTGAATGCGCACCGGCAGCCGGCGTCGGCGACGAACCGGGCCAGTGACGTGAAACGGTGCGGGTCCCTGGCCTGAGACCTCCCAAAGCCATGCAGCGGAGAGGTGACTGAGCAGAGCCTCGGGACCGCAGGCGAGCACGGCGGCGAGAGAGTGCCCGTGTCTCGACAGCCGCGCATGGCCAACCGCATATACGCCGGTGTACAAGCGGTGTAGGCGACCGGAGGCGACGGCCCGAGAGACCGCGCTGCGCGAGTAGCCGAGCGGTCCGAGCAACTGGCGGATCGAGACGACGCCGTGCTGGCGCTCGGCCATCGTGGCAAGGGCATGGTGGCCGCTCCCCTCCTCCCAACGCGGTCGTCTTTTCTCCCGCATGCAGGTCAATAAGGCGACAGCGCGGCGTTCTCTCCCCCTACTCCGCATCCGCGGTCGTCATTTCTCCCGGAAGACGGTTGAAATGACGACCGCGACCGGAGGTCACGGTGGCTATGGGATGAGGTGCGGCGTTTCGAGGAACGATCGGGAAGCGGCCGCTGAATCCGTGACGACGCCGGGTACAAGGGCCCGCGGCGATCCTTGTACCCGGGTACAAAGGCATCTCCCGACGATTGGCACTAGTCTCTCTTTTCGGCTCTTCAAAGGGAGTGGACCGGTAACCGACCGTGCCCGCCGACAGGGCGCGACGCCAAGCGAGGGACGAAAGAAGCGATGACCCGTATCCGCCAGCAGAACGTGACCGCAGCGCAGTGGAGCGCCAACGGGGAGGCCCTCGGCGTTCTCGACCTGACCCAGCCCGAGAACGACGCCTTCGGCGCCAACGTCTTCTCCGTCTCCGTACAGCGCGAACGGCTGCCCGGCGACGTCTTCGAGCGCCTCCAGGCGGCCCTGGAAAGCGGCGAGGCGATCGACTCCGCCACGGCCAACGCGGTCGCCACCGCGATGAAGGACTGGGCGCTGGAGAAGGGTGCGACCCACTTCACCCACGTCTTCCAGCCCCTCACCGGCTCGACCGCCGAGAAGCACGACTCCTTCTTCGAGCCCGCCGGCGATGGCCGCGCGATGGCCGGCTTCTCCGGTAAAGAGCTGATCCAGGGCGAGCCGGATGCCTCCTCCTTCCCCACCGGCGGCGTCCGCGCCACCTTCGAGGCCCGCGGCTACACCGCCTGGGACCCGACCAGCCCGGCCTTCGTCCTCGACAACCCGAACGGCTCGCTGCTCTGCATCCCGACCGCCTTCGCCTCCTGGACCGGCGAGGCGCTCGACGCGAAGATCCCGCTGCTGCGCTCGATGGACGCCCTCTCGCGCTCCGCGATCAAGGCACTGAAGCTGCTCGGCGACACCGAGAGCAAGCGCGTCTTCACCACGGTCGGGCCCGAGCAGGAGTACTTCCTGATCGACGAGCAGTACTTCTTCGAGCGCCCCGACCTGATCTCGACCGGGCGCACGCTCTTCGGCGCCAAGCCGCCCAAGGGCCAGGAACTCGACGACCACTACTTCGGCACGATCCCCGAGCGGGTGCTCGCCTTCATGATGGAGTCGGAGCTGGAGATGCGGATGCTCGGCATCCCGGTCAAGACCCGCCACAACGAGGTCGCCCCGGGCCAGTACGAGATCGCGCCGGTCTTCGAGAACTCCAACGTCGGCTCCGACCACCAGCAGCTGGCTATGCGCACGCTGGAAAACGTGGCGCGCCGCTACGGCCTCGTCTGCCTCCTGCACGAGAAGCCCTTCGCCGGCATCAACGGCTCGGGCAAGCACAACAACTGGTCGATGGGCACCGACACGGGCAGCAACCTGCTCGAGCCCGGCGACACACCCGCCGACAACGCCCACTTCCTCTTCTTCTGCGCGGCCGTGATCCAGGCCGTCAACAAGCACCAAGGCCTGCTGCGGGCCTCGGCCGCGGACATCGGCCAGGACCACCGCCTCGGCGCCAACGAGGCGCCGCCGGCGATCATCTCGATATTCCTCGGCTCCGAGCTGGAGAAGGTCTTCGACGCGATCGAGAGCGGCTCCGGCGACCCGCACACGCCGGCCTCCTTCCTCGACCTGGGCGCGACGGTGCTGCCGCCGCTGCCCAAGCACGGCGGCGACCGCAACCGGACCTCGCCCTTCGCCTTCACCGGCAACAAGTTCGAGTTCCGGGCGGTGGGGTCGAGCATGTCGCTCGCCTTCCCAAACACGGTGCTCAACACGATCGTCGCCGAGGCGATCGACGAGCTCGCCGACAAGATGGAGGCGAAGGCGAGCGGCGGCATGGACGTCGCCGAGGCCGTGATCGAGGTCGTCAAGGAGTCCTACGGGGCCAACAAGCGGATCGTCTTCGGCGGCGACAACTACTCCGAGGAGTGGCACGCCGAGGCGGAGCAGCGCGGCCTGAAGAACCTCCGTACCACCCCGGACGCGCTGCTCAAGGTGATGGCCGACAACTCGGTCGCCGCCTTCGAGAATTACAGCGTGCTCTCCAAGCGCGAGCTGGAGTCCCGCTTCGAGGTCTGGATCGAGCAGTACGCGCTGCGGGCCAACATCGAGGCCGAGACCACGTTCTCGATCGCCAAGACGATGATCCTGCCGGCGGCGCTCCGTCACCTGGCGCTGATCTCCGAGGCCGGAGTCTCCTCCCTGGAGGGCGAGGTTCGCGGCCTGATCGAGGAGCTCTCGACCGCCCTCGACACACTCGAGAAGGCCAACGCCGAGCCGACCGAGCTGGAGGGGCTGGAGCTGGCGATCTTCGCCCGCGACGAGCAGCTGGCCAAGAGCGGGGCCGTGCGCGAGGCAGCGGACAAGCTTGAGAAGGTCGTCGCCGACGACCTCTGGCCGCTGCCGAAGTACGAGGAGATGCTCTTCATCAAGTAGGGCCCTCGGCCGCTCAGCCGCGGGGTAGCACGCGCATGCGCAGGCCGCCTCTTGGCGAGAGGGTGGGCATCTGGCGGACGGTCATTGTGCGGCCGGGCATTGCGTCCAGGTGCAGCTGCTGCAGCAGCATCGTGGCTACCAGCTTCACCTCGGTCTGGCCGAAGCGCTTGCCGATGCAGATGCGGCGGCCGCCGCCGAAGGGGACGTAGGCGCCGCGGGGCAGCGCCGCCTTGCGCTCGCGGGTGAAGCGCTCGGGGATGAACGCCTCGGGGTCCGGGAAGACCTCCGGGATGCGGTGGCTGGCCCAGGAGCAGTAGTTGACGTACGCGGCGCGGCGGACGCTGTGGCCGTGGAACTCGAAGTCCCGCACCGCCCGGCGGGGCCCGATCCAGGCCGGCGGGTAGAGGCGCAGAACCTCGTCGAGCACCATGTCGAGGTAGGGCATCTCCTTCTCGATCGTGTCGATGTCCGGCGTGGCGCCGCCGAGGACCCGGTCCTGCTCCTCGCGGAGCTTGGCGAGCACGTCGGGGTGCCGGGCCAGCTCGTGCATCGTGAACGTGAGGGTCGAAGTCGAGGTGTCGTGGCCGGCGAACATCAGCGTCATCACCTGGTCGCGCACCTCCTTGTCGGTGAACCCCTCTCCCGCCTCGTCGCGCACGCCGAGCAGCAGGCTGAGGATGTCGCGGCGGGCCTCGTCGGGATCCGCTCGGCGACGGGCGATCTCGTCGTAGACGATCTCGTCGAGGACGGTGCGCGAGCGGACCATCTTCGACCAGGGCGAGCCCGGGCCGCGCAGCAGCCGCAGGTGGAAGTCGATGCCGTAGAAGCCGAGCGCGCGCTCGAAGTGCTCCGCCGCGGCCGCCCCCTTCCCGGCCTCGTCGGGATCGAGGCCGAGCAACGCCCGCATCGCGATCCGCATCGCCAGGCCGCGCATCCACTCGTATATGTCGACGACCTGGCCGGGCCGAAGGCGCTCGATCGCCGGAATCGCCTCGTCGACCATCGCCTCGACCGCGGCGGAAACCTGCTCGCGGTGGAAGGCCGGCATCATGATCTCCCGCGCCCGGTCGTGATAGGCGTCGTCGATCGTCAGCAGGCCGTCGCCGAGCAGCGGGATCAGGTCGCCGAAGCTCGACTCGCGCCAGTGGAAGTTCTCCGGGTGGGCGACGGTGATGAAGTGGTTGGCCTCGGGGCCGAGCATGAAGATCACCGGGTGGTGGAGGAGCCTGGTGCTGAAGATCGGGCCGTGCTCCTCGTAAAGCGAGAGGAGCAGCGGCAGGGGGTCCCGCGCGGCCTGCAGCGTGCGGCCGAAGTCGAAGTTCTTCGGGCCCGGCGGATAGGCACCGCGGCGACGCACCCTGAGCTCCGCACGCACGTCTTCGGCGACGCGGCGCACCGGGTTGGCGCTGAGCTGCCTCGGCGGCTCGATGCGCCGGCTGACCGGTCTCTCCTGCACCTCCACCCCCATCGCCTGAATCCTAGTTGGCTGACTGGCCAAACAGAGTCTGACGCCCACGGAGGCAGCGAGGTTCTATGTACCGCCCCGCGCGCCCTGACTTTGCTTGCCGGGATCGGCCGCTTTCCCCGAGCCGTCACCTTTCCTGGGTGCCGGGCCGCCATTGGCCGATGGCTTCCAAGGATTCGGGATGCTGATCGCTGTCGGCGTCGGTGCAGGAATCGAAATCCCGTGCTCTTCGAGGCTGCTGGGGTCGAGAACCTCTGGCAGTCGTTCTTCTGGCTTGGGCTTACTCATCCGCTACTCGATTGTAGTTAGTGGAGTCATGGGATTCTCGGCCGCTATTGCACAGTCGATGAAACTCACGCTCGCAACCGCCTCTGCCGCCACAAGGGCGGACGGCTCTCGCGATTCGACCTCCAGGCCAAGGCGATGTAAGCATTGACCAGCGCATCGCCAGCCCTGGAACTCGCATCAATGACATCGGCAAGCCGATCACCGGCACCGAGCAGTACAAGAGCCATACCCCATGCTGCGATTGCCTGGGATGCGTCTGGACTCACCCCTGGCATCATGGCCCCTTCGGACCTACACGAGTGTCAAGAAACCGCATTTTCTGTCAAGGCTCGGTCCGCGATCGTGCGCAAGTTCGCCGACCCGTCAGGATGTTGCGGCGAGCTGGCCGCAGGCGGCGGCTATGTCGCGGCCGCGGGTGAGGCGGACGGTGGCGGCGAGGCGGTGCTCGGCGAGGATCGCGCGGAAGCTCTCGATCCGCTCCGGCGGGGAGCCGTCGTAGGCGCCGGTCGGGTTGTAGGGGATCAGGTTGACCTTGTAGGCACGGGGGTCGAGCAGCCCGGCGAGCTGGCGGGCGTGCTCGGGGAGGTCGTTGACGCCGTCGAGCATCACGTACTCGACGAAGACCTTGCGCCGGCGCCGGGCGCGGTAGCGCTCGCAGGCCGCCAGCACCTCGGCCAGCGGGTAGCGGTCGTTGACCGGCATCAGCTGCGAGCGCAGGCCGTCGCTGGGGGCATGCAGGGAGAGCGCCAGGCTGACCGGCATCTCGCACTCGGCGAGGCGGTCGATGCCCGGCACCCAGCCGACGGTGGAGATCGCCGTGCGGCGGTGGGTGACGCCGATGTCGGGCAGGTGCTCGCAGGCGGCGAGCACCGCATCGAGGTTCATGGTCGGCTCCCCCATGCCCATGAAGACGACGTGGTCGATCGCTTCGGTGCGGCGGAAGTGCAGGGCCTGGTCGAGGATCTCGTCAGCGCTGAGGTTGCGCCCGAACCTCATCTGCCCGGTCGCGCAGAAGGTGCAGGTCAGCGGGCAGCCGGACTGCGAGGAGAGGCAGACCGAGCGGCGGCCGTCGCGGTAGCGCATCAGCACCGCCTCGACCGGGCGGCCGTCGCCGGTGTGGAAGAGCGCCTTGACCGTGCCGTCGTCGGACTTCGCCTCCTCGACCGTCGTCAGGGTCGAGAGCGGCACCGCGGCCGCGAGGCGCTCGCGCAGCGACGCCGGCAGGTTCGTCATCTGCTCGTAGGAACACGCCCCGCGCGCAACCCACTCCCAGACCTGGGAGGCCCGGTACTCGGGCTCGCCGGCCTCGGCGAGGGTGCTGTCGAGCAGCGCGCGGTCCACCGGTTAGGCGAGTCTACGGCGCGCGCTCGGAAAGCAGAGGCGCACCGTGTACGTTTCGGCACAGAGGCGTGTAGCTTTTGTATCACGTTTTCTAACCTGCGTGATACGCTCACTCCGTGAGAAGCCTTCGCCTGGATCCCAGCCTCGACGAGCGCGTGCGACGCGCGGCCGCGATCGAGGACACCTCGGTTTCGGAGTTCCTCCGCCAGGCCGCCGCCGAGCGGGCCGAGCGCACCCTCTCCCGCGACAGCAGCGAGCGCCTCTCCTATGCGATCGGGGCCGTCAAGTCCGATCTCGGCCTGGCCCGCAAGACAGGTGAGGCGTTCGCCGACTTGGCGGAAGCGAAGCGCCGGCGCCGGCGATGACGCTGGTCGACGCGGGACCCCTGATCGCCCTGATCGATGCCGGCGATCCGGACCACGAACTCTGCGTGACGACCCTGCGAGAGGTTCGGCTGCCGCTCTTGACCGCCTGGCCCGCCTTCACCGAGGCCATGTACCTGGTCGGCCGGGCCGGTGGCTGGCCCGGCCAGGATGCGCTCTGGCGGTTGGTCCTGAACGGAGACCTGAAGATAGCCGACCAGCCGGCCGAGTCCGCGGGCCGCATGGCGAAGCTGATGGAGCGCTACGCGGACCGGCCGATGGACCTGGCCGATGCCGCGCTCGTCGCCCTCGCCGAGGAACGCAACACCAAGCGCGTCTTCACGCTCGATGCCGACTTCTCGATCTACCGCCTGCACGGCCGGGCGCGCTTCGAGCTGCTGCCGGCTGCCTGACGATCCGCAGCACCTCGGCGGCCGCCCGCGGACCGAAGAGCCTCTCGAAGGCCATCCACGCCTCCTCAGCTTCTCAGCGCCTTCTCCAGGGCGCTCGATTCGAGCCCCTCCACCCGCACGACCTTATCCCGAGACCTCTCCCCCCTCACCACGCTCACCCGCGAGGGCGCGACCCCGGCGCGCTTCGCGATCAGCTTGCACAGGGCCCGGTTCGCCTTCCCGTTGACCGGCGGGTCGGACACCCTTGCCTGCAGCACGCCGTCCCTCATTCCCAAGAGCTCCGTGGCGCCGCCGCGTGGGCGAACCCGGACCTCGATCTGCGCGTAGCCCGCCATCCGCCCCCGGGATGATGGCGAATCGAGCTCGTCTACCCGAACGGGTCCTCGACCCTGATCCCGTCGAAGCGGCGGAAGTCGCGGTCGCGGGTGTAGATCGTGTTGACGCCGTGCTGGCGCATCAGGGCGGCGATCTGGGCGTCGGTGACGTCCTTCCCGCGCGTGCCCGCCGAGGCGGTTTCCCGGAAGACGGAGAGGAAGCCGGGCGCCTCGCCCGGGGTGCGGACGTGGTCGCGCTCGACCAGGTCGCTCAAGGACGCGAGCGCTTCGGACGGCGACAACGGCTCGTCGGTGAGCGCCGGGTTGGTCGCGAGCCGGAGGAACCCCATCGCCACCGGCCAGAAGACGTAAAGGAGCTCCGGGCCGCGGGCAAGTCGCTCGACGAGGGCGTATGCCGTCTCGAAGCGCTCGCTGCTCGAGTTCGAGGCATAGAGCAGGACGTTGGTGTCGATCGCCGCGCTCAATTCGAGCCCCTTTCCAGTTCCTCCCTGTCGAGCAGGTTCCAGACCGCCTCCTTGTCCTCGAGGTCGATCTTGAACGGGCCCATGTCCTTCCTCGCCCAGCTGAGCGGCCGCGCCTCCGCGGGCTTCTCATCTCCGAGACCGACCGCCAGCAGCTCGGATGCAACCTGGCCCATGCTCTTCCCCTCGGCAGCCGCGCGGCGGCGCAGGTCGGCCAACACGGTCGCGTCGAGATCGAACGTCGTACGGGGCATGATGCGTGATGCTAGATATGTTGTCATCTGATGTCAAGTCCTGTTCGAGTCATCGTGCACCGGACGCTAGTGGTCCATCCTGTAAGTCCCGTGCCGATATGGCGAGCGAAAACCGAGCACGCCGCGGACGCAGGGAGGCCGAATAGTTGTGACTATTCGGCCGACCGAGGACAAAGGCGGGCGAAGGTTTGCAGCCGCCAGATCGGTGCGCGGAGTTGCAGGATGGACCACTAGGACGTCGCGACGCACGCGTGGTGCGCAGGACGTCACGCCTTCCACACGGCTCAATCGCAGGCTTAGTCACTAAGGTTGTCTCGGTGGACGAGCGCGACGGCATCGAGGCCCTGACCACGGCGATCGGGCGCTACAACGACGCCTGGAACGCGCAGGACCTCGACGCGATCGTCGCCATGCACGCGCCTGACATGGTCTTCGCCAACCACACGGCGGGCGAGTCTGCCCAGGGCGAGGAGGTGCGCCCCCACATCGCCAGGATCTTCGAGGCTTGGCCCGACATGAGGTTCGAGACGCGCCGCCTGTACGTGCGCGAGGGCGTGGTGACGCAGGAGTGGACCGCCACCGCCACGCACACGCAGACGATGCGACGCGGCGACCTCGAGGCCCCTCCCACCGGGCGAACGGTCAGCTGGGACGGCATCGACGCGATCCCCTTCGAGGGCGGGCTGATCAAGCGCAAGGACGTCTACTCGGACTCGGTCTCGATCCTGCGCCAGGTCGGCCTGCTCGACTGAGCGAGACCGGTGTCGCACTTGACGCCGCTATGCGGCGGAAAGTGCGACCGCAATGCCGGGCCCTACGCGCCCCGGGGCCACGCTGCTTTGAGAATCAAAGTGCACCTGTACTAGGATCGCTCTGACGGCCCCGACCAGAGGGCCGACGCAACCAGGGAGGAACGGATGAGCACGTACGCGGTGAAGAGGATCGACGACATGGAGGCCATCTTCCGCGGCGCCTTCAAGCGCGCCCGGGCGGAGCTGGGCGTCGAATCGTTCGGCATGCAGATCATCGACATGCCGCCCAACTTCGAGAACTACCCCGAACACGACCACGAGCAGGACGGCCAGGAGGAGGTCTACGTCACCCTGCGCGGCTCCGGCGAGCTCGACATCGCCGGCGAGCGCTTCCCGCTCGACCCCGACCACGTCGCCCGCATCGGCCCGGGCGTGATGCGCAAGATCTGGCCGGGCGAGGAGGGCATCCGCATCCTCGTCCTCGGCGGCAAGGCGGGCGAGGCCTACGAGCCCACCGACCTGAGCAAGCTCGGCGAGCCCGACCCGATGGCGAGCTAGTGCCGCGTCCGGCAACGTTGGCCCGCTTCTGGCGAGCGAAAGGCGAGCCTGGGTAGGACGCAGGGAGGCGGAGTAGCAGCGCTACTTCGCCGACCGAGGACGACGCCAGGCGAAGGCTTGCAGCCGCCAGAACGGGGCGAACGTTGGCTGACGCGGCACTAGAGGCTCCCAACCACGCCCCTTACCGCCCCGGGGCCCCCGGCTGGACCTGCGGGGCCCCATGCGGCAAGCTCTCTGGGCAAACCCGACAAGGAGGCCGAGTGTCCGAGCAATCGATAACGCTGACGATGTCGAAGGCAGATGCAGAGGTGCTGCTGGGCGTTCTCTCCTCGGAGCGCTACAACGCCGAGGTCGAGGCCGTCTGCGACGCGGTCCGCAAGCAGATCGACGAGAGGCTGGCCGAGCTGAGCGGGTAGGCGGTCGGCTTCGCGATCCGGGTTTCGTTTGGCTGGGTGAGGGGAGACTGGCCGCCAGTCTCCCTTCGACACGTCCCGGGAGAAACCCGGATCGCGAAACCGACGCCAAGGTTCCCAAGCTCTTTTGAGGAGCTTGGGGCGGCCCCGGGCAACGCTTTGAGACCAAGGCTTTTCGAGGCTTGTGTGCTTTCGAGAGGGCTGGCGGGGGCCCCTCCCCGGACACTCAAGCGCGGCCAAAGCCGCGCGTCCGGGGAGGGGCACCCGCCAGCCCGCCCCAGGCAAACGCCCGGAAATTGCGGCGGCTGGCAGCGAGGTGCCGCCTCGGCGGGGGCTAGCTTTGGGCGTATGAGCGGCACCGCCACCCTCTTCGACACCGACGCGCCCGGGCACTCGGCGACGGTCGAGGTGCTCGGCGTGATCTTCTGCGCCGAGGACGACGGCTACGCGGTGCTCGAGGTCCAGGACGCCGAGTCGGGCGAGGGTTTCGCGCTGGTCGGCCCCGTTGCCCACCTCGGGGTCGGCGACCGCGCCGAAGTCAGCGGCGAGTGGCAGACGCACGCCCGCTACGGCCGCCAGCTCCGTGCTCAGGGCGCGCTGCCCCTGGATCCCGCGGACCGCGCCGGCCGGATCGCCTACCTCACCACGCTGCGCCACATCGGCCCGGCCCGGGCGGAACGGCTCCTCGACGAGCACGGCGAGGGGGTGCTGGGGGCGATCGCCGCGGACCCGAGGGCGGTGTTCGGCTCGCTGCGGGGGGTCAGCGTCGCGCAGGCGGAAGCCGCGACCGAGTCCTGGCACGCCAGCCGCGCGATCCGCGACCTCCACGTGCAGCTCGCCCCGCACGGCCTGGCCCACCTCGCCGCGCCGATCCACAACCGCTTCGGCGACCGCTCGATGGCGATCCTGCACGAGGACCCCTACCGGCTGACCGAGGTCGAGGGGGTGGGCTTCGCGCGCGCGGACAAGATCGCCCTCGCCGCCGACGTGCCGCCCGAGTCAAGCCGCCGGGCGCAGGCCGCCGCGGCCTATGCCCTGGCCGAGGCCGAGCAGCAGGGCAACAGCTACCTGCCCCTCTCAGAGCTGACCATGCGCGCCGCGAAGCTGCTCGGGCTCAGCCCGGACCCCGAGGTGCTGAGCGAAGGCCGCGGGCTGACGGTCGAGGGCGAGCGCGTCTACCGCGAGCTCACCCGCGCCGGCGAGGTCGCCGTCGCTGCGACACTCGCGACGCGCGCCGCCGCTCCTCCCCACCTCGATCATGACCCCGGGCCCGACCCCCCTCGCGATGCCGAGGACACAGAGCTGACCGACGAGCAGTGGTCGGCCGTGCGCGGCGCCTTCACCTCGCGGATCTCGGTGCTGACCGGCGGCCCGGGAGTCGGCAAGACAGCCTGCACGAGGGCGATCGTCGAGGAGGCCGAAGAGGCCGGGTTGCGCATCGCCCTCTGCGCCCCGACCGGCCGCGCCGCTCGCCGGCTCGAGGAGGCGACCGGCCACGACGCCCAGACGATCCACCGGATGCTCGAGTGGATGCCGGGGCGCGAGCCGGCCTTCCGGCCCGGGCACCCACTCCCGGCCGACCTGGCGATCGTCGACGAGTCCTCGATGCTGAACCTGCGCCTGATCGAGGTGCTGCTCGGCGGCCTCGCCGAGTCGACCCACGTCGTCTTCGTCGGCGACGCCGACCAGCTGCCGCCGATCGGCGCGGGCAAGCCGTTCGAGGACCTGATCGCATCGGGAATCGCACCGGTCGTCCGCCTCACCCAGATCTTCCGCCAGGCGGCGCGCTCGATGATCACGACCGCCGCCCACGAGATCAACCAGGGGCGGCCGCCGCACCTGGAGCCGGCGGAGGACCAGGACCACGACTTCTTCTTCATCGACCGGGCCAGTCCCGAGCGGGCGCTGGAGGCCGTGGTCGAGGTCGTCGCCGAGCGGGCGCCGGCGCGCTTCGAGGTCGACCCGATCCGCGACGTGCAGGTGCTGGCGCCGATGTACCGGGGCGCCGTCGGCATCGACGCGCTCAACGAGCGCCTGCAGGAGCGGCTCAACCCCCGCGGCAGGCGGGCGGTGGGGGAGCGCTTCCGGGTCGGCGACCGCCTGATCCAGACCCGCAACTCGCACGAGCTGGGCCTGATGAACGGCTCGATCGTCTTCCTCCGCGCCGACGACCCCGACGAGGAGGAGATCCTGGTCGACACCGACGAGGGCGACTCGCTGACGATCCCCTACGGCGAGACGGCGACGCTGCGCCTGGCCTACGCGATCTCCGTCCACAAGGCGCAGGGCTGCGAGGTCCCGGTAGTCGTCGGCGTCTGCCACCGCTCCCACGCGCGGATGCTGACCCGCCCCCTCCTCTACACCGCGATCACCCGCGCCCGCAGCAGCTGCGTCCTGATCGGCGACCGCGCCGCGCTCGACGGCGCGATCCGCCGCGACGACAGCGGGCGGCGTTACTCAGGCCTCGCCGAGCGCCTGCGCGGGTAGCGCGCGGATGGTGACTCGGTCCGCTGCGCTTCTGCGCACCACAGGTATGATTGATTCGTTCATACTCGGAATCGATGCCGCAGACCATGCCCCGCCGAACCATCTACTTGCCGGAGAGCGTCGAGAAGCTCGTGCGCAAACACGCCCTCGGCGATGAGTCGTTCTCCGCCACGGCCGTGCGCCTGATCGAGCTCGGTGCACTCGACGACGACAAAGAGGACTGGCCCGAGTGGATCGGATCGATAGAAGGCCCCGGCGACTGGGGGATCAACTTCGAGAAGTACATCGGGCT
Source organism: uncultured Solirubrobacterales bacterium (assembly GCA_963715625.1). Taxonomy (GTDB): domain Bacteria; phylum Actinomycetota; class Thermoleophilia; order Solirubrobacterales; family 70-9; genus VRUE01. Next base: position 1,875,848 of record OY970260.1, on the reverse strand, counting down.
CAAGCCGTGGGGGCCCGGCGAGGGCCCGAAAAAGGGTCCGAGTGAAAAAGATCCTGGTTGACACCGCCCCGCTCGTCTCCGCACTCGACGCGCGGGACTCGGCGCATGGATTCGCTGGTCCGCTGATCGCGAAGCTGCGCCGCCAAGCGTTGATACCGACGCCCGTCCTCGCAGAGGTCGACCACTTCGTGAGAAGCCGTGTCGGCGGCACAGCCGCCCGTACGTTTCTTCGCTCGATTGTGGGAGGGACATTCGACATCGCCTATCTCACCGCGGGATTGGTTCGCCGCGCAGGCGAGCTGGACGATCGCTACGCCGACCTCGACCTCGGCTTCGCCGACACCTGCCTGATGGCGATCGCCGAGCGGCACGAGCTGCCGATCCTCACCTTCGACTTCGCCGACTTCCGCGCCACCGAGTCCGCCTCGGGCCCCTGGCGCCTGGCGCTCGACGAGAACGCCTACCGGGCGGCGACGACCCGGTAGAGCCCGCGGCGCTTCCGCATCGCCGCGATACTGAGCTCGTGGAGAAGCCGAAGCCGTCCCTCCTCGCCGTCGCGACCACCCTGGGTGGGATCGCGCTTCTCGCCGCGCTCGCGCTGTCCGTCCCCGCCCTGAGGGAAGCCGCCGAGGCGGCGATCCGGGGCGACACCGCCGAGGTGCGCAGCGAGCTCGACAGCCTCGGGGTCGCCGGGCCGCTGATCATCCTCGCCCTCGCCCTGATCCACGCGGTCGTCTTCTACCCGGCCGAGATCGTCGACGCCGCGGCCGGCTTCGCCTACGGCTTCTTCCCCGCCCTGGCCCTGACGATGACCGGCTGGCTGCTCTCGGGCCTGCTCTGCTTCGCGATGGGCAACTCGCTGGCGCGCCCCCTGCTCGACCGCTGGTTCGGCCCCGAGCGCTTCGAGCGCACCGAGGCGATGATCGAGCGCGGCGGCGTCACCCTGCTGCTCGCCGTGCGCCTGATCCCGATCGTCCCCTTCAGCCTCGTCTCCTACGCCGCCGGGGCCGCCCGCGTGCCGGTCTGGCGCTTCACCTGGACGACCGCGGTCGGCTACCTGCCGATCACCGCGATCTCGGTCTACTTCGGCACCAGGCTGGAGGGGCTCAGCCTCACCGACCCGCTCGTCCTCGGCAGCGCCGCGGCGCTGCTCCTCCTCCTCTTCGCCGGGCACCGGATCGCCCGGCGCGGCGCAGGCCGGGCGCGTCCTAGCGAATCAGCTTGACCCGGAAGCGATAGACCGCCGGCGTGCGATCGGCGTCGCCGGTGGCGGGGTCGCGGGCGAAGACACGGATCGTGTGCCAGCCAACCTTGAAGAGCCGGGCGAGCCGTTGCCGGCAGGGCCGGAAGAGACCGGAGTCGATCCGGCAGACGAAGGAGGCGTCGCCCACGTCCGAGCCGAAGCGGAAGACGACCTTCGCCCGGAGTTGGCGGGTGCGGACAAGGTGCGGCGGATGGCTGCGGATGAAGGTGCGGGGCCGGACGGAGCTCGCGGTGGATTCGCCGCTCGGGGCGGGCGACACCGTCGTGGTCGTGGGCGGCGCTGGTTTGCGCGGTGGAAGGCACGCGCCGGGAAATGGCGCTTCTTCGGGTGCCGCGCCCGGTGAGGGGGGCGTTCCGACCAGCTGTTCAAGCGTTCCGACGGCGTCCACCAGGCCCGAGCCTACGGCGGTGGCGGGGAACGCCCCAACCGCGTCAGCCGCTTTCCGCTGCGCTTGCTTCACTTCCGCGGCGCTCGCCAGCGGTTCGGCCTCGCGCGCGAGCGCGGCGACAGCACTCGCGTGAGGCGCCGCGGCCGAGGTGCCGAAGAATCGCCAGGTTCCGGTTGCGCAGGATCCGAAGAACGTGTTGGCGCCACCGTCAGTGGCGACGACGTCGGGCTTTTCGAGTTCCTGGGGCGAAAGGAGTTCGCCGGCAGGACTGGACCCTTCCACCGGTTCGAAGTAATGAACGACCGGGCCCCGAGACGAGAAGAACTCGGGTTTTTCAGTCGTGTTGAAGCGGATAGCGCCGACGCTCATCGTGTCTTCTCCTCCGCCGTGACCGAAAATCGTCGGGCCGACGACGTCGCCACCCGACGATTCCGGATACTCGATCGCTTCGACTCCGCCGCCGTTCTGGAGCAGGATGAACTTGAGACGGGGCGAGACGCCGCTGAAGCGATTGATCGCGAGCTGCACTTCCGCTGGGCTGCCGCTTTCGTTTTCCCAGCCGACGAACTCGAACGGGCGCTGGCTCGATTCGTTTTCTTCGGCACTGAAGGCAATCAGTTCGCTTTCGGAATCGAGCAGGAAGGCGTCAAGGTCCGTTTCGACCCCTGCCCACGGCTCAGCCCACTGAAGATCGACGAGGAGGGTTTCGCCGGGCGCGACGGTGATGCCGAAGGTGTTGTCATCTTCGGAAACCCCGGGTGCGGGATCGAAGTCCATGCAGTGACCCGGGTTGAGGAAGGACGGAAGTTCTTCGATTTCTTGCGGGCAGCCTTCTCCCGATTCGCGGAATTCGGGTGCTTCCCAGGAGCCGATTTCGTTTTCGGTTCCTTCTTCGAAGAGGTTGTCGTTGCCCGCGGCGGAGAAGTAGGCGATGTCTTGGCCAGTCGTCACTTCGCTGATCGCAACCCCTATCGGGCCTTCCTGGAAGAACGGCTCTTCGAAGTAGGTGACGTCGTCGACGATCGCCTGCGCCCCGTTTTTGGCCAGTTCGATGATGTTTTCGGCGAAGGAGAGTTCGCCGGTGAAGGCGGTGGCGAAGGAGAGCACGGCACGCGGCGCGAGGTCGTGGACGATCTGTGCCATCGCGCGACCCTCATCCGCGCCTTCGCCTTCGCTGTCGTCGAGGACTTCGACCGGGATCGTCTTGCCGCAGGGATTGCCCGGCCCAGGCAGGTCGCCGCTGGCGATGTCTTCGGTCCCTCCGGTAGGCGAAAACGGATCCCGGTCGAACGAGTCGGAGAGGATCCCGACCTTGACGCCTTCGCCTTCGACTTCGAATTCGGCCCGCGCCTGGTTGGCGCGGAGCTGTTCGTCGCCCTCCGAGGTCTCGGCGCCGAAGCACGGTTCGTATGCCGACGTGGCCGGTCCGGGACCTCCCGAATCGCGGATGATCGGCGTCAGCACCTCGCTGACGGCGCGGACGCGGCTCAGCCTGGCGAGGCGGCGCAGCTGGAACGGCCGCGCTGAAACCGTGACGGTCTGGTAACGGCGGCTGACGTTGACGATCTTCGCCCCCGCCCCGCGCAGCGCGTCGAGCCCCATGACGGCCCCGCGCTGGAAGCGGACATCGACCAGGATCCTGTTCCCCTCACGCAGGAGACTGCCCGGCCCCCTGGCCGCAAGGCCCAGCGCCGCTGCCTGTTCGGCACGTGGCAGCGTACGCACCGACGGCCTGGCCAGCTCACCGAGCCGCGTCGAGAGATCGCCGCCACCCGGAACCGTCGCCGCCTGCGCCGCTCCCCCCGCGAAGAGGCACACAGCTGCGGTCGTCGCTGCGGCGGTGGTGGAGCGGCGCGTGAAGTGCATCCGGGGCAAGGTATCGGCTGTGCCTTACGGATTCTCAACACTTCGGGACCGGATTCGGACCGGCGGCGTCCAGTGAGCGCAGCGCGGCAAGCACCGGGCCTGCTACCGTGCGCGGCGTTAGGCCGGATCGATATCCGGCAAAGTCGTGTCTAGCGCTCGCGTCGTTGCTTTACCGAAGCCTCCGCGTTCGCAGCACATCAAGTGGAGGCAATACATGCCGACTGGAACAGTCAAGTGGTTCAGCGACGACAAGGGCTACGGGTTCATCACTCCCGACGACGGCTCCAAGGACGTCTTCGTGCATCACAGCGCAATCCTGGGCGAGGGCTTCAAGTCCCTGACCGAGGGTGCCAAAGTGAGCTACGAGTCCGAGGAAGGCCCCAAGGGCCCCGCCGCGGCGAGCGTTCAGCAGACTTCCTAGTCACGCACCGCTCTTAGCGTCCGACGGGGCCCGCCGACCGGTGGGCCCCGTCTTTTTTCAGGCCGTGCGAAGGTGCATGGCCAAGCAGATCAAGGACGCAGGGAGCGTGGCGTGCTCTGCACGCGAGCGACTGAGGACGCCGATATGCGCAGCGCCATGCACCTTCGCACAGACCTACGGAATATCGCGATCGTGGCCCACGTCGACCATGGGAAGACGACGCTTGTCGACGCCATGCTGTGGCAGTCCGGCGCCTTCCGCAAGGGCCAGGACGTCGCCGAGCGGGTGATGGACTCGATGGACCTCGAGCGCGAGAAGGGGATCACGATCCTCGCCAAGAACACCGCGGTCCACTACGGCGGCGTGAAGCTGAACATCGTCGACACCCCGGGCCACGCCGACTTCGGCGGCGAGGTCGAGCGCGGCCTGACCATGGTCGACGGCGTGCTGCTGCTCGTCGACGCCTCCGAGGGGCCGCTGCCGCAGACCCGCTTCGTGCTGCGCAAGGCGCTGGAGGCGAAGCTGCCGGTGATCCTCGTCGTCAACAAGGTCGACCGGCCCGACGCGCGCATCGCCGAGGTCGTCGACGAGGTCTACGAGCTCTTCATCGACCTCGGCGCCGGCGACGAGCAGATCGACTTCCCGATCGTCTACACCAACGCCAAGGCCGGCTGGGCCTCGCTCGAGGAGGGCGTCGAGGGAACCGGCCTCGCGCCGCTGATGGACCTGATGCTGGAGGAGATCCCGGCGCCCGAGCACGACCCCGATCACCCCCTGCAGGCGCTCGTCACCAACCTCGACGCCTCCCCCTACCTCGGCCGCCTGGCGCTCTGCCGGGTGCGCCACGGGACGATCCGCTCCGGCCAGCAGGTCGCCTGGTGCCGCGCCGACGGCTCGATCGAGCGCGCCACCGTCTCCGAGCTCTACGTCACCGAGGCGCTGGAGCGGGTCCCCGCGCAGGAGGCCGGTCCGGGCGAGATCATCGCCGTCGCCGGGATGGAAGAGGTGACGATCGGCGAGACGCTCGCCGACCAGGCCGACCCGCGGCCGCTGCCGGTGATCACCGTCGATGAGCCCTCGCTCTCGATCGTGCTCGGCATCAACACCTCCCCCCTGGCCGGCACCGAGGGCAGCAAGCTGACCGCGCGCCAGGTCCGCGACCGCCTCGACGCCGAGCTGGTCGGCAACGTCTCGATCCGGGTCCAGGACACCGACAGGCCCGACGCCTGGGAGGTGCAGGGCCGCGGCGAGCTGCAGCTCGTCGTGCTGCTGGAGCTGATGCGACGCGAGGGGTTCGAGCTGACCGCCGGCCAGCCGCGGGTGCTGACCCGGGAGATCGACGGCAAGCTGCACGAGCCGGTCGAACGGCTCTCGATCGACGCGCCCGAGGAGCACGTCGGCGCGATCACCCAGCTGCTCGCCGGACGCAAGGGCCGCCTCGAGCAGATGACAAACCACGACACCGGCTGGGTGCGGATGGAATACCTGGTCCCGGCGCGAGGCCTGATCGGCCTGCGCACCGAGTTCCTCACCGAGACCCGCGGCACCGGCGTCATGCACCACGTCTTCGAGGGCTGGGAGCGCTGGGCGGGCGACCTGCGCCTGCGCCCCACCGGCTCGATCGTCGCCGACCGCCGCGGCAAGACCGCCGGCTACGCGCTGGTCGGCCTGCAGGACCGCGGCACCCTCTTCGTCGGCCCCGGCGAGGAGGTCTACGAGGGGATGATCATCGGCGAGAACGCCCGCGCCGAGGACATGGACGTCAACGCGACCAAGGAGAAGCAGCAGACCAACATGCGCGCCGCCAGCGCCGAGGTGCTGGAGCGGATGGCGCCGCCCACACGCCTCACCCTCGAAGCGGCGGTCGAGTTCCTGCGCGAGGACGAGTGCGTCGAAGTCACCCCCGAGTCGGTCCGCCTGCGCAAGGTCGAGCTCGACAAGCTAAAGCGCCAAAAGGCCGCCCGAACAACTCAGCGCGCCTAGCCAGCTCACCGGCAAGACGCGCTTTGGGCCGATCCCGGTAGGGGTGGAACGTCTTGTACTTTTTCGTCAACCGCGCCCGGGCGCCAGCCCAAACCACGATCCACCGAAAAAGTTAAGTGGAACCCCTACCGGGATCGGCCCTCAGACCGTCGCAGCCGCCTGCTCGGACTGGCTGCCCTCGGAGGCCTTGGCCTTCGCTTCGGCCTCGGGGGTGGGCTCGTCGACGCTGCGCGGCAGCAGCACTTCTTTGGCGATCACCAGGCGCTGGATCTGGCTGGTGCCCTCGTAGAGCTGCATGATCTTGGCGTCGCGCATCAGCTTCTCCACCGGGTACTCCTTGATGAAGCCGTAGCCGCCGTAGACCTGGACCGCGTCGACGGTGATCTCCATCGCCGAGTCGGCGGCGAAGCGCTTGGCCATCGAGGAGACGCGGGTGTTGCGCTGGCCCTGGTCGAGCAGCACCGCCGAGTTCCAGACCAGCAGGCGCGCGGCCTCGACCTTGGTCGCCATGTCGGCGATCATGAACTGGATCGCCTGGTGCATCGCGATCGGCACGCCGAACTGAACCCTTTCTTTGGAGTAGTCCGTGGCGTACTCGAGCGCGGCGCGGCCGATGCCGACGGCCATCGCCGAGACACCGGGGCGGGTGCGGTCGAGGGTCATCATCGCCAGCTTGAAGCCCTTGTTCTCCTCGCCGAGCAGGTTCTCGGCGGGGATCTCGACTTCGTCGAAGGAGATGGTCGCGGTGTTGGAAGCCCGCTGGCCCATCTTGTCCTCCTTCTTGTCGACCGAGACCCCGGGGAGGTCGGCGTCGACGACGAAGGCGCTGATCCCGCGGTGGCCGGCCTCGGGATCGGTCTTGGCGTAGACCGTGAAGTAGTCGGCGTAGGTGCCGTTGGTGATGAAGCACTTGGAGCCGCTGATCACGTACTTGTCCCCCTTCTTCACGGCCTTGGTCTTCATCCCGGAGACGTCGGAGCCGGCGTCGGGCTCGGTCAGGCAGAAGGAGGCGAGCTTCGGCTCCTCGCAGAGCATGCCGAGGTACTTCTTCTTCGTCTCCTCGGAGCCGCCGAGGGTGATCGGCGCCGAGGCGAGGCCGTTGGCCATCAGGCTGGTGCCGATGCCCGAGCACCCCCAGCCCATCTCCTCCTCGATCAGGCAGCCGGAGAGGTAGTCGAGGCCGGGACCGCCGTAGGCCTCGGGGATGTGGGTGTTCATCAGCCCCACCTCCCAGGCCTTCTCGATGATGTCCTGGGGCCAGGTGCCGTCCTTGTCGTACTCCCAGGCCACCTTGCGGATCTCGTTCTCCGCGAAGTTGTGCGCCATCTCGCGCAGGTCCTTCTGCTCGTCGGTGAGGGTGAAGTCAACCACTGGTCGCGGCTCCTTTTCAGTCCGTATAAGCCTTTGCGTGCGGCCTCGCCGCAAGACGACGGACCACCGATTGACTGGTCAGTCAACCAAGTCAAGGGTACCGGATAGCCCTCCTTCGGGTGGGCGGGGGCCTACTCTTTGTCCATGGCCTTGCCGATGGCAGCGACCGACGTCAACCACGGCGCCGTCCTGATCCTGATCACACTCGTCGCGGCGCCGATCGCCGGGGTCGCCTTCGCCTGCTCCGGCAAGGCCTGGCAGGGAATCGGCAGGGGCCCGTACGCGATCGACCCCGACCTTCCCCCGCGCTCGGTCAGGCCCCAGGCCTCGCCGGTCAGCCGCGCCACCCAGGAGGCCGAGGTGCGCCAGATGCTTGAGGCGAAGTCCTACCGCCGGGAGCGGCGGGGAGAGGCGCCGATCGACGTCGAGCGCGAGACCGAGCGCCGGCTCGCGAACCTCTAGGATCCGGTTGGATGGCCGCCGCCGAGGACAACCTCTACGAGGTCGAGGAGCTGCTGATGCAGCCCGGGACCTACTTCAACCCCCAGACCGAGGTGCTCGTCGTCGTCGACGACTCGACCTCGCTGGACCAGGAGGTCTTCAACATGGAGGCCTACGAGGGCGCCGAGTGGGTGCGCGTCTCCGACGAGGTCCCCGTCGACGAGGACCGGCGCGACCAGGTGCTGGAGCGCTTCCAGACCAGCTACCACCCGGGCTCCGCCGGTTCGGTCTCCGAGACCGCGCTGGAGCAGGGCGACGAGGAGCTCGACGAAGGCGAGGGCGGCCAGGACCCGGGCCGTGAGGATCCGGGCGAGAGCTCGGAGTAGTGCTCGAAGCCGGCACCAGCGCCCCCGGCTTCACCCTGCCCGACCCCGACGGCAACGAGCTCAGCCTCGCCGGCCTGCGCGGAGAGACCTTCGTCCTCTACTTCTATCCCCGCGCCGACACGATGATCAACAGCGTCGGCTAGGTGAGCGTCCGGGTCCAGTGCCTCGGGTCTGGACCGCAAACTGATTGGCCGTCCAGAGGTCCAACCCATCAGTTTCGGATCAGTCGCGTTCGAGTCAGGCCGGTTTCTTGTCGCGTTTCTTGGGGAACTTTGTGCCGGGTCCATACTTGACTCCGGGCCCTCCACGAGCGTCACCAATCTTCCGCACGAGTCCGCGTTCCCTGAGGTTCGTGAGCATGTTGCGAGCTGCGTAGACATTGACGTCGAACAGCCGTTGCAGCGTCTTGTTCGTCACGAAGCCGTACTCGTCAACATGTTCGACAACCTTTGCGTCGATCTCGTCGAGCGTTCGTCGCCGATAGGAAACGGCCCGCGAAAGCTCAGCGAGCGGCATATTCCGAAGCCGGTAGGCCGGGAAAGGCCTGCGGGCCGTCTTCCGCGTTGGCTCAAGCAATTCAGCCCCATCGTCCGCCATCCGTTCGAGCACCTCCTGAGCCTCGATTGGGCTGCGCTGGATTGCCTCGGCAAGCCGAGGAGCATCCAGTGAAGTCGCGTCGCGCAATATCGACAGGCAAATCAAGACATCAACATCGCCCCCCAGCTCAACCGTGAGGTCGCGAACAAATCGGACGAAGGCGTCATTGCCGATCCCCCCGGACAGCGATGCCCGTACTCGAGAGTGCAAATCTTCGATCTGCGGAGGCGCCTTGCCTTCACGAAGCATCTCCCGGTAGGCACGATCGATGCCCTGCCCGGTTCTCTCCGCGAGTTGGCACCGGGCTACGACATCAGCAAGAAGCCGGTGTCGAGGCGTAGACGGGTGGGTCAGGATGTTCGCTGGCGTAATGCCCGAGACCAGACCGCCGGGGCTCGCGATAACCAGCCGGTCGGGAGAGTGCTCCACGTCCACCGTCCCCCTTGCCTCAAAGCTGCGATGGATCAGGGCGTTGACCAAGAGCTCTCGCACAGCCCTTGGGGGGTAGTCGATGAGCCGCAGCTGTACGCCCCCGGCCACGTTGAGGGGCTGCACATTGGTCCTGGCTTCTATGGCACCCATCAGGCTCTCGACCGCGCTCAGAAGCGGCTTATGCCCACGAAATCTGTTCGTTGCCTCCGCCCCCGGGGTTGGCCGATACTGATAGGAGTAGCCATACGCCGGAAGATTCTCGCTGAGAAGACTCTCCTTCCCGACCAAAAGGACTCCGGCCATCGCAAGGTGTCCGTCTGGGGCGATCAGACGCAGCGCTTCTAGCAGCCTTCGATCCTTGAGTTCCGACAGCTCGTCGGCCCCCGCTTCAAGCAGAAGATGTCTCAGGCGATCGATCTCCGCCCGTGAAGCGCGCCCTGGATCAACCCCCGAAGACTCTGTCGAACCAGTCGTACTGACCCCTCGCCACGAGAAACTCCCGCTGCTGGGCCGGCGTAAAGGGAAGGCACTCCTTGCCAAGTCGCCGAGTGGCAAGGCCGGCCGCATTGGAATGTGGAGCGACGCCCGGAGGGACGTCGATCACCAGGAGACGTCGGCCGTCCTCGAGGTGCTCGTTTACGACGAGGGTCAGCGGCGGCGCGGTCCTCTCAAAGACGGCACGTCGGATCAACTCAGGCGTGTAGTCAGCCACAACGCCAACCAGCGCTTTGTCGCGATCTTTGGCCTTGTCGTTGACGCCAAGGACAATCCGGCCGCCATCCGCGTTTGCGAAACAGACGGCCGCGTCCGCGACGAGCTTGAACGTCTCCTTCGGACTTCTCGCCGGCTCCTTGAAATCCAGTTGTTGACTCTCCAAGTCGCCTGCGGATACGCCATCCCCCAGCTTCGACAAGATCTCGTCGAGATCGGGGAGCCGAGGGGGAGACTGTAGCGACAACTGATGCGAGGTCATGCAAGAACAATTTATCAGTTCGCGATCAAACCGCCCTCCCTCCGCACTGGCTAGGCTTCAATCGGATGCTGCAATCAGGCGACCGCGCCCCCGATTTCGAGCTTCCCGATCAGAACGGCAAGCTCACGCGCCTATCTGATGTCTTGGGCCTGCAATCGGTCGTACTGTATTTTTATCCTCGCGCCGATACCCCCGGATGTACAACCCAGGCCTGCGGCGTCCGCGACCGCGGCGCCGAGTACGAGGCGGCGGGGGTTCGCGTGATCGGGGCCTCCCCGGACACGGTCGAGGCGGTGAGGAAGTTCGCCGGCAAGTACGCCCTCGGCTTCACCCTGCTCGCCGACGCCGACCAAAACAGCACGACGACCTCGTGCTGAAGGCTCTCGCCGAGCTCGCCGCAGCCTGAAGCCGCCTCAGGCACCGACGGCCACGACCACGATGAACGTGGCGTAGAGAACGAACCAAGCAGTCACGGCCGGCAGGCCGAAGCGGCCGCGGCGGTGCAGGACCTCGTAGGCGAGCAGACCGCCGGCGAGGCCGAGGACGACGGAGAGGGCGGCGTTCCCGCTCAGCTCCCAATCGGTGAAGACGAGGCCGATCCCGACCGGGATCGTCGACTGGAAGACCATCGCGCCGGTGATGTTGCCGAGCGCGAGCGAGTCCTTGCCTTCGCGGACCCAGAAGAAGCTGTTGACCTTCTCCGGCAGCTCGGTCGCCAGGGGGGCGAGGATCAGGGCGAGGACGACGGCCTCGACGCCGAGGCTCTCGGCAATCGCCAGCAGCTCCTCGACGAAGAGGTGGGCGCCGCCGACCATCGCACCGAGGCCGACCAGGAGCTGGATCGCGCAGAGGAGCAGGCCGGGGTTGCGGCGGTGCTCGGCTCGGCGCTCGAAGATCAGCGGCTCCAGCGTCTCGTGGTCCTGGACGTCCCCCCCGGCCCGCAGCGTGCGGCGGATGTAGACCGGGTAGGCGAGGATCACGGCGATCCCGACCGGGATCCTCAGCGCGTCCGGCGCCCCCCAGGCGAGCGCCAGCGAGATCGAGAAGAAGAGGAGGAAGAAGAGCAGGTCGCGCTCGAGCGTCGGCCGGTGCGCCTTCAGCTCCAGCCCCTGCGCGCGGCGGCGACGGTAGACGTAGGCGAAGAGCCCGACCAGGCCCATCGCCAGCGTGCCGAGCAGGAAGGGGGCGCCGACGATCGCCCCGATCGCCACCTGGTCGGCACCCTCGGCGGCGCCGACGATGGCGACGATCGCGATCAGCGTCTCCGGCATCGCCGTCCCGACTGCCGCCAGCAAGCTGCCCACCGCCCCCTCGCCGAGCTCCAGCCGGTGCCCGATCCACTCCACCGCGTTGGTGAAGAGCAGGGCACCCGCGAGAATCACCGCAAAGCTCGTGAAGAAGAGAACGACGTCCACCGGCGCAGGCTATCCGCCGGGGAGGGTGGGTCCCCTCGAACCGGCATCACCAGCGCCGCCGCGGCGAGCAGCAGCATCGAGGTCTGCACGCCGGCGCTGGTGCGGCTGAAGGTCTGCTTGTCGCGGCCGAGGCCGCCGAAGAACATCGCGGCGCCGAGCACGAGCAGGACGTTGCCATAGGGAGTGCGGAGGAACGCGACTACTGCTTGCCCCCCGCGGCTGCGATCCGTTCGAGGAAGTTGATCAGCCCAGCCCCGCCGATGCCGCCCCGAACCACGCCGAGCAGTTCGAGTGGGTTGATGCCGAGCTTGACGAACAGCGCGCTCAGCGGCTTCGAGCTCTCCGGCGCCGAGATCGCCTGCGGCTCGTTGACGTCGGTGAGGGTCAGGTCAGCGTCGAAACTGGCGCTTTCCGGGGCGCCCTGGGGACCCGATCCGGCCGGCGGTTCGATCGTGAACTGCGCCTGCAGCCGGCGCACGACGTGGTCGTCGCCGACATAGAGCACGAGATGCGCATCCTTGAGCGAGTCCTGCGCCTTGCCGCTCGATTTCTCGATTTCGGTCAGCTGCGCTCCGAACCCGGGGACCGCTTTCAGCTGTTCGCTGCAGAGCGCGTCTTCGTTCATTTCGTGCAGCGCCTCGAGCGCGGCTTCGGCATCGACGTTGCCGCTGACCTTCGTAGTGCTGGCACCCCCCACGTCAACGGTTCCTTCTTCGGTGGGGTCTTCGATGAATTCGCTCAGCTGCCTGTCGCTCGCGGCTTCCTGGCAGGCGCTGACTTCTTCCGATTCGCCGAGGATTTCCTTGCCGTAGCCATAGGTGGTCGGGTCGACCTTGTAATCGGTCCCTTCGAAGTCCACGTAAGCCTCGTTGCCGCCGACCAGGGCAATCCCGCCTTCGAAGTCCACGTCTTTACCCTGCACGGTTCCCTGCACGCTCGCGGTCAGGTCGAGCTCGGGCGCCTGCGCCCCTTTCTCGGCCTCGAAGGGACCGGATAGGTCGAGGTCGACGTGCCCGCCTTCCCTCCCCGTCAGGTCGATTCCCAGCGAGAGGCCCAGGTTGCCGCTTTCGACCCCCCGCAGAGTCGCTTCGTCAACGATTTGCTGCGCGCCGCTGCTGCCTCCGCAGGCAGAAACGGCTGACGCGAGGGCGATAATTGCGATGGAAACGATGAGGGTGCGAAGTGGGCGCAAGGCAGTGAACCTCCGTGAAAAGTCGGACCGGGGCCGAAAAGCTTAAGCGCTTTACGGCTCCGGTGGCGGTTCCTGGCCCCAGGCCCGCATCCCCGCCTCGATCGCCTCGTTGACCGTGCGCACCACGGCGACGCGGGCGTAGCGCTTCGACTCGGCCGAGACCAGGTGCCAGGGCACGCGCGGCTGGTCGGTGCGGGCGACCATGTCCTCGACCGCCTGCAGGTACTCGGCCCGCTTGCCGCGGTTTGCCCAGTCCTCGTCGGTCAGCTTCCAGGCCTTGAGCGGGTCGGCGGCGCGGCGTTCGAAGCGCTTCAGCTGCTCGGCCTCGGAGATGTGGAGCCAGAGCTTGACGATGATCGTCCCCTCGTCGGCGAGGCTGCGCTCGAAGGCGTTGATCTCGTCGTAGGCGCGCAGCCACTGCTCGCGCGTCGCCAGGCCGTCGACCCTCTCGACCAGCACCCGGCCGTACCAGGAGCGGTCGAAGACGGCCATCCCACCCGAGCCGGGCAGCACGGGCCAGAAGCGCCAGAGGAAGTGGTGGCGCTTCTCGTCGCTGGTGGGGGTGGAGAACTGGACGACGCGGACGTGGCGCGGGTCCAGCGGCGCCACCAGGCGCTTGATCGAGCCGCCCTTGCCGGAGGCGTCCCAGCCCTCGAAGAGGACGCAGACGGGCGGGCCGATCCCCGACGAGCCGATCAGCCCACCGAGCGTCAGCCGCAGCTGCGTCAACCGTTCCCAGGCCACGCTCAGCTCCCGCTCCTCCTCGCGGCGGGTCAGCGAGAGCGAGAGGTCGACCTCGTCAAGCCGTCCCATGGAGAGGACGCTAGCGGGTGGTCTCGATCTGGCGCGGCGTCTCCTCGGTGACGTTCAGCGCCAGGGGGAAGAGGAAGGCGCCGAGGAAGATCAGGATGATGCCGGCGGCGATGAGCCAGCGGGCGGCGGTGAGGTGGCCGAGGATGCCGGCGGCGAAGCCGATCAGCATCAGCGCCAGGTAGGGGCCGGCGCTGTGGGGCAGCAGGGCGGCGAGGGGCAGGGCGAGGTCGGGCACAGTGGCGATTATCATCGGCCCGATGGCTGCGGGCTCTGTGACCGAGGTGAAGGAGGCGCTGGCGAAGGCCGGCTATCTCGCCGACGAGCCGGCGGCGCTGGTCTCCTTCCTCGCCCAGCGGCTCGAGAAGCCGGTCCTGGTCGAGGGCCCCGCGGGCGTCGGCAAGACCGAGCTGGCCAAGGCGCTCTCGCGGGCCACCGGCCGCGAGCTGATCCGCCTGCAGTGCTACGAGGGCCTCGACGAGGCCAAGGCGCTCTACGAGTGGAACTACCGCAAGCAGCTGCTGCGGATCCAGGCCGGCGGCGAGGACGGCTGGGAGGAGGTCCACGGCGACATCTTCGACAAGGAGTTCCTGCTCGAGCGCCCGCTGATGCAGGCGATCGCCAGCCCCGAGCCGGTCGTGCTGCTGATCGACGAGATCGACAAGACCGACCAGGAGTTCGAGGCGATGCTGCTCGAGCTGCTCTCCGACTTCCAGATCACGATCCCCGAGCTGGGCCAGGTGTCGGCGACGACGATGCCGATCGTCGTCCTCACCTCGAACAACTCGCGCGAGCTGACCGAGGCGCTGAAGCGGCGTTGCCTCTACCTCTGGCTCGACTACCCCGAGCTGGAGCGCGAGATGGAGATCGTCCGCCTGCACGCGCCCGAGCTGCCCGAGGCGCTGGCACGGCGCATGGTCGAGGTGGTGCGGATGATCCGCGCGCTCGACCTGAAGAAGCCGCCCTCGATCGCCGAGTCGATCGACTGGGCGCGCACGCTGCTGCTGATGGGGGCCGAGGACATCGACCGCGAGACCTTCGAGCACTCGATGTCGATCATCGTCAAGCACCGCACCGACATCGAGCTGGTGGCGGAGCGGGTCGGGGTGAAGCTTGCCGCCGCCGAGTCCATACGGCCCGCGGGCTGAGGCCGGCCCGCCCGGGCTGGCCGCGAAGCTGCTCGGCTTCTGCGAGGAGCTGCGCAGCGAGGGCGTCGCGGTCGGCACCTCGGAGATCCTCGACGCCTTCGCGGCGCTGGAGCAGGTGCCCTGGACCTCGCGCGAGGACTTCCGCGAGGCGCTGGCGGCGACGATCGCCAAGTCCCAGGAGGACCGCCGCCTCTTCGAGCTGCTCTTCGAGCGCTGGTTCTTCCGCGCCGCCGAGGCCGAGGCGGTCGAGCGCGGGATCGAGGAGACCGAGCGCCGCCACGAGGGCGGCGATCGGCTCGACCTCGACGCAGCTGCGCGAGCAGGTGCGCCAGGCGATCCTCGAGGGCGACGACGGCGAGATGCGCGACCTGGCCCGGCTGGCGATCTCGGCCTTCGGCCGCCAGGGCGAGGGCTCGGGCGTGGTCGGCGTCGACGTGCAGCGGATCCGGCGCACGCTGGGGCTCTCGGCGGGGACGCAGCCGCCGGCCTCCGACGGCGCGGCCGAGCTGCCGCCGATCGACCGCGAGCAGCTGAACGCCTTCGAGCGCCACCTGCGGCGCGAGCTCGAGCGCGACCTGATCGAGCGCACCTCCACCCTGCCCCCGTCCCGTCCCCTGGCCGAGCTCGACCGGGCCCTGCCGACCAGCCCGACCCAGGACCTTGCCGCGGTGCACCGCGCCGTCTCGCAGATGAAGCGGCGCCTGGCGACGCTCGGGCAGGAGCAGCGGGGGCGGCGCAAGGGGCAGACGGTCGACGTGCGGCGGACGATGCGCACCTCGCTGGAGACCGGCGGCGTGCCGATGCACCTGCGCTACCGGCCCAGGCGCCCGCGCCGGCCGGAGATCTACGTCCTCTGCGACGTCTCGACCTCGGTCACCTCGGCCAGCGTCTTCTTCCTCTCCGTCCTGCACGCCCTGCACGACTCCTTCCGCAAGCTGCGCAGCTTCGTCTTCATCGAGCGGATCTCCGAGGTGACCGAGGTCTTCGAGCACGAGCGAGACTTCCGCGCCATCGCCCAGCGCATCTCCAGCGAGGGCGGCGTCGCCGACGTCTCCGGCTACACCGACTACGGCCGCGTCTGGCTCGAGTTCCTCGGCAAGATCTCCGACGAGCTCGACCCGCGCTCGACCGTGATCGTCCTCGGCGACGCCCGCACCAACGGCCGCGAGCCCCACGCCGAGGTCTTCGCCCAGGTGGCGGAGCGGGCCGGTCGCCTCTTCTGGCTCAACCCCGAGCCGCGCCTGTACTGGAACTACGGCGACTCGGTGATGGCCGCCTACGAGCGCTACTGCGACGGCGCCTTCGAGTGCTGGACCACCAGGCACCTGGAGAACTTCGTCAACGTCGTCGCGGGGGGCGTCCCAGCCGCTGACTGACGGTTCCGGTGCGCTTTATGCCGGTATAGGCCACATAAGGCGCACCGGAAGGAATAGGGCCGCCAAGCTGGTAATCATCTGCACAAACCGCGAAAGGGGAGTGCGATGCAGCCGTCCTACCCAGTCACCTTCTCAGTCGATTACCCGGAGCGCCAGCTCAACCGGGTCTCGACCTTCTTCCGGATCTTCGCCGCGATCCCGATCGCGATCCTGGCAGGGCTGCTGCCGGGAGGGGAGTTGACCGGCAGCGTCGAGGCGGGAGGAACCTATGGCGGTGCCATCGCCGGCGGCAGCCTGATCTTCGCCCCGATCGTGCTGATGCTGCTGGTCCAGAAGAAGTACCCGCGCTGGTGGTTCGACTGGAACATCGAACTGCTGCGCTTCGCCAACCGGATCGGCGTCTACGTGGCGCTGATGGACGACGAATACCCCTCGACCGACGAGCGGCAGGCGGTCCACCTCGACTTCGCCTATCCCGACGCCGAGCAGCTCTCGCGCGGCCTGCCGCTGGTGGCTGCTCGCCATCCCCCACTACATCGTGCTCTTCTTCCTCTACATCGGCGCCTTCCTCGCCGTGATCGGGGCCTGGTTCGCGATCCTCTTCACCGGCCGCTACCCGCGCGGGATCTTCGATTTCGTCGAGGGCACGATCCGCTGGCACAACCGCGTCGTCGGCTATGCCTTCAGCCTGGTCACCGACGAGTACCCGCCGTTCCGGCTGGGAGCGTGATTCAGGAGATTTCGGCGCGCGGGTCCTGTCATGCGAGATGCGGGCTCAGCGGGGCGCCCAGGCGTCAGGCGAAGAAGCTAGTTCCTCGACCGTGCTCGGCAGCTCGCCGCTGACGAGGTCTGCCAGGGTGACGTGCTCGAGGACGGCGCGGAGGTTGGCGCGGACCGCTATCCAAACCTGCTGGAGGCTCTTGGCGTTGCCGCGGTACTCGATCGACTCGGGTGGCGCCGATTGGACGTGGGCGATCGGCCCCTCGACCGCACGAACGACGTCGGCGATGGTCACCTTGTCGGCGGGCTTGGCAAGCCAGTAGCCGCCCTTCGCTCCCCTCCGCGCCCGCACGATCCCGGCGTGCTTCAGCTCCAGCAGGATGTGCTCGAGGAACTGCAGCGGAATGTCCTGAGCGTCCGCAAGCTTCTCCCCCTTGACGGGCCCCTCATCAGCAGCCGCAAGCTCAGCTGCCGCCCGGACTGCGTAATCAGCCTTCGCGGATACGCGCATGAAGGCAGTAAATCAGCCCGCCTCTCGCGCGGGTGGCGCCGTAGGGGGAACCGCCCCCGAGGACGCTTTAGCGACCGCAGGGGGCGGTGGGTCCCCTGCGGCGACAGGACCCGCGCGCCAAAGGCGTCAGCTTGCTGCCTCCATCGCCAGCTCGGCTGCTTCTTTTTGACGTCGCCGATGGAGGATGCGCGGGGCGGCGAGGATCAGGCCGAGGCCGACCGCGGCGATAGCTGCTGCAATCGGCCAGACCGTCGGGTCGCCCTTCTGGATCGTGACGATGCCGGAGCCGACCAGGACGATGCCGAGCGCGGTGCGGAGGAAGCCCTGCGGGGCCTTGTCGGAGAGGGCGGCGCCGATCACGACGCCGGGCACCGAGCCGAGCAGGATGTTGCCGGCGAGGACGAGGTCGACGTTGCCGCCCACCCAGTGGGCGAGGCCCGCCGCCCAGAGCAGGATCGCGGCGTGGAAGACGTCGGTACCGACGACCTGTTTCGGCGCCAGCCGGTAGATCGCGATCAGCAGGATCGCGATCACGGTGCCCGAGCCGGCCGAGGTGACCCCGATCACGAGCCCCGTCGTCGCCCCGATCGTCACCGCGGCGACTTTGTGGCGCCGTTCGACGTCGAAGCGGTCGCGCTCGTCGACCAGGTTGCGCAGGATCAGCGCCCGGGTGAGGGTGATGATCCCGACCATCAGCAGCGTGCCGCCGAGCACCGCGTAGACGAGTTCGTCGAGGCGCGCTTCGCCGATGTGGTCGGCCAGCACCGAGACGATCGCGACGCCGATGACCGCGGAGGGCACGCTGCCCAGCGCCAGCCACTTGACCAGCTCCATGTTCACCGTCTTCAGCTTCAGGTGGCGCCAGCCGCCGACGGTCTTGGTCACCGCCGCGTAGAAGATGTCGGTGCCGATCGCGGTGGTCGGCTGGATGCCGAAGAGGAGGATCAGCAGGGGCGTCATCAGGGAGCCGCCGCCCATGCCCGTCATGCCGACGAGCACGCCGATTCCAAGTCCAAAGACGATGATTGCCGGGTCCATTTGAGCCTTGCGAGATTCGGTTATCGACTTTCCTGACCTTCTTGGTCAGGAGCGCGAGTGCGCCAGGATACCCGAGATGCCCGCGAAAGCCAAGGAATTCGCCGCAGAGAGCGCATTGCCTGCCTCCGGCGATGCACCCGGAGTGGCCGTCTCGATCCGCGGCCTGCGGCACTCCTATGGCGAGCTGCTGACGATCGAGTGGCTCGACGTCGACGTTCCCGCGCACGGCGTGCTGGGCCTGGTCGGCCCCTCGGGCTGTGGGAAGTCGACGCTGCTCGAGCTGATCTGCGGGCTGCAGGAGCCAACACGGGGCGAGGTCGCGCTCGGAGAGAGCCTCGACCCGGCGGCCCGCCTCGCCCGCTGCGCCTTCATGCCCCAGCGCGACCTGCTGCTGCCCTGGCTCTCGGCGCTCGACAACGCGGCCCTGGCGCTGCGCAACCGCGGCATCCGCCGGGGCGCCGCGCGGCGCCAGGCCGGCCGGCTGTTCGAGCGCTTCGGCCTGAGCGGGTTCGAGCGCTCCTCCCCCGCCGAGCTCTCCGGCGGCATGCGCCAGCGCGTCGCCTTCCTGCGCACGCTGGTCGCCGGCAAGCCGGTGCTCGCGCTCGACGAGCCCTTCGCCTCGCTCGACGCGATCACCCGCGCCGAGATGCAGGAGTGGCTGGCGAGCGCCCTGGATGCCGACCCGCGCACCGTGGTGCTCGTCACCCATGACGTCGAGGAGGCGCTCTACCTCTGCGACCGCGTCGCCGTGCTCTCGGCCCGCCCGGCCCGGATCGTCGCGGAGCTGAGCGCCCCTGCGCCCCGCGCCGCCGACCGCGACGAGGCGGTCACCGACCCCGAGTTCGTCGCCGCCCGCGAGCGCGCCCTCCACGCCCTGCGCGAGGCCGCCAAATGACCCCAACGAGCTTCCGGTGCGCTTTATGCCAGCTATGGGCACATAAAGCGCACCGGAAGGGGTGGTGGGGGCGGTGAGGCGGTGGGTGCTGCCGGCGCTGTTGATCGCCGGGCTGGTCGGGGGGTGGCAGGTTGCGGCCAGCAGCGGGGCGATCGCCGGCGCGCTGAGCCTGGACCCCCTCCTGGTTCCCTCGCCGGCGGAAATCGCCGAGTCGCTGTGGCAGAACCGCTCCCTGCTGGCCGAAAACGCCTGGGTGACCCTGAGGGAGGTCGTGCTCGGCTTCGGCATCGCCGTCGCGGTGGGGCTCGCCTTTGCCGTCGCGCTGCACCTGTCCGAGACGCTGCGCCTCGCCTTCTACCCGTTGCTCGTCGCCTCCCAGACGATCCCGATCGTCGCCATCGCCCCGATCCTGGTGGTCTGGTTCGGCTGGGGAATCGCGCCGAAGCTCTGGATCATCGCCCTGATCTGCTTCTTCCCGATCACCGTCAACACCCTCGACGGGCTTCGCTCGGTGGACCCCGAGGCGACGAAGATGATGCGCACGCTCGATGCCTCGCGGCGACAGATCCTCTGGCGGGTCGAGGCGCCGACCGCCCTGCCGTTCCTCTTCAGCGGGGTCCGGATCGCGGTCGCGGTCGCCGTGATCGCCGCGCTCTTCGGCGAGTGGGCCGGCGGCGAATCCGGGCTCGGCGTGCTGATCCGCCAGGACATGGCCGTTCTGCAGACCGCACGGGCATTCGCCGCGGTCGCCCTGCTCTCGGCGATGGCGATCGCGCTCTACGGCCTCCTCGCCCTCGCAGAGCGCCGCGTCGTCACTTGGCGATAGAAAGCAGGGGTGAAGCTCTCCCGTTTGCCGGCGGTCGCCCTCGCCACAACCCTGCTCGCCCTCTCCCTCGGCCTCGCCGCCTGCGGCGAGAAGAGCGAGGACGTGAGCGGCGAAGCGGAGCCGCTCAGCCTCACGCTCGACTTCTACCCCAACCCCGACCACGCCGGGATCTACATGGCGCAGAAGCTCGGCTACTTCGAGGAAGCTGGGCTCGACGTCAGCATCCACACCCCGGCCGACCCGGCGGCGCCGATCAGGCTGCTCGCCGCCGGTGAGACCGACCTGGCGATCTCCTACGAGCCCGAGGTGCTGCTGGCGCGCGACCAGGACCTCGGGGTGCTCGCCGTCGGCGCGCTGGTCGACCGGCCGCTCACATCGATGATCTGGCTGAAGAAGTCCGGGGTCGGCGGCGTCGGCGACCTGCGCGGCAAGACGATCGCGACGGCCGGCATCCCCTACCAGGACGCCTACCTGAAGACGATCCTCGCCCGCGCCGACCTCGAGCCCTCCGACGTCAAGGTCGTCAACGTCGGCTTCGGCCTGCTGCCGGCGATCGTCGGCGGCAAGGCCGAGGCGCTGCTGGGCGGCTTTCGCAACGTCGAGGGCGTCGACCTGCGCCTGCGCGGCAAGGACCCGGTCGTCACCCCGGTCGACCGGCTCGGGGTGCCGACCTACGACGAGCTCGTCCTCGTCGCCCAGCGCCGGCGGCTGGAGGACGACCCGGAGCCGATCCGGCTCTTCCTCGCCGCGCTGGCCCGCGGCACCGCCGCCGCGGCGAAGAGCCCGCAGGCGAGCACCGAGGCGCTGCTGGAGGCCAACCCCGACCTCGACCCGAAGCTGACCCGGGCCGAGGTGGCGGCGACGCTGCCGCTGCTCGCCCCCGCCCGGGGCGGGCAGCCCTTCGGCTACATGAACCCGGCCGGCTGGCGCCGCTTCGCCGGCTGGATGCGCGACAACGCCCTGGTCTCCGCCCTGCTCCCGCCGGCAGCGGTGCTCAGCAACGCCTACCTGCCGGGCAGGATTCCCGAGTAGAGCGGGGTGCCTTCGCCGAGCAGGGCGGTGATCTTCTCCGCCGGCAACGCCCGCGAGAAGAGGTGGCCCTGCGCCTGGTCGCAGCCGAGCCGGACCAGCTCCGCCAGCTGCGCCTCGTTCTCGACCCCCTCGGCGATGACTTCCAGGGAGAGCGCGCGGGCCATGCCGACTATCGCCTCGACGATCGCGGTGCGCTCCTGTTCGACGCCCAGCGCGTCGACGAAGGAACGGTCGATCTTGAGCGCGTCGAAGGGGAAGCGGTTGAGGTAGGCGAGCGAGGAGTAGCCGGTGCCGAAGTCGTCGAGGACGAGGCCGACGCCGAGGTCGCTGAGCGCTTCCAGCGTCCCGGTCACCGTCGCCGTCGCCGACTCCTCGACCAGGGCGCTCTCGGTGACCTCCAGCCGCAGGTGGACGGGGGGGAAGCCGCTGCCGGCGAGGATCTCGCCGATCGAGAGCGCGAGGTCGCGGCTCGTCACCTGGCGCGCCGAGAGGTTGACCGAGACGTCGAACGGGCGCCGGTCGGGGCGCAGCTCGTGCCACTCCAGCACCTGCCGGCAGGCCACCTCCTGCACCCAGCGCCCGATCGGCTCGATCAGGCCGCTTTCCTCCGCGACCGAGACGAACTCGCCCGGGTCGAGCATGCCGCGCTCGGGATGGCGCCAGCGGACCAGCGCCTCGAGGCCGGTGATCTCCCCGCTGTGCAGGGTGACCACCGGCTGGTAGTGGAGCTCCAGCTCGTCGCGCTCGAGCGCGTGGCGCAGCTCGCTCTCGACCTCGAGCCGCCGCAGCGCCCGCGCCCGCATCTCCGCGTCGAAGAGCTCGCAGCGCGCCCGTCCCCGCTCCTTCGCCCGGTACATGGCCGCGTCGGCGTCGCGGATCAGGAGGTCGGCCTCGATCGGCTCGCGGGTCGAGGGCCGGGCGACCGCGATGCCGACGCTGGCGCTGACGAAGTGGTTGACCCCGCCCATCGCGTAGGGCTCGGCGAAGGCGGCCGCGATCCGGTCGGCGATCGCCACCGCCTCGTCCTCGTCGGCGAGCCGGTCGACGAGGATGCCGAACTCGTCGCCGCCGAAGCGGGCGACGATGTCGCCGGGGCGCAGGTGGGCGCGCAGGCGCGGCGCCACCGCGCGCAGCAGCTCGTCGCCGGCGTGGTGGCCCATGCTGTCGTTGGTCAGCTTGAAGTTGTCGAGGTCGAGGAAGAGGATCCCGACCGGCGTGCCCGAGACGGTGCTGCGCACGAGCGCGTCGTTCAGCGCTTCGACGAAGCTGAGCCTGTTGGGCAGGCCGGTGAGCGAGTCGTGCAGGACGCGGTGGCGCAGCGCCTGGTCGGTGGCGTGGCGCTCGATCGCGTCGGCGAGGACGTTGGCCGAGGCCTGGACAAAGTGCACGTCCTGCGGGGTGAAGCGGTTGGGCTCGGTCGAGTGGACGTCGAGCACGCCGAAGGGCTGCTCCTTGCCGTCGATCGGCACCGCGAGGCTGCTGCGCACTCCGACCGCCCGCAGCGCCGGCGGCATCGAGAAGCGCTGCTCGCCGGACCAGTCGTCGACGATCACGTGCAGGCGCGAGTCGAGGGCGGCGCCGGCGTGGGAGTCGCGAGCTGCCGAGGCCCGGGCCGCGCCGACGATCCGGTCCTCGAGCCCGGCGCGCAGGCCGAGGCGGCGGCCGTCGCGCCCGATCTCCCAGATGCAGGCGCTGTCGACACCGTCGATCTGGGCCATCAACGACACCGCCTCGCCCATCAGGGCGCCCGGGTCGCCGTCCTTCAGCGCCCGGCCGCCGAGGCGCGCGACCGCGGCCTGCTGGGCCGCCGCCCGCCGGGCCTCCTGCTCGGCGAGCTTGCGCTCGGTGATGTCGTAGAGGACCCCGTGCCAGACGGGCGTGCCGTCCTCGTCGGGCTCGAGCACGGCCTCGTCGAGGATCCAGACGGTGCGGCCGTCGCGGGTGACCATGCGGTAGTCGACCGGCGGCGGGTTGCGGTTGCCCATCGTCTTGCGCGTCTCCTGGGACAGCGCGCGCTCGCGGTCCTCGGGGTGCAGCAGGCTCGCCCAGAGCTCCTCGTCGGCCAGCCACTCCTCCGGGGTGTAGCCGAGGATCTCCTCGACCTGGGGGCTGACGTAGCGCCAGCGGCCGTTCTCGCCGAGCTCGGAGGCGTAGACGATGGCGGGCAGGCGCTCGACCAGGCGGCGGTAGTCCTCTCCCCCCGACGAGATCTGGTCGAGGAACTCGTCGATCCGCTTTTCGGGCCAGCTGCCGCCACGCGTCGAGCTCTCCATGCCACGCTTATCGGCGCCTGCCGCACCCCCTTGAGCGCGGCCCCCATGCCCAGAGGGCGAGCTGAGCCGATCGATCCCGAACTGCAGTTCGGGATTTTCAGCCTGGAGAAGCGGACCAGGCCGCGGCGAGGCCGCGAAAGGGGGCGTAGGGAGCGTAGAACTCCTCCACCTCCTCGACCGTGGCGCGACGGCCGAGGTGGGCGAGCCGGCCCACCTGCTTCAGGTGCATCAGGTCGCCCGCGGGCAGGGCGTCGGGGTCGCCGCGGCCGAAGAGGCGCAGGCACTGCACGGTCCACGGCCCGATCTCGCGCACGGCGAGCAGGCGCCGGTCGGCCGCGGGCTCACCCGGGTCGCAGCGCCCGGCGGCGATGTCGGCGGCGACCGCGCGCAGCGCGATCGCCCGTTTCAGCGCCAGGCCCATCGACTCCAGCTCGACCGGCGCCCGGCCGGCGATCAGGTCGGGCGTCGGGACGTCGTGCAGGCCCTCGCGGCCCGGCCCGAGCCGCGCGCCCCAGCGGCCGACCATGCGGCGCTGGATGCGGGCGGCGCGGCCACTCTCGACCAGCTGCTTGACGACGGCCCAGGCGAGCGCCTCCCAGGGCCACGGGCGGCGGCGGGGACGGAAGTGGGGGCGGCGCCGCAGCAGCGGCCCGAGCAGCGGGTCGCCGCGGAAGCGCCGGTAGAACTCGCCGAGATCGTCGTCCACGCCGAGCGCGAAGCGCATCCGCTCGAGCGCCAGCTCCAGCTCGGCGGGCCCCGCTTCGCCGGCCGGGGCCCCCGGGCCCGGGCCCGGTGCCGCTACCGCGCCGGGATCGAGCGGCTCGGCGCGCAGCACGACCCGGTCTCTCCCCGCCTCCCACGCACGGGCCAGGACGGGACGTCCCTCGACCTGGAGCAGCCGCGTGGCGACGCCACGCTCGACCCTCATCACCCCGTCCTCGCCGCCGTAAGAAGGCAGGCGGTACGGCGAGGGCGGCCGCACCTCAACCTCCAAAACCCCGCCGCCGACGGGCCTCAAAGGAGACATATAGGCGTATTTCAGGCCCATCGGCCCGGGGGTCACCGGCTTAGGAGGTGGACGTCTACTAGGAAGGAGCGGCTGGCGAGGACGTTGGCGGGGCGCTCGCGGCGGGAGGGGCGGCGCGGGGCCCGCTTGCGGCCCGCGACGGCGCCGACGGCGCGCACGGCCGCGACGGTGGCGGCGCCCGCGAGAACCCCGCCCGCAGCCGCGATCGCCGCGGTCTTCGCCTCGCTGCGCACCGGGAGCGCGCTGGCCGGCTCGCGAGGCAGAGCGCGGACCGGGATCGGCTCCAGCTCCATATTGCTCACCGCGCCGACCATAGCGATGGTCGCGGCGATCAGCCGAAGACACTCCGCACCTTCCGCAGAACGACGTCGCTTCAGGGCCCATCCCGGTAGGGGTGGAGCGTCTTGTACTTTTTCGTCAAACGCGCCCGAGCGCCAAGCCCAACTCCGCCCCACCGAAAAAGTTAAGCGGAACCCCTACCGGGATGGGCCCTCGGCCGCCAGCGCCTTCTCGTAGATGCGGTACTTCTTGACGATCCGACCGCCCATGCCCTCCATCGCCCGGTTCATCGGGCCGTTGGTCTCCAGGATCCAGCCCATCTCGCCGCCTTCGATCGTGCCCGGCCTCTGTGCCGTCTCCAGGTGCTTGAGGTAGAGGCCCGCCGCGACCCCCGTGTGGCGGTAGTCGTGCTTGACGCCGAGGGCGAAGACCCGCAGCTGGTCGATCCTGCGCTTGGCGAGCAGGAAGCGGAGCCAGCCGAGCGGCAGCAGGCGGCCGTTCAGCCTCGCCAGCGCCTGGTTTA
This sequence comes from uncultured Solirubrobacterales bacterium, assembly GCA_963715625.1. GTDB lineage: Bacteria > Actinomycetota > Thermoleophilia > Solirubrobacterales > 70-9 > VRUE01. The sequence goes on along the minus strand of OY970260.1, from coordinate 1,850,661 downwards.
TGTCGGGCAGGGTCAGGGCGGCGCCGATCACCTCACCGTCCTTCTCGGCCATATAGGCCCAGTCCTCGTCGAGCACCTGCTTCAGGCTCTTCGCCTGGAACTCGGCCTCGGCGTCGGTGACCGGGACGAAGCCCCAGTTGTCTCCCCAGGCCTCGTTGTAGACGTCCATGAAGCGCCGCACCTCGGCGGCCATCTCGCGCTTGCGCATGTTGCGGATCACGATCCCTTCGTCGCGCAGCGCCTTCTCCGCGGCGGCGTGGATCGCCGGGTCGAAGCGCACCCCCTCCTTCAGCTCGCCGAACTGCAGTTCCCACATCAGCACGTCCATCGCCTTCTCGAAGCCCTCGGCCTCGACCAGCTCGCGGTAGTGGGGCGGGTGCCACGGCTCGAGGATCATCGGCCGCCGCTCGCAGCCCTCGACCAGGATCCCGACCTCGTCGTTGGTGGTGAAGTCCATCGGGCCGAGGATGCGTCCGCGGCCCCTGTCGCGCGCCCACTCGGTCGCGGCCCCCAGCAGCGCCGCGGCGACCTCCGGGTCCTCGGCGGTCTCGAAGAAGCCGAACATCGCGTCGTTGCCCCCCTGGTACTCGTCCCAGCGCCGGTCGAGGTGGGCGGTGACGCGGCCAACCGGCTCGCCGTCGCGCTCGGCGAGGAAGTACTCGGCCTCGCCGTGCTCGAACCAGGGGTTCTTGCCGCGGTCGAGGAACTGCATGCGCTCGAAGACCAGCGGCGCGACCCACTGCGGGTGGTCGCTGTGCAGGCGGAAGGGGACCTTGACGAAGCGCTTCAGCTCGCGGCGGGTGCGGACCGGCCGGATCGAAACCTTTGCCATCGGCGGTGAACCTACACTCTGGCCATGAGCGAAACCGCCAAGGCGCCGGTCGACGTCTTCGAGAAGGCGCGCAGCCACGACCGCCTCGAGCAGCTCGAAGCGGCCAGGCAGCACGACCTCCTCCCCTACTTCCGCCTGCTCACCTCGGAGGCCGGGCCGGTGGTCGAGATGGAAGGCCGGCGGACGATCATGCTCGGCTCCAACAACTACCTGGGGCTGACCGGAGACCAACGGGTCAAGCAGGCCGCCCGCGACGCCCTCGAGACCTACGGCACCGGGGTCACCGGCTCGCGCCTGCTGAACGGGACGACGCCGCTGCACGTCGAACTGGAGGCCGAGCTGGCCGAGTGGATGGGAAGCGAGGACGCGATCGTCTTCTCCACCGGCTACCAGGCGAACCTGGGGACGATCGGGACGATCCTCGAGCCCGGCGACACCGCGATCGTCGACTCCGGCGACCACGCCTCGATCCTCGACGGCTGCCGCCTCTCCGGCGCCAGGCTGCGGCCCTTCCGCCACAACCGCATGGACAAGCTGGAGAAGATGCTGCAGCGGGCGGCGGAGGACGGCGGCGGCGTGCTCGTCGTCGTCGACGGGGTCTTCTCGATGGAGGGCGACGTCTGCGACCTGCCGCGGATCGTCGAGCTCTGCAAGGGGCACGGGGCGCGGCTGATGGTCGACGAGGCGCACGGGGCCGGCGTGCTCGGCGCGCGGGGCGCGGGGGCCTGCGAGCTGTTCGGGCTCGAGGACGAGGTCGACCTGCGCATGGGCACCTTCTCCAAGAGCCTCGCCTCCTGCGGCGGCTTCGTCGCCGGCCCCGCCGACGTGGTCGAGTACCTGCGGATCGCCTCGCGCTCCTTCGTCTTCAGCGCCTCGGCGGTGCCGGCCGCGGTCGGCGCGGCGCTGGCGGCGCTGCGCGTGATCCGCGCCGACGGCCCGCGGCTCTTCGACGCCCTGCTCGCCAACGCCTCCTACCTGCGCGAGGGGCTGCGCGAGATCGGGTTGCAGGTGGTCGAGCCGGGCACGCTCCCCGACGGCACCGTCGCCACCACGCCGGTGGTCCCGGTCCTCGTCGGCGACGACTGGCAGGCGGTGCTGCTCTGGAAGGCCCTCTTCGACGCCGGCGTCTACACCAACGTCGCGATCCACCCGGCGGTCCCCCCGGGCGGCGCGCTGCTTCGCACCAGCCTGATGGCGACCCACGAGCGGGCGCACCTCGACGAGGCCCTCGCGACGATCGCCCGGGTCGCCGGGGACTTCCCCGAACTACCCCGCTCGGGGTAGTTTCTTCCGCGCCTGGATCTCCGCGCGGCCATTTCGTAAAGAAAATGATGCTCTTAGCGACCGGACCGCGAAGCTCCGCGCGACCCCGGGTTGACCCCCGACGACCCACCGCATAGCTTGCCCTGCGCGCCGCCTGCATCCCGGGGCAGGGAAGCAAGACGGTGGAGCACTCGACTCGACCAGGCCAAGGTGGACACACCTCCAGCCGGCGCAACGAGCTACCAGTTAACCCCCGAATGGGAGGAGTCCCAGTGGACGCTGCTTCGATCGCCCCTGCTCAAACGACCGTTCCCGCAATCCAAGCCCCGCAGCACATGCAGGCGCTGGCACGCGCCAACCGGGTGCGACTTGCGAGGGCGGAGTTGAAGCGCTCGATAGCCCGGGGAGAGGTCGAGGCCGCAGACGTGGTTCGCGAGTGCCCCTGGGAGACCGAGAGCATGACCCTGGCCGAGCTGCTGACCAGCCAGCGCCGCTGGGGCCGCACCCGCGCCCGCAAGTTCCTGCTCGGCCTGGCGCTCAGCGAGAACAAGCGCCTCGGCACGCTCACCTCGCGCCAGCGCGCATTGCTCTCGACCGAGCTGGCCTCCCGCGAATCGATTCTCGTCTGACGCGGGCCCGTCAGCCGCCGAGGCGGCCAACGCGAAACGAGAGCCCGCCCGAGGCGCGCTGAAAGGCGCGCCTCAGGGCGAAGAAGGTCACCAGGAACGCTGCCGCGCCGATGCCGAGGCAGATCGCCAGGACCAGCCCGGCGAGGTAGAAGAGGCCGCCGACGACGAAGACGAAGACGGTGCCGGCGAGCAGGGTCGTGTGGGAGCGGTAGCCGGCGAAGTGCTCGCGCGCCGCGACCTCGAGGCCGCCGAGGGCGGCGAGCGCAACCCCCACGCCGAGCGCGGCCGGACTCCCGCCGACCACGCCGACGATGAGCGAGACGATGCCGGCGAGGACCGCCAGCTCGGCCAGGGGGAAGTTGCCCCAGGGAGCCGGTGGCCTCTCCTCCGCGGCGGGCCTCTGTCTCTTGGCGCTCAACGGCCGCAAGCCGCCCGGGTAACGGGCATCCGGAGGAGACCTTGACCCGCCACCAGCCCATCAGCATCCCCAGCGGGCCGAGGCGGGGGCGGGAGTGCCAGTGGCCGCAGCCGTGCTCGCCGATGTCCTCCCGCGAGACACGCACCCACTTGTGGTCGGCCGGAGAGGCCAGCATCCGCCGCAGCAGCTCGCGGTTGCGGGCCTCGAGGTCGGCGCGCTCTCGCAGCGCGAGTCGCGCCTCGCCGATCCGCACCGCGAGCGCGTCGCGCACCCGCTCCAGCTGCTCGAGGCCGGCCACCCGCGGCGGGCCCGCGGGCGCCTCGACCCGTGTGTCGACCGAGAAGCGCGGGAACGCCTTGACCGAGAGCCGGGACAACTCCTGCTCGAGGCGGCCGATCTGGCGGCGCAGCTCGGCGCGGGCGAGGCGCTCGTCGCCCCCCGTCCGCGGTGCTATCGGCGTGTCGCGTTCGAGCAGAACCGGCATCAGGACCCGGCCCCGAGTCTAGTCCACCGTTCCGGTGCGCTTTATGTCGTTAATAACGACATAAAGCGCACCGGAACGGGCTGTTGGGGCCTCTCACCCGGCTTCGATGGTCGAGGCAGCGAGCCAGAGGGCCTCGTCGACCGCGGCCTGGGGCACGCCCTTGACCTGCACCGCGGCGATCGTGACCTGTTGCGTGTCGCGGCCGGGGGGGCGCTCGTGGGTGCCGCCGAAGAGCAGCTCGACCGGCCCCCCCTCGTCGGCGATCGTCAGCGTCCCCTGCTCGAGCTCGGCCGGCCTGCCCGGCAGCGACTCGCCGGGCGCGGAGCCGCGGATGCAGAGCCTTCCCTGCAGCCGACCGGAATCGAAGGTGCGCAGGGCGACCCCGGTCTCGGCGATCGCGATCGTCAGCGCGTCGCCGGGCATGCCGCGGCTGAGGAAGGCGCCGTCGTGGAGCCGGTCCAGCGCAAGCTGCTCGACCGGGGTGCGGGTGCGGTCGGGGTCGAGCCCGATCTGGCGGAAGAAGACGCGGTAGGCCCAGGGAATCGGCCGCTCGCGCATGTGGACCGCGTGGGCGCCGTAGAAGCGGTCCGAGAGGCCGCGCAGCCGCAGGCGAACCGACTCGGGGCTGCGCCCGGAGCGCGCATCGACCTCGACCCAGGCGATCCCAAGGTCCGGGAACTCCTCGGCGATTTGGGGGGCGACCCAGCCCTGTGCGGGGCCCCAGCCGCCCTCCTCTCCCAACTGCATCAACTTATATGCCCAGCAGACAGAGAAGTTGATGCAGTTCGCGGGGCGGTGGCCTCGGCGGTCACAGTCGGCCTGCCTCCGCCACGCGGGTCGCGCGCAGAAGCGCCTCGACGCGGGCGCCGAGCTGGGCCGCGGTCAGCTCGCCGATGCTCGCGTCCTGGAGGGTGCCGCCGGGATAGGCGAAGGCGAAGGTGGGGCAGCCGCCGACGCGGTAGAGGCCGGCGACGGCCCCGTCGCGGTCGTAGCCGACCGGCATCCGCCAGCCGCGACGGCGGATCGTCTCGCGGACGCTGTCGCGATCGTCGCGGACGTTCAGCGAGAGGAAGCCCACCCGGCCACGGTAGCGCGCGTACACGCGGTCGACCACGTCCTGCTCGGCGACGCAGTCGCCGCCCTGGGAGAACCAGAACGAGAGCACCAGCGGCCGCGCGAAGAAGTCACAGACCCGGATCGCACCCGGCGTTCGAATGCCGCATGCGGGAGCCCGCCGGGCGCTCTCCGGACAGGGCGCCCGCGAGGTCTCGCAATCGTCCTGGGCGACGTTGGCATCTCCTTCGAGCCCCCCCGCCGCCCGCGGCACCGCAAACTCCGGCAGCGCCCAGCGCGGCTCGAGCTCGTCGAGCCCCAAGGTCCCTTCGTCACCGCTCCCCAACGTGTTGGCGAGCGCGATCGCGATCACCGCAGCGAACAGCAACCCGACCGCCATGGAATATCGATCCCTCACAGCCCGCCCACCCCGCCTCGCACACACGAAAAAGTTGAGAGAGGAGGGGCACCCGCCCGTCTCCCTGCTCAATCCATCGACAACGGACCCGTCACGTCCGCGTTGAGGAACTGGTGCACGAAGCGGTTCTCCGAGTCGAACAGTTCCTCCTTCGGCCCCGACTCGACGATCTTGCCGTTCCAGAGCACGGCAAGGAAGTCGGGGACTCGCCGCGCCGTCGCGAGGTCGTGGCTGATAATCAGGTAGCAGCCGCCGTTCTCTTCGTGTACCTCGCGCACCAACTCGCAGAGCAGCGCCGTGCGCACCGGGTCGAGCCCGGAGTCGGGCTCGTCGAACATCACGATCGCCGGTTCCAGCACCAGCGCGCGGGCGAAGCCGGCGCGCTTGCGCATCCCGCCTGAGAGCTCGTTCGGCATCTTGTAGATCGCCTCGCTCAGCCCCACCTCCTTGAGGCGGCGATTGCAGATCTCGCCGATCTCCTCCTCGCTCTTGTCGGTGTGCTGGCGCAGCGGGAAGGCGGTGTTGTCAAAGATGTTCATCGAGCCGAACAGCGCGCCGTCCTGGAAGAGCAGGCCGAACTTCTTGCGCACGTCGAAGAGCTCGTCGTCGGTCATGTTCGGGATCGACTCGCCGTGCACGAGCACGTCGCCGGAGTCCGGGTGCAGGAGCCCGACGATGTGCTTGATCAGGACGCTCTTGCCCGTCCCCGACGGCCCCAGCACCATCGAGACCTGGTCCTCGGGCAGGCCGAGGTTGAGGCCGTTGAGGATGCGGGCGCGGCCGAACTGCTTGACCAGGTCGATGATCTCGATCGCGTCGGTGCCGCCGTGGTCGCGCTTGCGGCCGGTGTGGAAGCGGTAGGGGTCGGACTCCGCCGGGTCGACGCCGGGGATGACGAAGTCGCGCCCCATCGTCATCCCGTCGTCGCTGACGTAGGGGCCGCTGGGCGCGGGCTCCTCTCGCACCGGCTGCTCCTCTCCCACCTGGCTCGGATCGTCCATCGGCTCATCCATCGACATAAACCTAACTCAGCCTCCTATCGGCGCTCGCGGGTTCGCTCCCCAGAAGACCAGGGTGCCCAGCATCCCGATGATGTGGACCAGGACGATGTTGAGGACCATCGACTTCGCGGTCGCGGTGCCGACCCCGACCGGGCCGCCCGACGCCGTGTAGCCGTAGTAGCAGCCGACCAGGACGATGGCGGTGGCCATGAACATCCCCTTGATCAGGCTGAAGAGGAGGTCCGGCGGGTTCTGGAACACCCAGAAGATCAAGAGGTAGCCGCCGGAGGAGACGTCGCCGATCTGCTGGACGACGGCGATGTAGCTGGCGAAGTACATGATCCCGATCCCGACCAGGTATATGAAGGGGAAGGCGATCCAGGCGGCGAGCAGGCGGGTCGCGCAGAGGAAGGTGACGGGGGGCACGCCCATCACCTCGAGCGCGTCGATCTCGTCGGAGATCCGCATCGCGCCGAGCTCGGCGACGATCCCGGTCCCGACCTTGGCCGCCAGCATGTAGCCGAAGGCGTAGGGCATGATCTCGCGCAGGTCGCACCAGGCCGAGAAGACGCCGGCGTAGGCGGGCGCACCCTGGGCGCGCAGCAGGTAGGCGCCCTCGATCCCGCACTGCAGGCCGAGGATGAAGACGAGGCCCCAGATGATCATCGCCGAGCCGAGGATCAGGATGCCGGCCTGGCGCAGGCTCTCGCCGAAGAAGCGCAGGACGCGGCCGCTGTAGACGAGGCCGGCGATGCGCGAGCCGAAGCGGGCGATCTCGCCGAAGGAGTCGAGCCAGCCGCGCGGAACGTCCAGCCAGGCGTTCATCGGATCGTCTGCAGCTCCGGGTTGGTGGCGAGCAGGGTCTGGGTGAAGGCGTAGTTGAAGGCGAAGACGCCCATGAAGGAGATCACGACCGCCTGGTTGACGGCGCGGCCGACGCCCGCCGCGCCGCCGGACGCGGTCATCCCCTTGTAGGAGCAGACGACGGCGATGATCGCGCCGAACAGCGTGCACTTGATCACCGAGCCCCAGAGGTCGGTGATCGAGGCGTTGGAGAAGAGGGTGGCGAGGAAGCCGCCGAGCGGCTGCTCGTAGAGGAGCTCGGTGATGATGCCGCCGCTGATCCCGAAGACCAGGGCGTAGATGTCGAGCAGGCCGGTGATCAGCATCAGGGCGAGGAAGCGCGGCACGACCAGGTTCTTGATCGGGTCGACGCCGAGCACCTGCAGGGCGTCGAGCTCCTCGCGGATCTTGCGGGCGCCGAGGTCGGCGGTGATCGCGGTGCCGGCGACGCCGGCGACGACCACCGCGGTCACGAACGGCGCGAACTCGCGGATCGAGGCGAGGACGAAGAAGCCGCCGAGACGGTCGAGCGCGCCGAAGAGGGAGAGGAAGTTGGCCGCCTGCAGGCCCGGGGCGCCGAAGCCGAAGGCGACGGTGGAGACCAGCAGCGGGAACCAGCAGAGCTGCAGGGCGAAGAGGAACTGGCCGATGAACTCCTCGCCGTAGGGGTAGGGGGGCTTGACCGCGGAGACGAGCGTGCGAGCGGTGAGGATCATCATGTCCCCGACCTGTTCGAACAGCGACTTTGCGGGCAGGAACGCCCTGTTCACAGCGGATCCGACCAACGTTCTCCCTCCTCCGAGCGAGTCTATGCGATGCGCCGGTGGGCACTGTTGAGTTCGGGCTAAAGGGGCCCGGCAGGCGGCCGGGAACGGCCAACCCCCGTGCTATGTTCGGCGCCTGTGGGGGGGCATCGCATACACGCTTCGCGTTCCCGCCTGCGGGCGGCGATCGTGGCTGTCGCCGCCGCCGCTCTCGCGGCCTCGGCCGGCGCCTGCGGCGACGAACCGTCCTCGGACGCGAACGAGCCCGCCGGCAAGTACACGGTCGAGGTCGTCTTCGCCGAGTTCCCGGCGCGCCAGGTGCTCGGCCGGACCTCGCTGCTGCGGCTCGGCATCCGCAACACCGGGCGCAGGACGGTCCCGGCCCTGGCCGTGTCGATCTCGATCGCGGGCCGGGAGGGACAGGCGTCCAGCCTGCCCTTCGCGATCCGCGACCCCGAGCCCGGCCTCGCCCAGCCCGACCGTCCCGTCTGGGTGCTCGCCCTCCGCTACCCGAAATTCGCCGGCTCCTCCGAACCCGGCGGGGCGGGCACGTCCAACCCGAAGACCTTCGCCTTCGGCGAGCTGAAGCCGGGCGCGACCGCCAACGTGGTCTGGAAGCTGAGCGCGGTGCGGACCGGCCGCTACGTGCTCCGCTTCGTCGTCGACGCCGGCTTCGGCGGCCAGGCCAGGGCGGTCACCGCCGGCGGCAGCGAACCCGGCGGCTCGATCGCGGCCCGGATCGTCTCGGCAACCCCCGACAAGGTCGTCACCGACTCCGGCGAGGTCGTCGAAAAGTGAGGCTGGCCGCCCTCGCCGCGGCCGTCCTAGCCCTTCTTGCGCTGCCGGCCTGCGGGTCGGCAAAGGGTCCCGCAGGCGACGAATCCGAAGTGCGGTCGTCATTTCAACCGCAAGGCGGGAGAAATGACGACCGCAAGGTGGCGCTGAAGCGGGTCGGCAGCTTCGAGAGCCCGACCTTCGTCAGCGGGGCGCCCGGCTTCCCGGAGCTGCTCTTCGTCGTCGAGCAGGAGGGCCGGGTCGAGGTCATGCGCGGTGGGCAGAGGCTGGCGCACCCCTTCCTCGACATCCGGGGGCTGGTCGGCTACGACGGCGGCGAGCGCGGGCTGCTCTCGATCGCCTTCCCCCCCGACTACGGGCAGAGCCGGCGCTTCTACGTCTACTACACCGACAACGACGGCAACATCCGCGTCGACGAGTTCCGCCGCCGCGGCGCCACCCGGGCGGCGCGGGGCTCGCGCCGCACCGTCATCGAGATACCCCACCCGGTCAACGCCAACCACAACGGCGGCCAGCTCCAGTTCCTCGGCCAGCTCCTCTACATGGGCACGGGGGACGGCGGCGCCGGCGGCGACCCGCCCAACAACGCGCAGAGCACCGACAGCCTGCTGGGCAAGCTGCTGCGCATCGACCCGCGGCCCTCCGGCGGGCAGCCCTACTCGGTCCCGGCCGGCAACCCGTTCGTGGGGCGGCCCGGGCGCGACGAGATCTACAGCTACGGCCTGCGCAACCCCTTCCGCTTCTCCTTCGACACGACGACGGCGCCGGGGCGGCCGCGGATCGCGATCGCCGACGTCGGCCAGAACCGCTTCGAGGAGCTCGACTACACGACCGTGGGCGCCGCCGGCGGCGCCAACTTCGGCTGGGACGCCTTCGAGGGCTTCGCCCCCTACACCGAAGAGGACGGCGACACCCCCGACCCGGGCGGCACGGTGAAGCCGATCATGGCCTACGGCCGCGGCCGCGACGGCGGCAGCTGCACGATCATCGGCGGCTACGTCTCCCACGATCGCCGCCTCCCCTCGCTGCGCGGCCGCTACGTCTACGCGGACCTCTGCTCGGGCAAGCTGCGCAGCCTCGTCCCCCACCTGCGCCGCGCCAGCCACGACCGCCGCCTCGGCCCCGCCGTCAACACCCCCTCCAGCTTCGGCGAAGACGCCCGCGGCCGCCTCTACGTAGCCTCCCTCGAGGGGCCGGTCTACAGGCTCGTACCACACTGAGCACGGTTGCGATCCTCATGCTATGCTGACCCCGAATGCAGGGGTACGCTCTGAGCAAATGGGGATTCGTAGCTGTCGCCGCAGTCCTCGTGGCCCTCTACTCCGCGGCGGGCTGTGGCGGCAGCGACGAGTCGGCGACCGGCTCTTCCGGCGGTTCCTCCAGCGGCGGTACCGACGTCGCTGTCGAGGAGGTCACCGTCGAAACGGGCTCGCTCTCGAAAGCGACGTTCATCAAGCAGGCGAAATCGATCTGCGCGAAGACCTGGAAGCGGTTCGAAAAAGAGCTGTTCGGAGCCTTCGAAGAAGAACAGAACAACCCGCCCAAACCGACGGAACCTTCGCGTCAGAACGTTTTCTTCGAAACCGGCTTTCCCGAGGTCTACCAGCAGATGATCGACGAAATCAGCGAAATCGGGGCACCGGCCGGCGACGAGGAAGAAATCACCGCCTTCCTCGAGGCCCTGCAAAAGCTGCTCAACGAATCGAGCGAAGACCCGGAAGGCTTCAATAAAAGCTTCCTCGAAACCGAACTCTCCTTCGGCAAGGCGAACCAGCTGGCAAACGCCTACGGCTTGAACGGCTGCCTGGAAGAACACTGAGCACTGAGCCGCGCACCCGGGCGCAACGGGTAACCTTGGCCAACCAGCCAAACGGTCGAGGAAGGGAGTCCCAGTGGAGAGCGGCACCGCAGAGAAGGGAAGCGAGGCCACCGAGACGCCTAACGCCGCGGCCCGGGCCGCGGCGCCGGATGCGATCGAGGTCCATAACCCCGCGACCGGCGGCCCGATCGCAACGGTCCCGATCGATTCCCCCGAGGCGGTCGCCGCGACCGTCGCCCGCGTCCGCGCCAACCAGGCCGAGTGGGAGGCGACGGGGATCGAGGGCCGCTACCGCTGGCTCTCCAAGCTGCGCGACTGGCTGCTCGACAACTCCGACCGGGTGCTCGACACGATGCAGGCCGAGACCGGCAAGGTCCGCGCCGACGCCTCGGGCGAGCCGGCCTACCTCGCCGACCTGATCAACTTCTACGGCTCCAAGGCGGCTCGGTTCATCGGCGAGGAGGCGGTCCGGCCCCACACGCCGCTGCTGGCGTCGAAGAAGCTGCGCGTGCAGTACCGGCCCCACCCCGTGGTCGGCATCATCAGCCCCTGGAACTTCCCCCTGATCCTCGCCCTCGGCGACGCGATCCCGGCGCTGCAGGCCGGCGCCGCGGTCGTGGTCAAGCCCTCGGAGTTCACGCCGCTCGGCCTGGCCGAAGTGGTGAAGGCCTGGAAGGAGGAGATCGGCGGCCCCGACGTCTTCGACTGCGTGCAGGGGGTCGGCCCGACGGGCGAGGCCCTGGTCGACAACGTCGACTTCGTCCAGTTCACCGGCTCGGACCGCACCGGGCGCAAGGTGATGGCGCGGGCGGCCGAGACGCTGACCCCGGTCAGCCTCGAGCTCGGCGGCAAGGACCCGATGATCGTCCTCGCCGACGCCGACCTCGACCGCGCCGCCAACGCCGCGGCCTGGGGCGGGATGATGAACTCGGGCCAGATCTGCATGTCGGTCGAGCGGATCTACGTCGAGGAGCCCGCCTACGACAGCTTCCTCGCCAAGCTCACCGCCGCGGTCGGCAAGCTGCGCCAGGGCGCCGACGGCAAGGGCTTCGGCAAGGAGGTCGGCGCGATGACCTCGCCCAACCAGATCGGCATCGTCGAGGACCACGTCGGCGACGCCCTGGCCGGCGGCGCCAAGGCGCTGGCCGGCGGCAAGCGGGTGCCCGGCCCCGGCGACTACTTCGAGCCGACGGTCCTGGTCGACGTCGACCACTCGATGAAAGTGATGCGCGAGGAGACCTTCGGCCCGGTCGTGGGCGTGATGAAGGTGCGCGACGCCGAGGAGGCGCTGCGGCTGGCGAACGACAGCCGTTACGGCCTCTCAGGCTCGGTCTTCGGCGAGCGCGAGCGGGCCGAGCGGGTAGCGCGGCGGGTCGAGTGCGGCGCGGTCAACGTCAACGACGTGCTCGTCAACTACGCCGCGATGGAGGTGCCGATGGGCGGCTGGAAGCAGTCGGGGATCGGCTACCGCCACGGCGAGCCGGGGATCAAGAAGTACTGCCGCACCGAGTCGGTCGTGATCACCCGCTTCGGCGGCAAGCGCGAGCCCACCTGGTACCCCTACACCAAGGCCCGCCGCGGCATGATCGACCGCGTCGCCCAGGCGTTCAACGCCCGCGGCCTGAAGCGCCGTCTCGGCATGCGCGGCTGAGAGAGCCTCTGCAAATTGTCACTTACGTGACTATTTCTTAAAACAAGGCTGCAACCTCTTGTCTACAGTGGCATGATGGAGGCGGCGATGCAAGAGCACTCGACAGAAGACCGCATGAACGACCTCGCTCGACGGGTCGATCTGGGCTTCGCTCAGGTCGACAGCCGGTTCGGCGAGATCGACACCCGCTTCGCCCAGGTCGACAGCCGGTTCGGCGAGATCGACAGCCGGTTCGGCGAGATCGACACCCGCTTTGCTCAGATCGACAGCCGGTTCGGCGAGATCGACACCCGCTTTGCTCAGATCGACGGTCGGTTCGAGCAGGTTCACTCCGACATCGCCGCCGTTCGGCTTGAAGTCAAAGCGTCCAACGGCGAGCTCCGGAGGGAAATCATCTCGCTGCGCTCGGAGATGGACAGGCGGTTCGACACCCTCACCCGTCGCTTCGATGCACTCCAGTTGACCATTATCGCCGGGATTCTCACCGGCCTCATCGGTCTGATCGTCAGCAACGTCGGCTGACCCTCTGCCCGCTTCGGCGGCAAGCGCGAGCAGAGCGCATCTTGATGCAATAATGCAACTATGTCGCCGAAGACACGTACTACCGTCACGCTTGACGAGGATGTCTTCCGCGCCGTAAGGGTCAAGGCTGCGCGAACGGGCCAGCGCGATTCCCAGGTGATCGAGGAATCGCTGCGCCGCGACCTGGGCATCGACGCTCTGGCTGAGATCTGGGCCAAGGTCACGCCTGCGCCCGAAGGCGAGGGTCTCGAGCTTGCCGGGGACGAGCTCCGAAAGATGCGCGGGGAGAGGCGTGGCGAGGGCGGTCCTTGACCCGGGCGTCCTCGTCTCTGCGCTGATCACACCGGCTGGCAAGCCGGCGAAGCTCCTGCTCTCCGCGCGTGCCGGCAACTTCGACCTGGTCGCCTCCCCCCTGCTGCTTGGCGAGCTGGAGTCGGTTCTCCGACGAAAGAGGTTCCGAAGCTACGTCAACCTCGACGGCGTTGCCGCCTACTTGCATCTTCTGCGCAGCGACGCCCAGCTGGTGGCCGATCCTGAGACTCCTCCACCCATCCGCTGCGCCGATCCCGACGACGACTACCTCATCGCCCTGGCCCACAGCCAAAGCGCCGCCCTCGTCTCGGGCGACAGCGACCTGCTGGAGCTCGCCGACAGAATCCCTGTCTTCTCGCCAGCCGAGTTCCTCGACAGCTAGACCGAAGTTACCCCCCGACGCCCGCCCGAATTCGGCTTGAGCAGTGAGGATCGCCGCTTTCACGGCTGTCTCGTTCGTGTCTACGCGTGCTTGGGGATGCGCTCGATCAGCTCCAGCGCCCGCGCCTGGAGCTCGTTGGGCTCGCTGAGCTGCTCGAAGCTGGCCTCGGCGCCCTCGACGCGGATCGTGTTGCGGGTGCGCAGGGAGAGCTCATCGATCAGGCTCTCGAAGCTGTGGGGCGTCTCCCCGCGCGAGGTGCGCTTGGCGCGCGCCTTGCCGGTGGCGGCGGCCGAGCGCTTCGCCTTGGCGACCGGATCCGCCTGCGCCGGCGGGCACTCGTCGCGGAAGGTCAGCTCCGCCCATGCCTCGCGCAGGTGCCACTCCAGGTAGTAGGAGAGCATGCAGCAGAAGATGTGGGCGCGGACCCGGTCCTCGAGGCGGTGGTGGATGGGCCGGACCTCCAGCGGCCCCTTCAGGGTGCGGAAGGCGCGCTCTGCCCACTTCAGCTGCTTGTAGGAGGTGACTACGCCGGGGGTGTCCAGCTCGCCGCCGGGGACGGAGGTGCGCAGCGCGTAGATCCCGTCGAGGGCCGCCTCGGCGGCGACCTGCGCCTGCTTGCGGGAGAAGGTGAAGCAGGCGTCGGTGATCTGCACCTCGAAGTGCTTCTTGACCTTGTAGCGCTTCAAGGCCGGGCCGACCGCGAGGCCGATCTCGGCGGCGCCTTTGAGCGTGCCGGCCGCAGCGCGCTCTGCGATCTCCCCCAGGCCGCGCTCGGTGGCAGCCAGCAGCTCCTCTCGCTTTCTCGCCCGCTCCTCGCCGACCAGGGGATTGCGGCAGAGGACGAGCCGCTCGCCGGGGTAGGCATCCGATTCGATCTCGGCCAGGTTGGTCTCGTCGAGGAGTGAGAGCTGCAGGTCGCCCTCCTTGACCAGCTTCTTCACCGCCGGCGCTTTCAGCGCCGTGATCCAGGCGACCCCCTCCGCCTCTCCCATCGTCTCCAGGTTGGCCTTTGTCGCCATGCCGCGGTCGGAGACGACGATCACCGTGGCGAGCCCGAAGCGCTCCTTCAGCTTGGCGACCTGGGCGGGCAGGGTCGCGTGGTCGTTGAGGTTGCCCTCGAAGACCTCGATCGCGACCGGGCGTCCCTGCCGGTCACAGAGCAGGCCGTAGGTGATCTGCAGGGTGCCCGGTCGCCCGTCGCGCGAGTAGCCGAGCGCCGCCAGCGGGCAGGTCCTGCCCTCGAAGTAGGAGGAGGAGACGTCATAGAGGACCAGGGTGCCGTCGGTGAGGTGGCGGGTGGCGAGGCGGTCCTCGATCTTCCCCTGGCGCTCGCAGAGCCAGTCCATCGCCGCGTAGAGGTCGTCTTGGTCAGCGCTCCCCACGCCGAGCGAGGAGCCGAGCGTTAACTGGCCCAGGGCTCGCACGGTGGCGAGCTTGGAGCCGGGCTCCAGGACCCGCTGGCAGATCATCGCCAGGGCGAGGTCGCGCTCTTTGGAGGGGGAGCGGTCGAGCAGGCGGGGCAGGCCGAGGCGGCGAGCGGCCCCCAGCACCGCTTCGGCGTGCCCGGTGGGGAGGCTGTGCGTCACCTCGAGCCCCTCGTCTGCCACCAGCAGCGTCTTGCCGGCGAGGACCGCCCTGATCGCGGCGATCGCCTCCGGTGGCAGGTGGGAGAGGTTGGCGAGCGTCTGCTTCTTCACCTTGCCGCCCTCGCGGTAGGAGCGGCGCAACAGCTGCGAGTGGTACTCGCGATCACCGCGCTTGACCGTGTTCGTGACCACGTGCATAGCGCCTGTCGGCCTTGCCTTTCTGCCCATACCACGAACCTATCACTACCTTCGGACGGATAGTCGTGACTACGTTTGACAAGGTGCAAACACCGGCAATCCCGCACGGGAAGCAGGATTCAGCCCACTCAGCGGCTCAGTGGGCGGGGTAACTTCGGGCTAAACGCAGTCTCCGGATAAACCGTGCCCGTGTCCCCCTTTACTCTGTCTAGCTCATGGCCGAGCGTGACTTCATCGCCGCTACGCGCGAGCGCGTCGTCGTCTTCGACGGCGGCATGGGCGCGACCCTGGAGCAGTTCGAGCTGACCCGGGAGGACTACGGCGGGCTGGCCGGGAAGTGCCACGAGGCGCTGGTGCTGAACCGGCCCGACGTGATCGAGGGCGTGCACGCCTCGATGCTGGAGGCCGGCGCCGAGGTGGTCGAGACCGACAGCTTCCAGGGCTCGCGGCTGAAGCTCGAAGAGTGGGGCCTGGGCGAGCAGACGCTGGAGATAAACGTCAAGGCGGCAGAGATCGCCCGCAGGGCCGCCGGCCCGGATCGCTTCGTCGCCGGCTCGATCGGCCCGACCGGCTTCCTGCCCGCCTCCACCGACCCCACCCTGGGCGACATCTCCTTCGGCCGCCTGGCCGAGGTCTTCGCCGAGCAGGCGCGCGGGTTGGTCGAGGGCGGAGCCGACCTGATCATCGTCGAGACCGCGCAGGACATCCTCGAGGTGAAGGCGGCGATCTTCGGCGCCCGCGAGGCCTTCGCCGCGACCGGCCGCAGGCTGCCGATCCAGGCCAGCGTCTCGCTCCTGCCCCAGGGCGGAAAGATGCTGCTCGGCACCGACATCCGGGCGGTGCTGACGACGCTGGCGGCGCTCGACGTCGACGTCATCGGGCTCAACTGCTCGACCGGGCCCGAGGACATGCGCGACGCGATCCGCTACCTCGGCGAGAACAGCCCGCTGCCCGTCCACTGCATCCCCAACGCCGGCCTGCCCCTGCAGGGGCCCGACGGCGAGACGATCTTCCCCGAAGAGCCCGAGCCGCTGGCGGCGACCCTGGGCGAGTTCGTCGAGCGCTACGGCGTCGGCATCGTCGGCGGCTGCTGCGGGACGACGCCGGCGCACATCGCCGCGATCCGCGAGCGGGTCGCCGGTCGCGTGCCGGGCGAGCGCCCCGCCCCCGGCCCCCCCCAGCTCTCCTCGATGATGACCTCCACCCCGCTCGTGCAGGAACCGCGGCCGACCCTGGTCGGCGAGCGGGTCAACTCGCAGGGCTCGCGCAGGGCCAAGGAGCTGCTGCTCGCCGACGACTACGACGGCCTGGTGCAGGTCGCCGAGGACCAGGTCGAGGGCGGCGCCCACGTGCTCGACGTCTGCGTGGCGCTGACCGAGCGCTCCGACGAGGACGAGCAGATGGCGGCGGTGGTGAAGCGGATCTCGCTGACCCAGCCGGCGCCGATCCAGGTCGACTCGACCGAGCCGGAGGTGATCCGCGCCGCGCTGGAGCAGATCCCCGGCCGTGCGGTCGTCAACTCGGTCAACCTCGAGGCCGGCCGCGAGAAGGCCGACGTAGTCGTGCCGATCGCCAGGGCCCACGGGGCGGCGCTGATCGCGCTGACGATCGACGAGATCGGGATGGCGAAGACGGCCGAGCGCAAGGTCGAGGTCGCCAAGCGCATCCGCGACATCGCCTGCACCGAGCACGGCCTCGACCCCGAGGCGCTGATCTTCGACGCGCTCACCTTCACCCTGACCACGGGCGAGGCCGAGTGGCGGCCCTCGGCGGTGGAGACGATCGAGGGCATCCGCCGGATCAAGGCCGAGCTGCCCGGCGTCAAGACCTCGCTCGGCGTCTCCAACGTCTCCTTCGGCGTCTCGCCGCCGGCGCGCGCGGTGCTCAACTCGGTCTTCCTGCACCACTGCGTCGAGGCCGGGCTCGACCTGGCGATGGTCAACCCCAACCACATCACGCCCTACGCGGAGATCTCCACCGGGGAGCGCGAGCTGACCGACGACCTCGTCTTCGACCGGCGCGAGGACGCGCTGGAGCGCTTCATCGCCCACTTCGAGTCCAAGGGCGAGGAGGCGGCCGAGGAGGCGGGCGACCCGACCGAGGGCATGGAGCCCGAGGAGGCGCTGCACTGGCACATCCTGCGCCGCAAGAAGGACGGGGTCGAGGCGTGGGTCGACCGCTCGGTGGAGAAGATCGGCGCGGTCCCCACCCTCAACGAGGTGCTGCTGCCGGCGATGAAGGAGGTCGGCGACAAGTTCGGCGCCGGCGAGCTGATCCTGCCCTTCGTCCTGCAGTCGGCGGAAGCGATGAAGCGCGCCGTGGCGCAGCTGGAGAACTACCTCGACCGGATCGACGGCCACACCAAGGGCAAGGTCGTGATCGCCACCGTCTTCGGCGACGTGCACGACATCGGCAAGTCGCTGGTCAACACGATCCTCACCAACAACGGCTACACCGTGATCGACCTCGGCAAGCAGGTGCCGGTCGACGCGATCATCGAGGCGGCGGTCGAGAACGAGGCCGACGCGATCGGCCTCTCCGCCCTGCTCGTCTCGACCTCCAAGCAGATGCCGATCTGCGTCCAGGAGCTGCACCAGCGCGGGCTCCCCTACCCCGTGCTGATCGGAGGCGCGGCGATCAACCGCGACTTCGGCCGCCGCACGCTCTACCCGCAGGGCAAGGACTCCGACGAGGTCTACGAACCCGGTGTCTTCTACTGCAAGGACGCCTTCCAGGGCCTCGACACGATGGATGCCCTGGTCGACGAGGCTGCGCGCGAGGCGCTGGTGTCGCGGATCCGCACCGAGGCGCGGGAGCTGCGCGAGAAACCTGTGAGCGCTGAGCAGGGACCGCCGACCACCGACGCCAGCGTGCGCTCGCCGGCCCGCACCGACGTGCCGGTCCCCGAGCCGCCCTTCTGGGGCGTGCGCGAGGTCGACGTCGACCTCGACGAGGTCTTCCCCCACCTCGACCGCCACGTGCTCTTCAAGCTGCACTGGGGCGGGCGCGGGGTCAAGGGCGAGGCGTGGCGGGCGCTGGTCGAGGGCGCCGACGGCGAGGAGGGCTTCGCGCCCCGCCTGGAGCGGATGTGGCGCGAGCAGGACTACCTGCGCCCGCGGGTCAGGCTCGGCTACTTCCCGGCCGCCGCCGAGGGCAACGAGCTGGTCGTCTTCGACCCCGAGGACCCCGAGCGCGAGCGCGAGCGCCTCGCCTTCCCGCGCCAGCCCAGGCACGACCGCATCTGCCTCGCCGACTTCTTCCGCCCGCTCGACTCGGGCGAGCGCGACGTCGTCGCCCTGCAGGGCGTCACGGTCGGGCCCGAGGTGACCGAGCTGATCGAGCGGCTCGAGCGCGAAGGCGAGTTCGCCGAGCAGCTCTACGTCCACGGCCTCGGCGTGCAGGCCGCCGAGGGCCTGGCCGAGTGGCTGCACTCCGAGGTCCGCCGCCAGCTCGGCATCCCGCTCGGCCAGGGCCGCCGCTACTCATGGGGCTACCCCGCCTGCCCCGACCAGTCCGAGCACGGGAAGGTCTGGCGCCTTCTCGACCTCGAGCAGATCGGCATGACCCTCTCCGGCGGCTACGCCGTGACGCCCGAGCAGTCGACGGTGGCGATCGTCGCCCACCACCCCCAGGCCGTCTACTTCGGCATGAAGTCGGGCTTCATCCCCGAGGCCGAGGCCCCCGACGAGTTGATCGCCGGTACCGAGCGCGGCGGCGAGCTGCTGCCAAGCGAGTCGCCCAAGTAGCAGCCACCCGAACCGCCCCGTCAGCGCGGCGCGCTAGCGCCGATGCCGGGCGCGGCGGTTTGCTTTCGCGCCGCGGCAGGGGGCCTTCAGCACCGGGTGCAGGGTGGCTTTCCTGCCATTCTGCCCGGTGAGCTTGGCGGTCACCCTGTGGACGTTGGCGCAGAGGTTGGTCGAGTTGACGATCAGGCCCCTGCTGCCGCCGGGGAAGGTGGCGACGGCTTCGGTTATCGGGGCGTCGGGGAAGGAGTCGAAGGTGGCGCGAATGCCGCCGTTCACCGAGTCGATCCGGGCGACCGAGTGCACCTCGACCGGGAGGGAGGGCGGGCCTTTCACCACCGCGACCATGTCGGGCAGCGGGTTGTTCGAGGAGCGCAGGTAGATCGGGCCTTCCAGGGTCTCGTCGAACAGGGAGGTCCTGGCCTTGACCGCTCCGTAGACCGATCCGGCCGGGCACTGGCCGGCGCCGAACTGCACCCGGGTGCAGACGGTGCGGATGTGGGCCTGGTCGAGGAACGCCGAGTGCGGCAGGGCCACCGAGAAGCTGCCGACGTTGGCGCCGCCCGGGGGCATCTTGAGGATCGTGCGCAGCCTCGGGTGGGATCCCCGGTGGGTGCCGCCGAAGAGGCGCATGGCGAGCTTGGGCTCGAATCCGAGCCGGTTGCAGTCGGTCGCCGCGAAGGACGAGGAGGGGGTCGCCGTGCGGCCGGCGTCGGAGTGCAGGACCGACGTCGTCTCCTTGCGAGCGCAGGAGGTCGGGTTGAGGGAGAAGCCGGGACGGTCGAGGAAGACGTTGGCGGTGCGGTAGCGCACCGGCACGCCTTCGAGCATCTGCGGCAACGGGTCCGACCTGGCGGTCGCCTGGGCGGTGACGGGGTCGACGTAGATGGCCGAGCGGACCACCTGGTCGCCGAGGTCGAAGGGGCCCGCCTGAGCCGGGACGACGGCGACTGCGCTGAGCGGGGCGCCCTTGTAGGGGCCGCCGAGGTAGACGGCGGTGGGACGCTTGCCGGGCTGGGGCACCCAGAGCGGCATGGTGCCGGCGCCGGCGGCCGCGGTGACCCTGCCGATGCGGCTCTCCGCCGGGCACTGGCCGGTTTCGGCCGCTGCGCCGTCGCAGCGCGGGATGCCGGCGAAGGTGGCGGCCATGCCCCTGGGCAGGGTGACCTCCAGCGAGGCGAGGTTCTGTTCGCCGTCCTCCCGCGTGATCGTGAGGGAGAAGGGCGAGTGGGCGCCGCCCTGGGGGTCTGTCGATCCGGCGCTGAGCTTGGGCGAGAAGCCGCCCAGCCCGTCGCAGCCTTCGTCGATCGTCATCTGGGATTCGGAGACCTGCGGGGGCCCGCCGGACCAGGGCACGAATTCGTATTCGCTGAGGTAGGGATCGCGCGCGGGGGTGGAGGGATCGGCGTCGCAGCCCGGCGGGTTGACCAGCGGCGCCCGGAAGCCCGACTTGAAGACGATCTTCATCTCGCGCACCGGCGCCTGCGGGATGTCGAGGATCTCCGTTTCGAGCTGGCCGGTCTCTTCGTCGACGTAGAGCTGGCCCGGGAGCTTGATGTGGGCGCCGAGGTCGTCGGCGACCGCCCAGAAGCGGTAGAGGTTGCCGGGTTCGGGCTCGCGCAGGTAGATCGCGCCTTTCAGCCGCCGCGGCAGCGCCGGGATCTCGACCTCGAACTCGGCCAGCTTGGCCGCGTCGGGGCACTCGGCGGCCACCCGTTCTTTGAAGTGGACCTGCGCGACCGAGCACACCTCGAGGCCGTCGGCGGCGCCCGGGTTGACCGTCATCCCCTCTGGCAGGAGCACGTAGGCGTCGCGGGTCTGGGAGGGTTCGAGCACTTTCACGCCTTCGGAGGCGGGCACGCGCAGGGTCACGTCGAGGCCGGTCGGCGCCCCGGCGCGACGGTTGGTCGGCTCGATCGTCAACCCCGGGCCGTAGGGCAGTTCGTTGCAACCGGTTATCTGCGGAAAGCTGACGGTCTTGGTGTCGAAGCGCTCCGGTTCGGCCCAGCTGGAGGCGCTGACGCTCATCTCCAGCGGCACCCCGCAGCGGGTCGGGTTGGTGAGGAAGGGCAGTTCGCGGCCGCCGGGGTCGTGTTTCGGCGATTCGGTGCAGCTTTGGAAGAGGACCTCCGCGGGCGTGCAGCGTTCCCTGTCGTGCGCTTCTGCCGCCGGCACGCCCCACAGCGTCGTTTTGCTTCCGACCAAGCGCAGGCCGGCGACTACTGGCGTATCGACGATTTCGACGCTCAACCCGTAGTCGCCCTCCGAGCGCAGCGTCGCGTCGGCATAGATGTTCGTTCCGATGGCCCCACCGACGAAGCCGACCCGCGCGATCACGTCGCCGCCCGGCGGCGTCATCATGTAGAGGGGCTCGGCGAGGGCGCTGTTGTATTTGTAGAGGTCGACCTTGGCGATGCCGATCTGGGAGCCGTTGGGGCATTCCCCCAGGGCAAGTTCGGCCGCCCGGCACTGCTGGGGCAACCCGAGCACGCTGGGGTCGCCGATAAGTCCCGGGGGCAGGTCGGTGCGCACGTTGCGGGCCGGGACGAAGACATCGTGCAGGCCCTTTGCGTCCGCTTCGCTGTCGGGATCCTGGGCGAGGCCGAAGCTGAAGGTGAGGTCGGGGTGGTCGCCGGCCTGCGTCGTGGAGAGCTCGGCGTCGAGCGATTCGAGCGCGAAGCATTTCGCCTTGAATTCGCCAAAGGGACAGGGAGGGGCGACCGCACCGGAGGAAGCGGTCAGCGCCAGGGCGGCGAGGAGGCTGGTGCCGAGAAGGGCTGCGCCGCGGCGGATCATCTCTTCGCCCCCCGGTTGTGAGCGGCTCGCTGCTTCTTCGGGTGCTTGCGGTGGCGCTTTCGCTTGCCGCCCTGCTTTTTCACGCAGCGGCCCTTGACCCGGTGCCTGCCCTTGGCGCAGGCGGCGCGGCCCTGCGGGCCTCCTTCGGCGCCGGGACCGGTCGAGGCCGGCGCCGGCAGGGCCGGCGGGGTCGAGCCCTGGCCCTGGCAGGCATCGCCCTGGCAGGGGGCCGGCACCGGCGGGTCGGGGATGCCGCCGAGGACCCGCGCGTCGTAGATCGAGAAGCTGCCGAGCGCGTCGGCCCCGACCAGCTTCTCCTGCGTGACGAAGAAGGCGTCTTCGCCGCCCGCGCTCATCCCGTAGAAGTAGCTCTGCTCTTCGCCCTGCCCGCTGGAGACCAGCGCCAGGCAGCCACCCGGGCGCTCGCACTCGTCGCCGCCGGGGCCGGCGGTCCCCAGCGCTTTCCACTCGTAGACGTCGTTTGCCTCGTTGGCGTCCTCCGGCAGGAGCGGCTGCCGGCTCTCGA
The DNA here is from genome assembly GCA_963715625.1 of uncultured Solirubrobacterales bacterium. Classification (GTDB taxonomy): domain Bacteria; phylum Actinomycetota; class Thermoleophilia; order Solirubrobacterales; family 70-9; genus VRUE01. Next base: position 1,828,626 of record OY970260.1, on the reverse strand, counting down.
AGAAGACCCTGTTCCCGTCGTCGGTGACGTTGGGGATCATCGTGGAGGAGTTGATCGCCCCCTGGACGACGGTGTCGAAGAGAGCGTCGGCGGGGGAGTCGTGGGGGGCGCCGCTCGGGTCGCAGGAGACGCAGGCCAGCTGCGAGCCCGGCGCGGCGGCGGGGGCGTAGCGGTAGATCTCGCCCTTGCCTTCGTTGTCGTAACCGGTGAGCCGGGCGTGGGACTGGAAGACGAGGACCTCGCCGCCGGGGGTGCTGCGAGTCGGCGAGTAGGCGCGCCCGGCCTCATACAGCCCGCTGCTGGTCGCGAGCTGGCCGGGGATGACGTTGGTCCACTGGAACAGGTCTTCCTGGTTCTCCTGCTCGAGTTCGCTCGGCCCCTTGCGGAAGCTCTCGAAGTCCTGGGGGTCCAAGATCGCGACGAAGCGCGTCGTGGCGCCGTCCCAGGCGAAGAGGTTGGCCTCGCCCGCTTCTGCTTCTTCGCCGTTTTCGTTTTCGCCCAGCTCCATGCCTGCGGACGGTTCGGTTTCCCCGGAGGTGAAGAAGACATTGGAGCCGTCGGCGGAGACGTTGACGAAGTCCGAGTGCGAGGCGATCTCGAGCGGCTCCCGGTCCTGCAGCGGCCCCGCGCAGTTTTCTCCCTCGTTTTCTTCTCCCTCGACGTCGCAGGCGAAGAGCCCGGCCGGGGGCGGCACGTCTTTGACTTCGGCCGGGTTGAAGCTCTCATCCATGAAGAAGACCCGCCTGCCGTCTGCGGCGATGCCGGCGTAGGTATTCGGCGCAGCGGCGACCTGCATCGTCTCGCCTTCGCGGTGCACGTACAGGTCTCCGTCGACGCTGAAGACGACCGCCTCGCCGTCTTCGGTGCTGGCGAGGTACCTCGGCTCTTCGCCCGCGCCGAACGGCGATCCGTCGGGCTCGGGCTTGACCGAGACGACCTCAGCCGCCGCGCTGCCCGCCTCGCGGTCGTAGATCGCTTCGACCCCGGCGGGCGGCGAGCCCTCCTCCAGTTCCTCGTCGGAGGTGAAGATCGCGTGGGCCCCACCGGCGCTGACAAAGCGGCCTTCCGCCTGGGGGTCGATGCGAACCTCCTCGACCCCCGGTTCGCTCTCGACGCTGCCGCAGCCGACCATTTCGAACTGGCGATCGGGGTCGGAGAGCTCAAACGCTTCCGGTTCCGGGGTGCAGTCCGGGTTTGCCTGGCCGGAAGGGACGCGTACGTAGGTGCCGATGGGGAAGGCCAGCTCTGTCGGTGTTTCGTGGGCGAGGACCTCGATGAGGGAGTAGCGCTGGTCGGGCGAGACGCCGCCGGATTCGCCGTAGTCTCCCCCCCCCTGGGCGAAGGTGAGCCCGTACGGCTCGCTCGCCCAGCCCTCTTTGGGATGTGCCCCCGCCGCCCGCTGGGCGCGGAACCGGCGGTTGTCGACCCGGGTGACCAGCGCCTGGTAGGAGACGCTCTCGCCCGCCCCGGCCCCCCGCGGGGCGACGAACCAGCTGTTGAAGAACCTGCTGCCGGCGACCGAGGAGAACGTTCCCAGGGACAGCAGCCCCCCCGAGGTCGACAGCACCCCGGCCGGGGTGACCAGCTCGTAGGCGCGGCAGTCGGGCAGGAAGGCGGAGAGGCCGGTGCGGTATTCGGCGTTGGCGCATTCCTGCGGCTCGGGGCGTTCGAGGGTTTCGAAGGCCGGACCCTCCTCTTCGGCAGCTCCGACCGCGTTTTCGGCGAGCAGGCGGAAACGGTACTCGGTTCCTTCCTCGAGCCCGGTGAGCGGCGCTTCGACCGCGACGAATTCTTCGCCGGTGGGCAGCTCGGCCACCGGTGTGCTCGGAGCGCCGGTGAAGGCTTCGCCATTTTCTTCGTATTCGGCCTGGGTCAGGTACTCGAAGTGGTACTCGGTCGGGGAGCCGGAGGGATCGATTTCGCCCCCCAGCGTCGCTTCGTCGTACTGGACGGGCAGCGGTTGCCTTGCAATCACCCGGGGCAGGGCATCGAAGGTTGCCGTTACTTCCCTGGCCCCCCCCGTCATCGTCACTTCGCACTCGGTGGCCGAGGGCTCGGCATCGCAGCCTTCCCAGCCCTCGAAGACAGAGCCTTCGCCAGCTATCGCTTCGAGGGTGACACCGTCGTTCAGGTTGAGTTTGGCCGAGCAGGTCGCGCCGCAGTCGATAATGCCCGGGGGCGAGCTGGTCACGGAGCCAGTGCCGTTGCCTTCTCTGGCCACGGTGAGCAGAGGGTGTTCGACGTCGAATTCGGCCGTGACTTCCCTGGCCCCTGTCATCGTCACTTCGCATTCGGTGGCCGAGGGTTCGGCGTCGCAGCCTTCCCATTTGAGGAATTCAAAGCCTCCGCCGACGACGGCGGTGAGCGTCACCGGGTCGTCTTTGCCGAAATCTTCTTCGCATTTTTCGCCGCAATCGATGCCTTCGGGCGAGCTGGTCACGGTGCCGGAGCCCGCGCCTGTCTTTTTGACTTTCAGCGGGAATTTTTCCGTCGAGGTCGATTTGAATTCGGCCGTGACTTCCCTCTCCTGCGACATCGTCACCTTGCATTCGGTGGGCGAGGGTTCGGCCTCGCAGCCCGACCAGCCTTCGAATTTAGAATTCAGGCCCACCGGCGTCGCGGTGAGCGTGACCACCTTGGTCTCTTCGTATTCCTCGTCGCAATCCGGGCCGCAGTCGATGCCCGTGGGAGCGCTGGTGACTTTGCCCGGACCGTCGCCGGGTTTTTTGACCGTGAGCTTGTGTTTGCCCGGCGGCGGGTACTCCAGCGGCCCGAACGCGCTCACGTCGTAGGGCTGCACTTCGTTGTTGAGGCCGTCGGAGGCGACGTAGGCGTTGCCGTCGGAGGGGTAGAGCGAGGAGCATTTGGGCGTCGTCTGCTCGGTCAGCGGCGGGTCGTGCAGGGCGCAGCTGCTGTCGACCGCGACCCTGTAGCCGGTGAAGTTTTCAGAGAAGGTGCCGAACTCGGCCACGCAGGCGCCCGAGGAGTCGTACTCGCGGGCGGAGTTGCCCGGCTGGCCGGGTTCGAACTGGACGATGTGGCCGTTGGACTGGTCGATGGCGATCGACGGGTTGGCGCCGAACTCCCCGCTGGGGCAGCCGCCGCCCTTGATCTGGCGGACGAGCAGCTCCGGTTCGCCGCCGCAGCGGACCGTGGTGAGAAACTGGGGGTTCGCGGTGAGGTAGACCTCGCCGGTCGCCGCGTAGACGTCGATGTCGAGCCTTTGGCTGGGGAGGCCGAGGCCTTCTCCGCATTCCCCGACCACCGGCGATTCTTCGGCGGCCGAGCCGTACTCGACGACGATCGGCGCGAAGTCCTGGCTGCCAACAGCGAAGACGTGTTCGTCGGCGGGGTTGACCGCCACCGACTGCAGCCCTTCGCCTTCTTCCCCGGAGACCAGCGGCGGTTCGTGGCGGGTGTAGGGGGTGCCTGCTTCGGGCGGGTATTTTGCCGGGGCGTAGTAGGTCAGGTTCGCTTCCGAGCTGGAGGGAACCTCCACCGTGTAGACGTTCCCGGCGCAGTCGGCGGCGAGGTCCCGGGGGCCTTCGGCGTCGTCGAAGCTGGTCAGCTCATTGCCCGCCGGGTCATAGACGCGGACTTTCGCTTCGGCGGCGACGTAGACGTAGCCCTGGCAGTCGACGGCGACGGCGCGGGCTTTGGTCAGCGCCCGCGAGAGCGCCGGCAGCGGGTCGCGGGCGGGCATCCCCAGCGGGCGGAAGGCGAGCAGCCTGGCGCCCGGGCCCGCCCCGGCGGAGACGTAGAGGGTGCCGTCGCCCGCGGCTCCCGAGCGCTCGACCGCGAGCGCCGTGGGCCCGGCGTCTTCGAAGGCGGCGTTTTCGATCCGGTCGACGAGCTCCCCGGTCGCGTCGAACTCGTCGACGGCGTTGCTGGCGTCGTCGTAGAGGAAGAAGTGGCCCTGGGTGCAGGCCTGGTCTTTCCCTTCGATCTGGACCTGGGCGCATTTGCGGGTTTCGCGGCTTTCGTTGCCGGGGTCGGCGGCGAGGTAGGCGCCCGCCGCGCCGAAGCCGAAGGCATCCTCGGCGGTTTCGGGGTTTTCGTCGGCATCGACGCCGGAGATCGTGCGGCGCAGTTGCAGCGCGCTGCCTTCCTTGGCGGCGAAGGCCTTGACCTCATCGGTGGCGGCGTCGGCGACGAAGAGGTAGTAGTGGCGCTTGAGGTTGGTGGGGATGTTGCCGGTGTAGATGTAGGTGTAGGCGGCGACGCCGGTGGCTTCGGTGAATTCGCCTTCGAGGACGTTTTTTTCGAAGCTGGCATTGGATTTGTAGATCGCGACGTGGTTGCCCTCGGCGACGTAGAGGCGGTCGTCTGTGCGGTCCACGGCGATGCCCCTGGCGTTGCCGGAGGCGTCGACCGTGGTCGGGGCGCCGTAGGTGGGGGTGCCTTCGAAGGGGTATTTGTTGGGCGCGTAGCGGACGACTTTGCCGGTCGCCTGCTCGGAGACGTAGAGGTTGCCTTTGCTGTTGACGGCGAGGCCGCAGGGTTCGTTGGCGTTGGCGATCGAGGCCAGGAGGGTGTGGGAGGGATCGTAGACCTTGACTTCGCCCGCGCCCGCGCTGGAGGCGTAGAGGTCGCCTTTGGAGTCGCCTGCGGCGCCGCAGGCGTGGTTGAGGCCGGTTACGTCCAGTGCTTTGGCCCTGGCGTGGGCGGGGGGATCGGCGAGGGCGGTGGGGGCGAGGGCGAGGATGGCTGCGGCAATCGCAAGGCAGGCCGCTGCGGCCCTGCCAACGATGCATACCCCCTGCAGAGCCATCGGGACGCGACCATCCGAATCGCGCAACCTGCTCCCCATTCTGTCCCCTCTCCCCGGCACGGGCCGATCGATCAGGGCTTGAGATTAGGGGATGCTTTCGTTCTTGTCAACGACCATTCTATTTCCTTAAAAAGGAAGCGGCCGCCCCGGGCGGAACGCCGGAGCCGGGCCCGACCGCTCGTGAGTCCAGCGATCCCTCGTCATCCGGTCTTCAGGAAGCCCTCGGAACGCAAAAGGCACGGCCGCCCCGCTGGTCGGGGCGGCCGTGCCGTACTCATCGCTCCTCGGTAGAGCCGCTGGGGCCCTCTTATTCGAGGATGTACGTTTCGTCGTCAGGTAAGTCTAACAGTAACCCGTCAAGTTTCCCTTCGTTGGGACAGATGAGTTTACCGCCTAATTCTTTAGTTGGGGTTTTTTCAGCTGTGAGCATTCCCGCCCCGGCTGAGAATAAGGAGCCTGCGGTGTCGTATACGCAATTGATGCTCGGGCTGGAACACACGAGCCGGACCCGGCCGCTTAAGACCGACAGCGAACCTTCGTCTAACCCGGTCTTTAAGAGAGAGCCTAACGGCTCTTCTTCGACGGTCACCGTGCAGTTGTTGTGCGCGGAGCCGGTGCCGCAACCCGTGTATGCCGATTCTAACGTGTGGACTTCCTGCGGGTTCCCTAACGCTAAGGGCGTGGCTTCAATTAACACGCCTAAGCATAAGACGGTGACGAGGCTGCTTAACAGTTTGCCCACCGTGCCTTCTAAGAGGGTCAGGTGAGATAAGGTTGCCTCGGACCCTTTCGGGCATAATAACCCGGTTTCTTCGTTGTGTTCTGTGCAGAGCGCCGTGTCGGTTTCGGCCGAGGCCGTCGTCGCGCCGACGAACGCCATCGCGGCCACGGCCGCGAGCGCGGCGAGGCCGAACATCTTGATGAGTCTCACTTTGGATTCTCCCTTCTCGGCGGTTGCCGCCGAGCTGGTTGTTTTGGACAGGGATAGATAAGCGGCTGAGCCCCTGCCAGTCAAGGAATCCGTAGGAAATCTTCGTAATTTCGGCCAGCTTCGTCCCGCCGTGCTCAGTTCGGCCTGCAAATCGCTGCATTGGGATTTTCCGCGTGCGCGGAACCGTGCGTTGCGGAGAACCGCGCAGTCGAGCCCCTCTATGCCGGGGGAAGCGCCCGGCGCAGGCCGCGAACGACGCTCTCCGCCAGCTCGGGTTCCGTGCCCCCGATGCGCAGCCTCTCGAGGCCGCCGTCGAGGATCGCCCCGGCCCAGTCGCCCGCCGTTCCCAGGGCCCAGGTGCCGGGGCCCCGCCCGGGGCGGGAATCGCAGGAGACGACTTCCCCGTGCTCGACCTCGACGTGGACGCCGGCGAGCTGTGGCGTGAGATTGCCGCTCCCTCCACCCTCCCTCGCCGCATTCACCGCCAAGAGGCACGAGCCGGAATGGCCTGCCTCCACGTTCGCCAGCGGGACCGCGAGCAGGAAGGCGGCCTCGATGTCGATCCTGGTCAGCGGTTCGGTGGCCTCGGCAAGGTGCTTGCACTCGCAGCGCCCCGCCGCGGCCAGCGGGGCGACAGCCTGGCGGGCCCACTCGGTGACGGCGTAGGGCTTCGATTTGCCCCCGGTGCTCGGCTGGGTCTCGATCTGGCGGGCGGCACGCATCGCCGAGAGGCGACGCTCGAGCGCGGGATAGCTGAGGTCGGAGATGACACTGTTGAGCTCGGTCAGCGAGAGGGGCCGGGCGGCGAGGGCGCGCAGGACGGTGGAGTCCCAGCCGCCGACGAGCGCCCTGATCGCGCCCTTGGAGGCCTCGCTGCCGAGGGCGATCGGGCCCTGGGGCGCGCGGGAGAGCCAGGCTTCGACCGTCTCGGCGACGCCGAGGATGTCGCGGCCGCACTCGGTCAGCTCGTTCTCGACGGTGAAGGGCATGGCACTGCGCACCTGCCGCTCGAGCGCGCCGATGCTGCGCAGGTTGCCGACCTGGCCGCGCAGCGTCGTCTGGGCGGCGCCGCCTATGCGTTCGCGCAGGTCGGGGAGGCGCAGGGGGCCGTCGAGGTGGGCGCGCAGGATCGGGGCGCAGAGCGGGCCGGCGAGCAGGGAGAGGACCGTCCCCCCGGCCCGGATCGGTGTGGAAGTGGAGATGCCGTCGGCGCGCATGGGACGAGTGTATGAATTAGGAAACAACCAGGTCGTTTATTGGGAACCGCCGTCAGCGGTCCGCACACTATTCGAAACGAGCGGGCTGTGGCTTGAGCCGAACCGGGGCCGTGGAGAGAGCCTGGACGCGGAGGTCGCTCCAGGTGAGCCCTTCGCGGACGAGGGCGGGCAGCCCGAGGGCGACCGCGGTGGCGATCTCGACCGCCTGCAGGATGACGCCGTAGGCGAGGGCATCGGCGGTGCCGATGCCGAAGCCGGTGTGCAGGACGCTGATCACGGCGAGCTGGAAGACGCCGATGTTGGAGGGCGTCGCCGGGACGACGGCGGTGACGTTGACGGCGAAGAGGACCGCGGCGGCGGCGCCGATGCCGGCCTGCTCGTTCAGGCCGAGGGCGGCGAACAGGGCCCAGCAGGCGGCGAGCTGGATCGCCCAGGCGCCGAGCTGGGCGGCCGCCGCGGCGGCGCCGCGGCGCGGGTTGCGGAAGACGCGGAGGCCGGCGCGCACCTGGGCGAGCGCGGCGTGCAGGCTCGCGCCGAGACGGGCGAGGCGGCCGTTGCCGCCCCGCCGCATCAGCGGCGGGGCGAGCAGGACGAAGAGGAGCAGGGCCAGCGGCACGAGGCTGAAGGCGAAGAGCTTCTCGGTGCTGGAGTGGAAGAGGTCGGTGCTGGAGACGATGATCGCCCCGAGCAGGGCCAGGGCGACGATGTTGAGCACCGTCTGGGAGACGAGGGTGCCGAGCAGGACGGGGAAGGTCTCGCGCATGCGGCCGACCCGGCGCGCCAGCGACATCGCCCGCGCCGGCTCGCCGAGGCGGGCGGGCAGCGTCGCCGACATCAGCACGCCGATCATCGTCGCCGAGGTGACGTCGCGGCGGCGCACCGGCCGCCGCGGCAGCGCCGCGCGCACGATCCAGTACCAGGAGGCGGCGCGGAAGAAGAGCGAGAGCGCCATCAGGGCGCAGGCGACGAGGACCCAGGTGAGGTCGGAGCGGACGATGCTGGCGAGGACGTTGTCGACGCCGATCTTCTGCGCAGCGAGCGCGGTGAGGCCGACGCCGAGCGCCCCGGCGGCGCCGAGGCCGATGCGGCGCGCGGCCCGGCGGCGCCGGTCGCCGGGGCTGGCCGGCTCGGGGTCGAGCGAGGGCAGCCGCCGCGGCGGGCGGGGCGGCAGGCCGTCGGCGGGCCGGATCCCGGCCCAGTGGGCGGCGCGCTCGAGCGCGCCGCGGGGCTCCGGCGCCTCGACCGCCCGCTCGTAGACGCGGGTGACGCGGTCGGCGACGCGCGGCCAGGCGTAGCGCTCGGCGCTGCGGCGCGCGGCCTCCCCCATCGCCGCCAGCCGCTCGGGCTCGTGGTGGGCGCGCTGCAGCTCCTCGGCGAGGCGCTGCGCGTCCCCGGGCGGGACCAGCACCCCGTCGACGCCGTCGGTGACGACGTCGCTGTAGCCGGCGATCGCGGAGGCGATCGCCGGGGTGCCGGCGGCGAAGGCCTCGGTCAGGACCATGCCGAAGCTCTCGCCCGAGAGCGAGGGGGCGCAGAGCAGGTCGGCCTCGTGCAGGGCGGTGTGCAGCGCCTCGCCGGAGACCCGGCCGCGGGCGTCGATGTGACGCAGGGTTTCGGGGTCGGCGAGGTAGCGCAGCACGTCCTCGCGCTCGGCGCCGATCACGGTGAGCCGGCTGGGCACGTGCTCGACCAGGGCGCCGAAGGCCGAGAGCAGCACCGGCAGGCCCTTGCGCTCCTCGGGGCGGCCGACGAAGAGCACGCGCAGCTCCTCCCCGGCGGGCTTCGGGCCGGCGGGCGCGGCGGCGAGGTCGACGCCGTTGGGGATCACCTCGTAGTGGCCGCCGAACCAGCGCCGCCCGGTCCAGGCCGCCGCCTCGGAGACCGCGATCCGGGCCGAGAGCCGGTTGAAGACGCGCCTGGCGCCGAGCGCGGTGGCGATGTGGTTGGGCAGCGCCCTGGTCGAGTAGGCGTGGAAGGTGCCGACGGCGGGGGCCCGGGTGCCGAGCGCCGCGTTCCAGCCGACCAGCGGCACCAGCGGCTCGTGGACGTGGACGACGTCGAAGTCGCCGCGGCGCAGCTCGCGCCGCGGGGCGCGGACGCCGCCCGCCGGGAACGGCGCGAGGTTGGAGATCGAGCCGTTGGAGGGGAAGCCGGCGGTGCGCCCGAGCGGGATCAGGTACTCGGGCGCCTGGCGCGGCTCCGGCGCGGCGCGGTGCATGCCGCGGCTGAGCCGGCCGGGCGGGTCGAAGGGAGCGAGCACGCGGACGTGGTGGCCGCGCCCGAGCAGCTCCTCCGCGAGCGCCTCCACGTGCCGGTTCACGCCGCCCTGGTAGGTCCAGGAATATGGCGAGACGAGCGCGACTCTCACGGGCTGCGAAGCGTAGAGGATCCGGCGGTCCCCTCGGCCCAGGCGAAGCCGGCGAAGGCGAGCAGGTAGGCGCTGCCGACCTCCAGCACGAGGGCGCCGGAGTCGTTGGCGAGGGTGCCGGCGAGGGTGGCGGCGAGGGCGCCGAGCAGGCCCGCCTGCAGGGCGGGGGCGTCGCGCAACCAGGCGCGGAGGACGTCGCGCTTGTGGACCGCGAGCGCGGCGAGGGCGAGGACCGCCGGCAGGAAGGCGAGGGTGACGGGACGGGCGAAGCTCTGGGCCGAGAGCCGCAGGCGGCGCTGGGCGACGTCGGCCAGGTCGCCGAGGCCGCCGGCGTCGAGGACCGAGCGGGTCAGGTGGGCGTTCGCGCCGGTGAGGAGGTCGATTGCTGCAATAAATCCCACAAAGAGGAAAAATCCTGTAATGATGGGAACGAGGACCGTGTGCCGCCGCCCGATCGCGACCTCTGAGGCGGCGGCCGCGGCTCCTACCGGCAGCACGATCGCGGCGCCCACGTCCGCCCCGAAGCGCCCGGCGGCGAAGACGAGGGCGGCGAGCAGGCCGGTGGCGAGGAAGGCGATCGCGCAGCGGCGCGGCTCGAGCCGGGGCCGGAAGGCCGTGAGCGCCGCCCCGGTTCCGGCGAGGACGAGCACCGCGAGCAGCGCCTCGAGCTCGTTGCCGATCCCGTAGAAGCGGACGCCGAGCCCCGGGTTGGGCCCGAGCAGCGAGAGCGAGGTCAGCGGCGAGCCGGCGATGACGTCGAGCGCGTAGGCGAGGACGACGGCACCCGAGGCGACCGCGAGCGCCCGGTAGCCGGGGAGCGCGAGGAGGGTGAGCGCCGCCAGCAGCGGCGCTCCGAACATCACCAGCACCTGTTCGCTCTCCCGGCCCGGCTCCAGCGCCGCCGCCGCGAGCAGCAGCAGCGGCAGGTAGACGACGCTGAGCGCCGCCAGCCGGACCGCCACCCTCGCCACCCGCCCGGAGCCGACCAGCGCCGCGATGCCGAAGCCGGCCAGCCAGACGAGAAGGCCGAACCCGATCACCGGCCCCCGCCGGGGAGAGATCACAGCCATCCGCTCCCCCAGCGCCTCGATCGACGCCACGTCGACCGTCCCCTCGCTTCGGATCGCCTGCCCGGACATAGCCGAAGGCACAGCGACCCCGACTCGCTCCAGGACCGTCGGCGCGATGTCCGTAGCCAGCACATACCCGTCCGTGCGGGTGCTGTCCGAGGTCAGGTCCCCGTCGAATCCCCGCCCCGCGATCCCAACCGCCAACGCCCCGTTCTTCTCAGGAGGCGCCCGCTCGATGGCAATCAGCAGATCGTCGCCGCGCAGACTCCACACCAGAAACGGCAGCTGTCCGAGGGTGGCGCGTCTGGCTTCGAAGCTCGGAGAGAGGTGCGGGTGGGGGGTTCCGCTTAACTTTTTCGGTGAGGCGGTTGCCTGCTGCCGCTCAAGAGCTGGAGACGAAAAAGTACAAGACGCTCCACCCCCCACCCGCACCTCTACACCGGCGGTTTCGAGAGTGATAGCCAGGAGCCCTGGAACGATGTCGGCTGGTGCGGAGTCCGCTCGCTCCTCCACAGCTTTCCACCACGTCGGCGAGCAGACCCTCGTCCCAGGCAGCTCCTCGTCATAGAGCGAGTCAAAGACCCGATTCCCCTGCGAGATGTCCAGATACGTCTGAGCTGCCGGCACCGAGCCGAGCCCCGCGCTCAGAAGCCCCGGCGACATCCCAGCCCGAGCAAGCTCATCGACCCCGGTCCCCTTTGGGACGAGAGCAATCGTCACGCGGCTTCCGGAGCCTCGGGTGGGGGTCGGAACGTCTTGTACTTTTTCGCCTACCGGCCGGGCAGTCGCGATCTCCGTCCCACCGAAAAAGTTAAGTGGAGACCCCCACCCGAGGCTCCCCACACCTCCGAGAACAACGGCTATCGTGACCCCAATGGCCGACCGCACCTTTGCCAAGTTCACCTTCCTCAAGATGGATCCCGCCTGGCGCCGCCAAGACGCCGGCCAGCGGGCCACGGACAAGCAGGAGTTCCTCGCCGCCTGCGAGGACTTCGCCCTCGATCGCTCATTGCGCGCCTACTCAACCATAGGCACGCGCGGCGACGTCGACCTGGTGATCCTCGCCCAGAGCCCCGGCCTCGACGACCTGCACACCTTCCACGTCGTGCTCGGCCAGAGCGGCCTGGCGAAGTGGGCCGAGACGCCCTACTCGTTCCTCTCGATGACCAAGCGCTCGCCCTACTCGGAGGAGCAGGCGCGGCCGGAGATCTGCGTCAGCGAGCGCAAGTACCTCTTCCTCTACCCGATGGTCAAGCAGCGGCGCTGGTACGGGCTGCCGGCCGAGGAGCGCGGCCGGATCATGAAGAGCCACATCGAGGTCGGGCGGCGCTACCCGGAGATCACGATCAACACCTCCTACTCCTTCGGCCTCGACGACCAGGAGTTCGTCGTCGCCTTCGAGGGCGACGACCCCGGCATGTTCCTCGACCTGGTGCAGGAGCTGCGCCCGACCGAGTCGAGCGAGTACACCGAGCTGGAGACGCCGATCTTCACCTGCGTGGCGCTCTCGCTGCGCAAGGCGCTCGACGCGCTGGACGGGGTGCCCAGCGCCGTCGCCGCGAGGACATGAGCTTCCGGTGCGCCTTTCCCCCTCTATTCCTGGATAAAGCGCACCGGAAGGGGGAATCATGAGCATCAATGCGCTCAGCTACGCGATCGACGAGCACGACCACCTGGTCAAGGTCGACGAGGGGTACTACAGCTTCGCCGAGGAGAACGGCTGGGCCGAGGCGGGGACCAGCCTCGGGCGCTCGCTCTGGGACTACGTCGCCGGCGAGGAGATGCGCAAGCTGCAGCGGATGCTGGTGCGGCGGGTGCGGGACGAGGCCGGAGACGTCGAGCTTCCCTTTCGCTGCGACGGGCCGGAGGTGCGGCGGCGGATGGACATCCGGATCGTCGCCCGGCCGGGGGGGCGCGCCGTCCTCTTCTCCGCGCGGCTGCGCTCCGAGGAGGAGCGCGAGGAGCCGCAGCCGCTGCTCGACCCCGGGGCGCCTCGCAGCGAGGAGGTTCTCGTCATGTGCGGCTGGTGCGACCGCTTCGAGGTCGGCGGCGAGTGGGTCGAGGTCGAGGAGGCGGCCCGGCGCCTGGACCTGTTCGACCGCCCCGAGCTCCCCTCCCTCAGCCACGGCATCTGCCCCGACTGCAGCGAGCTGCTGCTGGCGGCGTAGCGCAACGGGCGGCTACGCGAGTTTCGCGTCAGGCCAGCCGCTTCCGCAGGCATCGGTGCGAGAACGCCGCTTGAGCTGAGCAAGCGCGTGCTGGGAGACATCGATCTCCCGGCCCCTCGCTTCCCCATGGTTCCGGAGATGCGTTTCGTACCAGTGCCGCGAAGGCCCGGTGCCCGTCATAGCGAGCCGAGCTGCCCCTGCCGTGAGATCCGCCATCTGGACGAACGGATGCAGCTTGCTGTCCTGCAGGACCGCCCCTCCGACAAACCATTTCGAGCCAGACGCGACATACGGCTGGCAGCGAGGGAACTGGCGGTAGAAGCGGTAGGCGACAAGCTCTTGCGCCCTTCTGAAAGACACATCCTGCCCGTCGATAACGACAAGGGGCAACCGAGGTCGCGGGGCATTTCGTTTCTCAACCAAAGCCGCATAGGCCATCCAAAACCACAGCCTGTAGACCTCTGTGGGGCGAGTCGTTGGCAGCGCTACGGTGAGGACCCTGACCTCGGCGATGCTCGCAATGTGCTCCAGCGCCCGGCGGAAGAACTGCTGCCCTGCCGCCTTTGCGGTGAGAGGGGGGCTGCCACTTGCCAGCATCGCGGTCTGAGCGTGGAGCGAAACACCGCCCCCATGCATCAATTCGCGGCTCTTGACCTCGGTTTGCCCCGAACGGCTGCCCAGCTCCGTGCGAATGAAGGCACGCCACCGGTGCTCTGCCGGCCGTAGCCACCGCACGGGGATGAGGATCCCGGAAACGACCTGCAAGCGACCCGTCCCCGACTCATCGAGAAACGCCACGTAGTCCTCGTCCCTAAGACCCGCTTTTGGCACGCGGGGAGTCTTGCAGGCCATTCCCTCAAGAAAGCGTCAGGCCCACCGAAGTGAGCCTGACGGCGCTCAGCCCGCTACCCCTCTTCCGGGGGCCGACCGAGCAATGGCAAGAAACGATAGCAATCGCCTTGGCGAAACACCATCGTGCAGGAAGATATCCTTCCCCGCTCCCATGAGCAAGATCGGAACTCCTGAGACCCCCCTGCGCGTCGCGATCGTCGGCGCCGGGCCGTCCGGCTTCTACGCCGCCGAGCACATCCTCAAGGGCGAGGACGTGCACGCCCAGGTCGACCTCTTCGACCGCCTGCCGACGCCGTTCGGGCTCGTCCGCGGCGGGGTGGCGCCGGACCACCCGAAGATCAAGTCGGTGATCCGGGTCTACGAGAAAACGGCGGCGCGCGAGGGCTTCCGCTTCTTCGGCAACGTCAAGGTCGGCCACGACATCGAGGTCGAGGACCTGGAGCGGCTCTACCACGCGATCGTCTTCACGGTCGGCTGCGAGACCGACCGCCAGCTCGGCATTCCCGGCGAGGAGCTGCCCGGCAGCCACGCCGCCACCGCCTTCGTCGGCTGGTACAACGCCCATCCCGACTACGCCGAGGAGGAGTTCGACCTCTCCTGCGAGCGCGCCGTGGTGATCGGCAACGGCAACGTGGCGATGGACGTGGCCCGGATGCTGGCGCTGACCGACCGCGAGCTGCGCCAGACCGACACCGCCGACCACGCGATCGAGCTGCTCGACGCGAAGCGGATCCGCGAGATCGTCGCGCTCGGGCGGCGCGGGCCGGTGCAGGCCGCCTTCACCAACCCGGAGATCAGGGAGCTGGGCGAGATGGAGGATGCCGACGTCGTCGTCGACCCGGCCGAGGTCGAGCTCGACCCGGCCAGCGCCGCCTACCTGGAGTCCGAGGAGGCCGACAAGACGACCCGGGTCAACGTCGAGACGCTGCGCGAGTTCTCCCGGCGCGAGCCGGAGGGCAAGGGCTTGCGGATCGTCCTGCGCTTCCTCGCCTCGCCGGTCGAGATCCAGGGCGAGGGCAAGGTGGAGAGGATCGTGATCGGCCGCAACGAGCTGGTCGAGGAGGGCGGCACGCTGCGCGCCCGCGACACGGGCGAGCGCGAGGAGCTCGAGTGCGGCCTGGTGCTGCGCTCGGTCGGCTACACCGGCGTGCCGATCGAGGGGGTGCCGTTCGACGAGAGGCGCGGCCTGATCCTCAACGAGGGCGGTCGCGTGCTCGACTCCCACGACGCCGGCCACAAGGTCGGCCACTACACCGCCGGCTGGATCAAGCGCGGCCCGTCCGGTGTGATCGGCACCAACAAGAAGGACGCGCTGGAGACGGTCCAGCACCTGCTCGCCGACGTCGGGTCGCAGGCCCTGCTCAGCCCCGAGAGCCCCGACCCCGGCGCGGTCGAGGCCCTGCTGGCCGAGCGCGGCGTCCGCTACGTCAGCTTCGAGGACTGGCAGGCGATCGACCAGGCCGAGGTCGGCCGCGGCGAGCCCCACGGCCGCCCCCGCGTCAAGTTCGTCCGGGTCGAGGAGATGCTCGGCGCCCTGGGCGAGCGGGTCTAGGGCTCACGCGCCCCAGGCATCTCGGGCCAGCGCCCGGAGGTGCAACGCGTTACGGCTCTCACAGGTCCACAAAACGTTGCACTGGCAAATGACGGGGCCGATCTCGGGTCCTGGATGTGCTGGATGACCCAGGCGTCGAGGCCCGACTCGTGGCGCCGGCGGGCGTTCGTCCGGGTCGAGGAGATGCTCGGCGCCCTGGGCGAGCGGGTCTAGGAACCCAACCGCTCCGGGCTTGCGAATACCCGTCATCTATGGCACACTTTCCCTCAAGGTTGAGGACTGTTGTCGTCCTACGAGTGGACCCGCTTCGGCGGGTCTTTCTCGTTCAGGGCCCCGACGCCGCAAGCGGCGCCGGGGCGCGCTGGCGGCCCAGCGCCCGGAGGTGCAACGCGTTACGGCTCTCACAGGTCCACAAAACGTTGCACCTCTGAAGAAGGAGAGCTGGTCAGGCGAGGGCGTTGGCGGTCTCCGTGCCCTGGCTTTCCGGTTCCGGTGCGCTTTATCCCCGAATAACGGGGGAAAGGCGCACCGGAAGGGGGTTCAGGCGAGGACGTCCTTGGAGACGCTGCCGACGCCGAGCAGGCCGGGGCCGACGTGGGCGCCGATGACGGGGCCGATCTCGGAGATGTAGACCTGCGAGCGGGTCTAAGAAAGACTGGCACCACTCCACTCAAGGCCTTGTTCGCCTCTGGTAGCTATGCCACAATGTCGGCACAGGTAGAGGACTTTGGAACTTGTCCTCCAGAGAGGCCCGCTTCGGCGGGCCTCTCTCGTTCAGGCCTCGGCGCCGCAATTGCGGCGCCGAGGCTGGTGGCTACTGACGCATAGCCTGGACAATCATCCAAACAAGCACCAGGTAGAGAACCGCGGAACTGTCCATCTCACCTCCTTTCTCGAGCGGACAAACCGGCGAGGAATGCCTAGCTCGAGGTAGAGGCAGACGATCCGAGATCCCTGCCACCGACTTCAACGGTAGCGCGCAGTGCGGCGTAAACGTTTCGGCCGTGCTTAAGTGAGAACGCCTTGGCTGCCAGCGCCCGGAGGTGCAACGCGTTACGGCTCTCACAGGTCCACAAAACGTTGCACCTCTGAAGAAGGAGAGCTGGTCAGGCGAGGACGTCCTTGGAGACGCTGCCGACGCCGAGCAGGCCGGGGCCGACGTGGGCGCCGATGACGGGGCCGATCTCGGAGATGTAGACCGGCTCGCAGCCGAAGATCTCGCGGCAGTCGTCGGCGAGGGCGCCGGCGGTCTCGGGGTCCTGGATGTGCTGGATGACCCAGGCGTCGAGGCCGGACTCGTGGCGCCGGCGGGCGTAGTCGCGCAGGCGCTCGATCGAGCGGGCGCGGGTGCGGACGCGCTCGACCGGGGTGATCTCCTCCTCCAGGGTGAGGATCGGCTTGATCTTCAGCGCCGAGCCGATCCAGGCGCGGGCGCCGCCGATGCGCCCGCCCCGCCGCAGGTACTCGAGCGTGTCGATCGCGAACCACATCTTCAGCTCCTCGCGCGCCTGCCGGGCACGGGCGAGGACGACCTCGCCGTCGCCGCCGGCCCGGGCCGCGGCGGCCGCCGCGAGCACCGAGTACCCCATCCCCCCGCAGGCCGAGCGCGAGTCGAAGAGGTGGATCCGGTCTCCCCCCTTGCCCTCGGCGACGAGCCGCTCGCGGGCCTGGCCGGCGGCCTCGAAGGTGCCGGAGATGCCGGAGGAGATGTGGACCGAGACGACTTCGCGGCCTTCGTCGAGCAGCGGCTCGTAGACCGAGACGAAGTCCCCGATGGAGGGCTGCGAGGTCGTCGCGCCGTCTTCGGAGGCGCGCAGTCGCTCGTAGAAGGCGGCGTAGTCGGAGATCTCGGACTCCGGCTCCTGCACGCCGTCGACCGCCACGTAGAGGCTGACGACGTGGATCCCGTTCAAGTCGACAAGCTCGGTTGGCAGGTAGGCCGTGGTGTCGCAGACGACCGCTGTGTCGGTGCTGGAACTCAAGACAAACGATTCTCTCAGGTCTCCCGCTACACTTTGTGAAGTGACCGAGCCCCAGACCGAGACCTCGCAGGCGGCCATCTCCCTGACCGAGAAGGCCGCCGGCAAGATCGGCGAGCTGCTCGGCTCTCAGGAGGACTCCGAGGGCCAGGCGTTGCGCGTCGCCGTCCGCGGCGGCGGCTGCTCGGGCTTCCAGTACGCGCTCGCCTTCGACCGCGCCAAGGAGGACGACCACGTCTTCGAGGTCGGCGGCGTCGCGGTGATCGTCGACAAGGTCAGCATGCAGTTCGTCTTCGGCTCCGAGGTCGACTACGTGGAGGGCCTGCAGGGCGCCGGCTTCCAGGTCAACAACCCGAACGTCGTCGCCGCCTGCGGTTGCGGGTCGTCCTTCCAGGTGAAGGACGATGCGGCAGAGGCCGCCGCCTCCACGGCCGTCTGACCTTCCCTGTTTGCAGGACCACTACCGCATTCGCCGTCATATAGATGGCGAATACGGGAATCGCTCCGGTTATTCGATCTGCAGCGGTGGCGACTGGGCCGGTGGCGCCGCCTGCCCCACGGGGACGGCCGCGGGCTGCTCGACGCCGAGCGCCTCGGCCAGCTCGCCGGACTCGAGCATCTCCTCGACGATGTCGGCGCCGCCGACCAGCTCGCCGTTGACGTAGAGCTGAGGGAAGGTCTGCCAGTCGGAGATCTCGGCGGTGACTTCGCGCAGCGGCTGCAGTGCCGGCAGCACGTCGATCGCGCCGTACTCGACGTCGATCGAGTCGAGCGCCTGCACGACCCGCATCGAGAAGCCGCAGCGGGGCATGTCCGGGGTGCCCTTCATGAAGAGCAGCACTGGGTTGGCGGCGATCAGCTCTTCGACCTTCTGCTTCAGCTCGGCGTCGGCCACGGACACAGAGTAGCTACTCGGGCGGGCCGGTCTTGAGCGAGAGGGCGTGGATCGTCCCGTCCTCGAAGCGCTCCTTGACCGCGGCCTTGACCAGGCGGTGCTGGTCGAGGCGCGAGAGGCCCTCGAACTGGGGCGCTGTCACGGTCGCCCGCAGGTGGTCGCCGCCGCCGGTCTCGTCGACGACCTCGACCGCGGCGCCGGGCAGCGCCGCCTCGATCATCTGCCGGATCTCCGCCAGGTCGGCCACGGGCTCGGGCGCCTAGCGGCGGCGGCGCAGCATCATCAGGCCGCCGAGGGCGAAGCCGGCGACTGCGGCGCCGACGATCAGCTGGGAGCGGTGCTCGCGCACCTGGCGGCGCCAGTCGGTGAGCTCGGCGACGCGGCCGCGGAGCTGCTCGACCGAGCGGCCGAGGTCGCGGCGCTGGAGGTCGATGTCGCGGCGGATCTCGGCCGGGGAGCGGCCGGGCGTGCCGGCGGTGGAGGGACGGGCGGGCTCGGGCTGGGCGCTCATTCGCTGCCTGCTTTCGCCCCGGATTCCAGCGTCTCCTTGGTCAGCTTGGCCTCTTCGATTGCCTGCTCGGGGACCGGCGGCGCGCCGGCCTGGACCGAGCGGTAGGCGAAGAAGCCCGCCCCGGCGGCGATCAGGAGGAAGATCGCGGCCTCGACGAAGAAGCCGGGCCAGGCGTTGCCGTCGAAGACCTCTTCGGCGAGCAGCCAGGCGACACCCTCCATGACCAGGATCAGGGCCAGGAAGGCGAAGGTGCCGGCGGCGACGCCGACGGCGGAGCCGCGCAGGATCTTGCCGACTTTGTCGGCGACCTCGGCCTTGGCCAGCTCGATCTCCTCGCGGATGAGCGAGGAGCTCTTCTCGGCGACGTCGAAGACGAGCTCGCTGACCGAGCGGTCCTCGGAGGGCGGGGGTGTGCCGGGGCCGTCGGGCACGCTACTCCGGCGGGTCTTCGTCGAAGAGGCGGCGGAAGGCGAAGGCGGCGACGCGGGTGGCGAGGATGCTGGCAAGCGCCCCGGCCCCGGCGAGCATCCCGCTCCAGACGAGGCGTTTGACGATCTCGTTCTCCATGCCCGCCCGACCTTACCTATCGCGGCTCGAGGCCGTCGCAGATCGTCGCCACGACAAGGCTCCTTGCCTGCTCGAAGTCGGCGTCGGAGGCGGGGATCACCTCGAAGATCCAGCCGGTGAGCAGCTGCTCGATCGCGCCGTAGAAGGACATCGAGGCGAAGGTCGGGTCGATGTCGCGGCGGAACTCGCCCGACTCCTGGCCCTCGGCGACGATCTTGGCGATCGAGTCGTAGGCGCGGCGGATCTCGGGCAGGTGAGTGCGGCCGAAGGAGTTGGCGGCGCGGGTGACCTCGACGATGATCACCTTCATCAGCTCCGGGTCGTGGCGGTAGGAGCCGACGATGAAGCCGGCCACGGCTTCGAGCTTCTGGCGCGGCGAGGCGCCTCCGCGGTCGGCCTCCTCGATCGCCGCCAGCAGCAGCGACCAGCGCTCGGTGAAGAGCTCGTTCAGGACCTCGTCCTTCGACTTGAAGTAGTGGTAGACGAGCCCGTAGGCGACGCCGGCTTCGTCGGCGATGTCGGCGACGCGGGTCGAGTGGAAGCCCTGGCGGGCGAAGACGCGGATCGCCGCGTCGAGGATCTGGCGGCGCCTGTCGACCGCGGGGGCGGGGGCCTTGGACGCCATCAGGCGTGGGACTCCGTCGGCTGCGGCCAGGCGTAGGTGCTCGGGCGGCGGCTGGCGAGGGACGGCAGCGACCTGCGGATCCGCTGCTGGGCGGCGAGGTCGAGGTCGGCGGCGACGAAGCACTCCTCGTCGGGGGCGGCGACGAGGACGAGGCCCCAGGGGTCGACGATCGCCGAGCGGCCGTAGGAGTCGAAGTGGGGCGGCGCCTCGCCGACCTGGTTCGGGGCGAGGACGAAGACCTGGTTCTCGATCGCCCGCGCCCGCAGCAGGACCTCCCAGTGGTCGCGGCCGGTGGCGAGGGTGAAGGCCGAGGGGACGGTGACGATGAGGGCGCCGCGCACGGCGAGGATCCGGTAGAGCTCGGGGAAGCGCAGGTCGTAGCAGACGCTGAGGCCGACGGTCGTGCCCAGGAGCGAGGCGGTGACGATCTCCTCGCCGGGCTGCTCGCAATCGGACTCGCGGTAGGAGACGCCGCCGACGTCGACGTCGAACATGTGGATCTTGCGGTAGACGGCGAGGTCGTCGCCGACCGGGCCGATCATGACCGAGGTGTTGAAGGCCCGACCGCCGGGCCCCAGCTCGGGGATGCTGCCGGCGAGCAGGTGGATGCCGAGCTCACGCGCCCAGCTGCGGGCGGCGTTGAGGCTGGGACCGTCGAGCGTCTCGGCGCCGGCGAGCACCTCCTGCCCGCCGGCCAGCAGGTTCCACTTCTCCGGCAGGGCGACCAGCTCGGCGCCGTCGGCCGCCGCGTCGCGCACGAGCCCCTCGGCCGTGTCGAGGTTGCGGGCCTTGTCGTCGTTGGAGTTGAGCTGTACAACCGCTGCGCGCAAGCGTCCCCCTGGTCGCTGGTTGACTGACCAGTCAATCGGTCTGGTCAGTATAGGCGGGTCCGCCCCACCACCACAGCGGTCGCACTTTCCGCCGGTATGCGGCGGAAAGTGCGACATGTCGGCGGTTCTGCGGGCTCCACACGGTTCAGGTCGCAGTTCCCTCCGCTATGCGGCGGAAAGTGCGACATCTCGGGGGCGTGGGACTGTCTGGGGCCGGTCGACGGGCTGTTCGGCTACTTGACGACCTGGAACTGGCCCATCAGGCCGTGGTCCTCGTGGTCGAGCATGTGGCAGTGGATGATGAACTTGCCGGTGTGGTCGACGAAGCGGCCGGCCAGGACGATGCGTTCGCCCGGGTGGACGAGGAAGGTCTCCTTGAGGCAGTCTTCCCAGGGCGGCGGCGGCTTGCCGTTGCGGGCGAGCAGGTACCAGTCGGTGAGGTGCATGTGCATCATGTGGGCGACGCCGGTGCGGTTGGCGATCTCCCAGGTCTCGGTCGTGCCGAGCGCCGGGTGGGCGTCTGCGCGGGCGGGGTTGAAGGTGCGCCCGTTCAGCAGCCAGGTGGTCTTGAAGAGGCCGCCGATCGAGATCTCCCAGCGGCGCTGCGGCGTCCGCGGGGCCCGCTCGGCCCAGCCCGGCAGCGGCCGCAGCTCGCGCGGCACCCGGGTGCGGTCGGGCAGGCGGCGCGAGTCGACCCGGAACTGCATCAGGGCGCCGGCGTAGGGCACGGCGCCGGGCGACTGGCGGCCGCCGTGGCGGGGGCCGCTGCGCAGCTCGACCCTCTCCCCCCTTGCGGCGGCGAAATCGACCACCAGCTCGACCCGCTCGCCGGGGCCGATCATCGCCTCCCGCCGCCGCACCGGCCGCGGCATCAGGCCGCTGTCGGTGCCGATCTGGACGAACGTGGCGCCGTTGGAGAGGTGGAGGTTGTAGGGGCGGAACTGGGAGGCGTTGAGGATGCGCAGGCGGTAGCGCCGGGCCGTCACCCGGTGGTGGGGCATGTAGGCGCCGTTGACGAGGACGCAGTGGCCGTTGACGCCGTCGGCGGGCGGGCGCAGGCCGGTGAAGGGGTTGGTCAGCTGGTTGTCGCGGTCGAAGGAGCGGTCGGCGATCATCAGCGCCAGGTCGCGCTCGCCGCCCGGCAGCGGCAGGCCGGCGTCGAGGGCGTCGTCGAGGATCCACATCCCGGCCAGCCCGTGCCAGATGTTCCGCGAGGTGCGGTCGAGGCGGTGGTCGTGGTACCACTGGAAGGCGGCGCGCTCGGGCCGGCCGTCCTCGAGGAGGTCGTAGGCGTAGGTGCGTCTCTCCCCCGGCCCGATCAGCAGGTCGTTGCCCGAGCTGCGCGGCGAGAGGCCGGCGGGGATGCGGCAGAAGAAGGAGCGCGGGTGCGAGGGCGTCAGCCCGCCGGGCTGGCCGTCGAAGCGGGAGCGGTTGTGGCCGCCGTGCAGGTGGACGGTCAGCTCGCCGGCCGAGCGCGGCAGCTCGTGGCGGAAGGTGACCTCGGTGCGGTGGCCGGCGGGGCGCCTGATCGTCGGCCCGGGGAAGGTGCCGCCGTAGGTCCACATCCTGGTCGGGGGGCCGGGCAGGACCTGGACCTCGGCCTCGCGGATCGGGATCTCCAGCCTGGCGCCGCGGAACACGCGCGGGGTCGGCAGCGGCGCGCGGAACGGCTCGGGCGAGGCCGCCCCCCGGGCCTGCGAGCCGGCGCCCGGCAGCAGCGCCCGCGGCCGCCAGCCGAGCGGCAGGGCCGTGGCGAGGATACCCCCGCCCAGGGTGCCGAGGAAGTCTCGGCGCCCTAGGCGGGGTCGATTTGAGGAGACTACAGGCGTAGTTTAACCGCCGGGGAGGACGTTGATCGACCCCTGCATCCAGGGATGGATCGCGCAGAGGAAGTAGATCCGGGACGGCCCGGCCGAGGTGTCGACGCTGACCGGCTGGACGATCGAGGTTCCCGCTTTCGATTCGCCGGTGAACCAGGAGTCGCCCGTCTTGTTCAGGCTGCCGAGCGTCAACCAGCCCGGCGTGCCCGCCTCGACCGGGTTCACTTTGACCGGGCCGTTGCCTTTGACGCCGTGCCACTTGGCGATCGACATGCAGATGTGTTTGGGCGTGAAGCAGAGCTGCCGCGCTTTCGGCGTTTTCGGCAGCGAGCCCTTGGTCACCAGCGAGAAGGTGTGGGGGCCGACCTGGTGCGGGTTGGTCTGGTTGAGGACCGTGAGCTCTTCGCCCGCCACGATCGTCTTCGGCGCCTCGAACCGCAGGCCCCCTTTGCCGTCCTTGATGAGGACGGTGTTGGCGGTGGCGGATGCCTCCCCGGACGCACCGCTGGCCAGAGCCGGAACCGCCACGGCGGCGGCCAGCATGGCAGCCGCAAGTGCGATCGGAAGTTGACGCTGCTTCAACTTGCCCTCCTTTTCGGCGTGCGGCCGGCGCCAGGCGGCTCGGCCGATTGGAGGTAGGACGCTATACCCAAAGCCGCGGGGGTTCAAGCGCGGAGGCGGTAGCCGCGGGAGAAGAGGCGGAGGTTGACGGCGAAGAGAACGGCGGTGGCCGCGGTGAGGGCGAGGAGCGAGAGGGCGATGCTGACTTCGGTGAAGCCGACGAAGCCGTAGCGGACCAGGTTGATCATGTAGTAGATCGGATTGAAGAGGGTGAGGGTCTCGAAGGGCTGGGGCAACAGCTCCGCCGAGTAGAAGACGCCGCCGAGGAAGATCAGCGGCTGCAGGACGAAGGTCTGGGCGAAGGCGACGTCGTCGAACTGCTCGGCGCGGACGCCGATCAGGACGCCGAGCTGGGAGAAGAAGAAGCCGACCAGGAAGAGCGAGGGGATCAGCACGAGGACGTGGTTGACCGGCAGGTCAACCAGCAGCGAGGCGGCGAGGAAGGTCAGCGTCGCGACCAGCAGCCCGCGCATGAAGCCGCCAAGCGAGAAGGCGAGCAGCAGCTCCAGCGGCGAGGCGGGTGAGGAGAGTTGGTCCTGGATCGCGCCCTGGAACTTCTGCTGGAGGATCGAGGAGGAGTTGTTGGCGAAGGCGTTGATCGAGAAGGCCATCATGATCAGGCCGGGGATGACGAAGACGACGTACTCGATCCCGTGCAGGTCGCCGACCCGCGAGCCGAGGGCGGCGCCGAAGACCGAGATGTAGAGGAAGGTTTCCAGCAGCGGCGCGCCGATCGTCTGCTTCTTGATCTTCATGAAGCGGTTGACCTCGCGGCGCCAGAGGGTGGCGAAACGGATCTGGGCGGCGGTCACGATGCGCTCACCTCGATGTGGGAGCGGGAGAGCTCCTTGCGGCCGACCAGGGCCAGGTAGGCGTCCTCGAGGCTGGCGGCGCCGTAGCGGGCGGCCAGCTCCCCGCTCGTCCCCTCGCCGACGATCCGGCCCTCGGCGATGAAGGCGATCCGGTCGCAGAGCTGTTCGGCCTCCTCGATGTAGTGCGTGGTGAGCAGGATCGTCGTCCCCTCCTGGTTGATCCGCTGCACGTAGTGCCAGAGCTCGAAGCCGCAGCTCGACATCGACGCCGGCGGTGGGCTCGTCGAGGATCAGCAGGCGGGGCCGGTGCATCATCGCCCGCGCCAGGATCAGGCGGCGTTTCATCCCGCCGGAGAGGGTGCGGGTGCGTTCGTCGCGCTTCTCGGTGAGGGAAAAGGTGTCGAGCAGCTCCTTCGTGCGCTCGCGCCGGTCGCGCTTGGGCATGCCGAAGTACCCGGCGTGGTAGTCGAGTGTCTCGGAGACCGTGAGGAACCAGTCGAGGTTGAGCTCCTGGGGGGCGAGACCGACCGCCTGGCGGGCGGGGCCGTAGTCGCCGGTGGCGTCGTGGCCGAAGACGCGGATCGCGCCGCCGGTCGGCTGCGCCAGCCCGGTCGTGCAGTGGATCAGGGTCGACTTGCCGGCCCCGTTGGGGCCGAGCAGCCCGAACAGCTCCCCGGGCGCGATCTCGAGCGAGACCCCGCGCAGCGCCTCGACCCCGGTCGGGTAGCGCTTGAAGAGGTCCTCGATATGCAGAGCGCTGTCGGCCATGGGCGGCAAACCGTATTCGAGCGGCCCCGTCGGCCCACTGCGCCTTCCGGTGCGCCTTATGTGCCCATACCTGGCATAAAGCGCACCGGAAGCTTTCGTAGGGTTGGGTGATGGCCGGGCCGCTGCTTGTCGTCGATGCGCCTTCGATGCTGTTTCGGGCGTTTTATGCGTTGCCGGACTCGATCCGGGGGGCGGACGGGAGGCCGGTCAACGCGCTGCTCGGGACCGCCAACCTGGTCCTGCGGGAGGTGGAGCTGCGCGGGCCGCGGGCGGTGGTGCTCTGCTTCGGGCCCGACGCGGCGTCCTACCGGACCGAGCTGTATCCCGCCTACCACGCCGAGCGTGAGGCGGCGATGCCGGAGGGCCTGGCGCCGCAGTTCGCGGCCGCCCACGACTTCTTCGCGGCCTTCGGCTGGACGGTGGCCGTGAGCGAGGACCTCGAGGCCGACGACCTGCTCGGCACCTACGCCCGCCGCGAGGCGGAGGCGGGCGGCCGGGCGCTGCTGCTGACGGGGGACCGCGACATGTACCAGTGCGCGGGCGAGCGGGTCACGGTGCTCTACGTGAAGACGGGGACCAGAGGGTCCGAGGAGGTGACGCCGGAGGAGGTCGAGCGGCGCTACGGCGTCGGGCCCGAGCTGGTGCCCGACTTCATCGCCCTGCGCGGCGACCCCTCCGACGGGCTGCCCGGCGCCAAGGGCGTCGGGCCGAAGACCGCGGCGGAGCTGCTGCGCCGCCACGGCTCGCTGGAGGGGGTGCTGGAGAACGCGATCCGCGAGCGGCGCCCGGCCCTGCGCGGGGCGCTGCTCGACGCCGCCGGGGACCTGCGCGCGTTCAAGGAGATCGCGACGCTGCGCGACGCCGGGGTCGAGCCGCCTCCCGACCGCGAGACCGACTGGGCCGGTGCCGCCGCCGCGGCCCGGGAGCGCGGCATGAACCGGCTGGCGGAGCGGCTGGAAGGGCAGGCCGGCGGCTAGGCCGGGGCGCGGTGCGGTGCAACGCTTTGTGGTCCTGTGAGGACCACAAAACGTTGCACCTCGCGAGGGCTCAGCGCGAGTGCGGTGCGGTGCAACGCTTTGTGGTCCTGTGAGGACCACAAAACGTTGCACCTCGCGAGGGCTCAGTGCGAGGGCTCAGCGGTAGGGCTCAGCGGTAGGACTCAGTGCGAGGCTCAGCGGTAGGGCTCAGCGGTAGGGCTCAGTGCGAGGGCTCAGCGGTAGGACTCAGTGCGAGGGCTCAGCGGTAGTCGGGGTTCTGGAAGTCGAAGCGGCAGCCGGCGTCCCAGTGGCCGCGCTGGTTGCCGTGGGCGGGGATGCCGCCGGCGTCCTTCAGCATCCGCGCCATGTGCATCAGGTTCCAGGTGGCGAAGGTGGTGTTGCGGTTGGTGAAGTCGTTCTCGGGGCCGCCCGAGCCCTTGTCGAGGTAGGAGGGACCCGGGCCGGCCTCGCCGATCCAGCCGGCGTCGGCCTGGGGCGGGATCGTGTAGCCGATGTGCTGCAGCGAGTAGAGGACGTTCATCGCGCAGTGCTTGATCCCGTCCTCGTTGCCGGTGATGAGGCAGCCGCCGACGCGGCCGTAGTAGGCGTACTGGCCGGCGTCGTTGAGCACGTGCGAGTTGCCGTAGAGGCGCTCGATCACCCGGGTCGCCACGGAGGACTTCTCCCCGAGCCAGATCGGCATGCCGAGGACGAGGATGTCGGCCGTCATCACGTGCCTGAAGATCTCGGGCCACGCGTCGCTCTTCCAGCCGTGCACGGTCATGTCGGGCCAGACGCCGGTGGCGATCTCGTGGTCGACCGCGCGGATCGACTCGACCGTGACCTCGTTGCGCCGCATGATCTCCATCGAGACGTCCATCAGGCCCTGGGTGTTGGAGACCTCGGGGCTGCGCTTCAGGGTGCAGTTGATGAAGAGCGCGCGCAGGTCGGAGTAGTCGGTCTCGCTGCTCTCGCAGAGCTCGGCCTGCTTTTCGGTCAACTCGGTCACGTCGCCTCCGTTGTTCGTGGGCCGACGATTCTACGCGGAGCCGGTGGCCTCTTGCGGCGCCTGGGGGGCGCTCCGCTCGGAGGTCGATCCCGGCTCCCAGTAGGAGCCGTAGGGGGAGAACGCCCTCGCCCCACCCGACTCCCGATCCTCGATACCGGCAGCCACTTGATCGTAAGTGACCAGGCGCATTGCCGAGAAGAAGAGGACGTCGGACCGCTCCGCTCCCTCCGAGGCGGGAACCACGGGCAGCACCGTCACCAAAAGCTCCCCGCTCGCAACATCGGCACGCTTCAGCGCGGCCGATATGTCGAACGATCTTCGTCTGGGGAGTGAGTGGGTGCAGGGGACGGCTGTCGAAGGGGTCCTTGGCTTTGCCGGGAACGTCGCAGTGACCCGGGTCACCCACGCAGCCGCCGTGACCGAAGATGACGAAGGAGCCCGCGAACCCAGCGTGCTCCTCGAGCGGAGTGCCGATGTCGGCGTCGGGTGCGTTGAGGAAGACAAGCGCCTCGAACGAGGGCCCAGAGTGGTCCACGCCATAGAAGATCAGTTCGGCGGCGTCGAACTCGCCCGCAAGAACCGCCGGCGGCAACGTGAGCGGCGGGTCGGTGAGGTAGCGATCCACCGCTCAGCCCTCCGGTCCCACCTGATCGATCGAGATCGAGTAGTCGTAGCCCAGGGTAGTCGGGTCGAGAACCTCGCCTGCCGTGAGGTTGAACGGCGTCATCGTTTCGCTGCGAAGGCTGTCGGGAAAGCTGGCCTGGGGATGTTGACCCTGCCAGATCCGCCAGAGCCGATCGATCATGCAGTGGTGGGTAAAGAAGATTGGATCAAATGCCGCAAAGGGGATGTTCCCCATGTGACCCCCCACCCACATGTGCACTTTTCCGTGGAAGTCGTCCAGGTTGCTGCGGAACTGCTCGTATTCGGTG
Source organism: uncultured Solirubrobacterales bacterium (assembly GCA_963715625.1). GTDB lineage: Bacteria > Actinomycetota > Thermoleophilia > Solirubrobacterales > 70-9 > VRUE01. Next base: position 1,801,351 of record OY970260.1, on the reverse strand, counting down.
AAGCCGAGAACGGCTGCGATCTCGGCGGCGGCCGGCAGGTCCGCCCCGCCCCGCCCGGGGTTGCGGACGGTATTCGGCATCTGGGCGAGCTCGGCGGTGAGCTCATCTCCCCGCTGGCCTTCTGCCAGTGCTTTGGGGTCGATCGCGGCGGAGAAGAGGGGGTTTGGATCGCCGTTTCGATCGGATTCCTCGTCGAACGCAACCGGGACCCGGCGCGTCTTGGTCCAATCCCACCAGGGAAGCATCACATCGTGACCTGTGTCGCGTAGCGCCTGCTCGAAACGCGCGAGGTAGGCGCGATGCCAGGGCAGAAACGCCGGCTGGCCGTGCGCGACCGCGCATTCCATCGGCAAGGGCAAGCCGTGGATCCCGGCGTAGCGGAGGTAACCGCGATCATCGCTGGTTCCCTGCATCGCGGCAAACGCAGCGCGCAGCTCGTCGACCTGCTCAGAGGTCATCTCTTCGATGTTCGGCCGGTGACGGACTGGAACCGCTTGGCGCTGCGCGGTGGGGGCACCGGTCGCCATCAGGACCGCCTGACGGCGACGACGCACGCGCGCACCAGGGCAAGGAGCCCAGTGAGACCGAGGCCTCCAACCGGCCCAAGCCAGAGCAAAGACTCCTCGACCGGCGCGCCTGCGATGTGGGCAATCATCGCCAGCACTCTTCCAGAAAAACCTTACTTATGCAACTTGTTAAAGCAATTAACTGTGTACGGTGGGCTCCAGCGTTCGGCGCGCCGGCACCCGCCGCGAGAACTGCATGGCGCCGTCCTCGAGCGGGCCGCGGCGGATCGAGCGCAGGTCGAAGATGTAGTTCTGGCGCAGCTTCCAGGGCTCCTTCGAGCCCTGTTTGGGGAACCGGTCGAGCGAGCGCAGGACGTAACCCGAGGTGAAGTCGAGCAGGGGCGCCTCGGTCACGGTCGGGTCGGTGATCTCGGGCACGCTCTTGGCGTAGCCGTGGGCGTCCATGTGGGCGAGGAGGCGGCAGACGTACTCGGAGGTGAGGTCGGCCTTCAGCGTCCAGGAGGCGTTGGTGTAGCCGACGGTGAAGGCGCAGTTGGGGACGCCGCTCAGCATCATCCCCTTGTAGGTCATCGTCTTCGGCAGCTCGACCGGAGCGCCGTCGACGACCAGCTCCATGCCGCCGAGGAAGAGCAGGTTGAGGCCGGTGGCGGTGACGATCGTGTCGGCCTCGAGCCGCTCGCCGGAGTCGAGCGCGATCCCCGTCTCGGTGAAGGTCCTGATCGTGTCGGTGACGACAGAGGCGCTGCCCTCGCGGATCGCCTCGAAGAGGTCACCGTTGGGCACCAGGCACATGCGCTGGTCCCAGGGGTCGTAGCGGGGCTTGAAGTGCCTGTTGACGTCGTAGCCGGGCGGCAGCGCCGCTTCCACCCCCTTGCGGACGAACCTCTTCACGACCTCCGGCCGGCGGCGGCTGAGCTGGTAGAAGAGGGTCTGCAGGAGGACGTTCTTCCAGCGCACGGCCGCGTAGACGGCCCGGTCGGGCAGGAACCGCCGCAGCGCGCCCGCGAGCGGGTCTTCGGCGGGCAGCGAGGCGATGTAGGTGGGCGAGCGCTGCAGCATCGTCACGTGGGCGGCCTTCTCGGCCATCGCCGGCACCAGCGTCACCGCGGTCGCGCCGCTGCCGATCACGACCACCCGCTTGCCCGCGTAATCGAGGTCCTCGGGCCAGTGCTGCGGGTGGACGATCTCGCCGCGGAAGCGCTCGGACCCCTCGAACTCGGGGGTGAAGCCTTCGTCGTAGCGGTAGTAGCCGCTGCAGACCCAGAGGTAGGCGCAGGTGACCTGGACGGTCTCGCCGCCGGCGCGCTCGGCCTCGACCGTCCAGCGCGCCTCCTCGCTCGACCACTCGGCCCGGACGACCCTGTGGTCGAAGCGGATCCTCCCATCGATCCCGCCGTCGCGAGCCGTCTGGCGCACGTAGTCGAGGATCGACCCGCCGTCCGTGATCGTGCGTGCATGCGTCCAAGGCCGGAAGCGGTAGCCCAGCGTGTGCATGTCGGAGTCCGAGCGGATCCCCGGGTAGCGAAACAGGTCCCAGGTACCCCCCAAATCATCCCGCGCCTCGAAGATCGCGTAATCGCGGCCCGGAAAGGCCTCCTGGAGATGGTGCGCGGCGCCGATCCCGGAAAGCCCGGCGCCGACGATCAGGACGTCGAGATGCTCGCTGGTTTGGCCGTTGGCGGTCAAGCACCGCCATTCTCGCACGCGAAGCGCGGAGCGGCACTTCGAGGCACTTTGGATTTCTTGACCACCGGCTCAAAGCAGGATAGAACAGTCGCTGCCACCCAAGTGGCAGCCAACTCAAGCTCGGCGCAACAGCGCCGGAAAAGGAGAAGCGAAATGAGATCCATCAGGTGGATAGGACTGGCGGCCATCGCGGCCGTAACGGCATTGGCCTTCGCCGGCACACCGTCGGCATCGGCCGAAACCAGCACTCAGCTATGCAAAACCCACACGGGCTTAACCTGCCCGGAAGGCGAAGGGACCGCCTCGGTCCACATGAGCCTCGCGGAAGGCACGGTCGGCAAACTGTTAAGCAGCCTCGTCACCGTCTTATGCTTAGGCGTGTTAGTGGAAGCCACCCCTTTAGACTTAGGGAACCCGCAGGAAGTCCACACGGTAGAATCGAAATACACGGGTTGCGGCACCGGCTCCGCGCACAACAACTGCACGGTGACCGTCGAAGAAGAGCCGTTAGGCTCTCTCTTAAAGACCGGGTTAGACGAAGGTTCGCTGGAACTCTTAAGCGGCCGGACCCGGCTCCAGTGTTCCAGCCCGAGCGTCGATTGCAAATACGACGCCGCAGGCACCTTATTCACCGTCGGTGCCCAGCATCTCACCGCGGAAGAAACCCCAACTAAAGAATTAGGCGGCAAACTCATCTGCCCCAACGAAGGGCAACTCGACGGGTTACTCCAAACATTACACGCATCGCCCAAAACCACCCTGTGCAAAACCCACAGCAGCGAAACGTGTGCCGAAAAAGACCAGGTCAAAAGCCTCCACATGGTGACGACCAAACCGCCGGTCCTCTACAACACGATCGCCAACATAGAATGCGAATCGTCGTTAGGAACGGCCACCGTCTTAGGACCGGCGGAAACGCAGAAACTCGACGTCACCGAACTGACCTGGAAAGAATGCCACACCCAGGGCGCCGCCGACAACTGCACGGTCACGAGCAAAGCGCTGCCGACGCTTGACCTGAAACAGGCGGCGTTAAACTCAGGCACGGTCACGACCTTAGGGCTCAAAATCGGGATCGACTGCACGGTCCTCGGCTTAATCGAGCTGGAATGCACCTATGGGAGCGACGTCACCCTGCAGGCCGAAGGAGCGTTATACAAAGAAGGGACGGGCCACGGCATGCTCACCGCGAGCAAAGCCGTGCTCGCAAAGCTCGAAGGCGGCGGGCACTGCCCCGAATCGGTGAAATGGGAGGCCTTATACGAACCGTTAGAACACGTGTACGTTCTCGGTTCGCCCTTATCGGGAGAGGCCGCCTACATCCTGCAGTAAGAGCGATCGGAACTCCAGCGCCGGCTGCCTAGGCAGCCGGCGCTGGAGTGTGTTGGGCCACAAACCTATTTGAATTCCGCTGTCACTGCCCTGGCTTCGCTCATCGTCACCGTGCAGGTGCCGGTGCCGGAGCAGCCCGCTCCGGCCCAGCCGCCGAAGGCAGAGCCTTTGCCGGGGGTGGCGGTCAGCTCGACGACTTCGCCCTGGTAGTAGGCCGCGGACATCGCCGAGCAGGTGGCGCCGCAGTTGATGCCGGCCACCGAGCTCTTCACCGTGCCCTGCCCGCCGCCGCTCTTGGCCAGCGCCAGCAGGTGCTTGGGGTCTTCGGCGAATTTGGCTTCGACCTCGTGGTCTTCGCCCATCGTCGGTTCGCAAGCTCCCGAGCCGGTGCAGTCGCCGAGCCACTCGACGAAGTGGAAGTGTTTGGCGGGGGTCTGTTTGACCGCGACTTTGGTGCCTTCCTTGAAGGCGGCGGTGGTCCCGGAGCAGTTGAAGAGGCAGAGGACGCCGCCGGGGGAGCTCTGCGCCTTGCCGAGGCCCGAGCCCGGGGCCTTCGAGACTTCGAGGTCGTAGGTGGTCGTGAAGACGGCTTTGACCGTCTTGGCTTTGTCCATCGTCACCGTGCACTGGCGGCCGTTGACCCCGCCTTTGTCGCAGTATTTCCAGCTGACGAAGATCGAGCCGGATGCCGGGGTGGCGGTGAGCACGACCACCGTCCCTTCGGGGTAATCGTCGCTGCAGAAGGGGTTGCAGCTAATCGTGCCTTTGTCGGAGGCCACCGTGCCGGTGCCGGTGCCTTCGACCGCGACGGTGAGGGGGATGCCTTCTTCGTCTTCGAAGGTCGCGGTGACTTCCCGGGCTTCCGTCATCGTCACCGTGCAGGTGCCGGTGCCGGAGCAGCCCGCCCCCGACCAGCCGGTGAAGGTCGAGCCTTCGCCGACTTTGGCTTCGAGGGTGACTTCGAGGCCTGAGGGGTATTTCTCGCTGCAGTCGGAGCCGCAGTCGATCCCGGGGCCGGTCACGGTGCCGGTACCCGAGCCGGTCTTTTCGACTTTCAGCTCGAATTCTTCGGCTTCTTCTTCTTCGACTACGGGGTACTCCAGCGGCCCGAACGCGCTCACGTCGTAGGGCTGCGCGACGTTTTCGAGGCCGTCGGAGGCGACGTAGGCGTTGCCGTCGGAGGGGTAGAGCGAGGAGCATTTGGGCGTCGTCTGCTCGGTCAGCGGCGGGTCGTGCAGGGCGCAGCTGCTGTCGACCGCGACCCTGTAGCCGGTGAAGTTTTCAGAGAAGGTGCCGAACTCGGCCACGCAGGCGCCCGAGGAGTCGTACTCGCGGGCGGAGTTGCCCGGCTGGCCGGGTTCGAACTGGACGATGTGGCCGTTGGACTGGTCGATGGCGATCGACGGGTTGGCGCCGAACTCCCCGCTGGGGCAGCCGCCGCCCTTGATCTGGCGGACGAGCAGCTCCGGTTCGCCGCCGCAGCGGACCGTGGTGAGAAACTGGGGGTTCGCGGTGAGGTAGACCTCGCCGGTCGCCGCGTAGACGTCGATGTCGAGCCTTTGGCTGGGGAGGCCGAGGCCTTCTCCGCATTCCCCGACCACCGGCGATTCTTCGGCGGCCGAGCCGTACTCGACGACGATCGGCGCGAAGTCCTGGCTGCCAACAGCGAAGACGTGTTCGTCGGCGGGGTTGACCGCCACCGACTGCAGCCCTTCGCCTTCTTCCCCGGAGACCAGCGGCGGTTCGTGGCGGGTGTAGGGGGTGCCTGCTTCGGGCGGGTATTTTGCCGGGGCGTAGTAGGTCAGGTTCGCTTCCGAGCTGGAGGGAACCTCCACCGTGTAGACGTTCCCGGCGCAGTCGGCGGCGAGGTCCCGGGGGCCTTCGGCGTCGTCGAAGCTGGTCAGCTCATTGCCCGCCGGGTCATAGACGCGGACTTTCGCTTCGGCGGCGACGTAGACGTAGCCCTGGCAGTCGACGGCGACGGCGCGGGCTTTGGTCAGCGCCCGCGAGAGCGCCGGCAGCGGGTCGCGGGCGGGCATCCCCAGCGGGCGGAAGGCGAGCAGCCTGGCGCCCGGGCCCGCCCCGGCGGAGACGTAGAGGGTGCCGTCGCCCGCGGCTCCCGAGCGCTCGACCGCGAGCGCCGTGGGCCCGGCGTCTTCGAAGGCGGCGTTTTCGATCCGGTCGACGAGCTCCCCGGTCGCGTCGAACTCGTCGACGGCGTTGCTGGCGTCGTCGTAGAGGAAGAAGTGGCCCTGGGTGCAGGCCTGGTCTTTCCCTTCGATCTGGACCTGGGCGCATTTGCGGGTTTCGCGGCTTTCGTTGCCGGGGTCGGCGGCGAGGTAGGCGCCCGCCGCGCCGAAGCCGAAGGCATCCTCGGCGGTTTCGGGGTTTTCGTCGGCATCGACGCCGGAGATCGTGCGGCGCAGTTGCAGCGCGCTGCCTTCCTTGGCGGCGAAGGCCTTGACCTCATCGGTGGCGGCGTCGGCGACGAAGAGGTAGTAGTGGCGCTTGAGGTTGGTGGGGATGTTGCCGGTGTAGATGTAGGTGTAGGCGGCGACGCCGGTGGCTTCGGTGAATTCGCCTTCGAGGACGTTTTTTTCGAAGCTGGCATTGGATTTGTAGATCGCGACGTGGTTGCCCTCGGCGACGTAGAGGCGGTCGTCTGTGCGGTCCACGGCGATGCCCCTGGCGTTGCCGGAGGCGTTGACCGTGGTCGGGGCGCCGTAGGTGGGGGTGCCTTCGAAGGGGTATTTGTTGGGCGCGTAGCGGACGACTTTGCCGGTCGCCTGCTCGGAGACGTAGAGGTTGCCTTTGCTGTTGACGGCGAGGCCGCAGGGTTCGTTGGCGTTGGCGATCGAGGCCAGGAGGGTGTGGGAGGGATCGTAGACCTTGACTTCGCCCGCGCCCGCGCTGGAGGCGTAGAGGTCGCCTTTGGAGTCGCCTGCGGCGCCGCAGGCGTGGTTGAGGCCGGTTACGTCCAGTGCTTTGGCCCTGGCGTGGGCGGGGGGATCGGCCTGTGCTTGGGGGGCTGGGGCGAGGCAGAGGAGAGCGGCGGCGAGGAGGGCGAGCGGTGCGCTTGTCCTTCTCTTGTGCCGAATCTTGGTCTTCTCTCTCATCTGCCTGCCCCTCCCCTTTTCGACGGGGGCCCCTTGGCGGGGCCCCCGTTTGCTCGTTTTCCTTTGCTTGCTGATTACCTCGCTATTTGAATTCGGCTTCGACTTCTTTCGCCGAGCTCATCGTCACCAGGCAGGTGCCGGTGCCCGAGCAGCCCGCGCCTGACCAGCCGCCAAAGGTCGAGCCTTTGCCGGGGGTCGGGACGAGGAGTTCGATGACTTCGCCCGAGTAGTAGGCAGCCGCCATCGAGGAGCAGGTCGCACCGCAGTTGATGCCGGCCTGTTTGGCCTTGACGGTGCCCTGGCCGCCGCCTTTCTTGGTGACCGTGAGGTCGAATTTGGCGACTTCGGTGAATTTGGCGCCGACTGACTTGTCCGCCCCCAGGCTGGGGAGCGAGCAGGTGCCCGAGCCGGTGCAGTCGCCCGTCCATTCGGTGAAGACGAAATGTTTGGACGGTGCTGCGGTCAGCGTGACGTTGGTCAGCTCTTTGAACTTGGCCGAGGTCGATGAGCAGTTGCTCAGGCAGAGCAGGCCGCCCGGGGAGCTCGACACCTTGCCCAGGCCGGAGCCTTCGCGGGTAACCGAGACGTCGTAGGCTTTGGTGAACTTGGCGTTGACCGTCTTGTCCCCGGTCATCGTCACTTTGCATTCGCGCCCGTTGGCCCCGAGTTTGTCGCAGCCTTTCCAGCTGGTGAAAAGGGATTCTGCGTCGGGCGAGGCTTTGAGGATGACGACCGTTTCTTTGGGGAATTCGGCTTCACAGGTCGGATCGCATTCGATCCCGGCCGGGTTCGAGACCACGGTGCCGTCGCCGGTCCCTTCCTTGACGACTTTGAGCACGGGGTTCGGTTCGGTGCCGAACATGCCGATTGCATTGCTTTCATCGGTCGTGTACCAGATAGTGCCGCCCGGCCCGGCCGCAAGGGCGTTTGCCCCGGTGAACCGCTGCAGCGTCGTAGCCGGTTTGAGCGAGAACCCTTCTTCCGGTTTCGGTCCCCCGGTTGCGGGGACGATGCGGAAGAGCCTGTGGGCGCGCGCTTCCGCGGTCGTTGCCGCCGAGCAGGTGCCGCCCGTGAGTTTGGTCCCGTCACAGGTCATCAGCGGCACGTCGGTTCGTGCGAAATCTTCCATGAAAGAGACCAACCGGTTGCTGCCGCCGGGGTCAACGCCGACGTTGCCCGCACCGATGGTGGAGAGCTTTTCCAGCGCTTCGGTGACGACGCCGGCTGAGGCGTTGAAGGGGAGGTCGGCCGAGAGGCTGGCGGCGCCGGTGCTGCTCGGCACCTTGGAGAGGGTGATTATGCCTTCGCCTTCGTTGAAGGAGCTGATCGTGGTGCCGGCCTGGATGCCGGCGCCCGAGACTCCCTCGCCTTTTGAGAGTTTGCCGGTGCTCGTCGTGACCCCCGTGACGGTCTTGCTGCCGGCGGTCAGCGAGACGCCTTCGCCGGCCGCGCTCGGCACGGCCGAGAGGGTGAGGGTGCTGCCGTTGATCGCGCTGATCGTGGCGTTGGCGGAGATGCCGGTGCCTTCGATCGTGTGGCCGACCACGAAGGGGCCGCCGCTGACGCCTTCGACGCCGCCGGCGGTGAGGGCTTGGCCGGTTTTGGCCGAGGTGGTGGTTTTTGAGATGGTCAGGGTGCTGCCGACTTCGTTGCAGGTGGTCGAGCAGGCGGTGATCGCGGTGCCGGACTGGAGGCCGGTGCCGGTGATCAGCTGGTTGACGGCGAAGCTGCCGCTGGTGGGGGCTGTGGCGATCGTGACGGTCGTCGAGCCGCTGGTCCAGGTGCCTTTGCCGCCGGTCGCCCGGGTGACGTTTCCGCTTCCCGACTCGCCGGTCAGGGTGCCTTCCCCCGTCCAGCCGGTTTCCTGGCCTTCGAAGCCGAGCTTGTAGGTGCCGCCGCTGGCGGTGATGGTGACCGTCTGGGTCTCGTTATCCCCGTTCGTTTCAGTGCCCCAGATGTTTCCGTCCGGGCCGGCGGTGAGCGATTTCAGGCCGAAGGACAAGGGGGAAGTCGGCGTTTTGTAGTAGGTAGGTTCGGTTGGTTTGGCTGGATCGATGGCGCCGATCCTTTCGTCCGCTGCTTTGCCTGCGGGGAACCAGAGCCTGCCGTCGGAGCCGAGGGCGATCGAGTCCGGCTGGTTTACCCCCGCGCCCGCGACTTCATACTCGGTGATGGCGCCCGCAGGGGTGATCTTGCCCACGGCTTTCGTCAGGCCGCAATCGCCGAACCAGACGTTGCCGCCGGGGCCTGCCGTGAGCGAGCACACGTTGGCTTCGGGATTGAGACCCGCGCTGAATTCGGTCACCGCGCCCGCGGGAGTGATGCGGGCGATCCCGTTTTCGCCCAGGGCAACCCAGAGGTTTCCGTCCGGACCGGTTGCGATGTGACTGCGTTCCGGTTCCGTCGACATGCCCGGTACTTCGATCTCCACGAGGCTGGTCGTCGGTTCGGAAGGTTTGATGTGGCCGACCTTTTGGACGCCGGGCTCGGTGAACCAGATGTTGCCGTCGGGGCCGGCGGCGATCCCCCATGCCCCGCCGCTCATGCCGGCGGGGCTGTAGATGGTGACTTCGCCCCGTTTTTCGCCAGAGCCGATGACTTTGCCGATTTTTTTGCCGGTGAGAAAGGGCGATTCCGGATCGGTGAACCACATGTTGCCGTCGGAGCCTTCGACCAGCGTCACCGGGAAACTCGGCGCTTCCGGTTCGAAGAACTCCAGGTTGGTGCCCAGCGTGTCCGCCGAGGCACCCGCGGGCAGGGCCAAGGCCAGTGCCGCCATCCCGAGCAGGGCCGCGGGGATGCCTACGCGTTTCCGCAGCCGTTTGACGATCATCGATTTCGGTTTGGAAGGCGGTGCCTTCGTGGTGCCTCTCACTTGCTCTCTCCTTGTCCCTTGAGCCCCTGCCAGCCGCTTCCCGGCGGCTTCCGGCGACTCGGTTTTCCCTGTGGGGGTTCCTCCCCGTGGCGTGCCCCGGTGAGGGCACGACGAAGGCAGAATACCTTGTCGTACCGAAATTGCAAGGTTGAGTTTCTCATTTATGCCGCAGGCGTTCCTCGCCTGGGCATGCCGAAGCCGTTCCTCTCATGAGAGGAAATGCAGGGAAAGAGCGAGGAGAGTCAGCGACGACGCTTGAGAATGTCGTGATTGCAGTGGTTCTCAATCACGATCTTGTTGTCTTCCCAAAAAAACGTCACCCGGTTTCCTCGGCTCACCTTGACGTGGTAGATGTCGGTGCCGCTGAGCTTGCTCGAAGCGAGACCGGGATGCTGCCAATCCTTCCGAAGCTGGGTGATGCAGGCGAGGATGGACTGCTGCATCGCGGGCGACTTCTTGGCGAGAGACTTCTTGAGGTTCTTTGGAACCCGAACCGGCGTCAGGCTCAATCGCAGTCGTCCTCGTCGACGCTGAGGAGCCACTGTGCAACATCGGTCGGGTCGTCCGAGTCGAAGTCCACGAACTCTCCATCTCGCAGGGCACGCATCGACTCCAGGACGTCGCGCTGCCAAGGGCTCGACCAGTAGTACGCCTCATCGGTCGAGATGAACAGCGGAACCTGTCGCGCGGTGCCGACGGGCAAGGTCTCGTTGCTAGCTACTGGAGACGGCTGCGGACTCGGGGTCCGCGATGCCGGTACCCGAAAGCTGCGTTCCACGCTGGCAATGGTCTTAGTTGTCATAGCTGTTCCTGGGCGTCAAGGGCACTTTTGAGTTGGCGATAAGACCTGCGCGTATTCTCCAGCGCCTCGATCAGGTCGTCAAGTCCTTGGGGAGTCAGGGCAAGCCGCGCAATCGGCTTCACGGCTAGGTATCCGATAGTCCGTAGGTGCTCAAAGTCCTCCTCAGATTCAATCGTCGGAGGAACCTGAGAACCCACGTTCAGGAAGATGGCATGCGGTCCTACGACCCCGGTAAACGCGTTGGCGAAATGCACGGGCAGGTCGTCTGCGCCGACCCAGGCGCTTGCGATTTCGATTTGTTCCGGCTCGTTGGCCAAATGCTTCCTCTTCCTTCGACAGAGTTCGACAGAACAGCCCCGCCGCATATGACGCTGCGGACTGGAGCAGCATATGCGTGATTGGCAAGGATGGGGTAAATTGTCCCGAGCGTGGGGTATCCGAATCCCGCTCTGTGCCGAAAATCGCGTCCCAAGCGGGCTTTGGCGAGCGTCGCCAAAGCCTCCTAGGGTTTGACGACCCTGAAGATGATCTTCTTCAGCTTCGTGCGGGGTTCGCCGCCGGTGGGCACGAAGTGGAATTTGACTTTGATCCGCAGCTGGCGGCCTTTGGATTCTTCGAGCTCGGCCATGCCTTTGGCGTTGAGCTGGAGTTTCAGCTTGAAGCTGCCGGCGGATTTACCCGTCGCTTTGGCCGTTTTCATCAGGGGGGCGGTGGCGGTGAAGGTGCCGCCGCTGGAGACCTTGACCCTGATCGTGACGACGCCGGTCGAGGGGTGCTTGACCTTGCCCAGGTTGAACTTGTTCGAGGGCGGCCCCGGGGCGCAGTAGGGCGGTGTGCCGACCTGCCCGGGAGGGCAGTTCGCTGCCGGGGAGGCGGCAGGAAGCGCGAGCGCGACGAGGGCAAGCGCCCCCGCCAGCAGAAGAAGCAGTCTGTTCCTCACTACGGACCTCCCTTTCCCGCTGCAACCCTAGCAGGCAGGCTGGCCTCGTGGCCCTGCCTGGCGCGCACCCGGAAGGCCCCCGCGGGGGCCCCGGTACGGGCGAGGAAGACCCGGCGCGGCCCGGCGGCAATCCGCGCCAGCGGCGCCCAGCCGCCGCGGGTGCGGCGCTCGAGGACGAGGCGGCCCGGCGCGGGCGCCTTGCCCCAGAGCAGCGCCTCGCCGCCGTCGCGGCGGGCGACGAAGGGGAAGCCGAAGGCCCGCCGGGCCGGCTTCGCCCCGCCCTCGCGGAAGAAGAGGCCGCTCTGCTGCGTCGCGCCGTAGCCCGCCGCGCCCGGGGACTGGTCGCGCAGGTACCACCAGATCACCGCCCCGGCGCCCTGGCGCCAGAGCTCGAAGAGCGCTTCGGAGAGGAAGCGCGCGTGGCGTCGCAGCGGCACGCCTTCCGGGTCGGGGGGGCTCGAGTCCCACCAGATCTCCGTCGCCCAGAGGGGCTTGGGGCCGGCCGGCAGCGCGCGCCCGGTCGCGACCGCCCGGCGCACGATCGTGGTCAGGCGGCCGAGATCGGGGGTCGAGGCGTCGAGCGGGCTGACGGCGCCGCGGCTGGGCGCGAAGACGTTGATCGGGTTGTGGGCGGCGACGTCGAAGCGGGCCGGGTCGGGGCAGGCGAGCGGCCGCAGCCGCGGCCCGCGCAGGCAGAGCAGCGAGCGCCAGAACCAGACCGGCGGGACGCGGCTCCCCCCCACCTCGGCGTCGCCGTAGGGCGCCAGGCCGCCGAGGAGGACGCGGGCGCCGGGGTTGGCGGCGTGGACGGCGGCGTAGGCGGCGTTCAGCATCGCCCGGTAGTGCTGGGGCGCGACCAGCCTGCCGCCTTCCCAGAGCGGGTTGAGGTGGACCGAGAGGTTCTGCTCGGCCCAGACCTGGAAGTAGCGGACGCGCGGCAGCGGCCCGGCGCCGGGGTCGGCGGGGTCGGCGAAGGCGCCGGTGTAGCGGGCGGCGAGGGCGCGGGCGAAGCTCCCCAGCTCGGCCGGCTGCGGCAGCCAGGTGCCGGCCGGGGCCGCGGCCGTGCTGGGCCGGTTCGGCCCCTCGGCCCAGCGGGGGGCGAGGTTGACGTCGAGGACCGGCTCCAGGCCGCGGGCGGCGGCGGCGCGGACGGCCCCGTCGAGGGCCTGCCAGTCGTAGGCGGGGTCGGCGGGGTCGGCGGGGTCGAAGCCGGCCGGGGGGGCCTTCGGCGCGATCGCCGACCAGGCGACGCCGAGCATGACCAGGTCTGCCCGGGCGTCGCGCGCCCGGGTCATCCACTCCTCGCGCAGCGCCGCGTCGGCGCCGTTGAAGGCCGGGTCGGCGAGGCCGAGCTCGAGGCCGCGCGGGGACGCCGCGGCCCCCGGCGCCTGGAGGGCGAGGGCCAGCGCGAGGAGGGCGAGGGCGGCGGCCGGCCGCTTCACCGCATCACGAGGCCGCGCCGCCTGGCGGCGGCGAAGGCGATCGCGCCCGCCGCCGTGAGCACCAGCACGAGCGGGAAGAAGCCGCCCAGCCCCTGGCCGCCGGGGACGCGCACCGCCGAGGCGGGCGCGGCGGCTTGCGAGCCGCCGCGGCCTGCGCCGGCGCCGGGCACGCCCGCGGGAGCGGTCTTGGCGACCACGGTGGCGACCGCGAGGCCCTCAGGCCCGCGCTCGCGCAGGGCCCGTTCGGTGGCCTCGCCCAGCGCCCCGTCGCGCACCGCGTCGCGCGTCTCCCTGGCCGAATCGGGCGCCCGCGGCCCCGTCGCGCCGGGCAGCGTCTGGTAGTACTGGTCGGCCTCGGAGTTGCCCGGCGGCGCCACGACCCGCACCGCGGCGCCCGCGGGCAGCGGCATGGCCAGCACGAGCAGGAGGGCGAGGGTGGTGGCTTTCCGCATCCCGTGTCGCATTATGCCCTGATAACCCGCCGCGTCAGTACTCGATGCCCTGCCCGGCACTCATGACCAGAGCGACGCGATAGGCGCTGCCTGGATCTTGTTGCCAAGCTCGAAAAGGCCCGGGCCCGCGTGGAAGACGATGCCGGCGAGGAAGCGGTTCCCGAGCTGGTCGCGGAGCCAGGCCAGGTGCTTGGCGTCGGCCGCTCCCGGGGCGGCGGTTGCCTTGACCTCGATTCCGATCACGCGTTTGCCGCCAAGCTCGGCCAGGAGATCGACCTCGTGGCGCCCTCGCTCGGTTCGCAGGTGATGTAGCCGGGGACGAGTGCGCGAGACCGTGACTTCCGGTCGCAGCTGGCTCGCTACGAAGGTGTCGAGGATGCGCCCGAGGATGTCGCCATCGCCCATCACGCCCTGCTCATCCAAGCGCAGGGCCGCAGCCATCAGGGCCGCGTTGACCATGTAGCGCTTCGGCTGCCGCACGAGCCGCTTGAGCCGGTTCGAGGTCCAGGCAGGCACCCTCTCGACGATGAGGAGGTCGGTCAGCAGGCTCTCGTAGGACATCGCGGTGATCTTGTTGATCCCAGCGGCCTCGTAGATCGTCTTGCTCTCGCTCACCCCGGCTGAGTTGAGGGCGTACGCCTCCAGGTAGCTCTGCAGGCGCTCAGGATCGCGGCGCCGACCTCCTGGCTGTTCGAGCTTCTCGATGTCGTGGGTGAGGAGATCGTCGATGTAGCTGTCGAGCCAGGCTTCTCGCGCCTGACCTTCCAGTTCGAGTGCGGCGGTCGGAAAGCCGCTTCGCATCGCCAGGCTCACGTAGCCGCGCAGGTCGGGGGGGTCCGCGGGAACGTTGAGGCCCTCCCCGGCCGCAATCTTGTCGAACAGGGTTGAGCCGCCGAGGAGGCCGAGCTGCTCCCGGATGCTCATCGGGTAGATCGCCAGGCGGACAAGCCGGCCCGTACCCGGCCAAACTCGATTTTCGATCTCCGCGTGGACCGAGCCGGTTACGTAGAAGCGGTTCGGTCGCGTGTCGGCGTCCACCGCCCTGCGAACCGCCGTGAGGATCCCGGGCGCGTTCTGCCACTCGTCGAGGAGGACTGGCTCGGGTCGGCCGCGAAGCGCGGCGGCGGGATCGGCGCGGAACGCGGCGGCCTCGGCCTCGATGTCGAGCTGGACGCGAGTCTCGGCCCGCCTGGCCATCGTCGTCGTCTTCCCGGTCGCTCGCGGCCCGATAACCAGGAGAGCCGAGAGCTGCCCGAGCAGCTCGTCGAGATAGGGATCGACGAGACGGGTTCTGTAGGTGAGAGGGTCTGGAGGGGTCATCCGGCAAAATATACTCCTCCGACGGGAGTTTTTATACTTTTACCGGGGAACTTCGTATACCTTCACCGGTTGTTGTGTGCATAGATCGTCCACTCAGTGGTCATATAATGCCCACTGTGTGGACGGGGAGCGCTTCGCACGCGGCGTGGTGCTCTACCCCGGCAGCGAGCGGCTCCCCTTCGGCGAGCGGCTGGAGGCATGGCCGCTCGCCACCCTCTGGACCGCCTGAACGCGAGTTGCGTCAGGGTACCTTGCATGCTTTCACGCCGATTGCGATTCGACGCCCCGGGATATCGGCCGAGTGTCGTAGTTTGCGCAGGGCCTTGGCATTGGAAACACCGGAGCACGTAAAGGAGGGGGCGGCGCCGGCCGATCGCCGGCCGGCGGTGCCTTCGCTCGACTGGGGCGGGGCGGCGACCTGGCTGCTGGCCGCCTTCCTCGTCGTCTACCTGGCGCTGGAAAACGGCGGCTACGACCCGATTCCGCGCGACCAGGTCGGGGTCGCGGTCTGGTGGGCGGTGCTGCTGGGGGTGGCGGTGGAGGCGCTGCCGCTGCCGGGGCGGACCCGCGCCAGCCTCGCCGCGCTCGGCCTGCTGGCCGGCTTCGGCGCCTGGACCGCGATCTCGCTGGGCTGGACGCAGAGCGCCGAGCGGACCGCCGGGGAGCTGGCCCGAGTCGCGACCTACCTCGGCGTCCTCGCGCTCGGCACCTGCCTGGCGACGCGGCGGCGGGCGGGGGCGCGGCAGGTGCTGCACGGGGTCGCCTTCGGCCTCGGCCTGGTCGCGGCGCTCGGCGTCCTCTCCCGCCTGCAGATGTCCTGGTTCCCGGTCAACGAGCTGGGCAAGGTGTTGCCGGGGATCGAGATCGAGCGCCGCCTCTCCTACCCGCTGGGCTACTCGAGCGGGATCGGGGCGCTGGCCGCGATGGCGCTGCCGCTGCTGCTGGCGGCGACCGCCTCGGCGCGGGCGATCGCCCTGCAGGCGCTCGCCGCGGCGGCGATCCCGCTCGCCGGCCTGGCGCTCTACCTGGCCACCTCGGGGACGGGCGCGATCGTCGCCGTCGCGGCGATGGTCGCCTTCCTCGCCCTCGCGCCGGACCGCCTGCCGAAGCTGCTCACGCTGGGCGCCGGGGCCGGCGGCGCGGCGCTGCTCGCCCTCGCCGTGCACAGCCGCGAGG
This sequence comes from uncultured Solirubrobacterales bacterium, assembly GCA_963715625.1. GTDB lineage: Bacteria > Actinomycetota > Thermoleophilia > Solirubrobacterales > 70-9 > VRUE01. The sequence goes on along the minus strand of OY970260.1, from coordinate 1,785,683 downwards.
CGCTCGCCCGCGGGTTGCCGACCCCGGCCGCGGAAGCGCAGGGGGACGAGGCGATGTGGATCGCGCTGGCGGTCTGCGCCGCCGTCGCCGCGGCGCAGGTCGGGATCGGGCTCGCGGCGCGCAACCTGCGGCGCCCGCGCTGGCTGCGGCCGAGCCGCGGCGAGGCGCTGGTCGCGGCCGCGGCGGTGGTCGTGGTCGCGATCCCGGTCGCGTTCGCCGCCGGGCTGCCGGGCGAGGCCTCGCACCGCTGGGAGGTCTTCAAGAGCCACGGCGAGGGGGCGCGGGCCGCGCCCAGCTCCCCCGCCTCGATCCTCGACTCGACCAGCAGCGGCCGCTACCAGTTCTGGCAGTCGGCGGTGGACGCGGGCGAGGCCGAGCCCTGGAAGGGGATCGGGCCCGGGACCTTCGAGTTCTGGTGGGCGCAGCACGGCTCCTACAAGGGCTTCGTCCGCACCGCCCACTCGCTCTACCTGGAGGCCTTCGCCGAGCTGGGGATCCTCGGCCTGGCCCTGATCGCGGGCTTCGTCGGGCTCGTGCTCGGCAGCGGGGCGGTGCGCTCGCTGCGGGCCCCGCCGGAGGAGCGCCTGGTGCTCGCCGCGGCGACCGCCGGCGCGGCCGGGTTCGCGACCGCCGCGGCGCTGGACTGGGTTCTGGCAGCTCGGGGCGCTCGCGGTCGCCTTCATGCTGCTGGCCGCGGTCGCCCTCAGCGGCTACTCGCTGCCGGAACCGAACCGGCGGCGGCGGCGGACCAAGCGCCGCAACCGCAACCGGGCGCTGCGCGCCGGGGTCGCCGCGGTCGCGGTCGCGGCCCTGGTCGCGATCTGGTTCCCGCTGAGCGGCGCCACCCACCTGCGCCAGAGCCAGGTCGACGCGGCGCAGGGCGACCTCGCGGCCGCCCTGCAGGAGGCGCGGGACGCCGCCGGCGCCCAGCCCTACGCCGCGGCGCCGCTGCTGCAGGAGGCGCTCGTGCTCGAGCAGCAGGGGAGGCTGGGCCCGGCCGCCTCGGCCGCGGCCGAGGCGACGCGCAAGGAAGAGGCCAACTGGCGCACCTGGACGATCCTGGCGCGGATCGAAGCCGAGCGGGGCCGGGTCGAGCGCTCGCTGCGCGCCTACCGCCGGGCCGCAGCGCTCAACCCGAACTTCATCCTGTTCAGAACCGATTAGCTTGCCGGGATGACCAAGATCCTCTTCGTCGTCGGCATGGCCCGCAGCGGCAGCACGCTGCTGACCGCGCTGCTGAACCGGGCCGACGGCATCGCCGGGCTGGGCGAGGTGCACGTCTACTGGGAGTTCGCCGGGGGCGAGCGGCCCTGCGGCTGCGGCCAGAGCCTCGACTCCTGCCCCCTCTGGGGGGACCTGTACCGCCTGCACGAGGAGCAGGGCGTTGACTTCGAGGAGATGCGGCGCTGCTTCCGCGACTTCATCCGCCCCCGCCCCAGCTCGCTGCTGCGCGGGCTCACGGCCCAGCGGGCGGGGCCGGGGACGGAGCGCCTGGACCGCTACCGGCAGGTGACCGAGGAGGCCTACACGTGGCTGGCCGAGCGCATGGAGTCCGAGATCCTGGTTGACTCGACCAAGCTCCCCGCGGCCGCCGAGCTGGCCGAGGCGATGGCGAGCACCGACGTGCACCTCGTGCACCTTGTGCGCGACCCGCGGGCGGTCGCCCACTCGATGGCGACCCGGCGCGAGGTGACGGGCCCCGAGAAGGGCCTCAAGCGGCTGCGCTACCTCGGTCACGTGGCGAGGGCGGCGCTGGACTGGACGCTGCGCAATGCCTACGCGGAGGCGAAGCTGCGACGGCTCTCCGGGCGGCGCTGCCTGCGGTTGCGGTTCGAGGACCTGACGCGGGCGCCGCGCGAGACCGTGGCGCGGCTGCTGGGACTCCTCGGCGCCGAGCCCGCCCCCGAGGTCTTCGCCACGGCGGACACGGTCGAGCTCGGCGAGAACCACATCCTCACCGGCAACTCGGTCCGCTACCAGCGCGGCCCGGTGACCGTCGCCCCGGCCGAGAAGTGGCGCGCCGAGATGCCGCGCCACGCGCAGCTGCTGGCGACGCTGCTGACCCTGCCGCTGCTCGCCTTCTACCGCTACCCGCTCCTGCCCCAGCGCGGCTGACCCTTCCGGTTCCCTGACCCTTCCGGTTCCCTGACCCTTCCGGTTCCCTGACCCTTCCGGTTCCCTGACCCTTCCGGTTCCCTGACCCTTCCGGTTCCCTGACCCTTCCGGTGCGCTTTATGCCACCCATGGGCACATAAAGCGCACCGGAAGGGCTTGGCCGGGGATAATCCCCGCCTCACGATGCGCGTCCTCCTGCTCTCCTACTGCTTCCCGCCGGTGCCGCTGATCGAGGCGCAGGTGGCGGCGAAGGTGAGCGGGCACCTCGGGGCCGAGGTCGACGTGATCGCGGCCGAGCCCGGCCTCTGGCGGCTGCCCGCCGACCACAGCCTCGACGATTACGTCGAGGAGGCGTTCGGGACGGTGACCCGGCTGCGCCGTCCCGGCATGCCGCTGCTGCTGCGCACGCACGGGCGGGTTCCGTTCCTCAGCGAGCGGCCCGACGCGCTCACCTTCCTCAACGGGCGCGTGCTGCGGGAGGTGCGGCGGCGCTCGCTCGGGGAGTACGACCTGCTGGTGACGCGCGGCCAGTTCCACTCGATCCACCTGGTGCCGCTGCGCCTGCGGCCGCGGCCGCCCTGGGTCGCCCACTTCAGCGACCCCTGGGTCGGCAACCCGACCCGGGGCGACGCGCGGCGGGTGCGCTGGATCAACGAGCGCAAGGAGGCGAGGGTGGTCGAAGCGGCGGACCGGCTCGTCTTCACCTCGGCGACGGCGGCCGAGTACACGGTCGGGCGCTACCCGGAGGCGGTCCGGGCAAAGACCAGGCACGTCCCGCACTGCTTCATGCCGGAGCTGTTCGAGGGCGCCGAGGCGGCGCGGGGGCCGCGGGTGCTGGCCCGCCACGTCGGCAACCTGCGCTGGAACCGCCACCCCGAACCGCTCTTCGGAGCCCTGCTGGAGCTGGAGCGGCAGCGGCCGGGCGTGCTGGCCGAGCTGCGCGTCGACCTGCTCGGGCTGATCAGCCCGGCGATGCTGCAGGGCGAGGCGGCGCGCGCCCTGCCGGAGGGCTTGGTCGAGGTTTCGCCGCCGGTCGACTACGGGGCCTCGCTGCAGGCGATGCGCGAGTCGGAGCTGCTGCTGGTGACCGAGACCGAGGCGGCGCGCAGCGTCGACCTGCACGCGAAGATCGTCGACTACACCGGTGCCGGCGTGCCGATCGTCGGCATCGTCCCGCCGGGGCCCACAGCCGACCTGATCGGGGCGCTGGGCGGCTGGCACGGCCACCCGGGCCGCCCGGAGGAGGGCGCGCGGGCCCTGCTGGCGGGCCTGGGGGAGGCGCGAAGGCGGCGGATGGCGGGCGAACCCGGCCTCTGGGGAGACCCCGCGGTCCGCGCCCGCTACAGCGCCGAGACGGTCGGCGGCGAGCTGGCGGAGATCTACCGCGAGGCGGTGGCGTCGCCGCGCCGGTCCTTCGACGCGACCACCACCTGATAGGGCGCGATCGGCAGCAGCAGGCGGTTGAGGACGAAGTTGACGAGGGGGCCGATGACCGGCATGTCGATGCCAGAGGCGATCGCCTGGCGCAGGCGCGTCTTTCGCACCGTCTTGCGCGTGCCGGGCGAGACAAAGAAGAAGTGCGAGCGGGTGGCCCCGGCGGTCGCGAAGTAGCTGTGCAGCTCGCGCAGGGAGCGCAGGTCGGTGCCGACCTCGCTGTTGACGCCCCGCACGACCGGCAGCAACAGCCTGCGCAGCGACGGGGGGACGAGGCCGAAGAGGGGAATCTTGAAATGGGCCTCGGGGGTGATCGGGTAGCGGTTCGGCGAGATGCAGGCGTAGCTGCCCTCGCTGCGCGTCACCCGCAGCGATTCGTCGACCATCGCCTGCGGGTCGGCGACGTGCTCGATCACGCCGTTCTGGTGGACGAGGTCGGCGCTTTCGGAGGCCAGCGGCAGGTGCTCGACGTTGGCGCGGACGAAGCGGGTGTTGGTGGCGCCCGCCCGTTCGGCGAACTCCCGCGCCAGCACCAGGTAGGTGAGCAGGCAGTCGACGCAGGCGACGAGGTCGAAGTTGCGCGCCAGGCCGGGCAGGTGCCTGCCGACCCCGCTGCCGGCCTCGACCGCCAGGCCCGTGCCCAGCGGCGGCAGGCCGCGGCTGCGCAGCGAGGCGGCGACCCGCTCGATCGTCCCGTCCCCGGCGCAGTTGCCGACCTCGCAGGCGACGCAGTGGTACCAGCGCTCGTAGCGCCGCTGGGCGCGGCCGCGCAGCGTGCTCGCGTCGGGCGGCCCAGCAGGCTCGCCGCGCAGCAGCCCGACCGCGCACTCGCTCAGCTCCGCGTGGTCCATCTCGGACGCTCGGGCGGCGACCTCCGCCGCCACCGCGGCGTCGTGGTCGAGGTCGAGGCGGGCGTTGAGGGCGCCGCGCAGCTCGCGATCGCCGACCAGGAAATCGGCGCAGCCGAGCCGCCACTGGCCGACCGTGCCGCAGCGCTCGCAACTCAGGTCGCCCTCGCCCCAGGCCGAAACCTCGATCGGATCGTGACAGCGAGGGCAGGCCAGCATCGCCGCGACTATATGGCAGATACATAGAGGCTTGATGTGGGTTAGGCGCGTGCGCGGGGGCGTCGCAGGTCAAGCTGGGCGCCGCACGCGGGCGAAGCGGGTAGTTGAAACTACCCGCAAGCCCGTGGGGGGCGATCCAGCGCCGGCATGCGACGTCAACCGGGTGCGTGGATAACCCACATCAAGCCTCTAGGGTTTGCCGGGTGGATCGCTGGCCCGATTTCCTGCTCGTCGGAGCGCCGAAGTGCGCGACGGGGACGATCTACGAGCTGCTGGGGCGCAGCCCGGGGGTGTTCGGCGCGCCGAAGGACCTCTACTTCTTCGGCTCCGACCTCGCCACCACGCAGCCGCGCCTCTCCCCCGCCGAGTACCAGGCCCAGTTCGAGGCGACGCCGGCGGGGGCGCGGCTGGCCGACTCCTCGGTCGGGTACCTCTGCTCGGAGCGCGCCGCGGGGGAGATCCGCGCCGCGGTGCCGGAGGCGCGGATCGTGATCGCGCTGCGCAGCCCGCTCGACGCGATCCCGTCGCTGCACCGGCACTGCCTCTACTACGGGATCGAGGAGATCGAGGACCTCGGTGAGGCGCTCGCGGCCGAGGGGGACCGTGCGGCGGGGCGGCGGCTGCCGCGGCGCTGCGCCCATCCCTGGATGCTGCTCTACACCCACGTCTACCGCTACGCCGAGCAGGTGCGACGCTACTTCGACGCCTTCGGCCGCGAGCGCTGCCACGTCGTCGTCTACGACGACTTCCGCGCCGAGCCGGAGGCGACGATGGACGCCCTGCGCTCGTTCCTAGAGTTGCCGGCGCCCGCGCCGGAGGAGCAGGCCGCTGCCGATCAGCCCGCGCCCTCCGAGCTGCGCGTCAACCGGGCGCGGCGGGCCCGCAGCCGCCGCCTCAGCGGCCTGCTCACCGACCCGCCGGCGCCGGCGCGGCGGATCGTCCGCGCCCTCACCCCGCAGCCGCTGCGGCGGCGCGTCGCCGAGGGGGTGCTGGCCGCCAACACCGCCGGCGACGCCCCGCCGCCGGTCGATCCCGCCGTGCGGGCGGAGCTGGCGGACCGCTTCGCCGCCGAGGTGGAGAGCGTCTCGCGCCTGCTCGGCCGCGACCTCGGCCACTGGCTGGCGAACCCCCGCGAGGCCGCCGGGACGGCCGGCTGAGACGTGCCCCGCATCGTCCACATGATCAGCACCCCCAGCGGCTTCGGCGGCGGCGAGGCGGTGATGGTGGCGCTGCTGCGGGGCGGCGCCGAGCGGGGCTGGGAGCAGGCCGTGCTCAACCCCTTCGCCCGCTCCGGCGAGGAGGAGCTGGCGAGGCGCTGCGCCGGGTTCGGCTACGAGGCGTTCCCGGCGCCGGGCCCCCGTCCCGTCGCCCTGCCGGCGACGCTGCGCTGGGCCCGGCGCCGCCTCGACGAGCTGGCCCCCGACGTGACCCAGGTCTACCTCGTCCACGCCCTCGTCCTTGCCGCGGCGCTGCCGCGCTCCAGCGGCGGCCTGCGGATCCTCAGCCACCAGCACGGCAACCACTTCCGGGCCTCGGGCCGCCGGCTCGGGGAGGCGCTCGACCGCCACGCCGGCAGGCGCTTCGACCACGTCGTCGCCTGCTCGGAAGCGGTGCGCGAGTTCCTGCTCGAGACCTACCGCTACCCGCCGCAGCGGGTCACCTGCATCCGCAACGGCTGGTCGGGAACGCCGCTGCAGCTGCGCAAGGACCCGCGCCCGACGATCGTCTGCACGGCCAACTTCCGCGCCCAGAAGGGGCACCCGGTGCTGATCGAGGCCTTCGCCACCGTGGCGCAGCGGGTTCCCGAGGCGCGGCTGGTGCTGCTCGGCGACGGCCCCGAGCTGCCCGCGGCGCGACGCCAGGTGGGCGAGCTGGGCCTGACCGACCGGGTCGATCTCCCCGGGCCCCAGGCCGACGTCTGGCCCTGGCTCGCCAAGGCGCACGTCTTCGCCCTCGCCTCCCACTACGAGCCGCTCGGGATCGCGGTCCTGGAGGCGATGGGGGCGGGGCTGCCGGTGGTCGCGACCGGGGTCGACGGGATAAAGGAGCTGGTCTGGCCCGGGGTGACGGGAGAGCTGGTCGGGCCGGGCGACCCGGCGGCGATGGCCCGGGCGCTGATCGCGATCCTCGAGGATCCCGGCGCCGCCACGCGGATGGGAGCCGCCGGGCGCGCGGCGGCCGAGGAGAACCGGATGGAGCTCTGCGTCGAGCGCTACTTCGAGCTCTACGAGCGCCTGCTCAGCGAGCGGGGCGCGGGCTGATTATGAGATGGATTAATCGCCCGGGAAGAACTTCGAGCAGGTTGCCTGCTCGTTTCGCAAATGCAGAGGCTTCAACTGGGCTTTCGTGTATTTGCTGAGGTGCGCCCGCAATTCCTCCTCCGTGCCATCGGCCAGGACACGGCGGATTTCCATCCGGTCAACCAGGAGCGAGTCCGCTATCGCGTTGAGCGCGTATGGGCGCAGTTGGGCAGGGTGGTCATCGACTTGAACCGGAACGCCGCATCGATGGCCATCGGACGAGACGACCTCGACACGGAACATCGTCCCGTGCCGAACCTTTTTCCCTTCATCCCCCGTCAGGCGTGAGACGGCTGCGAGACAGAAGCTGGTGTCGAGGAGGGTCGCCAATTACGAAGAGAATGCTCGCCGCGCTGCCGAATTCGGCCGAAGTTGATGCTGATCCAGCGTTCACGCCGACTTGACTCACGACGCTCCAGCTCCTTGTAGATCTCAAGGAAGCGTGGAGCCATTTTAAGGAACATCTCATTCTCGTTCTCGCTGATGGTCTTCAAGCCGCTCAAATAGCTCCAGAGATCCTCAGCCTTCTCAACGAATTGATCGATCGCCTTGTTGAAGTCGGCGTCGCCCGCCGTTACATCGAAGTCCAAGCTTCGGAGAACGTGGATGCCATCCTCTTCCCAATGCTCGGCGAAGGAGACGATGGTCTCGAACACCATGACGCACCCGTACTCGGGCGTTGCCTCAGCTAGAGGCGTGGCATGTTGGCGGCTTGCAGAGGTCATTTTCAGCGATTTAGGCTGTCGCCTAGGCGACAGCCTAATGGCGTTTATCGCTTACCTAGGCGCAATATACACGCTCTTTGCGCGGCGGGGCCAAACTCCTCCCAGCCGACCGTAGACTCAGCAACCGATGCAAGGCAAGACTTCCTCCAGTCGTTTCGCGAGACCCTCTTAGATGGCCGGCCGGGTCGTGATGGTGACGCCGTCGCCGTCCCACGAGGGCGGTGCCGCCAAGCACACGCGGACGATCGCCACCGGGCTCGCCGAGCGGGGCTGGGAGGTGACGGTGATCGCCCGCGACGCCGAGGGGCGGCGGCTGGCGCGGTCGCGGGTCGGCGGGGCGAGGCTGATCGAGATCCCCGGCTTCGGGCACCGCCTGGGCGCGATCGCCTTCCTCGTCCTGGCGATCCCACTCGCCCTGCTGCGCGGGCGCCGCGCCCCCTACATCTCGCTCGAACTCGCATCGCAGGGGGTCGTGGCCGCGGCCTGCGCCACCCTCACCGGCCAGCGCTACGTCGGCTTCAACTTCTCCAGCGGGCGCAACGGCGAGGTCGAGCACTTCCAGGCCTCCCGCCTCTGGCCCCTGCGGCGGGCGCTGCTGGGCCGTGCCCGCTACCTGGTCGGGCAGACCCCGGCGGCGGCGGAGGAGCTGCGGGCGATCGTCGGCGAGGACCGGCTGGCCGTCGTGCCGACCCCGGTCGAGGAAGTCGAGGCGCCGCCGCTGAGCGGCGAGCCGCGGGTGCTGTTCACCGGCAGGCTGACCGGGCAGAAGGGGCTGGAGGGCCTGCTCGACGCCTGGGAGCTGGTGCTCGACCGGGTGCCCGGGGCGCGGCTGACGATCGCCGGCAGCGCCGAGGGCTGGGGCTCGCTCTGGCCGCCGGTCGAGGACGAGCTGAAGCGGACCGTGGCGGCCTCGCCGCGGCTGAGCGAGACGGTCACCTTCACCGGCTGGGTCGCCGACGTCGCCGGCCTGCTCGCCAGCCACGACGTCTACGTCCTGCCGAGCCGCAGCGAGGGCATGTCCAACGCCCTGCTCGAGGCCGGCGCCTGGGACCGGGTGATCGCGGCCTCCGACCTGGCCGCGAACAGGGCCGTGCTGGGTGAGGACTACCCGCTGCTCTTCCCCGTCGACGACGCCGCGGCGATGGCGGAGCGGCTCGTCGCCGCCCTCAGCGACGAGAATGCCCGCACCGAGGCACGCGAGCGGGTGCGCGCCCGCATGCCGGCCTTCTACGCCGGCGGCGTGATCGACCGGATCGAGGAGCTCTTGTCATGACAGGTTTGCTGCGCAGGGCCTACGGCCACCCGCTCCTCTACAGGGGGCGGCGGCTCGAGTGCCCGATCTGCGGCGGCAGGTTCCGCCGCATGCGCCACGGGCGCGGCCGCCGCGACGTGCAGTGCCCGCGCTGCGGCTCCTACGAGCGCGTGCGCGCGCTCTGGCTCTTCCTGCGCGACGAGAGCGGCCTCTCCGCGGGGAGCCACCGCGTGCTGCACTTCGCCCCCGAGCCGAGCATCGCCAGGGCGATCGAGGCGATGCCGGGGGTCGAGTACCTCAGCGCCGACATCGAGCCCGGGGTGGCGATGGAGGTGGTCGACATCACCGATATCCCCCACGCCGAGGGCTCCTTCGACGCGGTCATCTGCAGCCACGTGCTCGAGCACGTCCCCGACGACCGCCGGGCGATGAGCGAGGTCTTCCGCGTGCTCGGTCCCGGCGGCACCGCCTACTTCATGCAGCCGGTCGACTTCGAGCGGGCCGAGACCTACGAAGACCCCTCGATCGTCACCCCCGAGGAGCGCCTGCGCGCCTTCAACCAGCACAACCACGTGCGCGTCTACGGCCGCGACGTCCGCGAGCGCCTGGAGGGCGCCGGCTTCGAGGTGACCGAGCGCCGCTACACCGAGGAGCTAGACCCCGCCGACCGCGCCCGCTACGCGCTCCAGGACGGCGACGCGACCGAACGCGAGGACGTCGTCTTCGTCGCCGTCAAGCCGAGCCAGTAGCCAAAACCCGCCATCCCCCCACCAGGTGCAACGTTTTGTGGTCCCAGGAGAGCCGTAACGCGTTGCACCTGGTGCCAAGACTGGCCACCCCCACGAGGTGCAACGTTTTGTGGTCCCAGGAGAGCCGTAAAACGTTGCACTGGACGAGGGCGACGAGGGCCCACCAGGTGCAACGTTTTGTGGTCCCAGGAGAGCCGTAAAACGTTGCACTGGACGAGGGCGACGAGGGCCCACCAGGTGCAACGTTTTGTGGTCCCAGGAGAGCCGTAACGCGTTGCACCTGGCGGAAGGAGCCTGGGTGAGGTGAGCGGCCGAGTTGGGCTCAGGGATCCCCGGTCGCGGATCGGGCCGCCGCCCGGCGGGGGCGAACCTCGCGGTAGACGACGGCCGCCAGGGCGAGGCCGGCGAGGGCAGCGAGGGCGACGCGGGCCGCGTCGCCGGCGAAGCTGGTTGGGAGGGCGAGAGCGAGGGCGACGAGGACGATCCCGAGCCCGTAGTGGGCGGCCTCCGAGCCCCAGCGCCAGGGCACGTGCGCGACGCGGGACGCGGCGAGGTCCATCGCCGCCGCCTCGAAGCCGATCGCCAGCACCGTCGCCGCGGCCGCACCGATCAGGCCGAAGGGTGTCAGCAGCGCCGCCGCCAGGGCAAGGTTGAGGACCGCCGCCGCCGGGGTGATCCAGGCCAGCGGCCTGGTGTGCTTGGTCCAGAACAGCACCTGGCTGCGCGGCAGGTAGGTGGCCCAGGGCAGGGCCGAGAGGGCGATGACGGCGGTGATCTCGGCGAGGAAGCCGGGGTCGTAGTCCGCGGGCGCCACGACCGAGAGCAGCGGCCGCGCCGAGAGTGCGATCACGCCGCAGGCGAGTGCGGCCAGCCGGGTCACCAGCGCCGCGGTCTCCGCCAGCGAGCGCCAGCGCAGGTGCTCCTCGGCGCCGAAGGTGATCGGCACCCAGGCGTTCTGCAGCGAGGAGAGGAAGCTCACCCCCAGCCCGCCGACCGCGGAGGCGAGCTGAAACTTGCCGACCGCGCTGAGCCCGGAGACGACCTGGATCACCAGCCTGTTGCCGAGTGCGAGGACGAAGACCGAGAGCGTGTGCGGGACCGTCGGCAGGCCGTAGGCGATCGCGGCGCGGAGGGCGGGACGCGGTGCCGGCCGCGAGCGGATCGCACCGGTCAGGGTCGCCGCGGCCAGCGCCGCGATCGCCATCGCCGTCCCGTAGCCGAGCAGGTAGGCGAACGCGCTGCGGTTGACGAGGAGGCCGCAGATCCCGAGTATCTGGGCGCCGAAGTTGGCGGTCAGAGCGATGCAGATGAACTGGACCGGCCGTTCCCGGACGCGGATCAGGGCCTGCGAGGCGGTGATCACCGCCCCCGGCAGGGCGATCGCGACGCCGAGCATCACCGCCTCCGGTTCTCCCGCGACCAAAAGCGGCGCCCAGACGAGCGCCGTCAGCAGCGCCAGCCCGGTCCCGCCCAGGCTGAGCACCGCGGTGCTGACGATCAGCTCCCGCGCGGTCGACTTGCCGTCGTCCCCATCGTCGAAGAAGACCCTCGTCACCGCCGCGGGCACGCCGAGCGCCGAGAGCGTGGTGACGAAGAGCTGGATCGTCAGCGCCAGCGCCACCGTCCCGTACTCGGCCGGGTCGAGCAGGCGGGTGACGATCGGGATCGCCAGCGCGGACCCCGACAGCTGCAGGACCGAGCCCAGCGTGTAGATCGAGCCCTTGCCGAGCAGGTGCCTGCCCTGCCCGGTGCCGCCGGAGGTCGCGCTCACCCTTCGGTCCGTTGCGGCGCGCCGTCCCAGACCGCGGTGCCGTGCGCGTACTCGGCGACGAGCTCGGTCAGGTCGGGGCGCCCGTCCAGGAAGGCGACGATCTCGGCCAGCGGGACCAGCGGGGCCTTCCCGACAAGCTCCTCGTAGACGGCGCGGCAGACGATCAGGTCCTCGGGGAGGTCGACGGTGAGGCGCAGGTCGGGGCGCCGGCAGGCCGGCGGCGGGTTGACGATCTCGACCTTGAAGAGGCGCTGGTTGAAGCGGCCGTAGTTGGAGACGAGCTCGCTGCGGTCCTCGTCGCGCCCCTCGGCGTGGGAGCGGCGCAGCGCGTCGACGGTGTAGATCTCGACCGCCGCTCCGTGCGGCACGTGGTCGACGATCGTGATGTCGTTTTCGTTGGCGACGTGCCGCTCCCAGGCCAGCTCCATGCCGTCGATCTCAAAGAACGGGGACTCGGTGGTCTTGCGCAGGAGGTCGGTCGCGCCGTGGGCCTCGGCGGCGGCGATCAGGCGCCCGAGCACGTCCTTCTCGCTGCCGAGCACGTAGGGGGCCTCCAGCTCGTCCGCCACCAGCCGCAGGGCCGCGTTCTCGGGCGACTCGGCGATCGCCAGCACCACTTCCGCCGGCACCGAGGAGGCCCGGATGCAGGCGACGATCTGGTCGAGGATCGTCGTCCCCGGGGCGAGGTTCTGCAGCGGCTTGCCGTACAGCCTCGTGCCGGTCAGGCGGCACGCCAGGCCGGCGATCAGGTGGCGGCTCACCGCAGGTCCCCCCGCTTCAGGGGAGCGTTGGCGCTCACCGGCGACTCGAGGACCTCGCCGATCGCCTCGTCGAGGCGGAAGAGGACGTCGGGCGGCGGGTCGTGGGCGCGCTTCAGCGCCAGCACGTCGCTGCCGAGTTGCGCGCCCGCGGGCAGGTCGGCGGTGGCGACGACGTGCTTCTTCATGCGCAGCCGGTAGGCCTTCTCCGCCTCGCCCATCGCGGGCTCGCCGCCCGCCTCTCCCAGGGCCGCGGAGCCCAGGCGCACGCTCTCGACGAACCTCGCGAACCGGTCCGGCGCGAGCGCCGACTGATGGTCGAGGTCGCGCAGCACCTGGGCGACCGTGATGTGCTTCTCGATGTAGGTCGCGCCGAGGGCGACGGCCAGCGCCGGCAGCCAGATCCCCGCCTCCTCGTCGGTTCCGGTGTGGTCGGCGAAGCCCAGCGCGACGCCGGGGAACGCCTCGCCCAGGGCCCGCAGCCGGTGCAGCCGGTTCTCGCCCGCCGGGGTCGGGTATGCCTGGAAGCCGAGCACGACCGTGGCCCGCTTGCCGCCGACCAGCCCGATCGCCCTCTCGATCTCCTCGAACGTGGTGCCGCCGGCCGAGAGCAGGGCCTCGGGAACCGAGGACGCCGCGATGTCGCTCAGCAGCGCCTCGTTGAGCATGTCGCTGCTGTGGACCTTGACCGCGGCGACCCCGAGCGACTCGGCCAGCTCCAGCCCCCGCCTGCCGAAGACGTCGAGGATCAGCTCGATCTCCAGCTCCCCCGCCCGCTCGGCGACCGCGTGCCAGCGCTCGGGCGCCATCTGCAGCCCCTCGACCAGGCCATACTGCGGGTGGCCCGGGGTGAGCAGCTCCTCCGGGAAGAGGAGCTGGAACTTGACCGCAGTCGCGCCCGCCGCGGCCGCGAGCTCGACCAGGGCGAGCTCCTTGCCCCAATCGCCGGCGTACCCCTCCGCCGCCTCGGCGACGATCCTCAGCGCTCGTCCCGGAGGGGCGCCGTCGCCGGCCGTCATGCCGCCGCCCTCGCTCCGTCCGCGATCGAGCTCTCCAGCCGCCCGATGCAGGCCACGACCCTCAGGCCTTCCTCCAGCGTGCAGACGGGCCCGGGGTCGGGGGCGAGCATCGCCAGATGCAGGTCGGCATAGGTCTGCGCCCAATCGACGGGAAAGCTCTCCTCCCCGCCCGAGGACCGGCAGCGGCCGCCGAGCAGGTCGACTTCGAAGGTGTCCAGCGCGGTCGTGACCCGGACCCTGCGCTCCGGCACCCGGTCGAGGTAGCTGAGCCTGAGCGTCGCCAGCTGCGCCCGCTCCAGCTCGAGCACCGCGCAGACCGCGGTCTCGGCGTCGATCCCGAGGCCGCCGAGGCTCCCCCCCAGGGCCGTAGCCTCGCGCGGCTCGCCGAAGAGCCGCAGCATCAGGTCGATCTCGTGCGAGAGGTCGCGCAGGACGCCGCCGCCCCGGGCCCGCGATGCCGACGCCGTCTCGCGGTGGTCGCGTCCCGGCCGCCACTCGGGGAGGAAGCTCTGCGCGGCAACGTCGACGACCAGGGCCTGCTGGCCTTCGAGACGCCGTTCCAGCCAGCCGACGGCCGGCGAGAAGCGCATGTTGTAGCCGACGCCGACCCGCTTGAACGCCAGCTCCGCGGGAAGCTCGCCGGTCCGGGACGCGACCGGCTTCTCGATCAGCAGCGAGCCGTCGAATCCCGCCCCGGCGAGCGCCAGCACGTCGGCGGCGTGGTCGCCCGTGGCGGAGCTGACGACGCAGTAGTCGAACGTGGCCGCGGCGAGCGCCGCCTCGATCGAGGGGTACGTCGTGCCCACCTCGCCCTCGCGCCGCGTCACGGCGGCGACGGTCGCGCCCAGCCCGGCCAGGGCGCGGGCGTGCGTGCCCCCGATCGACCCCAGCCCCACCACCAGCGCGCGGACGCCTTCCAGCGGCCCGCTCACCGGCCTGTCCCCGCTTGTTCCCGGGACTGAGAGAGGGCCCACCGAGGCGAGAGCATCGCGTGAGAGCCTAGCGTCGCTCCCAACGGGCCGGGCCGCCGGCCCCGCACTATCATCGGGACCGCCCCGTGAGCCGCCCTCGCATCCTCGTTGCAGCCACCATCGGCAGAGCGGACCTGCTGGCGATGTTCGGGGGCGCGGCGGAGGGCGCCGACCTCACCTTCGTCGAGTACGAGTCGAACCCGGGCGTGACGCCCGAGCTCTACGCGCCCTACGGGCGGCTGACGACCTGGGAGCAGCACCGCTCCGCCCGCGCCCTGCTGCGGCAGGTCGAGCCGGACCTGCTGGCGATGCTCTCGACCGGGGTGCGCAACCAGCTGGCGCTGCGCCGCGAGGCCGCCCGCCAGGGGATCCGCACGATCCACCTCGAGCACGGCTACCGCCTGCCGATCGCGACGCAGCGCACGCTCAGCGCCGACCGCGACAAGATCGCCCACGCCGGCGGCGCGACGGGCGGCCGGCGCTCCTCCCTGGCGACCAACCGGTTCCTCGCCTGCTCGCTGCTGCGGCTGCCGCCCCGGGAAGCCGCCCGCATCGCCCGCTTCGCGCTGCCCAGCGTCGGCGGAGCCTCGCTGGAGACGCTCGGCGCCGCCGCCGACCTGCGCCGGCCCGACCGCTACGTCTCCTTCTCGCCGGAGTGCTTCGCCTTCCACCGCGAGCTCGACCGGGTCCCGCCCGAGCTCGCCGAGCGAACGGTCTACGTCGGCGTGCCCCAGTTCGACTGCTTCCGCTCGGAGAACGCCGACGCCGAGCCCGGCTCCGGCACGGTCGTCCTCGTCGACCACCAGCTCCACAACATCGGCTTCATGGGCTGGAACCCGGCGCACCACCGCGCCTGGGTGGAGGGGATCCACGCCGCGGTGACGTCGAGCGGCCGCCGGCTCGTGGTCAAGGCCCATCCCGGCGAGCGGTCCTCGCCCTGGGCCGAGTACACCGACGGCAGCGTCGAGGTCGTCCCCAGCATCGAGGAGCTGGAGCGGCGGGCGCGCTCGGCCCGGGTCGCGCTCGGCATCATGTCAACCTTGCAGCTGCCGCTGGCCGGCCTCGACCACATCGCGACGATCGCCGTGGAGGTCCACCCCCGGCCCAACCAGGTGCTCTCGAGCCGCATGGTCGATGCCGGCGTCGCCCACCCGGTCTTCTCCTACGAGGAGCTCCGGGCGGCGCTCGAACGACGTCCCCGAGCTGCACCGGCGCCAGCTGCCGAGCAAGCCGGCCTTCGTCGAGCGCTTCCTGCACCGGCTCGACGGCCGCGCCGGGGAGCGGCTGACCGAGGCGCTGCTCGCCGAGGCCGGAGCCGGGGCGAGGGCCGTGGCGGGTGTCAAGTGAGCGAGCTGGGGCTGGGGACCGTCCAGCTCGGCCTCCCCTACGGCGTCTCCAACCGCACCGGGCAGCCGTCGGAGGACGAGGCGGCGGCGATCCTGGCGTGCGCGCTGGGCAGCGGCGTCCGGACGATCGACACGGCGCCGGCCTACGGGGGGGCCGAGGAGCTGCTTGGCCGGCTGCTGCCCGCCGGCGCCGCCGTCCGCATCGTCACCAAGACCCCGCCCCTGGCGGGAGCCGCTGAAGTGACCGAGGCCGAGTGCGACGCGGTCCGGCGCTCGGCCGAGCGTTCGCTGCAGCGCCTGCGCCGGGACCGGCTGGACGCGCTGCTCGTCCACCACGGGTCGGACCTCGCCCTGCCCGGGGGCGAGCGCCTCGCCGGCACCCTCGCCGAGCTTCGCGACTCCGGGGTCGCGGGCCGGCTCGGCGCCAGCGTCTACGACCGCGCCGAGCTCGACGCCGCCCGCGAGCGCCTGCCGCTCGACCTCGTGCAGCTGCCGCTCAACGCCTTCGACCAGCGCCTCCTCCGCGACGGCACCCTGGAGGAGCTGCGACGCGAAGGGGTCGAGGTCCACGTCCGCTCGTCCTTCCTCCAGGGCCTGCTGCTGATGGGCCCCGAGCAGCTCCCGGCGCACCTGGAGGCGGCCGAGGGGCCCCTGCGCCGCTACCGCGAGGAGCGCCGGCGAGCCGGCCTCGGCCCGATCGAGGCCGCCCTCGGGTTCGTGGCCGGCGCCCCCGGCGTCGACGTGGCCCTGGTCGGCGCCAACTCCGCAGCCGAGCTCGAGCAGTGCGTCGCCGCCCTGCACGGCCGCCCCGGCCCCGGCATGGACTACGCGTCCCTGGCCCTCGAAGACCCCAACCTCATCGACCCCCGCCAGTGGCCCACACCATGACCCCCAGCCCCCCCAGCTTCCGGTGCGCTTTATGTGCCCATAGGTGGCATAAGGCGCACCGGAACGGGAGTTGGTGGCTGTGAGCGAGCTGCGGCTTGGGCTGCTCGGGATCAGCGAGGGGAACGGGCACCCCTACTCCTGGGCGGCGATCGTCAACGGCTACGAGGAGGCGGAGATGGCCCGCTGCCCGTTCCCGGCGATCCCGCGCTACCTCGCCGAGCACCGCTTTCCCGAGGAGGCGATCGGCGGCGCCCGGGTCACGCACGTCTGGACGCAGCGCTCGTCCATCTCGCGGCAGATCGCCGCCGCCGCCCGGATCGAGCACGTGGTCTCCAGCCCCGGGGAGATGCTCGGAGAGGTCGACGCGGTGCTGCTCGCCCGCGACGACGCCGAGCGCCACGAGGAGCTCGCCGGGCCCTTCCTCGACGCCGGCCTACCGATCTACGTCGACAAGCCGCTGGCGACCAGCGTCGCCGCGGCGCGCGGCCTCTTCGCCCGGCAGGTCCGCCCCGGGCAGCTCTTCACCTGCTCGGCGCTGCGCTACGCGGCCGAGCTGCGCCTCGACCGCGCCTCGCGGGAGGCGATCGGCCCGGTCCGCCAGATCCTCGCCAGCTCTCCGAAGCGCTGGAGCCGCTACGCGGTGCACCTGATCGAGCCGGCGCTGGCGCTGCTCGGCGAGCCCTCGCCGATCGCCTCCCACAGGGCCCGCACCTCCGAGGGCGAGACCCGGCTGCGCGTCGCCTGGGAGTCGGGGGTCGAGGCCGAGTTCTTGACGCTGGGCGACGTCGAGGCCCCGATCGGGCTCATGGCGATCGGCGAGCGGGACGAGCGGACGCTCGTCTTCGCCGACTCCTTCACCGCGTTCAAGGCCGCCCTCGAGCGCTTCGTCGCCGTCGCCCGGGGCAAGGCCGAGCCGGTCCCCGAAGCCGAGGTGCTGCGCGTAGTCGAGCTGATCGAGCTCGGCATGGCCTCCGGCGCCCCCTGACCCCCGTTCCGGTGCGCTTTATGTCACCGATGGGCACATAAAGCGCACCGGAACGGGGGTTGGCGATTCC
Organism: uncultured Solirubrobacterales bacterium; assembly: GCA_963715625.1. Classification (GTDB taxonomy): domain Bacteria; phylum Actinomycetota; class Thermoleophilia; order Solirubrobacterales; family 70-9; genus VRUE01. Next base: position 1,768,233 of record OY970260.1, on the reverse strand, counting down.
GATCCGCGACGAGCGAGGCTCAACCGTCTACGATTCACGGCGATGCTAGGGGCTGTATCCAGCGTTCCCACGCGCACTCGGCAGGCCGCGAAGAAACTGGTTCGCGAAGGCCCTCTGAAAGAGAGCCGCGTCGTCCACCGGGTCCAGCGGGCGCGCGCCTATCGCGGGGTCGAGCTCCGGCCGGAGCTGACCCAGCGCCGCGACCTGCTCGAGGAGCTCGACCGCGAGGGCATCGCGATCGTCCCCGACTACTTCTCGCCGGACCAGGTCGCCGCGATGCTCGCCGGTGCCGACGAGGCGATCGAGAAGGCCAAGGAGGGTGAGCTCGCCGACCGGTTCTTCACGATCCAGCCCGACATCGTCTTCCGCATCGGCAAGGTCGACGAGCTGATCCCGGCGACGCTGCCGTTCTTCGAGGACCCGGACATCCGCAGCGTGATGGAGGCCTACCTCTCCCCGCGCGTGGTCTCCTTCCGCCGCGAGCTCGAGAACCGCTTCGGCCTCTCCAAGATGGCCCAGGCCGACCTCTTCCACTTCGACAACTGGCGGCCGATCTGCAAGGCCTTCCTCTACCTGGTCGACGTCGGCGAGGACAATGCCCCCTTCCGCTTCCTGCGCCGCTCACACAAGGATGGGCCCTGGCGCACCCGGCACGCAATCGAGTTCGACGCCGGCGGCACCAGCGGCCGCTACGGCCACTTCTTCCCCCAGGAGATCCGCGCCCTGGAAGCGCAGAACGACTGGGAGGAGATCGTCTGCACCGGCAAGGCCGGGACGCTGATCCTCGCCGACTTCCGCGGCCTGCACAGGGGTACCCCGCTGAAAACCGGCCGCAGGGTGTTGCTCAACAACACCTTCGACCTGATGAACGCCTAGCCGATTCCGTATTGACCGTCTATGCAACGGCGAATACGGGAGCGACTGCCTACCCAGAGACCGGCGCAACCCCCGCGGCCATCTCGCGCAGCTGCTCGGCCGTGAGCCACTCGTCGTTGTTGTCGCTGGCATAGCGGAAGCCCGGCGGCAGCTCTTCGCCGGGCGGGAAGGCGGTCGTGCGCCAGTAGGGGAAGGCCGGGTAGACCGCGTAGTAGGTCTCGAAGCGGACGGCGTGGCGGGCCTCGTCCGGGGTCAGCAGGATCTCGTGCACCTTCTCCCCCGGGCGCACGCCGATGATCTCCTGCTCGACCCCCGGCGCCAGCGCCTCGGCCAGGTCCATCACCGACATGCTCGGGATCCGCGGCACGAAGACCTCGCCGCCCTGCATCCGCTCCAGGCTCGCGATCACGAACTCGACCGCCTCGTCGAGGGTGATCCAGAAGCGGGTCATCGCCGTGTCGGTGATCGTCAGCTTGCCCTCGGTGGCCTGGCGTTTGAAGAGCGGGATCACGCTGCCGCGGCTGCCGACCACGTTGCCGTAGCGCACGGTGGAGAAGCGCACGTTGGCATCGCCGGCGTAGACGTTGCCCTGGGTGACGATCTTCTCGGCGCTGAGCTTGGTCGCGCCGTAGAGGTTGACGGGGTTGACGGCCTTGTCGGTGCTGAGCGCGACCGTGTGCGGCACCCCGTGCTCGATCGCCGCCGTGACCACGTTCTCGGCGCCGATGATGTTGGTCTGCACCGCCTCGAAGGGGTTGTACTCGCAGGCCGGCACCTGCTTCAGCGCCGCCGCGTGGACGATCACGTCGACGCCGCGCACCGCCATCCGCAGCCGGCTGAGGTCGCGCACGTCGCCGATCAGGAAGCGCAGCCGCTCGTCGGGGACGGCCTGGCGCAGCTCGTGCTGCTTGAGCTCGTCGCGGCTGTAGACCCGCACCGCGGCCGGCTCGTGGTCGCGCAGCAGGTGGTCGACGAAGCGCTTGCCGAAAGAGCCGGTGCCGCCGGTGACCAGCACCGTCTTGCCCTTCAGCTCGGGGCTTGGTTCTCTCGCGGAGGCGTCGGTCATCGGCGTAGGCGGAGCGGCTCCCACGCGGCCCCGGCTGCGCAGTGTATCGACGCCGCACAACCATGGTGCAACGTTTTCTGGTCTTGTGGGAGCCGTAAAACGTTGCACCATGGTTGTGCAAACGTTTTCTGGTCCTGGTCCTGTAGGAGCCGTAAAACGTTGCACCATGGTTGTGCAACGTTTTCTGGTCCCGTAGGAGCCGAAAAACGTTGCACCTGCCGGTCCCGCTACCGTTCGCGGCGCCGGTGATCCCCTACTCGAAGCAGAGCCTCGACGCCGAGGACAGGGCCGCGGTCGCGGCGGTGCTCGAAGGGGACTGGCTCACCCAGGGACCGGCCGTGAGCGAGTTCGAGGAGGCCGTGGCGGCCCGTTGCGGCGTGCCCCACGCGGTCGCCTTCTCCTCCGGGACGGCGGCCCTCCACGCCGCCGCCTTCGCCGCCGGGGTCGGGCCCGGGGACGAGATCGTGACCAGCGCGATCACCTTCGCCGCCAGCGCCAACTGCGGCGCCTACCTCGGCGCCCGGCCGCGCTTCGCCGACATCGAGGCGGGGACCTGGAACGTCTCCGCGGCCACGATCGAGGCGGCGATGACGCCGCAGGTCAAGGCCGTGATCCCGGTCCACTTCGCCGGCCTGCCGGCGCCGGTCGAGCCGATCCGCGAGCTGGTCGGTCCCGACGTCGCGATCATCGAGGACGCGGCGCACGCGCTCGGCGGCCACTCGGCCGAGGGCGAGGCCGGCTCCTGCGCCCACGCCGAGATGGCGATCTTCAGCCTCCACCCGACCAAGGCGATCACCTCCGCCGAGGGCGGCGTCGTCACCACCCGCGACCCCCTCCTGGCGGAGCGCCTGGCGATCTTCCGCCACCACGGCATGGTCCGCGACCCCGAGCGCTTCGCCCACCCCGAGGGGGCCGGCGACGAGGGGCCCTGGTACCACGAGCAGCAGCACCTCGGCTTCAACTACCGGCTCTCCGACGTGCACGCCGCGCTCGGCCGCTCGCAGCTGGGCAAGCTCGACCGCCACGTCGCCGCTCGCAACGCCGTCGCCGCCCGCTACCGCGAGGGCCTGGCGGGGATCGAGGGGCTCGACCTGCCGCCGCGGGCGGACGGCGACGCCCTGCACGCCTACCACCTCTTCGCCGTCCACCTGCGCGAGGGCACGGCCCGGCGGCTCGAGCTCTACCGGCGGCTCTTCGACGCCGGCATCCGCACCCAGGTCCACTACATCCCGGTCTACCGCCACCCCTACTACCGCAGCGCCTTCGGCTACGCCCCCGGGCTCTGCCCCGAGGCCGAGCGCTACTACGCCGGCTGCCTCTCGCTCCCCTGCTACCCCGACCTCACCCCCGCCGAGCAGGACCGGGCGATCGAGGTCGTGCGCGAGGTCATGGCCGATGGCTGAGCCCGCGACCCTCCCGGCGAGCTTCGAGATCGGCGGCCGCGCCGTCGGCGAGGGCCACCCCGCCTACGTGATCGCCGAGGCCGGCGCCAACCACAACCGCGACCTGGCGATCGCGCGCGAGCTGGTCGACGTCGCCGCCGAGGCCGGCGCCGACGCGGTCAAGTTCCAGACCTACTCGGGCGAGGCCCTCTACTCGACCAAGACGCCCGACTTCGAGTACCTGGCGCCGATCACCGAGAAGAGCCCCTCCGAGCTGCTCGAGGACATCGCCCTCCCCCGCGAGTGGCAGGCCGAGCTGCGCGACCACGCCGCCGCGCGCGGGATCGACTTCTTCTCCAGCCCCTTCGACGTCGAGGCGATCGCCGAGCTCGACGCGCTCGGCGTGCCGGCGATGAAGATCGCCTCCTTCGAGATCGTCGACCCGGTGCTGATCGCGGCTGCAGCCGCCACCGGCCGGCCGCTGCTGATCTCGACCGGGATGGCGACCCTGGGCGAGGTCGAGGCGGCGCTCCGCGACGCCACCGCGGCCGGGGCCCGCGCCGTCGGCCTGATGCAGTGCACCTCGGTCTACCCTGCCCCCCCGGAGCGGGCCAACCTGCGGGCGATGGCGACGATGCGCACCGCCTTCGGCGTGCCCGTCGGCCTCTCCGACCACACCACCGGGATCGCCGTGCCGATCGCCGCCGCGGCCCTCGGCGCCGCCTTCCTCGAGAAGCACTTCACCCTGGACCGCGCGATGGAGGGCCCCGACCACCCCTTCGCGCTGGAGCCCGGCGAGCTGAGGGCGATGGTCGGCGGCATCCGCGAAGCGCAGGCGGCGCTCGGCGACGGCCGCAAGGACGGACCGAGCCCCGAGGAGGCAAAGGAGAACTACGAACTGGGCCGGCGCAGCCTGATCGTCGTCGGCGACCACCCGGCCGGCACCGTGCTGAGCGAGGAGATGCTGACCCGCAAGCGGCCCGGCTTCGGCATCGCGCCGAGGGACCTGGACAAGGTCCTCGGCCGCGCCCTGCGGGTCGCCGTCGAGCACGACGACGTGCTCACCTGGGAGATGCTTTGACGGGCGAGGACCGGGCGCCGGTGCGAGTCCGGATCGTCGCCGACGCGAGCGCCGGGGCCGGCCTCGGCCACCTCGCCCGCTGCACGGCGCTTGCCTGCGCCCTCGAGATGCAGGGTCTCGAGGTCGAGACCTTCGGCCTGGGCGCCGGGGAGGAGATCGAGCTCGACGGCGTGCGCTGGGAGCCGTGGCAGCCGGGCCTCGCGATGGCCGCGGCGATCGCCGCGCCGGTTCCCGACCTGCTCGTGCTCGACGCCTACGACCGCCTCGCCTGGCTGCAGGTCACCGAGCTGCCCCACCATCTCCTCGCCGCCTTCGCAGACGCCATGCCGCATCCCGGCGCGGCCGGCGTCGTCATCGGGCCCCGGTACGAGCCCGGGCCCGACGACCCGGGCCTGGAGTTCGCCTGCCTGCGACGGCCCTTCTGGAAGCTCGGGCCGCGCACGATCCGGGACTCGCCCGAGCGGGTCCTGGTGACCACCGGGGGCAGCGACCTGGGCGGCCTGGCGGGCCGCATCGCGGCGAGCCTCGGCGAGCGCCTCTCGCAGGCCGGGGCCCGGGTCGAGCTCGTCTGGGCCCCGGGCTTCGCCGGAGAGCCGCCGGCCGGCGTCGAGGTGCTGGAGCGCCCCGCCTCGCTGCTCGAGCCGCTGCTGCGCGCCGACGCGGTCGTCTGCACCGGCGGCCAGACGATGCTGGAGGCGGCCGCAACCGGGACGCCGTCCCTGGTGCTCGAGGGCGCGCCGAACCAGCGCCCGCAGATCGCCGGGCTGGTCGCCCGCGAAGCGATCCTCCTCGTCGAGGAGGACGAGATCCCCGCCGCCCTGGAGGGCGTCCTCGGCTCGGCTTCGCAGCGGCGGGAGCTCTCCAGGCGGGCGCAGGAGGCGGTCGACGGGCAGGGGGCGCTTAGAATCGCCCGTGAGCTCGCTGCGATGACCCTGCGCTGAGCGACTCCGGCGCAGCGGCAGTGTTACGTCAGCATGGAGCAGACCGGATGAGAGCGCCGAAACCGACAACCGCCGTCGCACTTGTCTCCCTGCTGGCGGCCGTGCTCGCCCTCGGCAGCGGCACCGCATCGGGAGCCGCCTTCCCCGGCGCCAACGGCCGCATCGCCTACGCCTCCAACCAGAACGGCAGCTGGGACATCTACTCGATGAGCGCCGACGGGAGCGGCAAGCGGCAGCTGACCAGCGGCTCCGGCAACGACACCCAGCCCTCCTTCTCCGCCGACGGCACCCGCATCGTCTTCGCCTCCAACCGGGCCGGCAACTTCGACATCTACGCGATGAACGCGGACGGCAGCGGCCTGACGCGCCTCACCACCGACCCGGGCAGCGACACGCAACCGAGCTTCTCCCCGGACGGCACCCGGATCGCCTTCGTCAGCGTCCGCTTCGGCAGCTGGTACACCGACCTCTTCCTGATGAACGCGGACGGCAGCGGCCAGACCCGCATCGTCAGCGAAGGCGGGATCGAAGAGACGCCCACGTTCTCGCCCGACGGCCAGTGGATCGCCTTCGTCCGCACCGTCGGATCGCACAAAAACCTCTTCGCGGTCGGCACCGACGGCGGTGGCCTGGCCGCGCTCACCAACAGCGCCGCCGACGACCGCCAGCCCTCCTTCTCCCCGAACGGGCAGCGGATCGCCTTCGCCAGCCGGCGCGACGGCAGCTTCGACATCTTCACGATGAGCTCCGGCGGCGGCGGCGCAACCAAGCTCACCGACAAGCCGGTAAGCCAGATGCCGGCCTACTCCCCGGACGGGCGGCGGATCGCCTTCGCCAGGGGCGGCAGCATCTTCACGATCAGCGCGAACGGCGGCGGCGAGGCGCGCCTGACGAACGAGGGAGGCTCGCAGGCCTGGCCGACCTGGCAACCCCTCCTCGGCGGCTCGAGCGGCGGCGGGGGCTCGGGCGGAGGAGGAGGAGGAGGAGGAGGAGGAGGAGGCGGAGGAGGAGGAGGCGCATCGAACCGGCTGCGGATCGGCAAGCCGGTCCTCGACCGCCGCCACGGCACCGCCAAGCTCCCGGTCACGGTGCCGGCAGCGGGAACGCTCAAGCTGAAAGGAAAGGGGGTCAAGCCGACGCAGCGCTCGGTCGGAGGACCGACCACCGTGAAGCTCCTGGTCAAGGCGAAGGGCGGAGCGGCAAAGGCCCTCGCCAAGAAGGGTAAGGCGAAGGTGAAGGTGCTGGTCACCTACGCCCGCAAGGGCGGCGGCACGGAAACCAAGTCAAAAGCGTTCTCCTTGCGAAAGAAACACGGCTAGGCATTCGACCACAGGGGAGGGCCTTCGGGGGTCCCTCTCCAGGCCGCTTCGCGGGAGTTCCTGGAGAGGGACCCCCGAAGGCCCTACGCCACCAGGACTAGGAAGCCGTCTGTCTCCTTGCCGGAGGGCTGGAAGCCCGCCCGGCGGAACGCTGCCAGCGAGCGGGCGTTTCCCTCGCGAACGTGAGCCTCGACCTCGGTGCCGGGACTCGATTCGCGAAGCTTCTCTACTGCGAGGGCGATGAGGCACGACGACAGCCCTCGTCCCCTCGCCTCGGTTGCCAGCGCGATGCTGATCTCGTAGCGGTGCTCAGCGAGGCGGTCGAAGCGGACCTGGCCGACCGGCTCGCCGTCGAGCTCGCAGATCAGCAGCTGGCGGTCCGGATCCTCCAGCACCGCCGCCAGCCAGGCTGTGTGCTCCTCGGCGCCGACCTCGGCGGTGCCGCGGGAGGCGGCGCGGGTCTCAGGGTCGTTGCGCCACGACCGCAGCTGCTCGGCGTCGCTCTCTGAAGCGGGGCGAAGAGCCAGGTCTGGGGTGTCGGCTGCCATCGAAATCAGGAGCGGAGGGACCGGGCCACGATAGCCTGTGCGGGTGGCCACGCTGACTCGCCGGGTTGGCGCTCCTACGCTCGACTTCTTCGTCGTCGGCGCCGCCAAGGCCGGCACCACCGCCCTCTTCCACTTGCTGCGGACCCATCCGGAGCTCTGCCTGCCCGAGGGCAAGGAGCTCCCCTACTTCGTCACCCCGAAGCACCCCTATTACGAGTCGGCGGCGGAGTTCTTCGCCGACGCCTTCGAGCGCCGCGGCGAGGGGCAGCTGTGCGGGACGGTGAGCCCGCAGTACCTCTACGGCGCCCTGCTCGGCCCCGACCGCGCGGCCGGCGCCTCCGACTCTCCCGAGACGGCGATCCCGGGCCGGATCCACGACGCCTACCCGGGCGCGAAGCTGATCGCGATCCTGCGCGACCCGGTCGCCCGCGCCCGCTCCCACCACCGCATGTCGGTCATGAGGGGCATAGAGCAGCGCACCTTCGACGCCGCGATCGAGGAGCTGCTCGAGCCGGGCGCCCTCGCCGAGTCCCGCCTGCGGCCGGACGAGACCAACGGCTACGTCGTCCTCGGCGAGTACGGCCGCCTGCTCGGGGGCTACCTCGACGTCTTCCCGCGCGAGCAGCTGCTCGTCCTCTTCCAGGGCGACCTGGAGCGGGGCCCGGCGGCGGTCTGCGGGACCATCTTCGCCTTCCTCGGAGTCGACCCCGGCTTCCGCCCGCCGAACCTCGGCAGCCGCTACCACGACGGCGGCAGCCACCGCCGCTTCGCCTGGCTCGACCTGACCAGCTGGCAGCGCGCCGCCCGCCGCTCGGCGCGGCTGAGCGGCCTCTGGCAGCGCCTTCCCCGCTCGGCGCGGCGGCGCGCCCTCAAGCGCTTCAACCTCGTCTCGCGACGGCTCTTCCTCTGGAACCGCGTTCCCGTCGACACCGAGGCGGAACCCGACACCCCGAGCGCCGAGACGCTCACCAGGCTGCGGGCCCACTACCGCGAGGACGAAGCGCGCCTGCGCGAGCTCCTCGGCACCCCCCCGCCCTGGGCCCCCTAAAACCCCTTCCGGTGCGCTTTATGTGCCCATGGCTGGCATAAAGCGCACCGGAAGGGGCGGTGACGGCTCAGGCCTGGGCCGGGTCCAGGCGGGCCGGGGCGGGCTCGGCCGGGGCGGCCGGCTCGGCGGCGGCACGGCGCTCGCCGGGCCGCCAGAGGGCGACGACGATGCAGATGAAGACCGAGACGATCTGCACCCGGTAGCGGAAGGCGGTGCCGGCGTTGCCCGAGCTGAGCGAGTAGGCCATCAGCAGGAATATGCCGAGGTAGACGAGCGGGCCGGCGCGGCTCATGATGCTGCCGCGGCTCCGGTACAGGGTCCGGGCGAGGAAGAAGAGTGCGGTGTAGGCCGCCGCGGTGCCGAGCAGGCCGAGCCCCTGGCTGATGTTGCCGAGCTGCCAGGGGAAGGGGCGCAGCAGGACGTCGATCGAGCGCTTCGGCAGGTTCTGGACGATCGCGCCGCGGGTCGAGAAGTTGACCTGTTCCAGCTTCAGGTTGGAGCTGTCGTTCGCGTTGTGTTCCTGGGGGCGCTGGACGTTGCGTTCGAGGTTCTCGTCGGTCGAGGCATTGAGCACGGTGGGGGCGGCGATCGCGGCGAAGAGGATCACCGAGGCGACGAGGGCGAGCGAGCGGATCGCCGTGCGGTGCTCGGCCCGCAGGCCGGCATGCAGGAGGACGGCGGCGCCGGCCGCGATCAGGAACCAGCCGGCGTACTGGCGGGTGGCGACGGCGATCAGGCAGCCGGCGACGACCATGACCAGGTAGCGCGCCTCCCCCCGCTTCCAGACCTTGGAGCCGCCGAGGGCGACGAGGCCGATCGCGAGCAGCATGTTCGCCTCCTTGTGCAGGAGGCTGGAGAAGAAGAGGCTGGCCGGCTCGAGGGCGAGCAGCCACATCGCCAGCACCGACGCCCTCGGCCCGGCGAGCTCGTAGACCGCCGCCGCCAGCAGCACCAGCCCGACGACGGCGATCCCGACCTGGGTCACGCGCATCGCGATCTCAGGCGAGTCGAACATGTAGCGCTGGAGGGCGAGCGTGTAGACGTGGAGTTCGCTCAGCAGCGCGCTCGTCCACTCGCTGGAGCCGAGCGGGGTTTCGACGATCAGGCTGGCCTTGTCCTGGAAGATCAGCTCGTCGCCGCCGCGCAGGGTCCGCGACACCGATGTGAGCGAGATCAGGCCGGCGGCGATCACCCGCAGGCCGAAGGCGACCAGCGCCGCCGGGCCGATGGCGAAGCCCGGTCTCGAGCGGTGCATCCGGCTCACCAGGAGGGCGATGCCGCCGCCGCACAGGGCGAGCATCGCCATCGTCACCAGCGCTGAGTGAAGGCTCTCGTCGGCGGTTGGCGCCATCCTGGACGTGACGATAGCCGGGCGGGCGCGCCCAGGCCGCCAAAAAAAAGACCCAGGTGTCTATGGTGCCTATAATTTGGGGTTCGTGACCGAGCCGAGGCAGGAGGGACTCGACATCCGTCAGTGGGGCCGGCTGGTCTGGCGCCGCAAGTGGCTCCTGATCGCGATCGCGATCACGATCCCGGTCGCCGTCTACGTGGGATCCTCGCTGCTGCCGAAGACCTACCAGTCGCAGGCGACGATCAACGTGCAGGCGACGGCGGGCGCCTCGGCGCTGTTCTCGAACGTCAGCTCCAAGTCCGACACGGACGAAGTGCAGACGCTGATCGGGACGACCGTGGTGGGCCGGCGGGCGGCCCGCATCCTGGGGCTGCCGCCCTCGGCCGCGAAGGGGCTCCTCACGCACATCTCCGTCGCCCCGACCAACCCCGCCGAAACCGACAGCAACTTCCTCACGATCACCGCCCAGGACTCCGATGCGGCGATGGCGGCGGATATCGCCAACGCCTTCGCCCGAGCCGTCTCCCAGGCGAGGACCTTCAACGCGATCCGCAACATCGACCGCACGATCGCAACGCTAATGGCACAGCTGAAGTCCAGCCCAGACGAGGCCGCCAAGGAAGCGATCGCCGCCCAGCTGCAGGAACTGCGCGGCCTGCGGGCGACCCAGTCCGGGACGACCTCGATCGTCGAAGTCGCGACCCCCGCGGCGGCCCCGATCTCGCCGCGGCCGAAACGCAACACGGTGATCGCGCTGATCCTGGCGCTGCTGGTCGCCGCCGCGCTGGCGCCGCTGCTCGACCGCCTCGACCGCCGCATCCGCGAACCCGGCGAGATGGAGGAACTGCTCGACGCGCCGGTGCTGGCGATGATCCCCGACGACGCCTTCCCCGGCCACCCGCCCGGCCTGCACGTGCGCGAGTCCTTCCAGACGCTGCGCGCCAGCCTCACCTACTTCAACGTCGACCGCTCGCTCTCGACCCTGGTCGTCGCCAGCCCGGTCCAGCAGGACGGCAAGACGACCGTCGCCGTCAACCTCGCCCTCGCCTACGCCCTCGACGAACGCGACGTCGTCCTCGTCGACGGCGACCTGCGCCGCCCGCAGGTGGCGACCAGGCTGGGCAAGGACGTCGAGTTCGGGCTCGACTCGGTCCTGGTCGGCGAGAGGACGCTGGAGGAGACGCTGGTCACCGTCGACGCCGGGGCGGGGCGCCTGCGCATCCTTCCCGGGGCCGCCCCGCCGCCGAACCCCGCCGTGATGCTCGGCTCGCAGCGGATGCGGACCCTGCTCGCCGAACTCTCCGAGCAGGTTGACATGGTGGTGATCGACACCCCCGGGCTGCTCGCCGTCAGCGACGCGATCCCGCTCTTCAACCAGGTGGGGGGAACCGTGATCGTCGCCCGCATCAACAGAACTCCGAAGGACGCCGTATCGCGCGCCAAGCAGGTCATCACCTCGGCCGGCGGGACCGTGCTCGGCAGCGTCGTCACCGGCGCCCACTCCGGCGGGATCTACGGCTACTACGGGTACTACGGGTACTACGGCGCCCAGAACGAGCGCGACAAGGTCGAGTCGGGGAAGAACGGGCGCCTGCGCAGCCTTGCCCGACGGTCGAGCGCGGACGACTCGTAACGGCTATTCCATGGAGGGTCATCGGGACCCCTTCCCCAGGCCGCTTCGCGGGAGTTCCTGGGGAAGGGGTCCCGATGACCCTCAGCGGACCGTAACCAGCTCGCGGTAGAGCTTGTTGACGTCGGTGAGCAGACGGGCGGAGCTGTAGCTTTCGATTGCGTGGTGGTGGGCTGCTTCGCCGCAGCGCTCGCGGCGCTCGGGGTCGGCGGCCATCTCGACGATCGCGCCCGCCAGGGCCTCGGCGTCGTCGGGGGGGACCAGGATCCCGGTGTCCTCGCCGACTACCTCGCGCACGCCGCCGACGTCGGTCGCGACGGCTGGCAGGCCGGCTGCTGCTGCTTCGATCAGGGAGACGGGGGTGCCCTCGTTGTCGGAGGAGAGGACGGCCAGGTCGGCGGCGGCGAAGACCGTGCACAGCTCGCGGCGGTAGCCGAGGAAGTGCACGTAGCTTGCGATACCCGACTCGGCCGCCTGGCGCTCCAGCTGCGGGCGTTCCTCGCCGTCGCCGACGACCACCAGATGCAGGCGCGGGTCGGCCTCCCTCGCCTGCGCCAGGGCCTCCAGGAGCAGGCCGAGGCGCTTGATCGGGACGATGCGGCCGACGAAGACGAGGAGGATCTCCTCGTCGCCGAGCTCCAGCGCTTCCCGAGCCCCGGCCCGCATTGGCGGGGAGAGCAGGGCCAGGGTCAGGTTGCCGAGGTCGAGCCCGAGGGGCAGGGCCCGGAACTTCGAGCGCGGCGCGACGCCGAGGCGGACGAGATCGTCGACCGTGGCCTGGCTGACCCCGATCAGGCAGTCGCTGACCCGGGCGAGCGCGCGCTCCATCTCGAGGTAGAGCCGCGACTTGGCGGCGCCGAAGTAGCCCTCGAGGACGTGGCCGTGGTAGGTGTGGACGATCACCGGCCGGGGGCGCACGGCGAGGGCCGCCTGGCGCCCGAGGAAGCCCGCCTTCGCCGTGTGGGTGTGGACTATGTGCGGCCTGAAGGCCCGCACCAGGCGAGCCAGCTTCGTCAGTGCCTGTGCGTCGCGCAGCGGCTGTACCGGCTGCTGCAGCTCGGGGAGGCGGGCCATCGTCGCGCCCTCCTTCTCGGCCAGCCCGGCGAGCGACTCCTCGCCCGGGGCGAGGGTGCCGTGGATGAGCAGCGTTTCGTAGCGATCCGGGTCGAATCGCCTGCCGCTGAGCAGGGCGGCGATGTGGGCCGGGCCCCCCATGTTGAGGCGGCCGATGACCTGCAGGACGCGCAGGCGCTCCCGGTTTTCCAAATAGGCCGCTGGCGGAGTCACGCGCGACGCAGGCTAGATGGTCTGCGTCAGGTTGACCACTCGGTCGTGGCGGCGGGGGCCCACTCGGGCGACTCGAGCAGCGCCACCAGGGCGATGCCGACGAGGATCAGGGCGGTGGAGGCGAGGGCCGCGACCGATTTGTCGCTCTCGGCGAGGACCGCGCCGGTGGCGGTGAGGGCCCCCTGGGCGCCCGCCAGGACCAGCGCCACGCGGCGGGCGGAGCCCAGCTTCGCGCACAGCCTGTGGGTGAGGTGGTCGCGACCGCCGGTGAAGACCCCGGCGCCGCGCCGCAGCCGCGAGACGACGACCAGGGCCGTGTCCAGGGCGGGCAGCCCGACCAGCACCACCGCGACCCCGACGAAGGCCCAGCCGAGGTCCCCCGTCCCCGGCATCGCCATGATCGCCGCCGCGACGACGAAGCCGATCGGCATGCTGCCGCCGTCGCCGAGGAAGATGCGCGACGGCGTGGCGAGGTTGAAGTGGAGGAAGCCGAGGCAGGCGCCCGAGAGGGCGAGCGCGATCGCCGCCAGCCCGGCGCTTCCCTGGGCGGCCGCGAGCACACCCAGCGTCGCTCCCGACACACCGGCGACCGTGCTGGTGGCACCGTCCATGTTGTCCATCAGGTTGAAGGCGTTGACGACGCCGGTGACGAAGACGACGGTCAGGCCCAGGTTGAGCGCGTCGCTGGCGAAGAGGTCCCAGCCGATCCCGCCGGCGAAGAGCACGCCCGCCGCCGCGACCTCGATCGCGAGCCGGGTCAGCGGCCCCAGCGCGTAGCGGTCGTCGATCGTCCCGACCCCGAGCAGGACGACGGCCCCGATCGCGATCGGGGCGAAGACGCCCGAGCCGGCGCCGAAGAGCGCGCTGGCGAGGAGCAGGCTCCCGACCACGGCGGCCCCGCCGAGGTAGGGAGTCGGGCTCTCGTGGCCCTTGTAGCCGACCGGGTGGTCGTAGAAGCCGGTTCGCCCCGCGACCCGAATCGCCAGCGGGGTGAGCAGGAAGGTGGCGCCGAGGGCCGTGAGGAAGGCGAGCTCGGGGCCCATGGTCCCGGCCACCCCCTAGGCGTTGACCAGGGGGTCGGCTGCCGCGCCCTCGTTGAATTCCACGACCCCGCCGGCGGTGGGAAGGGCGTCGGCGGCCGCCCGCTCCCGCTCGAAGGCGGCGACGTCGTCGATCGCGTCCTCGACGCCGCGGGTCGAGCGCCAGCCCGTCATCTGCTCCAGCGCCGTGGTGTCCGGGCAGCGGCGGCCGAGCTCCTCGAAGCCCTCGCCGTAGGCCTCTTCGTAGGGCACCATCTGGATGCCCGAGCCGGACCCGGTCCGCTCGATCACGGTTTCGGCCAGTTCGAGGATCGTGATCTCGTCCGAGCGCCCGACGTTGAACGCGGTGCCGCGAGCGCCCTCCTCGTCCATCAGCATGATCAGCGCCCGGGTCGTGTCGAAGACGTGAGAGAAGCAGCGCGACTGGCTGCCGTCGCCGTAGACGGTCAGGTCCCGCCCCGCGAGCGCCTGCCCGACGAAGCGCGGCAGCACCATCCCGTAGGCGCCGGTCTGCCGCGGCCCCACGGTGTTGAAGAGGCGGGCGACGACCGTGTCGGCGTCGCGCTCGCGGTGGTAGCCGAGCGCGATCGCCTCGCCGAAGGCCTTCGCGGTCGAGTAGGACCAGCGCGCGGTCGAGGGCGGGCCCAGGACCCGGTCGGAGTGCTCGGTCAGGGCGGAGCTGCCGTTCTTGCCGTAGATCTCGGATGTCGAGGCGAAGAGCAGCCGCCGGCCGAGCCTGTGGGCGCCCTCGGTGACGACATGCACCCCGCGCACGCTGCGAGCCAGCGAGTTGACCGAGCGCTGCACGATCAGCTCCACCCCGACCGCGGAGGCGAGGTGGAAGCAGGCGTCGGCCCAATCCATGCACTCGTCGACCAGCTCCGCGTCGCAGACCGATCCCTCGACCAGGTCCGCCCGGCCGGTGGCGACCGCGTCGGCGACGTTCTCGGCGCTGCCCGTGCTGAGGTCGTCGAGGACGAGCACCTCATCCCCCCGCGAAACCAGGAGGTCAGTCAGGTGAGAGCCGACGAACCCCGCTCCCCCTGTGATCAGGTAACGCACTAGGCATCTCCCATGTCCGTCAAGCCCCCTGCCGGCCGCCCGAGGGCAGCCTTTCGCAAGGCCTGTTTTCCCTGTGAACTCCCCTGTTTCCCATGTGAGCCATCTCACGCAAACTGCGAAATGACTCGCGAGCAGTAGACCAGAAACCCCCCGTAGTGTCAAGGATAGGAGCTCGTTCTTGCGTCCAGGGACGGGGCCCTGGCATGCGCGTTGCAGAGCCGCGAACAGCCCCTGCTCAGCCGCGCTTCAGGCGCACCTGGCGGCCCTCGACGCCGGTCCCGGTCACGCTGGCCCGCAGGCCCCTGGCGGAGCGGCTCAGCATCTCCCGGGCCCTGCGGCTGAGGCCGACCCGAAGCGTTCTCGAGGCGCCGGCGGGGAGGCTGAAGGAGGTCGTGCCGATCGTCACCCGACTGCCCGGCGCGGCGAGCCTGGCGAGGAGCTTCAGCTTGCCCCGGCAGGCGCCTTCCCCGGCGCAGACGATCCTCAGCAGGGCCTTGCCGGCCCTGACCTTGGCGAGTGCCGTGGCGAGCGCCAGGGAGCCCTTCGCGCTGCCGCTGCCCGCACCCGCCTTCGGCGATTTGACCGTGCCGCCGTCGGTCGCGACGAAGACCGCCTTGACCGTGCGGACGGTGCTCATCGTGACTTTGCAGGCGCCGCTGCCGGAGCAGCTCCCGCCGGTCCAGTGGTCGAACGACGAGCCCGGCGCCGCCGTCGCCGTGAGGGTGACTTTGGTCCCTTCGAGGAAGGCCTCCGAGCAGTCCGAGCCGCAATCGATCCCGGCCGGGTCGCTGGTCACCGTGCCCGAGCCGCTGCCGAGGCGTTCGACCGAGAGCACGTAATCGAGGGGCGGCGGCGGCGGGCTGAAGGTCGCGGTGACGCTGCGCGCCCCTTCCATCGTGACTTTGCAGGCGCCGCTGCCGGAGCAGCCCCCACCGGTCCAGTGGTCGAAGACCGAGCCCGGCGCGGGCGCGGCCGTGAGCGTAACTTTGGTCCCTTCGAAGAAGCTCTCCGAGCAGTCCGACCCGCAATCGATCCCGGCCGGGTCGCTGGTCACCGTGCCGGAGCCGCTGCCGAGGCGTTCGACCGAGAGCACGTAATCGAGGGGCGGCGGCGGCGGCAGGCTGAAGGTCGCGGTGACGCTGCGCGCCCCTTCCATCGTGACTTCGCAGGCGCCGGTGCCGGAGCAGAACGAGCCCGACCAGCCGGCGAATTCGGAGCCGGGAGCGGCTTTCTGGAGCAGGGCGAGTTCGGTTTCAGCGGGATATTTGGGCTGGCATTCTTCGGGCCCTTCCTGCGCTTCGCAGAGGACCGATCCCGAGCCGGCGCCTTTGATTTTCAGCGTGAAGGCGTATTCGGGGGTCACCGGGATGAGGGTGAAGAAGACGTTGACGGTATGGGCCCCGTCCATCGTCAGGTCACATGCTTCGTCTTCGCAGTCGCCGGAGAAATGGAGGAATTCGGAATCTTCGTCGGGCATGGGCGTCAGGGTCAGTTCGGTGCCCTCGGGGTAGGCGGCCTTGCAGGCTTCGTACGGACCGGAGTCCGCCTGGCACTCGACCGTGCCCGAGCCGGTGCCTTTGAATTTCAGCGTCAAGGGGAATTCGGCAACCTGGATCAGGTCGAAGGTGGCGGTGACCGACTTGGCCTCGTTCATCGTCAGTTCGCACTCGGCCGGACCGCAGTCGCCGAAGAACTCGACGAACTCGGAGCCCGGGCCCGGGCTCGGGACCAGGGCGAGCTCGGTGCCTTCGGGGTAGCTGGCGTCGCAGGCTTCGGCCGGCCCTTCGCCGACCTCGCACTCGACCGCGCCCGTGCCCGTGCCGTCCATCGAGATCGTCAGCGCGAGCCCTTCGGCGGCATGCGCGGGCGCGCCGACCTGAGCCAGCGCGCAGAGCGCCGCAACCCCCGCGAGAAAAGCAACCCTGCATCTCATCCCAGACCTATTGTGCACGAGATTCAAAGGACTCACAACGTCTCCAACCCGGGCGAGAGCTACTCGGAGCCGAAGACCTGTTCGACGAAAAAGCGAGCGGCCCGCGCCCCGATCCATCCTCAGACGCGGTGCAGGGAGCGCTCCGGGATGAAGACGCCGCGGCGCCGGAAGGCGGCCGGCGCCTGCGCGATCGCCACCGCCCGGAAGCCGGGGCACCTCGCTGACGAACCAGAAGCGGCGTGACGGAAGTCCTCGCCGCCGCGGACCCGGCCGGCCACCCCCGCGAGGGTCTGGGAAAGGCGCTCGCGAGCAGGAGGGTGGGCCGCGAGCCAGTCAGAGCGTGTGGTGAGCGCCTCTGCCATGGGTGAAGGGATGGTAGGCGCTTGTCCGGCCAGGTCCGTCATTGGTTCAACGTCGATTTCGACGCTCGAGGCGAGCTCAAGGCCCCAGCGACGCGATCGAGGTGACCACGACGCCGTCCGGGCGGGTGTAGGTCGGGCTGTCGGCAACGACGACGACGAGCGCACCGCATGCCGCGTTGGCCTCGGCGGAGAGCTTGCCCCGCAGGGCGAGCAGGTTGCGGGCCCCCTCGTCGACCCAGTGGTGGCCGAGCTTGACCTCGACCGCAACCCAGCGGCCATCGGCGGCCTCGACGACGGCGTCGACCTCCAGCCCCTTGTTGTCGCGGTAGAAGCGAACCGCACCACGGTGAGGCTGGGCGTACACCCGCAGGTCGTGGACCGCCTGCGACTCGAAGAGGAGGCCGGCGAGCTCGATCTCCGGGCCGAGCAGGCGCTGCGGCGTGGCGCCCAGCGCCGCCACCGCGAGGGAGGGGTCGGCGAGGTGCCGCTTGGGTGTTGCCGCAAGGCGAACCCGCGAGCGAAGCCTGGGCTTCCAGCTCTCCTGGTCCTCGACCAGGAAGAGACGCCGGAGCGTACGCAGGTAGTCATGCAGGGTGGCCTCGCTGAGCGGCGCCTCCGCGGCACGACCGATGGTTCGCAGGGCTGCATCGGTGGACACGTTGCGAGCGTAGGAGGCAAGCAGGCGCCGGACCCCGTCCGGGTCGCGCTTGACGCCATCGACCCGGCGAACGTCGGCATTGACGATCACGTCGATGTAGTCGGCATTGGCGTCCAGGGCGTCGGCCACGGTGAGCCCGAGGTTGTCGGGCCACCCTCCGATCGCCAGCGCCTCGACCGCCTCGGCGACGCCGAAATCGCGCGGCTCGGATCGAGCAAGGGCTCCGTCCAGGAGGGCGCCAACCGAGACGGCCCCGCTGGACAGCCCGCGCTCGAGCAGCGTCATCGTCCGCATCGTGACGAGAGCGATCCGCCGAGCGCCGGTGTGGTCCGCCGGCTCGCCCTCCGGCGTGGAGGAGCCGGTGAGCAGGAACAGGCCCTTCCCGCCGAGATCGTCTACGCGGCCCCGTACGGCGTTCCACATCCCCTCGGCGAGCTGGTACTCGTCGATCAGCCGCGGGCACTCGCCGTCGAGCACGAGGCTGGGATCCGTCTGGGCTGCCGTGAGCGAAGCCCGATCCCGGTCCAGGCGCACTTCGGAGGCCGCAAAGCCGCGCGCGGTGGTGGTCTTGCCGACCGCCTTCGGCCCGGTGACCAGGACGGCCCCGTGCGTGCGCAAACGCGCCTCCACCTGACCCTCGATAATTCGCTTGCGGTGCCCGGGCATCGTCCTCCTCGTAATCAAAGCCGGGGTGATTTAGGGATTGTACTAAATTTGACCATAGAGTTGTACCGCACACGACGAAGTCGGCTGGGCGCGTGCTGATACTCATCGATGACGGAAGTCGAGGCCCGACGAACAGGGCGGGTCGTGCGGGGGCGCTGCGATTGACTGGTCACTCGGGCCGCGATGCGCTCGATCTCCGGCGGCGAAAACCGGTAGCAACCTTTGGCGAAATAATGTAGTGAACAGCGGCGAACCTGCGAGGATAAAGGCCGGAAAAGTTTTGTACGCAATCGCGTTGTAAAGTCTGGCCCAGCTCGGTTTCGCCCTCCTCCTGAACGGCCGTGTAGAAGACCGAGGGGCAGCCGGAGCGCTGCACGAACTCCGAGATCCGGGCGGGGCTGCGGCCCGAGACCTGGGAGGCGGCGCTGGCGCTGGCGGTGGAGGGGGTCACCAGGGCCAAGCCGCTGATCCTG
This sequence comes from uncultured Solirubrobacterales bacterium, assembly GCA_963715625.1. Lineage (GTDB taxonomy): Bacteria > Actinomycetota > Thermoleophilia > Solirubrobacterales > 70-9 > VRUE01. Next base: position 1,749,510 of record OY970260.1, on the reverse strand, counting down.
GTGATCGACGAGCTCCCCTATCTGGCGGCGAAGGAACCGAGCATCGAGGCCGTGCTGCAGGTGACCTGGGACCGCGCCTTCCAGGGCGCTCCCGTGCTCGTGATCCTGATCGGCTCCGACGAAGCGACGATGGGGGCGCTGACCGAGCAGGGACGGCCGCTTTACGACCGGGCGCGGGAGATGGTGGTGCGGCCGCTCAGCCCCGCCGACGTGGGAGAGCTCCTCGGGCTGGAGGGCGCCGACGCGCTCGACGCCTACCTGGTGATCGGTGGCTTCCCGGTGCTGGCGCTGGAGTGGGGAAAGGGGCGCGAGATGGCCTCCTACCTGCGCGATGCGCTCACCGATCCCACTTCGTTCCTCGTGGTCAGCGCCGAGCGGGCGCTCAGCGCCGAGTTTCCGACCGAGACCCAGGCGCGGGCGGTGCTGGGGGCGCTCGGCAATGGAGCGCGAACCCATTCCCGCATCCTCGGGCGCGCCAACCTGAACGCGACCTCGGTGAACGAGACCCTGCACCTGCTGGCCGGGAAGCGGGTGGTGCGCCGCCTCACCCCCTACTCCACCCGCCCGGCACCCAAGACGGCGCTGTGGGAGATCGTCGACCCCTACATGCGCTTCTGGCTCCGCTTCGTCAACCGCAAGGTCGACCTGATCGAGCGCGGGCGGGGATCGCTGCTGCTGGACGACTTTCGCGAGAGCTGGCCGAGCTTCCGCGGAAGGGCGATCGAGCCGCTCGTGCGCGACTCTCTCGAGCGGCTGCTGCCCGACCGCGAGCGCTTCGGGACCGCCCGCTATGCCGGCTGGAACCGCAGCGGAAGCGTGGAGGTGGATCTGGTGGGGGGCGACGAGTGGCCGGTGGCGAAGCGCGTCGCCTTCGTCGGCTCGATCAAGTGGCGGACGCGGCGGCGCTTCAACCGAGCGGACGCGCTGGAGCTGGCCGCCCGGCGAGCGCAGGTCCCGGGTGCGGACGAGAAGACCCTCCTGGTCGGCGTCAGCTCGCAGGGATTCGACCCGGACGTGCCTCTGGACGCCCGGCTCTCGCCGCAGGACCTGCTCGGCGCCTGGCTCCCTGCCTCGGAGTGACGAGACCGCAATTACAACGTAGTCGTCTTGTTACACTGCCTCTGTGGCAGCCAAGTCCAAGCCGTTCAGCGTTCGCATCTCGGCCGACACCGACGAGCTGATCGCCGCCGAGGCGCGGCGCACCCACCGCAGCAAGGGGGCGGTGGTCGGGGCGCTCGCCGAGGAGGCGCTGCGGGCGCGGATGTTCCCCGGCATCGCCTTCCGCGGCGAGGATTGGGAGCGTCGCCCCTGGGTGATCGGGACGGCGCTCGACGTCTGGCAGGTGGCCGACGCCCACCGCGACCTGGGATCGGTCGAGGCGATGGTCGCGGCTGGCAGCCTGAGCGAGCGCCAGGTTCGGCTCGCCCTCGCCTACTACGAGCGGTTCCCCGACGAGGTCGACGAGGCGATCGCCCAAAACCGCCGTCCCCTCGCTCGGCTGCGAGCCGAATACCCGTTCATCGAGGTCCACTCCCCCGCCGAGAAGTAGCGCGCCTTGCGGCTGCTGCTCGACGCCCACATCTCCGGGCCGCGCATCGCCGGGGCCCTGCGCGAGCGCGGTCACGACGTCCGCGCCGCCGACGAGGAGCGCGACCTGGACGGCTGGGCCGACGAGGAGCTGCTGGCGCTGGCCGCCGCGGAGGAGCGGGTCATGGTCAGCTTCGACGTCAAGGACTTTCCCGACATCGCCCGCCGCTGGGCCGAGGCGGGCCGGCCCCATGCCGGGCTGGCGATCGTCGTCGGAATCGACCACGGCGAGTTCGGAACGATCCTGCGTGTCCTGGAGACCCTGTTCGAGGAACGCGCCGAGCCGGGCCAGTGGAGCGAGCGCACCTGCTTCGTCTCGCGCGCGAGCGTCTCCTAGAAACCATCGCCGCCTACGTCGCCGACCTTGCCGCGGCCCGCCCCGCCCTCAGGGCCAGAGGCCGTCGCCCTCGAGGGCCTCGAGGAAGGTCTCGACCGGCCAGGCGTCGATCCCGTCCTCGGTCCGCGCCGGCCGCTCGCCGCGGTGGACCAGGATGCGTCGCCGCAGCCCCGGCAGCTCGCCGATCGCCCGCAGGCCCGAGAAATCCCCGGGGTGGATGCGGCGGGCGGCCTTGACCTCCAGGGCGCAGAGCTCGTCACCGCGGCGCAGCACGAAGTCGACCTCGAGCCGCTTCGAGCCGGTTGGCGCCCAGCAGGCGAGCCCGTCGCCCAGCTCGCGCTCGGCCATGTAGGTGCGGAGCAGCGCGTGCACCCAGCCCTCGAGCAGCGGCCCGCTCTCCTCCGGCGCGACCGCCCCGTGCGCGCCCTTTGCCGCCCTGGCAATCCCCGGGTCCATCCAGTAGAGCTTGGGGTGCTTGCGCTCACGCACGCGCAGCCGTGCCTCGTAGGCCGGCAGCCGCCGGACGAGGAGCGTGTCTTCGAGCACCTCCAGGTAGCCCTCGACGGTGGTCCGCGCGACGCCGGCGTCGCGAGCGATCCCGGCGACGTTGAGAAGCTGGCCGTGGAAGAGGCCGGCTACGGGCAGGAAGCGCGCGAAGCCGGGCAGGTTGCGAACCAGCGCCTCCCCCTTCACCTCCTCGCGCAGGTAGAGCTGGACGTAGGCGCGCAGGGTCTCGTGCGGCTCCTCGGAGGCGAGCACCAGGGGAAGCCCGCCGACCTCCAGGGCGCGATCGAGGTCGAAATCCTCTCCCAGCTCCTCGGGGGCGAGGGGGAACATCTCCCGCCACAGGGCGCGCCCGCCGAGCAGGTTGACCCCGGCGGCGCGAAGCTTGCGGGCGCTCGACCCGAGCAGCGCGAAGCGCAACCCGCCCTGCTCGATGAAGCGGTGCACCTCGTTCAGCAGGCCCGGCAGGCGCTGGATCTCGTCGACCACGACCCAGCTTTCGGGCTCGAGGCGGCGGAGCTCGCCGGCGAAGGGGGCGGGATCGGCCAAGAGGCCCTGGTAGAGCCCCTCGTCGAGCAGGTCGAACCGGTGCGCATCGGGGAGCTGTTCCCCGACCCAGGTGCTCTTGCCCACGCCGCGCAGCCCGAAGAGGAAGAAGCTGCCGCGAGGGAGGCGGTATATGCGGGGCAGCGCACGCAGCGACATGTCGCCGTTATTTTACCGCGAAAAATGACGGCGAGAGTCGAACCTGGTCCCGGCGGCCCTGACCGCAGGTCGTGGTGCGTCATCGGGCCATTGTTGACTGCGTGAAAAGGCTACTCTAAGCTGCGTTATATGGTTAACGACGCTCGGCTTCCCTACCGCCAGAGGCTCGTTGACCCGTTTGTGGAGGAACTCTTCACGCAGCTCTCGGCGTTGATGATGATTGGCCCGCGGGCGGCGGGCAAGACGACGAGCGCCGCCCGCAGGGCCGCGAGCATAGTGAGCCTCGACCGCGAGGCCGAGGCAATCGCCTTCGCCGGCGACCCCGACGCGGCCCTGCGCGGTCTGGCCGGGCACCGGCCGGCTCGTGCGGGTGGCGATGTACCCGATGACCGTCCGCGAGGCGCTTGGGCGGACGGGCGAGCCCAGCTTCCTCGACCGGCTCGCCGACGGCGGGGAGCTCGCGGTCGGAGCCGACCCCCCCGACCTGCGCGGCTACGTGGAGCTGGCCCTGCGCAGTGGATTTCCGGAGGCGGCGCTGCGCCTCGATGGCCAGCCGCGCCAAGCGTGGCTGGAGAGCTATCTCGAGGACCTGCTGACCCATGACGTCGAGGCAGCCGATGAGGGGCGCCGCGACCCCCGTCGCCTGCGCCGCTACTTCGAGGCCTACGCGCTCGGCTCCGCGGGGGTCACGGACAGCAAGACGATCTACGACGCCGCCGAAGTGAACAAGGCGACGGCAGCCGCCTACGAGGACCTGCTCGAAAGCCTGCTTGTCGCCGAAGCGGTTCCGGCCTGGCGCTCGAATCGCCTGAAGCGGCTCGTCCACCAGCCGAAGCGCTACCTGATCGACCCGGCGCTGATCGCCGCCGCGCTGCGGACCGACGTGGCGGGGGCGATGCGCGACGGGGGTCTGCTCGGGCGGGTGCTCGACACCTTCGTCGCGGCACAGCTGCGCCCCGAGCTGGCCGTCTCGGCGAGCAGGCCGCGACTGCACCACCTGCGCACCGAGCAGGGGCGCCATGAGGTCGACCTTCTCGCCGAGCTGGCAGGGGGACGGCTGGTCGGGATCGAGGTCAAGGCCGGCGCCTCCCCCACCGGGCGCGACGCGAGGCACCTGGCCTGGCTGCGCGACGAGCTGGGCGAGCGCTTCGCCAGGGGCGTGGTGCTGCACACGGGCCCGCGCCTTTACGCGCTCGGGGAGGGAATCGTCGCGGCGCCGATCTGCGCGCTCTGGGGGTAGCCCGGGCCGGCCTTCAGCCGAAGATGTCCTCGGCTGTGAGCGCGAGGATCCCGGCGGTTCGAGCTCCTCAGCGCAGCACCTCGAAGGCGCGGTCGCGGCGGGGGCCGAAGCGGTAGACGGCGAAGTCGTCGTCGAAGGCGACGGCGCGGTGAACGCCGAGGCGCTCCATCACGGCGAAGCTGGTGCGGTCGACGATCGAGAAGGACTGATCGGCGAAGGTCTGGCCGATCGCCCAGGCGGCGTCGAGGTCGGCGGGCAGCGCGGCTTCGACAGCGACCGCGCCGGCGCGAACCGATCCCCAGAAGGCATCTGCCGCCACCTGACCACCGCGGGCGTTGATCAGCAGCCAGGTCTCGACGAGCACATGATCGGTCGTCAGCAATCGCTCGTCCGTGGTCAGAAGCTCCTTGGCGCGGGCGTGCGCCCCGTCGCCGACATCGGTGACCGCGTAGAAGGCCGAGGTATCGACGAATGCGCTCAAGTTGACGATCCGGCCCTGCCGGTCTTGCGCAGGTACTCGGCCTCGACGGCTTCGCCGACGTATCGGTCCTTGTGCTTGGCGACGTCTGAGCCACCGGAGTCGAACAGTCCGAAGATCGCGCTGATCTCGGTGGCGGGACGCTGCTCGTCGCCCAGCTCGCGGCGGACGGCGCGGCGGACGTACTCGGCAAGGGAGACGCCCTGCTCGGCAGCGCGGCGCTTGGCGCGGCGGTGATCCTCCGGGTCGAGGGCGATCTGGGTTCGTACCATCATTGCTGCTACATCATAACAGCACATGCCAACCGGAAGACGGGACGCCTGCGCCGAAGCGCTCACCGAAGGGCGCACCGATGGTCAGGAGAGGCCGTAGACGTCCGCCGGCTCGATCGCGATCAGGTCGGGGCGATCGCGCAGCCGAGCGTCGACGCCGCGCGCCGAGGCCAGCACGATCGATGCCTGGGGGGCGTCGAGCAGATCCCTGATCCGGAGCAGGCGCTTGAGGTCGGTGGCCCCGAGGGCGCGCAGCTTCGCCTCGCCGAGCGCAACCACCCGGCCGGCGCGCATCGCGACCAGGTTGACCTCGTAGCCGCGCCCGCGAGAGCGATCGGACACGGTTGTCGCCCCGACCGCGTCGATCGGGGCGAGGCCCGCCACGGCGCCCGTCGCGAGGTGCGCGCGGGCCACCGCCTCCCAGCGCGGGCCGAGCACCTGGGAGGGCCAGCTCGTCTCTCCCAGCTGCGCCCAGACCTGCTCGGCGCCACCGGCCTGAAGGCGCGAGCGGTTGGGGGCGATGAGCGCGAGCCAGAAGCGCAGGTGGGGGTCGGCGAGCTCGTAGCGGTCGCGCCGAGCGCGCAGAGGGTCGGGGACACGCACGACCAACCCGGCTCGCTGCAGCGTCGCCAGCGGCCGGCTGAGCGCGCCGGAGGGAAGGCCCGCGACACGGGAGATGGCGCCGAACGTCCGCTCGCCGCCCGCGATCGCCCCGAGGATCGCCCGGTAGACGCCGCGCAGCGCCGGAGGGTCGGGGACGTCCGCCAGGTCGGCTTCGGCCGCGTCCAGAAGAGGGGAGCCGGGAGCCAGCACCTCGTCGGTCATCCAGCTCGCCCGCCGGCGGCCGGGCGGCGCGACGAGCGGGCGGTAGCCGGGCAGGCCGCCCAGCGCGGCGTCGATCCACAGGGCGCTGAGCGGATCGCGCGTGCCCCAGAGGGCGGCCAGGTCCGCGCCGGCGAGGGGAGCCGGTACGACGACCGCGCCCGCCCGCCCGTACAGAGGCGCCCGCGCTTCCACGAGCTCGCCCATCGCCGACAGGGCGCTGCCCGAGAGGATCAACGGCGGCCCGGCGCCCGCATCGACGTAGCGCTGCAGCAGGCTGGGCAACTCCGGCGTCACCTCGGTCAGGTACGGCAGCTCGTCGAGGGCCAGCAGCGGGGAATCGAGGCGCGTCAGGCGATCGAGCGCGTCGGACCACCCGTCGAGGCGCAGCGGCCCGGAGCCGAGCCTCTCCCCCAGCTCGACGCCGAAGTCCGCCAGCTGGGTGGCGGCAACCCCCGCGATCGCCTGGTAGCGAAATCCGCCCACCGCCTCGCAGAGCGCGTCGAGCAGGAACGACTTGCCGACCCGGCGAGGCCCGTAGACCACGGCCAGCCGCTGGCCGCGTTCCACGAAACGCCCGAGCGCCGCCCACTCGAGATCCCGATCGACCAGATTGCCCGGTTTTGCAAGCATGCACGTATCATACAGTGCAGCTTGCGAGTTGGCGATCCCTCGGGGCGTTGACAACCCCGACGGCGTTGTCGACGCGCTCACGCGCCGACTGGTCGATTTACCCCCCTATGCGGTGGTAAATCGACCAGTCGGTCGCTTCAGCCGAGGTCGTCTGCCGGCACCAGGCGAACGTCTCGGGGCCGACCCCCGGCCGCCCGGCCGCCCGCGTCGAGCCCTCGCTGCCAACTCGAAGAAGAGGCCGGCGAACTCGGCCAGCCGCCCACGGCGCTGGTCGAGTCCGTCAACCGCGCCCTCGAGCTGGCGGGCGGAGACGCGCCGCGGCTGATCCTGCTGGACGAGGTGACCGCGGCGGGGCACTGGCAGACGGCGGTGAAGGCCCTATGGGACGAAGGGAGCATCGACCGCGACGTCGTCCTCTGCACCGGCTCCTCGGCGCTCGACCTCACCGAGGGTGCGGTCGAGCGCCTGCCGGGGCGGCGTGGGCCGGGCCGCGACTTCCTCGTCATGCCGCAGGGCTTCGCGGCCTTCGCCCGCGCCCTGGATGGGGCAAACCCTCCGGGCTTGGGCCTCACGGTCGGAGAGATCGTCAGCCCGGACGGGCAGGAGGCACTGCGCAGGGCGCGCGTCCACCTGCCCTCCCTTCAGCGCGCACTGGAGCGCTATCTGCGCTTCGGCGGCCTGCCCGCGGCGGTTGCCGAGGCCGCGAGCGGGGGCGCCGGGCAAGGCAAGGGCTGGCCAAGCCGGATGTGCCGACGGAGATGGGCGCTACGCTGCTGGAGATGACAACGCGTGAGAAGTTCGACCGGCTGGTGGACCAGCTCTCTGGGCCGTCGCTGAAGGCGGAGTACGCACGGCTGCTGCGCGAGCGCAAGATCGACCGGCAGGTCGTCGAGTCATATGAGCGAACGCCGCAGTTCGAGCCTGACGGTTGGGCTGACCAGGAGGAGGCGAATCGCTCCTCGCGCCGGGCGCTCCTGGAACGCCTCGACGAGGAAGAGCGCGCCGCCGGCCACGACTGGTAGCAGGCACGGATATTGAAGCCGAAGCGCGGGGAGGTCTGGTGGGGCGAGGAGCCGGAGCGAAAGCGCCGCCCGTATCTCGTCCTGACCCGCAACAGCGCGATCGGCGTGCTGAATGAGGTTCTGGTCGCCGCGGTGACCCGCACCCTGGTCGATTCCGACTCAGGTCGAGCTTGGCGAGGACGACGGGGTGCAAGTGACCTGCGCGGTCAACCTGGACAACCTGCCGATGATGCCGCTGAGCCAGTTGACCGAGCGGGTCTGCGACCTCAGCGCAGAGCGCATGGCCCAAGTGTGCGCCGCGTTGGACGCGGCGACCGAGTGCTGAGGAGCCCGTCGGGGACGTCCGCCAGGTCGGCTTCGGCCGCGTCCAGAAGAGGGGAGCCGGAAGCCAGCACCTCGTCGGTCATCCAGCTCGCCCGCCGGCGGCCGGGCGGCGCGACGAGCGGGCGGTAGCCGGGCAGGCCGCCCAGCGCGGCGTCGATCCACAGGGCGCTGAGCGGATCGCGCGTGCCCCAGAGGGCGGCCAGGTCCGCGCCGGCGAGGGGAGCCGGTACGACGACCGCCCACCGCCTCGCAGAGCGCGTCGAGCAGGAACGACTTGCCGACCCGGCGAGGCCCGTAGACCACGGCCAGCCGCTGGCCGCGTTCCATGAAACGCTCGAGCGCCGCCCACTCGAGATCCCGATCGACCAGATTGCCCGGTTTTGCAAGCACTCACGTATCATACAGTGCAGCTTGCGAGTTGCAGTCAGTCGTCCACGGCGGCGCCGGTGAAGCCCTGGCGGCCGTTTGCTATCCAGAGGGAGAGGAGCGGGTCGACGATCTCGAGGCTGTCGCCCTCGCCCCGCACGTAGCCCTCGTCGATCAGCCGGCTCCGCGCGTCCCTGGCCGTCGACCGCGCCAAGCCCAGCTCGTCCAGGACGCCTTTCCTCATCGACCCGGGGCCCGCCGCGATCGCGGCGAGAACTCGCCTCTCGGAGTCCGCCAACCCGTCCCAGATCGAGCCCAGCTCGTCGCGGAGCTCCAGGTAGACGTCGCTCAGGGCCCCCTGCCAGCCGGCCTCGTCGCTCTCGCCGCCCCGGCCAGTCCACTCCCAGAGGAAGTGCGCCAGCAGCATCGCCCGCTGGGGATGGCCGCGGGCGGTCGCCAGCAACGGATCGAGAAGCTCCCCGACCTCGCGCCCGCTGCGAGAGAAGCGCTCACCGATGTACTCGGCGAGCGCTTCTTCCGGCAGGGGGCCGAGGCGCACCCCGCGCGCCTGGCCGTAGAAGGGCCTCGTACGATCGCCGAAGAGCCGGCGCATCATCGCCGGATGGGAACCGGCGAAGATGTAGCTCGCCTCGCTTTCGTGCTGCTCCAGGCGAGCGCGGATCAGTCCGTCGAGCGGCGGCTTGGTGAGGAGTATGTCCTGAAACTCGTCGAAGACGACGAGTGTCGGGTTCCCGGTCTTCTCCATGATCTTGACCGGGATATCGAGCAGCCAGCTGAGGCGGCGGCCGATCTCGGGCTCGATCGACGGCTCGATGCTGACACCGGTCTTCGGGATCTTCGCGGTGGGCTGGAACGTGCGGATGATTCCGACGACCAGGTTTCGCACGGCGCCGTGCAGGCTCTTCCGGTAGGCGTCCTCGATTCGATCGGCGGCCTCGGCCACCGAGAGCAGGCCGTACAGGTTGACGTAGACGGTATTCATCCCGCGCGCCTCCACCTCCGCTCTCACCCGCCTGAGCAGCGTCGTCTTGCCGTAGCGGCGAGGAGCCGTGAGGCGGCTGTTGCTGTTCCCCTCCGCCAGCCGGACGAGCAGCTCCAGGTCGCGCTCGCGGTCGATCAGCTCATCCGCCGAGGCCGGCTTGGAAAAGTCGAAGGGATTGAGCTCGGACACGGGCCCAAAGGTAGCAAGTGGCGGAAAATCCGCCGCTTATCTGGCGGATTGACCGCAAACCTGTGCATTCCCGAGGGGGCGCTATCGGACTGACCGGCCGGCTCGGCAGTTGGTGGTCGCGAGACGGTCAAACCGAGATCGACGTCGGAGCTCACGGCCCCAGCGACGCGATCGAGGTGACCACGACGCCATCGGGGCGGGTGTAGGTCGGGCTGTCGGCAACGACGACGACGAGCGCGCCGCAGGTCGCGTTGGCCTCGGCGGAGAGCTTGTCCCGCAGGGCCAGCAGGTTGCGGGCACCCTCGTTGACCCAGTGGTGGCCGAGCTTGACCTCCGGGCCGAGCAGGCGCTGCGGCGTGGCGCCCAGCGCCGCCACCGCGAGGGAGGGGTCGGCGAGGTGCCGCTTGGGTGTCGCCGCAAGGCGAACCCGCGAGCGAAGCCTGGGCTTCCAGCTCTCCTGGTCCTCGACCAGGAAGAGACGCCGGAGCGTACGCAGGTAGTCATGCAGGGTGGCCTCGCTGAGCGGCGCCTCCGCGGCACGACCGATGGTTCGCAGGGCTGCATCGGTGGACACGTTGCGAGCGTAGGAGGCAAGCAGGCGCCGGACCCCGTCCGGGTCGCGCTTGACGCCATCGACCCGGCGAACGTCGGCATTGACGATCACGTCGATGTAGTCGGCATTGGCGTCCAGGGCGTCGGCCACGGTGAGCCCGAGGAGCAGGGTGGCGGCTAGCCCGAAGTTACCCCCCGACGCCCGCCCGAATTCGGCTTGAGCAGTGAGGATCGCCGCTTTCACGGCTGTCTCGTTCGTGTCTACGCGTGCTTGGGGATGCGCTCGATCAGCTCCAGCGCCCGCGCCTGGAGCTCGTTGGGCTCGCTGAGCTGCTCGAAGCTGGCCTCGGCGCCCTCGACGCGGATCGTGTTGCGGGTGCGCAGGGAGAGCTCATCGATCAGGCTCTCGAAGCTGTGGGGCGTCTCCCCGCGCGAGGTGCGCTTGGCGCGCGCCTTGCCGGTGGCGGCGGCCGAGCGCTTCGCCTTGGCGACCGGATCCGCCTGCGCCGGCGGGCACTCGTCGCGGAAGGTCAGCTCCGCCCATGCCTCGCGCAGGTGCCACTCCAGGTAGTAGGAGAGCATGCAGCAGAAGATGTGGGCGCGGACCCGGTCCTCGAGGCGGTGGTGGATGGGCCGGACCTCCAGCGGCCCCTTCAGGGTGCGGAAGGCGCGCTCTGCCCACTTCAGCTGCTTGTAGGAGGTGACTACGCCGGGGGTGTCCAGCTCGCCGCCGGGGACGGAGGTGCGCAGCGCGTAGATCCCGTCGAGGGCCGCCTCGGCGGCGACCTGCGCCTGCTTGCGGGAGAAGGTGAAGCAGGCGTCGGTGATCTGCACCTCGAAGTGCTTCTTGACCTTGTAGCGCTTCAAGGCCGGGCCGACCGCGAGGCCGATCTCGGCGGCGCCTTTGAGCGTGCCGGCCGCAGCGCGCTCTGCGATCTCCCCCAGGCCGCGCTCGGTGGCAGCCAGCAGCTCCTCTCGCTTTCTCGCCCGCTCCTCGCCGACCAGGGGATTGCGGCAGAGGACGAGCCGCTCGCCGGGGTAGGCATCCGATTCGATCTCGGCCAGGTTGGTCTCGTCGAGGAGTGAGAGCTGCAGGTCGCCCTCCTTGACCAGCTTCTTCACCGCCGGCGCTTTCAGCGCCGTGATCCAGGCGACCCCCTCCGCCTCTCCCATCGTCTCCAGGTTGGCCTTTGTCGCCATGCCGCGGTCGGAGACGACGATCACCGTGGCGAGCCCGAAGCGCTCCTTCAGCTTGGCGACCTGGGCGGGCAGGGTCGCGTGGTCGTTGAGGTTGCCCTCGAAGACCTCGATCGCGACCGGGCGTCCCTGCCGGTCACAGAGCAGGCCGTAGGTGATCTGCAGGGTGCCCGGTCGCCCGTCGCGCGAGTAGCCGAGCGCCGCCAGCGGGCAGGTCCTGCCCTCGAAGTAGGAGGAGGAGACGTCATAGAGGACCAGGGTGCCGTCGGTGAGGTGGCGGGTGGCGAGGCGGTCCTCGATCTTCCCCTGGCGCTCGCAGAGCCAGTCCATCGCCGCGTAGAGGTCGTCTTGGTCAGCGCTCCCCACGCCGAGCGAGGAGCCGAGCGTCGACTGGCCCAGGGCTCGCACGGTGGCGAGCTTGGAGCCGGGCTCCAGGACCCGCTGGCAGATCATCGCCAGGGCGAGGTCGCGCTCTTTGGAGGGGGAGCGGTCGAGCAGGCGGGGCAGGCCGAGGCGGCGAGCGGCCCCCAGCACCGCTTCGGCGTGCCCGGTGGGGAGGCTGTGCGTCACCTCGAGCCCCTCGTCTGCCACCAGCAGCGTCTTGCCGGCGAGGACCGCCCTGATCGCGGCGATCGCCTCCGGTGGCAGGTGGGAGAGGTTGGCGAGCGTCTGCTTCTTCACCTTGCCGCCCTCGCGGTAGGAGCGGCGCAACAGCTGCGAGTGGTACTCGCGATCACCGCGCTTGACCGTGTTCGTGACCACGTGCATAGCGCCTGTCGGCCTTGCCTTTCTGCCCATACCACGAACCTATCACTACCTTCGGACGGATAGTCGTGACTACGTTTGACAAGGTGCAAACACCGGCAATCCCGCACGGGAAGCAGGATTCAGCCCACTCAGCGGCTCAGTGGGCGGGGTAACTTCGGGCTAGCAGTACATTAGGAGAGCTAATCTTGTTCATTTTGCTGTCCAGTTTTCCTTACTTCGCTATATTGAAACCATGAGCTCTGCTTCCAAGCGCAAGACATCGTTCGAGATAGACACGGCGAAGGTCGATGCGGCGAGGGCGGTTCTTGGCACCAAGACGCTGACCGCCACGGTGGACGCGGCGCTGTCGGAGGTCGTCAAGCTTCACCAGCGGCGGGCGCTGCTCGACCTGCTGTCCGCGCCGGGAGTGCTCGAGCTTGGCGACCCCGACGTCATGAGCGGCGCCTGGCGCTGAGCGTGCCGACGTTCCTCGTCGACAAGAGCGCACTGGCGCGCCGGCAAACCCGGCCCGAGGTTCGCGAGGCGCTGGATCCCCTGCTGCTGGAGGGAGAGGTCGCTACCTGCGGGATCGTCGACCTGGAGGTGCTCTACAGCGCCGCCAGCCGGAGCGGCTACCGCGCGGCGGCGGCGTCCCTTCGCGGAATGCCGCGGGCGCCGCTGGGTGAGGCGTGCGTGGAGCGGGCTCTGGAGGTGCAGGGGATGCTCGCCGAGCGCTCCCGGCACCGAGCGGTGCCGTTGCCCGACCTGCTCATCGCCGCCTGTGCGGAGCACGCAGGCCTCACGGTCCTGCACTACGACGCCGACTACGAGCGAATCGCGAAGCTGACCGGGCAGGCAGTGCGATGGGTCGTGCCGCGCGGGAGCGTTTCCTAGACGATCTTCGCTTCAGTGGTCCACGACATGCCTTCCCATCAATGCGTACCACTCCAGTGGTACGCTTCTGCGATGGCGACCGCGAATCCCCGCGTGCAGGTGACCGTCGACCCCGAGCTGGGCGAGGCGCTCGCCGCCGTGGAGCCCCATCCGCGAAGCAAGTCGCGGCTGATCCGCGATCTCGCTCTGCGCGGGGCCGAGGCGGCTGCCGAGGAGCGCCAGCGGCATGCCGATGCGATCGATTTCCTGTGCAGGGTCGCCGACGGCGAGGTCGGATTCGACTTCGACGCTACCCGGCGCATACACGCAGAGCGCGAGGCCGAGGTCGAGTGAAGAAGTTCGGCTCCGGCGTTCCCCTCGTATTCGACACCTCGGCCTGGAATCGACAGAGGGAACCGGAATTCCGCCAACGCTGGAAAGTGACGGCAAAGAGTGGCCTGCTGGTGAGCTGTCCGGTCGCGATGCTGGAGATCCTCGCCACCACCCGCGACGAGCGGGAGTTCACCGCATTCGAGGAGGGTCTCGGCGCTCTCCCCCAGGCTCCCGTCACCGCATCGGTGTGCAGAGCGGCCCTCGCGGCCTGTCGCGATCTCGGCGCTCGCCGCCGCATCCCAGCCGCCGACTACCTGATCGCGGCCGCGGCGGCCGAGCGGGGTTTCGGAGTGCTGCACGCCGATCGCCACTTCGAACTGCTCGCAACGGTGCTGGAGTTCGAGAGCGTGCGCTTGGGCTGACCTTACTGCCCCTGCGCCGTATAGCTCACGCTCCCAAGCGTCTCCCCCACGCTGAAAGCCGCTTTGCCCGCGGCAAAGGCTTCGTTGAAGCTCTGCGCGGTGGCGGCGGTGAGGGTGAGGGGCGCTCCGGAGACCGAGATCATGCGGGCCTTGGGGTCGGAGACGGCCGCGTAGGACCCGACCTCATAGGCCCCGATCCGCCCCAGCTTGCCGGGGAAGGCGGGGGTGGGCTCGACGTCGACCTCTGCGGTGTCGCTTCTGGCGGCGAGATCCAGCCACTGTTCGGCCTGAAACACCTGGCCGGCGCCGAGCTGGAGGAATTCGAGCGAGCCTCCCGTTCTCAGCGTGCCTTCGGTCCCTGCAGGGGAGATCGCACCGCCGACGGCGATCGGGAAGGTGAAGGTCGGCCCCGAGGGGTGTTCGGCGGGGAAGATCGGGTTGATCGAGACGAAGAGGGAGTCCATCTTCGTGACGAAGGCGGGGTCGAGGGTGACGGTCGCCCTGCCCTGGTCGAGGATCGTGATCAGCTGCGGCTGGGCGTTGGTGGTCAGGGTGCCGATGACCTGACCCTCCGTGAAGGGGACCTTCGGCCGCAGCTTCTTGTTGAGCCGGGTGGCGGCCTTGGCGGTGAGCTTCAGCTGCTTTGCCGAGTACTTCGTGCCGAAGCCGCTGCGGGCCGAGGATCGCTTCGAGGAGGTGGCCACCTTGAGCTGGCCTCCCCCTACTTTGGCGATCAGGGTCGCTTGCTTGGTTTTGACCGTGACGTCTCGCAGGGGGACCTTGCCCTTGGCCCCCTGGAAGGCGATCGTCCCTTCCTGGTCGATCTCCCCCATGCCCAGGGTCGGGTCGAGGTTGCCCGAGGTGACCGGGAGGGAGATCACCTTGCCCTTGCGCTTGGCTCCGGCGGAGGCGGTGAGGGTTATGCCGTCCTTCTTCAGGAAGGAGGAGAAGCCCTTGTCGATGGTGAGCTTGGTGGTGCCGGAGCCGACCGGGTCGTAGGTGGCCTGGGCGGTGGGGGCAACGAGCAGTCCCACCGCGATAGCCCACAGGGCGGTTGCCGCCCGAGCGCTGCTCCCCGTGAAGCTCCTCCTCATCCTCTCCCTCACTCTCTCATTCGTGTGTTACGGTAGGCACATGCGTTTGCACATCAGCCTCGACGACGGGCTGGTCGCCGAGCTTGACCGGCGCGCCGGGCGAGGGCACCGCAGTGCCTTCATCGCCCAGACGGTCGAGCGGGCGCTCGAGGACGAGCGGCGCTGGGAGGAGATCGAGGCCTCGCTGGGGAGCATCGGGGACAGCGGCCACGAGTGGGACCGCGATCCGGCCGCCTGGGTCAGGGCCGAGCGCCGCAGCGAGGCGCGGCGAGTCGGCTGAGCGGGCGGCGGCGAGGCGATGGGGCTGCTGCTCGACACGACGGTGCTGATCGACGCGCTGCGGGGCCGTGAGGCCGCCGGGCGGCTGCGCGGGCTGCACGCGGGGAGATCGGTGCCGTACGTGTGCGCGATCAACGTCGAGGAGGTGTGGCGAGGCGCGAGGCCCGGCGAGGGCGAGGCGATCGGCAGGCTGCTGGGCGCGCTGCGGGTTGCTCCGCTGGGGCGCGCCGAGGGCGAGCGGGCCGGCCGCTGGCGAGCGGAGCTCGCGGCAAGCGGGAAGACGCTGAGCCAGGCCGACTGCCTGATCGCCGCGGCGGCGCATGGGGTCGGGGCCCGCCTTGCGACGGGGAACCCGCGCGACTTCCCGATGGCCGAGCTCGAGGTCGAGCACTGGCCGGTGGGCTGAGAGCCCGGCGTCGTCAGGCGACGTGAACAGCGCCGAAGCGCTCGTCGAAGGCATCGCGGTCCTCGACCGCGATCGCCTGGGCGTAGCGGCTCGCGGTGACGGTGAAGCGGTCGAGGAAGCCGACGCTGCCGAGCAGGACCAGGCTGTAGCTGTGCCAGCCCCGCACAAAGCCGACCTGGGCCTCCCACTCGCGGTATTCGTGAAGCTCGCCGTCGCGGCGTTCGGCGAGGAGGTCGCTGGCGAGGATCGCATCGGCACCGGTGTCGATGAGGCCGTCCAGCATGGTCGTACTCGTGCCGCCATTGGCGAGCGAGACCTGCACGAACGGCCGAAAGACGGGCTGGCCAAGCCGGGTGTGCTGGGGGTCCTCCCGGTAGGGGTAGAGCCAGGGGAGGGGCGGATCAGCCAAGGCCGACGTAAATCGGCTCGTCCGCATAGGGGACGCGGCCGCGGACGACGACGTGGTTGCGGCCCCTGGCCTTCTCGAGCACGACACGGGGATCCTCGTCGGCGATCACGATCTCGCCCGTGCGAGCGTCGATCGCGACGTACTTGCCTTCGTAGCCGCTGAAGTCGGTGCGGATCGGTTTCATGGCGCCTGTGACGATGATACCGGGGGGCCGGGCTGGAATCGCGGCGGAGCATCGTGGCCGGCGGCCCGGCGAACTTCGAGATTGTCCCCGCCAAATCAGCCATCGAGGACACCACACGTCTTCTGCACCGTCGCCCCCATCTCGGGCCGCCCGGCGAACTCGAAGCGGGCGTAGGCGAGGGGGAAGGAGGCTCGCTTGGCTCCCCTGGGGGCGGGACAGCCGGCGTTGAAGTAGGAGAGCTGGCGGCCCCGGTAGGCGTATTTGCGCCGCAGGGTGAGCTTGATCCGATCCAGGTAGCCCCAGGAGCCGAGGGCCTCGGGCAGCGAGGCCTTGAGCTCTGTGCCGTAGGGGCCCTTGGAGACCTTGCGGATCGAGAAGGGGATGACGAATGAGGAGGCGAAGGGGTGGGTGGTGTAGATGTGGGTGAGGATCACGGGACGGCCGCTCTTGCGCCCGTTGAAGATCAGCAGGCGGCCCTGGGTCGGGTAGGCGCCCTGGTCAGGCAGGACGATGTTGGCCCAGAACTGGCCCGAGCCGATCAGGGCATCGCCGCAGTTCTCCAGCGCTCTCTCTGTGGAGCCGGGCTGGATCCGGGGGATCTGACAGGCCGAAAGGCCCTTGGACTGCAGCAAGCCGTGCTTGTTCACCCGGATCGTCAGCCGCTGCAGCTGCGGGGGGATGCCGCCCTGGGGGCTCTGCAGGTGCCCGGCGACGAAGACGGCGATCGGGGCGGTGCCCACCCTTGGCAGCTTGTAGGGCTTCAGCTGGGCGAGGACGGTGATGCGCAGGTTGCCCTGCTGGACCGTGGCGGCGGTGGCGATCGCGGCGGCCAGAAGCACAAGGGCGAGAACGAGCATGGGTGCCGACAGGCGACGTCCGTACCTCGATCTCCGCTCCCTTTTCAGCACAGATTCTCCCCGGCTTGCGATTGCCGAAACACCTCTCCCCGCCGGCAGTTCCGCCCTCCCAAGGCTTCGAGAACCGAGATGTTTCCGTCGCCAGCCTACAACGTAGAAGCGGTTACTGGGACGCCGACGTCGTGAACGTCTCGTCCTCCCCTTCGGCGCCAGCCCGTCAGCAGCTTCGAGGCCCAACTCGCCGGCCGCTCGTCGAAGGCGAGGGCGATCTCCGCGCCGCCGACCACGTACATCTCGGTCCAGGCCGACGAGGCGGCTAACGTTTTCGGTGGTCACGGCGAAGCCGGCGCTGATGCGGTTGCCGCTTCTGGACCAGCCATCGCCAAGCCGGCGGGCCTGGGCGAGCAGCTTCGGCGAGGGAGGCGGGGCGCGCTCCTCGCCGCGCTCGATCACCTCGAGGGCGTACTCGATCGCGGCGCTGACGGTGTCGCGCAGGCCCTCGGCATGCCGCCCCGGGGAGCCTGTGGCTCCCCGGGGCTTTGGCTTTGCTTCTTGCTGCTTGCTTGCTTCGTCGCTAGTGCGTACCGGACTGACTCCAACGCACCGGATGGCGGGCTTGCGCTGGCGATAGGGCGGGCTTCTCGCCGAGAACGACCGCAGAGGGCGCGAGCGCGGCTGTGATGCCGCCGCCAGGGCAATAGACCGCGCGATGTCGCCTCTGCCAGATGGAGCTGACCCGGTACGCACCTCGTCGCTAGTCGAACTTGGCCACCAGCGATTTGGCCGCACTCATCGTCACCGTGCAGGTGCTTTCCAGCGCTTCGGAGGAGCCCGTGCAGGTGCCCGCGCCTGTGGTCCAGGTGACTTTGGCCGTGCCTTTGTTGAGCTTGACCGAGACCGCGACTTCTTCGCCTGCGTAGAAGCTCGCCGCCCCGGCGCTGCAGGTGTAGCCGCAAAGCAGCCCGGAGGGCGTGCTCTTGACCAGCCCCTGGCCGCCGCCTTCCTTGGCGAGGGAGAGGAGGTGCTTGGCGTCTTCGGCGAATTCGGCTTCGACCTGGTGGTCTTCGTCCATGGTGAGGACGCAGGTCGGTTCGGAGCCCGTGCAGTCGCCGAGCCAGCCGACGAAGTGGTGGTGCTTGGCCGCGGCCTGCTTGACCGTGACCGGGCCTTCCCGGAAGGCGGCCCCTGTTTCAGAGCAGGCGAAGAGGCAGAGGATGCCGCCCGGCGAGCTCTGGACCTTGCCCAGGCCGGCGCCGGCCTTTGAGGCGGAGAGCTGCCAGGTCTTGGCGAACCTGGCCCCGACCGTCTTGGCTTCGTTCAGGCTGATCGTGCACTGGCGCCCGTTGACGCCGCCTTTGTCGCAGTATTTCCAGCTCAGGAAGGTGTAGCCGGCTGCGGGGGAGGCGGTGAGGAGGACCGATCCTGCTTCGATTTCTTCGGTCAGGCACGATTTCGGCGCTTCGCCCGAGCATTCCAGCCCGGAGGGGTTGGAGACGACCGTGCCCTGGCCTTCTTCGATGTTGAGGGTCAGGGGCGGGCCTTCGGGGCCTGCTTCTTCGTCGAAGTTGGCCGTGACTTCCCTGGCTTCGGACATCGTCACTTCGCATTTGCCTTCCGGTTCGGATTCGCATCCCGACCAGCCGGTGAATTCGGAGCCTTCGGCCTCTGAGGCGCTGAGGGTGACTTCGGTTCCTTCTTCGTATTCCTCAGAGCATTCCGAGCCGCATGCGATCCCGGCGGGTTCGCTGGTCACCGTGCCCGAGCCTTCCCCGGTCTTGGTCACGGTCAGGGGGTAGAGGGGGGATTCCGGGCATTCTTTGCCTGCTTTGCATTTGAAGTAGACGTTTATCTCGACGTCTTTGCTCTGGGTGGAGCGGGCGCGGCATTCTGCGCCTCCTGCACCGCAGGTGCCTCCCAGCGATTCTCCGGAGACGAATTTCCATTTGACGATCTCGCTGTTGGGGCCAGGAATGGCTTCCAAGCCCTCCGCGACCGTCCCCGGTGCGGGTTCTTCCACCCTGTTTTTGCAGACGCCTTCCTGCACAGAGCCTTCGCCTTCGGGCAGGACGCAGGCGAGCGCCGGCGTGCCCGGAAAGGCATATCCAGCCGCCGGGCTTTTGACTTCGCCGCCGCCACCTGCTTCGCCGATGATGTTGACTTTCAGCTCTATCGGGGCGAGGTAGAGGTTGACTTCGATGTTTTCGCTTTCTTTAGGCGTCAAGGCGGAACACTGAGTGTGTCCCGGACCACATAGGGCGAATTTTTTCCCCGAGACGAATTCCCATTCTTTGACTTTGGTTCCGAGTTTCAGATTCTCGACCTTTACGGTGACTCCCCAGAACCCTTTTTCGATGAGGTCCGATTCGTTTTCGCAAACGCCGGTCGCCGGTCCGGGATATTCGTATTTGCATTGGATTTTCGGCGTGCCATCGTAGGGAGATCCGGTTTTTGTCGAATCGCTGGTGGCTTCGCCGCTGGTTCCCGGCTGGCCGATGATGTTGAGTTTGAATTTGGGCGTCGCGCTCGCTCCCACAACCGGGACGAGCATCAGCGCCGCCAGCATGGCGAGCAGGATGGTCAGGCGTCTCACTTAGCTCTCTCCTTGTGTTCTCGATCCGCCGTATGGGGCATGCGTGCCTGCGACTGGATCCGCTTGTGGCGCTTATGGCGTTTGGCTTTGCCTTTGCCCTTCTTCTTGCACTTCACCTTCAACACCGGCTTGGAGCTGTAGGCCTTGCCGTTTTGCCCGGTGAACTCGGCTTTGGCGAAGCGCTTCTTGGCGCAGAGGTTGGTGCTGTTGACGAAGAGGCCTTTGTCGCCGCCCTCCAGTTCGATGTCAAAGGAGGAGACCGGGGCGTCGGGGGCGGTCTCGAAGGTGTTTCTGAGCTGGCCCTTGACCGAGTCCACCCTGCCGATCAGGTTGAAGTTGACCTGGGAGTTGTGCAGGGCCACCACGAGGTCTGGCAGCTGGTGTTCTGAGGAGCGCAGGAAGACCGGGCCGGTGAGGGGCTCGGCGAGGATCGGGGTGACGGCTTTGGCGCGGCCGTAGATCGAGCCCGCCGGGCAGTTGGCCCCGTTGCCGGCCCCTTCTTTGAACTGCACGCGGGTGCAGATCGTGTCGAAGTGGGCGTTCTCGATGAACTCCGAGCGGGGCAGGGTTACCTGGGCTGACTGGATGGCGGCTTCGCCGATGCCGTTCATCTGCAGGTGGGCCTTGAAGGCGGGGTGGGCACCGCGGCGGGTGCCGCCGACCAGGCGGAAGCTGAGCTGCGGGGCGAAGGGCAGGGCGGCGCAGTCGGCTGCCTGGAAGGGAGAGGAGACCGTGACCGGGTTGTCGTCGGCTTCGGAGACGAAGTCAAGGCCGCTGCCGAGGACCGTGGAGGCGGTGGAGGTGCGGGTGCAGTCGGTCGGGTTCAGCACGAAGTCGGGGCGGTCGACATACGCCCTGATGTCGCGCAGGCGCACCGGGATGCCCCTGACGATGTGAGGGATCGGGTCCGATCCTGTGGAGTCGATGAAGACTTCGGCGGTCTGGGGGTCGATCTTGAAGGCCTGGCGGATCACCACGGTGCCGATGTCGAAGGGGCCGACGACTCCCGCGGTTATCGCCACCATCGAGAGGTTTGAGCCGTTGTAGGGGCCGGCCAGGTAGAGCTTGCCGGGGGCGTAGGTCAATGAGGGGCCCACTCCCGCCCCGGCCAAGGTGCGGCCGATCTCACTTGCGGGCGGGCAGGATGGGCTGTCGAGCTCTTCGCGGCCGCCGTGGGGGCCGGTCCTCGCTTTGGCCGCCTCTATCGCGGCGTCAGAGCAGTAGGGGATGCCCGCCAGCTTGCCGGTGATCCCCGGCGGCAGCTTGATCGAGAAGTGGGTGATCTCCTGTTCTGCGTCGGAGCGAAACATGCGCAGGCTGAAGGGGCTGAAGGAGCCGGCGCGGTTGTTGAGCGTGCCGGCGATAAGGCCCGGGCGGAAGGGCGGCAGGCCGCCTTTGGGGCAGGGGCCGGCGCCGGGGCCGGTGATGATCTCAAAGGCCGAGGTGGTGGTGATCGGTTTGGCGCCCGACCAGGGGTGCAGGACGGCTTTGACCGCGTGGGAGCCGCAGGTGGAGGGGGTGGAGAGCGGGCTGCGGGTGCCCTCGCGGAAGTGCAGGCGGAAGTGGGAGAAGGGGAGTTGTGGCAGCTCTTCGGCGACCGTGGTCAGCTGGCCGGTGACCGGGTCGGGTTTGATCTCCAGGGCCTGCTTGACCGAGATGCCGAGCTTTGCGTTTTGCAGCACCAGGTACATCGCCAGCAGCGAGTTCTCGGCGTAGTTCTCATAGGGCTTGGCGATGTAGAGGGAGCCGTTTACCTGTTCGTCGATCAGCGGGCTCTCGACTTCGACCTTGCCGATCTTGGAGGCGTCGGGGCAGCCCTCGCCCGGGGCCGAGAAGGCGGTCTCGGCGTCCAGCTGTTCCTCCGTGCAGACCGCCAGGCCCTCGGCCAGGGAGGGGTTGGCCGACATCCCCTCGGGCAGGGTGACCTCGGCCTTGCGGATCGTCGAGGCGGCGTAGCCGGTGGGGTTGGTCAGGCCCGGATCGTTGACGTCGAGGGAGAAGTCCAGGCCGGTGGGGCTTGAGGCAGCCCTGGAGGTGGGGGCGGCGGAGATGCCGGGGGAGAAGTCGAGTTTCGCGCAGCCCGAGGAGGCCAGCGGGGCCGGCGGCTCGCCTTCGTCGTGGCTGAGGGCGGTGGGGGCCGCTACCCAGTCGCCGGGGTGCTGCCAGCTGTCGGCTTCGGCGCTGTTCTCCAGCGGCCCTTCGCAGCGGGTCGGCAGGGTGATAAAGGGCTGCTCGTCGACCGCCACCGGGCATTTGCCGCCGTCGAACAAGCAGGCGTGGCGCTCGCCGTCGTGCGATTCGTCGGCCGGCACCCCCCACAGCGTCGTGGAGGCGTCGAAGAGGTAGCGCACCTGGCTGACGTTGGAGACTTCGGCGATCCCGTTGTAGGGGGGGGTGGGGCTGAGCAGCAGGTCGACGGTCACCGGCACCAGCCCTTCGATCACGAAGCCGATCTTGGCCACGGTGCCCGGGGCGGGGACGAGGTTGTAGACGGGGAGGGTGGCGGTGTCGCCGACCACCCCGAACTCGATCGTGGTCCTGCCCACCGCGGTCGCCGCCGGGCAGTTGGTCAGCGCGAAGCTCTTGTTTTGTCCCGGCCCCTGCCCGTAGTAGTCGCCGCTCAAGAAGTCGATCGCCGAGCAGGTCGGCATCGCGCTGGGCGCCGCCACGAAGCCCGCCGGGGCGTAGATGCGCAGGTCCTTGACTTCCTCCGTGGGGATGACTTCTTCGCCGTTGAGACCGTCGGGTTCCAGCTCGGTGTTGACCGAGATCTCGACCGCGTACTCCTGCGGGTGCGAGCCCGCTTGCAGCGGGGCGTCGCCCCCCTGGGGTTCGAAGAGCGCGTCGAAGTCGCAGAAGCCGAAGGCCGGTTCGGCTTGCACGCATTCCTCGCCGCTCTTCGCGGCCTGGGCGGGGGGGGCCCAGAGGGCGGCGAGGACCGCGGTGGCGAGGATCGTCATCGCGAGCCGCGCTCTCATCGGCCGGCGCTCCGGCTGTGGTGGTGGCGCTGGGCCCGTTTGGGGTGCTTGGCGGCCCGCTTGCGCTGGGCTTTGACGCAACGGCCCTTGCGGCGCACTTTGCCCTTGGCGCAGCGCCCCTTGGTGGCGGCCGGCCCCACCACGACGTTGCCGGCGCCCTCGAAGGCCGCCGAGGCCGGGGTCGGGTCATCGGGCGCGGCGACCAGGCCCTGGCAGGCTTCCCCTTCGCAAGGGGCCACTTCGGCCGGCTGCGGGAAGCCCCCGCCCTCGCGGGCGTCGTAGACGTCGATGAGGCCGGGGTCCTGGGGCGCCAGGCTCTGCGCGGTGGCGAAGAAGACGTCGGTCCCCGTGCGGTCGGCGTCGAAGAATTCGGAGTCGGCGGGGCTCTTGCCCGAGGAGATCAGCTCGACGCAGCCGCCGTTTTGCGCGGAGAAGGTGTGCTTTTCCTCCGCGCAGTCGCCGCTGCCCGGCTCCTCCCACTGATAGACGTCCCGGTGGCCGTTTGTGTCGTCCAGGGCCAGGGGGTCCTCGGAGTTGAAGTAGAGGCGGCTGCCATCGTCGGAGAGGGCGCGGGTGGCGTGGAAGGAGTTGATCCAGGGCGGGATGTGGGCGGCGGCGAGGATCGGGTCGTCGTTCGCGAAGCGCGAGCGCTTCAGCAGCCGCGCCACCGGCCGCCCGCCGGCGGGGTTGCAGGAGGCGCAGAGCAGCTCGCCGGTGTCGGCGTCATAGAGATAGACCTCGGCCGCCGGCTCGCCGCTGAGGCGGTCGGTGTTGTCGTAGTCGGTGAGGCGCGCGGTCGTGGTTAAGGCGAGGCGGGCGCCGTCGGGGGTCACCCTGGCGATGCGGTAGTTGGGTTCTCGGGCGATCGGCGAGAGTCTTTCGAAGGGGGGGCCCTCGCTCGCCGCCAGCGTGCCGATGAAGGTGAAGCCCCCGCCCCCCGCGCCCGCCTCGTGCAGGTAGAGGTTGGGCGCGCCTTTGAGCGGCAGATCGCCCCTCGCGTTCGGTTCGACCGGCTCGCCGCCGGGTTCGGCGCTGGTCGAGGCGAGGTAGACGCGCGAGAGGTCGGCGCTCCAGCCGGCGAGGCCGGCGACCCCCACGGCGATCTGATTGGCTTCACCGCTCGCCGCCTCGAAGCGCCAGAGCGCCCCGTCCTGGACGAACAGCGCGGCCGAGCCGTCGGGCCGCGCCGCCCGGAAGCTCGCGTCGGAGCCGGCGGGGGAGACCGCGTAGGTGCAGGCCTTGGCCGGCTCGACGCACTCGCTGAAGGCTTCGAGCGCGACTTCTTTGCCGGTCTCGGTGGCGGGATCGGAGAGGGTCAGGGTCGCTTTGCCTCCGTCGACCGCGACGATGGTCGTCCCGGGCGCGATCCCGGCGCCCTCGATCCCCTGGCCGGCGGCGAAGGCGCCGAAACCGGCGGCGATGCCGAAGACCGTCGCCGAGGGGTGGCCGACGATTTCGGCTTCCAGGCAGCTGTCCAGCGCGGCGGGGCTGATTTTCAGCGAGGAGCCCGCCAAGGTGATCGTCGTCCCCGCGGCGAGGACTTCCGTCCCGCCTTTTTCGGGGCATTTCGCCGTGACTTCCTGGCCGGCCGCGAAGGCGCCTTCCTCCACCTCGACCGAGGTGATCGTCGTGCCTGCTTTGAAGGTCCTGCCCGTGCCCAGCGCCGGGCCGATCGTGTCTCCTTTGCCCTGCGCGGAGCCGTGCTCCTGTTCGCTTTGCTCCTCGGCGGGGTTCTCTCGCAGGTAAAGCCTCCCCCCCGTCTTCCAGTAAAGGCGCGAGCCGTCCTCGGAGAGCGCCCCGGCGAGCGTCGCGCTGCGCCCGTAGCGGTCCTGTTCGCCGCTTTCCCCCGCGGTGGAGGACCGGTCGCTCGCCACGCCGGCCGGCAGCAAGCTGGCCAGGCTGACCTCGCGCTCTCCGCTTTCCCCCCGCGCGCAGGCATAGAGCTGGTCGATCGCCTGTTCAACGCCGAAGTCCAATTCTTTTCCCTCCGACGCCTCGAGGGTGAGCTTGTCGTTGGCGCGGAAGATCGCGACCTCGCCGCCGGCCGAGATGCCCTGAGGCACCGCCAGGTACTCCCTGAAGTCGGTCGGTTCCGGCGAGAGCGACGGCGCGGTGGTGCAGGCCTCGAAGGCCCCGCTTGCGTTGTCGCGGCGGTAGACGTTGACGCGCCTCTGCTGGGCGCCGGGCGCCAGCACCGGGTCGGTGGCGGTCTGGATCCAGCCTTCGGTGAGCTCTTCTGAGAAGTAGCGGTAGAGCGTGCCGAGCCCCTGCAGGCCGAGACCGAATTCGGGACCTTCCTGAGGCGCGGAGACGTTCTCGGTGGTCCAGCCGCCGGGGGTGCGGCGGGCGAGGTACTGGGAGGAGTAGGGGGCGCTTTCGGTGTCCGCGAAGGCGCGGTAGGAGGAGTAGGTGAGCGCCCCGCCGGAGGCCGCCGCCTGGATGTGGCGGGCCAGGTCGGCCTGCAGGCCGGTCGGGAGCGGCGTGGCGATGTCGCCGTTTGCTTTGTCGAGGGGGCTGACCAGCTCGTAGGCGCGGCAGTCGGGCAGCGCGGCCGAGGGGCCGGTGCGGAAGGCGTCGTTGGGGCACGGGCCGGAGCCCGCGGGCTCGGCGAAGGTCCGGAAGGACCTTTCCTCTCCTTCTTCGCCGGGGGTGCCGCCGACGCCGAAGACGGGCTGGGGTTCGACCGTCGGCGCGCCTTCGGAGTCTTTGGATTCGGCCGCGAAGCGGAAGCGGTAGGCGGTGTCGGGCTCGAGTCCGCTGAGCAGGACGGGGGCGGGCAGGGCGGCATCGACCACACCGCCTTTCAGGAGCACTCCCGGCGGGGCGGGGTGCTCTGCGACGCATTCGCCTTCCCAGCCCTGCGCTTCGATGCAGGCCGCGGTGGCGTACTGGACGAAGTAGCGGGTGGCGCCCTGGGCGCCCGAGAAGAAGTGGGGGTTGACCAGCGCCTCCAGCCGCGCCTCGGTGATTCCGACCGAGACCGCGTAGGCGGCCTCGATCGAGGGGGCGCGGCGGTCGGGCGGGCAGGCGGGATCGTCGGGGGGAGGGCCGAAGGCGCGGACGTACTCGGCGTGGACTTTGGCGGTCCCTCCCGTGTTCGTCGCGTAGAGGTCGTGGCCGGCGCCCGCGAAGCAGGCCGAGCCGATCGCCAGCCCCCCGACGGAGCCACGGGTGAACTGGTCGGATTCGAACTGGTTCGGGCCTTCGTTTTGCACCGAAACCTCGACGAGGTTGCCCGCGGCGTCGAACTTCAGCACCCGCTGGATGAAGTTGCCGGGGTTGCAGCATTCGCCGCCCGGCGCCCGCTGGTCGAAGACGTAGACGCTGCCGTCGGGCGCGGTGGCGATCGCCGTGGGGATCGCCACCGCGAGCGTGTCGGTAATTTCGCCCGTGGCCGGGTCGAGGCGGTGCACGTCGGGCTGGACCGCCTCGCCGGTGGCTGTAGAGGCGTCGCTGTCATAGGCGAAGTACAGGTCCCCGCTCGCCTGGTCGACCGCCAGCGAGCCGACCTGTCCTTCTTCGGGCAGCTCGATCTCGCCCAGGTAGGCGCCTTCGGCGTCGAAGCGCTGGATCCGGTCGGTGTCGCCGACGTAGACGACGTCGTCGGCGGCGTCGCCCAAGGTCCCCCCGTGGTCGATCGCGATGAAGCTGGAGACAGGCCCGCGGCCGAACTGGCCAGGCTCGTCGCCCGTTATCCCCCCCTGGCAATCGGCGGCTACGGTGCAGACCTCCGCGGCGCCCGCCCCCTCGGCCGCCGTTTCGACCTCGACCGTTCCCGCGGGGGTGAGGCCCGAGCCGCCGGCGCCCATCTCGGCGACGTCGACGTCGCCGAGCAGCGGCCCCTGGAAGGTGACTGTGTAGGGGCCGCCGGCGGGACCGGTGACCGTGACGTTGCCGGCGCCGACATTGGGCAGCGCCTCCAGCGCCCCCTGCACGCTGCCCGCTCCACTGGCGGGCGCGTCGTAGGCGATCGGGGCGGTGGTCTCGGTGGCGGTTAGGCGGCTGGCGCCGGTTCCAGTCGCGTTGACCGAAACGTCGAGCACCCCGTTTGCGGTGTCGATAGCCTCGATCGTCCCGGCGGGGAGACCCCCGCCCAAGATCGAGATCGAGTCTCCTACGTGCACCGTCCCGTAGTTGTAGAAATTAAAGCTCGTGGGAACCGCCTGGACCAGATCCGACCCGGCGGTGAAGCTGGCCCAGATGTCGGCGCTGGTCGTGGTCAGAGTGAAGCTGCCCCCGGTCGGGGCGCCTTCGATCGTCACCGTCTGCTGCTCGTCGGTGGGCACGTTGCCGGCTCCCTCGGCGACGGTGAGCGCCACCCCCGAGCCGGACGCCGTCGCGGGCTTCGAGAGCCTGATCTGACCCTGGCCGAAAGCGGTGATCACCGTGCCGGCGGGGATGCCCGCTCCGGTGATCGTCTGGCCGAGGCGAAACTCCTTGCCGGTGACGGCGAGCGAGGTGACGAGGTCGGAGCCGACGCTGAGGTCGCCCGTGCCGGTGGCGCCGCCGCTGACAACGCCGGCCCCCCAGGCACGCAGGAACTCGCCTGCGGGGCCGAACTTCTGGATGCGACTTGAATCAACTGCATAGACATCGCCGGCGGAGTCAACCGCGACTCCATTAGCGGTGCTGAGCTGGCCGCCGCCCCCAACACCACCACCCTCGAAATCCCGGATGCCGGCCCGGCAGCTCGCGGTGGGCGGGGTGGCCCCGGGGCCGCAGGTCTGCGGCTCGAGCGAGCCGTCGGCGACGCCCCAGCCCCAGGACTTGACGAAGGCGCCCCAGGCGTTGAACTCGTCGATGCGGTGGTTGGAGGAGTCGGCGATGTAGACGTGGCCGGGGGTGTTGGGGTCGGCGGCGACGCCTACCGGCCGGTCGCACTCGTTCGCTCCCGAGCCCCCCTCCACGGAGAAGCAACTCGTCCAGAGCTGGGGCAGCGGGGCGGCTTGGGCGCTCGCCGGCAGGGCCAGCGCGGCGAGGAGAAGCGAGGCCGCGAGGGCGCTCAGCGCTACGGCGAGCCTGCCCTTCCCCGGCTGAAGTCTTGTCTGTCCCATCTGCTGCGTTCCTCTCCCTGTTGTCCCTTGTCCTGCCGCCCCTCCCCCGGAGGCGGTACCGCTGCGGCGGGGCCAAAGCCCCGGGAGCCGGTTGGCTCCCGGGGCTTTGGCTTTGCCGTTGCTTCTCGCTGCGTTACTCGTGCTGCGTTACCTCGCTATTTGAATTCGGCCGTGACTTCTTTGGCCGCGCTCATCGTCACCGTGCAGGTGCCGGTGCCGGAGCAACCGCTGCCCGACCAGCCGCCGAAGGCGGAGCCTTTGCCCGGGGTGGCGGTCAGTTCGACCACCGCGCCCTGGTAGTAGGCCGATGCCATCGTCGAGCAGGTGGCGCCGCAGTTGATGCCGGCGACGTTCGACTTCGCGGTTCCCTGGCCGCCGCCGCTCTTGCTGACGGTGAGCAGCTGTTTGGCGACTTCGGTGAATTTGGCGCCGACTTCCTTGTCTTCGCCGAGGGCGCCGAGCGCGCAGGGGCCGGAGCCCGAGCAGTCGCCCGTCCATTCGGTGAAGACGAAGTTTTTCGACGGTGCCGCGTTGAGGGTGACCGAGATGCCTTCCTTGAAGGCGGCCGTGGTCGATGAGCAGTTGCTCAGGCAGAGGACCCCGCCCGGGGAGCTGCTCACCTTGCCGAGGCCGAATCCGACCCGGTTGACCGTGACGTCATAGGCCGTGATGAATTTGGCGTTGACGGTCTTTGCTTTGTCCATCGTCACCGTGCACTGGCGGCCGTTGACCCCGCCTTTTTCGCAGCCTTTCCAGCTGGAGAAGAGCGAGCCCGCCGAGGGCGATGCGGTCAGGGTGACTTTGGAGCCTTCTTCGAAGGCGGTGGAGCTGCAGGTTGCGCCGCATTCGATCCCCGCGGGGCTGGAGACGACGGTGCCCGAGCCGGTGCCTTCTTTGGTGACGGTTAGTTCGGGGCCTTCGACCGGCGGTTCTTCGCCGACGCATTCTTCGCCCGGCTCGCAGGCGAAGTAGACGTTGAGCTCAGCGTCTTCGCCTTCGGTAAAGGCGGTGCAGTTCAGTTTCCCTGCTTCGCAGTTTTCCCCAAACGTGAACCCGGAGACGAATTCCCATTCGACCAATTCGCTTTTTGGGCCGGGGAAAGCTCGCAGGATCTCCCCGAATGCCCCTTCTTCGACTTCTTCCATTTCGTTTTCGCAGACGCCTTCCGGTTCGGAGCCTTCCCCTTCGGGCAGGTTGCATGCGAGCGGCGGGGTGCCCGGGAGTTCACCGAATTCGTCCCCGCTGACGACTTCGCCGCCGCCTCCTTCGAGGCCGATCAGGTTGACTTTGAGGTCGGCGGCAAACGCCTGGGCCGCCGGCACGAGCATCAAAGCCCCCACCGCGGCGAGCAAGATGGTTAGACGTCTCACTTAGATCTCTCCTTGTGGTTTGAGCCCCTGCCGGCCGCTTCCCTCGCGACGCCTCGGCGACTCGGTTTTCCCTGTTTCCCTGGGCCTGTGGCCCGTGCCCTGTCTGAGGGCTTTGCGGCGATGAACGGCCGCATACATCTTTCGTGCGTAGATGAAACCACTCCTGGTTCAGCCAGTCAAGAAGGGCCTCGACGTTTCTGGAGAGAGCTGTAGCTCCAAAATATGGAGGCAAACGGCTCTATAGAGCCAAATGTACTCAGGTACCGAAGCGGTATTTAACAGCTCGGGATCCCAGGCTCGGCGGGTGACTTGCAGGCGCGGGGCTGTGACGCAATTGGGGAGGCGCTGGCGGATATCGGCGGTTCCCGGCGCGCTCAGCCAAGGCCGCACCCGCGAGGAGGCTTGCGAGAACGTCTTCGACGCCCTGCGGACGGTGCTGACTCCGACGCGGAGCTGGCCGGGATGCCGCCCGCGGGCGGCATCGAGCACCTGCGCTTCGTCGCCGCCGCGTGAAGCGGCGCGACCTGGAGCGCAGCAGCTCCCCGAGGCTCCCCCTGCGCGCATCTCATAGCTGGTCGGCTTGGTCGTGCGGCGGAAGAGGTAGTCGGCCTCGTAGTGGCCGCCGCCGTTCGGTAGCGGCGGAAGGCGAGCCAGCCGCTGCCCGGGCGGACCTGGATCACGACGACGACCTTGTCGTTGTGAGGGCCGGAGATGTCGCCTTCGATGTGGGCGCTGGGCAGATGAGGTCCAAGCAGAAATTCCGCCCGCTATGTCAAAGCTCGGCCGGCGAGACGACGAAGCCGAGCCGGTCGGCGCCTCGGCGCAAGGGGCCGTCGAGCGTCACCAGCCGGCAGCCGAAGCCGTCAGCCAAGCCGACGGAGGCAACCGCGACTGTGGCATCGACGACGAGGGTCAACGCCTACCGCGACGAGCCTCATGCAGCAACGCCACTCAGTTGGGCTGCGGCGTGCCGTCATCGAAGGTCTTCCACGCCTCCGGCAGCCCGACGATGTCGTCCTCGGCTTCGGGCTCGTCGACGACGATGATCCGCGCCCTCGGAACCTGGGGCTCCTTCAGGGCGTCCACCTCGCGGTGCAGCTGCTCACGCGTTGCCATGCCCGCCAGTCTACCGGCCATCTCACCCACTCTCGCCGATGCCACAAGGAGATCCTGTGACCGGATCGGCGGTTCAAGGAGATGCGCGTTGAGGTCAAGGCCTCAAGCCGCCCCGGCCAGGTGGATCGAGCGGCGCAGCAACTGAAGGCCTTCGGCAGCGGGGATGCCATCCCCGTCTTGGTCGTGCCCTACATGTCGAAGGCTGGAGCCGAGACGGGCCCTGCTCGAGCGCCGCGATAAGGAGCTGCGACCCCGCAACCCCGATCTCCTGCTCGACGTCTTCACCGAAGACCAGAAATGGCTGAGCTGGTCTCGGTCGCGGCTCACCGAGGCGCTCGCCCAGGGACCGCTGGTCGTCAACGCGGTCGTCCTGGCCGAGGTCTCCCCGCGCTTCTCGCGGATCGAGGATCTGGAGGCGGCCGTCACCGGCCGTCCGCTGCTCACCCGCGATCCGCGGCGGGTCTCCACCTATCTGTCCGGCGCCCAGCTGATCTCGCCCTGAGCGCGAACCGCGCGAGCGCGCGAAGGGGCCCGCCGCCTTCCCGGGCGAGCGCGCCGACAGGATCATCTACGCGACGGCTCTCGAGCGTGGGACACGGCTGGTCAGTCGGGACGCGGGCATCGCCGCCTTCGACCGGGCTCGGGTGCTGTGGTAGCTGCGCGGCTCGACTCGAGCTGGAACGGCGCGAAGAGCGCTGGCTGGAAGACCGGCCGTCAGGCGGCGACCAAGTCCAGCGGCGCCTCCCTGCGGCGGGACTCGCCGCCCATCTCTCTCACCCGGGGTGTGCTGGGGTGGCTCTCGCCGACCTCGTCGAAGTCGCCCGCGAGCTCGGAGATGCGCTGGACGCCCTGGTCGCCCTTTTCCTCCAGGTGGCGCTCGGACTGGGAGTAGACGTCGCGGGCTTCCTTTTCCAGATCGCCGCCCACCTCCCTCGCGAAGTCCCTTAGAACCTTGGGGACCCAAGCGTCCTGCTGGAGGGTGTCCCGCTCCTCCTTGACTATGTGACTGAGCTCGTCGATCACCTCGCCGAGGTCGCCGCAGCCGGGGGAGATCCTGCGCATCCAGCCGCGCTCGATCTGACAGGCGGCGACGCCCGCGGGGCTGCCCAGGGCTTCATAGGTCCCCTCTGCCAACCTGATCAGTCCTTTGACCTCGGGCTCGTTGGGCTTGACGCCCTCGCCGGAGAGGTACCTGGCGACGGTCGCCTGGCGACGCGCGTTGAGCGCAATCCCCTCCTGGTGCTCGCAGCCCTCGAACACGCTCTGCGCCGAGCGCAGCGTCACCTGCGCCAGCTCGAAATCCTTCTGCTGGAACTCGACCGCAGCCAGCGCCGAGGTGGCGAAGGCCCGCGCCACGTGCAGGTCCAGGCGCTCGGCCTCATCGAGCGCCCCGCCCAGCAGCCGCTTCGCTTTGCCGATCTTGCCCTGGCAGCGCCGCACCTCCCCCATCTGCACCAGGCAGTAGGCCGTCGCCCTCTCGAAGGAGTTGCCGGGGCCGCCGGCGAGGGCGTGTGCGTGCTCAAGGCAGCTCCAGGCCGCGTCGAAGCGGCGCAGCAACCGCAGGCAGAAGCCGAACAGGTACCAGCACCGGGTTCGGCCGTAGTCATCGTCGAGCTCCTCGAACATGCGCAGGCCGGAGGCGGCATAGCGCAACGAGTCCTCGTAGCGAGACTGGTCGCAGAGATTTTGGGCAAGGCCGACCACGCTCCAGGCCCGGCGCGATCGCCAGTGTCGCGTGTCCTCCTTGGGGAATCTCTCGACCAGGTGCTCGAAGAGCGACATCGAGGCGATCAGGTTGCGCGAGAGAGCTGCGGCGTCGAGGGCGCCGAGGTCGCCCGCCTTGCCGCGCTCGTATTCGAGGTGGGCGATGGCGGGATAGACGAACTGTGGCTCGACGCCCGGCGCACCCATCGCCATCTTCTCGAGGATTGCCAGCGAACGATTCCGCGCCGTGCGCCGGCGGTCCTGCCGCTGCGTCGTCGCCAGCTCTGCAAGCGCCTCGAGCCCGACCTCGCGGGCGCCGGCCGCTTCGGCCTGCTCGTAGATCTCCTGTACCCGGTCGATCGCGTCCCCCAGGCGGTTGTTGCGACGCCGCATCGCCACCGCAGCGGCCAGTGCCTCGCGCAGGAAAGCGACGACTCCCTCGGCATCGGGCGGAGAGGGGAGCTTCTGGGGCTCGCCGAACGCGAGATGACGGCCCAGCTCCGAGCGCCCTGCCCGAGTCAGCGAGTAGTCCGCTCGCCGCCGATCGTCGTCGTCTTTGACGACGGTGACGAGCCCGGCCTTGCGCAGCTCCGCGAGCTTCCGGCTCACCGACTCCTTGCGCGCGCCGACCGACTCGCTGAGCGCGGTCGGTGTCGATGCTCCTTCTCCGAGAGCGATGAGCAAGCGGCGCCGCAAGGGCTCCTTGCGCTCGCTCGCAGCGACCTCGCGTCGCTGCTCCCGCAACCGCCGCGCCACGGCAGCCTCCGATTTCTTCATGTGCCTTCTCCCTCGTACGGGCTCTGTGCTTTGAGTCATTGACCTATCATTGATATGAGTTATATCGTCTGCGGCCCCGGAGTACATCTGGAGAAACTACGGACGAACGGGCTTTCCCGGCGCCCCCTGGTAACGCATGCCTCGTTCACCGCCGGCTCTCCGCCGCCGTCGCCGCGCGTCCCGGCCAGGTCACGGCCTCCGGGAGCGGCTTGTTCGAATCGAGGATTGCGATCTGCGGGGCTGGATTCTGGCCGTCACCCGAGAACGCCTTCGACTGCTGCAGGGGATCGGGCCTCGGCACCGCACACATGCAGAGGAAGGGCTTGCCGTCGTCGCCCCAGCGCGTGTTGGCAACCGCGGCGACGCCCTGGCACAGGCCCGCGATGCCGGTCAGCGACGGGTTGAAGGAGCCGATCTTCGGGCTCATCGCCGGTGCCAGCAGAAGGTTGACACCGGCGTCCTCCAGCAACCGCGGGATCCACTTTTCAAGAAGATCTGCGCAGATCGCGACGCCAAGACGAGTGCGACGACCCGAGAGGAGGGTGATCGTCGTCTGCTCGCGGGTCAAGTTCTCCCACTGGTGCTTCCCGAATGTCTTGGCACCCAGCCTCTTGGTTTTGAAGCGGTGATGCTTGCGTGCCACCGCCACGCACTCGCCGTCCAGATAGAGCCGCGACTCGTTGGCGCGAATGGCCTTGCGCTCGGGTGTCTTCTCGATCTCGCAGTGGGCGCTGCCGGCGACGACGATCGGCGGGTACGCCCTGTGATTGCGCGCGAGCTCGTCCTCCAGCGCGCCCGGGCTCGGCAAGCTCAGCTCCGGGAGCACAGCCAGCTGCGCCCCCGCGGCCTTCGCCTGCTCGAGCAGCTTCTTGATCGCCGCGATGTCCCAGCACCCCGGCCGCACGCCGAAGAAACGGCCGCGCCCTTCCTGCTCGATCTCGTACTCACCGCCCCCTTCCGGGTGCAGCGTCGCAATCCGCGGCAGCTTCTGCTCCTCCTCCCAGGTCAGCGCATCGAGGCGCTCTGCGCAGCTGAAGTCGAGGACCACGCGGAGCCCCTTCGCCTTGACGGGGTCATAGAGGTCGAAGGGCAGGGGAAAGAGAGGTTCGTCGTCGTTGAGGGTGCCCTGACTCGTCGTCCACTCCCCGCCGAGCACCTCGGGCAACGGCCGAGTTGCGAAGGGGACCGGGAGGCCCTTGGCCAGCTCGACCTGGTTGCCGGTGGTGGTGAAGAACTCCTCCAGCGGGCCATGGCAGAGCCCGCGCAGCACACCGAGGAAGTCGAGCGGCTGGCGCGCCTTCGCCCGCCGTACGGCGGCAGCCAGATCGGCGCCAAGTCGCCGCTCGAAGCTGGCGGGGTCGCCGACCACGTCTTCCCAGGCGGCGTGCGAAGAGCTGCCGGCCAGCTTTTCGATCAGCTCCAGTTCTTCGCTCGCGCGCTCTTCGCCTCTCATCGCGACGAGTTCGTCGCCGCTCGCGAGGCATCGCACGCCCAGGCGTCGCGCCAGATCCAAGACGGACTCCGCAGCCTCCAACTGCTCGCTGAAATCGACAAGCGCCATCGTCAATCAGCAGAACCCCCCTGCGCTGACCTCCCCCTGGGTGGACTAGTAACCGGTCTGTATCGAAACAATATTGCGAAGTTCATTGCAGCGGATGTCCACACGATTGGGCTCTCAGCCCATCCGCATTTGCCCCACCGGCGTGCGAGGCGGAACGTGGGTGATCTTCAGCGTGGGGCCGCCCGCGGAAGAGCGAGCCGTCGGCACGCGAGGCGCCGCTGCTCGGTCATGTCGCAGGTCGGCGCCGTCAGAAGCCCGTAGGCGAGGGTGACCTCGCCGACGAAGTGCTTCCCGTCCTCGGCGCGGTGATCGTCGTCGGCTGATCGCCGAACGGGATCGCCTCGAAGAGGTCGCCGGCAAAGCCGTTGGGGACGACGGCTCTCAGTCGATCGAGCGGACGCGCGCCACCGGGACAACGTCGTCGTCCTCGCGCAGCGGCGCGAAGCCGCTGAACATCTGCTCGCGCATCGCCTCCACGTCCTCCACCCGGAAGCGCCGCACCCCGCTCGGGAGACGAACCGCGCGCAGAAGGCCACGCTCCTCCCAGCGGCGGACCGTGTTCTCGTGGACCCCCAATGCCCGGGCGGCCTGCCGGACCTGCATCAACTGCGCCATGGCGGTCAGGATAGGTGAGAGAGGCGAGAATGTCAATGTGGGTGAGATGGTGGACTTTAGCGACAAAGCCGATGGATCTCTACAGCAGTGGGTCGAGCTCGCTCAGGTAACGGGCGAGCAGTGGAGCGTCGAGAGGCCCGGCTAGCGCAGCAGCTCACGCAGGCGCCGAGCGACCAGGGTGCGGAGCCGTTGGCTCTCGATTCGCTCGCTCCAGCGGCTGAGCTCACCGCGATCGAAGTCCGCCGGCAGAGAGAGCTCGGGCGGATGGGCGCGGCTGCCGGCAGCGGCGCGGATGTAGACGAGATCGAACAGCGCCTTCTCGGGCCGGGCCAGGTAGCCGCTGCGCTCGGTGCCGGCGAAACCGCCGAACAGCGCGGGGGCGATCTGGTGAACGAGGTAAACGCCGAGTCCGGTCGGGATCCGCCGTGGCCGGGCGAGCGAGATGAGTGATATCTGACGGGGGAGCTGCTCGATCATCCCGTGTTCGGCGAGTGCCGAAAAGAGCGAGACGTAGGAGGGAAGCGGGGCGGTCAGGTAGGGCCCAACCACTCGAGGCTCGATCTCGGGGTCAAGCGCCCAGAGGCCGCGCTGGACCCGCCGCACCAGGCCCGCCTTCTCGAGCCTCCCAAGCCTTCGGCTGGCGCTCGTCTGCTCACAGCGCCAAAGTGCCGCCGCCTCGCGGGTGGTGAAGACGGGGCGATCCAGCCGCCGCAGCTCAGCGTAGGCCTCGACCGGCTTCATCGCGCCGCTTCGAGGCGATCGGAGACGAAGGTCTGGATCTGCTCCCAGGCGCCTGGCGAGGCGACCAGCTCCGCCGCGCCGGACTCGAGGAAGGGCAGCACCTGGTCGCGGAAGGCGGCGTAGTCCTGTTCCAGGACGCGCTCGATGGCGGCTTCGAGAAGGGCCGCGTCGAGCGAGCCCTTGACCAGCGGTCGGCGACGCAGGAGCAGCTCGAGGTCGAAGACGTCGCGCGCCTGGGTCTGCGGGCGCCCGGCGAGCGCCGCCACCTTCTGCGCCGTCGCCGCCGCAGCGTCGTAGTGCTGGACGCTCGGCGGGCGCAGCGCATAGGGTTCGACGGCCGTATCGGGCAGGGAAGCGAGGACGTAGCCCCCCTCCCCGTCGCGATTGCTGAACTCGACTTTGCTGCGCAGCGGCGCGGAGCCGCCAGGCGCCTGGATCCCAATCTTCCAGCGGTGGGTCGTCTCGGTTTGCTTGGCGCTGGTGTGCTCGGCGAGAATGAGGTCGCCGGTCGCGAGCAGGCTGCGGAGCGCCGGCGAGCTCAGGGCTGCGTTGACCTGCTCCTTGAGGCTCCAGGGAACCGGGCGGATCAGGTCGAGGTCGATGTCCTCGGAGTAGCGCTCACTGGCGAAGAAGTAGCGCAGGTTGGCGCCGCCCTTGAGGACGTAGCGAGCCGGGTCCAGGCGGCTGCCAAGCACCGCCAGGAACGCGATGTGGAAGAACTCGATGGTCTGTGCTTTGCTTAGCTTCGTGCTTTAAGACTACAAATAAATGGCGCTTTATGCAACTAACCTGTCGTCCTAATGAGAGGGCCTACTCTCGCCCCCAGCCGCTCGAGCGCGGGCATTATCCGGATCGCGGCGAATGCTGTCCGGGCTGGCGGTGGTGTCGGCTCAGGCCCCGCGGGACGATCTGCCTCAATTCCGCGCTGGCGTTCTGGGACCTCGCCGACGAGATTCCCGGGCAAGTGCACGTCGCCGTCCCCCGTGGCGCCCACCGACCGTCGATCGACCAGCCGCCCACCAGAGTCCACGTCTTCGATGCCGGGACTTTCGAGATCGACCGCCAGCAGGCCCAAACCGATGCCGACGAGCCGTTCTGGGTCTACTCCCCCGAGCGCTCTGTGGTTGACGCGATACGGATGGGGCGCTGGGTCGGCCACGACATACGGAGCCGCTGGCCACGCGCTCGGCGAGGGCGACCGGCGCCTGATCGCTCCTATTCCGCGGCGGCCGCGGCGTCTTGCGGGAGCCAGCCCTTGACCCGGAGCTGCTCCCATGCGGTGGTGATGTGGTCAGTGGTGAAGAGGCGGCCCTTGCGTGCGCTCCAGGCGCGGACCAGCTCCGCAGCGTGCCCGGGGTCTTTCGCGCCCTCGTGCTTCGCCACCCAGTGGGTCGTGGAAAGGAGCTCGAGCCCGTAGGGAGTCTCAAAGCCCTTGATCAGATCGGCGACGCGAGCGAAGCGAGCCGAGGTCTCGGGATACTCAGCGAGCAACGGCGCCGCCTTGGTCCGAGCCGCAGGGAGGAGCCGGATGTCGCCACTGCCGGTGCCATCCCCGAAGCCCGTCACGAATTGGCCCTCCATGCCTAGCACCGCATGCCGAACCTGATCCGCATAAGGCCCGTAGCGTTGCTTGGAGAAGGTCAGCTTGAGGGGCTCGCCCGCCTCCTGGAGGAAATACAGAAGCTTCTGCACCACGAGCGGCGACGCCGACTCACCGGGCATCAGGTATCGATCCAGCAAGCCGATGAAGGCCGCGCGGCCCGGCGTCATCCGCAGGCGCTTGCGCCGGTCCACCATGCGCTCCGGCGCCGGCGCCCCCATCGGCTCGAAGACGATCACCTTGGTGGGCAGGTCGCCCAGCGCTGCCTCGATCATCGGCCGTACGTCGGACCAGGCAAGCCCGCCAAGCCCGCACCCGAGCGGCGGCATCGCCAGCGACTTCACGTCGTTGTCCTCGACAACGCGCCGAAGATCCTTCAAGCCGGCGTCTATGTCCTGCAGGCGCGAGCGCGACTTCCAGTGCCCCTTCGTCGGGAAGTTGACGATCAAGCGCGGGTTGACCAGGCGCCCGCCGGTCACGAACATGCGGCCGAGCTGGACCTCGCCGGCTTCGCAGGCAGCTCGATACGCCTTGTAGTTGTCCGGGAAAGCGCGCTTGAACTGCAACGCAACCCCCTTCCCCATCACGCCCTTCGTGTTGACCGTGTTGACGAGCGCCTCAGCGTCGGCCTCAAGCAGATTGCCCTTGCGCACGAATTCGATCATGGCCTAGACCGAAGTTACCCCGAATAACAACCCGCTGATCGACCCCGATCCCGCTCCCCATGCGGGATTCGGGGTCTTCTCAGGCGGTTAGATGTAGCCAAGATTCCTGCCGTAATCACGTCCGATGGATGGTGGATAATGCCTCTATGAAGGGAAAGTCAGGCGCGATGCACGTGGCCAAGATCAAGCGCCGGCACGGCGACCGCGTCTATACCTCCCACCTGATCCGCCGCTCGATCCGTGAGGGCAAGCGCGTGCGTCACGAGACGATCGCCAACGTCTCGAAGCTGCCGCCTGAGGCGATCGAGGCACTGCGGGCGGCACTCGCCGGCGAGGCGCTCGTGGGCGCCGAGGAGATCTCGGTCGCCGCTTCGGCGCCCGCCGGCCACGTCGAGGCGGTGCTCGGCGCCGCCCGGCGCCTCGGCCTCGCCCGCCTGCTCGACCGCTCGCCGTCGAAGGAGCGTGACCTCGCCCTGGCGATGATCTGCCAGCGGGTCTTGAAGCCGGGCTCCAAGCTCGCCACCGCGCGCTCGCTTCACCAGTCCACCCTCGCCTCCGAGCTGGGGGTCGAGGGGGCAGACCAAGACGACCTCTACGCGGCGATGGACTGGCTGGGGGATCGCCAGGAGAAGATCGAGGACCGCCTCGCCCGCCGTCACCTCAAAGAGGGCACGCACGCCCTCTATGACCTCTCCTCCTCCTACTTCGAGGGGCGCAGCTGCCCGCTCGCCGAGCTCGGCTACTCGCGCGACGGGCGGCGGGGCACGCTGCAGATCGTCTACGGCCTCCTCGCAGACCCCGCGGGGCGTCCGGTCGCGATCGAGGCCTTCGCGGGCTCGACCCACGACGCTGCGACGCTGCCCGCCCAGATCACCAAGCTCAGCGGGCGCTTCGGGCTCGCCGAGGCGGTCCTCGTCTGCGACCGCGGCATGGCGACCAAGGCCAACCTCGAGGCACTGGGCGAGAGCGAGGGGACCTCCTGGATCACGGCGTTGAAGGCGCCGCAGGTGAAGAAGCTCGTCAAGGACGGCGACCTGCAGCTCTCGCTGTTCGACGAGCAGAGCCTCGCCGAGATCTCCTCCGAGGCCTTTCCCGGCGAGCGACTGGTGGTCTGCCGCAACCCGCTCCTCGCCGAGGAGCGCTCGCGCAAGCGAGAGGACCTGCTCGCCGCCACCGAGCGCGGCCTTGCCGAGATCCGCGAGCGGGTCGAGGCGGGGACGCTGCGGGGCGCGGCTGAGATCGGCCTCGCGGTCGGCCCGGCCTTGAA
Organism: uncultured Solirubrobacterales bacterium; assembly: GCA_963715625.1. Classification (GTDB taxonomy): domain Bacteria; phylum Actinomycetota; class Thermoleophilia; order Solirubrobacterales; family 70-9; genus VRUE01. The sequence goes on along the minus strand of OY970260.1, from coordinate 1,710,637 downwards.
GCGCTACCGCGTCAAGAAGCACTTCGAGGTGACGATCGCCGACGCCTCCTTCGCCTACGAGCGCAAGGGCGAGCAGATCTCAGCCGAGGCGGCGCTCGACGGGATCTACGTGCTGCGCACCTCCGTCGCCAAAGAGAAGCTCGACGCCTCCGGCGTCGTCCGCTCCTACAAGCAGCTGAAGTGGGCCGAGCGCGCCTTCCGCACTCTGAAGGGACCGCTGGAGGTGCGCCCGATCCACCACCGGCTCGAGGACCGGGTGCGCGCCCACCTCTTCCTCTGCATGCTCGCCTACTACCTGGAGTGGCATTTGCGCGAGGCCTGGGCGGAGCTCACCTTCCGCGACGAGTGCCCGCCGACCCAGCCAGACCCCGTCGCCAAGGCGAAGCGCTCGAGCGCCGCCGCCGACAAGGCGCGCCGCAAGCACACCGCCCGCGGCGAGGAGCCCCACTCCTTCGAGAGCCTGCTCGCCGAGCTCTCGCTGCGCACCCGCAACACGATCCGCGTCGGCGAATCCACGGCAACCTTCGAGCGGCTTGCCGAGCCCAATGCCGTTCAGGCCCGCGCCCTGGAGCTGGTCAGCTCGGTCCCCAAGCACGCGTAGACACGAGCGAGACAGGCGCCGCAGCGCCGATCCTCATTTCTCAAGCCAGATCCGGGTTGGCGGCTGGGGGTAACTTCGGCCTAGAAATACCAGCCGGAGCGCGTTTGACCGGCAGGTCCAAGCCGGCATCGGCGAGGACCGAGGTGGCCGTGCTTTGGACTTCGGCATCGGCGACCCCCACCTCGGTAAACAGTTCCAGCGGCACGGAACCATGGACCAGGAACTCGGCCATGCGGCGCCTGCGGCGGTCGGGGTCTTCGTCCGTGTTCTTCCAAATTCTCAATCCCATGACCCTCCAGTTGACGAGGGTCGTGAGGTTCGCGGGATCGTCGTCGAAGCGGGTGATGGACACGGCGGCGTTGCCGTCGGTGAACACGCCCCCCAGGTTGTCGATGTCGGTGAAGTGGTAAACCGGAGATGGGCGAGGTCGTACTCGCCAGCGATCGGATCGGAGGCGAGCTGCAGCCCTCGCAGGAGCGTCAGACGCGCCTCGAACGCCTCAAGTTCCGTGCCATCGTGGATGCCTTGCATGTTGCGCAAGACATCCGTGCCCGGGTAGACGTATGGATCGTCGCTCACACGTGCCGCGACGCGCCGTTTGCCGCCACGGAGGCCAGCAAGCCCTCAAGCGGCTCGCCCGCGAGGAGGCGCCGCTCCGCCTCGCGCAGATCGGCATCCGAGGCATCTCCCCGGACCCAGAGATCGGCAAGTTCGCGAACCGGGCCGGTGGGCTCAAGGCCCTCGAGGCGCAGCGATCCAGCGACGCTGGCGACGGCTTGAGCGCGATCGATCACGATGTCGATTCTACCGGGCATGGCCGATTCCGGCCGTTGCTCGACCAGACGTCCGCACCCGAGCGGCGGCATCGCCAGCGACTTCACGTCGTTGTCCTCGACAACGCGCCGAAGATCCTTCAAGCCGGCGTCTATGTCCTGCAGGCGCGAGCGCGACTTCCAGTGCCCCTTCGTCGGGAAGTTGACGATCAAGCGCGGGTTGACCAGGCGCCCGCCGGTCACGAACATGCGGCCGAGCTGGACCTCGCCGGCTTCGCAGGCAGCTCGATACGCCTTGTAGTTGTCCGGGAAAGCGCGCTTGAACTGCAACGCAACCCCCTTCCCCATCACGCCCTTCGTGTTGACCGCCTGCGCCTCCTCGACGAGGTCGCCGAGACCGGCGAGGCGCTCGTCGTCACCAAGCGCGGCCGCTCGGTCGCCCGCGTCGAGCCCTCGCTGCCCCCGAAGGGCCTGCGCGGCAGCGTCAAGTACAACATCTCCGACGAGGAGCTGGTCAGCTCCTCGTCGGGCACCTGGGACATAGAGCGGGCTTGATCCTGCTCGACACCCACGCCTTCGTCTGGCTGGCCGACGGGCCCGAGCGCCTCAGCGAGCCCGCCGCCTTCCCGGGCGAGCGCGCCGACAGGATCATCTACGCGACGGCTCTCGAGCGTGGGACACGGCTGGTCAGCCGGGACGCGGGCATCGCCGCCTTCGACCGGGCTCGGGTGCTGTGGTAGCCGAGAGCGTGTCAGCCCAACGACGAGGCAGCGATATTTGCCTCTTGCGAAACGATTTTTCTGCCTATCAAGCTTATAGGTATCGGGTTTTCGCTCTTTAGAGCCATTTTTACAGAAGAAGTCCTGACTCGATATTTATGCCTAAAACCGATGCGCTGGCCCGAATCGCTGCCGCCCGCGCCCCGGATAGACGCCTCAGATCCGCCCCGCGGTTCTCTTTCGCTCACCCGCGGGTGACCAGGGCTTCAAAGGCCCCCCTGCCAACCCGATCAGCCCTTTGACCTCGGGCTCGTCGGGCTTGACGCCCTCGCCGGAGCGGTACCTGGCGAAGTTCATAGCAGCGGCTGTATCCACGAGCGGGTACACTCATCATCGTGGCCAGCCGTCATCCACGTGTGCAGGTCTCCCGCGATCCCGACCTGGAGCGCGCGATCAAGCGCGGCCGGGCCATGCTCGGGCCGTTCGACGCCGATCTCGCGGATCGTCCGCGAGCTGGCCCTGCGGGGCGCCGAGGCCTTCGAGGGCGACCAAGCCGCCGCGCAGGGGGCGGCCGAGTTCGCCCTCAGCGCCGCGGACGGCACCTCGGGACTCGACCTCGAGAGCCTGAAGAGCGCCCGCGAGCGCGCCTGGGCCCGATGAGCTGGCCACAGGGGCCGTGGGTCGCGGACACCTCCGCCTGGGCTCGCGCCTCTGCCCGAGAGGTCGCGCCGCTGTGGCGAGAGGCCGCCCGCGAAGGGCACCTGGTCGCCTGCGCGCCGGTGACGATGGAGATGATCTTCGACGCCCCCGACCGCGAGGCGGTCGAGAGGGTCGCGGCGGGCATGGCCGGGTTCCGGCAGGCGCCGATCACGCAGGCGGTCACAGATGCCGCGAAATTGGCGATGCGAGAGCTCGCGGCGCGAGGCTCCGCGGGGGCACATCGGGTGCGAGTGCCGGATGCCCTCGTAGCCGCCGCCGCCGCGGAGCGAGGCTTCGGCGTGCTGCACTACGACCGTCACTTCGACGCCCTTGCCACCGTCTTGGCGTTCAACAGCCAGTGGGTCGCCCCGGCCGGCTCGATCCCGTGACCCTCGGCCGGGTGACCTGGCGCTCGGCGCCGTCAAAAGACGGTGCGCGCTCACTGAAGATGGGCGAGGTCGTACTCGACAGCAACTATCCCTTCGGCGTGCAAGGCAGGGCGTGGGTGATCTTCAGGGTGAGGCCGTCGGTGAACTGGACCTTCCCTTCGGCGTAGTAGAGCCCGGTCGGGCAGCTGGCGGTCAGGTAGCTTGCCTTCTTGCCCCCCGAGCGCTCCGTGGTCGACGCGATACGGATGGGGCGCTGGGTCGGCCACGACATCGCCCTGCACGCGCTGCGCCGCTACATGGCACAACAGGGGGCCAACCCCGCCCGCCAGGCCGAACTGGGGCGAGAGCTCGGTGGCAGTGCCCGGCTGCAACCGGCGCTGGAGGCACTGCTCAGTTGACCGCGCGGGCCGCCGTCACCGGCCGCCCGCTGCTCACCCGCGATCCGCGGCGGGTCTCCACCTATCTTCCCGGTGCCCAACTATGCGCCGACCCCTACCCGCGCTTGACGGTCAAGGCACCCGGATCGTCGTAGCGGCTCGGGGGCCAATCGGTAGCGCGCAACTCATTCTCGTCGCGCTCGTGCAGCGGCAACTCGCCGGGATCGACGGCGACTCGGCCCCAGTAGGCCGCGAGCTTGACCTTCAGGTGACGACGCGCCTCTGGTTGAAGTTGGGCGACGCGGCGAGGTGGCTTGGCGAGCAGCTCGTCGGCTACGAGGCTGGGCCGAGCACGCGGAAGGGGTGGGCCGCTTGTCCCTCGTCGCGCTGCCCGGTCATGTCGCAGGTCGGCGTCGTCAGAAGCCCGTAGGCGAAGGCGACCTCGCCGACGAAGTGCTTCCCATCCTCGGCGCGGTGAATCGTCGTCGGCTGATCGCCGAACGGGATCGCCTCGAAGAGGTCGCCGGCCAACAGCGCCGTCGACCAAGGTGGCGTCCAGTACTGCTCGTCGTGTGGCCGATGCTCTCCGGGTCCCATCGCTCGCCGCCCCCAGTGAGATACAAGACGAACCTCGTGGCGCAGATCGCCGTCGAGCTGGGTTTCGCTGGCACGGTAGGGCGACCTTCAAAACCGACTTGTCGGCGCGCGACGATCAGGCAACCAGCCGTAGCAACGGCTAAGTTGAGAGCTTGCGCACGATTGTCTACATCGACGGGTTCAATCTCTACTATGGGGCGTGCAGGGCAGCGGGGCGGCGCTGGCTGAATCCCCTGGCTCTCGCCCAGCGGCTGTTGCCTAAAGACGACATCACCGAGATCGCCTACTTCACAGCCAACATCAAGCGCGATGCCGAGGATCCCGGGGCACAGGATCGCCAGCGCCTCTACCACCGCGCCCTGCAGACGATCCCCAACCTGGAAATCTTTCTCGGTCGCTACATCTCAAAGCGGGTCCGGGGCGAGCTGGTCGACGCCGCCACCGACGAGCTGGCCAGGCGAACCGTCCTCACCTACGAGGAGAAGGGAACCGACGTCAACCTCGCCACGCGCCTTCTCCTCGACGGATTCAACCGACGCTATGAGTCCGCTGCGGTGGTCTCCAACGACGGCGACCTGAAGATGCCGATCCGGGTTGTCCGCGAGGAGCTTGGCCTGCACGTGACCGTGGTCAACCCGGTGCTGCACAGCAAGCATCGCAGCGCCGCACTTTCCCCGGACCCCCTGCCGGCCAACGCCAGCTTCATCCGCCTCTCCGCCCGCGATGTCGCGGAGTGCCAGTTCCCCGCTCAGGTCGTCTCGCCCAAGGGCGCCCGGCTGGTCAAGCCCGAGATGTGGTGAGGCTTGTGGCGCGGGGCTATCGATCCGTATACTGAGGTCAATCCCCCTGCTGTTTCGTCAGCAGGGCGCGGGGCCGCCGCAAGGCGGCCTCGGCATTTCCGGGCCCCTATCAGCTGAAAGAAAGGCCCCATTTGCGGGGCCTTCTCAAATAGCGGGGCAGGATTCGAACCCGCGACCTTCGGGTTATGAGCTTGCTAGGGCTGGTCGGCTGGGCTGGCTTTTGGCTTGCTCAAGCGGTTCGAGCTGGTTCGAGTTGGACCCAGTTTTGCTCAACTTAGTACCCACTTAGTACCCGTGGGCCTGTCCGATGAGCCCTTACCAGGACTTCAATCCCTATCTCGAGTCGGTCGGAGCGGTTCAAACCAAGGACTGGGTCTAGCGGAAACGGTCCGGCTGCACGACGGCGAGCGTGCGATGAGCCTGAGTTGTCGTCACACCTCGGCGTTAGGACACCCTAGCCTGGACTCGGCATCGTGCCCTCAAACCCCTGGCCGCGGACAGTTTCGTATTCATCGACTATGCGTCCTGGAGGAATCGCAGAAGGAAAGCGCACAAAACGTCCGTTGTCCCGCTCAATGACGCGCGATGCGCCTCCTCGATGTTTCTCAGTCTCAGGACGGGCGTCGGTGACCAGCCATCCTTGGGAAAACTCCTGAAGCCGCCAAGGCCTCGCATCGTCGTCCGGCGGTCGCCCGAGAAATGACTCTGCAATGCCCTTTGCGCCAGCTTCGTCGATCACGACTCTACGCTCCCATCGGGAGCGAACCATATCGCATCTACATTGGACATATCGGACTCCGAAAACCCTAGTCCGACATTACTTGGCGGCCACGGCTCAATCCGACCGGTTTGCCCATCGACAGCCTTAACGATTCCGCCATCATTAACTGCATTGAACCAGTGGCCGCCTCCGCTATTCCAATCGACTCCCACGATGGCGGAGCTCCCCGGGCCGGCCTGCTCAAGGCGATAGCCAATCTCGGAAATGGAGGTCGTCTCCGGGGTCACTCCAACTGCCTCGACCATGATCTTGTAGGGCTCGCCTTGGGTCTCGGGATCGCTCATGGCGGCGGCGACACCTGGATCGCCGGCCCAAGTCAATTGAGTGTTGCGTGAACACTCACCACAGTTGACATCTCGACCGGGCATCGCCTTGTCTGGGTTGATTCCATCGGCCCAAAGCTCGGGCGAGACATGCGGTCGATCCACACTGGGCGGACTCTCGTTCGACGGCATGTAATCATCGGGGTAGAATGAGGGGACATCCCGCAACCCGGCTCGGTCGTCGGCACCCTCGTCCCTGACGCTGGCGTTGGGCACCTCATCGCCCGGTGGAGCCGTTGGGGAATCGTGCCCGCCCATAGCCGCCGCCTCGTTAAAGTTGTCACCGAGGCCCGGGTCGGCATCGGCGGGGCCGTCACCCCCAGCGGGCTCCGGGGGGGTGTTGTCGTTGGGGGCCTCAACGTTGTCGTTGGCGACCTCCGGAGCGAACTCCTCGCCCTCCTGATTAGGCCCATCGCCAGTTGCATCTCCCTCGGCGAGGTCCGGAGGCCTGTCGTTACTGGCGGCCTCGGTTGCATCAACATCCTCCCCCCCGGCGGCGGGCTCCTCGCTCGGTTTCTGCCCTCCCTCGTTCGGCCCCTGACCTCCCCCGGTCGATGCCTCGCCACCCGCGTCTGCCTCGGGCGCCTCGTTGTCGTTGGCGGGCTCGGTGACGCCAACGTTGTCTGTCTCGGAGGCACCGGCGTTGTCGTCAGTTGGCACGGCTGACTCCTCCCCCTGATTCGGCGGCGCGCCGCCGGCCACCCGGTCGCCGCCGCCCGGATCGGCCTCCTCGCCCCCGGTCTCGGTTGCATCGACGTCGTCCCTGTCGGCGGTGGGCTCCTCGCTCGGCTCCTGCCCTCCCTCGTTCGGCTCCTGCCCTCCCCCGGTCGATGCCTCGCCATCCGCGCCTCCCTCGCCGGTATCGGGCGCCTCGTTGTCGTTGGCGGGCTCGGGGACTTCGACGTTGTCGCTGGCGGGCCCGTCGCCGCTGCCCAACTCGTCGCTCATCCGACTGGCTTCTCGCTCGCCGGCGGCGTGATCCCCAGGCGCCTGGCGACCGCGTCTGGCCAGGCCGGGGCGACGTTCGCCCGCCGGATCGCCAACCCGTGCAGAAACAGGCAGTCAGACCGCGTCGCTCCGGCCGGGCCCCTGGCTTGGCAGGCTCGGAAAGGCCGCCACACGCTCCTCGAGGAGCCGAAGCAGCGCCCGCCAGTCGGCCTCGGCCTGCTCCTGGCGCCCCCTGTCCTCGAGCGCACGAACGGCGCCCTGCAACTCCTCCACGATCACCGAATCGCGGACTATTGCCAGCGCAGCACCGCGGTACTCGCATTGTGCGCGGCACGCCTCGCAGGCCACAAACGGCGGGGGTGCGTGAGGCTCCGGCCGGATTGGTGAGGATGCGGTTAGCTGCGGCCGGACGTCCACCTGAAGGGCCTCGGGAAACACGTCGCCGTAGACCAGGCCTTCCCCCGTCGTGAGGCGGGTCGCAAAGCGCATCTGCGGCTCGTCGAAGCCCATCGTCTCGCCGAGATAGCGACGGTCCTCCTCTGCCGTCAGGCGATGCATGATCTTCAGGTTGGTGTTCTTGACCGCGTCGGCAACGAGCTTGGTCGGCAGTTGCTCGGCAATCACGATGCCCTCTCCATACTTGCGGTTCTCCGCGAGCGTGTTGGCGAATGCCTGCGCGGCCTGCTCCTTGGCCTGCGCCTGCTCCTGGCCACGGCCTCCCTCCGAGCGCTCGAGGAGCCGGTGGGCCTCCTCGATCACCGTCACGTGCTCCAGGTTCGGACTGGCGCCACGCACCGCCTGATAGTGCTCGGTGAGGGCGTTGAGGAGAAGCGCGATCATCAGCGCCTGCTCGTCGCCGGAGCCGAGCGACTTCAGCTCGATCACCACGGGGTGGTCGAGGAGGCCCGCGACGTCGTTCGGCTGATTGGTGAGGAACGCCGATGCGGCGACTCCCGCGACAAGCTGCTCCGCACGCCGGATCGATGCAGCCTCGATGTTGGACTTGACTTCGCCCGCATAGCCCAGGTCCGCGGTGACCTTGCGCATCGCCTGCATGAACTCGACCGCCGTCGGCCAGGGTCGGGGCTCGCCGTCGGCGCGCTCCGAGGAAAGGATGCCGGCGTCCAGGTAGGTCCGGTTCAGCGCGTCCTGATAGATGGACGGCAACGGCTCCCACAGGCCGAAGGCGGCCTTGAAGCAAGCCAGCAGATTGGCGATGTGCTCGGCGACGAGGACGTTCTGCGGCACCTCGAACGGGTTGAAGCGGAGCGGCCGAAGCCCCTCGTCGCCGATGGTGATGACCTCCAGGGCCTCGAAGCCGGGCTCCCCGAGGAGACGCCGGTAGTCGTCCGCGTCGCTGTTGACCGGCTCGATCACCATGAACGGCACCTGGTGGTCGAGCCAGAGCTGCCGCAGCAGCTCCAAAACGGTCGTCGTCTTGCCGCTCCCGGTGCTGCCGGCAACCAGCGCGTGCTTCGTCAGGCTGTCAACAGGGACGGAAATCGGATCGTCGCGACCCGAAACGTGGCCTATCCGAAGGGCTGCGCCATCGGATGCAGAGACCTCGACATGGCCGAAGGCGCCGTGGCGAACGCGGAACCCGGGCACAGTCCCGTCAACGGCGATAGGAAGACGAAAGGCGGAGCTAGCGTCCCGAGCATCCCCTATGGCACAGAGGAGGGCAAGCTCCGGCGCCGGTGGATCTGGCCGCCGCCAGATGTCGGGCGAGCCGTCAAAGAGGCGGACGTCCAGCGCCTCCAGGTTCCAGCGAGCGAGCTGCCGCTCGTAATCGTCGCGCGCCCTGCGGACCTCATAGGCCGACGTCGTTCGCTGGCTTTCCAGATGACTCTGCTCGGGATCGCCTGGCGACACGGCTGCCGCAACCGCCTCGGTGACCCCGGCCGGGAGCGTTCCCTCGGCAACGAGCTCGACCCGGGTCACGAACGCGCGTCCAGAGTAACGGCGGGCATAGTCCCGGAAGACTGGCTCGGCGTCAACGGCGAAGGCGTCGGGCGGAAGCAGGCGCTCTCCGTAGTAGAGGCCGCCCTTGAGACGGTCCTCTTTGGCGAGCCGGCCGTAGAAGGTGGCCATATGCTCCAGCAGGAGAGTGAAGCGTGAAGGCAACTCCACCGGAAGAAGGGCGACGGAGAGCGTGAGGGGAACGGTGCTGGAGCTGAGCGCCGAGTAGAGGTTAGTCCAGTCGGTGTCGATCCAGTTGAACGGAACGACCGAAAAGTAATAGGAGACCTGGGCGTCGGGTCGGCGGGGAACGCCTACGACCTCTCTGCGCGTGATCATCGCACCGTCAACTTCAGAGTTCGGGCTGAAAGGGGCCACCCACTCGGCAAGCTCGCCGTCATCGACGATGGAGGTTCCGGCGACATGGCGCGGAAGCGATGCCATGACCAACCGTTGTAGCTGCTCCGCGCGCCTTATGGCCGCGTCCTGGTCCGCATCCCAGACGCGGCCGAGCAGAGCGACCTCGATCGGCGACGCGCTGCCAGGGCGCACGCGGGTGCGAAGGTCAACCAGCATCTGCAGCGACGGGTCGAGCAGGCCGTTCAGGAAGGAGCGCTGCTCCTCAAGCGCCTTGCGGAGGCGTTGCGAACGATCGAGGCCCTGGTACTCCCGGGCCTCCAGCAAGTTGATCGCAGCGTCGATGCGCGTTCCGAGATAGGCGGTCGAACAGCTCTCCATCTGCCTGATCGATGCCCAGGACGGGGCGAGGGGCGGTCCTCACGAGAACGCCTATCTCGTCGGTCAACCCAGAGTCTCCATCTCGGCCGTGGCGGGGTGGCCCCGTCGGCGCACCCGGCACCCGGGGCTCGCAGCTCATCCCGGCGTGCCGGTGGACAAGCGCTCCAGGCCCTCTCTGGGACCAAGGGTGTCGATCGGGATGTCGGTTCCGATCGTTCCGGAGCCCTGGAAGGCGATCTCGCCGCTGGCGGCATCGACGCCCTGTCGCGCCGCGCTGTGGATCGCCTCGCGCAGCGCCTTGGCGTTGTCGTAGCGGTGGATGCTGTGTACCTCGGAGCCCCGCAACGTCACGATGTGAAACAGGCGCTGGATGAACAGTAGCCACCATCTGATTGTGGAAAGCCGCCACCAAAACGTCCACCCGATGTAGAGATCGCGCCCGAACGAGAAGCACGAGACATACCCCCGGAACATACCCATCTGTCCATACAGGTAGTCGCGGCTCGCGCCCAGGCCGAGCCTCACACGGCGAACGCTTAGTCGGTTGATGGGCGTTTCCCGGGCACGGATAACCCATGCGATGTGGTCGAAGGCCTGCGGCGCTGCCTCGCCTTTTCCGTCGACCATGAACTTCCACTCCGAGATCGAGGCCAGGACGGGGGTGAAGGCGAAAGCGACGAACCACAGGAGCCAGACGATGCCGATCGCGTCAGGCGAGCGAACACCGAGAAGGAACAGCAGGCCGATGAGCACCCAGCTGAGTGCATAGCCGATCAGCCAGTGAAAGCACAGCGCCAGGAAGAAGCGCCAGCTGAGCGGATCGAGAGACTGGGCCGGACCCTCTCCGTAGACGAGTCGCAAGCCGGTGTACTGGTCGTTCGGCGCCGCCTCGCCAAGCACGGGACTGTCCTGGGGTGGCCTGGGGAGTGGGTCTGTGGCAGGTGGTTGGTCCCCCGGTCCGGATGCCGGACGCGAATCGCTCGCCAACGGCGGTGACAAGGGCTGTAGCTCCGTCACACCCCCAGGAGGACGAGGGGGGTTGATCGCCGTGGTGCCCGCGTCCGCCCGCGGTGGCGTCACCGATCGCGTTGCATCACCGGCAGTCAGCCGAGCGCCGCATTCTCCGCAGAACGCGTCGTCGGGAGCTACCGACGATCCGCATGTTGGGCACTTCATTGACGACCGGTCCCCAGCAGGGACATCGCGGGTGCCGCCGCCGCGCTGTTTGGCGCCACTGGTATGAGGTTCCACTTCAGGGGGCTCATGGCTTTTCTCGTCGCATCAGGGGACCAGCCAGCAGATTGAAGCATGGCTGCTTTTCCCGCCTCTTGGGCGCTTTTATCAACCGAAAATCCTGCTGTCAAGGATCGACATCGTAGTCTTCGCTTGAAAGCGGTCCGGCAAGCGCTGGGTATCGATCCGATCAAACATATGCGTCTCGCTACGAGGGCGCGCTCACCGTGCGCTGTACGTCAAGGACTTGCGGACGGAAGCTATTGTCGGTGCGAGGCAAGCCCTGATCAAGAAGAGACGAAATTACGCCGTACTCATTGCGTTGGTGCTGACGGCAACCGTCGTGATTTCAGCGACGACAAACGTCTTCGACGCCAACCCTCCGCCGCTGGCCCCGCATCGCGCCGAGCCAGCCGCTGGACCCGCTGGCACACCGGTCGGCTCAGCCCGCAAGTCGGCCCCTCGAGACATGAACGACAATCACCCCAGCTGGGTCAACAGGAAGGATCTAGCGGCGCGCGTCCGCAAAATCGCAGCGACGACCGGAGCTGCGGTCGGCGTTGCCGTCAAACCACTCAACAACCGCCCGCCGATCGCGCTCGGCCCGCTGCAGATAGCAGCCGCTTGGAGCACGATGAAGATCCCGGTGATCTTGGCTCGGTACCGGCTCGCCGAAAAGACCGTCACCGATATCGACGAGCGGGTGGCGGCGGCCATCACCGATTCGAACAACGATGCGGCGAACTCGCTCTTCGACGAAATGGTCGAAGCCAAGGGCGGTGTGAGCCAGGCGAGCGCATATGTGCAGCAGGGATTGGAAGAGGCCGGCGATAGGAGAACCGTTGTCAATACCGTGGCCCCGGCCGATGGCTTTTCCACCTACGGCCAGACCCTGTGGACGCTCTCCGACGGGCTGCGTTTCTACTCCGCTCTAGCAAGGGGGTGCCTCGGACCCGCCGATGCCAGCGCAACGATCCTGCGCTTGATGGGCGAGATCACGCCCTCTCAGAGTTGGGGTATGGGGCAGGCCCGATTTCGCGCAGCTCGGCGGGTGCTCTTCAAGGGCGGATGGGGACCCGACCCAGCCGGGCATTATCTGGTCCGTCAGTTCGGCATTGTCGAGGGCACGAACGGTAGCCTTGCCGTCGCGCTGATGGGCATGCCGGCCGACGGCCGGTTCGACTCTGGGATCCAGGTCCTCGATCAACTTGCCGATGCGGTCGCTCACGATACCCGCCCTGGCCGGGCGCCAGTCCAGCCCTGCTGAGGGGTCACGGGCACTCAGCGGGAAGCGGGGCTGCACGTCGCGTCTACTTCACTGATCCGCCAACTGCCGCCGCGATCGACGAGGGTGAAGCTAATAGGTCCCGAGTTGTTTGCCGCTGCAATTGAGTATTCGGTTTCGACCCGGGCTTCGTCGTCGTCGAGAAGCTGCACGTTGCCGGCGCTGAGCCCGACCAAGTCGTACCCGACCGGCCCGTTCTGGGAGAACTGGCTCTCGTAGGCGTCCAGCACTGCTCGTTTCCCCGTTTCGGTCGAGCAGCCACCTGCTTTGAGGCCGTGGCGTAGGACGTCGCCAGTAAGCAGCACTCCCATGGCCGCGAGGCTGGCTTCCGAGTACGCGCTTTCATATTCGTGGAGCACGGAGAGGATCGCGGCGCGGCTGGCCGGTGCAGGAGTCGAGGGGGGCGAGGGAGCGGTGCTCGGGATGGCGCTCTCTGTGCCGGTGTTCGCTGCCGGCTCGGCGACGGACGGGGTGGCTGCTGCGCGGCCTGAATCTGGATTGCCCTCCTCTCCCCCACTGGAGAGCAAGAACGCGGCGACGCCACCCACGACCAGGAGAATGATGACGACCCCGGCGGCCAACGCCCACTTGGGCCACTCGCCCGGTCCCGGCCAGCCCAGGGTGCGTGATGGCACATGGCCTGACCTCTGAGAGCCGGGAGCTGGCGTCAACGTCGCTGAACTCGCCGCTCGCGCAGGTGGTGGGCTGCCTAGCTCGGCACCACACTGTCGGCAGAACTTGGTGCTCGGAGAGTTGGCGTAGCCGCACTTGGGACAAGCGGCGAGTTGTCCCTGCGAGCCCTTCACGTCCTCCGGCCTGGGACCGCTGGCCATGGAATCCGCGCGCGGGGCGCCGCAAGCCCTGCAGAAACGCGCACCGGCCTCCAGCGACGCTCCACACTGCATGCAGGTGCCGGCCGGGGGAGGGGATTGAGGTTTGGCAGGCATCGTGCTGGGTCGCTGTCAAGGTGCTGCCTTGCTTAGCTCGCTACGTTACCTGCTGCTCGTAGCACCCTGTCGGCGGACGGTGATTCCGGCGCCGCCCCACCTCGAGCCCGCGCGCGTCCCGTCTGGTCATTTTTGGACCCATGACTACCGTGGCGGGGTCCAAAACGACCTTGAGTTGATACATTCCTCGCCCGCAGCCTGACTTCTACTTTCCCATCGGAGCAAGACAGGGGCAATAAGCCGTGGCGACGAGATATGTCAACCGTAACCTGCACGGAGATGAGAAGGTCTGCTACCGAGGGCACGTCTCCTGGGCGGTACTGCTCCGAGGTCTGATCCTCGTCAGCGGGGGGTTCGTCCTCGCCCAGGTCGCCGAGCCCCACAGTGTCCTGTCCACGGTCGCCGGTGGATTGATGCTTTGGGGCCTACTCTCACTCGTGAGGGGCATCCTGTTCAAGATGTTTTCCGAGTACGCGGTGACCGATCGTAGGGTGATCGGGAAGTACGGGATAATCCGCCCAGAGTCGGTCAACGTGCTGTTGACTTCCGTATCTGGGGTCTCGACGAGCTTCACGGTCATCGGCAGGATCTTCGGCTATGGGTCGGTCTTGATCAACGGAAGCGGTACGCAGCGTCTGCTCGCGGGAATGTCGCGCCCCAAGGCCTTCGAAAACGCTGTGCACGAGCGCCTAGTGGACAGCCGTCTCATGAAAGGAACCGCTGCGTACACGCTCAACGTGCAACCCGCCCCGCCCGAAGGCCCACCGCAGCAAACCTCCCAGACTGCGCCAGGGCCCGCGGCTTCCGCTGTGGCTTCATCTTTCTGCGGTCAGTGCGGCGCCGCGATCGCTGACGGGACGCAATTCTGCCGGACGTGTGGAACGGCTGCGTGAGCCGGGCGGCGTGCTGCACTCCTGACCTTCGCCTGTCCTGGGGATTGTCTGGGGCTGGTGTTTGGCTCGCTTGAACCGCCCCCCGTTTCGAAAACACTGGGCGTCGTACAGGCGAACAGCTTGGGATCAATTCTCCTAGTCCATCCTGACGAAGTGCCCCGAGCGACCCGGGCAATCCCAGCCTCCGGGCCCTTTGTGTTTGCGCATCGCGGTTGAGCGCGTCTTGCGCCGGAACTCCTTACCGCAGGACGCACAGCGAACGATGTAGGTAGGACCAGCCGAGCCAGACCGTCTGGCGGATCGACGGGGCCCAAGCCTTGGCGTGCCCGCCCGCCTGCGGACCGGCGGAGCAGACAAAGCTCCCGAGGACCCGAACTCAATCGCGAAGACGGGCTGGAACGGCTGGTTGGTCGCCCGCGCAGACTGGATCCTGTCCACCCGGTAGCAGCGGATTTCTCTGCTGTCGGCCCGAACCCCGTAGAGCAATAGGTTGCCGGCGCTACTGCGCCGCAGCGAGTAGGGCTCGATCAAGCGCGTTTTTCCCCCGTAGCCGAGCTCCACCAGGAGGTGGTTGACGCCAGCGAATCGGACCACCTCCAACGAGGCCCGGCCCCAGGTCGCCAAGGTCAGCGGCGGCGACCAGGTCTGGTCCTCGCTGGTCATCGCGCCAATTGGCTCCACCGGTTCCTCGACGGCGTCACCTTCGAGCCACTGAAAGAGAACCTCGGCCTCCTCCCAGAACTGCTCGAAGGGCGGCAGCACCGGCAGCTGATGGCCGAGCATGTTCTCCCACTCCGATTCGAGCTCGGCACGCAGCGGAGAGGAGCTGATGTCGGAGTGGGTCGGCATCGCAATCCCCTTGCTCTCGCACTTGCGCTCAAGCGTCGATCGGATCAGCTCCTGCTCAAGCCGCAGGTCTTCGCGGCGAAAAAGGTTGACGATGTCGTAGAGATCGCGCGGGCGCGAGCGCTCTCCCATCGCTCGGATCTTCTCCGCGAAGAGCTCCTCGAAGCCGTAGCAGCGAACCTCGGCCGGCGCCGGGAGTTCGTCGGGGTAAGCGTGGGCAATGGGCCGCAATACCGGCGGCCGGGCAAGGATCTCATCGGCGCTAAGGTCGAGCTTGATCCGCGCCGGCTGGGGAGCTCCACGGGGACCGCGGTAGTAGACCCTGCCTTCCGCGGTGCGTCCGCCGGGTCGCAGCTTCAGCCGCGGCTCCTCCACTGAGAAGTCGATGCCCGACGCTTTGTTGACGTTGTTCAACACCTCGCCGATCAGCGGCAAGACATCTTCAGGGTCGATTGGCCCGTCAGGCAGGACAGTGAAGTCGAGGTCCTCGGAGAAGCGGTAGGTCTCGATGTAGCACTTCTTGAGACAGGTCCCGCCCTTGAAGACCCAGGAGTCGCCCAGCAACTTGTTCGACCCGATCCCCCACAGCAGCCAGCCGAGGACATAATCCTTCTCGACGACGTCGTCTCGAAGGCCCCACTCCCGCACGCGCTCATCGAGCACCGCACGGGTGATCACGCGGCCACCCGATCTATTCGCGCGTTGACGCGCAGGTTCCAGTCGGCGTTGCGAGCACCCGACGCCCCGATGCCTGGATCGAGCGACACGAGGCCGCTCGACATCCGCTCCCGGCAGCACTCGATCAGCCCGGGCTCGTCGAGGCCGAGCGCCTCGAGTAGATAGCCGAGTCGCTTGTAGACGCTGCGGTTGCCGAAGCGCTCGCAGTAGTCGAGCAGAAGTTCTTCGTCCCGATGGCGTCCCGCGAGGTACTCCTCGAGCACCTCCGCCACATGGCGAATCCCGCCACCCATCGAGGGGTCGTCGAGCAAGTCGACGATCGTGCGCGAAGGGTCCGAGACCTCAACACGCTCCGATCCCCGCCAGACACCAACGGTGCCGAACATCCTCTGAGAGTCGACGATCTTGATCCTCACCGGCGTTCCCTGAATGTCGTCGCTTCGAAAGCCAATCCGCCGGGTGCTCACGACCATCAGGTCGCGGAAGATCTGCTCGGTGAGATCCCAGTGCTCGCAGGCACTCCAACCTGCGATGTAACAGGGGGAGTAAGCCTGCGCCGCCGCCCGCCAGAGATCGGCCCGTGACTCGCTCGGAACTGAAGCCGAGAGCGGAACGGTGATGTAGACACCACGACGGACGCGCGCGAGCCAGCCTCGATCAGCTAGGTAGCGCAAGAGTCGCTGCGCGCGGGGTCGATCCACGTTAAGCGCCTTCTTTGCCTCGTCGACGGTAAACGGACCGTCGAACCGGTGAAGGGAGGCCAGAAGAGCGCGATTTCGAGCAGTGAGACCGGCGGGCGACATCTTCCTCAGTCTAGCGCCTACAGAATGGGCGTTTATGTGAGAAATATGTCGCGCAAGATCTATGGCTCAACCCCGGGGATTCAACCCGAAGGTTTGGCAAAACGGCCTCGAGAAAGTGCCCCCTTCGTGCCTGAAGCGGCCCCTCTTCACGCGCTCTCGAACTCCGTTGATCCCGGGAGATGTGTCGAGATTGGTACCCGAATTGGTACCCGCCCTACAGCCTCAATCCGAGCCCCAAAATGCGGAAACCCGCTCTGCAAGCGGGTTTCCGGCCTATAGCGGGGGCAGGATTCGAACCTGCGACCTTCGGGTTATGAGCCCGCTACTTGAGTACGGCTGAACTACGTGGGGCGCATTCTAGAGCGGTTTTTGCGAGATCGAGCTACGTGGAGATCGGCTGGAACCTCGAGGGGGACGGAACTCAGAGCAGCGGGTCGAGCTCGGCGAGGTAGCGAGCCAGGAGCGGATCGGTGATCCGCCAATCGCCCCGGCTCTCGCTGCGGGCGATCCCGATCCCCCGCAGCTCTTCGAGCGCGCGCCGCACCGAGTTGCGGGGCAGGTCGCGGTAGGGGGGCTCGCCGCGCGCGATGCGACGGGCCACCTCCAGGGCGTAGCGGTGGACGCCGCGCAGCCGCTCGACGCTCTGCTCGTGGTTGACGCGCTCGCCTTCCAGGGCGGCGCGGTAGCCCTGCTCGACCGCGGGCAGATCGATCTCGCGAGTCTCCAGCAGCACCGAGGTCATGTGGGTCTTCTGGGCGATCAGCATCGTCGCCCGGGGATGCCCCGCTCCGAGCTCGACCAGCCGGCGCAAGGCGAGCTCGTCGACCTGGCAGCCGTCCAGGGCGAAGCGGGCGGCGAGGCCCTCGGCCCAGTCCTCCGTCGCGATCGGCCGCAACTCGTGAAAGCTGCCGAATTGGCTCAGGGCGCGCTGGCGCGGCGTGAAGAGGTCTCGCATCAGGTGCTCGATCGAGCCGGCGAAGAGCACGCTCAGCTGGGGGCTGCGCTGGAAGATCGCCCGCATCCGCTTGGTCAGCGCGTCGGGGTCCCCGTAGGGGGCGCGGCCGCCGGCGATCTCCTGAAACTCGTCGAAGAAGAGGACGACGCGCTTGCCGTCGGCCTCTGCGATGCGACCGGGCAGGGCGAGGGCGTAGTCGAGATAGCGCTCGGGGTCGCGACGGGCAAGGTGCGGTGTGAAGGCGATCTCCATCTCCTCGCCGAGCTCGGTTTTCGATTTGACCACCGCCGAGACGCCGGCGGCGTCGGCGACCAGGCGCCCGGCCTCGCGAGCCTGGTGGACGATCCGCCGCAGCGCCGAGCGGTTGGCGATCGTCTGGGCTACCAGCGCTTCGGCCAGCTCGGCGGCCGAGGCGATTCGGAAGAGGTCGACCTCGACGACGTAGAGGCCGTCGTTCTCGAGCCGGCGCAGGGCGGCATCGCAGACGCTGGTCTTGCCGGTTCGCCGCGGGCCGGAGATCACCAGGTGCCCACCGCCGGCAAGCGTCGCGGCGATCTCCCGCACGTCCTCGCCGCGGCCGATCAAGAGCTCTGCGGGAAGCGGCCGGTCGGTCGGGAAGAGGATGGCGCTGGGCTGGCGGGGCACGCGCCAGACCCTATCAGGATACGTCAAATTTGACGCATGATGCGCCGGATTCAAGGCCTAGATGGTCTGGTTACCAGCCGGCGGTAGTGCAAGTACACGGTCGTGCCAAACGTGCGGGTCTCGACCAGCTCGAGGTCGATGTGCACGTCCGGCGGGAAGTACGGCGTGCCGCCACCGACCACGATCGGGATGACGAACAGCTCGAACTCGTCGATCAGCCCGCGCCGCATGCATTCCGCCGCAAGGCCGGCGCCGCCGACCGCGATCCTCCGGTCCCCGAGCGCGGCAATTTCCTCCTCGAGCGTTCCCGTGGCCAGGCGGTTGCTGCCCTCGACGCTCGTCAGCGTGGTCGAGAACACGATCTTCTCGAGCGGACGCCAGATCTCGGCGAACTCCGCCATCGCGGGGTCGGAGAACTCCTCCGTGTCCCACACGAACATCGTCTCGTAGAGGCGCCGGCCGAGCAGTTGGGCGTCGATCGCGGCGACCCGTTCGTTGTGGAACCGGTGCAGCTCCTGGCTGGGCACCGCCCAGTCGAAGCTTCCGTCGGGTCCGGCGATGTAGCCGTCCGCCGACAGGCTCATGGAATAGAAGATCACGAGGACACAGTGAACCGCGTCGAGCCGACGGTTCTCGGCGACCCTGCCGCAGTCGATCGATTGCGGCGCTGACTACACGCGCTGGGGATTAGCTACACCGACGAAGCCGCCACGACCGAGAACATTGTCGTGGTGGATTGCCCCGTGCTTCCGAGTTCGCGCCGTCACCAGCGCCGGCTTGCGACTCGCGGGCGCAACGTCGAGCACGAACTCGATCCCCAGCCGCCTGACGGCATTGATGATCGTGTCGATCTCCGGGTTGTGCTCCCCGGACTCGAGCTTGACGACCCGAGGCTGCGAAACGCCCAGCTTCTTCGCCAGGGCTCTCTGAGCTTGACGCTGCGGTCAGCGTGTGGCGAACGGCGAACATCGCCCGAGGCGCTCCGCATGGGGCAGAGCGCACCGCCCGCATCCGCGCGCTTCTGCATATCTCAATGGTCTTCGTGCATCCCGCCGCGCAGGGAACGGGGGTCGGCAGCTCCCTTGTCCTCCATGTTCTCGACGCAGCCCCGCTCGCTGGGCTACCAGCGGGCGGGTGTCTGGACCTACTGCGATAACACTCCCGCTCGCAGGCTCTACGAGGGCGTCGAGATGGCGACTACGGGCAAAACTGCACGTGTGCTCACCCGCACGCAAATCCAATACGGATGTCTTCTCAGCGGCAAAGGCGACGCCGTAGCTGAGTCCCCACCTGCTCTGCCTTCCCTCAAAACGGGGTCCACTCCATGTTGTTGCCGGGCGAGACCCTGATTTCGCCCTTCATAACTCATCCTTGACGCTGGGCCTGCTATGGAGCTAGGCTCGCCGAAAGCATCGTTTCGGCGCGCGGAGGCGTACGTGATGGACGAAGCGAGCTCGCGGGGCCTGGGCCGGTGGTCCTGTAAAGGCGCGTTATCTGTGGTCTCACAGCTCTTGCCCGGTGTTCGAAGGGGCTCTCGATGTGAGGCTGCAGGCGAAATAGTGGAAACAGGAGGGCAGGCGTTGGACATTTGGCAGATGACGATGAGTGGGGCGGCAGTTGGCGTAGTCGCTCTTGTAGCTTCATTGGGGCTGGTAAACGCATTGATCTCGCCTGCGCAGGCCCGAACAAAGGGCTGTGGCAAGGTTGAGGGCGGTCCGCGACCACTACACGTATCGCTATCGCGTCAGGATTGCGCAGGGGTCGGCTTCCTGCGGTGACGAGAGCTGTGTCCGTAGCCCGAAGATCAATCGTTACGAACATCGCGACCAGGTGCTCGCAAGTCCGATCTGGCATTGAACGGAAGCTGAGCGTGAGCCAGAGGATGCAATTTACGAGTGTGGTTTCAGGGGCCTCACTGTTGACGCTACTGATCGCCACCATTCTGGCGTTTGTGTTCGGCGCACCAGCGGGGACGTTGGCTAAAAACGCCGGCAACTTCACCCCCAAGGACGGCCAAATCGCCTTCCAGTCGGTGGATCGCAACGTGGCGTGTCTCATCTACAGCCAGTATCGCCTTCGCGCAAGCTGCGTCAGCCTCGATAGATCCCGTAAGTATCCTCCTCAGTATTACGGGGAGATTGCACGCAACGGAAAGGTGAGAATCTGTACGGTCGCTCATCTATCGCTATACGAAGCGTGCTACCAGAATTTCCCTCCGGGCCCAGCCTTGCCTTATGGACAGCACATAGAATATGCGGGTGTCCGCTGTACATCGTCACGCAATGGGATCACCTGCATTAAGCTGACTAAGCCCCGAAAAGGGCACGGTTTCCGCGTTAGCAAGGATAAAGCGGCTCGCGTCAAACGCCGACTTGAACCGAAGCGCTTGACGATCCCACCACCCGCTGCAAGGCTTTCCACCGTCCCTCCTCAATCCCGACTCAGGTCGAAGAGCTGCGGACCGATAAGAGCAGATGGTCGCACTGTCCGATTCGCTCGCAAGGGCCGCGTCTCCTGCCGGACAGCCAAGAGCGTGTATCTCAGGTACCTCCGCAAGGCGAAGCGAGGAGAATGTGAAGGCAACGGCTGCTTCACAAAGGTTCGTGGAGGCTGGTACTGCGTGCGAAACATATCGGTGCCGCTCGAAGAAGAAACCGGCGAAATCGCCAACTGCTACAAGCGCCGTGGTGCCAGCTTCCGGGTTATCGAGCTTCGCCGAAGTGGCCGAAGTGCGTCTCATTTCGCGCCGGCGAACAGATACACCCGAGACGCGTCGCGCACACGTCGGACGTCGAAGGCACTGCTGTGGTCGGCGCCCGGAGGCAAGATCACCTGTGGGATCGCGAACCACGTTGGCGGCGGCCCGTTGCAACTTCTATGCGCCGCGAGGTCTATCCCACCCCCGAAGCACGCGGATCCCACCATCGGCGATCCTGGCTTCGTTTATCTGAAGGCGCATCAAAGGCCACAGCTGGCGCGACTTAGCCAGTACTCCTGGCAGAAGGGACGAAACTACGGGGAAAGCAACAAAGCAACTGCCCTGCGATCCGGAACTCGATGGGGAGCGCCCGGGCTCGCGGTGACGTGCGCAATCAGGAAGCGCGCTGTTCGCTGTAGAAACGGAGCGGGCCATGGATTCATCATTCGCCGCGGTTCCTACCGGGGGTTCTGAGGGTAAGTGGCCCGCGCATCACTACTTGCGGTGACTACATCACGGGAGGGTCAAGGGTGACGTCGGGAGATTTGCGGCTCAGGTTTTGTGTGGCTATCGCCATGGCAATGGTTCTTTTTGCCTGGGTATCTCCAGCGTCGTCGGCGGGCTCGGCGAGCCGTCCCGCTTTTGGCGTTGCTCCGCTCGGGGCCCCGAGGATCACGGGGCCATCCGGCCTCGAGGTCGGAGCCGTATCCGCAAGGTCGGCATCACCGGCAGCGGCCGCTGCTGTGTCGCCGAATCCATGCGGTCTCCCTGGCGCTTGTGAAAGCAGTGATCCGACCTACCGGGTCTATTACTCCACCTCCATCGGCGACAGCTCGGGCTGCACGTTCGAAATGCATATCGAATGGGGGGATGGGAGCCAGGAGACCGACGTCACGGCCGGGGCGCCGGCAGGAGTCCTCGTCTTGATCGGTTCGCACACCTACGGTGCCCCGGGCACCTACTCGATCAATGTCTCCGGCAAAGTATTGTCGGGGCCGTGCACCGTCAGCCCGTCAGCTGGCCAGTTCACGCTCGTCCGCGGAGGACCCTCCCGATCTGAGCAAGGCGCCGCAGAAAATCCGAGCCAGAAGGTAACGACGTGCTCCTCCGCCAACCCTGTCAACTGCGCTACCGGTACGTTCTGGCATACCTTTACCGACGTGAGCATTCCGGGGCTCGGTATCCCGCTCAATCTCACGCGCACCTACAGCTCGGCCGACGCCGCTACAAACAGCCCGCTTGGCTACGGCTGGACCGACAGCTACAGCATGCACCTGGGCTTCGACGGCACGAATGTGACCGTCGCACAGGAGAACGGGTCAACCGTGCCGTTCTATGGCACTTCAGGAACCTATTTTCCCGGCGCGGGGGTTCTGGCATCGTTGGTCAAAAACGGCGACGGCACCTACACGTTCACCCGCTACTCGACGAACGCCCGGTACGTGTTCAGCGGGGCTGGGCGACTCCTCGAAGAGATCGACCGCAACGGTCACTCGACGACGCTGACCTACAACGGCAGCGACCTCACAAAGGCAACCGATCAAGCGGGTCGGTCGTTGACGTTCACGTACAGCGGCGGGCACCTCGTCTCGATGAGCGACCCGATGGGCCACGCCACGTCCTATACCTACGACGTTGCCGGCAATCTGGCCAGCACCGTCAACCCACTCGGCAGAACGTGGAGCTTCACCTACGACTCGGACCACCGGCTCTTGACCATGACCGACCCAATGGGCGGGACCACGACCAACACCTACGACAGCTCAGGCCGCGTGACTGCGCAGGTCGACCCCATGGGTCGCACGACCACCTGGAGCTACACCGGCGAACCGGACTCCGCTAGTGGCAGCACGACGACGATTACAGATCCGCGCGGGGTTCAGACCGAACAGCAGTACACAAACCTTGAGCTCACCGCGGTCACCGCTGGCGTCGGCACACCGCAAGTCGCGACCACGTCCTATGAGTACGACATGGCGACGCTCGGGCGGACCAAGATCACCGAGCCAAACGGGGGGGTGACAGTCCAGACCTACGACAGCCGTGGCGACCTGCTGAGCACCACAGACCCTCTCGCACGCGTCGCGACGTACACCTATGATCCGGATGGCGACCTACTCACGAGCACCGATCCAATCGGCACCACGACCACCTACACCTACGACGGGAGCGGCAACTTGCTGTCGCGCTCCACGCCTCTAGCCGGCGGAATGGCCACGTGGTCCTTCACCTACGGCGCCGGCGCCAGCGCCGGGGAGCGATTGACTGCCAAAGATCCGAACGGCAACGCAACTCAATTTAGCTACGACGCCGCCGGCGACGTCACGTCGATCACCGACCCGCTCGGTCACCAGGCCACCGCCAGCTACGATGAAAATGGACGGCTGCTCAGCCAGACCACGGCGAAGGGGAGTACGGCCACTTACGCCTACAACGCCGATGGGGAGCTGATCAGCGAAACAGACCCGCTAGGAAAAACCACCACCTACGGTTACGACGCGAACGGCAGCCCCGTTTCTACGACTGACGCCAATGGACACACGACCAAACAGACTTTTAACCCTGACGGCGAGCTGATCCAGGTCACTAGGCCCGACGGCAGCATTCTCAAGACTGAACGGGACGCCAACGGGAGCATAATCGCGCAGATCGACGGCGCAGGCCACGCCACGAGCTACGGCTATGACGCGCTCAACCGCCTAATTTCGATGACCGACCCCAATGGCCGCACGACAACCTACGGGTATGACGGCAACGGCAACCGAACCCACCTGACGAACGCGGAAGGGCGGATCACGACATACGGCTATGACGCGGACAACGAGCTGATCTCAATCTCCTACTCCGACGGCAAAACGCCAGCGGTCGCCCACGAATATGACGAAAACGGCAATCGAACCGGCCTGACCGACGGCAGTGGCACGAGCACGTTCGTCTACGACTCGCTCAACCGGATAACGAGCGCCACCGACGGCGCCGGCGCGACGGTCGGCTATGAGTACGACCTTGCCAGCCATATCACGAAACTGACCTACCCAAACGGGCATAGCGTCGCCCGCGCCTTCGACGCGGCCGGAAACCTGACCGATGTGACCGACTGGCTTGGCCATACGACGCACTTCAGCTACGACGCGGACTCCAACCTCGCCGAAACCCTCTATGGCAACGGCGTCACCGCGCAGCTCGGCTACGACGCCGCCGGCCGAGTTACCTCGATCACCGACAAGCACGGCGCCACCCCGCTCGCCAGCTTCACCTACACTCGCGACGCGCTCGGCCAGGTGACGACCGAATCAAGCGAAAACGGCGAACCGGCAACGGTTAACTACACCCGCAACTCGCTCGACCAGCTCACGGCGGCCAACTCGCTGACCTACGGCTACGACAGTGCGGACAATCCGACGACGTTTGGGGCGGCCTCCCAGCACTTCGATCCTGCCAATCAGCTGACCTCGATCGGGGGGAGTGAAGGAGAAGAAGAAGCCGGGACGCCGCCACCGGGCTCCGGGACGCCGCCACTGGTAACCCCGCCCCAGCCGGCGCCGCGCAAGCCGCTGCATTGCCGCAAGGGCTTCAGGAAGAAGAAGGTCCACGGCAAGGTGCGATGTGTGAAGAAGAAGCGGCATCAGCCGCACAACAAGCGGCATCACTTGTACGCCAGAATCAAGGATCTACTGGCTGGATCGGCACAACCGGCCGCCTTGCCTGATTCGGTACAGCCCAACCAGATCAACCCTGTAATCCGCTCCGGGACGACCGAAGTCACTCGCCACTTTGCCTACAATGCCCGCGGTGACCGGATCTCCGACGACCGAGTAGACGGCACGTCGCGGACCCTCAGCTACGACCAGGCAGAGCAGTTGATCTCCGTAGGCAGCGGCGTCATTTACGCCTATAACGGCGATGGACTTCGGGTCTCCAAGACCGTAAAAGGCATCACGACTGCCCAGGTCTGGAATCAAGCGGAAGCACTTCCAGAACTCCTCGAAGCCGACTCGACTAGCTATGTCTATGGACCTGTGGGTCGGCCGATCGAGCAGATCTCTGGCGGCATAGCGAGCTTCATGCAGTCGGATCAACACGGCAGCACTCGCCTGCTCACCGACGCGAGCGGAACGGTAGTCGGCCGGTACGACTACGATCCGTGGGGAAATGTGACCAGCCACGTGGGCGGCGTCAGCAGTGAGCTCCAATACGATGGCCAGCTAACAGATGCCGAGACCGGATTCCAGTACCTGAGAGCAAGGTTCTATGATCCAGAAACCGCGCAATTCGTACAGGTTGATCCCCTGTATCCTCTGACGCGCAGCCGTTACGCTTACGCGAATAACAGTCCAGTCGATAACAGAGATCCGCTTGGCCTACTAACCGTAGAGACACTCAAGACTGGAGTCACCGCAACCCAGTACCTTGGGTTAAGTGTTGGTCTGATTGCCGGTGCGCTCTGCACAATCGCCGAGCCATGCGGAGTAGTGGGCATGGTGGGGTTGGGGGTCTACTCGGGGGTTGGCGCTGGCAAGCAGATCGCGGGAACGATTAATAGCTGCCGCGCCGGCGGCCCGTGCACGAGAAAGGTGCTGTACACAGCAATCGATGTTCCACTGTCCTTTACTTCAGGCCCTGGCGCCTTCGTAGCCGGGGGCCTGTGGAATCTAGGAGGTTTGGAGTACGACATGGTTCACGCTATTAACACTGAGCATGAGACTCACGGGTTGTGCACACCGGAGCGCCCACGTGGCGTTGGGCCGTTGCAAACACAGTTGCCTCCATCGAACCCATCTATGCCCGATTTCAGCCGCTAGCTACTTCCCCGGGAAATAGTCACGCCTGAATCTCCCGGTTCCGTCCACCCCGCCCAGGACAATTTGCCCTGCAAATCATGGATGAAGTAATGAATGAGAGGGGTGCGGATGACTCCCTTCACCTGCGCCACTTCTGCCTGATCGGCATCACCGAGCGGGTGCCCTGCGAGTCGACGGTGCGCAAGCTGACCCGGCGCCTGGGACCGGAGGTCTTTTGGTGGAGCTGACCAAGGCGATGCGCGAGCGGCGCTTCCGACCTCGCGCGGCGCGGATCGACTCCACTGTGGTGGAGGCCGACGTGCGCTACCCCTCCGACGGGATGCTCTGCCTACAGGGGGCCAGATCGCTGGCGCGGCAGGGGCGCAGGCTCGCGGGGCGGATCGGTGCGCCGGGCAATGCGGTTCGCAACCGCTCGCGGGCGGTCGGGCGGCGGGTGCGCCAGATCTCCCGCACGCTTGCGCGCAGGACCGGCGAAGCGCGCGAGCAGGTGATCGCCCTGAACGCCGAGGCGGGGCGCCTGCTGCGTCGCTCGGCCAAAGAGGCCAGGCTGCTGGCCGCGGCTGCACGTCGCAAGGCGCGCGGCCGCGGCGCCCAGGCCAAGTAGCGGGCCGCGAGCGCGATCGAGCAGCTGGCCGAGCGCTGCGAGCGGGTCGCCGAGCAGACCGCCCAGCGCCTGCGCGGCAAGAAGATCACCGACAGGATCGTCTCCCTGGCCGATCCCGACGCGCGGCCGATCCGCAAGGGCAAGGCGGGCAAGCCCAGCGAGTTCGGCTACGTCGCCCAGGTCTGCGAGGTCACGCTGAACACCAAGCCGGGAGGGAGGGGCTTCGTCCTGCCGGCGGCCAGTGGGGCTGGCAACCTGGGCGAGAACACGCTCCTGCCCGAGACCGCCGCCGAGCTTCAGGGCCTCGGGCTGGCACCGCGGGAGGTAGTGCTCGACGGCGGCTTCGGCCACCGCCGCTCCGAGCAGCAGCTCGCGGAGATCGAGCCGGACCGGGTCTTCGTCTCCGGGCGCCAGGAACCGGGTTCGGCACGAACGAAACGGCGATTGCGCCGCTACCGAACCGGGGTCGAGGGCCGGATATCCCCACCTCAAGCGGGGCTACGGGCTGAGGCGATCGAGGTTGAAGGGCCTGAGGGCCAGCGCACCTGGACCGCCTGGGCAATCCTCGCCTATGACCTAGACACGTTCGCCGTCCTCGCCCGTTGAAAAGATCAGAGTGGCCGACTGCTCGATCATAGTCCTCGCCGAGCGGCTGAAGACGCGACGCCTGCTCAGCCTCGACGAGCGCCATTTCCGCGCGGTGGCGCCGTTGCAGGGTGGGGCGTTCGAGCTGCTGCCCGCGGACGGCTGAGGCGCCTTCCGATCGCGGTGCCGGCGACGGAACATCTGCTCCCTCCAGCGCTACGAGGGCAGTCGCTCCCTCAGCATCTGGTCAAAGGCGGCCAGGGCCACAGTGCGATCGCCGCCCATCGAGGCCATCGCGGCCAAGCCGTAGGGTTCGAGCGGGCGTGGCTCGATCGCCACGAACGGCGGCAGCCCGAGTCACCGTTACGTGACCCAGGGAAACGTCAGGAGAGCCGCATTGACGATGGCTCTCCCGCTGACGTTCGAGATGGAGTCAGCGTGGATCCCTCCACATCCGCCACATCGGAGGCCCGCCCCTTCCAGGCCGGATCTCCTCGGTTACCTCGAAGCCGTGCCGTTCGTACAGCGCCCTGTTCCCCGGCGCACTCGCCTCGAGATAGGCCGGAAGACCCTCGGCATCGCAGCGCTGCAGAACGGGGTGCATCAGGATCGAGCCCATGCCGCGCCCCTGGCTCTCGGGGTCAACGCCGACGAACGCCAGGTAATGGTGCGGCTCCGCGGGATGGTTCCTCTCGACCGCATTGAGCGTCCCCAGCAGCCGGGGCAGGTTGCGGCCGAAGATGCGCAGCATCGCCGGCAGCAGGGCGATCTGCTCGCGGACCGCCAGCTTCCAGGTGCCAGGCGGCTCCCAGACGCATACCCCGGCTGAATCGCCAACCGTGTAGGTCTCCTCGTGGCGAAGCCATACGCGCCTCAGATAGAGGTCGAAGCCGCGCCTGGCGATCACCAGCCTGCGGGAGGCATCCGGCAAAAGCCAAGCGAAGAGCGGATCGTCGTAGAAGGCCCTGGCCAGGGTCCCGGCCAGATCGGCGGCATTCGCGGGGTGGGGCTTTCGAACGTCGTAACGGTTTGGGATTGCCGCGCTGTCGGCTGGGGAAGACATGTCGACGAGTATCGTCGCCGGGCCCTCGTTTCGCTACAGAGGCGAACCCTTGACTTTTCCACCCACTCCTCGGGGAGAAAGCCGGAAACCGACGATGCCTCCGAACAGGAGCGCGGCGAGCCGAAGGCGATGAACGCGGAATTGGAAAGCCCGGGTCATGCGATCGCGGAAGCCAGGTTCGTTCTCCGATTCGAGGGCCCGGCGGCGGCGCGAAGCACCACTCGCCCTCCATCCGAAGGGGCCAGGGTGGCCCCAACCCGTTTGATCGTCGCCTCGGGGCCATCGGCGGGCTCGAAGCGGAAGCGCCGCAGCATTGCCCGCAGAACGATACGCAGCTCACTGTTGGCAAGCGGGGCGCCGATGCACCGCCGGATGCCTCCCCCGAACGGCGTGTGCGAGTAGGGCGTCGGCTTGCCTTCGAGGAAGCGCTCGGGCTTGAAGGCCAAGGGGTCCTCCCAGAGGTCCGCGCGGCGCTGAGTGATGCTGAACACGGCGCTGACCACCGTCCCGGCCGGGATCGGGTGCCCGCTCAGCTCGGTGTCCTCCACGGCGCAGCGCGGCGTGTCGGCAACCGGCGGGCGGATGCGCAGCAGCTCCTCGACGAAAGCCTCCAGGTACTCGTCGGCGCCCGCCACCAGCTCCTCGACGAGTCGATCCTGCACGGCCGGGTTCCGGGCGAGGCGCTCGCCCGCCCAGGCGAGCGCGGTGGCGGTCGTCTCATGGCCGGCATTGAGCAGGCCGAGCATCTCGTCGCGCAGCTCCGCGTCGCTCAGCCGCTCACCCGACTCGTCCCGGGCGACGATCAGCATCGCCAGCACGTCGTCGCGTTCTGCAACCGCCGGGTCGGCGCGATGCCGCACGATCTCCTCATGAATCAGCCGGTCGACGGGATCCCGGCGAGCGAAGAAGAGCCTGCTCGGGTGCAGTCGTCCTCCCCGCCGGAACATGAATGGGAAGAAAAGGAGCGGAGCGAAACGGGGATCGAGCATGCGGAGCATCGCCGCGTTGAGCTCGGCGACCCGCGCCGCGTCTTTCATGCCGAAGATCAGGCGGCAGATCACATCGAAGGTGATTCGCTGCATGGTCGGACGCAGCGAGATCGGCACGCCGAGCGGCAGCCGGTCGAGCTCCTCCTCCGCGATGGCCTCTATCCGCTCGGTCCAGCGCTTGACCTGCTCGCCGTGAAAGGGCGGCAGAAGCAGCTTGCGCTGGCGCATGTGGTCATCGCCGGAGAGGAAGATCACCGAGCGCTCACCCGCGATCGGCTTGATCAGGTCCGCCGAGCTGCCGCGGATGAAGCGCTCCCTGTCGAAGAGGACCGCCTGGACGTCCTCCGGCGCCGTCACCGCGACCAGGGCGGAGTACGGATAGGGACGAACGGTAAAGACGTCGCCGTAGCGACGCAGGCACGACTCCATGAAGCCGATGAAGTCGGTGTTGAACCTCAGCGTCTGGTGGAGGCGGGGCGTGTGAGGCCCGGGGGGGTAATCCGCTCTGGAGGGCATGCCGGCGAGTATCGGCCGCCAACCCTCGCTTCGCTACGGAGTCGAACCCTTGACTTTTCCGCCTACGCCTCGGCATACAGCGGTCCGAGGGCCTCAGGAAGCGCGGCCCGCGCCCCGCGCCCCGAGATCCCGAGCTTGGCGTAGGCGCGCATCAGGGTGCCCTCGACGGTCTTCAGCGTCACGCAGAGCTCTTGGGCTATCTCACGATTGCTGCGCCCGCTCGCCGCGAGAACCGCCATGCGCGACTCGGTCGCCGTGAGAGCGTCGGGGCCCTCGCGCACCGCGCGGCGGGGTCTCGCCCCCGCCGCTCGCAGCTCCTCCATCGCCTGGCTGACAACCCCGGCCGCACCGCAGCGGTAGGCCAGGTCGAGACCCTCGGCAAGCGGCTCGCGGGCCGCCGCTCGTTCCCCGCGCCGGCGCAGCTCCGCGCCCAGCTCGATCAGGGAACGCGCGGCCTCGAGGCGAAAGACGGAGCCCCGCAGCACCTCCACCGACTCGCGCAGGAAACCCAGGCGCTCGCCGGGCTCGGCGACGATGCCGCTGATCCGCAGCATCGTGCCGACGTAGCCATCGCCGCCGAAGCGATGCGCCACGTCGAGCTCCGCGGCGGCATGGTCGCGCGCCTTCTCCGCCTCACCTCTGCGATGGGCAAGGAGCACTTCGACCGGATGCCTGACGTCGTTGTTGGTACGCAGGCCCGGACCGACCAGTTCTCCCCGCCTTCGCAGCACGTCGAGGTCGGCTGTCGCCTCGTCGTAGCGCCCCTGCTCGAGGCGCAGCTGCGCCCGCGCCCAGTAGAGGCTGAAGCTGCCCGGCGCGTCCTCGTGCCAGTGCTCCGGCTCGGCCGCCTCCAGGGCGGCCTCGACGGCCTCTAGCTCGCCGCTGTCGAGCAGCGCCAGCGCGTGGACCCCGTGCGCCCAGGCCTGGTGGGCGCCGCGATCGGCCATGGCGAGGGCGGCCCTGGCGCCAGACACCGCGTCCGGCAAGGCGCCCTGTCGGTAGCGGGCGCAGGCCAGGGTCAGTTCGACGGCGAAGACCTCCCGGACCCGTCCGTCGCTCCGCGTCGGCTCGAGCTTCTCGCGCGCGGAGGACTCGGCCAGGTCCGGGCGGTCGCTGAAGATCAAGATCCAGGCGGTGATGAACCACAACTCCCCGGTGAGGCCGCCGTTGCGGAAGCCGCCCTCCCGCAACGCGCGCTCGGCGAGCTCGGCGGATTCCGCCGCGCGTTCGCCGGTGAGCGCGACGCCAGCGGCCATCGCGGTCAGGATCGGCTGCGCCGCGGGTCCCTCTGGCACCCGTCCCGCATAGGAGGCCAGGCGCTCGAGCCCCCTGCCTCGAGCCTCCTCCGAGAACAGGGCGTAGGTGATCAGCTCGGCGTCGATTCGTTGCTGTAGAAGCGGATCGCTGTCGCCGATCCGCTCGAGTTCCCGGTCCAGAACGGCGACAGCCTCGGAAAAGCGGTTGGTCGAGGCGAGGATCTGAGCCTGGGCGATCGCGATCTCGGCCCGCCTCCCGGGATCCGCCGCACGCTTCGACGCCTCGGCAAAGTGGGCAAGCGCCTCGTCCGCTTCTCCGGTCGCATCCTCGGCGGCCGCAAGCTCGCAGAGAACCTCCGCGCGCGTGTCCGTGGGTGGCGGCTCTTCGAGGGCGCGCGTCAGCGCCCTCGCCGCCAGGTCGGGAGCGCCACGCCGCATGGCGGTGGCGGCGAACTCGCGCAGGCGCTCGACCACCCACGGGTCGTCCTCGGGCAGGCAGGAGAGCAGGTGGCCGGCGACATGATCGGCTCCGGCCCCCTCGCGATCGAGCAGGCCTGCGGCCGAGCGGTGCCAGGTGTCCAGCCGACCGGCGGAGACGCGCGCCTCGACGGCGGCGCGCACGACCGGATGGGTGAAGCGCGGAACATCGCCTCCGTCGAGGATTCCGCGGCCGCGGAGCTGCTCGACGATCCCCGCGACCCGCGCGGCCGGCACGTCGCTGAGGAGGGCGACTCGTCCGGGCCGCGCCCCCTCGCCGAGCACGGCGATCGCTCCCGCCACCGACGGCGCCGCCGGGTCGACCGATTCGATGCGCCGCCACACGTGGCGCGCCAGCCCCTCGGCGTCGATTCGCTCGACCGCCTCGATCGAGGAGTCGTCCGGGCGCAGGTCTTCGTCCCGGAGCGCCACGAGCGTCTCGCGCAGGTAGAGCGGGGAGCCGCCGGTGCGCTCCACGGAGGCGGAGATGAAGGCGAGCGAGGGCTCGGCGTCGAAGATCGCGCGGGCCAGCCGCAAGGCGCCCGAGGCGCTCAACGGCCGCGGCTCGATGCGCGCGGCGGTCGTCTCCCTCAGCTCGTCGAGCACAGCGGGCGCCTCCTCCCCGGTCCTCTCGGCGATCATGACGACGACGGCAAGCCCCTCCAGCCGACGACACAGATAGAGCAGGTGGCGCAGCGAGGGGTAGTCGGCCCACTGCGCGTCGTCGACCGCGATCAGCAGTGGATCGCGCTGTGCCAGCTCGGCGACGAGCCAGTAGAGGCCATGCAGGACCTGGAAGGAGAGGTCCGCGCCGCCGCCATCGGGCGCCGCGGCGCCGAAGACGGCGGCTGCGCCCTGCGCCAGCGCCTCGCGCTCGGTTGGGTCCAGCCCTCGGATAACCGGCTCGTAGAGCTGGCGCACGACGCCAAACGGGAAGCCGCGCTCCAGCTCGATGCCGGTCGCCTCGAATACCCGGAACCCCCGCGCGGCGCCCATCCGGCAGGCCTCGCCGACGAGGCTCGTCTTGCCGATGCCGGCCGGGCCCTCGATCCAGGCGCAGCGCCCGTCCTTCCCGCGCGCCGCGTCCAGCGCCTGCTCGATCGTCATCAGCTCATCGGAGCGCTCTATCAGCCCAGAAGCGGACACGGACGGGACGGTAACGGTCGCGTCACTCTCGGTGAAGCGATTCAGGCCGGTACCCGACTGAGCCACTCGGTGCGAGGCCTTCTGCCCGCCTCGGCGTCTGTCCCGGATTCGGCGCCGCCGAGCAACCACTCGTCGAGCAGCTGGGCCGCGCGCTCGGTCCCGTCGCCCTCGGCGCGAATCGACTCTCCCGAGTCTCATCATCCACGCGCCGAAGGGCGATCAGCGGCGGAATCGACCTGGCATGGCCCAGCGGCATGCGAAAAGATGTCCGGCGATGGCTGGGATTGCGATCGTGGTCTTCAGCGACTTGGTCGATTCGACGGCCCTGCTGGCGACCCTCGGCGACGATCGCATGGACAGCCTGCGTCGGGCCCATGTGAGGGACGTGACCGACGCGGTGAAGCGCGGGGACGGGCGGGTGGTCAAGACGCTCGGCGACGGAGTGATGTCGTGCTTTGAGAGCGCCCTGGGCGCGCTGCGCGCCGCGGCCGCGATCCAGGCCGCGGTCGAGCGTCTCGATGGCGAGCGGGGCGGGATTGGACTCGCGGCCAGGGTCGGCGTGGCGGCCGGAGAGCCGATCCCCGACGGCGAGGACCTGCACGGGATGTCGGTGGTCATCGCGAGCCGCCTCTCCTCTGCCGCGGGAACGGGAGAGGTTCTGGTCCAGGACCTGGTTCACGGGCTGGTCGCGTCGCGCGACGGAGTTGTGCTGGACGAGAGCCGCGACTACGACCTGAAGGGGGTGCCGGCGCCGGTGGGCGCGTCTCGGCTGCGCTGGCGCGAGCTGGCGGCGAACCGCGAGGGCGATGGAGCGGCGCCTGCGGAGGCCGACCGTACCAGTGCGCCTGAAGCTGGGGATTCATCAACCTATGTCCAACTGCCGCCGATCCTTGCCGCCTACGCCGAGGAGCCGTTGATCGGCCGCGACCGCGAGATCGCGATGCTGCGCGAAAGGACGGCACCTCGACCAGGGCGGCGCGCTGCGCTGATCTTGGGTGAGCCGGGAATCGGCAAGACCCGCCACGCCGCAGCGGCGGCGAGCGAGGCTCACGCCGGGGGCGCCATGGTGGTGCTGGCGCGCTGCCCGCCGGAGACGGTTGTCCCTTTCGAGCCGTGGGTGCGGGCGATCGGCGAGTTGGCGCTGGCTGGCGCCGAGGAGTGGCGCCGAGCGCTCGCCGGAGCTGCGGGGCCTGAGCTTTCGGCGCTTGTGCCAGAGCTCGACCTGGGTGCCGATCTAGGCGAGCAGGCAAGCGCCGGTCGCATGGTCGCCGCCGAGGGATTTCGCTACCGCCTCCTGCGCGGGATCGGCGCGGCCCTGGGTTGCGCCGCGAGAGGCGGCTCCCTCTATCTGGTTCTGGACGACGCCCAGTGGTGCGATCCAGCCTCCGCGCAGGCTCTCCGGCACCTGCTGGAGAGCCCGCCGACCGCCGAGCTGGCGCTGGTCGTGACGGCTCGCGAGGGAGAGATGGGACGTCGGCATCCGGTCGCCAAGGCACTCTCGGACCTGCGCCGCACCGGCGACCTGGCCGAGCTGACCCTCGCCGGTCTCGATGCCGCCGGGATGGCGGCCCTGGTGGAGGCGAAGCTGGGGCGGACGATCACTCCGGCACTGGCTATGCGGCTCTCGGAGCGCACCTCCGGCAACCCGTTCTTCGCCGGCGAGCTGGCCCGCGACCTCGACGGGCGGGGGGCGCTGCGCGATGGCGAGGCGCTTGACGCAGCGCCCGTGCCGGACGCCGTCACCGGCTTGGTCGAGGAGCGCCTGGCCGGACTCGATCCCGCCACCGAGCGGCTACTGACCGCGGTCGCCGCGATCGGGCCTGCGGCGCCGGTCGCTCTCGCCGCCAAGGCGGCGGGCCTCGACCCCCAGACGGCCGAGCGTGCTGTCCAGGACGCGCTTTCGGAGCGGCTCGTCGAGGACGTGGCCACGGCAGAGCGGACGGTCGCCTTCACCCACGCGCTCGTGCGCGAGGCGCTGATCGCGGAGGTGGGCGACGCGGCTCGCGCTCGCCTGCATCTGGCGATCGCCCGCGCCCTGGAAGAGACCCCAGACCCCGAGGCGGCGGAGCTGGCTCGCCACTATGGCCTCTCGGTGGAGCTGACCGGGACCGAACCCGCGATTGCTGCGCATCGGACCGCGGCGGTGGTGGCGGCGGCAGGGCACGATCACGAGGCCTCCGCCGCCCACCTTCGTCAAGTCCTCTCCCTGCTGCCCGAGGACGACCTCGGCGCGCGAGCGCCAGTCCTGCTCGAGCTCGGCGAGCAGGACTTCCTCAGCGCGGACCTGATACGAGCCCGCGATTCCTTCCACGGCGCCGTTGAAGCGGCGCGCGCCACTGGTGACAGCGTCACCTTGGCGCGGGCCGCGCTCGGCTTCGCCGGCGGCGACATCGGCTTCGGCTGGGAGAACGGCGCCGACGATCCTGCTTCGGTCGCCCTGCTGCAGGAGGGCCTGGAGGCACTGGGCGGCGAGGAGCCGCGCCTCGCGCTGCGCATGATCTTCCGCCTGGTCTACCTGATGACCTTCACCAAGGAGGACGAGACCCTCGCCTCCCTTGCTCGGCGGGCGGAGGACCTCGAGGGCGAGCTCGGAGACCCCGAAGCCCATGTCCTGGCCCAGTTCACGCGGCTGGCGGCGAGCTTTGCCCGCCGCCCCGATCCGCTCGACTTCGAGGGTCTGATGAAGGACATGAATTCCATGCCCGAGCTGCTCGGGCCGGCGGAGGAATGCGGTCGCGAGGACCTCCTCTTCCGGGTCGTGCAGTGGTGCGCGGTGATCAACTACTCGATGGCGCGCATCTCCGAGTGCGAGCGGGCGGTCGAGCGAGGCGCCGAGATCGCCGCTCGCCTCGGCAGTCCCCGTTTCACCTGGGAGGTGGACCTGAATCGTTCGATGAGGCTCGTCGATCGGGGCAGGCGCGCGGAGGCGGAGATCTTGGCACGGCGCGCCGGAGCGGGAGTACGTCGCCTGCGCCCGGACATCCAGATCTTTGCCGAGCTGGGCTTCGCGACGCTCACCGGTTGGTTCTATGGTGGCGAGACGGAGATGCCGCGGCGCGTCTTCGAAGCGCTCGACGCGGAGATCCCGCGAGGCGCCATCGTCGCCGGAGCGGTGATCTTGGAGGCCATCGACGGAGAGCGCGAGACCGCGCGACGCCAGCTGCGCTCCCTGCTCGAAGACGACCTCAATGGACTGCGGCACCCGGATGGGCACCTTCCTGGGGTCGTCTGCTACCTCGCTTACGCGGCAACCTCGATCGCCGACCTCGAGGCTGCGGAGCGACTGCGGCCGCTGCTGGAGCAGATGCGGTCGCGACTGATCGTGGCGGCGCCCTTGCTCTGCTACGGCCATCAGCCGGAGTGGCACATTGGCCGGCTCGATCTGCTGGCGGGTCGCGTGGACGCCGCGACCAGCGAGTTGCACAGTGCGGTCGCGCGGGCGGATGAGCTGGAGCTGGTCTGGGCGCGTCCCCTGGTCCGAGTCGATCTCGCCAGGGCCCTGCACCATGGCGGAGAAGCCGAGCAGGCGCGAAGCGTCCTCTCCGAGGCGGAGGCGATTGCCACCCGCCACGAAGTTGGCTGGGCGATCAAGTGCGCTGCCGATGCCCGCGCCGAGATCGAGGGGCGCGAGCCCCCGAGCCACCGGCGCCGCGCCGAGCGAACCAGGAGGATTCGCGCGCTCGCGGCGCGGGGCGGTCGCCGCGCCCTGGCGTCGATGGTCCGCGACCTAGACGATGGCGAAATCGAGCGTCGCTTCGTCGACCCCCGGCGCCAGCGGGCATTGATTCGAGCGATGGCGCGCGGATTCCAGCCCGCCGAGGCAGCCGGCTTTCACGGCACGATCGCCTACGAGCTGCAGCCCTTCGCGATCGAGGCGCCGAGCGAAGCTCCCTGGCGCTGGGCGGTCGAGGTCGACGCCGGAGCCGGCCGCGCCCGCCTTCTTGAGCCCGCGCCGCTTGATCCGGCGGTGACCATCCACTTCGGTCTCGCCGACTGGGTGCGGGTAATGGCCGGCATCGAGGATCCTCTCGCCGTCATGGTGGCCGGCCGCTGCAGCGTCGAGGGCGACGTCACGGTTGCCGCTCGCCTGGAGATGATGTTCGGGGCCCGGTAGACGCTTCTGGATCTGGCTTGATTCGCTCGACGACTGGGACCGCTGGCAGCGGGAGGGCACGCCGGTGACCCTGATCCTCAGCGGCAGCGCCCTGCGGTCGAAGCTGCGCCGCCTCGCCGTCCTCGGAGGCACGCCCCAATACCAGGTCTGGGCCGGCGAGGAGCAGGAGATCCGCGACCCGGCGACCTACTTCGCCGTCGTCCGGGCCATCGCCGCGGGACGGACTCGCGTCAACGAGACACCGATCGGGCTGGACCGTCTCTTCGAGTGAGAGCAACCCAACATCAGAAGATGTCCTCGGCGGTGATCGCGAGGGCATCGGCAGCGTTGTCGACCCGCTCGCGCGCGCACACCGCGTAGCGCAGCTCATCGGCCCGCCGCGGCAGCGCCTCGGCCTTGCGTTGCAGCTCGGCGCGCAGGGGGGCGGCATCGACGCGCCTGGACCACTTCGCCTCGCCGAGGAGCACGGCCTCGCGCCCGCGCCCCGCGAGGGCCACGGCGTCGATCTCGCTCGGGTCGGCGGCGGCGGTCCAGAAGGGCCCGACCGCGACGACGTCGGGGCCGAGATCCCCAGCCACCGCGCGCCTTCTGAGGTGGTCGCGAAACGCCTCCTCCCACGGCTTGCCCATGTGGTCGTCGACCGAGTCGAGCAGGACGTCGAGGATGCTCTCGCCGAGCCCGCGCTCGATCTCGGGCCGGAAGCGATCGAGCAGACCGAGCCAGAAGGCGAGGAAGTTGTCGGCGATGCGGTAGGTGCGGCGGCGGGTGCGGCGCGGGTCCTCGGTGACCGGCACGATCCGCTCGACCAAGCGCAGCGAGACGAGACGCTCGAGAGTGCGCCCCGGGTCGGCGCGCACCGCCTGCTCGATCTCGTTGAACTTGGTGCGCCCGGCGGCGATCGCGTAGAGCGCCTGACGGGCCAGCTCGCCCCCCTCGCCCTCGGTGGCCAGCACCAGCCGGCCCTCGGTGAGGAGCTGCCCACCGGGGGTGCAGGCAAGCCGCGAGAGATTGGCGCGAACATCGGCACCCTGGTCCCACCACTGCAGGTAGAGCGGCATGCCGCCCACCAGCCCCCAGACCAGCGCCCGTTCCGCCGGGCCCAGGGAGTGCAGCATGCGCGCCGCCTCGCGGGGGCCGAACGGGTGCAGGAGCAAGGCCAGGTCGAGCCGCCCGTAGAGCGGCGCCCGCTCCTCCTGCATCGCCTCCATCGTGCGCACCGCCGATCCACACAAAAGGACCTTCAGCTTCGTGCGGGAGCGGACGCGGTCCCAGACCGCACGGAGCACGCCCGGGAGCTGGGGCGCGGCCTCGGTGAGAGCCGGCAGCTCGTCGAGCACGAGGAGGAGTGGACGCTCGCGAGCGGCGAGCGCGAGCGTCTCGATCGCGTCGTCCCAGTCGGAGAAGGGGCGCGACCCGAGGTCTCGCAGGCCGTCGCCCAGGAGCGGACCGGCAGCGCGTGAGAGCGCGGCGAGCTCCGCCTCCGCCGGCCTGCCGCCGCCGGTGTGGAAGACCGCGGCACGATCGGCGGCGAAGTGCTGGAGCAGAGCGGTCTTGCCGACTCGCCGTCGCCCCCAGACGATCCCAAGGGCTGCGCCGGGCCGCTTCCACCAAATCCGGAGTTGGTCGAGCTCTCGCTCGCGATTGATAAAAGACACCTCTTTAGGTTACCAACGCAGAGTGTCGCCGACAGTCAATGTCGGCGACACTTCCGAGCGCGCCCGAGCCGGTGTAGCCGAGCGCGTCTTCGACCACCGATCCCGTCATCAGGAAGAGGATGGCCTGGCTGGATCTCAACGCGGATCACTGCCGTGGGCGATGGAGCGGTGGCGTATGGCCAAGCCCATGGCCGTAAGGCCCGACGTATCAATTCGATGCAGGCTTGCTGGGCGTAGGGGATGGCCCGATCGCGGACTCGCCGATCCCGATGCGGCCGTGAAGGCGCCGTAGTGGCGGCGGTGCCCACCAGTTCCACCTGCCGAGCAGGGCCATCAGGGACGGGACGAGAAGGGCGCGGATGATGCTGGCGTCGATCAGCACCGCGAGTGCGGTCCCGATGCCGTTCTCCTTGACGAAGATTATCTGCGAGGTGGCGAAGGCGAGCGTCGCGACGGCGAACAGCAGCGCCGCCGCGGTAACGATCCGACCGGTCCGCTCGAGGCCAATCGCGACGCTCTCGGCCTCGCCGGCCCCAGCGTCGCGCGCCTCCTTGATTCGCGAGAGCAGGAATACGGCGTAGTCGGTTGAGAGGCCGAAGGCGACCGCGAAAAGCAGGATCGGCATCGACTGCTCGAGCGCGCCCGAGCCGGTGTAGCCGAGCGCGTCTTCGAACCGCCCGTCCTGGAAAATCAGGACGAGGAGGCCGAAGACGGCGCTGAGGTTGAGGAAGCTCATCAGCAGCGACTTGACCGGCAGCACCACCGATCCCGTCATCAGGAAGAGGATGACCAGGGTCGAGAGGACGACGATCGCCAGCGCGACCGGCAGATGGCGGCTGAGGCTCGCCTGGAAGTCGACGAAGTCGGCGCTGGCGCCGCCGACCAGCACCGTCGTCCGCGGCGGCTCGGGCAGGGCGCGGACCGCCCTGACCGTGTTCTGGCTGGCGTCGGAGACGAACGGGTCGGCGGAGATCGCCTGGACCGCGACGACGCCGTCGGCAAGGCGCCGCGGCGGCGCCACTTCGGCGATGCCCTCCAGGCGGCGCACGCGAGCGGCGAGCCGCGCCGCCGTGTCCGGCCCGCCGCCCTCGACGGCGATCCAGATCGGCGTTTCGCGGTAGGGCGGGAAACGTTCGCCGATCGTGTCGTACGCCTGGCGAGCGCTGGCCGAGGGGGGCAGGATGGTCGGGTCGACGGTGTTGAACTTGATGCCGAGGAAGGGCAGGCCAAGGACGATCAGGAAGAGCGCGCTGAGCGTCGCCACCGGCACCGGGCGGCGCATCACGAAGCGCGAGAGCCGGTACCAGAAGCCGCTCTCGTCGGATCGCGCGTCGGCCTCGGCGCGGCGCTGCAGGAAGCCCGGGGCGAGCGCGTTGACGCGGGTGCCGAGCAGGGTGAGGACGGCGGGCAGGATGGTCAGGGAGATCGTCGCCGCGAACAGCGCCACCAGGGCGCCGCCGAGTCCCATCGAGTAGAGGAAGCGCTGAGGAAAGACGAGCAGCGAGGCGAGCGCGATGGCGACGGTCAGCGAGGAGAACAGCACGGTGCGGCCCGAGGTCGCCATCACCCGCCGCATCGCGGCCAGGCTGGGGCCGTCCCTGGCAATCTCCTCGCGGTAGCGGGAGACGACGAAGA
The DNA here is from genome assembly GCA_963715625.1 of uncultured Solirubrobacterales bacterium. GTDB lineage: Bacteria > Actinomycetota > Thermoleophilia > Solirubrobacterales > 70-9 > VRUE01. The sequence goes on along the minus strand of OY970260.1, from coordinate 1,671,108 downwards.
GGCTGTAGTCGATCGCCAGGCCGAGCCCGAGCGCGGTCGTCAGGTTGAGCGCGAAGATCGAGATCGAGCCGAATTCGCTGGCGACGCGCAGGATCAGGAAGGTGCCGACGATCGCCAGGCCACCGATCATCAGCGGCAGCAGGGCGGCGACCAGGCTGCGGAAGAAGAGCAGCGAGAGCAGGAAGAGCAGCGGGAAGGCGAGCAGCTCCGCCCGCCGCAGGTCCTCCTCGACCTGCAGGTTGACCTGCTCCCGGAAGACCGCGGGGCCGCCGACGACGACGCCCGGCTCGCGCGCGAGGCGGTGGGCGATCGCGCTGCCCGCCTCCTGCCAGGCCTTGTCCTCAGTCGGCTTCAGCGCGATCGCGAAGTAGGTGGAGCGGCGGTCGCGCGCGACGAAGGCAGGGGAGCCGGTGTCGTAGTACCCGGTGACGGAGGCGACGTCGCCACGGCGACGGACGATTTCCTCGAGCCGCGTCACTCGTCTGCGGGTTGCGGGGGAGGCGACTGGGGCGTCCTCGACGGCGGCGATCACCGCCGGAGGTCGCAGGCCGGCACCCTCGAGCGCCCTCTGTGCCCTGACCGCCTCGGTCGCCGGGTCATCGGCGCCGTATGGGTCGAGCCGCGAGGCGACCGAGCCGCCGAGCGCGGCGGCGAGGACGAAGAGGATGATCGCGGCGAGGACGATGCGGCGGGGATTGCCGTCGGCGAAGCGGGCGAGGGCGTCGAGCATCAAGCCTCTCTCTCGCCGTCCTCGGGCGTCGAACTCGAGTAGATGGGCCTCCATCTGCGCGCACCACTGAGCGAACCGCTCGTTGAGCTCGATCCCGCCACGTAGGACCATCAGCGGGAACTGGTTGCCGTCGTCTTTCTCCCGTGCCTTCGGCTCCAGGCCGCGCAGCCGCTCCGCGATGGCGGCATGATGCTCACCCATCCAGCGCAGGGTCCCGATCGCCCGGGTGGGAGGAAGGGCGCCGGCGAAGAACAGCTTCAGCAGCCCTTCCTCGCGCATCTCCGAGATGGCGGGGTCCTCCTGCAGCCACTCCTTCAGGGCCGCTTCGCCCCTCGGCGTGATCGCGTAGACCGTTCGCCGGCGCTTCCCGCGCGGCGCCTCGGACCCCTCGATCAGCCCGGCCTCGGCCAGCCGCCTCAGCTCCGGGTAGATCTGTCCGTAGCTGGTCGCCCAGAAGAACCGCGTTCAACTCGTCGACCAACGCCTTGATCTCATATCCCGATCGCGGCTGCTGGCTGACCATCCCGAGGATTACGTACGCGCTGGTGCTGAGCTCCATAAGGAAAACGATATCTCACCCTGATATATCGGGAAGTCCGACTGCGGCTGAGTCGGCTGAGCAGGCCTATAGGCGCGGCGATCAGCCCGGCGGAGGAAGGATCCGCAGACGGCCCTCGTCGGGGAAGAGCCCGGCTATGGCCTCGCTCAGCAGTCAAGTCGTAGGTAGTGGTGTAACTACCCGTCGGTCCCTTCACGCGGCTCCGTAGGTGGGCGCAGTTTCGTCAATTGCGTCTGTTGCGGTTGTTACGTTTATCCGGTACATTGTTGGAGTCTGAACGGACGGAACGATGGCCGCACCCAAGACTCGAGACAACCTCGTTGCCCCTGACCCCGCCGACGCGGAGGTCATGACCCGGCTCAGCGCCGAGATCAATGAGATCTACCGCGAGCACGGAGAAGCGCGGCTGCTCGGTCCCGACGGAGAGATGATCGGCATCCCGGCCTCCGCGTTCCACGCGCTGCGCTTGGTGGTCGACGCGATGTCGCGGGGACAGACGGTCGTGCTCGCCCCCCAGGAGGAGGAGCTGACGAGTCAGCAGGCGGCGAATCTGCTGCGAGTCTCGCGGCCGCATCTGGTGAAGCTCCTCGACGAGGGAGAGATCCCCTTCCATCGGGTCGGGACCCACCGCCGCGTCCGCCTGGAGGACGTTCTTGCCTTCAGGGGCAAGCGCTCGCAGGATCGCCGCGAGAAGCTGGACGAGCTGACCCGGCTCTCCGAGGGCTTCGAGGGCGGCTACCGCTGATCGGCGGCATCGGCCGCGATTCATAGGCTGCCTGGCCAGTGGCCTTTCTAGCCGTCCTCGACACCAACGTCCTCCTCCCCGCTCCTCTGCGGGACACGCTCCTGCGCCTCGCCGAGGCCGACCTCTACGTGCCCAAATGGAGCGAGCGCATCCTCGCCGAGCTTGCCAAGAACCTCGTGGAGAGCGGCCGAACCGACAGCGAGCGCGCCGCGCGGGTGACGGCGACGATGAAGGAGGCATTCCCGGAGGCAATGGCGCCCGACTCGCTGGTCTCGACCATCGAGCCGGCGATGACCAACGATCCGAAGGACCGCCATGTCTTGGCGGCGGCCGTCGGCGTCGGCGCCCAGGTCGTCCTCACCCACAACCTCGAGGACTTCCTACCCGAGGCGTGCGACCCACTCGGCATCGAGGCCCTGAGCCCCGATGATTTCCTGATCGACCTCTACCACCTCGAGTCCAATACGGCGCGCAGCGCTGCGGCAGGCCCTCACCCCACACGAAGTACTCGACTACATTGCCAGGGACGCTCCCGACTTTGCGGAATTAATTCGCGACAACCTTCCGTAGGGTCTGGCACTCAAGCGATAGCCGCGCCTACGTTCGCTCCAAACCGAGACCGCGACGGCGGACACCCCGAGCCCTCCGCACGGTGAAGCTCATGCAACGTGGGTCCTGCATCAGGCAGAGGTTCGCTCTTCGGTCCTCGACCAAGGAGAAACAGATGAGCGAAATTACGCCTGCAGCCTTTCACCCGCAGGACAGCACCGAGCACGATCACCACATTGATCTCACGGTAGATCGCGATCAGCACGCTGGGTTGGTAAAGAGCGTTCGAGTCCAGGTACCGGGCCTCAGCAAAGAGGACGCCGAAGACGCCGTTCAGGACGCATGGATCGTCCTCGCAGAAAAGGCCGATCGACTCGAGCCAGGGCCGATCGGTGGCTATCTACGCGGAACGGCCCGCAACAAGGGAATGAAGATCCGCGAAAAAGGCCGCAGGACCACGTCGCTGGAGGCACTCACGGAAGTCGCCGGAGATGCGACGAGCGTCCTGGCGGACCACGGTTTCAGATCACTCGACTCACATGTCGAGCTGTCTGAACTTGCCGACGACCCCATCGCGGCGCGTGCCCTCGGTGCGGCGAATCAAGGTGCCTCTCCCTGCGTGGCACCCCGGGGCGCGCACCATCGATGTGCCCGCTACACCGATGAGCAGGTCCGGAAAGTGCGTGAGCTGCGCACGAAGGGGCTGACCTATAAGCGCATCGAGGAGTTGACCGGCGTCCCAGCTGGATACGGACCAATGCTTGTCAGGCGTGCAAGCCGTATCACCGAATCGACTCTTTGGGAGCTGGAGGGAAGCGGTCCGTGCCGCGGGTATCGAGCCCGCCTACGGAGATCGGCGAATCAAACCCTGGACGTCAACCGAGATGATCCTGGCGTTCTGCGATTGGCGCATACGTCACGGGCGCTGGCCGAGCCGGAACGACATGGTGGTCGATCCGGCTCTCCCCTCGCCCGCTACGACCCGACGTCACTTCGGAACGCAGAGCCCCCAGAAGCTCGTCAAAGCGGTCCTGGTTCACCTGGCCTGACGTGAGACACCAACAGCGGGACTCGGGCTAGGCGACCGAGTCCCGCTGTTCCAAGACGCGGCCAGCTATGGAATGGACCGGTGGTGGTACCGAAATCCGCTCGGCGGCGCGCAACGTCGCTCGCGACCACCCACGGATAGCCGAGCAAATGACACCCTGAGCGCTGTCGCCTAGGCGGCGTCGGCGTCAGGTTGCTCGTCGTTGGCGATCTGTTCTGGCGTGGGCTTCGGTGGCAGGCGCCGGGCATGTGGCAGACCGTCCGGTTTAGTCCCCGCCGCGAATACCGAGCAGCGTTCAAGCACGAGCGATCGCGGCATCGGAGGTCCGAGCGTCGTGGAAGGCGATCACAACGACTCGATCCTCGGCCTCGCGGTACATGTAGACGACGATCAACCAGCCCCACGGACCGATCAGCGCACGGCAATCCCGCCAGACGCCGGAGAGCTGCTTGCCGGCACGCGGGAACTCCTCCAACGTGAGCATCGAGCGCGAGACGCGTTCTCGCGTGTCGGCCGGAAGCTGGCGGGTCTCGATCAGCCCGCGAAGCTCATCGCGCGCCTGGCGCGTGACCTCGATAGCCGGCATCGGCTAGAGCTCAGAGAGCGGCACAGTCTCGCCGCGCCGAGCCTGCTCGATCGATTCCTGCGCCCGCTCCCAGGCTCCAGGAATCCCGTCGAGAATTTCAGTGATCCGCGAGGCGTCCGGATCGGCTTCGTCGAGCGCGCTGGCGAGAAGCGAGCGAGCCAGGGTCCCCTCCTGGACATGAGTGCGCTCCGCCAGGCCCGCGAGCTTCCGCGCGTAGTCCGGCTCGAGGGTCACGTTAATCCGGCGGTTCCGCTCAGCCATGGCCTTAGGATACACGCAAGGGCACACGGCGTACGCAGCTGACGATCCCGCTAGCCTGAGCCCATTGCGCACGACGTGACCAACTGATCGCCATCTGCTGGTAGCCTGCTGCCCCTTCTCCGCCGCATCCAAGGGGGGCGGCGATAGCCGAGGACCAGTCAGCGGGGACATGCAAAGGTGAACCGAGAGAGTCTTGGCATCCTGCGAGGGACTCTCGCCCTCTTGTGTGCAATCGCCGTTGGCGGCCTGGGATTGGTTGGCTGCGGGGGCAGCGCCTCTCAGAGCAGTACAACCACCTCCAGCGGAGCCGCACCCGAAGAGGCCGGCGCATGGCGATCCATCCCCACTGCGGATCCCGGTTCCGGAGAATTCTCAGGCGTTGCCTGTCCCGATGCCGGGGACTGCTGGGCGACGGCGAACATCGAAGAAGGAGGCTCAAACGGCGGTCAAGTCTTCCACTTCGACGGCCAGGAATGGGAACGGGTTCCGACCCCGGGCAAGGCCTTGACCCTCTACGGCATCGCCTGCCCGGCGAAGACGAGTTGCTGGGCCGTGGGCGCTGCGGCTTCCGGCCAGGAAGCGATCTCGACGCTAATCGAGCATTTCGACGGCAAGAGCTGGACCGTCGAAGAATCGCCAAACGCAGTCGGGTTCCCCGAAAGCGGCCTCTCGGGCATCGCGTGCCCGAGCGCGACCGAGTGCTGGGCGGCCGGCGACGGTGAGGACTTCAGCCAGGAACCGACCGCCGGCGAACTACTGCTGCTGCACTACACCGAAGGCACCTGGTCGAGGGTCTCGGCACCCTCACCCCAAGAAGAGGAGCAGACCGGCGACGGCGCGCTTTTGGCGTGTGGCTCGGTGAGCCGGTGCATCCTGCTGACCAACTTCAGCTCAGACGGGGGCCGGGACAACGAACAGGCCGGGGATGTCTTCGACGGCAGCAGCTGGCAGTCGCTGACGCTTCCGGCAGGCATCCTCTTCCAGGCGGCAACCTGCCCCGCCCAAGACGACTGCATTGCGATCGGCGGCCCTCGCTTCGACGGGCCGATGTCCGCATACCGCTTCGACGGGAAAGGGTGGAGCCAGCCGGAACCGCTTCCGGCGAGCGCTGGGGCTGAGCCGGTCTCCTGGTACGCCGTGAGTTGCCCTGGGAGGAGCGAGTGCTCGGCTGCCGGCGGTCAACCGATCGCCGGTGCCACTTTCCCCGCCGTCGTCGCTCAGTTTCAGCATGGTGGATGGTCGCTGCCCGTCCAGCCCGAAGAACCCGGGGAGCTCATGGGGATCTCCTGCTTCTCGGCGACTTCCTGCATGGCGGTGGGGGGTGCCTCCGTATCGCAGACTGATGCAAGCGCCGTGCCACTGGCAATTGGACTGTCCCCCTGAGATAAGAAGAGAACGGAGCTGAGGACCTGATGAGTTTGATTACCGTCGCCTGGCTGGCAATCGCGGCGCTGGGAGTGATCGATGCGTTCCGCCATTCGAGCGCGGAATGGGCCTACGCGGATCGAGAACGCCCGTTCTGGGCGATCTTCATGGTTGTCTTGGGTCCGCTCTTCGTGGTCCCATACCTGCTGTTCGTCCGACCCCGGTTCCCCAATCGTGCCACCAAGCAGCACCACGACCAGTTCATGAAGCGATGACCCAACGACGACGTGTGCACAAGAGGAGGTGGTGGGGATGATCGACATCCTCGAGGTGCCGGAGCCCGGTGCGGTGGCGGACCTCACTGAGCAGGGGCTCCTCTTTCCCATCCCCGGCGCCCAGAAGAACACAGTCGTCTTCGAGCCACGCGACGGCGAGTCGATCCAATCGCTCACCGCCAACGCCCTCGAGTTCAAGGTCGGCAACAGCACGATGCTGCGCGTGCGCAAGGTGCGCATCGACTTTTTCATTACCGATGCCCGCCTCGCCGTCGCATGCAGCAAGTACGACAAGGGGGGCGGCTGGGTCGGCGGCGCGACGGCTATGGTCGTTTTCAACGCGGTGAGCAAGGCCCGGGCGGCGCTTCGCTCGCGCGGCAGGATGCTCGCCGGGCAGGTGCGCTACCCGTGGCTACGGTGGGTAGCGAGCACGCCTAAGACGGGCTTCACTAGCGATGAGACGCTCATCCTGCACTGCGCCGCTGAAGACGGCACGGCGATGACGCTGACCCTGACCCTCCCGAAGAACATCGAGGCCTCACGCGTCGCCGCGGAGATCGCCGACCGCGCGGCTCGCTACCGGCTCTCAAGCGAGGAGCTCGATGCCGAGTCCCGAGCAGGGATCGAAGCCCACCTCAGCAGCCAGGGGCGAGTCGCTGCGGGCGGCGATAAAAGCGTCTTTGAAATGGCAGCTCCACTGCCGGTGAGCGAGCACTCGGCTCGGATCGCCCCACAGGCGGATCTCCTCGCGGCGCAGGAGGTCACAGTCTCCGAGCCAGCTCCCACCCCACCATCGCCGCCATCCCCCGAGGGGGCGTTCTGCACCGCCTGCGGCGAGGGAATCGGTGTTGAGGACACCTTCTGCCCTGCCTGTGGAGAGAAAGTCCCGACGTGAGCGAAGGCAGCGGCGCCGAGGTCGCTGAGTCGATTTTCTGCGGCGCGTGCGGCGCCGGCATTGACGCCAGCGCGCGCTTCTGCCGTTCCTGCGGTGCCGATCAGCTGCAGTTCTCCGAGCCCGAGCCTGCGCCGAGCGCCGGGGGTGGGCTCGAGGCGTCGCCCGCGGTAGAGCCCGTCGCCGAGAGCCGCACGGAGTCAAGTCCAGCAGGGCTGGCTGGGCTCCGCGACGTGCTCACCGAACGTCACGGGTTCGCCCCCAGCCAGCCTCCGCCCGGCGATGGCACCTTCGACCCGGGCGAGGGCGGCGTCCTTGGCGTGCTTGGTGGCTTGCCGCTGCGCGTCGAGGAGGGCAGCCGGCCCGATGGTGGGACACCGCTGATCCGGGTCCGCTTCGGACTCGCCAGCGGCGATCCCGAGGCCGTGGAGAGGGCGCTCTCTGAGGTCCCGGCGGCGCGCGTCGCGGCGAGCCGTGTAGGGGTCGAAGTACTGGCCGCTGCCACGCACGCCGGCAACGACACGGAGGCAGCGGTCGCCTACGTCGAGGACTTGGCCCGGCGCGCGGCTGCTGCGATGAAGCCCGAGGGATCCACCCCTCCCAGCGACAGCGCTCGCGCCCTCACGGTTTGCGGCTATCCCCAGTGGGTGGACACCGCCGACACCGGCGATGTCGAGGGAGTCGAGCTGCGTCACTTCGAGTTGCGTGAAGGACAGGCCGAGTGGCAGGAGTTGGCGGTTCGCCTGACGCCGAGCGCCGACGGCGCGATGGTCGCGACCGGGACTTGGGATGAAGAAGCGCCGTTCATCTCCCTGATGGGCAGGGTGGTGCTGATGCGGCAGGGCGAGGGCGGCCGCGAAACGCCGGTGATGTTCGGCTCCGGGATCTGCACCCTGACGAATCGCCGTCTGCTGGCGGTCGTCTACGGCCGCCCTGACGACGATGTCCTGCAGGGCCTCGGACAGAGCATGAGAGATTCGGGCATCACCTTCCAGGACGCGAGCGGCCACAACGTCAATCCGTTCAGTGCCATGCCCGAGGAGGAGAAGACACTGCAATTCATAGACGAGGCGGGGGCGGTCGATGAGGAGGGCGGCGGGATCATGCTTGCCCTCAGCGCCTTCCCGCATGCCTTTTCCCGTGTCGATCTCGAGGGCGGGGTTCTGCAACGCGGGCTCGGTATCCCGGGGATGCAGTTGAGCGGCGGCCCGCTCACCTTCAATGTCGTGCCGTTCCGCGTGCTAGACGAAGATTCGCATACGGTGAAACCACGACGAGGACAGATCAAGGACGCCGTCAACGCTTGGTGGGCGATGACGGCACAGGCCAGCCAGTAGGAGGGCGAGGATGATGAACCTGAGAATCGAGCAACTCGGTCAGGGCGAGAAGATTGCGGCGGGGTCCGCGCTCGCACTTTTTGCCTGCATGTTCCTGAGCTGGTTCAACTTCAGCTATACCGCGTCGAACGCCTGGGAGTCCTTGCACTACACCACTCCCATCTTGGCGATCTCGATCGTGGCGACGCTCGGCGTCGCTTTCGCCGAGGTAAGGGAGATGAGTATCGGCGAGATCTCCGGGGGGCTCGTCATCTTCGTCCTCGGCTGCCTCTCCGCCCTGCTCATCCTCTTTCGGCTGATCGACCCGATCTCGACCCCTGGCATCGAGGGCGGCTCGACCAGCGGCAGCGTCGAGGCCGGCGCGTTCCTTGGCTTCTTCGCCGCGCTGGGGATCGCCGCCGGCGGATACGTGGCTACCGACGGAGAGGCCGTCAACCGGCTGAAGGCGCTGCTGCCCAGCGGCGCGGGCACCCCTGGCAGCTTCCCAGCTGCACCGCCGCCTCCGCTTCCGCCCGCGCCCCCGCAGCCACAGGTACCGACCCCGGCTTCTGCGTCGCCTGCGCCGGCCTCCTCTGCGCCCGCCACCGCCACCGCGCCTCCCCAGCCCCCGAGCCCACCGGTGCCTCTGGTCGCGCCCGAGCCCCCCGTTCCGGGCGGCGGGGGGATCGAGGCACCCGCCCCGCCCGAGCAACCTGCCACCTCACCTGAGCCCGAGCAACCCGCGGAGGCCGACCTGCCTGCCGTAGGTAGCGCGGAATCGGCCGAGGAGGATCCCCGGTCGGTCTTCTGCGAAGGCTGCGGTGGGCAACTCCGCCCTCAGGATCGCTTCTGCAGGAAGTGCGGACACCAACAGGCCCAGGTCGCTGTCCCTGGGAGCTGACCTGCTCGAGCGCCGCAACTGCGGCAGAAGGCTGCGCCCCCAGACAGCGAATGCCCACACTCCTGACAGATCCGCCCGCCCCCTGCCGGCGCCGCGGAGTCAACGTCGTGCCGTCGCTCATCGCCAGGTAGGGGCGCTCGCGCGGCGGCCACGGGCGAAGGCCATCAGGCAACCCGCGACGAACACCCCTGCGGAGCTGACCAGCAACGGCACCTGGATGTAGCCGTTCTCGTAGTCGTCGCCGATGTGCGCCCTGCCCAATTCGCAGAAGTAGACAAAGCCGAAATAGAACGGCCGTCCGAAGTAGTAGTCGAGGTGGAGTGTTTCAGGAAAGGCCCAGACAAACACCAGAATGACGGACGCCACACCGGCCAGCATCAGCACCGCGCCGGTGGCGCCCGGATTCGCTGGCGCACGTCTCAGTGCTAGAACGCCGAGCACCACGGCTAGTACTCCGGAGCCGAACGCCAGTAGGTCGCCGAGCTGCAGCGATTCACCGAAGGCGACGGGAAAGTGGTGGTGCAACGGCACATAGACAATCGCGTAGAGCACCATGAAGCACATCCCGATGCCCCCCGCGATTGCCAGGTAAGCGGCAGCGCGGTTGCCCGTCGCGCTCGGGTAGCCGGTGGCGTTTGACTGGGGCCAGGCTCCGGGGTTCGGCGCAAGCGGCTGGGGTGGGTGGGGCGGGGGCTCGGGCTGCAGAGGCTGTGGGCTCGCCAAGGGTGGAGCGGGTGCGGGACCGGGCGGCGTTGCCACCGGCTGCTCTGCCGTGAAGTCCTCCTGGGAGGCGCCGCAGGCGCGGCAGAAACGAGCCGTGGCCGACAGCGCCCCTCCGCAGGAACCGCAGTAAACAGTGCTCTCTTCGGCCATGGCTCCGCGCAACCCTACCCTCCGAGCGAGGAGAAGATCGTGTCGAGCGCTTGCGGTGAGGCGGTTATCCCGGGATCGTCACGCGAGGGCTGCTCGTCGGGGTGAAACACGGCGACAAGCGCCGCGCGGCCGATTCCAGGCAGATCGGCGAGCGCGATCTGGCCCGCGAGGAAGTTGCCGTTGAGGCTGCCGCCCCACCCGGCCTTGTAGGGGATCCCCTTTGGCAGCGATTCGCCGGCGCCCCAATTCAGCGGGGCGGTCAGTTCACCTGGTTTTACCTCTCGACTCGGCAGCTTCGGCAGGCGCATCAGACCCAGGACCTCGTGCGAGACGGCGGCACCGTAGGTGTCGACCGAGAGCGCGTGGACCAGGCGCGCCGCGTCGCCGACCCGCCAGGTGGAGGTGCCGAGCAGCAGCGCAGGTGCGAGGGGTTCCGCCAAATCGGTCTGGGTGTTCAGATAGTCGACGCAGTTTTCTTCGGGCGGAGCGATCTGGGTGCCGGCCCTGACCTCCGCGCCGGCGTCTCGGAAGACGTTTTGGAGGGCCTGCCGCGCGGCGGCGGTACCGCCGGAGAGGCGTTGCAGTTCGAGCACCACGCGCCGCTGCCGGCAATTCTCCGAGCGCGTGATCGCACCGTGCAGGGCTTCGTCTAGCTCGGGTGAGATCGGCCGTCCGGGTCGGTGCCCCCAGCCAAGGCCGTGCAGGACCGCGACCATGGTCCCCACCTTGCTCATGCTCCACATGCGCATGAACCGCTCTTCCCCGCGCACCTCTGAGCTGGCGATGACCGGCGTCGGCCAGCCGTCGAGCATGATCGCGGCCTCGGCAGTGCCACCCAGCCCGGCCGCCGCATTGACGCCGCGCTGCAGCTCCGCCCCGAGCCGAGCCCGCTGCGCAGCTTCGCGCGAGGAGCGCCGGGGGTGCACCTTGACCGGGGCCTCAGAAGAGTGGGCCTCCGAAGAGCTCCTGCGACTGGAGCCGTAGAGGTAGCCCGCGACGCCCGCGATCGCCACCAGCACCAACAGCGCGGCGGCGCCGCGGCTCAGGCCGGGCCTCATTCCGCGCAGTTGCCTCCAAGCAACCGAGCGCTGCGTGGCCGCCAGGTGGCGCGCCGGGCCGACGTCGTCGAGTACCCGGGGTCATAGGTCCATTCGCCGCCTTCGTACTTGACCCAGGTCAGCCCCGACCATTCCGAGCACGGCGCCCCTGGCTTGCTCCAGTCCATCCCGGTTACGTCGACACGCGCGACCCCTTCGCTTTCGAGGGAGACCACGTTGGCTTCCAGCCCGTATGGCTGGAGGTAGGGCGAGAGGCTTGCCTGAGCGGCGGCCCACTTTTGGTAGCCATATTCCCGCAGGTACTGCCGGCGCTTGCGCGGGGAGAGCATGGCCCACGCTCCCTGGAAGTCTTCTTCCACCACGTCTTCGTGGTAGCCCTCAAGCAGCGAGGTGATTTCTTCGTTCATCTGCGCCCGCGAGATTTCCGGGAATCCCGAGGAGCTCACATCTTCTTCGGCTTCCACCGGTTCTTCTTCGGTTTCGACCATTTCGCCTCCCGGTTCTTCTTCTTCATCGCCGGCTTCGGTAGCCGGGATCCCCACCTGTTCGACGGTGGTCGGGTCGCTCGCGTTCGAGCTCTTGCTCGCCACGATCGCGACCGCCACCCCGGCGCCGAGCAGGAGGACGAGCGCGCCGATGATGAACGGGGTCTTGCTCCGCCCGCCTGCTGCACCCACGGGGGAAGCCGGCGCCGCAGGCGGTGGCGCCGGAGGAGTCGGCGGAGAGGGTGGCGACGGAGGGACGGGTCGCGACCGAGGTGGCGGGGGTGCAGCCGGGGCGGGGTCGAGCTTCTGAGTCGCGGCCACGTCCGCTGCGACCGAGGTCCCGCAGGCGCGGCAAAACGCACTGCTCGGAGCTAGGGTCGCCCCGCACTTGCCACAGCTCGGCGCCGCCTGCATCACCGTTGTGGGCACTGCATCCCGCACCTCGGTCTTCTCTGCGTCGACGTCTGGCTCGGGCGCGACCGGCGGCTCGTATTTCGTCCCGCAGGAGCGACAGAAGGTCGCCCCGGGCGCCAGTTGCTCCCCGCATCGCTGGCAGGTGCGCTCTTCGCCGGTGGGTCGCTGTTTGTCCTCGGCGGTCATTCAGATTCGCTGATGATCTTCTGTGCGAATTCCGAGTTGACTGGGCAGTGTTCGTCCAGGTATTGGTCAACCCGATTGAAGGACCCCGAGGAAGTAAGGCCGGCGCCGAGGCTCTTGCCGAGCGCGCCCAGCAGGTCCGAGAGACCTTCGCCGACGGCTTCCTGCTCCTTCTTCATCGCGTCTCGTGCGGCTTCGGTGTCGGCGCGGATGTCATCGGGAGCGTGGGCGACCATCGAGTCGAAGATCACGCTCAGGTCTCCCGGAGAGCCAAGCAGGGTGACGATCGACTGCAGCGGATCCTTTTCGACTTCGTTGCCTGCTTCCACGTAGGACTTGCGGATCGGAGCGGCCGTTTCGTAAAAGGCCCGGCAGTAGGCTTCGGGGCTGCGTTCGGAGCCGCCGCAACCGACGACCAATCCCACCAGCACGACGACGAGCAGCGCTGAGGCACCCAAGTTGCGCGGGTTTGTCGACCCCAGCCTGCTCAAGACGCCGCAAGCCTAGCGACACGCTCGGGATGCTGCACGCACCGATCCTCCCTGTAGGCTCACGCCCGCGATGACGACGGGGGCGTTTTGCACCAGTTGCGGCGCTGAGATCCAGCCTGACTGGAAATTCTGCGAGGCCTGTGGGGCAGTGCAAACGAATGTCGAGTCACCAGCACCGGCGCAGCCCCAGAATGGCCTCCTGGAAGCGCAGGGCATAGAGGTCATCGCCGGTGCCACCACCCTCCTGCAGCCGACCTCCTTCACGCTTGAGCCCGGCGAACTGGTCGCGATCGTCGGCCCCAGCGGCTCGGGCAAGAGCACGCTGCTGAAGACGCTGGGAGGCATCCGCCCCGCGAGCGCCGGCACCGTCTCGGTTCGCGGTGAGGACGTCGGGCTGCGCCAGGCCGACATCGGCTACGTCCCCCAGGACGACACGCTGCACCACCTCCTCAGCATCGAGGAGGCGCTCACCTTCGCTGCGCGTCTGCGCTTGCCCGAAGGTCACACCAAGGAGGAACGCGAGGCGGCGATCTCCGGGGTGCTCGAGCAAGTCGGCCTCGATGACATCGGCGATCGCCGCATCGGCAACCTCTCCGGCGGACAGCGCAAGCGGGCAGCGGTCGCCCTCGAGCTGATCAGCGGTCCGGAACTGCTCCTGCTCGACGAGCCGACGACCGGCCTCGACCCTGGGCTCGAGCGACGGCTGATGGAGCTGACCCGCCGGCTCGCCGACCGCGGACAAGGGGTGCTCCTGGTCACCCACGCGACCCAAAGCCTCGACCTCTGCGATCGGGTGGCCGTGATGGCGCCGGGCGGCCGTCTCGCCTACATCGGCCCACCCCAGGGGGCGCCTGCGGCCTTTGGGGTCGAGCGGGTCGAGGAGGTCTACGCGAAGCTCGCCGACGAGGCCGAGGAAGTCGAGCGGCCCCAGAAGCAAGTCGAGGCGCCGATCGCGCCGCCGCGCCTTGCCTCCTCGAGGGGGATCCCGCGACGGCGAATCCTGCCCCAAGTGAGGATCCTGGTCCGCCGCTACTCGATCCTCTTCCTCCGCGACCGGCGCAATGCGACGATCCTCGCCGCGCAGGTGCTGATCCTCGGGCTTGGCGCCGCCTTTCTCTTTCACTCCGATGTCTTCTCCTACAACGAAGCGGGCGAAGCCGCCCATGCCGCGCAAAGCGCCCAGCTCGCCTTCCTGATGGTGACGGTGGCGCTGTGGTTCGGCTCGATCTCCTCGGTCCGCCAGATAGTCGCCGAGCGCAGCGTGCTGACGCGCGAGCTTGCGACCGGGGTGCGCACCGAGGCCTACCTGCTCTCCAAGGGGCTGGTGATCGGCGCGGTCACCGCGGTGCAGACCGTTCTCTTCATCTGGATCGTCTTCGCCCTTCGCCCGCTCGGCAACCCCCCGGCAAACGCCGAGCTGCACGTGCTCCAGATCTGCGTGCTGGTCAGCTGGGTTGGGATGGGCTTCGGCCTCACCCTCTCGGCCTTCGCCCGTAGCGAGAACCAGGCGACGAGCTTCCTGCCCCTGATCCTCTTGCCCCAGCTGCTCTTCGCGGGCGCGATCGTCACGACCAAAGACCTGGGGCAGCCGATTCAGTGGCTCTCACATCTGATCGCTGCGCAGTGGGGCTTCGCCGGCGTCGGCAACGCGATCGGGATGAACGCCCGCATCGCCTCCAACGCCGAATATGAAGCCATCAGCCCCTACAGCTCCAACTTCTTCAACCACGGCGAGCTGCAGGTCGCCATGGCGCTACTGCTGATGATCGCCGTCTGTGCGATCGTCCTTCAGGCTCGCCTGCGCCCGTCTTTCGAGGACACCTGGTGGCAGCAGGCCCGCCAGTGGTGGCAGCGGAGGCTGGAGCTGCGCCGCCAGCAGTACGCGAGCCAGGCAGCCGGATAGGTCAGCGTTCCGCATGGGGTCTCAGCTGAAGTGGGGTGCCAACAATGACGACAAGGAGTTGGACGATGAAGTCTCGAATCTTCGCTTTCCTCGCGGCGGCGAGCATGGCAGCAGCACTAACTGCCTGCGGGGGTGGCGGGAAGACGTATGACATCTCGCCGGTCTTCCCCCTGACCGAAGGTAAGTGCGCGAAATACAACGGTGAAGAACAGGGGTCGGGCATCACCGCCACTTGCATGGTCACCAAGGACGACTGCGAAAAGGCCGTAGCTGACTGGAAAACGGCGATGGAGAGCAGCGGCGTCAACGATGCAATCGAGTTCAGTTGCAGCTAAATCGCATCAGGACCTGCGAGGCTAGTTGAGCAGGCAGAGCGGGTCCGCGCCGAGCGGGCAACAGACCATTGGGCGCCGCTGACGCCGAGGGTTCGCGAATAGCCTTCCCATAGTCGAATCATCCATTCGAGAAGGTCTCAGCTTAGGAAGCGCGGTGCCCTACCAGAACCAGATAACGAACCTTCCCCCGCGAAAGAGGTAGGTCGAGTAGAAGCCGGCGACAATCGCGACGAGCAGGAATGAGGGGTGCTGGAAGCCGAGTATCAGGGCCCCAACCGCGATCAGCGCGTAGTAGATCCAGGCGACCGATCGCCGGTGGCCGGCTGGCGTTCGCCAGGGCGACGTCAGAACCGAGCCCCTCTCGGGCCCCGCGGAGGAGGAGCGGACGGGGGGTGCCGTGGCAGGAGAGATGGTACTCGGGGCGAGGGGCTCGGCAACAGCAGCACCTGTCGCCGCCGGGGCGGCGGTTGCAGCTGGCGGGGCAGCTTCCGTCGCCTGCGCATCCGTACTCGAGACGAAGGCGGGGGCGCTTGAAGCCTCGGTTGGAGGGCTCTCAGGGGCAGCGTCGGCGAACTGGGATTGGTCTGTGCCGCAGCTGGCGCAGAACTTGGCGGCGCTGGCGATCTTCGCGCCGCAGCCCCCGCAGTAGACGGACGTAGCTGGATTCTCTTCAGAGCTCAAGGCAGTTGCCCCATGGCAGTGATCGCGATTCTCTCATCCCTCCCCCTCCAGGCCGCGCGCCCAAGGGACTGGTGGGGCCTTACTGCCCGCCGCGCAGTTCGAAATCGGGTGACCTGTGTCAAACGTCGGCCGTTGGTCATCGCGCGCGCTAGCCTCTCCCGATCGTGACTTCTTCCATCACCACGCGCTCTTTCGGCTTTTCCCCGGCAGTGGGGAGCTTGCCGATCTTGGTCACGGTTCCCATGCCCTGCCCGACCCTGCCGAGCAGGGCGTATTCGGGCGGCAGACCGGCATCAGCGCCGGTTACGACGAAGAACTGACTGCCGGAGGTGCCCGCCGGCTCGGTCGCGGCCTTCGCCATAGCGACTACGCCACGGGGATAGGTCAGGTCTTTGGGCGGCTTCTCGACGACGCTGTAGCCGGGGCCGCCGCGGCCGGTGCCGAGCGGGTCGCCGCCCTGGATCACGAACCCGGGGACGACGCGGTGGAAGGTCAGCCCGTTGTAGAAGCCCTTTTCCGCCAGATAGGCGAAGGAGGTGCTCGTCAGCGGCGCTTCTTCGGTGGCGAGTTCGATCGTGAAGGTGCCGAAGTTGGTCTTCACGGCCGCCGTCGAGCCGGCGGGCAGGGTTTCTTCGAAGTCCGGGCAGGGGTAGCTCTTGGCCCCGCTCGGCGCTTCCGTATGTTCGCTGCAGGCGGCGGAGTCGGAGCGATGAGCTCCCCCGGTGGCGGTTTCGCTGCTTCCCGATTGCGAGGGTTCATCCAGGGCGGGACCGTTCGAGCAGTCTTTGATCGCGTATATCGGCAGGCAGACGGTGCGTGAGCGCCACTTATTGGAGAAGCGCGTAGTGAAATCGGTGAAGTCTTTCTGTTCTGCCTGCTGCTTCAGCTGGCGGCGGATCTCCGCGCTCACTGCCGCGAGCGGCTGAACGTGAGCCGGGCTCGACCCATGGGCGGGCGTTCTGAATTGGGCCTGCTTGTTGCTGTCGTAGTAACGGGCGATCTCGTCGCTCGTCGGGGCCTTCACTTTTCCCTCGATCCTTTCCCGGATCTTTTCGGAGAGGATCTGACTCTTGACCCGTTCGCGAACGTCGGACTCGGTGTAGTGAGATTCGACGAGGAACTTTCGGTACTGGGCCTCGCTCTTGAAGGATTCCCGCTTGACCTTCGCGCGTTCCGCAGCGATTTCACTCGATGTGATGTCGAGGCCCAGGTCCGCTGCCTCACCCTGTATCCAGATTGACTGCAGGAGCGTTTCGAGGGCGGAGTCCGCAGTTTCCTCGTACTTGCTGCTGCCGGGCCTCGGCGGCGAGCCGAGCCCGGCGCTCGCGGCGCTCTGCGCGATCGCGTGAGCTAGCTCCGCGCGGGTGACCGTCCCCAGCGCACTCGATACGTGACTGATGATCGCCACCGTTCGCGGCGGCAGCTCACCGGGGCTCGGCAGCGTCGTGATGCCACCTTCCTGGCTGGACTTCTTGGAGCCGCTGGAGCCTCCCGTGAGCAGGATCACGCCGGCCGCGATCACGGCCACGATGGCGAGGAGGGCGAGTACCCACCAGCGCGAGCGCTTCCTGTTGGGAGGCTCAGGGCTCGAGGGGGGCTCGCCAGCTGAGTCGTCGGCGCCTTCGGGCGCTGGCTCGGGATCTTGAGCCGGCTCCTGCGCAGTGGGCCCGGATGACTCGCCCGGCTCAGGGGCAGCTCCTGTCTCGGCACCCGAGCCGACCTCGGCCCCGCAGCTCTGACAGAAGCGGCCGACCGGATCGCTCAGCTTGGTACCGCAGGAGTGGCAGAAGCGCGTCGGCGTTGCGCTCGTCTCGTCTGCCCCCGTCTCCCCTCCGTCGAACTCCGCCACGGCGGGGATCCTACTTCGACTTCCTCGTGGATCGTCCGCGCGAAGCCGGTCGCCGGTTGAGTGCCCAAGCTGCCGTCGGTGCTTGGGCCCTAAAGAACAACGTGCGCCCCTGCGTCGACCTGCCGGACCGCGCGCAGTACATCGCCCATGATCTGGGTCGGTTTGTCCGTCACCGCCGGATGCCACCGGCAGACGAGCCTCGCGGACCCAGAACCGACGCCGATCTGCACAAGCACACCCGATGAGGTCGTGATGCAGCCGTTGCTCGCATCGAGCACGCCCGTCGTCGTCAGCTGTCTGCGAACCTCCTCGCTGGGTCTCGTCAGGGTGATTTCATTTCCGGGCTCGGCCTGCGGTTGCGGTGCGCGTGGTCTAAAAGCGCTTCCGACTGCCCAGCCGAGAAACTCAACGATTCCGTCGATCGTCCTTGAGATCACCCCCAGCCCCACCCATAGGGCGATGATCGCTCCGATCACGATCACTACCGCGAGAGCTCCGGTCATGCTGCGGCCCTCACTGCTGTCCGGGAGGTTTTGCCGCGCGGGAGGCCCGCATGAACACGGCACCGACCACGAACAGGGCGACCGTGATGATGCCTTCGACGGCGTCCGGAGAGGTGCTCGTTGACGTGCTTCCATCGGCGTGGTATTCGTAGGTGGTGGTGATGCCCGGCGGGAAGCCGGCCGTGGCGAGCAGATAGATGACACCTGCAACTGCGAAGAGGCAGCCGATCACAAAGAGATTGGTCGCGGCCGGAGTGCCCTGACCCAGCCCCGCGAGGGGGTTCGTTGCCGAAGACCCCGCTGTGGGAGCGCTCGGCTGCGATTCAGCTCCATCATCGGCCGCCCGTCCGACCGCGGTCACTTCGACCGGCTGCTCGGCGCCACACGCTTCGCAGAACTCCCAGTTCTCCCTCACCACAGCTCCGCAACTGGTGCAAAACACGGTATCAGCCGTCATCTCGGGCGGGCAGGCTAGCACTCCGCCAGTCGGCGCTCAGGCACCATCGGCGTCGAGCGAGAGCGAGGCACTCAGGCGAAGGGAGTGAGTTGATGAGGGCGAGCGGAGAAGGCGACTGGCTGCCGTGCAGGGAAGTGAACCGTCCAGCGTATTCGTGACCTACCTTTGGCGCACCAGCTGCAGGGGGATCGACAAGGCGCCGATCCGCAGCGTCATCGCCAGTTCTCGGGCTTCACCGGGGCTGCGAAAGCCGCCTGAGATTTCCGCTCCCGAGCGGCCGTCGATCCCGTCAGGGTTTTCGGCGAAGTTGATGATCGGTCGGACTTTGACTTCGTTGTCGAGCACCACCGCGAAGTGGCCAGAAAGGGCGCTCGCCTGTTCGGCGTTGACCGAGCCGAGCGCCCGCGCCTGCCCCCACTGTGCGATTTCTCGGGTGAACTCGTGAAACGCTTCGCGGCCCTGATCGGTAAAGCCGAAAATGATGCTGGGCTGGCCCAACTGGTTGGAGCCCTGCTTGGGATCGGTGATGTCGATGCCGGAGAGCGCCGGGTCGTCCTTGATCGCATACCAGCCGGGCTCGGCGTTGAAATCGGTTTCGCCGCGTTCGTCGCTCGGCTGCTCGGAGACCAGGGTGGTGCCCGCCGGGACTTCGACCACGATCCCGCCCCGCGGCCGCTCCTGCGGGGTCGGGCTGGCGTAGAGGTCCTTTTTGGAGAGCTCGGGGACGGCAATGAGCTCGTGCGGCTGTTCGCGCTCGAACAGATAAAAGCGCGGCCTGCTCGAGGAGCATTCCTCGCATGCGCGCGGCTCTTGTTCGGAGGCCAGCAGCGCCGCAGTGTAGGCGGTCGGGAGGGCACCGGAGAAGATGAGCTGTTGGCTCTCAAAGCTGCCGACGTCGCGGCCAGCATCCCTCCAGCGCCTTTCGGAGGCTTTCATCGGGCCCAGCGGCGGCTGTTGACCGGGGTTGGCGCCGATCGCCTGCTCTGGACCCAGCAGGCTTAGCTCCCAGTCATACATGTAAAGCTGGGCGGTGCTGCCGAGCGTTTCGACCGCTCTGCTGGCGTTGGGGACGTCAGGCAAATTGACCTTGATCTCGGTAGCGCCAAGTCGCGACACACTCGCCCCGAAGAGCCCCAGGGAGCGAGTCCGCGCGCGGATGATCTCGATCGCGTCTTCGATCTCTTCGCTTTCGATCGTCTGCGCCTCGCCGGTCGGTTGACCCCGGTAGACGAGTTCGATCCCATCCTTGCCTGGCTTGTTGGCGAAGATCAGCACCAAGACGGCGGTGAGGAGGGCTAGGGAGAGGAGGACGAACAGCAGCCAGCGACGATTTCCCATTGCTTCATCCTTCCCGATCGCGGATTTCCAGACCCAGTGAAACGAAGTGCATCAGGCTTGCCGCGACCATCAGGGCCCAGCCAGCTCTTCGCCGCAAGATGAGCAGTACCGGTCGTCCGCAGCGACCTCACCACCGCAGGACCCGCACTCGGCCTCCCCGGTCGGCTCGCCAGCCTCGGGCTGCTCCCCCACTCGTGCACCGCGAGGCTCTGCGGCGGCGGGCTCGTTCGGAGGCGCCCCCTCCGTAGGGCCGGTGCTCACGGGGCTCGCTGGCTTGCCAGCGAGAAAGCGCTCTCGTGCCCTGCCAACCTGTTCGAGGAATTCCGGCGCGCGATTCTTCACCGACAAGACAGGGCTGAGGAAGTCATCGGGCTTCCTGCCCTTGGGGATGGTTATGCCCTGCAAGCCAAGGTGGCCGTCCTGCTCGGGATCCTCGATCATGACGTGCATGCGGCGGTCGTCGCGGTAATGGGAGTAACCAGGCTCGGCCATCAAAGAGTAGGGCCAGTAGAAGGTGAAGACATCCCGTAGCAGCGAGAGCTTGCCCGGTTGGCCCTTGCCCTCGTAGAAGCTGCCCCGTATCGATTTGTCGGTGACGAGGACACCAAGGGAGCCGTCGGTGATGTAGACGCCGAAGTCCGGGTCGTCCTTCATATCGATGAAGAGGCGCGCACCCATCACGTTCCAGCGCCCTAGGACGGCCTCATCCTCTCCGGGGAGCGGCCAGCCGCCGTCCGTCGTGCGCAGGCCACAGCCGTGCTCGAAGACGCTGCCCGAGCGCAGCTTCCTGCAGTCCAGCTTGATACAGCGCGGGATCATCTCCGTGAGCCGTCGCGGCCCCTCCTCGATCTCTACGAACTCGAAGCGGTTGTCGGCTTCCTGATTGCCGTTGATGTGGCTGTGGGAGTCGAGAACCAGGCTCCCGTCGGCCTCGATCACCCCCTGGTACTCGATGATGCCGTTGCTGGCCTTCGTCGCGAAGCTCAGCGCCGCGCCGTCGACCTTGAAGGTTCCCTCGACCCGGTCGGCGGCGGGATGGCGATTGAGCTCATAGTCTCCGTCTCGCCCCGAGCAGTCCTCGCCCCGCATCCAGGCGCTCTGAACGCTGCCGTCCTCCGCAAAGCGCAGAAAATAGGTGATCGGGCTCCCGTTGGACAGCGCACCGCCCCTGCGGTAGAGCCCGTCGAGCCGCAGGGGGCTCTCGCCGAAGCGCGCCGTGTCAGGCATTCTCGCCCTCCTCACTCAAGGCTCGACGCGGATGGCAGGGCTTGGACATTCCCGGTGCCGATCAATGGGTCCAGGTCGAGTCGATGAGAGGTACCTGGCCGGCGCTGGCTTCCGGGTCTTCGGGTTCGGCAAGCATGGTTTCGGGGAGTTGGTTGTGTTTTTCGCCCGGATAGAGCCTCGGTTCGAGCAGCAGTCCACGCAGCAGCGCTGGCTGGCCCTTGCGATGGCTGGCGGAGTAGTAGTTCGGGATCACCAGAACGAAACGCTGGACGTGGGAGGAAGGGGGTTCGATCGCGTCGCCGCGCAGGGCGCCGGCTCTGCCTTCGCGGCATTCGTCGCTGATCGACATCGAGAAGCTCCGCACCGCACTGGGCCGCTCGATCATCTTGATGTGGACTCCCTTACCGGCAACATGGCGCGCGGTTCTCTTGCTGATCTTCAGCTCACCGAGCATTGCCGCCGACTTCGGGCCTGCCTCGCACGATCTGACAATCGCTTGGTCGCCGCGCCGAGGGGGCGCCAGGGTGAGGGAGCCCTTCGATTCCTCGAGACCCGGTTCGAGCCACATCCCCCAAGTCACGGCATCGTCGGGGACGGTTTCGTCGACAGATTCGATCGTCGCCTTCAACAGTGCAATCGCCGCCCCCGACCGCGGTGCCCAAACCGCGACGGAGACCCCATTGCTCGCCGAGCACCGGGTCCTCCCCGATTCCCTCCTGCAGGCCGGCTGCCGCGGCGCCCGGCCCTTTGTCACAACGCCCCCGCGGCCCTCTCCGCAGCCGTCGAGATCAAGGGTTTTCGGGGTGTGCTTGCCGACTTTGAGAACGCAGTCGCCTGCCGGGGGGAAGTCGCGGCGAAGAGCGGCGAGGCTCACGTCGCTCGCCAGGGTCGGCCAATTCGCCTCGGAGAAGGCAACCGGCCTCGACGGCGCTGAGGCCTCCTCGCCGCAACCCGCCACCAGGGCGGCGAGCGCGAGGAGGGCAAGGATCGTGCCTGGCAGACGCGGGGTCATGCAGCGCCCGGCGATTGAGCCTGGCTTCGAACAGATCCGAGCGTGGTTTCCGGACTGCTCGCGCAGTAATAGCCGACCTCCGGTTCGCCTAGCCCCGTGACGCCCACCGCGATACCCAACCACCGCTTCATTTCGCCTCCTCTTGTCGAACGAGCCACAGGGAGGCGTGAGCCTACCGGAGCGATCGTGCACCGCGGTCACGTTCTGTACACCAGTCCCACGCGCAGAGATTGCCTCCTGCGACCTGGGCGAAACAAGCAGGAGATGCGCGATCGTGAATCCCAGGGTTGCGGCGTCGAGCGTCACGAGGGCGCGCTTGCGGGTCATCCAGGGATAGCACAACCTGCGATCAACACCGGACGGGCAGGGTATTTGCCGAGAGACGCCAGAGCACCTAATTGACCGAGAACTTGCATCGCGAAAACGCTGCTTGAACCGGCCCCAAACCGCCTCGCCCAAGCACAGGCCAAAAAAATTGTGACCCGTTTGTGACCCGCTGGCCCTTGAGGCAACGGCGTCAAGACGTGAAAAAGGCCCAAGTGCGGGGCCTTTTCCTATAGCGGGGACGCCTATAGCGGGGGCGGGATTCGAACCCGCGACCTTCGGGTTATGAGGATGAACCGTGAACTCGGCTGGACTACGTGGAGCGCGGTTTCAAGCGGTTTTCGTGCGATCGATCGCTGAGCGCCACGGCATCTCCGTCTACGACGCCGCGTACGCAGCTGCAGCAGGTGATGCTGGGCATCGCCTCGTCAGCTGCGATCAGCGAGACCTGATCTCGAAGGGCCTCGCAGAGCCTCCAACCGGATCCGCTCGTTCAAGCGGTCCAAGTTGACCCCGCCTCCCTCAATCGATACGGGTCGGCTGAGGGAGCGCTTGCCCCAGGGTAGAAATTTTGCACTCTGTTGTCTGTCAGACAAGATAAACAAAAGTCCCGCATTTGCGGACTTTCGTGAAATAGCGGGGGCGGGATTCGAACCCGCGACCTTCGGGTTATGAGGTCTTTCAAGCGGCTGGATTTGGCAAGTAAGGCGAATCCCGGTCGCGTGGTTTCCGCCACGTATTGCTCGGCGTTCAGGCAAAACTCGCGCCACCGCTCATCGAGACGAGCCTTTGCCAGCTCGTCTGCGTCGATCACCATCGGCGCCTCAACCGCCTGTTCAGAATCGGTCGAAGCTGCGAGAGCATGTTTCTCTGATCATCGGCCATCAGGCTTCCAGGGATATCGGCTAGCGACGTCGAGTTCAAAAATGCATCGTCGCGATGATTCGGTTGCGTCGAAGAGGTTTGAACATCCCGGTTAGGTCGCGGCCAGCCAGGTAGCGATCCTCCTACCGAGACCCAAGAACGCTAGGGCTTCACCCGGATCCGAGGAGGGCGCCCCCCGCACTTGGGACAGATGTAGCCGGTCCCACCACACGTGCCGCAATGGACGCCGTCAATCTTCCCCCGTCCGCTACACGGCGCACACGGCTTAGTCGCGACGTGATGCACAAAACAATGGATGACCATGAAGCTCCTCTCTCCCGTGAGACGGCAGTATATTGAGCACGCGCGAGGACTCCGTGGAATTCACGGGGGCGGCGGTTCTCGCGAGCTTCACGTCGATCTCCGGAGCGGTCCCGCACTCGATGCCTTCGCGATTCGGCTGACGCCGGATAATCCGACGCCCGCGGAGCCGGGCGTGCAGAGCCCGAGTTGTCGTCACATCTCGGGGTCAGGACGCCGGGAGATACTCAGCCATCGCCGACCGCCTCCGCACCGTCCGCGACCAGCCAGGTGAGCCCGCCTCGCACCGGACCGCCCGGCTCCCCCGTGAGGTCGAACATCCGAGCCCCGTATCGACCCCGGAAGACGATCCGCTCCACCGTCCTCCCACGCCGCGACTTTCGATCATGACGAGCCTCGTGGGCATAGCGCTTCGGGTCAAACGGAATCCGGAGAATAGAATGCGGCCCATCTCGACCTGCTCTATCGAAGGAGGTAAGTGGTGCCCCTGGTTCTATACGCCGCGCGCGCGCTGCCGACGCTGAAACGCAGTTACTCGCTGGTCCGCAAATGGAACGCCTTGCCACCCGAGGACCGCGCCGCGGTGCAGGAGCAGGGGAGGCGCACCGTGGTTGCGATCATGGGGGTGAAGGTTGCTGCCAGCGCCGAACGCAGCGCTGGCGATCCGCCGGCGACATGGAAGGCGGCGCTGGACGGAATCCGAAGTCCCGGTCACGCGGAGGAGATGGCTATGGCGGTCGTCGCCTACCTGCAGAGGGTCTCTGAGGCCACCATCGAGGAAATCGCATCCGCTGTTGGCGCCGTCGGGAAGAACGACTCGACCTTGAAGAGCGCGATGAGCATCGCCCAAGACGATGGCTATATCCGCCGGACCGGAGTTGCCTTCCGTGGGATCAAGTGGGACACCACCGAGTGGGCGGATCTCAACCTCATCGACACGCCTCACATAAGACACCTCGAGGAGGAGATTGTTCGCTTCGTCGAGGATTTCGGAATCGCCAGTCTCGACCACATCTCCAGCAAGCTCTGCCTTGAAGACGACGCACCCGAGCTTCGGTCGGCGCTCGAGCGGGGAATTTCTGACGCAAGCATCCACTGGTACTGCAACGGCATCTATGGTCTCTCACTGGAGCAGCTCGAGGGCTTCGAACCCAAACGCGACCTCTGGGCGGAGACCGTTCCGGCAGAGGGACGCAAGGACCTGGACAGCGCGCTGAAAGAGCTGGAAGCGGCGGTCATGGGACTCGCGGGAGCGATGAAGCGGGGGGGCGGGGGGGCCGAGACCGACGGCGCCCCCGCCCTCGATCACGGGGCCGACGCCGACGACGACCCCTACGAAGACCTGAAACGCCTGCAGGGCCTCTGCGACAGCGGCGTCTTGACCGAAGAGGAGTTCGCCGCGAAGAAGGCCGAGATCCTGCAACGGATCTGAGGCGCCCCGGCGCGCCAGCCGGGGCGCCTCCTCCGGCTTTCTTCCTAGTAGGCGTCAGCCCCCGACAACTCCTGCTCGAGTTTGTCACCGAATATCGCGGCGAGCTTGAGCGGCTCCTCGAACTCTCCGGGGTCGAGGTCGGCGAGCCTAATCGAATGGCGGAAGATGACTGGCCCGCCCTCGACCAGCGCCAGGCCGCCGACGACCATCTGGCTACTCCTCGTCAGAGCATCCTTCGGATTGATCTCGTTCTCGCCGCAGACCGCGGTTGAGACCACGGCCCACTCTGAGTCGCCAACCTCACCGGCCTTCTCGACCACAACCAGCTGGCTTCGGTCGTTGTCGAGATTGAAGATCAACTTGACCGAGTTGATGTCGTCGCTCGCCACCTTGTACTCCGACTTGATGTACCTATGCAAAGCATTCCAATCAGCCATTTGTTCCTCCTGTCTTTGGGGTTAATTGCCTAGTGACGCCGCACCTCGCGGCGTTGTCGAACATTGCTGAGCCATTTCGTAACCTTTCAGAATCGAACTGTGTGTGTATGCCACCACCGATACAGGTGGGCGCGGGAGCGCCCGGTGATCGAGGCGAAGAGGTTGCTGCGTGAGTCCGACCAGGCGATCATCGACCGCTTTCCGGTCCCGTAGCAAAAGGACTGACCCCGCTCGATGTCGGGGTGCGATTCCCGGTGCCAGGGGTACATGTAGGTGCCCGATCGCTGGCGGCAGCTGTCGGCCAGCTCTCCCGTCCGGTGGTCAACGGCGTACTCCTTCTGCGAGACGTAGATGTCGAGAAGCTGAGTGTTCTTGAAGGCCATGAAGGTGCCCCTGATGCTGCCCTGGTGGCAGCGGACGAGACCGTCCAAGCTGTTGCGGAAGAGGCTGGGCGGAAGTGCCGCGATCGCGCGACGCGAGCAGTGCGGCATTGGCACGGCCGTGATCAGGCGGCGGTCAACCTTTCTCTGTTCTGCGTCCGAGGGGACGTCGCTGCGGGGCGCGGTCAGCCAGGCCAGGCCGAGGGCGCCGGCGCCGACCGCAAGCAGTGTGAGCTTGCGCCGGTTGGGCTCCTCGATCCGCTCGCCGAGCAGGCGCAGGCAGAGCGTCAGCACGAAGGCCGCCATCACCACCAACGGGACCGTGGCCCAGGCGCTGGGTGGGACGGCGTCGTCCTGACCGGCCGCCTGCAGGAAGACCCAGGGAAGCCCGAGGCCGAGGAGGATGAAGTCTAGGTAGGAGCTGCCCGCCGACCACGCCATCTGCCCGGACCGTGCACGGAACAGGTCGTAGGCCCAGCCCGCGAGCAGCATGATCCCGCCGCCGATCAGGGCAGGCAGCCACTGGTAGTGAAGCGTCGCGAGGGCCGCAGGCTCGATGCCGGCCCCCGGCGGCTTGAAGGTGACCGGCAGGCTGACGCCCATCGTCAGCAGCAGCCATCCGGCCGCCCAGGCGCAGACGAGGAGGAACTCCCGGCCAGCGGACTGCGCCAAGCGGTTGCGGGCTTCGGCGCGCCGGGCCTTTCTCTCTTCCCGGCGCTCCGCCTCCTGCCTTTTTCGCTCCTCGCGCTCCTCCTGCTCGACACGATTCGCCAATCGCTCGGCCACCGGCCTGAGCGCGACGAGGGCGACGGCACGCCCCAGCGAGACCTCGGTGAGACCCCCCGCACGGGTCCCCTGCTGACTGGACATCGAGTTCATCCTTTCACATAGGCTGCCGATGTGGGTTGTAAGGGTGAATCTCGGTGGCGCCTGCTTCAGGGGTGATACATGACTCTGCACCTGACACCGCGATGCGCATACCCTGCGCCGCGTTGGAGGAGAAGAACGAGATTCGGATCGTCGTCGCGGAGGACTCTCAGGCGGGCTTGGAGCTGTGGTCGCGACTCGAGCACGACCTCGCGCAAACCCTGGCGCCGCGGAGCCTCAGTGTGACTGTCGCGCAGAACGCCGCCGAGCTCCTGATGCTCCTCGCCAGCCTCGAGCGGGCGGCACGGCGGCCCGACATGGTGCTGATCGATCTGCACGTCGACGCCAACGACCCGCTCGCCGCGCTCGGAGGCGGACGGTGAACAACGGCGAATCGCTCCTCACCGGTCTGGTCGTCATCGCCGGCCTCGTCGGCCTGATCGCTTTCATCATCCGCGGCGGGGCGGGTGGCTTCAAGCTGCCGTTTGCGAAGGGCCCCGGCGGGACGATGGGCGGGCGGCGGTCCCGCGAGGCCGGCAATCGCACCCCCTTCGAGATCTTCTTCGCAATATTCGCCGTCGCGAACCTGGCGGTCTCGCCGTCATTGAGCCAGCTTGGAGCGCCGGTCATCGTCCTGGCGATGGTCCTGCTGGTGATCAGCTACGCGCTTTTCACCAATCTCGGGTTGCTAATCGTGCTTTTCGGAGCGGTCGCAGCGGTCTGCGACGCAGCAGTGACAGAGGGCCCCGATGCCGCGGCCGCAATCTTCCTGGTTGCGGCCCTGCTCGCATGGATCCTCGGCGCGGCGAGAATGCTCGGGGGAAAGTAGGTCAGGTCCGCACCAGCATCGCGCTGACGTTGTCCGGCGCCCCCCGCTCAAGCGCCAGCCGGACCAGCGATTCGATAATCGCGGCGTCCGACACCTCGCTAGCGAACGCCGCTCCAATCTCCTCGTCGGCGACCGGATTCGTGAGGCCATCGGAGCAAAGCAGGAAGCCCAGCGGCTCCCGCTTGAACCATTGCACGTGTGGGCTCGGGCCGACCGGCCGCGAGCCGCCGAGGGCCTGGGTGAGGACCGAGGCCTGGCGTTCGGCGGAGGGGTCGAGGGCACCCGGGTTGTCGTCGAAGGAGATCGGCACCACCGAACCCTCGACGACTTCGTAGATCCGCGTGTCGCCGACGTTCGCGCAGAGGATCGCCTCGGCGGTGATCGCCAGGACGGCGACGGTCGTCGCCATCCCGGTGAGAGCGGGGTCGCGCTCGCCCGCGTGGATGAGCACGCCGTGCGCGGCGAGGAGCACGTCGCTGAGCTCGCCGGTGTCCCGGGGCGGCGGGTTGTGGACGAGCTCGCGGGTTACGGTGAGGCTGGCGACGTCGCCGGCCGCCTGGCCGCCGAGGCCGTCGGCGACCACACAGACCACGGGCCCATCGCCGGAGTAGGAGTGCGAGGCGATGCCGACCGTCCCCTGCGCCGCCCAGCCCGAGCAGCCGACGCTGTCCTCGTTGCGCTCGCGGACCAGGCCGGGGTGCGTGCTCGCGCAGACCCGGACCAGGCCCGCGCCGCTCATCCCTGTGACGGCGTCGCTCACCGGACCTCGATCTCCAGGGTCGCGGCCAGGCGCAGGACCTGGCCGGGGCGCAGCTCTTCGGGCAGCTCGGGGGGGATGCGCCTACCGTCGAGGTAGGTGCCGTTGCTCGAGTTGAGGTCGGTGACCCGCATCGCGCCCTCGCTGCGGGCGATCCTGGCGTGGGTGCGACCGACGTTCGGGAAGGCCGCAAGCTGAGCCGAGAAGGGCGGGTGCTCGCGGCCGAGGACGAGCGAGTCCTCGTCGCCGATCACGTGCTCGCCCCAGGGGAGGACGAGCGTGCTCGCCCCCGCCGGCGCCGGGCCGCCGACCGGTTCGCCGCAGTAGCCGCAGACCGTCTCGCCGGCGTCGAGCGGCTGCCCGCAGCCGGGCGCCGTGCAGCGCCGCGACTCCCCCTCGAAGAGGGCGGCATCCCCTTCGGCCGGCGCCGCGGCGGACGAGGGCAGCTCTGTGGAGACGGTCGCGGCGACCGGGCGCGCGCACTTCGGGCAGTAGACGGCCTCGGCCGGCACCTCCTTTCCGCAGGCGCCGCAGGTCACGGTGTCCACGAGGACTCCCCCAGCTCGACCCCGACGCCGCTCAGAGCCGCCTCGAGACCTGCTATGTCGCCGCGCCTCGGGACGCCGATCAGCCGGATTGCCCGGGGCTCGACGGCGACCTGGATCGGCGGCTCGGCCGGCCGGGACTCGACGAACTCGGCGTAGCGGGCGCGCCCCATCGGGCTGCACGGAGTCAGCTCCTGGTTCGCCGAGCCGCGCCAGATCAGGTCGGTCGGCAGGTCCTCGCGATAGGGGCCCGTAATGACCGCATCGACCAGGTTGAGAGCCTGCGGGTGCCGCCGTTCGAGGTGCCGCAGCGAGTACCCCGAGTAGCAGAGCACGTCGAGCTCGCCCGCCCGCTCCGCGCGCCATGCGTCGAGCCCCGCCAGCAGCTCCAGCAGCGCCTCGGGCTGGTCGAAGGGCTCGCCGCCGCTGATCGTGATGCCGTTGACCTCGGCGGCGTGTAGGCCCACCACCCACTCGACCACGGCGGCGACCTCGGTGCGCGCCTCACGGCGCGGCTCCCAGGTGTCGCGCGAGAGGCAGCCCCGACACCCGATCGAGCAGCCCTGGACCCAGATCCCCGCCCTGGTGCCGGGGCCGAGGGCGGTGACCGGGTGGTGGAGCCTGTTGACCTCGATCTTCATTCGCAATCGAGCTCGAAGAGCGGGCCGTCGCGGCGCAGCCCGGTCACGGACACCTGCCCGCCGACGGCGGGCGCCTCGCCGACCAGCTTGCGGGCGAGAGGATTGACGAGGGCCTGCTCCACCACCGTGCCGATCCCGCGTCCGCCGTTGGAGAGGTCGGCGAGTGCGATCTCGGCGAGCTGTTTGCGCACTTCCGGCGCCAGCACGAGCTTCGCCCGATACTCGCGCTCGATCCGGCGCTCGACGTTCTTGAGCAGCAGCGTCAGGATCCGGTCACCCGCCTCGCGGTCGATGAAGTCGAAGACGATGATGTTGTTGCCGAACCGGTTGCGCAGCTCGGGGCGGCCGAGGTCCTCGATGAAGAAGCGCTTGATCTCCTCTAGCACCAGCCCTTCAGCCTCGTCGCGATCCATCTCCGGCGGCGGCTTGATCACCTGCTCGCGTCGGCCATCCTCGGTTTTTCGGTAGATGCCGAGGTTG
This sequence comes from uncultured Solirubrobacterales bacterium, assembly GCA_963715625.1. Classification (GTDB taxonomy): domain Bacteria; phylum Actinomycetota; class Thermoleophilia; order Solirubrobacterales; family 70-9; genus VRUE01. The sequence continues at coordinate 1,641,195 of OY970260.1, read as the reverse complement.
GAGGTGAAGACGAGGATCGCCTCGGTGAAGACGACCGTGCCGCCGCGGCCGTCGGTGAGCCGGCCGTCCTCGAGGATCTGCAGGAACTTGTCGAGGATCAGGCTGTGCGCCTTCTCGATCTCGTCGAAGAGGATGAGGCTGAAGGCGCGCTCGCGGATCGCGTTGGTGAGCTCCCCGCCGGCATCGAAGCCGATGTAGCCGGGCGGGGCGCCGATTAGCCGCGCGGCCGAGCCCTCCTCGGCGAACTCGCTCATGTCGAAGCGCGTGTAGGCACCGCTATCGCCGAAGACCAACTCGGTCAGCGCCTTGGCGAGCTCGGTCTTGCCGACGCCGGTCGGTCCGGCGAAGAAGAGGACGCCGCGCGGCCCGATCGCGTGCGCCGAGCGGTGCGCCGCGGTCAGGTTGGTGACTGAGCGGGCGAGGATGTCGAGCGAGCGACGGACGGCATCGTCTTGCCCCATCACTCGCTGGGTGATTGTCCCCTCCTCGCGCTCCTCCACGGACCGATTGAGGGCGGCGAGCTCGGCCTTTACCTTCTCGCGCAGCGAGGTCTGCTTCCAGGGGTTCTCGAGCACGCCGACCCGGTAGCCGCGGGCCGCGTCCTCGATTTCCCGCAGTCCCAGGCCGCGGTCCTTCGCTAGCTGCATGATGCTCTGCATGTCGGCGAGGGTCATGCCCTGGGTGTGGCCCGCGTAGCGGAGGATCAGGTTCTCGCGCTCGTCCTCCTCGAGCTCGCCGTAGTCGGTGAAGACCGGCGCCAGCCAGCGGGCCATCTGCTTGCGCTCGTCGATCTCCGGGTAGGGGGCCGTCGCTGTGCGCAGGCGCTCGCCGAGGCTGAGGAACCAGTTGGGCATCTCGCGCTCGTTCTCGACGACCCAGACCACTGGGTTGAAGAGGGAGACGGCCCGTTTCTCCGAGGCCCGGTGCGGCTCGCAGCTCCTCGCCAGGCGCGCCGCGTCAGCGAAGAACTTGTGCTCGGTGGGATTGAGCGCGTCGGCTTTGACAACCAGCCGGCCGGCGCGTTCGACGATCAGGCCGCAGTGGTGCTCGCGCGAGCCGGCAATGTCGCGGATCACATCGACGAGGCGCTCGAGGGAGACGGACTCGGCGTCCAGCTGCGCGCCGAGGACCTGCCGAGCCGCCGCGAGCGCCCCCTCCTCCTGCGGGTGGACCCTGAGCCGCTCGGAGACGTCGTAGACGACGAGGAACTCATAGCCACTCCTCTGCAGGCGCTGCCAGAGCGCGTCGACGACCCCCTCGCGGCGCTCGGCGCCACCCTCCTCGCCCCGCGCGATGATCAGGTCGTCGGTGTTGCCGGCGAGCACGAACTGCGAGGAGACGCCGAGCGAGGCGTCGATCTCGCGCAGCCAGGCGGGGTCGAGATCGCCGGCGCCGGTCATCTGCCCATTTCCTTCGCCGCAGCGCCGGACGCTCCGGCGCCGGCCGCACCCTCAAGGCCCTCGACGACCTGGATCGGCTTCTCGCCAGGCTCGACCACGCGGGTCCGCTCCGCCGAGATCCCAGCCTGCGCCAACCGCTCGATGACCTTGGCCTGGCGGTCGCAGAACGCCTTCTCGACCTCCTTGTCGCGTGCCTCCTGGTCGGCACGTAACGCGTCGCCGCGGACGACGTTGAAGTTGAGGCGCGGCGGGTGTCCGCCGCTGCGCACGCGGACCGCGTACCCGGCCCACTCGGAGCGGCTGAACTGCGTGTAGCCCTCGCTCAGCAGGGTCGTCTCGAAGTCGGGGCCGAGTTGGTATCCGAGTCCCTCGAGGGCACTGCGCAGCTCTTCGGTCACGTACTCGGCTTCCTGCGAGCGGGTCTCCTTCTCGATCGCGGCGTTGACCGTCGCCTCAAGATCGGCCGGCGCCTCGCGCCCGGCGCGGATTTCAGCGACAAGCCGGCGCGCGCCCACCGCCTCGGGGCCGTCGAAGCCGTTCAGCCGGGCTTCGCTGCGATCGAGGAGTCGCTCGCGCTCGCGCCGCTCGCGCGCCTCGCCGTTGGCCTCCTGCACCCTCAACCGCAGCGCCTCGACGCCCTGTTCGCGACCGCTGGCCGAGGTCGCACAACGGACCGCGTCGGCTGCGATCCGTACCTTCTCGACAACGCCGTCCTCAACGGTTGGGTCGAGCCTGGCGATTAGCCGCGCGAGCGCCACCTCGACCTCTTCCTCCTCGCCCTCGGGCCCACCATCGGCCGGTGCCGAAGCGGTCCGCCTGAGCGCCGCCTCGGCGGCGATCGGCGCTGAGGCTCCCAGCTTGATCGCCGACATACCCTCCTGGAAGGCGGCGATCCTGGCGGCAACGACCTCGTCGTCGAGCCGCTTCTCGGCAGCGGACGTGCTCTGCTCGAACCGCTGGGCGGCGCCGTCCAGCTGCACGGCGTCCTCTGAGGCGGCGGCGGAGGCGAGCCGGTCGGGCACGGAGACCGAGGCGCCCCAGGTCTGCTGCTGCTCGACCGCACGCTCGCGCACCCTCTCGTAGCGCTGTTCGGCGGCGAGCAGTGCGTCACGCGCGGCCTGTAGCTCCCGGCGGCGGCGCAGTTCCTCTTCCCGAACCCGGTACTCGTAGCTGACGGCGCTGCTCATGCGGCGATGAACCTCCATACCCGCTCGTCGCGATGGCCGTTAATCAAGCTATGGGACTGCAGGCGCAACTCTTCGCCGCCGGGAAGGACAGTGCCCTGGAAGTTCACAGTGCCATCCGCCGAGGTGGCGGAGAACGAGATCTCGCCGCCGGACTGGGAAAGGCGGCCCCTGCTTAGGCCGTCGTCGCCAGAGGACGGAACGAGCCAGCCCATCACAGAGCGGACCGTCTTCAAATCCACCGCACCACCTGTCCCCGACACGGTCACCGTCATTACGTCCCCTCTCGGGAAGAACCGTAGGAAGTAGTGGTAGTCAGGGCCGTCAGCGACGTAGCAGCCGTCGACCCGGATTACAGGAACCTCCCCGGCATCCGCGGGCGGCATGTCGTCGACGGGCGCGGGACCCGGCTCGTCTATTTCGAAGCTCTCCCGGATCTTTGCCCGTTCGGCGTCGCGACGGTCGGCGGTTGCGGTCGCAGCTTCGTACTCCGCTAGCTCGCCACGAAAGCGTTCGCGAGCCGGCATCGTGCTGAGCACCGGCCACCAGCCGTTTAGCGCCGCCAACCCAATCGGCATGAGCAGCATTGCCGCCCACGGATAGCCAGAATCGAAGATCGTCTTGTTGGACACCAAGTTGCCGACGAAAATCAGGAACACCGGGATCAACCAGAGCGTCGGCACGAACCGTTCCCAGTCGAACGACGCCGAAATCGGCTCATTCGGGCGGCTGGGCCGGGGCAGCGCCGGCACCTCCGCCAGGGCCTCCTCCATTTCGTCACTCCGCCCGCGGGCTCGCTCCGCTGCCTCCTGGCGCTCCCGTTCTTCCCTATCGAGCTGCTCGAGCCGGTCGGCTTCCCGCGTCGCGATCGGCGCCAGGGCGAGGAGCGCCAGGGCGCGGCCGGGCGAGGTCTCGGCGGCCACCTCGGGCCGCTCGGCGTCCGCGCTCATGCCGCACCCTCCCCGAACTTCGCCTCGATCGCTGCGCGCTCGGCCTCACGCGCATCGTAGGCCTTGACCGCCCGGGAGTAGCCCTCGCGGGCTTTGGCCATCCCCCTCCCATGCTGGAGCACGTCGAGTATTTCCCTTTTGACCCACGCGAAGACCAGCGCCACGCCGCACAGGACACCCAGGACGATCCCCGCGATTTCCGAACCGAATATGAGCATGAAGGCGAGTATCGCCAGGCCGGTGTAAACGACCAGCATCGGAATCCTGTTGAGGAGGAGACCGCGCAGTATTTCTTGCCTCAGCCTCGAACTTACCCACCACGGGCTCCAGGGCTCGGGCGGCGTTGGCCGCTCCAAGGACGGAAGTGCCTCCAGTTCGTCTTCGAGCCGGTGCCGGCGCTCCGCCTCCGCTTCCTCGCGCGCCCGCTCGTCGGCGAGCCGCTCGGCGACCGGCGCCAGGGCGGCGACCGCGACGGCATGCCCGAGCGAGACCTCAGCCATCGGCTACTCCCCCTTTTCGTACTTCTCCGGCGGCGTCCCGGCGACCGCCCCCGGATCGGCGCCATCCGCCATCGCGTCGAACCAGCCCTGGCGGCGGGCACCCTCGTCGGCGGCGGCATCCGCGGCGCTCTCCAGAACCTGACGGCGGGTGTCGGCATCGAGCAGCGCCGCGAGGATCTGGGCCCGGGCTGCGGTCGTCGCCGCCTCGCGCTCGCGCCGATCTGCGATCACCTGCTTGCCATCCTCTGAATGAGCCCCGTCGAGAGCGCGCTCGAAAATAGCGAGCTCCTCGTGCCATGCGGCGTCGAGTTCGGCGAGGTCGGCGTGCCCAGCGCTGCGCGAGTAGTCGAGCAGGACGCGCTCGGAGAAGATTGCCGCCAGAGCCGAGGCCGGGCCCTCCCCCTCGCTGCGGGCGAGGGCGAGCAGGCCGTCGCGGTCGATCGAGTAGCCGCGGAAGGTTGGCGCGATCGCGGGGTCTAGCTCAACCAGGAGGCGGACGAGGCGCTCCTCGACGTCTTCCTGCTCGGCCAGGATCTGCTCGGCCTCGGTCAGCTCGAGACTGCGCAGGAAGTTGCGCAGGGCGCGCTGCTCGGCGCGGTGGGAGGCGGCCCCGGAGAGCAGCTCGCAGGCCTCCTCCCACTCCTGGGCGAGGGCGTGGGCGAGCTCGGCCGGGTCGGTGAAGGGACGGGTGCGGCCACTCTGCGGATCGATGAAGGGGAAGGGGCTGGCGGCGGCCCGAGGCGCTGAGGGAGCCTCGGCCTCGGCCGCGACCTCGGGGTTCTCGCCGCGCAGCCAGGCGCTCACCTGCTCGGCTCCCCAGCGGTGGCCGCGGCGATCGTCGCGCAGGGTGAGGCCACAACATAGGTTGGCGATGCGCTCGTCCTCGATCCCCGAGAGGTCGATCGGACGGGAGGAGATCCAGTCCATGATCACCCGGTCCGAGAGCCACTCACCATTCTCCTGTTGAAAGGGGTTGCGACCCTGGGCAAGCTCGGCGACGATCACGCCCAGCGACCACCAGTCCATCGGCGGGGAGATCGCCCCCGAGCTCGAGGCCTGCGGGGAGGCGTAGGCGGCCGAGATGATCAGCCGCGAGTGCATCTCCTTGCTCAAGTCGAGGACCCGGGCGAGGCCGAAATCGGCGAGAACGAGATCGAGTTCGGGCTCTAGCGAGCGAACCATGATGTTCGCCGGCTTCAGGTCGCGGTGGGGAATCTTCAGCTCATGCAAGTGGGTGAGCGCCGCCGCCACCTCGGCGATGATTTCTTCGATTCGCTCGGTCGGCAGTAGGCGCTCCTCGCGGGCGATGAGGTCCACCAGCGAGCCGTGCTCGCAGTACTCCATCACCTCCCACCAGCGCCCACCGTGCTGACCGGATTCGTGGATAACAACGACATGGGCAGGATCCGCCGCCGAGAGGATCTCCAGGGCCCGCTCGTCGCGGCGGCGGTCGCCGCGGTAGATCTTGACCACCCGTTTCTCCCCGGTCGGCCGGTGGCGGGCGAGCAGCAGGTCGCCCTCGCCGCCAGAGGCCATGTCGCCGAGGGTCTCGTAGTCCTCGAGCAGGGGGCTGGGAAGGTTGACGTAGGTGTGGCCCCCGCCCGCCCCGTCGAGGGTGGTCGGGGGAGCGGCGCCGTCAAGCAAGGTGGGCGGCGCTGCCGAGTCGTCGAGGGTGGTGGGCGGAGCTTCGCCGCGGTCGACGCGGGTCGGCGGCGCCGAGTTCGGCTCCGGTGTCTCGGCAGCGCTCATCGCCGCCTCCTCTGCCGGGCGATGTTCAGCTGCAAGCCCCCCGCATGGGCCCCGTCGTGACTGGGCATCCCGCTCATCCTCTCACGAAGTCCAGCAGAGAAGCAACCAGATGGATACGGGATGTTTACGGTGGTGTCCTGGGATCCGGCATGGCTAGGTTTGAGCCCCCATACAGGCGGTGCGAGTGGTTCGGATCGAAGCGATGCGATGCTTTATTTTTGCGCTCGGCATAGGGTTCCCCAGGCTTAGCCATAGGAGGGGTTATGTTGAGAGCAATCGAAATATGTGCTCCGAGGAGCGGATGTAGCGAACTGGGCGGTTCGCAGTGACCTCTGGGAAAGAGCGAGCGTTGCGTGATGCCTCTGACCGAGGTGACACCGAGGCGGCTCTTGACTTGGCTAGGTTGCTCGCGGATCGAGGAGATACTGACGAGGCGATTGCCGAGTATCGCAAGCTCGACGCCAAGGGCGTGCTCAATGGGACAGGAAACCTCGCGCGGCTTCTCAAGGAGAGAGGGGCAACCGAGGAAGCTGAGGAGGCTTTCAAACGATGCGCCGACGCCGGCAGTGAGCGCGCCGATGCACAGTACATCGCGCTGCGTGTCAAGCGAGGAGCCGGGACACATGAGGAGGTCATCAGACTTGTAGCAGTCTGGGCGCGACACATGGATCATCTGGAGCCCGGGCAGTTGCCTCCTTCAGATCAATGGACCACTGATCACTACGACGCATTCGTGATGATGGACGACCTCGACGATTTGTGGGCCAACAACTCAGGAAACTTTCCCATCATCGAGTCGATTTGTGACCGCGATGCTGTCATCGCCGGTCTCCAAGCGGCTGATGCCAAAGGCAGCCCCGCAGCGGCACACGAATTGGGGACCTACTTCCAAGGGAGGGGCGATCTAGCAGATGCCTCACGGGCCTTCGAAAGGTCTGCCGAACACGGCTGGAAGTCCGCGTTGTACAACGCCGGGGTAATGCGCTACCAAGCCAAGGACATCCATGGCGCACTCGACATAGCCAAGCAGGCCGCTGAGCAGGAGGTCTTTGGGGGCCTTTTCCTTGTGGGTCTCATCCAGCGGCAACTGAAAAACAACCAGGAGGCCATGAGCGCCTGGATTGATGCTGATCTTGCCGGAGATGCACGTGCTTCCTTTGAGCTCGGAAAGCTCATGGCATGGCTTGCCGAACAAGCGGGATCAAACGACGCTGGCGCAGCGCGACCCTATCTCGAAAAGGCCGTAGCAGCAGGTATCCCCGAAGCCCAGGAACTGCTCGACAAGTTTCGTTAGCAATCTCCTGGCCTTGGGGGGACCTCTGATCTGATCATGGACTTGATCCCGCGTATCACCCACACTGCCCTCGTCAGCGAAAGGGCTTGTGAGCCAGGCCCAGAAGCCCACGGGAAGACCTCCACCCAGCTCCGCGGTGCGCACAGCCCCGGACAGCCGAGGGCGAGCGCCGCGCGCAGCGCCGTCGCGTCCCAGCTGCGGCCCGCCGCCGGCACCATGTCCATCGCCGTGCCGTCGCCGTGGGTGTTGTGACCCGCCTCGCGCGCGGCGGTGACGCGCAGGTCGAAGCCTTCGAGCAGCCAGAACCGCGTCGGGCCAGATTCGAGGGTCAACCGCCTCCGGAGCACCGCCGCCTACCCAAAGCCGCGCCGGCAGCGGCTTGAATTCCCGCGGCGAGAACAGGCGCACCGCTTGATCGAGCACGGCGCGCCAGGCACGCCCGCAGCACAGATCGAATCGGAGCCACTTGCCGATCCGGCGCTCGCGCCGACGAAACGCTCGGCCGCTTGTTCGACCTTCTCGACGTACCACTCCGCATGGTTGCAGGAGAAGAGGGCGTCGTGCCAGTTCTCCGGCGCGCCCGAGGCGCGCAGCAGCGAGGCCGGAGCTGCGCGAGTCGCCCGAGAACTTCCTCGAGGGGATGATCGCGGCCCAGGAAAAGGACAGGACCTTCAGCAACGAGGAAAGAGTCGGCAACGTCTTCACCCTCCTCTTCGCCGGCGAGGACACCACGGCGCACACGATGGCCTGGACGATCTGGTTCTTCGCCTCGAGGCCCGAGGCCCAGGCACGCTGGCGGAGGAGGCGCGCGAGGTGCTCGGCGCCGAGCGCTTCCCCGCCGAGTACGAGGCGGTCGAGGGGCTTCGCTACGGCGAGGCGGTGCTGCGCGAGTCGATGCGCCTCAAGCCCGTCGCCCCGATCCAGGTCCTGGCAGACCGGCCGCCGCATGAAAAAGACCCCGTTTCCGGGGATTCGAACGGATATCAGCGACCATGCACCAGATCAGCGAGGTCCGTTATTTGGCTTGAGAAAGCCATTGCCAACGCTTTGTCGCAATCAGTGCTACAGTCGAGCACATGGCGCGAGCCGTTTCAATACGCGAACTACGGAACTCCACCTCTGCCGTTGTCTCGGAGCTGGAAGCCGGCGAACGACTGACACTCACCGTCAACCGCCGTCCAGTCGCCGACATCCTTCCCCATGCCAGGGATCGCGATCCCTGGGTCCCATCTTCAGAGCTCCGCCGCATTGTGCATGAGGCGCCTGCCGATCCCGCCCTGCTCGCCGACCTTGCCGAGATTCGTGGCGCGGAGCTCGACGACGTTTGAGCCGAGCCATCGCCGACACTTCGGTATTCGTCGCCCAAGAGACGGGCCGCAAGCTGGGTGAGCTTCCCGAGGAGATCGCCGTCTCGGTGATAACCGCAGCCGAGCTCGAGCTGGGCGTGCTTCGCGCGACCGAGTCCAACGCGCGCGCCGTCCGCCTTGCCACGCTCTCCCGAGTGCAAGCCACCTACCCCCTCCTGCCGGTCGACCCCGAGGTCGCGAGCTGCTTCGCCCGCATCGCTTCGGCAGAGCTGGCGCGCGGTCGTCGCCTGCGCCGACACGACACCTGGATCGCCGCGACCGCAATGCGTCACGGGGTGTCAGTGGTCACTCAAGATGCCGACTTTTCCTCCTTCGGGGAAGTGACTGTTGTTCGAGTCTGAGGCAGCGCCCCCCTGAAGTCGCGGACCTAACGAGCCCGTTGAACCACCCTGGCAACGTTCTCGAACGGGAGCACGAACAGGGCGACTGCGGTAACTGCCATCTGTACAAAGATGCGCTGGAGAAGATTCGGATTCGGCGTGTAGGCATCGGGCACCCGCCAATCACGGAAGGTCCCGTAGGCGGCTACAACGCTGGCAATGACAGCAATAGCGGCGTCACGTCCGGAAAACCCCCACATCGCGATATCAGAGTAGCGCGCCGATCGAAGTCGACTGGCTCCACAGGCCACTGCGCGGCGGCGGTCGCCCTGGGGTTCAATCTCAAGACCGAACTACTCACTTCTTTTTGGTATAGCGGGGGCGGGATTCGAACCCGCGACCTCCGGGTTATGAGGATGAACCGTGAACTCGGCTGGACTACGTGGAGCGCGGTTTCAAGCGGTTTTCGTGCGATCGAGCTACGTGGAGATCGGCTGGAATCTGTGGGGCGCCTTGCCCCATTTCTTGCCCCAGCGAAGTTGCTTGGTATACCTGGGTATACTGATTGCATGGCAAAGGTCATGGTCTCCCTTCCAGACGATCTTCTCGCCGAGGTCGACGCTGAGGCGCAGCGCGGCGGCACGACTCGCAGCGCCGTCATGCGGGGGTTCGCCGACGCGGCCCTACGCCAACGCCGCGAGGGCCGAGCGGCGGCGATGCGATCGCTGCTCGGCGATGCCTCGCCCCACGGCGGGCGCGCCGCGGAGCAGGTAAAGGCGACGCGGCCCGGTCCGTGACGACGCTGCTTCTCGACGCGAGCGTCCTACTCGCGGCCTTCGATCCCGAGGACAACCACCATAGGCCGGCACGAGCCTTGCTGGAAGACGCCGAGGCCACCCTCGCCACGCTCGACCTCGCCCGCTATGAGGTCTCCAATGTCGCCGTGCGGGGATGGCGCTCGCCGGGCTCCGTCGCGCCACTTCTCGCCGTGATCGAGAGGCTCAGTCATGACGGAGGCGTCGTCTCATCTACGGAGACCATGCTGATGCGCGCTGCCGAGATCGCTGAGCGCCACGGCATCTCCGTCTACGACGCCGCGTACGCAGCTGCAGCAGGTGATGCTGGGCATCGCCTCGTCAGCTGCGATCAGCGAGACCTGATCTCGAAGGGCCTCGCAGAGCCTCCAACCGGATCCGCTCGTTCAAGCGGTCCAAGTTGACCCCGCCTCCCTCAATCGATACGGGTCGGCTGAGGGAGCGCTTGCCCCAGGGCTGCACGTCGCATCTACTTCACTGATCCGCCAACTGCCGCCGCGATCGACGAGGGTGAAGCTAATCGGTCCCGAGTTGTTCGCCGCTGCGATTGAGTATTCGGTTTCGACCCGGGCTTCGTCGTCGCCGAGAAGCTGCACGTTGCCGGCGCCGAGCCCGACCAAGTCGTACCCGACCGGCCCGTTCTGGGAGAACTGGCTCTCGTAGGCGTCCAGCACTGCTCGTTTCCCCGTTTCGGTCGAGCAGCCACCTGCTTTGAGGCCGTGGCGTAGGACGTCGCCAGTAAGCAGCACTCCCATGGCCGCGAGGCTGGCTTCCGAGTACGCGCTTTCGTATTCGTGGAGCACGGCGAGGATCGCGGCGCGGCTGGCCGGTGCAGGAGTTGAGGGGGTCGAGGAGGGGGCAGTGCTCGGGGCGGTGCTCTCCGTGCCGGCGTTAGCTTGCGGCGCGGTGACGGATGGGGTGCCTGCCTCGGACCCTGATTTGGGATTGCCCCCCTCTCCCCCACCAGAGAGCAAGAGCGCGGCGACGCCACCCGCAACTAGTGGTCCATCCTGTAAGTCCCGTGCCGATATGGCGAGCGAAAACCGAGCACGCCGCGGACGCAGGGAGGCCGAATAGTTGTGACTATTCGGCCGACCGAGGACAAAGGCGGGCGAAGGTTTGCAGCCGCCAGATCGGTGCGCGGAGTTGCAGGATGGACCACTAGAGGCTTGATGTGGGTTCGCCGCTCGATGACGAGGAACCCGGTCGTGAACAAGGAAAAGGGCCTCCAGCCCTATCCCCTCGTGATTGGAGCACGAGATGACAGCATCGCTGGAGACCCTCGTTGTCGCAGCCTACGTGTTCGCGCACGCGCTGCCGATCCCTCGCCCCGGACCCGAAGGCAAGATCACCGACGCCGAGCTGATCGCGCTGGCGGTCGCCCAGGCCTCGACGGGCGAGTCCTCGGATCGCAAGTTCCTGGGCATGGTCGCCTACCGGCTGCCAGGCTGGTTTGGCCACTTGCCCGACCAGACGCAGTACAACCGCCGCCTGCGCCGCCTCACCCCCTACATCGTCATGGTCCAGCTTGAACTGGCAGAGCTGATCGCCTCCGGCAATACCCGCCTGGCCGACGGGACGCTGATCGGCTGCGCCAACTTCGCCGGCGATGCCGGCTACGGCTTCTGCCCCTCCAAGAGCCGCTTTTACTGGGGGCTCTTTCGGCTCGCCCAGGCCCACCCCGGCTCGATCCTCTTCGCGGACAAGGGCTTTTGGGGCGCTGAGTACGAGCGCACGATTGAGCTCATCTCCGCGCAGCTGATTACCCCGGAGCGCCATCGCCTCGGCGAGCGTCCTCCCGCCGAGGTCGCCAAGGCGACGATCCGACTCGTGATCGAGTCGGTGTTCGCCAACCTCAAGCGCTCGGGATGTTCATCAACGTCCAGCTGGGGCCGGCCGCTTCGGAGCCTCGTCGCCTATGACGGGCGCTGAACCCACATCAAGCCTCTAGTGGCGCCTGCGGCGTCCTGCCTCACTCCCGATGGGCCTGCTGGCAAAATTCTCTCAGTGTCCGATATCTCCCGTTCCATAGAGACGATCTTTCCCCGGTCCACTTGAGTATCGATCCCGACCGGCTCCTCCGGACAGGCGATCTCGCCCCGGCCCCCCATTCAGCCTGTCCCGCCCGCCCCCGCCAAAGAGCTTGTCCCCGGCCGGGCCTCCCATCTCGAAGTCATTGCCCTTGCTTCCCAGCAAGACATCACGACCAGCTCCTCCGAGGAGCTTGTCTCGTCCGGGCCCACCGCAGAGCGCGTCTTTCCCGCCCAGACCCTTCACCAAGTCGTTGCCCGCGCGCGCATCGATGACGTCCCGCCCTTTTGTCCCGACGATTACGTCTCGGCGGGAGGTGCCGGTCTTCGTAACTCGCTTACCGCCACAGCGCGATGCCTTCGTGCGTCTGACGGGATGATCGGGCTGATAGACGAATGACCATCGGTGGGTAAACGCGGTGCCCGGCAGGACTGTCCCGTCTCGCAGAGGTTCAACGGGGACTCGCCAGACTGCGGTTGCGTCATACGTTTCTCCGGGAACGATCGGATCGTCGAGGACGAAGTGGCCGATGACCTTGCCTTCCCAATCGTCGAGAAGCAGGCACCCCGGTAGCTTCCTACCGTCTTTCCGGGCTCGCACCGTCATTTGATCGACGGAGAGGGATTCGGTCGGCAAATAAAGAGAGACGGTGATTCCCACGGGGTAGCTGATGTTCTGGCCAGAGCCTTTGCATGTTTCGACGGGGTCCGGGCTCTCCCCGCTGAAGCCGTCATCCCCGCGCCAACGACCGTTGGGATAGCCAAAGGGGGAAATCAGGACGTTCTGCGCGCCGCCTCCGTTCATGATCGCGGCACCCCCAGGAGCCGTTGCTGCACCCACTACGCCTTGCTCGGGAGAGCCGACGAGCGGGCGATGGTAGGGCGTTGCCAGCCAGCCGGCCACGGGGTCATCCGACCCTCCAAACATCACCTCGCTGTTGCAGGAGGTCCCGACAGCTTGACAGCGATCAGGGGGTGAATAGCCGGTGAAGCCGGGCCGGCCTGGCTGCTCGAAGTGACCAGGGCTGTCTTCGCCTTTTCCTGGGTTAAGGGCCGTATACCGGGAGTGGTTGGAGGAGGCCTGGCTGATCGTCGGATCTCCAGTGAGAGGCGGAAGTCCGGCGTCAGCTCGAAAAAGATTCGCTCGGGCAAGCATCTGCGCACCGTCTGGCGGCAATGCTCCACGGTCCGGGAGCGACGGTGGAGCACCTTCGAATACGTAGATAGTGTCCGAGGCCTCCCCGATCAGCGCGCTGCCGGCGTCGACGACGGCGCGCTCGGCGGGGCGAGTCAGGCCTGTGCCCCGGTAGAGAAAGGAAGAGTCCTTTTGGGCGATGACGTCCTTCCAGAAAAGAAGCCGCGGGCTAACCCCAGGGCTGGTCGGGACAATCGTCGGATAGCGGCCACCAGCCCAGTGAGCTCCACTGTCCCAGGAGGCTCGTTCATAGGGTGAGAGCCAGTAGCTGCCGTCCGTTAATCCGACTGGATATCGCTCCGCCGGCACGAGATCGCCCTGAGCGTTGAAAAGGAAGATGCCGCCGCCCGAGGGGGGCGAGTGACTTTCAACAGAGGCTTTGTCGATTCGAGACAGTCGAACTCCCAAGGTTGTGCGCATGGCGTGCCAGCTGTAGACGCTGGGATCAGACGGCAAGCTCTTGGCGGCCACAGAGCCGTCGGCGGCAATGATCTTGAGCTTGAAGATGCCTTCGGTGCTTGGATAGGGGATCCATGTCGCGCCCTCATCAGAGACGGCGTAGATACTCGAGAAGCTGGACCCGCCCACATCGGTAAACGCAGGACCCAACGGTTCCAGCACTTCGCTTTTCCCGATTCGGTAGAGCTGCAGTTCGTAGGGGCCTCCGAGGCTCCGCAACCCGACGACGCGAAATGACCCGTCGGCAGCGGCCCCCGCCGCTATGCCGAAGGTGAAACCAGTGAGCTGGAGCGTCGTCCAGCTGGTTCCACCGTTAGTCGTCAGGTTGAAGGTGGGCGCGCAGCATGGCGCGCTGTGGGGTGAGACGAGCCAGGTCAACGCGTCGGCGACGGTGAACGTGGAAACACCGCCGGGCGGAGGCGGTGCGGCCCGCCAATCCGCCTGGGCTTGGGGGCTCGCCATAAGGCAAGCGCACACCGCCACCGCGATCGTCGCCTTAAAGCGACAAATGCTCTGAGTCATCCGTTCCCCGCCATAGCGCCACTGCTCCGCGACGGGAATCGTACTTAACCCGGATCCACCGTGACGGATAGGGGGATCGCCATCGGGGGCAGCGTGTGAGAGCAAACCGCCGCCCGCAGGCGACTCCGTGCACTCGGCTGGCCGCCGGGCAGCCCCGGAGAGTGGTCCTGCCCCTGATTCCGGACAGCCCGCAGCGGCCGGGCGACCCGACGCACCTCGGTGAGCCAGTAGGTGAGCTCAGGCCATCGCCGGCAGCGCCCTGATCCGCTCAAGCGCCTCGGTGAACGACGTTCGCCAGGGCCAGCGTGCCGGTTCGATTTGACGAACCCAGGTGCGGCGCGCAACCGAACGCCCGTCACCGGAGCCCGCAGGGCGGAGGGGAACCCCCCTTGCGGGGGTTGACGGGCGGGCGGCGCGTGCCATCCTGCGGAGAGGAAATTCGGGCCCCCTCTCACGGAGTCCCGACGGGCATCGAGATACTCGACCCCTCGCCGGTCCTTGCCGATCCCAACCTCGTCGCACCGGACGCTCCGCGCTCGTCTACCCTGATAGATGCAATGGCTCTCGATCGGATCACCGTCGACCCCAACAAGATGCGCGGCCTGCCCTGCATCCGCGACACCCGCGTCACTGTAAGCGCCGTCCTCGGTCAGCTGGCCGCCGGCGCCGGCATCGACGAGGTGCTCGCCGACTACCCCTACCTGGAGCGCGAGGACATCCTCGCGGCGCTTGAGTACGGCGCGGCGGCTACGCAGGACCGCGAGCTGGCGGTCGCCGCTCCAGGGTGAGGTGCTGCTCGACGCGAACCTCTCCCCCGAGGTCGCGCGTCGCCTTCGCGAGGCGGGGAACGACACCGTTCATGTCGCCGACATCGGCCTGATCAGCGCGCCGGACCCCGAGATCCTGCAGGCCGCCGCCGAGCAGGACCGGGTTCTGCTCACCGCCGATGCGGACTTCGGCGAGCTGCTCGCGCTCGGCTCCCTGGCGGCTCCCTCGGTCGTGCTGCTGCGCTCCGCCGATCACATGCGCCCCGCCGAGCAGGCCGCGCTACTGGCGGCGAACCTATCGGCGATCACCGAGGCTTTGGACGAAGGCGCGATCGTGAGCCTCTCCAGGGATCGCATACGCGTTCGCTCCCTGCCGATCGCGCGGGAGCCGGAGAGCGGCTGAGTCCTTAACGCCAGGTCGCGCTCGACCCATAGCCCGAGATCTCGCCGGGCCGAACCGAGGCGCTGTCGCCGCCACCCTCTCCCATTGCCTGCCTGACCTGAGTGACCTCGTGACGACGGTCCGCCCTACTGCTGCGCCTCCGTGCCTTCAGCCGGTCGATCTCGGCCGAAGCCTCCGCCGCGGTCGCCGGGTAGGCGAAGGACTCTCCGCAGCGCTCGGCGAGGCTGCGCAGATAACGCAGCTGCTTGGCGGACGGCTTCTTGGGGTGATGCTGTGGATCGGTCATTGCTGTGCCGATCGAGGCTCAGTAGGAGAGGTGTGTCTTCTCCATGCCCTCGCAGCGCAATCCATTGGCGCGGCAGAGGTGGGCGTTCCGCCGATCTGGCTTCTGTCTGAGTTGATTAACAATCAGACGTGTCCAAGGGATCGGGTTTTTGCCTCTCGATTATTCGTTGAGCGGCCAGTCTGCCTTCGACTCTGGGGTCAATCAGGCGAAGGCGGGGGCTCGATCTTGCTACTCGTGCGCTTCGTGTTTGGCAGGCCAGCGCCGCCTGGCTTACGGGGTTCGGTGAGGCCGTCCTCCTCCTGCTCGGCTATGGACAGGTTAAGGGCAAGAAGCTGAGCCAAGACGTCCTCGTCGTGGCTGAATCCGTAAGCGTCGATCACCGCCTCGTCCAGTTCTTCCTGCAGCCCGCGCAGCGGATTGCGGCCGTCCTCCCGCAACGAGTTGTATTGCTTCTCCAACGAGAGCCCTTCGGCCAACCGTTCGTCTCGAAGTTGAATCAGGCGAGCCGCAGCATCGGTCACCACGTCAACCTGCTCCTCGCTGGGCGCCTGCGGCCACGGGAGGGTGTCCCATACGGTATTCGGCGTATATCGAGGGTCCACTCGCATCTTCGAGCACCGCTCCTCGAAATAGGCCCTGTGATGAGACGAGTGCAGAATTCCAAAGCTGTAGTCATCCTCAAACGCGAAGACCTGAAGCGCATCTGCCGGCCTGATCTCGGGAGAGATAAAGGCATAAACCGATTGCCGGGTCAGGACAGCGACACGCGAGAGCGCGATATAGCGACTGAGGCTGCCGATGGCGGTGACCATTTCCGGACGCCGCCAGCCGAGTTGCCACCATTTATCGAGGAAGTTCCTCTGGTGCCAGGTGACCCTCCGGTCGGGGTTCGCCGCCACAAGTTTCTCGTTCTTCTCCTCCTCCCGCTCGGCACTTGCTTTCCGATCGGGCAAGACCGTGCGCCACAGGTGCTCCATGACCGCTCCGCCGGCAGCAACTTCGGCCTGCATGACATCTGGTGCGTCGATATCGATGACGAAGCGGGAGGGCCTTCCATCTCCATTGAGCTCCTCGCCGATCAGGAACGGATGGATCACGTTTGCTGCCTGCGAATCGGTATCGATGAACTTCAGCGCCTGTTCGGGCGAGAGGACGAAACCGGGCGTGTGTTGCGGCGTTTGTCCTTGAAAGCAAACCTTTGGGCTGCGGTTGACCTTCAGTTTCCGCGCCGCACGGAGATCGGTATTCGCCGAAAGCGAGCCGGTGATCTCCGGAACCTCCATCTTCGTAGTCCCGCGTGATAGCCAAAGCGTCCTGGGTACATCCACCTCGCCCTTGGTCCAGTTGACGATGGATACCTCGACGGTGGCATCCCCCGACCACGGCTGAGAAGAGACCGCGTCGTAGATGACGCCGCCGTTGTCGACGATGTAGTCGAGTGAGTGTTTTCGGCTGTCGCCCGAGCGGATATTCGAAGTGCCGACCAGGCCAGCGCGTCCGCCCTCTGGCATCAGATCGTGGGTCTTTCGGAACCAGCAAGTCGTAGGCGCTCCCCTTCCCTTCCTGAACGTCCGTGACCGCTTGGGAGAAGAAGTGCCGCGGCAACAGACCGATGTCCTCCGAGAACATGGCCATCACGGCCTGCAGGATGAAGCGCTGAGCAGAGTCGCGAGAGACTCCGCGCTCAACCATGTGGTTGAAGATTCCCGACACCATCGAGGCGGTCTCGCGCGTAACGGCCACGAGGTCGTTGCCGAAGCTCGGCTTCTCCCCGTGAGGCAACATGAACGCGAGCGCCTCCCAGCGCTGCGGTAGGTCGTCAAGCGTGATCCGCTCGACTGGCTCGTCGAGCTGACGATTCAGGTCGTAGACCCAGAACTCATCGAAGTTGCACAGCACGACGTACTCGGGTCGGTCGGGGACGAGGTCGATCCAATACTCGAAGACCTGCCGGTAATCCTTCGCCAGGTCGCGTCCCGCCTTCTTCATCTCGATCAGCACGCGCGGCTTCCACTCCAGGTCCGCGTACGCCGTGCCGCCGTTGTCCCGCTTCTTGACTCGCTTCTCCAGCGTCGCGCCGGCCTGCCGCACGCCCTCGTGCCCGAGCGCGCGAAACAGGTTCTCGAGGAAGATCGCCGCCTCGCCCTTCTCGTCGCCCGACAAGTGCTCCCTGCGATATCTGACGAACCCCTCAAGATGCTCGCGGAGATCGTCGGCGGCGGGGTTGCTCGGCATACTCGACATCCTTTCCTATCCGACCGCCGGAAAAGGTCGGCGTCACGACAGCCGAGTGCACGACAAGGCCGTCCAGAATGCGCGATGGCCGACCTACGGCGGACGCAAGCAGAGGACGACCCTCAGGGCAACGCTCTTGCACGCGTCGGTTCGACCAGCGCCATGACCCTCCGAAACTGCTCGATGCATCCCGCTTCCTCGGCCGGAAACCTCAGAAATCCGACGCGCTGTCCCGATCCGGCCCGCCACGGCCCGAGATCGGCGGCGCTGGCCTCATCGTCCTCGGCGGGCGGATAGGCGAGCGCCCCGTAGGGCACGTCGTGGCCGGCCAGATAGGCGACGAGCTGATACAGGTCGCCGCGATCGACACCGTTGGGGCGCTCGGGCGAGTTCCGCAGCCGCTTGTACTTGGCGTCGATCACCGCGCGCTCGCGGCCCCGAGCGTCGCTGATCAGCAGGTCGGGCTTCAGTCGTCCCATGCGAACGGTCGCCTCGGCGTCGGAGGTGAGCAGGAATGCGGTCGAGGATGCTCCCGTCCCGTGCTCAACGCGGCTGTCGCCAAGCGCTCCCCGCGCGCAGTGAAGGAGGAACAACTCCCAGAGCTCGGCCACGTCGATCAGCACGCCGCTGGTGTCGTCGCCACTGCCCGAGGTCAACGTTCCTCGGCGCTGGGCAATCTCAAGTGAGAGCCGGGCCACCGGCTCAAAGGCCCGCGTGATCGGCGCGTAACGCACTTGGCGCAGCTCACGGGCACTCGGCATCTGAGGGTTGGCACCGACCGTGGCGCGAAGCTGGCTCAGGAGTTCATCGGCCAGCTTGGGCCGCCAGAGCTTCTCCTGACCGAGGAGGGAGCCCAGCGTGCGGTCTGCCAGCACAATCGCCCGGCTAACCGGGTTCTCGACGCTTCGCCGCTCGATGCGCGAGGCAACCTTCGGAGCCTTGGCCGAGCGAAGGCGCACGGTGCCGGGAACGTCGAGTCGGCCACGGATGTAGTGACCCTCATGCGTATCGACGCGCCGGAAACGCGGCGGGCCGTGCCGACCGGCCTCCGCCAATGCCGCCGACCACATCCTGTCGACCAGCTGGGCGATCAGAGGTCCGGCACCGGCCTGGGTGGCCGCTTTCGGGATCAACGACAGGTTGAGCGCGCGTGCCAACCAGACGCCGACAACGTCGATTCCCAACCGGGGTTCTATCCGCAGCTCACGTCCCTCGAAGTTGATCTCGCCGATGAAGCGGCCGGTCCACCAGCGGCCATCGGTGCCTCGGGTCAGCGCCGCATCGTCCTCCTCGTCCTCGCGATGGCGCCCGGAGAGCCGCAGCGTGTGGTCGTGATCGGCCAGGTAGGAGGCAAGCCGGGTGAGCCAGGCATCCTCTTCCGCGTCGGCCGGCCGGTGCGGCGAGAGGTCCTTCAGCGGCGGGACGGGCAGCGTCAACTGCCCTCGACGTCGAAGAAAACGTTGCGCAGCCGCTCGATCTCCTCACGGGCAGCGACAGGGTCAATTCCCTCGAGGTACTGGGCCAACACCGGCTGGAGCGAGAGGATCCAGAGGTCTTCAAGCGGCTGCTGCGGCCGACCGGGCTTCCTCCATAGCACGCCTCCGCGAAGCTGTTTGCGACCTTCCAGCCACTTGCCGATGAGATAGGCGGCGTCGAAGTAGTAGGTGTGCCCGAGCTCGTACTGCGCACCCAGGTGGCTCGATGCGGCGATCTTGCGATTCAGCTCCTCCGCGCGATCGGCGAGCCGGTTGATGTCCTCCTCAGCGCGGTCCCAGCCGTACCTCGTGGGCGCGTAGTGCGACCAACGTTCGCGGTTCACGTCGACGATCGGTCCCCGCTCGAAGCCGCAGGGCCGCCAGAAGAAGCGGCGACGCAGAGCGAAGTCCATCTGCTCGACGGACTGGTCGATCAGGTTCATCGTCCCGATCACGTAGAGGTCGTTGGGAAGGCTCAGCTCAACCGGTTCCTCGCCGGCGTCGATCCCCGGCAGCACGGCGGAGCTGCCCCGGTTCTCCAACAGGCTGAAGGCCTCGCCGAACATGCGGCTGAGGTCGGTGCGATTGATCTCGTCGAGGACGAGCACGACCGGCAGTGGGTCCTTGTCTCTGTCGGCCATGCGCTCTACCAGTCGCATCAGCAGACCGGGCGCATAGACGGTTCGATCGCCGTCGAGGCGAAGTCCCCGGACGAACTCCTCGTATCCGTAGCCGGGGTGCAGCTGGACCCACTCGATGTTCTTCTCGACCAGCCCGGTGAGGCGATCCTGCTCGGCGAAGAAGCGCTTGGCTCCCCACTTCTCCAACGCAGCCTGCCGGATCAGCGAGTCGGCGAGCGTCCGCGTGCGGTGCGTCTTGCTCGTACCCGGAGGGCCATAGAGCACGAGGTGCTTCTTGTGGAGGAGCAGGCTGAGGTCGCTGACCCCCTCGTCCCCGTCGGCGTCCGGGTTCCAGATGTCGCGCAGGGGCGGGTAGTAGAAGTCGATCGTGCCACCGTCGAGGTCGGGCTGGGCGTCCAGACTCTCCAGCGCTTCGCGGATATGGAGCAGCTGCTCGTCGCGATCCTCGGGGGCATCGGAGCCATCGAGAAACTCACCACGGAAGGCGTCGACGATCTGCTGCTTGTGAGCGCCGCTGGAGATCCGCTCGAACTCGTCGGGGCGAAGCAGGTGGAGCAGGATGTGGCGCATCTCGCGCACATCGACGTCCTCGCTGGCGTCGTCGGCGAACTCGCGCAGGGCCCACGGTTCGTCCAGCTTGGCGCGCTGCTCCTCGATCGTCAGCGCCTTCCAGCGGATCGTGAAGTCCAAGAGGTAGGAAACCTGGATGTCGCGGCGGATGTTGTAGCCGCTGCCGGGGTTGCCGATCCCCTCGTGCATCCCCCTTTCCACCAGCTCCCAGCCGGGTGCGCCGTCCTCCCAGGCATCGCCGGCGGCGTCGCGGACGATTCTGATCTTCGCCTCGGCGCCGATCGCCACGTAGGCGAAGAGGAAATGGACGATCAGAAGCTCGGCAGCGAGAAGGCGGACGTCGCCGGAGGCGTCCGCAAGCTGCTTTTCGAGCTTCTCTTCGAAGTTCTCGCCGGTGCCGTAGATCGCTTCAGCCAGGAAGCGCTGACGGAAATCCTGAAGGTTCGCGAGCGACCACACGGCTCGATCGGCGAAAAGCAGCGAACCGTCGCCCAGCAGGCAGCGCTCCTTCCACAGGTCGACCACCTGGTCGATGCTCTCCCGCGAGCGGCCGGGGTCTACGAAGCGCGCCATTGGTAGTCAGGGGCGCAGTACCCAAGCGGGCCTGTTTCCCCGTTCCCCTTTCAATCCGTGCGTGCGATTTTCCCGCACACGGCTTACCGATGATCTTCTTGGCATGGTTACGCGACCCCCGGATAGCGGACGGTGCCCATCAACTGGTGAAGGCCCAGCTCCCCGAACCACTGCCGGGTCCACGCATCGGCCTGCCCGGCGCGCAGGTTGCGGCCGTGGCGCTTGACCAGCAAGCGCTTGAGCCGCCAGGCGACGTAGCGGTCGATGGCAATGAACCTGTCGGCGGCATTCCCGGTGCGAAAGTAGTTGCCCCAGCCGCGCAGCAGAGGGTTCAGGTCCGCGATCACATCGCGGACGTCTGAGACCCCTGTGCGGTTGCGGCCGGTCTTGGCCTTGACTTTGGCTCGGATCGACTTCATCGCCCGCTTTGAGGGCCAGCGATGGAGGTAGTAGCGGCGGATGCCGCGTTCCATCAGCTTGCCCGAGGCGCGCGCTCTGAAGTGGCAGCCGAGGAAGTCAAAGCCCTCGCGGCCTTCTCTGAGGTCGACCACCTTCGTCTTGTCGGGGTGCAGCTCCAGGCCGAGGGAGGCGAGGACTTCCCTCGCCTTTGCCTCGGCCGCCCTGGCCTCGCTCTCGGTGCGACAGAGCACGACGAAGTCGTCCGCGTAGCGGACGAGCAGGCCGTTCTCACCGCCCTGGAAGGCGAGGTCGAGGGCGTGCAGGTAGATGTTGGAGAGCAGCGGGCTAATGACCCCGCCCTGGGGCGTTCCGGCGACCGTCTGCCGGTATGCCCCCTCCTCCATCACGCCTGCGGTGAGCCACTTGCGCAGCAGCTTCAGCACCCGCCGGTCTGAGACCCGCTCTTCCACCTTCGCCATCAAGAATCTGATGGTCGATGGTGGAGAAGTAGTCCCGGATGTCAGCGTCAAGCGCCCAGGTTCGACCTCGGATGAAGCCCTTGCGGAGCTCCTCCTTGGCGTCGGTGGCGGAACGGCGGGGCCGGAAGCCGTGCGAGGCGTCTGAGAAGCCCGCCTCGAAGATCGGCTCCAGGACAAGCCGCGCCGCCTGCTGGGCGATCCTGTCGCGGACGGTGGGGATGCCGAGCGGCCGCTTGCCGCCACTGGGCTTGGGGATATCGACCCGCCTGGTTGGAGAGGGTCGATAGGTACCTTCGCGGAGGTCGCGTTGCAGCTCGGCCAGTAGCCGCTCTGCGTCGTATTCCTCCACCGCGGCGAGCGTCACTCTGTCGATGCCCGCCGCGCCCTTGTTCTTGCGCACCCGCTTCCATGCCTCCCGGAGGACGTCACCCCTCCAGATTCGGTCATGCAGGGCGTGGAAGCGGCGATCTGGGGATCGCTTGGCCGCTGCCCATAGCTTGCGTTGGAGTTCTCGCGCCTTCGGGCGGCGAGGGGTCTGAAGGACCATTTGACTCGCCTCCTGCTCGACGGGTTGGCTACCGCCGGGGTGGTTGGGTCCGCTCTTGGCGGCCATGCCTAGCGCTTACCTCCGCGACCAGCGCGATCAAAGCGGGGGTCCTTCGCTCCCGGCGCGTTGTTCTGCGCGCCGATCTGCACTACTACGACCCCCTCGGACTCCCGCTGCCCTCCGTCCCCTTTCGCCTTTGGCTTATGGGGCCGGTCTTTGCCCGACGCAGGGCCGGGCAGACGGGTCTCCCTTGTTCCGGACCAGGCCGTGCGCGCGTGCAACTCCCCGTACCCCGGAGGGACCCGCCGACCGTTCTCGGAGCAGGGTCGGCGGACGTGGCCTTCGCCGTGACATGAGCGGCTCGGCTCCCCCGTTGTGAATGTGACGAGGCTGAAGTCGCAGCCCGCGCGCTTGCTCCCTCCAAAGAGGCTCTCGACACCCCGCTCGGCCAGCCGCCTCTCGGCGACAGGCTGGGGCCTGCTACCGGGCGCTCCGGCGCTTACCCGGACGGGACTCTCACCCGCAGGTCTGGTCCAGCTTGCAAGGCGCAACACGAGCGCATCATATTTGCAGTCAGAAACCAGCCAATGCCGTGTGAGCGAGAGCTCAGTCGCCGTCCACCCACTCGACGGGGACGAGCTTTCGACCGTCCCGCCAGACCTCCAAGATTGAGTTCTGAAACCAACGATCACCCAGGCTCGCATGGTCCATGACGATTATTTGCATGCCAGGTGCAAAGTCAGTGACGAAGCGATGTAGCAAGGAGAACATCGCCTCGACCGAGCGTCGATCATCGTCGCTGAGGTCGCCCGTCATGACGTCGGTAAGTGCAATGGGATCGGCTTCGGGTGGATAGAAAGCCTGGGTTGGTTGGTCAAGCATCAAGAACCGCGGCACCGGCCGCTCATGAGCAGTGAACCGTCGGTGCAGACCCAGGTGTGAGATCACGTGGTAGCCGACCCAGTTGTTCGGCCGGGTGAACTGTTGGATGAGTTAGGCGGCGTTGGCAAGCTGCTGCGCCCGCGCGAGCTTCTTGAGGAATACGTGGGCTTTGCCGGCATGGAGGTGTGCGGAATGTCGAAAGTCGCGGCTGACCTGGCTGAGAAGCAATCGACCTTCGTAGGCAGAGAGCTCAATCGTCTCAGGCCGCTTCCTGAACATTCCTTGTGAGCCCGAAGTCTCAACGCGAATCTCACTGGCGTGCCAGGCCCACCACAGCGCTGGCTCGTCGTCGTTCTCCGGAGCGAGGATTCCCAGGACTCGCTCTTTCGCTATCGCGATCGCCACGGGGCAGATATCGGGGCTTGCCGCTTCGACCACGGCACCGGTCTCCTCTTGGGTGACCTTCCCGTGAAAGTTGGCTAGCGCGATCCACTCCGATTCATCCTTCCCTGCGTGAATGACATCTCGAAGCTCTGTTGGATGCGGAGGCGGCCAAGTTCTTGGCCGCTCCGTCCCATCACATCGAATACCGAGATCATCATCCGTATGCGCGACGTTTCTGGTGCGTACAAATTTGACTGGGATATCCATCATCTAGACCCCCTGCGCTCGAAGGATGGCAAGAGCAAACCACCATACTGGTGGCCGAGGAGAAGCAGCAGACCCATGGGCTCGAGCCCGAGGAGATGGAGTTCGCTAGATGGTTGATTCCACGGCAGGGGCCGTGACTGAGGGATTCGAAGCAGAGAGGCCGAAGTCGGCGGTGCTGAAGCAACCGTTAACCGAAAGGCCACGATGCACGCCGACCTCGACACTCTCTGCACCGTCGTTTTGCACGGCAGACGATCTCCTGCCTGAAAAGCCCGGAAATGCCCGCCGCAGAGTCACCGACGCCGAGGTCGCGACCCTCTGCGTCGCCCAGGCGATCATGGGCATCCCCCCCCGATCGCCGCTTCCTGGCGGTTGCCCGAAAGCACCTTCGCGATCTCTTCCCCGAGCTGCCCCAGCAACCCGGCTTCCACAAGCGAAGGGCTCGCCTCGCCGAGACGATCGAGTGGCTCATCGGCGTCTTCGCCGCCTCCTCTCCGGGCTTCCACGACGAGCTGCTGCTCATCGACTCCACCCCGCTGGAGTGCGCCCGTTCGATCGAGACGACACGCCGATCGGCCCTCACCGACGCCGCTGACTATGGCTACTGCGCATCGCATTCGCGCTTCTTCTGGGGCTTTCGCCTGCACGGCCTCTTCGCCCCCGATGGCACTCCCAGGGCCTTCTCCCTCGCCTCTCCCAAGCGCGACGAGCGCGAGGTCGGGATCGAGTTGCTTGAACGCGCTAACCGAAGCGGCGGGGAGGTCGTCATCGGCGACAAGGGCTACGCCGGCAAGGACTTCGCCGCGGCGGTCGGCGAGCTCGACGCCACGATCGTCAGGCCGTCGCGAAAGAACGAGCCCGACAACGGCATCCACCTCGCTCCGATCCGCCAGCGGATCGAGTCGATCTTTTGGACTTGCAAGGACATCCTCACCCTGGAGCGCCACGGCGCCCGCACCCTCCACAACCTGCGCGTCCGCATCGCCCAGCGCTTCTTGGCGCTGGCAGCATGCATTGCGCTCAATCACAGGCTCGGGCGTCCGAGCCGCGCCTTGGTCGACTATGTCGCCTGAAGGCGTGGAATCAACCATCTAGGTGTTCGCCCCCATGCCCTGGGAGTCTGTCTCAGGGGAATGTCCAGGGAATGAAAGGGGTCGAAAACAGCCCTTTTTTGACCTTCGCTGACTTTCGTTGACCTTCCGGCCGAAGCCAGGGCGAGCCGCCCCAAACCCGCTCACCAAGCGGGATCGCAGCTCCTCAAGCCAGATCCTGCAAACGGGGCAGCCAGGACTCGAACCTGGAATCGCCGGTTTTGGAGGCGGCGCATCGCCAGGCGCGAGCCAGTCAATGCACCACAAGCGTCGAACTTAGGAAGCGTCCATAAATAATCGCTGCATAGCGCAGGGAACCTCGCGCTCAGCGGCGAAACTCGTGGTCGGTGATCGACGAGACCGCGATCGCGGCGAAGTACCAGATGCTGGTCGGGCAGCTGGACGAGCGCGGGATGCGCCTTTGGGCGGCAGCCGAGGCTGACGCCTGCGGGTGGGGTGGGGTCTCGGCGGTCTCGCGGGCGACCGGGATCGCGCGCTCCACGATCAGCCGCGGTCGCGGCGAGCTGGAGCGCGGCGAGACCCTCGAGGCCGGCCGGATCCGGCAGGCAGGGGGCGGGCGAAAGCCCCTGGCCGAGAGCGATCCGAAGCTGCTCGACGATCTCGAGCGGCTGGTCTCAGACGACGCGCGTGGCGATCCGGAGCAGCCGCTTCGCTGGACGGCGAAGAGCCTGCGCCGGCTCGCCGGCGAGCTGCGCGAGGCAGGCCACGAGGTCTCCTCGCCCAGCACGGTGGCGGCGCTCCTGCGCTCGTTGGGCTACAGCCTGCAGTCTGCCCGCAAGACCAAGGAGGGCGCCTCCCATCCCGACCGCGACGCGCAGTTCCGCCACATCAACGAGAAGGTCTCCGGGGCGATCGCCGCGGGCCAACCGGCGATCTCAGTCGACACCAAGAAGAAGGAGCTGGTCGGCGAGTTCGCAAACGGCGGCCGCGAGTGGCACCCGAAGGGCGAGCCCGTCGCCGTCAACGTGCACGACTTCCCCAGCGAAGGGCTCGGCAAGGCGATCCCCTACGGGGTCTATGAGATCGGCGAGGACGCCGGCTTCGTCAACGTCGGGATCGACCGCGAGACCGCGCAGTTCGCGGTCGCCTCGATCCGCGCCTGGTGGGAGCAGCTCGGCCGCGAGCGCTACCCCGAGGCGAGGGAGCTGCAGGTCACGGCCGACTGCGGCGGGGGCAACGGCAACCGCATCCGGCTCTGGAAGGTGGAGCTGCAGCGCCTGGCCGACGAGACCGGCCTTGCGATCTCGGTCTGCCATTTCCCGCCGGGGACCTCGAAGTGGAACAAGATCGAGCACCGCCTGTTCAGCTTCATCTCCCGCAACTGGCGCGGCCGCCCTCTGGTCAGCTACGAGGTGATCGTCAACCTGATCGCCGCGACGAAGACCGGCAGCGGCCTCGAGGTATACGCCCGCCTCGACGAGACGGGCTACCCAAAGGTCGAGGTCTCAGACGCCGAGCTTGCCGCCGTCCAGATCGAGCGCGACGCGTTTCATCCCGAGTGGAACTACACGATTATCCCCCGCCGCCGCTGACACGCGGCGGCGGGAATGCAGCGATTGTTTATGGACTCTTCCTTAGTACCCACTTAGTACCCGCGGGTGGGATTTACCGCGAGCCCCAGACATAGAAAAGGGTAAGCGTTCAGTTCCCCGTTTACGCGGGCGCGACCTCGGCGATGACCGGCGGGGAGCTGTGGCCTCAGGCAAGCAGGGGAGCGGGATCGCCGCGAACCCGAGCGCTGAGCACGTCGGCCAGATAGGCGAAGAGCGAGCGGCTCTGCAGCCGGCATGTGACTGAGGCGGAGAGCAACCTCTGGGTCGTGCGCTCGCCCCGTTCGGACTGGCTGCCGAGCGAGAGCTTGCGGTAAATGACCGGGCCGCGCAGGGCGCGCTCGGCGACGTTGTTGGTCGGCTCCACGCCATCGACCTCGACGAAGGTCCAAAGCGCCGGCCAGACCTTGAGCAGGTTCTTGGAGATGCCCCAGGTGAGCTTGTTGGGGCGGCCCACCGAGCCACGCTTGAGTAGCGCCTTCAGCTCTCGCCGAAGTGGAGCCACCTCTCGCTTCAACCGGCGGCGGTCGCCGTGCCCTTGGAAGTCCTCCCAGGCCGAGAACAAGCGCCGGGCGATCTCAAGGCCCGCTTCCCCGAACTCCTTCTGGGCGGCGAGGCCTTCGGAGTGGGCGGTGAGATCCCTGATCAGGTGCGACCAGCAGACCTGGCGCTTGGCGGGGTCAAAGCCCCGGTAGGCCCACCAGCGATCGGAGCCGACGATGCCGCAAAAGTCCTCGCCGAGCAGGGCCGCCACCTCACGCTCGTGGCGGTCGGGGGCGATGCGGAAGACGGCTGCCGTGGGGATGACGGCGCCCCACAGGGCGCGCTTGGCGCCGCGCAGCTTCCAGCCTGTCTCATCGACGTTCAGCGCCGGCGCGCTGCGAACCTGGGCAAGCAGGTCCTCGTAGGGCTCGGCCAGCGCCTGCCCGGCGCGGGCGAGGATCGCGTCCACCGTGCCGCTCGCGAGCCTTGCGCCGAACAGCTCTGCGGCCAGCTCGACCGTGTCGCGCCGGGAGACGCGGTTCCTCACCGCAAGTGTCGCCACCGCGGCTTCGAGGCGAGGCCCGAAGGCGCCGGCGGGCACATCAGCCGGCAACTCGGCGCGGGTCGCCTTCCCGCAGTCCGGGCAGCGGTGGCGATGCAGGCGATGCTCGGTGACTTCGACGGCGATCTCGGGCAGCTCTGTGACCTGGTGGCGGGCCGGTGTGCCCACCCCCTCGGCATTGCCCTCCTCGAAGCGGTGCCCGCAGCCGCAGCGCTGCGGGCGATGGTCCACCACCCGATCGACGGCCTCCGCCGGCAACAGCTTTCGCCCCTTGCCCCGGTGCCCGGGCTGAGCGCCCTGCGAGCGCCCGGAGGGATCGGGCCGCTTGCGCTGCGGGGCGCCTGGCGGGTCCTGGCTGGGCGGCACAGAAGAGTTCTGCGAGTTGCGGTTGAGGCGCCGCTCCAGCTCGGCGATCCGCTTCTCGTGTTTGGCGGCCTGCTCGGCGACCTGCTTGGTCAGCTGCTGGATCTGTTCGTCCATCCGGAGCAGCACCGCGACAACGGTCTCGCGACCCTGGTCATAGATCGCCTCGGCCTCGGCGCGCTCCACGCCAAAGGGATTCGCCAGGCAGCGGTTATGTCCCCCTACCCGACTGAACGCTTACAGAAAAGGCCCCATTTCCGGGGCCTTTTCCTATAGCGGGGGCGGGATTCGAACCCGCGACCTTCGGGTTATGAGAACGCCCCCATAGCCCCGCTGAACTACGTGGGGCACAGTCTAGCGCGGTTTTCGGGCGATCGAGCTACGTGGAGATCGGCTGGAATCCGTGGGGCACCTTGCCCCATTTCTTGCCCCAGGTTTGGCTGACCGACCCGCTCCTCAGGCACCGGACCCTGCGTCCCGAGAGGGCAACCGGGCGAAGCAGCGAATAGTCTCCGTGTCGCTGGCTTTGGGAGACGCCACGGCGGTTCACTGGTCAGAATCGGAAACATGACGTCCCCCACCGACACCTGGAGCGCAGCCACGTCCGCGCCGGCCCTGGCGCCCGCCCGGGAGTCCGAAATGACCGACCCGGCCGCCGCTGCGGCCGAGTGCTGGTGGCGCTTCAGGCAAGCCCCCGACTTCGTTGCTCGGGAGATTGTCGGGCCACTCGCTGTCGCCGACTTGGTGGCGGTCCAGTTCGACCATGGCGCAGTCAAGGACCGGCGGCTGGCCGGCATACATCCGACCGATGACTTTCTCGCCCTTCAGGTCGTCATGTCCTGCCGCCGGGCCACGCGTTCGGTGTCGGACCTCGCCGGACTCCTACGCGTCAGTGACTCGAGCGCTAGGCGCGCGGTGGGGATCGGGCTGGAGACAGGGGCGCTAGTCGAGGACGGCGGGCGCATCCGTCGCTACCGGACCCACGACGCGTGGCGCCCTGTCGGACGCCGGATGGTCGCCACCGAGTTGAAGCGGTCAGACTGGCGACGCGCGGCGCACCAGGCGTGGGCCTACCAGGCCTGGGCGAATGCCGTTTGGCTGGTATTGGGCACGCACCCACCACTTGAGGCTGCCGGCCGGCTTGCCGAGTCGGGAATCGGCCTCGCGTATCTCGGCGAGGACGAGCGGCTCAACGTCGTCGTTCGGCCTGCTAAAGCAAAACGGCTTTCCGGAGTCGCGAGCGTCTGGGCGTCCGAGCAGGCGCTGCGGCGTGCTCTCGCCAATGGCGTGGAACCGGGTGCGAGCCCTACACGAGGCCTCGCCAGACCGAGAGCCCGGCTGGCTGTGCCCGGTTGCTGAGCCCGGCGATGTCTTTCCACTGCGCCCAGTGATTCTGCGCCGCTTCGATCGTCGACCTCACGGCATCCCGGCGCGCAGCGCGGTCCGAGCCAGCGACGGCTTCCGTAAGGGAAGACAGGGCGTAGAGGGCGTGCTGAGCCGCGACGTTGTGGTCCCAGGCACCACCTTTAAGGCTTTTGCAAAAGGTGCATCCGCACTGGGTGTAGCCGGTGCCGCCTGACAGGCGGGCGTGATCGCTCGCCAGCACAGGGTGGAGCAGCTGCCGCTCGAAGTAGCGCTCGACCCGCGGCGGCGCCGGCTGGTCGCTGCGCCGGCCGAACACGGTCCGGTTGTAGAACCACGAAGCCTGGCTCGTCCCGGCCGTGAAACCCCACGCACCCCAGGCGATAGACAGCCACCCGACGACGCCGCTCTGGACCATGAGCACCTTCCGGCCGTCGTCGGCCAACGCTCCTACTACGAGCCGTAGGCGTTGGAGGGAGTCGGCGTTGAACGTCGCCTCCCTCCTCTTGAACCGAATCCTTAGGGCGATCCCGATCGGATCGGGCAGATCGGTCAGGAGGTTAAGGACGTGCCGACACGCGTTCTCGTTGTTGATCCAGTCGTCGTGCAGGCACACCTCGACCAGCCACGGAGGGTCCTCATCCGTTCGCGAGGCCCAAGCCCGCCTCACGGCGTCTACCTGGGATTCCAAGCCCTTCGGGTAGTCGGCTGACTCCAGCTCAACGCCGGGAACAACGAGGGCATCCAGCCCGAGGGTCCTCTGCGTGGTGAGGGATTCCCCAACCGTCGCGTCCCACTCGGCTTTTTTCTCGGGCGCCTGGCGCTGGACCCACGGCGCCATCGGCACTTTCCATTTCGACGGTATCTCGTACGCGGAGCCAGCGGCCAGAACGGGCTCCAGCTTTCCGGCGGCCTTCGCGTCCTGCTCGACTCCTCGGAGGTGGACCGCCCCGAAGTCGAGCAGGAGTCCGGGCGGCGTCTTGGAGTCCCCGTCCCTCGCCGTGCCGACCGCGGCGAGGAGATCATGCCCGCGCCCCTTCGCGGTGTGCTGGGCGAGAAAGACGGGGGCCTGGGGCAGCGTCACGCCTGCGCCCCCAGCACCGACTCCAGGGCGTCGGCCGCAGCGTCTGCCCGGGGTCGCCGGAAGGCGTCCGGCCTGAGAAGAAGCGACAGCACCTCGCGTACCTCGTCGCTGATCCCTTCAGCCTCGGGCCATTTCGGCCAGTCGTCGTCCCGGATGCGCTCCTCCAGCACTTCCCTGGCGACGCTCTCGCCAGCCACGACGAACGGGTGCCGCCCCTTCGTCAGGAGCAAGAAGAGCGTCACCCCAACGCCGAAAACATCCGATCGCTTGACTGCCCTTTCCTGTCGTAGCTGCTCAGGGGACATGTATAGGACGGTCCCCATCAGATCGGGGTAGACGGTCACGGAGTCCCCGAGCTGATCCCTCACCAGACCCAGGTCGAGGATCACCGGCCTTGACCAGTCGTCGTCCCGGATCGCGACGTTCCCCGGCTTGATATCGCGGTGAATGTGTTCCACGGCGTGGATCGCCGCGAGGCCGCGTAGCACCCCGACCGCGGCCGAGAGGCCCTCGGACTCCGTCGGCCAATCTCCCTCCACAGCACGCTTTCCAACCGACTTACCGGGGACGTACTCGCCGACGATGAACGGGTAGGCGGTGCCTGAGTGCTCCAGGGTGCCAGCCTCTGTGAAGTCCATGACGAAGGGGCTCTCGACCTTCTTCATGGTCTCGATCTCCTTGTCGACCCTCGCAGTTTCGCCCTGGACGATGACCTTCAGAACCTCGTACCCGCCTCCGTTTCGCCTAATTCGCCAAGCATCGCCCTGAGCTCCTCGGTCGATGAACTCGATCTCATCCAGGCCACCTACCGCGGCTCGAATTGCTGCCTCTGGAATGCGGGGGTCGTTCATGTAGACCGCAGCAGTATCAGACCCTGCGGAACCACCGCCGGGAACGCACGCAATTCGAGAACTGTGGCGCATTACTACAGGCCTCGCTGGTGCGACGAAGACTGAACGCCGTCGTCCGGTTTCATCAAAAGCGGTGGCGCTACGTATCGACCCCTGCGCGGCCTTCTCAACCCGGTCTTCGACCCGCGGATGCGGGACGCAAGGGTCCACGCCGCAGTTCGCCGAGCCGAGACGGACAAGGCGACAGCTCGGAGCCGGGAAGCACCGCCAGCAGAAAGAACCACCAGCCGGCGGCGAGAAGCCAACCGGCCGGAACATCGCCCGGGTAGTGGTAGTTGAGCAGCAGGACCCCGAGGCTGATGTAGAGAGTGAAGACGATGCCGGCGGCGGCGGTCGGCCGTCGCCAGGAGGGCGGGACGACGCTGAGGAAGGCGAGCGACATCGCCAGCGACCCGGCGGCATGGCCGCTCGGGAAGGCGTCCTTCCACGGGTAGGCGTCGGAGCCAATCGGAATCGGCTGATAGCGGGGATTGGCGAGTAGAGCCTTCAGGGCGAGGACGAGGCCGCCGGTGCCGGCGACGAGGACGGCGGCGAGGACCGCGTCCCGTATCCGCCATTGCGCCAGCGCGATCAGGACCGTGATCGCGCCCACGAGCACCCAGGTTGGCCTGAAGTTGACGACCTGGAAGCCGACGTATGCGACTTCGTTGACGAGGGTGTCGGTGGGGGTGCTGAGGGTGTCGAGAACGCTGCGGTCGAGCCGCTCGGTCGGCCCGACCCAATAGGCGAGGACGAGCACCAGCGAGAACCCGGCGACGCACGCAAGGCACCCCCCAACCGCGTGTCGCCTGGCGCGCTCGACCATCCGTACAGCAATTAATTCAGATCCGGCCCTGTGAACGCGGCGACCGGAGAAGATGGCTGTTCGTCTTCGAGGGCCGCGAAGCTCAGCGTGAGGAAACATCAAGAGCGAACGAGCTCGATTCGATCCGGTCGCCGGCCGGGCGGCGGCACGACGACCATCCCGAGCCTGCCGCCGTCGTCCCAATCGACGTGAACGGTCCCGAGGTCGTCAACGGTCGCGACCGTTCCTTCGGTGCCGACGCGAAGGCGGCTGTACGGATCGGGCTCGCCGAAGCCGAGGAAGCGGACGCGGTCGCCCTTTGCGTAGGTGCTCACCGTCTCGCCTCCGACAGCGGCGTGTCTGAGCGGTCTACCAAGCCGATCGCCAGCAGCCGGCGGGCGAACTCGTCCCGACTGTTCACCGGGACGAGAACGTCGAGCAGCCCGGCGTCGATCGCCCGGCGCAGCGCCGGAACCCCTTCGCCGTAGACCTCCAGATGCGGATACAGCGACCAGCGACGATCGCCATGCAGTTCGACCAGCGTGACCCTGAACTCCCCGTCGCCGCCGATCGTCCCCTCGTCGGTGTAGTCGCCGATCAGGAACTCGCCGGCCTCGGGGATCGAGACTTTCTCCGCGTAGCGCTGGCGATGGTGGTCGCAGAAGCGAAGCGGGCCAGGTGCGTCGGGTTGCGGGCTCATCGCGGCGGCCCTCCGTTGCTGGCCGCGTCCCCTTCCCACAACCTGTAGCCGCGCTCGCGGCAGTTGACTACGAATCCGTCGGCCCCAGCCTGGCGCAGCTTGCAGCGGGCGCGGCTCGCGCGCGAGTCCAGAGCGCGGACCTTGCTTCGACCCGCACCGCCCCAAAGCGCGCGCAGCAGCTCGGGCTTCGTGAAGACGCGCTCGGCTTCGGTGGCGAGCAGCGCCACCAGATCGAACTCCCCCGCGGTCAAGTGTGCCTCGGCGCCGTTGACATCGAGGCGACGGCTCGCGGGATCGACCGTCAGCGGGCCGACCGCGACCGGCATCCGATCGTCCGTCAGACCGGCCTCGAAGATGCTGCCGTCGAGGTGCCCCCTGCACAGCAGTCGCCACCCGTCCTCCTCGACCAGCCGCACCTTGACCTGCCAGTTGCCGCCGTCGCTCAGCCGCACGTCCAGTTCTCCTTCTCCGACTTTGATCGCGGCGCTGCTGAACCGGCCGGGGACCAGCAGCCGTGTCTCCGGCGCGGTCATGCGTCGACCCCCACCAGGAGGTCGGTGGGCGTCGGCGAGAGGTCGAGCGCCGGTGCCTCGTCGCCGGGCAGCAGATGCGTGTAGCGGGAGAGCGTGAACGCGGCCGAGTGGTGGCCGAGCGCACGGCTGAGCTGGAGCAGGTTGGTCCCTCGGCTCAGATGGAGCGAAGCGAACGTGTGGCGGAACGTGTGGAAGCCCGCCCACGGTGCGTCAACCTCCTCGACCAACGGCTTGAGCCCACGGCGACGCAGATTGCCGGGCTCGATCGGGTTGCCGTCCCGGTTGGTGAACACGAGCGCCGTGGAGTCCTGATCGTCCAGCGCGGCGAGATAGGCGCGCAGGCGGTAGACGAGGGGCGTCGGCAACCGAATCTCGCGCCTTCCGTACTTCGTCTTCGGCGGCTCGATCCGCCCCTTGACCATCGCGCGGCGGACGCAGACCTCGGGCGCCGAGCCGTCGATCTGCAAGTGAAGCCGCTGGAGCGCGATCGCCTCGCTGATCCGCAGGCCGCAGGTCGCCAGGACCTCGAACAGCAGCTTGTGGGGCTCCGGGGCCATCGCGAGAACCGCGGCAAGCTGCTCCCGGCTGAACACCTTGATCTTCTCCTCCTCGTCCGCGAGCTCCTCGCGGTGGGGAAGCGCCAGCCCCTGGGATGGGTTGTGGCGGATCAGGCCCTCGCGGTTCGCGGTCCTCAGCGCCGCGCGCAGCGGGATCACGATGTTGGCGACAGTCGCGTCGGTTAGCCGCTTGCCCTGCTCGTCGGGGTCGGCCAGCCAGTCCACGAAGCGGGCAAGCTGGAAGGTGGTCACGTCGACCAGCTTCAACTTGGACGAGAAGTACGGGTGGGCGTACTTGGCGATCAGCCGCCGGTACTCGTCGCGGGTGTTCTCGCGGAAGCCGCGACGGCCCTGGCCGCGATAGCGCTCGACCCACTCATCGAGAAAGGCGAGGAAGCCGGTCGTCGTCGGCTCTTGGAGCTCGCCGCGATCGCGATCGGTGTCGCTCTCGCGCTTGATCCGCCGCGCCGCGTCGTAGGTGCGGGCGCTTCGCTTGCGCTGCTTGCCCGCCACTTCGATCACGGCGACGTAGCCGACGATGTTGCCTTCGCCATCGACGCGCTTGTAGACGCCGGGCGTATTCGTCTTCTTGAGCCGCCGCTTGTCGCCGCAGCCTGGACCTGCCGCAGGGTCCAACGTATCCTGAGAAACGCTCATGAGCTAACTCCTCTTGAGCCGGGGGCGGGCCGTTCCAAGCGGCGCCGCCCCATTTGCATTATCGGACAAAACATTAACAGGATGATGCGGCCTGTCAGACTGTCTCTGAGGCTCGCAATCCCAGCTCTCATGGGCCATCCGGGGCATCGGGATCACGGCGCTCCGCCCGTCTTCGTCACGTAGTCGTCAAGCGTCCGCCGCCGGTACAGCGGCGTGCGCCCGTCGTAGCCGTCCGGCGTCAGCAGGCCGGCGCTGGTCAGGTCGTGGACGCGCCTGCGCGAGACGCAGATGTAGCGGGCTGCGGCCTCGGGGTTCAAGTAGCCCTCGTCCTCAGCGGCGTCGTGGAGGCGGTCGGCGACCTGCTCGGCGACGGTGGCGGCCAACGCCTCCACGAAGCGCTCGTCTGCCCGCAGGACCGGCAGCCCGAACGGACGGGGGCGCTCGCCGGCTGCCCGCGGTCCGGCCATCAGCGGACCTCCTCCCCCAGCCAGTTCACCGGCTTGCCGGGAGCGGCGAGCGTCCGGCAGATCGGGGCGAACGGCCCACGTTCGGCGAGGTCGTCCAGCAGGCAGACCGAGACCTCGACTTCCGGCGTCTCGGCGAGGTCGGGGTCCTGGCGGCACAGCGCGAGCACCGTCCGGCGGCGATCCTCGAGCCGGTCCCTGGATCGGCCGGCCAAGACGACCAGCACGGTCGGGAAGACCGGATAGAGCCGTGACCAGAGCGCCACCGACTCCCCCGCCGCGCCCTCACCAGGGACGGTCCGTCGATACAGGCGCGCGTAGCGGCCGAGCCGGTGAGCGAGGTTGACCGCCGAGCGCGTGGCGCGGTCGAGCTCGATGAACCGGTAGACGATGCTGGTCGAGCCGTCTCCCTCGGCGAGCTGGTAGGTAAGAACCGCGTCGGCGATCAATTGCTCGGGCGTTCGCCTCCCAGGCGGCGGGCCGAGCGAGTGGGCGACCTCGTGTAGCCAGTCGAAGGGACCGCACTCGTCGCCGCGCTCGCGCGCCGCGCGCACGAAGGCGAGGCCGGTGTCGTTGACCGCGATCGTGTGCGCCTGCAGCGGGCCGGCCCCCAGCTCGCTCGCGCTCATCTTTCCCCTCCCGCGTCGAGAGCCTGCCGCCCGCCGCTTGCCCGTCCTTGCCGCTGGCGCGGCAGGGCAAGGTGTTTGACGATTGCCTGCGGGTGGCGGTCGAGGCGATCCAGCGTCTCGGCGACCGGGGCGCGGTCGATGCTTTGGTCAATCGCGGCGTCAAGCGACGGCAGGCACTCTGGGTGGCGCTCGTCGGGAAACAGCTCCTCGACCGGGACGCCCGCCAGGCGGAAGGGGCGGCTGATCTCGCCGTCGAGAGTGACGGAGGCGAGGCTGTGGAAGCGGGGGAGCCGGGCGACGGTCTCGGCGTCGAGCTCGCCCCCGAGCTCGCGGGCGAGCATTCCTGCCCCTTTCGCGTTCAGCGCCGTAGTCACCAGGTGAGAGCGATTGGTGGTGACGGCGTCGCGGGTCGCGGCGCTCAGGCGCTCGGGATTCTGATTCAGGAGCAGAGCCCGGACTCCGAACTTCGCGACCTGCTCCAGCAGCGCGGCGAGCGTTCCCGAGGAAGCGCCGTCGTATATCTGAACCTCATCCAGCCAGACGTAGAACTCGCGGCGTCGCTCGGGCGGAACGTCGGCCCGCGACCTCGCGGCGTGCAGCGCGTCGAAGACGACGAAGTTGGCAATCAGCCGGTCACGCCCCGATCCCGATCCGGGGCAGACGAGGACGATCTGCCCCCGGTCCATCGCCGCGCGGATGTCATAGGTCGCGAGCGGGTTGCCGAGCAGGGCAGCGGTGCTCGGCGCGGCCCGCAGGCGGTCGATCAGGTTCGTCACCGGCGTGATCGCCTCGGGCGGCAGGAGCGGGAACCGCTCGGTGAAGAACCGGCGCACCGGAGCCGAGACGTAGGGCAGCACCTTCCCCCGCCAGTCCGCGTCGCTGAGCAGGACGGGAATCTCGAAGATCGTCGGCGCCAACTCGGCCGGGAGGCGGCGGGCGAGGTCGACCATCGCCTGCGCGGCCTGGGTCGTGAGGTTGAGCGCCCGGGCGTTGATCTCATCCCAGCGAAGCGCCGAGGCGAAGGCGTCGACCACGGCGTCGACCTGCCCGGCCGCCCGCCTCGGTGAGCGACCGGCGACGGCGAACAAGTTCCATGCCGGCTGGCGGTCGGGATCGGCGAGGTTCACCTCCACGACGCGCTCGCGCAGCCCCTCCTCGGTCAGGTAGCCCTTGATCCGTTCGATCGCGTCGAGGTGGGGGTCGAGGAACAGGCAGCCGTGTCCCGAGCGCGCGAGGTGCAGAAACTGGCCGATCGCGGTCTCGGTCTTGCCGAACCGCGAGCGACCCGACATATAGAAGAAGAAGGTGTCGCGAAGCGGCACGCCGACCATCCGCTCTCCCG
The DNA here is from genome assembly GCA_963715625.1 of uncultured Solirubrobacterales bacterium. GTDB lineage: Bacteria > Actinomycetota > Thermoleophilia > Solirubrobacterales > 70-9 > VRUE01. The sequence goes on along the minus strand of OY970260.1, from coordinate 1,604,409 downwards.
CTTCGGTCTCGACCTTGCCGAGCGGCAGCAGGCCCGCCTGCCCAGCGAAGGTCGGCAGCGCTCGCGGCGGGGGCGGCACCGCCCCGCCCGAGCGCAGGACGTTCGGCACCGGGCATCGCTTGCTCGGCGGCTTCAGCAGGCCGGCGACCTCGCTCGCCGTGACGAGGCGCCGCCGCGCGGGGCGGAACAGCCCGGAGGCAAGCCGCCGGTCGAAGCGGCGGCGACGGCCGGGCAGGTCCGAGCCGAGGAAGGCGACGCCGGGGACGCGAAGGCCCGAGACGCGCAGGTGATTCTCTCCCGCGAAGGCGTCGAAGGCCGCCAGCATCCCGGTGAGCTGCGCCTTCGCTCGGCCGGGAACCGGCGAGGCGACCCGGACCAGGACCTGCATCTCGAACAGCGGCTCGGCAGTCCCGAGCTTGCGCGTCAGCGCCTGACGGCCGACCCATCGCTCCACGAGCTCGCCCGGTGGGGCGCCCCCGCGACGGCGATCCCCGGCGCCGAAGAGATCGGCCAGCTCGTCTCCCGGCGAAGTCGAGGGCTGGCGGCGGGCGCGGCGAAGCAGCCGCCGCCGCAGGCGCCGACGCTTCCCCGGCGTGACGGGCAGCAGGTTGACGCAGATCGTCGCCTCGTCACCGCCGCCGGGGTCGAGGGCGTCGATCGCACGCGCGAACCCCGCGAGAGGGTCGGGATCGAGCCCGGCCGCTCGCAGCGGCTCGCTGCTCGCCCTGGCAAGCACCAGCTCGGCGCGGGCGACCTCCAGATCGTCGGGCTCGACCGGCGCATCGTCACGTTCCACCGACGCCTCAGGTACGGGCCGCAGCTCTACGCCGTGGTAGGCGGCGATCGCCGCGCGCAGCGCTCCGCGAGCATGGGCGGGCACCTCCACGCCGTAGCGGAGCTTCCCGGCCGGGTCGGCATCGAGCCTCAGGCGCACCGCGCTCGCGGGAGCGTCGAGCAGACCGCGTATCGCTCGACGCGATCGAGAACCCGTCCGCGGTCTTGTGGGCCAGTCGCCCGAGCACCCCAGGGCTGGCGCCTTCGGCAACGGGAGCGGGCAACATCGCCCCTGCCTTCTCCCGCCAGGCGGACAGCCTCTCGCAGAACACCTCGCAGCGACCGCAGCGGGCAAGGTGCTCGCGCGCCTGCGCGGACTCGTCCGGCGTAGAGATGCCGCAGACGAGGCGGACCACGAGTGGCTCGCCGCGCTGACAGCCGCCGCCGGCGAGTCGGGTCACGACCGACCGCGCCCGGTCGACAATCTCACGAATATCGCGCTTGACCGTTCGCTCCGGCAATCCGAGGCGTTCGGCGATCTCCGTGCGCCCGAGCCCCGCGCCGTAGAGGGCAAGCACGTCACGCCTCCGCTCGGACAGGGAGGTGGTGACCACGCGAACCAGGGCGTCGAGGTCTGCGTCGTCTTCGAGGGCGATCAGCTCCTCGACCGGGCCGGTCTCGTCGATCGCAACGCTCTCCAGGCGACCGCCGACGGCGGGGTCGGTCGGAACCTCGCGGTGCTGTCGATCGGCGTCATGGCCGAGGATTCGATGGGCTGCGGTGCGCAGCCAGGCATATGCCTTGCCGGGCTCCGAGATGTCGTCGGCTTCGTCCAGGAAGCACTGACAGGCGGCCTGCACGGCATCCTCGATTTCGTCGTCGGAGCACGCGGGATGCCGGGCGGCGAGCTGGACGCGGAGGGCTCGCCCGCGCTCGCCGCTGACGTAGCTCTTGAGCAGGGCGGCTGCGCCGTCTGTTGTGGCCGTGTCGTAGTCCATCACTACAACAGGGGAGGAAGGGTCGAAATTGGACCCCTGGATTGCTGGCGCTGTGCTGCTCACGGACGCCTCCAGACGCGACATTGGAGCCACCTTGGCTCCGACGTTCATAGGGTATACCCATTTTTCGGTAGGTCAATCCCGAGGTTGGGAGGTTGACGCTGGCCGCCGAGCACCCGAGAAGGGGCCTCTGACCCGGCTGCGCGCGCTGCGGCCGAGATTTATCGCCTTAGGTGCGATGGCAAAAGCCGGCGCGCAGCGAGGGAAGGGGGTTCTTGCGGGCCGAGCGGGCCGACCTTACCCCGAAGAGAGTTCGACGGCCCGGCGAGCCTGCTCGCTAGCTCCCTCGGCGCTTCTGGGCTTCCCTGCTGATATGACCAGCCCCCTTGCCTATCCCTCTGCCGACGAGACCTGAAGCCACAAAAGCCATTGCAGCTACTACAACCCCCAAGACCACGATGCTTTGTCCCGTCAACACCCAATAGGCGATGCCAATCGCAAGGGCGATCCCAAAGAGCTTAGGTCCAGTCAAGCTAAGCAGTCCACGCTTTGGCTCATCCTCCGCAGCGATTTCGTTACCTGGGCGAAGGTCGATATAGCGTCTGCAACCAAAGGTCGTCCAGTAAATAGCCCGGACGCCAACCATTATGGTTTCGTCATTCTGCTTGATCCGGGGAGCGCACACAAACTGCGCTCGATCATTATCGCCAAGGTCAACTCGCAGCTTTTCGCTTGAGGCCCAATCCTGCTTGAGCTGCACCTCGTGCTGACCTGGCGGGAGGGTGAACACTTTGGTTTCGCCAATTTTGATGCTTCCGACCCTCTGGCCGTCGATATCCACGCGGTACTCTCGCCCACCATCGACTCGATACCCGGATGGCCTTGTCAGTTCGATCTCTGCCATGCAATTGCCTCCGTCGAATCGAAGAGTTATCCAACCAATCCCGCAATAACGCCGACTCCGCAGCCGCCGAGGGTGCCGACGGTTGCTCCGATTCCCGAGCCGGCCGCTCCGCTGACCACTCCAACCCCGACGCCGCGAGCTCCTAGATCCCCTATTGCCGAGGCGGTTCCTCGTATGAAGCCCCCGGTGGCGCCCGTAATACCGCCGATCGTGCGTGCCGGATGGCCGCCGTTGTAGCAGTCTTCGAGGAGCTGCTTACCGGGCAGATGGTTGTACTTCATGTAGTCGTCGAGACGACTCGGATTTACCGCGAGGTCGATGATGCTGACCAGGGAACCCGCAGGATAGGAAAGTGGGCTTTCGCTTTGCACCCAGTATTCCTGTGCAGCCGTAACCAACTCCCTAGGGTCGCCGAAATTCAGCGGGTCTTCTGCCCATGATTCGACCATTTCCTTCGCTCCATTTACCACGCTTTCGAAGGGGTACCTTCCGGTCAGATCGGTGAGATTTGGCGTGCGATCGGCAGCGTATGCGTAGCGGTTGCTGATCTGTGCGGCCCCGATCGTGGTCAACATCGGGTCTTCCGTGATGAAGCTGCCAAGCGCTGGGTCGTAGGAACGAGCCCCCATTTGAATAAGCGACACCGAATCAGCGCGGCGCTCTTGCGCACCAAGATATCCCATTTCGAGCGTCGGACCCGAAAGCTGCGCGCCCCAAGGATCGTAGCTTTGCCGGGATTCCACACCACCAGCCGGGCCGGTGATCGCGGTGATGTCGCCGTGAGCGTCGGCAAGCGGGGATGCGGTCGCTTCACCGGAGCGCTGCTCGACAAGCCCATGTGCTCCTTGCACATAGCTGGTGACGGTTTTCCCTTCTCCGTTGGCGTCATAGGTCGGCATGTCGGTGAGGTCGCCGTAGTGCGCGACCTGGGTGCCCGATTCACTTGTGCGTTCGCTAAGGCGTCCCAAAGCGTCATAAGCGTAGCTTGCGGTTTCGCTCGATCCTTCGACTTTGGCCAGATGGTCTAGCGGTTCCCAGGCGTAGCTCGTTTCTTCGGAACCTTTGACTTTGTCGATCATCCGCCCAGCGCCGTCGTAGCTGTACGTGGTGCCGTCCGAGGCTTCGGTGAGCTGGTTGAGCGCGTTGAAGCTGTAGGTCGTGCCGCCGGCTTCGGTGCGGTTCCCCGCTTTGTCGTAGCCGTAGCTGGTCGCTCCTTCGCCGGATGGGTTGAATTCGGAAAGGCGGTTGAGCGCGTCGTATGCGTAGGTGGTTTCCTGTTCGAGACGCTGATCGACTTTGCTGGTCACGTTGCCGGCGGCGTCGTATCCGTATTCGAGCGATTCGAGCGTCGTTGGCGGTTCGCCGCCTTCGGTCGAAGCGGTTTCAGCCAAGCGCCCCGCATCGTTGTAGACGTTGGTCGTGGTGACGCCGTTGGGGCGAGTTACTTCAGTCAGGTCGCCCTCCGGGTCATAGCCAAATCCGAGGGCTTTGCCCTGTGGGTCGGTCAGCGAGGTTAGGCGGTCGAGTTTGTCGTAGCCGTATTCGAGCGTGCCACGGCCGTTGACCTGTTTGGTCAGCAGCCCGCGCGAGTTGTAGTTGCGGGTCAGCGATTGGCCGCGGCCGTCGTTGATCGAGCTGACGTGTCCCTCTTCGTTGTAGCCGACTTCGATTTTGTCGCCCTGCGTGTCAGTTGCACTGGTCGTGCGGTTGGCGGCGTCGTAGCCGTAGGAGCGCAGCGTCGATTCGCCTTCGCTCACTTCCGTCAGGCGGTTAGCGGCATCGTAGGCGAATGCAAGCGTCCCGGTGGCCGTGGACTTCGTAAGCGGATTGCTGGCGGCGTCGTAGCTGTAGGTGGTTGCCTTTTCAAGCGGCTGGGCGACTTCTACGAGGCGACCGAGTTTGTCGTAGCTGTATTCGGTCGTATTGCCGCGCGGGTCTTTGACCGAGGCGAGGTCGCCGTTTGCGTCGTATCCATATTCGGTCGTGACACTGAGCGGCTCGCTGGCCTTCGTCATTCGGTTCAGGAGGTCGTATTCGTAGGTCGTTTCATGTTCGCGGGGATCAATGATGCTGGTGCGGTTGCCGCGGGCGTCGTAGCCGAAGCTCGAGTCTTCGCCTTCGGGGCGATTGACTTCAATGAGCTGGTTGGCGAGGTCGTAGGCGTAGGTCGTTTCCTTGCCCCGGCGATTGACGACTTTGGTCTGCTTGAGGTCGCCGTTATAGGAGAGTTTGATCTGCCCTTCGAGCGGGTCCGTGTAGACGGTGGGCCGCTCCATTGCGTTGCGTTCGATTTTCCAGACGTTTTCGCCCGGATCGGTTATCTGGGTCGGCAGGCCGTTTTTGTCGTAGGCGTATTTGGTCGTATGGCCTTCGGGCGTCGTGCGCACCAGCAGGTTGCCGTAGGCATCGCGTTCAAATTTTTCCGCTTTCAGGGCCGGCGCAGTCTTGGCGATCAGGTAGTTGCGGCTGTTGTATTCGAAGCTCGTTTTGTGGCTCAGCGGATCGGTTTCGCTGAGCACGTTGCCGCGCGAGTCGTAGCTGAATTCCGCTTTGTGTTCGTTCGGATCGATCTTCGTCAGCGGCTGGCCCGATTCGTTGTAGGTGAAAGTCGTTTCGCCGCTTTCGGGGTCCTCGATCTTTTCGAGGTCCCCTGCTTTGGACCATTCGTAGCTCCAGGTGTTCCCACGGGCATCGGTGAAGGCAATGGGCCGGTTCTGGGCGTTGTATTCGTATTCGCGTTCCCCGCCTTCGGGGTCTTTGACCGACGTGAGATTGCCGGCCGCATCGTGGCCGAGGGTCCATTTGGCGCCGCCCGGCTGCATGACTTCGCGGACGTTGCCGGCTTCGTCATAGGCGGTCGTCGTCGTGTGGCCGAGCTGGTCGGTTTCCGATACGACGCGATCCTGGCCGTCAAAACCGTATTTGCGTTTGCCGCCTTCGGGTTCCGTGACGATCGTTTCACTCGGTTTGTATTCGAGTTTCCATAGATGGCCGAGGCCGTCTTCCTGTTCGGTGATCTTGCCTTCGCCGTTGTAGACGTTTTTCAGGATCACGTTGCTACGCGGATCGGTAATCGACGTGATCCGGTGTTGAGCGTCGTAGGCGTATTTGGTCACTCCGCCCAAGGCGTCGGTGACGGTTTCCAGATCGCCCGCTGCTGAGTAGGCAAATTTGACTTCGCGGCCGGTCGAGTCTTTGACCGACGTGATGTGGTTGGAGCCGTTGTAGGCGAAGGTCAGCGTCTGGCTCGACGGGTCGGTGATCGTCGCCAAGCGGCCTTCTGAGTTGTAGGCATAGGTCGTTTTGAGGCCGTGGCTATCAGTGATCGAGGCGATGCGGCCGCTTGAGTCGAAGCGGTAAACGGTGCCTTGGAGGGTCGTTAGCTGGAAGGCGCCTTCGACCTTGGCGAGGGTGTCGGTCACGCCCGAAGGCGCTTTGTAGCCACTTTCGGTTTTTTCGAAGATGTCCTGGCGGCCGTCCTGGCGCACGATGAGGACTTCTCCGAATGCCAGTTCCATCGCGCTCGCCAGCCCCGTCTGGGACCAACCCGGTCCAAGGCCGGTGTCCGTAGTGCCGCCGGAGCTATAGGCGCGGGCGAATTCGAGCGGCATTTCGCTCTTGTTGGTCAGCAGAAGGTCCTGGTGGGAGTAGGCGAGCTGGCCCGTGGCGAGGCTGACCGGATCGGCGCCTTCGCCGCATTGAGATTCCTTGCCGCGACAGTGACCGGCCAGTTCTGGCAATTCGACGGCGGGTTTCCAGCTCACGTTCGTCGTCACCGAGTCTCCGCAGCCGGCCGGCTTGGGGCCACTCGCGCAGTTCCAGTCGTTATTGGGGGCCGAGAGGTTCCCGGTGCCGCTGTACGAAAGGCCGTTGGTGTTGCTGCGGAACCGATCCCATTCGATCCGTGGGGAGCCTGATTCGGTGACCTTGATCCCGTAATTTTTCGACTTCCGAATGGTCGAGTTGGTGATCGTCGGGTGAGATCCCTTGGCTTCGATCATGCCGACGCCGCTGCCGGAGCCGCCATAGGCGATTTCGGTGTGGTCTAGGACCGATTCGCCGCTGCCGGGTTCGAATTTGATGTAGCTCCATTCGCCGGTGTTTTTTTCATTGACTCCGGTGAAGACGACTGGTTCCGAGCTAGTGCCTTCGGTATTGAGCGTTCCTTTGACGACGATCTTGTTCGGCAGGAAGATCACGCCGGGTTTGACGGTGAGCGTCACGCCAGAGGCGATCGTCACTTCCCCGGTGCCCTGGACGATCGTGCCGCCTTTTTTCCAGGTTGAGGAGTGCGCAACGGTTCCGGAGATGCCGATGTAGTTGTTGGAGTTCGCGATGAGCGTGTTTTCGGTGATGTCCCCCGGGATGTCGTTCCCGGAATAGGTGAGGCCCGTGCCGCCGCTCCCAATCACGAGGTTGCCGGCGAGGACTCCTCCGGCGCCAACCGCCGAGGTGTTCGACACCGAGATTCCCGCCCCACCGCTGCCTTCGACGATGTTGTCGTGGATGTTGACTTCGCCGGGTTCTGAGACAGTCCCGCTATAGCTCAGGGTCGTTCGCCCGAGGTAGTAGTGGCCGTTGTGAATGAAGATGTCGTGGGCGATTTCGGGGCTGCCACCGTGGACCTTGATCGCGGAGGATTCATTTTCGCGGAACAGGGTGTGCGTGATTTGAGGGGAGGCACCCCAGATTTCAAGAGCGCCGACTTCGCCGGACGCGCCGTAGTTGACTTCGGCATAGTCGAGCACCGAGGCGCCGCTGGTCGGTTCAAACTTGATGTAGTTCCAGGCGCCGGGTTTGGGTTCTTTGGCCCTTGACGTGAAAACGATCGGTTCTTCGGCGGTGCCTTCCGCCTTCAACGTGCCTTTGGCGATGATTTTGCCGGGATAAAACACCACGCCTGGTTTGATCGTCAACGTCACTTCTTTGGCGATGGTTACTTCGCCCAGCTTGACCGCCCCGGCGCCTTTGCCCCAAGTGGACGACTGAGCAACAGTGCCCGAGACCTTAAGTATGTTGTTGCTGTTTTCTTTGAGCGTGTTTTCGGTGATGTTGTTCGGGATGTTGGTCCCGGAGTAAGAGAGGGCTTGTTCGCCGCCGTTTTTGATTAGGACGTTGCCGCCCATGCTGCCGGCCGCTCCCGACGCGGGCGTGTGCGAAACGGAAATACCATATCCACCACTGCCTTCGACCAAGTTGTTGTTGACGTTGACTTCGCCTGCAACGGAGTCGGAGACACCAAGGCCGCCACCACCGCTTCCGGAAATTGCGTTGTCGTGGAAGTTGACTTCGCCGGGTTCCGTCGCGTTCAGGCTGTAGGTGACGGTGTCGCGGCCGAGGTAGTAATGGCCGTTGTGGATGAAGGTGTCATAGGCGATTTCCGGGCTGCCGCCGTGGACCTTGATCGCCGAGGATTCGTTTTCGCGAAACGTGCTGTGGGTGATTTTGGGCGAGACGCCCCAGATTTCCAAAGCACCGACTTCGCCGGAGGCGCCGTAGTTGATTTCGGTGTAGTCGAGCACCGAAGCACCACTGCCCGGTTCGAACTTGATGTAGTTCCAAGCGCCGGGTTTGGGTTCTTTGGCGCTGGACGTGAAAATGATGGGTTCTTTGGAGGTTCCTTCTGCTTTCAGCGTTCCTTTGACGATGATCTTGCCCGGATAGAAGGTCACCCCAGGGCTGATCGTCAGCGTCGCTTCTTTGGCGATGGTCACTTCCCCGAGCTTGACCGGGCCACCTCCGTTGCCCCACGTCGAGCTATAGGCGACGGTCCCTGAAACCTTGATCCAGTTGTTGCTGTTTTCTTTGAGCGTGTTTTCGGTGATGTTGTTCGGGATGTTGGTCCCGGAGTAAGAGAGCGCGTATTCGCCGCCGTTTTTGACCAAGACGTTTCCGCCCATGCTCCCGACTGCTCCTGACGCAGGCGTGTGCGACACGGAAATGCCATACCCGCTGCTGCCTTCGACGGTGTTGTTGTTGACGTTGACTTCGCCGGCCACTGAATCGGAGACGCTGAGGCCGCCGCCGCCGCTCCCGGTGATCGTATTGTCGTGGAAGTTGACTTCGCCGGGTTCCGTCGCGTTCAGGCTGTAGGTGACGGTGTCGCGGCCGAGGTAGTAATGGCCGTTGTGGATGAAGGTGTCATAGGCGATTTCCGGGCTGCCGCCGTGGACCTTGATCGCCGAGGATTCGTTTTCGCGCAGGGTCGTGTGCGTGACCTGTGGTGAGGAGCCGTAGATTTCGAGGACGCCGATTTCACCGGAGGCGCCGTAGTTGACTTCCGCATGATCGAGGACCGAGGCGCCGCTACCAGGTTCGAACTTGATGTAGCTCCACCCGCCGGGTTTGGGTTCTTTGGCCGCCGTGGTGAAGACGACAGGCGATTCGGTGGTGCCTTCCGCTTTCAGCGTTCCTTTGACGATCGTTTTGCCGACGTTGAATTTGACCCCAGGTTCGGCTTTGAGGGTCACGCCGGATTCGATCGTCGGGCTGCCGGTATAGGGGTTGCCGGCGGCCGTAAGCGTCATGTTTTCCGTGATCGTCGCCGGGAGGGCCGTCGCAAAGGCCATCGACGGAGCAAGCAAGAGAGCAGCAACGAGAGCTCCGGCGAAGAGAGCTGCGCGGGCTGCAAACGCCTGGATGCTCCTCGTGCCCGGCTTCGAACCTCGTGATCCCCGCGTGCCCGTCTTGTGCATATACCGCCGCCTCCTCTGTAGATCGGCTCTCAGCAGTTCCCATTTCGGACTGATTTCGTTCCGGCTGCCAGCGAGATTCCTATCAGAATCACGGGCCGAACCGCTTGCAGTGCAAACGTTGCAGGAAGAACCGGACTCCTCCGCTCTGCGCTCCCGCATTCGGAACGGCCGGGTACTTTAGACCGTGGCGCAATAAGCCGCTGACAAGAAGGCTGCGGACTGCATGGCCCGCTCGCGCCCACAAGCCTTCGGCGATGCACTTCGTGAGCTTCGGGAGGAGCGTGATCTGAGTCAGGAAGCCGCCGCCCTCGCGTGTGGCATTGACCGTGCCTATTTCGGCCGACTCGAGCGCGCGGCGAAGACGCCGACGCTGAAGACGCTCTGGCGAATCGCCGATGGCCTTGATACCCAGCCATCGGAACTTCTCGCCCGTGCCGAGCGGATTCTGGATCAGAACGTAGTCACAGAGCGCGTTTCATGACGGCGCCCCCGTTGAGGGCCTGCGCGCGTCTGCGACGCGCCACCTTCTCAATCGCACGACGCGGAGGCCGACGATAGGGCAGATGCTGACACGCATCGCGAAGTTCGCGGACGTAGGGCCCCACGGCCTCGGGCTTCAAGTCCAACGCCTCGGCAATCTCCCGTTCCGGCCGGCCTTCCCGCCAGAGACGCGCGAGCACGACATCGCGCTCGGATTTGGTCGGGCGACGGTCTCCCGCTGCGTATTCGGGAGCGGGAAGCGGTCGGACATACCAATCTGCAACACCCGAGAACAGCTCGGCGATGTCTACCTCCAAGGTGCCCGCGAGCCGAACCGCCGTAAAGACCCGAAAGTTCCGGTTGCCATTCTCGAAATCGACAATGTCGCTTCGGTCGATTAAGGCTCGAGCGCCGAGCGCCTGCTGAGAGACGCCGATACGCCTCCGCTCACGGAGAGCGTTCTGTCCCAGCCGCGCCAACGGAGTGTCTGTCTCTCCATCGGGCTCGGTTCGGAACGCACCGACGCTCGGCTCCCAGGCGATGCCCGCGGTCAGGCGCCCGCAGCGCACGTTGAGGCTCCCCGCCAGCTTCACGATCAGGCCGAGCCTCGGCAGCCTCTCCCCGTTCTCTACGTGGTGCAGGTAGGAGCGATCTAGCTCCGTCGCTTCTCCCAGCTCCCTGAGCGTGAGTCCGGCCGAAAGACGGAAACGCGCAATGTTGGCACCGAGCCGCGCAGCTATCTCGGCTTCGGTGGCTTCCTTCCACTCCGCCGCGTCGACCGTCTCCTCCGCATCGACGCCCCGATCGTCCTCTCGGACAGGCGTTGGGGGCCGTCCGCGACGCCGCCGCGCCCCTTCGTGTACGGCTCGCGTCGGGGGACGGCGATAGGGAAGCCCCTCGCCGTGCTCGCGCAAGCGGTGGACGATGGCCGAGACGGTTCCTCGCGGCACGCCGAGGGCAATTGCGATCTCACCGCCGGTCTTGCCTTCGTTCCAAAGGCATTTGATCGGGCCGTCGAGGCTGTTCGGCTTGTGACCTTGCGCGCCTCCCCTCCTGGGCGAAGCGCAAGGCGGCAGGCGCGGCTTCCAGGCAATGCCGCCGAGCAAGACCTCGGGCGTGACCTGCAGGGCGCGAGCGATCGACAGCATGGTCTCGATCGTCGTCTCGTGGATTCCCCGCTCGATGTAAGACAGGCCCTCCCGGCTGAGACCGGCGGCGTCGGCGAGCGTCTTCTGGAACAGGTGCCGCCGCTCGCGAGCGCTGCGGACGTTCTCGCCGAATATCTCGGCGAGCTCTTTGCGGCTGGCAACCGGATCGCGCGGCGTCGCCGGATCGAAGATCGGCACGTTGGCCGGCAAGACGAGGAAGAAGCCCGCGAGCCGCTCCGACGGTGGGCGGCGGTCGCCGGGGCTACGCGCAATCTCTCCGGGGTTCCAGTAGATGCGGTCGGCGAGGTCGTCGATCGAGACGCCGATCGAATGGGCGAGCCTGAGGGCTCTGGTCACGCCCGGTTCTCTGGCCCCCTCGCGCTCGGCCAGAGCGATTTCGTCGGCGCTCATTCCGGCTCGCCGCGCCAGCTCCTCCCTCTCGATGCCCGCCTTACGCCGTAGCTGGCGGAGGTTGGTCGTGAGCTGGTCTACGAGGCGACTGCCTTGACCGGTTTCCGGGACGCAGTCCTCGCATCTCGTCGGCGCAGGGCCGTCGCCGAAATCAAACAGCTCCCGGCCGCATCCCTCGCACCGATACTGCTCCACGGCTCTCGCCCCTCTGGCTCAGTGGAGGCGGCTGGCGGTCGTGACTTTCCGAGGGCCAAAGCAGGAAGCGGCGAACCCCCCAACCGCGGGGAGTCCGTCCGCCCCTCCCTGTGGCCTGCGCCTTGGCCCTCGAAAAGTCACGACCGCCAGCCGCCCCTCAGCGCTCCCCGACGACGAACAGACGCGGAAACGACTCCTCAGGCGCTCCTGCGTGGAGCGCGGCTGCAACGACCACGCCCCACTGGCTGCCCGTCCCCGGTTGCCTCGCGGTCGCTCAGTTGACCCCACGCGAGCACCTGGCCGCCGACGTGCAAGCTCGACACGCTTCGCCGAGCCAATGCAGCCGGCACTTCGACCTCGCAGCGCGCCAGGGTCCAAAGGTCCTCGGGCCGCTCGGGGTCGCGGACCGGGAACCCAAGCCGCAGCATCGTGACCGCATCGCCTCGCGGGCTCCTCGCCCCGTGAGGCTTCTCCAGCAGCGTCCCGGTCAGCACCAAGTGATTGAGCTCGTGCGGAAGCCGCTCCGGAAACGGCTCGCGCCCCGTCCGCGCCGATCGGCATCGCCACCCGCTCACGGTCGGTCTCCGTGCGGGCAATCTGACCGGACCCGCCGTGGAGCGTGGCGCTCGGCCCGTCCGCGGTCGGCCTCTCGCGGGTCGAGCTCGTCCAAGAGCTTGTTGCAGACCTCGTAGCCGAGCTGGAAGCGCCGGTCCGTCGTAGCGTCTTCGCGGCTCGACTCGGCCTCGGCGCCAGTCTCGACCAGCACGGGCACCGCTTCGGCGTGCAGGCGCTGGAGCAGTTCCATCAGGTCGTGTGCGGGCATGGTCAGCTCGAACGTCTCGCGCTCGTCGCGCTCGGCCCAGCCGATGTCCTGCAAGAGCCGGAAGTCTTCGGCGAACTCCAGACCCAGGCGCTCGGCCTTGGCGAAGTCCTTGGTGCGCTCCAGCGCAACGAAGAAGTCCTCGATGCTGCCGAGGTGGTTGCGGATCAGCTCATAGAGCCCTTCGCGCTGATCGCGGTCGATGGTCGTGACGGTGCCGGGCACGGTGCCCCTCCTCTCGATAGAGGCACCGAGGACGAGCCGGCGACGCGGTCCAGGACGGCCTACGTCGGTACCGTCTCTCTCGCATCGAAGGCTCGTACTTCGGTGCCGGGCCCCGGGGCGTTGGTAGCGCCGCCGGGGCCGTTATTTCTGCGTTTCTCGCGGCCGAACGTAGGTGGACGGGAGCCGTCGCGCAAGGCCTGGATCGACCTCACTTTGACCTCACCTTGCCCCAGGGGCCATTTTGCACCCTTCTGTCTACACTCCAGAAAGACGAAAACCCTGCGATTTGCAGGGCTTTCGCCGCATAGCGGGGGCGGGATTCGAACCCGCGACCTTCGGGTTATGAGCCCGACGAGCTACCTGGCTGCTCCACCCCGCGGCGGTTTGGCCATGCTAGCAACGCTTGGGGGTTGGGTGAGGGCGCTCGTGGTCTCCATGCAGGCGCTCTTGCCGGGCGGCTCTCTAGAGTGCCGCGGGTGGCGGGGGAAGCTTTCAGGATCGCGGTGGTCGACATCGGCTCAAACTCGACCCGGCTGCTGGTCGCCGACGTCGCCGGCGGGCGGGTGTCGGAGGTCGAGCGGCAGAGCCGGGTGACGCGGCTCGGGCGGGGGGTCGACCTCTCGGGCCAGCTCTCCGCCGAGGCGATCGAGGCGGCCTGCGAGGCGGTCGCCGACTACATGGCGATATGCGAGGAGGCCGGCGCCGGGCGGATCGAGTCGATCGCCACCAGCGCCGTCCGCGACGCCGCCAACGGCGACGCCTTCGTCGCCGAGCTGCGCGAGCGCTTCGCGCTCTCGGCCCGGGTGCTCGGCGGCGAGGAGGAGGCGCGGCTCACATACATGGGGGCGACCGCCGAGCACCCGCCGAGCGAGCCGACCCTGGTAGTCGACATCGGCGGCGGCTCGACCGAGCTGATCGTCGGCACCGGCCGGGAGATCTCCTTCCACGCCTCGCTCCAGGCCGGGGTCGTGCGCCACACCGAGCGCCACATCGCCAGCGACCCCCCCACCCCCCCGGAGCTGGAGGCGCTGGCCGCCGACGTCCGGGGCCTCATAGAGAGCGCGGTCGCAGGCGAGCCCGGCGCCCACGCCCAGGCCGCGATCGCCGTCGCCGGCACCCCGACCTCGCTGGCCTCGGTCGAGCTGGGCCTGGAGCCCTACGACCCCAAGCAAGTACACGGCCATACGCTCACCCTCGGCTCGACCCAGCGGCTCCTCTCTCAATTGGCATCTGCCCCTTTGTCTAAGCGGGTGGAAATCGCCGGCCTGCACCCCGACAGGGCGCCAAACATCGTGTCCGGAGTGGTGATCCTGGTCGAGACGATGCGGGCCTTCGGCCTCGAGCAGGTCGAAGTTTCCGAGCACGACATCCTCTACGGCACAGCAATCTCGGCTGTTTCGGCTCTGGAACGCGGGTAATCCCGTATTCTCAATTTCGGGGTACTACGTGATACCTCGCGGCCAGACGAAGGCGCCGCGGCACTACAGATGGGTCAAGAATTGGGTAGAACCCATAAAATTTGGTAGTATCCCTCTACTCGTTTTCTAGTAGCAAGGAAAGAGGCAACTAGACGTAACGGACAGGCAGGCAGATAATCGGCACATCGGGGAAGAGGTGGGGACAAACCACCGCGGACCCGGTATAGGACTCGGGCGATTGCCGCACAATGGCGCCTCCCGCCGTCTGGGTCCACCGAATAAGAACTGGTCCCTGAAGACGTACCCCTGCCCGTCCTGAGGGGCCACCTTGAATCGGCCGCCAGCGATGGCGGCCGGTTCTCGTCTGGGGACCCCCTCCGCCGACGGGCCTCAAAGGAGACATATAGGCGTATCTGAGGCCCGCCGGCGGAGGGGGCCGGGGGGCCGCCGGGTCAGGCCAAGTTCGACTTGCGCGGGTAGACGACCTCGGGGTCGGTGAGGACGTTGACCAGCGTCGGCCGGCCCGACTCGAAGGCCCGCTCCAGCGCCGGGCGCAGCTCGCCGGGCTCGCGCACGAGCACGCCGTCGCAACCGAGCGTCTCGACCATCTGGTCGTAGCGCGTCTCGGGGCGCAGCTCCGCCGCCACCGAGTAGCCGTAGAGGAACTTCATCGGGTGGTGCTCCAGCGCCCAGATGCCGTTGTTGCCCATCACGCCGACCACGGGAATCCCGTGCCGCGCCATCGTGTCGAACTCCATCCCGGCGAAGCCGAAGGCGCCGTCGCCGAGCAGCAGGCAGACCTGCCTGTCGGGGTGCGCGAGCTTGGCTCCGATCGCCTGGCCGGGCCCGGCGCCGAGGCAGCCAAACGGCCCCGGGTCCATCCAGCAGCCGGGCTGGTAGGTGTCGACGAAGCGGCCCGCGTAGGAGACGAAGTCGCCGCCGTCGCCGACGACGATCGCGTCGCGCTCGAGCACCTCGCCGAGCTCCTTGTAGACGCGGACGGGGTGCAGGGGCGAGCGGGCGTCGTTCAGCTCCTCCTGCTCGGCCGCGCGCTTCTCGTCCTCGACCCGGCGCAGCTCCGCCAGCCATGGGCCGGTGCGCCCTCCCCCGCCCCCGGCCGCCTCGCGGATCGCCGCCAGGCTGGCGGCCACGTCGCCGACCAGGTCGACGTCGGGTGTGCGGTTGGCGCTGAGCGCGTTCGGCGCCGCATCGAGCCGGATCAGCTTCGCCTCCTCGGCGACGGCGGCCCCGAAGCCGAGGCGGAAATCGAGCGGCACGCCGATCACCAGCGCCACGTCGGCGCCGCCGAGCCCGGCGCCGCGGGCGCGGCTGAAGGAGAGCTCGTGGTCCGCCGGCAGGCAGCCGCGGCCGAGGCCGTTGAGGAAGACCGGGATCCCAAGCGCCTCCGCCAGCGCCCGCAGCTCCTCCTCGCCGCGGCCCCAGTAGAGCCCGGTGCCGGCCATGATCGCGGGGCGCTCGGCCGCGGCCAGCAGCGCCGCCGCCTCCTCGACTCCCTCCGCTGGGCGGCCCTCGGCCCGCGGCGCGGCCGGTACCTCCGCATCGGCCTCGCTGAAGACGACGTCCAGGGGGTAGTCGACGAAGGTCGGGCCGTTGGGCGCGGCGAGGGCGAGGTCCAGCGCGGCCGCCGTGCGGGCGGCGATCTGCCCCGGGTCCTTCACCGTCTCCGCCGACTTGACCAGCGGCGAGACGAAGGGCAGGTGGTCGATCTCCTGCAGCGAGCCCGAGCCCCAGCGCAGCTCCGGCGCCCTGCCGCCGAGGATGCAGACCGGCGAGCAGTTGGCCTGCGCGCCGGCGATCGCGCTGACGCCGTTCGTCACCCCCGGCCCCGCCGTCAGCGCTGCGACGCCGACCCCGCGCGTCGCCTTGGCGAAGCCCTCGGCCGCGAACGCAGCGGCCTGCTCGTGGCGCACGTCGACGATCTCGATCCCCTCCGCCCGGCACCCGTCGTAGATAGAGAACAGGTGACCCCCGGAGAGCGTGAAGAGGTGCGAGACCCCTCGCGACTTCAGCGCCTTTGCGACTATCCGCCCCCCGTGCTCCATGGGGCGGAGAGCCTAAACGAGTGCCCGGGGCGGGACTCGAACCCGCAAGCCCCCCAGTGGGGCAACGCCTTTTAAGGGCGCCGCTTTTGCCAATTTCGCCACCCGGGCATTGGCGATGGTAACCGGGCGAACCTGGATTCCTAAAGTCGCACTAAAAACTGATGAGGTACCGCAACTATGCCGGTGCTACGGTGTCCCTGAGCTAGAAGACAAACGCCTTCCCTGGCCCCCCTTGGAGGAATCGCTTGGAGGCTTCAGCTCTATCCCACGCCAGTCGCCGCGGACTTCTCGCCCGGCGTTCCCCGCTTCTCAAGCTGCAGGGCGACGATCGCCTGATCGCGATGGCCCGCGCCGGCAACCCCGGCGCCTTCGAGGCCATCGTCGACCGCTACCAGGGCCGCCTGCTCGGCTTCTGCCGCCAGATGCTCCGCTCCACCGAGGACGCCGAGGACGTCCTGCAGGAGGTCTTCGTCAACGCCTACCGGGCGATGCTCGCCGACGAGCGCGAGATCAACCTGCGCCCGTGGCTCTACCGGATCGCCCGCAACCGCTGCCTCAACCACCTGCGCAAGCCGACCGCCGACGCGCAGGAATCGATGGACATGGTGCCGGCGGTCGAGGCCGCCTCCACGGCCGAGAAGGTGCACAACCGGGAGGAGTTCCGCCAGCTGCTCACCGACGTCGGCAAGCTTCCCGAGACGCAGCGCTCGGCCCTGCTGCTGCGCGAGATGGACGCGATGTCTTACGAGGAGATCGCGCAGGCGATGGAGACCAGCGTGCCCTCGGTCAAGTCGCTGCTGGTGCGGGCGCGGATCTCGCTCGCCGAGGCGAGCCAGGCGCGCCAGCTCACCTGCGGCGAGGTCCGCGTCGACCTCGCCGAGGCTGCCGAGGGGCTGCGCAAGCTCTCCGGCCCGGTCCGCCGCCACGTCCGCGACTGCGAGGAGTGCGCCGACTTCCGCTCCCAGCTCCGCTCCAACGACAAGGTGCTGGCGGCGCTGGTCCCGGTGGGACCGCTGGTCGCGCTGAAGGGCTTCATCCTCTCCAAGCTTGGCCTGGGAGGAGCAGGTGCCGGTGGCGCCGCGACCGCAACGGGTACCGGCGCCACCGGAGCCGGCGCAGTGGGCAGCGTCGGCGCCGCGCTCGGCGGCGGCAGCGCTGCGGGCGGCATCGGCGCCGTGGGCAGCGCGATCGGCACCAAGGCCGTGGCCGGTGTCGTCACCGCGGCCGTGATCACCGCCGGCGCGGTCGAGGTCAAGCACCAGACCGAACCTGCGCCCGTGAGCAGCGGCCCGGCGGCGATCTCGAGTGTCCGGAAAGGCCCGAAGGCAGCGGTCGCACCGGCCCACAACGCGGCGGTCGCGGCGAGTCACCAGCCGGCAGCGCCCGCGGTACCCGCAACCGAGCCGGCACCCGCCCCCGAGCCGGAAACCCTTCCGACCGAAGCCGGAGCCCCCACGGCGCCCGCCGATGAGGGTGCGCCGGCCGGCAACGGCGGAGCGGAAGCGGAGGCCGAGGACACGACGAAAACCTCGACCGGGATCGACGGCGCGGCTCCCTCCGCCGGCGCCGGGGCCCCGGCCGGAGGCGGCACCGTCGTGGTGACGGTCGGCGGCACCGGCCCCGAACCGCCGCCTGCGGCACCCGCCGAAAGCACGCCTCCCCCGCCGCCGCCCCCGGTCGAAAGCTCGCCGCCGGCCGAATCGACGCCGCCACCGGGCTCCTCTTCGGTCAGCCCGGAAGGGGAATAGCGGGCGCGCTCAGCCGCGGGCGCGCTCAGCCGGTCGTGTGGGACTCCCCCGGGGCGAGGACCACGACCTGCGAGGAGGTCTTCTCCTCGACCTCCGACTTGAAGGCCTGGGCATCGGTCTCGATCGGCGGGAAGGTGTCGAAGTGCATCGGGATCACCGTGCCGGCGCCGACGAACTCGGCCGCGACGACGCCGTCGTGGCGGTCCATCGTGTAGTGGCCGCCGATCGGCAGCAGGGCGACGTCGACCGGGTTGCGTTCGGCGATCAGCTTCATGTCGCCGAAGAGGCAGGTGTCGCCGGCGTGGTAGACGGTGACGCCGCCGATGTCGATCAGCAGCCCGGCCGGCGTCCCTGTGACCGTGCCGGGGGTCGGGCTGTAGGGGGCGTCGGCCGAGCCGGCGATCGTGCTCGTGTGCCAGGCGGGCACCAGCTTCACCCAGCCCCACTCGAAGCGGATGGTCCCGCCGAGGTTCGGATCGTGGACCTTCCCGACACCCTGCTCTTCGAGCCAGTTGGCGACCTCGACGATCGCCACGCACTCGGCACCGGTGCGGGTAGCGACGCCGACAGCGTCGGCGATGTGGTCGGCGTGGCCGTGGGAGACGACGACGTGGGTCGGCTCGACCTCATCGGCGCTCGCCACCGCCGCCGGGTTGTTGGGCTTTAGGAAGGGGTCGACCAGGACCCGGGTGTCTCCCTCGCTCAGCTCGAAGCACGAGTGGCCGTGGTACTTGATCTCCATCTCAGCTCTCTCCTTCTGTCTCGGTGTCGTTCAGCTCCTCGCGGAGCGCCCAGCCGACGGCGACCCCGACCATCATCCCCATCCTCGCCTCCTCGGCAAGCAGCGAGCGGACCGCGGCGACGCGCTCGTCGGGGTCGGGGACCGTCGCGGCGCGCAGCGACTCGGCCTCGTGCGAATCGCCGAACCAGCCCCCCTCGGCAAGGGCCGCGGCGAGCACCCTCTGCAGCTGCGGCGCGGCGCGGGCGACGATGCGCTCCGCCTCGGCGAAGCGCTCGGCGTCGATCAGCCGCTCGATCGCGGCGTCCAGCTGCTCATCGTCGGGGGGCACGGTTGCAGCCTAGATGGTTGATCCCACCTCCTCAGGGCGCCACTGCCCTTCCGGTGCGCTTTATGTGCCCATGGCTGGCATAAAGCGCACCGGAAGCCCCGCTTTAGTGGCGGGAGGCGGATGCGGCCAAGCCGGCAAGGCCGCCGACGGCGCCGCCGGCGAAGCCGGCGAAGGGGTCGGCGGTGGACTCGAAGACCGGCAAGGCGAGCAGCACCGCGGCCGCGACCAGAACCCCGATCGCGTCGTAGTCGGCGTCGATCGCGCCGCGGGTCTCGGCGCGCCGCATCGCAAACCAGGCGGCGAGGGCGCCGAGCGCCATGCCGTTGCCGCCGGCGATCACCTGGAGGTCGCCCTGCGCGTTGGCGATGCCGGCGGCGGCGAGCATCCCCAGCGAGCCGCAGGCGACCAGCAGCAGGGCCGTCGCCGGAGTGCCCAGCCTGCGCTCGAGGCCGGTCGCGAAGATCGCCAGGCCGACCGCGACGACGAAGAGGTAGCCGACGTCCAGGTAGGCGAAGGGCGCGGTGAGGAAGCGCCACCACTGGTCCTCGAGCGGGACTACCAGACCGCCGAAGCTGGCGATCGGGTCCCCGGTCAGCTTCTGCACGAGCAGCAGCGCGGCCGAGCCGAGGATCGCCGCGATCGTCGCGTAGGGGCGGAACGGCCGCGGGGGACCGTCGGGCCGGCTGCGACGGCGCAGCTTGGGGCGGGCGCGGCGGCGGGGCTTGGGCTCCAGCCCGTCGCCGCGGCGTTCCAGCTTCGGGGCGCGCTTGCGCAGGCGGGCGCCGCAATAGGGACACTCGGTGACGTAGGGGCTGACCTCGGAGCCGCAGTTCTTGCAGACGACGCTGAGCTCAGTCTCGCTCATGGTCTTCCGAGGATAACCGCCTGCCGGAAACCGCTTGAGGGCAGGCCGCAGTGACATACTGGGGCTGCACCCGATTTCGAGTGGACCCGAGGAGGAATCAAGCGTGGAGTTGAAGAGCCTGACCGAGCAGAAATCGCTGTTGGCCACCCTGGCCCCCGGCAAAAGAGCGCGCCTGAGGCGCCTGCTCTTCGAGTTCGGGCCGGGCAACGGCACGCTGATGCTGCTGCCGATCGACCAGGGCATCGAGCACGGGCCGCGCGACTTCTTCCCCAACCCGGCGTCGAAGGACCCCGACTACCAGTTCCGGCTCGCCGCCGAGGCCGGCTACTCGGCCCTCGCCTGCCAGATCGGGATGGCGACCAAGTACTACCCCGACTACGCCGGCCAGGTGCCGCTGATCCTCAAGGTCAACGGCAAGACCGACATCCCCTCCTCCGCACAGGCGCTCTCGCCCTGCAACGCGAGCGTCGAGGACGCGGTGCGGCTCGGCGCCGATGCGGTCGGCTACACGCTCTACGTCGGCTCGCCGCGCCAGGACGAGGACCTCGCCCAGCTGCGGCAGGTGCGCCAGGACTGCGACCGCTTCGGGATGCCGCTCGTCGTCTGGTCCTACCCGCGCGGCGAAGCGATCGACGCCAAGGGCGGCGCCACCTCCTTCTACGCGATCGACTACGCGGCGCGGATGGCGATGGAGCAGGGCGCCGACGTGGTCAAGCTCAACATGCCGAAGATCGACCCGGAGAAGGACAAGGACGCGCCGGCTCCCTACAACGAGATGCAGGTCGACGAGGCGGAGGCGATCCGCCAGTGCGTCGAGTCCGCCGGCCGCTCGCTGGTCGTGCTCTCCGGCGGGTCGAAGGTCGACGACGAGACGGTGCTCACGCACTGCCGCGAGATCATGGAAGCGGGCGGCTCGGGCGTGATCTTCGGCCGCAACGTCTGGCAGCGCGAGTGGAACGACGCGCTGGAGATCATCGCCCAGATCAAAGAGACGCTGCTCAGCAGCGTGCGCCGTATTCCGTAACCGGGCAGTGCAACGCTTTGTGGCGCTGGGGGCGCCGTAAAGCGTTGCACCTGGTGCTGGGGGAGAGAAATCGCCACCCTGGCGGCTTAACCAGGGGTGGGACGCAGTCTTTGGAGCCGCGGTCAGCTCGGCAGCCTGGTGCTGCTGGTGGTCGCGGCTCTTTTGATCCTGCGGCCGTGGGAGGGCGGCGGCGAGACGGGGCCGCGGGCAGTCGACGCCGTCGTCACCCGGGTCATCGACGGGGACACGATCGAAGTGCGGATCGGCGGCGAGAGCGAGGACGTCCGCTACATCGGCGTCGACACGCCGGAGACGGTCAAGCCCGACACGCCGGTGCAGTGCTTCGGGCCGCGGGCCTCGGCCTTCAACCACCGCCTGGTCGAGGGCCGGCGGGTGCGGCTGGTCTTCGGCGCCGAGCGCCGCGACGCCTACGGCAGGCTGCTCGCCTACGTCTACCTGGAGCGCCGGTTCGTCAACGCGAGCCTGGTCCGGCGGGGGCTCGCCCGCACGCTGACGATCCCGCCCAACGACCGCTTCGCGCCGCGGTTGCGAGGGCTCGAGCTGCGCGCCGCGCGGGCCGGCCGGGGGCTGTGGGGCGCCTGCGCCCCCTGAGCCATCGTGACGGATCGCACATTTCCTTCTCCTGCAAGCGCTCGTTCGCCTTTGCTACGGTCCCCCGCGGCCCCCGGGCCACCCGACCATGCGCATGCGTCAGAGCATCTCCCAGTTCGAGACGGCCTTCGAGCAGGAGACATCACTTGAGCGCCGCCGCCGTGAGCAGCTTCGCCGGCGCGCCGCCAACCGCTCGCGGGCGCGGCGGATCACGCGCAGCGAGCAGGAGAGCAAGGTGCGCTTCAGCGTCCTCGCCGTCTGCCTCACGGTGACCGTGGTCGTCGTCGTCGTATCCATGTTCGAGGCGCTCGCCTTCCTGATGGCGTAGCGGCCGTGCTCCCGACCGCCCCGGTTGAATAGACTCGCGCGCCGATGGCACGACGCTCTCTGAAGCCACAGCTAAACCAGATCCGCGCCTGGGTTCGCCAGGGCCGGACCGACGCCTGGATCGCCCACCAGCTCGAAGTCAGCACCTCGGAGCTGCGCGAGTTCCGCAAACAGCACGGCTTCACGCCTGACGAGGAGCTTTCCGCCTCGGGCGAGGTCGACCTGCGCGACGAGATCGAGGCCGAGATCGAGGCCGCGGCCGCCGAGGAGCCCGAAGAGGACGAGGAGCCTGAACCGGAGCCCGAAGAAGAAGACGGCGAGGAGAAGGAGCGCGGTGGCGACGCGGGCAGGGAGCGGCCGAAACGCAGGCGCCGGCGAGGCCGCCGCGGAGGCCGCGGGCGGCGCAAAGAGATCGAGGCGAGCTTCGACCACGGGGAGACCGACGGCTACGGCCTCTGGCTCGACCCTGCGGTCAAGGACAATCCCGTGTATGCCGAGCACTGGGCCGGCAAGCGGGAGGTCACGGTGCGGATCGAGGCCGATCAGATCGTGATTCGGCGTGCGGGCGAGCCTGCCGAGTCCGAGTCCGGCGACTCGGACGACTGACGGTCGATCTCAGCAGGCTCGGAGGCCAATCTCAGTAGGTCTCCACTTAACTTTTTTGGTGATCCGTTGAGGCCTGGCGGAGAGCGGGGCTGGCAAAAAAGTACAAGACGTTCCGACCTACTGAGATTGGCCCTGGGGCGTGTTGGGGATTCGGTGAAGCGGGGCGTTGGCTGGGCCGCATGCCTCGGGGTTGAGCTTGCTGTTCAGTTTCCAGACGGTGACCTGGCCGTTGCGTTGGATGGGGATTGTTGCCTTTTCTCCGCGGAGCCAGCGGGTCTCTGGGGAGGGGACTGGGGCGTCGGTGTGGAGGAAGTTGAGGAAGGGGGTGGTGAGGAGGTAGTCGAGGTCGGCTTCGTTGACGGCGGTGCGGAAGGCGGCGCAGGTTGGGATCGCGTTGAAGGCGGCGTGGGGGCCCTTTTCGCCTAGGTAGACGACATGGTTGGAGAGGTCGGTGCCGTAGAAGCCGTACTGGAGGAAGCCGGCGGTGGTGCCGGCCAGGCCGATGCGGGTGTTCTCGAGGTCGCGTGACCACTGGTAGGCGGAGTCGAGGTCCATGCCGGGGATCTCCGAGCCGGCGGCAAAGCGGTCGCGGAGGTAGTCGCGCTGGATGGGGTAGCCGAGGGTGGCGATCAGCAGGAGGAGGACTGCGAAGCCGCTGACGAGGAGATACAAGCGGCGTTGGCCGGCGGGTCCTGTCGCCGTAGGGGACCCACCGCCCCCTGCGGTCGCTAAAGCGTCCTCGGGGGCGGTCCCCCCTACGACGCCACCCGCCGGAGGAGCGGGCTTGGCGAGGCGTGTGTTGCTGAGCCAGACGAGTCCGGCTGGGACGACGACCAGCAGGAACGCCAGCGCTATTCCGAAGACGCGGGCTGGGTCGCGGACAACGGCATCCGAGCGATCCGTCACCACCAGCACCAAGAGCAGCCCCGCAAGCACCCCCCACCCCCAAACCGCCCGCCGACGGGCCTCAGATACGCCTATATGTCTCCTTTGAGGCCCGTCGGCGGGGAGTAGTGCGAGGGGGAGGAGGGTTAGGCCTAGGAGGAGGGCGGGGATGGCGTAGCGGATGTTGATGCCGAAGCCGACCGGGGCGCCCTCGGCGCCGGCGGCACTGAGCGGGGTGAAGAGGTAGGCGAGCATGCCGAAGAGGGCCACGGCTCCCATCCAGCGCAGCACCCTTTCGCGCCCCCGCAGGAGGGCCAGCACCCCGCCGGCAACCGCCGCTGCGATCACCAGCGGCCAGAGGGCGCCGAAGGCCTGGTGCAGGCCCGGCTCGAAGTAGCCGCGCCAGACATCGGTGTCGGTCAGGTAGTGGACGATGTTGAAGTCCGGCCGACCCTCCTGCAGTCGCTCGGGATGCGGCAGCGATATCGGCCCGATGCTCGTTGCCTGGGGCAGAGGGTTGCCGGCGACGATCAGGTTGCGCAGGTACCAGTAGCCGCCGCCGAGGAAAGCGGGAATCAACCACCAGCCGGCCACGGCCCAGCGCTTCCCCGCCGGTGCAAGGGCGATCACGGCGACGGTCAGGCCGAAGGCCATCGCGACCGCGGTGGACTTTGTTCCGACGGCGAGGCCTGTGGCTAGACCGGCTGCCGCCACCGCCCAGGTCCATGCGAGCCGGCCGGCGGGTCCTGTCGCGGCTGGGGACGCAATGGCCCGCGGGTCCTGTCGCGGGGGAAGGGGGGCACTGCGGGCGGTCCACGGTCCGTCCTCGACCCCCCTCCCCCCACGCCACCCGCGGGAGACGCGTGTCCAGGCAGTGATCAAAATCGCGGCTGCGGCGAGCAAGAGAGCGGCAGCGACGAGGTCGTTCTTGGCGGCTCCCGGCTCTCGGACTACGAGGGTGTGACACTCGAGGACTACGGCAGCCGCGACGACGGTCAGGTGGCCTCGCCCGTAGGGCCGGCCGATACACCATGCGGCCAGGAAGCTGATTGCCAAGAAGCCGAAGTTGATGAACAGCGACAGCATGTCTCGCTGCGTCAGCAGGATGCCCTCGGCGTGGAGAAGCTCGGAGTTCTGCGGGTAGAGCCAGTTGGTGAATACCGTCTCGGTGTAATGGAGCCCCGTTACCGAGTGGCTTTTGGCCATATCGACCGCGAACGGCATGTGGTACCAGAGGGAGTCGAAGTTGAAGATGCCCCGGTCCAACGCGTCCTTGGTCGTCAGCCCCCAGTGCGCAAATACCAGCGCGACGACTCCGACGGTCACGACCCAAGCCAGCCAAGACGCCTCTCCGGCGGGTGGCGTCGTAGGGGGGACCGCCCCTGAGGACGCTTTAGCGACCGGAAGGGGCGGTGGGTCCCCTACGGCGACAGGACCCGCCGGCCGGAGCCTCCAAGCCAGCCCCGCAAGCAGAGCGGACGAGCTGACGAGGGACCAGGCGTAGAGGAGACCGAAGGTGCCGAGGACCTCTCCCAGCCAGATGAGCAGGGCGACCCCGACTACGGCCTCGACCAGCCGGGCAGGCGCCCCGTCCCACCCCGGGAGCAGGCGCTGCCGCAACCGGTACGCCGTGAAGCCCAGCGACAGCCCCACGGCCGCCAGGCAGAGGGTCCCGACGACGTAAGTCCCGGCGCTAACCACGGCTCACTCCGGTTCCGGTGCGCTTTATGTGGCCATAGATGGCATAAAGCGCACCGGAAGGGCTTGCGCGGGGGCTCAGAGGCCGTGGACTACGAGCGGGGTCTCTTCGGGGGCGACCATGCCCTGGGCGCGTGCCCGGGCGTTGAGGTAGACCGGGTCGTCGGCGTGCTGGACGCGCCAGTGCAGGCGGGTGTTTTCGTCCTGCACCTCGTGCAGCTCGGCTTTGGCGGCGGTCGTCGCCGTGTAGGTCTTGACGAAGTCGATCACCGGGTTGAGGTAGGAGTAGAGGACGGCTGCGAGCACGAGGGTGAGGGCGATGCGGCCGACGCGATCCCAGTGGATGCGGCTGGCGCCGCGGCGGGCGGCCGGCCTGCGGCGCGCGGCGGGGCGTCGCCGGCCGGAGCCTGCCGGCCGTCTCGCCGCCTGGGCGCGCGCTGCCATGCCCGCTCCTACGCGGTCGGGCGCCGCATTCCTTCATGCGGAGCGACTCTATGCCGAGCGCTGGTGGAACGCTTGCAGGCCCGGGAACTCGGCCGCGCCGCCCAGTTCCTCCTCGATCCGGAGCAGGCGGTTGTACTTGGCGACCCGGTCCGAGCGCGAGGGGGCGCCGGTCTTGATCTGGCCGGCGCCGGTGGCGACCGCAAGGTCGGCGATCGTCGTGTCCTCGGTCTCGCCCGAACGGTGCGAGATCACCGCGGTGTAGCCAGCGTCGCGGGCGATGCGGATCGCCTCCAGTGTCTCGGTCAGGGTGCCGATCTGGTTGACCTTGACCAGGATCGAGTTGCCGACGCCGGCCTCGATCCCCCGCCGCAGGCGCTCGGGGTTGGTGACGAAGAGGTCGTCGCCAACAAGCTGAACCCGGTTCCCCAGCTTCTCGGTGAGGAGCTTCCAGCCGTCCCAGTCCTCCTCGTCCATGCCGTCCTCGATCGAGAGGATCGGGTAGCGCGAGCAGGCGTCCTCCCAGTAGGAGGCCATCTCCCCGGGCGAGAGCGAGCGGCCCTCGTGCTCGAGCACGTAGGACCCGCCCTCGAAGACCTCGCTGGTAGCCGGGTCGAGGGCGATGAAGACGTCGGTGCCGGGCGCGTAGCCGGCCGCCTCGACGCCAGCCAGGACGGCCTGCAGGGCCGCCTCGTTGGACTCCAGGTTGGGCGCGAAGCCGCCCTCGTCGCCGACCGCGGTCGAGTGGCCGGCGGCCGCGAGGCTCTTCTTCAGCGCATGGAAGACCTCGGTGCCCACCCGCAGGCACTCGGAGAAGCTCGGGGCCCCGGCCGGCACGACCATGAACTCCTGGAAGTCGACCGAGTTGTCGGCGTGGGCGCCGCCGTTGAGGACGTTCATCATCGGCACCGGGAGCAGCGAGGGCTCCGGGCCGCCGTAGAGCCCAGCGAGGTAGCGGAAGAGCGGCACGCCGGCATCCATCGCCGCCGCCTTGGCGGCTGCCAGGGAGACGCCGAGGATCGCGTTGGCGCCGAGCCGGCCCTTGTTCGGGGTGCCGTCGAGCTCGATCGTCCTCGCGTCGAGGCCGGCCTGGTCGCCGGCGTCGAAGCCCTTCAGCGCCGCCGCAATCTCGCCGTTGACGTTGGCGACCGCCTGGGAAACGCCCTTGCCGGCCCAGGCCTCGCCGCCGTCGCGCAGCTCGACCGCCTCGAACTCGCCGGTCGAGGCGCCGGAGGGAACCGCGGCCAGGCCGCGCGCACCCGACTCGAGCGCGACTTCGACCTCGACGGTCGGGTTGCCGCGCGAGTCGAGGATCTGGCGGGCGTGAATGGAAGAGATGGCGCTCATGAACCGGTGTGTTCGCGCCGCAGTCTATTCAGCCCGGTGGAGCTATTCGCCTTCGGGCGCGGCTTCTTCAGGCGCGGCTTCGGGGGCGCCTTCCGGGACGACCCCGGGCGGAAGTTCGGTGCCTTCGGGCGCCGCCGCTTCTTCGGCATTCGCCGGACGCGGCCGCTGGGAGAGCTGCGTCCCTTCCGGGGTCAACACGTTCACAGAGCCGGGCTGGGCCGGTTTGACTTGGGCGATCGGCGCCGGGCAAGCTTCGGGCGGTTCTTCGGGATCCGCTTCGTAGCAGGCGGGGTTGGCTTCGGCCGGGCGGCCGTCGCTCTTGTAGTTGGCGCAGCGCGCGATCACGACCTCGTCCGTGCAGAAGGTGCGCGACGCCCACTTGCTGTTGTAGTTGCGAAGGAAGGCGGCGAAGTCCTGCTGCGCCAGCTGTTCGGATAGCTGGCTGCTGATCTGCGGTTCGGCTTCTTCGAGCGACTGGACCTTCTCGGGGGTGATCTTCTCCACGGCGAAGATCACGTAGCCGCGTGTTTCCTTCAGCGGCCCTTCCAGCTCGCCCTGTTCGGCGGCGAAGACGGCGGCGTTGAGGGGTTCGGCCACGCCACCTTCGGAGAGGCCCGCCTGCAGCCCGCCCTTGTTCTTCGTCGCCGGGTCGGTCGAGTACTTCTTCGCGACCTCTTCCCAGCTTTCGACCGAGTCGTCCTTTTCGAGCTCGGCCTTGGCTTCCTCGACCTTCGCCTTGTCCTTGTTGACGACGAGGCGGATGTCGCGGCTTTCCGGGGTCGTGTACTGGCTGGCCTTTGCCGCTTCGTAGTAGTCCTCGATTTCGCTGCTGCTGGGAGCCGGCGCTTCTTCCTGGATCGTGCTCTGGATTTTCCCGCTGAGGACCTGGAGGGTGACCCGCCGGTCGACGTCCTCTTTCGTGTAGTGCGATTCCTTGAGGAATTCCTGGTACTGCTGCTCCGTCTGGAAGGACTGTTCTTTGAGTTTCTTCAGTTCGGCGGCTATTTCCTTGGGTGTGACCGTGAAGCCCATTTCCGCCGCCTCGCCCTGGATCCAGATCGAGTCGAGCAGTTCGCCGAGCGCGGTTTCCTTGAGGCCGTCGTACTGTTCGTCGCCGGGCTTGGGGATCGGTTTGATCTGCGCCGCGGCGGCGGCCTGGACGATGGCGTGGCGGAATTCCTCGTCGGTGATCGTGCCGATGCCGTCGGGAACGTCCTCGACCACGGCGACGGCCCCGGAGGGGATGCCGGGGTCGCCGATCCCGTCGGCGATCGCGATGCCGGCGAAGAGGAGGACCAGCAGGGCCGCGAAACCGACCAGGACGAGGCGTTTCAGCCCCGCTTCTTTGCTCTGCCGCCGATTCGCCGCCACCGAGCGGGCAGCATAGTTCAAATGCCCCCGGCGGGGTGCCGGCGGACGCGCCTCAGGTCGCGACGCTCGTCTCGGTTTCCGGCTCCTGGGAGCGCCTGGCGTCGCGGATCGCAGCGGCCATCGCGAGGACCGCGGCGAGCCTCGCCGCCGGCTCGTCGGACACCCGCACCGCAGCGGTTCTCTCGCGCCACTCGTACAGCGCCCCCTCGACCTTCTCGGCGAGGACCGCGGCGCCATCGGAGTCCAGCTCGACCCCGGTGACGCTGAGGCGCCCGCCGCGGAACTCGACGCTGCGCGCCCCGGCCAGCCCGAGTTCGATCCGGGCGCGCTGCAGCGCCAGCAGGTTCTCGGCCTCCGGCGGCGGCGGCCCGAAGCGGTCGCCGAGCTCGTCGCGGATCGCCCGCAGCTCGCCGGGCTCGCGGGCGGCGGCGATGCGGCGGTGGACGTCGATCTTCGCCGCCTCGAAGGGGATGAAGGCGGCGGGCAAGAAGGCGTCGACGGCGACGTCGAGCCGCACCGGCTCGGGCGCCTCCTCCTCCCCGGCCGCCTCGCGGGCGGCGCCGACCGCCTCGTCGATCATCTGGCAGTAGAGCTCGAAGCCGACCGCGGCGACGTGGCCGGACTGCTCGGAGCCGAGCAGGTCGCCGGCGCCGCGGATGTCGAGGTCGCGCATCGCGATCTTGAAGCCGGAGCCAAGCTCGGTGTGGTCGGCGAGGGTCGAGAGCCGCGCCGCCGCCTCCTCGCTCAGCGCCTCCGCGGAGGGGTAGAGCAGGTAGGCGAAGGCGCGCTCGCGAGAGCGGCCGACGCGGCCGCGGATCTGGTAGGCCTGGGCGAGGCCGAGCTGGTCGGCGCGCTCGACGATCAGCGTGTTGGCACTGGGGATGTCGAGCCCGGACTCGATGATCGTCGTCGTCACCAGGCAGTCGGCGTCGCCGCGGAGGAAGCAGAGCATCGTCTCCTCCAGCCGGGCCTCGTCCATCTGCCCGTGCGCTTCGGCGAAGCGGGCCCCGGGGACGAGGCCGCGCAGGCGCTCGACCGCCTCCGGCAGCGAGTCGACCCGGTTGTGCAGGAAGAAGGCCTGGCCGCCGCGCTCGAGCTCGCGGTGGATCGCCTTGGCCACCAGGTCCTCGTCGTAGGGGCCGACGTAGGTGCGGACCGGGCGGCGGCCCTCGGGCGGGGTCTCGATCGTCGAGATGTCGCGCAGGCCGGCGAGGCTCATCTGCAGGGTGCGGGGGATCGGCGTCGCCGAGAGCGCCAGCACGTCGACCTTGAGCTTCAGCTGGCGCAGCAGCTCCTTCTGCTTGACGCCGAAGCGCTGCTCCTCGTCGACGATGACGAGGCCGAGGTCCCTGGCGCGGACGTCGCGGGAGAGCAGCCGGTGGGTGCCGATCAGGACGTCGACCTTGCCCGCCTCGAAGTCGGCGAGGACGGCCTTCACCTCGGCCGGCTTGCGCAGGCGCGAGACCCCCTCGACGACGAAGGGGAGGTCGGCGAGGCGCTCGCGGAAGGTGCCGAAGTGCTGCTGGGCGAGGATCGTCGTCGGCACCAGCATCATCACCTGCTTGCCGTCGGCCGCCGCCTTGACCGCGGCCCGCAGCGCCACCTCGGTCTTGCCGAAGCCGACGTCGCCGCAGACCAGGCGGTCCATCGGCTGCGCGGCCTCCATGTCGCCCTTGACCGCCTCGATCGCTTCGACCTGGTCGGCGGTCTCGCGGTAGGCGAAGGCCGCCTCCATCGCCATCTGCCACTCGCCGTCGGCGCCGAAGGCGTGGCCCTTGCGGGTGCGCCGCTCGGCGTAGAGGTTGAGCAGCTCGCCGGCCAGGGCGCCCGCGGCGCGGCGGGCGCGCGCCTTCATGTTCTGCCAGCGCTTGCCGCCGAGGGCGGAGAGGGTCGGCTCGCCGCCGGCGCCGACGTAGCGGCTCAGCTTCGCCAGCTGGTCGGTGGGGACGTAGACGCGGTCCTCGCCCCTGTATTCGAGGTAGAGGTAGTCGCGGGTGACGCCGCCGACCTCGCGCGTCTCGAAGCCGGCGAAGCGGGCGACGCCGTGGTCCTCGTGGACGACGTGGTCGCCGACGCGGAGGTCGCTGAAGGCGAGCCGGCCGCGGGCGGCGCCGGGGGCGCGGGCTTCGGCGCGGCGGCGCCGGTGGACGAGGCGGCGGAAGGGGTAGACGGCGAGGCGCAGCTCGGGGCTGACGAAGCCCTCGCGCAGGCGCGCCTCGGCGAAGGTCAGCCCGGGGTCGGGCGAGAGGCGGCCGCCCTCGAGCAGGGTGGCATCGAGCCGGTCGAGGCCGTAGCGCGCCCGCTCTGCCTCGCCGCGGTCGTCGAAGGCGACAACTGCGCGGTAGCCGGAGCGGACCTGCTTCTCCAGCTCGGCCTCGGCCTCCTTGACGCTGCGGGCGGGGGACTCGGCCCGGGCGGCGCGGAAGGGCTCCTCGAGGCCGACGGGCCGAAATGTCGAACCCCTGGTCGACATTTCGGCCCGTCGGCGGAGGGTCCGTGGTGCCGGGGGAGACGAAGGAGAGGGCGGCGCGGGCGGCGAGGGGGGCGGCGACGTCGAGGTAGAGGCGAGTGGCGTCCTCGTCGTGCATCGCGGTCGTCGCGTCCTCCCAGTGGTCGCGCAGGGCAGGCTCGATCTCCTCGGCGGCGGCGAGGATCACCGCGGCCGAGTCGGGGACCAGGTCCAGCGGCGGGCCGAAGCGCTCCAGCGGCAGCACCTCGGCCAGGCTCGGCGGCTCGCGGCCCTCCTCGGCGGCCTCCATCGCGGCCAGCTCGGCGAGCTCGCGGTGCTCGGCGTCGAGCTCAGCGGCGGGCGCCAGCTCGACCCGCTCGGCCTCGCCCAGGGAGCGCTGGGTGAAGGTCGAGAACCAGCGCATCGACTCGACCTCGTCGCCGAAGAGCTCGATCCGCGCGGCGCGGTCCTCGGTGGCGCCGAAGGCGTCGAGGATGCCGCCGCGGACGGCGAACTGGCCGCGCTCGGTGACCTGCTCGACGCGTTCGTAGCCGGCGGCGGCGAGGTCGCGGGCGACGGCGCCGGGGTCGATCTCCTCGCCCTGGGAGATCGCGAGCCCGGCCGGCCGCAGGGCGGCGTCGGGAACGGCCTCGGCGAGGGCGGTGGCGCTGGCGACGACGACCGCGTCCTCCTCCCCGCCCAGGGCGTCGATGGCGTCGATCCGCAGCCCGACCAGGTGCGGCGGTGGCGTCACGTGCGAGGCGAAGCCGGTGCCGCGCGAGGGGTAGAGGCGGACCCGGCGCGGCGCCAGGTAGGCGCGCAGGTCGGCGGCGAGGTCGCGGGCGGAGCGGTCGTCAGCGGCGACCAGAAGCGCCGGGCGGCCGGCGAGGCCGCGATCGTCCTCGAGCAGGGCCGCGAGGAGCAGCGGCCGCAGCATCGCCGAGACCGGCACCTCGACCTTCTCGCCGCCGGCAGCTGCCTCGCGCACGCGGCCGGTGAGCGCGTGCACGCGCTCGCTCTCGGCGGCTATCTCGATCAGGGGGCGCAAGCTCATGCGGCTCGCCATAATCGCACTGGGCTGAAGCTGAGGAGCACCCCCACCGGATTGATCGCCGAGGACCCGGAGCGCGAGCGCTGGGTCTCGCTGCCGCCTGAGCTCGACATGCTGACGGTGCTCGACCGCGGCGCCGAGGGTCGGGCCGAAGTCGCCGCTCGGCTCGAGGACGCCACCGCAGCCGACCCGGCGAGCGCCGGGCTCCCCTTCGAGGCACGCTCGCTGCGCGCCTTCAGCCTCTGGCCTGCGCACTACGAGGGCTCGGCCCGGATGCTGGTCAAGCGCTTCTTCCCCGCGCCCGTGCAGCGCGCGGCGGCGGCATACGAGCGCGTCACGCGGCGGACATTCCCGCCGTTCAAGCCGAACAAACGCTTCTACGAGGTGCCGGCCTTCTACGTCGGCAACCACGCCGCGATGCTGGCCGACGGCGAGGAGATGCCCTGGCCCTCGCACACCTCCTACCTCGACTTCGAGCTGGAGCTGGCCTTCGTGCTCGCCCGGCCGCTCGCCGACCCGAGCCCGGCGGAGGCGCGCGAGGCGATCGGGGGCTGGTTCGTCCTCAACGACTGGAGCGCCCGCGAGGTGCAGGCCGAGGAGGTTCGTCACGGCGTCTTCGGCCCCGCGGTGAAGTCGAAGACCTTCGCCAACTCGCTCGGGTGCGACGTGCTCAGCGCCGACGAGCTGCCCGACTGGACCGCCGCCCGCGGCCGGGTCCGGGTCGACGGCGAGGTCTGGTGCGAGGGCGGCACCGCCGGGCCTGCCCACGACGTCGGCGAGATGCTCGCCTACGCCGCTGCCGGGGAGCGGCTGGAGCCCGGCGACGTGATCTCGACCGGGACGATGCCCGGCTGCTGCGGGCTCGAGCTCGACCGCTGGATCCGGCCCGGGCAGACGGTCGAGCTGGAGATCGACGGGATCGGCACGGTGTCGAACCGGATCGGGGCGCGGGGATGAGGAAGCTGCTCGCGGCCGGCTCGGCGCTGGGCCTGCTCGCCCACAACGCCTTCGAGACCCGGGCCGGGGTCGGGCTGGTGTTCGAGCCGTTCCTCGGCCGCCGCGGGGCGTACGCGCTCTGGGGCGGCTACTTCCCGCTGATGCTGGCCGCCGCCCTGCGCGAGGGCGAGGCGGCGCGGCGGCTGACCGCCTTCAGCGCCGGGATCGGGGTGGCGGGCGTCGCGGTCCACTTCAAGGCCTGGCCCTGGTCGCTGCACGGCGGGCTGCCGATGCTCGACGAAGCCGAGGGCCTGAGCGAGGACCAGCTGCCCGCCTACAACGCCGTGCTCTGGTTCTGGCTGGTGTGCAGCGCCCTCAGCCTGCCCGCCGCCAACCGTCCCGGCGCGCGGCGCTTCGCCATCGCCGGCCTGCTCAACTTCCCGATCCTGCTCGCCTCCGCACAACACCACTTCCGCTGGGCGCGCGAGCAGGCCGAGCGCGAACCGGAGCGCTGGAGCCCGGCCCTGCGCAAATGACCGCCGACGGGCCTGAAATACGCCTATATGTCTCCTTTTAGGCCCATCGGCGGGGGGCGGGGCGGGGAGCGGGGGGTGCTGTCGCTGACGTTCGACAACCTGGGGGAGGCGGCGGAATTGGAGATGGGTGCGCTGCCGCCTGAGGCACCTGTGGGCGGACACCACACGGCGACCGAGGTGGTGCCGGCGCTGCTTGACCGGCTCGCGGAGCGGGGGCTGGCGGCGACCTTCTTCGTCGAGGGGCTCAACGCGGAGCTCTACCCGGACCTGCTGCGCGAGATCGCCGGGCGCGGCCACGAGGTCGCCTACCACGCCTGGCGCCACGAGCAATGGGACGGGATGAGTGCCGCCGGGCAGGCTGAGAATGTGGCTCGGGGGGTTGCCGCCTTCGAGCGAATCGGGCTGGAGATCTGCGGCCTGCGACCGCCCGGCGGCCGGCTCGGCCCCGGCGGCACGGCGGTCCTGCGCGAGGCGGGCCTGCGCTACTGCTCCCCCGCCGGTGCCGGGGCCGGCGAGGACGGCGGCATCGCCCTGCTGCCGTTCCAGTGGCGCCACCTCGACGCCAGCTGCGTGCTGCCGCCGCTGGCGGGCGCACGCGAGCAGATGACCGGCTCCCCCGACCTGGTCGAGCCTGCCACCTTCCTCGCCTCCCTCGAGCGTTCGATCGACGAGCTTTCGACCGCAGGCGGGTTCATGGCGATCGTCCTCCACCCCTTCATGCTCAGCTGGCTCGGCGACGAGCACCTCGCCGCACTGCTCGACCAACTTGCGGCAGCAGCCAGCAAAGATGAGCTCTGGGTAGCCCGCTGCGATGAGGTCGCTGACCACGTGCTCGCGCACCCCGATCGGTTCGCTGACAGCACCTCGCTGGACGCGACCGGCTGGGCTTGAAGGCCCATCCCGGTAGGGGTTCCACTTAACTTTTTCGAGCTACGCCTCTGGCTACTCCCAATCGCTGCTCGCGAAAAAGTACAAGACGCTCCACCCCTACCGGGATGGGCCTTTATGCGGAGCGGGCGGTACGGACGAGGGCGCTGCCGAGGCGAATCCAGAGCGGGTAAAGAGCGAAGAGGGCGACGACCCCGCCGCGCAGGCGCCGGGCGTTCGCCTCGTCCTCGCCGACCGCCGCCTCGATCGCGGCGCCCGAGGCGACCAGCAAAGGCGGATCGATGACGAAGCTCATCTGTGAACAACCTAGTATCCCCGCCATGTCCGCGCTGGGAGACGTGGCGGCGGCGATCCTGCCGCCAGAGGCCGGGGGGCCCGATCCCGAGCGGGTGGCGAGCGTCGCCCGGCGGATGGTCGACCGGATGCCGGCCGTCTCACGGGCCGGCCTGGGCGCCGCCCTGGTCGGGCTCGAGGCCTTCTCGCTGGCGCGCACCGGGCGGCGGCTCGGTTCGGTACCCGCGCCGCGCCGGGAAGAGCTACTGGCCGAGTTCGCCGGCATCGGCGGCTCGCCGGCGCTCGACACCGTCAAGTCGATCGTCCTCCTCGCCCACGGGGCCGACGCCTTCGCCGGCGAGATCGCCGCGGTCGGGACCCGGCACGAGCCCTCCAACCCCGACGGGATTCTCGACCTGACGCCGGTCGAGGAGTGGCCGGCGCGGGCGAGCTGCGACGCGATCGTGATCGGCTCCGGGGCCGGCGGCGCCTTCGCCGCCCGGGCGCTGGCCCGCGCCGGGCTGGACACCGCGATCGTCGAGGAGGGCGAGCGCTGGACGGTCGAGCGGCTGCGGACCTCCCACCCGCTCGACCGCTTCGCCTCGATCTACCGCGATGGCGGCACGACGATGGCGCTCGGCTACCCGCCGATCGCCCTGCCGCTGGGCCGCGCCGTCGGCGGCACCACCGTGATCAACTCGGGCACCTGCTACCGGCCACCGGCCCCGGTTGCCCGCTCCTGGTACGAGGACCACGGCCTGGCGCACGCCGAACCGGAGCTGCTCGGCCCCCGGGTCGCCGACGTGGAAGCGACGATCGGGGTGGCGCCGGCGCCGATGGAGGTGCTGGGGCGCAACGGGAAGATCTCGCTGGCCGGCGCGGCGGCGCTGGGCTGGGAGGCGGCGCCGCTGCGCCGCAACGCGCCCGGCTGCCGCGGCGCCTGTCAGTGCGCGATCGGCTGCCCCAACAACGCCAAGAACGGAGTCCACCTGAACGCGCTGCCGCAGGCCTGCGAGGCGGGCGCCAGGATCGTCTCCGGCCTGCACGTGCGCGAGGTGCTGGTCGAGAGGGGCCGGGCCGTGGGCGTCGCCGGGCGGCGGCCCGACGGCAGCGAGGTGCGGATCTCGGCCCCCCTGGTCGTCGTCGCCGCCGGCGCGATCCCGACGCCGCCGCTGCTGCGCCGCAGCGGGCTCGGCAAGCACCCCGGCCTCGGGCGCAACCTCTCGATCCACCCGGCGACCGGAATCACCGCGAGCTTCGAGGAGGAGGTGATCCCCTGGGAGGGCGTGATGCAGAGCGTCGGGATCGAAGAGCTGCACGAGCGCGAGGGGATCCTGCTCGAGGCGACCTCGACCCCGCCGGGGATGGGCGCGGTCTCCGCGCCGGGATACGGCACCCACCTGCTGCGCCGCCTCGAGCGCGCCGCCAACACGGCAACGCTCGGCGCGATGATCGCCGACGCGCCCTCGGGCCGGGTCTTCGGCGCCCGCGCGCCGATCGTCTCCTACCGCTTGGCGAAGGCCGACGAGCGCCGCCTGGCGACGGCCGTGGGCGCGATGGCGCGGGTGATGCTCGCGGCCGGGGCGAAGGACGTCGAACTGGGCGGCGGAGCGCCCGCGGTGCGAGCCGAGTCGGAGATCGAGGACGCGGTGGAGCGGCTCGACGTGCGCCGCCTGCGCCTCGCCGCCTTCCACCCGACGGGCACGGCCGCCGCCGGCTCGGACCCCTCGCGCCACCCGGTCGACCCCGAAGGCCGCCTGCGCGGGGTCGAGGGCGTCTGGGTCGCCGACGGCTCGGTCCTCCCCAGCTGCCCCGGCGTCAACCCCCAGGTCTCGATCATGGCGGTCGCGGCAGGCGTCGGCGAGGCGGCCGCGCGCGGCGTCTAGCGAGGTGCAACGTTTTGTTCGTCATATAGACGAACAAAACGTTGCACCTCGTCCGACACGGACTCAGCCGAGGACCTTGAACTTACGCACGGCCGGTGCCGGCTCAGGTCCGGTGAGGCAGTCCCGGCCCGCTGCGCTGCCACTCGACCTGGCCCTCGCCCTCGCTGGCGGAGCGGCCGACGACGTCGTCCCACTCGTGCAGCATGCGCTTCAGCGTGGCGAGCGCCTCGGGCGGGTGGGCGGCGACCTCGGCGGCCAGGGCGAGGGTTGCCTCCTCGGTGCTCGCGGCGGGGGCGACGCGGTTGACCAGGCCGAGGCGCAGCGCTTCGTCGGCGCCGACCGTGCGCGAGGTGAGCAGCAGGTACTTGGCGGCGGCCAGGCCGCAGAGGGTGACCAGGCGCGCCGGGCCGACCGGCACCCCGAGCGCCGCGCCGGGGAAGCGCATGCGCAGGTTGGAGCCGCCGACGCGCATGTCGCAGGCGACGGCGATCTCGGCCCCACCCCCGACGACGTCGCCGTGGCAGGCGGCGACGGTCGGCTTGGGGAAGGCGACGACAGCGTCGTAGAGGTCGGCGAAGAGCTGCATGCGGCGGACCTTGCCCTCCTCGTCGAGCTCCTCCTTGACGTCGGCGCCGGCGGAGAGGCCCATGTGGTCGGAGGAGGAGATCGCGAGCACCCGCACGGCCCCCTCGGCGCGGGCGACCGCGAGGTGCTCGAGCATCTCGACCAGCACCCGGGTGTCGATCGCGTTGCGGGCCGCGGGACGCTGCAGGCGCAGCACCGCCACGCCCTGCCCGGTCACCTCGTAGCTCGTCACCTCGCTCGCAGCGCTCACGGCGTGGAATCTATTTCGTCCAGCTTCTCGACCAGCCGCTCCGTCTCGGTGGCGGCGCTCTCGATCAGGGCGGCGACCTGCTCGCGCGGCTCGCGGAAGCGCCCGAGGACGTAGGCGGAGACCACCTCGGGGTCGGTCGAGTCGGGGCGCCCGACGCCGACCCGGACGCGCCAGAACCCGGCGTCGCCGAAGCCCCGCTTGAGGCTCTTGAGGCCGTTGTGGCCGGCCAGTCCCCCACCCTGGCGCACCTGGACCTCGCCGAAGGGAAGGTCGATCTCGTCGTGGAGGGCGACGACCCGGTCCAGCGGCGCCTTCAGCGCCCCGCGCGCCGGCCCGGCCGAGTCGCCGGCGGCGTTCATGAAGGTCTGCGGCAAGAGGATCGCCACCCGCGGGCCGCCCGGGCCGGCGCGGCCTTCCGCGATCAGCCCGCCGAACTTCTTCTTCGCCCGCGGCAGGTCCCAGCGGCGCGAGAGCTCGGCCGCGACCTCGAAGCCGACGTTGTGGCGCGTCGCCTCGTACTGCCGGCCGGGATTGCCGAGGCCGACGATCAGGATGCGGTCGCCCCCCTGCTCGCCCTCGCCCCGTTCGGCCCGGCGGCGAAAGAGGGACAGGGGCTACTCCCCGCCGGACTCGCCCGAATCGCCCTCGCCCTCGCCGCCCTCCTCGGCGGCGGGCGCCTCGCCCTCCTCGCCGACCAGCTCGGCCTCCTCCTCGACCTCGGGCTCGACAACTTCTTCGACGCGGGGCGGCGAGAGGGTGGCGATCGTCACCTCGTCGGGATCGTCGGCGACGAGGGTGACGCCCTCGGGCACGACCAGGGCCGAGAGCTGAAGCGTGTCGTTGACCTCCATCGCCGAGACGTCGGCGACGAGGCGGTCGGGGATCTCGGCCGGCAGCGCTTCCACCGTCACTTCGCGGGTGACGTGCTCGAGCACGCCGCCGCCCTTGACGCCGGGGGCGACCTCGCTGCCCTCGAGCTCGACCGCGACCTCGGCCTGGATCGCCTCGTCGAGCCGCACCTCCTGCAGGTCGATGTGCTGGAGGCTGCCGCGGACCGGGTGGTGCTGCTGCTCCTTGACCACTACCGGCACCGCTCCCACGCCCTCGATCTCGAGGTCGAAGAGGGCGGCGCCTTCGGCGAGCACGCCGCGGATGTCGCGTTCGGGCGCCTGGAAGGCGCGGGCGTCCGCGCCGCCGCTGTAGACGACGCCCGGCACGAGGCCCTCGCGCCGCAGGCGGCGGGAGGTCCTCGAGCCGAACTCGGCTCGGGGCGCTGCCTTGAGCTTTTCGCGGGCCTGGGCCATGCGGACGAAAGAGGATAGAGAAACGCACGAAACAAGCACCTACCCCCGCCGCACCCTGTGGGAACCTTGGGGGGTGAGCGACGAGAAGATCCCCAAGGGAAGGCTGCGACGGTCCGCGAAGCTGGGCTCGGTCGTCGGCATGCAGGGCGCCCGCTACGCGGGCACCAAGGCGACCAACGTCGGCCGCTCCGAGGAGGACAGCAGGGAGCGGCTGGAGCAGCGCCACATCGAGACGGCAATGAAGATGGTCGGCGCGCTGGGCCAGATGAAGGGCGCGGCGATGAAGCTCGGCCAGTTCGCCTCCTTCATCGACACCGAGTTCATCCCCGACGAGTACCGCGAGATCTACCAGGAGCAGCTGGCGAAGCTGCGCACCGATGCGCCGGCGATGCCCTGGGGCAAGGTCGAGAGGGTGCTCGAGGAGGAGTACGAGGGCGAACCGCTCTCCGAGCTCTTCGCCGAGTTCGAGCCGGAGGCCTTCGCCGCCGCCTCGATCGGCCAGGTGCACCGGGCCGAGCTGCTCGACGGGCGGGCGGTGGCGGTGAAGATCCAGTACCCGGGGATCGCCGAGGCGCTCGACGCCGACCTGCGCAACGCCGGCACCATCGTCCGGCTCGCGCGCGCCCTCGCCCCCGGGCTCGACGCGAAGGAGATCGCCAAGGAGCTGCGCGAGCGGGTGATGGAGGAGCTCGACTACGAGTACGAGGCGCAGAACCAGCGCAGCTTCGCTCGCGCCTACCGCGACCACCCCTTCATCTACGTGCCGGAAGTGATCACGCGGCTCTCGCGGCGGCGCGTCCTGGTCACCGAGCTGGTCGAGGGGATGGGGTTCGAGCAGGTCAAGGAGCTGCCCCACGAGGAGCGCAGCCGCTTCGGCGAGATCGTCTTCCGCGGCAGCTTCGGCTCGATCTACCACCTGCAGCACTTCAACGCCGACCCCCACCCGGGCAACTACATCCTGCTGGCCGACGGCCGCGTCGCCTTCCTCGACTTCGGCATGACCAAGAAGCTCGACCACGAGCAGATCGTGCTCGAGCAGCGCGCCTTCGACGCCGCCTCCCGCGAGGACCCGGAGGCTTTCCGCGAGGCGCTCCACGAGCTCGGCTTCGTCAAGAACCCGTCGAAGCTGGACGCCGAGCGGCTGCTGGAGCACATGCGAGCGGTCGGCGGCTGGTACATCGAGGATCGCGAGATCGAGATCAGCGCCCGCCGGGTGATGAAGATCATCGAGTCGACCAACGACCCGCGCTCGGAGTACTACGACCTGATGCGGCGAGAGGCGATGCCGGCGGACGAGCTGATGGGGCGGCGGATGGAAATCGGCGTCGTCGCCGTGCTCGGGCAGCTGCGGGCGAAGCGCAACTGGCACCGGATCATGCGCGAGTGGATCTACGCCGACCCGCCCGCGACCGAGCTGGGAGAGGAGGAGTGGGAGTACTTCGAGGGAAGAGGCGTGATGCAGACGCCGATAGCCGAGCGATCATTGGAAGGAAGGGAACCATGAGCAGGATGCGACGCGGCTGGCAGCTGAGCAAGAAGAGCTGGGGGATGCTGCGAGAGAATCCCTCCCTGATGCGATTCCCGCTCTATGGCGGAGTGGCGACGATCGTCGCGACGGCAATCGTGATCGGGCCGGGCCTGTACCTGATCGGAAGCGACGAGACCGCTTTCGGCGGCGCCTTGGTCGTGATCGGCTTCTACCTGCTCTCGATGATCGGCTTCTACTTCAGCGTCGGCCTGGCAGTCGCCGCCGACATGATCTTCCACGGCCGCGAGGCGACCGTCGGCGACGGCCTTGCGGTGGCCCGCGAGCGCTTCTCGCAGATCGCCGGCTGGGCAGCCGTCTCGACCACGGTCGGGCTCGTGCTCAGCGCGCTCGAGAGCGAGGGTTCCGCGGGTGCGATTCTCGGCCGAGTGCTGGCGGTCGGCTGGTCGCTGATCACCTTCCTCGCCGTGCCGGTGATCGCCCTCGAGGGCACCGGGCCGATTGCCACGCTGAAGCGATCCGCGTCTCTGTTCAGGTCACGGTGGGGCCAGCAGGTAACGGGGAACATCGCTATCGGGGGCGCCGTCCTCCTCTTCGGCATGCTGCCCTCGATCCTGCTGATCCTCATCGCGATTTCGATCTGGAGCTCGGCCAGCCTCCTCGGCGCCCTTCTCCTCGTGATCGGGGTGATCGGGCTGGCGATCTCGATGCTGATCTCAAGCGCCCTCAGCAACATCTTCGGCGTCGCCCTCTACCGCTACGCCCTCGACGGCGAGGCCGTCGGCGGCTTCACCGCCGAAGAGTTCGAGTCCGCCGTCAAACCCCGCGGCGGCCGCAACGCCCCACCCACAGCCACCCCCGGCACCGTCTGACCCGGAACATCGTTCCGGTGCGCTTTATGTGCCCATAGGTGGCATAAAGCGCACCGGAAGGTTTATCGGGGGGAGAGACCGTGCTCCGGTGCGCTTTATGTCTGCATGGATGGCACAAAGCGCACCGCAAGCTTGAACCGCTGGATCGGTGACCTGGCTGGGCAACAGCACGGCGTCGTCTCACGCCGGCAACTTCGCGCACTTGGGATAGGGGACAGCACGATCACCTTGCGGATCGCGTCCGGATACCTACGGCCGCTCTTCCGCGAAACCTTTGCGGTGGGGCATGAGGCAATTACGAGGCAGGGACGACTGCTGGCTGCGGTGCTCGCCTGCGAGGAGGGGACGGTGCTCTCGCACGGCAGCGCGGCGGAGCTGCTGGGGCTGTGGGACAAGCAACTCCCCGTCATGCACGTGATCCCACCGGACTGGTCGGGGCGCAAGATCGGCGGCATTCGCTGGCACCGCGTGCGCCTGCCCCTTCCCGAGGAGATCGAGATCCGGGATGGAATCACCTGCACGACGGTCTCCCGGACGATCGTCGACATGGCGGGGGAATCGGGCTGGGGCCAGCTGAGGAGACTCGTCGAGCAGGCGGCGGTCATGCGCCGGCTCGACGTCGAAGAGATCGACCTCGTGCTCTCTCGCGGCCGTAGGCGCGGCGCACCTCGCCTGCGGACGATCCTGGCCCCCTGGCGGGAGACGCGGGAGAAGCGGCCAGTCGTGCGAAGCCGCCTCGAGGCGCGTCTGCTCCCACGCCTGATCGAGGAAGGACTGCCCGCTCCCCGCACCAACGTGAAGCTTCGCATCGACGGGCACCCCTTCGAGATCGACCTGCTCTGGGAAGAGCATCGGCTCGCGATCGAGACCGATGGCGAAGAGACGCACGGCACCAGAGTCGCCTTTCAGCGCGATCGCAAACGCGACCAGATCCTCACCGCGGCCGGCTATCGGACCGCGCGCGTCACCTGGGCGCAGGTCCGGGACGAACCCAACGCCGTCGTCAACCGCATCGCCCGCATGCTGAAGGCGGCCCGATAGCCGTTCCGGTGCGCCTTATGCCATCCCTGACGACATAAAGCGCACCGGAACGGAGTTGGGTCAGGGCAGCTGGGCGAACAAGCGGGGGTCGTTGCTCACCAGGCCGTGGACGCCGGCGGCGGTTAGCTTCTTCATGCGGGAGAGGTCGTCGACGGTCCAGGCGATCAGCTCGACGCCGGCGATCTCGGCGATGCGGGCGAGGCGGCGGCTGACCAGGGGGTGGTAGACCCACATCGACTCGACCCCGAGCTTGGGCAGCTTCTCGGCGGCGAGGCCGGGGAGGCGGTGGCGCATCGCCATCATGGCGGCGAGCATCGGGGCCTTGGCCCAGCGCTTGGAGGTCCAGTCCCTGGTCACCTTGGGGTAGGTCCAGCCGCGACGCAGCGCCGGGTTCAGCTCGAGGACGCGGCCCAGCGAGTACATCTCCATCGTCGAGACCATCGCCCGCTCGATCAGATTGCGCTCCTGCAGGGCTTCCACGATCTCCTCCTCCCGCCCCGGCAACTTGATGTCGATGTCGATCTCGACCCGGTCGAGCGGCGGCCCGAGGAAGGCGTCGAGCGCCTCGGTCAGGGTCAGCGGCGTGCGCCGTTCGGCGTCGTGCCAGTCGTGGGCGACGACCAGCGGCGCCCGCTGCTCGAGCGGCAGGTGGGCGTCGCGCAGCCAGAGCACGTCGAGCTCGACCGTGTCGACGCCGGCCTCGACCGCAGCGTGGAAGCTCTCGACCGTGTTGCCGGGGGCGATCAGGTCGGCGCCCTTGTGGCCGACCAGCCGCAGGCCGCCGGGCATCAGAACAGCTGGTTCTCGCCGGCGAAGATCTCGGAGACCGAGTCGTCGGTGAAGATGCGGCGGATCGAGTCGGCGAAGGTGCCGGCGGTGGAGAGCACGGTGATGTTGTCCGGCGCCCCGGGCCGCAGCGGGATCGTGTCGCTGACGACGATCTGCTCGATCCCCGAGCTCTCGAAGGCGAGCCGCTCGTAGGCCGGCCCCGAAAAGACGCCGTGGGTGGCGCAGGCGATCACCCGGGCGGCGCCCTCGTCCTTCACCGTCTGCGCCGCGGCGCAGAGGGTGCCGGCGGTGTCGATCATGTCGTCGACGAGGACCGCCGTCTTGCCC
Source organism: uncultured Solirubrobacterales bacterium (assembly GCA_963715625.1). GTDB lineage: Bacteria > Actinomycetota > Thermoleophilia > Solirubrobacterales > 70-9 > VRUE01. The sequence continues at coordinate 1,561,611 of OY970260.1, read as the reverse complement.
TTGACGTCGCCGACGACGTAGCCGATCTCGGCCACCTGCTGGGCCGGGCGCTCCTTCTCCATCACCGCCCAGTGGGTGCCGATGCGGCGGGCGAAGTTGCGCGCGGTCTTGACCCGACCGGCGTCGGGGGAGACGATGACCAGGTCCTCGGCGCGGTGCTGGTCGGCAAACCACTGGGTCAGCATCGGCATCGCCGTCATGTGGTCGACGGGGACGTGGAAGAAGCCCTGCACCTGGCCGGCATGGAGGTCCATGGTCAGCACGCGGTCGACCCCGACGCCCTCGAGGCACTTGGCGACGATCCGGGCCGAGATCGGCTCGCGCGGGGCCGACTTCTTGTCCTGGCGGGCGTAGCCGTACCAGGGCATCACCGCGATGATGCGGTGGGCGGAGGCGCCCTGGGCGGCGTCGATCATCGTCAGCAGCTCGATCAGGGCGTCGTTCGGGCTCATCCCGGAGTGTTCGTTGGCGCAGGTCGACTGGACGATGAAGACGTCGGCGCCGCGGATCGATTCCTCGTAGCGGCAGTAGACCTCGCCGTTGGCGAAGGTCTTCAGCGTCACCTGGCCGAGGTCGACGTCGAGCTTGCCGGCGACCTTGGCGGCCAGCTCCATCGAGCTGCGCCCGCCGAAGACCATCAGGCGCTTCGAGTAGTCGTGGGTGATGGTGCTTGCCGCTACCGCCTCCGTCTCGGGACGCTGCTCGATCGTGCTCACCCGCTTTGCTCCTCTCGCATCTGCGCCGCCTTGCGGTCGGCGAAGCCCTCGATGTTTCGCTGCTCGTTCTCGCTCACCGCGAGCGCGCCCTCGGGCACGTCGCCCTTGATCACCGCACCAGCGCCAGTGTATGCCCCGTCGCCGACTTCTACCGGCGCGATCAGCATCGTGTCAACGCCGATTCGCGTGTTCTTGCCGATCGTGGTCCGGTTCTTGCGGAACCCGTCGTAGTTGGCGGTGATCGTGCCGGCGCCGAGGTTGCTGCCGGCGCCGATCTCGGCGTCGCCGACGTAAGCGAGGTGGGGCACCTTGGCGCCCTCGCCGATCCGCGAGCCCTTGACCTCGACGAAGCTGCCGACCTTGGCGCCCGGCGCCAGCTCGGCTTCGGGGCGCAGGTGGGCGAAGGGACCGACCTGGGCGCCGTCGCCCACCTCGCACCGGACCAAGAAGGAGTGCGGCACCGAGACGTCCGCCCCCAGGGCGGTGTCGGTCAGGGTGCTGAGCGGGCCGACCACGCAGCCCGGGCCGATTGCCGTCCTGCCGCGCAGGCTGGTGCCGGGCTCGATCCGGGCATCGGGTGCGATCTCGACGTCGGCGTCGATCCAGGTCGAGGCGGGGTCGACGACGGTAACGCCGGCGAGCATGTGGCGCGCGAGGATGCGCCAGCGCGCCTCGGCCTCCACCGCGGCCAGGTCGAGCCGGTTGTTGACGCCCATCGTCACGGCTAGGTCGTCGGTGAGGTGGGCGGCGACCGCGTGCCCGGCCGCGCGCAGGGCGGGCAGCACGTCGGGCAGGTAGTACTCGCCCTGGGCGTTGTCGTTGGAGAGGGCGGCGAGGGCCTCGGCAAGGGGGCCGGCGGCGAAGGCGTAGGTGCCGGCGTTGATCTCGCGAATCGCCAGCTGCTCGGGGGTGGCGTCGCCGCCGGCCTTCGCCTCGACCACGCGTTCGATCTCACCCGAGGGGGAGCGGACGACGCGGCCGTAGGCGCCGGGGTCCTCGAGCTCGATCGTCAGCATCGTCGCCGCGGCGCCGGAGGCGGCGTGCGCCTCGAGCAGGCCAGAAATCGTCTCCGGGGAAATCAGCGGCACGTCGCCGGAGAGCACCAGCACGGTCTCCGCTTCGGCGATCAGCGGCAGCGCCGCGCGGACGGCACCGCCGGTGCCGTCGGGCTCGGGCTGGGTGACGATGCGGACCTTGTCGGGCAGGCCGGGGACGCTGTTTTCCTTCGGCGAGTCGATCACGACGATCCACTCGGCGCCGGTCGCCTCGCGCGCAGCTTCAATCGGCCAGGCGACCATCGCCCGCCCGCAGACAGGGTGCAACATCTTCGGCAGGCTGGAACGCATGCGCGTTCCCTCGCCCGCCGCCATTACGAGCACTAGGGGAGACTCCACGGGTGGATCGTAGAGGGGTTGGGGCAGGGGTGGGGCACCCTTCCGCTTGCTGGGTTTTCGCCGTCATGGCGGATGGGCTCTCGGGTGGGATATCGCGGCGAAAAGAGGACGCCGCGCGCTTCAGGGTGCCCCACCCCTGCCCCTACGCAACTCCGATCCGGCTGGAGTCCCGAGAAAGCTTTAAGACGAACACCATCGACCTCCACGTGTGCCGGGACAACCGTCTACAACCTTGGTGGCCGGTCGTCCATCGGCTTGAGTCTCCAGCTTGGGGCAAACGCGTTAGCTGATGCCGTATCTCGCGGGGGGTGGCGTCGTAGGGGGAACCGCCCCTGAGGACGCTTTAGCGACCGGAAGGGGCGGTGGGTCCCCTGCGACGACAGGACCCGCCGCGCCGACGCCTTCTCAGTCAGCGCTTGGCCAGATCCCGGCCGACCAGAGCTACGGACGTCAGCGTCCACCCCGCGAAGATCAGGTCTATGCCTACCAGGAGGCCGATGGCCCAGTCGGCGCTGCTGGGAAACTTGGCGAGGATGAGGATGCCGATCAGGAGGCCGGCGACGCCGCTGAGGCCGACCAGGCCGGCCCCTTCCTGGCCGCGGGCGGCGAAGGCGACCGCGGTTCGGGTCAGGCCCATGAAGAGGAAGTAGATCCCGAGCACGAAGGTCAGGGTGAGCGTGCCGTTGTCCGGTTCGACGATCAGCCAGAGGCCGACGACCACGGTCAGCAGCGCCCAGATCAGGCGCAGGATCACGCTGCCGATCGAGTGCGCCATGAAGGCTCCGGCGACCAGGAAGGCACCGGCGATCACCAGGATCCAGCCGATGAAGATCGCCGTCGCTACGGCGGCAACCGCGGGCACCACGATCGCCACGCAGCCGACGAGGATCGCCAGCACGCCGACGGCCATCAGCGCCTTCCAGCTGCGCTGCAGCCCCTCGCGAACCTCCGGGTCCATCCCCACTGCGTTCATCTCCATGGTTGAAACCCTAGGAGCCCCGGCGGACGCGATCAGCCCGGCCCGGCCGCCGTCTCCCTCTCGGCGGCTTCCCGCTCGATCTGCCGCTCGTAGAAGCGCACCCACTTGCGCACCGCGTTGTCGGAGACGCCGTACTTGCGCCCGACGGCCAGATAGCTCGTCGCCTCGATCTCCTCCAGCAGCTGCTCGTACGGCGGTCGCTCGGCTTTGCGGGACTTGGGATTTGGCACCCCGCGGCCGCAACCGGTGGGGCCGCGCTCTCGCCTCATTCCGCAATGCCGCGAGCAAAATCTCTGCTTGCGGTACTTCGCACGAAACATCTCACCGCAGCGCGCACAATTGCGAAGTGGCGGCGGAGTTTCCTTCGCCCGGCCGCAATGAGTATCCAGAGTCGCCGCGCAATTCGGACACAACATGCGCAGGTTCTCCAGACGGTTGTCGTTCCGCACACCGTTGGTGTGGTCCAGGATCATTGACATGTGGCGACCACGCCACCTCTCCCCCTGGCCGCACATCTCACAGCGCGGCTGCTTCAGACCAGCTTCGTAGAGGCGCTGCTTGAGGTTGCTGCGGCTGAAGGTCGAGTGCTCGACGAGGATTTCCTCAAGGGGCCGGCGCGGCTTGCGCATCGCCTCCATCACGCCGGCGTAGGGATCGAAATGATCGGTGCTGATCCCCCACATGGCGACGTACTTCTTCAGCGTCGCTGGATTGCCACCGGTCGGGCAGTAGTCGAGCCGGCGAAGCGCCTCGGTCCAAGATTTCGACCTGGCGATCGCCTCTCGCGCCGCGTCCTCTGTGAACCGTGGACCTCTACCCATGTCAACAGTTTCACAGGCATCTCAGACAGAAAGCTTCGGCCTATGAATCCCAAGTGAATTAACTGGGGAGCCCGGATTCGAACCGGGATAGCATGCTTCAAAGGCATGCGGCTTGCCCTTAGCCGACTCCCCAAAAAGGAGCGAACCTAAGCTTAGCCCGCCATCACTCCTCCGCCGACCTCGGCACCTTGCCCGCTTCCGACCCCGGCTCCTGAGCCGGACCCCGCGGCGAGGCGATCCCCAGCACGCGCATGGTTTTGAGGCCGAGGCCCAGCTTCTCGCGGCCCTCGGTGGCGGAGACGTCGTGGCCGCAGAGCTCCTTGACCCGCTCTAGCCGGTAGCGGATCGTGTGGCGGTGGGTGAAGAGCTGTTTGGCGGTGGCGGCGACGTTGCCGTCGTTGTCGAGGTAGGCCTCCACCGTCGCCACCAGCTCGGTCTCGTACTGCTCGTCGTAGGCGGCGAGCGGCGCGATCGTCTCGGCGTAGAAGCGCTCGAGCTCGCGCGGGTCCTCGCTCATCGCCGGCAGCAGCAGGCGGTAGGAGCCGGTCTCCTCGAAGGCCAGCAGCGCCCGGCCTTCGGCCTCGCCGACGTTGACCGCCAGCCGCGCCTCGCTGCCGGCGCGGTAGAGGTCGACCGGGTCCGCCGCGTGGCGGCTGTGGCCGATGGTCAGGTGGAACCCGGCGAGGCCGTCCTCCAGCTCGCGGCCGAGCCCGGCGGCGGCCCGCTCGACCCGGGCGTCGTCCTCGGCCGGGACGATCACGGCGATCTCGGCCACCTCCTCGCCGCCCGGGCTCGCCAGCGAGCCCGGCGCCAGCGAGCGCAGGGCGCGCTGCGCGAGCGTCAGCACCCGGGCCCGCCACTCGCCGGTCTGGGCGGCGCGGGGCGCGGCGTGCAGGATCAGCACCCCGGCGCCCCGCTCGAGGTCGGCCCCGAGCTCGGCGGCGCGGGCGAGGATGTCGCCGCGGTCGGTCACCTCGCGGGCGAGGACCGCGGCGACGAAGGCGCCGGCAACCTCCTCGCTCTCCCACTCCGGCGAGCGCGAGCGCTCCAGCTCCAGCGCCAGCAGCGTCGTCACCATGCGCGCGATCGCCGGCTCGGGCGGCGCGCCGGCGCGGTAGCGCAGCTCGCCCACGGCGGTGTCGGCGACGCGCAGCTCCACCCGGGTCACGCCCTCGCCGCCGGCGAGCAGCTTCCGCTCCTGGTCGGAAGAGGCCCCGGCCACCGCCAGAACCGCGCTGGAGCGGTCGATCAGGACGACGCTGGCATCGAGCACCCCCGCCGCCGCGCGCGCCACGGCGGGCAGGCCGGCGCCCGACTCGACCGCGTCGGCGAGCGCGTCGAGCGTCCCGGCTTTTCTTTTCTTTGCAGGCTTTTCCCGCCCTTTCGAGGCCGCTGGCATGGCCCCATTATCCCCAGCCGGCGCTCAGGCGCCGTTGACGAGGTTGGAGATGTCGTTGTAGTAGTAAACGACGGCCAGGCCGACGACGACGCCGACCAGAACCAGGGCGGCGAGCACGAAGACCGAAAGCACACCGGCGGCGGCCTTCTCCCACAGCCGGCCGTAGGCGCCGATCGCGGGAACCAGGATCAGGCCGACGAAGGCCGCCAGCGTGACGAACCCGGCGACGCCGAACAGGACGTACTCATGTTCGATCTTCTCCAGCGCCAGCAGCAGCACGCCGCCCATTCTGCCGCACCGTGGCGATGGTCAGCGCCACCGCGGCGCAGAGCGAGAAGGCGGCGGCCCCCAGAGCCCAGCCGGCGCTGGCGTCGCTGAGGTAGTGGACGCCGAGGTAGACGCGGGAGAGGCCGACCAGGGCGGTGAGCGCGATTCCGCCCGTGACCACCGCTGCGCCGCGCGCCATCCCCGGCCTCAGCCGCATCACGATCGTCACCGCCAGCCAGACGTAGAAGGTCGAGTAGGCGGCGTGGGCGCTGGGGAACGAGGAGCCCGAGACGCCGATGAGGCCGCCCCCCGGCCGCGGCCGGTCGACCAGGTCCTTCAGCTCGTGCACGCCGGCGTAGGTCAGCACCATGCCTGCCACCAGGACGCCGAACTCGGCCCAGCGGCGGCGGGCGACGAGGAGGGCGGCGCAGGCGAAGGCGAGCGAGCCGGCGACGGCGAGGGAGCCGAGCCGGGTGACGGCCTCGGCGAGGTCCACCAGCCAGGCGGCGTTGAGGCTTTCGACGACGTCGATCGCCGTGGTGTCGCCGGGCGTCGGCCCGGGGTCGGCGCCGACGATCACAGTGTAGGCGACGAGGACGAAGCCGGCGACGGCGAGGATCGCCATCAGCGAGGTGAACTCGAGCCCGAAGGTGCCGCCCGGCGTCACCCGCTCCCAGAGGAACCGCAGCTGCGGGCGGAAGCGGCGGGTGAGGTCGACGGCCCAGCGGGTCGCCGCGTGGCGCTCCATCCAGGCGACGATGTCCCGCCTGTTCCGCTCGACCCGGAGGTGGCGGACGGCGAGCACGATGCCGACCACGACGACGATCGTGCTCGCCAGCAGGAAGGCGCCGCGGCCCGCGTAGTGCGCGGCGCTCTCGATGCTGCGCGAGAAGAAGTACCCGACCAGGATGTGGAGGCTCGCCCAGAGCCCGGTGCCGAGGATGCTGTAAGGGACGAAGCCGCGGTAGCCCATCCCGGAGCTGCCGGCGATGAACGGCGCCAGGGCCCGCACGAGGCTGATCCAGCGGCCGATGAAGATCGTCTTGCCGCCGTGGCGGGAGAAGTAATCCTCGACCCGCTCGAAGCGCTCGTGGCCGATCCCGACCCGCGACCCGTGCCGCAGCACAAAGTCGCGCCCCAGCCGGCGGCCGGCGAAGAAGCTGGTGGTGTCCCCGAGCCAGGCGGCGAACCAGGCGATCGCGATCAGCAGGTAGACGTCGATCGCTCCCTGGCCGGCGACGGCGCCGCCGAGCAGCATCACGGTCTCCCCGGGCACGACGAGGCCGACGAAGGCGCCGGTCTCGGCGAAGGCGAAGACGCCCACCAGGAGGTAGGTCCAGGCGCCGAGCGTGTTGGAGATGTCTTCGAGCAGGGCCTGGAGGTCGAGGTGCCCGAGCTCGCGGCCGATGAAGTAGTAGCCGGCGGCCACCACGAGGACGCCGAGGCCGATCAGCCGGCGTTTGCGCTTGTCGCCCTCCTCCCCCGGCATCTTCATGGCGCGATCCTCGCGCTTCCCGCCTCGCAGACGATCGCATCGGCCCGGCCCAGCTCCGCCGCCGCGGCGCGGGCCGCGGCGAGGCTCTCGAAGAGGCCGAACGCGGTCGGGCCCGAGCCGGTGAGCAGCGCCTGGGGTGCGCCCGCCGCGCGCAGGGCGTCGAGGGCGTCGCCGATCGCCGGGCGCAACGATCGCGCTGCGAGCTCGAGGTCGTTGACGAGCAGCTCAGGGTAGGAGAGCGGCGAGGCGCCGGCGCCCGCCACCTCCCGCAGCCGGTCCGCCAGCGCCTCGAGCTCATCCGGCGCGCGTCCAAGGCCCAGCCGGTCGGCCTCGGCGAACACCTCGGCGGTGCCGAGGCCGCCACCGCCGGGGAGCAGGACGACGGCGTGCGGCGCGGGGTCGGGGAGGCGCTCGACCCTCTCCCCCGCGCCACGCACGAGGGCAAGCGCCGGGACCAACTGCGAGGGCACGTCGGCGCCCAGCTCCGCGGCAATCGCTTCCAGGTCCGGCGGTGGCGACTTTTTGCCGCTATGCGGCAAGAAGTCGCCAAGACCGGCCGCCAGCCGCAGCACTGCGGCCGCGTCGGCGCTGCCGCCGCCGAGGCCGGCAGCGACCGGGATCCGCTTCTCGATCTCGATCCGCAGCGGCGGCCGCTCCCAGCCATGCTCGCGCAGCGCCGCCAGCGCCCGCGCCGCCAGGTTCTCGCCCTCGACCCCGGGGCAGGCGACCTCGTCGCGCTCGGCCTCGCGGACCTCGATCGGGTCGGCGAGCGCCAGCGGCTCGAAGAGCGAGCAGAGCTCGTGCAGCCCGTCCTCGCGCCGGGGGCCGAGGTAGAGGCAGAGGTTGAGCTTGGCGGGGGCAGAGAGTTGCAAGCGGGCCTGTCCCGGTAGGGGTTCCACTTAACTTTTTCGGTGGAGCGGAAGTGGTCTGGCGCGAGCGGGGTTGGCGAAAAAGTACAAGACGTTCCACCCCTACCGGGACAGGCCCGTGGCCAGCGCTCGGAACTCCTCCGGGGAGAGCTGCTCGGCGCGGCTGTCCACTGGCAGGCCGAGCGCCTCGAGCGCAGACCTGGTCGCCTCCAGGGAGCCGGGGCGGACGTGCTCGATCGAGCGGGCGAGGGACTTGCGGCGGTGGGCGAAGGCGGCGCGGATCAGATCCCGGGTGGGCGCATCGGCGCCTGGCCCGGTGCGGCGCAGGCCGAGGATCGCCGACTCGACCCGCGGCCGCGGCCGGAAGACCGCGGGGTCGACCGTCCGCAGCAGCTTCACCTCGCAGGCCAGCTGCACGGTCGCGCTCGGCGAGCCGTAGGTGCGGCTGCCGGGCGCCGCGCGCAGGCGGTCGGCGATCTCGCGCTGCACCATCACCGTCCAGCGCCGCACCGAGGGCAGCTCGGCGACCGTGCGCAGGATCACCGGCGTCGCCACCGCGTAGGGCAGGTTGGAGACGACCGCGGTCGGGGCCGGGTCGAGCCCGGCGAGGTCCAGCTCGAGCGCGTCGCCCCAGTGCAGGCTGACGTTCGGGCGGGCCGCAAGCGGCGCCAGCGCCGGCTCCAGCCGCCGGTCGATCTCGACCGAGTGGACGTGGCCGGCGACGGCGGCGAGGCGCTCGGTCAGCACGCCTTCCCCGGCGCCCACCTCGAGCACCACCTCTCCCGGGCCCAGCTCGGCGTCGCGCACGATCGCGTCGAGCAGGTTGGGGTCGGAGAGGAAGTTCTGGCCCAGCCTGACCACCTTGCGCTACCAGCCGAAGAGCGTCCGGGCGTTGGCCTCCACGGTCCGCTCCAGCTCCTCGTAGGAGACGCCGCGGGCCTCGGCGACGACCTCGGCCGTGGAGACGACGTGGGCCGGCTCGTTGGGCTTGCCGCGCACCGGCTGCGGCGCCAGGTAGGGGGCGTCGGTCTCGACCAGGACGAGCTCGTCGGGCAGCTTCGCGGCGGCCTCGCGCAGCTCGCCGGCGCTGGGAAAGGTGACGATCCCCGAGAAGGAGCAGTACCAGCCGCGGTCGATCGCGTCCTGCACCCGCCAGGGGGCGAGGAAGCAGTGCAGGATCGCGGCGACGCCGTCGCCGCGCTCGTCGAGGATCGAGAAGACGTCGTCGACGGCGCCGGTCTCGCCGTCGGGGTCACGGGCGTGGATCACGACCGGCAGGCCGCGATCGCGGGCGATATCGATCTGGGCCTCGAAGGAGCGCCGCTGGTCGGCGCGGCTCGCGGACTCGCGGTAGTAGTCGATCCCGGTCTCGCCGATCGCCCGCACCTTCCCGTTCTCCGCCGCCAGCCGGGCGATCTCCCCGGCCCGGGCGTCATCGAAGCCGGCGGCCTCGGTCGGGTGGCAGCCGGCAGTCGCGAAGACGCCCTCGTGGCGCTCGGCGGCGGCGATCGCCTGCCGGTTCGTCTCCGCGTTCAGCCCGACGTTGAGCATCCGCCCGACCCCCGCCGCCTGCGCCGCGGCGACGAGCTCGGCCTCGGGCCGCTCGCAGAGGAAGAGATGGGTGTGGGAGTCGATCACTGCTCCAGACTATCCGCGGCGCCTTCAAGTCCCGAGACCTCCGGTCGGCCCATGCCCGGATAGCCTTCCCACGCATGGCGGACTTCGCCGACTACTACCGCGAGATCTACGCCCGCGGGCTCGGGGGCGAGACGCCCTCGATCCCTGTCTCGGTCGCCGAGCTCAAGCGACGCGCCGCCGACGCGATGGACGAGCGGGCCGCCAACTACGTCTACGCCGGCGCCGGGGGCGAGGACACGATGGACGCCAACCGCGAGGCTTTCCGCCGCCACCGGATCGTGCCGCGGATGCTGCGCGACGTCGCCGAGCGCGACCTCTCCACGACCGTCCTCGGCACGGCGATGCCGGCGCCGCTGATGCTGGCCCCGATCGGCGTGCAGAAGGCGGTCCACCCCGACGGCGAGCTGGCGAGTGCCCGCGCCGCGGCGGCCCTCGGCTTGCCGATGATCGCCAGCACCGCCTCTGCCTTCACGCTGGAGGAGATCGCCGAGGCGGGGGGCGACGCCCCCCGCTGGTTCCAGCTCTACTGGCCCAACGACCGCGAGCTCGCCGCCAGCTTCGTCGGCCGCGCCGGGGCAGCCGGCTACGGCGCCATCGTCCTCACCGTCGACACCTTCGTCCCCGGCTGGAAGCCCCGCGACCTGCAGCAGGCCTGGCTGCCGTTCCTGAACGGGGTGGGCGTCGCCAACTACTTCCAGGACCCCGTCTTCCGCGCCGCCCTGGAGAAGACGCCCGAGGAGGACGTCGGCGCCGCCACCGGCCACTTCCTCGGCATCCAGGCGAACCCCTCGCTCAGCTGGGACGACCTCGCCTGGCTGCGCGAGCAAACCGAGCTGCCGATCCTGATCAAGGGCATCCAGCACCCCGACGACGCCCGCGAGGCCGCCGCACGTGGAGTCGACGGGATCGTCGTCTCCAACCACGGCGGCCGCCAGGTAGACGGCGCGATCGGTTCGCTCGACGCGCTACCTGCAATCACCGAAGCGGTCGGAGACGACCTCGCAATCCTCTTCGACAGCGGAATCCGCAGCGGCTCTGACGCAATAAAGGCCATCGCCCTCGGCGCCGACGCCGTCTGCCTCGGCCGCCCCTACATCTGGGGCCTCGCGCTGGAGGGCCAGCAGGGAGTGGAAACGGTGCTGAAGATGATCCTCGCCGAGCTCGACCTGACCCTCGCCCTATGCGGCTACACCACCCCCGCCCAACTCGGCCCAGACTCGCTCCAGTAGCCCGCTCGCCGTTCCGGTGCGCCTTTCCCCCGCCCACGGGGGATAAAGCGCACCGGAAGCCCTTCTTCCGCTCCGGTGCGCTTTATGTGCCCATAACTGGCATAAAGCGCACCGGAAGCCTCAGGCGGCCGGGGTCTCGACCTTGGGGAAGAGGGGCGGGATGCGCTCCACACTCTGGCCACCGGGGCGGGAGCCGAGCTCGGCCAGGGCGCGGGCGTCCTCGCCGAGCGTCGCGAGGAGCTGCTCACTGGCCCGCGGCAGGTAAGGAGCCAGCAGCAGGGTCGTGACCCGCAGGCCCTCGCAGAGGTTGTAGAGGACCTCGTCGAGGCGCTCGGGGTCTGCCTCGTCCTTGGCCAGCACCCAGGGCTGGGTCTCCTCGACGTAGCGGTTGAGCCGCCGTACCAGCGCCCAGGCCACCTCCAGCGCCTGGGTCAGCTCGGCCCGGTCCAGCAGCTCGCTGAAGCGCTCCACCACTCCTTCGAAGTCCTCGGCGAGGACCGCGTTGACCGCCGCAGCCGGGACGACGCCGGCGCGGTAGCGCTCGACCATCGCCAGGATGCGGCTGGCGAGGTTGCCGAAGTCGTTGGCCAGCTCGGTCTCGTAGCGGGCCTCGAAGCCGGCGGTGGAGATCGAGCCGTCCTGGCCGAAGCTGACCTCGCGGAAGCAGTAGAAGCGCAGCGCGTCGGCGCCGAAGCGCTCGATCGCCTCGAAGGGGTCGAGCACGTTGCCGAGCGACTTCGACATCTTCTTCTCACCCATCAGCAGGTAGCCGTGGATCGTCATCCGCCGCGGCGGCTCGAGATCGGCGGCCATGCAGAGGGCGGGCCAGATCACCGCGTGGAACTTGAGGATGTCCTTGCCCAGCACGTGCAGCGAGGCAGGCCAGTAACGCTCGGTCAGGTCCTCGCCCTCGCGGGCGAAGCCGAGCGCCGTCACGTAGTTGAGCAGGGCGTCGAACCAGACGTACATGCGCTGCTCGGGGTCCCAGGGCAGCGGCAGGCCCCACTTCAGCGCCGGCCGCGAGAGCGAGACGTCCTCCAGCCCCCCCTTGATGAACGAGACCGCCTCGTTGCGCCGGAACTCGGGCACGACGAAGTCGGGCCGTTCCTCGTAGAGGCCTTCGAGCTGGCCCTGGAAGGCGGAGAGGCGGAAGAACCAGTTCTCCTCGCGGATGCGCTCGAGCGGGATCTCGTGGATCGCGCAGGTCTGGCCCGGCCCGAGCTCGCGCTCGGTCTTGAAGTCGGCGCAGCGCGGGCAGTACCAGCCCTCGTAGGTGCCCTTGGTCACCCAGCCGTTGTCGTAGACCCGCTGCATGATCTCGGCGACCTTCTCCTTGTGGCGCGGGTCGGAGGTGCGGATGAAGAAGTCGTTGGTCGCGTCGATGATCGGCATCAGAGCCTCGAACTTCGCCGCGTTGCGGTCGGCCAGCTCCTGCGGCGAGATCCCCTCCCGCTCGGCCGCGGTCTCGATCGGCTCGCCGTGCTCGTCGGTGCCGGTGAGGAAGAAGACGTCCTCGCCGCGCTGGCGCATGTGCCGGGCGAGCACGTCGGCGGCCATGGTCGAGTAGGCGTGGCCGAGGTGGGGCTCGGCGTTGACGTAGTAGATCGGGGTGGTGACGTAGTAGGACATCGGTCCCGCCAGGCTATCCGCGCAACCCGGTGTGCGGGCTCACCGGCGCGGCTCGCGGCCGGTCAGCGCCCGGTAGAGGTCGTTGGCGCGGGTGCCGGTGAGGGCGGCGACGACGCTGGCGGCGGCGCGCGGCCTCGCTCCCGACTGGACCAGGTGGCGCAGCGCGTCGACGGCGAAGCTGATGTCGTGATCGTGGTCCTCGGAGGCGGCCGGGCCGATCACCAGCACGATCTCGCCCTTGACGTCGCCGCGGAAGCGACGGGCCAGTTCGGCCAGCGAGCCGCGGGCGACCTCCTCGTGCATCTTGGTCATCTCCCGGCAGACCGCGGCGGGCCGGTCGGGCGCGATCGCCGCCAGCGCCGCCAGCGACTCCCCCACCCGCCGCGGCGACTCGAATGCGACCACGGTCTCGGCCGAGCGCAGCACCCGCTCCATCTCGCCCGAGCGCTTGGGCAGGAAGCCCTCGAAGCGCCAGCGGTCGGTCGGCAGGCCGGAGGCGACGAGGGCGACCGGGACGACCGAGGGCCCGGGCAGCACGGTCACGTCGAGGGCGCGCTCGATGCAGCGCCGGATCAGCCGGAACCCCGGGTCGGAGATCGCCGGCATGCCCGCGTCGGAGACGAGGACGACGGTGTCGCCGCGCTCGATCCGCTGCGCCAGCTCGGTCGCGCGGGCGGCTTCGTTGCCCTCGTGGTTGGAGACGAGCGGCGGCGCCGGGCGGATGCCGAGCTTGTCGAGCAGGCCGCCGGTGCGGCGGGTGTCCTCGCAGGCGATCCAGTCGGCGCTGACGAGGGCGTCGCGGACGCGGGGGGTGACGTCGTCGAGGTTGCCGATCGGGGTCGGGCAGACGATCAGGTGGCCGGGCATCAGCCGCCCCCTTCCGATTCCGCGAGCTCGATCCGCGCCAGCGCGGCGGCGCCGATCATGCCGGCGTCGCTGCCCAGCTCGGCGGCGAGGACGGGTGTGCGGTTCATCGGCGGCAGCGCCCGCGCTTCCAGCTCGCGCCGGGCGGGGTCGAGCAGCAGGTCGCCGGCGGCGATCACCCCGCCGCCGACCACGATCGCCTCGGGCTCGAAGATGTTGGCGAAGCTGGTCATGGCGACGCCGAGCCGGCGGCCGACCAGGTCGAAGACGGCGCGGGCGGCGGAATCCCCGTTCAGCGCCGCCTCGGTCACCGCCCTGCCGTCGACCTGCTCGCCGTCCGCGAGCATCCTGCCGAGGACGGAATCGGGCTCGCGTTCTGCGGCGGCCAGCCCCTCCCGGCCGATCGCCGTGCCCGAGGCGAGCGTCTCCACGCAACCGCGCCCGGGGCAGCTCCCCTGGCAGGGAGGCCCGTCCATCGCGATCACCGTGTGGCCGAGCTCGGCCCCGGCCCCGGTCGAGCCGCGGTAGACCTCGCCGCCGATGATCAGCCCCCCGCCGACCCCGGTGCCGATCGTCAGCATCACCGCGTTCTCGGCGCCCTTCGCCGCGCCGTAGAGGTGCTCGGCGAGGGCAGCGACGTTGGCGTCGTTGTCGACGAAGACCGGCAGCCCGGTCCGCTCGGCGACGAGGTCGCGGATCGGCACGCCCTCCAGCGGCAGGTTGACGGCCGAGATCGCGATGCCCCTGCCGTGGTCGATCGTCGCCGGGATGCCGAGGCCGACGGCGATCGCGCCCGGGCGGGCGGCGCGCGCCTCGTCCACCTCGCGCACCAGGAGCTCGAGCAGCTCCTCCTCGGTCTGTCCGGTCGAGGCCTCGCGGCTCTCCCAGAGCACCTTGGAGTCGGGGTCGAGGACGCCGAGCAGCATCTTCGTCCCGCCCAGGTCCACCCCGATGATTTCGCCATAACTGTTCACTCTCCGCTCACCCCCGAAGAATCAGATATGCACGGGGGATCGCTCCGAGTTCACGGGCACTCACGCGAGCTTTCGATGGGGCTGGAGGCGGGCGACCGGGGGCATAGGCATGATTCCCGCAGTCTTTCATGGCCGACAATGGCGAGCAGCAGCCCTCCGGGCCGCCCGAGTACAAGGTCTACCGGTCCCGGAAAGGCCTTCTGTCGAGGCTGCGGTCCCCAGACCTCTCGAGCCTCAGAGAGCGGACGCCGCGCGCGCCGAAGCCCTGGAGGCGGGACAAGGGCGACAAGCGCCCGAAGCCCGAACGCCCGGGACCGCCCCGTCGCTGGACCCGGCGGCGCGTGCTCAGGTGGGTCGGGCTGGCGGCGCTGGGCTGGGTCGGGCTCAGCTTCCTCGCCTTCGCCGTCTCGGCCCAGCTGCAGTCCTTCAAGCTCTCCGGGGAAGCGAAGGACGCCCTGCACGGCAACCCGATGCTGCTGCCGAGCGCGCAGACGATCCTGGTGATAGGTACCGACGCCCGCCCGCCCGACACCAAGGAGCCCGGGGCGGCCCCCTCGGAGGAGTGCTTCGAGCAGCAATCCCACGGCGACGCGCCGCACGATCCCTGCTCGGTGGGCGAATTCCGCGCCGACACGCTGATGCTGATCCGCGCCGGCGGCGGCGCCTTCCGCAAGCTCTCGATCCCGCGCGACTCCTACGCCGAGATCCCCGGCCAGAGCCCGCAGAAGATCAACGCCGCCTACGCCTTCGGCGGCGCCGCCGCGCAGATCGAAGCGGTCGAAGGGTTCCTCGACCTCGAGGTCGACCACGTGGCGATCGTCGACTTCACCGGCTTCGAAGACCTGATCGACGCGGTCGGCGGCGTCGAGGTGAACCTCGAGCACAAGCTCTGCGCCGACATCTCCGGCGGCGCCGGCGGCGGCCAGGGCGGCGTGACGATCAGGCTGCCCAAGGGCGAGAGCACGCTGAACGGGGAAAAGGCGCTCGCCTACGCGCGGGTGCGCAAGCCGAGCGAATGCCCCGGCCCCGGCCGCAGCTACTACTCGATCGGGTACAGCGACTTCGACCGCGAGCAGGCCCAGCAGGAGGTGATCAACGGGATCAAGGGACGGCTCACCGACCCCCTCCGCATCCCCTACAACTTCGTCAAGGGGCCGATCATCGGCTGGGACGCGCCGAAGGCCTTCGTCAGCGACATGGGCTTCCTGACGATGCCGCAGCTGGTCCTCGCCGCCGCGATCGGCGGCAGCGCCCCCGCCGACGTGCTCTGCGCCGGCGTCAACTCGGGCTGCGGCGTCGGTCCCGAAAGCAGCGTCGAAGTGCCGGAGTCAACCCGCCGCCGGGCCGTAAAGCGCCTCCTCGACGGATAGCGAACCCAAACAGAGGACCCGTGCTGTTTTGACCGTGCATACGACGGTCAATGCAGCTCAGTCGCTGGTGGCCGACGCCTTTGGCTTCGAATCGGCAGAGGATTTCGAGTCGCTCGACTTGGCCTCGGCGGGCTTCGACTCGCCGGAGCCCTCGCCGGAAGAGGCGCCGTCGGCGCCGCCCTTCTTCTTCTTCTTCTTGCCGTAGTCGGTGTTGTAGAAGCCGGAGCCCTTGAAGTGGACGGCGACGGGGTGCAGGACGCGCACCGCGGGGGCGCCGCACTCCTGGCACTCGGTGAGCGGATCGTCGCTCATCCGCTGGATCACGTCGAAGACGTGGCCGTTCTCGCACTTGTACTCGTAAATGGGCACAGGAAGGCGGGATTATCGCAGCCGATACGGTTCCGGCATGGGAACCGCCGAGCAGGGGACGCGCCCGACCGAGGTCTCGATGGAGGAGATCGTCGCCCTCTGCAAGCGGCGCGGCTTCGTCTTCCCGTCCTCGGAGATCTACGGCGGGCTCGGCTCGACCTACGACTACGGCCACTACGGGGTGCTGTTGAAGAACAACGTCAAGGCCGAGTGGTGGCGGGCGATGCTGCAGGAGCGCGACGACATCGTCGCGCTGGACTCGGCGATCCTCCAGCACCCGCGGGTCTGGGAGGCCTCGGGTCACCTGGCGGGCTTCACCGACCCGCTCGTCCAGTGCCTCGGCAAGTGCAAGAGGCGCTGGCGGGAGGACCACCTGCGCGAAGCGGTCGAGGCCGAGGGCGGCGACCCGGCTGCCGAGCTGCGCTGCCCGGATTGCGGCGGCGAGCTCTCGGAGCCGCGCCAGTTCAACCTGATGTTCGAGACCCACATCGGGCCGGTGGCGGGCGAGGGCTCGGAGGTCTACCTGCGGCCGGAGACGGCACAGGGCATCTTCATCAACTTCAAGAACGTGATGGCCTTCGCGCGCAAGAAGCCGCCCTTCGGCATCGCCCAGATCGGCAAGTCCTTCCGCAACGAGATCACGCCGGGCAACTTCATCTTCCGCACCCGCGAGTTCGAGCAGATGGAGATGGAGTTCTTCGTGCCGCCGGCCGAGGCGGAGCGCTGGTACCGCGAGTGGATCGAGGCTCGCGAGCGCTGGTACACGGAGCTCGGCATCCGCCCCGAGTTCCTGCGCGTGCGGCCCCACGACGCCGAGGAGCTCTCCCACTACTCCTCGGCGACCAGCGACGTCGAGTACCTCTTCCCGATCGGCTGGTCGGAGCTGGAGGGGATCGCCAACCGCGGCGACTTCGACCTCACCCAGCACGCCGAGTTCAGCGGCGAGAAGCTCGAGTACTTCGACCAGCAGACCAAGGAGCGCTACGTCCCGCACGTGATCGAGCCCGCGGCCGGCGCCGATCGCGCCACCCTCGCCTTCCTGGTCGACTCCTACGACGTCGAGGAAGTGGAGGGACGCCAGCGCACGGTGCTGCGCCTGCACCCGAAGCTGGCGCCGGTCAAGGCCGCGGTCCTCCCCCTCGTCTCCAAGGAGGGCATGCCCGAGAAGGCCCGGGAGATCTTCAACGACCTCCGCACACGCCTCCCCGCCGAGTTCGACGAGGGCGGCTCGATCGGCAAGCGCTACCGCCGCCAGGACGAGATCGGCACCCCCTGGGGCATCACCGTCGACGGCCAGACGATGGAAGACGACACGGTCACGCTTCGAGACCGGGACTCGCTGGAGCAGACCAGAGTCCCGATCGAGGGCCTGGGCGACGATTTGGCCGGGCGGCTTGCCCAGCCCTGGCGCAGCCCGAAGCTGGGCTGAGCCACTCGAAACTACACCCGCTTCACGCCTTCGCGATGCACCTGGCTTCTTCGTCTTCGGCGATCATCCGGTTGACGATCTCTTGAGCATTGGAACTCCCGGCGCGAGCCGCCTGATTCAACGCCTGCCAGAGTCTGCCGTCTGGGTCAATCCGCTGGGGTACGTGGTCGCGTTCGCCAACCGTGCAATGCCAGCAGATGTCGGTGTGCTCGTCGTTGCGGAACCACTCGTGGCGGCCGCAGTCCTTGCTTCCGGCCGGAAACAAATACGCAAGGGGGACGGGGAGGTGCTCCCGCGCCCAGGTTCGGAATCGATA
Organism: uncultured Solirubrobacterales bacterium; assembly: GCA_963715625.1. Lineage (GTDB taxonomy): Bacteria > Actinomycetota > Thermoleophilia > Solirubrobacterales > 70-9 > VRUE01. The sequence goes on along the minus strand of OY970260.1, from coordinate 1,543,853 downwards.
TCGAGGCCATCTCAACATACGCCGAGTGTAGGACTCAGAGACTTTTTCGTTTCTGCCACCGGACTCGTCTCGGCCACGTCCGGCCGCACCTTCGCCAAGGCACGCGAGAGCCGCGAGCAATGGGGCCGCCTGGTCGAGACGGCCGTCGGCGCCCACCTTCTCGCGAATCGCGACCCGCGGGAGGAGATCCTCTACTGGCGCGACCCCGGCAGGGAGGTTGACTTCGTGGTCGAGCGCGGCCCGAAGCTGACCGCCATCGAGGTGAAGAGCGGCCACCGCCACGACGCCCTGCCCGGCATGGCCGCCTTCGAGGCCGCGCACGGCCCGGCGAGGAAGCTCCTGATCGGCGGCGACGGCACGCCGCTGGATGACTTTCTCGCCTCAGGACCCTGGGTACACTGCTCTCGATGACCGCGCGACCCTGGCCAGACGTTCCAGATCAGCATCGTTGGACGATCGAGATGATGGAGAAGCGCCTGCGGGAGACCAGCCAAACCCCCACCGAACTCCGGGCGCGGGCCCGAGAGCTCCGCGTCGAAGCGGAGCAGACCGACCTCAAAGGCATCCAGGACGCCGCCCTCGCGCTCGCGGAGCGCTACGAGGAGGCGGCCGCCGCGCGCGTCGCTGCTCGATAGGGCTCTCGCCGCTACGACCTGGGCAGCCCCAGTGCAATAGCGAGAGCCACGTCCAACCTGTGCAGCTTCTCATAGCGCAGCGGCCCAATCCTCTTGGAGAGCGCCCGCTTTGGGAGGGTCCAAAGCTGATCGCAGTTGATGACCGACGAGTGATCGAGGCCATCGTCGGTATTCACGGGAACCTCCGCAGGGAGACCTCTGACGACACTCGTGATGAGCGCGACGGTAACGTCTGTGCGAATCGCGATCGACTCCTGTCGCGAGACGATAACGGCCGGGTGCTCACCAACCTTTGGGATGTCCGCGTGGACGATGTCTCCGCGATTCAGGGCGATCACCCAGCCGCCTCCCTCGAACTTGCAGGGCGGTAGCGCCAACCCGACGGGTCAGGCGTGCCCGCGCTCAGCCTGGATCCTCTGCGAGAGGAGTTGCAATCCCGCTTCTCCCAGACCCTCGTCCTCCGGATGTTCTTCATACGCTCTCCGGTAGGCCTCGCCGATGGCTGCGTCATCCAGGCTGTCGCCGATCGCGCCGTTGATCGCGCCCCTGATCGCCGCGTCTCGGCTCTCGAACAGCCCATTCGCAACCGCTTGGTCGATCCAGGCAACCTCGGCGGCCGAGAGCTCAACGGAAACCTGCACGAATTCAGCATACCCATTGGATCCCGGATCATGGTAGCATGGTGTTTACTTGGGTGTTGTTCATAGGGAAAGTATATTCAACCCCCGAAGCTCTTTATTGGGGGCTCCGTTAAAGAGGTGTCGTTCAAAGGGATCAACCCAGAAATTATGAAAGTCTCCGGGAAATACTTCCCGGCTTCATTTAGAGACGTCGCAATGCATACGCAATCTCAAGCTGTCTTACATGGCTACAGAAAGGAGCACAAGTGACGCTCGACCTGATGTCCGCACTTCGCAAGGGAGTTGCGAGCGAGCCGTTGACCGAACGCCCAGCGGGCATCGAGTTCCGACAGGACCTCGAGCCCGCGGGGGGGTTGCCAGTGCAGCCCCCCTCCTACGAAGGAAGGCTGGAGATCCACGAGCGCCATATTGACGGTGAGTTGCGCAAGACGATCGAGCTCGACTCGGTGGGCTCCGCAGCCAACCGGATCGAGGACGTGCTGCTCGAGCTGCATCGCAACGGCGACTATCCGCTGCCGGTCTCCGACACGACGGTGCCGATTCCGGACGGAGGGCCGGTGAAGATCACGACGCTTGAGGCACCGCACCGACTCTTCGACGCATGGCTGAGACTCTCCGCCAGTGAAGACGACAGCGGCACCTTCGAGGCTAGCGAGCATGGCCTGGAGCTGTCGCGGGCACACCTCAAGGCCCTGGATCCGATCCTCGAGACCTCTGCGCACGACCTTCTGTTTGGAGCCTGGGACTCGCACCGCAAAGGACCGCACGGCCAGCTGCGCATCGCCCGCGCTCTCACCAGCAGCCTCATCGGACTCGACCCCACCGAGCAAGCCCAGTTCGCCGCCCGCCGCGACCCACTCAATCTCGGTGACGGCAGTGAGTCCAAGGGCGGCAAAGGCGGGAAACGACTCTCGGAGCAAGGGCTGACTTCGCTCCCCCCTCAACGAAGCATTCCGTATGAGGAGGACGATAAAGGCCGGAGAAGGGGATTCGGGGGAAGGGTTGTCGACAATCGTGGCGGGGTGTCAATCACGACCGCTCGCTATCTCGGCTACCTTTCCTTCCCGGCACTTCGTCGCCTGGGCTTCACGCGCTATGCCCCGGTTGAGGTGCGGGTCCTGCTCGCCACCCTCACCCTCTACGCCGTCGCCCTGCGTTGCGCCGAGGGATGGGATCTTCGGGCGCGATGCACCCTCACGGCGTCCCGCCCCCTCGACCTCCGGCTGGTTGGCGCAGACGGCACTCGCGAGCCGATCGAACTGAGCCTGGACGATGCCGAACGGCTGTTCCAGGAGCAAGTCGAGGCAGTCGGGATCGAGGATCGCAGCGTCCACCTCGAGGCGAGCGATGAGTTGAAGAAGCTCGTCGCGGCAAACATGACGGCAGCGGCCTAGCGAAGCGGCGCAGGCATGGTCTGCATCCAGCTGCGATTCCCGCTCGGCGTGTTTCATGCGCTAACCGACCGGGGGCGAACCGGGCCAGCCCCGGAGTGGGCACCCAGCCCGGTTCGCCTGGTTGGTGCGTTGCTCGCCGCCGCGCATGAGGCTCCCTCGGACGACCTAGATGCTGATCGTGAAGTCCTCCAGCGCCTCTGCGAAGCCCGGCCGCCGGTCGTGCACGCTCCTCTCGCAATTCCCCTAGGTGAGCGACTCGAGTACGAAGCCAGGAGAGGAACCATAACGGAGCTGCGGGGAGTCAGCAGATGGGCACCCCGCAACCCGAGCCTTTCCGAGTTGAAGGGCGATTCAAAGAAAAGGAAGATCGTTATTGGTAGATCACCCTTAGCTGAAGTGGATAAGGGAGGCATCGTCGTAGGCGATCGTCCGGTGGCTATTTCCTGGCCCGATCTTGAGCTAACTGGGGAGGACATGGGGAGGCTGCGACGGATGGCGTCTGACGTTGTCTGGCTCGGCACATCGCGCAGTCCGGTGATCGTCACGGTCCGAGATCGCATCGACCTAGGAGAGTTCGCCGGCAGCACGCCCAGCTGGGCGCCTCAACCGTGGGACACCGTTCTCGCGGATGCTCAGCTCCGCGTTCCGACTCGCGATCTGCTCGCACGGTTCGACCGCTCCTTCGAGGCTAGGAAGTCGAGTAAAGACCGGGTCGAGCCCTCTGGACAGCAACGCCCAACCACCGGGGGAAACCTCTGGCCATATGCCATCGAACGCCACGCAACCTCAGGCTCCATGAACCCTCGGCATTGGGGACGATTCGCGGTGGTCAGACTAGACGACGAGAGCGAGATGACGCCCCGCACTCCGGCGACCTATCTGGTCGCGCGAGCATTTCGAGCGGCGTTGATGGACGCGTTCGCGGAGCGAGACGCAGATGGCGACGCCCCCGGGCTCCTGCATGGGCACAGCGACGTCCCCCACCTGGCGATCGTCCCCCTACCCTTTGTCGGTAGTGAGCACGCAGACGGGACAGTGCAGGGGTTCGCGCTTATCTATCCCCACCCGGATCGGCTGCCGGACGTCACCCGGGAGGCACAGGTTACCGAGACTGCCCTTCGAGACTTCTTTCCAGGGTCGAAGGATCGTCGGCGGATCAAAGTCCCTGACGCCGGCTCGCTGCTCATATGCCCGCTCTCTCCCAGAGGGGTCCGCCCCTGGACTCTGAGCCCGGCGCGCTACTCAGGCCCATCGCGGACATGGGCGACCGTCACGCCAATCGTGCATTCCCGCTGGCAGAAGGGAAACGGCGCCGCGGCGCTCGCCGCCCAGGTGGCGGCTGACTGCGCCCATGTTGGGCTGCCCGAACCCACTCACATTGAGCTGCTGCGAACCTCGGCGGTTCCCGGCGGCGCTAACCGGTTGACGCCGCGCCTCGGCGAGCTCCGGGAGAAGTGGCGCACGTCCATCCAGGGACCCCAAAGCCATCTCAGGCTCAAGTTCGATGAGGAAATCGAGGGGCCAGTGCTACTCGGCCGTGCAAGGCACTTCGGTGTAGGCTTGCTCATCCCCGCGGAGGCCGGCTGAAGTGGCCGCCATCGCGCAGTTCACCGAGATGATCACCTTCGCTGAGTTCGCAAGGCTGATCCATAATCCGGAGGATGCCGCCTGGCGTCCATACCCCTGGCAGGAGCGGTTCGCCGCGCGCTGCGCTTCGCCAACAGAGGCCGCCCCTCCGTCATGGGTGGTCGCTCCCACCGGCGCCGGTAAGACGATGGCGATCGACGCGCTCGTCTGGGCGCTCGCGATGCAAGCGGACGTTCCCGCTGCGGAGCGCACGGCCTCGACACGAATCGTCTGGGCAATAGATAGGCGGATACTCGTTGACGAGGTGTATGAGCACGCTTGCCGGGTTGCGCAGCGCTTGGAGGAGGCGCTCGAGAGAGGCCCAGGCGAGGATCCGCTGCACCGGATGGCTGTGCGACTGCTTCGCCTTGCCGCCGCTGGCGAGGACGTGGCGAATCTGAGCCGCGCAGAGCGAGAGGTCCGCGAGCTGCATCCTCTGGCCGTCAGCCGCTGGCGTGGCGGGCTTGCCACAGCAGAGACGCTGCTTTCTCCGTTTCAGCCTCAGATCACCACCTCAACGGTTGGTCAGATCGGCTCCCGCCTGCTGTTTCGGGGCTACGGCGTCGGGCGCGGGTCGCTGCCGCTTACCACGGGACTTGCGACAACAGACACGACGATCTGCCTCGATGAGGCGCACCTTGCGATTCCCTTCCGCGAAACTGCGGACGTCATTCGCAAACGACGCTGTGTAGAGGAAAAGCTACGCGTCCCGAACTTCCACCTTGTGACATTGACCGCGACGCCCCCGGCAGACTACGATCGGGATGACGCAGTCTACCTCGATGGATCCGATCGTCGGAGGCTAGGTCGGCGGTGGAGCGGGGTCAAGACCCTGGAGTTGCGCGAGCCCAACGGCCAGCCAGAGCCTGAGCTTGCGGCGGCCACCGAGGAGCTGGTGAGCGCGGGGCGCCGCGTCGTCGCCTGCATTGTCAACCGGGTACTTACCGCACGCAAAGTCCACGGGAGAATCTCGAAGGCCCTTGGTGGGGATGCGGAGGTCCTCCTGCTCATGGGCCCACAACGACCCGTCGATCGTTCAGCCCAAATTGAAAAGGCAAAGCCGGTGCTGCTCGAAGGGGCAACACCCAAGCAGCCGCTCGTTGTGGTCGCAACACAGACGATCGAGGTCGGCCTGGACGCCGATTTCGACGGAATGGTCACTCAGTCAGCCTCCGCATCGGCACTGATCCAGCGACTCGGTCGCCTTAACCGATCAGGGAGCCGACCGGGGAGATGCATCGTCATCCGCGACCAGGATTCGCCTCTATACGAGGAAGACGAGCCCGCAGCGTGGCAGTGGCTAGAGCAAAGCAAGGACGGCCCCGGGAGCATCGATGTCTCTGTACGAGCCATCGCCGAGGACACGCAGGTGCCGGCGAACCAGCGGCATCCCATGGCGGCATCGATGACCGACATGATTGTCAGGCAGTTGAGTCAGACATCGAGCCGGCCCGCGTCGATGGCCGATCCGGACATCGACCCGCTGTTGACGGGGATCGGGTCCAGGCAGATGGGTGACGTGCAGATCGTCTGGCGTTGTGACCTGCGCTTCGAGGACGGGTACTCGCAAGACGATCGTCTGGACGCCTACCGAAAAGCCCTGCTCAAGCTTGCCCGACCCCAGGCTTTCGAGTCGCTGACGCTCAGCGCCGGGGCCGCTAAGAATTTTTTGCGAGCGCGAATCGCTCGCGACCACGTCAGCGCCACCCAGGTAAATGACGCCGACGTGGAGGGCGGCGGACGCGTGCAGGATGACCCCCTTGTGAACGGCGAGAGCCCCCCGTTCATGGTGGTTCGCGGGGGGGAAGTCCTCCCCGGGTCCAACCTGTTGGGAGAAACGGAGGGAGAGATCGCGCTGTCCGAAGTTCGCGCGGGAGACACCGTAGTCGTGCCGACGTGGTTGGGTGGGGTCAACGAATACGGACTTGACCACTCACACAAGGAACCTGCCAACGACGTCTTCCCAGACCTGGGCGAGTCAATCGAAGGAGCGCCCGACACAAGTGCGGCAATGCCCATCCGCCTCAGCTGGGAGACATTCCAGGCGAGATGGGCTACACCCGCTCCCGACGACGATAAGGCTCGGCGGGAGCGACACTATGCCGAAGAAAGCTGGCGGGGAATCGCCCGGGCGTTGGAGCAGCGGGTTGACATCGATGGGGTGACGCTCTCAACTGAAAAAGCCATTCAACTGCTCGATGACTGCCATCAACCTGCCGCGATCGCAGGGGTCAAGAGACGGCTGGAATTGTCTCCCTCCGATCGAATGTGGAGGCTGAGGCGAGTCAACGCTCCGCCCGTCGAGAGCCTTGATAACGAACATTCCCTACGCGAGGAGCATTCGCAGCATGAGGAGCAAGTGCTCACCTATGTCTGGATCCTTCTTCCCGTGACAAGTAAGCGCGAGGAAACCGACGAAACCTCGGTTCGCGACGCGCCGCCCACGGTTGAGAGTCACAGCAAAGCCGTCAGGGCGCGTGTCAGTCAGTATGCGACGTGGCTAAACCTGCCCGAGCCCGAGCGGTGCGCGCTCGAGCTGGCTGCACTCGCCCACGATCTGGGGAAGCTCGACCCACGCTTTCAGGATTTCCTCGCTGGCGGTACCAGGCAAGCTGGATCGGAACCCTTGGCCAAGAGCACGTTCGGCACGGCCGACCCTGTCACCGCCCGATTGGCACGCATAGAGGCTGGCCTCCCCAGTCACTTCAGACACGAGGCGCGCAGCGCGGCGATCTTGGACGAGGCGCTCACACAGGGGGCTGTACCCACCGAGTTGGCTGGCGCCGACGGACCGCTGGCGATCTTTCTCGCCGGGTGCCACCATGGGTGGGGTCACCCATCCTGGCCATTGGACCAGCACGGAAGGCCGCCAGAAAGATTCATGGCTGACCTGCTCGGCGTCCGCGGCTCCGCCGAGGGCTCCAATGGCGATGGCTGGCTCGACGGACGCTGGCTCCAGCTCTTCTTTGACTTGCAGGAGCAATTCGGGTCGTGGACCCTCGCCTATCTGGAGGCGCTGTTTGTCCTCGCCGACCGGACGGTTTCGAGAGAAGGCGGATAGCGATGGAGAGCGAATCGGGGATCAACTCTCACGAACTCACCTGGATGCCGCCCCAAGCTCCATACATGCCGGTCGCTTCGGTCGGCCTTCTGGAGACGCTCGCGGAGGCCGATCCGCTTGCCGCCCTGGCATGGACCGACCGGGGTGATCCCTACGCGCCCCCCGCGCTGACTCTGACCACAACGCTCCCGATGGACGAGGTTGCGGATGCGATCGTCGCAGCACCCTGGCCGAATCTCGACACGCTCGACTGGAAAAAGCCCCGAAGCCAGGCGATCACGCCGACCCTGCGGAAGCTGGCCGATGCCGATAGTGGCGATTTCGCTGCTGTTTCGACATGGCGGACACTTGCCGGTCTATCGTCGCCTCCAGACCAGGACCCTGCGATCGAGCCTGGCCGCAGCGCTGCCCAGAGACTGGTCGCGGCGCTACTTACCGACGGGGTGCTTGCCGACGCGAACCTACCAGGGCGCAGTCGGCTGCTGCGCGGCGTCAAGGCGGACCTATCCGGCGTCGCAAAACCTCCGAAGACCCGGGCGGCCGAGATTGCCGACGAGTTGACCAACGGCCCGATATGGACGTCTGGCTCATCCGGGCTCGGGCTCGGGCTCGTTCCCGAGGTGCAAACGTTTGGTGGTACCACGGGGCCGACACCGTCAGTGGTGGGGTCATACTCGAAGCTCCTCTATCGACTGTGCTGGCAAGGCATCGTGGCGATGCCACCGTTCGCGGTCAGGAGAGGTTTTCAGACGATTGTTGGCGGACCCCTCTTCGCCAGCCCCGACACACTGTCCTGGCCCATATGGTCGATGCCCCTGCGGCGACCTTCCTTGATCGCCCTGTTCGGGCTGGAGCACGTGCACACACGCGAGCCAGACCGCGATCTGTTGAGAGCACACGGGATCTCCGCGGTCTTACGCAGCAGAGCCCGCGAAATCAACACGATGGTCTCTGTCTTTGGCTGGGGTGACAGAGTGGCGTGAGCTCCGTCCCCGACCTCCTCCCCGTCCGGATCCTCAACGAGCACGTCTACTGCCCGCGGCTGGCGTATCTGGAGTGGGTGGATTCCGGCTTTAAGGACAATGCGGACACAGTTGAGGGGACGCTCGTGCACCGGCGGGTGGACAGGGAGCGTGGGCCGGCGCCATTGCCGGATGAGCTCGATGGCGAGGGCGAGGATCCGCCTCCTACGACGTCATTGACGCTGTCGTCCGAGCAGCTGGGCTTGATCGCGAAGATCGACCTGGTCGAGTTCACGGACGGAAAGGCCCGCCCACTTGAGTACAAGCGGGGAAAGCCGCGCAGCGCCGAGGAGCCGCTCTGGGAGCCCGAGCTGGTGCAGCTGTGCGCGCAGGTCCTCCTGCTGCGCGACGCGGGTTACGAGGTGGACGGTGCCGAGGTCTACTTCGCCGGATCGCGGATGCGACACTCGATACCGATCGACGAGGCTCTCCTCCAGCGCACGCGGGACGCCGTTCGGGAGCTGCGGATCAACGCCTCCCGCGACGAAGCGCCCGCCCCGCTCGTTGACAGTCCGAAGTGCCCGCGCTGCTCGCTGGTCGGGATCTGTCTGCCGGACGAGGTGAACCTCATTCGCGGCCGCACGGAGAAGCCGCGTCGGCTGATCGCCGGAGACCCTCCCGCCTCCCCGCTCTACCTGACGACCCAGGGAGCACGGCTCACCAAGCGGGGCGGGCGGGCGGTCCTAATCGACGAGAACGGGGAGTCACAGAGCAGGCGAATCGTCAACATATCTCACGTCGCGGTGTTCGGCAACGCGACGGTGGGCAGCGCCCTGCTGCGAGAGTTCTTCGACCGCGGCGTGCCGGTGCTCTGGTTCAGCTTCGGCGGCTGGTTCTCGGGGGTGGCCACCGGGATGCCGCCGGGCAACATCGAGCTGCGCAAGCGGCAGTACCGCGCGGCGACGATCGGAGCCGGGGAGCTCGCAGCTTCATTCGTCTCCGGCAAGATCCGCAACGCGCGCACGCTGCTGCGCCGGCAGGCAAAGCCACAACCAAAGGCCGCGCTGGACCAACTCGCTGCCCTGGCGCGAAGCGCGTCCAGCAAGCGCGCTCTGGACAGCCTTCTCGGTACCGAGGGAACGGCTGCTCGCATCTACTTCCAGCACTTCGGCGACCTGATTCGCAAGGGCGATGGAATGGGCGAGTTCGACTTCACAGGCCGCAATCGTCGCCCCCCCACGGATCGCGTCAACGCGTTGCTGTCCTTCGCCTACTCGATGCTTACGAAGGACACCGTCGTCGCCTGCCTCGCTGCCGGACTCGACCCCTACGCCGGCCTCTACCACCGGCCCCGGTTTGGGAGACCGGGGCTGGCCCTGGATCTCGCCGAGGAGTTCCGACCTCTTGTGGGGGACTCGACGGTCCTCACCGCGATCAACAACGGCGAGATCGAGCCCGGCGACTTCGACGAGCGGGCGGGGGGCGTCGCGCTCACGGCCAAGGGACGGAAGAAGTTCATCCGGACGTACGAGCGTCGAATGCAGACCGAGCTCAAGCATCCGATCTTCGGCTACCGGGCAAGCTATCGTCGTTGCCTGGAGATCCAGGCACGGCTCCTGGCGGCAGTGCTGTGCGGCGACTGCCCGGAGTACAGACCTTTGACAACCAGATAGAAGCAGCTCGTGGCTGAGAGAACGCGCTACCTGCTCGCGTACGACATACGCGATCCACGGAGATTGCGGAGGGTGCACCAGGTGGCCAAGGCCTGGGGGTACCCTCTTCAGTACTCCGTGTTCGTCTGCGACCTGACCAGATCGGAGTTGCTGGTGATGAAAAGTGACCTGACCGGAGAGATGAGCGTCGTTCAGGACAGCGTCGGGATATTCGACCTCGGTCCTCCGGATGGTCGAGGCCTCAAGTGCGTGGAGTTCATCGGCAAGAGCCGTGAGCTACCCGGCGACGATGCCGAGATCTGGTAGCGAGGGGTTTGGTGCTCGCCATCTCGGGCACCAGCCCTCGCAGCCTCGAATTCGCTGCAAATCCCCCTTAGCAAGGCTCCCAACGACCCAACAGGACATCCACTCGATCTGCCAAACCCCCACCTCTCGCAAGGGCCCGAAGACATCCTGCAAATCAGCACGTTATTCTGCGAGCCATTACCCCCCTCTTACACAGGGGGCTCCGTTGAAGGGACAGCAACCCAGCTTTCGATGCGCGGCAGCTCAACATTACCCCCCTCTTACACAGGGGGCTCCGTTGAAGGACGGTCTCCGGGGACGGCGCCAACGCTCTCAAGCGCGATTACCCCCCTCTTACACAGGGGGCTCCGTTGAAGGGACGAGAACATCGTCAACCCGATTAAGGACAAGCTATTACCCCCCTCTTACACAGGGGGCTCCGTTGAAGGCAGTCCTCGGGTGAGACGCCGGACTGGTGCGTCACATTACCCCCCTCTTACACAGGGGGCTCCGTTGAAGGAGTGGCGGTGCTCATTGCTTCCCCCTTCGGTCGCACATTACCCCCCTCTTACACAGGGGGCTCCGTTGAAGGCCGCCGGACAAGCACTGCGTGATCGTGCGCGCCCCAGATTACCCCCCTCTTACACAGGGGGCTCCGTTGAAGGATCGTTGCCCGACGTGCTACTGGCCGATGTGCCGCCGATTACCCCCCTCTTACACAGGGGGCTCCGTTGAAGGGCGGCAGACGAGCGCAACCTCAACGCCCTGGACGGATTACCCCCCTCTTACACAGGGGGCTCCGTTGAAGGATGAGCGAGTGGGAGCGCCCCGGCATTCCGCGGCAGAATTACCCCCCTCTTACACAGGGGGCTCCGTTGAAGGGAGGTGATGTGCCAGCGGCCGCAGTGGTTGCAGAGGTATTACCCCCCTCTTACACAGGGGGCTCCGTTGAAGGTGGGAGGCGACCGAAGGCCTAGTCCCGACCTCCGTATTACCCCCCTCTTACACAGGGGGCTCCGTTGAAGGGACCGCACCCGCGAGACGATGGAACGGGTCTGGCCGATTACCCCCCTCTTACACAGGGGGCTCCGTTGAAGGGACGCAACCCAAGACGAAATCACCCGGTGGGAGTCATTACCCCCCTCTTACACAGGGGGCTCCGTTGAAGGCCAGCGTCAGCGTCTTCTCGATGCCGATGATCCGGATTACCCCCCTCTTACACAGGGGGCTCCGTTGAAGGGATGTAGAAGCGGTCGTCGACGACCTCGACACGGTCATTACCCCCCTCTTACACAGGGGGCTCCGTTGAAGGTTGGTCACGGTGCTGGCGTGGCCGAAGCCGCGCTCATTACCCCCCTCTTACACAGGGGGCTCCGTTGAAGGATCCTCGTCTACAACCTGGACGACCGGGCCAAGGTCGATTACCCCCCTCTTACACAGGGGGCTCCGTTGAAGGCTGGAGATGCTCGTGCAGGCCCGCCGCGACCACCAATTACCCCCCTCTTACACAGGGGGCTCCGTTGAAGGGCGGTGACCAGGATCGGGTTGCCGGCGTTGCTCCATTACCCCCCTCTTACACAGGGGGCTCCGTTGAAGGTGGAAGTCGATATCGGTCCAGGGCCGCCCGGCGCATTACCCCCCTCTTACACAGGGGGCTCCGTTGAAGCTCGGCGAAAGTCGGCACGCACGGACGATCGCGCAGGTACAGGCGCCCAGCGTGAGGCTACGTACCCGGGGGTCGCGATAGGGGCCGCTGGTATTTGGACCGGTCCTCGGCTGCCAGCAGCTCCACCACGTAGACCAAGGCGCGCTGTTCGTAACCGAGGCTTGCGGGCACGATCACCTTGCGACGACCCCCGACTCGCATCCCGGCAAGCCCCTTTTCCCAGCCGGACATCGGCAGTCCGTGGTCGTATTCGAAGAGGAAGTATTGCTTCGGGCCCCACCGGGTTTCGAACGGCTTGCCGGTCGCGTAGTTGACGCCGATGTAGTGAACGACGAGCCTGGACTGCGGTTTGGCAGTGGGCCCCCAGCCTCGCTTCAGGTTCTCTACGACGAGCGTCTTCGGGGGCGGGCCCGGGGGGACGGGGACCTTCGGCGGGCTCGGGGAGCCGGCGATGGGTCGTTCTGCGCTGAATCCCTTCGGCGGCTCCTCGGTCGACCGAGTCTCCCCGGCGATCTCACCTTCCGAGCCCTGCGTCGCGGTGGTCGAGTCGCCCGCCCCGCACGCCATCAGCGTGAGGGCCGAGAAGAGCGTGGCGATTGCCGAGAGGGCTTTCATGAACCCGATCGGCTGGCCTATCTCTCGACCGAGACGAGTTCGGTCATGTAGATGAGCGAGCCGATCCCGTTTTTGTACCCCAGTCGTTCCGGGACAATCAGTTCGCGGCGACCGCCAACCCTCATCCCCCGCATTCCAAGTTCCTGCCCCTCGAGCAGTTCGCCATTGCCAAGCGCTTGAATGACGAACGGCTGGGCCCAGCGAGCTTCGAAGGTCTTGCCGGACCTGTACTCAACTCCCACATACCGGAAAGCGAATTTGGCATTCGGCTTGAGTACCGGCCCAGATCCCTTCTTGATCTCCCTGACCACCAGTCCCGTCGGTGCCGGACCTTGCGGAACTCGAACCTTTGGCTGCTTCGGGATAGAGGTGCCGCTTGGCTGAGCCCCCCCTGGCTGCGTGCCGGAGCCCTGTGTCGCAGCAGCCGAGCGTTGCGCCGCCCCGGTGGTTGAGCCTTGGGTCGTTGTGGTGAAATCGCCCTCCCCGCACGCGGCCAGAGCGAGCATCGAACAGATCGCCACTATTAGCGCAAGTCTTTTCATGCCAATGAGTCTAGGCAATCTCGCTTGACCCAGGGCAACTCGGTCGAGGGCGCTTCGAGCGCCGCCTTTCCCGGGGAAGCTATTCGACCGCGAGCAGGTCGATCACGAAGATCAGCGTTTCGTTCGGGCCGATCGCCGGAGGGGAGCCGGTTTCGCCGTAGGCGAGTTCCGGCGGGATGATCAGCTCGCGGCGACCGCCGACCTTCATGCCTTCGACGCCCTGGTCCCAGCCCGGGATCACCATGCCGGCACCGAGCTGGAAGGTGAACGGTTCGCCGCGGTCCCACGACGCGTCGAACTCTTCGCCGCTTTCGTAGCCGACCCCGACGTACTGGACGCTGACCGTGTTCCCCGCCTTCGCCGTGGTGCCGCTGCCTTCTTCGATTTCCTCGATCTCGAGCTTCTTGGGCGGCGGGCCGCTCGGCACGGTGACCTTCGGCTTGGTCTTGTTCGCTGCCTGGCCGGGCTTCTTGGCCGTCGACTGAGACTGCTTAGGAGTCGTGGTCGTTTCTTCGAGAGTCGTGGTGGTTTCGGTTGACTCGGTCGTCGAGCCCTCGCCGCCACAGCCGGCAACGGCGAGCGCGAGGCAGGCAACGAAGATCGGGGTCAGGCGCTTCACGGCGGCAGATCCTACGCGACGCCGCGAGGACTCGGCAGGCCGGCCGCTTCCCGTGCGTCTATCGCCAGGGTCACGCCGCGCTCGCGGATCTCGCCGACCTCGGGCGCATCGACGAAGCGCCGGCCGCCGATTCCGCTTCCGGTGGCGAAGACGATCCCGTCGAAGATGTGCGTGGCGATGTCGCGTTGGACCCGCACCACCTTGCCCAGCCGCTCACCGTCGCTGGAGAAGACGGGAACCCCTCGCTCCAGCACGAGATAGGAGATCGGCGTGCCCAAATCCTCCATCGAGCTGAGCATATCCACACGCCTGGCGAGCCTCGCCATTCTGTGCGGGCTATGCTCGCACGGCCAAGGCGGGTCGACCAGGAGGAGGACGAGATGGCGGTAGGACTTTGGATCAGCTTCGCGGGCGGGACGCAGGAGCACTACGACGCGGTCAACGCCGAGATGGGGGTCGAGGAGAACCCGCCGGAGGGCCTCGTCTTCCACGCCGCCGGGCCGATGGAGGGCGGCTGGAACGTGATCGACTTCTGGGAGTCGCGCGAGGCCTTCGACCGCTTCCAGCAGGAGCGGCTCGGCCCGGCGATCGGGGCGCTCGGCGACAAGGCGCCGCCAAACCCACCCAGCATCAAAGAGTTCCCGGTCTACAGCACCATCAAGGGCTAGCGGGCCCGCCGGGACGGCGAGATGGCCCTCAACCTCGCATCGCTGCTGACCGAGAGCGCCGAGCGGTCGCCGGAGAGCCCGGCGATCCGGCTCGGCGGCATCGAGCTCGGCTACGGACAGCTCGACGACCTCAGCGCCAGGCTGGCGACTCTGCTGCGCGAGAAGGGGTTCGAGCCGGGCGACCGGGTCGGCGTGATGCTGCCCAACGTGCCCGAGTTCCCGGTCGCCTACTACGGCGTGCTGCGGGCCGGCGGCGTGGTGGTGCCGATGAACGTGCTGCTGAAGCGGCGCGAGATCGCCTTCTACCTGGAGGACTCCGGCGCCAAGCTGCTGCTCGCCTGGCACGGCTTCGCCGAGGAGGCGCGGGCGGGCGCCGCCGATGCGGGCGCCGAGCCGGTCGAGGTCGAGCCCGCCTCCTTCGCCAAGACCCTGGCCGGCCACCCCGCTTCCGGTGCGCTTTATGCCAGCCATGAGCACATAAAGCGCACCGGAACGGAGGTGGCGGACACGGCCGAGGACGACACCGCGGTGATCCTCTACACCTCGGGCACGACGGGCAAGCCGAAGGGGGCCGAGCTGACCCACATGAACCTCTTCCGCAACGCCGACGTCTCCAGCCGCACCACCTGCGAGATCGCCGGCGGCGACGTCGTCCTCGGCGCGCTGCCGCTCTTCCACTCCTTCGGGCAGACGGTCGGGATGAACGCCTCGCTGAAGGTCGGCGCCTGCCTCACCCTGGTGCCGAAATTCGACCCGGGCGAGGCGCTGGCGACGATGCAGCGCGACGGGGTCACCCACTTCTACGGCGTGCCGACGATGTTCGGCGCCCTCCTGCACCACCCCGAGCGCGAGAGCTACGACACCTCGGCGCTGCGCACCTGCATCACCGGCGGCGCCTCGATGCCGGTCGAGGTGCTGCGCGGCTTCGAAGACGCCTTCGGCGCCGTCGTGCTCGAGGGCTACGGGCTCTCGGAGACCTCGCCGGTCGCCTGCTCCAACCACCCCGAGCGCGAGCGCAAGGCGGGCTCGATCGGGACCCCGATCGAGGGGGTCGAGATGCAGGTCGTCGACGAGGACGACAACCCGGTCGCCCAGGGCGAGGTCGGCGAGATCGTGATCCGCGGCCACAACATCATGAAGGGCTACTGGCAGCGCCCCGAGGCGACCGAGGAGGCGATGCGGGGCGGCTGGTTCCACAGCGGCGACATGGCCCGCACCGACGAGGACGGCTACTTCTTCATCGTCGACCGCAAGAAGGACCTGATCATCCGCGGCGGCTACAACGTCTACCCGCGCGAGGTCGAGGAGGTGCTCTTCGAGCACCCGAAGATCCGCGAAGCCGCGGTGATCGGCGTCCCCCACGACGAGTGGGGCGAGGAGATCGGCGCCGCGGTCGTCCTGCACGAGGGCGAGGAGCTGGCACCGGAGGAGGTCAGCGCCTACGTCAAGGAGCGGATCGCCGCCTACAAGTACCCGCGCGTGGTCTGGTTCCTCGACGACCTGCCGAAGGGCCCGACCGGCAAGATCCTCAAGCGCGAGATCGAGCCGCCGGCGCCTGTGTGACGAAGTCACTCAAAACCAAACTGGCTGCCCAGCCAGTTTGGCGGTAACCTCCACCGGCAGCCGCAGGAGGACCAACGAAGGAGAGAGATGAGCGTCGCGTCGCAGAGCCTGATGGACAACGTCACCTACGAGGACCTGTACCACCGCTGGGAGCAGGGCAACTGGAGCGCCTACGACATCGACTTCTCCGGCGACAAAGCGGGCTGGGACGGCCTCAGCGACATCCAGCGGCGCTCGGCGATGTGGATCTACTCGATGTTCTTCTACGGCGAGGACCGGGTCGCCGACACCCTCGCCCCCTACGTCACCGCCGCCCCAACCGAGGAGCAGTCCTACTTCCTCGCCACGCAGCAGGTCGACGAGGTGCGCCACTCGGTCTTCTTCCACCGCTTCTTCAAGGAGGTGATCGGGGTCGGCGGCGACTCGATCCAGCAGACCCTCGCCTCCACCCTGCCGCAGCTGAACTGGGGCTACCGCGGCATCTTCGACCGGCTCGACCTGATGGCCGAGGAACTGCGCAAGGACCGCTCGCTGCCCAAGTACGCGCAGGCGATCACCCTCTACCACCTGATCGTCGAGGGCTCCCTCGCCCAGCCCGGCCAGCACTTCATCGAGGACTTCTTCGCCTCCGAAGAGACGATGCCTGGCTTCAGCGAGGGCATCGCCAACGTCTCGCGCGACGAGCAGCGCCACATCGGCTTCGGCGTCAAGGTGCTCTCCGAACTGCTGAGGGAGGGGGAGCCCGGCGCCGAGGAGTGCAGGGCCGCTGTCGTGGAGCTGCTGCGTGAGGTCCTGCCCTACGGGCCGGCCGTCTTCAACCCGCCGAACATGGACCGCTCCTACACCGAGTGCTACGGCTTCTCGCTCGAGGACATCTTCGCCTTCGGCCTCAAACTGATCCGCCAGCGCTGGCGCACGATCGGCTACCCGGTCGAGGAGATGCCCCCCGGCGTCTTCCCCTTCGACCCCGAGAAGAGCCCCGAGGAAATCGCCGAGCGCCAGGTGAAGCTGATGATGGGCGGCATCCTCGGCTCGTCCGATCGCGTGCCCGAGTCCTCGCCCGAGCTGCAGCGCCTCTACTTCGACGTGATCGAGCGGGTCGTCAACCCGAAGGCGGCGAACGGCTCGCGCCTGGTCTACCAGTGGCGCTTCACCGACGCCGAGCCGTGGCACCTGGTGATCGACAACGGCTCGACCCACGCCGAGCCGGGCGAAGCCCCCAACCCCAACCTCGTCCTCGAGGCCAGCTGGGGGGACTTCATCGCCACCGGCAAGCCCGACTCCAACCCGCTGAAGATGGTCCTCACCCGCCGCCTCCGCCCCCGCGGCTCAGTCCGCGAGCTGGCCCGGATGCGGAAGGTGTTCCCTAGCTGACGGCCGCAGAGACCGGCGGTCGCTTGTCCGCCCAGGGGCGCTCGGCCTCGAGCTGGGCGGCAAGGGAGAGGAGGGTCGCCTCGCCGCCGGAGCGGCCGACGACCTGGACCGCGAGGGGGAGGCCGTCGGCGGCGAAGCCCATAGGGACCGACATCGCCGGGTTGCCCAGGTGGTTCCAGGGGACGCAGTAGGGGTAGAAGCGGCTCATTCCGATCACGGTGCGGATGGCGTTCTTGCCCTCCCAGCGGCGGATCGGGATCGCGGTGCCGCCCATCACGGGGGTGATGAGGACGTCGTGGGAGTCGAAGAGGGCGTTGATGCGGGCTGCGTCTGTCTCGCGGCCGCGGAGGGCCCGCTGGTAGAGGAAGTCGGGGAGGCGGCGCCCCAGGCGGCCGAAGCCGCGGGTGCGCCCTTCCAGGCGCTCGGGGTGGGGCACTGCGTCGACGGTCTCCGAGACGCCGCGCAGGAACCTCGGCGTGATGTTGTTGCCGATCCCGCCCCAGTCGGGGTCGCGCTCCGCCACCTCGTGGCCGAGCGAGCGCATCAGCTCGGCGGCGCCGGCGACCGCGTCCTTGACGACGCGATCGACGGTCGGGGGCGCGGCGGCGCGGGGCGCCAGAGTCGAGTAGGCGACTCGCAGCTTGCCCGGCGAGGTCTTCGCCGACTCGACGAAGGGGCGCTCGGGGGGCGGCGGGGCGGCGGCCTCGCGGGAGCCGCCGGCGGTGATGTCCAGCCACAGCGCCGTGTCCTGCACCGTGCGGCTGAGGCAACCGAGGACGGCGAGGCCGTTCCAGCCCTCGTCGAGCGGGGCGAGGGAGATCCGCCCCCGCGTCGGCTTCAGCCCGAAGAGGCCGCAGGACGCCGCCGGCAGGCGGATCGAGCCGCCGCCGTCGCCGGCCGAAGCGATCGGGACCATGCCCGACGCCACCGCGGCGGCGGAACCGCCGCTGGAGCCCGCCGGGCTGCGCTGCGGGTCCCAGGGGTTGCGGGTCACCCCGTAGGTCGCCGACTCGGTGAAGCCGCAGATCGCAAGCTCGGGCAGCAGCGTCAGGCCGATCACGATCGCGCCGGCCTCGCGCAGGCGCCGCACCATCTCGCAGTCCTCCTTGGCTGGCTCTGTGAAGGCGTCGGTGCCGAAGCTGGTCACCTCGCCGGCGACGGCGCTCTCGTCCTTGATCGCGACCGGGACGCCGAGCAGCGGCCGCTCCTCGCCCGCCTTCAGCCGCGCCTCGGCCTGCTGGGCTTCGAGCAGGGCCTTCTCGGCAAGGACCTTGCGGAAGGCGTTCAGCTGCGGGTCGAGGCGGGCGATCCGGTCGAGGCAGAGCCGCACCAGCTCGGTCGGGGAGACCTCCCCCGCCCGCACCATCTCCGCCTGTCGGGCAGCTCCAGCGAACGCGAGGTCGTCGCTCATGGCCGAGAGCCTACTCACAGCATGTTCCGGTGCGCTTTATGTCGCCATAGGTGGCATAAAGCGCACCGGAAGCCAGGGGGTCAGGTCGGCTCGGGCTCGGGCTCGCGGCCGCCGCCCTCGAAGCTGAGGTCGGGCAGGGCGCGGTCCAGCCAGGAGGGCATCCACCAGTTCCAGGCGCCCAGCAGCTTCATCGCCGCGGGGACGAGGATCAGCCGGACCAGGGTCGCGTCGAGGGCGATCGCCACCGCGCAGCCCACCCCCAGCTCCTTGATCGAGGGCACGCCGGTGAGGACGAAGACTCCGAAGACGGCGGTCATGATCGCCGCGGCCGAGGAGATCGTGCGGGCGCTGGTCGCCAGCCCTTCGGCGACGGCGCGCTCGTTGTCGCCGTGCTCGAAGTAGCGCTCGCGCATCCGCGACATCAGGAAGACCTCGTAGTCCATCGAGAGGCCGAAGACGATGGCGAAGATCAGCGGCACGTTGATCGTGTCCAGCGCCCCCAGGCTTTCGAAGCCGAGCAGGCCGTCGAGCCAGCCCCACTGGAAGATCGCGACGAGGACGCCGAACGCGGCGCCGATCGAGAGCAGGTTCATCAGCACCGCCTTCAGCGGCAGCAGCAGCGAGCGCAGCATCACCATCAGGACGAGGAAGCTGAGCGCGAGGACGAAGAGGACGATCTTCCACATCGAGCCGTTGACCTGGGCGCGGGCGTCGTCGCTGCGGGCGGTCTCGCCGCCGACGTTGACGGTGGCGAGACGGCTCAGGGCGGTGGCCGGGACGACGGCGTCCCGCAACCGCCCGACCAGGGCGCGGGTTGCATCGGACTCGCTGGGGGCGCTCGGGGTCGCCTGGACCAGGACGTCGCCGCCGGCGAACGCGGGCGGGGCGACGCTGTCGATGCCCGGCGTCGTGGCCAGGGTGCGCGAGAAGGCCCCGAGCGCGGCCCGGTCGGCCCGGCCGGGGCCCGTGCCCTCGAAGCTGGCGACGACCTGCACCGGGTCGGCGGCGCCGCCGAGCTGCTTGGCGACCAGCTCGTTGCCGACCCGCACGTCGCTGCCCTTCGGGAACTGCTCGAGCGCACCTGTGCCCGTCTCGACCGAGAGCAGCGGCGCCGCCAGGGTGAGCAGGACGGCGGAGACCCCGATCACGGCGACCCAGGGGTGCGCCATCACGCGGTTGGTCCACCTGACCCAGAAGGCATCACGACCGCCTCCTCCGCTCTCGCGAGAGCCTGAGGAGTCAGATATGGACAGGCCCTCGCTTCCGCGTCCGGGGGCGGTCGTCCGACCTTGAAACGGACGGCGGGTCCAAGCGAGCACCCTGGCGACGATCCCGCCCGGCATCACCCGGTCGCCGAGCATCGCGATCAGCACCGGGAGCAGGGTTGTCGCGGTGAGGATCGAGACCGCGACGACGGTCATCGCCCCCAGCGCCATCGAGCGCAGCGCCTGGTTATCGACCATCCACAGCCCCGCCAGCGAGACGATCACGGCGAGGCCGGAGAAGGTCACCGCCAAGCCGGAGGTGGCGAGCGCCTCCGAGCGCGCGGCGTCGGGGTCGCGTCCCCTCGCCCGCTCCTCGCGGTAACGGGCGAGGATGAAGAGCGAGTAGTCGATCGCGACCCCGATCCCGATCATCGAGGCCATGTTGGTGACGAAGACCGAGGTGCTCATCTCCAGCGAGATGAAGTAGATGAGGGCGCCGGTGACGATCACGCTGACGAAGCCGAGGGTCAGCGGCAGCACCGCCGCGGCGAGCGAGCCGAAGACGACGAGCAGGATCACGGCGACGATCGGGAAGCCGCCGGCCTCGGCTTTGGAGAGGTCTTCCTTGGAGAGCTCCTGCAGCCCGGCCCAGACGGTCGGCTGCCCGGCGAGGTAGGTGGTCACGCCCCCCTCGGCGACGCCGAGGTCGAGGCCTTCGCGCAGGATCGCCGCCGAGTCGGTCTGGCGGTCGGCCGGCTGTTCGCTGCGCAGGGGGAGCAGCGCGGAGCCGCTGCTGCGCAGCGAGGCCTCAGCTCGGCGAACCGCCGACGGGGGGAGCGTCACTTCGTCGAGGCCGGCGACGGCGCGGCGGACCCGGCCGATCGCCGCGGCCTCGGCCGCCGCGCCGGCACCCGGCTCGGCCCGCAGCAGCACCGTGATGCCGCCGGTCTCCTGCGCGAAGTCGCGCTGCAGCGAGTCGCTGACCGCCTTCGACTGGCTCCCCGGCACGTCGAAGCCGCCGCCGGTGAGGTGGTCGGTCTGGTGCGAGGCAAGAGGGAGGGCGAGCGCGACGACGGCGATCCAACCGAGCAGGACCCAGCGGCGCCGGCGGCCGAGGAACCCTGCGAGCTTGACCATGAAGTCGTGCATTGGCTGGGCAGCCAGCTTTTCGCAGCGAACCGCCCTCGTCTGTGAGGGCGATCACTCGGCCCTGGCGCGAAGCTCGGCCTATGTCCGACTGACGCGCCAGCTACTCGCTGACGAGCAGGTACCGGGCGGAGGCTGCGCCGGCGGCGAGGGCGCCGCTGTTGTCGCGGCTCGCGTCCGAGAGCGCCTGCAGGGCGAAGCCGTCGCCGACGGCGAAGAGGTAGGAGACGATCGCCTCGGCATCGAAGCGGAGGCTGAGCACGCCCTCGCGCTCCTTCGCCTTGAGCACCTCGGCCACGTGCGAGCGGGTGCGCTCGAAGAGCTGGCCGACCTCGTGCTGGATCTCCGGGTTGCGGCGCCCGGCGCTGAAGAGCTCGTAGAGGAGGAGGAAGAAGGCGGGCTCGTTCTCGATCAGGTCGGTGAGGCTCGCCACCAGGACGTCGATCACGTCGTCGACCGTCTCCGCCTTGGCCAGCGGCTCGTCGAGGCGGGCCACCCGGATCTCCGCATCCCGCCTCACCACCTCGACCAGCAGCCGCTCCTTGGTCCCGAAGTAGTAGTGGAGCAGACCGCGGCTGACTCCTGCCTCGCGCGCGACGTGCTCGAAGGTCGAGCCCGCCGCACCGCGCTTGGCGACGCTGACGCGCATCGCATCGATGATGCGCTGCGCCTTCTCGCCGCTCAGCTCACGCTCTTGGGTTGCCGTAGCCATCAGTTCAGTCTATTTAGGCGCGGCGGATAGATGGCCGACTTCAGATTGCCGTGCCCGAGGGGGCGCGACTGGCCAAGCTGGGCGCCGCACGCCGACGAAGCGAATAGCAGAGCTATTCGTAAGGAGGTGGGTGGTGATCCAGCGCCGCGCCAGGCGCGTCATCCGCGGGTGCGGTAATTGGAGGCGTCCATCTAACCGCCGTTGATACTGGTGGTGCTGGTGTACTCGAACTCCTCCTCGGCGCCGAAGAGGGAGTCGAGGACGGTCTTGCGAGCGTCTTCGCTGAAGATCAGCGCCAGGCCGGCGCCGAGGAGGGCGAGCAGGACGAGGCGGCCGAGCTTGCCCTTCTTGCGCTTCTTCGGCGCCCGCAGCTGCTCGGAGGCGTCGCGCAGGCTCTCGGCCGCGACGCGCAGGTCGCGCTGGACCTTCTTGTCGCTGGTGACCGCCTTGACGGCGCCGCCGTTGCCGCTGGCGCGCGAGTAGGCGTGGCGAGCCGCGTCGAAGGCCTTCTTCAGGCTGTCGCGCAGTTCTTCGTCCTCGATCAGGCGCTGGACGTAGGGGTTGCCTCGGGCGGTCGAATAGAGGTCGGCGGCCTGGCTGGTCCGTGTCTTGCTCATACCTTCTCCTCGCTGTCTCCTCGCTGGTCCTTGGGTCCAGGCCAGGATAACCGGAACGCCCCAGTGACGGTGTGGTCGAGCAGATCAAGGACGCAGGGAGCGTGGCGTGCTCTGCACGCGAGCGACCGAGGACGCCGAGATGCGAAGGCCCCACCGTCACTGGCCGATGCCGTCGAGGAGGACACCGTTGGTGCGGAACCCCAGGTTCGCATCGCGCACGGCTCTCAGCTGCAGCGGCGCCAGGGCCGGGCCGGAGCGAACGTAGCGGCGCACCCAGAGGCGCCCGACCTGCTCGTACCCAGCCTGCCTGAAGCCGGGGCCGAGCAGCTGCCGCGAGGGTGGCGGTGCGGGCCCGTCGGAGATGAAGTCGACCTCGCCCACCCACCACTCGAAGCCTTCGGAAGGGTGGGCCTGGAGGGAGCCGGTCGAGAGGTAGTAGCGCAGCGAGGCCTCGCCGATCGTCCAGGTGACCATCGCCCGCGGGGTGGTGGGCTCGCCCAGGGCGGCGGCGGCGGCGTCCCAGCCGGGACGCTGCAGCGCCGGCGAGACGCTGGCCCAGATCGAGAAGCCCAGTGAGTAGGCGACCAGGACGGCGCCGAGGGCCGCGCCGGCGCGACGTGCCCGGCGCAGGGTGAGGCCAACGGAGACGACGACCAGCAGCGGCAGCAGCGCCGGCAGCAGGTTGCGAGCCAGGACGTAGTCTTTGCCCGGGTCGAGCAGGGCGAGGAAGAGCGGGATCCCGACGGTGGCTGCGATGACCGCCAGCATCGGCCGGGTCGCGCGGCGCTCGGGTCGGCTCCCCCGCGCCGCCAGGAGGCCGAGCGAGGCGACGATCGCGACCACCGGCACCAGGGCCAGCAGCGGCCGCTCGGGGCGGGCGATGACGTCGCCGATCTCGCCGGTCGTGAAAATCGTCCCCATCTCCCAGAGGCGGTGTCCGAGGGCGAAGTTGGCGATCCACTCGGCGTGGCCGTATGACATCTGGTGGATCGCGAGCGGCGCCAGCGCCACCCCGAAGGCGGCGAGGATGGCGGCGCCGCGGACCGCCTCCCGGCGCCTGCGGTACAGCAGCCAGGCCGCCTCGGCGGCAATCGGGAAGATCGCGAAGTAGTGCGTCGCCAGGGCGAGGCCGGAGACCAGGCCCCAGGCCGTCAGGTCGCGACTCCGCCCGTGCTCCAGGCCGCGAACGAAGTAGAGCAGCGAGAGGGAGGCGAGCAGCGCCAGCAGCGCGTAGGCGCGCGCCTCCTGCGAGTACCAGACCAGCATCGGGTTGACGGCGACGAGCGCCGCCGCCACGATCCCCACCCGCTGCGCCGAGTGGTCGATTGACCCCTCCATAGTGTGGTCAATCGACCACTCGGCACTCGATCTCAGGTCTCGGGCGATCAGGAAGGCGACCGGCACGGTGGCGGCGCCGGCCAGCGCCGAGAACGAGCGCAGGCCGTACTCGCCGGTCCCGGTCACCTGGGTCCATGGCCAGGCAAGCGCGTAGTACAGGGGCGGCGCCGACTCGCTGAAGCCAACCGCGTCCATCGCGTGCCAGAAGCTGCCGCGGAGGACGCGGCTGGCGGTGACGATCTCGTCGTGGTGGTAGCTCTGCAGGCCGAGGGTGGCGAAGCGCAGCGCCGCGGCGAACGCGGTCAGCCCGGCGACGATCCAGAAGGTGCGCGAGCGCGAGCGGACCAGCTCCCGCGCCGCTTCCATGTAGGTCGAGAAACCGCCTCTGCCCAGCGCCCCGGCCGCCTCCATGCTCAGGAGGCGAGTGCCGCGTCGATCGCCTTGGAGACCTCGTCCACGTAGACGAACTCCAGCTCGCTGCGCTCGTGCTCGGGGATCTCGGCTACGTCGCCCTCGTTGCGCTCCGGCACCAGCACGCGCTTGATCCCGGCCCGCTGCGCCGCCAGCGACTTCTCCTTCAGCCCACCGATCGGCAGCACCTGGCCGGTCAGCGTCACCTCGCCGGTCATCGCCACGTCGTTGCGGACGTGCCGGCCGCCGATCAGCGAGGCCAGCGCCACGGTCATCGCCACCCCCGCCGAGGGACCGTCCTTGGGCACAGCCCCGGCCGGCACGTGGATGTGGATGTCGTGCTTGGCGAACCACTCCCCGTCGAGCTTGGGAGCGAAGTCCCGCCAGTGGCCGCGCACGTAGGAGAGGGCCGCCTGGGCGGACTCCTTCATCACGTCGCCGAGCTGGCCCGTGATCGTCAGCTTGCCCGAGCCCGGCATCGAGGTCGCCTCGATGAAGAGCACGTCGCCGCCGGTCGGGGTCCAGGCGAGGCCGGTCGCCACACCCGGGACCTTGGTGCGTCGGCGCTGCTCGGCGAAGACGCGGCGGCGGCCGAGCAGCTCGCGGGCGCGCTTGGCCGAGATCCTGACCTTCCCCTTCCCCTTCCCCTCGGCGACTTTGCGCGCGACTTTGCGGCAGATCGTGCCGATCTGGCGCTCGAGGTTGCGCACGCCGGCCTCGCGCGTGTACTCCTCGACGATCGCGGCCAGCGCCGGGTCGGCGAACTCGATCTGGGAGGGCTTGAGGCCGTTGGCCTCGATCTGGCGCGGGACCAGGTAGCGGCGGGCGATGTGCTTCTTCTCCTCCAGCGTGTAGCCGGCCAGCTCGATCGTCTCCATCCGGTCCTGCAGCGGGCCCGGGATCGTGTCGAGCACGTTGGCGGTGGCGATGAACATCACCTCGGAGAGGTCGAACTCGAGGTCGAGGTAGTGGTCGCGGAAGGAGTCGTTCTGCGCCGGGTCCAGCACCTCGAGCATCGCCGAGGCGGGGTCGCCGCGGAAGTCGGTGCCCATCTTGTCGATCTCGTCGATCATGAAGACGGGGTTGCGGGAGCCGGCGTCGCGCAGGGCGCGGACAATCGTGCCCGGCATCGCGCCGATGTAGGTGCGGCGGTGGCCCCGGATCTCAGCCTCGTCGCGGACGCCGCCGACCGAGATCCGCTCGAACTCGCGCCCCAGCGCCCTGGCGATCGAGCGGCCGAGGCTGGTCTTGCCGACGCCGGGCGGGCCGGCGAAGCAGAGGATCGGGCCGGGCGAGTCCGGCTTCAGCTTGCGCACCGCCAGGTACTCGAGGATGCGGTCCTTGACCTTCTCCAGGTCGTAGTGGTCGGCGTCGAGCACCTCGCGAGCGTGGGCGATGTCGAGGTTGTCCTCTGTCTGCGCTGCCCAGGGAAGCTCGGTCAGCCACTCCAGGTAGGTGCGGATGACGCCGTGCTCGGCCGCCGCGGGCGGCAGCTTCTCCAGCCGCGCGAGCTCACGGTCGGCCGCCTTCCGGGCGTGCTCGGGGAGCTTCGCCGCCTCGATTTTCTCGCGCAGTTCGTTGACTTCGGCCTGCTGCTCGTCGCCCTCCCCGAGCTCGTCCTGGATCGCTTTCAGCTGCTGGCGCAGGAAGAACTCGCGCTGGCCCTTGTCGATCTCCGACTCGACCTGCGACTGGATCTGGGTGCCGAGCTGCACCACCTCCAGCTCGCGGGCGAGGATCTGGGAGAGGTGGCGGAGGCGGCCGACGACGTTGAGCTCCTCCAGCAGCTTCTGCTTCTCCTCGGTGGAGATGCGCAGGGCGCCGGCGATCAGGTGGGCAAGCGCGGCGGGGTCGTCGATGTTGGCGACGGCCATCTGCAGCTCCTCGGGCAGGTAGGGGATCTGCTCGATGATCTCCGAGAAGGTGCGCTGCACATTGCGGGTCAGCGCCTCCAGCTCGGTCCCGTCCTCGACCACGTCGGGCAGCTCTCCGATCCGCGCCACGAGGTAGGGCTCCTCGGCGAGGTAGGGGCCGAGGCGGACCCGCTGGGTTCCCTGGACGAGGATGCGCAGCGTCCCGTCGGGGACCTTGAGCATGCGGGCGACGACGCCTGCCACGCCGACCTCGAAGAGGTCCTCGGGGCCGGGTTCCTCGTTCTCGGAGTCGCGGGCGGCGACCATCACCAGCATCCGGTTGGCGCCGAGCACGTCGTTTACCAGCTTGATCGAGCGCTCCTGGCCCACCGCCAGCGGGGTCAGCGTCTCGGGGAAGGTGACCGTCTCGCGCAGCGGCAGGACCGGCAGCGCGTCGGGCAGGGGCTCCGAGGCGCGGATCGCGTCCTCGGCGTCGAGCTCGGACTCGACCACCTCGAGCACCGGGCTGCCCTCCATCAGTGCCGCCTCTCGTCGGTACGGCCCGGCATCATTCCCTCCCGATCGGGACCCGCCGCGTGCTCTCGGCCGGGTCGCGCAGGGGCAGCTCGATCCGCAGCACACCGTCCTCGTAGGTCGCCCTGGCGCGCTCGGCGTTGACGTTGACCTGCAGCTCGACGATGCGGCGGAACGGCCCCGAGGGAATCTCGACCTGCTGGTAGACCCGCCCCTCGGTCTCCTGCACCGGCCGCTCCCCGACGATCGCCAGCTGCCGCCCGGAGATCTCAATCCCCACATCGGACAGCTCGACCCCCGAGAGATCGACCTTGACAACGGCCTGCTGCGGCTCGCCGCAGTAATAGACGTCCACGTTCGGCGTAAACCCTCTGCTCCTACGAGAGACGTATGTGGTCCGCGCCCAGGCGTACAAATCGCGCTCCGGCATGAGGGAGAACATTAGCCAGCCCCGTTGCTCGCGGGGGGTGGCGCGGATTTGGGGGACCACCCCGAGGACGCTTTAGCGACCGCAGGGGTGGTGGCACCAAATCCGCGACAGGACCCGCCGCGCCTATGCCGTCAAGCAGGCTGAGCCTGCGACGCCCAGCGCGGAGGCCGCATCAAGAGCACGGGCTGCTTCGGCGGCACGAGCCCCTCGGGCCGGTCCGGCCGGAAGGTTGCGCAGGGATCCTCCAGCTCGAGCGCGCAGAGCATGTTCTTGCGGAAGTAGCAGTCCTCGCAGGTGGGTTTTTTCTTGCGCGGCATCGGCGGCCGATATTGGCACCGCCGCGCGCCTCTCGCGAGCCTCATTTCCGCAAAGCGCCACATCTTTGACACAGTCTCGTCACAGCTTCCCCGCGTCTTGCGCGAAAGCGGGTCGTTCGCGTCGCTACCATGGGCTTGCCGATGGACTCCCAGAGCCGGAACCAGAAGCTCGCGGCCTCCCCGCAGCTCTTCGAGAGCGACTTCCTCAACTTCTTCTCCCGGGTGCACCCGTCGATCCCGGCGCTCGTCTTCGTGCCCGTCGTCGTCGCGATGGGGTGGCTGGGCGCGGACGGCGGCTACGGAGCCCTCGGGCTGATCGGGCTGAGCCTCGGCGGGATCGCGATCTGGACGCTGACCGAGTACTGGCTGCACCGCCTCGTCTTCCACTGGCAGCCCGACAACGCCTTCGGCCGCCGCATGCACTTCATCATCCACGGCATCCACCACGATCACCCGAACGACAAGCTGCGCCTGGTGATGCCACCGGCGGTGGCGATCCCGCTCGCCCTGCTCTTCTTCGGGGCCTTCGCCCTCGTCTTCGGCACGCCGGCCGCCTACCCGCTCTTCGGCGGCTTCATCTTCGGCTACCTCGCCTACGACTACACGCACTATTACGTCCACCACTTCGTGCCGAAGTCGGACCTCGGCAGGCGCCTGCGCGAGCAGCACATGCGCCATCACTTCCAGGACCATCGCTACGGCTACGGGGTCTCCTCGCCGATCTGGGACGTCGTCTTCGGGACGCTCCCGCGCAAGCCGAAGTAACCGGAGGCCCGTTGCCGCGTAATAGCGCCCGATGAGCAGGGTCGAGAAGACCGCCAACCTTGGCGCCGTGGTCGTTCCGTTCCTAGCGACGGCGATCGCCGTCGTCCTGCTCTGGAACCGCCTGGTGAGGCCGGCGGACCTCGCGATCGCGGCCGTGATGTACCTGCTCACCGCGATCGGGATCACGGTGGGCTTCCACCGGCTGCTCACCCACCGTTCCTTCCAGACCAGCAAGCCGGTCGAGTACCTCTTCGCCGTGGCCGGCTCGATGGCGGTCCAGGGGCCCGTCATCTCCTGGGTCGCCGACCACCGCAAGCACCACGCCCACACCGACGAAGAGGGCGACCCTCACAGCCCCCACGTCGGTCGCGACGGTGGCGTGCGCGGCGTCCTCGCCGGCCTCTGGCACGCCCACTCCGGCTGGCTGATGTTCGACTCAGGGACGGGCGGACTGGAAGCGCTACGCCCCCGATCTCTACGAGGATCGCGGGATGCGCGCGATCTCCCGCCGCTTCGTCGCCCTGGTGCTGCTCAGCCTGGCGCTTCCCGCCCTCGCCGGGTACGCGGTCAGCGGGACTCTCGCCGGAGCTGCAACCGGGCTGCTGTGGGGTGGGCTGGTGCGAATCTTCTTCGTCCACCATGTCACCTGGAGCGTAAACTCCGTGTGTCACTTCTTCGGTACTCGCCGGTTCGACACCGATGACCGGTCCACGAACGTCTTCTGGCTCGCCCTGCCGTCGCTGGGTGAGTCCTGGCATCACAACCACCACGCGTTCCCACGCTCGGCAGTACATGGCCTCCGCCGGCGGGAGATCGACCCCTCCGCTTTGATTATCGGTGCGATGGAGAAACTTGGGCTGGCCCGGAACGTGGTGCGCATCTCCGCCGAGCGCCAGGCAGAGCGCAGCGCGTAGGGCTTGCTTAGGGATGCCTCACTTCGCCCAAACGGCCAGAGTGACAGTGTCAGATTTGACTATATGAATAGTCACTGTCACTGTGACTGTGCCACACTGGGAGAAGCTTACGACCCCACAAGGCGAGAGCCTTACGGGATGAAAGGAAGGAAATGCCCAGCACCAGCAACGTACTCGACGAGGCTCTCGACCTAGTCAAGAGGAGGCTTGCCGAGCTCGACGAGGAGCGCAAGCGCCTCGAGCGTGCGCTCGCAGAGCTCGGTGGCACCATCGCCCACCGCCGTCCCGGTCGCCCTCGCGGCAGCGGTCGCGGCCCCGGCCGTCCCCCCAAGGCGGCCCCCCGCAAACGCCGCCGCCGCAGCGGCACGCGTGCCGATCAGGCTGTGGCCCTGGTGGAGAAGAACCCTGGGATCAGCGCCTCGGAGATCGCAAAGCAGATGAAAATCAAACCGAACTACCTCTACCGAGTCCTCGGCGAACTCGAGAAAGAGGGTCGGGTCACGAAGAAGGGGCGCGCGTACCACCCGGCCAAGTAGGAACGGCCGCTGCCCCTGGAGCATCGAAGCCGGCCCCGCGAGGGGCCGGCTTTCTCGTGGGGATCAGACGAGGCCGAGCCGGCTGACCGCGTCGCGCTCCTCGCGCAGCTCGGCGGCGCTGGCGTCGATGCGGGCGCGCGAGAACTCCGGGATCTCGGCTCCCTCGACGATCGACCACTCGCCGCCGCCGCAGGCGCAGGGGAAGCCGGCGACGATGCCCTCGGCGACCCCGTAGGAGCCGTCTGCCGGAACGCCCATCGATACCCAGTCCCCCTCCGGGGTCCCGAGGACCCAGTCGCGGACGTGGTCGATCGCGGCGTTGGCCGCCGAGGCCGCGCTGGAAGCGCCGCGCGCCTCGATGATCGCCGCCCCGCGCTTGGCCACCCGCGGGATGAGCTCCTCCGCGATCCAGGCTTCGTCGTCGACCGCGTCCCAGGCGCTCTGCCCGCCGACCCGCGCGTTCACCAGGTCCGGGTACTGCGTGGTGGAGTGGTTTCCCCAGACGGTCATGTTGGTGACCTCGGAGACCTGCTTGCCGAGGCGGTTGGCGACCTGGGCGACCGCCCGGTTGTGGTCGAGTCGCATCATCGCGGTGAAGCGCTCGCGGGGGACGCCATCGGCGTTGGAGAGCGCGATCAGGCAGTTGGTGTTGGCCGGGTTGCCGACCACGAGCACGCGCACGTCGCTCGCCGCCCCGGCGGCGATCGCTTCGCCCTGCGGCTTGAAGATGCCGCCGTTGGCCTCGAGCAGGTCGGCGCGCTCCATGCCCGGCCCGCGCGGCCGGGCGCCGACCAGCAGCCCGACGTTGCAGCCGTCGAACGCCTGCCTGGGATCGTCGAAGATGTCGATGCGCCGCAGCAGCGGGAAGGCGCAGTCGTCGAGCTCCATCGCGGTCCCCTCCGCCGCCTTGACGGCATCGGGGATCTCGAGCAGGCTGAGCTCGACCGGGGTGTCGGGGCCGAGCATCTGACCGCTGGCGATGCGGAAGAGGATCGCGTAGCCGATCTGCCCGGCGGCGCCGGTGACGGTGACTTTCACGGGGGTGCTCACAAAATCTCCTTTCGATCCCCGCCGACGGGCCTGAAACGTCCACTATTTGGACGTTTCAGGCCCGTCGGCGGTGAGAAGTTAGGTCATGGCTCGCTGCAGGGCCTCGTCGATGGAGGCGAGGAACTCCTGGGTGGTTTGGTACTCCTGGTCGGGGCCGACCAGGAGCGCGAGGTCTTTGGTCATGCGGCCGCTTTCGACCGTCTCCACGCAGACCCGCTCGAGGGTCTCGGCGAAGTGCGAGACCTCGGGCGTGTCGTCGAGGCGGCCGCGGGCGGCGAGGCCGCGGGCCCAGGCGAAGATCGAGGCGATCGGGTTGGTCGAGGTCGGTTCGCCCTTCTGGTGCTGGCGGTAGTGGCGGGTGACGGTGCCGTGCGCGGCCTCGGCCTCGACCGTCTTGCCGTCGGGGCCCATCAGCACGCTCGTCATCAGGCCCAGCGAGCCGAAGCCCTGGGCGACGGTGTCGGACTGCACGTCGCCGTCGTAGTTCTTGCAGGCCCAGACGTATCCCCCTTCCCACTTCAGCGCCGCGGCGACCATGTCGTCGATCAGGCGGTGTTCGTAGGTGAGGCCGGCGGCCTCGAAATCGGCCCTGAACTCGCTCTCGTAGACCTCGGCGAAGAGGTCCTTGAAGCGGCCGTCGTAGCGCTTGAGGATGGTGTTCTTGGTCGAGAGGTAGACCGGGTAGCCGCGGTCGAGCCCGTAGCGCATCGAGGCGCGGGCGAAGTCCCGGATCGAGTCGTCGAGGTTGTACATCGCCATCGCGATGCCGCCGCCGGGGAAGTCGTAGACATCGAGCTTGACCGGCTCGGAGCCGTCCTTGGGCGTGTATGTGAGCGTCAGCGTCCCCTCGCCGGGGACGACCATGTCGGTGGCGCGGTACTGGTCGCCGAAGGCGTGGCGGCCGATCACGATCGGCTTGGTCCAGCCCGGCACCAGGCGGGGGATGTTGGAGATCACGATCGGCTCGCGGAAGATGACGCCGCCGAGGACGTTGCGGATCGTCCCGTTTGGCGAGCGGTACATCTCCTTCAGCCCAAACTCCTCGACCCGGGCCTCGTCGGGGGTGATCGTCGCGCACTTGACACCGACCCCGTGCTGCTTGATCGCGTTGGCGGCGTCGACGGTGATCCGGTCGCGGGTCGCGTCGCGGCTCTCGATCCCGAGGTCGAAGTAGATCAGCTCGAGGTCGAGGTAGGGCAGGATCAACTGCTCTTTGATGAAGGCCCAGATGATCCGGGTCATCTCGTCGCCGTCGAGCTCGACGATCGGGTTCTTGACTTGGATTTTCGCCATGCGGCGGGCGATGCTACCGGTGGGCTGGCACAATCAGTTCGATGGCAACCGCCGAGCGCCGCTCCTCCGCCACCCACGAGGTCTTCAACCAGGCCCCGCCGCTGGAGGACTACAACCCCTTCGACGCCGACGAGCCGCTGAAGGAGGCGCTGCGGCGCGAGGGCGGCGAGTGGGCCGAGGGCCGGGCGCGCGAGCTGGGGGCGATCTGCGGCTCGCGCCAGACGATCCGCTGGGGAGTCGAGGCCAACGAGCGCGAGCCGGAGCTGCGCACCCACGACCGCTACGGCAACCGCATCGACGAGGTCGAGTTCGACACCTCCTGGCACGAGCTGATGCGGATCGGGGTGGGCAACGGCCTGCACGCGACCCCCTGGCGCGAACCCCGCCCCGGCGCCCACGTCGCCCGTGCGGCGCAGTTCATGCTGCTGATGCAGGCCGAGAGCGGCGTCGGCTGCCCGATCTCGATGACCTACTCGGCGATCCCGGCGCTGCGCAAGCAGCCCGAGCTCGCCGCCGAGTGGGAGGAGCGCTTCCTATCGCTCGACTACGACGAGCGATCGCTGCCGGCCGAGCGCAAGAGCGGCTCCCTCTGCGGGATGGCGATGACCGAGAAGCAGGGCGGCTCCGACGTGCGCGCCAACACCACGGTTGCCAAGCCGATGGACGGCGGCGGGCCGGGAGCCGAGTACGAGCTGGTCGGCCACAAGTGGTTCTGCTCGGCGCCGATGTGCGACGCCTTCCTCGTCCTCGCCCAAACCGAGTCGGGGATCTCCTGCTTCCTGATGCCGCGCTGGACGCCCGGCGGCGAGCGCAACGCCTTCCACATCCAGCGCCTCAAGGACAAGCTCGGCAACCGCTCCAACGCCTCCAGCGAGGTCGAGTTCCGCGGCGCCTGGGCGCGCATGGTCGGCGAGGAGGGGCGCGGCGTGCCGACGATCATCGAGATGGTCAACCACACCCGCCTCGACTGCGTGATCGGCGCGGCCACCGGCTACCGCGCCGGGGTCGTGGCGGCGCTCAACCACACCGCCCACCGCGCCGCCTTCGGGGCGGACCTGATCGACCAGCCGCTGATGCGCAACGTCCTCGCCGACCTCTGCGTCGAGTCGGAGGCCGCGACCGTGTCGGGGATGCGCCTGGCCCGCTCCTACGACGAGGTCGCGGCGGGCGACGACCAGGCGACCGAGTTCCGCCGGCTGGCCAACGCCGTGCTCAAGTACTGGCTCTGCAAGCGAGCCCCTTCGCACGCCGTCGAGTGCCTGGAGTGCCACGGCGGCAACGGCTACGTCGAGGAGTCGGGCATGCCGCGCCTGTACCGCGAGGCGCCCCTCGCCTCGATCTGGGAGGGCTCGGGCAACGTCCAGTGCCTCGACGTCCTGCGCGGTATGGTCAAGAGCCCGGCCTCGGTCGACGCCTTCTTCGCCGAGGTGCTCGAGGGCGCCGGCGCCGAACCCAAGCTCGACGCCTACGTCAGCTCCCTCCGCGACGAGATCCCCGGCGACATCGACACCATCCAGACCCGCGCCCGCCGCATCGTCGAGAGGATGGCGATCTCGCTCCAGGCATCGCTTCTGGTCCGCTACGGCGACCCGGCCGTGGCCGACGCCTTCTGCGCCAGCCGTCTCAGCGGCGACTGGGGCCACGCCTTCGGAACGCTGCCTGCCGGAACTGATTTCGGTCGGATCATTGAGCGCCACCGCCCTAGCTCCTGATAGACCCGCCCCAGGGGACAAACGAGAGCAACGTCGATTGGCATCTGCCTTCGAGAGCAATCTGCGCATCGATCGCGCGGTCCTCCCTGACAGCGAACAAGAAGGCGACGAGAGAGCTATGGGAGGCAAAGACCCGATATCCGTCCCCCATGACTGCCCGCAATCGGGTGAGACGGGCCTCGAGGTACCGGGGTCGCTGGACGCGAGGAAAGTGCTGATAAACAACTGCGGACGCCCCAGCCTCTCGGACCAAGGCCAGTTCGTCCCAGAACAGATACCGCTCTGAACCCTGGCAGTGCTTGGGCACGCTACGCACCTCGAGGCCATTGTCGGGATCGAAGAAGATGAGAGATCCCGGTGTCGCGTGCTGCATCAAACCGTCGAAGTACTCCCGCCGCCCAAGGGGGCTGACCGGCATGACCTTCGACCAGAATCTGCAATCTCCCAGAATGCGCGATTCCTCAACGGCCCCCACGCTTCGATTGCCGTTTTCGACGATGCCCGAGAGCGCATCGAATAGCTCCGGGTCAAGCTCTCGAAGGACTCGATTCTCGAGGTAGCGGACCCGACCACCGTCTTTCCGGCCATCTGGCGCAGTCAGCATCCAAGCAATAAGGATCGAGTCAAAAGCTCTGCGCATCGATCGCAACAACTGATACTTGCAGAAGTCATTGACGTCGCCCACGTACTGATCCTTCAAGCGATCACCCCTCGGAAGACCTTCGTTTTTGTCCGGGAGCCAGCCTACGATGAGCCACATCGAAAGGTCTAGGAGGTCCACATGCCAGTTACGGTCGTAGTCGGGGGCCAATATGGCTCCGAGGGGAAGGGCAAGGTTGCCCATCATCTTGCGCGCGAGCAATCTGCAGCAGCCGTCGTCCGTGTGGGAGGCCCCAACTCAGGACACACCAGCTTCGACGAGGCGGGCAGGAGGGAGGCGCTGCGGCAGCTGCCGATGGCGGCGCTGCTTGAGGACGCGGCTTGTGTGATCGGACCAGGAAGTTACGTTGACCCGGGCTTGCTGCACGATGAGATTGCGCGCCTCGAATTGGATCCAGGCCGGGTTTGCGTTGACTACCGGGCGATGGTGATCCGCGAGGCGGACAGCCAGATTGAGCGCGATGGGGATCTCGGAGAGCGGATCAGCTCAACCTGCAGTGGCACGGGCGCCGCCCTGATACGGCGAATTGGTCGCCGCTCGCAGGAAGACCTAGCGATTGGCGACTCCAGCCTGAGGCCCTACGTGGACGACTCGGTGGCCTTGCTTCGCGACCTCGTTGACCGTGGAAAACGCGTAATCGTCGAGGGAACTCAGGGATTTGGCCTCTCCCTGCTGCATTCACCACACTTCCCCTACGTAACCTCTCGCGACACCAGCGCCGCTGGCGCACTCTCGGAGACAGGCCTGAGTCCGCTCGACGTTGACGACGTGACGATGGTCATCCGAAGCTTCCCGATTCGCGTTGCTGAACAATCCGGTCCTTTCGATGCCGAAGAGCTCGATTGGGACATCGTCGGACGGGAGGGCGGTTTCGGCGAATCGATCCGCGAGTTCACGACAGTTACGGGAAAGCTGCGACGGATAGCCCGTTTTGACCCTGTGATCGTAACCAAGGCGATTCAGGCAAATCGGCCCTCCCGCCTCGTCCTCAACCACGTTGACTACGTGGACAGCAGTTGTGCCAGCGGCAGCATCAGCGCCAAAGCGATGCTCTTTGTCCGCAAGATTGAAGCCGCCCTGCAGCATCCCATCGACTTGGTCGGATTTGGCCCACTACCCGGCGAGCTGGCCTGCCCCGAGCAAGCCAAGCCTCTCCTGGTTCAGTAGACCGCACATGCCTGCTTCTGGGCAGCTTTCCGCCGCGGCCCTTGGCCTCGATCTAAGCAGGCTTCCGACTACAGATACGGAAGCCGCCAGCCGCTACGAAAGCTGGCGATCACGAGATCCGTTTCCGCAGATCGAGTCAGCGCTCCTGAATTCCGCCGATCTTTTCGACTACATCGCCGAGACGGGCATGATCCATCCTTCGAAGTTCACCCCGAACACCTCGAGGACACCCTCAAGCCCGCCTCATGCGGAATTCGGCTCGGCGGCAAGTGCATCTACTGGGAATACGACGACCTCGGAGCCAAAAACCGCAGCTTGGAGAAGACAAAACTCGAACTCGAACTCGACCGCGAGGGTGTTCTGGTTCTCCCTCCCAACTCAATCGTTTACGCGACCTTGACACCCACGATCCGCCTTCCGGACTACATCGCAGCTCGCTTCAACCTGAGCATCCGCTACATCTACCGCGGCCTGCTCGTTGGCACCGGGCCTCTCGTGGACCCCGGCTTTCAAGGGCGGCTCTCCATCCCGCTGCACAACCTAACGGCGTACGAGTGTCCGATCCCCACCAGCGACATCATTCTCTGGATGGAGTTCACCAAGCTGAGCACCGCCCCCCGCTGGGCCGGCCACAAGGACCAGGCCCGTCATGGACGCTACATCGAGTTTCCCGAGCGCAAGTTGATTCGCAAGGATGTCGAGGACTACGTGCATCGAGCACGGAACGGAAAACCGATCATCAGCTCGATCCCCGAGCTGACGGGGAGGGTCGCAGCAGATGCGCACCGTTCGGCCGATCAAGCTGCAAAGACAGCCGAGGAAGCCAAGCGCGCGCCGAGTGATCCAGTTCGCGGGCGCGGCGGCGCTGCTAGCGCTTCTCATTGGTCTAGCAACGTTCATCTACGAGGTTCAACACAACATCGCGTCGGATGCGAATACCGCAATCAGCCGCACTAACAGCTATGGCGCCCGGCTGAATGCGCTTCAGGCAGAAGTGCGGGCGATCCGCGCCGCCGAGGCCGGGTCCAGCGCGGGCGCAGGCGGCTAGGAGCTGGCGTCGCGCAGCGCTCGGCCTACCTGCTCTGCGGTGATGACTCCCGAGAGGCGGCCGTCGGCGTCTACGGCCATCAGGGCGCCGAAGCGGCGCAGGGCCTGGCTGGAGAGCAGAGAGTCGAGCGGGGCGTCGTCGCGGATCTGAAAGGTGCCGTCGTCGTGCTCGAGCAGGTCTGAGACGTGGGAGGTGGCGCGGGAGGTCTCGGGGACCTCATCGGCTTTGTCGCGGACGACCAGGCCGAGGAAGCGGTACGCCGCGTTGACGACGGGGAACCAGGGCCAGCGGTAGCGAAGGAAGTATTCGTCGAGAGCTTGTTCGACGCTGAGCTCGTCGGGGATCGCGACCGGTTCGCGGTCCATCACGTCGGCCACTGAGAGGTCGCTTATCCGCCCCGTGATCGCCGTCTGCATCGAGGCGGCCTTGGCGGAGCTGTTGATGACGAAGCCGATCAGGGCTAGCCAGACGCCGGCGAACACGTCGCCGCTCGCGATCAGCAGGAGGCCGCCGCCGATGAAGAGGTAGGCGAAGACGCGGCCGAGGTTGGCGGCGAAGCGGGTCGCCGAGGTGCGGTCCCCCGTCTTCCACCAGGCGATCGCGCGGGCGATCCTGCCGCCGTCCATCGGGAAGGCCGGCAGCAGGTTGAAGACGAGGACGAGCAGGTTGATGCTCGCCAGCCAGCCGACCATCGCCAGCACGCCGGAGACACCGGAGCCCGACTCGATCAGGACGGCGCGCCCGAACTCCTCCGGGCCGGCGGCCGCGAGGCCGATCGCGGTCAGCACGACCACGATCGCGAGGGTGACCAGCGGCCCGGCGACCGCGACCTTGAACTCGGTCGCGGGGCTGTCTGACTCGCGGTCCATCCGCGCCATCCCGCCGAAGATCCAGAGCTGGATGCTGGAGATGCCGATGCCGTTGCGCAGCGCCGCGAAGGCGTGGCCGAGCTCGTGCAGGACGATCGAGCCGAAGAAGCCGGCGGCGCTGAGGACCGCGAGGCCGAAGGCCTCGGTGGAGGTGCTGCTCTGCCCGAGCACGTCGGCGTAGAAGCGCGAGAGCCAGAAGATCACCAGGAAGAGAACGAGGAACCAGGACCAGTTGACCGCGATGCGGATGCCGCGGACGTGGAAGAGGGTTATGGGGGAGCCACCCAGCATCAGTCAATGGTAAGCGGGGAGGGGGGAGCCATCGGGGGTCCCTCCCCAGGCCGCTTCGCGGGAGTTCCTGGGGAGGGACCCCCGAGGCCCCCTACCGGCGGGGTTGAGCTTGGGTAGGTATCGAGCCCGAGGTGCAACGCGTAACGGCTCTGTGGGAACCACAAAACGTTGCACCTCGGGTCTTGAAATCCGACTTCGCGGTCGGATTTCGGCTCTATAGAGTCCGCGCCCGTGCCCGACGACGAACGGAGTGAACGGCGTGCCCGCACATGACGTACTGGTGATCGGCGCCGGCCTTGCCGGCCAGCGTGCCGCTCTCGCAGCAGCAGAGCAGGGCGTCTCGGTCGGGATCCTCAGCAAGGTCCATCCCGTGCGCTCGCACTCCAACGCGGCCCAGGGCGGGATCAACGCGGCGCTCAACCCCGGCGACTCCTGGGAGTCGCACGCCTTCGACACGATCAAGGGCTCCGACTACCTGAGCGACCAGGACGCGGTCGAGATCATGTGCCGCGAGGCGCCCGAGGAGATCCTCCACCTCGAGCACCTCGGCGTCACCTTCCACCGCAACGAGGAGGGCAAGCTCGGCACCCGCGCCTTCGGCGGCGCCTCCGCCGCGCGCACCTACTACGTCGCCGACATCACCGGCCAGGCGATCATGCACGTGCTCTACGAGCAGCTGATGAAGCACTCCGACTCGGTCGCCCGCTACGAGGAGTGGTTCTGCACCGCGCTCGCGCTCGACGAGCAGGGCGAGTGCTGCGGCGTCGTCACCCGCAACATCGCCGACGGCTCGATGGAGCTCTTCCGGGCGAAGTCGGTGATCCTCGCCTGCGGCGGCAACGGCCAGGTCTACAAGCCGACCACCAACGCGCTGATCTGCACCGGCGACGGGATCGCGATGGCCTACCGGGCCGGGGCGAAGCTGATGGACATGGAGATGATCCAGTACCACCCGACGACGCTGGCGGGCAAGGGCTTCCTGATCACCGAGGGCGCTCGCGGCGAGGGCGCACACCTGCTCAACGCCAAGGGCGAGCGCTTCATGGAGCGCTACGCGCCGAACAAGATGGAGCTGGCCTCGCGCGACGTCGTCTCCCGCGCCGAGCAGACCGAGATCGACGAGGGCCGCGGCTTCCCCGACGGCACCGTCGCCCTCGACATCACCGTGGTGCCGAAGAAGCGCGTGCACGAGGCGCTGCGCGAGATCGTCCTCGTCGGCAAGGACTTCGCCGGCGTCGACATCACCCGCGAACCGATCCACATCAAGCCGGGCAACCACTACGCGATGGGCGGGGTCAAGACCGACGTTGACGGCCGCACCGACATCCCCGGCCTCTACGCCGCCGGCGAGACCGCCTGCGTCTCGGTGCACGGCGGCAACCGGCTCGGCGCCAACTCGCTGCTCGACACGCTGATCTTCGGCCGCCGATCCGGCGTCGACGCCGCGGGGCGGGCAAAGCGGATCGAGGGCTCGCGCCCTTCGAAGGCCGTGCTGGAGGCGGAGCAGGCCTCGATCGACGCGATATCCGCCCGCGAGAAGGGCTCCGGCCGCCGCGTCTCGGAGATCAAGCTCGACCTGGGCACGGCGATGGACGCAAAGGTCGCCGTCTTCCGCGACGAGGCGGGCATCACCGACGCGCTGGAGACCGTGCGCCGGCTCAAGCAGGAGGCCGAGAGCGCCTACGTCGACGACAAGGGCCGGATCTTCAACCAGGACATCCTCGCCGCGATCGAGCTCGGCTACATGCTCGACAACGCCGAGTGCACCTGCCTCGCCGCGCTGGAGCGCAAGGAGAGCCGCGGCGCCCAGTACAGGACCGACTTCCCGGAGCGCAATGATGAGGAGTGGCTCAAGCACATCGACCTGCAGCTGGGCGACGACGGCCCGGAGATCTCCTACTCCGAGGTGACGATCACCCAGTGGGAGCCGCAAGAGAGGATTTACTGAGATGGCCGAGTACACGCTGAAAGTCCGCCGCTACCAGCCCGAGTCGGGCGAGGGCCCCTACTGGGAGGAGTTCAAGGTCAACCTCGACCCCTCGCTCTCCGTCCTCGACGGCCTGCTGCAGGCCAAAGACCGCGACGACGGCTCGCTCTCGGTCCGCTGCTCCTGCCGCGCCGCGATCTGCGGCTCGTGCGGGATGAAGGTCAACGGCCAGTCCGGCCTCGGCTGCAAGACCCAAGTCGGTGAGGCGCAAGAGTTGGCCAACAAGTTCAAAGGTGGAGCAAGGGGCACCCGGACGCGGGATGATCAAGTCGCCGCTTCCTCCGCTTCGCGTCCGGGAGCGGCGGAGGATGCCCCGATTGTCATAGAGCCGATGGGAAATATGCCCGTGATCAAGGACCTGATCACCGACATGGAGTCGACGCACTGGGCCAAGATCCGCCGCGTAACGCCCTGGCTGCTCCCCCACGGCGAGCCGCCCGAGCGCGAGTACGTGGTCGAGCCCGAGTCGATGATCGACATCACCCAGTCGATGGCCTGCATCCAGTGCGGCGCCTGCGTCTCCTCCTGCCTCTCGATGGAAGCCGACCCCGAGTTCATCGGCCCGGCGGCGCTGGCCAAGGCCTACCGCTTCGTCGGCGACCCGCGCGACGCCGAGGCCAAGGAGCGCCTCCACGACCTCGCCCACGACCCGCACGGGATCTACGACTGCACCCACTGCTTCAGCTGCATCGACGCCTGCCCCAAGGGCGTGGCGCCGATGGACCAGATCATGCGCCTGCGCCGCAAAGCCGGCGAGCACGGAATCGACGACGACCCCAACAACGGCCACAACCACATGGCGGCTTTCGTCAAGATCATCGAGAAGAAGGGAACCAACGATGAGGCGTTGCTGCTGCAGGAGTCTTACGCCCCGGGCATCAAAGGCAAGCTTAAGCCGACGAAAGGCGCGATCAAGGGCCTGCTCGGCTCCCTACCTGTCGCAATCCGCGCGATCAAGACCGGCAAGGCGCGCTCGCTATCGCAGCTGATCCCCGGCGTCCACCCGAAGCTCCCCGGGGACGCTCAGGACGAGATCAAGGCGATCTACGAGCACGCCGAAGAGCATCGCGAGGAATTCAACCTCTACATAAGGGGCGAGGAGGACGTCGAACCCGAGCCCGATGAGCCTGCGGATGCCACCCTGGCGGCGGAGGCTGCAAGCGCCGCGGATATGAAGGGAGAGTCGTGATGAGTAACGAGCAGATCAAGGTTGCCTATTGGCCGGGATGCGTCTCGCGTGGCTTCACCCCCGAGCTGCATGGCTCAATGGCGATCGCCGCCGAGAAGCTCGGCATCGAGCTGGTCACGCTCGACCGTGCCAACTGCTGCGGCATCGGAGTGATGTCTGAGCACAATCAAGAGCTCGCCGACACCCTCAACGCCCGCACCTTCGCTCTCGCCCAGCAGACCGGGTTGTCGATGATGAACATCTGCTCGACGTGCCAGGGGGCCCAGTCGGAGTGCCAGCAGCGTCTCGACGCCGACTCCGCCTACCGCGCCCACGTCAACGAGGTGCTGAGCGGCCAGGGCCTCGCCTACGAGAAGGGCAAGGACGGCTTCACCAACAAGAACTTCCTCTGGCTGCTGGTCGAGGACTACGGCCTCGACCGCCTGGCCGCGAAGGTGACGCGCCCGCTCAGCGGCCTGCGCGTCGGCCCCTTCTACGGCTGCTACGTGGTCCGCCCCAAGGAGCGGCTCGGCTACGACGAGTTCCCCGATCGCGACGTCTACCTGGAGAAGGTGATCGAGACCCTCGGCGGTCAGGTCGTCGAGTACGACGGCGCCCGCAAGTGCTGCGGCTTCCCGGTGATCACGATGAACCGCGAGACCTCGCTGCGCCAGGCCGGCACCCACGTCGGCGACGCGCTCGACGCCGGCGCCGACTGCCTCGTCACGCCCTGCCCGCTCTGCCACCTCAACCTCGACATGCAGCAGCCCGAGGCGGCCAAGGTCGTCAACCGCGACCTCGGCCTCCCCGTCCTGCACCTGCCGCAGCTGGTGGCCCTCGCCCTCGGCGCGGAGCCAAAGGAGCTCGGGATGAAGAAGCACATCGCCTCGACCAGGTCGGTCGAAGAGCGGCTCGCCGGCGGCGTACCTGCCTGATCTGACTTGAGCGTTAGGGGCACCGGCCTTTTCCTGACCCAAGGCCCGATCAGACTCATTGCAGTTACGCCGACCCAGGATACAAGCTTTACCTCAAAAATGAGGCGTTATTGGCGTATATGGCTTTAATGCCTTACATTCGATGCGCTATGGACATGGAGCATCTCAGATCTGATCGAGCCATCTTGGAAGAGCTGGGGCAGCGCCTATGTGACGCGCGCCTCGAGCGAAACGTGAGCCAAGCCCAAATCGCCGAAGACGCCGGCATCGGCAGGGCCACGCTTCAACGGATGGAGGCGGGCGAATCGCCCTCACTGATCAACTTCATCCGCGTCCTGCGCGCTCTCGACCTGCTGGACGGCCTCGACCGGCTGCTCCCCGAGGCGGCACCGAGCCCGATCGACGAACTCGAGCGCCGCGGGCGGCGGCGGCAACGCGCCAGTTCGTCGCGCAACCCCGCCGCCAAGCCGCGACAGCGGGTCTGGCGCTGGGGCGACGAAGAGATCTGATCCCCCCGGAGCGATAAGGGCGGTCACCCCTGGGTCGCCGGACACTCAGCGCGATAGCGCGTCCGCCGACCCAGGGGTGACCGCCCCCAAACGCCCGAGTTCGTCAGGTCAACTCCCCCGCCGACATCCCAGGCCTGCTCGCCGACTCCCCGCCCGACAGTTTCGACGCGGTGGAGCGCCTCTGCTACATCGGCCAGCGCGGCATGGGTGCGCTCGAGTTCCGGCCGGCGACAGGACCGCGCCCGACCAGGAGCCACGCCATCGACGTCGCCGCCCTCGCCGAGCTGGCGAACGAGGTGATGGCCGAGCGCGCCGACCTGGCCGCGTCCCTCACCCGACCCGAGCGCGAGGCGGCGCTGAAGGAGATCCTCCGGGTCGGCACGTCTGCCGGCGGAGCGCGAGCCAAGGCGTTGATCGCGCTGAACCCCGAGACCAACGAGGTGCGCTCCGGTCAGCTGGACGTCGAGCCCGGCTTCGAGCACTGGATCCTCAAGTTCGACGGCGTCGAGGACAACACCCGCAACCTGGGTGCCTCGCGGGGCTACGGCGCGATCGAGTGGGTCTACTCGCGGATGGCCGCCGCGGCCGGCATCGAGATGACCGAATGTCGCCTCTTGGAAGAGAACGGCCGTCGCCACTTCATGACCCGCCGCTTCGACCGAACCGGCGGCGACGACAAGCTGCACATGCATTCGTTGGCGGGCCTCGCCCACCTCGACTATCGCCGGCCGGGCGCCAACTCCTACGAGCAGGCCTTCCAAGTCATTCGCCGCCTCGGATTGCCGCGAAGCGCGGTCGAGCAGCAGTTCCTGCGCATGGCCTTCAACGTCGTCGCCCGCAACCAAGACGATCACGTGAAGAACATCGCATTCCTGATGGACCGCGACGGGCGCTGGTCGCTTTCGCCTGCCTTCGACGTCGTCTACGCCTACAACCCGACGGGTCGCTGGACCTCCCAGCACCAGATGTCGATCAACGGCAAGCGAGACTGGATCAACCGCGACGACCTGCGCCAGGTCGCCGAGCTCGCTTCGATCAAGCGCAGCAAAGCCGACGAGCTCATCTCCCAAGCTACGGAAGCAACCGAAAGCTGGCCGGATCTAGCCGCCGACGCCGGTATCCCCGACGACCGCATCGCCGCGATCCGGCAGACGCACCGCGTCCCGCTGCCACGAGGCTGAACCGCGAGACTGGAATAGACGCCGGAGACCGTTGATAAATGTCCATGGTCAGTGTCCATGGTAGGCTCTTGATGTGAAGACGATTGCCGCTGGAGAGTTCAAGCAGACCTGCCTGCGACTGCTCGACGAGGTCGGTGCATCCGGCGAGCCGATCCTGATCACCAAGCGCGACAAGGCCGTCGCCCAGCTCGTGCCGGTGAAGCCGGGGCGCGCCGAGGACTGGCTCGGGGCGATGCGAGACAGGGGCGAGATCCGCGGGGACCTGGTCGCGCCGGCGGCCGAGCCCGGCGAGTGGCAAGCCCTGCGTGGGTGAGGCTCCTGCTCGACACCCACGTCTGGCTCTGGCGCCTGCTCGAGCCAGAGCGGATTCCGGCCTCGGCGGAGGAGAGGATCGCCAACCGCGGGAGCGAGCTGTTCCTATCGCCGATCTCGACCTGGGAGGCCCTGGTCCTCGCTCGCAAGGGCCGGATCGCGCTGGCGCCATCTCCGGGCGAGTGGGTTCTCGACGCGCTGAGGCGTTCGGCGCCGACCGCGGCGCCGCTGAACCACGGGATCGCGCTTCGCAGCGAGACACTCGCCGGATTTGCCTCGGAGGACCCGGCGGACCGCTTCCTCGTCGCAACGGCCCTGGAGCTGGACCTGACGCTGGTCACCGCCGACAGGGCGATGCGCGACTTCGAGCCGGTCGAAACGCTCTGGGACTGACCTCTGTGCCGTGGGGCGCGAGGCCCCGGTCGGCTCTTATCGATTCGTTTACATTTGGGCACCCTCGAACCGGAAAGCTG
The DNA here is from genome assembly GCA_963715625.1 of uncultured Solirubrobacterales bacterium. Classification (GTDB taxonomy): domain Bacteria; phylum Actinomycetota; class Thermoleophilia; order Solirubrobacterales; family 70-9; genus VRUE01. Next base: position 1,499,684 of record OY970260.1, on the reverse strand, counting down.
CGGTGCCGCGCCCCCTAAGGCCCCAGCCGACCTTGTCGAACCCGCGCCTCGCAACGAACCGCAAGAGCCACCCCTTCGTCGAGGGTGTGGGAGCCGTGCTCGGCGGGATCGGCAAGTTCCTCCGCCGCGACCCGCTCTCGACCTTCCTGCTGAGCGCCTCGATCGCGCTCGTGATCGTCTTCTTCTCGCTCCTCGGATCGCTGGGCCCGGAAGGCCAGGGGACCAAGGTGCCGCTCTCGACGATCTCGAACATCGCCGAGACCAAGCGGATCGCAAACGTGACGCTGCTCGACTACGACCACCAGGTGGTGGTCGAAACCGAGCTCGGCCTCCAGTACTACGCCGACTACCCGGCCTCCGACGCGGCGACCCAACAGACCTTCGCCGAACTGAGCGAGAGCGGGGCGCGGGTCTCGGTCGACCCCCAGTCCGGCAAGTCCGAGCGGGTGTTCGTCGCCCAGTTCCTGGTCCCGATCCTGCTGCTGGTCTGCCTCTTCTCGTTCTTCATGCGCCATCTCTCGAACGACGGCTCGGGCGGGATCGGGGCCTTCTCGGCCTTCCGCGGCAAGGGCAAGAAACGCAAGAAGGGGCAGAAAGCGCCGATCACCTTCGACTCGGTGGCGGGCGCCGGAGAAGCGCTGGCCGAGCTGCGCGAGATCCGCGACTTCCTCGAGGACCCCTCCAAATACCTGACGATGGGCGCCGCCGCCCCCAAGGGGGTGCTCCTGGTCGGCCCGCCGGGGACCGGCAAGACGCTCCTCGCCCGGGCCACCGCGGGGGAAGCCGACGCCGCCTTCTTCACCGCCTCGGGGGCGGAGTTCGTCGAGTCCCTGGTCGGGGTCGGGGCGGCGCGGATCCGCGACCTGTTCGCCAAGGCCCGCAAGTCCGCGCCGGCGATCGTCTTCATCGACGAGCTCGACGCCGCCGGGCGCAAGCGCGGCGCCGGCGTCGGCCAGGGCAACGACGAGCGCGAGCAGACCCTGAACCAGCTGCTGGTCGAGATGGACGGCTTCGGCGGCGACGCCGGCGTCTGCGTGATGGGGGCGACCAACCGCCCCGACATCCTCGACCCGGCCCTGCTGCGGCCGGGCCGCTTCGACCGCCAGGTGACCGTCGACGTGCCCGACGTGCACGGGCGCTACGAAATCCTCGAGCTGCACGCGAAAGGCCGCAGCTTCGCCCCGGGCGTGGACCTCTCCGAGATCGCCAAGCTCTGCCCGGGCTTCTCGGGCGCCGAGCTGGCGAACCTCGTCAACGAGGCAGCCCTGCTCTCGGTACGGGAGGGCTTCACGGAAATCGACCAGGCGACCCTCGAGGAGGCGATCGACCGCGTCGTCGCCGGGCCGGCGAAGAAGTCCCACATCCTCTCCCAGGAGGAGCGCTGGACGATCGCGATCCACGAGGCCGGGCACGCGGTGGCGACGCGGGCGATCGGCCAGGTCGTCTCCGCCCAGAAGCTCTCGATCGTCGCCCGCGGGCGCCAGCTCGGCACCGCCGCCCACATGCTGACCGACCGCGACGCGGTGATGCACACCCAGGCGGACCTGGAGCGCCACCTGGTGGCGATCCTGGCCGGCACCGCGGCGGAGTGGACCGAGTTCGGCGAAGGCTCCACCGGGGCGATGGACGACCTGCACGCCGCGACCAAACTGGCGCGCAAGATGGTCACCTCCTACGGGATGAGCCCGGAACTCGGCTCGGTGACGATCGGCGAGGCCGGCGGCGAGGTCTTCCTCGGCGCCTCCCTGCAGGACCTCGGCTCGGTCGGCCCCCACACGCTCGACCTGATCGACGAAGAGACCGAGCGGATCGTCGAGGAGGCCAAGGCGCGGGCGGTCTACGTGCTGCGGGCCAACTGGGAGACGGTGCAGGAGACCGCGCGGGCGCTGATGGAGCACGAGACGCTCTCGGGGATGGCGCTCGAGGCGCTGCTCTCCACGGTCAGGGAGACGGAGATGGAGAACATCCCGCTGCCGGCGCCGGTGCCCAGGCTTAACGCCGACTCCTAGCTCCCTGGTGCTGGGGCGCCCGCCCCAAGCGCTCGCCCGCCGAAGCGAAGCCGAGGTCCCAGACGCATCCGGCCACCGACCCCACCCTGCTGCGGTCGGTGCCGGATGCGCGCGATCCGGGGGGCGCTACCGGGTTTTCGACTCCCTCGGCTGGCGCTGCGAGCCCACGGCGTAGGCGCAGCGGAAGCTCTCCGGCTTGCCGACCGGCGCCCCCCCGGCGAAGCCGCCCAGGTTGTGGTTGTCGTAGACCGTGACGTAATTGAGCGTCACCGGGTCCGGGTTGGCCGGCATCGGGGCGGGGTCCGGTTCCCCGGTCGAGGTGTTGCCCCGCGAGCCGGCGGTGACTCCCTCCGAGCCCGCAGCTTCGGAGCCGGCGGTGGTGGTGAACAGGTCGCTGGTCATCTCGCGTTTGTCGAGGATCCCCCTGCTCGGGTCGGGGAATTCCTCCGCGCCGGAGGTCCCGGGGTCGTCGTCGATCGTGCTCTGCAGCGGCGCCTTGCGCGCGGCCCCGATCAGCTGGCCCGCGCTGGGGAGCCAGCCGCCTTCCTTGGCGCAGGTCTGGGTCGCGTAGAAGTAGTTGTTCTTGCCGAGGTCCCGCGGGGGGACGGCATGGGGGGACGTTTCCAGGCACCAGGTGCCGAAGTTGACCGCGTTGGAGATCGGGCACTTGACCTTCAGCTTGGCGAGCCGCTGGTTCAGGCCCTTCCCTTTCCGGTGGGCCGCTTCGGGCTTGGCCGGCGCCTCGCCGCCGAGCGAGGAGACGAGCGCGATCAGCGCGACGAGCAGGGCCGCGTAGGAGACCGGGTCGCGTCGGTAGCGCCCGGCGCCGGACGCTGTCAAGGGGGTCATCGGTACCTCCGGTGGGTCGTGTTGGATTGGTAGGCGAAGCGCGGGCGCCGCGAGCGGCGGGAGCGAGACTCGCTGAGCCCGATCCCGCCTCCGATCGCCGCCGCCAGCAGCAGGGCCAGCAGGGCGACGGGCAGGTGCCCGGAGCCCTCGTGGCCGGCCAGCGCCGCGGCGGGCCGGGGCTCGTGGCGCAGCGCGGCCATCTGGCTGACCATGTCGTAGGCCTCCTCGTCCTCTTCTTCGCGCTGCGTGGCCTGCACGGGCGAGGTGCCGCTCGGCGGCGTCGGCTGGAACGCCGGGGCCGGCGGCGGCGGCACGAAGGGGACGAGCGGCAGCGGGCCGATCGCCGGCGAGAAGAAGGTCGTGGCCAGAGCGGGCGGCACGACCGGCGGAGCCGGCGTGGGAGCGGCGGGCGGCGGGGCCGGGACGGCGGGCGGCGGAGGCGGGGCGATCGGCGGCACGGGTGCCGGCGCCGGGGCCAGGGGCGGCGGCGGGGGCGGTGCCACGGCAGGCTCGGGGGAGGCGCGGTTGAGCAGCGGCGTGGTGCCGCAGGGCCGCTGCACGGTGCCGGCGAGCACCGTCACCTTGGTCGAGTAGCTGAGCCCACCGGTGCTCACGGAGACCGTGGTCGTGCCGGCGTTGAAGGCGCAGAGCAGGCCGGAGCGCGAGTCGCGGACCGGCCTGCCGTTGACGAGCTGGACGTTGCGCGGGTTGAGCGTGGCCGGATCGGACCTGACGAAGTCGGCGATGTCGGGGTTGGAGGAGGTGAAGGCGTACTCGGGGAAGACGCCGCTGGCGCACTTCGTCCCCTGGCACTGCACCGGGACCGGCACATAGGGGTCGGGCCGGACCGCCTCGCATACCTTCGGCGTGCTGCCGACGCACTCGGCCCCGGCCGGCGGGCGGCGGGCGAGGCCCTCGAACAGGGCGGGGCGGCTGCGGCGCAGCAGGGTGCCGTCGGCGGCGTTGAGGGCGAGGCTGCCGATCACAGGGATCAGGCGCACGCCGACCGGGGCCACGTTGGTGGCCGGGTCGCGGCCGGCGACGCCCACCGAGGCGAGCAGGAAGCCGCCGGCGCCGACGAAGTCCTTTTCCTGGACCTGCGGCGGGGCGACGTACCCGAGCGTGCCGCTGCCGAAGGCGGGGATCGAGCGCCCCCCCGGGGCGGTCAGCGAGTAGGCGCGGTTCTGCGCCGGGTAGTCGAAGAAGTAGGCCGAGGCGGCCGCCGGCGGGCCGCTCGGCGCGCAGCCCGCCGGGAAGGCGCCGGTGGCGAGGATCGGCACCACCTGGCCGGAGTCTTCGGCCGCGTTGGGGGCGCGGCGGCCGAGGTCGCGGTCGCCGACCACGATCGCCGGGGTGCCGGCGGCGCCGGCGGCGGAGAGCTGGCCGGCGAGCCAGCAGCGCTGCTGGTCCCCCAGCGCCGGCAGCGAGTAGTCGAGCACGACCACGCGCACGGTGCCGGCGGCGCCCGCGGAGGCGAAGGAGTAGTAGCCCTGGCCAGGGCTGGCATGGGAGAGCGGCGAGATGCCGGTGCCGGGGGAGGCCGACCCGAGCGGGGCGCCGAAGCCCTCGAAGGCGGCGTCGAAGGTCGCCAGCGAGCCGGCGGCGTCGCGGTCGCTTTCGGCCGGCGCGGCGAAGGCCGGCAGCGCCCCCGCCGCCGAGCCGAGCCGCCGCGCGTAGGCCTCCTGCTCGCGGTCGAAGGCGCTGGGGCTGATCGTCGCGCCCAGCCGTTCGGAGAAGCCGAACCCGCGCGGCGCGATGCCGGGGCCGGAGTAGAGGAAGGCGCGCAGGCCACCGACCCCCGTCGCCCGGGAGACCGCCGCGCGCAGCCAGCGGTCGGGGGCGATCCCGGTGCCGGACAGGTCCGCGCAGGGCCCGGCGCACATCGCGTTGCCGCCGACCGCGAAGTTGACCAGGCCCGGGTCGGTGGCGACCGGCGCCGAGGAGGCGTTGGCGGGAGGCGCGGCGGCGGCGCCGTAGCGCATCACCTCGGCGGTCTGCGCCGCGTATCCCTGGAAGGTGACGTTGCTGCCGGTCTCGCCGCCCACCGCCCAGCCCTGGCCGCCGTCGGGGGCGACCAGCAGCGCCAGCATCGAGTCCGGCCGCCCAGGCAGGTCGTAGGCACTGCGCCCCGATTCGCTGGGCGGCAAGGGGTAGGCCTGGCGCTGTTCGTCGCGCCACCCGGTGGCGGTCTGGCGGACGACGAGGCCGTCGGAGGGGAGCGGGTAGGGATCGGTGAGCAACGGCGGCTGGCCGGGCAGCGGCGGGTTCAAGGCCTGGTCGAGGTCGGTGCCGAAGTCCCGATCGCTGCCCGCTTCGGCGACCGAGACGATCGCCCGCACGGCGCCGCCCTCGCGAATCGCGGCGAGCGCCGTCGGATGGCCGAGCCAGCCGCCCGGCGCCGGCTGCCAGGGCGCTGCGGTCGCGTCGCGCTCGATCGCCTGCGACCCCTCGCCTACGCCTTCCTCAAGGGCGATCGCCGCGCCGCCGTCGGGCAGGCCCGCGACCAGCTCGGGGACGGCGCCGCCCAGCGCCGCAGTCGCAACATCGTCCACCCGCCAGCCGGAGCCGTCGTTGACGATCACGCCGCCTTCATAGCGTTCGGATGGGAGAACCGGGAACTTCCAGGCGGCGATCGCCTCGCCGCCGGCGAAGCCGACCGAGGTGAAGTTCGCTTCGGCGGGGATGCCCGCCGGCAGCGGCTCCTGCGTCCAGGTCCGCCCGTAGCGGAGCAGCAGCCCCTGCTTGCCGACGGCGTAGCCGCGGCTGGGCCGGGCCGGGTCGAAGGCGATCGCGGTGAAGTTGCCGCGAACCAGGCCCGGCGGCTGGGCCGGGTCGAGTTCCCAGAGCCCGGTGGCACTCTGCCAGACCCACATCGCGCCCTTGTCGCCAACCGCAAATGCACGGTCGGGTTCGGGCCAGGCGACGCCGCGCAGGGTCGGCGTCGCCCGCTTGCCGGAGCTGGTCAGCAGGAAGTCCGGTTCCCAGCCGAGCCCGGGCACGTAGCGGGCCACCTGGCCCAGCGCGCCGACGGCGAGGGCTTCGGAGCCGAGCGCCGCGACCGGGGCCCCCGGCTCGGGCGCGACCGCCGTCAGCGGCCGGCGGAACGGGACCGGCCAGGACCGCAGGGCTGCGGCCGCAGGGCTGCGGGTCAGCCGCACGGGCGGGTCGGCGCCGAGCCAGCCCTCGTCGGGGGCGCTGAGCGCCGCGCCCTGGGGACCGCCCGCATTGCCGCCCGCCAGGGGGATCCGCTCGAAGGCCGCCCCGGCGAGGCTGAGGATCGCGCCCTGCCCGACCCCGGTCACCACCCGCTGTCCGTAGGGCTCGCCGGCCCCGTTGCCGGGCCAGGCGAAGCTGCGGCCCTGCGCCGGCAGCTCGGCTTCGAGCGGCTGCGAGCAGAGGCCCGCCGGGGCCTGCAGGTCGCACCAGGAGGCGGCGACCTCGCCCTGGCCGATGTCGTAGTAGGCGGTGGCGTCGTAGCTTTCGCCGCCGGCGCCGAGCCGGGCGTCGAACCAGACGCCGGCGTCGCTCACGGTCAGCGCCTGCCCCTGGCCGCGCGCTTCGAGCGCCACGCCCAGGGGCGCTTCCTGCCCGAAGCGCTCGCCGAGCGAGCCGGGCGGGCCGAGGGACTGCCGGCGCCAGACCGGCATGCCCCCCGGCCCGCCGCCGGGTTCGCGCCGGAACAGCTCGATCCCCTCGCCGGGCGCGGCGCCGGCGCCGAGGAGCCAGGCCTCCCCCCCGCTCGCCTCGATCGCCAGCGACCGGAACCCGGATTCCGGGGCGGCGCAGGCGGGACCGGGCGAGGTGCCGGCGCAGACCGGCTCGCTCGACCAGGCGCCGGCGACGTAGGCGAGGACGGACTGCGCGTTGATCCCGGTGCGCGAGCGGACGACGAAGGCCCGGGTCGCGCCGCCGGCGCCTTCCTGCGCGGCGAGCAGCGGCGCGATCCCCGCTTCGAGGAAGGTCGGTTTGGGCCCGAGCACCGCTTCGGGGGGCGCGGGCGCTTCGCGCAGGGCCCCGCCCGGTTCGCGGACGACCAGGAAGCGGAATTCTTCTTCTTCTGCGTCCTTGGCGATGCCGGAGATGACGACGCCGCCCCGCGGCGTCGTCCGGCCCACATCGGGCGAGGTTTCGAAGCGCGGTGCGAGGATCGGCGCCCCTCCGGAGTCGACCGGGGCGGGCAGCAGGTCCCAGCCGCCGGCGTCGGTGTAGCGGGCCAGCGTGCCCGCCCGCTTGGCGGTCGCCCACGCCTCGCCGGAGGCCTCCAGCGGCGAGGTGCCGAGGAAGGTGTCGGCGGGGGCGCCGAAGGAGGGTTCGCCGGCCAGTTCGCCGCCGGCCTGGGCGCCGGCCCCGCTCGCCGCGAACTGCCCGCCCGCCGCGCTCAGCAGCAGCGCCAGGCAGGCGAGCGCAAAGAGCGGGCGGGAAGGGCCGCGCGCCGCGCTCATCGAGAGCCTCCGGTCTCGATCGCCTTCGCCTTGAGGTCGAGCTTGGTCGGCCAGCGCCGCGGGTCGAGGCGGAGCCGCAGCTTGCGCGGGCCCTTGCCCATCGTGTATCGGGGGGTCTTGGCGACGACGGCGCCCTTGCGCCTGGCGATCAGGCGGACGCGCGCCCGGGTGCGAAGGACGAAGCTGAGCTCGAGGACCCGTCCCCCGAGCAGCTTCTGGCGCAGCCTCGAGACCAGCGGGCGGCTGCGCCCCCCGGGGAGGGGTTCTTCGACGCCCAGGGGAACGGCTTCGGCTTCGCCGGAGAAGAGCCCGGAGTCGTCTTCGGGCAGGGCGGTCGGCGGCACGGTGGGCAGGCTGGCGTCGGGCGGCCGGTAGGCGATCAGGGTGTGCAGCGCGGAGTCGGTGTTCGGTTCTGCCGGGTCGGGACCGAGGTGGAAGAGCCAGCCGTCCTCGGTTGCCATCCAGCACTGACCGGCTTCGGGGCAGGCTACCGGACCGGCCACGCCCTTGTTGCCGACCCCTTCCCCCTCGGCGGGCAGCTCGAGCGGGGCCTCGACCGTGCCGCCGGCGTGGACGCGGGCGAGCCGGGCGGGTGGGTTGACCCCCTCGCCGTCGTGGCGGAACCCGACCCAGGCGGCGGCCGCGCCCGGCTCCGCCGCCAGCCCGTTGACCTCGTCGCCGGGGAGGAAGGTGGCGGGCTCTTCCTCTTCGAGCTCGACCTGATCGAGGCCGGCGGGGCCGAGGCGCAGCGCGGTGACCTCGGCCGGCGCCGCGCCGGCGCCGGAGACCGCCCAGAGCCCCTCCCCGTCGTCGCTGAGGTGGAAGCCCCGCAGCTGGCCCGGCTGCGCGCCTTCGCCGCCGTAGGAGATCGGTTCGCCGGGGACGACGGGCGGGAATTCGGAGGGGCTGCCGGGCAGGACCCGGTGCAGGAAGTGGGGCTGGCCTTCGGGCTCTCCCGGGGCTTCGTCGCCGCCCTGGACGCGGACGCTCTCGTAGAGAGCGCCGTCGTGGTAGGCCATGCCGAAGACCGAGCGGCCCGGGTCTTCGATCTCGGGCTGCGGCTCGGTCAGCGAGGGCACGTCGAGCAGCGAGAGCCCGTTCCAGTAGAGATGGAAGGCGCCGACGTTCGTGGTGCCGGGCAGGCGGTCGCCGCCGAACCAGCATTCGTCCGGGACGAGGCAGGCGGCCGCGCTCATCGGCAGGTAGGAATTGGCGAAGCCGACCGGCTGGGCGTAGGAGGTGAGGACCGCGCCGTCCTTGAAGTGGCAGAGGGAGATGTGCTTGGGCGGGCCGTCGATGACTTCCTGACCCACCGGCTGGTCGGAGATCGTCCAGAACTCGGTCGGGCCGGCCCAGGCGATCCGGCCCTGGTGGCCGCCGCAGACGGTCGAGTAGAGGTACCACCCGGCGCCGTCGTAGGCGTAGAGCCCGGCCGGCAGGCCGCCGTTGCCCGCGACCCCGGCCGTGATCAGCAGGCAGCGGTTGGCTGACCAGCACTCGAGGTCGCCGACTTCGCCGAGCGGGGCCGGGAACCCGCCGGGGCCGAGCGGCGGCTGCTGCGAGCGCCACTCAGCCGCCGCGGGGGCGGCACTGCCGGCGAGGGCGAGGAGGACGACGAGGAACCCGACGGCGCGCCTCATCCCCTTCCCCCCTTGCGGCGGGGATGGGCGTGGAAGCGGACCTGGAGCCTGCCGTACAGCCGTCGCCCCTTGGCGCTGCGGAACGCGACCCGGGCGGTCGCGTAGAGGCCTTCCGGCGAGCGGGCCAGGTGGCGGAGGCGGCCGGGCAGGGCGAGGACCATCGAGACCGGCCTGTCCTCCCGCGCGGGCGCCCGCTCGCGGTCGAGGCGGCGCGCCCGCGAGGCGGCGCCCAGCGCCGCCGCGGCGCTTGCCTGCAGGCTGCCCGCGGCCGGCGCCACCACGACCAGCCTCACCGCGCCGCTCGGCATCGAGAAGGCGCTGAGCGCCAGCCCGCGCGGGCGCCCGGGCCGCCGCTGGCGCGGCGGCGCCGAGATGCTCGTCGCGCCGGCCTGAGTGGGCGCCGATTCGTCCTCGAGCAGGAAGACGTCGCTGGCTTCGTTGCCATCGCCGGGGACGAGGTTCGAGGCGCCCGAAGAGAAGCCGATCAGGCGGCCGCCGCCGCCGAAGCTGGGTGCGGAAGCACCCGACCCGCCCTTGACCGTGACCTGGTTGCCGGACTCCAGGACGCCAAGCGAGGGTTCCGCTTCGCTGCCGACGCCGTGGGTCAGCCGCCGCAGCGACTCGGTTTCGAGGTCGATTAGGTAGAGCTCGACCAGGCCGAGCTGAGCCGGCGGTGCGCTGACCAGGTTCGGCGGCGCCAGCGGGAATCGCTGCCGAGCGGTGGCGAAGGCGATCCGTCCGGCGTTCATGGAGGTGGCGAGGTCGAAGATGTGGCCGTTGAGCGGGATGTAAGCGTCTTCGTTCACCACTTCGTGTTCCAGGCCGGGTTTAACCGGAACCTGCGCGGTGAGCTGTCGTATCGCCTGCACCCGGCTCAGCCCCGGGGCCATGTCGACCAGGAAGACGTTGGCCGCCTCGCTCGGGTTGCCGATCACGGCGACGGTGCGGCCATCTGCGCTGAGCTGCGGGATGCCGTTGATGTTGTCCCGGCTCAGCCAGCCGCTGGCAGCGTCGACTGGGGTACTGCCGGCGATCGCCGGGAACGGCCCGCGGCAGGCGGGTTCGGCAAGCGTGCCGGCGGTGCCCGGGCAGCCGGGGGCGAGCGGGTCGCCGCCGCCGGCGATCCGCCGGGTTGGAGCCTGGGTGCCGTCGGCGACGCGGCGCCAGAGCGGCTCGTTGTAGTCGTCGTTTGGGTCGATGCCGGTGTCGAGGCTTTCGATCGTCGCCTTCTCATCGGCGAGCAGCGGCACCTGCTCCGGCAGGTGAGCTCCGACCCAGGCGACCGTGGTGCCGTCGGCGCTGAGCGAAGCGCCGGCCATGCCTTCGAATTTCGCGAACACCGCCCCTTCGGGCACCGGCACCCCGGGTTCCATCGCACCGCCTTCGGGGTCGCGGCGGACGCTGACCAGGGTCGTCTCGAGCGTGTCGAGGTCGCGCAGGTAGACCTGGCGGTCGTTGACGAAGGCGACGCGGCGCCCGTCGGCGCTGAGCGCGACGCGGGGGGCGGCGACCGAGTCGCCGCCGAGCGCCAGCGAGGACTCGTCGAGGGCGGAGGCCAGCTCGTAGCTGGGCAGTCCCCCGCTCATGTCGGCGACGTAGACGTCCTTGGTCCCGGGCGCCGGGTCGCCAACCGGATCGAGCTGGGCCCTGGTGGTGAAGCTGACGTAGCGGCCGTCGGCGGAGATCGAGGGGGCAGAGGCTTCGCTCGGGGCCGGCACCTGTTCGTTGGGGCCGCCGGTCGCGACCCGGGCCAGGTCCCCCGAGGCGAGCTCGAGGCGGAAGACGCCCTCGCGCCCTTCGTCGATCGTCCCCTGGAAGGCGAGGTAGCGACCGTCGGCGCTGAGGGCGGGCGCGACGGCGACGGTCGCCTGTTCGGGCGGGATCGCGGAGACGAGGCGGATCGGGCCGAAGCCGGCGCTTGCCGGCGCCGCGGCGGCGAGCGCGAGTCCGAGTGCGAGCAGGCTCGCGGCGGCGGTGCGACTGCGGCGGCTCATGGCACCCGCACCTCGAAGCGCCGGGCCACCCGGTTGCCGGCCTCGTCGCGCGCCCGCACGAGGACGAGGTGGCGGCCGGGGCCCGGATACTCGTAGCGGAACTTCGAGCCGCCGCGCTCGCGGGCGCCCTCGCCGAAGGCGACCTTCGTCGCCTTCGCCTTCAGCCCGGAGTCGCGGTCGCGCAGGCGCACCGTCACGCGGCGCCCGCGCGAGCGCACCTTGACGATCGGGGGCTGGCCGTCGACCCGCAGCTTGGCCGCCTTGCTGAGCACCTGCTGGCCGAGCGAGTCGGTGGCGAGCACCCGCGCCCGCAGCACCCCGTTGCCGACCCGCGCCGGAGGGGGGCGGAAGACGCGCCGGCGCAGGCCGGCCCTGACCGTGCGCCCGTCGACCAGGACCGAGTAGGAGACCCCGCCGACCGCGCTCGGGGCGGCCGCCCAGCGCAGCCTCGCCCTCCCCGGCCTGATCCAGCGCTTCGGGGCCATCACCTTGAACTGCGCCGGCGGCACGCTGACCCGCTCGGCGACGACCTGGTAGCGACCGATCTCTCCCTGCAGGAAGGCGATCAGCCCGTCGCCGCGGCCGGAGCGGCCGATCGCGAGGTCGGCCACCGGGCCCGCCTGGGCGCCGGAGACGAGGCCGGCCTGCGCCGCTCCGGAGGCGAACTCCTGGCGCACCGCGAGGAGCTGCCGGCCGGCGGCGTCCAGCGCCGGGTAGGCGACGATGCCGCCGCCGGTGGGATCGACGGCGATAACCGGCGGCGCGCCGGGCTCCCCGGGCGGCGCGCCCGGGGAAGCCACCGCGCTCACCGCGTCTTCGGCGCTCCCCCCCATCTGCCGCAGTCGCGAGCCGGCGAGGAAGGCGAGCCGGGTGGTCGCGTTGCGGTTGTCGTCTTCGGCGATCGCGACGTCGGGCGGGCCGGCGCCGGCGGCCGCCCCGTCGGCGAGCCTGGCCCCGCTGAGCGTGCCGGCGGTGACCGAGAAGTTCGGCGGCAGCGTGTTGACGAGCAGGCGGCCGGCGAGCGCGCCGGCGCCCCTGGCGATCCGGAAGGCGACCCGGGCCATCGTGTAGGGGGTGACCGCGAGCGAGAGGGCGTCGGCGTCGTCGCTGACCGGCCTGCCCTCCCAGCTCGCCGGGCTCGCTTCCAGGATCTGGCCGGGGGTGTTGCCGAAGATCCGGCGCATCCAGATCCTCGCCGCGCCGGTCTGGTCGGGCTCCTGCCAGGCGACGACCGCGCCGCCGGCCGACCCGACCCCGACCTCGGGCCCGTTGGTGGGGCTGGGCGGCCGCATCGAGGCTTCGGGGTTGCGGTTGACCGCGCCCAGCCGCGCCCAGCGGTCGCCGCTGAGGCGGGCGACGCGGATCTCGGCCATCACGTCGCCGGGCCGCAGCTGGACCGGCGCCGTTCCCAGCGGGGGGGATTCGACGAAGTCGAAGGTGATCGCCCGGTAGGCGACGATCGCCTTGCCGGCGGAGGTCGCGGCGACCGAGGGGTTGACCCCTGCCCCCGTCTGGTTGACGTCCAGGTCGACCGGCAGCGACGGCCCAAAGCCGGCGGCCTGGGGGCCGATCCTCGCCGAGAAGAGGCCGTAGCGAAGATGGCCGTGCACCGTCGCCACCGGCGTCACCCAGACCACGAGCAGCTCTCCCCGCGGCCCGGCCGCGATCGCCGGCTGGCTCGCTTCGAAGGGCTGGTCCCAATCGACCCGGATCGGCTCGCTCCAGCGCCCCCCCTCCTTGAGGAAGCGGCTGGCGAAGACGTGGGGGGCGCCGGCGACGGATTTGACGTAGACGAGGCCGCCGGTGCCGTCGCTTGCCATCGATACGCCGCCGAACTCGGCGATCGCCGAGGACGGGCCGTCGACCGTGACCGGCGGCGTGATCAGCGCCTGCGCGGGCCGGGCGCTCGCGAGGGAGGCCCCGGTGAGCACGACCGCCAGGCAGGCGAGTGAGGCCACCCGGTTCAGCGCCGGTCCCCCCTGCCGGGGTTACGGCTCTTCCTGCCGATCCGGTTCGCCCTCCTCACGCACCTCACCCTGGCTTTCCCGTGCAGCTTCCTGCACCTGGCGAGCGCTCTCTGCCGTGCAGTCCTCTTTTTCTTCTGCGTGACCGGCCCTTCTTCGGCCGGGAGCGAGTTGACCATCTCCACCGGCGCCAGCGTCGACCCGAACACGGCGGTCACGCCGGTGTCCGCGTCGATCGCGACCTGGCAGCGGTTGGTGGAGACGACTGCGTCGCAGCCGAGCCAGGCGACGTCTTCGGTGTCGGGGCCGGAGGTGGCGGTCAGGATCACCGACTCGCCGTGATCGAAGTCCGCCAGGCAGGTGCCGCCGCAGCCGATGCCGGCCGGCGCGCTGGCGACCCAGCCGCGCCCGGCGCCGGTCTTGACGACCGTGAGCCAGTGCTGTTCGAGCGGGAAGGTGGCGGTGACCTCCCTGGCCTCGCCCATCGTCACCTCGCATTCGTCGCCGAGGACTTCGTCGCAGCCTTTCCAAGCGACCGGTTCGGTGTGCGCGCCGGGGGTGCCGGTCAGTTTGACCAGGGTGCCTTCGGTGTACCCCTGCGTGCAGTCTTCGCCGCACTCGATCCCGGCGGGAGAGCTGGTGACGGTGCCCGAGCCGGTGCCGTCCTCGGCGACTTTGAGCTCGTGCGTCCCCGGCGGCTGCAGGTCGAAGGTCGCTTTGGCTTCCTTCGCCGCGCCCATCGTCACTTCGCACTGGTTGGAGCCGTTGACGGTGCCGGGGCAGGTCTGCCAGGCCACGGCTTCGGAGCCGGGGTCGGGCGTGCCGGTGAGTTTGACCAGGGTGCCGTTGTCGTATTCCTCTTCGCAGTCGGAGCCGCAGTCGATCCCGGCCGGGGAGCTGCTCACTTCACCCGAGCCGGTGCCGTCCACCGAAACCGTGAGCGGGTAGAAGGCCAATTCGGCCTCGAAGGTCGCCACCGCTTCCCTGGCGGCGTCCATCGTCACTTCGCACTTGTTTTCGCCGCTGACGGTGCCGGGGCAGCTCTGCCAGGCCACTGCTTCGGAGCCGGGGTCAGGCGTGCCGGTGAGTTTGACCACGGTGCCTTCGAGGTATGCCTCTTCGCAGTCGCCGCCGCATTCGATCCCGGCGGGGGAGCTGGTGACGGTGCCCGAGCCGGTGCCGTTGACGGCCACCTCGAGTGGGTGGAAGGCCGGTTCGGCCTCGAACGCCGCCACCGCTTCCTTGGTGGCGTCCACCGTCACTTCGCACTGGTTGGAGCCGTTGACCGTGCCCGGGCAGGATTCCCATTCGACCGCTTCGGAGCCGGGGTCGGGGGTGCCGGTCAGTTTGACCAGGGTGCCCTCGGTGTATTCCTCGGAGCAGTCGCCCCCGCAGTCGATCCCGGCCGGGGAGCTGGTCACTTTGCCCGTGCCGGTGCCGCTCTTGGTGACTTTGAGCAGGTTCAGCTGGGCCTCAAAGGTCGCTTTGGCTTCCTTCGCGGCGCCCATCGTCACTTCGCACTGGTTGGAGCCGTTGACGGTGCCCGGGCAGGTCTGCCAGACCACGGCTTCGGAGCCGGGGTCGGGCGTGCCGGTGAGTTTGACCAGGGTGCCGCTGTCGTATTCCTCTTCGCAGTCGGAGCCGCAGTCGATCCCGGCCGGGGAGCTGCTCACGTTGCCCGAGCCGGTGCCGCTCTTGGTGACTTTGAGCAGGTGCTTCGGCAGCGGCTGGACATCGAAGGTCGCTTTGGCTTCCTTCGCCGCGTCCATCGTCACTTCGCACTGGTTGGAGCCGTTGACCGTGCCCGGGCAGGATTCCCACTCGACCGCTTCGGAGCCCGGGTCGGGGGTGCCGGTGAGCGTCACCAGGGCGCCCTCGGCGAAGCTCGCCGCGCAGGTGGCACCGCAGTCGATCCCCGCCGGGGAGCTGGTCACGTTGCCCGAGCCGGCGCCGTTCTTGACGACTTTGAGCAGGTTCAGCTGGGCCTCGAAGGCCGCTTTGGCTTCCTTCGCCGCGTCCACCGTCACTTCGCATTCGTTGGAGCCGTTGACGGTGCCGGGGCAGGTCTGCCAGACCACGGCTTCGGAGCCGGGGTCGGGCGTGCCGGTGAGTTTGACCAGGGTGCCGTCTTCGTACTCGGCTTCGCAGTCGCCGCCGCAGTCGATCCCGGCGGGGGAGCTGGTGACGGTGCCCGAGCCGGTGCCGTTGACGGTGACCGCGAGCGGGTGCAGCTGGACGTCGAAGGTCGCGACCGCTTCCTTGGCGGCGTCCATCGTCACTTCGCATTCGTTGGAGCCGTTGACCGTGCCGGGGCAGGTTTCCCACTCGACCGCTTTGGAGCCGGGGTCGGGGGTGCCGGTCAGGTTGACCACGGTGCCGAAGTCGAATTTCTCTTCGCAGTCGGCGCCGCAATCGATCCCGGCCGGGGAGCTGGCGACCGTGCCCGAGCCGGTGCCGTTGGCGCCCACGGCCAGCGACCGCTGTTCGAGGTCGAAGGTTGCGGTGACGTTCTTGGCGGCGTCCATCGTCACTTCGCATTCGTTGGCGCCGACGATGCTGTCGCAGCCGGCCCAGGCGACGGGTTCGGTGTGCGGGCCGGAGGTTCCGGCGAGTTTGACCACGGTGCCTTCCGCGTAGTCCTCCGAGCAGTCGCCCTCGCATTCGATCCCGGCGGGAGAGCTGGTGACGGTGCCCGAGCCCGTGCCTTCCACGCTGACGACAAGGGGGTTGGCGTCGAGCGGCGAGAAGGAGGCGGTGACGCTCTTGGCGGCGTCCATCGTCACTTCGCATTCGTTGGAGCCGACGATGCTGTCGCAGCCGGCCCAGGCGACCGGTTTGGTGCCCGCGCCGGGGGTGCCGGTGAGTTTGACCACGGTGCCGAAGTCGTATTCCTCAGTGCAGTCGGCGCCGCATTCGATCCCGGCGGGGGAGCTGGCGACGCTCCCCGTCCCCGAGCCGGCGAGGGTGACGGCGAGTTTGGGCGTCAGTCGAGTGAAGGCCGCTTTGGCTTCCTTCGCCGCGTCCATCGTCACTTCGCACTGGTTGGAGCCGTTGACCGTGCCGGGGCAGGTTTTCCACTCGACCGCTTTGGAGCCGGCGTCGGGGGTGCCGGTCAGTTTGACCAGGGTGCCGTTGTCGTATTCGGCTTCGCAGGTGGAGCCGCAGTTGACCCCGGCGGGGGAGCTGGTCACTTTGCCGCTGCCGGTGCCGCTCTTGGTCACTTTGAGCAGGCGCTTTTGCAGGTCGAAGGCCGCTTTGGCTTCCTTCGCCGCGTCCATCGTCACTTCGCACTGGTTGGAGCCGTTGACGGTGCCGGGGCAGGTTTTCCACTCGACCGCTTTGGAGCCGGCGTCGGGGGTGCCGGTCAGTTTGACCAGGGTGCCGTTGTCGTATTCGGCTTCGCAGGTGGAGCCGCAGTTGACCCCGGCGGGGGAGCTGGTCACTTTGCCGCTGCCGGTGCCGCTCTTGGTCACTTTGAGCAGGCGCTTTTGCAGGTCGAAGGCCGCTTTGGCTTCCTTCGCCGCGTCCATCGTCACTTCGCACTGGTTGGAGCCGTTGACCGTGCCGGGGCAGGTTTTCCACTCGACCGCTTTGGAGCCGGCGTCGGGGGTGCCGGTCAGTTTGACCAGGGTGCCGTTGTCGTATTCGGCTTCGCAGGTGGAGCCGCAGTCGACCCCGGCGGGGGAGCTGGTCACTTTGCCGCTGCCGGTGCCGCTCTTGGTCACTTTGAGCAGGCGCTTTTGCAGGTCGAAGGCCGCTTTGGCTTCCTTCGCCGCGTCCATCGTCACTTCGCACTGGTTGGAGCCGTTGACCGTGCCGGGGCAGGTTTTCCACTCGACCGCTTTGGAGCCGGCGTCGGGGGTGCCGGTCAGTTTGACCAGGGTGCCGTTGTCGTATTCGGCTTCGCAGGTGGAGCCGCAGTCGACCCCGGCGGGGGAGCTGGTCACTTTGCCGCTGCCGGTGCCGCTCTTGGTCACTTTGAGCAGGCGCTTTTGCAGGTCGAAGGCCGCTTTGGCTTCCTTCGCCGCGTCCATCGTCACTTCGCACTGGTTGGAGCCGTTGACCGTGCCGGGGCAGGTTTTCCACTCGACCGCTTTGGAGCCGGCGTCGGGGGTGCCGGTGAGTTTGACCAGGGTGCCGTTGTCGTATTCGGCTTCGCAGGTGGAGCCGCAGTCGACCCCGGCGGGGGAGCTGGTCACTTTGCCGCTGCCGGTGCCGCTCTTGGTCACTTTGAGCAGGCGCTTTTGCAGGTCGAAGGCCGCTTTGGCTTCCTTCGCCGCGTCCATCGTCACTTCGCACTGGTTGGAGCCGTTGACCGTGCCGGGGCAGGTTTTCCACTCGACCGCTTTGGAGCCGGCGTCGGGGGTGCCGGTCAGTTTGACCAGGGTGCCTTCGAGGTAGGACTCTTCGCAGTCCCCGCCGCAGCTGATCCCCGCGGGGGAGCTGGTGACGGTGCCCGAGCCGCTGCCGTTCTTGGAGACTTTGAGGACGAATTCTTTGGCGACGGCCCCTTCGACCTCGACTTTGTGCGAGACCGTGGCCGGGTTGCCGTAGTTGGGGTTTTTCAGCCTGATCTGCAGGCTCGCTTCGAAGGTTCCGGCGACGGTGTATTTGTGGCTGGCGGTGAGGGGGGCTTCGCCTCCCCCTTCGCCTTTGATCGTTTCTTCGGAGCCGTCGCCGAAGTCCCAGACCAGTTCGCGGCGGAAGCCGGGGGTGGCTTTGCCGGGGCCCGAGCCCAGTTCGGAGGGGGAGGCGTCGAAGCTGACCGTGTCGCCTTTTTTGACTTTGACGTCGCCTTCGACCCCGTTGGCTTTGAACTTGGCGACCGGGGCCAGGCAGTCGCTGCCGCCGGGGCCGTAGGTGCGGACCTTGGGGCCGTAGGCGGGGGCAAGCGATTTTTCTTCGTTCAGCGGGCCGTAGTCGAAGACGACGACTTTGCCGCCGACCGTCCCCAGCCCGGCTGGGGAGGTTTCGATCTTGCATTTGCCCGCTTCGCCGCCGCCGTAGACGACGGTGGTGGCGAGGTCGTCGAGCGAGAAGCCGCGGACCAGCATGTTGCCTGGTTTCAATTCTTCGGATTTGGCCTCTGTGACCCGCTCCTTCCAGTAGAGCGTCTCGCCGGGGGAGATCGCGATCTCCGGGCCGCCGGCGAGCGCGGACTGCGGGCTCGACGTGCCTTCGCCCGCTGACTCGAAGCCATAGGACCATTCCTCGCTGTCGGCGGCTTCGGCGAAGCCCGGCACCATGCCGATGCTTTCCATGCTCGGCGGCACTTCCCAGGCGCGGGTGTGGCCTTTTCCGGCCAGTTTGGGAGTCCCGGCCATCGTGTAGATCGTGCCGTCGGGGCCGACCGTGAAGGTAAAGGCGGTTTCGGTGCCGGTGCGCACCGAGTCTGCGGTGTCGACGAAGACTTTGCCGGTGACGCCGCTGGAGCTGATCCGCTGGAAGCGGACGTGCTTGGGGCTAGATTTGCTTTCGGCCATGATCACCAGGTCGCCGTTGCTGGGGTCAACCTGGATAAGGCGCGGTTTGTAGAGGCCTGCGGCTCCCGCCGCGGGAACCGGCAGCGAGGAGGGGCCGCCTTCGGGCGGCACCAGTTTGCCGGCTTCGGGGACGGTCGAGAAGACGAGGATCTCGGTCGCCAGAATTTCGCCGAAGGTTTCTTTTTCCCTCGCACCCCGAAGCACGTAGAGGCGTTTGAGCGCCGGGTCGACCGCGATCCCCCAGAGGCCGACGATTTTCGTGTTCGTCGGGATGTTCGAGTAGCGGGGGATCTCGACCGAGGCCAGCGGCGTGCCGCTCGGCGAGAGCTTCTGGATCCGGTAGTACTCGCGGTCTTCGGTGGCGGCGCTCTCTTTGGTCAGGTCGCCGACGTAGAGGCTGCCGTCGCTGGGGTCGACGCCGGCCATCAGCGGGCTGGAGAATTCGCCGGCGCCGGTTCCGAATTTGCCCCAGGATTCGAGCTGGCCGTAGGGGGCGGCGGAGGCGGGCTGTGCCCACGCCAGCGCCAGCGCCAGCGCCAGGCCAGCGAGCAGCGAGCCCAACCTTTCCGTCCGGGCCATCATCGATTCCAGGGTGACGGCGGGGGGTCGCAAAAATGTAAACATCGAGGAAAAGTCGCCTCCTTAATCTTCGATAGGCGAGAGGCCGGGCGACTCACCCGGCCTCTCCGCCCTTCGATGCGGCGATCGGGCCCTGGCGGAGCCCGATCGCCTTGCGATCCCTGCCCTCAGAACCCGATCTTCGAGGCGGCGAGCTGGGCCGCGCCGCGGACGTCGAGGGCCGGGCTGGCCGAGGACGGCAGCGCCGCATAGAACTGGCCCGCGGTCGCGACGTCTTCCTGGCCTGCCGCCGTCGTGACGTACCCGGCCAGGTAGTCCTCGACGGTCTGGGCCTGGCCTTCGGTGAAGCCGGCTTTTTTGCCGTACTCGGCGAGGGCCATGTCGTAGGTGAGGGCACACAGCGGGTAGTTTTCGCTGTTGATTTTGAGGTTGGCGCCGAACACGCCCGACCAGTCAACGCTTTCGCCGCTGCCGCCGCCGACCCGACCGTCGACCGGGACGGTGTAGTCGGTCGCGGTGCAGTTGGCGTTGCTCGCTTCGGTCGCCGGGTTGGCGAAGGTGGCGTTGGCGAGTTTCACGAGGCCGTTGTTCTGGAACTCGACGGTGCCGGTGTCACCTTCTTTGCTGGCTTCGATGTCGGGCAGCGCGGCGTAGCCGATGCTGCCGCCCGTCGCGTTGACCTTTTTGACCAGGGCGCTGCCGCCGGAGCCCGCGGCGGTGACGATCGGGCTGAGAGCGGTGCCCGAGCAGCCCCCAACCCCGTTCTCGGGCCAGGTGGTGTTCGGTTTGCCTTCGGCGCCGATCGGCATCAGTTCCTGCCAGGTCGCCGAGGGCGAGGTGCAAGCCAGTTTGCCTTTGTTGATCAGGTGCAGGTAGTTCTTGAACTGGAACGTGGTGCCCGAGCCGTCGGGACGGACCACCCGGGTGACCGGAGAGCCCGCGCAACCGGGGCCGGATGCGGTCTGGATTTTGCCCCAGAACTTGATGTTGCCGCGGAACACGCTCTCCAGCTGCTTGTTGGTGATTTCTTCGATTTCGCAACCGGCGGGCGGGTTGACGACGGCCCCGATCGCGGTCTGCGCGACCGGGATCACGAGAGCCTTCGATCCGCCTGCTGCCGTTTCGGCGTTGCCGAGCTGCGCCGTGTCGGGCGCCTCATCGGAGGCCGTGAACGCTCTCGAGGTGTCGAACGGGGTTTCGTCGGGACCGTTGAAGTCCCAGGCGTTGAGCCCGGCGCCGCTGCCCGTCCCGAGGTAGGTGACTTCCGGTTCCGTGCCTTTTTCGAAGCACAGCCCGCCCGGTCCCTGGAAGCCGGGGATCCGAACTTTGTCCTGGGCGTTGAACTGGAGGGACGAGCCTTCACCGGTGATATCGCTGCCGGTGCACTCGCCGGCAGGCGGCACTTCGAGGTCGAAGGTCGCGGTGACCGAGTGGTCTTCGTTCATGACCAGCTCGCATTCGGCAGGACCGCAGTCGCCGGAGAAATCGACGAATTCGGAGCCGGGATCTGCCGTGGCCAACAGGGTCACTTCGGTGCCTTCCAGGTATTCGGCTTCGCAGGCTTCAGCCGGGCCGCCTTCCACTTCGCATTCGACTGTGCCCGAGCCGCTGCCGCCGGTCGAGATGCCGAGCGTGTAGAAGACCGGTTCTTTGTCGAAGGTCGCTTTGGCTTCCTTGGCGGCGTCCATCGTCACTTCGCACTTGTTTTCGCCGTTGACGGTGCCGGGGCAGGATTCCCATTCGACCGCTTTGGAGCCGGCGTCGGGGGTGCCGGTCAGTTTGACCAGGGTGCCTTCGAGGTAGGACTCTTCGCAGTCCCCGCCGCAGCTGATCCCCGCGGGGGGGCTAGTGACGGTGCCCGAGCCGCTGCCGTTCTTGCTCACCGTGAGCGTGTAGAAGGCCGGTTCGAGGTCGAAGGTCGCGGTGACCGAGTGGTCTTCGTTCATGACCAGCTCGCATTCGGCAGGACCGCAGTCGCCGGAGAAATCGACGAATTCGGAGCCGGGGTCTGCCGTGGCCAACAGGGTCACTTCGGTGCCTTCCAGGTATTCGGCTTCGCAGGCTTCAGCCGGGCCGCCTTCCACTTCGCATTCGACTGTGCCGCTGCCGCTGCCGCCGGTCGAGATGCCGAGCGTGTAGAAGACCGGTTCTTTGTCGAAGGTCGCCTTCGCTTCCTTGGCGGCGTCCATCGTCACTTCGCACTTGTTTTCGCCGTTGACGGTGCCGGGGCAGGATTCCCATTCGACCGCTTTGGAGCCGGCGTCGGGGGTGCCGGTCAGTTTGACCAGGGTGCCTTCGAGGTAGGACTCTTCGCAGTCCCCGCCGCAGCTGATCCCCGCGGGGGAGCTGGTGACGGTGCCCGAGCCGCTGCCGTTCTTGCTCACCGTGAGCGTGTAGAAGGCCGGTTCGAGGTCGAAGGTCGCTTTGGCTTCCT
Source organism: uncultured Solirubrobacterales bacterium (assembly GCA_963715625.1). Lineage (GTDB taxonomy): Bacteria > Actinomycetota > Thermoleophilia > Solirubrobacterales > 70-9 > VRUE01. The sequence goes on along the minus strand of OY970260.1, from coordinate 1,478,290 downwards.
TGGCGGCGTCCATCGTCACTTCGCACTTGTTTTCGCCGTTGACGGTGCCGGGGCAGGATTCCCATTCGACCGCTTTGGAGCCGGCGTCGGGGGTGCCGGTCAGTTTGACCAGGGTGCCTTCGAGGTAGGACTCTTCGCAGTCCCCGCCGCAGCTGATCCCCGCGGGGGAGCTGGTGACGGTGCCCGAGCCGCTGCCGTTCTTGGAGACTTTGAGGACGAATTCTTTGGCGACGGCCCCTTCGACCTCGACTTTGTGGGAGACCGTGGCCGGGTTGCCGTAGTGGGGGTTTTTCAGCCTGATCTGCAGGCTCGCTTCGAAGGTTCCGGCGACGGTGTATTTGTGGCTGGCGGTGAGGGGGGCTTCGCCTCCCCCTTCGCCTTTGATCGTTTCTTCGGAGCCGTCGCCGAAGTCCCAGACCAGTTCGCGGCGGAAGCCGGGGGTGGCTTTGCCGGGGCCCGAGCCCAGTTCGGAGGGGGAGGCGTCGAAGCTGACCGTGTCGCCTTTTTTGACTTTGACGTCGCCTTCGACCCCGTTGGCTTTGAACTTGGCGACCGGGGCCAGGCAGTCGCTGCCGCCGGGGCCGTAGGTGCGGACCTTGGGGCCGTAGGCGGGGGCAAGCGATTTTTCTTCGTTCAGCGGGCCGTAGTCGAAGACGACGACTTTGCCGCCGACCGTCCCCAGCCCGGCTGGGGAGGTTTCGATCTTGCATTTGCCCGCTTCGCCGCCGCCGTAGACGACGGTGGTGGCGAGGTCGTCGAGCGAGAAGCCGCGGACCAGCATGTTGCCGGCCGTCAGTTCTTCGGATTTGACGATCCGCTCCTTCCAGTAGAGCGTCTCGCCGGGGGAGATCGCGATCTCCGGGCCGCCGGCGAGCGCGGACTGCGGGCTCGACGTGCCTTCGCCCGCTGACTCGAAGCCATAGGACCATTCCTCGCTGTCGGCGGCTTCGGCGAAGCCCGGCACCATGCCGATGCTTTCCATGCTCGGCGGCACTTCCCAGGCGCGGGTGTGGCCTTTTCCGGCCAGTTTGGGAGTCCCGGTCATCGTGTAGATCGTGCCGTCGGGGCCGACCGTGAAGGTAAAGGCGGTTTCGGTGCCGGTGCGGATGGCTTTGGCGGCGTCGACGAAGACTTTGCCGGTGACACCGCTGGAGCTGATCCGCTGGAAGCGGGTGAGTTTGGGGGCCGATTTGTTTTCGGCCATGATCACCAGGTCGCCGGTGCTGGGGTCGACCTGGATGCCGCGCGGTTTGTAGAGGCCTGCGGCTCCCGCCGGGGGCACCGGCAGCGTCGCCGGGCCGCCTTCGGGCGGCACCAGTTTGCCTTCTTTGGGGACGGTCGAGAAGACGAGGATTTTTTTCGCGACGATTTCGCCGAAGGTTTCTTTTTCGCGCCCGCCTTCGAGCAGGTAGAGGCGGTCGAGTGCCGGGTCGACCGCGATCCCCCAGAGGCCGACGATTTTCGTGTTCGTCGGGATGTTCGAGTAGCGGGGGATCTCGACCGAGGCCAGCGGCGTGCCGGTCGGGTCGAGCTTCTGGATCCGGTAGTACTCGCGGTCTTCGGTGGCGGCGCTCTCTTTGGTCAGGTCGCCGACGTAGAGGCTGCCGTCGCTGGGGTCGACGCCGGCCATCAGCGGGCTGGAGAATTCGCCCGCCCCGGTGCCGAATTTGCCCCAGGATTCGAGCTGGCCGTAGGGCGCGGCGGAGGCGGGGGCGGCGGCGAAGGCAAGGGCAAGCAGGGCGGCGACCGCGGCCAGAACGCCAAGGGCGCGGCCCCCGAGGGCCCGATGCTCCCGCACCCGCTCCGTCACTGCCCGAGTGGCGCCCTCACCGACAAGACTTCTCCTTCTACCCATGTGCCCTCTCATCCTTTCTCAGCGATCCCGACCGGCATTTGCCGGGCATCATGTCCTCCGCGCGCCGGGAAGTTGTGAAGATTTGAGGGAGGAACCGGTTAAAAATGCCGAGAGGGCCGGGCAAAGCCCGGCCCTCTCGGCACCTGTGAGCCGGCGATCGGCCCCTCGCGGGGCCGATCGCGCAGCTGGTTTCGGCTCTTAGAATTCGATCTTCGACGCGGCGAGCTGGGCAGCTCCCAGGACGTCGAGGGCCGGACTGGCCGAGCTCGGCAGCGGGGAGTACCAGCTTTCCCCGCTGGCGATGTCTTCCTGGCCGGTTTCCGCGGTGATGTATTCGGTCAGGTAGTCGTGGACGGTCGTCACCTGTGCTTCGGTGAAGCCCGCTTTTTTGCTGTAGCCCTTGAGGGCCATGTCGTAGGTCAGCGTGCAGAGCGGGAAGTTTTCCCCGCCGATGTTGGTCTTGGCGCCGAAGACGGCCGACCAGTTGACGCTTTCGCCGGTGCCGCTGCCGACGCGAGCCGCGGCCGGAACGGTGTAGACGGCGTTAGCGCAGTTGGCCGAACTGTTGGCTTCGATCGCGGGCTCGGCGAAGGTCGCGTTGGCGAGCTTCACCACGCCGTTGTTCTGGACCCGCAGCGAGTGGGTGCCTTCCACTTTTTTGGCTTCGATGTCGGAGATCGCCGAGTAGCCGAAGCTGCCCTGGGTGGCGTTGATCTTTTCCACCACCGGGCCGTTGCCTTTGGACGCGCCCCTGAGGAGCGGGCTGAGTTCGGTGGCTTTGCAGCCGCCGACCCCGTTCTCGGGCCAGGTGATGTTCGGTTTGCTTTCGGCGCCGATCGGCATCAGTTCCGCCCAGGTCGACGAGGGCGAGGTGCAAGCCAGTTTGGCTTTGTTGATCAGGTACATGTAGTTCTTGAACTGGAACGTGGTGCCCGAACCGTCCAGCCGGACGACGCGGGAGATCGGCGCGCCGGCGCAGCCGGGGCCGAACGAGGTGGCGATTTTGCCCCAGGTCTTGATGTTGCCGCGCATGACGCTCTCGAACTGCTGGTTGGTGATTTCTTCAACGTCGCATTCCGCGGGCGGGTTGACGACGGGGGCGATCGAGGTCTGGGTGACCGGGATCACGAGGACCGTCGCGCCGCCGCCGGCCGTTTCGGCGTTTTCGATCTGGACGGTGGTCGGCGCATCGTCGCTGGCGGTGAAGCCCCGCGTCGTGTCGAACGGTTTTGCGTCAGGGCCGGTGAAGTCCCACGCGGTCAGGCCGGCGCCGCTGCCCAGGCCTTCGTAGGTGACTTTCGGTTCCGTGCCTTTTTCGAAGCACTCGCCGCCCGGGCCCTGGAAGCCGGGGATCCAGGTCACGGTCTGCGCCACTTTCTGCAGCGAGGCGCCTTCGCCGATGATGTTGGAGCCGGTGCAGAGCGGAGCGCCAGCGGCGCCGCTGGCGCCGATCCCTCCGACACAGAGGGCGACGGTGGCCACCCCGGCCAGAAGCGCGGCACGCATGCCCCGCCTGGCGTTGATCGGTTTCCCAGAATGCATTTCGATGATCCTCCTTGGTCGATCTCCCACGCTGCCGCGCAGGACTAGGAGACCGATCCTCGCCGCCCGCCGGGCCGGATATGTGAACCAGGTGGGAACTCGGTGTGAACGTCCTGGATCGGGGGTAGGAATTTCGTCGGACCCCGCCCTCACCGCTGCAGAGAAACTGGGTGCACGCCCGATAGGAACATCGCGACCGGCGCAGAAGAGAAGCCCTTCCCGAATGACCTCCTCCCCCCTCCCGATGCTCGCGCTGCTGGCCTGGACCGTGCTGCTGCCCGGCCTGATCGTCGGGGCGCGGCTTCGCCGGGCCGCGACCAGAGGCCGCGGCCTCTCGCTATCTCACCCTCGACCTGAGAGTGAGATAAGGCCCCGCCGTTCCGGTGCGCCTCGTTCCGGTGCGCTTTATGCGCCCATACGTGGCATAAAGCGCACCGGAACGCCGCTCGCCCATGGCGGAGTTGGAATTTCGACCCATCGATGCCAGTGGAGCGGGTCGGGGCGCGTTGCGTGTGGTGTCGCCCATGCCCACTCCCACGCAAGACGCCCTAGACACCCCGTCGCAGACGCTTCGGGAGGCCCGGCAGCGAGGCGGTGAGGGCGGTTCGCTCGATGCGGGGACGGGCCTGCCACCCCCTCGCATCCGGGAACGTCCCGCCGCGGTCAGGCTCCCCGAGCGCCGTGCCGCCGAGGGGCCGGGTGCCGAGCGCGTCGCCGGCGAGGCCGGCGCGGGCCGCACGGCGCAACGCGAGGCGTTCTTCCGGCGGCTGCTCGCAGCCGCCGACCTGACCGCCGCCACCGTCGCCTTCCTGATCACCGTCGCCGGGCTCGGGGGGGACGCCCTCGGCGTATGGGCGCTGATCGCGATCGCGATGGTCGTCCCGGTCTGCAAGCTCGCGGGGCTCTACGACCGCGACGAGCACCTCCTCCACAAAACCACCTTGGACGAGGCTCCCAGCGTCTTCCGGGTGGCCGCCCTCTACACCCTGCTTGCCTTCCTCGCCGGCGACGCGGTGGTGCACGGAAGCCTGGGCCGCGACCAGGCGCTCTTCCTCTGGGGCTTCCTCTTCGTCTCGATGCTGGCGCTGCGCGGCCTCGCCAGGCGCGTGGCCAGCCGCCTCGTCGACGACGAGCGCTGCCTGGTCATCGGCCAGGCAGGCCCCGCCCACCGCCTCGCCGCCAAGCTCGACCGCTGCCCCGGCACCAGGGCCGGGGTCGTCGGCCGGGTGCCGCTCTCCCCCAACGACCTCAGCATCAACGAGCTCCCAGTCCTGGGCAGCTTCGAGTCGCTCGGGCGCCTGCTGGCCGAGTACGGCGTGGACCGGGCGGTGATCGCGCCCGGCAGGGACGACAGCGACCACCGCCTGCTGGAAGCGATCATGACCGTCAAGCGCCTCGGCGTCCGGGTCAGCGTCCTTCCCAGCCTCTTCGAGGCGGTCGGCTCGGCCTACGTCTACGACGAGGTCGAGGGGGCGACCCTGCTGGGGCTGCGCCGGCAGGGCCTCTCGCGCTCCTCGCGGCTGATCAAGCGCGGCTTCGACCTGGCCGGGGGCCTGCTGCTCGGGGCCCTGCTGGCGCCGCTGATGGCGCTGATCGCGCTCGCCGTGAGACTCGACTCGCCGGGGCCCGCCCTCTTCCGCCAGCGCCGGGTCGGGCGCAACGACGAGCACTTCGAGATCTACAAGTTCCGCACGATGGTCAACGGCGCCGAGGCGCAGCGGGCGGCGCTCGCGCACCGCAACGAGGCGGGAGGCGGCCTCTTCAAGATCGAGGCCGACCCGCGCGTCACCCGGGTCGGGAGCCTGCTGCGGAGGACCTCGCTCGACGAGCTGCCGCAGCTCCTCAACGTGATCCGCGGCGAGATGTCGCTGGTCGGCCCGCGGCCGCTGGTCGTCAACGAGGACAGCCTGATCGAGGGCCTCGACCGGCACCGCCTGCTCGTCCCCCCCGGCGTCACCGGGCTCTGGCAGATCTACGGCTCCGCTCGCATCCCGCTCGACGAGATGGTCAAGATCGACTACCTCTACGGCGCCAACTGGTCGATCTGGCGGGACGTCAAGGTCCTGCTGCGGACGATCCCCTTCGCGCTCGGCCGGCGCGGGCTGTAGCGCAGCTCCGTTTCGCGGTCGTCATTTCAACCGGAGCGCGGTTGAAATGACGACCGCAAGGCGGCGGCAGGCGGCTGAAAGTAGGGGAACCGCCCCTTCGTTAATGGCGCGTGAACGTTTCCGGCCTGCTCGACGATCCGGCGGTCCGCGGTCGCTACCGGGCATACGGGATCGAGCTGAGATGCGACTTCCCGCTGCCGAGCGGGGTCCCGACCCCCGGCCCGGCAGGCGCGGCGAGGACGATCGAGGCCAGGGCGCAGCCTCCCGAGGCGGTCGAGTCGGCCTGGAGCGGCGCCGGTGATCTCGTGCACGAGAGCGTCGTCGGCGGCGGGGCGCGGCTGAGGATCGAGCGGGGCAGGGAGGGAGACCACCTGGTCCGCTACGGGGCCCATGCCTTCCACCTCTCGCCCGACCTCGCGGTCCTCACCTGCGCACCGCCGGCGGAGCCGGACCCCGGCTGGGAGCACGCGATGCTCGACTGGGTCGCGTACGCCGCCGCGGTCCTGAGCGGCATGCGCTGCATCCACGCCGGCGCCGTGCGGCTCGAGGCGGGGGTCCTCGCCGTCGCCGCGGCCTCGGGGGGCGGCAAGACGACCCTGGCGGTGGAGCTCGTCGCCGGCGGCGCCGAGTTCTTCTGCGACGACGTCCTCGCCATCGAGCTCCGCGGCGGGCGGGCGATCGGCCACCCCGGGGCGCCGTTCGCGTGCCTCCCCGGGCGCCGCCGCGACCTCGCCGGGCGGCTCGGGCCAACGCAGCTGGCGCTCGGGGACGAGGTCTGGGCCCGGGTCAACCGCCGCGCCCGCACGCCGGCCCCGGTCGCGGCGGTGGTGTTCCTGGACCGGCGGGAGGACGGCCCCCCGTCCCCCTCGATCGGGGCGGCGAGCTTCATCGAGCTGCGCAGCCTCGCGGTCGGCTTTCCGGTGCCCGGCGACAGCGAGGCGCGGCGCTTCTCGGCCCTGGCGGCGCTGGCCGACCAGGCGACGCTGCTGCGGCTGGAGGCGAGCCCGTCGGTCCCGGCCGAGGCGCTCGCCGAGACGATCCTGGCCCGGCTGCGGGCCGAAGGCATCCGGTGAGCGGGGTGCGGGCGGCCCAGCTCGAGCACCCGGTGCCGGTCCCCCCGCCGGCGCGGCACGAGGGCCGGCGGGAGCTGCTCGCCGCCCACCGGCTGAGGAAGTCATGGGGGGACCGAACGGTCCTCGACGACCTCGAGCTGGAAGTCGACGCAGGCACGCTGGTCGGGATCGGCGGCGCCAACGGGATCGGCAAGACGACGCTGCTGCGGATCTGCGCCGGGCTGATCCGCGCCGACAGCGGAGCGATCGAGCTCAACGGGCTGCACCCCCACCGCAACCGAGCGGGGTACCAGAGCCGAGTCGGCTTCCTCGCCGCGGGGGACCGCGGCCTCTACGCGCGGCTGACCCCGGTGCAGCACCTGGAGCTCTGGGGGCGCGTCTCCCTGCTCGGCCGCGACCGGTTCCGCGCCTCGATCGAGCGGATGAGCGAGCGGCTCGGGCTGGGCGAGCTGGCCGGGCAGCGGATGGACCGACTCTCGATGGGGCAGCGGCAGCGGGTAAGGCTGGCGATGGCCTTCCTCCACGACCCCGACCTGGTCCTGCTCGACGAGCCGCTGAACTCGCTCGACGACCGCGGCGGCGAGATGCTGCTCCGCTGTCTCGCGGACCTGACCGGGCGCGGCGGGGCGGCGGTCTGGTGCTCGCCCTCGCCGGCGGGGGAAGCCCCCTTCGACCGCCAGCTGGCCCTCGAGGGCGGGAACCTGCGACCGGCATCCCCATGAGCCGCCACCTGCACGCCGGGCTGGCGATCTTCAAGCGGGACCTGACGATCTTCCTCAGCTACCGGACGATCGCCCTCTCGGCGATCTTCTCGGCCGCCTTCAGCGTCGCCCTCTTCTACTACCTGTCGCGACTGCTCAGCGCGCGCAGCTTCGAGTCGCGCGAGGACTACTTCGCCTTCGTCGTCGTCGGGCTGGTGATCCTCTCGGTGGTGCAGTCGACGCTGGTGCTCGCCGCGACGGTTCGCTCCGAGCTCGTCGCAGGGACCTTCGAGCGGGTCCTGCTCTCGCCCTTCGGGGCGGTCCGCGGCGCCCTCTCGATGATGATCTTCCCGATCGTCGAGGCGACGGTCCTCGGCCTCTGGACGCTGCTGATCGCGACGGCCTTCTTCGGCCTGCCGCTGCACTGGGCGACGGTGCCGCTGGCGCTCCCGGTGGCGATCCTGGCGGCGCTCTCGTTCAGCGCGATCGCGCTGCTGGTCACCGCGGCGCTGGTCGTCTTCAAGCAGGCGCCCGGCCTGGGCGTCCTGATCGCCGCGATCACCCTGATCTCCGGCCTCTACTTCCCGACCGAGCTGCTGCCGGGCTGGATCTCCTGGACCTCCGAGGTCCAGCCCTTCACGCCCGCCGTCAACCTCCTCCGCAGCCTCCTCGTCGGCCTGCCGCTGGCCGAGGGGGCCTGGGTCTACGTGGCGAAGCTGCTCGCATTCGTCGTCGTCGGGCTGCCGATCGCGACCTGGGCGCTGGCCCGGGGGATAGCGATCGGCCAGCGGAAGGGCACGATCATTGAGTACTAGGGGCAGCCCCCCCCACAGCACGCCCCCGGGGGCCTTCGGGCTGGCGATCTCCTCCGACGCCGGGATCCCGGGCCTCGACGCCCCCTGCGGGGCGAGCAACGGTCGCCGCGCCGAGCACCGCCTCGCCGGGCGCGAGGCGCTGGCCGAGCGGCTGCGCGAGGGCGAGCTCGAGCGGATGGAGCATTCCGGCAAGGGCGCGGCGAGAGTCGAGTACCAGGAGCGCTCGTCCGGGGACGTCCTGATCCGGACGAAGAGCTTCGGGGACCACCTGATCGCCGACGCGGGGCGCACCGTCCTCTCCTCGGTCGCCGGCGCCGACCCCGACCTCTGGCGGCGCTACGTGCTCGGCCAGGTCCTGCCGCTGACCGCCAGCATCCAGGGCCTGGAGATCTTCCACGCCGGCGCGGTGGCGATCGACGGCAGCGTCGTCGTCCTGGCGGGCCCGTCCGGGGCCGGGAAGAGCTCGGTCGCCGGCGCCCTGGTCGCGAGCGGGGCGGCGGCCTTCTTCGCCGACGACGTCCTCGCCGTCGACGCGACCTCGCTCGGGCTGACCGGCTACCCCGGGTCAACGCTGATGGGCGTTCCGCGCGACCGGGCCGCGGCGCTCGCCGGCGGGCCGATCGCCGGCCCGCCGTGGATCGTCGACGAGAAGAAGGTCCTCGCCCCGGTGCGGGGCGAGCGGCGGCCATTGCCGGTCCTCGCCTTCTTCCGGCTGACGCCGGACGGGGAGACGGCCGGCATCTCGTTCGGGCCCTGCCTGCCCAACCGCCTGATGGCGACGACCTTCGACGGCGTCTCGCGCACTTCCGAGCGGCTGCTGCGCCTGCTCCGGGTCGGGGCGATGCTGGCCGCCGGGGGCCGCGCCCAGGAGCTGCGCTACCAGCCGGGCTCGGACCCGCAGGCCGTCGCCGGCGCGCTCCTGCGCCGGCTCGAGGAGCCGCTGTGACGGGTGGCCTCTCGATTCCCCGCAAGGCCCGGCTCGGGGGCGAGATCCTGGCGACCTACACCCGGGTGCGCTGGCTCCTGCGGCGCCACGACCTGCCGCGCGCGGTCGAGCTGCTGCGGCGGGGCGGGAGCGGCCGCCCGGGCAGGGCGGCGGCGTCGCTCGGGCCCCCTCGGGCCGCCGGCTACGCGCACGCGGTCGTCAGGGTGCTGCGCCTGCTCCCCACCGACTCGCGCTGCCTGGTTCGCTCGCTGGTCCTGCTCGCGGTGCTCGCCCGGAGGGGGACCGAGGCCGAGCTGGTGATCGGGGTGCTCGCCGAGCCGGAGTTCGCGGCGCACGCCTGGGTCGAGTGCGAGGGGATCTCGCTGTTGCGGGCCGGGGCGGCCCGCGAAGGGCGCCTGGTGGAGCTCTAGGCCGTGATCCGCCCGTTTGCCGGTGTCCTCGATCCCGACCGCGGGACCGCCCGCGCCACCGCGCTGCGGGCCCTCCCGGGCTGCCTGCCGGCAGCGGCGGCCGAAACGGTCAACGCGGGGGCGCTGCTGCTCGGCGCGCCGGGCTGGGTGGAGACCGAGGGGGTGCTGTGCCTGATCGACGGTGCCGTCTACAACCACGCAGAGCTCGGCGAGGAGCTGGGGCTCGGGGGCGGGGAGAGCCCGGAGGCGGTGCTCGCCCGCGCCTACCGGCGCTGGGGGGCGGGAGTGGCGCCGAAGCTGCGGGGCGAGTTCAGCCTGCTCGTCTGGGACCGCCGGGAGCAGCGCGGGATCCTGGTCCCCGACCAGATCGGGATCAGGAGGATGGTGGTGCGCCGGGACGGGCGGCGCCTCTGGTTCGCCTCGGAGGTCCGGCACCTGATGCCGCTGCTGGGCTCCCGCCCCGGCCCGGACCCGGCCGCGGTCAGCCACTGGCTGACCGGCCGGCCGGCGCCGCAGGGGGCGACGCTCTACCGGGGCATCGAGCGCCTCGCCCCCGGGCGGATGATCGTGCTGGAGCGCGGCGGCTGCGCGATTCGCCGCTACTGGCAGCCGCGCTACCGCGAGCCGCTGCGGCTCGGGCGCGCCGAGCTCCTCGAGCGGATCCGCGAGGCGCTGGCGAGGGCGGTGAGCAGGCGCGCGACCCCCGGCGCCCCAGCCGGCGTCCTGCTCAGCGGGGGGCTCGACTCGACCAGCGTCGCGTCGCTGGCGCAGCGCGAGGAGGACGGGGCGTGCGGGTTCTCGGTCGTCTTCCCCGACTACCCCCGGATCGACGAGTCGGCCTGGATCGAGGCGCTCGAGTCGCGGCTCGGCCTGCCCGGCGTGCACCTCGTCGCCCGGCCCGAAGGGGGGATCCTCGCCAGCGGCCTGCAGCACCTCGCCGAGTGGGAGCTGCCCTCGCGCGCCTTCAACGAACCCTGGGCCCAGCCCCTGCTGCGGCGGGCCGCCGGGATGGGCGTCGGCGCGATGCTGAGCGGCGAGGGAGGGGACGAGCTCTTCGGCAGCCGCCTGATGCTGACCGCCGACCTGATGCGGAGGGGGCGCCTCCTCGCGGCGGCGCGCTACGCGCGCGGCCTGCCCGAGGCGGGGGGGCGCGCGCCGCGCGACGTGCTCGCCCACGTCCTCTGGCGCTACGGCGTGCAGGGGGCGGTGCCGGCGCGGCTGGACGCCCTCTCGCGGCGCCTGGCCGGCGCCGAGGATGCCGTTCCCTGGTGGGCGGGCGAGCGGATGGCCAGGCTGCTCGAGGACGGCCCCGGCCCCTCCTGGCGCTCCGCCGATGGGCCGCGCTGGTGGGCGTACCTGACCCATGCCCTGACCGAGGGGGCGCACGGATTCGGCCTCTTCGACCACGTGCGCAGGCGCACCGAGCAGCACGGGATCGAGGCACGGCACCCGCTGCTCGACCTCGACCTGTTCGAGCTGATGCTCCGGGTCCCGCCGCTGCTCTGCTCGGAGGGCGAGCTGACCAGGCCGCTGCTGCGCGAGGCGATGGCCGGGATCAGCCCCGACGCGGTCCGCCTGCGAGCGGGCAAGAGCGTCTTCGACGACCTCGTCACCGACGCCCTCCTCGGGCCGGAACTGCCCGCCCTCCGCGAGCTGCTCGGCAATGCCTCGGAGGTTCGCGCCTACGCCCGGGCGGAGGCGATCGACGAGCTGCTCGAAGAGGCTCCCGCCCCGGCAGCGGGGCGACGCCGGGGCCTGGGGGGAAGACGTGCTGCGCCTCGTTGCGGTCGAGCTCTGGCTGCGTTTCCAGGCAGATCGCGAGCTGCCGTCGCGGCTGCTGGCCGGCTCGCTGCTGGCGGCGCCCGACTACCGGATCGAGACCCGCTCCGGAGCCGCCTAGTCCCTTTCTAGTCCCCGACTTAACTCAGCTTCACACGGCGGGCGCATCGACTACTCTTTGCGCCATCTTTTCGCTGTAAGAGCGAGAGAGGAGAACGATGGTGATCGAGACCGATACCTACACCAAGCCCCAGATCGTCGACTACGGCAGGGTCCAGGATCTCACCGCAGGGTGCAACGGCGCGCCCAAAGACTTCGAAGGGAAAAACAACGCCCTCACGTCGGTGAACTCCCGGGGCTGGTGCTTCTCGACTCCCTGAGCCGCTCCGCTTCGGCCCGATCTCGGGCACCCGGGCCACGAAAGGACGCGCGGCCCTCGGACGTTCTACGGGCGACCACTTCCCTCGACAGGAGAGGCTCCCCGTGGCAAGCGATCCCGTCATACAGAAAACGAAGGTGCCGAGCGTGCGCTTCGCGATCCCGCAGCACGTCGCCTCGCGGGCCTTCCCGACGGAGATGATCCTGCTGAACCTGAACACGGGCCAGTACCACGGGCTCAACCCAACCGGCGGGCGCATGTACGAAGTGCTGGGAGAGTGCGGCCACCTGGACGAGGCCGCCGCCCGGCTCTCGGGCGAGTTCGGCCAGCCGCTGGAGGCGGTGGCGAGCGACCTGCGCGATCTCTGCGCCGGCCTGGTCGAGCGCGGCCTGCTCGAGACCGCTCCCGCCTGAGATGGCCGCCGTCCGCCCACTCGCCGCCACCTCCGAGCCGGCAACGGGGGTGAGCGTGGCGATAAGGCCCTCGGGCGAGCGCCCCACCGAGCGGATCTCGGGCGCGCTGGCCCGGGCGGGGTTCCGCCTCGCCGCCGCGGTCGACGAGGAGACCCGCGTCGTCATCGGCGCCTACCGGCGCGCCGGGACGGCGGCCTGCGCCGAGGCCCGGGACCTGGTCAGGTCCTCCCCCGAGCTGGTGGTGATCATGGTGATCGAGCAGGCCGGCGCCGGGGACGTGCGGCGAGCGCTCCAGGCCGGCGCGCACGCGGTGGTGACCGAGGCCTCGATCGACCGGGCCCTGATCCCGTCGATCGGCGCGGCTCTCGCCGGCCAGATCGCGATCCCCGCGCGGGCCGGCGCCAACGGCGCCCCCAAGCTCCTCACCACCCGCGAGAAGCAGATCCTCGGGCTGGTCGTGATGGGGATGACCAACGCCGCGATAGCCTCGAAGCTGTATCTGGCCGAGAGCACGGTCAAGAGCCACCTCTCCTCGGCCTTCGCCAAGCTCGGCGTCTCTTCCCGCAGCGAGGCCGCGACCCTGATCCTCGACCCGCAGTCCGGCGCCGGGCTCGGAATCCTCACGATCCCGACCAAATCGTGAGCGCCCCCCCGAGGGTCGCCCTGGTCCACGACTACCTGCTGGTCAGGCGCGGCGCCGAGCGCACCTTCGAGGCGATCGCCGAGTGCTGGCCGGAAGCGCCGATCTACACCCTGCTGTACGACCGCGAGGGGACTCGGGGGCGCTTCGCCGGTCGCGAGGTGCGGACCTCCTTCCTGCAGCGGCTCGGCGCTCGCCAGGCGAGCTTCCGCCGCCTCCTGCCGGCCTTCCCGCTGGCCGTCCGCTCGCTGCCGCTGGGCGAGTTCGATCTCGTCGTCTCGAGCAGCAGCGCCTTCGCCCACGGGGTTCGCACGGGTGAACGGGCACGGCACGTCTGCTACTGCCACAGCCCCTTCCGCTACGCCTGGTTCGAGACCGACCGCGCCCTCGGCGAGGTCGCCCCCGCCCTGCGGCCGGCGCTGAAGGGGACGCTGCGCGGGATCCGCGCCGCAGACCGCTCGGCGGCGCGGCGCGTGACCCGCTACCTGGCCAACTCCGAGCTGACGCGGCGACGCATCGAGGCGCACTGGGACCGCGACTCCGAGGTGGTCCACCCGCCGGTCGAGGTGGAGCGGTTCGCCTCCCCCCCGGCCGGACGCCCCACCCGTTCGAGGCCCAGCCTCCTGGTCGTCACCGAGCTGGTCCCCCACAAGCGGGTGGAGCTCGCCCTGGAGGCGGCGTGCCGGGCGGGAATGCCGATCAAGGTCGTCGGCGAGGGGCCCGAGCGGCCCCGGCTCGAGGCCCTCTACGGAGGCGACGGGGGGGCGGAGTTCCTCGGCCGCGTCGACGATGCCGAGCTGACCGGGCTCTACGCCGCGGCGCTGGCCTTCGTGATGCCGAACGTCGAGGAGTTCGGGATCGCCGCGGTCGAGGCGCAGGCAGCCGGCCGGCCGGTGGTCGCGGTCGCTGCCGGCGGCGCCCTGGAGACCGTGGTGGACGGGGAGACGGGGGTGCTGGCGCCGGGCGGCGACGCCGATGCGCTCGCCCGCGTCCTCGCCGAGACGGACTTCGGCCGCTTCCGCCCAGAGCGGATCGCCCGCCACGCTCACCGCTTCTCGCGCGAGGCCTTCAAGCGCCGGCTGGTCGAGCGGGTCGAGGCGCTGGCCTGAGCCCCGGCAGGGGCATCGCGGTGCGATGGTCATGCGGTCGTCATTTCGACCGCATAGCGGTTGAAATGACGACCGCACCGCTGGTGCATGTTGTCCGTACGATGGCTCCGATGGGCACGCACACGAGAGATTTCCGCTGGAACCTACGGACGGTCCCCGGCGACACATCGTCTTCGCCCTCACCGAGGCTGCGTGGGATCGCTTGGTGGAGATCCTCGACCGGCCACCCGCATCCCGGCTGGGCTCAAAGAGCTCTTCTCGCGGCCCAGCATCTTCGAGTAGCGTCTAGGCGAGCATGGCGGAGAACAGGAAGATCGCGAAGAAACCGGCCAAGCGCGAGGCCAACGTCGTTATCGAGTTCCGCATGGTCGAGCCGATGTCCGAGGAGGTTCTCGATGCGAACTCCGACGACGTTTTCGAGGCAGTCGAGGCGCACGCTGCCGATATCGCTCTCGGACCAGTCATAGCTATCAACTTGCATTCTTGTTCGATCAAGCTGCGCTTCGATGTGCTGGCGGCAAGCGATGCGGAGATTCACAAGCAGATCGGAAAAGTCATCGCGATCATCCTTCGCGAGACCGATCTGGAGCTCGAGGTAAGCCGTAGCAGCGTTGAGACCCATCAGGACGCCGGGACCGGCGAGCTTGCGGCCGCTTAGCATCCATTGCTGATGCCCTAGTCACCTCGGCGGGGCGCCGCTCAGCACGGCGCGGTAGGCGTCGAGGACGCCGGCCACGTGGCGCTCGATGCCGAACCTGCGGTGCGCCTCCTCGCGGCCCCGGCGTCCCATCGCAGCGAGGCGCGAGGGCTGCGCCAGCAGCTCCCCGATCGCGTCGGCCCAGCGCCGCGGGCTGCGCGGGGCCAGCAGCAGCCCCGTCACGCCGTCCTCGACGATCTCGGCCGGGCCGCCGGCGCTGGTCGCCGCCACCGGGACCCCGGCCGCCATCGCCTCGATCACCGACCTGCCGAAGGGCTCCTCCCACGACGGCGCGAGCAGCAGGTCCACCGCGGTGAGGATCTCCGGGATGTCCTCGCGCTGGCCGAGGAAGCCGACCTGCCCGGCGAGGCCGTGCTCGCCGGCCAGGCGGTACAGGCTCTCCAGGTAGGCGGAGTTGTCGTACCGGGTCGCCTCGCTGTCGAACTTCACCGAGCCGACGAGCAGGAGGCGCAGGCCGGGGTGGCGCCGGCGCAGCTCCGCCGCGATCCGGATCGCGTCGTCCTGGGCCTTCCAGGGGGTCAGCTGGGCGACGACGGCGAGGACCGGGCCGTCCGCGGGGAGCCCGAGGCGGAGCCGGGCCTCGGCGGGCGTGAGCCGCAGGCGATCGAAGCGCGCGAGATCGACCGCGTTGTGGACGACGCGGGCCCGCCCGCTTGCCGGGCCGAGGGCGGACCGGGTGTGGGCGGAGTTGGCGATCAGGGCGTCGGCGCGCGCGATCGAGCGCAGGGAGAGTGTGGTGAGGGGGCCGGGGGGAAGGCAGTCGCGGGCGTGGACGATCACCGGCCGGGAGCCCACCCTGGCCGGGCCGAGCGCGATCAGGCCGGCGCGGATCGAGTTGGCGTGCACGAGGCCGGCGCCGTGCAGCGAGGCCGCTCGCCGCACCTGGACCGAGGCCCGGGCCATCTCGGCGATCGCCCGCGGGGTCCGGGTCGCGCTGAGGCGCAGGCTGCCGTCGGTCCCGCGGATCGGGATCGCCTCGACGCCGCGCTCGCGCAGGCGGGCCGCGAGGTCTCCCTCCGGGGCGGCAACCGCCGCCTCCACGCCGGCCGGCAGGGCCGCCAGCAGCCCGAGCAGGGACAGCTCGCCGCCGCTGACCCTGCTGGTGTGGCTCACGTAGAGGACCCGCATCCTCATCGCGCCCTCCCGGCACCGGCCAGCTCGGCGACCAGCTCTTCCACCCGTGCCGCAACGCTCGGCCAGGAGAGCTCCTCGGCCCGCCGCGCACCCGCCGCGCCCATCTCGCGCCGGCGCGAGGGGTTCCGCAGCAGGTCGACGAGAGCGCCGGCCACGGCGACGTGGTCCGCCGGGTCGACGAGCACCCCGGTGCTTCCGTCGGCCACCGCGTCGACCGCGCCCCCGACCCCGCCGGCGAGAACCGGGCAGCCGTGGGCGCCCGCCTCCAGGTAGACGATGCCGAACCCCTCGCCGGCGAAGCCGGCGGCGGGCAGGCGGCTCGGCATCGCGAAGACGTGGGCCCGGTCGAGCCAGGCGTCGCGCTCGCGGTCGCCCAGCGGCCCGAGGAACCTGACCGTGTCCTCGCCGAGCCCCGCGGATCGGGCCAGCTCGGCGATCGTCGCGCGCAGCGAGCCGTCGCCGATCACGACCCACTGCGCGCCGGGAACGCGGGAGGCGACCAGCGCCATCGCCCGGACCATCGTGTCGTGGCCCTTGTAGCGGTCCTCGATCCGGGCCACGGTCAGCACCGTCGGGCGGGAGAGCCGCTCCTCCTCCCCCCGGCGCTCGGGCAGGTCGACGCCCGGGTGGACCAGGCGGATCTTCTCCGGCGCCCCGCCCGCGCCGGCGACCAGCTCCCTGGTGTAGGCGCTCACCGCGACGCAGGCGTCGGCGCTGCGGGCGGCGAACCGGGCCAGCCGCGGCTTGGCGCCGATCTCCTTGCCGTGGAAGTACTGGACGACGGGGACGCCGAGGAGGCGGCGGACCGCAAAGGCGCCCGGGCTGGTGACCAGGTGGGCGCTGAGCACCGCCTCGGGGCGAAACGAGATCGCCTCCGCCGGCGCCGCCGCGTTGAGGGCAAGGGTCGAGAGCGGGCGCGGGCCGGGCAGCAGCGGGACCCGCCTGACGTCGAGATCGCCCTCGCGGTCGAACCCGGCGGCGCCGGGGGCATCGAGCGCGACCACCCGGCAGCGCAGGCCGGGCGCGTTGCCGACGATGCGATGGACCAGCAGCTGGATGCCGCCGCGCGCCGGGGGGAAGTCCGGGGTGAGGACGAGGGTGCGCAGCGGTCTCACTCCGCACCCGCCCCACGAAAGCGGTCGAGCCACAGGCCCGCCGCCAGCAGGGGCCAGAGGACGCGGCTGCGATCGGCGGTGCCCCGGCGGTGCTCGGCGAGCATCCGGGTGGCGACGTCGGCCCGGATCCAACCCTCGCGGTAGAGCGCCCCGGAGGCGATCTGATCGGCCATCAGCGAGCCCAGCGGGCCGCGCAGCCAGGAGGCGACCGGAGGCAGGAAGGCGGTCTTGCGCCGCTGCGGCGCGTCGGGAAGCAGCCGGGAGAGGAGCAGCCTGAGCAGCTGCTTGCCGCCGCCGGAGAGGTGGACGCGGGGGGCGATGCCGGCCGCGAACTCGGCCAGCTCCCGCTGCAGGTACGGCGTGCGCAGCTCCAGCGAGGCCAGCATCCCGGCGCGGTCGGCCTTGGCGAGGACGTCGTCGGGCAGCCAGTTGAGCCGGTCGACGTGCATCAGCGCCCCCGAGGCCGAGGCGCAGCCCGAGCCGGCGAGGTCGTCCCGCAGGGCGAGGAGGACGCGATCGCTGCCGGCCTGCGACCGCAGCCGGGGCCCGTAGAGCTCCCCTCGCTGCTGCAGGCGCCCCGCCGCCACCCAGTCGAGCTGGCGCTCGGCGAGCGGGCGGGGGACGAGAAGGTCGAGCCCGCGGCGGGCGCGCGAGCCGGCGGGCTTGGCGCGTGGCAGCAGCCCCCGGATCGCGGCGCCCGAATCGCGGTTCCCGGGCCAAGCCTGCGGGGCCCGGGACAGCCAGCCGTAGCGGGGGTAGCCGCCGAAGAGCTCGTCGGCGCCCTCGCCCCCGATCGCGACGGTCACCTCCTCCCTGGCGAACCGCGCCACGCAGTGCAGGGGCACCACGGCCGGGTCCGCGAGCGGCTGGTCGAGCGCGGCCAGCAGCGACGGGACGAGCGAGGCGGCCTCGGCGGCGCCGAGCGAGACCTCGCCGTGCTCGCTGCCGATCAGGGCGGCGACCCGGCGTGCGTCGTCGCGCTCGTCGCGGGCCCCCCCGGCGCCCTCGTAGCCGACCGTGAAGGTCTTGAGCGGCTGCGCGGACCGGCCTGCCGCCACGGCGGCGATCAGGGTCGAGTCGATGCCGCCGCTGAGGAAGACGCCGAGCGGCACGTCGGCGAGCAGGCGGCCCTCGATCGAGCGCTCCAGCAGCCTGCCCGTCTCGGCTGCGAGCTCGCGGGGCGACTCCTGCGGCGGCGAGGCGGGGACCGGGGGGCGCCAGTAGGCCCGCTCCTCGATCCGCCCGGCCTCGCGGTCCCAGGCCAGAAGGTGAGCCGGGGGGAGCTGGCGGACGCCCTCCAGGATCGAGCCGGCACGGCCGGGCACGTAGCCGAGCATGAGGTAGGCGTCGAGCGCGGCGGGGTCGAGGTCGGGGGCAGAGCCGAGCCCGGCGACGAGGGCGGTCAGCTCCGAGGCGAAGGTAAGCCGGCCTCCCCGCCACGAGTAGAAGAGCGGCTTCTCGCCGAAGCGATCGCGGGCGAGCAGCAGCCGCCCCCGGCGCGAGTCCCAGATCGCGATCGCGAACATGCCCTCGAGCGCGTGGACCAGGTCGTCGCCGTAGTCCTCGTAGAGGTGGGGCAGGACCTCGGTGTCCGAGCGGCCCCGCAGGGAGTGGCCGGCGGCGGCGAGGCGCTCGCGGATGGCCGGGTGGTTGTAGATCTCCCCGTTGAAGGCCGCCCAGACCGTCCCGTCCTCGTTGGGGCGGGGCTGGTGGCCGTCGGCGAGGTCGATCACGCTGAGCCGGCGCGCCCCCAGGGCCACCTCGCCGCCGGCGCCGCGGTGCGTCCCCTCGTCGTCGGGCCCGCGATGGCGGAGCGCCCGGCACATCGCGGAGACGGCGAGACGGTCGGGGTCGGAGGTGGATCCGCAGATTCCGCACATGGATTCGTCGGTCCCCCGCGCCGGCTCCGAAGCGTTGGACCCACCGGGAAAACGGCCGGCCGGGCGCATCCCTTGTGCGCGATCGGGCTTTTTCGGGATCTCCGGCGGAGCGCAAGTCCGGGATTGGCCGGGGCGTTTG
Source organism: uncultured Solirubrobacterales bacterium (assembly GCA_963715625.1). GTDB lineage: Bacteria > Actinomycetota > Thermoleophilia > Solirubrobacterales > 70-9 > VRUE01. Next base: position 1,459,534 of record OY970260.1, on the reverse strand, counting down.
TAAAAGCCGTGAGCAACCCCTCCGTGGAGCAGAAAGACCTGCGTGCCTACATCCAGCCGGTGCTCAAGCGCTGGTGGCTGATCCTGGCCGTGGTTCCCGTCGTCACGGTGGCGACTTACTTCTACTACGACGGCAAGCCGAAGGTCTACCAGGCCTCGACCGAGCTCTACTTCCAGCCCTCGACGCTCCAGCAGCTGGTGTTCGGAGCGAAGATCGACGACCAGGCGAGGGTGGAAAACGCGGCCTTGCTGATCCAGACGAACGAGGTCGGCGAACGCGCCTACAGGCTGCTCGCCAAGAAAGGGCAATCTCGGGTCCCGGGCGGAAGCGTCGAAGCGCAGGCGATCGAGAAGAGCAGCTTCATCGCCATCACCGCCACCGCCGGCACCGCGCAGGGCGCCGCGCGGCTCGCCAACGCCTACGCCGTCGCCTTCGTGCGGATGCAGCGAGGCGAGATCCGCCGGGAAGCGAGGAAGGCGGTCCGGGCGGCCGAAGGGCAGCTCGAGGGCATCCCCACGGACGAAGAAGCGATCAAGCGGCGCGAAGCGCTCGAACAGAAGATCCAGGACCTCAAGCTCCTGGCGGGCCAGCCGAGCTCCAACGGCGCGCTGAAGCAGGTCAACCCGGCCGTGCCGCCGGCGGCGCCGATCGAACACGACCCGAGCAGGAACGCGATCTTCGCCTTCGTGGTCGGGCTGATGCTGGCGATCGGGGGAGCCTACGGCCTCGAGCTCCTGAGCCGGAGGATCGCCTCGGTCGAGGACGTCGAGGAGATCTACGGCGTTCCGGTCCTGACCGAGATTCCGCAGGTCGACGCCCCGGCGCCGCGCAAGGGCGAGGGCGTGGCGATGGCGAGCGTGCTGAGCGAGCCGTTTCAGCGCCTGCAGATGAACCTCGACCTGCTGGCCCGGGAGCGGCCGGTCAGGACGATCCTGGTCGCCAGCGCGGCGCCCGAGGAGGGCAAGTCGGTCGTCGCTCGCAACCTCGGGCTCGCCTACCGGGAAGCCGGGCACAGCGTGGCGGTCCTCGATGCCGATTTCCGCAAGCCGAGCCTGGGCGGCCTGCTGGCCGCGAACGACGGGCTCGGGCTCTCCGACGTCCTCGCGGGCCGGGCGAGCTTCGGACAGGTCGTGCAGGAAGTCGAGGCGAGCTCGAGCTCGAACGGCAGCGCGCCGGCCACCGCGACGGAGCCGTTCACGCCACCCGGCGGCGTCGGTCGCGGCGAGCTGGCGATGGTGCCGGCCGGAGAGGACCGCGGCAACCTCTCGACGGCGCTCTCCTCCGCGGAGATGCGCCAGACGCTGCGGACCGCGGCCGACACCTACGGCACGGCGATCGTCGACTCCCCCCCGCTGCTCGCGGTGGCCGACGCGCTGCCGCTGCTCTCCCAGGTGGACGCGGTCGTGCTGGTGATGCGGATCGGGGTCAGCACGCGCGACTCGGCCCGGCGGCTGATGAGCGAGCTGGGGCGCATGCCGGGGGTCTTCGTCGCCGGCATCGCCGTGAACGGGATCCCCCGGCGCGTCTACAGGGCCCGCTCGTATGACTACGGCGGCGGCTAGCTCCCTCGCCGGGCTCAGGGGCCGGGCCCCGCTCGGGCCGGCGGCCCGCGCCCTGGCCATGGCCGGAGTCCTCGCCCTCGCCGGCCTGGCGATCTCCGTGCGGGTGCCCGCCCCGACGCCGGCGATGACGATCGCCGTGGCAGGCGTGCTCGCCGCCTCCGCCTGGATGCTGGCCAGCGAGCGCTACGGGTGGAGCCTGGCGATCCTGATGCTCTACGTAGGCCTGGCCGACGGATACCTGAAGCTGAGCACCGGGTCCTCGCAGGTGACGCTGGTTCGGGACCTGCTGCTCTACGCGATCGCCGCCGGAGCGCTGATCCGGATCGCGGTCCGCCGCGACGTCCCGGACCTGCCGCCGCTGACCGGCTGGGTGGTGGCCTGGCTGGCGGTCGTCGCCGTCCAGGTCGCCAACCCCCACAACGGGACCCTGCTGCACTCGGTCGCCTCGGTGCGGCCGCACGCGGAGTGGGTGCCGCTCTTCTTCCTCGGCTACGCCGTCCTGCGCAGCAGGGCGAGGATCCGGGCCTTCCTCGTCCTGCTGCTGGTCGTCGCGGCGGCGAACGGGGTCGTGGGGCTGGTCCAGCAGAGCATCGCGCCGGACCAGCTCGCGGCCTGGGGACCGGGGTACGAGAAGGCGCTCAAGGGGGAAAGCAGCGTCTCGGCGCGGGCCTTCGCCGACGAGGAAGGGACCGAGCGCAACCGTCCCTTCGCGCTCGGCGGCGACATCGGGTTCGGCGGGGCCGTGGGGGTGCTCGCGGTCCCGGCCGCCCTGGCGCTGCTGGGGCTGGGGCTGAGGCCGGGGATGCGGGCCCTCGTCGTCGTGCTCTCGGTCGGGGTGGCGATCGCGATCCTCACCTCGGCGGCGCGGGTCCACGTGATCGGCGGGGTCGTCGCGATCCTCGCCTTCGTCGGCCTGACCGTGACCTCGCGCGGCGGCCTGAGGACGGTCGCCGGGGTCGCGCTCGGCCTCGTCGTCGCCTACGCGGCGATCGGCTTCCTCTTCTCGCAATCCGAATCGGGATCGTTCGACCGCTACGAGAGCATCGACAGCCCCGGCAAGGCGATCGTCACCGCCTACGAGTACCGCCGCGCCGTTCTCGCCGACATCCCCGAGTACGTCGTCAACATCCCCCTCGGGGCCGGGATCGGCTCGAAGGGCCCGGCCGGCAGCTTCGCCGGCGGGGGCAGCGGGCAGCGCCTCAACGGGGAGAGCGAGCCCACCTTCCTGCTGATCGAGCTGGGCGTCCCCGGGCTGGCCGTGATGCTGGCGTTCAACCTGATGCTCGTCTTCCTCAGCGTCTCGCGGATCCGCAAGATCGAAGACTGGGAGACCCGGGTGCTGCTGACCGCCGTCGCCGCGCCACTCTTCGCCTCCCTCGCCACCTGGCTCGCCGGCGCCAGCACGGCGACGACGCCGGGCGCGCCCTACCTGTGGTTCGCCGCGGGGGTCCTCTCCTACTGGCTGCTCGGCGACGGACGCGGGCCGGCGGCGGCGCGGCCGGCGAGCGCCGCCACCCCCACCCTGCAGGCCCGATGGTCGAGCGCGTGACCCTCGTCCACGGCGACCGCGGGGGAACCGTGGACGGCATCCGCGATCACACGGCGCGGCTGATCGAGGAGCTCTCCCGCCACCCGGTCTCCGCCGCCGGGCTGCGGGTTCGCCCCGGCGGGCGAATCGGCGGGTCGCTGCGGATCTGGCGCCGGCTGCGGCGCGAGCGGGGCCGCTCCGCCATCGTCCTCCAGTACAGCCCGTTCTGCTACGCGCGCTGGGGCTTCGCCCCCTGGCTGCCCGCCTGCCTGCTGGCGATCAGGGCGGGTGGCGGCCGGCCGACGCTGGCGCTGATGGTCCACGAGCCCTACGTCCCGATGACCTCCTGGCGGTGGGCGGCGATGGGGCTCTGGCAGCGGGCGCAGCTCGGCGCGCTGCGGCTGGCGGCCGACGTCGTCTTCACCTCGATCGAACCGTGGGCGCGCCGTTTCGAGGCCCAGCCGCCGAGCCGCCCCGTCCACCACCTGCCGGTGGGGTCCAACTTCCCCGATGCCAGGCGGGAGCGCGACGCGGAGCGGTCGAGGCTCGGCATCGAGGAGGGCACGATCGCGATCGCCTGCCTCGGCCGCGACCATCCGGGCTGGCTCGGCGGGCACGTCGTCGCCGCGGTCAACTCGGTCGCCCGGGGAGGGAGGAAGGTCGCGCTTCTCAGCCTCGGGGCGGAGGCGCCGAGGCTGGACGGCGTCGATCCCTCGGTCGCGGTCCTGGCGCCGGGCTTCCTCGACCCGGGGCGGTTCTCGGCCAAGCTCGCCGCGGCCGACCTCTTCCTGGCGCCGCTGGCCAACGGGGTCTCGACCCGGCGCGGCTCGCTGATGGCGGCGCTCCAGCACGGCATTCCCGTCGCCGGCACCGACGGGCCGCTGACCGACTCCGTCCTGCGCGAGGCTACCGCGGCCCTGTGCCTGACGCCGGTCGGCGACGTCGAAGGGTTCTCGCGGTCCGTGGCCCGCCTCGCCGGGGGCCCCGCCGCCCGCGTGGCGGCCGGCGCGGCGGCGCGGCGGCTGTACGAGCGCGAGTTCGACTGGCCGGTCATCGCTGAGAGGCTGCTCGCGGCCCTCCCCGAGCGCTGATGGCGCCGCTGCGAGTCGTCGTCGTCGCCCCCTGGGGAGAGCGCCTCGGCGGGGCCGAGGAGATGCTCTGGCTCGCGCTGAAACGCTGCGACCGGCGGCGCCTGGAGCCGACCGTGGTCTTCCTCGGCCCGGGCCCGTTCGTGGAGGAGGTCGCGGCGCTGGGGATCGGGACCGAGGTGATCCCGGCGGGCAGGCTGCGCCGGCCGGGCGCCGTGCTGGGGACCGTCCGCGCGCTCGCCGCCGTCCTGCGCCGCAGCCGTCCCGACCTGGTGGTGGGCTGGAGCGCCAAGACCCAGATCTACGGCGCCCCCGCGGCGGCGCTCGCCGGGCTCGCCGGCCGGGTCGTCTGGTGGCAGCACCAAATACCCGACGGGCACTGGGTCAACCGGGTCGCGACCCTGCTGCCGGCGCGGGCGATCGGCTGCTCCTCGGAGGCCTGCCGCAGGGCGCAGGCGACGCTGCGCCCACGGCGGCCGGCCTTCGTCGTCAACCCCGGGATCGAGGCCGAGGCGGGGCACAGCGGGGACCCGGACGGGCTGCGGGCCCGGCTCGGGATCCCCCAGGCCGCGCGGTCGCCGGGATCGTCGGCCGGCTGCAGCCGTGGAAGGGCCAGGACCGCTTCCTCGAGGCCCTCGCCGAGCTGCGCGAGCGCGGCCTCGACGTCCACGGCCTGCTGGTCGGCGGCGACGCCTACGGCCGCTCCCCCGAGTACGCCGCCGGGCTCGAGCGCCTGGTCGCCGAGCTGGGGCTCACGGGCCGGGTGACGATGACCGGGCAGGTCGGGGACGCCGCTCCCTACTTCGGGCTGATGGACGTCGCGGTCAACGCCTCCGAGGGCGAGCCCTTCGGGATCGTCCTGCTCGAGGCGATGGCCGCCGGAGTGCCGGCGGTCGCGGTGGCGGACGGGGGGCCGCTGGACATCGTCGAGCCCGGCGTCACCGGGGTGCTGGCCGCCAGCGGCGAGCCGGCGGCGCTGGCCGAGGCGATCGGCGGCCTGCTCGCCGACCCGCAGCGGCGGGCGGCGATGGCGGAGGCGGGCAGGCGCCGCTGCCGCGAGCGCTTCGGCGCCGAGTCGATGGCCGAGCGGCTGACCGCAAGCCTGACGGAGCTGGCCCGTGGCTGAGGGGGCCGGGGCGGCGCCGCTGGAGGTGACGATCGTCGCCAACGACATCGGGCCGGAAGGGGGGATGGAGCGCCAGCTGAGGGTGCTGATCGCGGGACTGCTGGCGGCCGGCGATCGGGTCACGGTGGTCTCCTGGACCTGCTCGCTTCCCCCCCACCCCAACCTGCGCTGGGCCCGCGTCCCCGGCCCCTCGCGCCCGTTCGCGATCGGGTATCCGCTTTTCCTCGTGCTGGCGTCGCTGCTGGTGCGGCTGCGCGGCCGGGGCCTCGTCCACAGCACCGGGGCGATCGTGCTCGGCCGGACCTCGGTCTGCACGGCTCACTTCTGCCACCAAGCCCTCTCCGGCCTGCCCGGCCTCTCGCGCGCCTCACGCTCGGGCATCGCCTACCGGGCCAACGCCTGGGTGGTCCGGCGGATGAGCCGCCTCGCGGAGCGCTGGTGCTACAGGCCGGACCGGGCGGGACGCCTGGTCGGCGTCTCGGAGGGGGTCGCCCGCGAGCTGCGCGAGCACTTCCCGGCGATGCGCGAGCGGATCCTGGTGATCCCGAACGGGGTCAACACGGACGCCTTCTCACCGGCCACGGTCCCGGAGGGAAGGCAGGACGGCGGCCCGCTACGGGCGCTCTTCGTCGGCGGCGAGTGGGAGCGCAAGGGCCTGCGGCCCGCGATCGAGGCGGTGGCGGCCTGCCCGGAGGTCGAGCTCACCGTCCTCGGCGCCGGGGACGCCGAGGCCTACGGGCGCCTCGCGGATGGCCTCGGGGCCGGCGAGCGGGTCCGCTTCGCCGGCACCACCGACGACCCGGCGTCCTGGTACCGGCGGGCGGACGCCTTCCTGCTGCCGACCGCCTACGAGTCGTTCTCGCTGGTCACCTACGAGGCGGCCGCCTGCGGGCTGCCGCTGCTGGTGACCAGGGTGAACGGGGTCGAGGACCTGCTCCGCGACGGGGAGAACGGGTGGTTCATCGAGCGCGACCCCGAGGACGTCGCGTCGCGCCTGCGACAACTCGCGGCGAACCCGCGGCTGCGGCGCGAGATGGGCGCGGCGGCGCGGCGCGACAGCCTGCGCTTCTCCTGGCCTGAGGTGGTGAGCCGCTACCGCGACCTCTACGCGGAGCTGAGCCAGACCCCCCAACCGCGGTCGTCATTTCATTCGCATGGCGGTTGAAATGACGACCTCTGACCCAGGTCCTGCCACTGCGGTCGTCATCTCATTCGCTGGGCGGTTGAGATGACGACCGCGCGGCGAGCAGGTCCTCGACGAACTGGGCGGCGAGCCGCTGCTGGCGCTCGCGATCGAACAGGGGGAGGTTGTGCGGCACGGCGCGGCGTTTGGCATCCAGCTCCTCCGGGGTGAGCGTCCGCATCAGGTCGGCCAGGCCCGCGACGTAGCGGGGGTCCCAGGGCGCGTCGCCCGCGAGGCGCCAGATCCAGCCCTCGTCGAGGTCGTAGGAGAGGGGGATCTGGCCGGTGACGACCGGCAGCCCGGCGCTCAGGTACTCGCTGATCTTGGTCGTGTAGCGAAACGAGCCGACGCCGTTGACGCTCTGGGGCAGGCTGGCGACGTCGATCGCGGCCAGGTAGCCGGCGACGGACTCCTTCGCCACCCGCCCCGGCAGCAGGACGCGGCGGCCGAGCTCCTCCCCCGCCGCCGCCCGCAGGCGCTCCAGGCCCGAGCCGTCGCCGACGACGAGGACGCGCAGGTCCGGCCTGCCGGACTCGAGGACCGCCCTCACCAACTCCAGCCCGTAGCAGTAGCCGACCGCGTCGTTCCACTCGAGCGTGCCGACCAGGCCGAAGACGATCGCCTCGGCGGGGATGCCGAGCCGCTCGCGGACGGCGGCCCGATCCCGCGGACGCGCCGGCTCCGACCAGCTCGCCGCCGTCATCGCGCGCGGCGCCCCGAAGGTCAGCGCCCGCCCGACCAGGTAGGGGCTCCAGCCGATGAAGCCCGCCGAGAGGCGGCAGAGAACGCGCTCGTAGAGCGCCGCCAAGGGTGCGAGCCGGCGGTGCGAGAGGCCGACGTAGGGCCCGACCGCGTCGCCGCTGGAGACCACATAGGGCACGCCGGCCAGGACCCGCGCCGCGATCACGGCGGCACCGCCGGCGACGCCGGTCCCCTCCATGACGACGAGATCGGGGCGACGGGCGAGCAGGGTCCGCAGCAGCCGCAGCGCCGAGCCCGCCTTGCGCCGGCGATCGAACGGGAGCGGCTCGGCGTCGAGGAAGCGCAGCAGCTCCACGACGCGGCGCTCGTCCCCATGTCCGCTCCCCTGGGTCGCGAAGCAGGTCACGCGGAGAGGGGCTCCCGAGCTCACGGCGGCCTCAGGGTCGCGGCTTGACGACGAAGTTCGCCCCGTTCCCCACCGAGGCCCACTCGACCTGCCGAAGCGGGCCCGTCTCGTAGCCGAGCTCCTCGAGCAGGGCGATCGCCTCGAGCGTGCTCTCCAGGTAGTGGCCGCCGAGCTCGATGTAGATCGTCGGCCTCTGCTCGGCGAGCAGCCGGGCGCCGCCGTGCAGGACCTGGGACTCGAACCCCTCGGTATCGATCTTGACCAGGGCGACGTCGGAGGGAAGCTCGAGATCGTCGAGGCGGATGAGGGCGACCTCCTCGCCGGGGCCATCGCCCCCGACGATGCTGGCGTTGCCGCTGCTGGCGCCCACCTGGTGCAGGGTCACGGCTCCCGGCTCGGCGCCGCAGCCTGCGTTCAGCGCGGTCACCACCTCCGACAGTCCGTTGCGCTCGATCGTGCGCTCCAGCTTGGCGAAGGTCCGCGCCGAGGGCTCGAGCGCGATCACCCTGCCGCCGGGGCCGACGAGGGAGGCGAGAATCAGGCTGAGCAGGCCGAGGTTGGCGCCGACGTCGACGACGGTGTCGCCGGGAGAGACCAGGGGACCGAAATCGGCGATCGCCTGTCGCCGCCACTCGGCCGCTTTGAGGTGGTACTTCACCTCCTGGGCGTCACCGTCCCCGGTGTAGATCAGGCTGCCCCAGCCGTAGTCCACGAAGACGTCGCCATCGGCGCGGCGGCGCAGGTAGTTCAGCACATGCCGCTCGACGTCCCGCTCGGCGCGGTTCTTCACCCTCTGGGTCAAGCTCACGGCGACAGGCTAGAGGTTCCCCACTGCGGCGATGTGAAGCACTTGCGCCGGGTGTTCACAACCCTGTCGGCAATCGGCTCTCGCAACCGTTGCAGCCAAGATGTTGCGGTGCGCGGGAGTTGGGGGTCAACCCGATGAACCTCGTGCGAAGCTCCATCATGAAGACTTGGAGGCCGATCAGATCGCCCTGCATGAGGGGATCGAGGTCGTCACCCCGGCGCACGCGATTCGCCAAGCGCACGAGGCGAGCCTGGGGGCGGCGCTCGTCGGACAGGCGATCGACCAAGGCGAGGACGGCGGTCGCTTGACCAAGCGCCAGGCGAGCGCGCTTCGCCGTGAGCTGGGGATTCGCCGAGGTGGCGGGAGGGGACGGTGAGTCATTCGGAGTTCAAGCCGCCCCGCCGGACGCCGACCCAGCGTGCAGCGCGAGATCGGCGTCTTGGTAGTGGGCGTAATTGCGAGGTCGTCCCAATGCGCTCTCAAGGCCGGCCTGATCGCGAAGCTGGTCGGCGGCCTGCCCGGTGGTTCCACCGATGATTGAGGAGTAGAGCTCCAGCGCGTCAACCAGCTCGATATAGACCGGCTCGCCCTCCTCCACCGGCGGCCTGTCTACTGCTTGGCGCTCTGATCGTCTGGATCGTGCTCGGCAAGGATCTGCAGCGCCTCGGCGTGCTCATCAACTACGCGCTGTCCGATGCCGCGAATCCGATCGCGTACCTGCTCGGTCGGCATGATCCGCAGCTCGCCACCTTGGAGCTCCTCGACGAGCACCGAGGTTCCGGCGGCGTAGCCGCGCGACTCAAACTCGCGCGGTATCGAAACCACGTTGCTGTTGCCGACCCGGCGAACCTTGACCACCTTCATGCGGTCAGTATACACGCGGATATCCCACGCCGGAGGCCTCCATGTTGACACGCAGCGAACGCGACGGATCGTCCCCATCCAAACCGGACATCCCGGCGACCCCGTGCCCACTTTCGCGCGAAGCGAGAGTGTCGTGAATACGGCTTGGAATGGATCCGGGGCTTTACGCGGAAGTCGCGCCCGATTGCTCGCGCAGGACAGCCATGGCTGCAGCCACACCAGAGAGGGCAAACACGGTCACGTAGAAGCTCGTGCGCTTCGGTAGGTATCCGCCGCGCCCCGCAGCGACTCCGGCGAGAGTGTCAGCGCTGTCGCACGCCAGACCAGCGAGCAGCCACTGGCGCCGAACCTCTCCGTCGGTTCCGAGAGCACCGCAGGCGAGAACGAGATCACGCACAGCCAGGATCCGAACCAGATAGACAGCCTGTGGATTCCCACTCATTATCGAGACCGACCGCGTTGCCGACGGGCCGTGGCGCCAGCCAGGCCGCGACGCCGAACGTCATCCGGCCCCAGATCAAGCCGTTGAGCGTCAGCTTGCTCACAAGAGCCCGATTCACGGCGGCCATCGTATAGTCGCGCCGCTCCTCGCGCAAAGCGCTAGCGAACGGAGGCATCCGCTCGGTGCCCGCTCGGCGTGAGATAGATTGGCTTCATGCCAGTGCCCGAAACGCACGAAGGCGACCATCCGGAGCCGTCGAAGCGCAACTATCTACTGAAGACCGACGGTTCCGGCACCGGGACCACCGACAATCCAGCTCAAGGTGCGATCGGAGTCGTCCTCAAGGACCCCGATGGTCACCTAATCAAGGAGATCTCCAGGCCGATCGGACCCGCCATCAACACCGTTGCGGAGTATCGGGCTCTGATCGAAGGACTCGAGCTCGCCCGCAGATACAAAATCCAACGCATCCGGGTGTTCCTCGACTCGGAGCTCGTGGTCGACCAGGTAAACGGCCGCGCGACGGTTGGCAGCGAGCAAATAAGACCCCTGCACGCGAAAGCGTGCTCCCTGCTCAAGGGGTTTCCCAACCACAGGGTTTCGTGGATCCCGCGAAAATGGAATGCCGAAGCGGACAAACTTGCAAACAAAGCGCTTCGTGGTCGCTGAGCGCAGCGGCCTGAACCGTCGTCTTCACTTCCGCTTTCGCGTGGAACGGATTGTCGAGTCGCAGTAGTCGGAGCGTCCTCTACGGGCCCAGCGCAATGGCCGCAGGTATCACGGGGGCACGCCGTCCGTGGACGACATCGACGATCTCGCTGCTGTCGATCCCTTGCAGGTGACCGAGGTGATCCCGAGGTCGGCGTGCCCGAGTTGGCGCTGGATCACATTCAACGGGACGCCCTCTCGGGCCATTTCAACGGCGTGGGCGTGGCGCAGCTGGTGCGGCGCGAAGCGGCGGCGGACACCGGCCCGGCGCGCCAGGCGCCGGAATTGCGTCCGTGCCGCGGCGGCCGACCACGGCCTTCCCGCCGTGGGCCCGCTGACCACGCAGAAAAGCGCGCCAACCGGCAGCTCCATCCTGAGCTTCAGCCAGGGATCGAGCGGCTGCCATCCCCAATCGTCCATCCCAACCTCGCGGCGCTTGCCACCCTTGCCATGGCGGACGAGCATCGCTCCGCGCCGGGGCTCGAGGTCTCCCTCGGAGAGCGCCAAAGCCTCGCTGATCCGAAGACCGGCTCGCCAGAGGATGGCTGCCAGTCCTCGAAAGCGCAGTCCCGCCGGCCTCTCCCCGGCTTGGCGCATCACGGCGACGATCTCCTCCACCCGCGGTGGATCGGCGGGGTAGCTGCGGCCCTTGTTCTGCGGAGCGCGACCGGCGTGGTAGCCAGGGAGCGTGGCTGGCGAGCGTTGACGGCCTGCGGCGTCAAGTTGAGTAACGGGGTCCATGGTCTCCTCCTCGGATTGGGCTGGGCCCCTCGTCAAGGGAGACCTTTGGCGGCGGGGAAGGGCTCGGACCCGCCCCCCGTGCCAGTAGAATGCCGGTATGACCGTCAAGGAACGCCTGCAGCGGGTCGTTTCCGAGATGAGCGAGGAAGAGGCCGCCGACGCCCTCGCGCTGGTTGCTGGCGCCCGCGCCGGAGCCACGCCCTCTGACATCTACGGAACGGCCTGGGGGAAGGTGCTCGCCGACGTCGACCCCCAGGCGCTGTCCGTGACTGGCGCGCCCACGATCTCAGTCCCGGACGGCATTCCCGACGTTAAGTGAAGTCCGACGAGGTCCTGATCAGGGCCCTCGTGGCTGGCGATCTACCCCTGCTCGACGCCTTTCGCTGCAGCACGGGGACACCGTGGGAGGACGCGGTCGAGGCGCAGACCCGCGGTCCCCTGCCGCGACGCTACCTGGCCTCGCCGCCGCGCTTCGACGGCAGGCTGCTGATTGGGGGCGGCGGAGACGGGAACGTCCTCGTCATCGGCGCCCATCACATCGAGCCGGCCCCTTGAGCCCGACGTCGGCTATACGGAGGTCGTGGCGGTCTCCCGGCAAGCCCGCGGCACGCTCGTGCGCTTGCCCGAGGGACGGGAGGTCTCGCTGGGAGAGTTGATGCTCCTTGCGATCTTCAAGCAGATGATCGCCCTCGGCCGACACCCACGCACCTTCGTCCGGGTCGACCGCCGCAACCAGCGCAGCCTGGCGCTGTGCGACCGTGTCGGCCTGACCGACGAGCACCCCGACCCTCACTCTGACCTTCTGGCTCAGCGCTGGGGCGAGCTACCACAGATCGCCTGACGATCACGCCGGGACGCGCTCTCGTGTATTTCGCGCAAAGCGGGAGTAGACCGGCCCAAGACCCACCAGCAACGCCGAGGAATCGCGGGCTACACATTGAGCCGCTTCGATAGGAGCAGAGCCTCTGTGACAACCACCACGATCAATCTCCCGCGATCTGCGCTTCCCCAGAGAGAGCCGCCCTTCCGGCGGCAATTAGCGAGTGGACTCGAGCCACATCGGCATAGACCGTCCTGTCTCCCGCTCTAAGCGGGATCGTCAGGTGCGTCCCGACAAGGTTTCCGTCCAGAATCGCGCCGGCGACCATCACTGGAAGGGCGCTCGGATCCTGTGCCGGTATGCGAATAAGGCCGAACGACCGTTCTGCGGTGAGCTCGATCACCTCGACCTCAACGTCTAAAAGAGGTGGAACGATCCAACCGTTCAGCGAATCGAGCATCGCCTGGACGTTCATCGCCTTGGATGGGAAGGGTCTCGGTTGATCGATGACCTCCCCATTGATTCCCTGCTTCGTGCGAAATCCAATGAAAATGACGGCTTCCGATCCCGTATTCGCGAAGGCCGCAACATCCTTCGCTAGCTCAAGTTTCTGCTGGGTCGTGCGCAGGCTGTAGGGCTGCTCCTTCACGTCAATCCAGCTGTTCTCAGGCTGTCCGACGAGCGCCGACGCATACCCACCCCGGACTAGCTGGGCAACCCGTGATGCCGAAAGCTCGGCTTTCCCAGTCGCAGCCCAAACCAACTGTTGAAATTGAGTAGCGGCGTCGAAGAGTTCCCCCACGGATCGTCCCCGGGCCGAAAAGCGAGCGACAAGGGAGACCACGAGACCGGGCCCATAGTCATCGTCGGTCCAAGATCCGTTCCATGCCGCACCCAAATCATCGAGCAACGGTCCGACAAGGGTCCTCCATCGATCCTCCTCGAATGGCTCCCCCGGCGCTAGGGAAAAATAGGCTTCAAGATTGAACTCGTCGTCGAACGCATCGATCGTCAGGGATAGATCCTCAACAAGAGAGGTCTCGGGATCGAACTCCTCCCATGGCGCCACCGAAAAGTAGATCTGCCGCGGGGTATTGAATCGCGTCCCCCAGCCGGTGATTGCGTTTCGCAGTTGGGTAGCGCTGGCGTTCGAAAGAAGCTGGATCGGAAGCACCAGGGATTCGTCGCGGCGCATCGCGAACTGCCCCTTCCCTGGAACCTCGAACTGGCCCTCACGAACGCGAAATCGAACGGGATCAAGCGTCATCTGCTCCGAGCCGTTCCCGCCAGGCGGAAAGTCCGCCGCTGCTCCCATGCACCCCGGCCGCTACCGACTGCCATCTCTCCAGCGTAGAACGAAGATGCCCGACCAGGCTTTGGTCTTTGCTATCCACATGGATTTGGCCGGCAAAGACCGCTCACAACGGCTCGACGCGGTCCGGAACGCCACCAGCCAAGGCGGTCGAGTCCCACCGGGCGCGCTGCATTCGCGTGGTTGGGGCTTCGCGCACATGGTGCCGCACGTCGCGCGAAGCAGAGGCTGCGTAAGAGAGGTTCTCAACGGCTCCAGAGCCCGAGACAGGGCCTTGACATTAGCGGTGCCTCATGGCAGATTCAATAAACTTGAGGGAACGAGGAACATCTAATGCCCGCCGCTAGTTGCCCAAAGTGCCATACGAAAGTTATCTTCCTCCCCGCCTACAAGCATGGAGCAAAGATCAGTTGCAAGAAGTGTGGGACGGTTTTTGACAGTTCAACTGGCATGGAAATAAACCCAAAGGCCTAACATCGAGTGATTGCAAATCCCGGTAGCCCTTCGGGTGTCGCGGGCAGGACGCCCGATGAGGAGTCCGTAGAAGCCGACACCGAGCGCGACGCCGCGGCCAAACTACTGACGCTTGAGTTGACCAGGCTGGTCTTGGCGAGCAATCTGGAATTTGTTCGCGCAACCACCCAGACGCTTCAGGCGCTTTCTGCCGCACTACTGACTGCCTCAACCGCGGCTACGGTTGCTCTCGGAGGGGTGCCAAGATTCCATGCGGTGCCGATCGTACTCGCAATTCTGCCCACTGCTTTTTTCGCTGGTGCGCTTGTCAGCATGGTGCTAGCTGGAGTAGCCCGTTAACGGTCGACATTTCAGTACAACGATCTCGAGCCCACGTTGAATGCGTACGAGGGCCTGCTCACGCGTCGCCGACGCGAGCTTCTCTTGCCAGGACTCCTTGTAGCTGCCGGGCTTGTTGCCGCCTTCATAGTGTTGGTCTTTGCAGACTGACGTTTATCGCGCAAAGCGGGAGTCCACACGGCCTTCATGCCCATAGCCCACTCAGAGGCACAGCCCAAAGCCGATCGCCGAGCGGAATCGTCTGCTCACACGTGCATACGACAACCCCGGCCTTGAACCGTGCGCCTCTGTTGTCCCGCAGCTTCTCCATTGCTCGAACGTCCCTACGGTCAATGGACGCCGCCGCCTTCACCTCGATCCCCACGATCTCCCCTACGCGGTTCTCCAGCAGGAGATCCACCTCATCCTCTCGCTGGCGGTAGTGGTAGGCGGAGCTGTCGGTAGCGGCCCAGTCGGCGTGCTTGAGCACCTCGGTGACGACGAAGTTCTCGAGCACCTTCCCGGTGATCTGGTCGTCGGCTTCGATGCGGCGCTCGTCGGCGCCGAGCAGGTACGCCAGCAGCCCGGCGTCGAGCAGGTACGCCTTCGGAGCGTGTACCTCACGCGCTCCGATGCCGGGACGCCAGGCGGGCAGCAGGTGCACGAGGAACACCGTTTGCAGCAGACCTATGTACTCGCGCACGGTGTCGTGCGTCAGGTCGAGCTTGGCGGCGGCGGCGCGATAGGAGAGAACGTTCGCGGCCTGCGAGGCGAGCAATCGCAGCAAGCGTGGGACCTCGTGAAGCTTTCGGGCGTCGCTGATCTCGCGCAGGTCTCTATCGAGCGTCGTATCCAGATAGCTGGCGAACCAGCGGGCTCGGCGGCGGCCGCTGCGCACTCGTGCCTCTGGATAGCCGCCGGCCGCCACGACCTCGACGAAGGCTTCGCGGCCAACGGCGGCACCGGCCACGCGTGGGGGTTCAGCCGCAAAGAGCGCATCGACGAAGTTGCCGGTGCTCCCGTGGATCTCGCTTTGGGCAAGCGGCCAGAGCGGAATGGTCTCCATGCGCCCGGTAAGCGCATCCTTGACCTTGCGCGCGGTTAGCAGATTGGCCGAGCCGGTGAGCAGGAAGCGCCCCGGCGTGAGGTCCCTGTCAACGGCACGCTTGATAGCTAGCAGCAGGTCGGGCGCACGCTGGATCTCATCGATGAAAGCTGGGCCTTGCAAACCCGCGACGAAGCCCTCCGGATCGGCAAGGGCCGCCTCGCGCGTCGCGCGGACATCGAGGCTGAGCTCGTCGGCGGGATGGCCTGTTCGCGCAATCTGCTGTGCCAGCGTGCTCTTCCCCACCTGCCTTGCGCCAGCGATGAATACGACCCGCGTGTCCGCGAGCGCTTCGAGCACCAGCGGCTGGGTGTTGCGGAGGAACATGTCGGTGGTCGGGGGCATCGATGGATTCAAGGCAAATGGCGAACAGCGGTCCGGTAGATGGCGAATACCATACCGGCAAATGGCGAACAGCAGTCCGGTAGATGGCGGATACAACTGCCCCATCCTGGGGGCAGCGGAGTCCGTCCCGCGTGCCAATCTCTCTCTCCGTGGCCGATCCACCAAAGACAGACGCTTCGCTGCCGTGAACATCGAGATCATGCGGGCACGGGGACACCGTGGGAGGACGCGGTTGAGGCGCAGATCCGCGGTCCCTGCCACAGCGCTACCTGGCCTCGCCGCCGCGCTTCGACGGCAGGCTGCTGATTGGGGCTGGCGGAGACGGCGACCCCAGCCAGGGGAGCCATAGAATTGCGCCGTGCCGTTCACTCTCAGGAACCTCAAGGAGGACCTGGAGGACGTCGGGCCCAACTTCGACGGCTCGCCGGACCTGGAGTTCCGCATGGCGACCCAGGCGCTCGAGCTCGAGCAATCCGGCCTCAGCTACCAGCGCGTCCCGCCCGGCTATCGCTTTCCGTACGGCCACACGCACAAGAAGCAGGAGGAGGTGTACGTGGTCCTGCGCGGGAGCGGGCGGATGAAGCTCGACGACGAGATCGTCGAGCTCAAGGAATGGGACGCGGTGCGCGTCCCGCCCGGTACGTGGCGAGGCTACGAGGCCGGGCCGGAGGGCCTCGAGATCCTCGTCATCGGCGCGCCCAATCTCGGCGAGGCTCCGCGCGAAGACGTCGATGGCCAGCGCGACTGGTGGGCTGACTAGCGCCAGATAGGTGAGCAGTCTTCGCCCCGAGTTGGCGCTGGATCACATTCAATGGGACGCCCTCTCGTGGCATTTCAACGGCGTGGGCGTGGCGCAGCTGGTGCGGCGCGAAGCGGCGGCGGACACCGGCCCAGCGCGCCAGGCGCCGGAATTGCGTTCGTGCCGCGGCGGCCGGCCACGGCCTTCCCGCACGGTCACGGGATCCTCCTCCCAAGGGGACAGCGGATATCCACTGCCCTACCAGGACGGACCAGCAACCGGGCAAGCTACGGGATCGGCCGCGTCGCGTCCGCGCACTGACGGCGCAAGCCGCTGGGGCGTCGCCGGCGTGGCTGCGCGGCCCGGCGAGTGCACCCTCGAGGCCAGCCTGATCACGGAGCTGATCGGAAGCTTGCCTGGGTGTCAAATGGTCAACGCTGCAGCGATGCAGGTGACCGCCGCTACGACGACGAACGCAACTACCGCCCGCTCTTGCGTGGGGAAGTAGCGCATCGTCCGCGCTCCAGGCCGATACATCTCGTAATGCCCGGCCAGCGCGAACGCGTAGCCCAACAGGAAGAGACCAGACAGCCCAAATAGGCGCGATGCGGCTTCCTGGTCGATGATGTCGAGGGCCGGAAGAGCGAAGACGCCAATCAACGTGACCGCGAGCGACAGCATGTTGAGGTAATCGGCGACCGGGAACCAGGTGTTGTCGCCGGATCGAGCGACCGCGATCTCCCTATTGATCCGGAGGGTGAAGGCCGTTACCTGGAATCCCACGATGATTCCGGCCGCGCCCCACAGGCTCTCGACAGCTGGAACGACGGTCTGCATCTCAGATTCGACTCCGCTCCTCTCGCCCTGAGTGTACGCAGAACACGGTCCGACTCGGGCTCTCGGTCTTCGCGCGAAGCGGCACAAGATCGGCAATGTCATCAGTCAAGCACCCTGCGATATCATCTATCAATGGTCCGCACCATCGTCCAGCTGCCTGAGGATCAGGCCGCCGCGCTCGCGCAGGAGGCACGGCGACGCGGAGTCTCCAAGGCAGCTGTCGTCCGCGAAGCGCTGAAGCCGCTATTGGCTCGAGAGGGCGGTGACACCGCCGTGGAGAAAGCGCTTGGAGCCGCTGGCTCGGGGGCCTCTGGCGTGAGCGATCTCGCCGAACGCCACGATGCCTACCTGGCCGAACGCCCCGCTCGTTGACCTTCCTCGATACATCGGCCCTGCTTGCCTTCCTCGACCGGGATGCCGAGCAGCATGGGCGCGTCCGCGAGAGCATGGCCCAGGTGCTCCGTGACCGCGACGCGATCACCCACAACTACGTTCTGGTCGAGACCGAGGCGCTGGCGCACCGGCGCCTTGGGGGGCGCGCAGTGCGGGCACTGATCGAGGACGTGGTGCCTGCCCTTGAGGTTGCCTGGGTCGACGCAAACCTCCACGACGCGGCGGTTGGCGCTCATCTCGGGGCGCTGCGACGGCGCTCCTCCCTGGTCGACCACGTCAGCTTCGAGCTGATGCGCCGCCTCGATCTCCGCACGGCTCTCGCGCTCGACGACGACTTCGCTCGCGCGGGCTTCGAGCTGCTGCCAGATTGAAGCCCCCCCGCCGCTTCGGCCCTGCTCATCGCGCGAAGCAGGAGCTACCCGCGGGCCAGGGGCACGCCGTACGGGCGTCCAGGCTTGGATCAGTCAGCGACGGGCGGCTCGGCGAAGGCGATCATGTTCCCATCCGGATCGGGGACGTTCACGTGGCGGACGCCGTTCGAATAGGTCTCGATCGGTTCGTGCTCGATGCCGTGAGCAGCGAGGCGATCCAGGAGCGCGTCGAGCCCAGTGACGGCGAGGGTGATCCGGCCCGCGCCCGCCTGCGCCGCGTTCGGCTCGATGAAGAGCGTGGCATGCTCGTCGATCTCCCAGAGCACCTCGTCTCCGACGCGAGTGTCTGGCGGTCGCCCGAAAAACCGCGTATACCAATCGACGCCAACGTCAAGATCGGATACCGGGACGCCCGCGAAGAGGTCGGTGATCGCGCTCATCTAGGGGGCGGTGATCAGCGACTGGGGGTCGCGGTACTCGGCCAGCAGGCATGTCCGGGGGGCCACCAACACGATCGTAACCTTCCCGACGGGCGGCTTCTCCCTTCGCGTGAAAGCGACAGCCCGCCAGCACTGACGACCATGCTGTTTGAGGAGAGCCCTCGCGCCGGTTCGCTGCGTACCCTCGGGGCGCATGCCAGGGGAGCTATCGCAGGCGCTCGACAAGGCCACCGTCGTCGGCCTCGCGTCGGCGCCCTCCTACGAGCGCGGCCTGGCCTATCTCGAAGCGGGAAGGGTCGGGCCACTGCGGGCGAGTGCCGCGCGAGTCGGCGCCACCGTCCAAGGCTCTGAGGACTACCTCGTCGAGCTTCGCACCGAGGGTGAGGCGCTCCGCTTCTCTTGCTCGCGCCCGATCGGGCGCGAGGGCGCGTTCTGCAAGCACTGCGTCGCGGTCGCGGTCGCCTGGCTGCGCGAGCATGGCGACTCCGCTCCGTCGCTCGATGACGCCCGTGCTTATCTCGAGACGCTCCCCCAAAGCGAGCTCGTCGACCTTCTGATCGACCGCGCCCACGACGACGAGGCGTTGGCCCGCAAGCTGCTGCTGCGGACCGCTACGCCGACGAGTGTCGGGACAGACGTCGCGCCCCTGCGCGCGCTGATCGAGCAGGCCTTCGCGTATCGCGATTTCGTCCCCTATCGCGAGGTCTGGGGCTACGTCCGCGGCATCGAAGAGGCGATCGACGCGCTCGAGATCCCGCCAGGCAGTCTCGGCCCACGCTACCTGTCAAGCCACCGGGCCAACCGCTGCTCGACCTCGCTCTGGGGCAGGACTCTCCCCGCCTCGACGTCTTCGCGGCCGCGCTCGATGCGCTGCAGGACGTAGAGGTGGTACTGGATGTCCTCGAGCGAGGCTTCCCCGGGGAGGCCGTCGAGGACCCTGCGGACATCCTGCTTTGCGGTGGCCATGGCATAGGAGGATACCGCCGAACCTGGGCGCCCCCAAGTACTACCAGGGCCCGTACCGACTCTCAGGCCAGCCCATAGAGCAACTCTCGAAGCTCCTCGTTCAAAGCGGGAGGCTCGGTGGGATCCTCGCAGCAGGGCGGCTTATCCGAGCGGCGGCGACCGACCGCCGCGAGGCCGGGCAGTACCTCGACGAGGGTCGTCGCGGGGTTGTGTTTGCGGTCATGCTTGTCGAGAGCGAAGATCACGATGCGCTCCTCGTTGGGGAACGCTGTGAACATGCGCCACGCGTAAGCGAGATGACGGCAGCAGAGCGGGTAGTCCTCGCCATCGGCGGCGGCCAGTCGGTAGCCGCCCGCCTTGCAGCCTTCGCTGCGCAATGCGTCTCGCGCCGCCTCGTAGGAACGCTTCTCGCGGACCGACATCCTTCGAAGCGCCGCCGCAACCTGCGGCGTTCGAAGGATCTCGTAGGGCATCAGGCGGGCTCGAGCTGGCCGCGCTTGAGCTGGGCGAGTCCTTTGCGCAGGGCATCGCTGCCGCGCGCGTCACGGTCGTGCAGGTGATCGACAAGGGCCTGGAGCCAGTCGCGGTCCTGGCCGCGCTCGCGCAACTCGGCTAGCGCCCGATTGACCCGGTGCAGGCTCTCGGGCTCGATCTGAATCGGCCTTGAGTCCGGCACGGTCTCAAGGGCCCCCCGCTTGACCCAGCTGCGAATCGTCGGCTCGGACACGTCGAGCCGCTGGCTGGCAGTGGCGACGCTCACCCCGGGGGTGTGCCTGACCGAGATCAGCACCTCCTGGGCCTCGTCGAGCGCGTCGAGGGCCGCGTCGGCATGGCCGTTCTCGATCGCCTCACGCGCATCGACGAGCGTGTAGAGAGCCTCGGTGACGAGCTGTGCGTCGCGCTTTCCCATGCCTGAAGCTTAGCTCATGCTTGCGAAAAGCATCGCTTTTCTCGAAAGCTGCATTCACGCAGGGTAACCGGGCTGGTGGCCTTGGCTTCGTCGGTTGGAAACGACGCGCGAAACCAGGCACTTCTTGCCGGAAAGTGCCCGAATCGCCGCTAATCCCCCGCGTATCCCCGCACTCCGAGAGGAATGGGCGGCGATCAGATCCGTGACAAATGCCCTGCAAATCACGCTCTCTATGAACGAGCGCGCAATCCAGCTTTCGGAAATCGCACCAAGGAGGTCGGCGGTTCGAATCCGCCTAGCTCCATTCGCCGCAGACAACAGCATCCGGCATGTTTGCCATGCTGGTCGGATGGTCCGAGTGGCGGAGAAGACGGCCTCGCTGGAGCTAATCGCGGCTCCGGCGATCGAGAAGCGCATCTTCGTCGTTCGTGGTCGACAGGTGATGCTCGATGAAGATCTCGCAGACCTGTACGGCGTGGAGACGAAACGCCTGGTCGAGCAGGTCAAACGGAACGTCGAGCGCTTCCCGGCCGACTTCATGTTTCAGCTGGACGAGGCCGAGGCGGCAGCTTTGAGGTCGCAGATTGCGACCTCAAAGACCGGCAGGGGCGGGCGTCGCTACGCCCCCTACGTCTTCACCGAGCAAGGCGTGGCCATGCTTTCGGGGGTGCTGCGCAGCAAGCGCGCGATCGCCGTCAATGTCGAGATCATGCGCGCGTTCGTCGAGTTGCGCCGCGCGGCGGCTTCCTACTCCGCACTCGAAGAGCGACTCAGAGAGCTTGAGCGATCCTTGACGAAGAGGCCGACGAGATGCTCGGCGAGATGGACGCCGAGGAGCAGAAGGCCGGCTTCGGGCCCTGGAAGACGTGAGCCCTACCCGAGGCGAGGTCTGGCTGTACGAGCGGTCAGACCGCAAACCGCGGCCGGTATCGCCTCTCGCAAGGCGCTGCTCACCCAGCGCATCGCGAAGCTCGGACCGGAGAAGATGGATGAGGTCTGCCAAGCGCTGCGAACCGCGACTTCGTGTTGACTGAGCCGGACCGGGTTCGACAGTCGTCCGGCTAGGCCCATCGACGGACGCCCTGCAGTCGGGACTTCACATCTTCAGGTCCGGCCCACTCCGGCTCAGAACCAGACCCCGCACACTGGATGGCGCACGGGCGGCTGGACTTCGGCGCAAACTGAGCGATACTCCTTCGGTGGCTGGCGATTACGGCCATGGAGCGGTTCCCTTGGCGACGTCCGAGGCCAAGCGGTCCGGCGCGGGCGGTGGCGGGGTGCTCGAGGCGCCGGAGTGGGTCTCTGCCTCGCCCCTTCTCAGCGAGGCCTTCGCGCTGGCGGCGTCCGCGCACAGGGCCGATCGCCGTCCTTCGGACGGGCGCTTCTTCATCGAACACGTCACCGAGGTGGCCGGCCTCCTGCAGCGCCTGGAGTTCGACGAGGACCTGGTCGCCGTCGGGCTGCTGCACGACTCGGTCGAGCGCGGCAACCTGACCGAGGCCGAACTCCGGGAGGCGATGGGCGAGCCGATCTGCGAGCTCGTGATGACGCTCAGCGAGGACCCGGCGATCGAGTCCTTCGAAGGGCGCAAGGCGGCGCTGCGCGAGCAGGTCGCGGCGGCCGGCGGGCGCGCCGTCACCGTCTTCGCCGCCGACAAGCTCTCGGACATCGCCGGGCTCCGCCGCGGAATCGAGACATCGCGGGAGGTCACCGAGGCGCGGATCGGGACGAGCGTCACGAGCATGGCCGAGCACTACAGCGACTCGGTGCAGATGATCGCCGCGGTGCGTCCCGGCTCCGCCTTCCTGTCCGCCCTGCGGCGCGAGTTCGAGCGGCTCGAAGCGGCAGCAGCCTCCGGGTCAGCTGGCTTCGATGAGCCGAACAGGTAGATCGGCGCCCGCCGCGTTGGGCGCAAGAGGGCCATCCAGTGTCCACAGCTCCGCGTCAAGCTCCTGGGCCAACGCAACATAGGCGGCGTCGTAGGCACTCTTCGCCACCTTGAAGCGGGAGTTGGTCGATCGCCACTCCTGGCCTACGCGCGAGGATCTGCGCGTCGCGGTCTTCGAGCGATCGAGGTCTTCTACAACCGATCACGGGATCAAGCCCCCCAAGGGAGTGACCCTGGATCTGACCCGCTTCGGTGGACACGACAGCTCGCCCAGCGCCGACCGCGAGCCACTTCGCCCGCACCTCCTCGTGACTCGACCTCAGAGCTGGCCAAGCGGGCCGAAGCGCTCGACGACGCCTGAGTTTGGGTGGCCGCCCGCCGCCTCTGCTGAAGTCAACGGGCGGCCGTCTCCTGCTAGCGGTGCTTCAGAGTCATGCTGGGCACGACAGACGCGACTGGCGCGATCCTCATCCCGCTCACCTCCCTCCCGCTGAAAGCCCCGGCGCAATGCCGGGGCCGGGAGAAATGGTAAGAAATTTCTGATTAGTGGGAGAGAAGCGAGCGCGCTAAGCGGTTACTTTTAAAAACTCCTAAGCTCCGCCGGTCGTTATTGGCCAATGACCTGATCGTCAGAGGAGGGATCGTCAATGCCGCGACCGGGCATCCGCGTACCGGCCGCCGAACGGAAAAAGGAGATCGCTGATGCGATCGCCTATGCGTTCGGCCACTGGATCAGGCTGGAGGCGCTCGCGATCCTGGCCGAGGGCAAAGTCAGCGTCGCCGAAATCGCTCGGAGCATCGGCATCGGCGTCAATCGCCTCAGCGGCCATATCCGCGGCTTGTACGAGCACGGCTGCATCGAATACCTGGGCACGGGGACCTCCCGGAACGCCAACGAGCACTTCTACCGGGCCGTAGCGATTCCGCACATCGACGACGAGCAATACCGCGCCATGTGGCCCGAGGAACGTCGCGACCCGATTGGCCTGATCCTCCAGGCGATCATCGCTGAGACCTTGGCAGCGCTGCGCGCCGGGAAGCTGGACGACGACGAACACACCCGCGTGATTAGCCGGTGCCTGCTCGTTGACCCCCGAGGAAAGATCGAAGTGCAGGAGCATGTGCTGGGTGTCTACAAGCAGCTCGTGGGTATCAAGGTCGCAAACGCGCACCGGCTCGCTGAGTCCGGCAAAGCCGGAGCCACCGCGATCATCTCCCTGAGCGGCTTTGAACGAAACCGGCCCTACATGCCGCACACCGAGCATGCTTCGGCCCTTGAGATCGCCAGAGGGCGAGCGCGCACGCCGGCCGCCGGCCGGGCCAAGGACGGCGCGGACGCCGTGGCCTATGCGGCCGGTAACCGCATCCGGGTTGACGCGCTCGAGGTCTTCGCCGAGGGCACGATCAGCGTGGGCGAGGTCGCCCGCGCTATCGGTGTCGACCTGAAGAAGCTCAGCGACCATATCCGCTACCTCTACGGCTACGGCCGCATCGAAAACGCCGGGATCGAGAGGGCCCGCAATACGAACAAGCACTTCTACCGGGCGGTGACGCTGCCCTGCATCAGGCCCGAGGACTACCAGGCGATGTCGCCGGGGGAGCGCCGGGAGGCCATGGGCCTCATCATCCAATCCATCACCGTCGAGACGCTTGCGTCGTTCCGGTCTCGGAAGCTGGAGAACGACAAGCAGGTGCAGTTGATCTGGGATTGCCTCAGCCTCGACGACAAGGGACCGGCCGAAGTGGCCGCCTGCTTGACCAAGGGAGACAAACGGCTGCTGGCAATCCAGGCTGCGAACGCCAAGCGCCTTGCCAAGTCCGGGGAGAGCGGCATCCCAATGGTGGCGTCGCTGGTCGGGTTCCGACGGAGCCGGCCGGGACGGCCGGACACCGGCTACAGCTCGCCCAGAAAAATCTGACAAGTGACAAATCACGCACTTAAAAAATGGCGAAGATTCGGGCGTCTCAATCTGAGACTCTCAAGCGGTCAAATCAGGACCACTGCTGAGTTGACTTTGTTCTCCCAAGGAACCTTCGGGCCGAGGGCGCCAGACCGGCCCTCCGGCGCCCTCGCCCGAAGCTCCGACATCAACCCCGTGAGTAACAAGCGCAAACTAAAACCAGACGCTCAGCCGCTGCGGAAGCGGGCGCTTGCGCATCTTCCCCGCCATGAGCTTTTCGTCTTTCTTCTGGACAGAAAGGGCGGGAAGGCGACGGCCGCGCAAGAGCTGGCGGCTGCGTTCGGCATGAGTATCCGCTTGGTCGAATACCACCTGAAGGTGCTGCAAGACGCGAACCTGGTCGCAAACGTCGCCGACGAGCCGGGGTCTGAACCCACGCGCGGCTACGTCGCGACTGCCACGTTGCAACGCGGGCGGCGGTCCGGCTAGGTCCATCGCACGGTTGCCGGGTCGGTGCAGCATGCAGGGAGTGGCATTGAAATGGGGAATGCAGCTCGTGACACCGACGGGCTGCATAATGGACTCATGGCAAGCCAAGACAGCATCTTTGCCCGCCTTCGTCTGACTGGCGGTCGATTCGACGGCGACGGAATGCCGGTCGAGACCCTTGCAGAGCTTGGCCAATACCGCGAGCTTGTGATCGGTGTTGCCCGCGCGATGTTCCTCAGCGAGCACCCAGAGCGCAAGCGAGTCCCGCGCGGGTTTGTTCACCGCCTGCAGTTGCGCCTGCGGACTGTCGAAGAGGGAAGCGCGGTGCCGGTTCTGGAGCGTCCGGCGTCAGACGGAACCCTTCTAACCCCTTGTGACGAGTTTACGCGCGCCCGCGACGCGATTGAAGGCGCCGTCAAGGCGGCAGAGGCAGACAAGCCGCCACCTGATGGGTTCCCATCAGAGGCATTGGTGCTTTTCAATCGCTTCGGTCAGACCCTGAGACCCGACGAGGCGATTGAATTGAGACGCGGATCAGCCAGTACTGGCGCACGCTACACGCCCGAAACTCGGAGGAGGCTGGTTCTAAGGCAGAAGCGGACCTATCAGGAGGAGTTGCACGGCATCGGCTGGATCTCCGAGGTTGATGGCAATGGGATGAGTTGCCGGATCCGGTTGCGCCTAGTTCCAGGTACGCCGGTTCCCGCCCCCCTAGATGAGGTCATATTTGGCCCCGTGAAGGACGTTCTCGAGCCCAATGGGGAGGGTCCCCCGGTGTGGGTCTCGGGCGTAGGGGTCTTCGATTCTGAAAGGGGGTTGATTCGGTTCGACTCGATTCACGATGTCAGCGTGCTCGATGAGCCTGAGGATCTCGCGAGTATCGACAATCGCCTCGATGAGATCGCCTCCCTCAATACGGGTTGGCTGGATGGGGAGGGCGTGCGCCCGGATAGGAACGCACTCGCGCGAGCAAGCCGCTTGTTGGCCGACCTGCTGACCTTTGAAGTCCCGCGTCCGCGCATCTTTCCTACGCCAGAGGGGGGCGTGCAGGCCGAGTGGACTATTGGTGATCACGAGATCAGCATCACGTTTGAGCCAAGCGGCGAGCTATATGCGGTGTCCGTCAACCTTGCCTCCGGGCAAGCCGAAGAACCCGTGTTGGCAGCCGACGATCCCGAGCAGATAGCGCATCTCCTGCAAGTGTCGTGACCGGCGAGCTGGGCGCTGTGGAGGAGGAGTTCGGGGAAGAGTCACTTGACGACCCCGAGGAACTTCTGTATCGACAGGTGCATCCGTCCTGGGTCCAGGACGGAGTGCCGTCTAGTCAGACGTTCAAGCCCACCAAGAAGGATGCTGGCATGTTGTCAGTGGCCCTGGGCAGCAAGACGAGCGCAGAAGGGGCCTTCAATCACCACATGCAGGCGCTTGAGCGGAAGTCAGCCGGAACGTGGGCAGTGACGGTGGGCGAGGTCACAGAGGCTGGGCTGACCAGCCATGCGCAGCCTCTCGACGACAATCCGGATCACGGATTCATCGACTTTCGTGGACGTGGGCGCGGCGAGATCGAGAGGAGCGCCAAGGTGCTTCTTGCCAAGGCCCGCGATCGCGGGTGCCTTTACAGCGAGCAGCCCTAGGGATCGTCCGCAGCCCGCGCCACGATCTCGGCGATGGACGCCGGAAGTTCGTAGCCTGGGCAGCCGTTCCTTCTCGCAGCCGCCGCACCACCCGGCCCGGGCCCGCGCAGTGACGATCACCGACCACGCCATCGTATTCGGAGCGCCGCGCTCCGGCACGACGTTCCTGATGGGCGTCCTCGACGCGCTGCCCGAAGCGGAGTGCGTGACCGGCAACCTGTTCCCGATCGCGTTCGCCCATCTCGCCGCCCAGCCGCTGCCGGCCGAGACGCGCGAGGTTGTGGCGCGGGGACTGCGCGGGGCGTTTCGCGACTACGCCGACTCCGCCGTGTACCACTCGCGGCTGGCGGCGCTGCGCAAGTGGTGGGTGGCGAGCCGGCGGCCGGGGGAGCTGCGGGCGGCCGCCGAGGGCGGCCGCGCCGAGCGGGTACTCGTCTACAAGGAGCCCTTCCTCTCCTTCGCGCCCGAGCTCGCCTTCGACGCGCTGCCGGGGAGCCGGCTGATCTACCTGGTCCGCGACGGCCGCGACGTCGCCGACTCGATGGTGCGCAAATACGACACCCTCTCCGACCGCAAGCTGGCCAGCCTGGAGACCAACGAAGCGCCGATCGGCAAGCGCTACGGGGAGATCTGTATCCCCTGGTGGGTCGAGAGCGGCGAAGAGCGCGCCTTCGCCGAGGCCGACCAGTACGGACGCGCGATCTGGCTCTGGAGCGAGATGAACGCCCGCTGCCAGCGCTTCCTCGAGCGAGCCGACGTGCGGGGGTCGGGGCGGGTCCTCACCGTCCGCTACGAGGAGCTGATGGCCGACCCGGCCGGGCGGGGGCGGGCGCTGGTCGAGTACCTGGGGATGCGCATGAACGGCCGCGCCCGGCGGCGCCTCGAGCAGGCCCACACGCGCTCGCTCGGCATCCACAGGAGCCGCGACCCCGCCTCGGTCCGCCTCGCCGAGCGGGTCGCCGCCGGCCAGCTCAGCCGTCTCGGGTACGAGCCGGCGCAGGAGGCGGCCCTTTGACCGGCCCCTCCCCCGCGACCGCGTCGCGATAGCCCCACTCGCCCAACAGGTCGCGTCCCAGCCGCTGCCCCAGGGCCTCGACGTGCGGCGCGGCCTTCGCCCGGATCTCGGCGGCGAGCCCGGGATCGAGGGCCGGCGCCTGCTCGAAGGCGACCCGCGAGTAGGCGAGGTCGATCGCCCGCCGCCGCAGCCGCCGCGGCAGCAGGCGCCGGGCCCGCGCCGCGACGCCGCCGGAGTGAGTCGCCTCGCGCAGGAGCGACTGCAGGCGCCGCGAGCGCAGCGCGGCGCCGCCGGTGTTGTGGTCCCCGAGCGTGGGCTCGAAACCGGGATCGACGCCGAGGAACTCGAAGACGCGGCGGACCGTCCCGGCATTGTCGGCGCGGAAGTCGTCGTAGACGAGGGGCAGGGCCTGCCCGGCCGGGAAGAGGGCGGCGAAGCGGTCGAAGTGCTCCTCGTAACGGAGCCGGTCGGTCGTGTAGCGGAGCATCTCCGGCAGCAGGCAGCCCTCGGGAAGCCGGCGGCCGGCGCGGCGCTCCGGTTCGAGGCGGATCGCCTCGGCGAGGTCGCGTACCGTCTCGCCCTCGGCGGGCGCGTTTTTCAGCAGCTGCAGGTGGTAGGAGCGGAGGAACTCGACCGGCTCGCGGAAGATCATCACGATCCGCGCCCGCGGCTCGAACTCGTGGATCAGGGTGGCGGCCTCGGGCGAGTAGAGGTAGGCGGCGCTGGCCTCGCCGCAGAGCCGGCCGGGCTCGGCGCGGTCGAAGAGGGAGAGGTACTCCGCCTCGGTGCGCGCGAAGAAGCAGCTCGGCGGACCGGGAGCGCGGCACCAGGACGGGCAGAAGTAGTTCGGCTCCTCCGGCTTGCAGACGAACAGCCGCGGGTGCTGGTGGAGGAATTCCGCCAGGGCCGTGGTGCCGCTCTTGGAGTGCCCGGCGATGAAGAACGAGGGGCGGCTCACGCGATCAGCTCCTCGGCCGGGGCGCCGGCCGCCGGCTCGAAGCGCCCGGTCGCGGCGAAACCGCCGAGGGCCTCGGCGCCGCGGCGGGCGATCCTGCTCCAGTAGCGCGCCTGGGACGCCGCCACGGCCTCGGGGTCTCGGGGCCGGGTGCGCGGCGGCCGCTCGGCGAGCCAGGCGGCCATCGCGCCGACGTCGCCGTAGGGGAATCGCGTCGCCGCCGGCCAGTACCGCGCCGCGCCGACGTCGAACGCGGCCAGCGGGACCCCCATCACCTGGGCGTCCACCCCGACGATCCCGCCCGGCTCGGGCCACAGCGACGGGAACACCGTCGCCCGCGCCCACATCAGCACCCCCATCACCGCGTCCTGGCCGACGTGGCCGCAGAGGACGTCGTTGGGCAGCGAGGAGAGGCGTCCCTGCAGGTAGCCGTCGCCGAAGACCCGCAGGCGCGCGCCGGGGGGGAGCGCGGCCGCCAGCGGGCCCAGCACCTGCCCGCCCTTGGCCTTGCTCAGGCGGCCGACGAACGCCGTCGCGTCGCGCCAGGCGCCCGGCACCTCCCCGCTGACGCGATCGAGCTCCGACGCGCTCGCGGCCAGGCCGAGGTTCGGCAGGACGGCGACCTTTCCCGCCGGCACGCCGTGGCGGGCGAAGAGCTCCGCCTGGTCGGTGCTGACGCAGACCACCCCGAGCTCGCCGCCGCTCAGCTCGGCGAGGATCTCGCGCTGGGCCGAGACGGGCCTGGGGTCGACCGCCCGCTTCGCGTCCCCGCAACCCAGCAGCGGCCTGATCGCGGCGCAGTGCCAACCCGCCCGAACCCCGCAGGGCCGTTTCAGCCGGGACCAGTAACGGGAGTTGTCCGGGCAGACCCCGTAGTGCATGTGGGCGTGCAGCGCGGTGGGCGCCACCGTGCCGGCGGCGCGCAGGTCGGCGAGCCTGCCGCTGCCGACCAGGATCGCCTCCGGGCCGATGCGCTCGAGCGTGCGGCGCAGGCGCGAGGGCGAGACGCCGCCGTCGCTGTCCGGCTCGAGCCGGCGGCCGAGCGAGGCCAGCCCAGCCGGCGGCTCGCCCTCGGTGTAGAGGACCTGGGCCTCGTGGCCGAGGTCCGCCAGCGCCCGCGCCAGCCTGAAGGCGGCCAGGCTGACGCCCCCCTCGGGCACGACCAGGCGGTTGACGACGACGACCCTCATCGGCGCGACCCGATCAGCAGCTCGGCGCGACCGAGCACGGCGCCGGCGATCGCCCGCGAGGTGTGCCGGCGGTCGAACTCCTCGGCCAGCGCCCTGGCCCGAGGCGCGAGGCCGGTGAAGTCGAGAGCCGGGAGCAGGGCGGCCACCTCCTCGGCGAAGCCGGGGCGCTCGACCACCAGGCGCGGGTCGAGGCGGCGGACGATCTCGGCCGCCCCGACCTGGGGGGTGACGATCGGGACCGTGCCCGAGGCGAGCGCCTCCAGCACGACGTAGGAGAAGCCGTCCGAGCGCGAGGGGAGGACGAGCGCGTGGGCGGCGCTCAGCACCTCCGGCACCGAGCGGCGCCAGGCGAACGGCGCCCCCTCGGCGAGGCGGCGCGACCAGGGGCAGGCGGGGCCGCCGACGACCTCGACCACGGCCTCCCCCCGAACCCGCCGCGCCAGCTCGGCGACGACGTTGACCCCCTTGCGCAGGGAGAGCGGCCCGACGAAGGCGACCGTGAGGCGCTCGCTCTTGGGCCCCGGCCGGTGGCGCTCGAGGTCGACTCCGAGGTAGGCGTGCACGAGCCGCTGCGCCGGGACGCCGGACTCGAGGAATTCGTCGCGCACGGCGAGCGAGGTGACGTGGATCAGGTCGGCGGACTCGATCTCGTGCACCCGTCGCCGCAGCTCGGCCCTCGACATGTCGCCGTGCCCGCCGGTTTCCCGCTCGCCCTGGCGCAGCGCCGCCCACTCGACCTCCGGCAGCCGGGTCGCCTGGTGGATGACCCGCAGGCCTGCCCCGCGTTCGATCGGGACCGTGCCGGGGGTCGCGTAGGCCAGGTCCCAGCCGCCGGCGGGGACGGCCCGCCGCACCTCCCGGGCCACGGCGCGCGCGGCCGGCCCCTTGCCGAAGACGCGGCGGAAGGGCCGCGAGCGGGCGGCCCTGGCAAGCGCGCCGCGGGGCTGGAGGCCGATGTAGGCCGTCTCGCGGCCGGCGGCCCGGAGCCCGTCCGTGACTTCGGCGGCGGCGCTGCCCAGCCCACCGGAGCCGAGCGCGGCCGGAGCGACGACGATCGCCCGGGAGATCGCCGCCGCGGGGCCGCGCGCGCGCTCGACCTGTCGCTGGAGCTCCACCGTGCCATCAACGCACGGGGACCGAGATTGCTCCCGCCGGGCGCTCGCTCAGCGCGAGAGGAGCAGGACCTGGCGCGCGACCCCGGCCCCGCCGGGCCCGACCGGCCTGGCGCGCGCGGCGACGGCAACCTTTACCGTGGCGCCCCGGCGGCGGGCACGGAACAGGGCAAGCCGCACGGCCGCCTTGCCGAGCGAGAGCTCGACCCTGGCCGGGGCCCCCGGCGCGGCGCCGAGCAGGCGCCCGCGCGGGTTCGGGCGCATCGGGTACCGCCGGGGCCCGATCAGCAGGCGCCCCCCGAGATCGATCAGGCAACTCGACTCGCAACCGGCCACGACGGCCATCCGCCCCCCCTTCAGCAGCCGCGCTCCGTCCTTGACGAGGAGCGCGGGGGCCACCGTCGCGGCGGCCGGGCGCCGCCCCGGCCGGGACGCGACAGGCTCCGGCGCCCCCGGCAGCGGCGCGGCCGCGGTTTCCGGCGCCGCCGGGGAGCTCGGTGGCTGCGCCTCACCGGCTTCACCGGTTTCGCCGGTCTCGCCGACAGGAGGCGGCTCATAGCCCCGGTCTTCGATCGAGAGCAGCCGCGGCGAGTCGGTCACCGGCATCTCGACCACGACCTTGTCGCCTGCCCTCGAGACCACCTCGACGGGAACGGGCTCGCCGCTGAGCGGATCGGTCGCGCTCGCCTGGGCGGTCTGGCCGTCGACTCCGCCGATCGCCAGCCGGTACGGCTCCGGCGGCAGGTCGAAGCGGCCGGGGTCGGCGCCGGGGCGGTAGGCCTCGGCGACGTTGCGCGTCATCACGTAGACCGGGATCGCGAAGCGATCGTCGCCGGCCTGGAAGGGGAGGAAGGCGAGGACGTCGCGGTTGTAGAGCGGCGGGTTGGCGGCGGTGCCGTCGCCCTCGAACTGGACGTTGCCGGAGAAATCGGTCAGCTCGCGCAGCTCGAGGCTGCGCGGCGTGGAGATCGGGCCGGCGCCGCGCATCGAGTCGGCGAGCCGGCCCACGGCGTCCATCGTCTCCCCCCCCAGCGCGTCGCCCGGATAGGCCGACGGGTCGGCCTTGGCCGCGGCGAGGAAGGCCGGATCGATGAGCGAGAGGTCGCCGGCCTGGGCG
Source organism: uncultured Solirubrobacterales bacterium (assembly GCA_963715625.1). Lineage (GTDB taxonomy): Bacteria > Actinomycetota > Thermoleophilia > Solirubrobacterales > 70-9 > VRUE01. The sequence goes on along the minus strand of OY970260.1, from coordinate 1,428,045 downwards.
GCGAAGAAGTCAATCGCGGTGACGCCCTTGTTGACGTAGGCGGTCAGGTAGCGGAGGACGTTCTTGGTCGCGATGTGGCGCCGGTCGGCGTCGCTCATCTCCGCCCGCGGGGCCGGCCCGCTCCCCGGCCCAAGGTTCACCTCGGTGATCCAGATCTCCGGCGGGTCGCCTCCGGGCGGGTGCGTGTAGCGGCCGTGCGGGGTCCCCTGGATCGGGGTGGGATAGGGCGAGAGGTCGCGAGCCAGGGTCTCGGTCTGGATCGCGGAGAGGAAGTACTCGGGGAAGAACGCCTCGTAGGCCGGCGTGAACAGCTCGTGATACCCGCCCTCGGAGTCCCTCCACCAGGCCGGTTCGCCGAGGCCGTTCAGGGGGCGGTTGCCGTTGACCTGGGCCTCTGCGGGAAACGAGAGCCGGCCGGCGTACGGGTGCTTGTCGATCGCGGTCACCCCGACGTGGCTCTTGGTGCCGCTCCACCAGGGGGACTGGTTCGCGAAGCCGTTGCCGATGCCGATTCCCGCGACGCCGTTCGCCGGGTCGCGCAGGTAGTCCACGGTCCGGTAGAGGATCTCGCCGTAGCTGCGGCCGCTGGTCCACTCGATGTCCGGCTCGTAGTAGGCGTTGGCGTTGAGGAAGCCCGAGCCGAAGCTGAGCTCGTTCCAGATCTCGACGTCGAACTCTTCCGATCCGAGAATGGACTCCGCCTCGCTGGTCACGGCTCCTACGTACCTGAGCCAGCCCTGCATCGTCGGCTCGAAGGCGGGGTTCGGCTCCCCGCCGGCGAGCTTGGCCGGGCGAAACGGCTCGTAGCGGAGCGTGACCACGGCCAGCGGCCCGGCCGGGAGGTCGGAATCCAGCGGCCTGGAGAGGCCGACGGTGCCGTCGGCCTCGACCGAGGCGAAGAGCGTGCCGGCGGCGAGGCGGTCGCTGTCGATCCCGGTCCGGCCGGGCACGATCTCGTCCACCTCGCCCGGGAAGACGTGCAGCTCGGTGGCGCCGGCCAGTGCCGGCTCGGCCAGCACCAGGCTGCCGTGCCTGACCGGGCAGGGCTTGCCCTGGTTCGCGTTGAGCAGGATCAGCGGCCTGATCCCGTTGTCGCGCAGCGCGGAAAGGGTCGTCTCGAGGTTGCGGCGGTCGGCCTCGTTCATCCGGGTGGGGTCGTCGTAGTCGATCGACCCCCAGCCGACCTCGACCCGCGCCCGCCTGAAGCCGTGGCCGGCAAGCAGGCGCGCCGTCGGGGCCGCCAGCTTCGGCTTCACGTTGAAGTTGATGCCGATCGCGTCGAGCAGGGTCTCCGCGGGCACCGTGTCGAGATAGGAGCGCCACGGCTGCTTCCAGTGCGAGCGCTGGCCCCACTGCACGGATTCGCCCGGATCGGTGTAGTCCGTGACCGTCACCGGGGCTCCGGCCGTGGCGCCGGCGCAGAGGACCAGCGACGCGGCCAGGCCCCCGAGCAGCATGCCGCAGGCGCGGGCGGCCCGATCCCTGCCTTTTCGTCCAATCACCCCCCGTACATCGGCGCCTGGCGCAGCGTTCCGCGTGCGCGCACGCACGCCTGGACGTTTGGATGACGTGCCTGAAAGTTCGGCGGGAGCGGCGGCGTTTGGTTCACGAGCGATGAAGACGTCTACCCGTGTGCTGCCCAACCTGTTCGTGATCGGGGCCGCGAAGAGCGGGACGACCAGCCTCCACAGCTATCTCGATGCTCATCCGGAGATCTCGATGTCGCAGCCCAAGGAGCCGGCGGTCTTCGCCACGGCCGAGTGGCGCGACCAGCTGCACAGCTACGGCGAGATGTTCTCCTCGCCCGAGGCGACGATCAAGGGGGAGTCCTCGACGCGGTACACCTGCTTCCCGGTGGTTCAGGGAATCCCCGAGCGCGTCGCCTCGACCTGCCCGGACGCCCGCTTCGTCTACGTCGTCCGAGAACCGATCGACCGCGTGGTGGCCAACTGGGTCGAGGCGTATGCCTCGATGCGCGAGCACGCCACCCTGGCCAGGGCCCTGATGGACCTCGACCAACCCGGCAACCGCTACGTCGCCGGCAGCCGCTACGCGACCCAGCTCGAACAGTGGCTTGAGCACTTCGGCCGCGAGCGCTTCCTGGTGATCGACCAGGTGGACCTCCGCCGGCACCGGGCCCCGACGCTGCTCGAGGTGCTGCGGTTCCTCGAGGTGAGCCCGGAGGTGCCGGCGGACACCGAGACGGAGCTGAACGCCACGGAGGCGAAGGAGACCATGACCCCTTCCGCCGCCCGCCTCTGGTTCACCCTCTCGCCGGTGACCAGGAGGCTGCCCCCCGGCGTCGCGCGCTACCTCTCCTCGAGCCGCCTCTTCCCGGTCGAGAAGGTCGGCGCCCCGGCCCTGGGCGACGCCCTGCGCGCCAGGCTCGCGGACGAGCTGCGCGGGGAGGCAAGCCGGTTTCGCGACCTCACCGGCATGAGGTTCGCATCGTGGTCGATCTGAGCCACCCGGGGGCAACCGCCCCCGGAGACGATCCCGACACCCGACCCGTGTGGCGCAAGTTCCCAACCCTGGCGAGGGGCCACGCGAAGCTGATCGGCGGCCTGGCGGGGACCGCCGTGCTCTCCGGAATCGCCGAAGCGGCGATTCTCGCCATGGTCGCCCAGGTTGCGGCCGCGCTCGTCTCCGGCTCGGACACCGTGCACGTGGGCATCGGGCCCCTGAGCATGGAGCCGACCATCGGCGCCCTGGTCGGGGCGGGGGCGGTGCTCGCGATCGCTCGAATCGGCCTGCTGGCGGCGATCTCGATGATGCAGGCCCAGCTCGCTTCGACGGTACAGGCGCAGCTGCGGATCGACCTGTTCTCCGCCTTCACCCGAGCCTCGTGGGGACTTCAGTCGGAGGACCGCGAGGGCCACCTGCAGGAGATGATGACCAGCCAGGCGCTGCAGGCGATCGCGGGCACGGTGCAGCTGGCGAGCCTCGTGACGTCGTCGATCACGTTCCTCGTCTTGGTGATATCGGCGCTGCTGCTGAACCCCGTCGTGGCCGGGATCGTCGTCGTGGTCGCCCTGGCCCTGGTCGTCGTGGTGCGGCCACTGAGCGCGCTCGGCCGCCGCAGCGCCCACGAACTGTCGCGCGCGCAGCTCGACTCGGCGAGCGGGATCAGCGAGGCCGTGCGCCTGGCCGAAGAGACCCACGTCTCCGGCGTTGGCGAGGCCCAGGTGGACCGGATATCCGCCCTCGTGGACGTCACCCGCCGCCTGCTCCGGCGAGCGGCGTTCGTCAACCGCTTCACCCCCGCGCTCTTCCAGTCCCTCGTCTACCTCACCGTCTTGGGGGGCCTGGGCGTCGTGCACGCGACCGGCGGCGTCGCCGTCGGGTCCCTGGGGGCGGTCGTGCTGATAATGGTGCGCGCGGGAACCTACGGCCAGCAGATTCAGAGCTCCTACCAGACCATCCTGCAGGCTTTCCCGTTCGTCGACCGCCTTCGTCAGGCGACAGCCCGCTACGAAGCCAACCGCGCCGTGTCGGGGAACCGACCCCTCTCGACGATCGAGACGATCGCCTTCGAAGACGTCTCCTACTCCTACAGGCCCGGCGAACCCGTGCTCTCCCAGATCGACTTCGAGACCGGCCGCGGCGAGGCGGTCGCCATAGTCGGGCCCTCGGGAGCCGGGAAGTCAACGCTGATCCAGCTCCTGCTGCGGTTGAGGGAGCCCGATCACGGAACCTACTCGGTCAACGGCGTGCGGGCGCGGGATTTCACGATGGGGGACTGGCACCGCAGGGTCGCGTACGTTCCCCAGGAACCGCAGCTGCTGCACGCATCGGTCGCGGACAACATACGGTTCTTCAGGGACGTGGACGACGAGACGATCGCACGGTCCGCCAAGCTCGCCCGCATCGACGAGGACATCGCCGGCTGGAGCAACGGGTATGAGACCACGATCGGCCCCCGCGCCGACTCGATCTCCGGCGGCCAGCAGCAGCGCATCTGCCTGGCCCGGGCGCTCGCCGCCGCCCCCGACGTGCTCGTCCTCGACGAGCCGACGAGCGCGCTGGACCCCCGCTCGGAGCTGCTGATCCAGGAGTCGCTGTCGCAGATCGCCCCCGAGCTGACGCTGATCATCGTCACCCACCGCCTGAACATGCTTGCCGTGTGCGACAGCGTCCTGGTGATAGCCGACGGGCGCGTCAACGCTTTTGGAGAGACCGAGGTGCTGCGGGAGAGCAACGAGTACCTGAGCGTCGCCTGAGGGCGAAGCTCGGGGCCGGAAGCCGGGCTACGGGATCGGCGTGCGTGCGCGCCCCTCGCCCGCACCGGAGACCGCCGGCCGAGGCAGTCCGAGCGCCTCCCGCAGGACCTCCTCCAGCTCGCCGCTTTCGCGCATCTTGCGAGCGACCATGTGCTTGCCGCCCTCGACGGGGCAAAGCGAGACCCCCTCGAGGCCGGCCAGCCACTCCGCGTGCGCCCGGTCGGGGCCGAAGCCGTCGTCGAAGTAGACGCGGCAGCTCGTATCGGCGCGGCGCACCTCCGGCAGCGCCCGGCGCAGGTCCGCCCAGCGCGGGTCGAGGTCGCCGGTGGCGACCAGCTCCTCCACGTAGGAGTCCCAGCGATGGTCGTCCATCGCGGCGAGGGAGTCGGGCTCGATCGTGCCCTGGGGCCCGAAGCTGAGCACCGTGTCGGCCCCCAGCATCGTGCCGAAGAGCAGCGCCGCGTAGCCGCCCGCCGAGGTGCCGACGACGACGACGCGCTCGATCTCGTGGCCCCGGAGCCGCCGCCCGAGGGACTCCGCCACCTCCGGGACCGTCAACCCGTTGCGGGGCACGCCGCGGTGGTACCAGGCGCGGCGCAGGTCCCGCACGAACAGCCGCTTGACCGGCATATCCCCGGTCAGCGAGAAGAACTCGAAGGGCGGGATGTCAAGCTCTCCCGCCATGCCGCCGAAGGCGAGGAGAAGGGTGCCGGACTCGACCTCCATGTCGCTGGACAGCGGCGCCCGCCTGTCCTGGAGGCCGAGGTGGAACCGGTCGCTTGCGAAGGGGAGCCTCCTGCGCACCGAGATCGCCGCGTTCCTCGCCGACTCCTTGGCGCGCCGGGCCCTCCTGCGGGGCCCCATCAGGGGGCCGCTCGCCGGTCCGCGATGAGGTGGTCCGTCGTTCGTCGCCAAGAGCTCAGTCGCCTCCGCTGCCCCGAGAACGCCCGCGGCGAGCCCGATCTTGCGCCCGGCGCCAGGCGAGGTAGCCCGGGATCGCGCGGCTGCAGAGCCAGGCGAGCCGCCAGGGGTAGGCCGCCGCCAGGCCGAGCGGGCCGCGGCGGGCCAGCGGCGTCCACCAGCGCATGAAGGCGGGGCTGGGGAACAGCTCGCGGGCGAGGAGAGCCAGCTTGGCGCGCGGGCCGGCGGCCGCGGCGAGCTCCCCGAACCCCTCGGCCAGCGGCACGCCCTCGATCCGCAGCCTCGCGCCGCCCGAGCCGGGGTCGGCGGCGCCGATCGCGGCCGAGAGCCGCCGGCCGGCCGGCGTCAGGCGCAGGCCGGCGGCGAAAGCGTCGGCGGCGTCGAGGCGTCGCGCCAGCTCCCACGCCTCCCGCCAGGTCTCCTCGGGGACGCGGGCCAGCGCCCGCTCGAGGTCGGCCATCGGCTTGGGCTGCGCCTCGCCGCCGTGCTGCACCGCGTGCAGGGCGACGTGGAGCGTCCGGGCGGGGAAGGACGGCATCGCGACCTCGGCCCCGGCGATCCTGGCGCGGACGGCGCCGGCGGAGAAGGCGGCCCAGAACCTCGTCGGGGCCGGCGCCGATCCCGAACAGGGTGCGGTGGAGGTCGACCTCGGCCTCGTCCGCCCGCCTCACCCAGAGGTGGCCGGCCCCGGACTCCATCCGCGGGTGGGCCAGGGGGCCGAGATCGTCCTCGAAGCCGAGCCCTTTCAGCACGGCGATCGCCCGCTCCCAATCGGCGCCGCGGAGGAGGAGATCGGTGTCCCCGTAGAGGCGCGACCCGTCCTCGGCGTAGAGCCAGGTGGAGATCGCCGCGCCCTTGATCAGGATGCTGGGAACCCCGGCCGCCTCCAGGGCGGCGCTCACCTCGGCCGTGACGCGGTCGACCGCGAAGCCGAGCGCCGCGAGGCGGAGGGCGTCGCTGCCGCTCATCGGGCATCCTCCCCCTTGTTCCTTCGAGATTTGATGGCCGACCGAAGGGAGGCCGTCGAAGATCCCGGGGGAGCGCAGAGAGCCGACCGCCACCGGGAGAGCGCAAGCCGCGTTGACCCCTTGGACGGCCCCTGTGAGACCAGCGCCTCCCGGCGGTGAGAGGCACCCGAAGCGCCAACAGGGTGTGGCGTCTGAGGGGGATCGACTGGGCGAGTGCCGAGCACGCACTCGGCGTGGTCGACGAAGCGGACAGGCGCCTGCGGGAGCAGAATCTGCCATGTGGCGATCGAGCGCCCCGACGGCATCCTGGTCGAATAGGACGAGTGCTGCATTCGCCGTGTCTATGACGGCGAATGCAGCACTCGCGGCAAGGTGGGGAGGCTTCAACCCGTGGGGGGTTGACACAGGACGTCTCATTGGAGAGCCTCTCGCTCGCACCCGGCGACCAGCCGCGCGAAGGTGTCGAGTTGCTCGGGGGCGAAGGGGCTCGAGGCGGCGCAGGCGGCGTTGCGGCGGATCCGCTCGGGGCTCGAGGCGGAGACGAGGACGATCCCGCCCGGGTTCCGGCGCAGTGCCGAGGCCAGCATCAAGTCGCCGATGACCTCGGGCGACCCCGTGTCGAGGTCGAGCGCGGCCGACCACTCTCCCGCGACCCCCGGAGCGGCCAGCAGCGACCGCACCGCGGCGAGACCGTCGCGGTAGACGCCGTGGACGACGAGCATCGTTCCCGCCCCCCCGCCGGCGGCGACCCCCGTGCCGAGCAGATCGATGCCGGACTGGGCGAGCCGGGGCCGGGCCGACCCGGACTTCAGGATCGCCGCCACCTCCGCCACGCCGCTGGCCGGCCCGAACGCCCCGATCGCGCCCTCCTCGACCAGCCGCTCGAGCTCCTCGCGCAGAGCCGCCCGCTCCCAGTCGGCCGCCGCGCAGTCGTGCAGGAGGTACGCGTCGAGGCGGGAGGTCCCCAGCTTCGCCAGGCTCGTCTCGAGGCTCGCGCGCGCCTGCTCGGCGGAGAAGGCGCCGCGGCGGACCGTGCGCCCGCTGTGCCGGCGGGCGAACGCGAGCGCCCGCCGCGAGCGCCGTGTGGCGGCGCGGACGAGGCCCTTCCCCAGCGCCAGGGCCGCGCCCCCCGAAGCGGGGTCGATGCCGAACTTGGAGGCGATCGTCAGCGAGTCCCGCCGCCCCGCGGCGAGCTCGCCGACCACGGCCTCGGCGTCGCCGGTCCCGTAGACGCGGGCCAGGTCGAAGTGCCGGATCCCGCTGTCGAGCGCAGCGTCGAGCAGGTAGCGGGCCTCCTTGCGAGTCCGACCCCCGAGCAGGGCGGCGCAGCCGAAGCCGAGCACGCTGGTCCTCGCCCCTCCCGGCAGGGTGGCCTCAGGCAACACCGGCGGCCTCCGGGCTCGCGACCCCCGGCTTGAGCCGGTCGGCCAGCCGCAGGGCGAGGGCGAGGATCGTGTAGGTGGGGTTCGAGAAGCCGCCGGTCGGGAAGACCGAGGAGCTCGCGACGAAGAGGTTCTCGAGGCCGTGCACGCGGCAGTCGGAGTCCACCACGCCCTGCTCGGGGCCCGCGGACATCCGCGTCGTCCCCATGTGGTGGCCGACGTTGACCAAGCCCGATACCCGCTCGGGGTCGCTCGGAAGCCGGTCGAGGTCGAGCTCCACGCTCCCCCAGCCGAGCCGCTCGAACTCCGATCCCGCGACCTCGGCGAAGCGCCGCCACGAGCGCAGGTCCTGCTCGGTCACCCGCCAGTCGAGGACGAGCCGCCGCATCCCCAGCTCGTCCCGGCCCTCGCCGAGGCGGACGCGGGACTCCGGGTTCGGCGCCTGCTCGCCGCCGATCGCCAGGGTCGGGGTGCCGGAGGTGTCGAAGCCGGGCTGGCGGAGGATCAGGCGGCGGCCCGCCCCGCGCAGGACCGGGACCGGGTTGCGGACCAGGGCCCGGGCCGCCGCCGGGGCTTCGGCCCGGGCCTGGGCGCTGAACTCCGACCGCCCGACCGCCCGCAGGAGCGTCTTGGCGGCGACGTCGGAGGCGGCGCGGCCGCCGAAGCGGACCATCCCGGAGGCGTGGAGGAGCCGCTCCCGCCGCTGCAGCCCAGCCCCGGCCTCGAGCAGCGGCGCGTACTTCACCCCGCCCTTGCGCCGGGGCCGGAAGGTGCGCCGCAACCGCTTCGGGTCGCGGGGGAAGATCTCGCCGATGTCGAGGCCGGGATGGTCCTGGAAGCAGCGCCCGACGAGATCGTGGGCGTTGCCGATCCCGCCCTCGCAACGCCGGTCGGAGGCGAGCATGATGCGCGGGACCTCGAGGCCGCCGGTGCAGAGCACGAAGCTCGCGGCGCGGACCTCGAGCCGGCTGCCGCCGAGCGACCGGGCCGTGACCGAGTCGAGCCCGCTGACACCCGGGTCGGGGACCAGCTCGGTCACGTTCGCGCCGAGGATCACATCGACGTTCGGGGACGCCTCCAGCCGGGCTCCGTGCTCCTCGGCGAAGTTCGGCCTCGGGCTGAACTGGGAGAACCGGGGCTGCACGAGGTCGCGATCGAAGGACGGCGGGGGGGCGAGCGCGTCAGGCCAGGCGAGCGGATCGGATTCCGGCGGGAACGGCGATATCCGCATCAGCGCCGCGGCCCGCGCGTAGTAGGGCGCGAGCTCGCCGGCCCCCAGCGGCCAGCCGCTGCCCGGGACCCACTCACGCCGCGCGAAGTCCAGCTCCGAGAGCGGCAGGGCCTGGCCCGCCCACCGCGTGGTCGAGCCGCCGAAGACGCGGAAGCGGTACCCGTGGATGCCGCCGTGCGCCATGCCGGCGACCAAGCCTAGGTAGAGGTCCTGGGTGCGCGCGTCGAACGCCCGGCGACCGCCCTCGAGGACCGTGACACGCACGGGGGACCCGTCCAGCTCGCGGGCGATGGCGATCCCGGCCGCGCCGGCGCCGACCACGCAGACGTCGGTCGAGATCGACGCCGCATCGAGATGGTCGATATCCCGGATCAACGGCCGGAGATGCCCCTCAGCCTTCTTCGCGCCGCCCCCAGCCACCTGCGCGCCGCGCGCGGGGGCGCCGCCCGGCCCGGGCGCTGCAGGAGCTGGTCCCTCAGGCCCAGGCTCGGGTAGGCGCCGGTGAGGTCGCGGAACTCGAACGCGGAGCCGGCCCGCTTCTCGATCAGGAACTGGCCATGGGGCAGGGCGAGTATCCGCTGCCCCATCGCCTCGGCGAAATGGACCGCGAAGGGGAACACCATGGTCGGCTCATACGAGGGCGCGTGCTGCCAGATCGACGGGCTGAAGTCGTCGCCGGCGATCCAGCCGCCGGCGCGGACCTTGCCGTAGGCGGCGATCAGGTCGATCGCGATGCCGCGCAGGGTGTGATCGCCGTCGATGTAGAGGAAGTCGAGCGCGCCGTCGGGCACCTGGCCGATGACCTCCGTCGTCGTGCCGCGGAGGACGACCCGCTTGTCCCGCCATGGCTCGGTCTTCTCGAGCGCCTCCGCGTAGATGCGCTCGAACTCGTCATCGGAGGTGTTGGCGGGCTTGTTCCAGTCCCCGAGGTGCCGCCACGGGTCGACCATGTAGTAGCGCTCGATCCGATCGCACCCGCCGAGGACGGCGGCGGTGAAGTCCGCGCGGAGGATCCCGATCTCTCCGACGGTCGCGGCTCCGCTCTCCCGCACGAACCTGGTCCACAGCTCGAAGCGCGAGGCGGAGGGGGCGGTCAGGCCGTCCAGCAGCGCCTGGCCGGTCAGCGGCATCTCGATTCGCCTTTCGTCATCGGGTAGGAGCCGCCGGAGAAGTCGAGATCGGGGTACCGACCGAAGAGAGCCGCTGCTCGAAGAGCTCCGAGGCAGCCTCGTAGAGCTCGCAGTCGAGCGAGTTCGACGCTCGCAGCGCCGCCCTCGTCGCCTCGTCCAGCTCGGCCACCCGAGGCCGCCTGCCGGTCTCCTTCTGCCGGCTGACGTCGGCTCTCGCCGGCCATCCCAGCCGGCGCTGGAAGAGGTCGAGGGAGTCCTCGAAGCGCTCCTGCATCCCAAAGCACACGTAGCGAGCCGTGAGGTTCTCGACCGCCTTGCCGAGCACAGCCCTCTCGAAGCGGCGCGAGCGCAGGTGGGGATACAGGTAGTGATACGGCAGGCCGGCCAGGAACCGGGCCTGCAGGTTCTGGTATCTCGGCAGCGCGAAGAACTCGGCGATCGAGAGCGCGTCGGCCTCGTCGCGGTCCGGATGCTTGTAGGCGGCGGGGTCGGAGTCCCTTACGAAGTAATAGTGCGACACCGCCCTGTCCACCGGGTCGCGCAGGAAGGCGATGTAGCGGACCTCCCTCCTGGTGAGCATGTGGATCCCCGACGGCATGTGCCCCCAGACGAAGGAGCGCCGCGACCCACGTTCCAGCAGGAAGGCCCTGAGGCCCCTGTAGGGGAAGATCTCCTCGCTCGCGACGTTCGGCTCCACCAGGGATTTCCGGAACGAGGTGCCGGACGTCTTCGGCACGTGGGTGAAGACGACCATGGGTGTCGAGGGCGCCGGCATGGTCACGCCCAGCGCCTGGCGCGAACGGCGTAGTCGGCGGTCCCGGTCACCCGCGCCGCGCCGCGCTTCAGCTGCCGCTTGCGGAAGCTGTAGAGGGCGTCGCGGAGCATCTGCCCGGTCGCGGCGGCGCCGCGATGCCGGCGGGTCACGACCAGGTGGTGGCAGAAGTTCCGGTGCAGCGAGACGAAGCGCTCCCGGGACCTGCTCCAGTCATGGGGGAAGTGGGCGTCTTCGACCCGCCTCAGGCGCCCGATCTCGCGCAGCTTCCAGGAGAGGTCCACGTCCTCCCCGTACATGAAGAAACGCTCGTCGAAGCCGCCGACCTCGAGGAACGCCGCACGGCGGACGACCAGGCAGCAGCCGCTGAGGAAGGTGGGGGAGCCGTCCTCCAGCAGGGGCTGGTTCAGGTCGCCGATGCTGGGCCCCGCGGCGAGGAGCCCCGGATCGTCGAACGCCTCTTCCAGGCGATCCAGGCACTCCGGGGTCAGGTCGCCATCGGGGTTGACGAAACAGATCAGCTCACCCGAGCCCTTCGCGGCGGCGAGGTTGCAGCCTGCCGCAAAGCCACGGTTGTCGTGGGTGTTGTCGACCGCAAACAGCTCATCGCCCGGGCGCAGGCCGCGTTCGACCCGGCTCGCGTCGCAGCGGAAGAGGACGACGCAGATGTCCACTAGTGGTCCCACCCCGAGACGTCGACGTCCGCCATGGCGGCCAGCCGCCTGACGTCGGCGGCGTAGGCTCGCTGCAGCCGGCGGTAGTCCTCCGGCCCGATCGCCGGGCGGTGCAGGGTGGCCCGGTTGAGCCGCTGCCGCAGCCCGGCCCGCAGCCTGCGGGGAAGCAGCGCCCGGGACACGGCGTTCGGCCTCAGGGCCCGGCGCGCGGCCCGGTGGGCCGGCGAGCGGGGGATCAGCGACCGGTTGCGGCCCTCCGCCGCCGCGGCGCCGGCGACGAGCCCGACGCCGAGGAACGCGGACACGCGACCCAGCACCCCGACCGGATCGCTGCGCAGCTCGTCGTAGGTGAGCAGCAGGATCTGGTCTGCGGGGAAGCGCTCGAAGAACGGTTCCAACTGCCGCCCGTAGAAGCCCCGCTCGCGGTAGTGCCACCACCAGGCCCAGCCGGATTCCATCCGCTTCGGTTCCGCCTCCATCGCCGCCGCGAAGGGCAGGCTCTCGCGCCCGTCGCGAACGTGGTGAAGCCAGTTCGAGTACGCGCGATGGGCGGGATCGCGAAGCAGCAGGACGATCTGGGCGCCGGGCGCGTCCTCGGCGATGCGCCTCGCGGCCACCCTCGACCTGTAGAGGTAGTCGCTCGACGCCTCGCCGCGCAGCTGGCCCTCTCCGGCGCGCTCGTACAGCGCCTCGTACTCGCCCCGGGACCGCACGAAGTGCCCCATCCAGCCGTCGTCGCCGGGGCCCCGGAACGAGAGCTGGGCGCCCTCCTCGACGCTGTAGTAACGCGGCTCCTTGTTCTGCGTCAGGAAGACCCGGGGGTTGCTCGCCAGGTTCCGGTACAGCCAGGTAGTCCCGGCCTTCGGCGCCCCGGCGATGAAGAAATCAGGTCGCATCGAGGGAGCCGACCTCGGCTGGCGGCTAGGCCCGCAGGAAGGGGCGCCTGGCGCCGGATGGCTGCGGATGCAGGCCGCGGCGCCGCTTGCGCTTGGTCCCGCAGCGCACGTAGGTGCGCTTGCCCGAGAGGTGGTTGCCGAGGACGGTGTCGAGCTCGACCCGCACCATGAAGCGGCCGGCCAGGAGGCCCTTCAGGCTCAGCACGGCGAAGGTCCTCTCGCCGCTGTGCCTGATCTTCGCCCTTCTCCTGATATCGCCCTGCCTGAGGGTGACCAGAATCCTCGTCAGCGGGTCGTTGGCCCAGTTGGAGATGCGAACGCGCAGCTTCGCTTTTGCCGGGAGGCAGCCTTTCGCGCGCGGCAGCCGCGCGTACTGGGAAAGGTGACCCGCCGTTTCGCTGGAGATCAGCGCCGAGTCCGCGCAGCCGTAGTTCGTGTCGAGCGCCTCCCCGTCGGGCTCGATCACCGGCTGCCCTTCGGTGCCGGGTTCGCTCAGGCAGACGCGCAGGTACCTGGCACCCACCTGCGTCCTCAGCACCCTCCAGGCGGTCCGGCCCCGGATCGGCTGGCGAGCGCACTTGCCGTCGCCGGAGAACCACTGGTGAAGGCCCCAGTAGGAGCCGTCGGCCTGGGCGGCGATGCCGGTCCACATCCGTTCGCCGACCTCGTGGTCGCATTCGTCGAACCTGGTCGGCGAGACGACCGTGCCGACGAAGGTCCCGTCGGGGCCGAGCTGGATCGCGACCCTGCCGCCGTTGAAGAACCAGACCCCTTCGATCGAGTGGGCAGCGGAGCTCTCAGCCGCTGCCGAGCTCGCTCCAGCCGTCAGCGCAATGGCTGCGATCGCGCCGAGGCAGCGGGCCACGCGACTGAGCCGGCTTGCCCTCGCAAAGGACAGAGGGACCTGGGTAGCGCCACGCATCATCGTCAGAACGCGGCGTCCGCTGCGATTCTTCCGCGGGCCGCCTCGGGCCGCGAGGCGCCCGTTCGAGGTCGGAAAGGAGGATGAAGACCGCGTGCGCGACGATCCGCTCCAGCGGGACCTCGCACCGCCGCGCCTCTCCGATCAGGGTCGCCTCGACCTCCGGGCGGACGGAGAGCTCCAGCTCCTTGCCCCCCTCGCAGCCCGCAGGCGCGCCCCGCATGAAGACGGGGACCTCGATCGCCGCCGCCCGCCCAGGGCCCCGGTTCAACGTAGCGGCGCACGGCCGCCTCGGCAGCCGTCGAGACCGAGCCGTCGAAGCGGTCCTCGAGGCACGAGCAGGCAAATGCGCCAAGCGTGACCTTCACGTCTTCTCCCTATCCATTCGCTTGCCTCCCCATCTCACCAGGGGCCGGGCCCCTTGAGCGACTCGGTGAAATCTGGACGGATGTTCGGACGGAAACTCGTTACGTTTTTTCCCCATTATCTCTACCTTCTCCCAGCCTGGCGCGGCTTCGGTTGCGCTTTATTAACAACGAATCTCCGCCCCTGCGCTCTCATAGATAGTCCGTAATCGGAACTACCCGGTCGCGTCAGACCAGAACAGGGGATTCTCGCCTTGGTCAGCCACCAGTCCAAGCACCGATCCAGAGACTACGCTCACGGCTGCCCCGGCGGCGACGGCCAGTTGGTCAGGAATGCCGTCGCTCGCGCCCAGGAAGGCGAGATGGAGGCCCTGCATTTCCTCTACGTCAGGTACGCCTCGGACGTCCTCAGCTACGTGCGGAGCCTCGTCAAGGACCACCACGAGGCCGAGGACATCACGCAGAACGTCTTCGTCAAGCTGACCTCCGCGATCCGAAAATACGAGCCTCGGGACGTTCCCTTCGCCGCTTGGATCCTGCGCGTCGCCCGCAACGCCGCCCTCGACCACATGCGCGCCAGGCGGTCGCTGCCCTGCGAGGAGGTCCGCGTCCCCGACCACGACCACGGGCGCATCGGCCAGGAGCGCCGGGGGGATCTTCGCCAGGCGCTGGCCCAGCTGCCGCAGGACCAGCGGGAGGTGCTCATCCTCCGCCACATCGCCGGGCTCTCCCCGGTCGAGATCGCAAGGGCCCTGGGCAAGACCGAAAGCTCGGTGCACGGGCTGCACCACAGGGGGCGGCGCAGCCTCAAGCTGGCGCTCGCGAACCTCGGGGCGGCGCCGGTGGTGACTCAGAGCAGCTCTTCCTGAACGCTTCCGCGGCTCGAGGCCTCAGGAATCGGTCGCGATCGCCGTGAGCGCGCCGCCGCCGAAGACCGCATCCCCCGAAGCCGCGCTCGTGGAGCAGCCGAGCCGCAGGCCCCAGGTCCCGGCCGCTACCTTCGAGAACCCGGTGACCGAGATCGTCTCGGCCTCCTCCCCCGTGACGGAGACCCGGCTCTCGACGCCAACCGGGGTGTCCTGCGGGCTTGCCGCGCCGGGGTCGTAAAGATAGGCCTGGCAGGTGACGGGGACGCTGGCGCCCGCGCCGGCGGCGTCGATGGTGGCGGAGCCCTGGATCACGACCGTGGCTTTCGTGTCGATTACGAGGTCCTTGCCTCCGTCGTGGGAGTCGAGCAGCCAGAACCCTTTCGCGAAGGGGGCGCTCGAGAGGGCCGACGGGGTACTCGAGGCGACGAAGGCGCTCGCGCTCTGGCCCGCCTCTCCCTGCGGGCCCTTCGGCCCGATCGGCCCGGGTCGCCCCCGCGGGCCCGCCGGGCCCCTGTCCCCCCGCAGGGCGAACCGGGCCGACTCCCTGATCTTCTTCAGCGTCACGGCCCCGTTCTTGAGCTGCTGGGTGCCGACGCTGTTCTTCTCGAGTTGGGTCGCCGCCACCGCCGCCCCGCCGCTGACCAAGAGGAAAAGGCAAAGCGTCGAGACGAGATTTGCGTACGTCAGCCTGCCGCTCCGATTAGCCCTCACTGGTGCCCTTCCCCGCGCGTTTGGCTCGCGGGCGACGATAGGTGCACTCGACCCCCTCCGCAAGCCACCGAGGGTCCCAAAAAAGGGCTGTCTTGCTTGGGTGAGACCAGAGGGCCTCGGCTCAGAGTTGTGCCGCGAGGAGGACACCGCCGAAGGTGGAGAGGATGCTGGCGACTATTCCCCCGAGCGTGAGGATCATCGTCCGCTGCAGGGCGTCGAACTTCGTATCGAGCGCGGCGAATTTCGCGTCGATGCGGGCTTCCTGCCGTTCGAAGCGCTCGTCCATGTGGTGACGCAGGGAGACGACCTGGTCGCGCACGGAATCGACCTGGCCCGACAGGTGGTCGAGGCGATCGTCGTTCCACTTGGTCCTTGCCTGCTCCATCGTCAGCCGAAGGCTAGCGGACAAAACGTTACGTGCGGCATACGGAAGTGTGTCGGACGAATGGTCTAGGGTTGACCCTGGTGAGCTGGGAAGACTGGTCGGCAACACTCCTCGCCGACCTCGAAAGGCCCCTTTGGCAATCGCCGTAGCCACCTTCCTCATCGTCCTGGCGATCGTCGCCAGCGAGAAGATGCACCGCACCAACGTGGCGCTGCTCGGCGCCGCGATCGTCGTCCTCTTCGTCGGCGGCTTCTCCCAGGAGCAGGCGATCGAGGCGGTCGACTTCGGCACGATCGGCCTGCTCGTCGGGATGATGATCCTCGTCTACCTGACCCAGCAGACCGGCGTCTACGACTACGTCGCGATCCGCGCCGGGCAGCTCTCCGGGGGGCGCTCGTTCGCGGTGACGATGAGCCTCGCCGGGACGACGGCGCTGCTCTCGGCCTTCCTCGACAACCTGACCACGATCCTGCTGGTCGCGCCGATCACCTTCCTGCTCGCCGACGCGCTCGACATCGAGGCGGTGCCGCTGCTGATCATCGAGGTGATCGCCTCCAACATCGGCGGCACCGCGACCCTGATCGGCGACCCGCCGAACATCATCATCGCCGGCGCCACCGGGCTCAGCTTCAACGCCTTCATCGCAAACCTGGCGCCGATCGTGCTCGTCACCTTCGCCGTCGTCGTGCCGCTGCTCTACCTCGTCTTCCGCAAGCGGCTGCGGGTCGAGGAGCGAAACCGCCGGGCGGTGATGGAGCTCGACGCCGCCGCCTCGATCCGCGACTGGCCGGAGCTGAAGCGCACCGGCCCGGTGCTGGCGCTCACCGTGCTCGCCTTCTTCGCCCACCAGGCGCTGCACGTCGAGCCGGCGACGGTTGCGCTGACCGGCGCCGCGGTCGGCCTGCTGGTGACGAGGATCGACCTCGAAAAGACCCTCTCGGCGATCGAGTGGACGACGCTCTTCTTCTTCATCGCGCTCTTCGTCATGGTCGGCGCCCTGGAGGCCACCGGGGCGATCGGCCACGTCGCCGAGGCGGTCAAGGACGTCACCGGGGGCGAGCGCAGCGCCGAGCTGATCGGCATCGCCTGGGTCGCCGCGGCGGGCTCCGCCGTGGTCGACAACATCCCCTTCACCACGGCGATGATTCCCGTCGTCAAGGAAGTGCAGGAGTCGGCCGGCGCGACCGGCGACGACGCCTACTGGTGGTCGCTCGCGCTCGGCGCCTGCTTCGGTGGCAACGCGACCCTGATCGCCGCCGCGGCTAACGTCGCCGCCGCCGGGATGGCCGAACGGGCCGGGACGCCGATCGGCTTCATGGCCTTCCTGCGCGTCGGCCTGCCGGCGACGATCCTCTCCATCGGCCTCGCCACCGCTTACATTGCGATCCGCTACATCCTGATCTGAGGAGAAACCGATGTCCGACTCGATCGTCCAGAGCACGCTTCGCGAGATAGAGCCCCTCGACGCCAACGAGCTGATCGGCCCGGCGGCGCGGCGGGTAATCGACGCCGGCCTGCCGGCGCTGCCCGCCGTGGAGGCCGACGGCCGCTTCGCCGGCATCTTCGGCGAGCGCGAGTTCATGGCCGCCCTCTTCCCCGGCTACGTCGGCGAGCTCGCCTCGGCGGCGATGGTCTCGCGCTCGGTCGACGAGACGATCGAGCGGCGCAGCCAGTGCGCCGAGGAATCGATCCGCCGCTTCCTGACCACCGACCACGTCGTCGTCGAGGACTCCTACTCCGACACCCAGCTGGCCGAGACCTTCCTCCACCACCGGGTCCTGATCGTGCCGATCGCCACCGCCGGACGGGTGCACGCCGTGGTCACCCGCCACGACTTCTTCCGCGGCCTGGTCGAGCGATTCGGCACCCTGGCCGAAGACCTGGGCGACTGACAATCGTCAGTGACTTGGACGGCCGGCGGCGCCGATCGCCTAAAGGAGCCCGACCGGCCATGCGGCGAGCCGCTCCCCAAAGGGGACGACCCGATCCCCGGTGTACAGGACCACACCCCGCACGAACAGCTCTCCGTGGGCCTGTTCGAGGCGCTCGAACCGCCTGAAGTCAGCGCTATCGACAGTGCGTCCGGACTTGACCTCGATGCCGGCGATCCGGCCGTCGGCGGACTCGACCATGAAGTCGATCTCCGTGCCCTTCGTGGTCCGGTAGTGCATGACGTCGGTTCCCGCGCCCGCCATCGCGCCCGCCTTGACCAACTCCATCCCCACATAGCTCTCGAGGACCAGGCCCCGCAGCGAGTCGTCGTCCAGCAGCCGCTTGCGATCTGCCCGAAGCAACCGACACAGGAGGCCGGAGTCGCTCAACAGGAGCTTCGGCGCCTTTACCAGGCGCGGCCCCAGGCGGTTGTGCCAGGCCGTGAGGCGGTGCACCAGGAAAACGCGATCGAGCAGCGCCAGGTAGCGATCGATCGTGCTGTTGGGCATGCCGAGGTCCTGGCTGAGGCCGCTCTTGTTCAGCGGCCCGCGCGAACGCAGGGCTATCGCGCTCAGCAGCGCCGGAAGCTGCTCGAGCCTCTCGATGTCGGCCATCGCCCGCACATCCCGCTCCAGAATCGTCGTCAGGTAGCTCGAGAGCCATTGCCAGCGTCGGTCATCGTCCTCCCGCGCCACTGCCTCGGGGTAACCCCCCGCCAGCAGGCGGGAGACGAGTTGTCTGGGACTCACGGCCTCGGCAAGCGGCGGCTCTGGGCGAGCTGCGAAGAGCCAGGTGAGGAACTGCTCGCCGGGACGCCCCTCGATCTCAGCCGCGGAAAACGGCCAGAGGGTGAGCACCTCCATGCGGCCGGCCAGCGCCTCGGCCACCGACGGAACGAGGAGCACGTTCGCGGAGCCGGTGAGCAGGAACCTGCCGGCGCGACGATCGCGATCCACCGAGGCCTTGATCGGCAGCAGCAGCTCCGGCGCCCGCTGGATCTCGTCGAGGATCGCCGGTCCGTCGAAGCGATCGACGAAGGCGATTGGATCGCGGCGGGCCGCAGCCAGCTCGATCGGATCGTCCAGAGTGACGTACTCGGCATCGTGTCCGCTTCCCGTGAGGCTGGTGACAAGCGTGCTCTTACCCGTCTGGCGTCCTCCGACAAGCGTCACGACCGGGGTGTCGCCGAGCGCCGCGAGGAGCGGTTTTGTGATGGCCCGCTCGATCATGGGTAAAATTTACCACGTGATGGGGAAAAATTCCCCACAGCGTGGGAAATCTGTGCCTCTACTACCCAAGCAGGTCGCGCTCGATCAGCAGCTCGGCGACCTGGACGGCGTTGGTCGCGGCGCCCTTGCGCAGGTTGTCGCCGGCGACCCAGAGGTTGAGCGTGCGCTCCTCGTCGGGGTCGCGGCGGATGCGACCGACGAGGACCTCGTCGCGGCCGGCGGCGTCGATCGCCATCGGGTAGGCGCCCGCGGCCGGGTCGTCGACGACGACGACGCCGGGGGACTCGGCGAGCAGAGCGCGGCACTCGTCGGGCGAGAGGTCCTCGCGGGTGCGCACGTTGACCGACTCGGAGTGGCCGCTGACGACCGGCACCCGGGCGCAGGTCGCCGAGATCGCCAGCTCCTCGCCGGCGCCGAGGATCTTGCGGGTCTCCGCCATCACCTTGCGCTCCTCGGTCGTGTAGTCGTCGCCGTCCTTGAAGACCTCGACCTGGGGCAGCACGTTGAAGGCGATCCGGTGGGGGTAGACCCGGGGGGCCGGGACGTCTTCCCCGGCCAGGACCGCGCGCGACTGCTCGCGCAGCTCCTCGATCGCCCGCTGCCCGGTTCCCGAGACGGCCTGGTAGCTGGAGACGACGATGCGCTCCAGGCCGACCGCGCGGTGGATCGGCGCCAGCGCCATCATCGCGACCATCGTCGTGCAGTTGGGGTTGGCGACGATGCCCTTGTGGGTGTCCGCCGCCTCGGGGTTGACGCCGGCGACGACCAGCGGCACGTCCTCGTGCATCCGCCAGTAGCTGGTGTTGTCGACGACGACCGCGCCCGCCTCGACCAGCTGCGGCGCCCACTCGGCGCTGACCGCGCCGCCGGCGGAGGAGAGAACCACATCGAGCCCCTGGATCGTCTCAGCGCTCAGCGCCCGGCACTCGAGCACCGAGCCGTTCCACTCGATCTCGCGCCCGGCCGACCGCTCCGAGGCAAAGGCGACCACCTCGGAGGCCGGAAACTCCCGCTCGGCAAGCACCCCCAGGATGGTCGATCCGACCGCGCCGGTGGCGCCAAGAACCCCCACTCTGTAGCCGTCGCCAGCCATCGGCCGAGTATGACGAAGGAGTTTCTGGCGCGGCGGGCCCTGTCGCCGCGAGGGACGTCAATCGACAACGCCTGGAGCCCGGGAGCTTTCCCCGACTCGGCGCCACTTCGCTGACGGGGAAGCTCCCAACCCTGAGTTTTGCTCGCGATGCGCCGTCAACCGTGTTTCCTTTGATTGGCAGTTTGCAGTGAACGCAAACTGGCTTAAATCAATAACTAAGTCAGGTAGTCTCGTCTTTGCGATGCCAGCAAATCCAACTCAATCGGAAGCCTTTCTCAGAGAAAGGGCGATCTCCTGGCTGGAGGAACGCTTGCCTCGCGGCTGGAGCGTCGAAGGCTCCAGTATCCCCCCTGCCGGAGAGGAGACTCCGCCTGCCGACTCGACGATCTCCCTCAAAGCCCAGAGCGGGACCTTCGCGACCATCGCCGTCGAGGAAAAGCAGTCTCTCTCGCCCCGGGGCGTTCTCGGGCTCCTCCCGCCCCTGGCGAAAGCGGCCCGAAAGCTCGGGGGCAATGTGCCACTGCTGGTCGTCGCTCCCTGGCTCAGCAAGCGCACCCAGGAGCTGCTCGCCGAGCAAGAGATCAACTACATCGACCTGACCGGGAACGCCCTGGTCCGCCTCGACAATCCGGCTTTCTATCTTCAAACGGTTGGGGCGAGTCGCAACCCCGCCCCCAAGGAGCGCGGCAGGGCTCAGCTTCGGGGGGCCAAGGCCGCTCGGCTGATCAGGCTGCTGGTCGACGTACGTCCTCCATACGGCGTGCGCGAGCTCGCGGAGGCGGCCGGCTTGGCGCCGGGCTACGTCTCGCGCCTGCTCGACACGCTCTTCCGCGAGGCCTTGATCGAGCGTTCTCCGCGAGGGCCGGTCGAAACCGTCAACATCGGCGGCCTCCTGCGCCGCTGGGCATCCTCGTATGACGTCTTCAAGACCAACGAAGCCGCGACGTTCGTCGCCCCCGAAGGTGTCGACCGCCTGTTGTCGCAGCTCGCGGATGACCCCGGGACGGGCACCCGGATTGCGATCACCGGTTCTTTCGCGGCGAGGCGAATCGCCCCGGTGACTTCGCCCGCCCTTCTTATCGCCTACTGCGACCCCCCGGCGCTGATCGCCAACGATTTCGGCCTTCTCCCTGCCGGAGAGGGTGCGAACGTCGCGCTCCTGCGACCGTTTGACCGAGTGGTCTGGCTGCGGACCTCCATCGAAGACGGCCTGCGCTACGCCGCTCCCTCCCAGGTGGTGGTCGATTGCCTCAGCGGCAACGGGCGAATGCCGGCTGAGGGCGCGGCACTGCTGGAGTGGATGCAAGCCAACGAATCGGAGTGGCGAGCCGACTCACTCGGAGCGCTGCGTCCTTGATCTCGCGAGAGGGATGCTCCTCCCCTCGGCAACTTGATGGAGGCAGCCGGCTTCAAGCTGGCCAAGTTTCAGGGATCTGAGGAGCCCGGCATCTGGCAGGCCCCGGCTGAGATCAACGGCCGCGAGGTGACGATCCCCGTAGACCTCATCGTGCCGGCTGGGATGGCCCCGCCGGGCGGAACGCGAGGTGCCCGGTTGGGAGCTCACGGCAAGCGCGCGGCGCGCAAGGCGGGTCCTGTCGCCGGGTCTCAGCGCGGCGGGTCCTGTCGTCGCAGGGGACCCACCGCCCCCTGCGGTCGCTAAAGCGTCCTCGGGGGCGATCCCCCCTGCGACGCCACCCACCACGAGGAACGTCGATCGAGCAGCGCCCAGGGCCGAGAAGCTTGCGAGAAAGGCATCGCTCCGACCACTCAAAGGGCTGGCAGCAGGCACGTGAGTTGAGGCCGCGAGCTTCCGAAATTCGCTGCTGCCGTTCGCTGGACTGAAGGCTTTCAACCTGCCGCCCTGATTCGTG
The DNA here is from genome assembly GCA_963715625.1 of uncultured Solirubrobacterales bacterium. Lineage (GTDB taxonomy): Bacteria > Actinomycetota > Thermoleophilia > Solirubrobacterales > 70-9 > VRUE01. The sequence goes on along the minus strand of OY970260.1, from coordinate 1,406,474 downwards.
CTTGATGTCGTCCCTCCGCGGGTGGCGTCGGGGGTGGGGTGTCTGCGCCGCGCGAAGGCTGCTGAGGGCGGGGCTTGAGGTTCATCCCGCTCCCGTGCCTCTGCCCGAAGCAGCGCGTAGCGCAAGCAGGGCACCCCACCCCCGACGACAGGACCCGCGGCCAGCGCGGCCGCGGGTCAGCCGCTGACCGTCGGGCGGTGTTCGGCGCCTTCGGGTTCTTCTGGCCGCACCGCGTCGGCGCCGAGGTCGAAGGCCTGGTGCAGGACCCGAACCGCGTCCGGGACCCGGTCGGCGGCGATGACGCAGGAGATCTTGATCGGGGAGGTGGAGATCATCTCGATGTTGATCCCCTCGGCGCCCAGGACCTCGAAGACCTTGGCGGCGACGCCGGGGTGCGAGCGCATGCCGGCACCGATGATCGAGACCTTGCCGATGCGGTCGTCGGTGCGCACGCCCTGGCTGACCTCGCCGAGGGCGGCGATCGCGTCCGTCGCCGCGGTCAGCTCGGCGCGGCCGATGGTGAAGGAGAGGTCGGCCAGCTCGTCGTCGCCGACGGGCTCGTTCTGGATGATCACGTCGACGTTGATCCCGGCCTCGGCCAGCGCGCTGAAGATCTCGCCGGCGACGCCGGGCTCGTCGCGGATGCCGGTCAGCGTCACCCGCGCCTCGTCGTCGGTGTGGGTCACCGCTGTCACGAATGGCTGCTCCATCTCTTCCTTCACCTCCTCCTCGGTGACGACGAGGGTACCGGGGCCGTCCTCGAAGCTGCTGCGGCAGTGGATGCGGACGCCGTGGTTGCGGGAGTACTCGACCGAGCGCAGCTGCAGCACCCGGGCGCCCGAAGCGGCCATCTCCAGCATCTCCTCGTAGGCGACCCACTTCAGCTTGCGCGCCTCGGGAACGACGCGGGGATCGGCGCTGAAGACGCCGGCGACGTCGGTGTAGATCTCGCAGACGTCGGCCTCGAGCGCCGCCGCGAGGGCCACGGCGGTGGTGTCGGAGCCGCCGCGGCCGAGCGTGGTGACGTCCTGGCTCTCGGTCGAGACGCCCTGGAAGCCGGCGACGAGGACGATCCGGTCCTCGCCCAGCGCCTCGCGGATGCGGTCGGCCCGCACGTCGATGATCCGCGCCCGGGTGTGGGAGGAGTCGGTGACGATCCCCGCCTGCGAGCCGGTGAGCGAGATCGCCTTGTGGCCCATGTCGTGGATCGCCATCGCGCAGAGCGCGCAGGAGATCCGCTCGCCGGTCGAGAGCAGCATGTCCATCTCGCGGGGCTCGGGCCGATCCGAGATCTCCAGCGCCTGGGCGACCAGCTCGTCGGTCGTCTTGCCCCGCGCCGAGAGGACCGCGACCACGCGCGCGCCCTCCTCGCGCGCGGCGACGATCCGCTGCGCCGCGCGCTTGATCTCCCCGGCGCCGGCGACCGAGGTGCCGCCGAACTTCATCACCACGGTCTTGAGGGAGCCTTCGGGCATGGGCGGTTGAGGATAGTCGGCCCTCAAGGGCCGGCGCGCCCGTGCCGATGCTCGCCTGCGTGGAGCCAGGCCCATATCCGGGCCTGGTCGCGGAAAGTTGCCGCGGCGGCCATCGTTCTTGCCTCGTGGAGCGAGATCTGGTCTTCGACGTGGGCATGCACAAGGGCGAGGACACCGCCTACTACCTGGCGAAGGGGTACCGGGTGGTCGGGTTCGAGGCGGATCCCGAGCTCGCCGCGGCGTGTGCCGCGCGCTTCGCGGGCGAGGGCCGGCTCTCGATCGTCGAGGGAGCGATCACCGCCTCATCCGAGCCGTCGGTTCGCTTCTTCAGGCATCCCAACAGCGTCTGGGGAACGGTGGACGCGGGCCGGGCGGAGGGCAACCTGCACGGCGGCGAGAGCCAGCCGATCGAGGTGCCGAGCATCGATTTCGCGGCGGTTCTGCGCGAGACCGGCACACCGGCGTTCGTCAAGATCGACATCGAGGGGGCCGGCCTGCATTGCCTGGAGGCGCTGGGCGAGCGGCCGGAGCGACCCGACTTCGTCAGCATCGAGGCATCGCACGGCAGCTGGCCGGACCTCCAGCGCGAGCTCTCGCTGCTGGACCGGCTCGGCTACAGCCGCTTCGCCGTCATCCAGCAGGCGACGATCCCGAGCACCGAGATCGAGACGCGGGCCCTGGACGGCGCCCCGCTCCGCTATCGCTTCGAGCCCGACTCGAGCGGGCCGTTCGGGCCCGACCTCCCCGAGTGGCTCAGCCGCGAACAGGCCGAACGCCGCTACAGGCGAATCAACCGCGTCCAGCGCGCAGTCAGGAGGCCGGAGGAGCTGCTGCGGCGCTCGCAGCTGGGGAAGGGGATCAGGGGCCAGGCGATCAGGCTGCTGGGCCCGATGCCGGGCTGGTACGACACCCACGCGGCGAGGTGACCGCGGCTTCGGCGCCAGGCTCCTCCCCGCCTACTCGCCGCCGCCCAGGTTGCCGAGCATCGCGTGCTCGGCCATCCGGATCAGTCCGAGGGCCATGTGGGGGCGCATGTCGCTGGTCCGCACCCGCACGTGGGAGCCGTGGGGACCGACGACCTCGACGATCGTGCAGACGTCGCCGATCTGGCAGTCCTCGCCGTAGTCGGCTTCCAGCGCCTCCATCTGCGCGGTCACGACCTGCCCCATCTTGCTCTGGTCGATCGGCATTTCTCGTCCTTTCTTGTAGGCAATCTGATCGGCCGGCTAATCCAGCTGAAACCGGCGAAGGAAATCGTCGAACATCGGAACGGTGAAAGCAGTATCCCCATGCGCGGGGCTGTACACCATCCCCTTCCTGATCAGACCGGACCGCCGCGGCGCAACGCTCTCCACCTTGACGCCCAACCTGGCTGCGATATCGCCTGACCTGTGCGGTCCCGGGCCGAGCTCAGCCATCGCCCCCAGATAGCGCTTCTCGGCCGGGGTGAGCCGATCCATGCGCACTCGGAAGAAGTTCTCGTCGAGCCTTCGCTGCACGTCGCGCGCAGCGAGCGTCACGTCGTCCAGGCCAATCGGCGAACGGGGAGCTGCATTCCAGACGTGATAGCCCCACTCCTGGAGAAAGTACGGGTACCCCTGCGTGAACTCGAGCAGCTTCTTCGAGGGCATCCGCCGAGAACTCGACGCCCTGGGCGCGCGCCGGCCCCGCCAGCACCGCTCTCGCGTCGTCGTCATCTAGCGATCCGATTTCGGGAAAATCGAAGAGTCGCTCGGCATATGACTTCGCGTTCCCGGCCAACCCGGGGAGCTGCGGAAGCCCGGCCCCCACCAGGATGACCGGCAGGCCGAGCTGGACGGTGCGATGGATGGCCGTGATCAAAGCGGCGAGCTCGTCCGGGCCGAGGTATTGGACCTCGTCGATCGCGAGCAAAAGGCCCCGCCCACGGTCGTCGGCTGCCTCGCCGGCTGCAACCAGCAGATCGGTCACGTCCTCGGCGAGGACGCCGGAATCCGCACTTCCCAAGATCGGATCGACGTTCAGAGAGATCGAAGATCCATCCGGCAGGTTGTATGAGAACGACTTCAGCGTCCCCAGCGCCCGTTTAACCGCCCGGGATACCGGGCCACTGTCCAAGCCGAGCAGGATCGAGCGCAGGCGAGCCGCCAGCAGGTGCTCGAAATCGCCGGTCTCGGGAGCCTCGATGAACGCACCGACCAGCCCCTCGTCTTGGGCCATCTGGTCAAAGCGGTTGAGGAGCACGGTCTTGCCGACGCCCCTGAGACCGATGGGCATGATGCTCTTCCCCGGCCTGCCGGAAATGGTGCGGCGCAGAGCGACGTTATAGCTCTCGAGAAGCTCCTCGCGCCCAACGAACGAAGGGGGTGGAGTGCCTGCTCCCGGGCAAAAGGGATTCTCGACCGGATCCATTCCTATGTAGAACTTACTGCACCTTACTGAGCTTACTGTTGTTTCCTATAAGATTTGCCAAACCTTGACCCGGGCGCATCGTCGCCGCGGCGGCCTGCACGAGCGCTTCCGGGATCAGCGAGAGCGGACCCGGAACGCCTCCGCATCGGCTTCGGGTTCGGCGTTGAACACCGATTCGTCGAAGGCGGTCAGCGCCACTTCGTTCGCGTAGCCGAGCTTCCCCAAGCCGAGCAGCTCCTCGATCGTCAGCAGCAGGGTGAAGTGGTTGAAATAGCCTTCGTTGACGCTCCCGGGTTTGACGAACGGCGAGAGCAGGAGCAGCCCGACCCGGCCGCCGCCGCCGGTCTGCTTGGTCGGGCCGGCGATCGTTTCCACCAGCGGCGGCGGGGGGATGTTCGGGTACGCCGGGTACACGCAGCAGGCGCTGGTGTCGGGGGCCTCCCCGCCCTGCTGTGCCTGGGTCGAGACGATCGCGATCAGGCCGCCTTCCTCGTAGGCGGGGGAGGCGACGATCTGGGGGATCGCCTCGCGCAGGAACGATTCGGTCTCCGCCGGCCCGGCGGCGAGCCCGGGCTCGCACGGCGTCGGGCCGCCGTCATGGCAGGCGTTTGGGACGATGTAGGAGAGGGTCGGCGTCGTCGTCGCCGACTGCAGGTCGGGGGCGAGCCGGTCGAGCCCGACGTTGCGTTCCGCGCATTCGGGGCCGTCGACGATCGCGCGGAAGTAGACGAACGGGTTGCGCCAGGTCACGTAGGCGTCGCCGGGCACCGGCGCCTGCTTGAGATCGGGGGTGCCCGGCGCCGGGTGGCGGCAGCTCGAGGGCTCCCCGGGAGCATTTCCGATGTCCTCGACGTAGGCCTTCCATTCCATGCCGGTCGCGGCGAGCTGGGTGGGCAGGCTTTCCGTGGCGGCCGGGTAGATGCAGCCGCTCCCCTCCACCTGGCCTTCGGCCGAGATCGTCCCCGGCGCGATGTCCACGTAGTTGGGGCAGTTTGCCGTGGTCTCCGCCGTCGGCCCCTGGCCGCTCAGCAGCGCCACCTGGTTGGCCAGGCCCCCCTGCGCAACGGCGTAGTAGTTGGAGAGCAGCTCCCCCTGTGCGGGAAGGGTCTCGGCCAGGTAGGGCGCGGTCGAGGTCTCGCCGAAGGCTTCCTCGAAGCTGTTTTCGCCGAGCACGACCACGAACACGTGCTTCACTTCGGGCAGCCCCGTTTCTTCGGGGAAGAATTCTTCGGAGGGCGCCTTCTCGCCCGGGTCTCCGCCTGCTGGCGGGACGAGGGTGGAGGACGGCTGGGCTTCGACCGCCGGCGCTTCGGCTGGGGCTTCTTCCGGGAGCGCTTCTTCGGGTTCTTCGACGGAGGCGACCGGCGGGGGCTCCGGCGCGGGCACCTGGAGCAGGATCGACTGCAGGCCGGCGCTCTGGGCGACGTGGCTGGTCACCGAGCCGAGCACGACACCGAGCGCGAGCATGAACATCACCGCCGTGGCCGCGGCCCGGGGGGTCGGCATCCAGGCGACGATCCCCGCCGGCTCCGGCTCGCCCCCGACCTCCTCCTCCTTGCCTCGCTCGCGGCGCAGCAGCGCCGCCAGCTGGGTGGCGACCGCCGCGGGCAGCGGCCCCCGGCGCGCGCCGCAGCCGAGGCAGTAGCGCTGGTCGCCGGCCAGTGGCGCAGAGCACGTCGCGCACCTGCCCTGCCCGTTCTCGCTGCCGCCGCTCGGGGTCACGGACTCGGAGTCTTAGCAGGAAGGAGGCGCTGTCGGGCGAGTTTTACAAACCTTACACATCCTCCCTGGGGCTCGACACTGATGATGTGCTTGTGAACATCGGCCCGTATCCCGGCGAGCAGTGCCCCAGCTGTGGCGCGCACATGGCCGCCGACCAGCGCTACTGCCTCACCTGCGGCAGCCGCCGCGGCGACCCCCGGCTGCCGTTCATGGATGCGGTCGTCTTCATGGACGCGATCAGGCGACCGGCTGGGACGGCGGCGGCGCCTCTCCCGCGCGAGCGCCAGCCGCGAATGTCCGCCAACGCCTCGCTGATCGCCGGCGTCGCGACCCTGGTGCTGGCGATCGGGGTCGGCGTGCTGATCGGCCGCTCCGGCGAGGAGAGCGCGCCCACCGCCGCCAGCCCCCCGCAGGTGATCACGGTTGGCGGCGGCGAAGTCGAAGCCACCGGGACCGAACAGCCCGGATCCGGCGGCGGCGCGAAGAAGTCGAGCAAGGACGCGAGCTCGGGCGTCCAGGAGGGCGCGAGCGGCACCTCCAAGGCCGCGGAAGAAGTCCTCAAACCGGAGGGCGACGTGAAGCTGCCGCCGCCGAAGACTCAGGTCGGGGACACCTGCGAAAAGGGGACCGCCGGCTGTAGCGAAAGCGGCGAGTTCGACGGCAGCTTCTTCGGCGAATGAGCATCGGGGACCGACTTGGGCTGGGCCGGCGGCGGCGGGACGCGTACCTGCCGGCCGCTGCCGCGCCGGCCCACGCCCCGGCCGCGCCGCCGGGCGCGCCGCCGGCGTCGGCTCCAAACCCGGCGCTGGCCGCCGCCTTCGGAGAGGAGTTCGTGGTCGACCTCCAGCGCCGCCGCGACCAGCTCGTCGCCCGGGTCGCGGAGCTGCAGTGGGATCTCGGCGGCCTCGTCTACGAGATGGCGATCCGCAACCAGATGCAGATGGAGCTGCTGGTCAAACGGGCCGTGGCCCTGCAGGACGCCGACGCCGAGCTCAGCGAGGTGGAACGGATCGTCCGCATGGAGGAGACCGGCACCGCCGGGTCCTGCGGCAGCTGCGGCGCCCCCCACTCGAGCGGCGCGACGTTCTGCTGGCAGTGCGGGCAGCCGCTCCTGCAACAGGTCTCGGGCGAGTCGATCCTGCGCGGATGACAGGGCGCCGCCTCCTCTGCTCCAGCGCGGGCGCGCCCAACACACCCGGCGATCTCGCGCCCGCGCTTCCGCGTCCGGGGGCGGCTTAACCGAAGCGGCCGGTGACGTAGTCGCGGGTGCGGGGGTCGCGGGGCCGGGAGAAGATCGTCTCGGTGTCGTCGAACTCGATCAGGGTCCCGACCGGCTGCGCCTCGCTCGACTCGAGGCTGAAGAACGCGGTGCGGTCGGCCACCCGGGCCGCCTGCTGCATGTTGTGGGTGACGATCACGATCGTGAAGCGGCCTTTGAGGCTGTGCATGAGCTCCTCGATCGCGCCGGTGGCGATCGGGTCGAGCGCCGAGGCGGGCTCGTCGAGCAGCAGCACGTCGGGCTCGATCGCGATCGCGCGGGCGATGCAGAGGCGCTGCTGCTGGCCGCCGGAGAGGCCGAGGGCGCTCTCCTTGAGGCGGTCCTTGACCTCGTCCCAGAGGGCGGCGCCGCGCAGGGCTTTCTCGACCCGCTCGTGGAGGCCGGGCTTCAGCCCCAGGTTGCGCGGCGCCCAGGCGACGTTGTCGAAGATCGACTTCGGGAAGGGATTCGGTTTCTGGAAGACCATCCCGATCCGGCGCCTCACCTCGACCTGGTCGACGTTGCCGCCGTACATGTCGTGGCCGTGGTAGAGGATCTGGCCGTCGATCCGGAAGCCGGTAATGGAGTCGTTCATGCGGTTGAGGCTGCGCAGGAAGGTCGTCTTGCCGCAGCCCGAGGGCCCGATCAGGGCGGTGATCTGGCCGCGGCGGATGCGCAGCGAGACCCCGGTCAGGGCCTTCTTGGCCCCGTAGAAGATGGCCACGTCGCGAGCGTCGAAGACGATCTCGGTGGCGACGGCCTGGTGGCCGTTGGCGACGGCCGGCCCACCGGCCTGCGGCACCGGCTCGTTGCGGATCCGCAGCCGCTGCGGCGGCGGCGCGGGGGACCCTGCCGCCCTCGACTCGTGGGCGCTCACGAGCCCATCCTCCGTTTGCTGCGGGCCAGCAGCGCCCTGGCGCCGAGGCTGGCGAAGAGGATCAGCGAGACCAGGACCAGCGAGAGGCCCCAGGCTTCGGTGACGGCATCCGGGTTTGCTTCTTCGGAGAGCTGGAAGACCCGGACCGGCACGTTGGGCAGCGATTCGAGCGGGTTCACCGAGTACGTGGCCGGGTCGAAGTTCGGAGTCGCGAAGATCAGCGGCGCCGTCTCGCCGGCAGCGCGGGCGACGGAGAGCACGGTCGCGGTGGCGATCCCGCCAATCGCGCTCGGCAGCACGATCCCGAGCACGGCGCGCCAGCGGCTGACCCCGAGCGCGTCGGCCGCTTCGCGAAGGTTCTTCGGCACCAGCAGCAGCACCTCCTCGGTGCCGCGAGCGATCAGGGGCACCATGATGATCGCCAGCGCGACCGAGCCCGCAAGCCCGGACTGCTGCTTCTGGTTGACCATCAGGGCGAAGATGAAGAGGCCGATGATGATCGAGGGCAGCCCGTTCATCAGGTCGAGCGTGAGGCGGATCGCGTTGCTCGCCCTGTTGCCCGCGTACTCGGTCAGGAAGAGGGCGATCAGGACCCCGATCGGCATCGCGATCAGGGTCGCGATGCCGACGATGACGCCGGTTCCCACCAGCATCGGCCCGATCCCGTCCGGCGCCCCCTTGACCAGGAACTCGAGGCTGAGGGCGCTCGCGCCCCGCGAGACCACGGTGAAGACGACGATCCCGAGAACCCCCACGGCGAGGACGGCGGCCGCGGTGGCGCTCCACTCGGCGAGGCGGCTGACGAGCTCGCGACGGCGCAGGTTGCCGCTCGGCGTCAGCGGCGCGGTCGGGTCGGGCACGGCACCGCCGCTCATCGGAGAATCTCTCGTTCGCGCCCCAATCGCCACGGACTCGAACGACCGGCGATCACCGTGACGATTGGGGCGCACAAAACAACCTTCCGTTCGCGCCCCAATCGCCACGGACTCGAACGACCGGCGATCACCGTGACGATTGGGGCGCTCATAGGGCCCCCCGGTAGCCGAAGCGCCTGCCGATCCACTGCGCGACGAGGTTCGAGACCAGCCCGATCACCAGCAGGATCGCGCCGAGGTAGAAGAGCGAGGCTTTGTGCATTTCCGTCAGCGCGCCGGGGAACTCGTTGGCGATCCGCGCCGCCAGCGTGTCGCCCGTCTTGAACATCGAAGCCTGGATCGCGGCGCCGGCGCCGATCACCTGGGCCACAGCGATCGCCTCGCCGAGGGCCCGCCCCAGGCCGAGCAGGCTGGCGGCGACCACGCCCGACGCGGTGCTGGGCAGGACGACCCCGCGGATGACCTCCCAGCGGGTGGCGCCGAGTGCGCTCGCCCCGTCCTGGACGTCGAGCGGGACCGCCCGGAAGAGGTCGCGGGAGATCGAGGCGATGATCGGGATCACCATGATCGTCAGGATCAGGCTGGCCGTGAAGACGCTCGACCCGGTGGTCTGCGGAGGGCCGAAGATCGGGATGAAGCCGAGGGTGTCGTGGAGGAAGGGCTCGATGCGGTCGCGCACGAAGGGAGCGAGGACGAGGATCCCCCAGAAGCCGAGGATGACGCTCGGGATCGCCGCCAGCATTTCGACCAGCGGCGCGATCACGCCGCGCACGCCGGCCGGCGCCAGAAGGCTCAGGTAGAGGCCGATCGAGATCGCGATCGGGGCGCCAAGGAGCAGCGCAAAGAAGGAGCTGACCGCGGTCCCGAAGATCAGCGAGCCAGCGCCGAATTCGTTGAAGTTGGGCTGCCAGGTCGTGTCGAGGAGGAACCCCAGCCCGAACTCCGAGATGGCGGGGCCGGCGCCGTGGATGACCTGGTACCCGACGCCGACGATCGCCGCGGCGGCGAGCAGCGCCGCGAGGAGGCAGACCCCGTAGAGAGCCCAGTCGGCGACGCGATCGAGCCTCTTCCTGCGCGCCGCGGCCCGGGCGGCGGGGGTGCTGCGCAGAGTCGCGGGACCGGCGGTCGTGCTCATTGCGCGGCAGGGTAGAGGAGACCGTGTCCGCCGTTGCACCGGGGCGGCCGATTTTCACAGGATTGACACATCCAGCGTTACCGAGGCCTTTCACAGGACTGCAACAATTCCCGGCGTCCCTGCCGCGACGCTACTGCGAGCGCCGGTGCTTCCAGCGGCACCGCGAGCGGAGTTGAAAGCGAGCGGAAAGGACTGCTTTGATTCGCAACAGGTTCCTGGGATTTTCTCTGGCGGTCATCGCGACGGTTGGGTGCACGGCCGTTATGGCCGCAACCGCCTCGGCCGGCATCACCGGCGCCGGGTCGACGCTTGTCGCGCCGATTCTGGCGAACTGGAAGTCCGGCTTCGAAAGGGGCGGCGGCACCGCGGTGCAGTACTCGGCCGTCGGCTCCGGCGCGGGCATCGCCCAGATCACCGCGAGGACGGTCGACTTCGGCGCATCCGACGCGCCGCTGACGAGCGAACAGGCGAGCGCCTGCAACGGCTGCGTCCAGATCCCCTGGGCGCTCTCGGCGACCGGGGTCGGCTACAACCTGGGCGTTTCGGGCCTGAAGCTGAGCGGCTCGCTGATCGCCGAAATCTACCTCGGCAAGATCAAGAAGTGGAACGACCCGAAGATCAAAAAAGCGAACCCGGGCAAGAAACTGCCCGGCATCAAAATCACACCCATATTCCGCACCGACGGGTCCGGTGACACCTACGCCTTCACCGACTTCCTCTCGAAGGCCAGCGGCGCCTGGAGGAGCCGGGTCGGAACCTCCACCTCCGTCGGCTTCCCGACCGGCGTCGGGGCCAAAGGAAACCTGGGGCTGACGAACACGGTCAAGAAAACCACGGGCTCGATCAGCTACATCTCCGCCTCGTACATGATCGCGGCGGGCATGAAAGCCGTTGCGGTCCAGAACCGGGCCGGGAAGTACGTCTACCCGAACCTCTCGAACATCGCCAGCGCAGCCTCGGTGGTGAAGCGGGTGCCCTCGACCAACACGGTCAGCATCGTTGACCCGCCGAAGTCGTTGAAGAAGGCGTATCCGATCTCCACCTTCACCTACGCCATCGTCCCCCGCAGCGCGTCGCAGAAGGGGGCGATCAAGGAATTCATCGACTACGCGCTGACCAAAGGGCAGGGCTTCGGCGCCTCGCTCGACTTCCCGCCGCTGCCAAGCGTGGTCTTGGCCGCGGCCAAGAAGGCGAACGCCTCCCTCTAGGGCAGGGGTGCGCAAACAGGGAAGCGCAACGAACCGGCACGAAGCCCACGGGCTCCGTGCCGGTTTTCGCTTGACGGCGGAGGGGATCGCGTCGCGGTGAAAAGCTGCCCCGGCGACGCTAGTCCCATAGCGCCGGCACGGGCAACGCCCACAGCCGGTCGCCGAAGGGAACGGTTCGCTCTCCCGCGTGGACGAGAACGCCGGCGACGAAGTCATCGCCGCGATCTTCGCGAAGCTCTTCCAATCCCAGGAAATCACGCGGCGAGGGAGTTGCGGAGGTCTTCATCTCGACCCCTACAAGCTGGCCCCCACGTCGCTCCAGCACGGCATCGACCTCCCGGCGCCCCCCCCGGCTTCGGAAATGCATGACTCTTGGGCGCGAGGCGCTCCAGGTGGCCTGCTTGACGAACTCCATCCGCACGAACGTCTCGAACAGGCCTCCCGCCTGCGCCTCTTCCCTGGCCAGCCTGTCGCGGTTGAGATCCAACAGATGGGCGGCCAGACCTGAGTCCGTAAGCTGGTACTTCGGGGCGGCTGTGGAACGTCGGCCGACGTTTCGCCGCCAGGCGGGAACTCGGAGCACGACGAAGATCTCGTCCAGCAGCGCCAGGTAACGACGGGCCGAGGCTTCCGAGATCCGCATCTCGCTGGCCAGCGAGGCGACGTTGAGCGGACTTGTCGCACGGGCGGCAATCATGGTCAGCAGCCCGGGAACCTCATCGAGAGCACGGATCTCGGCAAGGTCCCGGACGTCCCGCTCGATCAGGGTCTCCAGATAGGAGGCGAACCAGGCATCGCGGCGCGCCCCCTCGGGCCTTTCCCGCGCCTCGGGCAACCCACCGGCGAGGGCGCGATCGAGCCATGCATTGCCGCCGATGGGCGCGTCCTGGATGTCGGGCGGCGCGCCGGCGAAGAGCGCATCGACGAGGCCACCGCTGCCGCCGGCGACCTCGGCCTCCGACAACGGCCAGAGCGCCACGGTCTCCACTCGGCCGACCAGCGCATCGGCGACCTTGGGCAGGGAGAGAACCCTGGCCGAGCCGGTGAGGAAGAACTGGCCGGGACGAGGGTCGTTGTCGACGATGCGCTTGATCTCCAGCAGGATCTCCGGCGCCCGCTGCACCTCGTCGATTGCAACCGGCCGCTCGAGGCCGGCGACGAATCCGACCGGATCCTCGACCGCGGCCCGGCGAGGGCCCGCCTCGTCGAGGGTGACGTAGGACATCGGCAACTCACCGCCGGCGAGCTCCTTGACCAGGGTCGTCTTGCCGGCCTGGCGGGGCCCGACGAGCATCACGACGCGCGAGTCGCCCGCCGCTTCGAGGACGAGCCTGCTTGCGTGTCGCTCGATCATCGGTCAATGATGGCAAATCCGTCAGCTAATGACGGAAATTCCATCAGCTACTGGCGAAATTGAACTAGGCGAAGGCCTGCGCGGCGCGGCGGCGCAGGTCTGCGTTGAGCATCCCGGTCACTTCGCTCGGGGTGGCGCCAGCGGAGGGGACCGCGTCGCCGATCAGGCCGGTGGCTCGGAAGCCGAAGAGGGGTGCGTCGAAGCCGGCCTCGCGGATCTTGCGGACCAGCTTGACCGCGCTCGCGGTGTCGGCGCCGGGGCCGCAGAGGACGATCGCAGTCGGGTCGAGGGCCCGGAGAGCGCGAGCGAGGCGCTCGTCGCCGAGCTCGTTGGAGAGCATCAGCACGCGGAAGCCGGCGCGGCGAAGGGTGAGGTCGAGCGCCTGCGCGTGGACCGCCTCGGCGTCGGAGCCGCGGCTCGAGTCGAGCAGCAGGATCCCGGCGGGGCGGGAGGCGGCAGAGGCGAGGCGGCGGGCGCCGTGCAGCCAGCCGGTCGCCCAGCGCGAGGCGAACTCCAGCTCGGCCTCGGCCTCGGGGTCGGCGGCGAGTCGGTCGACGGCGGGAAGCAGAAGCTCCTCGACGGTGCGCTCGAGCGGGCGCAGGGCGAGGCTCTCCTCGACCGCGCGGTCGGCGGCTTCCTCGTCGAAGCTCTGCAGGGCGGCAAGCAGGTTGCCGTCGCTGGCCGGCGCCGCCTGGCGCTGGCGCGCCAGCTCGATCGCCGAGGAGATGTTGCCGGTCTGGGCGAGGGCGTCGCGCAGGGTCTGCAGCTCGACCAGCTCGTAGTTGCGGTGGTTGCCCACCGTGCGCTTCGGCGTCGGATAGCCGTAGCGGCGCTCCCAGCTGCGCAGGGTGTTGGGGCTGACCCCGAGCACTTCCGCGGCTGCGTTGGTTCTTATTCCCGGCATCTCAGATCGGTTCCTCGGCTTGCCCAGCGGTGTTCGCCGGACATCGGCATTCTCCCACCCGAAATCCAGGTTTACGCAAGTTATGGACGGATTTACGGAATCTGTCAGCGATCTTGCAGGGTGCCGACGCCTACGGGCTGGCCCAGGGAGCGGGCGCGCCACATCGCCTCGTCGGCCTTGCGCAGCAGCTCCTCGGCGTCGGTGCCGTGCTCGGGGCAGGCGACGACGCCCACCGAGATGCCGATCCGCAACCCCCCCGCCGCCTCCAGCTCATCGAGCATCCGCAGCAGCCGCTCGGCCATCTGCACGCCCTCGACCGTGGTCTGGTTCGGTGCCAGGACGCAGAGCGCGTCCTCCTCGAGGCGGAACGTCTCGTCGACGAGGCGGACGCTGTCTCGCAGGGCCGCCCCGACCACGATGAGCATCGTCTCCTGGCCGCCGTCGGGCTCGCCGTCGCGAGCGCCGGGACCGTCGACGTCGAAGACAGCCAGTCCGAAGGGGTGTCCGTAGCGCTTGTTGGTCTCGATCAGCTGCTCGAGGCGGCGGCGCATGTGGCCGGGCTGAAAGAGGCTGGCATGCTCGTCGAGCGCCACCCCCGGCGCGGGCGCCTGCTGGGCCGACACCGCCGCGACCGCGGTGGCAGCGACCGAGCCGAACTCCTCGGCCAGCTTCTGCGCCGCGTCGGCGAACGGCGTCGCGTCGCCGTCGCGCATCTCCTCGCGCAGCCTGGCCAGCAGCGCGGCCTGCAGCCCGGAAACCTCGCGAACGACCTGGCCCGCCGGGGACTCGCCTCCGGCACCGTTGTTCGCCCGCGTCGCCACGGGGAAGACCTTGCCGCACGCAACGGACGCCAGGACGCAAAAGATCGCTATTTGCGGGCTGACATGCGTCTAGGCAAATCGTCCGTCGGGCCCGCCGCCCCCGTCCCCCGCCCTCCCCCAGTCAGGTGCAACGTTTTACGGTCCTGTGAGGGCCGTAAAACGTTGCACCGCGTGGTTTCTGGGCTAATCGAAGGACGTGCAACGTTTTGTGGTCCCAGGAGAGCCGTAAAACGTTGCACCGCGAGGGTGGTTTCCGTTTCTCCGGTATCAGTCGAGGCTACGGCGGCCGGCGAAGGCCTTGCCCAGGGTGACCTCGTCGGCGTGCTCGAGGTCGGCCCCGACCGGGAGACCGCTGGCGAGCCGGGTCACGGTGACGCCGCCGCCGCGCAACCGCTCGGCTATGTGCAGGGCGGTCGCCTCGCCGGTGGTGGTCGGGTTGGTGGCGAGGACCACCTCGCGCACCTCGCCGCCGTCCACCCGGCGCAGCAGCTCGGCGACCTTGAGATCCTCGGCGTCGACGCCGTCGATCGGCGAGAGGGCGCCGCCGAGCACGTGGTAGAGGCCCCGGTACTCGTGGGTGCGCTCGATCGGGATCACGTCGGCGGGCTCCTCGACCACGCAGATCGTCGTGCGGTCGCGGCCGGGGTCCGAGCAGATGCGGCAGCGCGGGCCCTCGGAGAGGTTGAAGCACTCCTCGCAGAGGCCGACCTTCTCCTTCACCTCGGTTATCGCCGCCGCCAGCGCCGCCGCCTCCTCGTCGGGGGCGCGGAGGATGTGGAAGGCGAGGCGCTGCGCGGTGCGCTGGCCGATCCCCGGCAGTCGCGAGAGCTCCGCGACGAGCCGAGCAAGCGGCGCCGGTCCCTCCGCGCTCATAGCAACGCCTCGCGCCCAAATCGCCACGGATTCGAGCACCCGGAAGTCACCGTGGCGATTTGGGCGCTCAAGACATCCCCTTCCGGTGCGCTTTATCCCCGTATGGGGGGGAAAAGGCGCACCGGAAGCTCGTCGGGCTCACATTCCGGGGAGGCCGCCGAGGCCTCCCGCGATCCCGCCCATCTTGGACTCCGCCAGCTGCTGTGCGGCGCGCAGGCCCTCGTTGACCGCGGCCTGCACCATCTCGGCGAGCAGCTCCGCGTCCTCGGGATCGATCGCCTCGGGATCGATGACGATCTCGCGCAGGGTCAGGTCGCCGCCCATCTTCACCTTGACCATGCCGCCGCCGGCGCTGGCCTCGACCACCTCGTCCTTGAGCTTCTCCTGCGCCTGCAGCATCTCGTCCTGCATCTTCTGCGCCTGCTTCATCAGGGCGTTCACGTCGAAGCCCCCGGGCATTCCGCCTCTCGCCACCTAACCGACCTCCTCCGCGTCGAACTCGCTCTTCAGCTTCTCCACCAGCGCATCGTGATCGATCTCGCCCTCGGAAGCTTTCGGCTCCGCTGGAGCGGCCTCTCCGTCCAGCAACACGTACGTGGGTTTCACCCGCTCCCCGAGCACGGTCTCGATCGCGTCGGCCATCAGCTCCCGCTTCTCCGGCGTCTCGGCCTTCTTCTTGTTGAAGGTCAGCTCCCCCGGAAACCCGATCGTCAGCCCGTCGTCGAGGCTCACGGGCCTGGCGCCATCGAAGGTCGCGGCGAGAGCGGGACTCGACTCACGAAGCTTGTCGAGGACGGCGGGCCAGGTGCGATGAATCTCCTCCAAGCTGAGGGGGTTCTGGCCCGCGGGGCCCGTCACGGCCTCGGGGGGGCCTGCGGGCGGGGGCTCCGCCTCCGTTCTCGGCCCCCCCGAGTCCGCGCCACCCGCGGGAGAAGCGCCTTCGGCTGACGGCTCAGCTTCAGCCCGCTCCGAATTTCCAGCTTGGTCCTCAGACTCGGGCCGCTCCGGACCATCCGATGGCGCTTGGGATCCAAGCTCGTCAGCCGAAGCCGACTCTCCCGCGGGTGGCGCTGTAGGGGGAACCGCCCCCGAGGACGCTTTAGCGACCGGAGGGGGTGGTGGGTCCCCTGCAGCGACAGGACCCGCGGGCGAGTCGGGCGCCCCTCGTTGCTCCAGCTTCTCGACCCTGCGGAGCAGTCCCTCGGTCGAGGGGTCCAGATCTGGGCGAGCTGCCTTAAGTAGTGCGATCTCGACGGCCATGCGGGCGTCGTCGCCCTCGCGGACGGCGGTGAGGGCGTTCGCCAGCTCGTCGATGGTGCGGACCAGTGTCGCCGCTCCGATCGAGCTTGCCTGCGCCGACAGCCGGTCGGCGTCTGTGGCGGTCACCACGAAGGTGTTGGGCACCTCTCCGACCGTCTGCGTCACCAGCAGGTGACGCAGGTGCGCCAGCAGGTCGCGGGCGAACTGGGCGGGGTCGCGGCCGGAGCGGGCCATCTTCTCGACGCCCAGCAGGACGCCCTTGGGATCCTCGGCGATCACCGCGTCGACCGCTTCGAAGAGGAGCTCGGCGTCGGCCGCGCCCAGCAGCTCGAGCACGTCGTCGAGCTTGACCTGGCTGCCGCCGTAGGAGACCAGCTGGTCCAGCGTGCCAAGCGCATCGCGGAAGCTGCCCGAGGCCGAGCGGGCGATCATCGCCACGGCGGCGTCCTCGGCCTCGATCCCCTCCGCCGCCGCGACCCGCTGCAGCACCTCGGAGATCTGCTCCAGCGAAGGGCGCTGGAAATCGAAGCGCTGGCAGCGGTCGGCGATCGTCGGCATCACCTTGTGGGCCTCGGTCGTGGCGAGGACGAAGACGGTGTTGGGCGGCGGCTCCTCGAGCGTCTTCAGGAAGGCGTTCCAGGCCTCCTTGGTCAGCATGTGCGCCTCGTCGAGGATGTAGACCTTCCAGCGGCCGCCGGTGGGAGCGTAGGCGACCCGCTCGCGCAGGTCGCGGACGTCGTCGACGGAGCGGTTGGAGGCGGCGTCCATCTCGATCACGTCGACCGAGACACCGGAGGCGATCGTCGTGCACGATTCGCACTCGCCGCAGGGGACGACGGTCGGCCCGCCGCGCTCGCAGTTGAGCGAGCGGGCGAGGATCTTCGCCATCGAGGTCTTGCCGGTCCCGCGCGAGCCGACGAATAGGTAGGCGTGGTGGACCTTGCCCTGCTCGACCGCGTTTCGCAGCGTGCGGACGACGTGCTGCTGGCCGACCACCTCGTCGAAGGAGCCGGGCCGGTGGCGGCGGTAGAGGGAGATCGAGTCGCTGGACGGCGGCACCGCGGCCAGTGTATCCCCGCGCCACACCAACTCCGGAGACGTGTCTGAGCTTGACCACCGTATAGGGGGCATAAGCTCAGACACGCCCCCAGGGAGCGGCAGCGGATACCGTGCGCCGGTGCCATCGAGGGTCTCCAGCTGGCTTGCGCCGATCGCCTGGGTCGCCGCCGTCACGGCGGCGCTGCTGCTCCTCTTCCCGGTCGGCTTCCCCAACTACGACACGATCTACGCGCTCCTCTGGGGGAGGGAAATGGCGCACGGGCTCAGCCCCGACATGGCCGCGCCGCTGGCGCCGACGCCGCACCCGCTGGCGGAGCTCTTCGGGTTGCTCGCGACGCCGCTCGGCGACGGCGCGATCGAGGCGACGATGATCGTCGCCTACCTCTCGCTCGGCCTGGTCGGCTACCTCGTCTACCGCCTCGGGGCGCTCTGGTTCGACCGCCCGGTCGGCGCCGTCGCCGCGCTGATCGTCCTCTCCCGCGCCCCCTACCTCTCCAACGGCCTGCGCGCCTACGTCGACCTCCCCTACATCGCCCTCTGCCTAGGAGCCCTCCTTATAGAGACCCGCAAGCCCCGCGCCGGCTGGCCAGTCCTAGCCCTCCTGGCCCTAGCCGGCCTCCTACGTCCCGAGGCCTGGCTCTTCTCCCTCGCCTATCTCGCCTATCTCCTCCTCGCTCCCCCACAAGCTTCTAAAGCTTCCGCCGTCCCAGACGAGGCCGCCGGGGCTCGACGCTCGCCCCGCCATCCCGCCCCCGGTGAGGAGAGGAGGGCACCCCTCGACCGGGCGGATACTCAAATCGCCGGCCTAATTAGGCCGGCGATTGGACGGGCGAGGGGTGCCCTCCTCTCCCCCCAAGGCATCGCACTCGCGGCCCTCGCCCTCACCGCCCCGCTCCTCTGGGCTTTGTTCGATTGGATCACTGCCGGCAGCCCCACGTACTCGTTCACCGGCACCCGCGAAACCGTCGACACGCTGGCCCGCCAGACCGGCCCGGTCGACCTGGTCCTCTACGGCCCACGCCGGCTCGGCGAGGTCCTGCAGTGGCCGGGCATGGTCGGCGCCCTCGGCGGAGTCGCGCTCGGGCTCGCCTTCCTGCGCCGCCGCAGCACGATCGGCGTCGCCGCCGCAGCGCTCGCCCTGGCCGCCTTCGCCATGCTTGCCTGCGCTGGCCTGGCGATCCTCCCCCGCTACACGATGCTGGCCGCCGCCGTGCTGGCGATCTTCGCCGCCCTGGCGCTGCTCGGCTGGCGACTGCTGGAGCCTGGCCACCCCTGGCGGCGTGCCTGGCAGGGGTTCGCCGCCGTCGTCATCCTCATGTTCCTCGCCTGGGGCCCAAACCAGTACGACCTCCTGCACCGCGTCGACGCCGACCTCACCGACCAGGGACGGATCGAGGGCGACCTGACCGGCCTCGCCGGCACCGGCGCCTTCGCCGAGCCCCTCTGCGGCCCGATCGCGGTCCCCAACCACCGCGCCGTCCCCCGCCTCGCCTTCAACCTCGACATCCGCCCGACCCAGATGGTCAGCGCCGGCGAGGGGCACTCATCCGGCCGCGGCTACTACCTCGAGCCGGCCTCGCCCTTCGTCGTCCACAACTTCATCCTCGACCCCGGCGACCCGACCCGGCTCCGCCTCGCCGTCCCCCCCGGCTTCCGCGAGGTCGCCCGCAACGAGTCCTGGGTCCTCTACCGCCGCTGCTGATCCAAACGCCCGCCGACGGGCCGATACGTCAACGCATACTTGACGTATCGGCCCGTCGGCGGGATGGGGGTAGGGTGGCGGCGTGTTCAGCGGAGGGTTCAGGCGATCGGGGCTGTTCGGGCTGATCGGGGTCATCGTCGTCGCCGGGATCGTCGTCGTCATCGCCCTCACCACCGGCGAAGGGCAGGCCAACCCGAAGACGACCTACGCGCTGATCTTCGGCGTGCTCGCCGTCTTCATGATCGCCCTCTTCGCCCTGCAGCGATCGGACCTGAGCCGCGCGGCTGGGGGCGATGCCAAGGCCGTGCAGCGCGCAGTCGCGGAAGGCGGCGGCAGGATCGAGGACCCGACGGCGATGACCGAGCAGGAGCTCTGGGCGGCGCTCGCGATCGAGCCAATCGGACGCGAGGCGATCGAGGCCCGCAGCCAGATGTGGGACGCCGGCCGGCGCAGCCAGGGGCTGGCGATGGTGGTGACGCTGCTGATCTTCCTCACCGTCCCCTCGATCTACCTGCTCGAAAGCTTCGTGCCGCTGCTGATCGGCGGCCCCCTGATCGCGATCGCGGCGATCTACGGCAGCATCCGAGCCGTCGCTCCGGGCGGCGAGATGGATGAGGGCTACGAGAAGGTCGGCCTGGCAATGGCCCCGCTCGGCTTCGAGGTGACCGAGCGGCCGAAGGTCAGCATCGAGACGCGCGACGCGACGACCGGACGGGTCGGGCCGAGGATCCGCGGTGCGCTCGTGCTGAGCGGCGAGCGGCACGGGCGGCAGGTCTCGGTGCGCCTCGGCGACGGCCGCAGCGAGGTCAAGGTCCTCGTCGCAACACCGGCATTCGAGGCCAAGGCAAGGGACGGCAGGGTGCGGCCCGCGAAGGATTCGCCGGCGAACGTCGCCGAGACCCTGGGCGCTGTCCCCAACTCGACCCGGTGGAAGAAACTCACCGTCGAGGGCGGCCCGGAGGGCATCGTCGTCACCCGCAAGGGCGGCGAACAGGCGGACTGGCTCTGCGACCTCTGGCTCGCCGAGCGCCTCGCCGGCGCAGCCGATCATTGAGAATCGAGGAATGGCGGCGATAGAGCTCCGCGGCGCGGTCAAGCGCTTCGGCCCGATCACGGCGGTGGACGGGCTCGACCTCGAGGTGCCGGAGGGCATCTGCCTCGGCCTGCTCGGGCCCAACGGTGCCGGCAAGTCGACGACTATGCGGCTGCTCACCGGGCAGGCGATCGCCGACGCGGGCGAGCTGCGGGTGCTCGGCCACGAGTTCCCAGGCGACGCCAAGGCCGCCCGGGCCGAGATGGGCGTCGTCCCGCAGCTCGACAACCTCGACGTGGACGTCACGGTCGAGGACAACCTGGCGGTGTACGCGCGCCTGTACCGGGTGGCGGACGTCGGCGCGGCCGTCGACCGGGCGCTCGACCTGGCGCGCCTGCGCGGTCGCCGCCGCGAGGCGGTCGACAAGCTCTCGGGCGGGATGCGCCGCCGCCTCCTGCTCGCCCGCGGGCTCGTGCACGAACCAAAGCTGATCCTGCTCGACGAGCCCACGGTCGGTCTCGACCCCCAGATCCGCACCGAGCTCTGGGCCCTGATCGACGACCTGCGCGCGCACGGCACGACGATCCTGATGTCGACCCACTACATCGAGGAGGCCGAGCGGCTCGCCGACGAGGTCGCGGTGATGAACAGGGGCAGGATCATCGCCCGCGCCACGCCGGCCGAGCTGATCGCCGCCCATGCCGGCACCCACACCGCCGAGATCTACGGGCCGCCGGAACGCCTGACCGAAGTCCGCGCCGTAGCCGAGGGACAGGGGCTCGCGGTGCGGCCGGCGGGGCCGGCGATCGCGATCGTCGGCTCCGAGCGGGCCGGCGACGGAGCGGTCCCCGAGGACGCGGTGATCCGGGCCGCCTCGCTGGAGGACGTCTTCGTCCTGCTGACGGGGGTGGAGGCCGAATGAGCGCTGAATCCCGTATTGGCCGTCACATAGACGGTCAATACGGAAATGATGCGCCGGGCGGCCGCCGGCTGCGCCGGCTCGAACCCGCCGCGATCTCCGGCGTGATGAGCCGCGAGGTCGCCAACTTCCGCACCTACTGGAAGGGGACGACCTTCTCCAGCGTGCTCGAACCGATCGTCTACCTGCTCGCCTTCGGCCTCGGCCTCAGCGCGACCCTGGTCGACGAAGTAAACGGCGTCCCCTACGTCCAGTTCGTCGGCACCGGAATGGTCGCCACCGCGGTGATCTTCTCCAGCGCCCTGCCGGCGATGTTCGGCACCTTCGTCAAGCACCGCTTCCAGAACACCTACGACGCGATCCTCGCCGCGCCGGTCGACGTCGAGGAGCTGGTCAGCGCCGAGATGCTCTGGATCGGCGCCCGCGCCAGCGTCTACGGCTGCGTGCCGCTGCTGGTCACGATCGGGTTCGGCCTCGACCCCGCCTGGGGGATGCTGCTGGTGCCGATCTTCTGCTTCTTCACGGCGCTCGGTTTCGCCGGCTTCGGCATAACGATGGCGGCGATCGCCGTCAAGATCGACCAGTTCAACTACGTCACCGCGCTCTTCGTCACGCCGCTCTTCCTCGTCTCCGGCGCCTTCTTCCCGATCGAAGGGCTGCCCGAGGGCTTCCAGGTCCTCGCCCAGCTCAACCCCCTGCACCAGCTGGTCGAACTGGTCCGCGGCGGCGCCTTCGGCTACGAAGCGGTCGACCTGCTCCGCTTCGCCGGCCTCGTCGCCTTCGCCCTGGCGATGTGGCGGATCGCCGTCAACCGCATGGAAGCCCGCCTGATCGACTGACTTCGCGGTTTGGGATGTATATGCATCCCAAACCGCGAAGTCAGCGGGAAGGAAATGAAATGGACCGTGCGCCCCGCCTTCGAAGCGAAGTCACCGGGCGTGTCCGTCGCGCTTGGCTCGAGCCGGGCTCGCCTGCGGCACCCGCGGCATCCGCTTAAGGCTGCTTCCTTCCGGACCTGACCTGGTTCGCGTGCCCACGTCGCGCAGGACCCGGCCGTCAACGCCGCTCGCGGCGCACTGACCCCGACGGCCAGCCCCTCGGAACGGGATTCGGCCCCGCTAGAGCGGATTGCGGGTTACAGGGCACCGCTGATTCCCCGCCTAGCACGGTCCATCGCCGATTCTACCCTGCCGGACATAGGATCGTCCCGCTGCCGTGATCCAGGTCGACACCGATTCCTTCTTCGTCATCGTCACGATCGCCGCGCTGGCGGCAATCACGGTCGCGGCCGTGCCGAAGCGCTTCGCCCCGCCGGTCGTCGTGGTCGAGCTGCTGATGGGGATCGTCGTCGGGCCGCAGGTGCTCGACCTGGCGAAGACCGACGAATTCATCGGATTCTTCTCCAACCTCGGCCTCGGCATGCTCTTCTTCTTCGCCGGCTACGAGATCGACTTCGAGCGGATCAAGGGAACGCCGCTGAAGCTCGGCGCCTGGGGCTGGCTGCTCTCGATCGTGCTCGCCTACGCGATCGGCGGCGTGCTCGCCGCCGCTGGGATCGTGCTCTCCTTCCTCTACACCGGCTCGGCGATGGCGACGACGGCGATCGGCACGTTGATCCCGATCCTGCGCGACAACGGCGAGCTGAGGACGAGGTTCGGCACCTACCTGCTGGCGGCCGGGGGGGTCGGCGAGTTCGGCCCGATCCTCCTCGTCACTCTCTTCCTCTCCACCAGCCACCCGCTGCACGAGGCGGCGATCCTGGTCGCCTTCGTCCTCCTGGCGCTCGCCCTGGCGCTGGTCTCGGTGCGGCTCGCCTGGCGCGGCTGGCCGGCATTGGAACGCACCTTCGAGGCGAGCAGCCAGCTGGCGGTGCGGATCACGGTCGTGCTCGTCTTCGGCCTCGTCCTGCTCGCCGGCAAGCTCGGCCTCGACGTCCTGATCGGTGGCTTCGTCGCCGGCATGATCGTCCGCCTCGCCCTCAAGGGCCGCGAGCTGCAGGTCTTCGAGTCGAAGCTGACCGCGGTCGGGTTCGGCTTCTTCGTCCCCTTCTTCTTCGTCACCAGCGGGATCGAGTTCGACCTCGACGCCCTCGCCTCGGCCACCGCCCTGCTCAAGCTCGCGATGTTCTTCGGCCTCTTCCTCGTCGTCCGCGGCACCCCCGCCCTGCTCCTCTACCGCGGCGTCCTCGGCGACCGCGACCGCGCCGCGCTCGCCTTCTACTCGGCGACCGAGCTCCCCCTCGTCGTCGCGATCACCACCCTCGCCGTCGACGGCGGCCACATGAAGGCCTCGACCGCCGCCGGCCTGGTCGGCGCCGCCATGCTCTCCACCCTCGTCTTCCCCTTCGTCGGCCTTGGCCTTCGCAAGCGCTCCGAGGCCGAGCAGGGGGACGAGCCACCGCCGGCCGCCGAGGCCCCCGCCCCAGCCTGATCCCAATCTACCCCGCCCGCCTATGATTGATCCCTCTCCCGGGCGCGTAGCTCAGCGGGAGAGCGCTCGCCTCACACGCGAGAGGTCGCTGGTTCGAACCCAGCCGCGCCCACCTCGTAGTCGCTAATGGAACCGTCGTTCTGGTTCCAAAGACTTCCAACCAGGCCCATCGGATTTCCCTTTGTAGAGCCAAAAATCAGGGAGTGGTTCTAACCCTGTCCCGAACTTGGCTCTACAGCTCGAATCGCCAACCTGCTTCTCGCGCAGGGGAGCAGCGTTTCCTCGATTCAAATGCCTCTACTGACTGGCGAGGGCGACAGCGAGCCCGGGGGCGACCCGGACGATTTCCGTATCGTCGGTGATCAGCTCGACACCCGTGTGCTCGGCGGCGGCCACGCAGGCGGCGTCATAGGCGGTGAGGCCGCGGCCCGACCAGCGGGCGATGTCGGGAAGCTCCGGCTCGAGCAGCTCGAAGCCCAGCTCGGGCAGGGACATCGCGAGCTGCTCAAGCCGCTCCTGCGTCCAGCGCCAACGGCGAGCGGCGACGTTCAGCATCTCGAGCCAGAGCAGCGGCGGCGCCAGCGCACGAAGCTCACCTGCCTCGAAGCGCTCGCGCAGGCGGCGCGCAGCCTCGACGTTCTCCTCCCCCTCAGAGTGAAACCACTTCAGCACGACCGAGGCGTCAAGGACAGCTTCGGTCACCGCGCGTCCCGCGCAGCACGGATCGCCGCCGTGGAGTCGCCGGCGGGTGCCGCGGCGAAGAGGCGGTCGAGCCTTCGCAGCGCCGCCCGCGCGGCAGCGGTCTTCCCGGGTCCGGAGTCGCGTGCCGCGGCGCTTTCGGCGAGCTGAGAGAGATAGGCGCTGCGCGACTTGCCGCTCGCGCTCGCGGCGCGGTCGATGCGCCGCAGCAGCCTGTCATCGATCGAAACCAGGACCTTGGCCATTGGCACAGTATATCCGATATATCTAGACCCTGACATATGCCGCTCGCGCCTGGGCTTCGCTCAAAGCAGCACCCACCGCAGCAATGACCGCGGTCCAGATTCGTGTCGATCGAGCCATCCGCTACTCGCCGGCGCAGTGGCTACTCCAGGGTGATCTCGATGAGCGCGGGAGTGGAAGACCCAAACCGTAGGAAGGCCGCGTGAACCTTGTTCATGCGACGCAGGTAGACCTCCGGCTCTCCCTCCCGCGGCTGAAGGCTGGCATCGCGCCATTCCCTGCGCAAGAAAACGCGCAGGCGATCGTCCCCGTCAAGCGCGTTACGCACCCACGCGGTGGCCAAGCCGTCCTCGGCTACCACGATCAACTTGCCATCCTCTTCGAGGAAGCCGACCGGCACCCTGCGGCGCTTCCCCGAGCGACGCCCAATCGTCTCCACGATAATCGCGTTTCCCGGCTTGTAGGGCGGGCTGGGAAGCCCCAAGCGAAGCGGCCACATACGCAGCGGATTTCCGAGCTTCCTCGTGACCCTTTGCAGCCGGGTCTTCTTCGGGGCCTTCATCCCCCACCACGCTAACGCGGGTCTTCGCCGCGCGCCTGCTTTCGCCTGAAAGCGGGAACGTAAGACTGCCCCGATCAGCGCAGCAGACGGATAGCGCAATCCAGCCCAGGGACCTTGGGCGCCTGTGCATCGCCGGTCACGATCAGGTCCACATCCGGGTTGGTCTCCGCCGTGGCGAGGATCAGGGCGTCTGGCATCCGCAGCGGCTTGAGGCGCGAGCGAAACTCGGCCGCCTTGTCCGCGACGGTCGTGTCGACCGGGAGAACCTCGGAGATCAGTTGGGTGAAGAACCCCCGGACCTGGTTCTCGTCGTGGTGGCCGAGCCAGGCGCCGGTCAGCACCTCGGCGTAGGTCACTGCCGAAACCAGCAGCCGCTGCTCGCGAACGAGGTCGCGGATCGCCGCGTCGGCTGCATCGTGGAGGGCGTCTTTCCGATCGAGAAAGCCGACGACGGCGTCGGAGCCGAGGGCTACCGCCACTCCTCGCGCAGTCCTTCCACGCGCTCGCGCAGATCGCCGCCGGTGTCCAGGCACCCGGAGTAGCGATCGACCAGCTCATCGACCCGCGTCAGGACCACGCGACCGGCTCCCTCGGCCTCTACCTTGAGAGTGTCCCCGGGCTCGAAGCCCGCCTTGCGGAAGGCGCCTACGGGAATCGTCACCTGGTGCTTGCTGGAAACCCTGGTCTGATTCTTTACCTTCTCTGCCATAGGTAAAGAGTAGCAGCGGCCATTCCCTACCCCTGCTGCAGCACCGCGAGGATGTTCCCGGCCGGATCCTTGAACCAGGCGATCATCGGGCCGGGGCCGCGGGCGATGCCCTTCTCGTCCTGGTCGAGGCCGTCGTAGCGCTCGAATGCCACGCCCCTGGCCGCCAGCTCGTCGACGGCCGCGTCGACGTCGTCGACCTCGAAGTTGAGAACCGTGTAGGTGGCGGGGGTGAAGTCGTCCTTGCGGTAGACGAGGACCCGGCGGTCGCCGGCGAGCTGGATCGACATCACTCCGAACTCCTCGCTCAGGTCCGTCGTCCCGAGCCCCAGGGTCTCGCCGTAGAACCGCTTCGCCGCGTCGACGTCGTCGACCGCGAAGCTGCTGGTTGCCTTGGTGTTCGCGAACATGCCGGCTCCTTTCGTTGGTCTGCTCTGGCTACCCGGAGAGCTCCGGGATATAGCGCCGCAGGTGCGCGTCGATCGTCTCACGGACCCACTGCTGGGTGGCCGGGTCGGCCATCCGGTAGCGGCCGAGCAGCATCTTCTGGTCCTCCAGCGGCAGGCCCGCGATCTCCCAGCTCACGACGAGGCGCTCGAAGAGCGCCTCCGAGCGGCGGCGCCAGGCGTCGTCCTGCGTCGTCGCCGCCGTCGCCGGGCCCTCTTCGAGCTTGGCGACGGTCCCGGCGCTGAGCGTCTCGCGCAGGGTCAGGGTGTTGCCCTCCGCGTCGACGTACTCGACGGTCGTCGCCTTCTCCCGCGGGCGTCGCCTCTTGCCTCGCTTCGCGATCTCAGTACCCCCCGCTCGGCCGCCGCCGCGCGCGCTTGCGTTCCCCGGCCCGGCGCTTCTCTTCCAGGCGCCGCTCGCGCGAGGCGCGGGTCGGCCTCGTCGGGCGGCGACTGCGCGGCTCGGCCAGGCCGGCTGCGATCTTCTCCGCCAGTCGCCGCAGCGCCAGCTCGCGGTTGCGCGCCTGGCCGCGCGCGTCCTGGGAGACCGCGGTGACGATCGCCCCGGCCCGGGACACCAAGCGGTCCTTCTGGCGCTCGTCGAGCACCCGCGAGGCCTCGACGTCGAACACCGCTTCCACCCGCGAAGCGGTCACGTTCGCGTGCTGCCCGCCGGGGCCGGAGGAGCGGCTCGCCCGCAGCTCGACCTCGGCCAGCGGGATCGAGAGCCTCGCGTCGATTCTCAGCTCGTCGGCGATAGGGCATCGACCTTCCCGGCCAGCTCGAAGTCGGCCGCGGTGAGGCCACCCTCGGAGTGGGTGGAGATCGTCACGGTCACCTCGCTCCAGGAGATCGCCAGGTCGGGGTGGTGGTTCATCGCCTCGGCCGGCTCGACCAGGCTCTCGACGAACCGCACCGAGCCGGCGAAGTCGCCGCAGCCGAAGGTCTTGGCGATCGCCTCGCCGGAGCGCTCCCAGCCCGCCAGGCCGGCGAGCCTCTCCTCGATCTCGGCATCGTCCAGAAGCGCCATCCGAGACTATGCTGCCAGGGCGCACTCGTGGACGCAACGAGCGGTTATATTCGCCCCACCCTCTGGCACATCTCCATCTCGCACTACAGCGAGAAGGTGCGCTGGGCCCTCGACCACAAGCGGATCCCTCACCGCCGCCGCGCGGTCCCCATCCCCGGCGCGCACATCCCGGCCTCGCTCTGGCTGACCCACGGCGCCAACCGGACCTTCCCGGTGCTGGAGATCGACGGGCGGCGGATCGGCGACTCGACAGAGATCATCGCCGCCCTCGAGCGCCGCTTCCCCGACCCGCCGCTCTACCCGGCAGATCCCGCGCAGCGCCATCGCGCGCTGGAGCTGGAGGACTTCTTCGATGAAGAGCTGGGCCCGCACACCCGCCTGCTCGCCTTCCACGAGCTGGGCAAGGACCGCGAGCGCTTCGAAGCCGTGATCGCACGCACCGCTCCCGGCCCGATCGCCCGCCTCGGCAGCGGCGCCGCGGGCTACGCCCGCACCTTCACCGGCCTGCGCTACGGCGTCCGCAGCGAGGAGGCGGCCGAGGTCGCCCGCGGCAAGATCGTCAACGCCCTCGACCGGCTGGAGGTCGAGCTCGGCTCGGGCGAGCACCTGGTCGGCGAGCGCTTCGGCGTCGCCGACCTCGCCGCGGCGGCGCTCTTCTATCCCCTGGTCCTCCCCGACGGGGCCCCGCTTGCGGGCGACGAGCCGCTGCCACAGAGCCTCGCGCGCTTCCGCGCCCCGCTCGAAGAGCGCTCCGGCTACCGCTGGGTCGAAGAGACATACCGGCGCCACCGGGCGCTGGTCGCACACCGGGTGCAATGCGTTACGGCTCTGTCGGAGCCGTAACGCGTTGCACTCACGGCGTGAGGACGATCTTCAGCGCCTCGCGCCGGTCATAGATCGCGTAGGCCTCGGATGCCTCGTCCAGCTTCATGTGGTGGGTGACGAGGGGCGAGGGGTCGAGCTTGCCGGCCTCGATCAGCGCCAGCACGCGGTCGACGTGGGCGATCACGTTGGCGAGGCCAAGGCGCAGCGTCAGGCCCTTGAGCCAGGCGAGCCCGAGCGGGACCTCGCCCTTGCCGGAGTAGGCGCCGATCCCGGAGACGGTACCGGCGTCGCGGCAGAGGCTGACCGCCATCGCCAGCGGCGCCGCCGCGCCGACCGCGTCGACGACGACGTCCACCCCGCGCTTCTCCGTCGCCGCCCGCACGACGCGCTTGGGCTCCTCCTCGGTCAGGTGGACCGGCGTCGCGCCGAAGCCCGCCGCCATCGCCAGCCGCTGCTGCACCGAATCGATCGCGAAGACCTTCGTCGCCCCGCCCGCGAGCGCCGCCTGCACCGCGCAGAGGCCGACCGGCCCCAGCCCCAGCACCGCCACGGTGTCGCCCGCGCGCATCCCTGCATGGGCGACGGCGTGGTAGCCGGTCCCCATCACGTCGCCGGCGAAGAGGGCGACATCGTCGCTCATCCCCTCCGGCACGAGGCGCAAGGTCAGGTTGGCGCGCGGCACAAGCAGCTGCTCGGCCTGGGCGCCCTGGAGGTCGCCGAGGCTGGCGCCGTGGCCGAAGATCCGGCCGCGCTCACAGCGGTGGTAGTCGCCGCGCAGGCAGGCGGCGCAGGTCGCGCAGGCGGTGTGGAAGCAGCCGAGCACGCGGTCGCCGGCCGCGACGCGCTCGACGTCGGGGCCGACGGCGAGGACCGTGCCGACGAACTCGTGCCCGATCGTGAACCCCTGCTCGACCGGGACCTGCCCGTGGAAGATGTGGAGGTCGGAGCCGCAGATCCCGCTGGCCTCGACCCGGACCAGCGCATCGTCGGCCGCCCCCAGCTCGGGAACCGGCTTCTCCTCGACCCGGACCTCCCCGGGAGTCTGAAACGTAACGGCGCGCATCGCCCCAAACCTATCGCCCTGCAGCCGACGGGCCTCAAAGGAGACATATAGGCGTATCTGAGGCCCGTCGGCGGGGGGTTCAGCCGACCGAGACGCCGGTGGGCTGGAAGCGGGCACCGTTGCCGAGCGGGCTGGCGGTCTCTTCGATCCGCGCTTCCAAAGCCAGCTCCTTCTCGAAGTCGGCCGCCTCGCCATGTTGGAAGGAGACGTCCTTGCCCTCGAGCAGCTCGACGAAGACCTCGACGAAGCGGGCGTCGAGCTGCTTGCCGGCGACCCGGCGCAGCTCCTGTATCGCGTCGTGGCTGGACATCGGCGTGCGGTAGGAGTCGCGCGCCGTCATCACGTCGTAGGTGTCGGCGACGGAGATGATCCGGGCCAGCTCGGGGATGTCGTCGCCGGCCAGGCCGCGCGGGTAGCCCTTGCCGTCGATTCGCTCGTGGTGGGCGAGGATGATCTCCGCCACCGGCCCATAGCCGTCGAGCGAGGAGACCACCCGGGCGCCCTGCTGAGGGTGGCGCTTGATCAGCATCCAGTCCTCGTCGGTGAGCGGCACGTTCGCCTTGAGGATGCGGTCGGGGAGGATGAACTTGCCGATGTCGTGCAGCAGCGCGGCGATGTGGACGAGCTCCTCTTCCTGGCGCGAGAAGCCGGCGCGCTGGGCGATCGCACGCGAGTAGCGCGCCACTGCGGCCGAGTGACGGGCGGTCATCTGGTCGCGCAGGTCGAGCGTGCGCAGCATCGCGCTCAACATCCCGACCTGGAAGCTGGCGAGCTGCTTGCTGCGCCGCTCCAGCTCGTCGCCGCGCTGCTGGGAGAGCAGCAGCTGCCCGAGCAGGTACTGGAAGGTGACGAGGACGACGCCGAAGAGCGCGATCGCCGCGATCCCGATCACGTGGTAGATGAAGGCGACGGCGACGGCGAGCATCGCGCTGGCGAACTCGGAGGGCAGGACCGGCGGCAGAACGCGCAGCTGGCTCGAGAAGCGCACGCGCTCGACGTAGGCGCGATAGCCGGCGACGAGCACGAAGTTGATCGCGAGCGAGAACTGGAAGAGCGCGAAGACGAGCAGGTAGAAGTAGGCGTCGTCCTGCGTCAACCCGGCCGAGCCGGTCACGGCCTTGAAGGCGATGCCGCCGGCCAACGGGAAGATCGCGTAGGTGACCATGTTGTTCAGCAGGTAGTGGGCTTCGTCGCGCCAGCGCAGCCAGCCGACGCCGATCGTCGCGACGCCGATCAGGCTCGCCGGGGTGCCGCCGAGGAAGACCATCGCCACGACCAGGGCGAGGAAGCTGCCCGAGACCTTGACCTTCGACTCCGTCGAGACCGCGGTCAAGTCGCTGAAGACGGAGAAGACCAGCAGGACGGCGAACAGCGGGAGGTTCCAGTCGCATTCGGGCGCCCACCAGGCCGCGAGCGCAGCCGTCGCCGCCAGGGCAACGCTCATGCCTGCAAGTGCTGCGCGGGTGGGGCGCTTTTCAGCCATCTGCCTTGTCGAGGGCGGGTGCGGCGACCGTGTGTCGCGGCCTGGCTGCAGATTCAATGGGCTTGGGCCCATTCCCTTTTGCCAGGGCCGTCTCGGTAATGCATCGGACGGAGATTGCGTCGACTGAAGGTAGCGCCCGGTGCCGTGACCGGCAAGCAGGCCCGGCCGCTGCAAGCGGACTTCCCGATCGGCTTTTTTGCAGCGATTCCTGCGTGAAGGTTCAGGGCCCCAAGCCCCGAAGTCCCGGTAAAAAGCAAAGGGCGCCCCGCAGCGGGGCGCCCTAGAAACTGGACGGGCAGTATGCCCGTGTGAAGAACTTAGTTACGAAAGCCCATTTGCCTTGTCCCTTCGGTCGTTGAAACCCTCAGATTGCGCAGTGCGATCTGAAACTCGTCAATTGCCTGGCAGCTTTGTAGCACAGCTTGGCCGAAACTTGTGCATCTGCAGGAAATCTTGTGCATAAATGCAGTAGTTCGTGCGTCAAACAATGCGTAATCCACGCCTGACCGACCCCCTGAGAAGGCCGCAATTCCGGCGTCTGGCCGTGAGCTACGCGGTCAACGAGCTGGGCGACTGGATGGGGATCGTGGCCCTCTCGGTGCTCGTCTACGACCGCACGGGAAGCGCGATGGCGACGGCGGCGCTCTTCCTCGGCACCCGCTTCCTGCCCGCCCTGGTCTCGCCGATCCTGGTCGCCCGGGTCGAGCAGCCGCCGCCGCGCTTCGCCCTGCCGGTGATCTATTGCGGCGAGGCGGCCGCCTTCGGAGCGCTGGCGCTGCTCGCCGGCGACGAGTTCTTCCTCGCCGGGGTGATCGTGCTGGCCGTGGTCGACGGCTCCCTGGCGCTGACGGGGCGGGCGCTGACCCGGGCCGTGGTCGCAGCCCTGCTGGAGCCGGCCGGGGAGCTGCGCGCCGGCAACGCCGTGCTCAACGTCGCCTTCACCGGCGGCGCCGCGGTCGGCCCGGCCATCGCCGGCCTGGTCGTCGCAGGCGTCGGCGTCCAGGCGGCGCTGCTGCTCGACGCCGCCTCCTTCTACGCGATCGCGTGGATCCTGCTCACCGCCGGAGCGCTGCCCCGGGCCGAGCCCGAACCCGGCCTGGCACGCGAGCGGATCCGCGCCGGCCTCACATACATCCGCGAGAGGCCGGTGCTGCGGCGCCTGCTGGCCGCGCAGGGCGCCGCCTTCGTCTTCTTCGCCGCGGTGATCCCGATCGAGGTGATCTTCGCGAAGCAGACGCTCGACGCCGGCGACTCCGGCTATGGCCTGCTGCTGGCGAGCTGGGGAGGCGGCATGGTGTTCGGCAGCATCGTCTTCGCCGCCGTGCGCAGGGCGCCGTTGCCGGTCCTGCTCTTCTTCAGCACGGTGGCGGTCGGCGCCGGCTACCTGGGGCTCGCCGCCGCGCCGACGCTGGCGCTCGCCTGCGTGGCCGGCGCCGTCGGTGGAGCCGGCAACGGCGTGCAGTGGGTGAGCGTGGTCAGCGCCGTGCAGGAGCTGACCACGCAGGGCATGCAGGCGCGGGTGATGAGCGTGCTCGAGTCCGTCGGCGCCGCGATGCCCGGGATCGGCTACCTGGCCGGAGGCCTGATCGCCGCCGAGGTCGGCCCGCGAGCGACCTTCCTGGTCGCCGGCCTCGGCGTGCTGGCGACGGTCGTCGTCGCTGCTCTCGCCCTAGGCAGGAATTGGGCTCTGGACAGGGAAAAGGAGGGTGCAGATTCCCTTTACGCCGGGTCGGAGATTATGGTGGAGTTGATTCCAGTGGGAGGGAATCCCCCCCAATCCCGGTCTAACTCGGAGGTCGAGAGTTGAGAAAGCTAGGTCTTGTTCTGCTGACCCTTTGCATCGTCGCGGGTTTCGCCCTCGGCCTCGCCGCCTGCGGCGGCTCCGGCGGCAAGGAAGGAGGCACCTTCACCGGCAGCTACGCCTCGTTCCCGGACTACCTCGACCCGGCGCTCTCCTATACGCAGGAAGGGTGGACGGCGATGTACGACACCTACCTGCCGCTGCTCACCTACAAGCGCGCAAACGGCGAGGAAGGTGGCGCGGTCGTCCCCGGCCTGGCCGAGAGCATGCCCAAGATCACCAACGGCGGCAGGACCTACGAGCTGACCCTGCACAAGGGGCTCAAGTACTCCGACGGCACGCCGGTCAAGGCATCGGACTTCAAAAGCTCGATCGAACGCCTCTTCAAGCTCAACTCGCCGGGCTTCTACTTCTACGAAGGCATCGTCGGCGCCGAAAAGTTCGCCGAAACGAAGACCGGCGGCATCCCCGGCATCAAGACCGACGATGCGACCGGCAAGATCACGATCGGCCTGACCGCTCCGCGCGGGACCTTCACCAACGAGCTCGGCATGCTCTTCGCCGCGGTGCTGCCGTCCGACACGCCCGCCAAGAACCTCACCGCCGACCCACCGCCGGCGACCGGCCCCTACGCGATCGCCAACTCCGAACCGGGCCGCGGCTGGTCCTATGAGCGCAACCCCTACTGGGCGAAGGCCAACGCCGAGAAGATCGATGCCGTCGGCGACGGCCACTTCGACAAGATCGAGATCGAGGTCGTGCGCAACGACGCGACCCAGGTCAACGAAATCGAAACCGACAAGACGATGTGGATGCAGACCCTGGTGCCAGCCGACCAGCGACAGAAGATCATCGACAAGTACGAAGGCACCCAGTTCCGGGTCGACCGCCCGATCAACGTCTACTACTTCTGGATGAACAACGAAAAGGCGCCCTTCGATGACGTCAAGGTGCGCCAGGCGGTCAACTACGCGGTCGACCCGGCGGCGCTGGAACGCATCTACGCCGGCTCGCTGGCCGCCACTCACCAGATCCTGCCGGAGGGAATGCCGGGCCACGAGGCGTTCGACCTCTATCCCCACGACATGGCCAAGGCGAAGCAGCTGTTCGAGGAAGCCGACCCCGCCGACAAGGACATCACGGTCTGGACCGACAACGAAAGCCCCAACAGCGACGCGGGCGCCTACTACCAGGACGTCCTCGACAAGCTCGGCTTCAACGCCGAGCTGAAGACGATCAACGCCGACAACTACTTCACGATCATCGGCAACGAAACCACGCCGGACCTCGATACCGGCTGGACCGACTGGTTCGAGGACTACCCGAATCCGAACAACTTCCTCCAGCCGCTGCTGGCGGGCGAATCGATCGCCCCGACCAACAACACGAACTTCTCGCGCGTTGACATCCCGGAGCTGAGCGAGAAGATCTCCAGGCTGTCCGAAGAACCGCTCGGCCCCGAGCAGGAAGCCGAATACGCGGAACTCGACAAGGCCTACATGGAAGAGGCGGTCTGGGTGCCCTACGGCACCAACACGACCTCGACCTTCGTCGACAGCGAAATCGACCTCGACAAGGTGATCTTCAACCCGACCTTCGGGCACAGCCTGACGAGCTTCGAACTCAAGTAGCGCCCGCCGCCGCGTTCACAATACGCGGGTGGCTTCCGAGGCCAGCGCCGCCACGACGAGCCGCACGGGCGAGAGCCCGTGGCGGCTCGCCTGGCGCCGCCTGCGGCGCAACCGGGTGGCGCTCGCCTTCGGCGGCCTCTTCGCCCTGATCGTCCTCTTCTCGCTGGCGGCCCCGCTTTGGGCCGACAGCGTCGCCCACACCGGGCCCAACGAGACCCACACGCTGGAAAAGGTCGAGGTCGACGGGGAGAAGCGGGAAGTCGTCGACCCGGCCGGCCGGCCGATCGGACCGCTGGGGCTCGGCGCCGGCGGCCGCTTCTTCCTCGGCGCCGACGGCGGCCTCGGCCGCGACGAGATGGTGCGGCTGATGTACGGTGGCCGCACCTCGCTTCTCGTCGGCTTCGCCGCGACCCTGATCACCACGGTGCTGGCGACCGTCCTCGGCCTGCTCGCCGGCTACTACCGGGGCTGGACCGACACCGCGATCGCCCGCACGATGGATGTGGTCTGGGCCTTCCCGGTCACCCTGCTGGCGATCTCCCTCGGGCTCGTGCTTGCGGTGGGAGGCCTGCAGATCGGCCCGATCGATCTCTCCGGCAGCTCGATCTGGATCCCGATCCTGATCATCGGCGCCGTCTACGTCCCCTACATGGCGCGGCCGATCCGCGGCGAGGTGCTGGCGCTGCGCGAAAAGGAGTTCGTCGAGGCGGCAGAGGCGCAGGGTGCCGGCGCAGCGCGGGTGATGTTCGGCGAGCTGCTGCCGAACCTCTACTCGACGATCATCGTCTTCTTCACCCTTGGCGTTGCCAACGCGATGCTGCTCGAGTCGATGCTCTCCTTCCTCGGCGTCGGCGTCCAGGCGCCGAACACGTCGTGGGGAACCATGATCGGCAGCGGCTTCGAGCTGATCACCACCGCGCCGCTGCTGACCGTGATCCCGGGGACGATGCTGCTGCTGACGGTGCTCTCGATCAACGTCTTCGGCGACGGCCTGCGCGATGCGCTCGACCCGCGCTCGAAGCTGCGGCTGGAGATGCACGCGGGGTCGCTCGAGCCGGAAGGCACCGCGGTCTGATGGGGCGCTTCGTCCTCCGCCGCCTGGCCGGCATGGTCGCCGTGCTCTTCGCCGTCTCGGTCATCACCTTCGTGATCTTCAACGTCATCCCCTCCGACCCGGCCCAGAACCTCGCCGGCAAGACGGCAACGCCGGCGCTGATCGCCGGGATCGAAGAGGAATGGGGCCTCAACGACTCCCTCCCCGAGCAGTACGTGACGATGATGCGGAAGATCTTCAGCGGCGACGTCGTCTCCTACCAGGGCCGGGAAAACGTTGACGAAAGGATCGTCGAAGGGATCCCGCCCACCTTCTCGCTCTGCATCGGCGCCGCCGTGCTCTGGATGTTCTTCGGCATCCTCTTCGGCTACCTCTCGGCGGTGCGGGCGGGCGGCCTGCTCGATCGGGCGCTGACGATCCTCGCCATCACCGGGATCTCGATGCCGGTCTTCTGGCTGGCGGCGATCCTGCTCAACTACCTCACCTACGAGCTCGAACTGTTCCCCTCGGGCGGATACGTCGAGCTCGCCGAAAACCCGCTCGAGTGGGCCGAACACCTGATCCTCCCCTGGGTGACCCTGGCGATCGTCTACGTCGGCATCTACAGCCGCGTGCTGCGCTCCAACATGCTCGACGCGATGAACGAGGACTACGTGCGCACGGCGCGGGCCAAGGGCCTGGGCGAGCGGCGAGTGATGACCCGGCACGTGCTGCGCAACTCGCTGATCCCGATCGTCACCCTCTTCGGCCTCGACTTCGGCGCCCTGCTCGGCGGCGCGATCGTGGTCGAAGCGATCTTCAACCTGGACGGGATCGGCCTCTATGCCTACGAATCGCTGATCAACACCGACCTGCCGCCGATCATGGCGATCGTCCTCTTCGGCGCCTTCTTCGTCGTCCTCTTCAACGCCCTGGTCGACATCGCCTACGCCTGGCTCGACCCGCGCATCCGGCTGGGAGCGGAGGCCAGATGAGCTTCCGGTGCGCCTTGTGCCACCTATGCCCACATAAAGCGCACCGGAAGGGTGGGTGATGAACGGGCGGGCGGAGCCACTGTTGAGGGTGCGGGACCTGCGGGTCGGCTTCGCCACCCAGGGCGGCCACGTGCAGGCCGTCGAGGGCGTCTCCTTCGAGCTGATGCCGGGAGAGGTGCTGGCGATCGTCGGCGAGTCCGGCTCGGGCAAGAGCGTCACCGCGCAGACGATCCTCGGCCTCACCCGTTCGCCGAACACGGATATCGCGGGCTCGATCCGACTCGGCGAGCAGGAGCTGGCGAGCGCAGGCGAAAGCGAGCTGCGGGCGGTGCGCGGGGGGCGGATCGGCATGGTCTTCCAGGACCCGATGACCTCCTTCAACCCGGTCTACAGGGTCGGCTGGCAGATCGCCGAGTCGATCCGCTCCCACCGGCCCGCGGTGAGCAAGGAGGGAGCGCACGGGCAGGCGGTCGAGCTGCTCGACTCGGTGGGGATTCCGGACGCCGGCCGCCGGGTCGACGACTACCCGCACGAATTCTCCGGCGGCATGCGCCAGCGGGCGATGATCGCGATGGCGCTTGCGCTCGAGCCGGAGATCCTGATCGCCGACGAGCCGACGACGGCGCTCGACGTGACGGTCCAGGCGCAGATCCTCGCCCTGCTCGAGCGGCTCAACCGCGAGCGCGGGCTGGCGACGATCCTGATCACCCACGACCTCGGCGTCGTCGCCGAGGTCGCCGACCGGGTCCTGGTCATGCACGAGGGGCGGATCGTCGAGCGGGGCTCGCTCGACGACGTCTTCTACGCGGCCAAGGACCCCTACACGCGCCGCCTGCTCGATGCGGTGGTGCGGATCGACAGCGCCCCGCCGCTGCGCGCGGCGCGCACGGGCGAGACGCTGCTCGAGGTCACCGACCTGGTCAAGCACTACCCGGTGAAGCGCGGCCTGCTGATCGAGCGCGAGGTCGACCGGGTGCGGGCAGTCGACGGCGTCAGCTTCATCCTGCGCAAAGGGGAGACGCTCGGCCTGGTGGGCGAGTCGGGCTGTGGCAAGACGACGCTCTGCCGCGCCGCGCTGGGGCTGATCGAGCCGAGCTCGGGCTCGGTGCGCTTCGAGGGGCGTGAGATAGCCGGCCTCTCGCGACGCGAGATGAGGCCGCTGCGGCGCGAGATGCAAATCGTCTTCCAGGACCCCTACGCCTCGCTCAACCCCCGCCGCCGCATTGGCCAGATCGTCGGCGAGCCGCTGCGCCTGCAGGGGGTGGCGAGGGGATCCGAGCTGCGCGACCGGGTGCTGGCGCTGCTCGAGCGCGTCGGCCTCGGCGCCGAGCACTACAACCGCTACCCGCACGAGTTCTCCGGCGGCCAGCGGCAGCGGATCGGGATCGCCCGCGCGCTCGCCCTGCGGCCGAAGCTGATCGTCGCCGACGAGCCGGTCTCCGCCCTCGACGTCTCGATCCGTGCCCAGATCCTCGACCTGCTCGCCGAGCTGCAGGAGGACTTCGGCCTCACCTACCTCTTCGTCGCCCACGACATCGGCGTCGTCCGCCACGTCTCCGACCGGATCGCGGTGATGAACGCGGGGAGGATCGTCGAGGAGGGCCCCGCCGACCGGGTCTGCGAGCGGCCCGAGGACCCCTTCACGAGGAAGCTCCTCGCCGCGGTGCCGATTCCCGACCCGCACGAGGCGCGGGCACGTCGGCAAACTGTCGGGTCAGGTTGAACCTGCCGCTCGCCCCGCCGATCGAACCGCAGCTGGCGCTGACCCGCAAAGAGCTCCCGCTGGGCGAGGAGTGGGCATACGAGCAGAAGCTCGACGGCTTCCGGGCGATCGTCTTCGTCGACGGCGACGAGTGCTACATCCAGTCGCGCGGCGGCAAAGCCCTGGCCCGCTACTTCCCCGAGCTGAGCTTCCCGCCGGGCCGCTACGTGCTCGACGGCGAGCTGGTCATCCGCGATGCCGAGGGCAACCTCGAATTCGACGCGCTGCAGAGCCGCATCCACCCGGCCGAGTCGCGGATCGCGCTGCTGGCGCGCGAGATCCCCGCCGCCTACGTCGCCTTCGACCTGCTGGCCGAGGGGGACGAAGCCTTGCTCGACGCCCCGTTCGCCGAGCGCCGCGCGCGGCTGGAGGAGACGAGTGCTGCATTCGCCGTCATAAACAAGGCGAATGCAGCACTCGTCCCGGCGGGGCAGCTTGGGGTGAGCGTGCTCAGCGATGACCCCGAGCGGGCGGAGGAGTGGCTGCGCCGGACCGAGGGGACGATGGCCAAGCAGCTCGACGCCCCCTACGTCCCCGGCAAGCGCAAGGGAATGGCCAAGGTCAAGCGCGAGCGCGAGATCGACTGCGTCGTGATGGGCTGGCGACCGGGCAAGGAGGAGGGGACGGTCGGCTCCCTGATCCTCGGCCTCTACGACGGCGAGGGCCTGCGCCCGGTCGGCCACATCTCCGGCTTCAGCGCCGAGGCCAAACGCGGGTTGCGCGGGCTGCTGGAGCCTTTGGAGACCGGCGCAAGCGGAACGGCCGAGCCGAGCCGCTGGACGGGAGGGCGCGACCTCGAGTGGGTGGCGCTCCGCCCCGAGCTGGTGATCGAAGTCGGATACGACCACGCCTCGGCAGGACGCATCCGCCATGGCGCGCGGTTCCGCAGGTTCCGGGACGACAAAGACCCGCGGGAGTGCACCTTCGATCTGCTCGATCAGGGGTAGAGAGGACGGCAGCCCTCCCGCCTGACAATCGGCGGCCTAATTAGGCCGCCGATTTGAGTATCCGCCAGTCGGGAGGGCTGCCGTCCTCTCTCTCCAGCACGCTCAGAAGAGGCGGTCCTGGGAGGGCGGAGCTGCAGCGTCCTGCGCAGGGGAGACGGCGGACCCCTCAGTTGACGGATACTCGAAATCGCGGCCGCTCCGGCCGCGACTTGTCAGGGGAGGAGGCTTCCGTCCCCCCGGCCTCCCCCAGCCGCGGACCTTGCTTGTGAGCTTGTGACGATCCGAAGGCGGGAGGTAGGCGCGTCCTCCTGCGTAGAGCTTGTCGTAGCGGCCGAGGAGATCGGGGCGTTTCGCTTGGAGCCAGGCGAAGAAGACGTCTTTGACCTCGTCGCGGAGATGGAGGGCCACGCCTCCTAGGAAGCTTGCGTTTGCTTCCTTGGCGCGATCGACGATGGGTTGGACCTGGGACGGGTCGTCGTTGATGCCGGGCATCAGGGGGGCGATGAGGACGCCGGAGTCGATGCCGCGGCGGCGCAGCTCGGCCACCGCGTCGAG
The DNA here is from genome assembly GCA_963715625.1 of uncultured Solirubrobacterales bacterium. Classification (GTDB taxonomy): domain Bacteria; phylum Actinomycetota; class Thermoleophilia; order Solirubrobacterales; family 70-9; genus VRUE01. Next base: position 1,367,397 of record OY970260.1, on the reverse strand, counting down.
GCGGGCCGAGGGGCTGGGGGTGTGGGGCTCGGTCGCTCGCCAGGCCTCCTCGTCGAGGGTGGGGACCGAGAGGTTGACCGAAACCGAGAGGCGCCTGGACATCCGCTCGTAGATCTCTACGTCGCGCATCGCCAGCGGCGACTTGGTCAGGACCGAGACGGGGGTGTCGGCCTCCTCCAGCGCCTCGAGGATCGCCGGCATCATCCGGTAGCGGCTCTCGACCCACTGGTAGGGGTCGGTGTTGGTCCCCAGCGCCACCAGCTCCCGCTTCCAGCTCGGCCGGGCAAGCTCCCCCCGCAGCAGCTCCGGCACGTTGACCTTGACCACGATCTCCCGCTCGAAGTCCCGGCCGGCGTTCAGGTCGAGATACGTGTGAGTGCGGCGAGCGAAGCAATAAATACAGGCGTGACTGCATCCCCGGTAGGGGTTGATCGTCCAGCCGAACCCGTAGCGCCCCCCGGGCACCCGGTTCAGCGCCGACCGGGCCCGCACCTCGTGGAAGTTGATCCCCATCGCCTCCGGCGCGTCGAACGTCCGCACCACCGATTCCTCGGCCAGGCCGAACAGCCTGCCCGCGTCCTCGTTCTCGACTCGCTGCTCGTCCCACCGCATACGAACATATGTTCGCATACGATGTGGATGCCTAAACCGAAGTTACCCCCCGACGCCCGCCCGAATTCGGCTTGAGCAGTGAGGATCGCCGCTTTCACGGCTGTCTCGTTCGTGTCTACGCGTGCTTGGGGATGCGCTCGATCAGCTCCAGCGCCCGCGCCTGGAGCTCGTTGGGCTCGCTGAGCTGCTCGAAGCTGGCCTCGGCGCCCTCGACGCGGATCGTGTTGCGGGTGCGCAGGGAGAGCTCATCGATCAGGCTCTCGAAGCTGTGGGGCGTCTCCCCGCGCGAGGTGCGCTTGGCGCGCGCCTTGCCGGTGGCGGCGGCCGAGCGCTTCGCCTTGGCGACCGGATCCGCCTGCGCCGGCGGGCACTCGTCGCGGAAGGTCAGCTCCGCCCATGCCTCGCGCAGGTGCCACTCCAGGTAGTAGGAGAGCATGCAGCAGAAGATGTGGGCGCGGACCCGGTCCTCGAGGCGGTGGTGGATGGGCCGGACCTCCAGCGGCCCCTTCAGGGTGCGGAAGGCGCGCTCTGCCCACTTCAGCTGCTTGTAGGAGGTGACTACGCCGGGGGTGTCCAGCTCGCCGCCGGGGACGGAGGTGCGCAGCGCGTAGATCCCGTCGAGGGCCGCCTCGGCGGCGACCTGCGCCTGCTTGCGGGAGAAGGTGAAGCAGGCGTCGGTGATCTGCACCTCGAAGTGCTTCTTGACCTTGTAGCGCTTCAAGGCCGGGCCGACCGCGAGGCCGATCTCGGCGGCGCCTTTGAGCGTGCCGGCCGCAGCGCGCTCTGCGATCTCCCCCAGGCCGCGCTCGGTGGCAGCCAGCAGCTCCTCTCGCTTTCTCGCCCGCTCCTCGCCGACCAGGGGATTGCGGCAGAGGACGAGCCGCTCGCCGGGGTAGGCATCCGATTCGATCTCGGCCAGGTTGGTCTCGTCGAGGAGTGAGAGCTGCAGGTCGCCCTCCTTGACCAGCTTCTTCACCGCCGGCGCTTTCAGCGCCGTGATCCAGGCGACCCCCTCCGCCTCTCCCATCGTCTCCAGGTTGGCCTTTGTCGCCATGCCGCGGTCGGAGACGACGATCACCGTGGCGAGCCCGAAGCGCTCCTTCAGCTTGGCGACCTGGGCGGGCAGGGTCGCGTGGTCGTTGAGGTTGCCCTCGAAGACCTCGATCGCGACCGGGCGTCCCTGCCGGTCACAGAGCAGGCCGTAGGTGATCTGCAGGGTGCCCGGTCGCCCGTCGCGCGAGTAGCCGAGCGCCGCCAGCGGGCAGGTCCTGCCCTCGAAGTAGGAGGAGGAGACGTCATAGAGGACCAGGGTGCCGTCGGTGAGGTGGCGGGTGGCGAGGCGGTCCTCGATCTTCCCCTGGCGCTCGCAGAGCCAGTCCATCGCCGCGTAGAGGTCGTCTTGGTCAGCGCTCCCCACGCCGAGCGAGGAGCCGAGCGTCAACTGGCCCAGGGCTCGCACGGTGGCGAGCTTGGAGCCGGGCTCCAGGACCCGCTGGCAGATCATCGCCAGGGCGAGGTCGCGCTCTTTGGAGGGGGAGCGGTCGAGCAGGCGGGGCAGGCCGAGGCGGCGAGCGGCCCCCAGCACCGCTTCGGCGTGCCCGGTGGGGAGGCTGTGCGTCACCTCGAGCCCCTCGTCTGCCACCAGCAGCGTCTTGCCGGCGAGGACCGCCCTGATCGCGGCGATCGCCTCCGGTGGCAGGTGGGAGAGGTTGGCGAGCGTCTGCTTCTTCACCTTGCCGCCCTCGCGGTAGGAGCGGCGCAACAGCTGCGAGTGGTACTCGCGATCACCGCGCTTGACCGTGTTCGTGACCACGTGCATAGCGCCTGTCGGCCTTGCCTTTCTGCCCATACCACGAACCTATCACTACCTTCGGACGGATAGTCGTGACTACGTTTGACAAGGTGCAAACACCGGCAATCCCGCACGGGAAGCAGGATTCAGCCCACTCAGCGGCTCAGTGGGCGGGGTAACTTCGGCCTAAAGCAGTACGACCTCGACCCCCTGAAAGGACTCGAGGCCTTTGTCGAGAGTCAGCAGCGGGAGGCCATACGCCATTGCCGTCGCTGCGATCAGCGCATCCGCCACGGGGGGCCTGCCCCTTCCTGCTCGCCGTGCCGCCGCCACCAGCTCTCCGTACCTGGGAGCGACCCGATCGTCGACCGGAAGGGCGTCGAAATTGCTGCGGGCAATATCGAGTCCCAGTAGGCGATTTGGCCGCTCGGCTTCGGACGCGACGAGAATGCCGTGGTGCAGCTCGCAGAGCGTTACGGCCGAAAGGGTCGATTCCCCGGGAAGGCTCGCGAGGTCGGGCTCTCCCTCAATGCCTGCGATGAAGGCCGACGTATCGAGGAGAACCTTGCTCATCGGCCGTCCTGGGCCTCGCGCTCACGCTCCCTGCGCAGCTCCTCGTACCTCTCGAATGGATCTCGAGCCGGGCTTTCGTCCCTGATTTCGCGGATTTCCTCGATCCAGGCACGCGCCTCCTCCGCCGTGAGCGTCCCTGCCAGCTCCTCGAACTTCTTGAACGGGACGAACCTCCGCGGGTAGCGCTCCTCCTCAACCGGCACCAGTTCCGCAACCGGATGCCCGTGCACCGTGATCCGCAACCGCTCCCCCGCCTCGACCCTGCGCAGCAGGTCCGCCGTCCGGTTCCTCAATTCCCTCTGCGGGACATCCGTAGCCATAGGGCTACACCGTAGCGGAGAGTGAGCAAGGGTGCGGGAGGCCCTCCCAAAACGCGCGGCGGGAGCCGCGCTCGAGTGTTTTGGGAGGGGCCTCCCGCACCCCACCCTCAACGCCGGGGCAGCTCTCCCTGGATCACGTAGCGGAGGATGTCGACGACCTGTTCGGCTGTGCGCGCGGTCGCTTGGGCGGCGCGGTCGACCTCCTTCAGGGCGTGGTCGAGGTCGGTGTCGTGCAGGGTGACGATCGGCTTGCCGAGAGCGGCCGCGTAGCCGGCGTCGAAGGCGGCGTTCCACTGGCGGTACTTGTCGCCGAAGCGGACGACGACCACGTCGGCGGCGCGGATCAGGGTCTGGGTGCGGATCGCGTTGACGCCGGCGCCCATGTGGTCGCGCCAGAACGGCGTCCCCTCCTCGCCCAGGGTCCCCGTGCCGGCGTCGTCGGAGGCGGCGTGGTCGGTGACCGGCGCCGAGAGCTCGACCGGCAGGCCGGCCTCCCGCACCCCGGCCTCGATCCGCTCGCGCCAGTCGGAGTGGATCTCGCCGGAGAGGTAGACGCTCCAGGTTCGCTCGGCCATGGTGCGCCATGGTACGCCGCCCCGAGACGCGGCCGGGGCTTGACCGGCAGTGTGTAATAACCGAACGATGAAGAGATTTCTCTGCGCCCTGTTTTTCTCAATCGCATGCGCGTGCTGCTTCGCGGCGACCGGGGCGGCTCAGGGCGCACCCGTCCCCTACGTGGCGCTGGGCGACTCGTTCTCGAGCGGGGAGGGCAACCCGCCCTTCGACGGCAGCTGCCACCGGGCGAAGCAAGCCGACGGGGCCTACCCGCCGATGCTCCCCGGCCTGGCCGCCCTCCCGCTCGCGGCGCCCGCCTTCCACGCCTGCACCGGGGCCGTCATCGCCGACGTGACGCTTCGAGGGCAGCCCCGGCGGCGGGGCCAGCGGGCCCAGGTCGAGTACGTGAGCCCCTCGACCCGGCTGGTCACTCTCACGATCGGCGGCAACGACGTCGGCTTCGCCGAAATCGTCACGAAATGCCTTTTCCGCCGCGACTGCACCGAGAGCCCCCTGGCCGAGACGGTGCGAGGAAGGCTCGCCACGATCGGGGCCAGGCTGGCCGGCGCCTACCGCCTGATCCGGGAACGCATGGACCCAGGCGGCTACCTTCTCGTCGCCGGCTACCCGCGGCTCTTCCTGCCGGGGCCCGGCGCCGGTTGCGAAAGGCTCATCTCCCGGAAAGAGGCGGAATGGATCGACTCCCTGGCGATCCAGGGCAACGCCAAGGTCGCAAGGGCGGTCGCGGACGCGACCGCCTCGACAGGCAACGTCGCCTACGTCGACGTGACGGAGCGCTTTGCCGGGCATGAGCTGTGCAGCGAAGAGGAGTGGCTGCACGATCTGGACTTCTCCCTCCGCGAGGGCCTGAACCCCTTCAAGGGCAGCTACCACCCGACGGAGAGAGGACAGGAGGAGTACGCGAAAGCGTTTGCGGGAGCCCTGCGCCGCCCCGCGATCCGCGCCGCGCTCACCCTTCCCTAAAAGCTCTGGCGAGAGGGAGCGCCTGAGCCCTCTCTCGAAACACTCAAGCGCCGCTCCCGCGGCGCGTTTCGAGAGAGGGCTCAGGCGCTCCCGACTCCTCGAAATGCTTGCTCAGCATCGTCACCTGGCCCTGGTAGCTGGAGCCGAGGCCGGACCCGTAGAGCCGCTCGGCCGGGACGCTTGTCCGCTCCAGCGCCAGCTTGCAGACCGGCTGGCGGTGCTCGACCATGAAGGAGACGTCGCGGGCGCGCACCTCCAGCGCCGCGCGGCTGCCGTGGCGGTCGCCGGCCGGGTCGTAGCCGAAGCCCGGGTCGAAGAAGCCCGCGTAATGGGTTCGCAACTCGCCCGCGGTCGGGTCGTAGGCCATCATCTCGGCGGCGATCTGCGGCGGGATGCAGACGCCCTCGGCCGAGAGCAGCAGGTAGAAGATCTCCGGCTCGAGCACGATCTTGCTCCCGGCCTCGGGGAAGACCGGGTCCCAGTAGTCGGTCCAGCGGTAGGCGCGGATCCGCGAGAGGTCGATCGGCAGGCTGTTCTTCTTCGCCCGGTAGCCGACGATCCGGTCGCTCGGCCCGGAGAGGTCGACGCTGAGGAAGAGCCCGTCGGCGAGCGCCAGCTCGGACTCGCGCAGCGCGTGGGAGTCGAGGTAGAGCAGCGGGAACTCCTCCTGCAGGGCGCGGATCTCCCCGTCGCTCAACCGCACCTCGCCGCGCGCCAGCCGCAGCTGGTTGAGCGAGAGCCCGGTCTTGACCTGGATCGCGAAGGAGCGGGGCACAACCTCGAGGTAGAGCTTGCCGCGGTAGCCGGGGCGGATCTCGTCGAAGCGGTGGTGGCGGTCGGTGAGGACCCGGGTGAAGACGTCGAGGCGCCCGGTCGAGCTCTTCGGGTTGGCCTTCGCCCGCACGTCGTCGGGCAGCGCCAGCTCCTCGATCAGCGGCACCAGGTAGGGCCGGTCGCGCTCGAGCACGGCGCCGTCGCGCAGGTCGATCCTCTGGAAGGCGAGCCCCTCGATCTTCTCCTCGACGGTCGAGTCGACGTCGGGCAGGAAGGAGCAGCGCAGGGCCCAGGCGTGGTCGCCGAGGCGGAGGTCGATGCTGGCCGGCTGGATCGCCTCGGGCCTGATCCGGTAGTCGCCGGAGCTGACCCACTCGGCCTCGATCGCCCGGCTCAGGGCCTGCGAGGGGAAAACCCCCGGCGCCGCGCCCGCCACCGTTGAAGCCGCTTCCCTCACCGACCGGAGATTATGCGGCGGGCCTCGGCCGCGCCGAGGTACGGGGTGAGGGCGAACTCCGCAATCTCCGGCAGGAAAGCGCGAAGCCGCTCGACGTCGCCGTCGACGACGCGGCGGGAGAGCAGCGAGGCGATGCCGCCGACGACGGCCTCGTCGGTCGCCTCGGGCGGGACGGCGCCGCCGGCTGGCGCGGGAGCGCCCTCGCGAAGGCGGGGGACGAAGCCGAGGAGCGCGTCCTGGTAGCGGTCGTAGGCCCCCTTGCCGACCCGCAACCCCTCGACCAGCGCCAATCGTGCCTGTGCCGGGTGCGCCGCCAGGTGATCGAGCAGCGCGGCGAGGGCGTCGAGCACGCGCGTCGCCCAATCCTCGCTCCCGGCGCAGGCCTCGACGACTCGCGCGTACGCCCCCTTCACGGCGTCGTCGTAGGCGACGAGGAAGCAGTCGTCCTTGCTCTCGAACTGTTTGTAGAAGTCGCCCTTGGAGACGCCGGCGCGTTTGCTCACCATCGAGATCGTCGTCTCGTCGAAGCCGCGCTCGTAGAGGCACCCGGCCAGCGCGCGGATCAGCCGTTCGCGCTGGTTCTGCGCTACGTACTCGGGCGACAGCCCGTGCCGGCCGCGGGGAAGTCGTTCGACTTTCACTGACCGCTGGAGTCTGCCAGCGTGCAGTTCCGCGTGCTTGCCGCTACTTCGCCGCTTCCGCCGCTCCGAGGTAGGGGGCGGCCATGAACTCGGTGAGCTCGGGCAGGAGATCCTCCACCTGCTCGGTCTCGTTGCGGCGGATCTTCTGGTAGACGATCCACGCAACTCCCCCGACGATGGTCTCGTCGATCGTCTCGGGCAGGCGGTCGTCCCGGGGGGCGGTCTGTTCGGTCATCTCGACGAAGCGCTTGACGGCGTCCTCGTGGCGCCGGCTTGCGGCCGGCGTGGCGGAAAGCACCTCGATCATGCACATCCGGGCCAGCGCGGGCTGCTCGGCGACGTAGCCCAGGAAGGCCGCGAGGCCGGCTTCCAGCCGCTCGTCCCAGCCCCCGTCCACCTTGGCGCAGGCCTCGTCGATGCGCCGCACGGTCTCCTCGACCGCCGCATCGAAGGCGGTGAGAAAGACCTCCTCCTTGCCCTGGAAGTTGTCGTACAGCGTTTTCCGCGCGACCCCGGCGCGGCGCACGATGTCGCCGATCTTGGTCGCGTTGTAGCCCTTCTCAGCCGTCAGCTCGGCGGTCGCATCCATGATCCGGCGCCGCTTGTGGCCAGCGACGAACTCCCGTGAGATCTCGGGGCGAGAGGAGCGAGCGCGGGCCGGCGAGGGCATCCGCGCAAGGATACCCGTGGCGGGGCGTACGGCCTTGCACGGCGTGCACTCCTGTGGTACTTTGCGGCGGCCATTTGAGTTCCTAAAAGAAACGATCAGGTTCCTCGATGCCCCCCAGCCGTGTTCGGCTCAGCCAGGAGATGCTTCTCGCCGCGATCGGCGACCGCTGGAGCCCAGGCGAGGTGAGCGCCGCGGCCGAGCTGCTCGCCGGCGGCGGCGGCCAGTTCCCCTCCGGCATCAGGTCGCTCCCGGCGGACCTCGTCAGCGCGATCCAGCGCGAGCGGCTCCTCGCCGCCGCCCTGCGGGCCGCATCCGAGCTCGGCTACCGTGAGATGAGCGTCCAGGACGTGCTGGACCGGGCGGGTGTCTCGCGCCCCACGTTCTACGAACACTTCGCGAACAAGGAAGCGTGCTTCCTGGACGCCTTCGACGCCGCAGCGGGCCGGCTGCGAACCCGGATCGAGGCAGTGGCCGGCTCGGTCGAGGGAGGCTGGCGAGATCGGCTGCGCGCGGCGCTGGAGGAGATGCTGTGCTTCGCCGCCGAGGAGCCGGACGCAGCGACGACTCTCGTCGTCGAGGCGCGCGCGGCATGCCCGGCCGCCCTGCTGCGCCGCGACGAGCTGCTCGACCGCTTCGCCTCCTGCCTCGACGAGCAGATACGCGCCGACCCTCCCGGGGAATCCCCACCGACGGCGATCGCCTCCGCCGGGGTCGTCGGCGGGATCGAGGCGCTGCTCTACGCGCGGCTCAACAGGGAGGAGGTCAAGGGCCTCGAGGAGCTGCTGCCGTCGCTGATGTACTTCGCGGTCCTCCCCTTCGAAGGCCACCAGGCCGCCTCCGAAGAGCTGGCCCTGCCGGTCGGCTGAGCGGCAGGCTCGAGCGCAGCGGCCGGGCGGCGTTCAGCTGCGGCTGGTCGCGGTCCACTCGGCCCAGCGCCTGGCCTCCTCGTGGCCGAGGTAGGGCAGCAGGGTGAACTCGACCAGCTCGGGAATGGTCTCCAGCAGCTCCGGCAGTGTGTCCGAGCGCAGGTGGTGGGCGATCGTCGTGGCGAGGCCGCCGATCAGGGCAAGCTCGGTGCTCGCCGGGCGGTGCCGGTCCTCGGGAGTCACCGACCGAAGCAGGTCGGCGAAGTGCTCGACCGTGCGGACGTAACGCTGGCCGCCATCGGGTCTCTGGATCAGCGCCTCGATCGTCAGCAGGCGGATCTCCGAGGGCTCCGAGACCGAGAAGTCGACCGCAGCGGCGATCCCCCTCGCGACTTTGGCCGGCCACTCGTCCTCGGGGCGGCAGGCCTCGAGGACGGCAACCTGAAGCCGTCCCACCGCCCCTGAGAACTCAGCTGGAAATTCGTCCGAGGAATTCATAAACGCAAACGTATACGAGTACGCGAGCACTATATACATCCGGTTTTTTAGCGAGGGCGAGGCCATGCTCGGCTCGCGGAAACCCCGGTGTGTGGCGCGGCTACTGGCGCCGCGGCCGCTTGCGTTTCTGGGCGGGCCGCTTGCGCGCGGCCATGCGCAGGGTGCGCTCGCCGGCCTTCTCCACCGCCTCGCCCATCGCCAGCTGGAAGACCGCCAGCAGCGCACCGGAGGCGAGCGGGCGCATGCGGTCGAGCGCTTCGCGCACCTTGGGCCAGTCGCCCTCGGGACGGCCGGCGCGCTCGAACGGCTCCCATACCTCCTTGACGAAGAGGTCGACGAAGGTGCGGGCGACGCCGTCGGCGTGGCGGCGCAGCTTCTCCGCCGTCGCCAGCGCCCCCTCGGGCCCGACGCCGAGCTCGGCCAGGGCCGTCGCGGCCCGCTGCAGGCGCGGGCTGATCACCTCGACGCGCCCGTCCGGCAGGGCGCGCACAATGCCGAGCTTTTCCGCGCGGCGCATCAGGCCCGGGTCGGGCTGCCCGCCGGCCGCCCCCCAGACCTCCGCCAGCTCCTTGGCCTCGACGATCTCGGGCGCCTCGTCCTCGAAGGGAGCGCGCAGGGCGCGGGTGAAGTCGAAGATCTCGGTCGCGGCGCCGTCGCCGGTCTCGAGCACGCGCCGGATCGCCTCCAGGTTGAGGCCGTCGGCCTGCATTTCGCGCGTCAGCGCGATCCGCGCCACGTGCTCGTCGTTGTAGTAGCCGGTGCGGCCACGGACCACCGGCGGCGGCAGCAGCCCGCGCGTCTGGTGGGCGCGGATGTTGCGGACGGTCATTCCCGTCCGCTCCGCGAGCTCGCGGATCGTCATCTCGCCCTTAGGGCCCTTGCCGGGCTTGGATGGCCTCTGGCTCATCCCCTCATCGTAAGCGCGAGCCGCTGGCCGTTCATCTTCTCCGCCGCGCTGGAGCAGAGGAACCCGATCGCCTCGGCGATGTGCTCGGCGGGCGTGAACGTGGGGAAATCCTCTCCTGGGCTCTCCTCTCGCATCCGCGGGGTGAGGATCGCGTCGACGACGATCGCGTTCGCGGTCGCCGAGGTGCCTTCGAAGCCGTCGGCGAGGGCCAGGGTCCAGGCCTCGGCGGCGGCCTTCGCGGCCGCGTAGGCGGCGTTCGCGCTGGAGGGCGCCTGGGCCTGCTTGGAGGAGACGAGGACGAAGCGGCCGTGCTGGCTGGCGAGGAGCGCATCGTGGAAGGCGCGCGTGGTGTGCTGCACGGTGCGGATCAGCAGGTCGTGCAGGAGGTCCCAGTCGGCGAGCGGCGCCTCGTGCAGCGGCTGCCCGCCGCGCCAGCCCCCGACCAGGTGCGCCAGCGCGTCGACGCGGCCGAAGCGCTCCACGAGCGCCGCGCACCACTCGCGGGTCGCCCCCTCGTCGAGCAGGTCGACCGCGCGCCCGTCCCAGCGGTCCTCCGGCAGGCCGAGCCCCGAGCCGACCTCGTCGACCCGCTCCCGCGAGAGGTCGGCGCCGGCGATCGTCGCCCCCGCCCCGGCGAGCCGCTCGGCCACAGTCGGCCCCAGGCCGCCGGCAACCCCGGCGATCGCAACCACACGGCCGTCGAGGTCGCTCATATGGGCCTACTGGCTGGACGGTATTCCAACCCCGCGCGGGCAGATGCCATCGGGCGCCTGCATGCGGAGCTGTAGCCGGTCCGGGTTGCCTTTCGTCATCGGTAGCTACCCGGGAGCCTACCCCAATCCCGGGAAGCTGTCCGTTAATGTCGTACACTGATGTACGGTGAATCCGTTCAACTATCAAGGCCCGGTCGACCCCGGTCATCTGATCGACCGCCGCTCCGAGCTCGATGGCCTGCAACGAGCCGCAGCCGACCGGATCGCCGTCCGGATCGCGGCACCACGCCGCTTCGGCAAGAGCAGCTTGCTGGATGCCCACATCGTCGCCATGCGCGAAGCGGGCCACAGGGCGGTCCGCGTCGACTTCTCAAAGGTCGCAACGCTGGGCGACGTGGCAGCGCGCGTCGCGGGCTCCTTCAGCGACCTGCCAAACGATCCGGGACGCAGCGTTCGCCGTTGGGCGGCACGCCTCGAAGTTGGCGCCTCGGTCGCCGGGCTGGGAGTCAGCGTGGCCACGCGGCCGGCGCGCCCACCGGCAGACGAGGCGCGCGCCGTGCTTCTCGAGCTGCTCGACGTACCACGGGCGCTGCATGAAGCGGATGGCGAGCTCACGGTGGTCTGCTTTGACGAGTTCCAGGACGTCCTGATCGCCGACGACGCGGTCAACGGCCTGATGCGCTCCGTGATCCAGCATCACGGCGAGGCCGCGGCCTATGTCTTTGCCGGAAGCCAGCCGTCGCTCATGCATGCGCTCTTCGCCGAGCACGAGCGGCCCTTCTATGGACAGGCTCGCCCGCTCGAGCTTCCCGCCCTGCCCATCGCCGAGGCCGCGCACGACATCGAGGCCCTGCTCGTCGCCGACGGGCTCGACCCCACCGGCGCCGTCGACGAGCTGCTCGCCTACACGGGTGGGCATCCGCAGCGCACGATCTTGCTTGCCCACCATCTCTACAACCTGCTTGAGCAGCCAGATCACCCGGACCCCGCGCCTGCGGCGCTCGAGCTGGCGCTCGCGGAAACCCGAGACGCACACCAGGCGCTGTGGGATGGCCTCAACAGGAACGAACGCCTGGTCCTGCTCGCGGTGGGCGACGGCCAAGCTCCCACGGGCAGCGTCGTCGCAAGCGAGCACCGCGTCGCGCGCTCCACGCTCCAAGAGGCGCTCGAACGGCTGCTTGCCGACGAACGTCACGTCAAACGCGATGCGAACGGCAAGCCGTACCTGCTCGACCCCCTGTTCGCCGAGTGGCTCAGGCGCCGTTGAATCACATCAGTCGCCAGGGAGGCGACTGCAATGGGGGAGGCAGGATTCGAACCTGCGTAGGCATAGCCAACTGGTTTACAGCCAGTCCCCTTTAACCACTCGGGCACTCCCCCGGAGACTGCGACGATTCTAGACGCCCAGGCGCTGCATCATCTGCTCGTTGAAGGCGGTGAGCGCGGACATCGGGCGCATGAAGACGGTGAGCACGGCGACGCGGCCCTCCTCGTCGAGCTCGAGGAAGTCGATGCCCTCCAGCTCGCGGTCGCCGACGCGGGCCTTGAAGCGGAGCGCGACGGTGCTGCCCTCGCGCAGCTCGTCGAGGTAGGTCAGGTCCTCGAGCGTCGCGGCGACGTGGGTGAGGATCTGGCCGACCGCGTCGCGGCCCTCGAAGCCGCGGAAGAGGATCGGGCTGTGCAGCTCGACGTCCTCGCGCAGGATCTCGGCCATCAGCTCGACGTCCTTGGCTTCGGCGGCGCGGCGGAACGGGTGCGGCTCGGGCATCGCCGTGTACCTTACGCGCCGTGCCCAGCGACCACACGATCGCGCGGATCTCCAACGCCCTCGGCGCCACCGGGCTGCGCTGGGCCGGCAGGCTGAACGTGCCGCTCTACCGGCTGAGCGGCGGGCGCGTCGGCGGCAAGGTCGGGCGGGCGCCGGTGCTGCTGCTGACCACCGTCGGCCGCAAGTCGGGCGAGCCGCGGACCGCGCCGGTCGTCTACCTCGCCGACGGCGAGAACGCCGTCGTCATCAACACCAACGCCGGCAACGCCAAGGTCCCCGCCTGGTCGCTCAACCTGAAGGCCAACCCGGATGCCGAGATCGAGATCGGCCGCGAGCGCCGCACGATCCGCGCCCGGGTCGCGGAGGGCGAGGAGCGCGCCGGCCTCTGGCGCCGGCACAACGAGCAGTACGCCGGCTTCGACGACTACAAGGAGAAGCTCGACCGAGAGGCATCGGTGATCGTGCTCGAGCCGCGCTGAGCTGCGCTCAGCTGGCGTCGCGCAGCATCTGCGCCTCGGGCAGGGCGCGCAGCTTCTTCAGCGTGCTGGTCTCGATCTGGCGGATCCGCTCGCGGGTGACGCCGAAGGTGCGGCCCACCTCCTCCAGGGTCAGCGGTTCCAGGCCCGAGAGGCCGTAGCGCAGCTCGATCACCTGTCGCTCGCGCTCGGGAAGCGCGTCGAGGGCCTTGCGCACGCCTTCGCGCTGCAGGTGCTCGCTCGCTTCCTCGAAGGGTTCGGCGACTTCTTCGTCGGCGACGAAGTCGCCGAGCTCCGATTCGTCTTCGTCGCCGATCGGCTTCTCGAGGGATACCGGCACCTGCGAGACGCGCAGGATGTCCCGCACTTCCTCGATCGGCCAGCGCAGCTCGGCCGCGATCTCCTCCGGCTCGGGCTCGCGCCCCAGCGACTGCACCAGCTGCCGCTCGACATGGGAGACCCGGTTCAGCTTCTCCACCATGTGGACCGGGATGCGGATCGTTCGCGCCTTGTCGGCGATCGCCCGCGTCACCGCCTGGCGAATCCACCAGGTCGCGTAGGTGGAGAACTTGTAGCCGCGCCGGTAGTCGAACTTCTCCACCGCCCGGATCAGCCCCAGCGAGCCCTCCTGGATCAGGTCGAGGAAGCTGAGGCCGCGGCCCAGATAGCCTTTTGCGATCGAGACGACGAGGCGCAGGTTGGCCTCGACCATCTGCCGCTTGGCCAGCATGTCGCCGCGCTCGATCCGCTTCGCGAGTTCGACCTCCTGGGCCGCGGTGAGCAGGTCGACCTGCCCAATCGAGCGCAGGTAGAGGCGCAGCGAGTCGAGGCTCGGCTCGACGGTGAGGTCGAGCTCGGCCTTCTTCGCCCCTCCGTTGGTCGCCTCGGCGCGCTGCTCCTTGTAAGCGTCGACGCCCTCCTCGGCGATCACCTCGACCCCCTGCTCGAGCAGGTGAGCGTGCAGGCCGGAGATCTGCTCCTTGGTGACCTCGACCTCCTCGAGGGTGGCGGCGATCTGCTCGAAGGTCAGGTAGCCGCGCTCGCGGCCCAGCGCGATCAGCCCGCGCAGCCCCTCCGGCTCCGCAAACGGCTGCCCTTCCGAATCCTGATCCAGTCCCTCGGGGACCGTCTCCAACGGTTCGATCTCACTGCCTCCGCTGCCAACCTTCTCCCCTGGCCGGGGGGTCGACCCCAACGCTCCGACCGTGGCAAGTATAGGCAGAAGTTACGGTTTGTTCGCTGCGGCGGCCGTCGCACGGGGTTCCGGTCGCTTACTCTTCATAAGCAGTGGCCGCCCGCGCGACGATTACGCCCTCGCTCACCGCACCCGACGTGCAGGCGTCGGTCCCTGCGACGCAGGTCAGCCTCTCGCGGGTCGGCGTCACCGGGGTGGAGAAGGTGATCCGGGTCAAGGCCGACGGCGCCGAGAACCTCTACCACGCCAACTTCGAGTGCTTCGTCGACCTCGAGCCGCGCCAGGCGGGGGTTCACATGTCCCGCTTCGAGGAGATCGTCGGCGAAGCGATCGACGAGGTCGTGCTGGGCGAGGCGTTCCGCGCCGAGGTGCTCGCCGCCCACATCGCCCAGCGGGTGCGCGAGCGCCAGCAGGGCCGGCGTGCCGAGGTCTCGGTCGAGGCGCGCTACCCGGAGACGGTGACGACGCCTGCGAGCGGACACTCGACCCAGGAGATCTACGTCCTCTTCGGCACCGCGGTCGCCTCGCAGCAGGGCACGCGGACGCTGACGGGCGTGCAGGCCCAGGGGATGACGGCGTGCCCCTGCGCCCAGGAGATGGTCGCCGAGCTGGGGCGCGAACGCCTCGCCGCCAGCGGCTTCGACGCGGAGCAGATCGAGCGCGCGATCGAGGCCGTGCCCGTCGCCACCCACAACCAGCGCGGGGTCGGCACCCTCTACATCGGCTGCCCCGAGGGCGGCGACGCCTGGGTCGATGCGCCCGAGCTGCTGCGCATCGTCGAGGGCTCGATGAGCTCGGAGATCTACGAGCTGATGAAGCGCCCCGACGAGCTCGCCGTGGTCGCCAAGGCGCACGAGCAGCCGCGCTTCGTCGAGGACTGCGTTCGCGAGATGATCCGCGCCGTGGTCGCGCGCTACGCCGGCCTGCCCGGCGAGGCCTTCGTCATGTCGCGGCAGGAAAACCTGGAGACGATCCACCGCCACAACGTCGTCGCCGAGCGCTACGGCACCCTCGGCGACCTCCGCCGGGAGCTCGCCTCCGGCGAGCACCAGCACCACCACACGACGATGCGCGAGTGGCTGGAGTCCCCGGCGGCCTAGCCTCGTCGTCGTCCCTGCAACGTCGGCAAGCTCCCTCGTCACTGCAACGTCGGCAAGCTCCTCGTCCCTGCAACGTCGGCAAGCTCCCTCGTCACTGCAACGTTTTGTGGTCCTGTGGGAGCCGTAAAACGTTGCACCTCGGTGGTGCGCGCGGGGATCGTCCCCGGTGCAACGCTTTGTGGCGCTGACAGAGCCGTAAAACGTTGCACCGCTCGTCATCTGCTGGCCAACGAGCCCCGCACCAGGTTGAGAAAGGGACGCGGGTTGGCCTGGAGCATCTTGTAGGTGGTGCGGTGCACTCGGTAGCCGGCCACTTCCAAGTCGACGGTCGACTGATGGTCGCGCTCGAAGGCGGGCCGGTCGGCGTGGTAGTCGTAGCTGTCGGCCTCGACGACCAGGCGCTCCTCGGGCCAGTAGAAGTCGACGCGCTTGCCCTCGACGAGGACGTTCACCTGCGGCATCTTCACGCCCCCTTCCCGGCAGAGCACCAGGAAGTCCACCTCCGACGGAGAGACGGTGTCGGCGAATCGCGGGTCCGCCTGGGAGGCGACGCGCTTGAGGCGCCCGATTCCCTTCCGGCCGCGGCCGTGAGTGGCGATGACCTGCCACAGCTCCTCCCAGCGCAAGCGACCGCTCCGGTCGGCCTCGACGAGATCGTGCTCCAGCTGGCGCGCATCCAGGCGTGCGGCGTTGTCAAGAAAGGTTCGCTCGATGGTCGTCACCGGGATCCTGGCCTCGACCGTCACGTGCTCCGCGGGGAGCGACCTGGTTTGGTGGAGACGCACCCCGTGCGGCCGGCGGTGCCCGGAGACGCGAGTCACCTCGATCGGCTTTCGCGATCCCCGTATCCCCCAGAGCTGGGCCGCGCTCCCATGCGAGAGCACGGCTCCCGGCCCGCAGGCGAATGCGGCCGCCAGCAGCTCGCCATAGCGCCCGATGCGCCGGTGACCGAGCGCGAAGACACCCCGATGCAGCACAACCAGCTGGCCAGACTTGATCCGACTCTTGATCAAGCCCTCGGTGAGGCCAAGTTCGACCAGCTGCCGCCAGGCAACAACGCCGTGCTGCCGCTCTGCCAACTCGCGAAGCATCAACGTCGCCCTCCGCGGTGTAACGCGTTGCGGCTCCGTCGGCGCCGTAAAACGTTGCACCTCCGCGGTGCTCGCGGGCTTCAGCCCAGGTGCAACGCTTTGTGGCGCCGACGGAGCCGTAAAACGTTGCACCTCGGGGTGGGGGGATTGGGGTGGGGGTGGGACGGCCGGGGCGTTCGGTGGAACCGTGGGACGGGGTGAGGTGCTTCCTGTCTTGGTCATTCGCCGACCGTGGCAGGGGCGGGCGCGCGGGTGGTGCGCAGATCGCTACAGCTTGCGCGCGGCCATGTGACGCGCGCGGGCTTCGCGCTCTTCCTCGACCCGGCGGCGCAGGCCGAAGAAGTAGTCGGCACCGCTGATCACGGTGACGGCGACGGCGAGGTAGACGAGCGCGTCGACCCAGCCGGGGGCGGGGTTGGTCGCGATCAGGGCGATCACGGCGGCGATCTGGAGCACGGTCTTCAGCTTGCCCATCCAGCTGGCGGAGATCACGATGCCGCGCTCGGCGGCGATCGCGCGCATCACCGTCACCGTGAACTCGCGGGCGATGATCACCATCGCCACCCAGGGTGCAAGCCGGTCGAGCGAGACCAGGGAGACGAGCGCCGCGACGATCAGCAGCTTGTCGGCGATCGGGTCCATCAGCTTGCCGAAGGTGGTGATCGACCCGCGCGAGCGGGCGAAGTAGCCGTCAAGCCCATCGGTCGCCGCGGCCAGGGCGAAGACCGCGGCGGCGAGCGCGTCGCCGTTCGGAGTCTCGCCGAGCAGGGCGACGACGACGACCGGCACCGCGAGGATGCGCAGGAGGGTCAGCGCGTTCGGCAGGTTGAGCGGGAACACGCGCTCAATCCTCCTCCTCCGCGGGCCGATGGGCCTCAGATACGCCTATATGTCTCCTTTGAGGCCCGTCGGCGGTGGGGGTGTCGGCGGTGGGGGTGGCTGGGGCGGCGTCGCGGGCGGCGAAGAACTGCTCGCCCTCGATGCTGATGTGGGGGACCAGGCGGTCCATCCAGCGAGGGAGCCACCAGGCCCGCTTGCCGAGCAGGACCATGATCGCCGGGACGAGCAGGCAGCGGACCAGGGTCGAGTCGATCGCGATCGCCACCGCCAGACCGACCCCGAACTCCTTCACCACCGGGTTGCCGTTGAGGACGAAGCTGGTGAAGACGCAGACCATGATCGCCGCCGCCGAGGTGATCACGCGGCCGGTGCTGGCGAGCCCCTCGATCACCGCCTCCTTCTCGTCTTCGTCGCGCCTGTAGTGCTCGCGCATCTGGGTCAGCAGGAAGACCTCGTAGTCCATCGAGAGCCCGAAGAGGATCGCGAACATCAGCAGCGGCACGAAGCTGACGATCGGGATCGCGTGGTCGAGCCCGATCAGCGAGGCGCCCCAGCCGAGCTGGAAGACGGCGGTGACGACGCCGTAGGCGGCGGCGACCGAGAGCAGGTTCATCGCCGCGGCCTTGAGCGGCACCAGCAGCGAGCGGAAGGCGAGCAGCAGGACGAAGAAGCTGAGGGTGACGACGATCGCGATCATCAGCGGCAGCTTGTCGGCGATCTGGGTGGCGAGGTCGATGTAGCCGGCCGTCTGGCCGCCGACGTTGGCCGTGGCCGCGGTCCCCCCCAGCGCCGCGGGGATCGTCGTCGCGCGCAGGTCTTCGACCAGGCTGACGGTCGCGTCCGCCCAGGGCGCCGAGTCGGAGATCACCGTGAAGACCGCCGCGGTGCCCTGGGCGTCGAAGGTAGGCGGCGAGGTGTCGTCGACGTCGGCGGCGGCGGCGATCGCCTTCTCCAGCCCCGGCATCACCTCCTTGCCTTCCGCCGCGCTCTCGAATTCGGCCGCGACCAGCAACGGCCCGTTGACGCCGGGCCCGAAGCCCTGGGTGAGCCCGTCGTAGGCCTGGCGAGCGGTGGTCGACTTGGGCAGTGCGCTGATGTCGTTCTGGCCCAGCTCGAGCTGGAAGACCGGCAGGGCGAGCACGGCGAGCACCGTGAAGGCGGCGATCGCCGAGCGCCAGGGGCGGTTGGCGACGCCCCGGGCCCAGCGGCGCCAGCCGTGCGGCTCGGCGTCGTCGGGGTGGGTCTTGCCGAACTGCACGCGCAGCGAGTCGATCCGGGGCCCCAGCGCGCCGAGCATGGCCGGCAGCAGGGTCACCGCCGCGGCGACCGCGACCACCACCGCGATCACCGCGGTGAAGCCCAGCGTGCTGACCAGCGGGATGCCGGCGAAGGCGAGCGAGCAGAGCGCGATCACGACGGTGAAGCCGGCGAAGACGACGGCGCCGCCGGCGGTCGCGGTCGAGCGGGCGATCGACTCGCGCAGCTCCATCCCGTCGGCGAGCTGGAGTTTGTGGCGGGTGACGATGAAGAGCGCGTAGTCGATGCCGACGCCGAGCCCGATCATCGTCGCCAGGGTCGAGGCGACGCTCGGCACCTGGACGACCCCCTCGAGCATGCGGATGATCGAGAGCGAGCAGGCGAGGCCGAGGATCGCGGAGGAGATCGGCAGGACCATCGCGGTCGCCGTCCCGAAGGCGAAGAGGAGGATGACGATCGCCGCCGCGATCCCGATCGCGTCGCTCGCCCCGGTGTCGGGCTTGGAGAGCTGCTGGCCGACGTAGCTGCCGACGGAGACCCTCAGGCCCGCCGCTTCCGCCGGCTTGCCCGCGTCGAGGACAGCCTGGGCCTGCGCTTCGGTCAGCTCTCCCGGGCCGACGCCGAGCACGACCGGCGAGTAGGCGACCGAACGATCCTGGCTGAGGAAATCGGCGCCGGCGGGGCTGAGCGGGTCGACGGCGGAGTTGACGTCGTGCATCCGGTTGAGGCGTTCGACCGATTCGCCGACGGCGCTCGCGTACCGCGGAGACGTGAGCGAGGCGCCGCGCTTGGCCTGGAAGACCAGCGGGTTGCTGCCGTAGGCCTGTTCGGGCAGGTCGTCTTCCAGGGTTTCGGTCGCCGCCGTGGAGCCGGTGCCGGGCAGGGTTAGGTTGTCGTTGGTCTTGCTGTCGCCCGACTGGCCGGCGACGACGAGGCCGGCCGCGAGCACGACCCATGCGGCGATCGTCGCCCAGTGATGGCGCGCGCAGAAGCCGCCGATCGCGTAGAGGGGCCGGGTCATGGCCGCATCATCCCCGTTCGGGCGGCGGGCCCGGCGGCGGCGGTTCCTCGCCGGACTCGAACGGCTCGGGAACGGAGCCGGAGAGGCCGGCGCCGAGGCCCTGCCGCAGGACCGCGAGGTGCTGGGCGTGGCTGGCGGCGAGCGCCGCCGCGAGCGTCCGCGGGGCGTCGAACTCCAGGCGCGGCGCCGCTTCCAGCGCCAGGGAAAGGGCCGTGTTCTCCTCTTCGTAGTCGAGCGTCAGCGCCTCGTTGGGGGACTGCGGGCCGGGAGGCTCGATTTCACCGGCTTCGGCTTCGGTTTCGCCGCCCAGGCCACGGATCGCCTTGGTCAGGGCGTCGGCATGAGCCTGGCTCTGGCCGCGGAACTCGCCGGCGGCGGCCAGCATCGGGCCGCCCAGCCGGCCGAAGCCGCGGGCGTAGGCGCCGGCCAGGGTCAGTTCCTGCGCGAGGAGCCCGTTGAGGATCTCCACGTCGGCGGCCTTCGCGGGATCGGTCTCGGCGCCGTGGCCGCTCTTGCCGCAGCCGGCGGCGGCGAGAACCAGCGCCGTCGCGGCGAAAAAGAAGGCGACGCGGCAAGTAACGCCGCGCCGCCTCCTGCTGACTGCTGTTCCCTTCGACTTCGTGCCCATCGAGGGCGCGAAGCTTATGTACTCGTACTGCGTTGTACTGCTTTTGTCGTGGCCCCTAAGCTTTTTTCCTGGAAGCTTTCCTAGCTTTGGGTTTGGATTTGGCTTTGGATTTCGCCTTCCCGCGCGATTTCTTCTGCGCAGGGGTCTCGTAGTTCATCAGCACGGCCGCAACCGGAATGCCCTCCTCGCCGGACTTGGCAAGGCGTTTGGCGCTACCGGCGTGGATCTTGATGAGCTTCTCCAGAGTCTCGTTGATCAGGTCGGAAGACTCATCCCATCCCTGCTCATCGACAACTCCGGGGGTCCAGCTGATGTGAACGTCGTCGCGCTTGTTGAACGTGCCGCCATTAATCGAGTCAACAACGTCGTCGATGATCATGTCCATGCCAGCTGCGCTTAGCCCAGGCTTGACTGAATCGGGCAGGTTCGTCCAGTCGCGATCGCTCAGGTAAGCCCGGGACGTCGCCCGGTAGTAGTGCTCGACCGCACCGCGTCGCGGCTCGGTCTTGACCATCTCGATGCAGTCGAAGTCCTTGAGGACCTTGACGTGGTAGCTGACCTGGCTGAGGCCCTCGTCCAGCTCCTTCGAGAGTTCGTTGGGGCTCGCCATCCGTTCGTTGAGGATGGTCAGGATTTCGACCCTGAGCTGGTGCGACAGTGCCTTGACCAGATTCTGGTCAACACCAGCCTTGCCCTTCTTCTTCGTCCCAGTCTTGCTCTTTGCAGCCAAAGCGATTCCTCCGATTCGTTTTCGTGGCCCTCTAGCACTCCATCCTATTAGACACATACCCAACTTTGCAAATCGAGTCAGACACCGGTGATTCTGGACGGTGATTACTGGAACTAATTCCAGTAATCGAAAGGTCTGAAAATCAACGGGAGAGTCGCGGCTTCCTGTCGCAAGTGCTGACGATTGCGAAGGGGGTGAGGCAGGGTGAAGATCATCAAGACGGATGCCGTCGTACCGCTGCTTTCAACTTTCAAGACTCGATGACGAGGGTGGAGGGGACCGATCTCAGCCGGACGGGATCGGGACCCCCTCCGACCTCAATCTCGCGGGAGTGATTCAGTTCCAAACCGCGAATGTCCGCCCTTAGCCAACGACACCAGGACGGCGATGGCCTTGGAGCTCTGGCAGCCGAAATCCACGCCTGCCGGCGCTGCCCGCGCCTGGTCGAGTGGCGCGAGGAGCGCGCCAGCGACCCGCCGGCCCGCTTCCGCGGCGAGGAGTACTGGGCCAGGCCGCTGAGCGGCTTCGGCGACCTGGGCGCCCGTGTGGCCCTGGTCGGCCTCGCCCCGGCCGCCCACGGCGCCAACCGCACCGGCCGCATGTTCACCGGCGACCGCTCGGGCGACTGGCTCTACGCGGCGCTGCACCGGGCCGGCTTCGCCAACCAACCGGGCTCGCAGCGCCGCGACGACGGGCTGCGGCTGCGCGGCGCCTACGTCACCGCGGTCGTCCGCTGCGCCCCGCCGGCCAACCGGCCGACGCCGGCGGAGCGCGACCGCTGCCTCCCCTACCTCGAGCGCGAGCTGGCGCTGCTCGAGCGCTGCCGGACGATCGTCGCCCTCGGCGCCTTCGCCTGGGACGGCGCGCTGCGGGCGACGCGGGCGCTGGGCGAGGAGGCGCCGCGGCCGAGGCCCCGCTTCGGCCACGGCGCCGAGGCCTCGGTCGGGCGCTGGGCGCTGCTCGGCTGCTACCACCCGAGCCAGCAGAACACCTTCACCGGCCGCCTCACCGAGCCGATGCTCGATGCCGTCCTGGCTCGCGCACGCGCGCTGGCCGGTGCCTAGGCCGCTCGCCTCGCGGAGGGCATGGATCCCGGGGCACGTTCGAAGCCCAGGATCCCGATGGTGGCCGGGATCCCCGGCTCGCCGCTCAAGACGCGCAGGCTGCTCTGCCGCTGAATCGCAAGCAGGAGCGCCAAGGCCGCGTCCAGGAGCTTCATCGCTTCCCTCCAGCCCCTGAGGTCGAAGACGCCGGGCGTCCAGCTCGTGTGCGTCTCGGGGCGGGCATAGTAGGTACCCGCTTTGAAGGCCGCCACCAGGTCATCGATAAGCGACTGAACGAAATCGACGTCGATGTCGGCCTTCAGGGTCGCCGGCACGTCCTCCCATCCGCGGTTGTCGAAGAACATGGTCTTCCTCGCCCGGTAGAAGTGCTCGGTGCCGCCGCGTGCCTGCCGGGTCGCGACCAGCTCGATGAAGCCGAGCTCCTCGAGGACTTTCACCTGCTTGTTGAAGGCGACGACGTCGAGGCCGATTTCGTCGCCGATTTCGACCATGCTGGCGGCCCGTTCGTTGGTGACCGCGAGGACGTGCTCGCGGACGGGGTGGTGGAGCGCCTCGATCAGGCGCCGGTCGATGAACTTCTTCAGCCGGTCCTCGCGGACCATCTTGATGCTTTTGTGGCGTATGGGCATGACGACCTCCTCGAATCGATTAGGGCAAGGGTGGTACCAAGATAGGGCCTAGCACCGGCGGAAACCAGGCGCGATCGACCATGTTCTTCCTTTTACCTTAAATTAATGGAACTAATTTGAGCATTAACTCGGTCTCAAGCGATGTAACCCACAAGGAGGCCCGCGATGGACCGACCGCGAATCAAGCGCACCACGCAGAGGCTCGACACGCCCAACGGCGACCTCTACCTGCTCCGGCCGAGCGCCGGCACCGACATCCACATCGAGAAGCCGGGCAAGGCCGGCAGGCGGCTCCTCGACGCGCTCGACGGCACCCACACGCTCGAGGAGCTGATCGAGGAGTTCGGCGAGAACGACATCTACGACCTGCTCGCCCAGTTCGAGGAGCTGGGCGTCGTCGAGGACGCCAGCGACGACGAGAAGATCGCCGAGGAGGTCTTCGAGCGCTTCGACCGCCAGCTCCGCTACTTCAGCGACGTCTCGACCGGCCCGACCGCATCCGAGTGCCAGAAGCGGCTCGAAACGGCACGGGTCGCAGTCCTGGGCGTCGGTGGCCTCGGCGGCTGGGTGGCGCTGAACCTGGCCTGTTGCGGGGTCGGCGAGATGCTGCTGCTCGACTTCGACCGGGTCGAGCCGAGCAACCTCAACCGACAGGTCCTCTACTCGGAGGCGGACATCGACCGCTTCAAGGCCGAGGCCGCGGCCGCGCGCCTGAAAGAATTCAACTCCTCGATCAAGCTCGAGGCACGGGTGCAGAAGCTCGACAGCGAAGCGGCTGTCGCCGAGACGGTCGCCGGCTACGACATGGTGATCGACGCCTGCGACTGGCCGGCCCACGACATCGAGCACTGGATCAACGCGGCCTGCTTCGCGACCGGCGTTCCCTTCATCGCGATGAGCCACTTCCCGCCGATCGCCCGGGTGGGGCCGCTGTACGTGCCGGGCGCGACCGGGTGCTTCGCCTGCCAGGAGGCCGGCTACCGGCGCATCTACCCGCTCTTCGACGTGGCGATGGAGCAGCAGCGGGGCCACGACTCGCCCGCGGCGACGCTGGGACCGGCATGCAGCCTGATCGGCGGCCAGGTCGGCCTCGACGTGATGCACTACCTGACCGGCCTCGCCAGGCCCTCCACGCTCGGCGCCGGCCACATCTACGACCTGCGGACGATGTCGGTGGAACGGGAGCCGGTCGTCCCGGAGCCCGACTGCCCGGTCTGCGCCGACGCCCCGAAATCGAGTCGCGAGCACACCTAGGGCGGGGCTCAGGCGGGGCGGCTGGCCGCCCCGCTCCTACAATGTCCCAACCCGCCGACGTAGCTCAGCTGGTAGAGCACTTCACTCGTAATGAAGGGGTCCCCGGTTCAAATCCGGGCGTCGGCTCTATGAGGGACGGCGCTGGACCACCTCGTCGGCGAAATCCACCAGCGCCTTTGCCTGGCGCAGCGCAGCCTGCAGATCCTTTCCACCAACGTCAAAAAGCCCGTAATGGGCCTCGTCCTTGAGGCTGAGCAACCGGCGCAGGGCGTTGGCTGCCTGAGAGCCGCCGGAGGCGATCTGCTCCACCAATTCCGTCGCCTGCCGGTGATCCTGCCCGCGCGAGCGGCGACCGAGTGCCGCGCAGCACGCCGCATCTGACGCGGCAATCCCTGCCAGGACGGCCAGTGTGGCTGCGGCACTGGCGTACTCCATGTCGTCCCCTTCGCCGGCGGACAGCTCGGCGACGTCCAGGAACTTGCGCGCATGCTCCAGTCGCGTGCGCGCCTGGAGCGACGGAGCACGTCTGGGTGCGCGCCGTGCCTCGAGCAGGTGTCATACCGCCCCCAGCAGTGCTGCCGCCTCAGCGCCGGCGATCGTGATGGCATCCGAGCGCAACTCGGCGACGATCGGCGACTCCTCGTCGCGAAGGCGCGCGATCTCCACCTCGCCGACCTCGGCGATCCCGGCCCGATTCCCCGTCCAGCGTTGGACCTGACGGGCGAGGAAGTCGAGCTGAGCGCGCCAGCGCGTGTCCTCGTCATCCACGCCCTTCGGCCGCACGACGAAGAGATCGATGTCACTACTCGTATCTCCCTCGCCTCGGGCGGCGGAACCGAACATCGATATATGAATCGGCGCGACCTCCCACGAGTCGATCGCGTCTCGAAGTCGTCTGAGAAGCTCGCTCCGCATCCCGGCAAGGATGTCAACCGCGGGTGCCGCAAGGTGCTCGCGGTTGAGCGTGAAGAGGAACGCCCGCCCCGCCTCCTCCCTGTCGACGACGCCGTGCTCAGCGAGCCTGTTGAGCGCATCGAGGACCCCGCTGTGGGAGGGGCGCGCCAGCAGGCGCGCGATCTCACGCCCCGTCAGCGGCCGGGTCGTGCCCGCGAGCACACTGAGCACGCGACTGTCGAGGGTGGGGCAGATCGCCGTGTAGGGATGAGCAACGTCCATCTTATTTGGAGATTATACCATCCATATGGCTGATTTACCGTCCACACACCTCGACGGGCCCGGCTGGCGGGACAGCGAATCCGTGTCCCAGAATATGTCCCCAACTCGGCAATTCTGGACTCGGCCAGATCGTCGGCTCTGGCCCGCGTCTGCCGTGGCGATCAGGCGCCTGGATCGCGACTGTCGGGAAGCTCGCCGTGGGCCGCTTCGAGATCCGTCAAGTCAACTTGGTCGCGCTGGCGGCCTGCGATGCGCTTCAGCGCAACCAGGTCGGCAAGCGAGCAGATTGGGGCCTCCACTCCGTCTACGCGACGAGTATCGGCACGAGCCAGGAGATCGGAGAAACTCACAGTTGCCACATTCTCGGCAAGTAGATCGAGATCGCCGTGTGGCGTAGCCAGGTGGATTGTCCGGTTGCCAACGATGCTGCCCTCCGGGATCGGCGAGCCGTCGGGGCGCGTCGCCCCCCACTGCGCAATCAGAGCCTGGATGCGCTCGACGTTGGAGGGGTCGGGATCGAAGACCGCATCGACATCCCTTGTTGCCCGCACTACTCCGTGGCGAATCAGCGCGATGCCCCCGACCAGGACGTAGCGGACACCGGCGCCGTTTAGGTCGTCCAGAATTCGGCCGAAGCCCGTCACTGACTGGCTGCGAACTCCGCTGCCTGCACGCTCAGAGCGATGCCCTCGGCAAGCAGCTCGTCTGGATCGCGCCCAGCGTCGCGGATGAGCCGGTAGCGACGCCACTCCTCTCCGGCCACAGCATCATCCCCGCGAGCCTCGGCAGCACAAGCACGATTACCGACTTTTGCCAGTCGGTCTGATCTATGCGCATCCGGCATCCTTGCTGAGGATACCGAACCAGATCGGACTCAAATATCGCGCTCGTAATGAAGGGCCCCCGGTTCAAATCCGGGCGTCGGCTCTTATCACCAGATCGTCGCGACGCCGTGAGCGACGATTCCGGGATCGCAGCTGACCAGGGGAACCTGCTCGGTCGCGGCCTGAGCGACAAGCAGGCGGTCGAACGGATCGCGCTGACGCCTTCCGCCGAGCTCGACGTAGGGAAGACGTCGATATGCAGCGGCGTGAGCGACCGAGATCGGGAGCAGGGCAAACCCCTCGGCCAACAGCTCCTCCGCCCACTCCTCGGCAACCTCCAGCTTGCCGAGCGACGCTTTGATCGAGACCTCGAAGAGGGTCCCGGCGCTGAGGAGCGGCTCCTCCGCACCGGCGATCGCCTGGCGCGCGGGATCGGAGAGACGCGCGTCATCGCTCAGCCACCAGAGCGCGGCGTGGGTGTCGGCGAGGAGCCTCAGTTGACGACCCCGAGGCCGCGAGCGATGTCCTCGGGCCAAACGTCGAAATCGTCGGCGATCCTGATTCGGCCGGCGAGAGCACCGGGCTTGCGCCGGACGGCTCCGCGCTGCGAGATCGGGACGAGCTTCACAACGGGCTGCTTGCCCCGGCGCAGCTCCACCAGCTCGCCTTTCTCGGCAAGCGCAACGAGCTTCGAGAGGTTGGTCTTCGCCTCTCCGATGCTGAACGTGGTCACGCACAGGAAGCTATCGAACTTGGCCAAGTTGGTCAACCGTGTCGCGCTTTCGTCGAATCCCCCGGTCGGGGTCGCAAGGAGTGGCGTCGGCTCAGCACTGCTTTCTGAGTCACAGGCATGCCGGCCGATTCCGCTCCCGCATGGCTGCGCTACAGTCGGGCGCCGGTGCTGCAGCGCAGATTCGCGGCCTCCATCCCGATCGTCGCACTCGTCGTGTCGGCGGGGCTCGCGTTGACGTGCCAGGCCAAGGTCTTCCGGGTCTGCAAGGACGGCTGCCGCTTCGGCACGATCCAGGCGGCGGTGGACGCGGCCGGCGTCTTCAAGCGCGAGGCGGGCGCCCGCGACGCCCGGGCCGTGGTCAGGATCGAGCCGGGGCGCTACGCCGAGGGGGTCTTCGTCGACGGGAGGCGGGAACGCACCCGCTTCGACGGCCTGACGATCGAAGGGGCGACGAAGGACCCCCGCGAGGTCGTCCTCGACGGCAGGGGCGCGACCGGCGAGCTGGGCGCCGCGCAGAACGGGATCGAGGTCGCCGACGTCGACCGGCTCGTGCTGCGGAACATGTGGGCCCGCGGCTACGCCTCCAACGGCTTCTTCATCCATGCCTGGGCCCAGCGCGGGCAGAGCTGCGACGGGTACACGATGGACAACCTCCTCGCCTCCGCCAACCGCTCCTACGGGCTCTTCGCCAAGGGCTGCAGGGGGGGCAGGATGACCGACTCGGCGGGGTGGCGCCAGGGCGACACGGCGTTCTACATCGGCGAAACCCCCTGCGACGCGGTCAGGTGGTCGAACCACGGCAGCGCCCCCCGACCCTGCCAGGCCAAGCCCCGGTGGACGCTGATCAAGAACGTCAAGAGCCACGAAAACGTCCTCGGCTACTCCGGCACCAACGCCAAGTACGTGAAGATCGTCGACTCCGCCTTCTACAACAACGGCACCGGCATCGCGCCGAACACGCTCGACGGCGAGCAGTACGAGCCGAACGGCTGGAGCGCGTTCGAACGAAACGACGTCTTCTGGAACAACTACAATCACTTCCTCGAGCGCTCGGCCTTCGAATCGGTCGTCTACGGCCTGGGCGATCTCGCCGGGACGAGGATCTACCACCCGACCGGGGTCGGGATCCTCCTCTACGGCAGCGACGGGACCGTGGTCCGCGACAACAGCGTGTTCGGCAACTACAAGTGGGGGATCGCGTCGTTCTCCGGGCCGGAGGACCGCTACAAGGAGAACCTCGGCGACGACGCGAAGAACGTCAACAACCGGGCCCTCGGCAACTCGATGGGCCGCGACGGCACCGACCCCAACGGGGAATTCGACTTCTGGAACGACGGCACCGGCGGCGGCAACTGCTGGTCGCGGAACACCCCCGGCTCGAGCTTCGCCCCCGGCAGCGGCAAGGTCCCCCTGGACGAGCTCTACCCGGCCTGCCCGCAGCCGGCCGTGCTCGCCGACCAGGTCAAGAGCCTCAACCTGGCCGCCGGCCTCCAGGTCAACCTCGGCGACGAGGGCAACCCGGCGACCATCCTCGGCTACACGGGGGTGCGACCTCCCCAGGACCAGCAGTGCTCCTGGGTGAGGCGGGTCAGCACGCATCCGCCCTTCAAGGGCTACCGGCCGGTCGAGGTCGCGGCTCGGCCCGGCGAGCTGACCTGCTCGGAAGCCGCTCTGTCGCGGTACAGGCCGGCCGGCCGCCGGGCGGCGAGGCCGCGGAACGTCACCGTGGCCGACTTTCGCTTCGTGCCGGCCGCGATCTCGATCGGCAGGGGCCGGGCCGTGCGGTGGAGCTGGTCGCCGAGCAACGCCGAACCGCATGACGTGCACCTCGAGCGGGGACCAAAGGGGCTGAAGGACGAGGGCTCCTACTCAACCAGGACCACGGCCGTCACCGACGCGCATTTCACGCGCAGGTTCCCGACCCCGGGCACGTACCGGTTCGTCTGCTCGATCCACCCGACGAAGATGAAGCTGAAGGTGACGGTGAGGCGTTGAGGGCGGCTCAGCCGCCCTGGCCTTCGAACTTGTAGCCGACGCCGCGAACGGTGACGACCAGTTCGGGGCGCTGGGGGTCGCGCTCGACCTTCTGGCGAAGGTTGGAGATGTGGACGTCGCAGGCGCGCTCGTCGCCGTCGAACTCGGTCTGCCAGAGCTCCTCCATGATCTGACGGCGGGCGAAGACCTCGCCGGGGCGGCTGACGAGCAGGCGCAGGAGCTGGAACTCGGAGCGGGTGAGGTTGATCGGCACCTCGCGGACCATGGCGACGTGGCGGACGAGGTCGATCGCGACCGGGCCGGCTTCGATCCGGACCGCCTGGTTGAGCGGCCCGCGGTCGAGCTCGCGGCGGCGCAGCTGGGCCCGCACGCGGCCGAGCAGCTCGCGCACGGAGAAGGGCTTGGTCACGTAGTCGTCGGCGCCGACCTCGAGGCCGACCACCTTGTCGACCTCGGCGTCCTTCGCGGTGAGGACGATGATCGGCACGGCGCTGCGCGAGCGCACCTCGCGGCAGATGTCGAGGCCGCTGGGCCCCGGCATCATGATGTCGAGGATCAGCAGGTCGTAGTAGATCTCGCCGGCGAGCTTCGCGGTGGCTTCGTCCCCGTCGACGGCGACGTCGACGTCGAAGCCCTCCTGGGCGAGCGCGTAGCCGACCGACTCGCGGACCGAGGGCTCGTCGTCGGCCACGAGTATGCGTCCGCTGCTCATCGTCATGCCACCGGGGTCGGGCTCGGCTGTGCAATGGGGAGGCGGGCCCAGAAGGTGCTGCCCTCCCCCTCGGTCGAGGTGGCGCCGATCTGCCCCCCCATAACGTCCACCATGCGACGCGCGATCGCCAGGCCGAGGCCGAAGCCCTCCTGCTTGCGCGTCTCGCTGCGGCGGTAGAAGCGCTCGAAGACACGCTCGATCTCCGCCGAGGGGATGCCCGTTCCTGTGTCGATGACTTCCATGATCACGTCCGTCTCGCCATCGCGACGGCCGCGAACCGTAACGGTGCCGGGGGGCGGCGTGTTCTTGAACGCGTTCGTGAGCAGGCCGATCATCACCTGGCGCAGCAGGGTCGGGTCGCCCTGCGCGGCCAGGTCGGGCTCGACCTCGACGACTAGCTCGAGGTGCCTGGGCGGCTCGACCGCAGCGACGACGTCGCGGATCGCGACCGAGACGTCGACCACCTCGGTCTCCCCCGCCCCGACCGACTCGACCCGGGCGAGGGTGAGCAGCGACTGCGTGAGGCGGTTCATCCGCTCGGCGTCCTCGCCGAGCCGGGTGAGAAAGTGGTCGCGGGCTTTCGGGTCGTCCTTGGCGCCGCCCTGCAGCACCTCGATCGCGCCCGAGATCCCGGCCAGCGGGTTGCGCAGCTCGTGGGCGGCGTTGGAGACGAAATCGGCTTCGGCGAACTCGCGCCGCATCTCCTCGGTGCGGTCGCGGACGACGGCGAGGACGGCGCGCTCTCCGGGCAGCGCCCGTGCCTGCATCGCGTAAGCGCGGTCGCCGATCCGCAGCGCCGGGTGGGCGGCGAAGCCGACCTCGGCGGCACGGCGCAGATGCGGCAGCATCGCCTCCGGCGGGCGGCCGCCTTCGAGCAGCTCGACCGCGGCGTTGTTGGAGAAGCGCACCGGGCCCTCGTCGTCGACCACCATCACGGCGTCGGTGAGGCCGTCGAAGATCGCCTCGAGCTTGTTGCGGTCGGCTGTGAGCACGCCGAAGCTCTCTTTCAGCGAGGCGCGCATCGACTCCAGCGCGCGGGCCAGGTCGCCGATCTCGTCGGGCCCGGAGACCGTCAGCGGCACGTCGAAGGAACCGGAAGCCATCTCTCCTGCCGCCTGGGCCAGGCGCGAGACCCGGCGGGAGATCGCGACCGCGATCAGGAAGCCGGCGAGGACGCCGATCAGGACCGAGCCGACGAGGGCCCGCTGGTCGTCGCCGAAGAGGTAGACGGCAAAGGCGGTGATCAGCGAGACGGCGGCGAACGCCCCGCTCAGCCAGAGCCTCATCCCGATTCTTCTCATGAGCAGTTACTAACACAAACGCCGCCCCGGCAGGGGGTGCCTGAGCTAACCCACCACATGTGGCGGGAAAACTCAGACACGCCCCCCCCGGGGGGGCCCGGTCGGGGGCGCCCGGCCGGAGTGGGAGAATCGGGCTATGCGGACGTTGGTCTTCATTCCCGCCTGGAACGAGGAGGGCTCGGTCGCCGCGGTGATCGCGGACGTGCGCAAGTGCATGCCCGAGGCCGACCTGCTGGTGATCGACGACGGCTCGACCGACGAGACCGCCTCACGGGCCCGCAAGGCGGGCGCGCTGGTCGCCTCGCTGCCGTTCAACCAGGGGCTCGGCGCGGCGCTGCAGACCGGCTACCTGCATGCGATGCGCGAGGGCTACGAGCTCTGCGCCCACCTCGACGCCGACGGCCAGCACCCCCCGGCCGAGGTGGCGCGGCTGCTGGAGGAGGTCCGGGCGGACCGCGCGGACCTGGTGATCGGATCGCGCTACCGCGACCCCGGCCCGGCCGAGAGCGACGACTACAGGCCGACGATCTCGCGGCGGATCGGCATCGGCGTGTTCCGCTTCTTCCTCACCCTGGCGACGCGCCAGCGCTTCACCGATACGACCAGCGGCATGCGGGCGGCGAACCGCAAGGTGATGGCGATGTTCAGCGAGCGCTACTCGCCCGACTTCGCCGAGATCGAGTCGCTGCAGCTGGCCGTGCGGGAAGGCCTGCGGGTCGAGGAGCTGCCGGTGCGGATGCTGGAGCGGGCGGGAGGGTCCTCGTTCCTGACGCCGGTGCGCTCGGCCTTCTTCATCTTCAAGGGGCTGATCGTCTTGATGGTCGGGCAGTTCCGCCCCCGGCGGCGGGCGGAGGCGGGGCGATGAGACTGCTCGGGGTCGTGGCCGCCCAGAGCCCGAAGGTCCACCTCACTTCGCAAACCCGGATCATCGCCGCGATCCTGGCGGTCGCCTTCATGGTCCTGATCCTCGAGCTGATCCGGCGCGACAAGCTGCAGGAGCGCTACAGCGTCGTCTGGTTCGTCGCCGGGCTCGGGATGCTTGCGGGTGCGGCCTTCCCGGGCCTGCTGGAGCTGGTCGCCGACGCGATGGGCGTGCGCGACACCAACGTCGCCCTCTTCTCGATCGTGATGCTGTTCCTGCTCGGGCTGGCGCTCAACTTCAGCGTGATCATGTCGCGCCAGGCGGCCCAGATCACCCGCCTGGCGCAGGAGCGGGCGCTGGAGAAGGCGCGGGAGCAGGCCGGCTCAAGCGAAAACGGCGCCGAGGCGGAACGAGAGCGCCTCGAGAGCTAGCTCCTCGGAGACGTTGAGGTCGAGGCGGCGGCGGGTGTCCTGGACCAGCTCAGCCGCGCGGCGAGGGCGGGTGGGGTCGAGGGAAGCGGCGCTGGCCTGCAGCTCGACAATCCGGTCTCGGTTGTAGGCAACGTCGGGGGCACCGGAAGCTGCAGCGGCAAGATCTCGGAACCAGCTCGCGGTGAGCTCGAGGGCCAGGTCCAGCGTCTCAGTGCGACGGCGGCGTCCGGCGCGTTTTGCTTCGTCCGTTATGTCGCGGGCGCTGCGCTTGATGCCTGCTTCGGCTTCGTCCTCCAGGGTCTTGCGGGTGGTCTCTTCGGCTTCCTCGCCTGCTGACTCGGCGGCGTCGAGTAGCTGGCGCCAGGCGGTGGGGGCCGTCGGGGGGGACTCGGCGGACGCGCTTTCGCGCTGAGTGTCCGGCGAGTCCCCCCCGACGGCCCTTCCCATTTCTAGCGCCGCGGCACGGAGCGCCTTGCCTGAGTCCGAGAGGAGATAGCGGGCGCGGGCCAGGTCGCCGGCGGAGAGGCGGGCTGCGGCTGCAAGTTCGTCCGGGGAGCCGTCGCTGGAGAGTTGAGCTTCGATGGCCTCCGGCGGGAGCGGGGCGAAGTCGATGGGCTGGCAGCGGGAGGAGATGGTCTCCAGCAGGGCCGAGGGCTCGGAGGTGAGGAGGATCAGGTGGACGAAGCCGGGGGGCTCCTCCAGGGTCTTGAGCAGGGCGTTCTGGCTCTCGTCGCGCATCGCCTCGGCCGATTCGATCACGAAGACGCGCTTCTCGCCCTCGAACGGGCGGTAGGAAGCCGAGCGGATCACCTTCTCGCGGACCTCCTCGACCATGTGCTGGGCGCCGCGGGGGGCGAGCCAGACGAGGTCGGGGTGTGGCGAGGGGTCGAGCAGGGCCCGGCGCCGCGCGTCGTCGGGGTCGGCGGCGCCAGCGGCGAGGATCTCCGCGGCGAAAGCCCGCGCGGCGGCTGCCTTCCCGGCACCGCGCGGCCCGCGGAACAGGTACGCATGACTCGGCCCCGTGGCGAGCGCCGCCGTCAACGCCACGCGCGCCCGCGCCTGGTGCTCAAGCGGCAGCTCGGGCACGCACCGCCTCCAGCACTCGCTCGTGGACCTCCTCGACGCTGCCGTCCGCGTCGACCGCGACGACGCGGTCGGAGGCGATCTTGGCGATCTCCTCGTAGGCCTCGGCCACGGCGCGCTGGAGCTCGACGCCCTCGGACTCGAAGCGGTCCCCCCCGTCGGCGCGGCCGAGGCCGGTCTCGGGATCGAGGCGCAGGAGCACGGTCACGTCGGGCCAGAGGCCGTCGATCACCGTGTCGGTCAGCGAGAGCACGTGGCTCGTCCCCAGGCCGCGCGCCCCGCCCTGGTAGGCGACGCTGGAGTCGGCGAAACGGTCGGCGACGACGTCCTTCCCCGCCTCGAGCGCCGGGCGGATCACGCGGCTGACCAGGTTGGCGCGCGCCGCCGAGAAGAGGAGCAGCTCGGCAAAGGGGTCGAGCTCAAGCGCCGGGTCGGCGAGCAGCTCGCGGATCCGCTCCGCCGCCTCGGTCCCGCCCGGCTCGCGGATCAGCAGCGTCTCCGGGCCGAGCGCCTCGGCCAGCAGCTTCGCCTGCGTCGACTTTCCCGACCCGTCGATGCCCTCCAGCGAAATGAACACGTCAACTCCCGTTCCGGTGGTCCTTATGCCACCTATGACCACATAAAGCGCACCGGAAGCGGCCGGCTATTTGGCCGCGGCCTTGGCGCGCTTGCGGCCGCGGGTGGCGGTGTCGGCCTTGCTCGCGACTTTCGCCTTTTTCTTCGGCGGAGCCTTGCCGTCCTCGTCGCCCTCGGGCAGCGGCTTCTCTGCCATCGCTTCCTTGGCCGCTTTCGCGGCTTCGCGCTCGGCGCGGCGTCTCTTCATCTCCTGCATCGACTCGCAGTCGTCGTTGAGGCAGAGGTTCCAGGGCCGCCCCCGGAAGGGCTGGACTTTCAGCCGCGGCGTCTCGCCGCAGACCGAACAGCGTTCCTCGAGCTTGAAGACGTCGCCGCGCTGGGGCAGCGGGAAGGTCTGGTCGCAGGACTCCGGGTCGTCCAGGGTCCAGCCGCTGCAGCCGACGAAGCGCTTGCCGGATTTTTTCGCCCGGATCACGCGCAGCATGTTGGGCGAGCCGTCCTCCTTGGTGCGGCCGGCTTCTTCGCAGACCTTGCAGGGCCCGAGGATGCGGTCCTCGTCCATCCCCTTCCAGACGACTTTGGCCAGGTCTTCGCGGCTCTTGTCGATCTCGGTCCAGGTGCTGTGGAGGAGCTCACGGCTGTCGCCGACGACCGAGTCCTTGGTCATCTCGCCGGCGGCGATCTGATCCATCTCCTCCTCGAGCTGAGCGGTCATCTCCGGCGTCGCCATCCGCGGCACGTATTTCTTGAACGCCTCGTACATTGCGATCCCGGTCTCCGAGGGGACCGGCGGGTTGCCGTAGACGTAGCCGCGGTCGAAGAGCTTCTTGATGATGTCGGCGCGAGTCGCCTTGGTGCCGAGGCCGCGCTCCTCCATCATCTCGACCAGCTTCGCCTGCGAGATGCGGGCGGGCGGCTGGGTCTCCTTGTCGAGGACCCAGGGCGCGCCGTCCAGCTCCAGCGCCTGACCCTCGGCAAGCGCCGGGATCTCCTCGTCGGCGGAGCGGGCGTAGGTGTAGATGCCGGCGAAGCCGGGGTCGACGACGACCGAGCCGCGGACGAAGTAGGCCTGCGAGCCGGCCTCGATGTCGGCCCGCGTCGACTCGGTGATCATCGGCGGGCTGAAGGTGGCGAGGAAGCGGCGCACGACCAGCTCGTAGACGCGCTTCTTGGGGCCGTCGAGGGCGCCGGGGTGGATCGCCTGGGTCGGGTAGATCGGCGGGTGGTCGGTCGTCTCTTTCTTGCCCCGGGTCGGTTTCAGCTCGCCGTCAAGCAGGCCGGAGGCGGCGGAGAACTCCTTGATCCGCACCAGCGAGGAGACCAGCTCGCGCAGCGGCAGCGAGGCCGGGTAGACGGTGTTGTCGGTGCGCGGGTAGGAGATGAAGCCGTCCATGTAGAGGTCCTCGGCGATCCGCATCGCGCTGGCGGGCGTGATGCCGAGGCGGCTGGAGGCGTCGGTGGTGAAGGCCGTGGTGTTGTAGGGGGTGGGCGGCTTGCGCGTGTTCTTGCGCGCCGTCACGGCCTTGACCGTGCCCGGGCCGGTGGTCCCGGCGAGCGCCGCGTCGGCCTCGGCCTTCTCCCAGAACTTGTCGGTCTCGTGGTGGGCCTCGAAGCTGCCGTCGGGGTGCTGGAACTTGGCGAAGAGTTCCCAGAAGGGCTTGGGGACGTGGGCGCGGCGCTCCATCTCGCGCTCGACGACCAGCCCCAGGGTCGGGCTCTGCACGCGGCCGACCGAGAGGAAGTTGGAGCCGAAGCGGCGGGTGCTGAGCGAGACCGCGCGGGTCAGCGTCGCGCCCCAGAGCAGGTCGATGTCCTGGCGCGCGGCGCCGGCGTTGGCGAGCGGGAAGGAGAGCTCGTCGAGCTCGTCGAAGGCGCGCTCGATCTCTTCCCTGGTCAGGGCCGAGTAGCGGGCGCGCTTGACCCGCAGCGTGCCGGCCTTGGTTTCCTCGCGCGAGCCGAGCTCGGGGTTGGCGTCGAGCATCTCCTCCAGCGCCTCGAGGCCGATCAGCTCGCCCTCGCGGTCGAAGTCGGTGGCGATCACCAGCTCGTCGGCTTCCTTGGCGACTTTGCGGATCGCCTTGACGACGTTCTTGTCGGTCGGCTCCTTGATCAGCTCGGCGTCGATCAGGTCGTGCAGGTCGGTCTTCTGCCAGTTCGAGTAGCCCTCGGGGAAGGCCGGGCCGAGCACGTGCCCCTTGAGCCCGATCGTGCGGTGGTCGTCGCCGTTCTCGTCGGTCCAGGTGTAGAAGGGGACTTTGAAGGTTTTGTCGCTGCTCGCGCCGCCCTTGCTGAGGAAGGTCGCGATCTTCTCGGCGCTGTTGTTCTTCTCGGTGACGATCAGCCGCATCGGGCGGCGAGGGTAGCAGGGGCGCGGGGCGCCCCCGAAAATCCGCCGGCGGGCCGAAATGTCGAGTCAGCCTTGACGTATCGGCCCGTCGGCGGCGTTTTGCGCTTAGGATCGCTCACTCTGATGAAGGCTCTGGTGACAGGCGGAGCGGGGTTCATCGGCTCGAATCTGGTCGACGCGCTGCTCGCGCGGGGGGACGAGGTGACGGTCCTCGACGACCTCTCGACCGGGCGCCGGGAGAACCTCGCGGGGGCGCTGGCGGCCGGTGCGACGCTGGCCGAGGCGGACATCCGGGACCGTTCGTCGGTCGAGGCCGTCGCGGTCGAGGCCAAGCCCGAGGTCGTCTTCCACCTGGCGGCGCAGATCGACGTGCGCAGGTCGGTCGCCGACCCGGCGTTCGACGCCTCGATCAACGTCGGCGGCACCGCCAACGTGCTCGAGGCGGCGCGGGCGGGCAGTGCCCGGCGAGTCGTCTTCACCTCGACCGGCGGGGCGATCTACGGCGAGGGCAAGGGGCAGGCGCTGCCGCTCGGCGAGGACGCGCCGCTGGCACCGGAGGCCCCCTACGGCCAGAGCAAGTTCGCCGCCGAGGGGTACCTGGCGCTGTACGAACGGCTCTACGGGCTCTCCGGCGTCAGCCTGCGCCTCGGCAACGTCTACGGCCCGCGCCAGGACCCGCTCGGCGAGGCGGGTGTGGTGGCGATCTTCTGCGGGAAGCTGCGGGCAGGCGAGCGGCCGACCGTCTTCGGCGACGGCAGGCAGACCCGCGACTACATATACGTGGGGGACGTGGTCTCAGCGGCGCTGGCGGCAGCCGAGTCTGGGGCGAGCGGTGCGATCAACATCGGCACCGGACTCGAGACCGACGTGCTGGAGCTGGTCAGGCAGCTCGGCGCGCTCGGCGGCGCCGAGAGCTTCGAGCCCGAGTTCGCCCCGCCGCGCACCGGCGAGGTGCAGCGGATCTCGATCGACCCGGCGCGCGCCGAGCGCGAGCTGGGCTGGAAGCCGCAGATGGACCTCGAAGAGGGCCTCCGCGTGACCCTGGACTCGATCTGAACCCTGCCAAGAGAGGTGCAACGTTTTGTTCCTCCGATGGAGCCGTAAAACGTTGCACCTGGGAAGCTTCGGTGGATCACTAGGCTTTGGGCATGCCCGCCCAGGCCTACGCCGGCAAGGAGTGCGTGTGCCAGTTGCGCAGGGGGGTCTGCGACCAGTCGTGCGTGCGCGACATGCTGGAGACCCCCTTCTACATCGCCTGCCTGAAGACGGCGGGGCGGCGCTGCCTGGTGGTCGGGGGCGGCGACATCGGCCTGGAGAAGGTCGAGGGGCTGCTCGCCTGCGACGCCGGCGTGACGCTGGTCGCGCCGGTCGCCCACCCCGAGCTGGAGAGCCTCGCGGCCGAGGGGTCGATCGAGTGGGAGAGGCGCGCCTACGCGGGTGCGGCGGACCTCGAGGGCGCCTTCATGGTCATCGCCGCCACCGACGACAGCGAGGTCAACATCGGCGTCTTCGACGATGCCGAGAAGCGGGCGATGCTGGTCAACGTCGTCGACGTGCCGCCGCTGTGCAACTTCATCCTGCCGGCGATCGTGCGCACCGGGCCCCTGGCGATCGCGATCTCGACCGCCGGCGCCTCCCCCGCGCTGGCGAAGCGGATGAAGCGCGAGATCGCCGAACTCTTCGGCGAGGAGTACGCCCGCCTGGCGGTGATCCTCAACGACGCCCGCGGCTGGGCCAAGGGCACGCTGCCGACCTACCGGGACCGCAAGGAGTTCTTCGAGGGGATCGTCAACGGCGACCCCGACCCGGTCGAGCTGCTGCGCACCGATCGCGAGATCGAGCTGATCGCCCTGATCGAGGCCGCCAAAGAGCGCGCGGCCGCTGCACTGGCCTAAAAGCCGATCCCGGCAGGGGTTCCACTTAACTTTTTCGTGGATCGCTGGATTGCTGGACGCACCGGGCGAGCACCCGCGAAAAAGTACAAGACGTTCCACCCCTGCCGGGATCGGCTTTTAGGCAGCTGGCAGCGCGAAAAAAGCGACGGCTGCGAAGTGGGCTGCTGCTGCTGCAATTACCAGTAGGTGGAAGACCTCGTGGTAGCCGAAGACGCGCGGGTTGGGGTCGGGGCGCTGGGTCGCGTAGACGACGGCGCCGGCCGTGTAGAGGAGGCCGCCGGCGGCGACGAGGAGCGTGCCCGTCACGCCCATCTCGTCCCAGAGCCCGGGGAAGGCGACGGCGGCGACCCAGCCGAGCGAGATGTAGATCAGCGCCGCGACCCACTTGGGGTGGTCGATCCAGACCATCTCGACCACGGCGCCGGCGATCGCGCCGATCCAGACGACGAGGAGGATCGCGTCGGCGAGGGGGCCGCTCAGGACGAGCAGGGCGAACGGGGTGTAGGTCCCGGCGATGAGGAAGAAGATCATCGAGTGATCCAGCCGGCGCATCCGGCGGCGCACGTCGGGGCGCGTCCAGTTGACCCGGTGGTAGAGAGCGCTGGTGCCGAGCAGGGCGGAGAGGCTGATCGCGTAGATCGCCACGGCCAGGGTCGCCTCGGGGGTCTCGGCGGCGACGATCAACCCGGCGCCGAGGAAGAGCGAGACGACGAAGGCCCACTGGTGCGAGACGCCGCGCAGCCTCGGCTTGACCGCGGCGATCGCGTCCGCTGCAACTTCCTTTGCAGATTCCGCCTTCTCGGCTGCCCTTGCCCGCACCATCTTCTTGTCACCATAAAGGGAGAGGAGCGCGAAATCTGCGGCGTTTGCGAAGTCAGGCGACACAAAGTCCGTCCGACTCGTTGAGGATCCTCGGCAGCTCACCCCAAAAGTCGCCGCGAGAGGAGAAGTTCGATGTCCAAGACCGCCACCAGCACCCCCCAGTCCGGTCAGCAGGGCCTCTCGGTCGAACGCCGTTTTTCCTCTCCCGGGGCCCATCCCTTCGACGAGGTCGAGTGGGAGACGCGCGATGCCGTGATCGGCAATCCCGAGAGCCCGGCCTTCGAGCAGCGCGGGGTCGAGTTCCCCAAGAGCTGGTCCCAGAACGCGACCAACATCGTCGCCCAGAAGTACTTCCGCGGGCAGCTCGGGACCGAGAAGCGCGAGTCCTCGGTCAAGCAGATGATCGGCCGCGTCGCCGGCACGATCTCCGGGTGGGGGCGCCGCGGCGGCTACTTCGCCTCCGACGAGGACGCCGACGCCTTCGAGGCCGAGCTGACCTCGATCCTGCTCAACCAGAAGGCGGCCTTCAACTCGCCGGTCTGGTTCAACGTCGGCTTCGAGGAGCGGCCGCAGTGCTCGGCCTGCTTCATCCTCAGCGTCGAGGACAACATGGACTCGATCCTCGCCTGGAACACCAAGGAGGGCAAGATCTTCCGCGGCGGCTCCGGCTCGGGGATCAACCTCTCCAACATCCGCGGCTCGATGGAGCAGCTGGCCAAGGGCGGCACGGCGAGCGGCCCGGTCAGCTTCATGCGCGGCGCCGACTCCTGGGCCGGCACGATCAAGTCCGGCGGCAAGACGCGGCGGGCGGCGAAGATGGTCGTCCTCGACGTCGACCACCCCGACATCGAGCACTTCATCTGGTGCAAGGCCGACGAGGAGAAGAAGGCGGCCGCCCTGCGCGACGCCGGCTTCGACATGTCGATCGACGGCGAGGGCTTCACCTCGATCCAGTACCAGAACGCCAACAACTCGGTGCGGGTAAGCGACGAGTTCATGGAGGCGGTCGAGGCCGGCGAGGCGTGGCACCTGACCGCGCGGACCACGGGCGAGACGGTGAAGACGCTGCCGGCGCGCGAGCTGATGAGCCAGATCGCCGACGCCGCCTGGCGCTGCGCCGACCCGGGCGTCCAGTACGACACGATCATCAACCGCTGGCACACCTGCCCGGAGTCGGGCCGGATCAACGCCTCCAACCCGTGCTTCCCGGCCGACGCTCGCGTCCATACGACGATCGGGCAGGTTCCCTTCGGCGAGCTCTATGAGCGCGCGCAAGCCGGTGAGGAGTTCCGCGTCTACACGCACCGGGCGACGGCCGAGGAACCCGGGGAGGGCGTGCTCGCCTCGACGCCGCTCGCTGTGATGCGGAATGGCGTCAAGCCGATCGTTCGCCTCCGGTTCTCAAACGGACAGGAGCTCCGCTGCACTCCAAACCACCGGCTGTGGACGACGAACCGTGGCTACGTGCCGGCGGAGGAGTTGACCAAGCGGGATGAGGTTCTGCTGAACGACAGTCCGACGCCGGCGGCCGACGCTTCATGGGATCTGCCAGTCAAGGTCGAGGTGCTCGCCAAGTCATTCAGCCGGGGAGGCACCGTCACCCACAAAGAGCTTCCCGACCGTTGGAGCGAGGGCTTGGGCGAGCTGACCGGCCATCTGATCGGCGACGGCTGGCTGACGGAATCCCAAGCCGGCTGGTGCTACGGAGGGGACGACATCGACGACGGCTTGGCCGACTCGCACACGGGAGCCCTGCAGGAGCTGATCGGCGGCGTCTCGCGACAGGAGATGGAGAACGGCACCGTGCAATTGCGCGCAGGTAGCGGCACCGTGCGCGAATTCTTCCGCCAGCTCGGCGTCGGCACCTCCCGGGCACATGAGAAGCGGGTGCCGGGCACCCTCTTCGGGGCGCCCAGCGAGGTCCAAGCGGCATTCCTGCGGGGCCTGTACGGAGCCGATGGCTGCGTGGCTCGCGTCGAGTCGGGTGGCAAGGCGAATCGCTATGTGGGACTCGGCAGCCGTAGCGAGGGCCTGCTCAAGGACGTGCAGCGGATGCTCTCGGCGTTCGGGATCCGCGGGCGCATCTACCGAGTCTCGGAAAGCCGTGAGGCGTCGTTCACGTACATCCGCAAGGACGGCAGCACCGCCGTATATGAGTCGCGTCAGGGCTTCGACCTGCGGATCTCAGGCTCGGACATGGAGCGTTTCGCCCAGTTGATCGGTTTCTCGACGCCGCGCAAGCGCGCGGCGCTCGACACCATGCTGGCGGAGACCGGACGCTATGCGACAAAGTCCGGCGCCCAGCTTGTGTCTCGCGAGGAGGATGGCCAGGAGGTCGTCTACAACCTCACCGAGCCACTGCACCACTCCTACATCGTCGATGGGTTTATTGCCGCAAACTGCAGTGAGTACATGCACGTCGACGACTCGGCCTGCAACCTCGCCTCGCTCAACCTGATGAAATTTCGCCGCCCCGACGGCAGCTTCGACGTCGAGGACTTCGAGCACGCGGTCGACATCGTCTTCCTCGCCCAGGAGATCGTCGTCGGCTTCTCCAGCTACCCGACCGAGGAGATCACCGAGAACGCGAACAAGTTCCGCCAGCTCGGCCTCGGCTACGCCAACCTCGGCGCGCTGCTGATGTCCGACGGGCTGCCCTACGACTCCGAGGAGGGCCGCAACGTCGCCGCCGCGATCACGGCGCTGATGACCGGCCGCGCCTACCGCCAGTCGGCGCTGATCGCCGCCGGGGCGACCGGGCCCTACGAGGAGTACGAGCGCAACCGCGACGCCCACAACGGCGTCATGCGGATGCACCGCGACGCCTCCTACGACATCGACGCGACCGGGATCAAGGGCGATCTGCTCGAGGCCGCGCAGCGGGCCTGGGACGAGGCGGTCGAGCTGGGCTCCGAGCACGGCTACCGCAACGCGCAGGCGACGGTGCTGGCGCCGACCGGGACGATCAGCTTCCTGATGGACTGCGACACGACCGGGATCGAGCCCGACTTCTCGCTGGTCAAGTTCAAGGAGCTGGTCGGTGGTGGGCAGATGACGATCGTCAACAAATCGGTGCCGCTGGCGCTGCGCACGCTCGGCTACGCCGAGCCGCAGGTCGAGCAGATCGACGCCCACATAGCGGAGAACGCGACGATCATCGGCGCCCCCGGCCTGAAGGACGAGCACCTGCCGGTCTTCGACGTCGCGGTGGGAGAGCGGGCGATCTCCCACACCGGCCACATCGACATGATGGCCGCCACCCAGCCCTTCATCTCCGGCGCGATCTCCAAGACGGTGAACCTGCCGCAGAGCGCCACGGTCGAGGACATCGCCGACGCCTACACGCGCGGCTGGAAGGGCGGGCTGAAGGCGCTGGCGATCTACCGCGACGGCTCCAAGACGGCGCAGGCACTGCGCACCGACGCGCAGGAGGAAAAGGGCGCCGAGATCGAGGAGGTCCAGGCCGCCCCCGTGCGCAAGAAGATGCCGCGCGAGCGCGAGTCGATCACCCACAAGTTCTCGATCGCCGGGCACGAGGGCTACATCACCGCCGGCAAGTACGAGGACGGCTCGGTCGGCGAGATCTTCCTCACCGACATCGGCAAGGAGGGCTCGACGATGCGCGGGCTGCTCAACGCCTTCGCCACGGCGATCTCGATCGGCCTGCAGTACGGCGTGCCGCTGGAGGTCTTCGTGCGCAAGTTCAGCTACATGCGCTTCGAGCCGGAGGGAATCACCGGCAACCCGGAGATCCCCTTCGCCAAGTCGATGCCCGACTACATCATGCGCTGGCTGGCGAGCCGCTTCATCGAGGACACCGAGGTGCTCGAGGACCTCGGCATCCTCACCCAGGAGGTGCGGGCCAAGCGCGAGGCGGAGACCGCGCAGCTCGGGCTCGGGATCGACACCAGCGGCGGCACGGCAGGCCCGGGCAACGGCCACTCCAAACCGGGCAACGGCGGCGGCGAGGCCGCGAAGGCGAGCGGCGGCCAGGCCGTCCCGGCCTCGGCGGCGTTCACCGAAACCCCGCCCGTGGTCCCCGCCAAGATGTCCGGCCTCGACCTCGGCCCCGCCTGCGAGCAGTGCGGAGGCATGATGCAGCGGACGGGGTCTTGCTACACGTGTTCCTCCTGCGGCAACAACACCGGCTGCGGCTGAGCGCGTAGGACGCGGCGCAGGGAAGCACCCGCAGCGGCGCACCGTGCAGAGAAGCACCCGCAGCGGCGCACCGTGCAGAGCACTATCGCGCCACTGCGTGCACTCCCCTGCTTGGTCCTACGCGCTCAGGACGGTTTTGGAGCTGCTCAAAAGCGAGCGGACACGGACACGTCGACCAGGCAGCGGAGGGTGTCGTCGCCGGCATGGACGGTGGTGGCGGTCACCTGGGCGTGGTAGATGCCCGCGAGGAAGCTTCCTTTCATCTCCCAGACACCCGCCGCGTTGGTCCTCGCGGTCCCGACGAG
Source organism: uncultured Solirubrobacterales bacterium (assembly GCA_963715625.1). Taxonomy (GTDB): domain Bacteria; phylum Actinomycetota; class Thermoleophilia; order Solirubrobacterales; family 70-9; genus VRUE01. The sequence goes on along the minus strand of OY970260.1, from coordinate 1,324,762 downwards.
CTCGTCCATGCCGCCCGAGTATGGCTCCATGAAGAGCTTCACTTTGCGCCCCGACCTGCATCTTTTCTGAGCCGCGCTCACCTTGCCGGTGAATTCAGCTCCCTCGCCCGATTTGATCGTCACGGTGGATTTGACTTTCGCGACGTGTGCGTGGCCGGTCGCCGAGCCGGCGAGGGCCAGCAGGGTCAGGCCGATCGCGCTCAGGGCAGGAACGAGGAACCATCGGGGCCGGGACATATCCATCCTCCTTGAGTTGGGCTCGGTTGAGCCTAACGGCTGCCAGCCGCGGTCCTGGCAGGCGCCGGCTACGGAAGGGACTCGCAAGCAAGACCGTCGTGGTCGGCGTCGAGGCCGTGCGGGTCGCGCCTCGGGTGGTGCTTCTTGAAGAAGCGCTGCGCCTGCGCCTGAGTCGAGAAATCCGAGCAATCCCGATCGCGGAATGCAAGGGCGGGCTGGGCGGTGGACGCCAGGGCCAGAAGAGCGACGGTCAGGGCCGCAGCGGCGAGGCGAAGGCGACGGGTTTGGGTCTCCACAGGGTTTCCTCCTGGAATCGCGTTGCTCAAGTGTCGTGCAGCATAGAGCTCAGCCAGGTGAGGAGATCCGGGCGAGCAGGCGGTGGCCGCAACGCAGCTGGGCGGAGCCGTCCTCGAAGCGGTGAAGGCGGAGGAGCCGAGGACTGGCGCATTCGAAGGCCGAGGCCGGCCGGGCCGGAGCGACCGGCACGGTGGCGCCTACGAGCGCGAAGGCGGCGGCAAGGGCGGCGATGGACAGTGCGATGGAGTACTTCAGTCGAGTCGTCATGCACGTCTAAGGGCTGGAGGTGGACGATCTCTCCCCTCCCGGGCCCAAGCGAGAGCTCGGCGGCAACTCTCGCCTTCGCATAGCCTGGCGGCGTCGTGGCACCTCCACAGCTGCCTCCTCGGACTCAGCACTGGGTCGCGCGCCGCGCCTGCGGCATGCGGCCGCGCACGCTGCGCAGGCTGCTGGGGCCGCCGCCGCGCCTCGACGGGCAGGAGCTCGCGCCGGACATCCAGATGCTGCTGCGGCTTGGCGCGTTGGAGGGCGAGCTCTCGCTGGTCGAGGGGCGAACGGTCGAGCAGGCAAGGGCCGAGAACCTGGCCGGGGTCCCGGTGGTCAGCGGTCCGCCGCTGCCGATGGCCCGGATCGAGAACCTGGCGATCCCGGGACCCGCGCGCGAGATCCCCGCGCGCCTCTACGTCTCCCTCGGCGCGCCCCGCCCCCCGCAGCCGCTGCTCGTCTACTACCACGGCGGCGGCTGGGTTATCGGGGACCTGGAGACGCACGACGGACTCTGCCGCTTCCTCGCCGAGCACAGCGGCTGCCGCGTGCTCTCGGTCGACTACCGCCTGGCGCCCGAGGACCCGTTCCCGGCCGCGGTCGAAGACGCGGCCGCGGCGCTTGCGTGGGCGGCGGAGCGGGCCGGCGACCTTGGGGCAGACCCGTCCCGCGTCGCCGTCGCCGGCGACAGCGCCGGCGGCAACCTCGCAGCCGCGGCCTGCCTCCAGGTGCGCGACAACGGCGGGCCGCAACCGGCGATGCAGGCCCTGCTCTACCCGGTCACCGACGCCGTCGGCGGCCAGGCCTCGCGCGACACCTTCGCCGAGGGCTTCCTGCTGACCCGCAACGACATGGACTGGTTCGAGGGCCACTACCTGCCCGACGGCTGCGCCCCCGACGACCCGCGGGTCTCGATCATGCGCGCTCCCGACGTCTCCAACCTGCCCCCCGCCTACGTCGCCACCGCCGGCTTCGACCCGCTGCGCGACGAGGGCGAGATCTACGCGACGCGCATGCGCGAGGCCGGCGTGAAGGTGGCGCTGCAGCGCCACGCGGGCCTGATCCACGGCTTCGCCAACCTGACCGCGATCTGCCCCAGCGCCCGCACGGCGATGCTCGAGGTCGCCGGCGCCCTGCGCATGGGCCTCTCCTAGCCCTTCCGGCCCTTCCGGTGCGCTTTATGCCGCCATAGCCCACATAAAGCGCACCGGAACGCTTTGGGTATACCCCCAGGGGGTACACTGGATCGGTGAGCGACGCGGTCACCCACGGCTACACCGAGAACAAGGACGCGGTGCTGAAGCGGCTGCGCCGGATCGAGGGGCAGGTGCGCGGCGTCGAGCGCATGGTCGAGGAGAACCGCTACTGCATCGACGTGGTCACCCAGGTGACGGCGATCCAGGCCGCCCTGGACAAGGTCGCCCTCGAGCTGCTCTCCGACCACGCCGCGCACTGCGTCGCCGGCGCCGAGGGCGGCGACCGGCAGGAGCGGACCGAGGAGCTGATGGCCGCGGTCAAGCGCCTGCTGCGGCGCGGTTGAGTCCCGCCCGCCGCTCCCAGGTGCAACGTTTTGTGGCCCTATGAGGGCCACAAAACGTTGCACCTGGGGTTTCGTGGGCGCTACTCGTACTGGAGGGCTTCCAGCACGTTGAGGCGGGAAGCGCGGCGGGCCGGGGCGATTGCGGCGAGGACGCCCGCGAGCGCCGCGAAGACGAGCAGCGCGGCGAGAGTGCCGACCGGGTAGGAGAGAGCGAAGCCTTCGTCCTTCAGCGGCTGGGCGATCAGGGCGGCGAAGACGACCCCCAGGACCATGCCCAGGATCGCGCCGATCAGGGCCGTGATCACCGCCTCGTAGCGGATCATCGTCCGCACCTGGCGCCGCGACATCCCGATCGCCCGCAGCATCCCCAGCTCGCGGGTGCGCTCGTGGATCGAGAGCGCCAGCGTGTTGGCGATGCCGAACAGCGAGACGATCACGGCCAGCGCCAGCAGGGCGTAGATCAGGCCGAGCAGCTGGTTGATCTGTTCTTCCTGGTTTTCCTTCAGCTCCTGCTGGTTGCGCACCTCGGCCACCGGGAAGGAGCGCTTCATCAGGGCCGCCAGGCTCGCCTGGACCTTGGCGGCGTCGGCCCCGGGCGCCAGCTTGACGAAGTCGATCAGGTCGTCGCGCTGGCCGAACTGGCGGGCCATCAGGCTCGGGGTGACGATCGCGCTGCCGAGCAGGTCGGCCTTGTCTTCGAACTCCGCGACGACCTCGAGGCTCGGCCTGGCGCCGATCTGGGTGAGGAGGCGGACCGAGTCGCCGCGCTCAAGGCCGTTGCCGCCGGCGAAGGACTTATCGACGATCACCTGTCCGTCCGTAAGCCTGCGCAGGGTCTCCGGGCCCCCCTCGGTCCAGTCGATGTTGAGGACCGCGTCGGCGTTGCGCGAGAGGGAGGAGACGCGCGGCTTGCCGCCGTCGCCGCTGAGGAGCTCCGCCTGCGCCGATCGGAGCGAGGAGACCAGCTCGACGCCGGGCACCTGGGCCGCGGCGGGCGCCGTGCGCGGTGAGATCGGCGAGAAGCCGTCGCTGTTCTGGATCGCCAGCTCGCCCTGGAAGCTCTCGTCGACCGCGGTCGCGATCGAGCTCTTGATGCCGGCGGCGAAGACGGTGACGAAGGCGACCACGGCGAGGCCGATCATCAGCGCCGCCGCGGTGACCGCCGTGCGCGCCGGGTTGCGCTGGGTGTTCTCGCGAGCCAGCCGTCCGGTCAGGCGGCGCACCGTTTCCAGCGGCTTGCCGGCGATCGAGGCGAGGGGCCTGACCAGCCGCGGGCTGAACAGCGAGACGCCGAGGATCACGAGCACCGCGCCGCCTCCCATCAGCCCCGCTGCCGCGCCGCCGTCGGCGCCGCCGAAGAGGCCGGCGAGGAGCATCGCCAGGCCGGCGACGCCGAGCATCCCCGCGACGATCGCGGTGACCACGCCGCGCCTCCGGCTGTGGGGCAGCTCAATCGCCAACAGGGCGGCGATCGGCGGCACGCGGGTGGAGCGCAGCGCCGGGACGAAGGAGGAGACCAGGGTGACGCCGATGCCGATCAGCAACGAGACGACGACCGTCCGGTCCTTGGTAACCAGGGCCGTGGTCGGCAGGTCGATCCCGATCGCGACGAAGAGCGCGTTGAGCCCGACCGCGATCCCGTAGCCGGCGAGGAGGCCGAGCAGGGCACCCAGCAGGCCGATCGCCAGCGCCTCGATCACAACCGAGCTGAGGATCTGGCGGCGGCTGGCGCCGAGGGTGCGCAGCATCCCGAACTCCCTGATCCGCTGCGCGACGGTGATCGAGAAGGTGTTGAAGATCAGGAAGGCGCCGACGAAGAGGGCGACGAAGGCGAAGACGAGCAGCGCGATGCGCAGGAAGCCGATGTCTTCGCGGATCTGGTCGGAGTTGCGTTCCGCGTTCTCCTTCGCCGTCTCGACCAGGTCCGATGGCGGCGCGACGCGCTGCACCCGCTGCTTCAGCGTCGCTTCGGAGACCCCCTCCTCGGCCGCGATCAGGATCTGGTCGAATTCGCCGCGCTTGCCGGTGATCCGCTGCGCCTCGGGCAGGATCAGCCCGGCGATGCTGGCGCCGCCCCAGGATGCGGCCCCGAGCCTGGTCAGGCCGACGATGCGGTAGGCGGCGACCCGCTCGACCGAGGCGAGCTTGAGGGTGTCGCCGAGCCCCAGACCCGCCTCCTCGGCGGCATCCTGGTCGAGGGCGGCCTCGGCGGCGCCTCGCGGCGGCCGTCCCTCCGTATACGTCTGCGTTTCGAGCGCCTCGGGCAGGATCGAGGTGATGAACTTGGGGGCGAACTTGGAGCCGATCTGCTCGTTGCGGGCGTCGAAGAAGCCGCCCGGCGTGAAGATCTGGCCGGCCGCCACGCGCACGCCACGCACCTGCTCCACCTTCGGCAGCAGGCCGGCGCTGAAGCTCGGCACCTCGCCGGATTCCTGGCGCACCTCGTCCCTGGCGGTGACGACGACGTCGGTCTTCGCCAGCGAGTCTTCGAAGATTTCGTCGAAGGCGGCGAAGGTGGTGTCGGTGAGGATGTAGGTGCCGGCGACGAAGGCGACGCCGATCACAACCGCGAGGACCGTCGTCAGGGCGCGGATGCGGCGTGCCCAGAGGCTCTTGAGGGCGAGACCGGTCACCCGGCCTAGTCGATCGTCTTCATCAGCTCGATCACCTCGTCGGTCGAGCCCGGGGCGACATCGTGGACGACCCTGCCGTCGCGGAGTGTGATCAGGCGGTCGGCGTGGGCGGCGGCGGCGGGATCGTGGGTGACCATGATCACCGTCTGGCCGAAGTCGTCGACCGCGTGGCGGAGCAGGCGCAGGACGTCGGCGCTGGCCTTGGAGTCGAGGTTGCCGGTCGGCTCGTCGGCGAAGACGACCGCCGGCTTGGAGACGAGGGCGCGGGCGACGGCGACGCGCTGCTGCTGGCCGCCGGAGAGCTCGGAGGGCCGGTGGGTGCGGCGGTCGCCGAGGCCGACGGTGTCGACCAGCCGGTCGAGCCAGGCCCGGTCGGGCTTGCGCCCCGCGATCGAGAGCGGCAGCACCAGGTTCTCCTCGGCGGTGAGGACCGGCAGCAGGTTGAAGAACTGGAAGACGAAGCCGAGCTTGTCGCGGCGCAGCTTGGTCAGCTCGGCGTCGTCGAGGCTGGTGATCTCCTGCCCGTCGAGGACGACGGTGCCGGCGGTCGGCTTGTCGAGCCCGGCGAGGATGTGCATCAGGGTCGACTTGCCCGAGCCCGAGGGCCCCATGATCGCCGTGAAGCGACCGCGGTCGAACGCCGTGCTGACGTCGAGGAGCGCGTCGACCGCCGCCTCGCCCTCGCCGAAGCGGCGCGACACGCCATTCGCCTCGACCACCCGCCCGTTCGAATCGTTCATTGGCGCACCGTATCGACCCGGCTGGCGGACGGGCCTATTCCGGTAGGGGTTCCACTTAACTTTTTCGAGCTGCGCCTTTGGCGGCTGCCGATGGTTGGCGGCGAAAAAGTACAAGACGTTCCACCCCTACCGGAATAGGCCCTAATAGCCTCAGGGGTCGGATGGCGCTCGCGGATCAATTCGATGGGTTTCTGGTCGACCTCGACGGGGTCGTCTGGATCGGGCGGGAGCCGGTGCCCGGGGCCGTTGAGAGCTTGCGGGCGCTGATCGACGGTGGAAAGGAGATCGTCTTCGTCACCAACAACCCGGGACGGCCACCAGCCACCTACGAGGAGCGCCTGCGGGGGATGGGCATCCCGGTCGACGAGGGTCGCGTCGTCACCGCCGGAGTCGTGACCGCGCGGCTGGCGGCCGAACAGGTGGGTGCTGGAGCAGGTGCGTTCGTGATCGGCGCGCCGGGTCTCAAGGGGGCCGCGACCGATGCCGGCCTGGAGCTGCTCGAAGGCGAGGCCGGTCGCGAGGCCGGCGTCGTGCTGGTCTCGGGCCACCGCGATTTCGACTACGGGGAGCTGCTGACCGCGACGCTGGCGCTGAGGGGCGGCGCGGCGCTGTTCGCGACCAGCCGCGACCCGACCCTGCCGATGCCCGGCGGCGCCTGGCCCGGCACCGGCGCGGTGCTGGCCGCGGTGGAGACGGCCTCGGGCGCCCGGGCCGGGATCGGCGGCAAGCCCGAGCGCCACCTCTTCGAGCAGGCGCGCGAGCTGATCGGCGGCGCGGCGCGGGTGGCGATGGTCGGCGACCGGATCGCCTCCGACGTCGAGGGCGGCCGGCGGGCCGGGCTGGCGACGATCCTGGTCCTCACCGGCGCCAGCTCGCGCGAGCAGGCCGAGGCCGCGGACCCGGCTCCCGACCACGTGCTCGACGACCTCTCTGGGCTGCTCTCGTGAGGGGGAGGGCGCCGCGCCGCCCTACCGCCCCGGGGTCGCCTTCGCGGGCGTCTTCGCGGTCACCTTCTGCTGCCTGCTCGCCGTCGGCGCCGTGCTGCCGGTGCTGCCGCGCTTCGTCCGCGGCCCGCTCGACGCCGGCAACGTCGCCGTCGGCATCGTGATCGGCTCCTACGCGGTCACCGGGCTGCTGCTGCGGCCCTTCGCCGGGCGCCTCGCCGACCACCGCGGCCGCAAGCAAACGGTCCTGCTCGGCGCCGCGGTCGTCGCCTTCGGCGGCTTCATGTACCTGCTGCCGCTGGGCGTCGGAGGCCTGGTCGCGGCGCGGCTGGTGCTCGGCGCCGGCGAGGGGACCGTGTTCACGGCCGGCTCCGCCTGGATCGTCGACCTGGCGCCGCCGGGCCGCCGCGGGCGCGTGATCGGTCTCTACGGCCTCGCGGTCTGGGGGGCACTCAGCGTCGGCCCGCTGGCCGGCGAGCTGATCCAGCACGCCGGCGGCTACACGCCAGTCTGGCTCTTCGCCGGCGGCGCCCCGCTGCTGGGGGCGGCGATCGCCACCCGGATCCCGGACCCGTTCCGCCCCACCGCCCGCAAGGAGGGCGCGCGCCAGCCGCTGATCGCCCGCGAGGCGGTGCGGCCGGGCGCGGCGCTGGCGCTCGCCTCGGTCGGCTACGCGACCGTGGCCGCCTTCGTCGTCCTGCACCTCGACGCGCGCGGCGTCGGCCACGGCGCCACCGTGTTCGGCGCCTTCGCGACGATGGTCGTGCTGACCCGGCTCGTCGGCGGCGACCTCCCCGACCGGGTCGGCCCCGCCCGCGTCGCCACCGTCGCCGCGGTCGTCGAGGCGATCGGCCTGACGACGATGGGGGTCGCCCACAGCCTCCCGGTCGCGCTGGCGGGGGCGCTGGCGATGGGGGCGGCGTTCTCGCTCCTCTACCCCTCCCTCTCGCTGATCGTCGTCAGCCGCGTCTCCGACACCCGGCGCGGCGCGGCGCTCGGCACCTTCACGGCGTTCTTCGACGCCGGGGTCGGGTTGGGCGCGCCGCTTGCCGGCCTCGCCGCCGCGCTCACCGGCTACGAGGGCGCCTTCCTCCTCTCCGCCGCGATCGCCCTCGTCTCGGCGACGGCGATCGCCCTCCTGATCTCCCCCCGTGGCCGCACCCTGCTGGCGACCCGCTGAGCACCCCGCCCGCCACAGGTGCAACGCCTTTCGGTCCTCCTGGAACCAAAAAACGTTGCACCTGGGTCAGCGCTGGGCGATGAGGAGCGACTGGGCGGCGCGGCCGATGCGGCCTCGCCGATCGGAGAGCTCGGACTCGGCGGTGCCGATTCCCGTCGGTTGGGGACGGGTGACGGCGTCGACGCATACCCACTCGCCCTCGGGCATGCGCTCGAAGTGGACGGTGAGGTCGACGTTGATGAAGACGTAGGAGCGCCAGTCGAGCACGGCGCTGATCCCGTTGCCGACGTCGGCCGCGATCAGCGCCCGCTGCAACGGCGTCGGCTCCTCGCCGGCCACGAGAGGGTGCCGCATCCGCATCCAGACCGTCGCCGGCCCAGTCTCCAGGAACGCTCCCGCAACCGCCTTCCACTCCATCGCGGTGTGGTAGCCGACCTCCTGCCCGGTGGGAAAGAACTCGGGCGTCCACCCTTCCTCGGGCCCCTGCGGCACGGGCGAGCAGTCCACGACCCCCTCCGGCAACTCCATCTCGGTCTTGCGCAGCAGCCAAGCCGTCGCCCGCACCAGCTCCCCACTCTCACCGGACAGCGACGCCTCGACCAGCTGCACCTTCTTCCCCGGCCGCAGCACCCGCGACTCGATCCGCACCGCCCCGATCGGCACCGGCCTGAGGATCTCAAACACGACCCGCCCAACCTGAAAGCCCGCGGCCCCCTCCATCCCCTCGATCTCCCGCCCCAGCAGCGCCGAAGGAGGCCCCGCATGCTGCGCCCCGGGATCCCAAGGGCCCCTGCAAAGCTCACTGGCAACGAAGCTGCCCTCGCCATTCGGGATATAGAACGCCTCGTTCATTCGCGGCGCATCGTAAGGGCGGTGGGGGGCGCCCCCCACCGCCCTCTACCCTCCCCCTATGGGAAAAACGAAGAAGACCGACGCCGAATGGCGCGACCAGCTCACACCCGAGCAATACAAGGTGACCCGCGAAGCCGGCACCGAGCGCGCCTTCACCGGACCGTACGTCGAACGAGAAGAGCGAGGGGATGTACCACTGCGTGTGCTGCGGCGCCGAGCTCTTCTCCTCCGACACGAAGTTCGACTCCGGCACCGGCTGGCCCAGCTTCACCGAGCCGGCCAATCTGGAGCACGTCGAGCTGCGCCCCGACAACAGCCTCCTGATGCGCCGCACCGAGGTCGTCTGCAGGCACTGCGACGCCCACCTCGGCCACGTCTTCGAGGACGGCCCGCCCGAGCGCGGCGGCCAGCGCTACTGCATCAACGGCTGCGCGCTGGAGCTCAAGGCTTCCCCCCGGCACCCAGATAGCTGAACTTCACCGCCAGCGCCACCGCCTCGGTGCGCGTGTCCACCTCGAGCTTGCCGATCGCGTTGCGCACGTGGGTGTGCACGGTCGCCGGGCTTAGCCCGAGGCGTTCGGCGATCGCTTTCACCCGCAGTCCCTCGGCCAGGGCCTCGAGGATCTGGCGCTCGCGGGGCGAGAGCGTGAGCAGCTTCTCGACCTCCGAGGGCTTGCCCCCGGCGAAGTCGCCGCCGAGGAAGGTGCCGCCGCCGGTGACCGCTTTGACGGCGCGGGCGATGTCCTCCGCCGGCGCCGACTTGAGCACGTAGCCCGAGGCGCCGGCGCGCAGTGCCAGGGCCAGCAGGTCGGGCTGGGCATGGGCGGTGAAGACGATGACCTTGGTCCGGGGGCGGGCCTTCAGCACCTCCTTGGTCGCCTCGATCCCGTCGCGCTTGGGCAGCTCGACGTCGATGATGAGGACGTCGGGTTCGAGTTCCTTGACCACGTCGACCACGTCGCGCCCGTTGGCGGCCTCGCCGACGATCTCGACCGTGTTCGAGTTGGCCATCCGGGCCTTGATCGCTTCGCGGACGATCTCGTGGTCGTCGCAGAGGACCACCCGCTTGGCGTCGCGCACGCCTGTGCTCATCACAACTGTTCACGCTCCACTCGCGGCGCGAAGAGCCAGAGATGCACGCTTGCTCGTTCCGCGTTCACGGTTACCCGATCCTCCCAGGCGCTCCGTACGAATGCAAAATAGTGGGTAGCGTGAACCCGCCGTCCCGCTCCTGCCGGTTCTCGATCAGCGCGATCATCGTCCGTCCCACGGCCAAAGCCGTCCCGTTCAGCGTGTGCACCGCCTCCGCTGATTCGCCGTCGGCCGGCCGATACCTACAACTGAGGCGCCGCGCCTGGTAGTCGGTCGTGTTGGAGCAGGAGGTCAGCTCGCGGTAGCGCCCCTGGCTCGGGATCCAGGCCTCACAGTCGTACTTCTTCGCCGCCGGGGCGCCGAGATCGCCCGCGGCCACGTTGACGACGCGGTAGGGGATCTCCAGCTCGGAGAGGATCCGCTCCTCGATCGCGAGCAGGCGCTCGTGCTCGGCCTCCGACTCGGCGGGCTCGACGAACGAGAACATCTCGACCTTGTCGAACTGGTGGACGCGGAAGATGCCGCGCGTGTCGCGCCCGGCGGCGCCGGCCTCGCGGCGAAAGCAGGTCGAGAAGCCGGCGTAGCGCAGCGGCAGCCGCTCGGCCTCGAGGATCTCGCCGGCGTGCAGGGCGGCGAGGGAGACCTCGGAGGTGCCGACGAGGAAGAGCTCGTCCTTGGGCACCTCGTAGATCTGGTCGCGGTCGCCGGGCAGGAAGCCGGTGCCGTAGAGCGCCTCTTCGCGGACGAGCACGGGCGGGACGACGGGCTCGTGCCCCTCGCCGCGCACGAGGTCGAGCGCGAAGCGGACCAGCGCCAGCTCCAGCATCACCAGGTCGCCCTTGATGTAGGCGAAGCGCGAGCCGGAGAGACGGGCGCCCGCCTCCATGTCGATCAGGCCCAGCTCGGTGCCGATCTCGAGGTGGTCGCGGGGGTCGAACTCGAAGCTCGGGGGCTCGCCCTCCTCGCGCAGGACGACCGCGTCCTCCTCGGTCATACCGTCGGGGGCGTCGGGGTCGGGCAGGTTGGGCAGCGCACCGGCCAGCCGCTGCAGCTCGGCCTCCACCTGCTCCAGCTCGGCCTTGCCGGACTCGATCGTCTCCTTCAGCGCCGCCACGGCCCGCATCTGCTCCCCGGCGTCCTCGCCGCGCTGCTTCGCCTCGCCGATCTGCTTGGAGAGCGCCTTGCGCTCGGCCTGGGCGCCCTCGACCCGGGGCAGCAGCTCGCGCCGGCGGGTGTCGAGGGCGAGCAGCTCGTCGAGGGGCTCGGCGGCTCCGCGGCGCGCCAGCGCCGCCTTGACCCGCTCGGGGTCGGAGCGGATCAGCTTCAGGTCGAGCATCGCTCGGGGAGGTTAAGGGTCCTAGGGCGAGGTCTCGCCCGGCCGGGGCGATTCCTCGGCTTCGCCGCCCGCGTACTCGGCAACGAAGCGCGCGACTTCGTCGGCCTCCTCGCCGACGACGATGTTGGCGGGCATGATCGCGCCGGAGAAGCCGCCGTTCTGGATCGCGAAGAGAGCGTCGTCATAGGTCTCGGTTCGCTGGTCGAGGTTGGGCCCCTGCGTGCGCAGGCCGCGATTGCCGGTTCCCTGCGTGCCGGCGGCGCTCAGCGTGTGGCAGCCGGAGCAGTGCGTGGCGAAGAGGACGGCCCCGCCGTGGTCGGGGTCCTTCTCGGAGACCGAGACGCCTTCCTCGCCGAACCCGCAGGCAGCGAGCCCGAGGGCCGCGAGGATGACCATGGCTGTGAGGAGTGCCGGGCGCACGCGGCGCGCATCATATTGTCTTGTCCCGATCCCGTTCTCTGCCGATGCCGACGCCAGATCCAGCCCGCTTCCGAGCCGCGATGGCGCGACTGCCAACCGGCGTCACCGTGGTCAGCGCCGGCGGCCCCGACGGCCCGGCCGGGGCGACCGCCAACGCCGTCTGCTCGCTCTCGATCGAGCCGACGCTGATGCTGGCCTGCCTCGACCGCGGCTCGCGCACCCTGCTCGCGGTCCAGGCCGCCAACCACTTCGGCGTCAGCGTCCTGCACGCCGGCCAGGAGCCGATCGCCCGCACCTTCGCCACCAAGGCCCCGGTGGCCGACAAGTGGGACGGCGTCGGCTGGAGCAAGCGCAACGGGATCCCGGCGATCGACGACGCCCTGGCCTGGATCGCCTGCGACCTGCGCGACGTGATCGCCGCGGGCGACCACGTCATCGTCACCGGCGAGGTGCGGGACCTGGAGAGCGGCGAGGGCGACCCGCTGGTGTTCAGCGGGGGCGAGTACCGGCCGCTGGGGTGAGCGGGCCCCGCCCGCCGGGCCCACGCCGGCTAGAGCGGGACAGGTCCCCCGACGCCCAGGAGCCAGTCGAAGGCGTCGACGGCGACGCCCCAGAGCACGACCTCGAGGATGACGCCGGCGACGCCGACGGCGATCGCCAGAGCCGCCAAGGCGAAGTCCTCCAGCACCACGCCGAGCGAGAGCAGCACCACCGCCAGGGCCGGGAGCGTGTCCAGGCCCGAGAACGGCGGCGCCAGGAATGCGGCGAGCGAGCCCGCGAACGCGAGCGAGCCGAAGGCGACGTTGCTGAGGCGGTGCCCGAACACGAAGGCGAGGCGCGGCCGCGACCTGCGTTCCAGCCAGCGGACCGTCCGCACCAGCGCGGTCACGAAGCGCTGCCGGCCCTCGCCTCCGACGCTGAGGCGGCGCCAGCGCCGAGGCAGCCAGATGCGGTCGCGGCCGGCGATCAGCTGGAGCGCGAGCAGCATCGCGGCGACCTCGAACACGTGCGTCGCCCCGCCCGTCGGCAACGGCAGGGCGGGAACGGCGAGTAGGACCACGAACACCGTCGCGAAGCCCTTCTGCCCGAAGACGTTGACGAGGCGCCCGAGCGTCTTCTCGCCGGGGCCGTTCAGCCAGCGCTCGAGCCGATCGCCGAACGCGAGCGGCTGGGACGGGGGCGCCATGGCTCCTAAGGTTCGACCTCCCCGGGTAGGTCCCCTACGTGACCCCTGGGCCAGCCGCTGGGACCCGACTCGACGTTTGTTTGGTCAAGGACCCTGACTCAACCTCCGATTAAGGCCGCATGACGGGCAGCCAGACCCGTGCCCGGGGAGAAGCGCAGAACGAGGAGACGGAGCGCGAGCTGCGCCGACTCGGAAACGCGCTGAACAGGCGCACGGTCGATGTCGTCGCCGAGATGATGAGACGCTCGGCGTCCTCCGGACGGGAGCTCGACAGGCACGTCGAAGAGAGCTTCGAGAAAGTGGGCGCGGTGTCCACGGTGGCCGTGGCGCGGTGGATGGCGGGCGAGGGGGAAGCGGTCGCACGCGAGGTCGGCCAGGACTCCTGGCGCATCTTCGGGCAGCTCGCCTCACAGCGAGCCGCACCGCTGAACGAGGTGACCAAGCGCTGCCTGCGATGGCGCGATTCCGCAGCCTCGGTGCTGAAGAGCAGCGCGAGCGATCTCGGGGTCGATGCCGCGGTACTCGACCAGGCGCTGCAAATGCTGCAGCGCAGCCTCGACGTGACGCTCGTGCGGATGTGCGAGTCCTTCGAGGACGAGCGCCAGCGCTCGCACGAGGAACTGGCCAGCCGTGAGAAGGAACTCGTCTTCCTGGCCACGCACGACGCGCTCACGGGACTGCCCAACCGGACCCTGATCCTCGACCGCATCGAGCAGACGCTGAGGCGTGCCCGGCAGAACCAGGAACCCGTCGCGGCCCTGTTCATAGACCTGGACAACTTCAAGGCGATCAACGACTCCCTCGGCCACAGCGTCGGGGACGAGCTGCTCTGCGCGGTCGCCGCCCGGCTCGAGGGCGTGATCCGCGAAACCGATGCGCTCGGCCGGCTGGGCGGCGACGAGTTCGTGGTCGTCGCGGACGGGCTCTCGCTCGCCGCCGGCCCGGAGCTGATCGCCGAGCGCCTGCTCGAAGCGTTCAAGGAGCCGTTCACGCTCAGCGGCGCCGAGGAGACGCGCGTCTTCGTCAAAGCGAGCATCGGCATCGCCACCGGCGGACGGGCCTGCGCCGAAGAGCTGCTGCGCGACGCCGACATCGCCATGTACCGGGCAAAGTGGGGCGGCACGAACCGCTACCTGGTGTTCGAGTCGGAGATGCAGGACGAGGTCCAGTCCCGGATGGAGATCGAAATGGACCTCCAGAGCGCACTCGAGAACGGGGAGTTCTTCCTCGTCTACCAGCCGACCTTCGACCTCGAGAGCATGAGGCCGACGGGGGTCGAGGCGCTGATCCGCTGGCGGCGGCCGGGGCGCGGCGTCGTTCAGCCCGAGGAGTTCATCCCCCTGCTGGAGGAGAGCGGGATGATCGTCGAGGTCGGGGCCTGGGTGCTGAGAGAGGCCTGCGCCCAGGCGGCCAAGTGGCGGAACGTCGGCTATCCCCTGGGCATGTCGGTCAACGTCTCCGCCCTCCAGCTCGATACCGACGACCTGCTTGCGCATGTCGAGGAGGCCCTCCGCTCGAGCGGGTTCGAGGCGAAAGCGCTGACGATCGAGATCACCGAGACGACGCTGATGCGCAACGTCGAGGAGACCGCCCGCAGGCTCAGCTCGCTCAAGGACCTCGGCGTCCGGATCGCGGTCGACGACTTCGGCACCGGCTACTCCTCCCTCGCCCACCTCCAGCAATTCCCCGTCGACATGCTGAAGATCGACCGCTCGTTCATCTCCAAGCTCTCCGAGGGCTGCGAGGGGGAGATCCTCCTGCACACCCTCGTTCAGCTCGGCAAAGCCCTGGCGATCGAAACGACCGCCGAGGGGATCGAGCGCCCCCAGGACCTCTCGCTGATCAAGTCGGAAGCCTGCAACAGCGGCCAGGGCTTCCTCTTCACCCGCCCCCTCACCGCCTCGGACGCGGACGCGTTCCTTCGCCAGTGGCCCGAGGCTCGCCGCTTCGAGATCCGCGAGGGTTCCGAAGCGCGGGCTGCGGCCAGCACGTAGCCCGTAGAAGCCATAGGTGCCGAATGCCCCCTGGGGGGCCGATGTCAGTCGACCGAACCGGCGGGCACGACCCACTCGCACCGCTGCCCGGTGACCGAAGCGATCAGATCGAAGTCGGCGTCGTAGTGAAGGACGGTGAGGCCGCGAGACTCTGCGGCGGCCGCGATCAGCAGGTCGGGAACCTTGCGACCGCGCTGGTGCTTTGCGGCAAGCATGCGCTGGACCTGCCTGGCTCGCCGCAGGTGATCGGCCTCCGTCTCCACCAGCCCGAACGCTCGGAGGGCCTCGGCCAGGCGATCCCACTCGGGGGCATTGCGGGCCGAGTAACCGATCTCCAAGTCGCTGATCCCGGCTCGGGCGAGTTCGCCGCGCTCAGCCGCCGGCTCGACCACCTCCCTGACGGCGACATGGTGCAGGCGCGTGAGGACGCTCGAGTCGAGCAGGCGGATCAGCGCCATGCCTGCTCACGAGCAGCGAGATCGACCCGGGCAAGGAGATCGAGGCGCCGCTTCACTGCCTCTCGGTGCTCATCGCCGGCCTGGCGAAGCGCACGGTTGACGGTCTCCTTGATCGTTGTGCTGCCGAGCCTCGCCCGTGCGGCTCGCAGCGCCTCCTCATCGATGTCAACCAGATGCTTGCTCATGCCTTTGGAGTATATACGCTGACTTCAGTGATATATATGGCACGGGCCCACGTTACGCCGCTTCTGCAAGCGCCTTGCGGGCCTTCCCGCGACGCTCGCGCGCCGGCTCATCCAGGAGCCCGCGGATGTCGTCCGCCGTGAGGCTGCCGGCGAACAGGTCGCCGTCGTCCATGACGCCGCTGAACAGCTCCGCCTTGCGGCGGGCAAGGGCGACGACCTTCTCCTCGATCGTCTCGCGGGCGATCATCCGGTAGGCGATCACGGGGCGGGTCTGCCCGATCCGGTGAGCGCGGTCGATCGCCTGCGTCTCGGCTGCCGGGTTCCACCACGGGTCGAGCAGGAAGCAGTAATCGGCCTCGGTCAGGTTGAGGCCGAAGCCGCCCGCCTTGAGGCTGATCAGGAAGACCGGGTCGGTGCCCTGCTTGAACCGCTCGATCGCCTGGTCGCGCTTGCGCGTGCGCCCGTCGAGGTAGCAGTACTCGATCCCCTCACGGTCGAGGCGGTCGCGGACCTTCGCCAGGAAGCCGGTGAACTGGCTGAAGACGAGCGCCCGGTGGCCGCCGCCGATCACCTCGCCGAGCTGCTCGACCAGCGCGGCGAGCTTCGCGCAGGGAACGTCCTCGTGACCCTCCTCGACGAGACTCGGATCGATGCTGAGCTGGCGCAGGAGCGTGATCGAGCGCAGGATCGTGAACCGGTTACGGTCGAAGTCGTCGATCAGGCCAAGGATCTTCTGCCGCTCGCGCTGCAACCGGGTCTCGTAGAGCTTGCGGTGACGCGCGTGGAGATCGACCTCGAGCATCTGCTCCTGCTTCGGCGGCAGGTCGGCGGCGACGAGCTCCTTGGTGCGGCGCTTGACGAGGGGCTTGATCCTGCGCCGCAGGCGCGCGAGCCGCTCGCCGTCGCCGTCGCGTTCGATCGGCCGCGCGTACTGCTCGGCGAACCGCTTCGGGTCAGGGAAGAGCCCCGGCGCCGCGATCGAGAGCAGCGACCAGAGCTCGGTCAGGTTGTTCTCCATCGGGGTTCCGGTGAGGGCGAGCTTGAACGGCGCCGCCAGCTCACGGACGCACTTGTACGTCTTCGACTGGTGGTTCTTGACGGCTTGCGCCTCGTCGAGGACGAGGCCCGCCCACTCCACCTCGCGATAGGCCTCCGCGTCGAGCCGGAACAGCGTGTACGTCGTCACCACGACGTCGGCGGCCGCGAGGTCGTCGATCGAGCGGCCGGACTTCCTCAGCGTGTCGGTGACCGCGCTGACCGTGAGCTCGGGCGTGAACCTCTCCGCCTCGCCGACCCAGTTCGAGACGACGCTCGTCGGCGCGACGATCAGGAAGGGGCCAACGCCGGGATCGCGCTCGCGCGCGTGACAGAGCATCGCCAGCGCCTGCAGCGTCTTGCCGAGCCCCATGTCGTCGGCGAGGATGCCGCCGAGCCCCAGCTCCCACAGCGACGCCAGCCAGGCGAACCCGTCGCGCTGGTACGGGCGCAGCTCCGCCTCCAGCGCGGCCGGCGGGTCGTGGCGGGCGACCTCGTCGAGCTCGAGCAGCGCGCCGGCCTGGCGCCGCCAGGCCTCGGCCTGCTCGGTGACGACGCCGAGCGCGGCGAGCTCTGCCCACAGCCCGGCCTGGTAGCGGCTGATCCGCAGCGATGCCGACGGGGAGTCGGCGAGCGCCTGCGCCTCGACGATCAGCTGCCGCAGCGACTCGAGGCGGGAATCGTCGAGCGAGAGATGGGCGCCGTCCTCGAGCAGCAGGTGCGACTCGCCGGCGGCCAGGGCGACGAACACCTCGGCGAACGGCAGCTCGCGTCCCTCGACGCCGATCGTGACGCCGAGGTCGAACCAGTCGCTCTCGCCGGCGATCTCCGCGGTCGAGACGCCGATCGTCAGCGAGTCGCCCACGTCGCGGTAGTCGGCGGGCTCGCCCACGACCTCGACGGCGACTCCACGTTCCTCCAGCCCCGGCAGCACCTCGGTCGTCAGCCGCATCGTCTCGATCCCGGTGAGCGAGACCGGGGGCGCCTCCGCCGGCCGGCACGCGGCGTCGAGGAGGCCGAGGTCCTCGAGGCCGGTCCCGGCGAGCTCGGTCCCTGCGAGGATCGCTCGCTCGGCGCGGCGGTCGCGGAAACCGTCGGCAGCAGCCGTGCCGATCCCGAGCGGAACCCGTCGCGTCTGCGAGTCGATCCCGTAGCTCCACGCCCAGCCGAGCCCGAGGGCGTGCCCGGCGCCGTAGCTCGCCTGCAGCACAAGTGACGGCTCCGAGATCTCGGGCGGTGTGAACGACCCATCCGACGAGGAGACCGGGGCGATATGGCGCAGTGCGGGAAAGATCTCGACGGCGAACCGGTCGAGCTCGCTCGCCGGGATCTCGAGCCGCTCGCCGTCGAGCACCATTCGTTGCAGCTGCGGCGGAGCAGGCCTTGCGAGCCGCATGAGCCGCAGTCGCCGCTGCTCGAGATCGGGGCCCTCGGCGCACTCGGCGCAGACGATGCCGTGCCCGTTTGCACCGAGGAAGAGCAGCGGCTCGAGCCCCGCTGCCTCCTCCTCGCCTTCGAGGCGGAGCACCGCGGTCGCGACCGAGCCCCGCTTGCCGTCGCGGCTCAGGTGGACGAGCAGCTCGCCGTGCTCGTAGGGCGGCAGCTCGCCGAGTCTCGGCAGGGCGTGGATGAGCCTCAGCTCGATCCGGGCAGCCTCGTCGAGCAGCGACCACAGCTGGGGGCTGTCGAAGGCACTCAGGTCGATCGCGCGGTCACCGTTGTAGGCGTAGCGATAGTAGGAGCTGGCGTGGGCACGGTAGACGGCGTGCAGCTCGCGGGCGAGCGCCAGGTGGTCGGAGCGAAATTCGCCGTCCCGAACCTGCCACGAGTCGAGTCCGTTCCACGAGAGCGAGCCGTTGACCCAGCCGCCGCGCGCTCCGGGGCGCATCAGCCGCGCCATCAGCTGCGGCTTGCTGTGACCCGGCCGCAGGGAGAGCTCGATCGCCAGCGGCCGCTCCCCGGCCGCCACGACCGGGGCGTCGATCAGCCCGCGCAGGGACTGCTCCCACGCCGGGGTGCCGGGCGAGGTCGAATCGGACCGAGAGGCGCGCCGGGCGCTCGGGGCGGAGACACCTTCGTCGGCCACGGCGATCACGATCGCGGCGACGTGCTTGCAGTCGTATCCCACCGGGCACGTGCATTCCCCGGCGTCGAAGGCGAGGCTCCCGTTGACCTCAGCGAAGTACGCGGTCGTGACGTAGGGCGCGGTGCCGATGACCGTGCCCCTCAGCGTCAGCTCGCTCGGGTCCCAATCGACTGCTACGACCCGCTGGGCGCGAGCGTAGGCGCGTCCGCGCTGATACGACTTCGACCCGACCTCTTTCCTGACCTCCGAGAGATCGATCCCGCTCAACTCATCGATCGCACCTTGCATGACGCGCGCACACTAGCGGCGACACAGGACCCCCTGGTGGCGGAAGCGGTGGTCGTAGCGCTCGGCAAGCAGGCACCGATCGCCTTGACGGCGAGCTCCTCCCCCTTATAGGATCAGCCCTCCAGAACCAGCGGGATGGGAGTCCTTTGCATGCGGTTGGGGTAGCTCGGCGGGTGGCGCTTGCAGTCAGTGTGGCAGCTCTGCTGCTCGCGTTCTCACCCTCGGCTCCAACCGCGGGCGGCGCCGTCAAGGCCGATTTCGGCGATGCCCCGGACGGGGCGCCCGCCGGTTACGCAGGCGCACCCGGCGTGATCGGTCACTTCCCCTCGAAGGCGGGGGCGCCCGGCCCCCGCCACAGCCCCTTCGGCGACTTCTTCCTCGGCGCCGGCGTCAACGGTGAGGCCGCCTCGGCGCAGGTCAACAAAGACCGTTTTGACGACGGCGCCTCGACGAGCCTCGCGAAGTGCGGCTCCAGCACGCTCAAAGTGGTGCTGAACGGCACTGCGTTGCCAGCGGCCACGCTCGCCTCCGCGCACGTCGCCTATGTCAACGCCTGGTTCGACTGGAACCGGGACGGCGACTGGGCCGACTCCTCCGACGGCTGCAGCCCCGAGTGGGCGATCCAGAACTTCCCGGTCTCGATGGACAAGCTCGCCCCCGCGGGCGTCGTCGTCCTTCCAATCGGGTTCACCGCCGGCAAGCACACGCGGGACATCTGGGAGCGGGTGACGCTGACGCTCGACCAGCCCGTCTCGGCCCCCGACGGGGGCGGCTCGGCCACCCCCTACAGCGAGGGTGAGACCGAGGACTACCTGATCCCTGCGGGCGAGCCGAGGCCGATCATCTCCACCAGGAAGAGAAGAAGAGAACGGGAATGGAGACGGGAAGAAAGGGAAGAAAAGAAGCGCAGGAAGCGAGGCAAATTCAGTGTCTCGTGCGCGCCCGAACCGGCGGTGATCCCGCACGGAGGGGTCGCCACGGTGAAATTCGTGATCGTCGACAGCGGCAAGGGCTGGATCTTCGGCACCCCCGCGGCCCAGAAAGGCCCCGGGGGGAAGGCCTCGGTGACGCCGGTCAAGCCGCAGCCGAAGGGCGTCCCCCCTGGATTTGTGGCGGCCGACGGCTTCAAGCAGAGCGGAAGCGAGGTCGACCCGCCGCTGCGCGTTCAGACGGTCGTCGTCAAGTTCACCTTCAGGCGGGGCAAGCAGACCCAGAACCTGAGCTGCAAGGTGCTGATCATCCACTGGGCCGCCGGGAACGTCTTCCTGCCGCGGGTGATCTGCGAGGGGGCCTGTCGCGGGGAGCACCCCCCAACCCCGCCGAAGGAGCCCGCGCGGACGCTTCACGGCGGCGGAGCGCTGCAGCCGCCCGTGGGCCCCTCGTCCTTCTTCGACGTCTTCTTCGACCTCGACGTCAACGCCTTCAAGGTTGTGCTGCCCGCCGGCAACCAGGCGATGGAACCCCAGGCGCCGCCGGGCGCTCCCTATTCATGCGAACCGGCGACCACGACGACCGCCAACGACACCCTGCTCTGCACCGGCAACCTCCCTGCCAACGCGCACGCGCAGGGAACCTTCCACAGCAGCGAACCGATTGCCCCGGGCACCGCCCAGCTCTACGGGCGCCAGCCGGGCTCGGAGGCCTTCGAAGGTCCCTTCACTCTCTCGGGTCCCTGATCTCGGCTCGCTCGACGCCGATCACGACGGGGCAGGAACCCTCAAGGACACCGGATCGAGATTCGGGGCTGAGCGAGGCCGGCCTTGCTACCCGGTTTGGCCTTCCAGGGCCGCCTGCTCCTTGACGCGACGAGCGGCCTTGGCGTAGGCGATCATCCGATCGCGGCGGCCGATCGCCAGGACGACGCTCGTCGCCGGTGCGCCGTCGGCGGGCTCGTTGCGGTAGACGAAGCGGTAGCGCGGCTTGCCTCGCCGGCCCGGCTCGTCGAAGCGAACCTTGCGGCAGCCCTTCAGCACGCGAGGGGGGCGATCGCCCATCAGCTCGCCGTGATGCGGGTTGCCGTGCAGCTCGACCACGATCCGCGCCACCTCGCGCTTCAGGACTTCGTTCAGCTGGTTGGCGTCGGCCGTGGCCTCCGCCAGCGCTTCGACCTTGTGCTCAGCCTCCAGGGAGTTGCTCAACGAACTCCCCCATGCCGATCTCCGTCAGGAAATCGCTGGCGTTCAACCGCTTCTCCTGGCTCGTTGCGAGGCGCTCCTGCAGGAACAGCGCCAAGCCGGCGTTCTCGAGCTCCTCTTCCAGCTCCTCGATCCGGTCCTTGGCGGCGATCAGGTCGACTGTGGGGACGAGCGACGCCGACCCCTCCTGCCCCCGGGTCGTGATCCTGATCGCGTTGCTCTCGGGATCCGGCGAGGGCTTACGCCGAGAAGACGCCTTCTTGACGAGCTGCGGCAAGCTACGGCGCGCCTCGCTCGTGCCTAGTGCTATCGGGTTACCTCGGGCGGCTGCCATTGGTAGTCAGGGGCGCAGTACCCAAGCGGGCCTGTTTCCCCGTTCCCCTTTCAATCCGTGCGTGCGATTTTCCCGCACACGGCTTACCGATGATCTTCTTGGCATGGTTACGCGACCCCCGGATAGCGGACGGTGCCCATCAACTGGTGAAGGCCCAGCTCCCCGAACCACTGCCGGGTCCACGCATCGGCCTGCCCGGCGCGCAGGTTGCGGCCGTGGCGCTTGACCAGCAAGCGCTTGAGCCGCCAGGCGACGTAGCGGTCGATGGCAATGAACCTGTCGGCGGCATTCCCGGTGCGAAAGTAGTTGCCCCAGCCGCGCAGCAGAGGGTTCAGGTCCGCGATCACATCGCGGACGTCTGAGACCCCTGTGCGGTTGCGGCCGGTCTTGGCCTTGACTTTGGCTCGGATCGACTTCATCGCCCGCTTTGAGGGCCAGCGATGGAGGTAGTAGCGGCGGATGCCGCGTTCCATCAGCTTGCCCGAGGCGCGCGCTCTGAAGTGGCAGCCGAGGAAGTCAAAGCCCTCGCGGCCTTCTCTGAGGTTGACCACCTTCGTCTTGTCGGGGTGCAGCTCCAGGCCGAGGGAGGCGAGGACTTCCCTCGCCTTTGCCTCGGCCGCCCTGGCCTCGCTCTCGGTGCGACAGAGCACGACGAAGTCGTCCGCGTAGCGGACGAGCAGGCCGTTCTCACCGCCCTGGAAGGCGAGGTCGAGGGCGTGCAGGTAGATGTTGGAGAGCAGCGGGCTAATGACCCCGCCCTGGGGCGTTCCGGCGACCGTCTGCCGGTATGCCCCCTCCTCCATCACGCCTGCGGTGAGCCACTTGCGCAGCAGCTTCAGCACCCGCCGGTCTGAGACCCGCTCTTCCACCTTCGCCATCAAGATCTGATGGTCGATGGTGGAGAAGTAGTCCCGGATGTCAGCGTCAAGCGCCCAGGTTCGACCTCGGATGAAGCCCTTGCGGAGCTCCTCCTTGGCGTCGGTGGCGGAACGGCGGGGCCGGAAGCCGTGCGAGGCGTCTGAGAAGCCCGCCTCGAAGATCGGCTCCAGGACAAGCCGCGCCGCCTGCTGGGCGATCCTGTCGCGGACGGTGGGGATGCCGAGCGGCCGCTTGCCGCCACTGGGCTTGGGGATATCGACCCGCCTGGTTGGAGAGGGTCGATAGGTACCTTCGCGGAGGTCGCGTTGCAGCTCGGCCAGTAGCCGCTCTGCGTCGTATTCCTCCACCGCGGCGAGCGTCACTCTGTCGATGCCCGCCGCGCCCTTGTTCTTGCGCACCCGCTTCCATGCCTCCCGGAGGACGTCACCCCTCCAGATTCGGTCATGCAGGGCGTGGAAGCGGCGATCTGGGGATCGCTTGGCCGCTGCCCATAGCTTGCGTTGGAGTTCTCGCGCCTTCGGGCGGCGAGGGGTCTGAAGGACCATTTGACTCGCCTCCTGCTCGACGGGTTGGCTACCGCCGGGGTGGTTGGGTCCGCTCTTGGCGGCCATGCCTAGCGCTTACCTCCGCGACCAGCGCGATCAAAGCGGGGGTCCTTCGCTCCCGGCGCGTTGTTCTGCGCGCCGATCTGCACTACTACGACCCCCTCGGACTCCCGCTGCCCTCCGTCCCCTTTCGCCTTTGGCTTATGGGGCCGGTCTTTGCCCGACGCAGGGCCGGGCAGACGGGTCTCCCTTGTTCCGGACCAGGCCGTGCGCGCGTGCAACTCCCCGTACCCCGGAGGGACCCGCCGACCGTTCTCGGAGCAGGGTCGGCGGACGTGGCCTTCGCCGTGACATGAGCGGCTCGGCTCCCCCGTTGTGAATGTGACGAGGCTGAAGTCGCAGCCCGCGCGCTTGCTCCCTCCAAAGAGGCTCTCGACACCCCGCTCGGCCAGCCGCCTCTCGGCGACAGGCTGGGGCCTGCTACCGGGCGCTCCGGCGCTTACCCGGACGGGACTCTCACCCGCAGGTCTGGTCCAGCTTGCAAGGCGCAACATGCCACAAGGGTACCACTAGTTGTACAAGTCATCTCTCTCGCTCTCGATCATTTCGCGATTTGCGGATCGCGGGTGAAGCACGCTAGAGCGTACGTCAGGTCCGCGATGCCCTGAATGCCGAACTGTTCGCCTCCTCGTACGTCTCGCTTTGGGATCTTGGCCCGGGGGCGCTGATCGACGCCGACCCCGAGGAGGAGATCGGCCTGCGCGTCGTCGCGGCGCTCGAGCGGGCTGGCGAGGCAAGCGCTCTGGCGGTGCTGCGGGCGCTGGCGTCCGTCGGCTCGGAGGGAATCTCCGCGGCATGCGAGACGGCAGCGGAGCATCTCGCGCAGGCCGGTGTCCACGAGCCGGAGTGGCGCGACGGCCTCGGCGCGGCGCGCGGGGTGCGTGCACGGCTGATGCGCGATGTCGTCTTCGACGACGCCGCCAACCTCATCTTCGAGTTCGAGCGTGCCGGGTTGGAGCCGTACGCGATTCTCGTCCTCGTCGACAACAACCTCGAGGGCATCGCCAAGGACATAATCGCCGGTGCCGACCTCGAGCGTCTAGTCCGAAGTTACCCCCCGACGCCCGCCCGAATTCGGCTTGAGCAGTGAGGATCGCCGCTTTCACGGCTGTCTCGTTCGTGTCTACGCGTGCTTGGGGATGCGCTCGATCAGCTCCAGCGCCCGCGCCTGGAGCTCGTTGGGCTCGCTGAGCTGCTCGAAGCTGGCCTCGGCGCCCTCGACGCGGATCGTGTTGCGGGTGCGCAGGGAGAGCTCATCGATCAGGCTCTCGAAGCTGTGGGGCGTCTCCCCGCGCGAGGTGCGCTTGGCGCGCGCCTTGCCGGTGGCGGCGGCCGAGCGCTTCGCCTTGGCGACCGGATCCGCCTGCGCCGGCGGGCACTCGTCGCGGAAGGTCAGCTCCGCCCATGCCTCGCGCAGGTGCCACTCCAGGTAGTAGGAGAGCATGCAGCAGAAGATGTGGGCGCGGACCCGGTCCTCGAGGCGGTGGTGGATGGGCCGGACCTCCAGCGGCCCCTTCAGGGTGCGGAAGGCGCGCTCTGCCCACTTCAGCTGCTTGTAGGAGGTGACTACGCCGGGGGTGTCCAGCTCGCCGCCGGGGACGGAGGTGCGCAGCGCGTAGATCCCGTCGAGGGCCGCCTCGGCGGCGACCTGCGCCTGCTTGCGGGAGAAGGTGAAGCAGGCGTCGGTGATCTGCACCTCGAAGTGCTTCTTGACCTTGTAGCGCTTCAAGGCCGGGCCGACCGCGAGGCCGATCTCGGCGGCGCCTTTGAGCGTGCCGGCCGCAGCGCGCTCTGCGATCTCCCCCAGGCCGCGCTCGGTGGCAGCCAGCAGCTCCTCTCGCTTTCTCGCCCGCTCCTCGCCGACCAGGGGATTGCGGCAGAGGACGAGCCGCTCGCCGGGGTAGGCATCCGATTCGATCTCGGCCAGGTTGGTCTCGTCGAGGAGTGAGAGCTGCAGGTCGCCCTCCTTGACCAGCTTCTTCACCGCCGGCGCTTTCAGCGCCGTGATCCAGGCGACCCCCTCCGCCTCTCCCATCGTCTCCAGGTTGGCCTTTGTCGCCATGCCGCGGTCGGAGACGACGATCACCGTGGCGAGCCCGAAGCGCTCCTTCAGCTTGGCGACCTGGGCGGGCAGGGTCGCGTGGTCGTTGAGGTTGCCCTCGAAGACCTCGATCGCGACCGGGCGTCCCTGCCGGTCACAGAGCAGGCCGTAGGTGATCTGCAGGGTGCCCGGTCGCCCGTCGCGCGAGTAGCCGAGCGCCGCCAGCGGGCAGGTCCTGCCCTCGAAGTAGGAGGAGGAGACGTCATAGAGGACCAGGGTGCCGTCGGTGAGGTGGCGGGTGGCGAGGCGGTCCTCGATCTTCCCCTGGCGCTCGCAGAGCCAGTCCATCGCCGCGTAGAGGTCGTCTTGGTCAGCGCTCCCCACGCCGAGCGAGGAGCCGAGCGTCGACTGGCCCAGGGCTCGCACGGTGGCGAGCTTGGAGCCGGGCTCCAGGACCCGCTGGCAGATCATCGCCAGGGCGAGGTCGCGCTCTTTGGAGGGGGAGCGGTCGAGCAGGCGGGGCAGGCCGAGGCGGCGAGCGGCCCCCAGCACCGCTTCGGCGTGCCCGGTGGGGAGGCTGTGCGTCACCTCGAGCCCCTCGTCTGCCACCAGCAGCGTCTTGCCGGCGAGGACCGCCCTGATCGCGGCGATCGCCTCCGGTGGCAGGTGGGAGAGGTTGGCGAGCGTCTGCTTCTTCACCTTGCCGCCCTCGCGGTAGGAGCGGCGCAACAGCTGCGAGTGGTACTCGCGATCACCGCGCTTGACCGTGTTCGTGACCACGTGCATAGCGCCTGTCGGCCTTGCCTTTCTGCCCATACCACGAACCTATCACTACCTTCGGACGGATAGTCGTGACTACGTTTGACAAGGTGCAAACACCGGCAATCCCGCACGGGAAGCAGGATTCAGCCCACTCAGCGGCTCAGTGGGCGGGGTAACTTCGGTCTAGTCGAGGCGCTACACCTGAAGGCGCCCCCGGGAGAGGATCGCTTCGAGGCGGAGGAGATTCCTGAAGATGAACGCGAAGCCGCGTTCGACGGCTTCCTCGCGTCTCCCGAGGCGAAGCCATTCCACAGCAGCGAGGACGTGGCGGGCCTGGCGAAGTTGGCAGTCGACTAGCGCGACCGCGAGTTCTTCGAGCGGGCCGTGCCCGAGCTTCTGCCAGCCTGGGTCCGCTACGCCGGGCGGAGTCGGGGCATCCCCAAGGCGGCGATCGAGGAGGCCGCGTCAGCTGTCGACTTCTTCCGCGAGGAAATGCTCGACCTGGCCGGCGACGAGGGACCGAGCAAGATGTTCCTCGCGGCGGCAAGCGAGGCCGGCGTTGACCTCGCCGATCCCGCGGCGATCGAAGCGTACGTGGAGCAGTACAACCGCGACCTCGCCGCCTGAGCACTACTCCCGTAGCTGGCCCTTGTGGAACTCAGCCAGCGTCGCCTCGGGCGGACTGCTCGGCGACGACGATTGGGCTTCTTCGCTTGATTAAGCCCGTCGTTAGTAGCTGCGTCGATTCTCGGCTCTTATTTATGCTGCAGGCGTGATCGCTTCAATAGCTTGCTAGCGATTGCGTCTTTAGCTTCCCGCAAGAAGGCCACCAAACCGCATGGGAATGCGGCAGGTGTCAAAAGCGGGAGCGACGGGACTCGAACCCGCGACCTCCGGCGTGACAGGCCGGCGCTCTAACCAGCTGAGCTACGCCCCCAGGGGGATGGGCGGACTGCGCCCGGCGGGGATTATTTCAGGGTCGCTGGATTTGCAGCCGGTAGGGGGTCGGGCGGGGGGAGCGGGAGCGAACCTCGAGGCGGAGGCGGGACTGGCCGCAGACGGTGAAGTCCATCTGCCTGTGGCCGGAGGGGCGGGGGCGGGGGCTGCGGAGCAGCCTGCCGGCGCGGCTACGAAGGGCTAGCTCGTAGCCGCGCCTGTGCAGGCCTACCGGGCGCAGGGTCACCGTTCCGTCGAGTGGCGTAGGCAGGGACTCGACGGCTGCGCCCTCCCCCCTGGCTGGCACGCGCCCCGACAGCACGAAGCTCGTTCGTGCCTGCCAGGGCGTAAGGGTGTCTTCTTCGATCGCCCCGAGGGAGGCGGGAGTCGGCCTCAGCTGGCGCAGGTAGCGCCAGCGGACCGAGGCTTCGGGGAAGCGGAGGTGGGCGAAGGACTCGGCGAACGCCTCGCCCGGGTCCTCGAAGTAGTGCTCGCCCTCGTCGCCCGGGTAGAGCCGACCGTGGCGCCTGCCCTGGCAGACGTCCTCGACGCTGGCCCAGCGCTCGGTCCCCCAGTCGACCGCACTCGGGAACGGCGCCGGCAGGTCGCGGTGCTGGGCGACGTGGTGCCCGTACTCGTGGGCGAGGACGAACTCGCGGTCGGCGCCGTCCTCGTCGACTTCCTCGTTGCCGCTGAGGACGATCCTGCTCTCGCTCGGGAAGTAGCAGGCCTCAGCCCCGAAGCCGCACTCGAAGGCGAGCTGGTAGGGCGTGTCGAGCTGCACCGTGACCAAGCTGACCTCGGGGCCGTGGATCAGCGTGCCGACGAAATCGGCGATCCGCTGCGGGTCGGCATCGGTGCAGTTCAACGCACAGGCGGCGCTGACGCTGACCTCGATCGTCGCTCCGGTGCCGTCCCCGATCGCATAGCGCTGCGACGACGCAGTGGCCGAGACCCACGCCGCCGCAGCGCCTGGCTCGCCCCATACGACGTCTCGCATCGGCACCGCCGGCCGCGGCACCTCGAGCGCGCTCGCCG
This sequence comes from uncultured Solirubrobacterales bacterium, assembly GCA_963715625.1. Taxonomy (GTDB): domain Bacteria; phylum Actinomycetota; class Thermoleophilia; order Solirubrobacterales; family 70-9; genus VRUE01. Next base: position 1,297,265 of record OY970260.1, on the reverse strand, counting down.
AGCCGGGGCGGCCGGCAGCCGCTCCACCCGGAGCGGCGAAGAGGAAGACAATGGCTATGCCCGCAAGCGCCCCCGCCGGGCGCCCGCTCACGGAGCGGGACCCGGATCTATCTCGCAGGGGGACTGCCCGGCTTCTACCGGCACTGCGCAGGCAGCGGTGGGCATGTACGCGGTGAGCGCCATTGCGAAGAAAGTCGCCGTGAGCAACGGGCGGAATCGTGAGCCGCGCTGCATCCGGGCTTCACGTCAACTGCGAACACGGTAACGGGGAGGGCGCCGCCGGTGGGGAAATCCAGCCGACAGCGGTGTACCCGATCTCGTCCGTCGGTATCTATCTGGGCGATCGGCGCCCCGAAAGCCCCTGACCACGCTAGGTGCAACGCGCAGTGGTTCTATGGGAGCCGAAAAACGTTGCACCAAGGGGGGTGTGCGGCGGCGACCGCAATACTTCCGGCATGATCGTCGAGAGAACCGAGAACCCGCAGTGGCTGTCGAACGCCTACCTCGTCGCCGACGAAGCCGGCGGCACGGGGGTGCTGATCGACGGCAACGACGAGCTCGGGCCGCTGCTCGAGCGGGCCGAGCGCGACGGGATCGAGATCACCCACATCCTCGTCACCCACCCCCACCTCGACCACGTGGCGGGGCTGGCCGAGGCGCGACGGCGGCTCGGCGGCGTGCCGATGGTCGCCCACGCCGAGGCCGCGGCGGAGATGGGCGGGGACGTGACCGAGACGATCGCCGACGGCGAGACGCTCCGCACCGGCGGCCTGGAGATCGAGGCGATCCTCACCCCCGGCCACGCGGCCGGCCACGTCGCCTTCCTCGCCGGCGGCACCGACCTCTTCACCGCCGACGTCCTCTTCAAGGGCACGGTCGGCGGCACGATGGCGCCGGGCGCCAGCGGCTTCGAGGACCTGCGCGCCTCGGTGATGCGGCTGATGGAGCTGCCGCCGGAGACGGTCGTCCACCCCGGCCACCGCGAGCCGACGACGATCGGCGCCGAGCGCGAGGGCAACCCCTTCGTGCGGATCTGGCGCGGCGAGGCGCAGACCGGCGAGGAGCAGGTGACGGTCTGGGGCCGCCCGGCGACGCTGAAGCTCTGGGCGCCCGACTACGACGGCGGCAACAAGGCCTGGATCGTCTTCGGCGACGACGGCACCGAGGCGATCGTCGGCGGCTCGCAGGTCGAGCGCGAGTGACCGGCCTTCCGGTGCGCTTTATGTCGCCATAGGTGGCATAAAGCGCACCGGAACAAGGGTGGCTTTAGCCATCGCGGCCCATTCTGGACGCATATGCGATTGGAGTACCGGCCGTTTACCACCACACTGCCCTCCTCGCTTCTGACGGCGAAGCCACGAGCGACCGGAACTCGCACTTGATCCAAGCGATCACAGCCAGCAGCATCCAGGAATTCTTCTTCGACTGGTACCCCGTGTTCGGGGTCTTCTTCATGGCGGGCCTGCTCTTCGTCTTCCTCAAGCTGATGCGCAGCACGATGGGGACGACCAAGCCCGAGACGGTGAAGGCGAGCCAGACCAAGCCGGTGCTGTGGGAGGAGGTGCAGGGGGTCGACGCGGCCAAGGACGAGCTGATGGACGTCGCCGAGTGGCTGCGCGACCCGGAGCGCTTCGCCGCGCTCGGCGCCCAGCCGCCGCGCGGGGTGTTGCTCTTCGGCCCTCCGGGGACCGGCAAGACGATGCTGGCGCGGGCGGTGGCGGCGCAGGCGGGCGTCGACTTCTTCGCCGCCTCTGGGTCGAGCTTCGTCGAGATGTTTGTGGGGAGGGGTGCCGCCAGGATCCGGCGGCTGTTCAAGGAGGCGCGCAAGTCGGGCCGTGCGGTGATCTTCATCGACGAGCTCGACGCCGTGGGAGGAGCGCGCAGCGGTGGAGGCGGTGATGGCGGTTCGAGCGAGCGGGAGCAAGCTCTCAACCAGTTGCTGGTCGAGCTCGACGGGTTCGAGCGCGACCCCGGCACGGTGATCGTCATCGCCGCCTCCAACCACGTCGACAAGCTCGACCGGGCGCTGCTGCGGCCCGGCCGCTTCGACCGCCAGGTGCTGGTCTCAGCGCCCGACCGCGACGGGCGCGAGGCGATCCTTCACTCGCACGCGAAGGGCAAGCCGCTCGGGGCCGACCTCGACCTGCGCGACGTCGCCCGCAAGACGACCGGGATGACCGGCGCCCAGCTCGCCAACGCGCTCAACGAGGGGGCGATCATCGCCGGGCGTGCAGGGCGCCCGGCGATGGCGCGCGAGGATCTCGACGAGGCGCTGCTGCGCCAGTCGGTCGGCTCCCAGCAGGCGCGGCGCCTCAACGCCGAGGAGCGTCGCATCGTCGCCTACCACGAGGCCGGGCACGCGCTCTGCAGGCACCTGGTCGAGGGCGACCCGCCGGAGATCCTCAGCATCGTCCCGCGCGGCCCGGCGCTCGGCTTCGTCGCCTCCTCGCCGCAGGAGGACAGCTACCTGGAGTCACGGGAGAAGCTCCAGAGCGAGCTGGTCACCCTCCTCGGCGGCCGTGCGGCCGAGGAGGAGGTCTTCGGGACCTCCTACTCCGGCGCCTCCGGCGACCTGGCGCGGGTCCACGCGGTCTGCAAGCAGATGGTCGCCGAGTTCGGGATGGGCGTGGCGCTCGGGGCGGAGGGGGCGCCGCCGATCGCGCTGCCGACCGGCGACTACGCGATGTCGGACCGGACCCGCCGCGACGTCGACGTGGCGGCTATGACGCTGGCCCGCGACGCCCACCGGCGCGCCCGCACCCTGCTCGCCGCCAACCGCCGCTGCCTCGACGACCTCGCCGCGAGCGCGCTCGAGCGCGAGACGCTGACCCGCGAGGACCTCGACGAGATCTTCGCCGCGCACGAGCTGGACGCGGAGATCGGCAGGGGCGCGATCGAGCGCGCTGCAGCGGCGCTGGCCTCGGAGTCCGCCGAACCGAAGTAGAGTTCCCGGTACCAGTGGCGTACCGCGACAAAGACCCGCTCTACTACTTCCCCCCGGGGCGCTCGATGGCGCGGCGGGTCCACGGCGAGCGCGCAGTCGGCCTGCTCTACGGGCAGCGGGCGCTCCTGATCGGTGCCCTGGAGCCGCTCACCTACACCGGCACGATGCTGAGCACGACCTCGGCCGACCGGCCCTTCCAGCGCCTCGCCCGCACGGCGAAGATCCAGGAGACGATCCTGCTCGGCACCCGCGAGGAGGCCGACAAGGCCCTCGCCGTGGTGAACCGCCTGCACGAGCGGGTCAAGGGGGCCCTGCCAGAGGCGGCGGGAACCCACCCCGCCGGCACCCCCTACTCCGCCTTCGACCCGGAGCTGATGCTCTGGACCCTGGCGGTGATCGCAGACTCGGGCCGGGCGATGTACGAGGCGATGGTGCGGCCGCTCGCCGACTCCGAGCGCGAGGACCTCTGGCAGGACTACGTGCGCTTCGGCGAGCTCTTCGGCCTGCCGCGCAGCGACGTTCCCGGCAGCTACTGCGAGTTCAGCGCCTGGTGGGAGGCGCGGATGTCCTCGCCCGACCTGCAGGCGACCGAGCACGGCCTCGAGATGGCGCCGCTGGTCGCCTTCGAGCAGCCGGTGCCGGCGCCCGCCCGCGGCAACATCGTCGCCCAGAACCACATCATCAAGGGCACCCTGCCGCCGCGCGTGCGGGAAATCTTCGGCATCCGCTGGAGCCGCGCCCACGAGACCTCCTACCGGGCGATGACGGCCGCCCACCGCCGGGCCCGGCGCTTCTTCCCCCGCCCGGTGCGCCGCGGACGCAACGACGTCTTCTTCGACGTGGTGACCAAGATGGAGCGCCAGCGCGGCGGCACCCGCACGCCGCAGCTCCGCGTCAGCGCCTGACCTGGCAGGGCTGATGCCGTTGGCGCCGGCGATCGGCGGGATCCCGCCTGCCTCGGCGAGCTTCCCCCCGGCCGCCCTGCCCTATTTGCGCACTTTGCAGGGCAGGAAGAAGTTCGCCGTCAGGGTCGTTTTGTCTTCGTCTTTGAAGGTGAACTGGCCCTTCACCTGGAAGTGGCCGGTTTCGCAGCGGGCGCTGATGTAGCTGTGTTTCTTGCCCTTGAAGGTCCATTGGCGACCGACTTTGGCGGAGCCCGAGAGCGGGTGGCCGTACCCGCCCGCGATCTTCGGTATCTGCACGTTTACCCGGTAGCCGAAGACGCCGTTGTGGATCTTTTCGATCACGACCGGGACGATGAAGGTCGCCGGCCCCGGATAGTCGAGGTGGGCGTGGGCGATGATCGTGTCGTCGCCCCCCTTCTTCGGGCCGTTGAAGAGGGTGATCGGCGAGCCGACGTTGATCGGCCCCTGTTCGGGGAACTTGACCACCGCCTTGCCGAAGCCCTTGCCGACGATCGCGTCGCCGCAGGCGCGGCGCGCGGCCGGCACGTCGGTGGCGACGAGCTTGCCCTTCGTGCAGACGGGGATCCCCGTGGTGTCGACGGCGCCATGTTTGTCGAATTCGAGGACGAAGTTGTCGAGGATCGGCGGGATTTCGCCGGACGCGGTCGAGAGCTTGCCTCCGCCGTGGGTGGTGATGGGGGCGTTTTCGCGCTTCGGAAGCGCGTTCGGCTCAAAGCCGCCTTCGGCGTCGAGCACGAGGTCCCCCAGGACGACGTGCGCCTTGAACGTGCTCGCGCTCGCGATCGCCGCCACGGCAAGCACACCGAGCACCACCCCCAGAACGATCTTCCTGCCCATCCTGCCTCTCCTCTCCCTTGCCCTGGCCCCAAGATATCGAGGGAACTCACGTTTCATGTTAAGGCCCGAGGTCGTTCCCCCGGCCGTCCCGAATCGTACGGCTCAGCGGTAGAACAGGACCCGGGGACAGCTCCGCGGGTTGCGATATACCCAGCAGACGGCGTTGTAGCGCTTGATCCGGTAGCGGAAATTGAGCAGCGAGCCTTCCCTGGGGAGGGAGAGGTAGGTCGTGATCGCTCCGATATAGACCCTGCGAGCGTGGTACCAGAACACGCGGCACTTGACCTTCCCGCGTTCGATCCGCTGGCAGGCTATTTCCTTGAACTTGCCCCGCAAGAAGCGGTTGCGAAAGTCGAAGGACAGGAGTTCCCAGGACAGGTACTCGGCGTCGCCGATCGTCAGCGCGGGCAGGCGAAGAAGTCGGGGAACGAACGCTTCTGGCGCCGGAGCACCGTGTTCGACAGCGCCTATCCACTGGCCGATCCACTGGGAAACCCCGTTGACCCGCGTGTGCACCTCGGGATTGTGCGTATCGCAGCCGAGGACGCCGTAGCTGATCACCCCGACCTGGACCGGGGTTCCCCCGGGCCGCATCGCGATGCTCGGGCCTCCGCTGTCGCCGTTGCAGGAGGAGACTTCGAACCTCGGTGCCGAGATGGCACATAGCTGGACGGCGCTGCTGTAGCCGGAGGCGATCCGTCCTATCTTGCGCTGGCAGTAACGGGGGCTTTGAATCACGGTTTCGCCCTTGCGCAGGACGGTCGGCGTCCTGGTCGATTTGCCGCTGGTCAGGCCCCAGCCGGCAACCGCGATCGGCGTCCCCGCGCTGTACAGGCCGGCGTCGGTCGAATCGGCCAGCGGAACCGGCGGAGCGCTGACCGGTGCCTGCAAGACCAGCAGCGCCGCATCGGGCCTCAGGGTCGAGATGCCGAAGCCGGGAGCAACGAGAGCTTCGACTACTCCTGAGACGTTGGCCGGGGTGAGCTGCTTCAGATCCGACAGCCCGGTCACGACACGAAAGTTGGCGGGCGACTGGATATGCCCGGCTTCGCTGAGAACGCAATGGGCGGCGGTCAGGACGAGGCGCGGGGCGACGACGGACCCGGTGCATTCATAGTCGTTGACCGGTCCGTCGTAGGTGATGTGCGCCAGCCACGGGAGCTCGCCGATCGAAACACCGGTTCCCCCGACGATCGAGGCATCGGCTCCAGGCCCTCGATCTCCGCCCGGCCGATCGCCCGCAGACGCGGGGACCGCCGCGATCCCGGCAATCAGCATCAGCGTCGCGAGGACTCTTCCAACCGCCCGCATCTCAGTCATATCTATCAGGGGAACCCCCGGTACCGATTTTCGGCGGCTTCCAGCGATGGGCGGTACTGGGCTCGAACCAGTGGCCTCCTGCTTGTAAGGCGCTCTGGTGGATTCTAGATGAGCGGCTGGAATCGGCTGAGTGCAGGGGGTTCCTGAGATTGGCCAAGCGCTGCGGTCCGGCCGAATACGCGGGGACAAGTGCCGATTTGCTCCGTTTCGGGCACTCCTGGGCACGAGTGCCCAGACGCGCTGCCGAGGATCGACGTAGTGCGTGCCTGGCGCATAGCCCCCCTGGTTTGTATAGGCAGATTTCGTGATTTCTGCGAAAACGCCCTGTGCTTTTGCGACTGGCGCCTTCGGTGCTATCCGCTCCAGCTATCTGACAAATCGGGCGCCCGCAGCGCCTCGTCAAACGGATTGAAGCGGTTGGGCGAGACGCTCTGCGTCAGAGCGGCGATCAGAACTCGCTGAGCCGGCTCGCTGAGCCGATGCGCTCGCTCACGCCGATCCAGGAGAGCCTGCGTGACGAGCGCCGGCCTGTAGAGAAGCGCAGCTGCGTCGCCTTCGAACTCCTCGTCATCGACCGGCTCGTCGAGCCGCAGCCGATCGGTCTGAGGCAGATACATCAAGCCCTGCAGGAAGCCAGAATCCTTCAGCTTGCGCAACTCGTTTGCCTTGACGCCGAGCGCCTTCAAGGCGGTGAGGCTCATGATCGGTGCCACGAGGCGGAAGGGATGGGAGTAGCCCCGCTGGCCTGGCGGCTGGGCCGTGAAGCCGCAGGTGTAGCTGCAGACGATCCCGGGCGCCAGCAGCGGAGGGCGAATGGCTACGTCGCCATCCTCGTCGCCCGGGCGCTTGCGGGCTCCCCGCGGGGGCGCGTCCTCTCCAGCCACGGTCGCCACGGCGAATGAAAGGTCGAGGTGAATGTCTCCCTGCGCGGAGTGCTCGACATCGCGCTCGGCGTAGTACTCGGTGGGGTCGATCGGCGGCATGGCGGGCCAATATATGCCCACCAACGGCGACCATCCACCGCCCGAGGCTAGGGAAGCTTGCCGGTGAGCGCCTCGGCCGCCTTGGCCTGCGGCGCCTTGGTCGTCTCGACCTCGGGAAGAGACGTCGGGACGCCAAAGATCTCCTCCTCGACGCGGTTGACCTCAGAGAGCGGCAACCGCCGCTGTCCGCTCGGCAAGCGGTAGGAGCCCAGGATCTGACGGTCGATCCAGTTGCGGATCGTGTTCTCGTGGACCCCCAGCCTCTTGGCTGCGTCCTTGATCGTGATCGTCGAGGGGCGAGGCGGTGCTGCTACAGCCATCGGTGCTCCTATCCGGTTCCGTAATCGCTTTCCTAATCGTAGCAATTAGCGATTCTGTAATTGCTATTTGACTTGTAGCTTTTATCGGAAGCGTAGTCGGAATCGTTAGCCGATTTTGGGATGCAGGGATTCGTGGGCTGGGCCAGGGCTGCGATTCGGACGGAATGTGTGGATATACGCCGATGCCCCGTTTCGGGCACTCGTGGGGCCGAGTGCCCAGCCGCGATGATGGCGCTCAGCCGACGTGAACGGCGCAGGTGGTCCAATCGAAGCTCTCCGGGAGCGCATCGAGGAGGTCGCCGCAGCTCTCCCCGCTGCCCTGGACGGGCTCGTAGTCCCGGCGAACGTGGCGACCGATCACCACCAGCGCCACCTTCTGCGCTCCGGCTCCGGTCAGCGCATGTGCGGCGGACTGCGCATGGCCGCCACTGGTCCAGGTGTCGTCGAGCAGCAACACGGACTTGCCGGACAGGTCGGCGATCGCTCTGTAGCGATCAGGGTCGAACTCGCGCCCCTCCACCTCGCCCGTTGGCTCGAGCGTCCGCCGCAGGCGCTCCTTGATCGGTTCGATCCAGCCGGTCAGCTCAGCAAAGGCGGAATGCTTGTCCCGCTCCGGCTTGCTCGATGGAACGATCGTGACGAGATCGAAGCCGTCCGCGCCGGCTGCACGGGCGACGCACGACTCGTGGTCTCGCAGGAAACGCCAGAGGATCGCCGAGAGGCGAATCGCGTCGTGCCTTCGAATGGCCGTGCTGTTGGCGTCCTTGTAGTTGCGAAGCGCCAGGTGCATCTGACCCAGGTGCTCGCTGTATGTGATGGGAGCCATCGCATCGAGGCAATCGGGCTGATGGGCGCACCTGTAACAGGTCTCGAAGTCCGGATCCATGAACCTCCAACAGACCCGGCAGACACCCGGCCCCGCCGCGACGATGTTTCGCATCGCCCGCTCGTAGGCCTGGCTGGCCTCATCGACCCCCAGGGCCATGACGGCCTTACGCGGTCAGGGCGAGGTCGTCCGAGTAGAGCCGCTCGAGGTGCCCCACGATCTCCTCGGCGCCGTCGACCACGTAGGTGCTGGGACGCTGCTCTGCGTAAGTCTGCGCCCATTGGTGCCGCAGCAGCGAGCCCAAGAGGAAGACTGGCCTGCCCTGCTCGATCGCCAAGCGAGCCTGCATGCGCGCTCCGCTCTTGTTGCCCGCCTCGACGACGACGCTGGCGCGAGCGAAGCCGGACATCACCGCGTTTCGCTGAGGAAACGTCCAGCGGCGCGGCTCTTGGCCCGGCCAGAACTGAGAGACGACGGCACTCTCGCGGCCGAGCTGCTCTTGCAGCTCGGCGTTCTGTTTCGGGAAGTGGTGTCGAAGGCCAGTGCCAATTACCGCCACCGTGCGCCCCCCTGCATCGAGCGTCGCCCGATGGGCAGCGCTATCGATGCCGGCGGCGAGTCCGCTGACGACGACGAAGTCGCGAGCGACCAGATCGCGGGCAATCTCGGCGGCCCTCTCGAGGCCCTCTGGCGAAGCCTTGCGACTCCCCACCACCGCCACGGAGCGCTCGTCAGCGGGGCTCAGCTCGCCCCGCACGAAGAGAGCTGGCGGTCGGTCATGGACCATCCGCAGATTCGTCGGATAGGCAACGTCGAGGACCGTTATCAGCCGGATCCCCTCCTGCTCATAGGAGATCACCCGCTCCTCCAGCTGATCCAGCGTGACCTCTGCGCTTTCGACAGCGAAGAGTCGCGGATCTCCGGCCTCCTCCAGCTGCTCCAGGAGGGCAAGGGCACTTCCGGCCTCCTCGATCGAACCGGCCAGCCGGTTCCACTCAACCCTGCGCCGAGCCATAAGGGCGAGAACGGCCGCTCGCTCCCTGGTACTGACCAGCGTTTCCTTATCGAACATATGTTCGGATTCTAGCCTGGGCACAGGACAACCGTAGCGGCCTCGATATTCGCGCTCTGCTCGGACGCGATGCACCCACGGGCATCGCGTCTTTCGGCGGTGAGCCCACGCTCGATCCATTGGCTCCACATGACCGTGCCCCTACTCAAGCAGAGGAGAAGCCCCCCAGCTCCAGATAAGACCGGAGCGGTTGGCAAGCTCCCGGCCGTGATTGACAGCAACCCTTTCTCGCCCGAGATCGTTCGAACTCCCCTTTTGCTGACACTGGACGCTCGTTCATTTGAAGCTCTCACCGGCGATGCCCGGGCAGAAGCTGAGTACTTGTGCCAGCTTTGCTGGACGGATGCGATTGACGCCCTGTGGGGCTGGGAGGGAGCACCGATTGTTGACGGCATCCCCCAGACTGAATTGGGACCGATTCAGCGCGACAGCCGGACCGTTCGGCGGATCGGCGAAGCCAAGGGTGGCTTTATCGGTGGCGTCCATTGCTGGAGTCAATTCTCCGAGTGGGCCGACCGCTCTAGGTACACAGGCGACGAGCGCGATTGGTTCATTTACTACGCATCCCTGAATCATTTCCATAGTCGAAGTGGCCGTCACTACTTGGTCACCGCCGACGACCGTCTGCTCTCTGAGAGCGAAGCTGACACTGGGTGGTTTCGCCGTGGTCAGAAGGACACGCGGATCCGCTCGGTGCCGGCGACGCTATTTCTTGCTGGCTTGACGATGAAAGCCCACGGTCGCGTGTTCTACGAAGCTCCCCAGCCAGGTCACACGATCTATACGTCGATTCAGTCGATGTACGACTATCTCGCCCGCGACTTCATCGAGTCGCGGCGCCGGCTGTTTGAGGCGATGCGCAGGGAGGGCGAGGATCAGCAGGGCTTCTACCGTTCAGACCGAGAGGCTCTCATCGAGGGCGTTTTCGACCGCGTTACGGACATTCTCCGCGCCCGTGATCGCATCGCTCTTGCCAATGCCCGCGAACAAGATGCCGAAGCACTAGACGAGATTCGCTACGACCTGCGGAGCATGATCGCAAGCGCCGCCGGGGCAATTGACGCGATCGCGGTGCTTGCTCACCTCGCCTTCCCATTTGAGGTTGATTCCGACGCCCGTATCAGTCTTCGGCTTCGGAAATTTCGCGCATGTCTCAGGAAGAAGGGCGCTTGCAACGTCGCTGACGCGGCATCAGCCCTGATGCCACTTATGCGCTTGATCTGGTCCCTTCGAAATCCGGTCTTTCATCGCCAGGGGCTGCCGGGCTACACCCTCCATGTCTTGGGTTCGGCGAGCTTGTCTCAGATAACCCTCAGTCCTGAACAAGTTGACCTCCTCGACAAGATGTGTGCCGATAGAAAGGAAACCGCTGATGACTGGGGTTTGAGAAATCGTGAAGTGAACGGGATTGAGCCTTCCGTTGAACCCTGGACTTTTGCGCAGCACCTTGCTGCTGTCTCGATCGCAGCAATCCAACGACTTACCCGCGCACTGGCAGACGATTGCGGTGCATCAGATCTCAAAATTGATTGGACCGACAAGGAGCGAGGCGCGATAAGGCGCTTCCGTTGGTTGTCTGGATTTCCTCTAGAAGGCCGCTGACGGTTGCATAGATGTGAGGGCGAGCGAGCGTCAGCAAGACCGCTCGCCCACCACTCACCCTTGCCCGCTTCACAGCCAACCGTTGCGCCGGCCGGTCTCGATCAGCGAGATGAGGCCGACGACGGCCACTCCGGAGCGGATCATCCAGATCAGGCGTGGATTCATTTTTCACCTCCTTGGTATAGCCATCCTGTGAGGGATACCGAGCGAGTCGCCGCTAAGCAAGGCGCCGCATCCAACTTGCAGGTTGCAGAGAGGACGAATCGCAGCCGAACCCCCAGGCGCCGTCGCAGCGGCGAGAATCAGCGGATGCTGGGAGGACGCCCCGACAGCCACGACCTGCTCGCGCTTGCGCGACGCGAGGGGCAGCCGATCAGCATCGCCACGTTGGCCTCCTGGCGACGACGTGGCCTACTCCCGCCCCCATGCCGGTCGCGCGGAGCCCGCTCGCTCTACCTCTATCCGGCTGGCACCGACGAGCAGCTTCGACGTCTTCTGTACTGGCGAGCGCGCACTGGGCGCCTCTATCTGATTGCGATCGCGCTATGGATCGAGGGATTCCCAGTGCGCCCGAAGGTCGTGCGCGGAGTCCTCGTTGATTTCACTCAGTGCTGGGGCGCTTCCGTGGAAGCGATTCTCGCTGCTCAGCCTGCCGACGTGGCGGCGCCCGAGGCCCTCGCGCGCATTCTCTCGCGCCAGCGCTCGCGGGCGCCGATCCCGCGGCTCTCGCGCATGCACCTCGCCGAGCGCGAGCGCGAGCGCGCCTACGCCTATCTGGTGGCAATGATGCTCGGACTCGAAGACGACGCGAAGAGCCGCGCTCAAGACCTGCCCCACGTGCAACGCCTCTTCGGCCTGCGCCGTGGTCACAGCGGCGGCCTCGCGAATCGCTTTCCGTTGGATGACCTGGATGGCCTTGGCCAGCTCCTACTACCTAGCAACGCCAAGCCGGTGATCACTCGCGCCTCGCGTGCCGAATTGGAGCTGGTGCGCCGCGCGGTGGCCGCGCTCGCGGCGTGGTTGCCGCGGCTGGGACCGGCGATGCTCGCCGATCAGCCGGTGAAAGCGCTCGACGTGATCACGCTGATACGCGAGTTCCTCGCCGATCCTCCGGCGGAGATCCCCGCCTTCCTCACCGTCGTCTGGCTTTCTTCCGTGCAAGCAAAGGAACCCACTGAGGCAGAACTACAGGCTCACATCGAGGCGCTTGCTCCAGACGCCGTAGAGGCCGAGTTCGCTTCGATCCTCACCGAGGAGAACTAGCCGAGGCGCCTGCATCGCGTAGGGGGACGACAGAACTCTCAACTCGCCGCTGCGACGGCGTCCCCGCCAATTCCTGATCGTTTTGGCGACGCCCGTCTGTCAATCTGGCGACATGAGCTTGCGGGTGGGATCGGAAGTCGACGGATGGCGGCTGATCGAGCCGCTCGGGCGCGGCGGCAACGGCGAAGTGTGGCGTGCGGAACACCCCCGGCGGGGGGTGGCGGCACTGAAGCTGCTGCGGCGTGGTGGGTCCGAGCGCTGGCAACGCTTCCGCGACGAGGTCGCGGTGATGCGCTCCCTGGGTGAGCACCCCGGCGTTTTGCCTCTCATTGCCGCCGAGTTGCCCGAACCTGGTCGCGGCCGTCTCGCGTGGCTCGCCTCACCGGTCGCCGTCCCGGTTGCCGCCGCGCTCGGGGAAGAACCGAGCGTCGCCGAGGTTGTCGCTGCGATCGAAACCTTCGCGCTCACCCTGGCAGAGCTCGCCGAGCGTGGCATCGGCCACCGTGATGTCAAGCCCGACAACCTTTTTCGTTACGACGAGCGCTGGGCGATCGGCGACTTCGGCCTCGCCGACTATCCAGGCAAGGAAGCGATTACCGCCCCTGGACGGCGCCTCGGTCCGCTCTACTTCATCGCCCCCGAGATGTTGCGCGAACCCGACCTTGCCGAGGCGGAACCAGCCGACGTCTACTCGCTGACCAAGACGCTGTGGGCTCTTGCCTCAGGCCAGCGCTACCCGCCCGAGGGTCAGATCCGTGCCGATCTTCCCGATCATGATCTTGCCACCTGGACCCAGGCCCGGGGGACTCTTGCGCTTGGCCTACTGCTCGAAGCGGCCACCGAGCTTGAGCCAGCGGCGCGCCCCTCAATGGCGGAATTCGCCTCCCAACTTGCAGCCTGGCAGAAGGGCGGAGCCCGGCAGGATGAAACAGCCGCCGCCAAGATCCGGTGCCGCTACGTCGAGCGGCTCGGCGACAGCCTCGCGCAGAGCCTCGACGAGGGGGCTTTCGGCGAGGTCGAGCAGGAGCTCGGAACTGCCTTCGCGGAGGCACGCAAGCGATCTCAGGAGCGACAGCGCGAGGTGCAAGTGGAGGCCTTCAACGCGGCGGAGGAGAAGCGAGCGCTGCTGACCCACAAGGGTGTTAAGGCGGTGATGAACGTCGTGGAGAGCGTCTGGGTGGGGTCTCTGCGTGACGGTCACGACTTCGCAGCCGCAGTCCTCGCCCAGCCAACTGCGGCCCGCGCAGGTGAACTTGAAACCGCACGGCGCATCATCTTGGGACGACCCCTGTGGTGGCTGCACTCCGTTCTCTTCGCCGGCTGTCTACATCTGCGTGGACAAGCAGGCTGCGAGCCACTGGCGAGCGAGTTGTCTACAGAAGGACTGCGCAACCACCTGCTTGCGTTTCCGGACCAGCGCGTTTCCGCAGCTGCCTGGCGGCTGCAGCGTTCACTGATTCCTGCGGTAGCGCGGATACTTTCTCTCGCGCCTCTCCAACAACTAAGCGAGCGCGCCAAGTCCGTACTTCCTGCTGAGGAGCAGATCCGCTTCAACGTAGATCCCTCGCGGATCTTTGTAGTGGGGGTCAGCGAGGCCGTGCGCATGAGACTGCGCTCAATCCCGAACTGGACGGCCGAGAGCCTCGACGTCGCCGCAATCGATGCTGAGTCGATGCTCTCCCGGCTCCCGATTCCAGCCGGCCCCTGGCCGGGTCCAATCGGCGACCCGTGGCTGCAGTCCTGGGCGAGAATAAGCCCGCTCTTGATGTGCGGCCTTACTATTTTGAACGAGAATGCCGCTGGCGACGAGTTGCTCGGCGAGGAGGAGCGGGCTGCCATCTTCGCCGCCGCGACTAGTGATTACGAGCTGCTACGCCGCCCGGCGGTGCCCCTCGCGGCCCGCCTGGGCCTCATCGCCACCCAAGAGCAGAAGGCTGGCGAGTAACGGAAGTGACTGGCGGGATGGGCGGTACCGGGCTCGAACCAGTGACCTCCTGCTTGTAAGGCAGGCGCTCTCCCAACTGAGCTAACCGCCCAGGCCTTCCTGATTATGGAACACGTGGGGCCGAGGGGTGGCGCGGCCCCAGGGATGGGAGAATCCGCGCGTGAGACTCGAGGTCTTCTGGCGGGTGGCGGTGGTGCAGCTTGTGGCGGTGGGCGTGCTCTCGATCGTGCTGGCCGTGGTGTTCTCGCACGGCTTCTTCGAGAGCTGGGGATGGCTCGTCGGCCCGTTGACCTGGCTCGGCTGCGCCTGGGTGACGGCTCGCGTGGTGGGGCTGGATCCCGCCTCGACCTTGCTCCGGGCGCTGCTCGCGGGCCTCGTCAGCGCGCTCGCGGTGATCCTCGGCGTGCACTGGCTCGGGCTCCTGGTCGCCGTCGGCCTCCTCGCCTACCTCTGCGCGCGGGAACCCGCGGAGGGTGCGTGGACCTAGGCCTGGAGGGCCGCGTCGCGCTGGCGCTGGGCGCCAGCCGTGGCATCGGCCGGGCGATCGCGGCGGCCCTGGCGCGGGAGGGAGCGACGGTCGCGATCGCCAGCCGCTCGCGGGAGAAGCTGGACGAGGCGGCGGCCGGGATCGGCGCCGCGGCGACGCCGTTCGTCGCCGACGCCTCCGACCTCGACCGCCTCGCCGCCCTGCCCGGCGAGGTCGAGGCCGCGCTCGGCCCGGTCGAGATCCTCGTCGCCAACGCCGGTGGCCCGCCCTTCGGCGGGGCGCTCGACCACGAGCTGGATGACTGGGAGGCCGCCTACCGCTCGCTCGTCCTCGCGCCGCGCGTCCTCGCCGGCGCCGTCGTGCCCGGCATGCGCGAGCGCGGCTGGGGGCGGATCGTCAACGTCGGCTCCAGCTCCACTCGCGAGCCGATCCCCGGACTCAACCTCTCCAACGCCCACCGCATGGCGGCGGTCGGCTTCCTCAAGACGCTCTCGCGCGAGGTCGCCGCCGACGGGATCACCGTCAACACGGTCGCCACCGGCCGCTTCGCCACCGAGCGGCTGGCGGACGCCTCCGGCTCGCTCGCCGGCGCCGAAGAGGCGGCCCGCCGCGAAGTCCCGGCCGCGCGCCTCGGCCGCCCCGAGGAGTACGGCGACCTAGTCGCCTTCCTCTGCTCCGAGCGAGCCGCCTACCTGACCGGGACCGTCATCCCCCTCGACGGCGGCCTCCTGCACTCAGCTTTCTGAGCGACGAGTCTGCATTTGGGCGTCCTCTACACGCCCAAATGCAGACTCGACCGGTGAAGAACGGCAGTTCAGCCGGCGGGACGGGTCTCGCGCATCGAGGGGAAGAGGATGACGTCGCGGAGGTTCTCGGCGCCGGCGATGATCATCGTCAGGCGGTCGATCCCGATCCCCGAGCCGCCCGCGGGCAACGACCCGTACTCGAGCGCCCGCACGAAATCCTCGTCGCTGGGATAGGGCGCCTCCTCGCTCTCGGGGTGCCTGCGCTGGCGCTGGCGCACGAAGTTCTCGCGCTGCATGTCCGCGTCGTTGGTGTCGGTGCCGCCGCCGATGATCTCCATCCCGTCGACGACCCCGTCGAACGCCTCGCCCAGCAGCTCGGGGTGCTCGGGCACGGGCTTCACGGTCGGCCAGAGTTCCCGTGGCAGGTCGACGAGGAAGGTGGGCTGGATCAGCTTCGGCTCGATCAGGTTGCCCTGGATCTCGTCGACGATCCAGGCCCAGTCCGCGTCGGTGTCGACGTCCTCGTCGAGCAGCCCGACCAGCTCCTCGCGGCTCGCGGTGAGGATGTCGACGCCGGTCTCCTCGAGGATCGCGTCGCGCAGGGCGATGCGCTTCCACGGGGCCTTGAAGTCGATCGTGCGGCCGTCGCGCTCGACCACCGTCGTCCCCAGCACCTGCTCGACCACGGTCGAGAGCATCTGCTCGGCGAAGGCCATCACGCCCTCATAGCCGGCGCAGCTGAGGAACCACTCGAGCATCGTGAACTCAGGGCTGTGCTGGGGCGAGAGGCCCTCGTTGCGGAAGAACCTGCTCAGCTCGTAGACGTTCTCGAAGCCGCCGACGATCGCCCGCTTGAGGTAGAGCTCGGTCGCGGTGCGCAGGAAGAGCTCGCGGTTGAGCGCGTGGTGGTGCGTGGTGAAGGGACGAGCGGCGGCACCACCCGCGAGGGGCTGCAGGATCGGCGTTTCGACCTCGACGAAGTCGCGCTCGTTCAGGTAGCTGCGGATCGCGGCGACCAGCTTCGCCCGCATCGCGAAGATCTCGCGCGAGCGCTCGTTCGCCATCAGGTCGAGTTCGCGCTGGCGGTAGCGGACCTCGGGATCGGAGATGCCGTGGAAGAGGTCGGGCGGGTCGCGCAGCGCCTTGCCCAGCATCGTGCACTCGCGCACCGCGAGCGCGAGCTGGCCGCGCTTGGTCACGTAGAGGTCGCCCTCGACCCCGACCGCGTCGCCGATGTCGAGTGCCTCGATCCGGGCGAAGGCCTCCTCGCCGATCGCCTCCTTGCGGGCGTAGGCCTGGATCGTCCCGGTCAGGTCGCGGACGTCGAAGAAGGCGGTCTTGCCGTGCCCGCGCTGGCCGACCAGCCGCCCGGCGATCCGGTAGGAGAACTGGGAGTGCTCGCCCTCACCCAGCTCAGCCGGGTCATGGGCCTCGAGGATCGAGGAGATCTTGTCCCGGTCCGGCCACCCCTGGCGCGGGTAGGGCTCGACCCCTTCGGCGCGCAGCGCCTCGATCTTCTCCCGCCGAACGCTCTCGGTGGAGCCCTCCGAAGGCTCGACCTTCGAAGGAGCCTCGCTCATGGAACGAAGCCGACCGTCACCCGCTCGTCGCCGCGGTAGTCCGTGCGCGTCTCCGCGTCGCGCAGCAGCTCGCGCATCGCCGGCCCGTGGTGGGTGTCGTGCTCCAGCGCCACGCGCCAGCCGCTCGGCGTCTCGGCGAGCAGGCCGCGGATCACGCCGAGGCCGTCGTCGCCGCTCTCGCCCATCACGGCGATCTCCGGCTCGCGCCGGATCTCCGGCGAGCGCTCGTCGATCGAGGTCACGGTCACGTAGGGAAGGTTGGCGATCAGCAGGTCGACGCCGTCGACGTAGTCGGGGATCCCCTCGTCCACGCTCACCTCGAACTCGATGCCGAGGCGCGCCGCGTTCTCGCGGGCCGCTTCGGCAGCCTCCTCGGAGAGGTCCGAGGCGGTCACCTGCAGGTCGGGACGCTCATCGAGCAGGGCGAGGGCGATCGCGCCCGACCCGGTCCCGACCTCGTGCACGCGGGCGCCCTGCGGCAGCTCGACGCCGACGGCGACGAGCAGCTCGGTCTCCCTGCGCGGGATCAGAACCCGCTCGTCGACGGCGATCTCGATCTCGCGGAAGCGGCAGCTGCCGAGGATGTACTCGAGCGGCTCGCGCTCGCTGCGCCGGGCGATCAGGCGCTCGACTTCCTCGCGCACCTCAGGGCTCAAATCGGTCGCCCCGTCGCGTTCGAGGTCGGCGACGTCCATCTCCAGTGCCTTGGCGACGATCGCCTTGGCATCGGCTTCGGGCGTCTCGCAACCGGCGGCGGCGATCGCCGCGGTTGCCTGCTCCACGATTTCCCCTGCGCTCCCCATCGGCGAGGCTCCCTCCTTCTGAGCTTCCACGGCTACAACCCCGATGCGGGCCTGATCGGATCGCTCGGAGCCACCTGCGACAGGCTACCGTGTCGGCGTCGCACCGTTGTTATCCAGATGCATCCGATCAGCATCGTCGCCAGGCTCTCCAGCTGCGCGGTCGTGAGCCCGAGCGCGACCTCCTCGTTGCGGCGCAGGAACTCGACCAGAAAGCGCTCCGCGCCCGCGTAGAGGAGGTAGATCGCGAAGAGGACGCCGGTGCGGAAGCGGTCGCGCAGCTGCCACAGCATCCAGGCGCCGAGGCCCATCGCCAGCGTCTCGTATATCGGCGTCGGGTGGACGGTGCTGTCGGTGGGAACCGTGCCGTCGGGATATGCCATCGCCCAGGGGCCGTCCCAGGCCCTGCCGTAGTCGCCGTCGCCGGAGAGCTGGCAGCCGCAGCGACCGATCGCATAGCCCAGGGCCAGCGCCGGCGCCGCCAGGTCGAGCAGGGCGAGGCCGAGGAAGTCGCGGTACCGGGCCCAGAGCGCGACGGCGAGGGCGCCGCCGATCGCGCCGCCGTACCAGACCAGTCCCGAGCCGGAGAAGAGGTTGCCGATCAGGTCGTCCTTGACGCTGTCGTAGTTCTCGACGACGAAGTAGACGCGCGAGCCGACGATGCCGCCGACCAGCGCCGCGAACCCCATCTCATAGGCCCAATCCACCGGCTTGCCGATCTCCCCCAGCCGCTTCCAGACCAGCGCCCCCGCGGCGAGGAAGGCGAGCGCGAACATCAGCCCGAAGGTCTGGAGGGTGACGGGCCCGATCTGGAGCTCGGGGTACACCTCAGTCGCCGATCAGCATCTCCAGCAGCGCCTTCTGCGCGTGCAGCCGGTTCTCTGCCTGGTCCCAGACGGCGGAGCGCTCGCCGTAGAGCACCTCGGCGTCGATCTCCTCGCCCGGGTGCGCGGGCAGGCAGTGCAGGACGATGGCATCGTCCTTGGCCGCCGCGAGCAAGTCGGCGTCGATGCGGAAGGGAGCGAGGTCGGCGCGGCGGCGCTCGGCCTCCTCCTCGTTGCCCATGCTGACCCAGACGTCGGTGTAGATCGCGTCGGCGCCGGCGGCCGCGTCGCGCGGGTCGGCGGTCAGCTTCGCACCGTGGCCCTGCTCGAGCTGGTAGCCGGGGGGCGCGGCGGCGACCACCTCGATCCCGGCCAGCTCGCCGGCGATCGCCAGCGAGCGGGCGACGTTGTTGCCGTCGCCGACGTAGGCGAGGCGCAACCCGGCGAGCTCGCCGCGCCGCTCGCGCAGGGTGAGCAGGTCGGCGAGCGCCTGGCAGGGGTGGTGCAGCGGGGTGAGCGCGTTGACGACCGGGACCTCCGCCGTGCCCGCCAGCTCGGCGACGGCCTCGTGGGAGCCGGAGCGGATCACGATCGCGTCGACGTAGCGCGAGAGGACCCGCGCGGTGTCGCCGATCGACTCGCCACGGGAGAGCTGCAGCTCGTCGCCGCGCAGGACGACGGGGGCCCCGCCCAGCTCGGCGACGCCGACCTCGAAGGAGATTCGGGTCCGGGTCGAGGGCTTCTCGAAGACGAGGGCGATGCTGCGCCCGGCGAGCGAGTCGGCCCCGAGCCGGCCCCCGCGGCCCGCTTTCAGCTCGGCTGCGCGGTCGAGCAGCTTGCCGAGCTCGAACGCGCCCAGCTCTTCGCCTGTGAGGAAGTCCCGCTTCAAGCTGCGGATACTAAGAGGGTGCGGTTCACCGCGATCAGCTGGAACCTGTTTCACGGGCGCGATTTCCCGCCCGACCCGGCGCTCTTCACCTGGCGCTCGCGCTTGTTGCGAGTCGAGGAGCGGGGCGTGACGCACGTGCAGGTGAACCGAAGCCTCGAGGCCGAGTTCGCCCAGGTGCTGGCTGGAGCCGGGTGGGACGTCGCCCTGCTGCAGGAGTGCCCGCCGCGCTTCGCCGCGCCCCTGGCGAGTGCCTGTGCCGCCGAGTCCCACCGCGTGCTCACCTCACGCAACTCGCTCGGCGCGCTGCGCAGCCTCGCCGCCCGGATGAACCCCGACCTGCTCGCCTCCGGCGAGGGCGGCTCGAACCTGACCCTGGTGCGGGCGGGCGGGCCGCTGGGGGAGATCGTCGAGCGTCGCGAGCTCGAGATCCATGCGGGAAGGCCCGAGCGCCGCACGATGGCCTTCACCCGCACCGCCTCCGGTATCTGCGTGGCGAACCTGCACGCGACCAACGACCGGCCGGCGCTGGCCGCCGAGGACGTCCTGCAGGCGGCGGAGCGCAGCGGTGAGTGGGCCGGCGACGCGCCGCTGGTCTTCGGCGGCGACCTCAACCTGCGTCCCGGCGAGGACCCCGGCGTCTTCGACGTGCTGCGCGAGCGCTTCGGCCTCGCGGGGTCGACCGGGCCGCGCGCGATCGACCACCTGCTCTCGCGCGGAATGGCGGTCGCCAACCCACCGCTGGCCTGGCCGGCCGAGCGCCGGGAGTTGCCGCGAGGGGGCCTGGCGCTGCGCCCCTCCGACCACGCTCCCGTGCAGGCCAGCTTCGAATACGGGTAAACCCGGATCACCGGGACCGGCAGGGATGAGATAGTCAACCGGGAAGACCCCCGGCAACCCGACCAGGAGGCAAGAGACCATGGCCGCGAAAAAACAGACCACCGGCAAAGCGCCGAAAAAACCCAAAGCCGGCGCGCGCGCCAAGAAAGCCCCGAAAAAAGCTGCGGCGAAAAAGGCCAAAGCCAAACCGGCGAAGAAGACGGCGACCGGTCGCGTCGCGGCGACGACCGGCCTCGACAAGAGCGTCGAGCAGTTCCGCGAGAGCCTCGAGCGCAGTGTCACCCTCAGCCGCGACCGGCTCCAGGAGGTCGTCGACGACGCGGTCAAACGCGGCCGCATGACCCGCGGAGACGCCGAGAAGATGCTCTCCGACCTGGTCAAAAAGGGGCGGCGGCAGACCGACTCGCTGCTGAAAGAACTCGAACGGCTGGTCAAACAGGCGCGCAAAGAGGTCAGGGGACATGCCCAGCCGGTGCGCAAACAGGCCACCCAGGCGGCGCGGCGCGCGCGCAAGAGACTCGGCTAGGTGAGCCGGGCCACCGGCGAGATCCCGGCGGCCCGCCGGCACCGCGGCGAGCAGCTCGAGCTCGAGATCGAGTCGCTCGCCTTCGGCGGGCGGGGAGTGGCGCGCTCGGAGGGACTCGTCGTCTTCGTCGCCGGCGCGCTGCCCGGTGACCGGGTCCGGGCCGAGATCACCAAGGCGAAGAAGCGCTTCGCCGAGGCGCGGACGGTCGAGCTCCTGCAGCCCGGCGCCGAGCGGATCGCCGACAGCTGTGTCCACGACGGCGAGCCCTGCCCGGGGGCGCCGTGGCAGGGCCTCCCCTACGAGCGGCAGCTGTCGGAGAAGAGCGGGCAGGTCGAGGAGGCGCTGCGACGGATCGGCGGTCTCGACGGCTTCGAGCTGGAGCAGATCGAGCCGGCGGTCGAACGGTGGCGCTACCGCAACAAGCTCGAGTACTCCTTCGGCGAGCGCGACGGCGAGCCGATCCTCGGCTTCCACGCCCGCGGTCGCTGGGACCTCGTCGTCGACGTCGAAGACTGCCTGCTCGCCTCCGAGCGGGGAAATGCCGCGCGCAACGCGGTCCGCGAGTGGGCGCGGCGGGAATCGGTCCCCGCCTACGACGGCGGCGAGCGGACCGGCGTGCTGCGCAACCTCATCGTGCGCGAGGGCTGGCGCACCGGTCAGATCCAGACCCGTCTGGTGACCTCGGCGGCGCGCTTCCCCAAGCCCCCGGTCGACCTTCACACGGCGATCGAGGGCGACTCGGGCAGGACCGACGGGCCGACCGGCGTGCTCGGCGAGGAGCGCCTGCGCGAGGAGCTCTGCGGCCTGCGCCTGGAGATCTCCCACGGCGCCTTCTTCCAGACCAACACGGAGATGGCCGAGCGCCTCTACGCGGTCGCGGCCGGGTACGCGGGGCTGAGCGGCAGCGAGCGGGTCTTCGACCTCTACTGCGGGATCGGCACGATCGGGCTGACGATGGCGAAGCGCGCCGGCGAGGTCTGGGGCCTGGAGATCGTCCCCGAGGCGATCGCCGACGCCGAGCGCAACGCCGAGCTGAACAAGATCGGGAACGCCCGCTTCATGGCCGGCAGCGCCCGCACCGGCGTCCGCCCGCTGATCGAGAAGGCCGGCAAGCCCGACGTGGTCGTCATCGACCCGCCCCGGGCCGGCCTCTCGCAGAAGATCGTCCGCCGGGTGCTCGAGTGCGAGGCGAAGAAGATCGTCTACGTCTCCTGCAACCCGACCACCCTGGCCCCCAACGCCGCCCAGATGGTCGAGGCCGGCTACACCCTGAAGCGGGTCAAACCCGTTCAACATGTTCCCCCAGACCCCGCACATCGAGTGCGTAGCGCTGCTGGAGAAGTAGGCGGCGGCTAGAGAGCCGCCGCAATCAGCGTGCAGATGGCGGCGAAGCCGGCAAGGATGGCACCGGTCAGGGCTACGGCTCCAAAGGCAATTGTCCGCTGAACGCTGTCGATACGCAGGACCATTTTCCCCATCTCATCCCGGACGCCGTTGATCTCGGCTCGCACACCGCCGATCTCATCCCGCACACCGCCGATCTCGCCCCGGACGCCGTTGATCTCGCCCCGGACGCCGCCGATCTCGGCTCGCACAGCGGCGAATTCATTCCTCATCTCCAGGCGAAGGCCCTGCACTTCGGTTTCGACCCGGTCGAAGCGCTGGTCCACCTGCACGAAGCCGCGGTCAACCTTGCTGCTGAGGCCGTCAAGCCGCCCGTCTGTCCACTCTTGGACCATCGCCTCCATGATGATTGCAGGCTAGCTCGAAATGTGTTGTCTGTGGTTGAGCTGGGATTAGAAAAGCGTCACGGCTTCCGCGCAACACTCAGCCAATAGGCTTCCTCGCCATGAGCGACGGGCAAAGCAGAGGGTTCGGAGTCGCCGCCGGGCTCGATCCCGGGGTGGCCCGTCCGCTGGCCGCGCGCTGCGCGGAGCTCGGCTATGGCTCGATGTGGTCCAACGACCATCCCGGCGCCAAAGGGCTGGAGACGCTGGGGGAGTTCGGCGCCGCAGCTCCCGGCCTCGACCTCGGCGTCGCCGTGGTCGCGCTCGACCGCACCCCGCCGAAGACGATCGCCGCCGACGTCGAGCGGCTCGGCCTCGACCCGGCCCGGCTCTGGCTCGGCGTCGGCGCCGGCTTCGGCGAGAAGCCACTGACCCGGATGCGCGAGGCGCTCCCCGAGCTGCGCGAGAAGCTGCCCGGCGTCCGCCTCGTCCTCGCCGCGATGGGCCCGAAGATGTGCGCTCTCGCCGGCGCCGCCTACGACGGCGCCTTCTTCAACTGGATGATCCCCGAGTTCGCCGCCGGCGCCCGCCAGCAGGTCGAAGCCGGTGCCCAAGAAGCCGGCCGCTCCACCCCACCGGTCTTCGGCTACGTCCGCACCGCCGTAGGCCCCGACGCCCCCGCCCGCCTCGCCAAGGAGGAATCCTTCTACCGCGACCTCCACGCCGGCTACCGCAACCACTTCGCCCGCCTAGCCGAGCCCGAGGGCACCGTGGGCGTAGCCGCGGCGAACGCCAACGAGACCCAGTCCCAACTCAGCGTCTACGAGGCCCTCGACACGGTCGTGGTCCGCGGCCTCGCCTCCGCAAAGGTCGAGCCAATGCTCGCCCTGGCCGAGGCAGCAGCCCCCTGACCACCGACGGAGGTACCGGGGGTGCCCCTCCGGCGCAGCGGCGTCCTGATTTTCGCACCTGAGCTCTCGCGAAATCACAGGAACCCTGCGGCGAAAATCCCAGCAAGCCGGAGGGGCACCCCCGGTACCTCCCACCCCGACTCAGTAAGGCGGCAAATCCTCGTACCACTCCCCGAGCGTCTTGAACGACCGCCAGAAGCGCTGCTTGGCATTCTCTTCGTCGAGCGAGTCGTCGATGTCGGGGGTGTAGAGGGCGTCGACGGTGGGGGTGAAGGCCTGGACCTCGCCCTCGCGGGGCTCGACCGGGCGGGAGAGGGGGATCTCGAGGTCGTTGAGCACGCGCAGGGCCGGTTCGCCCATGACGACGACGATCTTCGGCTGCACGATCGCGATCTCCTCGACCACGCGGCGCATGCACTCCTTGGCGGCAAGGTCGGGCTCGGCGATCGGGCACTTGACGCAGAGGGTGCCGTAGACGACGAGCGGATCGATGCCGAGCCGCTTGAAGCTCTTCATCAGGGCGTTGCCGGCGCGACCGTAGAAGGCGACGCCCTCTTCGATCTCCGCCGCCTGCGGGGCCTGCTTGAGCATGAAGACATCGGCCTGCGGGTGGCCGGAGCCGAGCACCGGCATCAGCTTGCCGCGCGGGCAGTGCGGGCAGGCCTGCAGCTCGTGGGTCAGCTGGTTGAGCTCGCGGATCGCGCGCTCGAGGTACTTCTCCTTGATCTCGTCGTCGGTCGCCGGCATGCTCGGCGCCTTCTTTGACGAACCGCGCTCGGCTCCTCTCGCGCGGCCCGCCTGCATCAGCTCTTGCTCGCCTGACGCCTTTTCCGCGGCTGCCCGCCCCGCACCGGCTTGGCGTCGGGAACGCTGCGTTTGGGCGCCTTCGGCCGCCCGGTGGTCTGCAGCAGCTTCAGCGCCTGCACGTAGACGAGGTTCTTGTGCTTGCGGGTGATGTCGGCGTCGCGCATCGCCTCGAGGAACTCCCGCGGCCCGTCGAAGTCGTGGATCCGGACCCGCACGCTGCCCAGCCCCTGGGCGACGTGGCTGTCGGAGCCGGCACCGGGGACGATCCGGTACTTGCGGGCGAAGCGTTCGGCCTCCTCGTTGAAGGCGGTCAGCGCCACGCGCGGGTTGAAGACCTCGAGGATGTCGATCTCCTCGACGATGTCGAGCAGGTGCTCGTAGTCGGGCACCGAGTGGAAGCGGTCGAAGGGGTGGGGGACGTAGACGAGCCCGCCCTGCTCGCGGATCGCGGCGATCGTCTCCGCCATCGTCATCCCGCGCGGGATCTTCTCCTCGAGGAAGAGGCCGATCACCTCGCCCTGCTCGGCGGTCTTCACCTCCTCGGCGACGATCACCTTGATGTCTCCCATGCCCTCGGCGATCCGGCGAGCCTCCAGGGCCCCGGAGACCTCGTTGTGGTCGGTGATCGCGATCGCGCCGAGGCCGCGGTCGCGGGCGGTCTCCAGCAGCACCTCGACCGGCGTCGCGCAGTCGGGCGAGTGGTCGGTATGCATGTGCAGGTCGACCTCGATCAGCGCCCGGCAGGTGATGCGGCGGCGCACCTCCGGGTCGCCGCTGGGGTCGTGGCGGCGGGCCGCGAGGCGCAGGTAGATCGCCTCCAGCTCGGCGGCCACCTGCGACCAGTCGCGATCGGGACCCCCCGGCTCGAGCAGCTCGTAGGAGGCGGGGAAGTAGCGCTCGAGCAGCTCGCCGGTCTCGGGCGTGGTCACGGTCCGCGCGTCGAGGCGGCCGAAGAAGATCTCCACCAGTGGCCGCGCGACCTGGGTCGAGAGCACGCGCTCCTGGGGCGCGTGGAAGGTGGCGACGTTGAGCGCCGAGGAGTACCGCAGGGCCGAGGAGGAGACCCTCGGGGCGAAGGGCTCGTGGACGTGGACGACATCGAACTCCTCGGTGCGCAGGCGCTCTTTGACCCGGTCGCCGTAGCCGGCGATGACGACTCGGTGGCCACGCTGCTTCAGCTCGGCCGAAACCCGCTCGACGTACTCGTTGATCGGGTTGGCCACGCCCCGCCGGTGCGGAGTGACCTGCGCAATGGAAAGCTCGCCCGACACGGAGCGCAGCATAAGACCGATCCGGCGAGACCGGGGGTGACTGGGACGCCGGGGGTAGGTCTCCGGGAACTCCCGGCCGAAGGCCGGCCCGGAGACCTACCCCCGGCGTCCCCTCAGGCTTCGACCTCGGCCGGCTTCTCGACCTTTGCGGCGCCCGCACCGCGCGCGTTGGCCGCGATGAACTCCTCGGTCCGCTCGCGCGCCTCGTCGTCGGGGCGTTGGGAGTGGGGCGACTTCATCAGGTAGCTCGACGGCCCGTCGAGCTGCCCGGCGATGCCGTTGTTGAGCGCCAGCTTGATCAGTCGCACCGCGTCGATGACGACCCCGGCCGAGTTGGGCGAGTCCCAGACCTCGAGCTTCAGCTCGACGTTGAGCGGCACGTCGCCGAAGGCCTTGCCCTCGAGGCGGATGTGCGCCCACTTGCGGTCGGTGAGCCAGGCGACGTAGTCGGAGGGGCCGACGTGGACGTCCTCCTCGGGCAGCTCGTGGCCCATGATCGAGGTGACGGCGTTGGTCTTGGAGATCTTCTTCGAGTCGAGGCGCTCGCGCTCGAGCATGTTGAAGAAGTCCATGTTGCCGCCGACGTTGAGCTGGGAGGTGCGCTCCATGCGCACGCCACGGTCGTGGAAGAGGCGGGCGAGCTGGCGGTGAACGATCGTCGCGCCGACCTGGGACTTGATGTCGTCGCCGACGATCGGCAGCCCGGCCTCGGTGAAGCGCCTGTCCCAGTAGTCCTCGCGGGCGATGAAGACGGGCAGGCAGTTGACGAAGCCGACTCCGGCCTTGAGCGCCTGCTCGACGTACCACTTGGTCGCGTCCTCGGAGCCGACCGGGAGGTAGCAGACCAGCACGTCCGCCTTGGTCTCTTCGAGGATGCCGACGACGTCTGCGGTTTCGCCCGGAGCCTTCGTGATCTTCTGCTTGAGGTACTTGCCGAGGCCGTCGAGGGTCATCCCGCGCTCGACCTTGACCCCGAGGTCGGGCACCTCGGCGAACTTGATCGTGTCGTTCTGCCCCGACCAGATCGCCTCGGAGAGGTCCTTGCCGACCTTCTCAGCGTCGATGTCGAAGGCGGCGACGAACTCGACGTCGCGGACGTGGTAGCCGCCGAGGTCGACGTGCATCAGGCCGGGCACTTCGCCGGCGGGGTCGGCGTCCCTGTAGTACTGGACGCCCTGGATGAAGGAGTTGGCGCAGTTGCCGACGCCGACGATCGCGACGCGGACCTTCTCGTCCGTGGGGCCGGTGCCGTTGCTGCCAGATGCTCCGTTGGTCTCGCTCATGGAATTCGAAGTCCTTCCTCGATCGGGCTAGGTCGCAAGGGACACCCGGGGTCGGGGCTGGTTACAGGTCTGGGGGGGTTGAGGCCTCGCTTGAAAGCTGGTTTCTGACGTGCCAAACGCGCTGGATCGTCGTGACGATGGTCAGCGCCGCGATCAGGTAGACCGCCGGGGCCAGGAGCTCGAACTCGCCGAGCCCGGCGCCCTTGGCGAAGACCAAGCCAACCGAGAGTATGACTACCCGCACCGGCCGCGTCGCCAGTCCAACCTTGCACTCGACGCCGAGCGCCTCGGCGCGGGCCCGCGTGTAGGAGACCATCAGCGAGCCGAGCACGGCGAGCACGCACATCGCGGCGGCGAAGTCCTGGCCGGTGGCGGCAAAGTAGCCGGCGACCGCGGTGAGGACGATCCCCTCCTCGATCCGGTCGAGGGTCGAGTCGAGGAAGGCGCCGAAAAGGGTGCCCTTGCCCGACATCCGCGAGTAGCGGCCGTCGAGCGTGTCCATCACCGAGCCGATCACGAAGGCGACGCCGGCGAGGAGGAAGAGGCGCTGAGTGACGAGCACGGCGGCGATCAGGTTGCCGACGAGGCCGGCGATCGAGATCGCGTTCGGGGTCAGCCGCGACTCGATCAGGCGCTCGCGGGCGTAGGCGCGAAGCTCCTGGCCGTTGCGGCGACTGCTTGGGACCCGCGTAGGGGCCGGCGAATCCATTCGCGTGAGGCTAGACGATGGGGACCATCCCAGTAGGGGTTCCACTGGTGGTCCTACGCCTCTGCCTCCTGCGGCGAGCCCGTCCGCCAGGACCAAGCGTCGGGGCGGGCTCGAGCCAGTAGCCGGTGGGCGACTACAGCTGAGGTCACGGCGACCGCGGCGCCGAGCGCCGCGTCGATCCAGAAGTGGTTGCCGGTGACGACCACGACCCAGACCACCAGCGCCGGCCACATCGTCCAGAGCGCCCGCGTGTACCAGTGGCACGAGAGCTTCGCGGCCGAGAGGCCGACCATCAGGGCGAAGGCGCAGTGCATGCTCGGCACCGCCGCGTAGGGGTTGATGAAGACCTTGACCAGGGCGGAGTCGTGGTTGACGTGGGAGAAATCGTTGATCGTGTCGACGAAGCCGTACTGGGGGAAGAGCCGCGGCGGAGCGGCCGGGTAGAGCGTGTAGCCGACGAGCCCCAGGCCCATCGCGACGATGAACATGTTGCGGATGAAGCAGTAGGCGTCGTTGCGGAAGAAGTAAACCCAGAAGAAGAAGCCGAGGACGACCGCGAACTGGCTGTTCATGTAGACCTGGTTGGCGAAGTCGATCATCCAGCTGGCCTGCAGGAAGAGTTCCTGAACGACCGGCTCGAAGAATGTGTGGGTGCCGCGCTCGAGGTCGATGATCGCCTGGCCGTGGGCGAAGGCCGGGACGCGCTGGCCGTCGGCGAGCCCGCGCACTGTCTCGTAGCCGAGGTCGACGACCAGGAGCAGGCCAATCTGGCGGCCCAGGTCGCCCCAGCCATGGGGCAAGCGTGCCGTCAGTGCGGCAAAAGCGCGTTGCATCCGGCAATTGTAATCCGTCGGTTAACGGGGGTGGTGGGGGCGGGACGGGGCCCCTCTCCAGGAGACCGTCCGTATCGCAGTAGGTCGGCCGCGGAAGGTCATCGCTCCCAAAGCCTCCTGGAGAGGGGCCCCGTCCCGCCCCTCGACAGCCTTTAAGCGACGAATTCCAAGAGCCTGTCTATGAGCTGGGGTTGGTCGAGCCAGGGCCAGTGGCCGGCGGCTGGGACCACTTTTAGCGTGGAGCTTGGGAGGGCCGAGGCGTATGCGTGGGCGAAGCGGGTGGGGAGGTAGGGGTCGCGGTCGCCCCAGACGACCAGGGAGGGGCAGGCGAGCTTGGGGAGGTCCCGGCCGGCTGCGGCCAGGCGGTCGGGGTTGGCGTGGCGGTAGAGGGCGAGGACGGCGGCTTGCGTGCCCTTGTCCCAGTGGCGCCAGACCATGTCGACGAACTCGGGGGGCATCGGGCTGCGGTCCCCGCGGGCCTGGCGCAGGGTCCGCTCCATGCCCCAGCGGGTCGTGGTCGCGTTTGCGATCTCGCCCCACGGGCGGCGGCGCCAGACCTGGGCGACCCAGTGCCAGCGGTAGCCGGGCAGCAGCGGCACGGCGTCGATCGCGACCAGCTTCTCGACCAGCTCCGGCCGCCGCTGCGCCCCGATCAGCGCCAGCGCCCCCCAGTCGTGCACGACCAGCTTGCGCCGCGTGACCCCCAGCTCATCCAGGCACTTCTCCAAAAATGCCGAGAGTCCGAACATCGAGTAGTCGAACCGCTTCGGGTCCGGCTTGTCCGACCTCCCCCACCCCGGCATGTTGACCGCAATTGCAGCTCCCCCGCGCTCGAGAAAAGGAAGCCAGTCCTCGCTATGAGTCGGGTTCCCATGGCAGTAGACCACGGGAATCCCGTCCCCCGGTGCCCGTCGGTAGAAGACCCGCGTCCCGTTCAACCACAAGCTCCGACTCTTCGATCGCATGCGCCACGCCGGAGAACCCTACGGCCTCTTGCCCAAGCCGCAGAGGCGCGCGGGTCCTGTCGTGGGGGAAGGGGGGCGCTGCGGGCGGACGCACGGCGTCCGTCCTCGACCCCCCAACCCCCACGCCACCCGCGCGAGATGCGTCTCCGGATAGCGTCCCGACTGGATGGGTTGGAAGAGACCGGAGAAGCGGCGGGTGCGGGCGATTCGCGATCGCCTGAGAGAGATGTATGGCCAGCCGGTCAACGAGTCGCACGGGCACCCGATCGCGGAGCTGGTCAAGACGGTGCTGTCGCAGCACACGAACGACCGGAATCGCGATCGGGCTTTTGCGGCGTTGCGGGATCGCTTTCCGACCTGGGAGGAAGTGCGCGACGCTCCGGTCTCAGAGGTCGAGGAGGCGATCCGGCCGGGAGGGCTCGGCAAGCAGAAGGCCCCGCGCATCCAGGCGATCCTCGAGCAGCTCGGAGATCCGCCCGATCTCGACTGGACCGAGACGGTGGCGCGCGAGGAGTCGCTTGAGTTCCTGCTCTCGCTGCCGGGGGTGGGACGGAAAACCGCGGCCTGCGTACTGATCTTCACCTGGGGCATCCCCGAGATCCCGGTCGACGTCCACATCCACCGGGTCGGCGGTCGCCTCGGGCTCTTCCCCGAAAAGGCCTCCTTCGAGCGGGCCCACGACGAGATGCTGGCGATCGTCGACCCCGAGGACGCCTACGAGCTGCACATGAACCTGATCCGCCACGGGCGTGCTCTCTGCCGCCCGAAACCGCGCTGCGGGGAGTGCAAGCTGAAGCGGATGTGCCCGTGGTACCGCAAGAACCCTGGGGCCGCGGGTAGTATGCGCGCCGCCGGTCGGCGGGATCTACCCGGGGGACCGGCCAACACCGCCAAATGAGCAAGCGCACCTTCATCGTCTTCGGGCTGCTGGTCCTCGTCCTCGCGGCCCTGATCCCCTGGCTCGTCTTCCGCTCGGACGGCGACGCCGCGCGGGGCGCCCAGAAGGTGCCTTCCGACCTGGAGGCCGGCCAGAGCCTCTTCCAGACCAACTGCGGCACATGCCACACGCTCTACGCGGCCGGGACCGACGGCAACTACGGCCCCG
This sequence comes from uncultured Solirubrobacterales bacterium, assembly GCA_963715625.1. GTDB lineage: Bacteria > Actinomycetota > Thermoleophilia > Solirubrobacterales > 70-9 > VRUE01. Next base: position 1,266,927 of record OY970260.1, on the reverse strand, counting down.
ACCTCGACGAGCTGCTCGCCCCGGCCGGGCCGCCAGAAGGCCCGACCGCCGCACAGACAATCAAGACAACCGAAACCGTGGTCCTGCTTGCGCTCGAAAACGGGGTCGACAACCCAAAGACCCTGGGCCGGATGCCCGGCGGCATCCTCAACAAGCAGCAGTCCGAAGAAGTCGCTGAATTCGTCGCTCGTACCGCGGGCGAGGGATAGGGTCGCCCCGGCAGGGGGTTCCACTTAACTTTTTCGGGAGGACGCGGCCTGACGGCCGCGCCTGAACCACCCGAAAAAGTACAAGACGTTCCACCCCCTGCCGGGGCGACCCTATTCAGCTCAGCTGTCGTTAGCGAAAAATCAGCGCACTGAAGAGTCCAGCATGGTCGGAGTCCCAGAAGCCGTTTACCGGTTGGCGACCGGTAACGAATGAGGCTTTCAGCTTCACCTCTTTCGGGTCGCGGGTCATCACGTGGTCGACCTGGTGGTCGAAGTCGGCGATCGAGCCGCCCGCGCCCTCGGCCAGGAGGCTCGACTTGAGGCAGCAGCTCAGGGGGTCGTTCGTGCTGCGCTCGCGCATCCCGGCGCCGAGCAGGGTGCGGTAGGCCTGCTGGTCGCCCGGTTCGACCGTGTCGTCGTCGGAGTTGAGGTCCCCGAGCAGCACGACGGGCAGCTTCTTGCTCGTCGCCGGCCCGCCCGGGGCGACCAGCTCGCCGGCCTGCAGGGCGCGGATGCTCGGCACCTGGGCGGCGTCGTCGAACGCCTCGAGGTGGGTGTTGACGAAGCGGAATTCGTGGCTGCCGCGGACCTTGGCGTCGATCGCGGTCCAGCCGCGCGTCACCGAGAGGTTGACGCCCGAGACCGTCACCGTCAGCAGGCTGGCGAAGTGGCCCGCCCGCGGGCGCTTGAAGGTGGCGCCGGCGCCGTTTCGAACCAGGATCACGTCGCGCATCGTCAGGCGGCCGTTGATCTCGGCGTTGGCGATCGCCCCGTTCGGCCCGTCGCCCGGAGCGCCGTTCTCGTTGGCGGGGGCTTCGAAGTCGAACTCGTCCTGGGAGACCGCGACCCGGTAGGAGGGCTTGCCTTTGCCCCCTTTGCCTTTGCCCTTGTTGAGCTGAGCGAGCAGTTCGGAGAGGTAGTCGTAGCGGACCGCCGTGGCCGTCGGTTTGGCGCCGGTGTTGAGGAAGACTTCGAGGCTGGGCGGCCCGGTGCGCCAGAGGGCGACCTCCTGCAGGCCGACGAGGTCGGGTTTCTTCTTGAGGATCTCCTGGGCGAGGCCCTTGGCGCGGGTGGGGAAGCTGTTGGCGGTCACTTCGCGCAGGATCTGCCCGGTCGCGTCGGTGAATGCGGTGAGGCCCGAAGCCGAGATAGCCGGCGCGAGGTCGGCACCGAGGTAGAGGTTGCGGGTCATCACGTTGACTTCCTTGGCCTTGCTCTTGCCCTTGCCCTTGGCTTTGCCACCGGCCTCGTGCCCGGTGGGGTGATCGTCGTTGGCCCGCGCGCCGGCAGAGGCCGGGAGCAGGGCGAGGACCAGGGCGGCGGCAAATGCGAGCAAAGCCGCGGTTCGCCGGATCGCTTCAGGCGGGTGGTTCAAGATGTCTCCTCTTCGTCGCGACCGCCGTCACCGGGGCCGAATTCGTCGAGGCGCCTCCACTGCCCGCAAACCCACTATACGCGGCAAAGGTTTGCGCTACGTGGGGAATCTGCCATACTAGCGCTCAGATTTCTTAGGCAGCTCAAACAGAACTGGAGATACTTGATAGTGGGTAAGACGATCGGGATCGACCTGGGCACGACCAACTCCTGCGTCGCCGTGCTGGAGGGCGGCGAGCCTACTGTGCTGGAGAACTCGGAGGGCGGGCGCACGACCCCCTCGGTGGTCGCCTTCACCGAGTCCGGCGACCGCCTGGTCGGCACCGTCGCCAAGCGCCAGGCGGTGATGAACCCCGAGAACACGATCTTCTCGATCAAGCGCTTCATGGGCCGCAAGGAGGCCGAAGTAAAAGAGGAGGAGACGATCGTCCCCTACGAGGTCGAGGCCGGCCCCAACGGCGACGTCCGCGTCGACGCGCGCGGCAAGCAGTACAGCCCGCCGGAGATCAGCGCGATGATCCTGCAGAAGCTGAAGGCCGACGCCGAAGCGAAGCTGGGCGAGACGGTCGACAGCGCCGTGATCACCGTCCCCGCCTACTTCAACGACGACCAGCGCCAGGCGACCAAGGACGCCGGCAAGATCGCCGGGCTCGACGTCAAGCGGATCATCAACGAGCCGACCGCGGCCTCGCTCGCCTACGGGCTCGACAAGGAGACCGCCGACCACACGATCCTCGTCTTCGACCTCGGCGGCGGCACCTTCGACGTCTCGGTGCTGGAAATCGGCGACGGCGTCTTCGAGGTGAAGGCGACCGCCGGCGACAACCACCTCGGCGGCGACAACTGGGACAAGGCGATCGTCGAGTGGCTGGTGGCCGAGTTCAAACGCGACCAGGGCGTCGACCTGGCCGCCGACAAGAACTCGCTGCAGCGCCTCTACGAGGCGGCGGAGAAGGCGAAGATCGAGCTCTCCTCGGCGCAGGAGACGCAGATCAACCTGCCCTTCATCACCGCGGTCGAGGGCCAGCCCAAGCACCTCGACATGAAGCTCTCCCGCTCGAAGCTGAACGAGCTGACCGGCGACCTGCTCGAGCGCGTCGTCGGCCCGGTCAAGCGGGCGCTCGACGACGCCGGCACGGAGATCGACCACGTCGTACTGGTCGGCGGCATGACCCGGATGCCGGCCGTGCGCGAGCGGGTCAAGGAGCTGACCGGCAAGGACCCGCACCAGGGGGTCAACCCCGACGAGGTCGTCGCCGTAGGGGCCGCGATCCAGGCCGGCGTGCTGGCCGGCGACGTGAAGGACGTGCTGCTGCTCGACGTCACCCCGCTGACCCTCGGCATCGAGACCAAAGGCGGCGTGATGACGAAGTTGATCGAGCGCAACACGACGATCCCGACCAAGAAGTCGGAGACCTTCTCCACCGCCGAGGACAACCAGCCCTCGGTCGAGATCCACGTGCTGCAGGGCGAGCGGGAGATGGCCGCCGGCAACAAGAGCCTGGGCAAGTTCCAGCTCACCGGCATCCCGCCGGCGCCGCGCGGCATGCCGCAGATCGAGGTCATCTTCGACATCGATGCCAACGGCATCCTGCACGTGACCGCCAAGGACCTGGGGACCGGCAAGGAGCAGAAAATCGAGATCAAGTCGGGCTCGGGACTCTCCGAGGAGGAGATCCAGGGCATGGTCTCCGACGCCGAGTCCCACGCCGAGGAGGACCGCAGGCAGCGCGAGCTGGCCGAGGCGCGCAACCTCGCCGAGAACGCGGCCTACCAGTCCGAGAAGCAGCTCGAGGAGCTGGGCGACAAAGTCGACTCGGATGCGAAGGAGGAGATCGAGGCGGCGATCAAGGGGGTGCGCGAGGTGCTTGAGTCCGAGAGCGTCGAGGAGATCAACTCGAAGACCGAGGCGCTGACCGCGGCCTTCCAGAAGGTGTCGGAGCAGATCTACGCTGCGGCGCAGGCTGAGGCTTCGGCTGACGGTGCGTCTGCGGAGGGCGACGATTCCTCAGATGAGGAGGAGGTCGTCGATGCTGAGGTCGTCGATGAGGGTGACGACAAGTGAGGCCGGATCGGCAGGACGGTCAAGACGCCGACGAGCCCAGGCCCGCGGGTCCTGTCGCTGCAGGGGACCCACCGCCCCCTGCGGTCGCTAAAGCGTCCTCGGGGGCGGTTCCCCCTACAGCGCCACCCGCGGGAGATGCGTCGGATCAGATCGAGGCCGATTTCGACGCGCTTCTGGTTGACACCAAGCGGGAGCGGGACGAGTACCTGGAGCTGGCTCAGAGGACGAAGGCGGATTTCGAGAACTACCGGAGGCGGATGGCCGCTGAGGTGCAGGCTGCGGGCGCTCGGGGGAAAGCTGAGGTGGTTCGTGAGGTCGTGCCTATCCTCGATGACTTGGAGCGGGCTATCCAGGCGGCTGGGTTGGATCCGGATGGAGATTCCGAGGACGGGCTCTCACATGGGGTGCTGCTGGTGTTCAGGAGCTTGCGGGACTCGCTGGGGCGTAATGGCGTCGAGGCGGTGGATCCGACTGGGGAGAAGTTCGATCCGACGGTGCACGAGGCGCTTTCGACCGTGGCTGCGGACGGGGTTGAGTCCGGGACGGTCGTCGAGACGATGCAGAAGGGGTACAAGCTCGGAGAGCAGCTGATCCGGCCGGCTCGTGTGGTGGTGAGCGCGTAGGGGGCATGGCCGACGACCTCTACAAGACGCTTGGCGTAGCCAAGGGAGCCTCGGATGAGGAGATCAAGAAGGCGTACCGGAAGCTGGCGCGGAAATACCACCCCGACCGGAACCCGGACGATCCGAAGGCGGAGGAGAGGTTCAAGGAGGTCCAGGGGGCGTACGACACGCTTTCGGATCCCGAGAAGCGGAAGGAATACGACGCCGGCGGGGGGATGTTCGGGGGCTTCGGCGGCGGGCCCGGCGGGGGCCCGTTCGGCCCGGGCGGAGGGGCGGCCGGCGGCTTCGACGTCGGCGACATCTTCTCCAACCTCTTCGGGCGTGGCGGTGGCGGCGGGCGGGGACAGGCGCAGCAGGCGCGTGGGCGCGACCTGGAAACCGAGATCGCGCTCAGCTTCGACCAGGCTGTCAACGGGGCGCAGGTCCAGGTCACCGTGCCCAAGGCCGAACGCTGCCCGACCTGCCGCGGCAGCGGGGCGAAACCGGGGACGAGCCCGGTCACCTGCCCGCGCTGCGAAGGGCGCGGCATCGACGCGCAGAGCCAGGGCTTCTTCTCGATCAGCCAGCCCTGCCCGCAGTGCGGCGGCCAGGGACAGATCGTCGAGGACCCCTGCCCCACCTGCGGTGGCTCCGGCCTGACCCAGCAGACCAAGCGCTACAAGGTGAACATCCCGGCCGGGGTCAAGGACGGGGCGCGCATCCGCCTCGCCGGCAAGGGCGAGGCGGGCCAGCGCGGCGGGCCGCCGAGCGACCTCTTCGTCGTCACCCGCGTCGCCAGCTCCCCGGTCTTCAAGCGCCTCGACGGCGGCAACCTCGAGGTGACCGTGCCGATCACGATCGCCGAGGCGCTGCGCGGGGAGACGATCGAGGTGCCGACGCTGGAGGGCACCAAGAAGATCAAGGTCGGGCCTGGGACGAAGCACGGCTCGATCCAGCGGCTGCGCGGCGAGGGCGCGCCGAAACCGCGGGGCAAGGGCCGCGGGGACATCCGCTACCGGCTCGAGATCGAGATGCCCGAAAAGCTGACCCCCGAGCAGGAGGAGGCGGCGACGAAGCTGGCCGAGGCCTTCAACGGCTCCGACCCACGGGCAGAGCTGCTGCGCAAGGCGGGCGCCCGATGAGCTTCCGGTGCGCTTTGTGCCACCTATGCCCACATAAAGCGCACCGGAACGGGGGTGGTGGGCGGTGAGCAGCGTGCGGCGGGAACGGATCGACGTCTCGATCGACTCCGAACAGGGCGTCTTCATGATCTCGGTCGCCGCCGAGCTCGCCCACATGCACCCGCAGACGCTGCGCATGTACGAGGCGCGCGGGCTGATCCAGCCGCAGCGCTCGCCGAAGAACACGCGCCTCTACTCGCAGCGCGACGTCGAGCGGCTGCGGCGGATCCAGCGGATGACCTCCGAGCAGGGGCTCAACCTGGCCGGCGTGCAGACGGTCCTCGAACTGGAACGCAAGGCGGAGAAGCTGAGCGCCGAGCTGGAGCGCACGCGCCGCCGGGCGGAGAAGCTGGAACGCAGGTTCCTGCAGAAGGGAGACGCAGATGCAGCCGGATAGGTTCACCGTCAAGTCCCAGGAAGCGGTCGCCGACGCGCTGCAGCTGGCCTCGCGCCTGCGCAACCCCGAGGCCGCGCCGGCCCACCTCCTCGTCGCCCTGTTGGCCCAGGAGGAAGGGCTGGCGGTGCCTATCCTGCAGAGGGTCGGCGCCGACCCCGCCTCGGTGCGCTCGCGAGCCGAAGCGGCGGTCCAGGAGCTGCCGCGGCTGAGCGGCGAGGCGGAGGCCGAGGCCCAACCGTCCGCGGCCCTGCGGAAGGTGCTGCAGCAGGCGGAGTCCGAGATGAAGCGCAAGGGCGACGAGTACATCTCGACCGACCACTTCCTCCTCGCCCTCACCGACAAGGACTCGGGCGTCAGCGAGCTGCTGCCCGACCATGCCTCGCTGGAGAAGGCCGTCGCCGAGGTGCGGCCGCGACCCGTCACCTCCCCCGAGCCGGAGGCGAGCGCCCAGGCTCTGGAGAAATTCGGCCGCGACCTGACCGCCGAGGCCGAGGCCGGAAAGCTCGACCCGGTGATCGGGCGCGACGAGGAGATCCGCCGCGTGATCCAGGTCCTCTCGCGGCGCACCAAGAACAACCCGGTGCTGATCGGCGACCCGGGCGTCGGCAAGACCGCGATCGTCGAGGGGCTGGCGCAGCGGATCGTCGACGGCGACGTGCCCGAGAGCCTGCGCGACCGCCGCGTGATCGCGCTCGACATCGGCTCGCTGCTGGCCGGATCGAAATACCGCGGCGAGTTCGAGGAGCGGTTGAAAGCGGTGCTTACCGAGGTGCAGGAGGCCGAGGGGCAGATCGTCCTCTTCCTCGACGAGCTGCACACGATCGTCGGTGCCGGCGCGGCCGAAGGCGCCGTCGACGCCGCCAACCTGCTGAAGCCGATGCTGGCCCGGGGGGAGCTGCGCGCGGTCGGCGCGACCACGCTCGACGAGTACCGCAAGCACATCGAGAAGGACGCGGCGCTGGAGCGGCGCTTCCAGCCGGTGCTCGTCGGCGAGCCGGACATCAACGACACGATCGCGATCCTGCGCGGGCTGAAGGAGCGCTACGAGGTCCACCACGGCGTCCGCATCGCCGACTCGGCGATCGTCGCCGCCGCGACGCTCTCGGAGCGCTACATCGCCGACCGCTTCCTGCCCGACAAGGCGATCGACCTGATCGACGAGGCGGCCTCGCGGCTGAAGATCGAGATCGACTCGATGCCGACCGAGATCGACGAGGTCGAGCGTCGCATCCAGCAGCTCGAGATCGAGCGCACGGCACTGGAGAAGGAGAGCGACGAGGCGTCGAAGGCGCGGCTGGAGGCGCTCGACGCGGAGCTGGCCGAGCTGCGCGAGGGCTCGGCCGAGATGAAGGCGCGCTGGCAGAACGAGAAGGAGGCGATCGACTCGATCAAGGCGGCCAAGGCGCGGCTGGAGGAGGCCGGCCGCGAGGCGGAGCGGGCCGAGCGCGACGCCGACCTCGAGCGGGCGGCGAAGCTGCGCTACGGCGAGATCCCCGAGCTGGAGAAGACGGTCGCCGAGCAGGAGGCGCGGCTCGCCGAGCTGCACGCCGGCGGCGCCACGATGCTGACCGAGGAGGTGACCGAGGAGGACGTCGCCGAGGTCGTCGCCAAATGGACCGGCATCCCGGTCAGCCGCCTGATGGAGGGAGAGGTGGAGAAGCTGATCCACATGGAGGAGCGCCTGCACGAAAGGGTGATCGGCCAGGACGAGGCGATCGAGGCGGTCTCAAATGCGCTGCGCCGCTCCCGGGCCGGGCTCTCCGACCCCAACCGGCCGATCGGCAGCTTCCTCTTCCTCGGCCCGACCGGGGTCGGCAAGACCGAGCTGGCGAAGGCGCTGGCGGAGTTCATGTTCGACTCCGAGCAGGCGATCGTCCGCCTCGACATGTCCGAGTACATGGAGAAGCACACGGTGGCGCGGCTGATCGGCGCGCCGCCCGGCTACGTCGGCTACGAGGAGGGCGGCCAGCTGACCGAGGCGGTGCGGCGGCGGCCCTACGCGGTGGTGCTGCTCGACGAGATCGAGAAGGCGCACCCCGACGTCTTCAACACCCTGCTGCAGATCATGGACGACGGTCGCCTCACCGACGGCCAGGGCCGCACGGTCAGCTTCACCAACACGGTGCTGATCATGACCTCCAACGTCGGCAGCGACCGGATCGTCGCCGAGTCGGTCAACGAGAGGATCCGCGAGCAGATCGAGGAGGTGCTGGCGGTGACCTTCAAGCCCGAGTTCCTCAACCGGATCGACGACACGGTGATCTTCCACCGCCTCTCCAAGCAGGACATCGGCCGCATCGTCGAGCTGCAGGTGGACCAGCTCGTCGGTCGGGTTCGCGAGCGCGGCATCGAGGTCGAGCTGACCGACGACGCGAAGACGCTGCTCGGCAACCTCGGCTACGACCCGACCTACGGGGCACGGCCGCTGAAGCGGGTGATCCAAAAGCAGCTGGTCGACCGGCTGGCGCTGAAACTGCTCGAGGGCGAGTTCCGCGAAGGAGACGTCGTGCGGGTCAACGCGGAGGGCGGCGAGCTGAGCTTCGCGAAGGCATCCGAGACGGCCGGTGCGAGCGCAACCTGACCCCGCCGCATCGGCGCGTTTACAAAACGGTTAACAAGATGCCTCACAATTCTGCTGGGATGGAGGCAGGAGACTTAGCTGGGAATCGCAAACCAGGCGCCGGATTTCAGGATTCGGGGCGAGTTTCCGACGTAAGCTTGAGAAGCTTCACCCGATGACCCAACGACCCAAAATCAACGCTGGGCGCAGCATGCCGCGGGCGCGGGTGCTCGGTGCTGCCGTCAAGGGTCGCGCGAGCGACGCCGGCGGGGCGATCCAGGAGCGCGTTGCCTGGCCTGTTTCCGACTTCCTGCGGGCTCTCTTCGACGTGGTCAGGTGGCCTTTCGAGCGCGTCGCCTGGGCGGTCGAGCGGGCCGTGGTCTGGCCGCTCGGCGAGCGGACCGCGAAGTGGGGCGTGCCCGGCCGGACTGCCGTGCTGGGGAGCGCGGCGCTGCTTGCAGCTGCGGCTCTCGCCTTCGTCGCGATCGAGGCCGGGGGTGGCAACGGCGGCGAAGAGCCCGCGATCGTCGCGGCGCCGGCCAAGGCTCCCGCCGAGAGCAAACCCGAGCCCGAGCCGGCGGCCCCTGTCCTCCAGGGTGCCGTCCCCGACTTCGTGCCGGAGGGCGGCGACGCAGCAGCGACGAAGGTCGCCAAGGCCGACACCGTGATCAGCAGCGACGCCCGCTCCACGACCGCCGCCCCCAGCGGAACCGCGGCAGCGGCGACTCTCTCGAGCGCCGGCGAGAAGACAGAGGATCCGGGCCCCGCGGCGATCGACGTCGCGCGGCGCTTCTCGGACGCCTTCGTCCTCTACGAGACCGGTCGCAGCGACGCCAAGATACGGGCAGCTCTTGACGCAACGGCGAGCCCGCGCCTGACCAAGGCCCTACTCCGCCGGCCCCCTCGCCTTCCCGCCAACGTCGAGGTCCCCAAGGCGAAGGTGCTGAACGTGGTGCCGGGCCCGCGCAGCGGCGACACCTTCACGCTCAGCGCCTCGCTGCTGCGCGTCGGCGTCACCAGCGAGCTGCGCATCGACGTGCAACGCGATATCAAGTCGGGCAAATGGCAAGTCACGGACGTGCTCGGATGACGGGAAGGCTTCGCAACATCATGCTCGCCGCAGCGATCGGGGCGGCGCTGACGGCATCGAGCGCCGCCGCCGAAGACGCTCCCCAGGCGCCCGCGACCCAGGCCGAAGCCCCCGCCCCGCCCGCAAGCGAAACGGCGGCGCCCGCGCCCGTCCCCGCGCCTCCCGTCTCCAGCGGCCCGGCGATCGAACAGGGCGACACGCTGGCGCCTCCTGCCGCGGCACCAAAACCCGGCCCCACCGGCGGCACCGCACCGGGGAAGGCGGCGGAGCCCCCCGAGACCGATCCGACCCCCTCGCCCGAGTCCGACGGCGCCGCCACCGCGCCGGCGGCGCCGGCAGAAGCCTTCGCGATCCCCTCGATCCCCAGCTCGAGCTGCGCCTCCTCGGGCGTGCCGCCGGTGCTGATCCCGATCTACCAGCGGGCCGCCGCGACCTACGAGCTCGGTCCCCAGGGCGCCGCGGTCCTGGCCGGGATCAACGAGATCGAGACCGCCTTCGGCACCAACCTCAACGTCTCCTCGGCCGGGGCGATGGGTTGGATGCAGTTCATCCCGTCGAGCTGGGACGCCTACGGCGTCAACGCCAACGGCGACGGGGTCGCCGACCCCTACAACCCCGAAGACGCGATCTTCGCCGCCGCCAGCTACCTGAGCGCAGCCGGGATGCCCGAGGACACCTACGGCGCGATCTTCGCCTACAACCACGCCGACTGGTACGTCGCCGAGGTGCTGGCCAACGCCGCCTGCTACGGCGGGATCGGCAGCGCCGCGGGCGCCTTCACGCTGCGACCCCAGCTGCAGGAGCTCGACTGCCAGCTGCCGGTGGCCTGGCGAGAAGAGGTGCCGGGCAACTACCTGCGCGCCTTCGAGGACGCCGCCGCCCGCTACGGCCTCGGCCAGCACGGCGTCTGGGCGCTGGCGGCGATCGCGAGGCTCGAGTCGAACTTCGGCGCCGGGATGGACGCCGAGCAGCTGGCCGGCGTCGGGCCGCTCGGCCTCGACTCGACCGAGTGGGAACGCTACGCGGTCGACGGCAACGAGGACGGGCGCGTCGTCCACGCCAGCCCCGCCGACTCGGCGGCGACGATGGCGCGGCTGATCTGGTCGCGCGGCGACCTGCGCGCCGGCGTCTTCACCCACAACCAGGCCGCCTGGTACGTCGAGGCAGTGATGGACGAGGCCGGAGTCATCGAAGGCAAGTGCACGGCGACTCCCGCCGAGTGGACGCTAACCCTGCCCAACACGGTGATCGCGCCGATCGAGTGGAGCAACCTCACGCTCTCCAACGAGCTCGAGCTGCACGACCTGACCAGCGGCGCGATCGACCCCCGCATCGTCGGCCTGATCGGGGCGATCACCCAGGACCACCAGCTGACGATCTCGGCGCTGCGCTCCGACCACTCGATGTACACGGCCGAAGGCGGCATCTCCAACCACTACTTCGGGAGGGCGGTGGACATCGCCGCGGTCAACGGCGTCCCCTGCACCGAAACCGCCGTCGACGGGCCCTGCGCGGAACTGGCGCGCACGCTCGCCTACCTACCGGCGCCGGCGCACCCGACAGAGCTCATCTACTGCTTCGACGTAGACGGCCCCGGCGCCGCCTTCGCCCGCGCCGACCACTGCGATCACGTTCACGCCGGCTACGACGGCTGAGAGCAAACGGCTGAGCAAGCGATCCGGGGGCTCCCCCAGAGGGAACTTGTGAGCCACGCCGCCACCGAGCCGAGTGCCGAAACCGGTGCGGGTTCCCGCCGGGGGAGCCCCCGGATCGCTTCACGGGACGGCTTGGTTGGCGTAGGCTCGGGTTACCCGTCCGAGAGGAGCTGCGATGCCTACTTACGTGATGCTTACGAATTTGACCGCTGAGGGAATCAGGACTCTCAAGAACAACCCTGGCAGGGTCGCCGAGGTCAACAAGGAGGTGGAGCAGATCGGGGCGAAGGTGATCGCCCAGTACGCGACGCTGGGGCAGTACGACTTCGTGACGGTTGTCGAGGCGCCGGATGAGAAGACGATGGCCAAGGTTTCGGTCGAGCTTGGGTCGCGCGGGACGATGACTAGCCAGACGCTGGCGGCGATGCCGGCCGACGAGCTGGCGGGCTCGCTCTAAGTTGAAGATCCTCGTTGTGGGAGGAGGGGGGCGCGAGCACGCGATCGTTCGGGCGTTGGCTCGGTCGGCTCATGCGCCCGAGCTGCTCTGTGCGCCGGGCAACGCGGGGATCGCCGCTGACGCAGAGTGCCTGGCGGAGGTGGCCGCCGACGACGTCGCGGCGATCGTCGCGGCGGCTAGCGAGCGGGGCGTCGACCTGGTCGTGGTCGGGCCAGAGGTGGCGCTGGTGGCCGGCGTCGTCGACGCGCTCGAGGACGCAGGGGTGCCGGCCTTCGGGCCCAGCGCGGCGGCGGCGGAGCTGGAGGGGTCGAAGGCCTTCGCCAAGGAGCTGATGAGGGAGGCGGGGGTGCCGACCGCCTCGCACACGCTGCTGCGCAGCCGCGAGGAGGCGGTCGCCCAGCTCTCCCGCGCCTCCTACCCGACGGTGCTCAAGGCCGACGGCCTGGCCGCGGGCAAGGGCGTGATCGTCTGCCCGGGCGAGGCCGAGGCGCGCGAGGCAGTCGACGTCTTCTTCACCAAGCAGCGCTTCGGCGCCAATATGTCCGTCGTCCTGGAGGAGTTCCTCGCGGGCGAGGAGCTCTCGCTGCTGGCGCTCTGCGACGGCGAGAACGTCGTGCCGCTGGCGCCGGCCCAGGACTACAAGCGGATCTTCGACGGCGACGAGGGCCCCAACACCGGCGGCATGGGCAGCTACTCGCCGGTGCCGGGCTTCGGCCCGGCCGAGGTCGAGGAGATCGTCGACGCTGTGCACCGCCCGGTCGTCGCGGCGATGGCACGCCGCGGCCGCCCCTTCCACGGCGTCCTCTACGCGGGCCTGATGATCGGGCCCGACGGCCCCAAGGTGCTGGAGTTCAACACCCGCTTCGGCGACCCCGAGACGCAGGCCGTGCTGCCGCGACTGCGCTCGGACCTGGTCGACCTCTGCCTCGCCGCGCGCGAGCCGGGTGGCCTGGCGGGGGTCGAGGCGGAGTTCTCCGACGAGTGGGCCGTGACGCTGGTGCTCGCCTCGGCGGGCTATCCCGAGTCGTCCTCGAAGGGCGACGCGATCCGCGGCCTCGAGGCCGCCGCCGAGCTGGCCGAGGTCACCCACGCGGGAACCGCGGCGCGTGACCGCACGCTCGTCACCGCGGGCGGGCGCGTGCTCAACGTGACCGCGCTTGGAGCGACGCCGGCCGAGGCTCGCGATCGCGCATACGATGCCGCCAGCCGGATCGAGTTCGACGGAATGCAGATGCGCTCCGACATCGCAGCCCGAGCGGTCGACCGCGTCGCCAGCTAGCCCAGTCACAGGAGGAAGAGATGAGCGAGATCTCAGAGGAGCCCCGGCCCAGCGGATCGACCGCGTCGCCGGAGGTCGAGGAGGCCTTCGAGGAGATAGACGTCGACGCGCCCCTGGTCGGGATCATCATGGGCTCGAAGAGCGACGAGGCGAAGATGGAGCCGGCCGGCGCCGCCCTGGCCGATGCCGGCATCGGCTACGAGGTGCGCGTGATGAGCGCCCACCGCGATCCCGAGCTGGTCCGCGAGTACTGCACCAACGCACGGATGCGCGGGCTGAAGGTGATCATCGCCGGCGCCGGGATGTCGGCGGCGCTGCCCGGCGTCGCTGCCGCGCACAGCGACCTGCCGGTGATCGGCGTGCCGATCCTGGGCAAGAGCTTGGGGGGTCTCGACGCCCTGCTCTCGGCGGTGCAGATGCCGCCGGGGATCCCTGTGGCCTGCGTTGCGATCGACGGGGCGAAAAACGCCGGGATCTTGGCCGCGAGAATCATCAATGCGTAGGACGAGGGCATTCGGCGGGCGAGGAGGCTCTCATTGATCGCTAGATACACGCGGGCTGCAATTGGCGAGGTTTGGGCGTCCCAGCGGAAGCTGGAGTGCTGGCTCGAGGTGGAGCTGGCGGCTACTGAGGCCTGGGCTGAGGAGGGCGTCGTTCCTAAGGAAGCTGCGGAAGCTTGTCGGGCTGGCGCGGCGTTCACTGTTGAGGCCGTCAACGAGCGGGAGAAGGTCACCGATCACGACGTGGCTGCTTTCGTCGACGTGGTTGCCGAGTCGGTGGGAGAGCACGGGCGGTGGGTTCACTATGGGCTGACGTCGTCGGACGTGCTCGATACGGCGCTCGCCCTGCAGCTGGGCGAGGCGGGAGCGGTGCTGCTGGAGGGAGCTCGGGCGTATCGGGATGCGCTGGTCGAGCGGGCGCTCGAGCATCGGGACACGCTCTGCGTCGGGCGGACTCATGGGGTGCATGCCGAGCCGACAACGTTCGGGCTGCGGCTGGCCGGGTTCGCCTTCGAGGCGGATCGGAACCTGAAACGGCTGGAGGAGGCCTTCGAGCAGCTGCGCTTCGGCAAGCTCTCCGGCGCGGTCGGGACGTACGCCTCGGTGCCCCCCGCGGTCGAGGCGCGGGTGATGGAGCGGCTCGGCCTCGGGCGCGAGGACGTGGCGACGCAGGTGATCCCGCGCGACCGCCACGCCGTCCTGGTCTCGAGCTGCGCGATCGCCGGCGCCGGCCTGGAGCGCTTCGCCACCGAGATCCGCAACCTGCAGCGCACGGAGGTGCGCGAGGTCGAGGAGCCGTTTGCGTCCGGCCGGCAGAAGGGCTCCTCGGCGATGCCGCACAAGCGCAACCCGATCCGCACCGAGCGGATCACCGGCCTCGCCCGCGTCCTGCGCGGCTACGCCCAGGCCGGGCTGGAGAACGTCGCCCTCTGGCACGAGCGCGACATCTCCCACTCCGGCGCCGAGCGGGTGATCCTCCCCGACGCCACGATCTGCCTCGACTACATGCAGGATCTGGCGACCAAGGTCGCCACTGGGATGACGGTCCGCACCGACCGCATGCGCGAGAACCTCGAGCTGACCCACGGCGCCCTCTTCAGCCAGCGCGCCCTGACGGCGCTGGTCGAGTCCGGGATGACCCGCGACGACGCCTACCGGGTCGTCCAGGAGAACGCCCAGAAGGCGTGGGACACCGGGACCGAGTTCCGCGACCTGCTGGGCGAGGCGGCCCCGCAGCTCGACCTCAACGCCGTCTTCGACTACGGCGCCTACCTGACGCATATCCCGGAGGTCTTCGAGCGGCTGGAAGCGCTGCGCTAGACCGGTACCACGGTCAGGCCCATAACGCCGGAGAGGGCGTCGTAGTCACGGTCCTGTGTGACTACGGGAAGCTCATGCGCGGCCGCCGTCGCCGCTATCCAGAGGTCGTTGACACTGACTCCTCGCCCTGACGCTGCGAGGTATGCGCGCATCGCAGCCCAAGCACGTGCGACCCTCCCTTCGACAGGCAAGATCGCGGCCCCTCTAACGCCTTCGAGAGTGACGATGCGGCGGTCTCGGCTTTCGATGTCCGGGGCTGCCAACACGCCGGCACGCAGCTCGGCGACGGTGACGATCGAGATCGCAGAACGCGCAGGAAGAGCCGCTTCGAGCAATGGACGGCCCTTCTCGACAGCGACCAGCACCGATGTGTCGATGAGCCCAACCGGGGTCCGGTCGGAACTCACCAAATCGGCCCAAGGTCGTCAGTCGTTCCGCTGGTCAGCTTGTTGAGGTCGGCGCCGAAAGTGGGGTCGCCATCCGCGATCTCACGAATCGCAAGGACCTCCGAAGGCGTGAGCCATCGCGATCCCCCGCCGTTGTGCGGAACGAGATCGGCCACCGGCTTGCCCCGCACGGTGATCACCATGCTCTCCCCCGCCTCCACGCGTTTGAGCAGGTCGGCGGTTTTGTTACGCAGCTCTCTTGTGGCAACTTCTACGATAGTGCGACGATCGTAGCACCACACTGACTCGGCGCCTCGGCTAGGGTCCTCCCGATGGTCCTCTACACCTGCGGGCAGAAGAAAACCGGGCCGGCGTTCGCGCACCCGTGCGCCAAGGCGGGCAAGGCGCTCGACGCGGCGGGGTACGAGTACGAGATCAAGACCGTCGGCGGGTACCGGCTGATGCCCTGGACTTGGGGCAGCCGCGACGAGGAGCGGGCCGAAGTCCGCGAGCTGAGCGGCACCAACGAGGTGCCGGTCCTCGTCCTCGACGACGGCGAGGTGATCTCCGGCTCGGGCACGATCGCGCGCTGGGCCAAAGAGCACCCGGCGGCTAGGACTGTCGCGAAGCAGACAAAGCAGCCCTAATCGTTCAGACTTTCTAGTAGGCTTGGTTCCGTGGGCGACTGCCAACGGAGCTTCGATGAACGTAGCTGACCTCTCGCTGGTGGATATCTACGTCTGTCCCTACTGCTTTTGGCCGGTCTTCTTCCGGTCGCAAGATCTTCGCAAAACAAAAATCCGCTATCGACCGCGGGTCTACCACATCCCTACGGGCTGGTACTGCTGGGAAGATCGGCAGAGGGCGCTTAAGGAAGGGAGGAAACCTCAAGAGGGTCCCCTGCGGAAATTCCCGAAAGGCAAACCGACCCCGAAGGCGAGACGTGACAAGCTGCGCCAAAATGCCGACCGGCTCTATCGCCGCTATCTGGAGGACGACGATGCGTCGCCGATGATCCGATTCGTGAGCGATCAGCTCGGCTTCAAGCGGTTCGACGTCATACGCGATCTCCTGTTCTACCTCGCCGAACAGAAGGGCGCCAAGCACAACCTGCTGGTACGTCGGGTCCTGACCGGCTCCAGCTGGCAGAAATTCGCCCGGAGCCTCAAACCGGCGCGCAAAGCCTAAGCTGCGATCGGCTGCGCCTCGCGCGCCGGGTGCCGGGCGGTGACGACGACCGGGGTTCCGCCTTTGGGGGAGAGGGTGATGCTGCGGCGGCCGATCTTCTCCGGGGCCGGGTCGGCCTTGTGCAGCTCGCAGCGGGTGAGAACCTCGCGCAGGACGATCCGCATCTCGAACTCCGAGAATGCGGCGCCGATGCAGCGGCGCACGCCGCCGCCGAAGGGCACCCAGGCGTAGGTGTCCGGGCCCTCCTCGAGAAAGCGCTCGGGACGGAAGGCGAAGGGCTCGGGGTAGACGTCGGCGCGGGTGTGGGTGAGCCAGATCGCCGGCGTCACGTCGGTGCCGGCGGGGAGGGTGAGCCCGTCGACGCTGAGCTCGGTGTTGAGGCGGCGCCCGGCCAGCGGCACCACGGGGCGCAGGCGCAGGGCCTCGGTGATCGTCGCTCGCATGTACTCGTCTTCGCCCGCCTCGATCGAGTCGCGCAGGCGCTGCAGCGGCTCGGGGTGGCGGAGCAGGAGATCGAAGGTCCAGGCCAGCGCAGTCGCCGTCGTCTCGTGCCCGGCGAGCAGCAGCGTCAGCAGCTGGTCGCGCAGGTCGACGTCGGACAAGCCACTGTCGCGCTCCGCTCGCTCGCGCTCATCATCCCCGGCGATCTCGCTCATTCGCTCCGCGCTCCCGCCCTCGCCGTCCTCGAAGCGAGCCGCCATAAGGACCGAGAGGATGTCGTCGCGCTCCTCGAAGCTTTCCTCGGCGCGGCGCTCGGTTATCTCGGCGTAGAGCAGCTCGTCGACCGCCCGCAGCTGTCCCTCGAACTGGGCCCACGGCCCACGGCCGGTGAAGCGGCGCGTCGCCAGGGCCATCAGCTGGGTGAAGGGAGAGGCGGTCTCCTCCAGCACGTCGGTGAGCAGGCGGCGGAGCTTCTCCAGCCGCGGCCCCTCGGCGACGCCGAAGACGACGCGCAGGATGATGTCCAGGGTGATCGCCTGCATGCGCGGATGGATCGCGAACTCCTCGCCCAGCGGCCAGGAGTCGATCTCGGCGTCGACGATCTCCTCCATGATCGGCTCATAGGAGCGCATCCGCTCGCCGTGGAAGGCGGGCAGCATCAGCTTGCGGTGGGCGAGGTGGTCGCCGCCTTCGAGCAGCAGCAGCGAGCGTGAGCCGAGCACCGGCTCGAGGAAGACCTCGCGGCCCGGCGGCAGGCCGTGGGAGCGCTCGGTGTAGAGGGCCTTGATCGCGGCCGGGTCGGAGATCATCACCATCGGCCGCTCGAAGCCGAGGAACTTGACGCTGAAGTTCTCGCCGATCCTCTCGCGGCACTCCTGCATGAAGGGCAGGGGGCGGAAGGCCCATCGGAGCGTCTGGACCAGGGGCGGGCTCTTCGGCTCGGGAGGCAGCATCGCCAAACAGGATCGCAGACCGACGCCGTACCGATGCTCCGCTGCCCCACTGGTTAGCATCGGCTTAATGTCGCCTCTCGCCGACCTCAAGCTCCACTCCTCCGGGAAGGTCCGTGAGATCTACGAGTGGGAGGACGACCTGCTGATGGTCGCCTCCGACCGGATCTCGATCTACGACGTGGTTATGCCGACGCCGATCCCCGACAAGGGGAAGGTGCTGAACCGGATCTCGGAATTCTGGTTCGAGCTGACCGCCGACATTGTCCCCAACCACTTCGTCTCGGCCGACGTGCCCGAAGAGGTCGCCGAACGGGCGATGCGGGTGCGGCGGCTGGAGATGTACCCGGTCGAGTGCGTCGTGCGCGGCTACCTCTCCGGCTCGGGCTGGAAGGAATACAAGCGCGACGGGACCGTCTGCGGGATCGAGCTGCCTGCCGGGCTGCTGGAGTCCGACAAGCTGCCGGAGCCGATCTTCACCCCGGCGACCAAGGCCGAGATCGGCGACCACGACGAGAACGTCGACTTCGACCGCGCCGCCGAGATCGTCGGCGACCGGGCGCTGATGGAGGAGCTGCGACGGATCTCGATCGAGGTCTACGTCCGCGGCGCCGAGCACGCGGCCGAGCGCGGGATCGTCCTCGCCGACACCAAGTTCGAGCTGGGGCGCCACGCCGGCGCCGAGATCGTCCTCGCCGACGAGGTCCTCACCCCGGACTCCTCGCGCTTCTGGCCGGCCGACCGCTACGAGCCGGGCAAGACGCAGCCGTCCTTCGACAAGCAGTTCGTGCGCGACTGGGCCGACGCGGAGGGCTGGGACCACACGCCGCCCGCCCCGGAGCTGCCGCCCGACGTGGTCGAGCAGACGCGGGCCAAGTACGTCGAGGCCTACGAGCGGATCACGGAGCGCTCCTTCTAGTGGCGAAGGCTCGGGTGCTGATCCGCCCGAAGGAGGGGATCCTCGACCCCCAGGGCAAGGCGGTCGAGCGGGCGCTGCCGGCGCTCGGCTTCGAGGGGATCGAGCACGTCCGGGTCGGGCGGATGGTCGAGCTGGAGGCCGAGGACCCCGAGCGGCTGGGCGAGCTCTGCGAGAAGCTGCTCGCCAACCCGCTGATCGAGGACTACGAGATCGAGCAAATCTGATGCCTGACCAAGCCGCCCCCGGACGCGGGAGCCGGGGCCTGTCCATATCTGATTCTCCAGGCTCCGGCGGGAGCAGAGGAGGCGGCGTTTGATGAAGTGGGGAGTGCTCCAGTTCCCCGGCTCCTGTGATGAGCGGGACGCCCTGCACGCCTGCTTGCTGCTCGGCGAGGCGCGCCTGGTCTGGCACGAGGAGCGCGGCCTGGCGGGGATCGATGCGGTCGTCGTCCCCGGCGGCTTCTCCTACGGCGACTACCTGCGCGCCGGCGCGATCGCCCGTTTCTCGCCGGCGATGGAGGCGGTGGCGGAGTTCGCCGCCGACGGCGGCCCGGTGCTCGGCATCTGCAACGGCTTCCAGGTGCTGTGCGAGGCGGGCCTCCTCCCCGGCGCCCTCCTCCTCAACGAGGACCTCCGCTTCCACTGCCGCCAAGTGGACCTAATCGAAGAGACGAGTGGTCGATTTTCCACACCAGAGCGTGGTGAATTGTCCACTCGGCCGTTGTCGATTCCGGCTAAGCATGGGGAAGGGCGGTATTGGGCGCCGGATGAGGTGTTGGATGGGCTTGAGGCAGGGGGGCAGGTCGCCTACCGCTACGCGCCGGGGCAGAACCCGAACGGGTCGGCGCGGGACATCGCCGGGGTGCGCAACGAGGCGGGCAACGTGGTCGGGCTGATGCCGCACCCCGAGCACGCCGTCGACCCGCTTACGGGATCTACCGATGGGCTGTGCGTCTTCGAAGCCGTCGCTGCGGCCGGGGTGCCGGCATGACGGTCGAGGTCGCCAAGCACCGCGAGCTGGGGTTGACCGACTCCGAGTTCGAGCTGATCTGCGAGAAGCTCGGGCGGGAGCCCAACGACGTCGAGCTGGCGATGTTCAGCCTGCTCTGGTCCGAGCACTGCGCCTACAAGCACTCGCGCAAGCTGCTGCGGCGGCTGCCGACCGAGGGCGAGCGGGTGGTGATGGGGCCGGGCGAGAACGCCGGCGCGGTCGACGTCGGCAGCGGCTACGCGATCGCCTTCAAGGTCGAGTCCCACAACCACCCGAGCGCGGTCGAGCCCTTCCAGGGGGCGGCGACGGGCGTCGGCGGGATCCTCCGCGACGTCTTCGCGCTCGGGGCGCGGCCGATCGCGATCCTCGACTCGCTGCGCTTCGGCGAGCTGGACTCGGTGCGCTCGCGACACCTGCTCGACGGGGCGGTGCGCGGGATCGGCCACTACGGCAACTCGATCGGGGTGGCGACGGTCGGCGGCGAGATCTACTTCGAGGCTCCCTACGAGCACAACTGCCTGATCAACGCGATGTGCGTCGGGATCGCCAGGCAGGACGAGATGGTGCGCGCCGCGGCGGCGGGCGTCGGCAACGCGGTCGTCCTGATGGGCGCCTCGACCGGCCGCGACGGGATCGGCGGCGCCTCGGTGCTGGCCTCGGCCGAGCTCGGCGAGGGCGACGAGGCGAAGCGCCCGACCGTGCAGATCGGCGACCCCTTCGAGGAGTCGAAGCTGCTCGAGTGCTGCCTGGAGCTGCTCGGGAAGGGGCTGCTGGTCTCGCTGCAGGACCTTGGTGCGGCGGGGCTGACCTCCTCGGCCGCGGAGATGGCGTCGGCGGGCGGCGTCGGCATCGACCTCGACGTGGCGCGGGTGCCGCTGCGCGAGGTCGACATGGAGCCCTTCGAGATCATGGTCTCCGAGTCCCAGGAGCGGATGCTCGGAGTGGTCGAGCCGGCGAAGGTGGCCGAGGTGCTGGCCGTCTGCGAGAAATGGCAGAACGGGGTCGGCCGAGATCGGCGTCGTCACCGACAGCGGGCTGGTGCGGGTGCTGCGCGGCGGCAACGTCGTCGGCGACATGCCTGTCGACGCCCTGGTCGACGGCTGCCCTCTCTACGACCTCAGCCCGGCCGAGCCGGAGGGGTGGATCTACGGCAACCGGGCGACGCTCGACCCGGGCGCCTCGTCCGAGGAGACGCTGCTGGCGTTGCTGGCCTCGCCCAGCGTCGCCTCCAAGCGCTGGGCCTTCGAGCAGTACGACTCGGTGGTCGGCTCGCGCACGGTGCGCCGACCCGAGTCGGCCGACGCCGCCGTCCTGCAGATCCCCGAGGCCGGAAACGCGATCGCCGTCTCGATCGACGGCAATGGCCGCCGGGTCGCCTGCGATCCCTATGCGGGCACGGTCGAGGCGGTGCTCGAGTGCGCCCAGAACCTCGCCTGCGTCGGCGCCGAGGCGCTCGGCCTGACCAACTGCCTCAACTTCGGCAACCCCGAGAAACCGGTGCCGGCCTGGCAACTCGACCGGGCCGTCAGCGGCTTGGCCGACGCCTGCAACGCGCTCGGCGTCCCGGTCGTCGGCGGCAACGTCTCCCTCTACAACGAGGGTCCGGAAGGCCCGATCTACCCGACGCCGGTGGTCGGCATGGTCGGCGAGCTGCCGGACCCGGCCAAGGCCTGCGGCAGCGCATTCGCCAGGGAGGGGGACGCGATCGCCCTGCTCGGGCCCTTCGAACCCTCGCTCGCCGGCTCGGAGCTGGCCAAGCTGCGCGGCGAGCTGGAGATGGGCCTCCCCCAGCCCGATGTCGCCGCGGTCGCCGCCGCGTGCGCAGCGGCCCGCGACGCGGTGCGCGCCGGCAGGCTCTCCTCCGCCCACGACATCAGCGACGGCGGCCTTGCCTGCGCCCTTGCCGAGTGTGCGATCGGGGGCGGCGTCGGCTGCCAGGTCGACCTGCAACCCCTGCGCGAACGCGGCTGCTCGCCGGAGCAGGCGCTATTCGGCGAGGGAGCCGGGGGCTTCCTGCTCAGCGGCAACCGCGAGGCCCTCGAGGCCTTGGGGGCAACCCCGATCGGCGAAGTGGGCGGCAGCACGATCGAGCTCGCCGCCAGCGACCGCAGCCTCACCGTAGGACTCGACGCCGTTGAGTCCGCCTGGCGCTCGCTCGAGCTGCGCATTGCGACCCAGGACTGACGAAGGGCTCAGCGAGGAACATTCTCCCGACCCAAATCGAGACATTCTCTCGGTTGAAATACAGATATTCTCCCGGTTGAAATTCTTATATTTCTCCCGTTGAAAATCTGTTTTTTCTTCCGCTAGACTGCCTAGAGATGGCTTATATAGAGCGGATTGTGGATGGAGAGCTCACGGACGACCTGGCCGCTATGGGAGCTGCGGTTATCGAGGGCCCAAAGGCTTGTGGGAAGACCATGACCGGTCAGCACGCAGCCGCGAGCGAAGTTCGTCTCGATGTCGATCCCAAAGCCCGACAGACAGCCGCCCTCGAACCGGCATTCATCCTCGATGGGCCGACGCCCAGATTGATCGACGAGTGGCAGCTCGAACCGGATATCTGGAATCACGTGCGACGCGCGATTGACGACCGCGGCAAGTCCGGCCAGTTCATCCTCACCGGCTCGGCAATACCCGCCGACGACACCACCCGCCACTCAGGCGCAGGACGACTGACCCGACTTCGCATGCGCCCGATGAGCTTGTTCGAGAAAGGCCGGAGCACCGGACGCATCTCGCTCGCCCGGCTGCTGGATGCCGGCAAGGAGGGCACGCCCGAGGCCAAGCTGACGTTGCCTGAGATAGCGGATGAGATCTCGATCGGTGGATGGCCGGGCTTTCTCCGGAAAAGCAGGGAGCAAGCGCTGACCGCCGGCCGGCGCTATTTGGAGGAGATCCGGCGAGTGGACGTGAGTGCGGTGAGCGGGGCACGACGCGATCCCGACAAGGTTGGCAATCTGCTTCGCAGCATCGGGCGCAACGTCGCCACTCAACCGTCAATCACGACTCTCGCGCGCGATGCCGGCGGGGCCGACGGACCGCTGAAGTCCGAGACCGTCAACGAGTATCTCGATGCCTTGAGGCGCTTGATGGTCGTCGAGGACCAACCGGCCTGGGGGGTCCACCTGCGGACCACTCACACTCTTCGGAAGGCCTCGAAGCTCCACTTCGTCGATCCATCGCTGGCGGTGGCGGCAATGCGCAGCGGGCCTGAGCGCCTGATGCGCGACCTGAACCTTCTCGGCCTCCTCTTCGAGTCGATGGCGATCCGCGATCTCCGGATCTACGCCCAGGCCAGCGACGCAGAAGTCCTCCACTACCGGGACAGCGACGGGCTCGAGGTCGACGCGATCGTCGAAGCACGCGACGGTCGCTGGGCGGCGTTCGAGGTGAAGCTCG
This sequence comes from uncultured Solirubrobacterales bacterium, assembly GCA_963715625.1. Classification (GTDB taxonomy): domain Bacteria; phylum Actinomycetota; class Thermoleophilia; order Solirubrobacterales; family 70-9; genus VRUE01. The sequence goes on along the minus strand of OY970260.1, from coordinate 1,243,962 downwards.
GCTTCAACCAGGTGGATGAAGCAAGCGCAAACCTGCTCAAGTTCGTAAAGCGAATCGACACCACCAGGTGCGGCCCACCGGCTGCGCTGGGAGTGATCATCGGCAGCGGCTACGGCTACAGGCAGGAAGACGGAGTCCATGTCATCCCAATCGGTGCTCTGGGGCCCTGAGGCGTCCGAGCCGTCACGCGTTGCCGGTACTGACCTCTGGCCGCCTGTTCAACGAGAGCCTCGGTCAGGCTCCCGGGCCAAGAGGGCACTTGAGACGCCTGTCCCGACCAGGTCCGATCCCCTTCCGCTGGTACCCTCCGCGGGTAGGCAGTCCGCCTGCGCGTCACGTCCTTACCAACCGCGAGGAAAGCACGCGCTTGACTCCGCCCCAGGGGCAGCAGATAGACCGCGACGGCCCGCGCGAGGAATGCGGGGTGTTCGGCGTATACGCACCGGGGCACGACGTCTCCCGCCTCACCTACTTCGGGCTCTTCGCGCTGCAGCACCGCGGCCAGGAGTCGGCCGGGATCGCCACCTGCGAGGGCGGCCACATCACCACGCTGCGCGACTCGGGCCTCGTCTCCCAGGTCTTCGACGAGGAGAAGCTGCGGGCGCTGGAGGGCGACATGGCGATCGGCCACGTGCGCTACTCGACCACCGGCGGCGGCTCCTGGGAGAACGCGCAGCCGGTCTGGCGCGACGACGGGCGCGAGCTGGCGCTCGCCCACAACGGCAACCTGACCAACGCGGTCGAGCTCTGGGCCGAGCTGAAGGAGCGCGGCATCGCCTTCCGCGGCACCTCCGACTCCGAGATCATCGCCGCGCTGCTCTCCTCCAACGAGGGCAAGCTGATCGAGGACGCGGTCGCCGACACGATGCCGCGGCTGGAGGGCGCCTACTCGACCGTGGTGATGACCAAGCGGGCGATCGTCGCCTTCCGCGACCCGCACGGGGTGCGGCCGCTCTCGCTGGGCCGCCTCGAGGACCGCTTCGTCGTCGCCTCGGAGAGCTGCGCCTTCGACATCATCGGCGCCGAGCTGATGCGCGAGGTGCACCCGGGCGAGATGGTCTCGCTGACCGAGCGCGGGCTGGAGACTCGCCAGGTGGTCAAGGCCGAGCGGCCGGCGACCTGCGTCTTCGAGCACATCTACTTCTCCCGCCCCGACAGCCGCCTCGAGGGCAAGGTGCTGCAGCAGGTGCGCGGGCGGATGGGTGAGATCCTCTGGCGCGAGGCGCCGGTCGACGCCGACCTGGTGATCTCGGTGCCGGACTCGGGCAACCCGGCCGCGGCCGGGTTCGCGCGCGCCTCGGGGCTGCCGCGCGACGACGGCCTGATCAAGAACCGCTACGTGGCCCGGACCTTCATCCAGCCGGGGCAGGAGCTGCGCAAGCACGGCCTGCGGCTCAAGTTCAACCCGCTGCCGGAGATCGTCGCCGGCAAGCGGCTCGTCGTCGTCGACGACTCGATCGTGCGCGGCAACACGACGCGGCAGATCGTCGGCATGCTGCGCGACGCGGGCGCGAGCGAGGTGCACATGCGGATCTCGGCGCCGCCGATCCGCAACCCCTGCCACTACGGGGTCGACATGTCGACCCGCGAGGAGATGATCGCCCACAACCGCACCGTGCAGGAGATCGCCGACGAGCTCGACTGCGACTCGCTCGCCTACCTCTCGCTCGAGGGCGTCTACGAGGCGATCGGCACCCCGCCCGAGGACCACTGCGACGCCTGCTTCAGCGGCCGCTACCCGCTCGGCGACCCGGAGGACGCCAACGGCAAGTTCGCCCTGGAGGATGTCGCCGTCGTGCCGGCTTCCCCTTGAGCCCTCCCGGTAGGGATTCCACTTAACTTTTTCGAGCCGCGCCTCTGATTGCCCGATGGCTGCCGGCGAAAAAGTACAAGACGTTCCACCCCTACCGGGAGGGCTCAAGGCGTGAGTGAGGCGACGATCTCGGCTGCCGGGCGGACCTCGTCTATGCGCGAGATTGTCTGACCGGCGTAGAGCGGGCCGGCGTCGAGCAGGTTCGCGGGACCGTCGTCGGTGGGACCCTGTGGCGAGAGCAGGCGACTGCCCGGGTGCCGTGAGCGGGCGAGGCGGGCCTGGATCGCTGCCGGCATGTAGCGAGCGCCGGGGCCGCTGAGGCGGTTCAGCGCGCGGTTGAGGGCAGGCCCGCGCGGGTCGGCGGCGAGCCAACGCTCGGTCGCCGCATTGGCGATCACGCGGTGGGGCGCCGGCCAACCCGCGCCGAAGAGCTCGGTGAGGATGGTGTCCTCGGCGGCCAGCAGGCGTTGCCGGTACTCGGCGTGCGCCCGGCTCTCCTCGCTGAGCAGGAAGCGGGTGCCGACGACCGCGGCGCAGCCCCCGGCCTCGAGCGCCCGGACCACGTCGTCGCGATCGGCGATCCCGCCCGCGAGGAGCAGCGGGTACTCGCGCGGCAGGGCGGCCTGGACCCGTGCCAGCAGGTCGAGGGCGGGGGTCCTGCCCCGGACGTGGCCGCCTGCCTCGATCCCCTGGACGATCAGCGCATCGGCTCCCGCAGCGTGGGCCGCCCGAGCCTCGGCGACGGACCCGCACTGGTGAAGCCAGACGCCGGAGGTGCGGCGCCTCGGGGCGCCCCAGAAGGTGACGACGACGTCGGCCTTCGCCGCTGCCGCGAACCAGTCGCGGCGGGCGAAGGGGAGCAGGACGTTGACCGCGACGGGGCGGCCGGTCAGCGCCCGTGCCGCGGCGAGCTCGCGCTCGATCGCCGCGGCGCCGTTGACCGCGATCGTCCCCAGCCCGCCGGCCTCCGAGACCGCCGCGGCCAGCTCATGACGGCTGAGGCCACCGCCCATCCCCGCCTGGACAACCGGTGTCGCCATTCCCAGCCTCTCAAGAGCGCTCACCCCCCGATCGTAGGGGGCGCGTCTGAGCTTAACCACGTTATATCGGGGCTTAACTCAGACACGCCTCGTATGGCAGGCTGCGAGAAGATGCGGGCGTGAGCGACTTTCGCATCGTCGTCCTCGCCTCCGGCAGCGGGACCAACCTGCAAGCGATCCTCGACACCCTGCACGGGCACGACGGGGTCAGGGTGGTCGGCGTCGGCTCCGACAGGGTCGGGACGCGGGCGCTGGAACGGGCGCGGGAGGCGGGGGTCGAGACGGCCTCCTTCCCCCGCGACGGGTACGCGGACCGGAAGGCACGCGATGCGGCGATGGGCGACTGGATCGAGGCTCACCACACCGACCTCGTCGTCCTCGCCGGCTACATGCAGCTGCTGAGCGAGGCGTTCGTCGCCCGCTTCCGCCACCGGATCGTCAACGTCCACCCCGCCCTGCTGCCCGCCTTTCCGGGCCTCGACGCGATCGGGCAGGCGCTGGAGGCGGGCGTTGAGGTCACCGGCGTCACCGTCCACTTCGTCGACGAGGGGGTCGACACCGGGCCGGTGCTGCTCCAGCGCGAGGTTCCGGTTCCCGCGGATCGCGACCGCGACGCGCTCGAGCGGGCGATCCACGCAACCGAGCACGAGCTCTACCCGGAGGCGATCCGCATGATCGCGGCGGGCAGGGTTAGGATCGAGGCGAACGGCCCGAGGGTCGTCGTCGTCGATGAGTGAGGCCCCCGCAGACACCCGGAACGAGACCGCGAGCGACGGCGCGGTGAAGGTGCGCCGGGCGCTCGTCTCGGTCTCCGACAAGACGGGAGTCGCGGACTTCGCCCGCGGGCTGGCCGGGCTGGGGGTCGAGATCCTCTCCACCGGGGGGACCGCGGCGGCGCTGCGCGGCGCCGGGCTCGAGGTGACCGACGTCTCAGAGTTCACCGGCCAGGAGGAGATCCTCGGCGGCCGGGTCAAGACCCTGCACCCGCGCCTGCACGCGGCGCTGCTGGCGCGGCGCGAGGACCCAGAGCACATGGCGACGCTGGAGCGTGAGGAGATCGAGCCGATCGACCTGGTCTGCGTCAACCTCTACCCCTTCGAGGAGACGGTGTCCGCGCACGACGTCGCGCCTGAGGTCGCGGTCGAGAACATCGACATCGGCGGGCCGACGATGATCCGCGCCGCGGCCAAGAACCACGACGGGGTTGCCGTGGTGGTCAAGCCGGAGTCCTACGACGCGTTGCTGGCGGAGCTGGAAGAGACCGGCGGCGAGGTCTCGGCCTCGACCCGGCACTGGCTCGCCAACGAGGCCTTCGCCCAGACCGCCCGCTACGACGCCGCGATCAGTCGCTGGTTCTCAGCCGAGTACGAGGAGTTCCCCGAGCACCTGGCGGTCGCCTACGAGAAGGTGCTCGACCTCGCCTACGGCGAGAACCCCCACCAGCGGGCGGCGCTCTACTCCGAAGCCGGCGTGCGCAGCCACATCCTCTCGCGCGTCTCCAAGCTGCACGGGCGGGCGCTCTCCTTCAACAACGTGCTCGACCTCGACTCGGCGCGGCGGCTGGTAGAGGACTTCGAGGAGCCGGCCTGCACGATCGTCAAGCACAACAACCCCTGCGGCGTGGCGATCGGCGCCGACGCGCTCGAGGCGTACGCGAAGGCTCTGGCCTGCGACCCGATGTCGGCCTTCGGCGGCGTGATCGCCTTCAACCGGCCGGTCTCAGAGGCTCTCGCCGAGGAGCTCCACAAGAACTTCGTCGAGGTGCTGATCGCGCCCGACTACGGGCACGGGGCGCTCGCGGTCCTGCAGCAGAAGGAGGCGATCCGGATCCTCTGCGAGGAGGAGCGCCGCCAGCGCGACCCGGGCGAACGCGACGTCAAACGGGTGCTGGGCGGGCTGCTGATCCAGGACCGCGACGGCGACCCCGAGCCGCGCGAGCTGATGGAGGCGGTGACGAAGGGTGAGCCCGACGAGCAGCAGTGGCGCGACATGCTCTTCGCCTGGACCGTCGTCCGCCACGTCCGCTCCAACGCGATCGTGATCGCCAAGGACGGCGCCACCCTCGGCATCGGCGCCGGCCAGATGAGCCGGGTCGACTCGGTCCGCCTCGCGGTCGAGAAGTGCCGCGACGCCCGCGGCGAGGACGCCCAAGCCCTGCTGACCGGCTCCGCCGCCGCCTCCGACGCCTTCTTCCCCTTCGCCGACGGTCCCCAGCTGGCGATCGAAGCCGGCTCCACCGCCGTGATCCAGCCCGGCGGCTCCAAGCGCGACGCCGAGGTGATCGAGGCCTGCGAGGCGGCCGGCGTGACGATGGTCTTCACCCGGCACCGGCACTTCCGGCACTGACCGCGGTGAAACACCGCGTGTCTCTTCGCAACGGAGTTGGCGAATCCGACAACCTTAGTTGGCATAATTGCCAACATGCCTCGGTCACGTTCGCGAGACCTCTTTCCTTCGGAGGAGCCGATTCGTCCCCCTGGGAAGCTCATCGGACGTCAAAGCGACCTGGAAGAGCTCACGTCCGAGCTTGCCGATGGGCTGCACCGGATCGTGGCGGCCCCACGCCGCACCGGCAAGAGCACGGTCTGCGAGGCAACCGTCGCCGCGCTTCGCCGGCGGCGCTTCTACACCGTGAGCGTGAGCCTCTTCAGAGATACGAACGCCGCCGCGCTGGCCGAGACGCTCGCCCAGGAGGCGCTCGCCAACCGCTCGGCTCTCAGGCGGCTGGTCGAGCGAGTGCGCGGACTCCCGTCCCGTGCCCTTGCGGGACGATCGCTGACCACCGTTCTGCGAGTGAAGTCCGAGCTCGGCGACGCTGTCGAGATCGCTCTCGAACCGACTCGGAAACGCCAGGACCCCCTGCGGGAACTCAGCCTCGCCCTCGAGTTGCCTCAGCGCATCGCCGAGCGCGACGACCGGCAGCTGATCCTGTTCGTCGACGAGCTCCAGCAGCTGACCAGCGGGGCCTACGGCGACCCCGAGCAGGTCACTCAGCGGTTGCGAGAGGCGTTGCACGACTCGCCACGCGTCACCTGTTTGTTCGCCGGAAGCGTCGAGCACCTGATGCGCGAGATGTTCAGCAACGAGCGCCGTGCGCTCTACCAGTTCGGCGGCTTCCACCAACTCTCCCAAATCAGCGAGGAGGAGTGGCGCCAAGGACTGCGCGAGCGCTTCGAAGAGGACGACTGCGCTGTCGATGAGGAGGCCCTGGAGCTGATCGTTGCGGCGGGCGAGGGACACCCCCGCTCGACGATGCTGATCGCCCAGCAGGCCCACCATGCCTCGGTCGAGGAGGACACCCGTCGAATCGACGGCACGCTTGCGGAGCGCGGCCACCGTGGGGCACTCGCAGCCGACGCCGGCCGCCATGCTGACCTGATGGACCGCATTCGCGCGATGGGCAGCACTGCTGTCGATGTTGCCGTGCGCCTTGTGCACCAGCGGTCGCCGTACGAGCGTCTGGAGAAGAAGGCGGCCAATCGCGCCCTGAACGCACTTGCGGATGCGTCGATCGTGATCAGGCCCGGCGGGCGCGGGTCGTGGGCACTGGCCGATCCACTGTTTGCCGCTTACGTGCGACGCGAGATTCACGCCGAGTGATGCCGACTCAGCTCGAAGGCCGCCCCTCACCGTTCGCTGGCAGAACGGCTCGCGGCTGGAGCTATCAGTGAGAAGGCGGACTTTCGACCACCGCAACGAGCAGTACCCCCGGCGGGATTCGAACCCGCGCCGCGCGGCTTAAAAGGCCGCCGCTCTAACCAACTGAGCTACGGGGGCGCGGTGGCAATGGTAGAGGGCGGCGGGCCGTCGGTGCGGTCGCACTTTCCGCCGGATAGCGGAAGGAAGTGCGACATCGGCGGTCAGGAGAGCTCGGGGAGGCCGTGCTCCGGGGTCGAGGCCTCAGCGTGGGTGCGGCGGGGGATGCGGCCGGCGCCTTGGGCTGCGTGGCCGGCCTCGACTCCGAGGCGCAGGGCGGTGGCCATGGCCACCGGGTCGGCGGCGCCGAAGATCGAGCTGGCGGCCATCACCGCGTCGCAGCCCAGCTCCATCGCCAGGGCGGCGTCGGAGGCGGTGCCGATGCCGGCGTCGAGGACGACGGGGACAGAGGCGCGCTCGGCGATGATCGCGACGTTGTAGGGGTTGCGGATGCCGGCGCCGGAGCCGATCGGGGAGCCGAGCGGCATCACCGCGGCGCAGCCGGCCTCCTCGAGGCGGCGGGCGAGAATCGGGTCGTCGTTGGTGTAGGGGAGGACGGTGAAGCCCTCGCCGACGAGGGTCTCGGCGGCGTCGACCAGCTCGACCGCGTCGGGGAAGAGGGTGCGGTCGTCGCCGATCACCTCGAGCTTGATCCACTCGGTCTCGAAGGCCTCGCGGGCAAGCTGGGCGGTGCGGACGGCGTCGCGGGCGGTGTAGCAGCCGGCGGTGTTGGGCAGGGCGAAAAGCCCGAGCCGGTCGAGCACGTCGAGGACCGAGCCCTTCGCCTCGGGGTCGATCCTGCGCAGGGCCACCGTGACGATCTCCGCGCCCGAGGCCTCCAGCGCCCGCTCCATCTGCTCCAGCGAGCGGAAGCCGCCGGTCCCGGCGATCAGGCGCGAGGTCCAGGTGCGTCCTCCCAGCTCCCAGCCCTCGGCGCCGCCCTGGATCGCCGCCAGCACCTCGACCCTGCTGCCCTCGGCGAGCGGCGTCGCGGCCCACTCGGCACGCGGCGCCACCTCGCCATCGAGAGCGATCGCGTAGCCGCGGGTGTCCTCGGCGCCGGCGGCCCGTGCGGCGTCGGCAAGGCTGGCGCCGTCGGACAGCTCGTGCGGCTCCCCGTTCAGCTCGATCCTCATCCGGCGACCTCCACACCGGCAAGCTCGGCGGCGACCTTTTCGCCGGTCAGCGGCGCCAGCAGGATGCCGTTGCGGTAGTGGCCGCAGGCGAGGACGAGGCCGTCGAGGGCACCGGGGCCGATCAGCGGCAGGTTGTCCGGCGTCCCCGGGCGCAGACCCGCCATCGCCTCGACCAGCTCCATCTCGGCGACGTCGGGGAGCAGGCGGTAGGCCTCGCGCAGCAGCTCGTGAACTCCGCCGGCGGTGACGGTGGTGTCGAAGCCGCGCTCCTCGGTGGTTGCGCCGGCGATCAGGCGGCCATCGGGGCGTGGGACCAGGTAGATCCGCTCCGAGGCGACGATCCGCTCGCAGGGTGACTCTCCGTCCGGCGAACGCAGCTCGAGGATCTGGCCCTTGACGGGGCGAACGGGAGGGCGAGCGCGCTCGGGAAGCCAGGCGGCTGTTCCCGACCAGGCGCCGGTGGCGAGGATCACCGCGTCGGCGCGCAGCTCATCGCCGCCCTTTGTGCGCACGCCTTCGATTCGCTCGCCATCGATGAGGGCGTCCGCGACCTCGGCCCCGGCCCGGACATCGACCCCTTCACCAGTCAGGGCAGCGAGCAGGGCGTCTGTCATCAGCCGCGGGTTCACGGCCGCCTCCTCCGGCGCATGGACGCCGCCGTTGAAGGATGGCGTCAGGCCCGGCTCCAGCTCGCGGCAACGGCGCGGCGGCAGCCACTCCGCACCGAGGCCGAGGGAGCGCTGCAGCTCGTGGACGCGGCGAAGCTCCGCCGCCTCGTCGCGGTCGAGCGCGACGTGCAGGGCGCCGCAGCGCTCGTAGCCGCTGCCCATCCCGCTTGCCGCCTCCAGCTCGGCGACGAAGCCCGGGTAGGCCTCGGCCGCCGCGAGCGTCATCCGCAGCAGCTCGGGCTCGCCGAAGGCCAGCTCCCCCACCGGCGCCAGCATCCCAGCGGCCACGCGCGTGGCCCCAGCGGGCGGCGCGGCGCGGTCGAGCACGACGACGCGCGCCCCGCGCCGCGAGAGGCGCCAGGCGCAGCAGAGCCCGATCGCCCCACCGCCGACCACCACCGCGTCATAGCTGCCTCTGTCGCTCAATCTTGCCTCCGCCGGCATTACCCGGATCAGGTCCAGACGGTCGGTGGCCTCGTTGCCACCCTCTCAGCCGTGGCATCGCCAGATGCCGTGGGCTCCCGTTTCCCTACCGATGCTACCCCTCCGGCGAGGGGTGTCTGAGTTTGACCGCCACATATGGCGGGTTTGCTCAGACACGCCCCCTGCGGCGCGATAATCGGGGGGTGAGCCTCGCCACACCCGACGCCAAAGGTCCGCTGCGCCGCGAGCGGCTGCGCACGGCGCGGCTCTACCTCTGCTGCGACGCGCGGCCGCACGGCGAGGATCCCGAGGCGCTGCTGCGGGCGGCGCTGAACGGCGGCGTCGACATCGTCCAGCTGCGCGAGAAGTCGCTGCCGCGACGCGAGATCGAGCTCGCCGCGCTCACCTTCCGCCGCCTCTGCGATACCTACAGCGCCCTTTTCGTCGTCAACGACGATCCCGACCTGGCCCGCGCCTGCAACGCCGACGGCGTCCACGTGGGGCAGGACGACATGCCGGTGAGGGAGGCTCGCGAGATGCTGGGCCCAGACGTCATCATCGGGCTTTCGACGCACACGAAAGAGCAAATTGCCGCTGCCGGAGGCGCATCGGGCCAAGCAGATCAAGGACGCAGGGAGCGTGGCGTGCTCCGCACGCGAGCGACCGAGGACGCAGATATGCGCCGGCCAGATGCGTCACCCGGCATCGACTACATGAGCGTGGGACCGATCTGGGAGACGCCGACGAAGGAGGGTCGCCCCGCCGTCGGGCTCGACCTGATCCGCCACGCGGCCACCGGCGCCCCCCACCCCTTCTTCGCGATCGGCGGCATCGACGCGGGCAACGCGGCGCAGGTCGTCGATGCCGGAGCGAGCCGGATCTGCGTCGTGCGGGCGATCCGCGACGCCGAGAACCCGACCGTCGCGGCCGAAGAGCTGCGCGGCGCCCTCGCGCCGCTCGGGGAGGCCGCGCCCGGTGCCTGACCCGGCGGCCAAGCAACCGCGCAAGCGCAAGGAGCGCGGCGCCTCCCCCACTCCGCGCGAGCGGATGGAGCGCGGCTATGCGAAGGCGGAGGAGCGAAACCAGGCGGCGCGGGAAGCACTCGAGCCGCTGGGCGAAGGGGAGCGTCCGCTGGTGGTGACGATCGGCGCCGTCGTCTCCGCCCTGATCTCCGCCTCGGTCGCGATCGGTTACGTCTCCGGCACCGAGGTCGATGGCGAGAAACCGCTCCTCGCGCAGGCGCTCGCGCCGGCTCTGCTGATGGGAATGATGGCCTGGGGCATGTGGCGCGCCCGCTACTGGGCGGTGCTCGGCTTCCAGCTGGTCCTCGTCTTCGTCCTCTTCAGCGCCTTCTTCGGCCTCCTGGTCGCCGCCTCGTCACTCGCCCAGATCGCCGGCACGCTCGCCCTGCTCGCCGTCGCCGGCACCCTCTTCTTCTTCATGGTCAAGGCGATGGCGCGGATCCAGATGCCCACCCGCCAGTAAAGAGCGCGGCACTCGTTCCGGTGCGCCTTATGCCATCCATTGGCACATAAAGCGCACCGGAAGGCGGCTCTCTATAGGCTGAGGTCCAGTGGCAGATTCATTCGACGTGATCGTCATCGGCGGGGGCCCGGGCGGCTACGTAGCCGCGATCCGCGCCGCCCAGCTGGGCAAGAGGACCGCCGCGGTCGAGCGCGACAAGGCCGGCGGGCGCTGCCTCAACTACGCCTGCATCCCGGCCAAGACGGTGCTGCGCACGGCGGAGATCTACGAGCAGGCGCGCGAGAGCGCCGAGCTCGGCGTCGTCGCCAAGGACGTCTCGATCGACTGGGAGGCGCTTGGCAAGCGGCGCGCCTCGGTCTCGGAGTCGCTCTCCAGCGGCGTGAAGATGCTCTGGGACAAGAACAAGATCGCGACGATCGAGGGCGAGGGCTCGCTCACACCCGAGGGCAACGTCAAGGTCGGGGACGAGGTCTACGAGGCCGGGACGGTCGTCCTTGCCACCGGCTCGATGGCGCTGCCGATCCCGGGGGTCGAGTTCGGCGGACGGGTCCTCGACACCTGGGGAGCCTGGTCGCTGCCCGAGCAGCCGCGGAAGATCGCGGTCGCCGGCGCCGGCGCCTCGGGCTGTGAGATCGCCTCCGCCTACGGGCGCTTCGGCACCGAGGTCGTCCTGATCGAGATGCTCGACCAGATCCTCCCGGCCGAGGACAAGGACATGGCCCGCGTGGTCGAGCGCGCCTTCAAGAAGCAGAACGTGACGATCTCCACCGGCACCCCGGTCGAGAACGTCGAGGCCGGCGAGGGCTCGGTCAAGCTCAGCTACGGCGGCGAGTCGATCGAGGTCGACTATCTCTGCATCGCCGGCGGTCGCGCGCCCGACGTCGAGGGGCTCGGCCTGGCCGAGGCCGGGGTCGAGCTGACCGACAACGGCAAGGTCGAGGTCGACGAGTACTGCCGCACCTCCAACCCGAAGGTCTACGCGATCGGCGACCTGGTCAACACCAAGGCGCTCGCCCACAAGGCCTCCGAGGAGGGCGTGGTCGCGGTCGAGCACGCCGCCGGCGAGCCGGCCCACCCGGTCGACCAGAACCTCGTCGCCGGGGCGACCTTCTGCCATCCGCAGGTGGCCAGCGTCGGCCTCACCGAGGCGGCGGCCAAGGAGGCCGGGCACGACGTCAAGGTCGGCAAGCAGAAGCTCGGCGGCGTCGGCGGCGCCACCGTCTACGACGACAAAGACGGCCTGGTCAAGCTCGTCGTCGACTCCAAGTACGGCGAGATCCTCGGCGCCCACATCGTCGGCAACCGAGCCTGCGACATGATCGCCGAGCTGGTCGCGACGATGGCGCTGGAGGGCGGCTACCAGGAGCTGGCCCAGATCGTCCACCCCCACCCGACGATCTCAGAGGCGATCCCGGAAGCTGCGCGCGCGGTCGACCGCTCGGCGATCCACGCCTGAGCGCGAGTCGCGGGCGCGTCAGCCCGAGCTCGGCGGCAGCTCGATCGTCTCGATCCCCAGCGCGGCGGCGACGGTGAGCACGTCGGAGTCAGAGCTGGCGATCCGATCGTTCGATCCAGCGGCCGCCAGAAGCACGCAATCGGCCAACGCCAGAGACCGTCGCTTGCGGTGATAGTGCCGGCTACGGAGTTCTCCTGCCCGCCGAGCCAGATCCACGTCCACCGGGATCGGATCGATCGGGTCCTCGAAGAGCGGCTCCAGCACTTCGGCAACGCGCTCATGTGGAAGCCCCGTCAGCCGATGCGATCTGTCGTAGACCTCGGCGACATTGGCTGTGGTCATGGCAACCGATCCCCGACGAAGGATCGCCAGGACGGGCTCCATTGCCGGCTCTCCACGGATCACAGCTATCAGCGCATTTGCGTCGAGGAGCGTCAGCGGCTCTTCCACTTGCGCTCTTCCGCTTCTGCCTCCGCTTCGCGTTCTTCCCGTGCGACTGCCTCCCAGTCGAACCTTGGGACCCTCTCCCGCGAACGCCCCTGCGGCGGCCGCGATCGGGTCGTCGGGAGCGGGCTTGAGGACGATCTCCTCGCCGCGGTCCTCGAGCGTCACCGTCGTCGCCCCCCAGCGCTTGCGGATCGGCGCCGGGATAGAGACCTGGCCGCCCTTGCTTATTTTCATGCGCTTCTTCATGAGCATGGAAATTACCATGAGATACCTCACTCCTCGGCTCGTTCATGCGGACATAAGGTCTCCGCATGGCAGATCTCTCCCCCCGCGCCACCTTCTACTTCGACCTCGGCTCGCCCTACGCGTACCTGGCGGCGGAGCGGGTCAGCGGGCTCTTTTCCGAAGCCGGCCTCGAGCAGCCGGAGTGGCAGCCGATCCTGCTCGGCGGGCTGTTCCAGAGCCTCGGGCGGGACTCGTGGGGCAACGGCCCCGGGCGCGAGGAGGGGATGGCCGAGGTCGAGCGGCGGGCCGCCGGGTACGGGCTGCCGCCGCTGGCCTGGCCCGAGCCGTGGCCGGGCAACATGCTCTTCGCGATGCGCGCCGCTACCTTCGCCAAGCAGACCGGCCGCACCGTCTCCTTCGCCCTCGCCGCGTTCCGCCAGGCCTTCGCCGCCGGGCGCGACCTCTCCGACCCCGACAACGTGCTGATCGCGGCCGCGGCCTGCGAGCTGCACCCGCGGGCGCTGCTGAAGGCGGTGGAGACCGAGGGGGTGAAGGGCACCCTGCGCGAGGCGACCGAGCGGGCTGCCGAGCTCGGTGTCACCGGCGTCCCCTCGCTGCTCGTCGGCGGCGAGGTCTTCTGGGGCGACGACAGACTCGAGGAGGCGGTCAGGGCCGCGAGCTACGCTCAGGCGGATGGCTGACCTCCCCGACGCCTCCACCTGTTACGAGCTGCTCGCGCGGATGGCGCTGATCCGCCGCTTCGAGGAAGAGGCCGGGCGCCAGTACCAGCGGGCCAAGGCCGGGGGCTTCCTGCACCTGGCGATCGGCGAGGAGGCGACGATCGTCGGCGTCTCGGCCGCGATGCGCGCCGAGGACTACCTGATCGGGACCTACCGCACCCACGGCCACGCGATCGCCCGTGGCACCGATCCCAGGCGCGTGATGGCCGAGCTCTTCGGCCGCGTCGACGGGACCAGCGGCGGGCGCGGCGGCTCGATGCACATCTTCGACGCCGAGCACCGCTTCATGGGCGGCTACGGGATCGTCGGCGGCAACCTGCCGATCGCGGCCGGCCTGGCGCTCGCCTCCGAGTACAAGGGCGAGGACGCGGTCACCGTCTGCATGTTCGGCGACGGCGCCTCCAACGCCGGCAACTTCGGCGAGACGATGAACCTGGCGGCGCTCTGGAGCCTGCCGGTCCTCTTCCTGGTCGAGAACAACCTCTACGGGATGGGCACCTCGGTCGAGCGGCACTCGGCCCAGACCGACCTCTCCAAGAAGGCCGAGGGCTACGGGATCCCGGGCCAGCGGATCGACGGCATGGACGTGCTGGCGGTGCGCGAGGCGGTCGCCGAGGGGATCCGGCTCGCCCGCGAGGAGCGGCGGCCGACGATGCTCGAGGCCTTCACCTACCGCTTCCGCGGCCACTCGGCCGCCGACCCCGAGGTCTACCGCGAGCGCGAGGAGGTCGAGGCCTGGCAGGCGAAGGACCCGATCGAGGCCTTCGCGCGGCGCTGCGTCGAGGCAGGCGTGCTGGGCGAGCGCGAGGTGCAGCAGGTGCGCGACAAGGCGGAGGAGACGGTGCTGGCCGCGGTCGAGTTCGCCGACGCCTCGCCCGAGCCGGCGCTCGACACGCTCTACGAGAGCCTCTACGTGCTCGACGGCGAAGCGGGCTGGTACGCGGTCGACGAGCGCAGCCCCGAGCCGCACCGGGGCGAGCACGAGGACCGGATGCCGGCAGCGGCCCGCGAGCTGGCCGAGGCCGGCGCCGCCTACGCGGGGCAGCCGGACGGCCCGCGGCAATCGCCAAGGCCAAATCCAGCCGAGAGCGGCGACACCCAGGAGGGCATCGAGCCCGAGGTCGCAGAAGAGGGCGCCGACTCCCCCGTCGCCGAGGAGGTCGAGGACTGATGGCCGAGCTGCGGATGCGCGAGGCGCTGCGCGACGCGATGGCGGAGGAGATGCGGCGCGACGAGGCGGTCTTCGTGATGGGCGAGGACGTCGGGGTCTTCCAGGGCGCCTTCAAGGTGACCGAAGGGCTGCTGGACGAGTTCGGCGAGCGGCGGGTGCGCGACACGCCGATCTCCGAGAACACGATCGTCGGAACCGGGGTCGGCGCGGCGATGGCCGGGCTGCGGCCTGTCATCGAGCTGATGACGGTCAACTTCGCCCTGCTGGCGCTCGACCAGATCGTCAACCACGCCGCCGCGATCCCGTACATGTTCAACGGCCAGGCGCGGGTGCCGATGGTGATCCGGATGCCGGGCGGCGGCGGGCACCAGCTCGGCCCCACCCACTCGCACAGCTTCGAGGCGCTCTTCCTGCAGGTGCCGGGGCTGCTCGTCGCCTGCCCCTCGACCCCGGCCGACGGCAAGGCGCTGCTGAAGGCGGCGATCCGCGACGACAACCCGGTCGTCTTCATCGAGCACGAGAGCCTCTACGGGCGGCGCGGGGAGGTCAGCGAGGACGCCGAGGAGATCCTGCACTTCGGCCAGGCGGCGGTGCGGCGCGAGGGCGCCGACGTGACCATCGTCGGCATCCTCAAGATGGCCCACGTCGCCGAGGACGCGGCGCGGGCGCTCGCCCGCGAGCACGGAGTCGAGGCCGAGGTGATCGACCCGCGCACGCTGCGCCCGCTCGACCTCGACACGATCCTCGCCTCGGTGCGCAAGACCAACCGCGCCGTGATCGTCGAGGAGGGCTGGCCGCACGGCGGCGTCGGCGCCAACCTGGCGACGCTGATCACCGAGCAGGCCTTCGACGACCTCGACGCGCCGGTGCAGCGGGTCACCGGGGCGGACGTGCACATGCCTTATTCGAAGCGGCTGGAGCAGGCGGCGATTCCGCATGAGGAGCATGTGGTGAAGGCGGCGCTTGCCACGCTGGAGGGGTCGCTGTGATTGCCGCTGGCGCGGCGGGTCCTGTCGCCGTAGGGGACCCACCGCCCCTTCCGGTCGCTAAAGCGTCCTCAGGGGCGGTTCCCCCTACGGCGCCACCCGCCGCGAGTAGCCGAGAACAGGGACGACTCGACCAGGGCCTGGGCCGCCGAGGGGGAGCTTGTGGCTGAGATCGTTATGCCGAGGCTTTCCGACTCGATGGAGGAGGGGACGATCCTGCAGTGGCTGAAGCAGGTCGGCGATGAGGTGTCTGTCGGCGATGAGCTTGTGGAGATCGAGACGGATAAGGCGAATATGGCGTACGAAAGCGACGTCGCCGGGACGCTGACGGAGATCCTCGTGCAGGAGGGTGAGACGGTGGCTATCGGGATGACGATTGCGCGGGTCGAGGGCGATGACGGCGGGGGGGCGGACGAGCGGACGTCCGCGGGTCCTGTCGCTGCAGGGGACCCACCACCCCCTGCGGTCGCTAAAGCGTCCTCGGGGGTGGTTCCCCCTACAGCGCCACCCGCGGAAGAGGCGGCGATCAACGCGCCGCCTGTTGAAGCAGACGCAGGTGACGGCGCTGGCGGGGGCGGCCGTCCCAAGGCGTCACCGATAGCTCGGCGGCTTGCCAAGGAGCAGAAGCTCGATCTGACAAAGCTTCAGGGGTCCGGGCCGGGTGGGCGGATCGTCAAGGCGGACGTGGAGCAAGCGGCATCGGCCGCGGGTCCTGTCGCGGGGGAAGGGGGGGCGCTGCGGGCGGGCGCACAGCGCCCGTCCTCGACCCCCCCAACCCCCACGCCACCCGCGGAGAAGGCGCCCAGCCTCGAGACAGCCAAGGGATCGATTGCACATGAAGAGCCCACGAAGCTGCAGTCGACCATCGCCCGGCGGATGGCCGAGTCGAAGGCTACGGCGCCGCATTTCTACCTGGAGGCTGAGGTGGATATGAGCCGGCTGGTTGCGGCGCGGGCTCAGATCAAGTCCGCTGCCAAAGAGGGCGACGTGGTGCCGTCGTTCAACGACATGGTGGTCAAGGCCTGTGCGCTGGGGCTGCGGGAGCATCCGCGGGCGAACGGGGCTTATCGGGACGGGCGGTTCGAGCTGTACTCGCGGGTGAACGTGGGAGTCGCGGTGGCCGCCGACGACGGGCTGGTCGTCCCCACGGTCTTCGACGCCGACCGCAAGAGCCTGCGGCAGATCGCCTCGGAGGCGCGGGCGCTGGCGCAGCGGGTGCGGGACGGCCAGATCACGCCCCCGGAGCTCTCGGGGGCGACGTTCACCGTCTCCAACCTGGGGATGTTCGGGATCGACAGCTTCGCCGCGGTGATCAACCCGCCGCAGGCCGCGATCCTCGCCGTCGGCGCGATCGCCGAGCGGCCGGTCGCCCGCGACGGCCAGATCGCCACCGCCCACCTGATGCGGGTCAACCTCGCCTGCGACCACCGCATCCTCTACGGAGCCCCCGCCGCAGAGTTCCTCGCCCGCATCCGGGCGCTGCTCGAAGAGCCACTCTCCCTCGCCCTATAGGGGATAGGAGCGAGGCCGTGCAACGATTTCGATGGTGAGCGCCGAGGTCCTGGTAGTCCGCTGCGGCACGGTCCCCTACGGGGAGGCCCTCGTCGCCCAGCGCTGGCTGCGCGACGCGCGGCTGGAGGGGGCCGTCGCCGACGTGCTGCTGCTGCTCGAGCACCCTCCCGTCTACACCCGCGGCCGGCGCTCCGGCGAGGGAGAGCTGCCGATGGCGCGGGAGTGGTACGAGATGCAGGGGATCGAGGTGTGCGAGACCGACCGCGGCGGCCGCGTCACCTACCACGGGCCGGGCCAGCTGGTCGCCTACCCGATCGTCAACCTGAGGCCCTACGGCGACGACGTGCACGAGTACGTGCGGCGCCTGGAGCGAGTGGCGATCGGGGCGCTCGGCGAGCACGGCGTCGCCGCGACCACGATCGAAGGCCTGACAGGCGTCTGGGCCCCACCCAGGGGCCGACGGGCCTCAAAGGAGACACATAGGCGTATTTCAGGCCCGTCGGCAGGGGGGGAGGCGCGGAAGATCGGGTCGATTGGGGTGCATGTGAGCCGCGGGGTGACGACGCATGGGCTGGCGGTCAACGTCAACAACGACCTGCAGCCGTTCGAGTGGGTCGTCCCATGCGGGATCGAGGGCTGCCAGGTGACCTCGCTGAGCCGCGAGCTCGGGGCCGAGCAGGATCTCGACGCCTTCGCCGACACGGTCGCGGCCCGCTTCGCCGAGGTCTACGAACGTACCCCGGCGCCCGCGAGTCCTGCTGACCTGGGGCTCGACAGCGCTAGGCTCGGCGTCGCATGACGAGCCCCTCCGAGACGACCGAGGACGGCGGCGCGTCCACGGCTGCGGCCGAGCGCGTCCACGTAACCCGCTCCCGGGCCAAGCCCGGTGGCACGGCCCCCAAGAGCGCCGGCACCGTCCCCTTCCGCCGCGCCCGCAAGCCACCGTGGCTGAAGGTGCCGGCGCCGGGCGGGCCGACCTACCGCCGGCTGAAGTCGATGATCGGCGCCGAGCGCCTGCACACCGTCTGCGAGGAGGCCAACTGCCCCAACGTCGGCGAGTGCTGGGAGCGCGGCACCGCGACCTTCATGATCCTCGGCGACGTCTGCACGCGACGCTGCGGCTTCTGCAACGTGAAGACAGGGGTGCCGACCTGGAACGACCCGCTGGAGCCGCTGCGCGTCGCCAACCAGGTGAAGCGGATGGGCCTGCGCCACGCCGTCGTCACCTCCGTCGACCGCGACGACCTGCCCGACTACGGTGCGAGCGCCTTCGTCGGCGTGATCCGCTCGATCCGGATGCAGGCACCGGGCTGCAAGGTCGAGATCCTGACACCGGACTTCCGCGGCCAGGAGATGCCGCTGGCGAAGGTGATCCACGAGCGTCCCGACGTCTTCAACCACAACGTCGAGACGGTTCCGCGCCTCTACCCGGTGGCGCGGCGCGGCTCCAAGTTCCTGCGCTCGGCCCGGGTGCTGAAGATGGCGAAGGAGATGGGCGGCGAGCGGGTCGTCACCAAGTCGGGGCTGATGGTCGGCCTCGGCGAGTCCTTCGAGGAGATGGTCGAGGCCTTCGGCATCCTGCGCGAGCACCGCGTCCAGGTGCTGACCGTGGGCCAGTACCTGCGCCCGACCGAGAACCACCTGCCGGTCGTCCGCTACTGGCACCCGGAGGAGTTCGAGGCGCTGGAGAAGGCCGCCTACGAGCTCGGCTTCGAGTCGGTTGCCTCGGGGCCGCTGGTGCGCAGCAGCTACCACGCGGATCAAAATTTGCCTGGCGGCTCCTGACCAAGCGAGGCAAGGACACAGGGAGCGTGGCGTGCTCTGCACGCGAGCGACCGAGGACGCCGCATCGCGCCGGTCAGGATGCCGCCAGCAGTTCGCGGCGGGTCATCTCGCGGGCAAAGGCGACGACGTCGTCGAGGGCGCGGGGCTCGGCGATCTCGAAGCGCTCGCCCAGACCCCGTGCCAGCTCGGCCACGCTGCGCGGCTCCTCCAGCCGACCCCAGATCCAGGCGCCGGTCGCGTTGAGTCGCAGGGCGACGCCGGAATCGACGTCGAGCAGGACGGTCTCCTCGGGCAGGTCGCCGTGGACCGCGCGCTCCGTGCGCCGCAACGTGGTCTCCGCTCCGATCTGCGCTGCCCCCACGATCCATACCCTAAGACCCGCGATGGGCAGCCTCTACGGATTCGAGGTTAAGACCGAGCTGCCGCTGCGGCGGCTGAACGCGGCGCCGGGAACGCGCGGCGAGCTGGCGGTCGAGTTCGCGCCCGGCCCGCTCCTGCCGCCGCGGGGAGACCCCGTCGCGATCCTCGCCGACGACCGCGGCCACCGCTGGTACGCCAGCTACGAGCACGAAGACGGCCGCTGCCTGGTCGAGCTGCCGCCGAGCGGGCGCTTCCTGCTCGAGCCGGAAGCGGGCCGGGTCCTCGTCGAGCGCGACGACGAGGACGACGAGCTGCTCGAGCACCGGGTCGCCTCCTCGGCGATCTGCACGCTGCTGGCGATGCGCGGAGACCTCGCCCTCCACGCGGCCGGGGCCGAGGTTGACGGTCGGGCGGTCCTCTTCTGCGGGCCGACCCAGCGCGGGAAGTCGACGCTGGCGCGGGCGCTGGGTGAGGCGGGGCAGCGGCTGCTCGGCGAGGACGGGATCGCGGTCGATCTCGGCGCCGGCAAACCGGTCGCCTTCCCCGGGGCGCGGGGCGTCCGGGTGCGTCGGCCCGACGGCGAGGGACGGGTGCGGACCGAGCTGCTCGGCGATCCCGGGCCGGGCGAGCCGCCGCCCTGCCCGGTGGCGGCCGTCGTGCTGCTCGGCGAACGCGGTGAAGAGCTCGGGGTCGAGCCGCTCGAGGCGGCGCGGGCGCTGGCCCTCCTCACTCCCAACCTCATCCACACCGGTGCTCGCGCCTCGATCGGCGCGGCCTTCGCCCGGCTGGCACGGCTGCTGGGCACCGTGCCCGCCTTCAGCGTCTCGCTGCCCGACGACCTCGGCGAGCTCAGCGGGGCAGCGCGAAGGATGCTCGACTCGACAGCGGGTCGAGGCTAGACTGCGCCGGCAGGCTTCAATCCACACAGGAGGGGGAGAGATGAGCGACGACCAGTCCAAGCCCTATGAGGCGCCCAGCGTCGAGGAGATCGACACCGGCGGCATGCCGGTGAGCACGGCCGCGGGCAGCAGCCAGCAGCAGCCGCCCAGCTGAGAGGTGAAGCAACCGAGCGGCGTGGGCTACACCGGCCGCTCGGCCGGCTGACGTGCTGACGCGCGAGAACAGCTTCACCTGGGGCCGGCTGCTGTGGCGGGCCGGCCGCCGGCCGCCGCGGGCGCTCACCGACCCCCCCGAGCGGCCGGTCGGGGCGAAGCTCGAGATCACCTACGCCTGCAACCTGCGCTGCGGGTTCTGCTACACCGACTCGCCGCGGCACACGCTTCAGCGCACCCCGGAGCTGAGCGACGAGCAGTGGCGCGAGGTCGTGCGCCAGTCGCTCGACCTCGGCATCGTCGAGGCGGTCGTCACCGGCGGCGAGCCGCTGCTGCGCCGGGAGCTGACCCTGGAGACGGTCGAGGAGCTGGCCGGTGCCGGCGTCGGGGTGACGCTCAACACCAACGGCTGGTTCGTCGACGAGGAGGTGGCGCGGCGGCTGGGGGCGGCGCGGGGCCTCACCGCGCACGTCTCGCTCGACGGGGCGCGGGCGGGCCTGCACGACGGCTCGCGCGGGGTGCCGGGAAGCTGGCGGCGGGCGGTCGAGGGGATCGACCGGCTGCTCGGCGCGGGCGTCGGCGTCTGCGTCGTGCACGTGGTCACGCCGGCGAACGCCAGGGCCGTGCCGGACTTCCTCGAGCAGATGTGGGCGCTGGGCGTGCCCTGGGTGCGGGTGACGCCGGTGGTGATGACCGGGGCGGCGGCGCGGGGCGGCGAGTGGAAGGTCTCGCGCAAGGCGCTGCGGGAGGCGATCGAGGGGTTCCGCGAGCGCCGCGGCGAGGCGATGCGGATCGTGCTGCAGCCTGGGACCGGCGGCAGCCTCAGCCTGCAGGGCCGCGAAGCGCCGGGCAGCTTCCTGGTGCGGCCCAACGGCGACGTGCGTCCGGACTCGATGCGGCCCTTCAGCTTCGGCAACGCGGCGCGCGACGGGGTCGAGGCGTGCTGGGCGGCGATCCGCGAGGGGTGGGATGACGAGCGTATTAACCGCTGGGCCGGTGCGATGAAGGGGCCGGAGGATTTGCCGAGGTCGGAGCTTGTCGCGTATCTCGATGACGAGATCCCCGTGGCCAGTGGTTCGCTGACCGGGAGGGCTGTCGGTCGGGACGCGCCCGTGCCGGAGCCGACTCCCCCACCGCCGGTCGACCCGGTGGTGGAGCTTTTGGAAGCTGAAGAGAAGGTCCGGGGGCTGGCGGGGGCGCGACGATACCGCCACGCGCCGCTGCGCTGGAGCGGCAGCGAGCGGCAGCGCTTCGTGCGGCTGGCCGGGGACGGCAGCTACCTGCAACTGAACGAATCCGGCGGCGTCGTCATGGACGCTCTGGACGGTGGCACGCTCGCCGAGGCGGCAGAGGCACTCGCCGAACGCTACGGCCTCGACCGAGAGCGCGCCCGCGAGGACGCGATCGCCGCAACCCGCGAGCTGCTGAGGCGCCGGGTCGTGATGGCGGCGGATGCATCGGGCTCGTTCCCGGCAGAGCCGGGGACGACGGACCTGCCGGGGTCCGAGCCGAGCGGGTAGTTGGCACACTTCTCGGCCCTGCCGGCTGTCCAGGACGCCACATCCCCTGAGATGGAGCCAGCCGGTGCCCAGGGCGCAGACCCTCGCCTGGGGAGTCGTCCGGATGTATGGTGGAGTCGCCGGTCGGCGCGAACGGCGCTCGTCGTCTTGGCCAGGAAGCAACTGGCGCCGGAGGATTGAAGGCACATGAGGTGGACTCGTCTGCGGGCCGAGCTGCGCTCTCAGCGCTACGGGATTGCGGTCGGTGCGGTCGCGCTGTTGGTGGCCGCCGGTGCGCCAGCCCAGGCGTTGGAGGGTGCGGCTTCCGCTGTCAACTCGGTGGCAAAGGCGCTCAAGATCGCCAAGAAGGCCGATAAGCGCTCGAAGGAAGCTTTGAAGTTGGCGCAGGAGGCCATCAAGTCCCCCGGCCCCAGGGGGCCGCAGGGCCCGGCCGGCAGCGATGCGCAGTTCAATGGCGCGACAGCGGGTGGCGGCCTCGCCGGCACCTACCCGAACCCGACGATCGCGCAGAACGCAATCGGCACGGCCCAGGTCACGAACGACACGCTGAGCGGCAGCGACATCGTCGAGGGCAGCCTCGGCCAGGTGCCGAGCGCACTCGCCGCAACCACCGCCCAGAACATCGCCGACGATTCGGTGACCGCGTCCAGCTTCGGCACGATCACGAAACGCAGCGGCACCGTGGTCGTCCCAGACGGGGGAACCGCCGAGAACGGCAACTACGACACCAATTTCAAAGAGGTCCTCTGCTTCAACGACGAAATGGCGGTCGCCGGCGGCGTCGACTGGGAAGGGGTGGGCGGAACCGACGACCAAGAGCTGTGGCTGAGCGAGTTCTACTGGCTGTACGACGCTACGACCGGGCAGCCGTCGGGGCTCCACGTCACGGCCGGCAACGACACGGGAACCGACACGACTCTGAAGGTGGAAGTCGCCTGCCTGGCGCCGTGAACCGCTTCTGCTCCGCGAAGCCGGGGGCTTGGCAGACAATGGAGCCAGCCGGGATCGAACCGGCGACCTTCGCGTTGCAAACGCGACGCTCTGCCAGCTGAGCTATGGCCCCGCATCACAGAGTGTAGGCGGGTTTCAGGCAGCGGATGCGCTGCCGACCCCCTCAGTCGTCGAAGTCGAAGTCCTTCGGCGGCTTCTGCTCGAACCAGAGCTGGTCGTCCTCGGGGGTCTCCTCGAGGAAGTCGGGGGTGTCCTCGAGCACGTCCTCATGATGGTGGGGCGAGTCGGGATCCTGGACGGGCTCGGGCTCGTCGTCGTCCTCGATCTCGGCGACGTGCGGGAGGGCGGGCTCTTCGCCGGACTCGGGCTCCTCGGCGAGCTCCGGCTCTGAATCCGTCGGCGCCTCCAGGGCCCGGTCGAGTTCGTCCGAGAGGCGCTGCTCGTTCCAGAAGGCGTCGTCCTCGTCCTCGAGCTCGTCATCGTCGTCCGGGGCCGGGCCCTTGACTGTGACCTCGGCCTCCTCGTCGTCTTCGAGGTCTGCGAGCGGGTCGGCGGGGGCGAGCCGGGGCTCGGCGATCTCCTCTTCCACCAGCTCCTCGTCGGAGGGGCTGGGGGACTCCGCTCCGACTTCCTCCTCGATGTCGTGGAGCTCGGTCGGCTGCTCGGCGATCGCCTGGCGCTCCTCGGCGGTGGGGCCGGCGGGCTCGGGCTCGGCTGCCGACGGGGATTCCTCCTCGACCGCCTCGGGCGCGTCGAGGATCTCGTGCTCCATCGCCGGCTGCTCCTCCTCGGCGGGCGGAGGCGGCGGCTCCTGCAGATCCGCGATCGAGGGTGGCTCGCGCCTGCCGGTGGTGGACTCCTCAGGAGCCTCCGGCTGCGCCATGAACTGCGTCGGCGCCTCCGCGGCGGCATCCGGGGAGGCCTCGCCCCCAGGCCGCTCGGCCTGGCCGAACGCCTCGTCCTCGAGCTGCTGCAGCTCGGAATCGCCCGCGCCGTGCGCGCGCTTCAGCTCCAGATGCTCTCGGATTGCCTCGTCAAGAATGCCCATGAGCGGCGTAGTCGGGGAAGCTAAAGCCTATGCGGTTATCCCTCGCCTTGCGAGGGCCCTGGGACGATCCTCCCAGCCGCGCACCCGGGGCTATCGCTCAGCTGGAAGAGCGCCTGGATCGCGTCCGTCAGTGGTTGACGAGAACGGATCGAGCAGCTCGATGCCCGTGCCCTCGACGTCGGCCGTGTTGCGGGTGACCAGCGTCAGGCCCAGGATCCTCGCCGTCGCGGCCAGCAGGCCGTCGACGACGGGCAGCGGGTCGGGCACGTTCATCCTGCCCCACTCCTCGGCGATCGGGCGGTCGACCGCGACGATCCGGTCGCGGTGGGCCTCGCTCAGGCGGGCGAGCCAGCTGTCCAGCGTGGCCGCCGAGTCGGGGTCGCGGCGGCGCACGCTCTCGACCCTGCGGCGGATCTCGCCGATCGTCAAGACGCTGAGAAAGATCTCCTCGTCGGCGACGCCGGCGAACCACGAAGCGACGCTCGGGTTGGCTCGCTCCCCCTTGCGCAACTCGGAGATGACGTTGGTATCGAGCAGGTAGCTCAAAGCTCGACCGGGCGACCGCGATCCACGGGCCGCTCGAAGTCCCCGTCCTCGCCGACGTCTGGCATCTCCAGCAAGAGCTCCTTGAGGGACTTGGCCGGCCCTTGAGGACGCAGCGCCTCGCGCAGGATCCGCCGATGCTCCTCCTCGGCCGAGCGGCCATGCTGAGCGGCACGAATCTTCAGCTCGCGCACAACATCGGCCTCTATGTCACGAACCAGTAGTTGTGCCATAGCGCTAGCAATGCTAGCAAAGCCTCGCCACAGCTCTCCCCCCGCTCACTCCTCAAAGCTAATGAGCTGCCTGGCGGCAGCGCGGACCTCGGCGAACTGCGCCGGCTCGACCGCCGCTCGCAGAACGTCGATCGGCGCTTCGTCGCCGAGGCGGGTGTTGGTGCCGAAGAGCCAGGCTTTCGCCGTCTTCTCGTCGAACGCCTCGACGATCATGCGGACGACCTTGTATCCCTCGCGCAAGCGCAGCTCGGTGCGCTGGTTCGGCTCCGGCCCGTCCTCCCGGCGATAGCGGCCGATCTGCTTGGCGTCCCGCAGCCCCACGAGATGCGCGGCGACCCGCTGGCCGAGATGGTCCTGCAGGTAGCCGGCCACCTCAGCGACCGTCAGGGTCGCGGCGTCTCGATCAAGCCTCTCTGCTGCGGGTGCGGTAAGGACGGGCATTGGGTGCCTCCATTGGTTGCCCGTCTAATCTACCCGATAGAACACCTGAAAATACACCGCTTCTCCTCGGCACCAGCTCGCCTCGGCAATCTCCGAGATCGGGTGACCACGCAGGAGTTCTCCCGCGGGTCCAGGTAGCCACTGCCCTGTCGAGATAAACGAGCTGGTTCGCATTGCCGGGAACCGATGGATCGATGCAGATAGACCAAGCCCGTGGGCGCTACATACGCTGGCTGCTCGCGACGCGGGACCTATCGCCGCACACCATCCGCGCCTACGATGCGGACCTCGCCAGCTTCGAGCGGTACGTGGGAGCCGGCTTCACGGCCGCGGAGATCGAGCAGGACAACGTGATCTCCTTCATCGAGCGAGAGAAGGCCGCCAACCTCTCTCCCGCCTCGCTGAAGAGGCGAGCCGCGGCCTTGCGCGGCTTCTGCCGCTGGATGCTCTCCCAGGGCCTTCTTGCCGTCGACCCATGGAATGGCGCAAGCCTCGCCCTGGGGCGATCCCGTTGACTCCCTCGCACCCTGCCAGCTCACGAACTCGACCGCTTGATGCGGTTCCTCGCCTTGACGGCCGGCGTCAACGCCAACACGGAGCCCGACAGCCGGACGGTTGAAGAAAGTCCCCATGAGTCAACGACTCTTCTCGCCGTCGCACTGATGGTCGCCACCGGGATCCGAGTCAACGAGAGCGTGAGCATCAGGTGCCACGACATCGATCTGCCAGGCAGAGCATTACGGCTGGTCGGCAAGGGGCGCCGCGAGCGGCAGGTCTTCCTCACGAACGACTGGATTGCGAGCCTCACAAGCGCCTATATCGAAGCGCGATCCTCGCTCGACCTCGACCACCCCTATCTACTCTTCAACCTGCATTACGACCCACTCACCCCGCCGGCAATGCGATCCCGCCTTGCCAAAGCGGCCCGGGCTGCCGACCTCGAAACCCATGTCACCCCCCACATGCTGCGCCACACCGCGGCGACCCAGTTGATCGAGGCTGGCGTCGACATCCGCTACATCCAGCGCCTCCTCGGCCACGCCAGCCTCAGCACGACAGAGATCTACACCCACGTCTCAGACCGCGCCCTGCGCCGCGTCGTTTCGGACGCCGACGTCCTCGGGAGGTTCGTTCAGGCGCGATAACTAGGAATTATCGGTTGTCCGAGCTCTGGGAGGTCCTCGGCTACGACGAGACCATTGCCGACGTGTCCTTGTCGCTGATGGGCGACTCGGATATCCAGGTCGTGGAAGGGCCTCCCGGCTGTGGCAAGTCCCGCCTCGCTCTCGGGGTGGGTACGGCTTGGGAGCTGGCAGGCGGCAGCGCAGTAGTGGCGGAAGGGGCTCCGCGGAGGAGCGACGTGTCCCTTTACGTCTTGAAGTCGGCGATGAGGGGGGTGGGGGGGAACATCGCCTGGGCGCAGATACTGGCGAAGCTCGCCAAGTCTGGAGAGAACCTTCTGGGCACCGGCGGCCTCCTGACCACGGGGATCGAAGTCCTGGCTGAAACCAGACGCATGCGGCAGCGCAATCAGGCGATCCTCCTCGATGACCAGGAGCAAGACATCCTCGTCAGGCTCGCAAAACTGGGCCAGAAGGGCCCGATCTTGTTGATCGCCGACAACCTGCACTGGTGGGATGCGAGGTCGCTGAACCTGCTCGGCAGCCTCCGCGACCAGCGCATGTCCGAGTCGTTCACTTTCCTCACCGAGATGCGCGTCCTAGCGGTTCAGACGACGGAGCGCCACCAACCGGCAGTCCACCCTGAGGCACGTGATGCCTTGCTTTCACCGCTGGAAACCCAACATATGAAGCTACCGCGAGTGCCTCTGGAGGACTTCGGCGCGGTTCTCT
Source organism: uncultured Solirubrobacterales bacterium (assembly GCA_963715625.1). Classification (GTDB taxonomy): domain Bacteria; phylum Actinomycetota; class Thermoleophilia; order Solirubrobacterales; family 70-9; genus VRUE01. Next base: position 1,217,378 of record OY970260.1, on the reverse strand, counting down.
GCGCGCTGGGCACCGGGGTGGTGCCATCGGCAGAGATCACCGAAGCCGTATTCAGGCTCTCAGGGGGGAACCTCGCTCTTGCCAGTAAGTGTGCGGCCCGCATCGCAGCAGGAGAAGGTGAGATGTTCCTTGCCATCACCGACGAGCGGAAGTTCGTGCGGAGCCTGCTCTCAGAACGGATGCGAAACCTAGGGCCAACCGGCAGACAGGCGGTAGAGCTCCTCGAAGTCGCGGCCATTCTCGGCCTGGCTTTCAACCGCGGCGAAGTCATGTGTGCATCGAGCGTGGAGGAATCTGAGACCGCCCGATTGCTGCGTTTCTGTCGGGAGGAGCAGATCTTGGAAACGATGGAAGAAAGTTGGATCTTCGTTCACGAGCACTACCACCGCTACTTCCTCGGCCTCGGCGGCGAAGATCGGGCGACCATTCACGAACGCTGGGGGAAGTGCCTCAAGCGCCTGCGGCCGAGCGACTACGACCTTCGCTGCGTCAATGCCCTCGACGGTGACGCTCCGAAAGAGGCCGCCGTCTTCGGAATCCTCGCGGCTCTACAGGCGGCGAGGGAGGGACGACCGTGGGAAAAGCAACCACCGGCGATCCTCAACGCCATCTCGGCCGAGGGGGTGGCCCCAATCGTTGAACTCCTCACCGACGCCCTCAAGTGCCTCCGAGCGTGTCGCTTTGGGGATTGCATGACAACGCTCAACCGCCTGCCACGCAGCCTCGCGAAGCCAGTTGCGGCCGAGGCCGATTACCTGCGGGCGATGTGCCTGATGTCAACTCGCAGTGAGCAGGACCGCGCGAAGGGACGGCTGATTCTCGAATCATGGGATGGCTATATCGAAGAGGAGCCGGAGATCGGCATGCGGCTCATGCTGCTGCTCTTGTATGGCTTCTTCCACCTGAGAGACAAGCAGCCGGGCTGGGCATTGGAGGCCCGGATCATCCACTTACTGTCGGACAGGGCCAGTTACGATCCTGCCGCGGAGGATGCCCTGTACACGCTTGATCGCTGTGCAGGTGGCCTCCACCCGTCGAACGCTGCTCTCGATCGGGTCCGTGAGGCCGTCGCTCACTTCGAGCCCAAGGAGGGGGATCTGGTGGTTCGCCGACCCGGCGAGTATTACCGCTGCATGGTCAACTTGGTGGCGAATCTCATCGAAAACGCGGAGTACCCGGAGGCCCATGAAGTCAGCCTCGAACTGGTTCAATTCATGGCCAAATACGACACAGAGGCGTTCGCTCGCGCGCATTATCCCTACACAAATCAGCTGCAAGCTGAGTACCGGCTTGGGATGGTCGATGCGAAGGAGGCTGTTCTCCGTCAGAGAAAAATCGTCGAGGAACACGGGTTCGCAGACGATCCCTATTACCCCGAAAATGCCTTGGCTGTCTATCTGGCCCTGGCCGGATACTGCGAAGAGGCATTCCAAATTTTGGATCGCCTCGACACGGAGTTGACGCAGACACGTACATCTCCAGAGCCCAGCATGATCTACCTGATTCGCGGCAACCGCTGCGCGGTCAGTTTCGTCAGTGGAGACCTCGAGCGGGCGCAGCTGGAGTGGCCTTCGCTTACCTCGGTGGCCGCGGAAAGCAACTACACCGACCGTGATCTCCTGCTTCTTCGTCACGAACTCCTCTCGCCGGAGATAGCCGCAGGCAACGTGATGACACCCACCGAGTTCGATGTCTTCCTGCTTGAGCATCACCCGGATCGCGGGTCGCTCTGGAATAACTCCGCGCACGGGTTCGTCTTGCCGGCGGTCGAGCTCTGGCGCGGGGAGAACTAATTCAGCCGACCGTGCGTAGCCAGCGTCGCTGCCAGAACCGCCCGAAGGAAGCTCGGATGATCGAAGCCCAGATCGGCCATCGAGAGAAAGGCGGCATCCGTCTCACTGATCCCCGGAGAGACGCCTACGTCCGTGATCCACGTCCGTTCTTCTGCGTCGACCCGGAAATCAAACCGAGCGAACGAGCCAAGCTCGAGAACGTCGAACGCCCGGGCCGCGCCCTCGACGAGCTCAGCCATTACCTCCGGCGTCCCTCTGTAGGGCGCGAGCGTGATGCCCTCGTCGTTCAGGTTGTCGTAGATCGTCATGACGGCGTCAGAGCTGTCGGGCGCCTTCTCCAAGATCGTTTCGACCGGCGGGGGGATGAACAAATCGGGGGTTGAAAACACCGAGACGCCCACCTCACGGCCACGAATGAACTGCTGCACGGTCACGGGCTGGCCGATGCTTGCCGCGATCTCGCCGACGCGCTCATCACATGACTCGTCGACCTGGAAGACGGAGGCATCCGTCACCCCGACCGACCAATTCTCGTAGGTCAACTTTACGATCACCTTCATTTCCCGAGGGGGACTTTGATCGCCGGCCCAGCCTCGATCCGGACGGAAGTGCCACGTCTCCGGGGTGCGCACTCCCATCTCGTGAAGGATCGTGAAGTAGTGGAACTTGTGACGCCCGAGCGCGCATGCGTACGCATGTGAGTTCGAGCAAAGAAGGTCATAGGCATCGGTGACCGCCGGGATCAGAGCCTTGCGACCCGGTTCAAAACCGTCCCAAGAGATGCCTCCCTCTATCTCGTTGTAGGCGACCTTCAACTGCTGTGGCATCGCTTGCAGGCGACCTTCCGCCAAGGCCTTGAGGAAGGGGATCTCTCCTTCGAAGAGCTCGACATAAGCGCCAGTGCCTCGGAAGGCGTCGATGATCTGCGACAAGTGCTTTTCGGAGGCGCACCTCTGGGCGAAGAAGCTGCGGGCTAGGCCAGGTCGGTCGTCGACACGCTGGGGACGATCAAAAACAAGGTAAAGCGCCAGGTCGTGAGCGCGGTCTGCCAGGGCACGCTCGAGACTTCTCAGATGCTCCGCGACTGCACGGGGGCCAGCCTCCACATGCATCGATAATTCCTAGTTATCCCAACTGGCTGACACCGTGGCGGATACTATTGCATTCCTAATTCAGTCCGTAAGAGTCCCAAATGCCCATGTTCGGATGAGCGGTAGGCGCTCATTCCAGAGCGGCGTCAGCAGGATCGAGACGCCTGGATGGGGTGAGGCCACGTTGCTTGGCATCTCGGGGCCGGTCTACTTCAAGCGGAAGCGCAACCACGCGGGGTCGGTCTCGTCCCGGACGATCACGATGCCGTCGTCGGTGTCCGCCTGACCGGCGTCTCGGAGACGCTCAATCAAATCGAGAAAGTCGGGCATCGAGACCTGGTCGCGCAGATCCGCAGGCAACGCGTCGTAGAGCGCCGGCGGCGAGTTCTCGGTGTTGACGACATCAGGCTGGAGGCGAAGGGTGGCGAGGACATGGCGGTCGCCCGGCGAGAGCTCGACGTGATCGAGGTCGATCAGCAGCGGCAGGACGGCCGGCAGGACGAGGGCCGGTAGCTGGTCGAAGCCCGCGGCGGCCATGACGCCGGCGGTGACCGCCGTCGCCAGTCCGGCCCGCGCCGTGGCGTCGCCGAGCCGGAGCACCCACCCCCCGGGGCGGGCATGCAGTGCCCGCTCGTCAAGCCCGACGACGATCACGGCCTCGGCGGTCCGAGTCGCGACCCGTAGCGCCTCCCCGTCCAAGTCCGTCAGGCGCGCCACGGTGCTCTGAAGCTCGGGCTCGCGCAGCTCGCGGTCGCTTCCGAGCGCGTCCAGGATCGCATCGGTCACGGCCGCCGCCCCGCCAGGAAGTCGAAGGTCATCTCCTCGCCCAGCATATGGCCCAGGCCTATCTGCAACGCCGTATCCGCCTCGGCTGCCAGCCCTTCGTCGAGGACGGCGCGCTCGTCGAGGCCGGCCTCGACGAGCCAGGCGCGAAGCGAGCGAACGAAGAGGTCCGAGCTCGGCGCGACGAACAGGCGCGATCGTCCGCCGTCGGAGATGACTTGAGCGACGAAGACCATGGTTGTGCGACCCGAGCGCTCTGCGTTGAGGACGCAGTAGCGGAGGCGATGCCCGGGCTCGCCCAGCCACAGGCGGATGTGGTGCGTGGGGCGCAGATCCCAGAGCACGACGAACCTGTCTGGCCGGATCAGCGACTCCCAGGCCTCGATTCGCGGGCCATCGTCCAGCACCGCCATCGAGATATCGCCGTAGATAGGCACCTGGGAGCCGCTGAGCTCCTGGGGGTCGGCCACCGGGCAGAGCTCGACGAGACGGCCCTCCTCGGTCAGCACCGTGCGGCGAGCCAGGGCCACGACCTCGCTTGAGCCGATCGCGTCGGGATCCTCGGTCAACCATTGCGCCCGCAGCCTCGAGATCTGTCGTATGGAGACGTAGACGTGCTCGAAGGGCTCCTCGCCGGCGATCATGTCGAGCGGGCTGCAGTCGAGGACCACTGCCGGCAGAGGCGCGTCGCGGAGCACGATCGTCTCGCCCTCCATGGAAAAGACCGCGACATCGGCGCCCGGCATCTCCGGCATCTCCGACCCCAGCCGGACGCCGAGCCGGGTACCGGCGATCTTCCGAGCCTGCTCCAGCGCCGGCGCTGTCCACCCGGTGTGGCCGTCGTACTCGAGCGCCCGCGCGCCTCGCTCGCTCAGCACCCGGCGGGCGAGCTCGTAGGCTCGCTGGTTGACGTCATCCCAGATGTCCTCGTACGCGAGCCCGTACAGCTCGGTGCTCAGCGTAGACGCGAGGAGGGCCGGCCACCGCTCGTCGCCTCCCCAGCGGCGCTCGACGTCCGCGGCGAATCCGTCGAACGCGCGTGGATCGAACCGGGCTATCCGCCAGTCCGGCTGCTGGGTCCGGTCCAGGTCGGCAAGGCGGAGCTCAGCGATCCCGCGGTCGGCCGCGATGCGCAGAACCTCGGACTGCATCGCGGCACGGTGCGCGGCGTAGACCAGATGCATGCGCAGGTAGGGGCTGGGGGCGGAGGCGACCAGTTCCTGGGCATCATCGAAGTACCCGAGGTAGCTCGGCAGGTGCCCGGCCAGCTCATCGCGGCTGAGCCCCAGGGTCGTCGCCGACATCCAGGTCGCGAACTGCTCGTGGACCCGGTAGGCCACGGCCTGAAGGCCGTCTTCCAGCTCGCCCCATCTCCCCTCGCCGGTCTCCTTGTAGAGTGCGGCCACGACGTGGATCAGGAACCCGTGGGCCGTGGTGACCTGCAATCGGTCGTGGTGGAGCTCATGCGTGGAGACGAGGCGTGCGTCGAGTCCGTCGCTCTCGGGTCCCAGGTGCAGCTGCCAGCCGAACTGGCTGAAGAGGCCACGAGCGCGAGCAGTCTCCAGGGCGGGAGGGTTCGGCTCCACTGAGAAATGGCCCATCGTGTCCATCGTTGCGCAATCGCTAAGACCCGGCGTTATGCGCTTGGATTTCTTGAACCGGGCAGAGTCTGAGAGTCTCGAGGAGACTCGAAAATCGGATCTGGAGAACCGGCGGGATGCTGAACTCGATCCGGGCGGCCGGCCACCGATCAGCCGCGTTCACAACATCCCGTGGATAGGACCGCTAGGGCGGGATCACCTCGCCTGCCCGGCGCGTGGCCGGCAACAGCTCGAACTGCACGTCGAAGCCGACTTGCAGGGCCTCGGCGACAGCCGCCAGCTGGCCGATCGTCGGGTTACCGCCGCCCCCCTCCAGCGCGGCGACCACCGGCTGGGAGACACCCAGGCGCTCGGCCAGTTGGCGCTGAGTCAGGCCCACCTCCTGGCGGGCAGCGCGAAGGCGCTGCCCGACCAGTTGCGCGTGAACGTCAGAGCGCCGCGTGCGGGGCACGCTTACTCCGCCGCGAATGCCTGCGGCGCTGCGAGGCGCTCGCCGCCTTGCTGCGCCTCCCCACTGAGAGCGCCGAGGGCCGCCGTCTCGGCCTCGACGACGATCGCCCCGTTGCGGTAGGCGCTCGGCAGGTTACGCGCCCACTCCTCGCCGTCGGTGTCGAAATCGATTTGCCTGCCGTAGCGCTCGCTGTAGACGGGCATTCCGAGCTGCACGTAGCGGGCGTCTCCCTCGCTGAGACTCAAGTCCTGCTCCCGCACCTCGAACGCCGCGGCAAGCCGCTCCACCAGCTCCCCCTCGGGACTGATCTCGTTGACGAGGATTCTGACGCGAACCATCTTTGCCTCCTTCAAGGGACGCTGTATAGCCCAACAGACTATAGCAACCCAGTCCTAGAAATCTCCCGGCGCCAGCACCTCGCCGGTCTGGAGCATGCGCGCTGCACGCAGGCGCAAGGCCTCGGCCCGGTCGTCGCTCAAAATCGGGCCGACGCCGAGCAGCTCCTCGCGATCGGCCAGCAGCCTCTCGAGCGCCTCCTTCTCGTGCCCTGCCAGCCCCACCGAGAGCGAACCCACGCCGCTGTAGTCGAGGACCGGCTGGCCGGGCGCGATGAAGCGACGCTTGCCGAAGCGCAATTGCAAGAAGAAGCCGGCCGTCGGATAGGCGTTGTGGTAATCGCCGCGGAGGGCAAAAGCGTAGCCATGGTCGATCAACCCCAACTGCGGCGGGCGCGCGGCACGCAGGTTCTGGTCGTGGCGGTCCTGGGACCCGATCAGCGCATCGAAGAACGCCGCGTCGGAGATCAGCCGATCGAAGCCCTCGCCCGGTTCGGGCAGTGCGGCGACACCGCCCATGCCGAGGGACACCGGGCCACACTCGTCGATGTCGCTCGCCTCCAGCGGGTCGAGCCAGACGGCCGGGGCCACCAGCTCGCTCCAGGGCGGGCCCAGCTCGCGCGCCATCCACCAGGCGGCCACCTCGTGGATCCCCACGTCGACCGGGCTCAGGTGGCCATATAGCGCAGCCGCGCTCCGCTTGACCCCGCCGGTCGGCTTGAAGAAAAGCGGCCAGCGCCGCCCCTCGTGATCGGCGAGGCCGCTCAGCACCGAGTTGACGTTGGGGCCCGCGGAGAAGGACCGGCCTCCCACGCCCGATAACGCCCCCTTATGTAGACCGGGCACCGGCGCCCGAAACGGTTACTTACGAGTCCGCGGGGAGGACGGTGAAGGCGCCGCCCCGCAGCGGGATCATCGCCCGGAAGGCCCGCTCGTCGAAGCTGGCGATCCGATCGGTCCGGTGGCGGTCGGCGAGCACGGCGAGCGAGGCGTCGGCCAGGCCCAGCTCGAGGTCGCGGTAGCGGCGCGCCAGGTCGCGGGCCCCGCCCAACTCCTTGCGATCGAGGCAGTCGACGACGAAGGTTCCGGTGGCAAGGTCGTCGAGGAAGGCGAGCTCGACGTCGACGCCGAGCCGGGTGAGGATCAGGTAGTCGGCCTCGGCTACCGCCACCTGCGAGGTGACGAGCGGCCCCCGCTCTGCCTCGAAGAGCGCGACGACCGCCTCGTGCTCGGGATCGTCGGCGTCGGCCTGGGCGAAGAGCGTGCCGGCGTCGAGGATCAGCGTCATCGGGCCGACTCGCCCCGGGCCTTGCGGTAGAGCTCCTCGGCGTCCCAGCGCCGTCCGGCTTTGCCGCCGCTTCGCCCCTTGCCCATGCTGCGGAAGGTTCGCGAGGGCGCCTCGGAGAGCACCCGCTCCACGCCTTCGCGGATCAGCTCAGCCTGGCTGCGTCCGCTGGCGCTCGCCAAGCGGCCCAGGCGCTCGGCTTGGGAGTCGTCGATGTAGACGGTGGTCTTATGCACCATATATATGGTACCAGCGAACTTCTGCCACTCGGATTGAAAAGTGGCAGAAAGCCATGTAGATCGCCGCATATCGCGGCACATCGGCGATAAACTGGCGACGTCGTTCCCGCTGATTTGCAGGCGGAAAATCCTGCAAATAGGCATACTTGGGGCTATAGCTCAGTTGGAAGAGCGCCTGGATCGCACCCAGGAGGTCGCCGGTTCGAGTCCGGCTAGCTCCACCTCGACCCCACTAATCGAACCAGCGACCAAAAAATCGCCTCGATCCTGGGGCTGGTCGCTCTGGGGCTGGGATGCCCCGGCTTCGACCGGCTCCAGCAGGTCAGCGGCCAGCAAGTCGCGGAACGGCTCGGTCAGCGACACCTCCGAAACCTCCTCGCTGCTGACCTTGATCCACTCGAAGATCGCCTGGTTGAACAGCCGCCGCACCGTCGGCGATGCCTTGGCGTAGGCAGCCTGGATGTCGTCGGTCAAATCGAGCGCCAGGTCGAGCGTCTCCTCGATGTCGTCGAAGCGGACCGAGAGCCGGGCAATGATCGCCTCGGCCGCCTCGCGCTCGGCGGCGATCCGTTGCTGCTCCTCGTCATAGAGCGTGTCGGAGATGCGGTCTTGGTAGTGCTTCTGGAGCAGCTTTCGTTCCTGCTCCTCAAGCGCCCGCAACTCGCCGTGGCAGCGGCGGGTTTCCCGCTTGGAGACGACAGCCATCTCGTCGAGCCGGGCCTTGATCGCCGCCCGGATGCGCCGCTGGCGGTCTTTCGAGAGTTGGACCGTGTGGTAGTAGCGCTCGACCGACGCCTCGACCAGCTCGACCCGGTGGTAGGGCTGGTCGCACTTTCCGCGCTGCTTGTTCGGGCAGACGAAGTATTCGTAGGTGCCGCCGTTGCCCGAGTTCTGCGAGTAGGTCAGGCGCAGGCCGCAGTCCTCGCAGTGCAGCGTGCCCTTGAGGTAGTGGGGCGCGTGTTTGCGTTCGCGCTCCCCGGAGAGGCGGTGCGCCTGGAGGACGGCCTGCACCTGATCGAACTGCGTCTGGGAGACGAGCGGCTCGTGGCGGCCCCGGTGGGTCTGCCCGCGATACGTCACCCACCCGGCGTAGTAGGGATTCGAGAGGATCGCGTGCAGCGAGGAGTGGTTGAGCGGCCGGGGGCTGTAGCGGCGGTTGCCCCGGCTGCGGAGCCCCTTGGCTTCAAGTAGCGCCGCCAGTTCGTTGAGCGAGAAGCGCCCGGTGACGTAGAGGTCGAAGGCCAGCTTGATGAGCGGGGCGCGCTCGGGGTCGCGTTCGACCGTCCGCACTTCCTGGCCATCGACCATCTCGCGAACATTCAGATAACCGAGCGGGGCGATGCCGGGCGTGCCGCCGCGCTTGGCCTTCTCGGTCGTTCCCTTGATGACCTCGGTGGCGAGGTTCCGCGAGTAGAACTCGGCGATGGAACTCATGATCCCGTGCAGCAGCAGACCGCTCGGCGTCTCGTCGATGTTCTCGGTCGCGGAGACGAGCTGCGCGCCCGCCGAGCGGACCTGCATGGCGATGGTCACGTCGTCGGCGCGGTTTCTCGCCAGGCGGTCGAGCTTGTGGACGATTACCAAGTCGATGTCCTGCTCGCTCGCCAACCGCGCCAGCATCCGTTGCAGGTCGGGCCGGTCGGCCGAGCGGGCCGACTCGCCCCGGTCGACGTACTCGGTCACGACCTCGGCTTCGAGGCTGGCCGCCTTGCGGGTGCACGCCTCGCGCTGGGCTTCGATGGAGTAGCCCTCCTCGGAGAAGGCCCGGCGCGTCTGCTCGGCGGTCGAGACGCGGAGATAGATCGCCGCTCGCCGTGGCCCTGACCGGCTCACGCGGCGACCCCGACCCGCCCGTAGCCGCAACGCAGGCGCGGCATCTGGAGCCCCAGCTGGTCGAGCCGGTAGTTCATCGCCGACCACGACACCTCGTAGCGGCGGGCCAGTCGCGAGACATCCTGCATCCCCCGGCTCGCCCAATCCGCCTTGACCCAGGCGCGGGGCATCAGGATGGATGCGGCGAACAGGTCGCAGATATGTTCCGCCCGCGCCTCGGACGACCAGCCCGGCAGGCTGGGGTACAACCACTCGATGTGCTCGTCGTCGAGGATGTGACGAATTTCGTGGGCGCAGGAGAACCGGCGGCGCGTGGGCGGGTCAGCGGCCCGGAGCGCGACCAGCCAGCCGCTGCCCGCCGACAGGGCAATCGCCGCACCCGGCACGCGCTCCCGGCACACGACCCCGATGCCCAGGAGTTCCGTCGCGATTGCCTCAATCGGCACCGGCGGCGCGGTGATGTCGGCCGCCTTCAGGAGCTTGGCCGCTTGCAGCTCGGCGAAGGCCACCGCCTCGACCGGCGAGAGCGCCCGGCGCGGCACGAGCGAGCGGAGGGAGCGGATCACGGCGTTCTCCTCGCGCGTCACTGTTTGCCTCCGTGCGCTGCCCGCAGTTCCGATACCAGCGCTTCGACCTGGCCGATGTCCTCGTCGGAGAAGTCGGTGAACGCGGCGCGGAAGTAGGTCCGCACGGCGGGCATGTTCCCCGAGACGTGCCCACGGGTGATCCGGTCGATCCGTCCCAGGTCGATGTCGAGGGCGTCGGCCAGCCGGGCCAGCAACTCCGGCGCCGGAGTGACGGCGTTGCCGCGTTCGACCTTGAGCACCCAGGAGGGATCGGCGTCGATCTCTCGGGCCACTTGGCGAATGGACTTACCCGCGCGCTCGCGGGTGCGGGTAATCAGGGTGCCGAGCTGTTTGGCCTGGGCTTTGGTCATGCCTCCACCATCTCCCAAAATGTTGACGCTGTCAACAGGCAAGAATACCGGTGCGGTCCCCAGCGGAGCAACCTGCGGAGATGAGGCGGGCGGTCCGAACAATGGTGTGAATGTCCGAACCGCCCGCATGGTGGTTACGCCGAGAGCGCCTCGATCTTGGTGGTGATTTCGGTCTTGCGGTCCGCTGCGCTGTCTTTCAGCGCCTTGAACTCGCGGGTGGCCTCATCGGCCCGTTCCTTGGCCGCTTCGACCTCCTCGTCAATCGCCTCGCGGGCGTCTTCGAGGGTTTCCACGGCCGAGGCGACGGCCCCGTCGGTGGTGGTCTCACGCACGCGGCGGCGACCGGTCTGGCCATTCGCCTTGCGCGCTTGGTAGACCGCGCCGCGGATCGAGCTCGGCTTCATGCCGAACTCCCCCGCGACAATCTCGTGGGCCTCCTTCTTGGAGTGCCCTTCGGCCGCGACCGCCTCCACGCGGTCGTAGATGTCCTGGGCTTTACTCATGCCCAAGCACCTCCTTTGGGTAGTGGATGGTTGTGGCGGCGGGCAGAAAGGCGTGCACACCCTTCCGCCCGCCGTGCAGCCGTCCACCGGCTCATGCCGCCCTCCGTGCGGAACGGAGCCGGTCTTCGGCAAGCCCTGCAAAGGTCGAGTTCAGTTCGACACCGAGCCAGTCGCGGCGAAGCCGCTCCGCGACGAGCGTCGTCGTGCCCGTGCCTATGAACGGATCGAGGACGACGCCGGGACGGGTCGGGGCGAAGCACTGGCAGCGCCGCAGCTCCCCCACCTCGCGGGTGTGCCGCATCCCTTCACTGGTCGGGGTGCTCACGATCCGGGTCGGCCGGGTCCAGGCGGCGTCGCACTGGACGCAAATGCGCTCCGGGCACGTCGCGAGGATCGGCCGCTCGATCAACGCTTCGGGGAAGGTGGCCTGATGCCCCAGCCGGTCCGTCGGCGTCGGGATCGTCCACACGTCGCCGGGGTTCTTACCTCGCGCGTTGCCGACTCGGCCTTCCGCCTTGAGCTTGCCGAGGCCGCTGTTGCCTCCCTGGTAGCGACGGCCTCGCTCGGTGAGCGCCACCCGCGCCCGGTCTGCCGAGCGATGCGGGACGCGAAGTGAGTCCAAATCGAAGAAGTAGGAGCGGGTCTTGGTCGCGAAGATCACCACTTCGTAGACCGGCGACAGCCGATCCCGTGCGCTCTGCGGCAGCGGGTTCGGCTTCTGCCAAACGACGACGTTGCGGGTGATCCAGTCGTCGGCGGCAAGCGCCAGGGCAACCCGCTGCGGCGCGAGCAGGAGGCTTCCACACGGCGCGCCCTGGCGGGAATGCTTCGAGTATGCATCGCCGAGATTGAGCCAGAGCGAACCTGAGTCTTTGAGGACCCGGCGGACGAGCCGCAGGACTTCCCGCAGGTTCTCCACGTACTCGGTGACGGTCGGCTCCTGCCCGAGCTGGCCCGCCACTCCATAATTTCTCACTCCGTTCGCATACGGCGGGCTGGTCACGCAGCAGTCCACCGACTCCGGCAGCAGCCCGGCCAGCACTTCGCGGGCGTTGCCGCGCAGGATCGTGTTACGAGGGAGCGTCTTCACGGCCGCCTCCCCGGTGCCACGGCCGTCGGATCAAGGGTGCCGAGAAAGAGGTCCTTGGCGCGCTCCGGAGTCGTCACCGCGAACAGCGGCCATGACGCCGCCGGCAGGCTGGCACAGACATCGACAATCAGGGCGACGCGCTGCTCGGTCGTCGTGATCCAGACGATTCTGGGAAAGACGTTATGCGCGGCCTGCTCGATGCCCGCGCTGAAATACGCCAAGTAGGTCCGGCACTTGGCGGCAAGCGCGCCCCGTCCCTCGCTGCCGCAATCGATCTCGATGAAGTAGCGATCCTCGTACTCGCCAAGCCCGAGCCGGGCGAACGCATCGGGCTTGAGCACCTGGCGACCACCCGCGCCCGCGAAGGGCCGCCAACTCGTAGGCTCAGCCTCGAAGGCAAGCAACTCCAGCGCGCCATCGCGCTCGGCTTCGCGGAGCCGGGTATAGGCCTCGGTGATGGCCAAGCCATGCCGAACGAACAGCCTGCCGGGCTCTTGCGCGGTCCGGCCGCGCCCGCCTTCACCGCGCCAGAGCCGGAGCAGCCGGTCCCCAGCGGCGTCCAGGCGATACACGGAACCAGCGGACCCGGCGCGCACACCGCCAATCCGCCGCTCTAGGCGGACCAACACCCGGCGCTCCGTGAGGCGCGCCAGGCTCCGACGAGCCAGGCGGGCGTTGGAGGCAGCATCCGACCCTGCGGCGAAGAACAGGCGCTCGACTTGCTTACCGGAGACGACCCCGAAGCGACCGACGAGTTCGATGACTTGCCGGTCCCGAACCGAGAGGTCGTCAGCGAGGAGAAGCAGACCCTTACGGGACAGGCGGGTCATGGACGACCTCCCGAGCGAGGAACACGGGGACGGAGGGACGAAGGAGTCGGAGGCACTACCGCGTGGGAAGCTGCCCGAACGCTGGGGAAACGTGCGAGGGCGCTCCACGCGAGCGGACCGGCGAGCGGACAACCCGCCAGGCTCACGATGACCTCCCCGTGCGGCCAATCGGGACATCGTCAGTCAAGTGCTCGTGGCGGGCAAACAGCGCCGCGTCGACCTCGGCAGGCTCCATGCCGTAGCGGGCGGCCGAGGCTTCGCGGATGGCAGCGGGATTGTTCGTCGGCGGGTCCGGCGGGAACGTCAGACCGGTCACGGGCGGCGCGATCGCGCCGTCGCCAAGGCCGATCCGCGCCGTGACCTCGAACTGGCCGAGCGCCTGCAAGTCCTCAGGCGTAACGCCGTCAAGCTCGCGAGCGAGGAGGCGGGCGTCGTCGGCGTTCTGGCGGAAGGCGACGAGCGTGGCAGCGTTCGTGAGCGCGGCCCGACTGACCGATTTCGGCAACTGAGTGACGGACTGGACGCTGAGCGTGAGGCTGACGCCGAGACCCCTGGCCTGCTCGAGGAGCGTGTCGAGCGGGACGGGAAGATGCGTCAGGACTTGCGGCTCGTCGATGAAGACGAAGAACGGCCGCCGTTTGCCCGGTGCGATCCGAGCGCGAGCCTGGGTGGCGACGTAGAGCGCATGGACAATGAGCGCGCCCAGCAGCCGGGCGGCGGGCGCGCCGATCTCCCCCGTTGCCAGGTTGACGATCACGACCGTGCCCTGGCGCATTGCCGCCGCCAGGTCGAGCTTCGGGTCGGCTTGGCCGAGCACCGCCCGCAGGCTCGGTCGGCCGATCAGGCTCATCACCTTGCCAAGCGGGGCGGCCACGGCGTGCGTGCGCTCAGCCGCGCCCATCGCCTCGAACGACTGCCAGGCCGAGGCGAGCAGCGGGTCTTTCAGCCTCCCAACCAGCCTGCGCCGGTACACGTCGTCGGTGAAGAGGAAGGGAAAGTCAGCCAATGTGGCCGAGCGGTCCTGGGCGAGCGTGACGAGGCCGAGGCGAACGTAGCGCTCGGACATCGGCCCCCAGGAATCGGCGTAGAGGGAGTGCAGCACCCCATGCACCACGTCGGCCAGCAGCTCGGCGTCACCGCGCCCGCCGTGCAGCTTCAGGCCCGGCACCGGGCCGCCCGCGCCGGGATCGAGGACGAGAACGTCACGCTGCCCGGCCCGGCCGATGGCATCTTCCGCAAGGTCGCCGCGACCATCAATGATGAGCGCGCCGTGGCGGCTGGCCAGGGTGTCCACGATGCCCGCCAGGAGCAGCGACGACTTGCCGACGCCGGTAGGTCCCGCCGCGATCACATGAGACAAAGCCGCCTTGGTCGAGAGACACAGATCACGCTCGTCCCCCGGCCAGTTGGCGCGGGAGATCCGTCGCCCGACTATCGGAATGTCGCGCGAGGGCATCCGCAGCGGTGCCGCACCGAGGACGAGGCCCGGCAGGGTCGGCGTGTCGGTCGGCCACGCGAGCAGCCCGGCCAACTCCGTCGCGGAGAGCAGGTCTGGCAGCAGTCCCAGGCCGTCGCGGGCGAACTGGCGGCTCGCCAGGAAGCGCGGCACCCGCCAGCCGGTCAAGCGGCCGTGGGGCGTGGCCAGCGAACGCAGCACGACGCTGATCCGGCCAAGCAAGTGATCGCCTCGTTTCGGGTGTCCTGCCTCGGCCGCCGTAACCAGCCGGACCCGCAGCATCGGCTCGGCACCCTTCCCCTGGAGCGCGCGGGTGCGGGCGGCGTGGCCGGGCGGGCGGCCCCCTTTCCGCTCGGGCGGCAGCGACGGCGTTCGGCCACGCCCGAGAACGACGCGGATCAGCAATCGCTCGCCGTCGCTCAGCGGTTGGAGTGCCGCGAGCAGCGCCGGGCCGACTCGGCTCGCATCGTCGCCACGAAGTACGCCGGGGCGAGGCGCAAGCCGCCAGCGGGTGGCCGACGCGAAGCCAGCCGCATCCAGCCTGGTGCTGTCGAGCAAGCGCAGGCCGGGAAGCTCGGCGCGCAGGATGCCGCCCAGCGCTGCCAGCGTGGCCGGGGTCGTTGTGAGGAAGTGCCGGATGCCGTTGTGGTCGGCCAGCGTGTCGAGGACGACCCGCTGATCGGGCCCGAGCCCCGAGAAGCTGCGGAGAATTGCCACCACGGCCGTGGGTCCGACTTCGCGGGGGAAGCGAAGTTCGACGGTCGTGCGCCCTTTCACGCAGCCCTCCGTTTCGGAGCGACCTCGGATGGCTTCGCCTCGTCCTTCGGTGCTTCCTCGCGAACCTGCCGGGCGAGCAGCAGGAACGCCAGTGCCAGCTGGTCCTCGCCAAGCGGCCTTCGATACTTACCCCGGACTCGTATGCGTCGTGTCGTCATGGTCATCTCACTGTTGACAGTGTCAACGTCTACCTACCCATCTTGCCTCGACATCGTTGACGGTGTCAACAGGTGGCATCGGCCTCACCACCGCGACGTGTAGAACCAGACGAGGCGGGCGAGGATCAGCAGGGCGACGAGAGCGCCCAGGGGAAGCGCTATTGCCCGCACGACCCGGGCCACCTCGTCGCCAGCTACGGCGATCACCACCAACCCGGCGACGAGAAGAAACAGCGTTTCCCGTAGGCCGCTCACCGGGACCTACTCCTTGGGCGGCTCTTCGTGCGCGATCTGGTGCATCATCCGCTCTGCCTCGAAGGCCATTGCCGTGACACGCGCCGAGGCGTCGAGGCCTTCTCGGTAAGGATCGGGTTCGCTGTCTGCTGTCAGTTCGTCGAGCCAGACGGCGCACGCCAGCCCGCCGACAAAGGCGAAAACGAGCAGGCCGACCACGATGGCGATCCCGATCAACACCGCCAGCACCACCATCAGGAAGCCTCCCCGTTGTTCGCCAGTAGCGCGATTTCATGGCAGGCGTACCCGGCGAAGGCGTCGGCGATGGCCTTGAAGCGAGGCTCGCCGAGCGGTGCCTGTTGGATCAGACGGGCCTCGACGGCCGAAAGCATCCCGGCGTGATGCAGGGCGGTGTGCGTCGTGAACGCGGCCGCCTCGATCCGGGCAGCGGCGAGCTGCGCTGGGCGCTGGGCGGTGGCCAGTTCCCTAGAGAGTCGACGCCGCCCCGGCCGAAGGGCGGCCGATCCGCGCGGTATGAGGTCAGTGCTCATCGGTTGTTCCTCCGTGTTGAGATTCATAGGGCATAGATACCGCGAAACCAAAAGAAAGCGGCCTGCGCCGCCTGCTTCCCGTTTCGGTTGGGTATCAACGTATCATGAATCTATGAACGACGAGTTCTCTTGCCGGAGGCGAGCTGCGGGACCAACTCCATCAGGTAGGCGAGGTCGTCCTCGGAGATGCGCCCGCTGTATTCGTTGACGAGCACCGCCAACTCCGGGCGCTCGACGCCCGCCTTGCGAAGCTCGGCAATCTCGCGGTGGCGCAGTAGCTCGGCGCGCTCGGATCGCTTGAGCGAGAGCGCGTCGGCGATCTGTTCGAGCTTGGCCACGCCGGGCACGGTCTGGTCCCTCTCGATGTAGTGGAGGTAGGAGAGCGAGAGGCCCGTGCGGCGGGCCAACTCTTTGCGCCCGATGTCGCGCTGCTCTCGCAGGTCGATGAGATGTTGGCCGAGCGTCTCGATATCAATGCATCATGATACGGAGAATTGCGGCGGACAGAGTAAAGCGGGCGTTCCTGCCAGTGGCAGAATGGCGCCCGCTTGACTCCGCGGTTTAGTCGTGTTCGGGTAGTGGGTGGTGCTCGTCGTAGATCGCACAGAACAGGCGGTAAACAGTCCCCATCAGGCGGGCCAGGTCGCGTTTCTCCGCCCGGAGGTTTGCAGCTTCCTGCGGCGGTGCGTCTCGGATCTCTGATCGCATCTCGATCATGCGACTCTTCACGTACTTCGACAGGTCGCCGGCGACGGACAGCTCGTCCGTTTGCCAGACCGCATCGAGTTGCCGAAGTGCCTCCCGAAGCTCGGGCGGCGCCAGCGACTCTCCGGCGTTCGCTCGGTCCCGGATAAGGGACCAGGATGCTTGCAGGAGAGGGCGACGCCCCTCCCACGGAGCTTTTCTGTGTGCCATGCCGTCTCCTCTCCACCGCGGAGACGGACGCGGCGCACGCTGGCGGCGCGCTACGTCTCCGGGAGACGACTCGGCACTGTGGAAATGTGCAGCCCTTCAGTCTGCGCTCACGGCGAAACGAATGCAACCTCAGTTGACGTCCGCGATCCTCCCCAGCGTCAGGCGGTCAACCTCGGCGTCGCGGGCCCACTGATGGCAGCCGACTCGCCGGGCTTCGGCCAGTGCCTCCTGCAATACCCGGTCGGCTTCGTCCGTCTCGCCGCGCACCAACAGCAGATTGACAAGCGGGAATTGATCGGCGAGTTCGATGTAGGGGCTGCTCGATCGCGTGCTGATCACGTCGTCCAGCAGCTCGTCTGCCTTGTCGAGGTCCCCTCGGAGCATTGCCTCCCTCGATTCCCAGAACCGCAGGTTGGCGAAGTGGCCCGAGTCTCCCGCGCCGAAGCGCAGGGTCCGACCAGCTTCCCGCGCTGCCTCGCTCAACAGCTCCGGACTCCGGCAATCGAGGCCCAGGGCGATGAGCTGGAAGTAGCAGTTCAGAGCGAGGTGGGAACCCCAGGTGGTTTCCTCAAAAGATCGCGCCACCTGCGAGTAGCGGGCATGGAGCGGCACAGCTACCGATGCCGCCGTGAACTTGTTGGCCGTCTGCCACGTCTCAAGGAGCTTGATCGCGAGGGTCGGCAAGAGCGTGGCGGAAGAACTCTCCGCTGCGCGCGGCAGGGCTCGTCGCACGACCGCGTGCGACTCCCCCCGACGTCCTTCGATGTGCAGAACCTGCCACTCCAGCAGGCAGGCACGTGCATACAAGTCGTGGCCAACCGGCGAAAACTCCCGCTCTAGCCGCGTCTGGGCACGCTGAAAGCCAGCCAGTGCCTCGCGGAGCGACAGACGACCGAGAGCGACCTTGCCAATAGCGAGGTCAGCGTGCGCTTCGTCAACCGCTCGATTCATCCTCCACCGAGGATACCTCGGAGCATGCCGCACCGATTTTCGATAGGTATTGCGCCGTAACTTAACGAGTACGCAGGAATAAACCGTGTTCCGAGCACTTCGAGACAAAATCAAACGCTTCGACTTCGCCATCAACGTGGCCACGGCAGCCCTGGCGATTTACCTCGCCGTCGGGAACATTCTGCGGGGAGTCAAGATCCCGAGCGAAGCATTTTGGCTTCCCTGGAAAGCACCCTTTATCGTCCTTATCGTTGCAGCGATTTATGTTCCCATCTACGGCTTCTACAAGGCGCTCGACGCGCGTTATGAGTCCCTGGATCGAGAAGTCAACGAAAGACAGAGAGACCTAGGCATCCACTGCCAGCAGGGAGCCGCCGCGCTGCTTGGGCAGTGTCCGGAGACCGAGCTCAACGAGCTCGCCGTGCAAGTGTGGAGATGTCGAGACGACGAAACGTTCGACCGCCGTGCCCGCTTCTTCCTGCCCCACTACCACAAGTCCAGCGGCGTCGAATGGCGAAAGGGGAAAGGCGTCGCGGGAGCGGCCTGGGCGCAGGGGAAACCCGTCATGGTTGACCTTGCCCCCCTCTACGAGCGAGCCAAGGTCGGCGAGCAAGCCTTCAACGCGCTTCCAGCGGACGAACGCCTCGGCATGACCCATCAAGAGGTTCAGGCATCGAGCGACTCTCGCGGGGTGGCAGCATACCCGCTCTTTTCGACCGAATCTTCCCGTACGCTTCTCGGCATCTTCCTCATCGAGTACACGAGCGAAGACGGCAGCTTCGAGTGCCTTACCAAGGCTCTCAAGACTTGGTGGCACCTTGGGGCGCTACTCGCAGCCTGCGAGAATGTTCTAACAGCGGAGGCTCAAGTCTCTTGACCGGCGAGCCGATGCTCCCTAGATTGGAGTTGCCATGACTCAGAAATCTCAGAGTGATCTGCCCGAGGGTGCAGAAGTAATTGAGGCGCCGCCGTACGAGCCATCGGTCGAGCTTGCCGTTGAGGCCGCTGATCTTGGAGCCTCCGACGAGGCCGTTCGTGCCCTAGGCGGTGATGAGGCGGTTGAGGCCGTCCGTCAGAAGCGCGAGGCCAAGCATGCACGACGCATCAACGGCAATGAGTCCCACAAAGCTCCATCCGCAGATCACGCTGACGCGGCTGGATAGGGTTCCTCTCCCTTCCTGTGTCCTGCCTGCCGGAGCGTAGCCGGACGACTCTCGAACCCCGGATTCCTTCGAGGGGTCGCGCGCTTTCCTGAGGACTGGCCTCAACGGCAACCCGCTGAAGGTCTCTACTCGACCGTGTGCGCCGCCTTCGCATCGCCCCTAGATTTCCGCTGGTATCGGCGCTAAGGTTTCCAAAATGCGCTCTGGCGGATCGGATGACTCTGCTGTCGAGGTAGATTCCTCACGTCGATGTGCGCAGGTTGTTGGCGGATGTGACCACAGGAAGACGCCCTAGGCCCCTGTCATGAATGGCCCCAGACGCTCTGTCAATCCTTGCCAAACCCGGCCTTGACCATGCATTGGTTGAAGTGATCGCAAAGGAGTACACGGCACGGCATCGAACACCCATTGACTTCCCCTTTCCTGTGAGTCATTTTGATGGCAGCTAAGAAATCCACACCTATGCCCAACGAGAAGCAGCACGCTGAGCGAGACGCATCCATTTTTGAGCGCCCTTCCCCGTCGTGGCTGCGAGCAATCATTGACATCATTGCCGAATCGAGCGAGCCGCTCACCATTGACGAGATTAGTGATGCCGTTGGAGAGCGCGTGCCCACTCAAACCCAAGCCCCTATAGACAAGTCGCTCGATATTCTATTGACCGAACATCTTGTAGAGGAAGCACCGCGCCCACATCACTTTCAGCTGACTAGTTCAGGTGCCGACCTTCGACTGGGGTTCGTCCGCGAGCGAATCTCATAGTGCCTCTTACCATTGCCAGACCCTACGACCCGGCCATACTCAGACCATCGGGTCATTCGCGATCCTGTACATGATTATATTGAGCTACCTCACACCCTAGCTCCAATAGTTGACCACCCGCTTCTACAGCGACTCAGACGAATCGGTCAAACGTCGCTGACGTCGAGCGTTTACCCCTCAGCAACCGGGACGCGCTTCGAGCACAGCCTAGGTGCAATGCACCTAGGCCGACGGGCTTGGCTTGCCGCATGGAATAGCGCGTCCACGGCGCAGCCCGAGCGGGAAGCGTTCCGAGAGGCAATGCGCGGCTCAGAATTCAAGATTCCGGGCTCGGATCGAGAATTCGCGCAGCGTATCGCCGATGGCGTTGGTGGTGCTGCATTGCTTCACGATGTGGGACACCCACCTTTTTCTCATGTTCTCGAGGGTGTCTTTCACACGCTGAATCATGCATGGCGTGCCAGCGGAGCACGGCATCTCACGCTGACCGCTGAACACTCTCAAGATGACGCCGATGAGCTAGTCGGGCATCTCCTTGAGCACAGTAACCGGCCGTTTCATGAGATAGCTGGCTATGCGCTGGCTAGACAGATTCTCGTAGAATGCGGCCTTGATCGCGAACTTCGTGAGCTAATTGAAACCATCCTAATGCCTCCCGCACAAGATGGCTCATGGGCGAGTGCGCTGCATGGCCTAGTCGACAGTGAGTTCGATGTTGATCGACTCGACTATCTAATGCGTGACGCAAGCCGATGTGGGACTGAGTTTGGCGCCATTGATGCCGCCCGGCTCATCCAGTCGTTTGAGCTTCACGTACCGGACGGTGAATTTTGGATAGCACCAGGCCTTCGCGCAAGGTCAGCAGTCGAAACCCTTCTTCTTCAGCGCACACAGAGCTATCGCTGGATTACCTTTCATCCACGCGTTATAGGAACCAACCTTGCGTTGTGCCGGGCAGTGGAGATGCTTGTTGCCCCCCGCATAGAAGATGTATTTCAGGAGGAGTCCAGCGGGGCACTGCCAATAGAGAACGCACCCTGGGAAGACCTCAATTATCTAACCGTAAGAGAGGGTTCCGTATCCAAGCTTCTGACGCGAGAGGCTGGAAATGGCGGTGTGCATTCCCTCGTGCGGGAGCACCAGGCAGAGCTTCAGGCGGGGGCGGATGATGGTCGGTTGCTTGAGAAACTCAAGCTTGCCTGGGCAAAAGCAACCATTGAGCAAGGGTCGAAAGACGGCGACTCTCAGCGCTTGCGGACGTACCTCGATGTCGTACTCTTCCGGAAGAAGCGCTTCGTCTCAGCATGGAAGACGGATGAGGAGTATGCCACTGTTTGCGATGGCCTAGTAGAAGGAGGGCTTGGTGACCAAGTTCAGCAGGCGCTCGCTGACGTAGGGGAGAACCATAAGGCGAACGATCACGTCACGCGACGGATTGAGGAACAAAAGCAGGCTTTCGCCGAGCGCTTCGGCAATGGGGATGCAGTGTCCGTCGTTAGCGACCTGCTGTCCATGCTTCTACTAGATAGGAGCAGTCGGAATGATCTAGCACAGCTCTTGGCAGGCGCGGAAGGCGTACCCCAAGGCTTCTGGGAGTTTGAGGTAATTCAATTTACGACGGTTAAGGAACGCGGCAAGCTTTTGCGCCTGTTTTCAGATGGCAAGCTTGTTCGGCTAGATCGGCGCTCGCCGCTAGTAAGGTCACTCATTGAACTCGACAAGCTACAGACCTCGGTATACGCCTTTTATTTCATAACTGATCCTAGTGGAATAACCAATTGGTCTTTTAGAGACAGCTTGCGCGCCCGGTTGATCAAAGAGCTACCAAGCTTCATCTACAGACGGTACAAGCAGGAAGTCGAGGCGATGATCGAAGGTGACGGATTGGATTACCTTGCGGAGTGACCGATCCGCGGTATCCGGCGATGGGGCCAAATAAGAATCTGCGGCCCGACGGGCAACTCGGTATCGGACACCCAAAGCGGCTTCCCACGCACTAGGCGCAGTAGTCCTACCAGAGGCCAGATAACCGCAACGACCGCGAACACCACGGCAATACATAGGGATCGTTGACGCTATCCGCCGCTCGCCCCCAGCGCCAGCTTAAGGCACGCCGCTGATCAGATAGATGATGATGAGAACACTGCCAACTACTTTCATACCGATAGCTTACTTCTCAGGTGTCGCTTGTGATCCTTCTGGGGCTGACGAGTCGAAGTCTGGCTCGTGCCGTTACTTGTGGAAGCCCTTTGACAGGCCGAATAACGGTTGATATCGAGTAAACCGCAACTTGCACCGCCTCACCCCTCCCCTCTAGCCTCGCCCCCGACCCAATAAGAAATGCCCCGGGCGGCGGTGGAACGCCCCCGGGGCTGGCACAGGAAGGGGTACTTCCCATGCGCGATCAGCGTAGCTGTCCCGAATCCGAGCGGCTCTCCACCGCCGAGCAGGACCGGATCACCCGGCACACCGTCCTGATCATGGTGATCGACCTGCATCCCGCCCAGGTCACCGTCTCCGAACTGGTCCGCCAACTGACCCGCTCGCCCGAGAGCTTCGGCGAGCGCGACGGGATCGAGCAGGCCGTGCTCGACCTGGCCGGGCTGGGGCTCTTGCACCACCACGACTTCCGCAACCGCCCCGACGCCCTGGTCGCCCCGACCCAGGCGGCGCTCTGCGCCTACGAGCTCTTGAGTGAGGACGAGGAGGACGAGGGCTGATGGACAAGCTGTTTGTAATCGCCAGCGGCGATCCAGTCACCGTCTCGCTGCCGGACACCACTGAGGGTCAGGCCATGACCTTTGAGGGCATCGGCCTCGAGGACGGTACGGGCACGCCCATCGTGATCCTCCGCTCCGGCTCCGAACGCATCACCTACCCGCTCAGCGAGCTGCGGATCGAACCGAACGAGGACGACGAGCGCTCTGGGTAGGGAGAGTTCGGCGGGCCGGAGCGCAGGCCACAGGGAGGGAACTCCGCAAAGGAGAACCCTGCTCTGGCCCGCCGGAGTCTTCCACTCGCGTCGGGGTGACGGCGGCTACCTCGCCTCGCTGGCACCGCATATTGCCACGCCCCAAATCGCTGGCCTACCGTCAGGGATTGTCTCTGGCCCAACCCCCGGAAAGGACAGCCCCATGCACGATCAGCCTCCTGACCAGACGGTCATCCGTCTGGAAATCGAACGCCTCACCGAGCGAATCGCCGTCCTTGAGGAGGACCGCGCCCGCCTCATGGCCTACAGCCGGAGTCCCCGGCATGGGAAGTACGACGAGTCCCGGCTCAACGACCGGCTGCGACTGGAACTGGCGCAGACGAGCTCCGGCATGCTGCTCGAAACCGTCGAGGTCGAGGCCCGCTGCCTCAGGCGGTGCCTGGCCGAGTTGGAGGAAAAAGAGTGTACGAAGCCCGACACCCCAGCCCTGGCTACCTGGCAGGAGATCGACCGGCGGCTGAACGCCGGGGAGCACAGCATCGAGGAGACGATCAACGCGACTTTCGCGTCCGGCCTGGTGCGTCGGGTGCAGGGCCTGGACCTTTCCTCGGTCAGCACGGCCTACATCTGTGAGCCGAGCCGCGACGAGGCCCTGGTGCCGGGGCCACTGTTCCTGATCGCCTTCACGGGCGGCACCTACGGCGGCCCGCGTATCTACCGGCCAGTCAGCGACGAGCTGCGCCCCGACACGGGCGCGTTTAGCTGACGGATCGCCTCAGCCCCCATCCAGCAGTCGCTCGGTGCGCTTGAGCAACTCGGATGGCTGCGTGTCAAAGCCGTCGGCGATCTTCCAGACGGTCGAGAGCGTCGGCGTCTTGGCGGCTCGCTCCAGCTTGCCGAAGTAGGCCCGGTCGATCTGGCAGGTGAGTGCCGCTGCTTCTTGGCTGAGTCCCCGTTCTTCGCGCAGCGCCTTGAGGGCGTCTCCGAAGGCGTGGGGACGGGAGCGGGCCATCGCGGAGGCACCCTTCCTGGTTGCGGCTTACTGCGCCACGGTCTAAAGTGCACCGGCCTAGAGAACTCAGACAGTACCCAACACCCAGAGCGGGGAGGCGATGGAGATGGCGCGAGGCAGATACATGGGAGCGGGGCTGGTGCCCGCGTTGATCGTGGCAGTGCTGGGGCTTCTACCGATGGCGGCACAGGCAGCGGCCGGTCGCCCTCGATACGGCCTTTGGGACGGGCGGGATCGCCTATGCCGACTTCGGATCGACTGCCGAAGACTACGGGCGTGACGCCACGGTTGACCCGACGAGAGGAGACCCCTCATGTGTAAACGAGTCTGTTTGTATGTGCTGGCCGTGGTGCTGGGGGTGCTCCTCACCAGCTTCGCAGTGCCCGTGATGGCCCAGGCCGAACAGTGTTCGCCGGACGGCAAAATCTGTCTGGTGAACGACACGAGTCAGCCGCTGGTACCGCCAACGAGACTCGAATTCCGTGTGGCTTCGGAGGCTCGTTACTTCCAAGTCACCGACCCGTCACAGGCGTTTCGGCGGGACGGAGCAGGGTTCGTGCTCAATGGCTTTGGCCTCGTTGAGCAAGGACCGCCCGGAGGCATGAGTCTCTGGGCGGGTGAATTGGCTCCAACCGACCAGGACTACACGTTCGGCATCGAAGCGGTGGCAAGCGGACCAACCACCTTGGACCAGATATCCCGGGCCACGTTCTCCCTTCCGACGCTCGGTTCAGTGAGTAATCTCTGGACGAGAGTAGTGCAAAGGGGGAAGAAGTATGTGGGCGAGGTTCACTACGAAGGCAGAACCACCATTACCAGCCGGGTGGGGTTCACGCTAGGGCTGAATCCGGATGTCGCGGGGTACGCCCTCAAGCGGATGTTCAAACTCATCACTCGGCCGGGCGAAATCGGCCACGAACAGGTCGTCCGTGTCACGTTCTCGCGAGCAGACGTTAAGCGAAGGTGTGAACCCTACCGCTACTGCAAGCTCGGGATCGGAGTCACGCAGTCCTACATCTATCTGGATGAGCAAGGTCAGAAACGGTACATGCCCATCACTCCCGACCATTACAACGGTCAGGCCGGCCTCGTCGTACAGGACCGCCGGAAAACCTGCCAAAAACTTCTCAAGAAGAACAAGCAGGCCTACCGAAAACGCTGTGCGAAAGAACCACCACCGAAAAAAGTTCCTGACCAGGAATCACCTGGCCGTGAGCACACCTAAGTTGCAGCCCGACCGACGCTCAGGGAGCGAGTCGGCGTGCCGGGAGGCCAAGGAAGGCCCGCTCCGGGCGAGATGCCTGGAGTATGAGAAACCGAATGAGAGGAGACCCCTCATGTGTAAACGAGTCAGGACGTACATGGTGGCCGTGGTGCTGGGGGTGTCTATCCTCAGTACGACAACCAGCAGCGAGACTGCTCAGGCAGTTTCAGTCTGCGAAATAACTTCGTCAGGTGAAGTCTGTGCGGACAAGTGCGATCCGCCGCCTGGCACGGTTTGCAAAATACCTCCATGGGGCGGCGGAGCAGTACCCCAGCTTGATGTGACTCTGGTTAGCCCATCGGCCATTGAAACACCAAGCGATATCGTTCTATCTTCGGCCTTTTCAGACCTTAAGATAACCGGATGCAGCTTGGTCGGTATCACTCCAAACTGTTATCCATATCTCGTAGGTCGGAGCGGTCCGGATGCTGGTGGGCGCTATCTGTCTGAATGGCGTTTGCCAGTAGCCCCAACTGGGGAAATAGAACTTGGTATAGAAGCGAGTTCCTATCACGCTAGAGTCACCTTCACCGTCACGGGTAACCGGTTCCAGTACACGGATTTCCAGTCCTGTACCCGCGAAGAAATACCCCCTTCTTCGTCCCGTGACGCGGAGTGGTATCGCAACCACCCCAAATGGGTTGAGCCCTCCCAAGCCATCGTGGACTACTATGCCCAGGTCGGCACGTCACTGACGTACCAGCTTGAGCAGCGGGTCCGCCGGGGCAAACATGGCTGGCGCTGGGCAGTCGTCAAGCGCTACAAAACGGCCTGGGATTTCTCCGAAATCGCCCAGACGGAACTCGAGAACGGCTGGGGGCTGTACGAACGCCGCGAAACCAACCAGAACGTACCGATGGAACTGCTGTACCCGCAGAAACGCTCGGCACCCAAGTACCGGGTCGTCTACTCGATCTGGCGTGGTAAAAGCCACACACTTCTCAAACGAGGAGTCGTCTCACGCAAACCGTGCCGGAAGATTGACGATCCGCCCTACTACATTCCGTAAAGCACTACTTGCGCCGCCCGAACCGATCAACCATTCTTCCAGAGAGGAGAAGATCGGGGTCGAAGGCGATATCGGCCGCGCCCGATCCGCTCAATTACCCCTGATGGGAGCTTGACCTCGCGGGAGAGACAGGACTTGGTGGATGAAGCCGGCACTGGCTCACCGAGCCGGTCTCTCACGGCGGCAGCTATATCTCGCATCCTCAGCCCGTTCTTGTGTTCGACAAGGACAGCAATGATCGCCTCGCGGATCAGGCCAGCCCGACGGCGTCGAAACTGCGGGGGCGAACGTCTGGCCGACGGCTCATCCGAGGCGGCTTGCCGGGCGATGTGCCGATGGATACGCTGGAGACGAGCCTGAAGCTCGGGGTTCCAAAGACTTCCAACCAGGCCCACTATGCGGAAGTCCCTGCAAGGCGGGGACTTCCGCATTTCCAGGTCTTTTCCAACCGGGCCTGATTTCGCGCTCTTTTTGAGGCACTAGTGCCTCAGATCGGTCGTGGTCTTGCCAGTGGGGCTCGTAATCGCCCGCGCAGCGGCAGGGTCACAGGGGGACCGAGGAGCACACTCTCAGAGTGCGGTCAGCAGCTCGACATCGCGCTCGTCGGCGAGGGTCCGGATGCCGGCGTCGAAGGTGACGAGCCTCATCTCGGATCGGCGGGCGAGAGTGAGCAGATGCGCGTCCGTCACTTGGCGATAGCCGGCGACAGCGGGCACATCTGGGGCGACGATCGAGACGCCGTCCACGAGAAAGCGGTGACCGTCGAGCCCGCGGAGTGCCGTGAGGACGCCGCGGGCCGCGCTGATCCCGATCGCGGTCGGCAGGGCCTTGGGGTTGGACGAGACGCGGACGAAACCGCTCTCGGTGATCGGGCAGGTCGCCCACCCCCTCGGTCCTTCGGCGGCGAACCACTCGCGCATCGCCGCATGGTGGACGTGGGAGTCCCAGGCCAAAGCGACTAGCGCGTTTACGTCAAGCAGGGCCACTACGGGCCGTCAGTCTTCTTCGAGCCCCCGGCGGACCATCTCCGGGGTGATCGGCGGCGTTCCCTCGGGGACGCGTATCACCGGCAGACCACCGGCGACCTCGACCCGGGCCGGGGTCAGGCCACGGCGGGCGAGCTCGGAGATGACGGCACCCAGGGGGCGATGCTCCTCAGACGCCAGCTCCCGGGCGGCAGCAGCCACATCGTCGTCGATGTTCAGCGTGGTTCGCATTCGGGAGTGATGTTATCGCATCATCTCATCATCTCTCGGAACCGAGGATCTGCGGCCCGAAGCATGTCAACAGAACGCCCGATAAGAGGCGTTACGGAGACCGCGCCCCCTGCCTCAGTGGCACAAGAGATGACGTGCGCCGCTAATTCGTCGTCAGGATCGTCGTCCCGCCGGCTCGCCGCGACCCCGGCCGTTACTTGAGCGCAGAGACCCCGAAACTAGGATTCCTACCTGGAAGAAAGGAACTCCCAAGCCATGCCACGACAGAAAGGGTACCCCGATGAGCAGCTCGCGGCGCCCGGATGGTCGGAACGCTCCCGTCGCTGGCTGCGAGCACCGGTTGGTCGGCGCCAGACCGGATCGGTTCTCAGACAATCCTATTTATCAGACTTTGCTAGGGTATCGCGCCGCTACCGGTCCGGATGGTTGATCCGCCGGGCCACAACTAGAGTTTGGGGGCGCGGTGTCTCAGAATGCGAGCGGCATCGACGTAAAGATTCAGGGCAACACCATGGAGGTGGGCAATGAGATTTACCACTTGGGCAACATTTCGCGTGTGTCTACCTTCACGCACCTGATCGGGTTTCACGGCGGTCCGCTTCGGGCTATCTGGCTCAAAAAGTGGTGGCTCATCGGCAGCGTGGTCCTGATCGCTGCCGGTAGCTCGTCTGGCGCTGTGCTGGCGATCGGCGTAGTCGCGCTGCTTTTGACGATTGCTCGAATCTATTGGATGCTCACCAAGAAAAGCACCGAGTACGTGTTGCGGCTGGAGAGCGCGGGTGTCGTCAGGGGCGTGCTTGCCAGCGAGGACGCCAGTCGGATCGAAGAGATCGTCAAAATGGTTTCGGAAGCGATACGAAACCCGCCCGTCACTGAGCAGCACATGCATCTTCCGAACGTGCGGAAAATCGACAAGGCGGAGTTCAACATGTACGGTGCCGGCAGTACCGGCATCCAGCAGACAGCGTAAGGAGCGCAGCGTTGAGTCCAGGCGACTTTCGCATCGGCGAGGTGCAGATAAATCAGTTTGGCTCGCACAGCGTCGGCCAGCAGAATGTGAACTTGTCCGGAGGCGATCCGCTCGATCGGCTTCCCGACGAAGCTATGTCGGAGTTCATTCGTGCTGTAGCGCAATCGCTGTCTGCCCTGACGCTGCCCCCTGCGGAGCTGGAAGAGACTCAAGGCATCCTCGCCGAGATACGACGGGAGGCGGCGGTGCCCCAGCCGAAGCATCAGCGGCTACGGCAGCTCGCCAGCGCGCTTCGAGCAGTGCTCGTCGAGGCTTCCGGTCAGGCTGTGGGCGGCGGCCTGCTCGGGGTGTTGACCGGTGTATGGCATCCGTAGACCTGAAGAAGAAAGTCGAATGGCAGGAGAAGGTCAAAGGCGGCGCTGACGGCGACGAACTGCTGGTGTCGCGTCGTGAGGCGACACCAGCAGTTCACTGAGTACGGGTGGCGCGATGCCCAAAGGGCGATGGTCACGCGAGGGCGAGCCCACCTGGGCGATTCCCCAGGCCCACGCTACTTGTCAAGCCACCGGGCCAACCGCTGCTCGACCTCGCTCTGGGGCAGGACTCTCCCCGCCTCGACGTCTTCGCGGCCGCGCTCGATGCGCTGCAGGACGTAGAGGTGATACTGGATGTCCTCGAGCGAGTCTTCCCCGGGGAGGCCGTCGAGGACCCTGCGGACATCCTGCTTTGCGGTGGCCATCGCTTACGAGGATATCGCGGCTTCAGCGGTTGGAAACGGCGCGCGAAACCGGGCACTTCTCGCCGAGAAGTGCCCGAATCGCCGCTAATCCCCGCGTATCCCCGCACTTCGCGAGGAACGGGCGATGATGACTTCACCCGTAAAGTACCTGCAAATCACGCTCTCTCTGAACGAGCCCGCAATTCAGCTTTCGGAAATCGCACCCAGGAGGTCGGCGGTTCGAATCCGCCTAGCTCCATCACCACATCGGCGTCGATGCCGGGGTCGAGCATCACCACGCCGCTCGACATCCGCCACATGGCGAATCCCATCGCATCACCACCTACGAAGGATCGGCGATCCAGCACGACTCGATGCCAAGGTGCTGACCGAGGCGTTCGAGGTGCTGGTCGAAGTGCAGGATGCCGATGCCCGCGTGTTGGGCAGCCGCGGCAACCGTCAGGTCGGTGAGAGGGAAGCGATGGGCACCATGGGAACCATCGGCAGCCAGCTCGCGCATCGTCGCCAGGACCGCTCGCTGCACGCCCCGATCCACGGGAACCTCTCGCAGGCCATCCAGGGTTCGCTCGACCGCGGCGATTCCGTCGGACCCTCGCGCGTCGACCATCAGCTCGTAGCGCACCGGCCAACACCAGCAGACTTCGCCGCGCTCGATTGCCGCCAAAAGCAGACTGCGCGCTTTGGTGTCCTTGCGGGATTGCATCCAGGCGGAGGTATCCGCCAGCATCGGCCCGGTGCCGTCCCAGAGCTTGGCCGGCATCAGCCCGCGGGTGGTTCGTTGAGGCGATCGACTGCATCGAGGTCGAGGTCAAACTGCTTGGAATCCATCGCCTCGAACAGGGCCTCGGCGGCAACCCGGCGATTGCGCCCGGCCTCCAGCTCGGCCTCCGCCCCCCCTACTGCGAGCCGGCGCAGGAGCGTGGCATCGGCCTCGCGGGTGCCGGTGGCGGCGCGAACCCGCGCCAGCGCCTCCCCCAGCTCAGGGTCTGCGGTCACGGCGATTCGAGGGTGCTTGGAAGGCATCTCCAGCACAGTGTAACTCATGAGAGTTACACCTATTTCCCAGGCACTCACGCCTGCCGCGAGGTGGAGGCGGTCGGGGAGGAGGCCTGCCGGGCGGCGATCGCGCTGATCGAGAAGGTCGTCGACCGGATCGCAGACGACGCCCGCGCCGCTGCGGACCTGGCAGGGGCGGCCCGCCACCGACCCTGCTGAGGCCGCCGGTACCTACGCGCGCGAGTGCCAACGCCGTGCTTCGGGGTCCCACGACCCTTGAGAACCGTGGTGGACCGAATCACCGGTCCATCGCTCCCGTTTAGGGTCGAAGGTCTTTCACGTCGCAGGGCAGGCTTTCGGCCCGGTCGATGATCTCCGGATCGCCCGTTAAGAGCACTGCGCCCTCGGAAGCTGCAAGCGCAACCGCGAAGCAGTCAGCCAGCGCCATCGGGTGGGAGGCCTTGAGGTTCGCCGCCGCCCGCATCGCCGAGACACCGGGGAGATGCTCGGTGACCCGAGGGCGAAGTTCCTCAAGCGCGCGGTCCGCCTCTTCCTTGCCGTGGTCCCGGCTCGTTCGGTAGTGGACCTCGACCAGATTGATCCAACTGATCGCCGGGCGTTCCCGACTCAGAATCCCATCGACCAAGTTTGCCGCTGGTTCGTCCCCGTCAAGCCAAGACAGAACAGGCCAGGAATCCAGGCAAAGGGGCAAAGTGCTACCGGGGCTCTTTGCTGCGATCTTCGAGTAGTCGCGCCGCCATGCCGCTACCGGCGAACCTTCCTCGCAGCGTCGACCGAGGGGTCGCGCGTCGTACAACTACCCCATCGTCAACGGGCTCGAAGGAGACGTCCGAGCCTGGCCCAAGCCCCGCGCGCTCACGGAGATCCTTGGGGATCACAACTTGGCCCTTAGCGCCGATTCGTTGAGTCATACGGCTTCAGTATACCCTGTGCAGCTCTTGGCATCTTCGCCTGGGATTGCGGGGATCCGATCGGGCTCGGCGCGCCTTGCGCGGCTCGTACTCGGGCTGAGGCCGGCTCAGCCCGCGCAGCGCTCGCAGAGGCCGCGCAGGACGACATCGTGCTCGGAGACGTCGAAGGACATGCTGTTGGAGACGCGGCCGATCGCGCGCTCCAGGTCGCGGTCCTCGAAGGTCTCTGTCTTGCCGCAGCTGCGGCAGATCGCGTGGTGGTGGTGATGGCCGTCGGGTTCGACCCGCTCGTAGGCAGCGGTCCCGCGCGTCATCTCGAGCCGCGAGACCAGGCCCAGCTCCTCGAACTGCTCGAGCGCCCGGTAGATGCTGGCCCTGCCGACCGGCGGCTTGCGGCGGCGCAGCTCGTCGTCGAGCTGCAGGGCGGTCACCGCGCAGTCGTGGCGGGCGAGGGCCTCGACCACGGCGGTGCGGGCGCCGCCGCGGCGGAAGCCGGCGGCCTGCAGCGTGGCCAGCGCGTGCTCGGCCCAGCTGGTGTCGGTGGCGGTCGGCATCTGGGTCCTCTAGACGATCGTAGCCTGCGGCCTGGATCGCCCTGGAGCTGTCGAGGCGAGCAGGCGGCCGGCCGGCAGCGACAGCAGGTAGGCGCCGAGGATCGCGAGCGCGACCGATGCGCCGCCCGCGGTTCCCAGGTAGTAGGAGCAGTAGAGGCCGGCCAGGCCCGAGAGGATGGCGATCCCGATCGCGAGCGCGATCATCGGCGCGATTCGCTCGGTGAGCTGGCGCGCGGCCGCGGCGGGGCCGACGAAGACGGCGACGACGAGCAGGTTGCCGAGCCCCTGGACCGCGACCACGATCGCCGCCGCCAGCAGCACCATCAGGACCGCTTCGGTCCTGCCGGGCGCGGCCCCCAGGGAGCGCGCGGCGCCGCGGTCGAAGCCCCCGGCCAGGAGACGGGAGTGGACCAGCGAGAGGCCGGCGGCCACCGCGGCCGCCAGCGCCGCCGCCGCGGCCAGGTCGCCGTCGGAGGGGGCGAGGATGTCCCCGAAGAGAAGCCCCTGCAGGCCGGGCGGGGCGTCGGGCGAGAGCGCCAGCAGGACGCCGAGGCCGAACAGCGTGGTGACGACGACCGCGACCGCGACCTCGCGGCTCACCCCCGGCACCCGAGCGATCGCGACGATTGCCAGCGCCGCGATCAGGACCGCGGGGGCGGCGCCGAGCAGCAGGGGAATCCCCGCGACGGTGGCCAGGACGAGGCCCGGGAAGATCGAGTGGGCGAACGACTCGGCCGCATAGGAGAGGCGGTAGAGCACGACCCAGCAGCCCAGCGCTCCCCCGGCGATCGCGATCAGGGTCATCTCGGCGATCGCGCGCCGCATGAACTCGTCTTGAAAGGGATCGAGCATCTCAGTGGTGGTGATAGGGCGGCAGGATCGCCCTTCCGCCGTCTCCGGGCAGCTCGACGATCGCGCCGCCGTAGGTCCGCTCCAGGACGCCGAGGTCGAGCACCTCCTCCGGGGGCCCGACGGCGACCTGGGTGCGGTTGAGGCAGAGCACCGTGTCCCAGCGCCGCGCCTGCTCGAGGTCGTGGGTGGCGACGATGACGCCCCGGCCCGCGGCGGCAAGCGAGGCGATCAGGGCTTCGAGGCTCTCGGAGCTGGGCCGGTCGAGGCCCGAGAACGGCTCGTCGAGGAGCAGCACTTGGGCCTCCTGGACGAGGCTGCGGGCGATCAGGGCCCGCTGGCGCTGGCCGCCGGAGAGCTTGCCGAAGGTCTCATGGGCGAGGTCGGCGAGGCCGACCCGCTCCAGCGCTTCCAGGGCGACGCCGCGATCGCGGCGGCCCGGGCGGCGCCACCACGGCAGGCGCGAGAGCGCCCCCATCGTCGCCACGTCCAGCGCCGAGACCGGGTAGTCGAGCTGGGAGCGCTCGGCCTGGGGGACCGTGGCGCAGCGAACGCCGACCCGGAGCTCGCCGGCGAGCGGCGCCAGCTCGGCGAGCAGCGCGCGCAGCAAGGTCGTCTTGCCGCCCCCGTTCGGCCCCAGCAGCGCCATCCTCTCCCCCGCGCCGAGGGAGAAGGTGACGCCGGAGATCGCGGGCCTGCCGTCGTAGCCGGCGGCGAGGGCGGCCACCTCGATCAGGGGCTCGCCCGGCATCCGCGCCGCCCCCCGGTGAGCCCGCGGACCACGGCGTCCGCGTTTGCCTCCTCCATCTCGACGTAGGTGGCGCCGTCTGAGCCCTCGGGGCCGAGCGTGTCGCCGTACAGCGTGCCCCCCACCGCAACTCCGGCCTGACGGGCGATTGCATTCACCACCTTGGGGCTGAGCGAGCTCTCTGGGAAGACCGCCGTCACTTCCTCCGCCTCGATCGTGTCCGCCAGCTCGCTCAGATCCTTGGCCGAAGGCTGTGCCTGAGTGGCCTGGGACGGAAACAGCGCGCCGACGACCTCGAGCCCGTAGCGGCTTGCGAAGTAGCTGAGCGCGTCGTGGTCGGTGACCAGCTTGCGCTGGGAGGCGGGGACCGAGCCGATGCAGGCAGCGATCCCGGCGTCAGAGGCCTTCAGCTCTGCGATGTAGGCATCGGCGTTGCGCTGGAACTCGGCCTTGCTCGCGGGATCGGCCGCCGCGAGCGAGCGCTCGATCTCGCGCACCGCGGCCTCGGCGTTGCGCGGGTCATGCCACCAGTGCGGGTCGAACTTGGAGTCGTCGCGGTGCTCCTCCTCGCCCTCGCCGGGCAGGTGGACGGGCGCCACCGCTCCGAGGTCTACGACATCGGCCTCGGCGCCGGGGCGGGGCTCGTAGTCGTGCGGGTCGCTGTTGGGCTGCAGGAGCTGGCTCACCTCGACCGCCTCGCCGCCGACCTCGCGGGCGAAGTCGCCGATCTGGGTTGTGGTCGCGACGACGACGAGCTTGTCCCCGCCGTCGTCCCCGGAGCCGGCGCCGCAGCCGGCGCCGAGCAGGGCCAGAGCGCCGAGCACGCCCGCGGCCACGGCGGCCCGCGGGACGCGCACCAGCGCGCGGGCGAGCGCGACCCCGACGAAGGCCCCACCGGCGATGCAGGCGATCGTCGCCCCGGGGGGCGCGTTCGCTTCCACCGACAGCCACAGCCCGGCCACGCCCTCCACGGCGACCAGGCCGATGCTGAGCAGCTGCCAGGTCCGCAGGCGGTCGGTAAGCAGCCGGGCGGTGATCGCGGGGACGACGAAAAGGGCGGTGACCAGGAGCGCCCCGACCACGGTCAGGGCCGCGACGGTCGCCAGCGCGACGAGCGCGATAAGGGCCGCGTCGAAGAGCCGGCTGCTCGGGCCGCCGGATCCGGCAAGCGTGGGGTCGAAGCCCGCCTGGAGCCAGTGCTGCCCGATCAGCGCGCTGGCGAGGAGCGTCGCCGCGGCGACCGCGCCCGCGAGAACGAGGTCGCCGCCGTCGACCAGGAGCAGGCTGCCGAACAGCAGCGTCTCGATGTTCGAGCCCGAGCCGAAGACGTCGCTGGCGAGGATCACGCCGGCGGCAAGGCAGCCGACGAGGACCAGCGCCACGGCCGCGTCCTGGCCGGAGCGGCGCCCGCGCAGCGCCGCGGCGCCGGCCGCGAAGGCGATCGCGGCGCCGAAGGCTCCGAGCGGCGCCGCGAAGCCGATGCCGTCGGCGAGCACCAGGCCGGGGAAGGAGGCGGTGCCGACCGCGTGCGAGAAGAAGGCGAGCCCCCGCAGGACGATCCAGGTGCCGAGCAGCCCGGCCGGGATCGCGAGGATCAGGATCTCGAGCAGCCCGCGCTGCACGAAGGGGAGTTGGAAGGGCTCAAGCAAGGGGTCCGTCCTCTCTCTCGGTGGCGTGAGACGACCGAGCTGCCGGGCGCAGCTTAGTGAGAATGAATCCAGTTTGCATTCTGGCGGTGCCAACCTTCTTGGCATGGCGAGTCGCATGTGACTATAGTTCTGGTCATGGAAACCCTGCCGCTGTCGTATGTCAAGGCGCACCTCTCGGAGATCGCCGACCGAGTCGAGGGTCAACACGACCGGGTCGTGGTGACGCGCAAGGGGCGCCCCGCCGCGGTGCTCGTCAGCCCCGAAGATTCTGGAGAGCCTCGAGGAGACGCTGGCGATCCTCTCGGACCCTGAGCTGATGCGGCAGATACGCGAGAGCGAAGCTGAGCTGGAGCGCGGCGAGGAGGGCGTCTCGCTCGAGGAGTTGAAGGCCGAGCTGGACAGTCGCGACGCCGCGGCGTGAGCAAAGCCCCTTGGCGCATACGCGTGATGCCCACCGCCCGGCGCCAGCTGCGCGGGCTGCCGGAGCGCTACGCGGCTGCGGTCATCGAGTTGCTGCCGGCGATCGCGGCCAACCCGAAACGTCTCGGCAAGCCGCTGCGCTTCGAGCTGGAGGGCCGCAGGGTGACCCGGCGCGGCCCCTACCGCGTCATCTACACGCTGGATGAGAAGGCACATGCGGTCATCGTGCTAGCCGTCGCCCATCGTGCCGATGCCTACCGGCATCGTTGAGGGCGCTGGAGAAGGCGAGCAGTTCCTCCCGGCCCGATGCGCCTGAGGCGTCGAGGGTCAGGACCGGCCCCACGCCCGGGGCGTAGAGCTTGTACTCGAGCACCCTCGGCTCCAGCGGCACCAGGTCCTTGGTGATGAGGACCTGGGTGAAATGCCCGAACGGGACTTCGGCCTGCTCGTCGACGCTCAGCACCTTCGCCCTGTCCTCGGCCTCGCCGGCGTAGTACTCCTGGCGGTAGGCCAGCCCCGGCCTCGGCTCGGCGGGCATCGCGATCCCCGGCTGGGCGCCGTCCACGCCGGCCTCCCAGGAGCCTGCCCGGGAGACGACCCTGCCGTTCTCGTACTCGGCGGTGCTCTCCCCCATGTACCAGACGTTGCCCTCGGCGTCCTGCGCGTACCAGTCGTCGGTCACCTCGACCGGCTCGCCGCCTGCGCTGACGACATCGTGGACGACCCGCGCCTCGACGCCGTTGGCGATCCGCTTGGTCTTGCCGGTGACGGTGACGACCACCCGCTGCACGCCCCCTTCGCCGTCGCTCCCCCGGTAGGTCCAGCGCGATCCCGGCGCCATCGGCCAGTAGCGATTGTCGATCTCCGTGCTGAATTCGGCCGGGTCCAGATCGACCCGTTCGGCGCCCTGGGGAAGGCCGGCGGCTGCCGTCCCCTCGCTGTCCGCCTGGCCGCCGCCCTCGCCGCAGCCTGCGGAGAGAAGGAGCAGAACGAGCGAGAGGGCGAGCCCAGCCTGGGCTCCCTTCGCTGGAGTGGATCGTTTCGCCGACATGCAGTCTCCCTTCGGGCTGGACCGGGACCTCGTTATCGCGGCCCCCGATGAAACCGCGGTGAAAGTCGAGGGAGCTTTCATACTCCCTTCATCCTCCAGCGCGAGCCTGTGCACCAGAGCAGATGCGTGTCCTGATCGTCGAGGACGAAGCGAAGATGGCCGGCCTGATCCGGCGCGGGCTCGAGCGGGAGGGCATGGCCGTCGACGTCGCAGGCCAGGGCGAGGAAGCGATGTGGAAGGCGACTGCCGTCGAGTACGACGCGATCGTCCTCGACCTGATGCTGCCGGGCATCGACGGCCTCGAGGTCTGCGGGCGGCTGCGCGACGCCGGGGTCTGGTCGGCGATCTTGATGCTGACCGCCCGCGACGGCGTCCGCGACCGCGTTGCCGGCCTCGACCGCGGCGCCGACGACTACCTGGCCAAGCCCTTCTCGTTCGCCGAGCTGCTGGCGCGGCTCCGGGCGCTCGCCCGGCGCGGCCGTCCCGAGCGGCCGACCGAGCTGCGAGCCGGCGACCTGCGCCTCGACCCGGCCACCCGGCGCGCCTGGCGGGGCAAAACCGAGATCGCGCTCTCGGCCAAGGAGCTCTCCCTGCTGGAGATCTTCATGAGGCGACCGGGGGAGGTCCTCTCCCGCTTCCAGTTGCTGGAGCACGCGTGGGACTACGAGTACGAGAATCGCTCCAACGTCGTCGACGCCTATATCCGGCTGCTGCGGGCGAAGGTTGACCGCCCCTTCGGGGTCGAGTCGATCGAGACCGTGCGCGGCGCGGGCTACCGGCTGCGGGAGGACGGCGGGCGGTGAGCCGGGTGCCGATTCGCCTGCGCGTGACCCTCGCCTTCACCGCGGCGATGGCCCTCGTCCTGGTCGCCGCCGGGCTCTTCGTCTACCTCCGCCTGGAGGCCGAGCTCGACGCGTCCGTGGACAGGGACGCTCCGGCCCACGCCGGCGAGACGGCGACGAGCGAGCGGGAAGAGAGCTTCGACGAGGCGCTGGGCAATCTCGCGGCGCTGCTCCTGATCGGCGGCCCGGCGGCGCTGCTGCTCGCCTCGCTGGCCGGCTACGCCGCGGCGGGGGCGGCGCTGCGGCCGGTCGAGGCGATGCGACGGCGGGCCAGCGAGATCTCGGCCAGCGGGCCAGAGGAGCGCCTGCCGGTGCCGCCGGCGAACGACGAGCTGCGTCGCCTCGGACAGACGTTGAACGAGATGCTGGCGCGAATCGAGGCCACGCTCGAGCACGAGCGGCGCTTCGTCGACGACGCCAGTCATGAGCTGCGGACGCCGCTGGCGCTGCACAAGGCCGAGCTGGAGCTCGCCCTCAGGCACGGCGGCGGCGAGGCCGAGCTGCGCGCGGCGATCGCATCCGGCTTGGAGGAGGTGGACCGCCTGGCCCAGCTCGCGGACGACCTGCTCGTCGTCGCTCGCTCCGGGGAGGGCGGCCTGGAGGTGGCGGCAGAGCCGGTTCGCGTCGAGGCGCTGTTCGCGGCGATGGCGAAGCGCTTCGAGGCGCGCGCCTCGGGATCCGGGCGGCTGCTCGCGGTCGGCGCAGCCGGGGAGCTCGCGGTCAACGGCGATCGCATCCGCCTGGAGCAGGCGCTGACCGGCATGGTCGACAACGCCCTCCGCCACGGCGACGGGGAGGTGCGGCTCTGGGCCGCGGTGAGCGGCGGAATGGTCGAGCTGCACGTCGGCGATCGCGGCGCCGGCTTCCCCCCCGAGTTCCTCCCCCGTGCCTTCGAGCGCTTCAGCCGCGCCGATGCGGCGCGTGGCCGTGGCGGCAGCGGGCTCGGCCTGGCGATAGTCGCGGCGATCGCCCGCGCTCACGGTGGGCGGCCAGGCGCCGCCAACGACCCCGGCGGCGGCGCGGACGTCTGGATCGCGGTCCCCGCCGCCTGATCCCGGCCGCCGCGCACGGCCCGTTTCATCGCCGTTTCATCCGCCCCCCGTACAAACGGCGCTGCAACCCGAACCAAGGAGGACGAAGTGAAGAAGCGAACCAAAATGATCGCAGCGGGGATAGCCGTATTGGCCCTCGCGACGGGCGGTGCCGGTGTGGCCGTTGCCACCAGCGGCGAGGACGGCTCGGAGCGGCCGATCTCGGGCCAGGCGCTGGACCGGGCGAGTGCCGCGGCGCTCGAGCAGACCGGAGGCGGCAGAGTCACCGACACCGAGGCCGGCGACGAGGAGAGCTACTACGAGGTCGAGGTCACGGCGCCGGACGGCAGCCAGGCCGACGTTCAGCTCGACCGCGACTTCAACGCGGTCGGTCAGTCCGCTGACGAGGAGACGCCGGGGGACGGTTCCCGCTGACGCGGGACATGTCGATTTCGGCATTCCCCGTTCGTCAAAGGGGTAGAGGCGAGAATATCGGGCACACCGAGTTTCCGTAAGACGACCGAAAGGGCCCAAGATGAGAGTGATGGCGATCGTGAAGGCGAACAAGGACTCCGAGGCGGGCGTGATGCCGAGCGAGGAGATGCTCGCCGCGATGGGAAAGTTCAACGAGGAGATGGTCGAGGCCGGGGTGATGCTGGCCGGCGAGGGGCTGCACCCCTCCTCCAAAGGCGCCCGGGTCAGCTTCGGCGGCGACGGCGAGCGCACCGTTACCGACGGTCCCTTCGCCGAGACCAAGGAGCTGATCGCCGGCTACTGGCTGATGCAGGTCGACTCCTTCGAGGAGGCGGTCGAGTGGATCAAGCGTTGCCCCAACCCGCACGACGAGCCCGGCGAGATCGAGATCCGCCAGGTCTTCGAGGTTGACGACTTCGGCGAGGAGCTCACGCCGGAGCTGCGCGAGCAGGAGGACCGCATCCGGGCGCAGGCCGAGCAGAACCAGTAGGCAGAGCTCAGGGCAGCCTGGCGCCGTAGGCAACAAACCTTCTATTTACCTTGTAAATCTATAGTCGCACTTTATAATTGCAAGGATGATTGATCGCCGAATCGGGACCGAGCTCGTCGAGGTCCTGCGCCATTCCCCCGCGGTGGCCTTGCTCGGGCCGCGCCAGGTGGGCAAGACCACGCTGGCGCTGGCAGTTGCCGAGGACCGCCCCTCCACCTACTTGGATCTCGAGTCGGAGGCCGATCGCAACCGCCTGAGCGAGCCGGCGCTCTACTTCGCCGACCACGCCGGCGAGTTGGTCGTCCTCGACGAGATCCACCGCGCTCCGGGATTGTTCGAGGAGCTGCGGGGGGTCATCGACGAAGGCAGGCGGCAGGGGCGGGAGACGGGCCGGTTCCTCCTGCTCGGCTCGGCCGGGATCGAGCTCCTCGCCCAGTCGGGAGAGACGCTCGCCGGGCGCATCGGGTTCGTCGAGCTGGCTCCGTTCGACGTCACCGAGGTGGGCGGGAGCGAGCTCGACCGGCTCTGGGTGCGCGGCGGCTTCCCCGAGAGCTTCCTCGCCCCGGAAGAGGCGGCCAGCCTGCGCTGGCGGCAGGACTTCATCCGCACCTATCTGGAGCGCGACATCCCTCAACTCGGGCCGCGGATCCCAGCGGAGACCCTGCGCCGGTTCTGGACGATGCTCGCCCATCGCCAGGGCGGCCTTCTCAACGCGGCCCAGATCGCCCGCGGCCTGGGGGTGAGCGGAGCGACGGCCTCCCACTACCTCGACCTGATGGTCGACCTGCTCCTGGTCCGGCGCCTGCCGCCGCGACTGGCGAACGTCGGCAAGCGTCTGGTTCGATCCCCGAAGGTGTACGTCCGCGACAGCGGCCTCGTGCATGCCCTGCTCGGTCTCGCCGACAAGGAGGCTGTGCTGGGACACCCGGTCGCCGGCGCAACCTGGGAGGGAATGGCGATCGAGAACCTGCTCGCGGTGGCCGGCGAGCGGGCAGAGGGGAGCTTCCATCGAACCAGCGGCGGCGCCGAGGTCGACCTGATCCTTGCTTGGCGCGACGGGCGCGAGTGGGCGATCGAGATCAAGCGCAGCCTCGCTCCCAAGCTGGAAAGGGGGATGCGCTCCGCCCTGTCCGACATCGAGCCGGAGCGGAGCTTCGTCGTCTATCCCGGCGAGGAGCGGTACAGGCTCGGCCCCTCCACCGAGGCGATCGGCCTGCCCGAGCTGTGCGAAGAGGTGGCCGGAGGGCCCTAGGACCTTAGAGCTCGGGCCCCGCCTCGGAAACCACCAGCCGCAGCGAGCCGTCGAGGCTCTCCTGCCCGCGCAGGTGGCCGTGCTCGGCGTCCCAGGCGCCGGAGCTGAGGGCCTCGGCGAGGCGCTCGACGATGCGGTCCTCGACGTCCGGGTCGAGCAGGGCCCACATCGACTGCGAGGCGCGGATGGCGGGGTCGAGGAGGGCCTCGGGCCGCGACCAGAAGGCCTCGAAGAAGCCGTCGGCGCAGTCGGCGGGAGTGGGGATTCGCTCGACCCGGGTGCGGGCGCCGAGGGCGCGCTCGACCTCGGCGATCGCGGGGAAGCGGGGGCGCTCCAGCTCGAGGCCCTCGGCGAGGTGCTCCAGCTGCCAGGCGGGCAGGCGGCCGAGGTCGAAGGTGAAGACCACGACCGGGCCGCGGGCGACCCGGCGCAGCTCGGCGAGGCCGGCCTCGGGCGGTTGCCAGTGATGGATCGTGACGCAGGCCATCGCGGCATCGAAGCTGTCGTCCTCGAAGGGGAGCGCCTCGGCACGGGCATCGACCGCCGGCGCGGCACCCGCGGGCCGCTGCGCCCGCATCGTCGCGCTCGGCTCGACCGCCAGCACCTCGCGGTCGGTGGGCTCGTAGGAGCCGCTCCCCGCACCCACGTTGAGCACCGTGCGCGCGTCGCCGAGGGCCGCGTGGATTCGGGCCTCGATCCGCGGGTCGGGCCGGCGGTGGCGGGCGTACGTCAGCCCATGCCGCTCGTAGTCGACGCGGGGCCGTGTCACGGCCGCGACCATAACAACGCCTTATTCATTCGCCGTGAAGCCGCCGGTTACGCTCCACCCGTGACGGAGCAGCCGCAGACGGTCCTGGTCACCGGAGGCTCGGGCTTCCTCGGCGGCTGGTGCGTGGCCGAGCTGCTGCGCCGCGGCCACCGGGTGCGGACGACGGTGCGGGACCTCGGGCGCGAGTCGGAGGTGCGCGCCGCGGCTGCCTCGCAGGCCGACGCCGGCGAGCGGCTCTCGGTGTGCGCCGCCGACCTCACCGGCGACGCCGGCTGGGCGCAGGCGGCCGAGGGCTGCGACAGCGTCCTGCACGTCGCCTCGCCGTTCCCGCCGGTGCAGCCGAAGGATCCCGACGAGCTGATCGTGCCCGCCCGCGAGGGCACGCTGCGGGTGCTGCGGGCCTCGCTGGACGCCGGGGTCGGGCGGGTCGTCCTCACCTCCTCGGTGGCCGCGATCGCCGGCGTCGCCCGGCCCGGGAGCGGGCCGCTCACCGAGGAGGACTGGACCGACCCCGACAAGCCGGGCCTCTCGCCCTACGTGCGCTCGAAGACGATCGCCGAGCGCGCGGCGTGGGGCTTCATGGCCGAGGCGGGCGCCACCGACCGGCTCGCCGTCGTCAACCCGTCCGCGATCCTCGGCCCGGTCCTCAGCGACGAGCGCTCGTTCTCGCTGCAGGCGATCCAACGGCTGCTGAACGGGATGCCGGGCATTCCCCGGATCGGCTTCAGCTTCGTCGACGTGCGCGACGTCGCCGACCTGCACCTGCGAGCGATGACGGCGCCGGACGCGGGCGGCGAGCGCTTCATCGCCGCCGGGGCGTTCTTCTGGATGTCCGAAGTTGCCGCGGTGCTGCGCGACCGCCTCGGCGAGGCGGCGGCCAAGGTGCCGAAGCGCAGCCTCCCCGACCTGCTCGTACGCGCCGCGGGCGTCTTCGACCCCGGCATCCGCTCGATCCTCAACCAGCTGGGAGTGAAGTACGAGTACTCGAGCGAGAAGAGCGAAGCGCGGCTCGGCTGGTCCCCCCGCCCGGCGGAGGAGATGTTCGTCGAGTGCGCGCGGAGCCTGGCTGCTGCCTAGGCGGGCGCGACCCGGAGCCCTGACATGGAGCTGCCGAGAGTCGAGGGCGTCACGCACCGCTGGGTCGAGGCGCGGGGGCTGCGGTTCCACGTCGCCGAAGCCGGCTCGGGGGAGGACCCGGTGCTGCTGCTGCACGGCTGGCCGCAGCACTGGTACGAGTGGCGCAACCTGATGCCGGCGCTGGCCGACCGCCACCGCGTGCTGGCGATGGACCTGCGCGGCTTCGGCTGGTCCGACGCGCCGCGCCGCGGCTACGAGAAGGAGAACCTGGCCAGCGACGTGCTCGCCGTCCTCGACGAGCTGGGGCTGGGGCGGGTGAAGCTGGTCGGCCACGACTGGGGCGGCTGGGTCGGCTTCCTGCTCTGCCTGCGCGCGCCCGAGCGCTTCGAGCGGTACCTGGCGCTGAACATCCCCCACCCCTGGATCCAGATGCGCAAGGCGCTGCCCCACTCCTGGCGCCTGCTCTACCAGGCGTTCGTCCTCGCGCCCGGGATCGGGTACCTCGCGCACCGGCGCAAGCGGTTCGTGCGGGCCGCCCTGCGCGCCGGCGGCGCCGACCCCCGCTTCTGGGACGAGCGGACGCTCTCGATCTTCGCCGACAACCTGGCCGAGCCGTCCCGGGCAAGGGCCGCGGTGCAGATGTACCGGGTCTTCAACCTGCGCGAGCTGCTGCCGGTGCTGCGCGGCCGCTACGCCGACGAGCGGCTGACGGTGCCGACGCGGATGCTCTTCGGCACCGACGACGCCGCGATCCACACCGACCTCCTGGCCGGCTACGAGCCCCACGTTGACGACATGGAGATCGAGCTCGTCCCCGGTTGCGGCCACTTCATCGCCGACGAGCGCCCGGAGCTGGTTGCCGAGCGCGCCCGGGCGTTCTTCGCCGGCTGAGCCCGCACAGCCGTCAGGTGCAACGCGTTGCGGCTCTATGGGATGAACAAAGCGTTGCACCCCGCCGGCGCCTTAACCCCGCTCCGTCACCCAATCGTTCCCGGCATTTGCTTGATCTTTCCTGTCTGGTCGCCTAGCCTTGCTGGCCGGATGGAGGCGAGCACGGCAAGCGACGGAGTCACGATCGTCACCCTCGGCCCCGAGGGCACCTGCCACGAGCGGGCGGTCCGGGACTACATGCGCTTCCAGGGGGTCGAGGACTACGGGATCGAGCTGATCACCGACTTCTTCGTCGGCCTGGAGATGGTCCGCGAGACGCCCAGCTCCTTCCTCGTCCAGTGCAGCGCCCACCCCAAGGTGCACGAGATAACCGAGAAGCACTGGACCGAGATCTTCGTCGTAGACACCTTCATCTACCCGACCAAGCACCTGGTCCTGCTCAGCCGCCGCGACGTCGAGAGGCCGCGCTCGCTGGGAATCGTCCCCGCGACCAAGGGCTACGTCGACCTCTCCCAGTGGGAGGAGATCGTCGACGTCGCCTCGAAGCCGATCGTGGGGGAAGGCCTGCTCCGTGGCGATTACGACTCGGGGCTCACGCACATGGAGCACTTCGAGGAGCATGCCGACGATCTGCGCCTCGACCTCGACATCGG
This sequence comes from uncultured Solirubrobacterales bacterium, assembly GCA_963715625.1. Taxonomy (GTDB): domain Bacteria; phylum Actinomycetota; class Thermoleophilia; order Solirubrobacterales; family 70-9; genus VRUE01. The sequence continues at coordinate 1,173,819 of OY970260.1, read as the reverse complement.
CGAAATCGACACCACATGGGTCGTCTACGGTCACGAGAAGCGCTTCGAAGGCGAGGTCATCGGCATCCCCTCCGCCCACCTCTTCCGGGCGCCGGGCACGATCGCGGCCTGAGCCGAGCTCAGCTGGGCTTCAACTGCCGGGCGAGGCGCCGCATCGCTTTGGCGTTGGGCCGGCGGATGAAGGCGCGAGTCAGCGGCGGGACGAGGCGTTCGGCCCGGGCGGCCTCGAGCCAGGCGAGTTCGAAGGAGACCCTGGTTCCACCGTCGGGCAGCGGCTCGAGCCGGTAGGTGCCGCGGGTCCGTCGCTTGCCCTTCAGCCCGACCCCTTCCTCGACGATTCGCCTCGGGCGCTCTGCCTCGACCAGCTCGAACTCGGTCCAGTCCTGCGACATCGGCGCGCTCGCCCGCGCCTCGGCCTTGGCCCCGACCCCGCGCGCCGGCCCCGAGAACTTCCAGTTGACGAGGAAGTGATCGAGGAAGGCCTCGTGGTTGGCGAGCACGGCGAGGAAGTCGTAGACCTGCTCGGCCGGCTGCGGCACGGTGACTGAGACGGTCACGGGCTTCACCGGCCGATCCTATGAAAAGGAGGGCTAGCCTGCCGGGGCGATGGCGACGGAGCGGCGAGAGGGCATGGGCATCGAGGTCGAGGGGCTCGTGCGCGAGTTCAAGAACGGGCCGCGGGCCGTCGACGGGATCGACCTGCGGGTGCAGGCCGGTGAGATCTACGGCTTCCTCGGCCCCAACGGCGCCGGCAAGTCGACGACGGTGCTGATGCTGACCACGCTGTTGCCGCCGACCGCCGGCACCGCCCGAGTCGCCGGCTACGACATCGTCGCCGAGGGGCCGCTGGTGCGGGCCTCGATCGGGGCCGCCCTGCAAGAGGCGGCGCTCGATCCGCTGCTGACGGGGCGCGAGCACATTCGCCTGCAGACCGCCCTGCACGGCCTCTCCAAGGCCGAGCGCGCCGAGCGCGGGCAGGAGCTGCTGGAGCGGGTGGGCCTCTCACAGGCGGCCGGCCGCAGGGTGGGCGGCTACTCGGGCGGGATGAAACGGCGGCTCGACCTGGCGCTGGCGCTGGCGCACCGTCCCAGCATCCTCTTCCTCGACGAGCCGACGACGGGACTGGACATCCAGAGCCGCACGGCGCTCTGGGACGAGGTCGGCCGGCTCGCCGCCGAGGAGGGAGTCACCGTCTTCCTCACGACGCAGTACCTGGAGGAGGCCGACGCGCTCGCCGGCCGGGTCGGGATCATCGACCACGGCCAGATCGTCGCCGAGGGCACGCCGGCCGAGCTGAAGGCCGAGATCGGCCGGCCCACGGTCGAAGCCGTGCCGCGCGACCCGGCCGAGCGCGAGCGCCTGGCCGCGGTGCTGACCCGTTTCGGGGCGAGCGCCGGCGGCTCGCCGCTGGGGGCCGCAGCGCGGCTGGAGGGCGGCGAGTCCCAGCTCGCCGAGGTCGTCCGCGCGCTCGACTCCGAGGGAATCGCGATCGAGCGCCTGCAACTGCACGCCCCCTCGCTCGACGACGTCTTCCTGGCCAAGACCGGCCGCTCGCTCGAGGGCGCCGGGGGCGAGGAGGGGGAGACCGAGGTCGCCGCCGAGATGGTGGACGCGCCGTGAGACGCCCCGATCGTCACGGTGATCGCCGGTCGTTCGATCCGTGGAGACCGGGGCGCGAAGGCCCTCTATGAGCGACCGCCGGCTGCGCACGCAGGTCGGGCAGCTCGCCCGGCGCTCGGTCCTCCGCACGATGCGCCAGCCGGCGCAGATCGTGCCCGCGCTGGTCTTCCCGATGTTCCTGCTCGCGGTCAACTCGGGTGGGCTCAAAAGCACGACCGGCCTGCCCGGCTTCCCCACCGACTCCTACCTCACCTTCGCCCTCGCCGTGCCCTTCGTCCAGGGCGCGCTGTTCTCGGTGATGAACTCGGGCACCGACCTCGCGCGCGACATCGAGACCGGCTTCCTCGACCGGCTGGCGCTGACCCCGTTGCGCGGCACGGCGCTGCTCAGCGGGCTGCTGGCCGGAGCGGTCGTGCTGGGCCTGGTCCAGGCGGCGACCTACCTGATCGTCGGCCTCGCCGCGGGCGCCGAACTGGTCACCGGGTTCGCCGGCGCCCTCGTCATCGTCGCCCTCTCGGTCTCGGTGACGATCGCCTTCGGCTCGATCGGCCTCTTCGCCGCGCTGCGCACCGGCTCGGGCGAGGCGGTGCAGAGCCTCTTCCCGGTCTTCTTCGTCTTCCTCTTCATCTCGGCGATGGCGCTGCCGCTCGACCTGATCCAGGCCGACTGGTTCCGCAAGGTGGCCACGGTCAACCCGGTCACCTACCTGCTCGAGGCGTTCCGCTCGCTGCTCTTCGAAGGCTGGGAGCCGGATGCGCTCGCGCTCGGGTTCGGGATCGCGGCCACGGTGCTGGCGCTGGGCATGCTGGCCGCGACCAGGGCCCTGAAGACGAGGCTGGTGCGGACGTGAGCGCGGCCGCGGCCGCCGCCGCAGGCCCCCGGGTCGCCCGCTTCCGCGACGTCGCCCTCGCGGTGGCCTGGCGCAGCGTCCACAACTTCCTCTCCAACCCGGCCTTCCTCGTGCCCGCGATCGTCTTCCCGCTCTTCTTCTTCGTCGCCTTCGCCGGCGGGCTCTCGGCGATCTCGGGCGTCCCGGGCTTCGACTTCCCCAGCGGCTACACCGCGTTCCAGTTCGTCTTCGTCCTGCTCCAGTCGGCCGCCTTCGGCGGCGTCTTCACCGGCTTCGCAATGGCCCGCGACTTCGAGATCGGCTTCGCCAACCGCTACCTGCTGGCTGCGGCGAACCGCAAGGGGATCGTCGCGGGGTACGCGCTCGCTGCCATCACCCGGGCCCTGATCACCTGGACGATCCTCACCGCGATCGCGCTGGGCGCGGGAATGCAGGTCGGCGGCAGCGGCGTCGACCTCTTCGGGCTCTTCGTCCTCGCTGTGCTGACCAACCTGGCGGCAACGCTGTGGGCGGCCGGGGTGGCGATGCGCGTCCGCTCGATCCAGGGCGGCCCGCTGATGCAGTTCCCCGTCTTCCTGATCCTCTTCCTGGCGCCGGTCTACGTCCCGCTCAGCCTGCTCAGCGGCTGGATCCACGCCGTCGCCGCGGTCAACCCGGTGACAGCACTGCTCGAGGCGGGCCGCGGCTTCATCTCCGGCGAACCGGCCCTCGTCGCGCTCGCCTTCGCGATCGCCTTCGCCCTGCCGGTGCTCTTCGCCTTCTGGGCGCGCGGGGGCCTCAAGCGCGCCGAAGCCGCCGGCTGACCCAAGCCTCCCAATCGAGGTGCAACGTTTTGTGGTCCCTGTGGGACCGCTACGCGTTGCACCTTGGGAGGTGCGGGGACTCCCGGCGGCGCCTCGGCGCCCTCCCAAGACTGAAACCCGTTCCGGTGCGCCTTATCCCCGCCATAAGGGGATAAGGCGCACCGGAAGGCTGTGCTCAGGCCTCAGAGTAGGCGGGCTCGCCCTCCTCCGCCCGCTCGGGCTCCATCGCCGCCATCGCCTCGGGCGAGGGCATCGGCGCCGGTTTCAAGACCGTCACCGCGACCACGGTGGCGATCGCGATCAGGACCGCGCCGACGACGTAGGCGAGGTGGTAGCCGGAGTTGAGCGCGGCAAGCTGCCCGGCGCCCTCGGCGAGCCGACCGTCGGTCCGCTCGGTCGCCAGCGTCGCCAGCACCGCCAGCCCGATCGCGCCGCCGGCCTGCATGCTGGTGTTGACCAGGCCCGAGGCGAGCCCGGAGTCCTCCCGCGTCGCACCCGACATCGCCAGCGTCATCAGCGAGGGGAAGGCGGTGCCGACGCCGAGCCCGACCAGCAGCATCGGGGCCAGGAGATCGAGGATGTAGTCGCCCTCGACCGGCGTGCGGGCGAGGAGAAGCAGGCCGACGCCGACCATGATCACGCCCGGGATCAGGGTCGTCTTCGGGCCGAAGCGCATGATCAGCTTTTCCGAGAAGCCGAGCGAGAGCGTGCCCATCACGATCGTCGCCGGCAGGAAGGCGAGGCCCACCTGCAGCGCGTCGTAGCCGAGGATCCGCTGCAGGTAGAGCGCGCCGAGGAAGAACATGCCGAACATGCCGGCGACCAGCAGCGCCTGGATCGCGTTGGCCCCGGCGACGTTGCGCGAGCGGAAGAGGCGCAGCGGCATCAGCGGGTTCTCGATCCGCGCCTGGCGGGCGACGAAGGCGGCGCCGAGAGCGAACGAGATCGCGCCGAGGACCAGGGTCTGGGCCGAGCCCCAGCCGTGCTCGGCGATGCCGAGGATCGTGTAGACGCCGAGCATCAGCGAGCTGGTGATCAGCGCCGCGCCGGGGATGTCGGCGCCGGCCGCGAAGCCGATCCCGGGCCTGCCCTCGACCAGGCGCAGGGCGCCGTAGGCGGTGGCGAGCCCGATCGGAAGGTTGATGATGAAGATCCAGTGCCAGCTGATCGCCTGGGTCAGGGCGCCACCCAAGAGCAGGCCGATCGAGCCGCCGGCCGAGGCGACGAAGCCGTAGACGCCGATCGCTTTCGCCTGCTCCCGCGGCTCGGGGAACATGGTCACGATCATGCCGAGGATCACCGCCGACGCCATCGCCCCCCCGACGCCGGCGAAGAAGCGGCCGCCGATCAGCATCGCCTGGCTCTCGGCGGCGGCGCAGAGCAGCGAGGCGGCGGTGAAGACCGCCGAGGCCGATCAGGAACATGCGCCGCTGGCCGAACAGGTCGCCGAGCCGGCCGGCCAGCAGCAAGAGGCCGCCGAAGGGGATCAGGTAGGCGTTGACGACCCAGGCGAGGCTGCTCTGGGAGAAGCCGAGGCTGTCCTGGATCGTCGGCAGGGCGACGTTGACGATGGTCACGTCGAGGACGATCATCAGCATCCCCGCGCAGAGCACGTAGAGGGCGAGCCAGCGGGTTCGGTCCTCGTTCTCCACGGTCGCCGCCCCCTCCAATTTCGTCGCTTGCCTCATCGGTTTCGTCACCCTAGCGAGAGGCCACGCTCGGCTCGAAGCGAGCCGTCGAACTCACCGCCGGCCGAAACAAGATGCCGACGAAATCAAGCGGCTTCGTCGAGCCGGTCGAGCACGCTCAGGACCGCTCGCGTGTTCGCCTGGATCTGCTTGGTCCCTTCCGCCAGCTGCTTCCGGCCCTCTTCCATCTCGGCGATCACGGCCGTGTAGACCTTCTCGTTGCGCAGGAGGATCTCGCGGTTGAACTCCCGCATCTCCTCGTCCCGCCGGCGGAACTCCTCGTCCCGCTTGCGGCTTTCCTCGTCCCGCTTGCGGCTTTCCTCGTCCCGCTTGCGGCTTTCCTCGTCCCGCTTCTCCTGGTAGAGCATGAACTCCCTGTGCTGGGTTCGGATCAACTCACGAAGAGGGCGGCGCCGGTCGAACACGAAACCTATTGTCGCAGGCGCTTCCGCACCCGTGGTGCGCGGATCGTCACGGAAGAGAAAATTCTGACGCGCCCGAAGCGCGCACGGCTCCGCTCAGTCCTTCTCGTGGGCGATCTTGGCCGCTTCCTCACTGCCGAGATAGGGCGTGAGGGTGAACTCGACCAGATCGGGGAGGAGCTCCTCGAGCTCCTCTGTCTTGCCGGCGATGATGCGGCGGGAGATCAGCGAGACCATGCCGCCCACCAGTGCCTCCTCGGTGGTCGGCGAGAGGCGGGCGAGCACCTCGGGGGGGCGGCCCTCGCGGCCGCTCTGGAAGTAGGGGACGAAGCTCTGGATCGCGGCGTCGTAGCGCTCGACCACGACCGGCCCGGCGACCAGCGCCTCGACCATGCAGAGGCGGGCGAGGTGCGGCTCGGCGGCGAGGAAGGCGAGCATCGCCGCGATTCCCGCCCGCACCGCGTGCGGCCAGTCCTCGGCCTCCTCGAAGCCCTCCGAAACGCGCTCGCGCAACTCGGTCATGACCGTGTCGTAGGCGGCGACGAAGCACTCGTCCTTGCTGGAGAAGTGCTCGTAGAAGGTACGGCGGGAAACGGCGGCGTGCCTGGTGATGTGGGCGATCGTCGTGCCTGAATAGCCGTTCTCGGCGATCGCCTCGGCGAGGCCCGCCACCAACCGCTCGCGCTGGTTGTGGACGACGAACTCGCGCGGAAGGCCGTGCCGACCCGGCGGCAGGCGCGAGAGCTCGGGCGGGTAGTCCTCGGCACTCGTCGCGGCGCCGGACTTGGAGGAGGAGGTGCGTTTGGCCACGTCCCGACGATATCGCGCCGGAGGGTCGAACCCCCGGCTCAGCTCGGACATTGCAGCCTCCAGCCCGAGATAGGGCATCACGGCGGCGGACATCAGCTGAGGCACCAGCCCCGGCAGCTCGTCGGCGCGGCCCTGCACGATCCTCGAGTAGACCTGGCCGTAGGCCGACCCGGCGAGCGCCTCCGCTGTCGTGTGGGGAACCGACTCGGGATCCTCCATCTCGTTGCGGCCGGCGTCGATCAGGGAGGCGATCACCCGCATCGTCATGTCGCGGCGGGCGCGGGCGGCATCGCCCGCCGCCAGCACCTCGACCGAGAAGGTCGCGCGGCTTGGGTCGCCGCGCAGCGATTCGACGACCTCGCAGGCGACCGCGCGCAGCTTGTCGGGCCACTGCTCGTGACTGTTGTAGGCGACCAGCATCGCCTGCATGCAGGTCTCGTTCATCTCCTGCCAGGCGGTGAGGAAGCAGTCGTACTTGCTGCGGAAATGACGGTCGAAGGCGGGTCGGTCGACGCCGGCCTTCTCGAGGATCGTCTCCACCGTGGTCTCGGCGTAGCCGCGCTCTGCGGCGATCTCGACCAGCGCGGCGAGAATGCGCTCGCGCTCGGAGCCGGCGGTGCGCTCGCGTGTCTCTACGTCGAGCACTAGAGCCCCCAGTCCCCGCCCCCCAGGCTCAGCCCGCTGTCGGCGGTGCTTCGGCTGAGGTCCGCTTGGCCGCCTCGGCACCGAGGTAAGGAGTGAGCGAGAACTCCACCAGCTCCGGCAGCAGGCCCTCGATCTGCTCGGCCTGCCCCATGATCATGCGCTGGTAGAGGATCCAGAAGATTCCGCCTACGATCGTCTCCTCCAAGGTGTCCGGCAGCTCGTCGCCCTTCGGCGAGACCTTGCGGCCCATGCGGAACAGCGGCACGAAGGCCTGAATCGAGCGCTCGTAGCGCTCGACCGCGGCCGGGCCGGCGGAGAGCGCCTCGACGATGCAGGTGCGGGCGAGCGCGGGCTCCCCGGCGACGTAGTGGAGGAAGGCCGCGAGGCCGGCGTTCACGCGGGCCGGCCAGCTATCGACCTTGCTGGCGGCGTTGACCACCCGCCGCAGAGCCTCCGTCACCGTGTACTCCGAAGCGGCGAGAAAGCAGTCCTCCTTGGAGGAGAAGTTCTCGTAGAAGGTGTTGCGGGCGATCCCCGCCCGGCGCACGATGTCGGCGACGGTCACGGCCCGGTAGCCCTTCTCCACGGTCTCCTCGGCGAGGGCGGCGATGATCCGGGCGCGCTGGTGCTGGGTGATGAACTCGCGCGAGAGCGGGTGCCTTCCCGGCGGCACCCTGGTCGCTTGAGGAGCGCGATCGGCCACGAAGGCCAGGGTACCCACAGCAGTTCCTTATGCCAAGCTGGACGTATCGGCCGAATACCGGTAGAGTACCGAGGCCCAGACAAGCGGTTCCCTTGATCGAGCAGAGGAAGGATCGGAATGGGAGAGCAGGCCGCAACCAAGGTCCTGGCAGGGGCTGAGGATGCCGGCGCGATGGGGACGGCGATTCCCCACGCTTCCACACTCAAGCTGGTGACTTCACCCAAGCGCGAAAGGATCCTGGAGGGGATGCTCCACTCGGTCGGGTCGAACGGCTACGACGCGACGTCGGTGCGGACGGTGCTCGATTCGACCGGCCTCTACCGCCAGGCCTTCTACGACCTCTTCCCCGACAAGGAGGCCTGCTACCTGGCGGCGTTCGACCTCGGCATGGAGCGGCTGGAAGACCAGGTGCTGGCCGCGGCCGCCCCGGAGAGAACTTGGCAGGGGAAATTGCGCGCAGGCCTCGGCGCCCTGCTGCAGGCACTCGACAGCGAGCCCGATCTCGGCCGAGCCCTGCTCGTCGAGGTCCATGCAGCAGGGCCCGAGGCGCTCGGGAAACGCTCCCAGGTGATGGAGCGGATCACCGATTTCATCGATTCGGCGCGAGTCGCCCCCGGCGGGGGGGAGTCGCCGCCGCCGATCGCCCCGGAGGGCATCGTCGCCGGCATCCACTCGGTCGTCCACGCCCGGCTGGCGACGGGGGCCGGGGAGGGCTTCCGCGAGCTGCTGCCCGAGTTCATGTACTTCGCCGTGCTGCCCTACTTCGGCTCGGAGGTCGCCGAGCAGGAGATGCAGGCGGCTAAAGCCTGACCAGGTTCTTTGCCTCGATACCGCGGGTGACGCCGCGGAAGTCGACCACGAGCGGGGCGGTCGACACGACATCCTCGTAGTCGAGGCCTGGGTGGGCGGTGACGATGGCGACCGCGTCGGCGGAGGAGAGCGCCCCGTCCAGCTCGGCCGAGCTCAGACCGAGGTCGGAGACGTGAGGGACGTGGGGGTCGTGGTAGGAGACGTCGCCGCCGAGGTCGATCAGGCGCTTGGCGATCGCCAGCGCCGGGGCCTCGCGGATGTCGCCGACACCGGCCTTGTAGCTGACGCCGAGGAGGAGGATCTTCGAGCCCCTGACCGGCTTGCCGGCCTCGTTCAGCGCGCGAGCGATCCGCTCCACGCAGAAAGCCGGCTGGGTCTGGTTGACCTTGCCGGCGAGCTCGATGAACTCCGGGTAGAAATCGTGCTCGCGCGCCTTGAAGGCGAGGTAGAACGGGTCGACCGGCAGGCAGTGGCCGCCCATCCCGGGGCCGGGGTCGAAGCGCATGAAGCCGAAGGGCTTGGTGGAGGCCGCGTCGATCACCTCCCAGACGTCGATCCCGAGCCGGTCGCAGAGCTGCGCCAGCTCGTTGACGAGGGCGATGTTGACCGAGCGGAAGATGTTCTCCAGGAGCTTCGACAGCTCGGCCGCCTCTGGCGTCGTCAGGACCACAACCTCGTCGCAGATCCGCGAGTAGAGGGCCTCGGCGCGCTCCGAGCACGCCGGCGTGAGGCCGCCGACGAGCTTCGGCATGGTGCGGACCGTGTAGTCGGTGCGGCCCGGGTCTATCCGCTCGGGGGAGAAGGCGAGGTGGAAGTCGCGCCCGGCGGAGAGGCCGGACTCCTCGAGGATCGGCAGCAGCCGCTCGCGGGTGGTGCCCGGGTAGGTGGTCGACTCGAGCACGATCAGCTGCTCGGGCTGCAGCACGCCGGAGAGGGCCGTGGCCGACTCGAGCATGTAGGTGAGGTCGGGCTCGCGCGAGCCGGTGAGCGGCGTCGGAACGCAGATGACGATCGCTTCGCAGGAGGCGAGATCGGCCTGGTTGGAGGTCGCCCGCAGGCGCTCCCCCAGCGGCGCGAGCGCAGCGTCGGAGATGTCCTCGACGTGGCTGCGGCCGGCGTTCAGGCCCTCGATCTTGCGGGGGTCGGTGTCGAGCCCGACCACCTCGTCCCCCGCCTCGGCAAAGGCGACGGCGAGCGGCAGGCCGACGTATCCGAGGCCGACGATCCCGATCTTCATTGCCGCAGTGTAGGCATTGGAGAGGGGCCGTTGGACGCTGTGGAGAGGGCTGGGCGATTGTCTGCGAAACCCGTTGGACAGTCCGCCGCCGCTGCCCTACGCTGACTGCATGGATTCGTCATCGACTTCGAATCCAGAGCGCCTGCCGAGCGGACGTCACGGGCTGCCGCGCGCCTACGTGGTTCGCTCCCAGCGCGAGCGGCTGCTCGAGGCGATGGTGCGGGTCGCGGCGGCAAAGGGCTACGAGGCGACGACGGTCACCGACGTGATCGAGGTCGCCGGCGTCTCCAGGGCCACCTTCTACGAGATGTTCGACGACAAGGCGGCCTGCTTCCTCGAGGCCTACGACGCCGTGATCGACGTCCTCGTCGCCCACGTCACCAGCGCCTTCGAGTCGGCGACCGGCGAGCCCTGGCCCGAGCGGATCGCCGCCGGCCTCAGTGCCCTGGTCGAGCTGCTCGCGGCCGAGGCCGACATCGCGCGGATGGCGATGGTCGAGGTGACCGCCGCCGGCGACGACGCTCGGGCGCGCTACCGCGCGGCCCTCGCCCGCTTCACCCCGTTCCTCGAGGAGGGCCGCGAGTACTCCAGCCAGAGCGAGGAGCTGCCGGCCGATACCGCCCGCTTCGCGATCGGCGGCGCGACCTCGATGATCTTCGACGAGATCCGCGCCGGGCGAGGCCCGGAGCTGCAGCGGATCCTCCCCGACCTCGTCTTCGCCGTGCTGATGCCCTATCTCGGCTCCGAGGAAGCGGAGGACGAGATGCGGCGGGTCACGCGGGATAGGTGATTCGGGCGGAAAGCCCGGGGGAGGGGCTTCACTTAACTTTTTCGAGTGGCGGGGACTGCTGGCGCTCGGACGGCGACCGCGAAAAAGTACAAGACGTTTCGCCCCTCCCCCGGGCTTCCGCTCAGACGCCTTTGCCGTGGCGGCCGGCGCCTTCGGCAAATTGCTTGGCGCCTTTGACCGCGACGTGGAGGGTCTCTCGGCCTAGCTTGTGCTCCAGGGCTATGCCCTCTGAGAGGGGGAGGCCGTAGCCCCCTATTGCGGCTTGGCGGTCGGCGAGCATCGTCTCCTGGGGGAAGCCGGCTATGCGCTCGGCGAGCTCCAGGGCTCGGTCGAGGTGCTTGCCGGGCTCGGCGACCTCGTTGACCAGGCCGATCCGGTGCGCCTCTTCAGCCTCTACGGGGCGGCCGGTGAGGATCAGCTCCAGTGCCCGGCCCATGCCGACGATGCGGGGCAGGCGCTGGGTACCGCCGTCGAGGAGGGGGACGCCCCAGCGACGCTCGAAGAGGCCGAAGGTCGATTGCGGGGTGGCGATGCGCAGGTCGCACCAGAGGGCAAGCTCGACGCCGCCGGCCAGGCACCAGCCGTCGACGGCGGCGAGCGCCGGCTTGGAAGGCGTCAGGCGAGTGGGGCCCATCGGTCCGCCGGGGTGGTCGACTTCGAGGTCCATCGCCTTCAGGTCGGCGCCGGCGCAGAAGGCGACGCCGCCGGCGCCGGTGAGGATCAAGACACGCGCGTCGTCGTCGGCCTCAAAATCCGTCAGGCCTTGCCGGAACGCCTCCGCAGCAGCAGCGTCGATCGCATTCCGCCGCTCCGGCCGGTCGATCGTCAGCACGGCCGCCGCCCCGACCCGCTCGTAGCGAAGCTCACCGCTCATCGCCGAGATCCTCGCATAGAGGTGGGAGTGGGCGGGCTAGTCGCGGCGGCCATCCGGGTCTCGCTGCGACGCCCAGCTCCCGGGTGGTGCGCCCCGGCACGCGCGGCCATCGAGGGCAGGTTCTCGACGGCCGGACTTGGACGCTAGGCGAGCCGTCGGACGGGACGACCCGCCCCGTAGAACGAAAAACGCGACCGAGGGTGACGCTCGTCGCCTGCCCCGTGCGTAGCCTTCGCACGTGAAGCTCGTCGCGCCACCTTCGAGACGGTGTTCCGCTGGGCTTCCGCGGCTCCTGTCTCTCCCGATCGCAGAGCGAACCTAGCGCGCACACGGCGGCGGCGCTAGGGGGGCGGCGAATGCGTTCCCGCAAACTCCGGGGAAATGCGGGGCAGCTAACCTCCGCGCGTGCGGATCGACGAGATCATCGCCTCCGAGGGCCCGACCTTCTCGGTCGAGCTCTTCCCGCCGAAGACGGCGGAGGCGACGGTGGCGCTGTTCGACACCGCTCGCGCGCTGCGGGAGCTCGAGCCCGACTTCGTCTCGGTCACCTACGGGGCGGGCGGCTCGACCCGCGAGGGGACGGTCGAGATCACCCGGGCCCTCAAGGACGAGCTGGGATTCGAGACGATGGCTCACCTCAGCTGCGTCGGCGAGACGCGCGAGGGCCTCGCGGCGACGCTCGACCGGATCGCCGGGGCAGGGATCGAGAACGTCTTCGCGCTGCGCGGCGACCCGCCTCGGGGCCAGGAGGATTTCGTCCAGCCCGAGGGGGGCCTGGGAAGCGCGGCGGAGCTGGCCGCGTTCATCGCCGGCGGGTGGGACTTCACCGTCGGCGGCGCCTGCTTCCCCGAGGTGCACCCGGAGGCCCCGGACCTGAAGACGGACCTCGCCTACCTGAAGACCAAGGTCGAGGCCGGAGCGTCGTTCCTGATCACGCAGCTCTTCTTCGACAACCAGGTCTACTTCGACTTCGTCGCCGAGGCACGGGCCGCGGGGGTCAGGGTGCCGATCCTCGCCGGGGTGATCCCCGTGGCCAGCTTCGCGCAGACGAAGCGGATCTGCGAGCTCTGCGACGCCTCGATCCCGAGTCGGCTCGAGGAGGCTTTCGCCGCGGCCGGCGGGGACGAGCGGGCCGAGTTCGAGCTCGGAGTCGCCTACGCGGCACAGCAGTGTGCGGAGCTGCTCGTGGCGGGCGCTCCGGGCATCCATTTCTACGCGCTGAACCGGGCGCCGGCGACGCGGGCGGTGCTCGGCGCCCTGCGTGCCGCACGACCCTGGGAGAGGCGCCGGGGCGCCACTGGCGACTTGGCCAAGTCGCTCTGACTAAAATAGCCCGGCTGCTATGGCTAATCGCAGGGAGGAAGAGAGAGAGCGGCTTCGCCAGGCTCGGCAGGAGCGTGAGAAGAAGCATGCCTCGTCCGAGCGACGTCGCCTGATGGTGGGCTACGGCGTGGCCGGGGCGATCGGCCTGGTCGTGATCGTCGGCATCGTCGTCGCCATCGCCTCCTCCGCCGGCAAGAACGACGGTGGCGAAGCCCACATCGACGTCGGCACCGGCGAAACCTTCGGCATCCAGCCGGACAAGCGCTCCGGCGGCGAGTCTCCCATCGCCAAGGTCACCAGCCTGAAAGAGGCGGCGAAGAGGGCCGACTGCGATCTGCGGCTCAAGCTCAAGGACGAGGGCCACGAACACATCCCGCCAACCGCCACGGGACCGAGCTACGGGACGAACCCTCCGACCTCGGGTACCCACTCCGAAATCGCCCAGGCCGACGGGGCCTACAGCGAAACTCCGAAGGAAACCGCCATCGTCCACTCGCTCGAGCACGGTCGTCTGGAGATCCAGTACAGCCCCGACCTCTCCGAGGCCGACCAGGAGGAACTGATCGGCCTCTACGAAACGATGTGGGGCGGGACGCTGCTCTTCCCCAACGAGAACATGGCCTACGAAGTTGCGGCGACGACCTGGACGAACCTGCTCGGCTGCAACGAGTACAAGGGCGCGATCACGCTCGACGCGATCCGGGCCTTCGCCAAGGAGACCTGGGGCAAATACGGCGGCGAGCCGGTCAACACCTTCAAACCGACCGCGCCCACCCCGCTGGAACCGACGGTCAACTAGACCTGTAGGCGGGGAAGAAGCCGGCGCTGTCATCGCCGGAGCAGAGGCGCGCGTAGGCGTCCTCGTCGCAGACGATCTCCGAGGTGTGCCAAGGCTGCTCGCGGTTGGCGAAGCCGCGCTTGAACTCCTCCAGCCTGTCGCCCCGGGCGATGCCTCCGCCGAGGTTGAGCGGCAGGCCCTGCTCGGCCGTGAGCTCCACCAGGGCGGCAACCACGTTCTTCATCGGCGAGTCGCGCAGGTGGGAATCGGCGCTGCCGCTGAGGTAGTAGTGGAGGAAGCCGTCGCTGCGGGCGGCGATCGAGGCTGCCGCGACCTCGCCGCCGGGGGCGAGGGCGAGGGCGAGCCAGGTGCGGTCGGACTCGAGGATGCGATCGAAGTAGCGGCGGCCGAAGAAGTAGCGCGCGGCGGCGGCGGTGCGTCGCATCGTCTCCTCGTAGGCGGCGAGGAAGCCGGCGCGCTCGAAAGGGGTCGTCTCGGGGCCGGGGACGATGCGGAGCTCGTAGCCTCGGCGCAGGTTCCTGTTGATCTGGTTGCGGTCGCTGGGCCTGCTCTTCGCCGGCAGCTCGGGGTCCGCGATCTGGACGACGTTGCGCTCGGTCGCGCCGGCGAGCAGCGGCTCCCCGAGCGCGTGGCGGATGAAGGCGGTAACGAGGCCCGTGCCGGAGAAGTCCACATCGGCGGGATCGATCGGCGAGTGATCTTTTGACCCCCCTAGTTCGATTGACCCCCCCATATGGGGGTCAATCGAACAACCGACGGCGAAACCCGGATAGCCGTATGGGGAGACCGCGTCGCACTCGGGGCCATCACCGACCTCGCGCACGATCAGCGGCGCGAGCAGCTCGGCCTCTCCGGTCTCGATGCGGAGGGTGTGGGTGACGCCTTCGGCGTCGAGGAACGGGCGCGAGCGGAAGAGCTCGGCGCTGGTCGCCGCCTCGCCTCGGTCCTCGACCAGCTCGGCCCGCGCCTGCGCGGTCACGAGAGCAGGTCAGCCGCGGCGGCTCGGAACTCGTCGGGCAGGACGCCCCAGATCTCGCAGTCCTCGGCGGGAGCGCCCTCGCGGCGCAGGTGGGCGCGCATCGTCCCCTCGTGCTTCCAGCCGAGGCCGGCCACGGTCTTCTTCGCGATCTCGTTGCGAGCCGGGATGCGGCCGTAGACGCGGTGGGCGCCGAACTCGTCGAAGGCCTTGGCCAGGGTCAGCGCCTCGGCGCGGCGTCCCACCCCCATGCCCCGCACGTCGTCGCCGATCAGCGCCCCCAGCTCCGGCGCGGTCTGGCGGAAGAGCCCGTAGAGCGCGGTGAAGCCGACCGGCTCGGCGAAGCCCTCGACCGCGATCGCGTACTTGCGGTCCTCGCCCGAGTCGTCCATCGCCCGGCCGACCCAGGCCTCGGCTTCCTCCAGGGAGAACCCGTCGCGCTGCTCCATCAGCGAGGCGGTCGCCGCCGGGTTGTTGAACCAGCGGTGCACCGCGGCGGCATCGCCGGGCTGGAAGGGGCACAGGGAAACGGCTGGCCTGTCACTCATGCCGGAACCCTAAGGCCCCCACCGAGGTGCAACGCGTTACGGCTCCCTGAGCGCCGTAACGCGTTGCACTTACGTCAGTCCGGCGCCAGGCCGTGGCCGGTGACGAGGAGCCAGGCGGTCTTGGCGAGGATGCGGGCGTCGAGGGCGGCGCTGCGGCGCTCGACGTACTCGACGTCGAGCTCGATCCGCTCCTCCCAGGGGATGCCGGCACGGCCCTGGACCTGGGCCCAGCCGGTGATCCCGGGGCGGACCTCGTGGCGGCGGTGCTGGCGCGGGGTGTAGTCCTTCACCTGGGCGGGGATCGTCGGGCGGGGGCCGACGACGGCCATGTCGCCGCGCAGGACGTTGACCAGGTTGGGGATCTCGTCGAGCGAGGTCCGCCGCAGGATGCGGCCTGCACCCGTGACCCGCGGGTCGTCGCGGGTGACGACGGTGCCGACGCCGACCGGGTCGGAGCCCTCGACCATCGTGCGCAGCTTCAGCATCTCGAACTCGCGGCCACCGAGCCCGACCCGCCGCTGGCGGTAGAGGACCGGCCCGCGGCTGCCCAGCTTGATTGCGATGGCCGCGATCAGCAGGATGGGCGAGAGCAGGAGCAGCGCGAGCGAAGCGACGACGATGTCGAAGACCCTGGGCATATCTACGGATGACGCCTCGTGACCAAGCAGATCAAGGACGCAGGGAGCGTGGCGTGCTGCTGCACGCGAGCGACCGAGGACGCCGATATGCGCCGGTCACGAGGCGTCATCGCGTTCCGGGAGCCTTGTCCCAGGCGGCCGGCGGGCCCTTGCGCATGCGGTCCCAGAGGCCCGCTGCGATCGAGAGCGTGGTCATCGCGTAGTAACGGGCGATGCGGAACGGGGCGATGCGGAACTGGCCGCCGAGGATCGCCGCCGCGATCGCGGCCAGCTGAATCCCGTAGGCGACGACATAGACCCAGCCCTGGTCCAGCAGGAGGAGGTTGGCGACGAAGGCGAACAGGTGCAGGAGCGGGGTGAGGTAGCGCAGCAGCCGGTGGGAGGCGAGCTCGAAGGCGTAGAGCGGCGTGTAGCCGCGCGGGGAGATCATCCGCTCGCCGACGACGATGTCCCAGAGCCCGACCATCATCCGCCGTTTGCGGGCGAACTCGCCCTCCATGGTCGGCACCATCTTCTCCTCGGCCCGCGCCCAGGGGACGTAGAGAGAGCGCCTCCCCTTCTTCGCCAGCAGGAAGGGGAACGAGAGGTCGTGGCTCCCCGAGGCGGCGAGCGGGAGGTAGGCGCTGGCGCGCACGGCGTAGATCGCGCCGTTGCCGGCCGTGACGCCGGCGAGCGCGGACTCCATCTCCCGCACCTTCATCTCGTAGCGCCAGTAGGAGCCCTCGAGGTTGTCGCCGGCGGAGTCGAGGAACCGGACCTGGCCGCAGGCGTAGCCGATCGCCGGGTCGGCGAAGGGCTCGACCAGGTGACGCAGGGCGTCGGGCTGCCAAGCGCTGTTGGCGTCGGAGAAGGCGAGGATCTCGCCGGATGCCCGCTCGGCGGCCGCGTTCTGGGCGGCGAGCTTGCCCGCGCGCGGCAGCTCCAGCACGATGTCGGCGCCTGCCTCACGCGCCCGCTCGGCCGTCGCGTCGGTCGATCCGTCGGAGGCGACGATCAGCTCGAGGCGCTCGCGCGGGTACTCGAGCGCGAGCGCATTGGCGACCTTGGCCTCGATCACCTCCTCCTCGTCGTAGGCGGCGACGATCAGCGAGACGCGCGGCAGCTCCTCCCAGGTGCCGGGCTCCAGCGTCGGCCGGCGGCGCAGGGCGAGGAGCGCCCGCAGAACGAGCGGGTAGCCGAGGTGCGTGTAGAGGATCAGCCCGGCGGAGACCCAGAAGAGAGCGGCGAGCATCCGGCGATTATCTGCTTCCGGTGCGCTTTATGCGCCCATAGGTGGCATAAAGCGCACCGGAACGGGTTTGGGGCCTCATCGACGGTCGAGGAGGTCGCGGTAGAGGGCGAGGGTCTGGGCGGCGACGGCGTCCCAGGAGTAGGGGCCGGCGGCGGCCTCGGCGGCGGCCCGGGCCAGGCGCTCGCGTGCGTCCGGGTCCGCGACGAGCTCGTTCATGGCGCTCGCGAGGGCGGCAGGGTTCTCCGGTGGGACGAGCCGGGCGGCGCCTGTGGCCGCGACCTCGGGGAAGCCGCCGACGGTGGTGAGGACGAGTGGCTTGCCGAAGGCGAGGCCGGTGTAGAGCACGCCGGAGTGCTCGGCATCGCGGTAGGGGAGTACGACGACGTCGGCGCGGCGGAAGATCGCCGGGATCTCGGCGTCCTCGACGAAGCGGGTGACGAAGCGGACGCGGCCCGGGGCGGCATCGGCGAGGCGGTGCAGCGGCTCCGGGCCCATGCGCGGGTTGCCGACGATCCAGAGCTCGGCGTCGCGGACCTCGCGAAAGGCCTCGAGCAGCGTGTCGAGGCCCTTGTAGGGACGCAACAGGCCGAAGAAGAGGATCACCGGCACCTCTGCGCCCTCCAGCTCGGGCGGCAGCGGCCTCTCCTCGGGGAGGCGGGTGAGGTAGTCGAAAGCGCCGTGGGGGATGACGCGGATGCGCTCCGAGTCCAGGTCGACCTCGTCCCTGAGGCGGGCAGCGCCGTGCTCGGAGTGGGCGACGACCGCGTCCATGCGTCCGAACACTCCGCGCGCCGTAGCCAGGTCGCGACGACTCGGCTGCGGGGGGAGCACGTAGTGCGCGGTGCACACGCGCGGGCGCAGCGGCGGCAGCAGGTGTGCGTCCAGGGCCGGCATCGTCAGCCACTGGTAGTGGACGACGTCGGCGTCGAGCTCTCGGCGCAGGCGCACCATGTCGGCCAGGTGCTCGGCGGCCTTGAGAGCCCGGCGCCCGGGGGCATCGAGGCCACGGGCCGCCGTGCGACGGTAGAAGCGCTCGCGCACCCGGTACCCCTCTGCCGGGGGGACCGGGCCGTAGAGGAAGCGGCTGGTCAGCAGCTCGACTTCGGCGCCGGCACGTGCGAGCGCCGCGGCCAGAGCGCGGTCGTAGGGCGGCGTGAAGGCCGAGGGGTCGACCAGCTGAACCTTCATCGGCGCGATTATGGTGACCCGCTTGGCACCAACGCTCTCCTACTGCGTCGTGAACACGAATGGCCGCGAGCACCTGCTCGCCTGCCTCGACGCGATCGAGCGCACGCACCCGGAGGGGATGGAGGGCGAGACACTCGTCCTCGACAACGGCTCCGACGACGGCTCCGCCGAGGCGGTGCGGGCGCGCGGCGGCGACGTTCGCCTGATCGCGCTGGAGCGGCGAACCGGCAAGGCCGAGAACGACTCGACCCTGATGCGCGAGGCGAGCGGCCGCTACTGCCTCCTGCTCAACGAGGACTCCGAGCTGCGGCCGGGGGCAGCGGAGGCCCTTGTCGCGGCCCTCGAGGCGGATCCTCGGGCGGCGGCGGCGGGGCCGCAGCTGCTCGACTCCGACGGAGCGCCGGTGCCCTGCGCATGGCGATTCCCCGGCGTGGGAACCGCCCTGGCCGGGGCGCTGTTCCTGCACCGCTGGCTGACCGTGCAGAGCAAGGGCACGGAAACGCGGCAGGTCGAGTGGGCGCAGTCGAGCGCCCTGCTGGTTCGCCGCGAGGCGGCGGTGGAGGTCGGCTACATGGACCCCGACTTCTTCGTCTACTACGACGAGTGCGACTTCGCCCGGCGCTTGGCCGATGCCGGCTGGCGCAGCCTCTTCGTCCCCGCCGCCGAGGCCATCCACCACGACCAGCTCTCCACCGACCTTGCCAAGGGCCTCCCCCGCATCGTCGAATTCCACCGCAACCGCGACCTCTATATGCGTAAGCACCATGGCCGGGTCGCCGCACTGGCCGTCCGCGTCCTCACCGCCTGGTCATACGCGGTCCGCGCCCTCGTCGCAACCGTCCTCCCCGGCCAACCGAGCCGGGTCTACTGGGCCCACGCCCGCCAAGCGCTGCTACCGGGGCGCGGTGAAAGCATTCGGGACCGTGCGGTGGCGCAGGCCGGTCCCGGGAGGGATTCCACTTAACTTTTTCGGTGGAGCGGGGTTGAGCTGGCGCTCAGGCGCGGTTGACGAAAAAGTACAAGACGTTCCATCCCTCCCGGGACCGGCCACCTACAGGCGGGAGTCCTCATCCATCTGCTCGACCTCTGCGGCCTCGGGGATGGTGCCGTCGACGACAGCTGGGGCGGGCTGGAATGCCCGCAGGCCGCGGGCGAAGTCGACCGGGTGCCGGAGGCGGGCGAGCCAGGTGCGCTCGCCGGGGGTGAAGAAGCCGATCGCTAGTAGCGCCGCCGGGTAGGCGAGCCAGAGGACAACGCGGGAAAGGAGACCGACGAGGCCGGCGGTCGGGAGCAGGAGTTCCCCGAGGGCTACGAGCACTGCCGAGACCAACACAACCCTCGCCAGCCGGCTCCATTCATAAGGCACCGGGAAGAGGCGCTGGGTGAAGCCGTACATCAGGGCCAGCACGACCAGGTAGGAGGCGACCAGGGCGAGGCCGGCGCCGACGATGCCGAGCGGCGGCACGAGGAGAAGGTTGAGGGCGACGTTGGCGACGAGGGCCGCCGCGGTCGCGGGAAAGTTGAACTCGGTGCGGCCGGTGCGGCCGAGGATCACGACGAGGACCATGTAGAGGGCGTAGAGCGTGACCCCGGCGGCGATCGGGCCGATCGGTTCGTAGGCGTCGAAAAACTGCGGCGCCGCCAGTGCGCGGACGATCCAGCGCGAGAGCAGCCACATGCCGGCGACGACGAAGGCGCCGACGACGACGAACCAGGTGACCACCGCGGCGTAGGCGCGGCGCGCCTCGTCGTCGTCGCGGATCGAGTAGGCGAGCGGCGGCCAGGCGAGCTGGAAGCCGCGAACGAGCACGTTGACCCCCTGGGCGAACTTGACCGCCAGCGAGTAGAGGCCGGCCTCGGCGAGGCCGAGCGTGCGGACGATGATGATCCGATCGACGAAGTTGAGCGCGTAGAGCGAGAGCTCGGCGGGCATCGTCGGGGCGCCGAAGCGCAGCAGGCGCCGCAGCAGCCCCCTGTCGATCCAGAGCGAGAGTCGCCGCCGGTGGTAGACGATCAGGCCCAGCACGAAGACGGCACCGCTGGCGTAGCTGCCGAGCAGCAGGCCGCGGGCGCCCTCTTCGGCGCCGACGACGAGGACGACGGTGAGCCCGATCGCGGCCACCACGTTCAGCATCGTCGTCACGAAGAAGGCGCGGGCGCGCTCCTGGAGCCTGAAGATCGTCAGCAGGTACTCGTGCAGCGTCAGCACCCAGAGGCCGGCGATCGAGATCTGAGCCAGGTCCGGCGCGGAGCGGTCCAGAAGCGCTTCGGAGATCTGCCCGGCGAAGGGCAGCGCGACCAGCGCCGCCGCACTGGAGAACCAGAAGAGTGCCGCGAAAGAGGTCGAGAGGACCCGGCCGGGGTCCTCGTCGTCCTTGTAGTAGAAGCGCAACAGAGCCTCGATCACGCCCAGCCGGACGATGATGCTGGCCGAGACGACGGCGGCGAACATCACCTCGGCGGCGCCGTAGTCGGCCGGGGTCAGGTAGCGCGTGTACAACGGCAGCAGCGCGACCGCGATCAGCTTCGAGAAGATGCTCGCCGCCGTGTAGGCGGCACCGGTCGTCGCTAGGCGGCGGAGGTATCCGGACACGGCTCGACCCTACGTTGCTGCGCGGCCGCCAGGGACGCTCCCATTGCCAGGAGGACCCAGGTGATCGGATCCTCGAAGAAGCCTGCGTAGGCCATCGTGTGGACCAATAGGGCTGTGAAGGTTGCTAGGACCGCTGCTCGGGCTATTGGGGGCTGGCGCGCGGGTCCTGTCGCTGCAGGGGACCCACCACCCCCTGCGGTCGCTAAAGCGTCCTCGGGGGCGGTTCCCCCTACAGCGCCACCCGCGCGAGAGGCGGATAGATGGGACAGCGAGGGGGGCAGGCCTGAAGCCATTGTCCACAGGGCTGTGACGATTAGAGCTGCGTAGAGGAGTAGGCCGGCCAGGCCTTGCTCCGCTGCGATCGTTATTGGCTCGGTGTGGGAGACCGAGACGGGGACCTCGTGGGTGCGGACGTGTTGACGGTAGGCCTTGGGGAAGCTGCCGGAGCCGTAGCCGTATACGGGGCGCTGGGCGAAGAGGTGGAGGCCGCCGGAGACGAGGTTGGCCCGGCCGCTGGTGTCGACGTTGATCCGGTCGGGGCTGAGCTTGGAGGAGCCACCGGCGAGCAGAATCACCAGCACCCCAGCCACTGCGAGGCCGGCGACCGCTGCGAGCGTCCAGCGCAAGCTCCACTTCAAGGCCGCGAGCACGGCGAGTCCTGCCAACAGCGCGACGAAGCTCGACTGCGAAAAGGTCGGGAACAGCCCGATCCAAACGATGGCGATGAGTGCCGTGAGCAGTGCGAGATCCCGCCGATCTCGAGCCCACATCAGCGCCGACGTCGCCAGCACGGCCACCAGCGCCAGGTATCGCCCGAAAATGTTGGGGTCCCAGAAGACTGAGTTGACTCTGAAGTAGGTATGAAATTCGTTCGACCGGATCACCTGGTCGTTCCAGAACAAGCTCCGGCTAAGCCACTCCACCGAGCCGACGATCACGAACGCAACTGCCTCAGCGGCAACCACCCACAGCACGAAAGTTAGGAGCTTCCGGTCCCAATTGACATCTCGAAGCAATCCGTACACCAGCGAGAACGGCACGAAGAAGAAGCAGACGTCCTGCAGTCCTTTCGAGAAGTCCTCGGAGTACAGCACCCCCACCGCGTACAACGCCACCACCGCAGCGAGGATCCTCGGCAGCCAGGCGGTTGGGCCGGCGGGTCCTGTCGCTGCAGGGGACCCACCACCCCCTGCGGTCGCTAAAGCGTCCTCGGGGGCGGTTCCCCCTACAGCGCCACCCCCCGGCAGAAGCGGTTGGGTGCCACGCCATTCCCGCCAGGCTGTTGCAAGCACTCCAGCGGCGATGACGAGATAAAGGGGGACCAGGAGATTGGCGGTGTCTCCGCCTGCATGAAGAGGTACGCGGAAGGGGAGAGCGGCGACGATCGCCAGCGGCAGCAGCATCGACCAGCGGCGGAAGGCGAAGGCAAGAGCTGCGGACGCTCCTATGGCCAGCGCTCCGAGACCAACCATGCGGCCGGTGCTGTCGCGCAGGTCGACGATCGCGCGCGAGTGCCACTGGTCGCCGAGGATCAGGATCGGGAAGAGCGCGAGTGCAAGCACCATCGCGCACGCCCGGGCTCGGCCCGGGGGCAGCAGGATCGCCGCGGCAGCTGCCGCGGCGGCGAACAAGACGCCCAACCCGGCCAGCAGGCCGCTCAAGGAGCCACCTCGGCTGGCGCCTTTTTCCCGCATAGCGGGAAGAAAGTGCCACTCAACGCGAGACCTCGCAGTCAGGCAGCGGTCTTCGGCGGGCCTCGTGCAGGCGCATCGCTCCCGGCGGTACGAGCACGCGGTCCTGGCCGAGCAGCTTGACCCGCAGCTTGTAGCGGCCCGGGGGGGCGATGCCGTCGTTGCGGGTGAGGCCGCCCCAGTAGTAGGTGTAGAAGTGGTAGCGCTTGAGGTGACGGTCGCGGGCGAGGGTGATGACGAGCTTTCCCCCGGCTTGATCACCTGCACCGTGGCGTCATCGGACTGCGTGACGCGGAAGCGGATCCGCTCAAGGTCGTAGCGGCAGTCGCCGTTCGGGGTGAAAGCCGGGCGCGTCGGCGGTTCGGCGCCGGGTGGCGCCGGGTGGAGCGGGGAGACGAGCGTGACCCGGTCCAGCACCAGCGGGTCGCGCTTCAAGCGCTGGGACCAGGCGAAGGCGGCGACCGTGGCGAGGACTAGGAGCGCGAAGACCAGCGCGGCCCAGGCGTCAGGGCGCCTAGCCTTCGGTCGCGGCATTGTCCTCGCCGACGACCACCGAGACCGGCGCGCCGGCGGAGACGGCTGCGATGTCGTCGGTCATCAGCCGCACCTCCGAGATCCCCAGCGCCGCCGCGACCCGGCGTGCCTCGGGAGCATGGCCGCGCTCGAACATGACGACGCTGTCGGCGAAGCTGGTGCTGCTGTTGGTGACCGCGCCGAGCTGGAAGCCCTTGCGCTCGACCTCGTCGCCGAAGGTGGCGGCGAGCCCCGGCACGGCGGTCCCGTTCAGCACGGTCACCTCGATTTCGGCGGGCTTCACCTGTGCCGCCGCCTTTCCGTGCCCGCGCTTGCCGTCGGCGCTGTCGGAGCCCTGGGTCACCAGATAGGCGCCGCCGGCCGCAACCGCGACCAAGACGGCGAAGGCGGCCACGAGGTAGCGCGGCTCGGCGAGGCGGGCGCCGAGATCGGAGAGGCCGCCGCGCAGGCGCTCGCTGCGCGTCCGCTCCGGCAGCCCTGCCTCACGGCGTCGCCGGCGCTCCTCCCGCTCACTCACAGCCGCCTGCTCGGCCGTGCGCGCCTGCTCGAGCGCCCGCAGCTCCTCGGCTCGCTTCGCCGCCACCGTCGATGTGGCCTCCTTGCGCTCGCCGTCGCGCTCGGGCGCCGAGCCCGCCCACTCGCGCAGGCGCCGGATGTCGCGACCCTGGGAGAAGGCGAGCATCGCGAGCACGGCAAGCCCGAGAAACGCAGCCAAGCCTGCAAAGGCGCCGATTTCCTTGATCAACTCCACTGAGTGACCGCGAGAGGCTACTCGTCGTAGGCGACCGCCGCGGCGTCCCCGCCCGGTGCGGTGATCATCTCGACGACTCGCTGTGCCAGGTTAACCTCGTCGCCGGCCAGCACCAGGTCCTCGAGCGAGTTGAGCGTCGCTTCGACCCACCCGGCGTCGAGCGGCGTTTCCCGCACCGCCCGGCGGATCCGCTTCGCCGCGGTCGGCTGCTCGCTCTCGGCGATGCCGAAGAGCTCCTCGTGCAGCTTCTCCCCCGGCCGCGGCTTGGTGAACTCGACCGCGATGTCCGTTTCCGGCTCGTAGCCGGCGAGGCGGATCATGTTGTGGGCGAGGTCGACGATCCGCACCGGTTCCCCCATGTCGAGCACGAAGACCTCACCCTTGCCGGCGCCGATGTCGCCGGCGCGGATCACCAGCTGCACGGCCTCGGGGATGGTCATGAAGTAGCGGGTCATCTCGGGGTGGGTGACCGTCACCGGGCCGCCACGCTCGATCTGGCTGCGGAAGATCGGCACGACGCTGCCCGAGGAGGCGAGCACGTTGCCGAAGCGGACGCTGGCGAAGCGGGTGCCGAGATGCTTGCGGCCGGCCGACTCGACGATCCACTCGGCCATCGCCTTGGAGGCGCCCATCACGGTCTTCGGGTTGACCGCCTTGTCGGTCGAGATCAGGACGAAGCGCTCGACGTCGGAGGCGGCGGCGGCCTCGGCGGTGATCCGCGTCGCGATCGCGTTGTTGCGGACGGCCTCCAGCGGGTTGGCCTCCATCAGGGGCACGTGCTTGTAGGCGGCGGCGTGGAAGACGACGCTGGGCTTGAAGCGCTGCATCGTCTCCAGCATCCGGTGCGGCTCCTTGCAGTCGGCGAGCACCGACTCGACGCTGGTGAAGTGGCGCTCCTCGACCATCTCGCGGTCGATCTCGAAGAGGTTGGCCTCGGCGTGGTCGACCATCACCAGCAGGCGCGGCCCGACGCGGGCGATCTGGCGACAGAGCTCGGAGCCGATCGAGCCGCCGGCGCCGGTGACGAGGACGATGCGGTCGCGCAGGTAGGCACCGACCCGGTCGAGCTCGAACACGACAGGGTCGCGGCCGAGAACGTCCTCGACCTGGACGTCGCGCAGCTGCTTGTTGAGCTGGACCCCACCACGCAACAGCTCGAAGACCGTCGGCAGTGTTCGCACCCGGATCTCGCGCTCGCGGCAGGCCGCGACGACCTTGGCGCGGAGCGTCCCCGGCGCCGAGGGGATCGCGATCACGACCTCGTCGGGCTGGGTCTCGTCGAGGATCGTCGTGATCTTCTTGGTCGAGCCCAGCACCTTGAGCCCGAGCATCCGCATGCCGCGCTTGCGCGGGTCGTCGTCGACGAACCCGATCGCGGTGGCGCCGAGGTCGGGGTTGAGCTGCAGCTCGCGCACCACCATCTGCCCGCCGGAGCCGGCGCCGACCACGAGCACCTCATGCTTGGGGAGGCGCCCGGACCGGGAAGGCCGCTCGACGATCAGCCGCACCGCGAGCCGCGCGCCGGTGATCAGCGTCAGCGTCAGCAGGAAGTCCATCACCGCGACCGAGCGCGGCAGGCTGTGGGAGAAGGGCTGGATCACCGTGAAGGCGACGACGAGGATCGCGCTGGAGACGGCGACGGCGCGGACGATCAGCAGGAAGTCGCGGCCACTGACGTAGCGCCACCACTTCTGGTAGAGCCCGAAGGCGGCGAAGGCCGAGAGCTTGATGACGACGACGAAGCCGACGGCCTGCGCGAACAGCACCCAGTAGCGGTGCGGCAGCCCGTGCGGGTCGTCGAGGAAGCGAAGGCGGAAGGCCAGGTAGAAGGAGAGCCCGACGAGGACGGCGTCGGCGGCCACCTGGAGGACCCGGTTGCGGTAGACAGGGTGGTTCAACCGGCGCATAGAGCCAGGTGAGTTTAGTTGCTGTTCGGCCTGTCCCTACAATCCCCGCTTCGCGCATGCCGTTCTTCCTCCTCGCCAGCGTCACCGACTTCTTCCTCGACCCGATCGTCAACGCGGGGACCGATTTCATCGGCACCACCGGGCTGCCGGCGGTCTTCATCCTGATGGCGCTCGAGTCTGCCTGCCTGCCGGTGCCGAGCGAGGCGATCATGCTCTTCGCCGGCTCCAGCGTCGCCGCGGGCGAGCTGACGATGCTCGGGGTCGTTGCCGCCGGCGTCCTCGGCAACCTCGTCGGCTCCTGGGCCGCCTACGCGGTCGGCTACTACGGCCGCATCGACCTGCTCGAGAAGAACAAGCTGATCCACCTGCCGCCCAGGTACCTGAAATGGGCGGACGACTGGTTCGCGCGCTACGGCGACGCGACCGTCTTCTTCTCGCGCATGCTGCCGATCATCCGCACCTTCATCTCGCTGCCGGCCGGGGTGGCGAAGATGCCCTTCTGGCGCTTCACCGCGCTCACCCTGCTCGGCTGCATCCCCTGGGTCCTGATGCTGAGCCTGATCGGCAAGAGCGTCGGCGAGAACTGGGAGGAGTGGCGCGGCTACCTCCACTACCTCGACTACGCAGTGCTGGCGGCCGCGATCGGCCTCGTCGCCTACCTGCTGCTGAAGCGACGGGGCGGTGGCAGGGGCGAGGAGGAACCGGCCCCCTCGCCGGAGCCGGCGAGCTCGAGCGGAGCTTGAGCGGCCCGGGCGACGGCAGGATCCCCGCCCGCCGCGCGCTCGCGCTCGGCATGGTCCAGGGCCCGGCCGAGCTGCTGCCGATCTCGAGCTCCGCTCACATCGTCCTCGTGCCCTGGCTCGCCGGCTGGGACTGGGACGCGATCGACCCCGAGGTGCGCAAGAGCTTCGAGGTCGCGCTGCACGCCGGCGCGGCGGCGGCGCTGCTGATCGGCCAGCGCCGGCTGATCGCCGAAGAGCTGCGCGCTTTCGACCTCCGCGGGGCAACGGTCCTCGCCCTCTCCTTCCTGCCCGCGGCCCTCGTGGGCTACAAGCTCGAGCGGCCGATCGAGCGGCACCTGGGCGGCCCGCGCGCGACCGCGATCGGGCTGCTCGCCGGGGCGGCGGCGATGCTCGCCGCCGACACGCGGCCGCAGCTGCGCGGCCGTGGCGAGGCGCGCGCCGGCGACGGTCTCGCCCTGGGCGTGGCGCAGGCCGCGGCGCTGGCGCCAGGCGTCTCGCGCAACGGCATCACCCTCGCCGCCGCGCGCTGGCGACGCTTCTCCCGCGACCAGGCGAACCTGCTCTCGCGCACGGTTGCGCTGCCGATCATCGTCGGCGCCAGCCTGCTGAAGGGCGTTCGCCTCAGCCGGCGCGGCGCCTCGCCCGAGCTGCGCCGCTCGATGGCGATCGGCGTCGGCGCCTCCTTCGCCTCGACCCTCGCCTCCCAGCGGCTGATCAAGCTGGTCGAGCGCGACCGGGCACTGTGGCCGTACGCGGCGTACCGGGTCGGCCTGGCGGCGGTCGTGCTGGCGAAGATAGGCCGGCCCTGATCCAGGCTTTGGGGATATTTGGAGCTGAGCGCTGGTTGGGCTGAAAGAATCGGGGGCGTGAGCGGCGACGCGTACGCCAAGGTGGGTGTGGACCAGGGGGCCGCGGACTCGGCCGTGGCCGCGCTGGTCAAGGCCCTGAGCGCGATCCAGCTTGGACGACCCTCGCGGCAGGTGTCGCTGCCCGGCCACTACGCGAGCGTGATCCGGATAGACGAGCGAACGGGGATCGCGCTCTCCACCGACGGGGTCGGGACGAAGCTGTTGGTCGCCGAGCAGCTGGGCCGCTTCGACACGGTCGGGATCGACTGCGTGGCGATGAACGTCAACGACGTGATCTGCGTCGGGGCCGAGCCGCTGGCGATGCTCGACTACCTCGCGATCGAGCGCGCCGATCCGGCAGTCTGCGAGCAGATCGGCGTCGGCCTCGCACGCGGTGCCGAGCTGGCGGGCATCGAGATCCCCGGCGGTGAGCTGGCGCAGCTCGGCGACATGGTGCGCGGCTTCGACGTCGCCGGCGCCTGCTTCGGCACCGTTGCGCTGGACGAGATCGTCGACGGCTCGGCGGTGCGGCCGGGCGATCCCGTGATCGGCCTTCCCTCCTCCGGCCTGCACTCCAACGGCTACACGCTCGCCCGCTCGGCGCTGAACGGCCTTTCCCTCGATGAGGACCCGGAGGGCCGCCTCGGCCGCCCGCTCGGCGAGGCGCTGCTGGAGCCGACCGAGATATACGTCAAGCCGGTGCTCGAGCTGCTGCGATCCGAGGTGGACGTCCGCGGCCTGGCCCACATCACCTCGGGCGGCCTCGGCAACCTGCTCCGCCTCGTGGCCGACGTCGGCTACGAGATCGACGCTCCCCTCCCTGTCCCACCGGTCTTCGGGTTGATCGCCGAGCGATCCGGCGCCTCAGACGAGGAGATGCACGAGGTCTTCAACATGGGCTGCGGCTTCTGCTGCGTCGTCGCTGCCGCGGACGAAGCGGCTGCGCTCGACCTCCTGCGGCCCCACTATCCGGCAGCCCAGCGCATAGGCCGGGTCACGGACCGGGCGGGGGGCGTTGCCCGCTAGGTGGTCGGGTCGGCGTTTTCCTTCGCCTTTTCCAGCCGGGAGATCAGATCATGCAGAGGCTTCGTCCCGGCACCCACGGCCAGGCCTGTGAGCAGGACATCAACCGTGCGGACGAACTCGCTTGTGGTGGATGGCTGCGCGGAGACAGCGGAGATCAGGCCGAGACCGAGCGCCGAGCAAGCGAGAAGGCCGAGTACGCTGGCGGTGGCCCAAAGCGGGATCGCGCGCCCCGCCTTCGCTTTCGCAAGGGCCAGCTCCGCGGTTTCGACGGCGGACGCGGCAGCCGAAATCTGTTCCGCCGTGGGTTCGCCGCCACCTGGTGGAGATTCGGCGAGCTCCTTGGTTGCCCGTGCGCGTTTCAGCGCAACCTTCTCGGCGGTGGTGTTTTTCCAGCGAGCGGCGAGAGGCTCCAGGGTCCGCTCAATCGCCTGGGCAGCGATATAGAACGGGGCGAAGACAGTGAACGCGTCGGCGTCGACGACCACCGCTCCTGGGTCGGTTTTCGTGTAGATCAGCCACGCCGCAACAGCACCGGCGGCTACGAAGATGTATGAGAGTGTGATGTTTTTCGAACTGGGTGAGGAGTCCATGGCTGTGAATCTCTCACATTTTTTCAAATTACACAAGTGTTCTGATTATTTTTGGATTTCAACAAACCCGAGCAGCGGGCTGAAATCGAAATCTCCAGCTGAACCCGGCACGACCGCAAGATTTGGACCCGCGTGCCCAACCCGCGCCTGGTAGGGCCAGGCAGACGAAAATACCCTCAGAGACCGCCCGATGGATGCCCGCCCCACAAGCAGCGCGATGATCGGGACCGTGCTCTCCGGCCGCTACCGGCTGGAGGCGAAGCTGGGCAGCGGTGGGATGTCGACCGTCTACCTCGCCCGCGACCAGACCCTCGACCGGCCGGTTGCGGTCAAGGTGATGCACCGCGAGATGTCCGAGCAGGCGGACCAGCTCGAGCGCTTCCGCCAGGAGGCCCGGGCGGTGGCCAAGATCTCGCACCCCAACGTGGTCTCCGTGATCGACGCCGGCGAGGACGGCGGTCACCCCTACATCGTCTTCGAGTACGTCGAAGGGGAAACGCTGAAGCAGCGCATCGTGCGCGACGGGGCGCTCGACCCGCAGGAGGCGATCGCCTACGCGATCGAGGTGGCCCGGGGCCTCTCGGTCGCGCACGCGCGCAACATGGTCCACCGCGACATCAAGCCCCAGAACGTCCTGATCGACGCCGAGGGGCGCGCGAAGCTGACCGACTTCGGCATCTCGCGCCAGCTCGAGCAGGACGGGATGACCGCGACCGGCCGCGTGCTCGGCACCACCGACTACGTCTCGCCCGAGCAGGCGATGGGACGCAAGGTCGATCCCCGCTCGGATCTCTACTCGCTCGGCGTCGTCCTCTACGAGATGCTGGTCGGGCAGGTCCCGTTCCAGGCCGAGAGCCAGGTCGGCGTTGCGATGAAGCACGTCAACGAGGAGCTGCCCGACGTGCAGCGGCGGCGGCCGGAGGTCTCGGCCGCGGTGGCGCTCGTGGTCGAGCGCGCGACCGCCAAGGACCCCGGCGAGCGCTACCAGCACGTCGGCGAGATGATCGACGACCTCTCGACGGCGCTCGAGGTCGAGGCGGCGCGGGCGGGATCGACCACCGGCGAGGCGACCAGCGTGCTCGACGCGGTGCCCCCGCCGAAGCGCCAGCTCTCGAGCCGCGTGCGCTGGAGCTGGGCCGCGATCGCCGGCCTGCTCCTGGTCGTAGCCGGCGCCCTGCTGGCCGTGCAGCTGATCTCCTCCAGCGGCCTCGGCGGCGGCGGCGCCAACGACGGCAAGGGCAAGCCCATCTCGCTCAGCTCGGCGACCGACTACGACCCGCAGGGGGACGAGGAAGAGATCGGCAGCAAGATCGGCCTCGCCGTCGACGGCGACCCGACCGGTACCGCCTGGGAAACAGAGCACTACGACTCCGACGATTTCGCCGGGACCAAGACCGGCCCCAACGCCGGGGTCGGCGTCTACGTGACAGCGAGCTCACCGGCCACGGCGAGAAGGATGATCGTCCGAACTCCCACCCCCGGCTGGGACGCCCAGGTCTTCGCCGCCGCCTCGGGGCCGCCCGGCGAAGTGTCCGAATGGGGCGAACCGGTCGGCATCGCCGTCGAAGCCTCCTCGGTGGAGGAGATCGACCTCACCGTGCCGGAGCCGTCCCGCTACTACCTCCTCTGGTTCACCAATGCCTCCGAAGCCCGCGACCAGCCGGGCCGCTACCAGGTCGAGATCAGCGACATCGAGCTGCTGAAGTAGGCCCCCTGCGTTGGGCTCTAAGATCGAGCAGGTGGGCTCTCGACTATCCGCAGCGCTTGGAATCCTTGCCCTGCTGGCACTGGCGCAGCCGAGCTGGAGCGTCGCCGATCACGTCACGGCAAGCCCGTCGGTCTCGGCTCGGCTCGGCGAGCCAATTGGCGACCGGTCCTGGGAAGTGGTGGTGGACTGGAGCATCAACTGCAGCGGGGCGTCCAATCCGACCTATGGCGGCAACCTCAACCTGATCAACCAGGTCACCGGAGAGGTGACCTACCTGGGAGGAACGTTCGGGCCAGCGGGTCAGGACACTCCATATGTAGCGAGGAGGAAAGCTCCTCGCTACCTCTATCCCCAGATCAAGGCCTTCTGCTCCAGCGGCTTGCCCGAGCTGCACGGCTCGGACACGGTCGAAGCGAACGGGAGCGTGGTGGAAGTGCCACCGTTGGGGGCTGGCGGCAACTCCGGAGGCGGTCACGGAGGGCAGGGCAACCGGGACTTTCCGGGCGGTGGCTTCGGCGCTCCGCCTGACGCGCTCGGTCCGGGCGGATGCGTGAGCACGCGCCAAGGCACGGCTGGCGCCGACGCCTTGGATGGCGCCTCGACCGGCGACCTGATCTTCGGCCTGGGCGGAGACGATCTGATCCGCGGTCTTGCCGGGAGCGATTGCCTGATCGGAGATGGTGGAAGCGACCGCCTGCTGGGCGGCGAGGGATCTGACCGCCTCACCGGTGGCGCCGGCGCCGACGAGCTCGCCGGCGGCAGGGGCGTGAATCGCTACGACGCGGGCTCGGGAAACGACATCGTGAGGGCCGCCAACGGCCGGCGCGAGCTTGTCTCGTGCGGCCCCGGTCGAGACCGGGCTTGGGTTGACCGCCGCGACCGAGTGGGCGGTTGCGAGCTGCTCACACGCTAGGGCTGCCGCCGAATGAAGGCTCTTCTGGCGATCTTCCTTGCCCTGGCGGTCCTCTTCGCGGGATGTGGGCACAGCTCCGCGGAGCCGTTTCAGGCCCGGGTCCACGTCGTCCCGGTCGCCGAGACCAGGGTCGCCTGGTACGAACGCGGACGGGGAGCCCGCCGGATTTCACGCGGACCGGCAGCAATCAGTCCAGATCGAACGCGGCCACGATCGCTTCGCTGAGAGCCGGCTCTTGGCTGTCGAGCAGGACGCCGATCCGCTCGCCAACGGCATCGGTGGGAATGGTGGTGATGTTGTCGCAACTGACGACCGAGGGCTCCGCGAGGCCGTTCGCAGCATCGACCCCTACCTCGCTGGAGAGCCCGCGGATGGTTGTGGTGATCGGCGCGACCGTGACCGTCCTGAGATGCGGCTGTACGAGCTCACGCGTGAGGATCAACACAGGCCGCGCCTTGTCGAGCTGTGCGACGTGGATGGCCCGCATCAGGCGAGATCGCGAGGCAGGCCTGCCGCGTACCCGGCGAGCCCTGCAAGCTCCGGGTCCGGACCGGTGCGGGCAAGGATCCGAGCGTCGCGTTCCGCGAGGGCACGCCGGCGCTCGCGCTCGAGCGCCCGGGTTACGACAGCCGCCCGGCTCCGCTCGGCGCCGGAGTCAACGATCTCGTCAACGAAGTCGACAAGCTCCTCTGGCAGTCGAACAGCGATCTGCTTGCTCATCCCAAAATGGTAGCGAAACGGGAGCAACCGCTCAGCTTCCCCCTTTCGCGCAGAGCAGGAGCGGTGTCCGGGAAGGGGATCGGGCAGCAGGACTGCTGTTGGCGAGTCAGTCGGGGTGACCGACCACGTTGACGACGACACCATTCGGGTCGCGGACGAAGAAGCGCCGAGGGCCCCACGCCTCCTCGGTCAGCGGGTGAACGATCTCGTAGCCGCGCTGGCGAGCCTCTGCGTATGCCGCATCAACGTCGTCGACGGCCACGCTGATCGCCGAGTCCTCGGGCGCGGAGGCATCCCCGGACACGAGGCTGACCTGGATCGAGCGGTTCTCAGGAGAGCGGAAGCTCGCGACCCAACCGAGGTCGAACTGCTTCTCGAGGCCGAGGAAGTCGACGTAGAAATCGTGCCCTGCGCTTGGGTCGCGGACCCTGAGATTCGGAATGATGCGATGGATCATCGTCGTGCCCGAGCCTACCGCCTTCTGCCTTCCCCCTCCGAGAGCCTCCAGGGCTCGAACCGCGTGGTGTCGAATCTGTTATTCGCGCAACCCAGCACGGAGCGGATCGACATCTCCCGCTGCACCTCCCATGAACCGCGGCGGCCTCCCCTCGCTCGACCCCGCTTGACAGGCAAGTAATTACTTGCCTATTATCCGCCATGTGGGGGACGTCTTCAAAGCCCTCGCTGACCCGACACGTCGCGCGATCCTCGACGAGTTGACCGACCGAAACGACCAGACACTGTTCGAGTTGTGCTCGAGACTCGCCGCCAGACACGAGGTGGTCTCCTCACGCCAGGCGGTCTCCCAGCACATCGAGCTCCTGGTCGCCGCCGGGCTGGTAGAGACGCGACGCGAGGGCCGATACAAGTTCCATCACTTCGACGCTCGACCGCTTGAGCGGATCACCAGCCGCTGGGCACGTCGGCCAGAGGAGGACTCATGAAGATCACACTGACCAGCGTCTTGGTCAACGACCAAGCCAAGGCGCTCGACTTCTACACAAACATTTTGGGCTTCGAGAAGAAGAACGACATGCCGCTCGGTCACCACCGCTGGCTGACCGTTGTGGCCCCCGATGATCCCAACGGCGTGGAGCTCCTTCTCGAGCCCGATGAGCACCCGGCCGCCAAGCCGTTCAAGGCCGCGCTCGTTGAGGACGGGATCCCGTTCACCTCCTTCGGAGTGGACGACGTCGAGCCTGAGTACGAACGGCTACGTGGGCTCGGCGTTCGCTTCACTCAGGAGCCGACAGCCATGGGCCCGGTGACCACCGCGGTTCTGGATGACACGTGCGGCAACCTCGTCCAGATTGCCGCTCAGACTGCAGCCAGTTGACGCCTCCAGCGGATCGAACCGCGCTCTCCACTTGGAGGAGCCACCAGTATCACCGGCTTGGTGGTGACTCCTTCCGCGTGATTGCGGGCGTCTCGGCGGGCACGCTGGGGCGACCGGATTGGACGATCGACAACAGCACCCGGCTCGGCGGTGTTGAGTGCTGAATTCGCCGAGCCAGGTGCGCGTCTGGCGACGCGCCAAGCGCACTGCTCCCGCTCGTCCTGCTACGCGTGTGTTCAGGACACCCATGCGGACTTTCGGTTTGCCAGGCGAGGCCCGATTGCAGGCGCTCACCCAGTCTGGTAGGCAACGGCCTTGACGTTTTGCCGACTCTCGGTGATCGGCTAAGAGGAGAGGAGCTGCGTGGCGGAGCGAACCATCGAAACGAATGGTGTCGAGCTGTGTACGGAGCCGTTTGGCGACACAGAGCATCCGCCGATCCTGCTGATCATGGGCATCGGCTCGTCGATGCTCTGGTGGGAAGAGGACTTCTGCCGGATGCTTGCAGGCGGCGGGCGGTTCGTGATCCGTTACGACCACCGCGACACCGGCCGCTCAATCACCTATGAGCCCGGCCGGCCCAAGTACTCGGGGGCGGACCTCACGGCTGACGCCGCCTGCGTGCTCGACCGCTTCGGCATTTCGGCTGCGCACCTGGTCGGCGTCTCGGCGGGCGGGGCAATCGCCCAGGAGCTTGGGCTCGACTCCCCCGACCGGGCGCTATCCCTCATCCTGATCAGCACCTCCCCCGCAACCCCCAGCGACCGCGACCTGCCGCCGCCGACGGTGGAATTCGGTCACTTCGTCGCCACGGCAGAGGTCGATTGGTCGAACCCCGAGTCCGTCATCGACTACCTGGTTGATTACTCGCGGATCCTCGCGGGCGGCGAGCGGGCGTTCGATGAGACCCGCGCCCGCGAACTCGTCCGCCGCGACATCGAGCGGGCGCGTGACTTCGCCGCGGTGCAGAACCACGACCTCATGTCCCACGGCAAAGGATCACCCAAGCCCCTGTCTTCGATCGCTGTGCCGACGCTCGTCATCCACGGCACCGCCGACCCGATGTTCCCGCTCAAGCACGGCGAGGCTCTAGCCGCGGACATCCCCGGTGCCCGCCTGCTAACGCTGGAGGGTGCCGGTCACGGTGTCTATCGGGACGACTGGGAGATGATCGTCGCCACGATCCTGGAGCACACTGCAGCAGCCGAAGGGACGCGGGGATAGGCGGGGCTCGAGACAAATCTGTCCCGAAGGACGAGGAGGAGTAGCCCGCCGACGCCAACGCGCGCTGCTCCCTTCGCGTGTAAGCGACAGCGCGGAATCTCCGCCGCCATACTTGTCGGCCAGATGCCACGAGTCGTCTTGCCCCGAACCGCCAAGCAGGCCTTTGTCTCGCTGTTCTCCTCGGTGCCCCCTCTGCTCGCCGCAGACGCCGCCCGGCGGGCGATCCGGGCTCCCCGGGGGGAGCGCCTGGGATGGGCGCTGATCGCCGCCGTCCACGCCCTCCCGGGTGCCTACTTCGCCAACGGCTTCCTCAGGCCGGCGGCGCGGAGCAACCCGGACCTCCCCGGCCTGCAGGCCGCGAGCGCGATCGGGTCCCTCGCGGCCTGGCGGCTCGCGAGGCGCCACCCGCTTGCGGTCGCACTTGCGGGCGGCGAGAGCCTGGCCTGGATCGCCTACACCCGCTGGTACTCGCGGTTCGGCCGCGAGGCCTCCCCCGCTCTTGCGGTCGGGAGGACCCTCCCTGACGACCTCCCGTTCGTCGAGCACGGCCGCGGGCCGGTTACGGCGGCCGAGCTGCGCGGTCGGCCGACGGCGTTCCTCTTCTACCGCGGCAACTGGTGCCCGCTCTGCATGGCGCAGGTCGGTGAGATCGCCACCCAGTGGCGCGAGATCGAGGCCCTGGGCGCACAGGTCGTCCTGGTCAGCCCTCAGGACGACCGGCACACCCGTGCCCTCGCCGCCCGCCACGAGGTCGCCTTCCGCTACCTGCGCGACGACGGTCTCGTCGCGGCGCGGCGGCTCGGCATCCTGAACGAGAACGGGACGCCGGCGGGGATGGTCGGATACGAGAGCGACACCGTTCTGCCGACGCTGGTCGTCACCGACGCCGGCGGGCGCGTCGTCTTCGCCGATGAGACCGACAACTACCGCGTGCGGCCCACCCCGGACACGGTGCTCGGCGCCCTGCGCGGCGCCCAGAGAGCCGCCCGGCCCGCCGCTCCCAAATGAGCCCCTGGCGCCAGGCCCGCGCCATCGCGCTGCTCCCCGGCACCGTGACCGTGCTGGTGCCGTTCGCGATTCTTTTTGCCACCGGCTCAGACGTCGGCTGGGGCTTCGGCGGGACCGCGGGCGCCCTGAGCGCTGTCATCGGCATCGCCCTGATCGCCGCCGGCTTCGCCCTCTGGCTCTGGACCGTGCGCCTGTTCGCCCTTATCGGCAAGGGCACGCTGGCGCCATGGGACCCGACCCAGCGGCTCGTCGTCGAGGGCCCCTACCGTCACGTGCGCAACCCGATGATCACGGCCGTCCTTGCCGTGCTGGCAGGCGAGGCGGCGCTATTCGGCTCGCTGCCGCTGCTGATCTGGTTCGCGGTCTTCTTCACAGGCAACGCCGTCTTCTTCCGGCGGTACGAGGAGCCGGGCCTCGAACGCCGCTTCGGCGAGGACTACCGCACCTACAAGCGCAACGTCCCCCGCTGGCTGCCGAGGCGTACCCCCTGGGTCCCGCCGCCGTCGCCCTAGCTTCCGGTGCGCTTTATGCCATCTATGGCGACATAAAGCGCACCGGAAGGGCAGGACGGCTCAGAACTCGTAGGAGCGCGCCTTGGCGTGGCGGTCCAAGGCCAGTGCCACGAGGCGGTCGCAGAGCGCCGGGTACTCGACGCCGCTTGCCTCCCAGAGCTTGGCGTAGACGCTGGTCTGGGTGAAGCCGGGCATGGTGTTGATCTCGTTGACGAGGACGGCGCCGTCGGGGTCGACGAAGAAGTCGCAGCGGGCGAGGCCGGCGCAGCCGGCCAGCTCGAAAGCGCGGCCGGCGAGGTCGCGGACCCGGGCGAGCTGCTCGTCGCCGATCGGGGCGGGGACGAGCAGCTCCATGCCGCCGTCGCGGTACTTGGTCTCGTAGTCGTACCACTCGCCGTCGGCGAGGACCTCGCCGGGCTGGGAGGCCTCGACTTCCTCGTTGCCGAGCAGCGAGCACTCGACCTCCCGGCCCGGGGCGTGGGCCTCGACGATCACCCGCGGGTCGTGGCGGCGAGCCAGCTCGACCGCCGCCTCGAGCTCGCTTCCCGTCCCCTCGACCCGGCTGATGCCGACGCTGGAGCCGAGTCGCGAGGGCTTGACCCAGAGCGGCGAGCCCATCGCCTCGCAGCGCTCGCGCCAGCCCGGCTCGCCGGCGGCGGAGAAATCGACCTGCGGGATGCCCGCCTGGGCGAAGAGCCGCTTCAGCGTCAGCTTGTCCATGCAGACCGCCGAGGAGAGCACGTCGGAGCCGACATAGGGAAGGTCGAGCCACTCGAGCAGGCCCTGGACGCTGCCGTCCTCGCCGAAGGGGCCGTGCAGGGCGGGGAAGGCCACCTCGGCGCCGAGCAGGCCCTGGCCGGGAGTCAGCGCCACGGCGGCGCCGTCGAACGTCCAGGCCCCCTCTCGCGAGACCGTCACCCGCAGCGGCTCGTGGCCGGCCTCTTCGAGGCCCCGCGCCACCGCCTCGCCGGAGCGCAGCGAGACCTCGTGCTCGGAGGAGCGGCCGCCGCTGAGGACCGCGACCCTCATTCTTCTTCGGCTTCCGGTTCGGTCGAGCCGGCGGGCGCCTTGCCGACGACCAGGGTCACCGTGTCGCCCGGCTTCAGCTCCGACCCCGGCGGCGGGAACTGGTCGGTGACCCGGCCGACCTGCGACGGGACTTCGGTCTGCTGTTCGGACACGGTCGGCTTCAGCCCCGCAGCCCGCACGGCTTCCACCGCTTCGGAGCGCAGCTTGCCGATCACGTTCGGGGCCTTCGCCGTCTCTTCGCCCTTGGAGACGACGATCGAGACGGACGACCCGGCGGGCAGCTTCGAGCCGGCGCTGGGAGCCTGGCGGATCACCTCGCCGGCCGGCGAGGCGCTCTCCTGTTCTTCGACGCTCGGCACGAAGCCGCGGCTGCGGATCTGCTGCACCGCGACCGAGCGCTGGGTGCCGACCAGCACCGGCACGGTCGTCAGCTTCGGGCCGGTGGAGACCCGCAGGACGACTTCGGTGCCCCGCGTCGCCGTCGTGCCGCCGGAGGGCACCGAGTTGATCACCAGGCCTTCTTCGACCTCTTCGGAGGGCGTCTTTTCAACCCGCGGATCGAAGCCGGCGTCTTCCAGCGCTTCTTCGGCTTCGGCCGCGGTCAGCCCGGCGCTCGACGGGACCTCGGCGGTGCCCGGGCCGGCGCTGACCGTGAGCACCACCCTCGGCTTCGAGCAGAAGAAGCTGAGAAAGGCGCAGTCGAGCGAGGCCTGCGCCGCCGGCGGCGAGGAGAGCGGGTCCTGCTCGAGCACCGTGTTCGCCGGGGCTTCCCGCTCGACCCGCTTCACTTCGCCGACCTCGAAGCCGTTCTGCTGGAGCAGGGCGATCGCCACGTTGAGCTCGTTGCCCTTCACGTTCGGCACCCCGGTCGTCGTGTCGCGCGTCAGCGCGAAGCCGATCAGGATGCCGATCAGGACCGCGACCGCGACCAACAGCCAGCGGCGCCGGCGGCGCCGGCGCGCCTCCCCCTCCTCGTCGAACCCCTCCGCCACCGGCTCGGAGGGCGTCGCCACCACCGGCGGCAACGGCGCAAAGGCCGCCGTGCCCTGCGCGCCCCCGCCCGGGTCCCGCAGGGCCGCGTCGAGGGCGGCGATGAAGGCGTCGGCGCTCTGGAAGCGCTGGCCCGGCTCCTTTTCCAGCGCCCTCATCACGACCGCGTCGAGGGCAGGGGAGACGTTCGGGTTGACCGAGCTCGGCCTCTGCGGCGCCTGGGAGACCTGTTTCATCGCCACCGCCACGGCGGAGTCCCCCTCGAACGGGACCCGGCCGGTGAGCGCCTCGTAGAGCATCACGCCGATCGAGTAGAGGTCGGAGACGGCGGTGACGTCCTGGCCCTGGGCCTGCTCGGGAGAGAGGTAGTGCGGGGTGCCCATCACCGAGCCGGTCTGGGTGATCTCCGAGACGCCCGCGCGGGCGATGCCGAAATCGGTCACCGTGGCCTTGCCGTCGGCGTCGACGATCACGTTCTGGGGCTTGAGGTCGCGGTGGACGACGCCGTTGCGATGGGCGAAGCGGGCGCCCTCGAGAACCTGGCGGATCAGGCCAACCGCCTGCTCGGGGCTGAGCCCGGCGTCGATCAGCTGCTTCAGCGACCGGCCCTCGAGGAGCTGCATCGCGATGTAGTAGGTGCCGTCGACGTCGCCGCGGTCGAAGACGGCGACGACGTTGGGGTGCTGGAGGCCGGCCGCCGCCTCGGCCTCGCGCCGGAAGCGCTCGACGAACTCGCGGTCCTGGGCGAAGCGCGCGTGCAGGACCTTGAGCGCGACGCGACGCTGCAGGTGAGCGTCCTCGGCCAGCCAGACGTCAGCCATCCCGCCCGAGCCGATCCGCTGCAGGATCCGGTAACGGCCGTCGACCACGGCCCCCTCGCTCACCTCAGCCAAGGCCCGCGCCTCCGGCGAGGATCGTTTCCGCCACGTCGCGGAAGATCGGCGCGGCGACGTCGTTGCCGAACTGGGTCGTGCACTCGACCGTCGCCGCGATCGCGATCCGGGGGTCCTCCGCGGGCGCGAAGCCGATGAACCAGGCCTGATTCTCGTCGGTGCCGCCGCCGCAGGAGTCGTTGTAGGGGGTTTCCGCCGTGCCGGTCTTGCCGGCAACCGTCACGCCGGGGATCGCGGCGTTGGTGCCGGTTCCTTCGCTGACCACGCCCTGCATCGCGGTGTTCAGCTCCGCCGCCGTCTCCTCGCTGATCGGCTGACTGTACTCGGAGGGGTCGAGGCGCTTCGTCACCCGTCCGTCGGGGTCGACGACCCGGCTCCAGATCTGGGGCTTCATCAGCCTGCCGCCGTTGGCGACCGCGGCCGCCACCTCGGCCATCTGCAGCGGCGTCACCGCCAGGCGCTCCTGCCCGATCGCCACCCGCGCCAAGTCGATCGGGTCGCCCCGGCCGAGCAGCTCGCCTTCTTCGAAGATCCCGCTGGTCGAGAGCTGGTCGGCCGGCAGGTCGATCGCCGGCTTGGTGTTGAAGCCGAAGCGGTCCATGTATTCGAACAGGGTGTCCTCGCCGACCTGTTCGCCGAGCTGCGCGAACCAGGTGTTGACCGAGTTGGTCAGCGCCGTGTCGAGCGCGATCGGGCCGAAGCTCTCGTCGAAGTCATTGTGCAGCTCCTGGCCCTGGACTTCCAGCGTGCCGGGGGCGTCGATCGTCGTCTCCGGCGTGATCGTGCCGCTGTCGAGGCCGGCCGCCGCCGTCACCACCTTGAAGGTCGACCCCGGCGGGTACTGGCCCTGGGTGGCGCGGTCCACCAGCGGCGCTTCCAGCTCGTTTTTGTTCAGCTCGGTCAGTTCGTAGGGGACGCGGTTGGGGTCATACGGCGGGTTGGAGGCGAGCACGCGGATGCGGCCGCTGCGCGGCTCGATCGCGACGACGGCACCGAAGCCCACTTCGGCCAGGTCTTCGACCGCGACCGCCTGCGCCGCCGGGTCGAGGTTGGTGACGACGTCGTTGCCTTCCTGGCTGCGGCCGCGCAGCTCGTCGAGGATCGAGGTGAATTCGGAGTCGTTGCCGACCAGCTCGTCGTTGTGGAACTGCTCGAGCTCGCTGTCGCCCTCCTGGACGAAGCTGTAGCCGATCGGGTGCCCGTAGAGCGAGCCCTCGGGGTAGCGGCGCACGTAGCGCAGCGACTCGCCGCGGCCCTTGGGCACCGAGCGGGCGATCACGGTCCCGTCGGCGGCGAGGATCCTGCCGCGCTTGATCTGCTGCTGCTCGAGCAGCGGCCGCTTGTTGGCGTCCTCTTCCTTCAGCGCCTCGGCGTCGAACACCGACCAGAACGAGGTGAACCCGATCAAGATCGCGAAGAGGGCGACGGTGAAGCCGAAGAGCTTGACTATCTGGGGGTTCACCGGCCCTCCAGGGCGAGGCCGCCGAGGCGGGCTTCGGCCCCGGCCTCGCGGCGGGCCCGGTCGGAGACGAGCAGGAGCAGCGCCAGCAGGACGAAGTTGGCGACGATCGAGCTGCCGCCGTAGCTGATGAAGGGCAGGGTGACGCCGGTCAGCGGGATCACCCTGGTGACGCCGCCGATGATCACGAAGGCCTGGATCGCGAAGACCGCGGTCAGCCCGGTCGCCAGCAGCTTCGAGAAGCCGTCGTCGGCGATCAGGGCGATCTTGAACCCCCGCGCCGCGGTCAGCAGGTAGATCATCACCACGCCGCAGGCGCCGAAGAGGCCGAGCTCGTTGACGATCAGCGAGTAGATCGTGTCGGTCTGGGCGGCCGGCAGCAGCGCGTTGTCGGTGCCCGGGATCGTGATCAGCGCCTGCCCGAAGCCCTTGCCGAAGAGGCCGCCGTCGGCCTGGGCGAAGATCGACTGGAGGATCTGGTACCCGCTCCCCTGCGGGTGGGCGTAGGGGTCGAGCCAGATCTCGACCCGGTCGTGCACGTGCGGCACGGTCGAGGCGAAGAACCAGGCGCCGAGGAGGAACATCGCCATCCCGATCGCGACGAAGGAGAAGCGCCCGGTCGCCACGTAGAGCAGGGCGAGGAAGGCGGCGAAGAACATCAGCGAGCTGCCGAGGTCGCGGATGAAGACGAGCATGAACATCGAGGCCCCCCAGACGACCAGCATCGGCCCGAAGTGCTTGAGCGGCGGCAGGGTCACCCCGAGCACGCGGCGGGCACCGACGATCAGCACCTCACGGTGCTCACGCAGGTAGCTGGCGAGGAAGACGACCAGGCAGATCTTCGAGAACTCGGCCGGCTGGAAGGCGAGGGGGCCGATCTCGACCCCGAGGTAGGCACCGTTGACCTGCTGTCCGATTCCCGGCAGGCGCGGTGCCAGCAGCAGCAGCAGCCCGACCACCGCGATCGTGTAGCGGTAGCGCTCGAGCAAGTCGTAGTCGCGCAGGAACTGGATCGTGAGGGCGAAGAGGCCGAGACCGAGGACGAACCAGTTGGCCTGGTCGCGGGCCAGGTCGGGGTCGATCCGGTAGATCATCACCAGGCCGAAGGCGGTCAGCAGCGCGACCAGCGGGAAGAGGTAGGGGTCGGCGTCGGGGAGCCGCACCCGCAGGTAGAGGTGGGCCGCGACGCAAACCGCCAGGAAGTAGGCGCCGTAGACGAGGCTGGCGTCGTCGATCCGGGTGCTCTCCTGGGCGAAGACCGCGGCAAAGCCCGCGGTGAGCAGCAGCGCGACCGGGACGAGCGCGGTCAGCTCGCGGTTTCTCGCGCTCATCCCAAAACCGCCCGCGTGCTCGGCTCACGCCCGGACGCGCTCATCATCCCCGGCGATCTCGCGTCCGTGCTTCCGCGTCCGCCGCGGGCGGGCGTTCGGCGGAGCGTTCGATGTCTTCTATAAGTGAGACCGCGTCGGCGCGGGAGCGCAGGGCGTGGCCGGTGACGGCGGCGCGGCGGCGCGGCGGCAGCGACTCGGTCTGGACCGGGCTCGCGTAGCGCTCGTCGTAGAGCGAGAGCCCGAGTGGCAGCTCGTACGGGAGGCCGCGGTAGAGGGCGACGCGGCCGCCGCCGTCGGTGCCGAGGAACCAGACCTGGCGGTTGCCGTACCAGGCGCCGAAGGCCAGCGCTGCGAGGACGAGGAGCACGCCCAGCGCCCCGGCGGCGCGGCGCAGGCGCCGTTGGGGCGGCTTGGCTGCCAGTGCCTCGCGGCGCTCCTGCGCCGCTGCCGCGGCGGCGCGGCGGCGCACCTCGGTCGCGGTGAGGCCGGCCTCCTCCGCGCTCGACCCGATCAGCGTCGCGCCCTCCAGCTGGCGCTGGGGGGCGGCGGCGTCCTCGAGCCGGAAGGCGAGGGCGGTGATGTTGTCGCGCCCGCCCGCCCGGTTGGCTTCGTCGATGAGGGCGCGCACGGCCGCCTGCATCGAGGTCGTGCCGGTGAGCAGCTTCGCGATCTGGGCCTCCCCCAGCATCGTCGTCAACCCATCCGAGCAGATCAGGAAGACGTCGCCCGGGCCGGCGGAGACCGTGTGCACGTCGGGCTCGACCTCCGGCTCGGGCCCGAGCGCGCGGGTGATGATCGAGCGCTGCGGGTGGTCCTCGGCCTGAGCATCGGTGATCTGCCCCTTGCGGCGCATCTCCTCGACCAGCGAGTGGTCGCGGGTGAGCTGCTCGAGCCGGCCGCCCCGCAGGCGGTAGGCGCGACTGTCGCCGACGTGCCCGATCGCCACCTCTTCGCGCTCGGCGTTGACGATCGCCGCGGTCAGCGTCGTCCCCATCCCGGCACGCGATGGGTCCTCGCGGGCGAGCTCGTGGATGCGCTGATTGGCAGCCAGGATCGTCTCGCGCAGGACTCGCTCGGGCGGGCCGTCGGGAAGGTCGAGGTCGAAGGCGTCGGCGGCCGTCCGCGAGGCAACCTCGCCGGCCTGGGCGCCGCCCATCCCGTCGGCGACGACGAAGATCGGGGCGCGGACGAAGAAGGAGTCCTCGTTGGCGTTGCGCTGGCGCCCCGTGTCGGTGCGGAAGGCCTGGTCGTCGATGCGCAGCATCAGCCCGCCTCGAACCTGAGCTCGGTGTCGCCGATCCTCACCACGTCGCCGTCGATCAGCTCGGCCTCCCCGCTCAGCGTCGCGTCGTTGAGCTGGGTCCCGTTGGTCGAGCTCATGTCCTCGATGTAGGTGCGGCCATCGCGGCTGAAGATCCTCGCGTGGATGCCGGAGGCATAGCGGTCGTCGATCCTCACGTCGGCATCGGCCGAGCGGCCGATCGAGAGGCCGCCGATCAGGTCGAAGCGCTCCCCGGGCTCGAGGCCTCCGCCGCGCGCCGCCACCAGCCAGATGTCGGGCCCGGGCCGGGACGGGATCCCGGGGACCTGGTGGAAGCCGGTCGCATCGGCGGCCGGCATCGCCGTGCGCCGCACGTCCTTGAGCGCGTTGCGGGCGATCCAGAGCAGGAAGAGGTAGAGGACGGCGAGGAAGCCGAACTTGAGCGCCACCGAGATCGGGTCGTAGTCCACGCGGCCTACTGCTCGACGTCGAACACGAAGGTCGTGGTCCCGACGGTGACCTGGTCGCCCGGGCTGAGCCGGGTCGAGGAGACCCGCCGCCCGTTCACCTTGATGCCGTTGGTCGAACCCAGGTCGGCGATCGTCCAGTCGCCGGACTGCGAGCGGCGCAGCTCGGCGTGGCGCCGCGACACGTTGGGGTCGCCGAGCACGCACTCGGCCTCCTTGGAGCGGCCGATCGTCGCCCGCGGCCCGTCCAGCACGTAGCGGCGGTCGGCCAGCGAGACGACGGCGCGGGTGGCGACCATCGCCTGGGCTCGCTGCTCGGGGCTCTTCGCCGGTGCCGTCTCCTGCTTCACCGCCGAGTAGACCATCGTGTGGCCCTCCTCCCCCTGGCGCGGCGCCTCGCCCTCGCGGGCGGGCGGCTTGACCAGCCGCGTCTGGATCCCGAACTCGCCCAGGCGCAGGCGCTCGTCGGTCTTGAACTCCACCGCCGGGCGGGTCAGCAGGTCGTAGCTACGGCGGCGGGCGTGCTCCAGCAGGTAGCCGGAGAGCTCCTGCTCCAGCGAGCGCTCGTAGCCCTCGAGCTTGGCACGGTCCTTGCTGGAGAGGTAGACGGTGTACTCATTCGGCACGTAAACCCGGGCCACCCCCGCCGTCTTGTGGGCGTCCATCTCCTTAGCCAGCTTGCGGGCCAGCTCGACCGGCTGCACCTCGGAACTGAAGGCGCGGCTGAACACCCCCTCGACGAGGCCTTCGATCCGACTCTCAAGGTTGCGTAGAACGCTGATCGGTGGCTCCTTTTCACGCGCGAGGGCGGCACCCGGGTTGCGGGAACCGGCTCGAATCCTACGGCAGCAGGACGCCGTGACCG
Organism: uncultured Solirubrobacterales bacterium; assembly: GCA_963715625.1. Taxonomy (GTDB): domain Bacteria; phylum Actinomycetota; class Thermoleophilia; order Solirubrobacterales; family 70-9; genus VRUE01. Next base: position 1,129,465 of record OY970260.1, on the reverse strand, counting down.
GCGGCGAGCCAGGCGCCCAGGACGGCTGCGACGGCGACCGCGGCGAGGCGCAGGCGCAGCGAGCGCCCTCGGCGCGGGGGCTGCTCGGCCAGCCGCTCGAGCGAGCCCTCGATCGCCTCTCCCAGCTCCTCCAGCGAGGGCCGGCGGCCGGGCCGGGGTTCCAGGCAGCCGTCGACGGTCGCCGACAGCTCGCGGGGCAGGTCCGGGCGCAGCCGGCGCAGCGGCCGGGGCCGGCTGCCGATCGCGCGGGCGGTCGCGGCGGGGCTGGCCCGCCGGTTGGGGTTCTCTCCGCTCCAGCACTCGTACAGCATCAGCGCCAGCGAGTAGACGTCGGCCTCGGGACCGGCCTCGCGGCCCTCGGCCTGCTCGGGCGCCATGTAGGCGAGGGTGCCGACGACGTCTCCCGGCGCGGTCAGGCCGGCGCCGTCCGCGAGCCGGGCGACGCCGAAGTCCATCAGCTTGGCGCGCGGCTCGCCGTCCTCGGCGACGAGGACGTTCTGCGGCTTGACGTCGCGATGGACGACCGCCCGGCAGTGGGCATGGTCGAGCGCCTCGCAGAGGTCGGCGCCGATCTCCCCCACCTCGCGGTCGCTGAGCCTGCCTTCGCCGTTGAGCTGGGCCAGGGTCGAGCCCTCGACCAGCTCGGTGACGAGCAGCGCGTTGCCGTCCTCCTCCCCCATCTCGTAGAGGGTGACGATGCCCGGGTGGTTCAGCCTCGCCGCCGCCTGCGCCTCGCGCAGCACGCGCCGCGAGCCGCGCGAGCCGGCCGATTCGATCGCCTTGACCGCGACCGGCCGCTCGAGCCGGCCGTCCCAGGCCTCGTAGACCGTGCCGAAGCCGCCGCTGCCGATGCGGCGCTCGATCAGGAAGCGGTTGAGGACGAGGGAGCCGACCAAGATCACTCCACGGGTTCGCCGCGCAGGACAGCACTCCTGCGCGGCGAAGGAACCGGGACGGCGCCAAGAAAACGCGGGTGTTTTGCTGCGCTTCTTGGCGCGACGACCTCGGCAGCCTTCATACTCTCGCCCCAGCCAACCCAGCCTTGGAGAGCCAAATTCCCTTGGAGGATTCCCCCGCAAACCGACCGGGACGCCGGCCACGGCCACGACGCCGGCCCGAACGGCAGCAGATCCTGATCCGCCGCGGGCTGGCCCTGGGCGGCGGCCTGCTGGTCCTGATCCTGCTTGTCCTCGGCGTCAAGGGATGCCTCGACGCACGCAAGAACCGGGCCCTCAGCGACTACGCGCGCGACGTCACCCAGATCGTCGAAGAGACCGGTCAGACGAGCAAGGCGCTCTTCGACAAGCTCGACGACCCGGGCAGCCTCTCGGTGACCGAGTTCGTCGCCGAGGTAAGCGCCGACCGCAGCGCGATGGACAACTACGCGAGCCGCGTGGACGGCCTCGACGCGCCGGGCGACATGGGCAGCGCCCAGGACACGCTCGAACTGGTCTACGTGCTGCGCAGCAGCGCGATGAACGAAATCGCCGACCAGATCAGCACCGCGCTCGGCGACGTCGGCTCGGAGAAAGCCACCGCTGCCATCGCCAGGCAGATGCAGGTGCTGGCGGCAAGCGACGTCCTCTACGGCGCCGTCGTGCGCCCGGAAATCGATGCCGTCCTCGCCGGCAACGGGATCGAGGGCAGCGACGTGCCGAAAAGCGTCTTCGTGCCCGACGGGACCCGCTGGCTCGACGAAGGGGAAGTGAGCACGGCGCTCGGCGCAGTCAGCGGCGCGACCGGCGCGGCGACGCCGGGCGTGCACGGGCTCGGCCTGCTCGGCACCAGCGTCAACGGCACCGAACTGTCGGCCGAATCGACCACCTCCGTCGTCAGCGAAGGCACCCCCGAAGTCGAAGTCCAGGTGCAGAACCAGGGCGAATCGACCGAGAACGGCATCGACGTCTCGGTCACCGTCAGCGGCGGGACGACGCTCTCGGGGACGATCGACAGCATCGGGGCGGGGGAAACGGGGACCGTCTCGATCCCGCTGACGGGCGCGCCGAAGGGAGAAGCCACGCTCGAAGTCAAGGCGGACACCGTGCCCGGCGAGCAGCTCTCCGAAAACAACGAAGCCAGCTACTCGGTCGCCTTCGAATAGGCCGATGCGGATCGCCTACCTGGGGCCGGCGGGAACCTTCACCGAGGACGCCCTGGGCGAGGCGCTCGGGCCGGGGGAGCCGTTCGAGCCGCTGCTCAGGCCCACCGTGCACGACGCCATCCTCGCGGTCGAGCGGGGCGAGGCCGATCGCGCCCTGGTCCCCTTCGAGAACTCGATCGAGGGCTCGGTGCGCAGCACCCTCGACACCCTCGCCTTCGACACCGAGGGAGTGACGATCGCCGGCGAGCACGACTTCGCCGTGCGGGCCCAGCTGATCGCCCGCGAGGAGATCGACCTCGACCGGATCGGCGCCGTCCTCTCCCACCCCCAGCCGCTGGCCCAGTGCGCCCGCTTCCTGCGCGAGAGCCTGCCCGGCGCCGAGCGCCGCAGCGTCAGCAGCACGGCCGAGGCGGTGCGCCTGGTCAGCGAGTCGAACGAGCCCTGGGCGGCGATCGGCGCCCGCTCGGCGGCTGAGCTCTACGGCTGCAAGATCCTCCGCGAGGACGTCGAGGACGAGAGCAACAACGTCACCCGCTTCGTCTGGATCGCTCCGGCCGGCACGAAACCCGAAGGCAGTGGAGCCTGGAAGACTTCTCTCGTCTTCTCGGAGCTCGGCGAAGACCATCCGGGCGCCCTGGTCGAGGCCCTGCAGGAGTTCTCCTCCCGTGCCGTCAACCTGACCCGCATCGAGTCCCGCCCCCTGCGCAGCGGCCTCGGCCGCTACATGTTCTTCTGCGACCTGGAGGGGGCCGAGTCCGATCCAGCGGTAGCGGAGGCCATCGCGGCGCTGCGCACGAAGGCCGAATCCGTGCGCGTTCTGGGCTCCTACCCGGTCGATTAGACCCGCCTGCGTAGAATTCCCGAGCAAGATGGCACGGGTTCTCGTACTGAACGCAACATACGAGCCGATCAACGTCTGCACCTTGCGTAGAGCTGCGGTGCTGCTGCTGAAGGAGAAAGCCGAGCTCTTGGAGCGGCGCGAGGGCGCGATCCATTCCGAGCACATGACGATGGAGCGCCCCGACGTGATCCGCCTGGTCAGCTACGTGCGGATCCCCCGGGAGGCGCACAGGAGGAAGATCACCCGCCGCGCGGTGCTCGCGCGGGACTCGTGGACCTGCCAGTACTGCGGCTCGCGCAAGTCGGGCCTCACGGTCGACCACGTGATCCCCCGCAGCCGCGGCGGCAAATCCGTCTGGGAGAACATCGTCGCCGCCTGCGCATCCTGCAACCGCCGCAAGGGCAACCGCCTCCCCCGCGAGATCCACATGCACCCCCAGAGCACGCCGAAGGCGCCAGGCCCAACCGTCTTCATCCAGGTCGCCAGCCCCTCCATCCCGGAAGCCTGGCAGCAGTATCTTCCAGCAGCTGCGTAGGAGGGCTGGGGTGTCCTCCGCTCTGACAAGCGCCGAGCTAATTAGCTCGGCGCTTTGAGTATCCGCCAGCTCGGAGGACACCCCAGCCCTCCATCCCCACCCAAGCTCGAATAGCCGAGGCTTCCTCGTCGGGGCAGCTTGTGTGGTCCGGTCGGTTTCGAGCTTCCAGCGCTGCTCGACAGTGGAGAGGAGGGTCGGGGGCCTCTCCCAAAACACTCAAGCGCGGCTCCTGCCGCGCGTTTTGGGAGAGGCCCCCGACCCTCCCAACCGCTTGCTATTCCGTCAGCTGCTCCTGGCTGCTGGGTTCGTCGGCTTCTGAGTCGTCGTCGACGACGAGAGCTACTGCCGAGACGCGGTCGTCGTCCTTCATGTTCATCACTTTCACGCCCTGGGTCGGCCGGCCCATCTGGGAGATGCCGCCGGCGCGGGTGCGCTGGACCATGCCGTTCTGGGAGATGAAGAGCAGGTCCTGGTGCTCGCGGACGATCAGGGCACCGGCCAGGCCGCCCTTCTTCGCGGTCAGCTTCGCGGTGAGGACGCCTTTGGTGCCGCGGCCCTTGACCGGGTACTCGGAGACCGTGGTGCGCTTGCCGTAGCCGTTCTCGGTGACGACGAAGAGCTCCGAGTCGTCGCGGGCGATGTCCATCGCCAGCACCCGGTTGGCCTTGCCGTTGACCTTGGCCGAGACGTTCATGCCCTTGACGCCGCTCGTGTCGCGGCCCATCGGCCGCACTTTCTCCTCCGAGAAGCGCGAAGCGTGGCCGGACTTGGAGACGAGCAGGATGTCGTCCTCGCCAGAGGTCAGCCGCACCTGGACCAGCTCGTCGCCGTCGCGGATCTTGATCGCGATGATCCCGTCGGCGCGGATCGGCGTGTTGTAGGCCTTGAACTCGGTCTTCTTGACCAGGCCCTGGGCGGTGGCGAAGACCAGGTAGCGGTTCTCGCTGAAGTCGCGGGTCGGGATCACCGCCGTCACCTTCTCGCCGTCGCGCAGGGGCAGCACGTTGACCAGGGCGCGGCCTTTCGGCCGTTCGCGACCCCTCGGGCAGCTCGTAGACCTTGAGCCGGTAGACCTTGCCGCGGTTGGTGAAGAAGAGCAGGAAGTCGTGGGTCGAGCAGATGTGCAGGTGCTCGATGTAGTCGTCCTCCTTGAGGTCCATGCCCATCACCCCGCGGCCGCCGCGGTGCTGCTGGCGGTAGGTCGCCAGCGGCAGCCGCTTGGCGTAGCCGGAGTGGGTGATCGAGATCACCATCTGCTGGTCGGCGATCATGTCCTCGATGTTCATGTCGCCCTCGAAGTGGGTCACTTCGGTGCGGCGCTCGTCGCCGAAGCGCTTGTCGACCTCGTCGAGCTCCTCGACGATCACCGCGTCGATCCGGGCCGGGTCGCCGAGGATCGAGCGCAGCTCGGCGATGCGCTTGGAGAGCTCTTCGTGCTCCTCGCGAAGCTTGTCGGACTCCAGCGCGGTGAGGCGGGCGAGGCGCATGTCGAGGATCGCCTGCGCCTGCTCCCCGGACAGCTCGAAGCGGTCGATGAGGCCGGCTTTCGCCGTCTCGGTGTCGGCCGAGCCGCGGATCAGCTCGATCACCGCGTCGAGGTTGTCGAGCGCGATCAACAGCCCCTCGAGGATGTGGGCCCGTGCCTCGGCACGGCGCAGCTCGTGCTGGGTGCGGCGGATGACGACCTCGCGCTGGTGGCTGACGTAATGCTCGATCAGCTCCCTGAGGCCGAGCGTGCGCGGCACCCCGTCGACCAGGGCGACCATGTTGATCCCGAAGGTGCTCTGCATCGCCGTGCGCTTGTAGAGCTGGTTTAGCACCACCTCGGGCGGGTCGCCGCCGCGCTTGGTCTCGATCACCAGCCGCATGCCCGAGCGATCCGACTCGTCGCGCAGGTCGGAGACGCCGGCGATCTTCTTCTCGCGGACGAGGTCGGCGATCTTCGTGATCAGGCCGCCGTCGCCGCCCTTCTTGACCATGAAGGGCAGCTCGGTGACGACGATCGCGTCGCGGCCGCCCTTGATCGGCTCGACGTGGGCGCGCGCCCGGATCCGGACCGAGGCGCGGCCGGAGGCGTAGGCCTCGGCGATCCCTTCGGCGCTCATGATCCCGCCGCCGGGGAAATCCGGTCCCTTGACGTGCTCCATCAGCCCGGCCAGGTCTATTCCCGGGTTGGCAATGTAGGCCTTGACCGCCGCGATCGACTCGCTGAGGTTGTGCGGCGGGATGTTCGTCGCCATCCCCACTGCGATCCCGGAGGACCCGTTGACGAGGAGGTTCGGGAAGCGCGCCGGCAGGACCAGCGGCTCCTGCTGGGATTCATCGTAGTTGGGCCCCCACTCGACCGTCTCGGCGTCGATATCGCGCAACATCTCCGTCGAGAGCCGCGCCAGGCGAGCCTCGGTGTACCTCATCGCCGCCGGCGGGTCGTCGTCGATCGAGCCGAAGTTGCCCTGGCCGTCGACCAGCATGTAGCGCAGGGAGAAGGGCTGCGCCATGCGGGCCAGGGTGTCGTAGATCGCGCTGTCGCCGTGGGGGTGGTACTTGCCCATCACCTCGCCGACGATGAAGGCGGACTTGCGGTAGGGGCGGTTGGGCTGCAGGGCGAGGTCGTGCATCGCGTAGAGCACCCGCCGGTGCACCGGCTTGAGCCCGTCGCGGACGTCGGGCAGGGCGCGGCCGACGATCACGCTCATCGCGTAGTCGAGATACGACGAGCGCATCTCGTTGGTCAGCTCGCGCTCCTCGATCCGCCCCCCGGTGAGTGCTTCCGCTCCCTCCACTTACATCACCCGCTCTCGGCTACACATCGAGGAACCTGACCTCTTTGGCGTGGCGCTCTATGAACGCCTTGCGCGGCTCCACCTTGTCGCCCATCAGGTCGGCGAAGATCTTCTCCGCCATCGCCGCGTCGTCGATGCGGACCCGCTCCAGCGTGCGGCTCGCCGGGTCCATCGTCGTCTCGCGCAACTGTTCGGCGTTCATCTCGCCCAGTCCCTTGAAGCGCTGCATGGTCACGCCCTGGCGCGCCAGCTCCATGACCATGCGCCGCAGCTCGCCAAAGGACTCGGCAATGCGCTCTTTCTGATCCAAGCTGAGCTTGAAGGGCGGGCGGCCCACCTGCTTGAGCAGCTCGGCATGCGACTCGATCAATCGCCGGTAGTCGTGCGACTCGAAGAGGCCGGCGGAGAGCTCGAAGGCCTTGGCCAGGCCGTCGCGGCGGTGGACCGCGCGAACGAGGATCTCGTCGCCGGATTCGGAGACGATCTCGGTGTCGAAGGGCTCGACCTCGCCGGCGTCGCCGTTCAGCACGTCCTTCACCTCAGCCAGGGAGGTGACCCCCCGGTCGAGGATTTCGGACTCGCCGAGGAACCGAACCAGCTCGTGGCCGAAGTCCGCCTGCAGCGAGTCGGCCCAGCCCTCGTGCTCCTTGAGGCGCCGGTTGAAGCGCTGCCAGCGCGAGGCCGTCAGCTTGTGGTCGGTGCCCTCGGCGTCGGTCAGCTCCATCTGCTCCAGCTTGTCGCGCAGAAGCAGCTCCTCCAGCTCCGACTCCTTCTCGACGTAGGTCTCCTGCTTGCCGTTCTTCAGCCGGTAGAGCGGCGGCTTGGCTATATAGACGTAGCCGGCCTCGATCAGCTCCGGCATCTCGCGGTAGAGGAAGGTGAGGACGAGGGTGCGGATATGGGCGCCGTCGACGTCGGCGTCGGTCATCAGCACCACCTTGTGGTAGCGCGCCTCTTTGACGTCGAACTCCTCGCGGATGCCGGTGCCGACCGCCGTGATCAGCGCCTGGATCTCCTGGTTGGAGAGGACCTTGTCGATCCGCGCCTTCTCGACGTTGATGATCTTGCCCCGCAGCGGCAGCACCGCCTGGGTGTTGCGGTCGCGGCCCTGCTTCGCCGAGCCGCCGGCCGAGTCGCCCTCGACTATGAACAGCTCGGCCAGCGCCGGGTCGCGAACGGTGCAGTCGGCCAGCTTGCCCGGCAGGGTCGAGTTCTCAAGCGCCGACTTGCGGCGGGTCAGGTCGCGGGCCTTGCGGGCGGCCTGACGCGCGCGGGCGGCGTCGACCGCCTTGCCGACGATCCGTTTCGCCTCGCCGGGGTTCTCCTCGAAGAACTCGCCCAGCTTGCGGTTGACCGTCTCCTTGACCAGTCCCTCGACCGGCGGGTTGCCCAGCTTCGTCTTGGTCTGCCCCTCGAACTGCGGGTCGGCGAGCTTGACCGAGATCACCGCGGTCAGCCCCTCGCGCACGTCGTCCCCGGTGAGGTTCTCGTCTTTCTCTTTGAGCAGGCCCTTGCCGCGGGCGTAGGCGTTGAGCGTCCGGGTCAGCGCCGAGCGGAAGCCGGAGAGGTGGGAGCCGCCCTCGTGAGTGTTGATGTTGTTGGCGAAGCTGAAGACCGACTCCTGGTAGGAGGAGTTCCACTGCATCGCCACCTCGACCTGGCCGTCCCCGGTCTCGCCCTCGAAGTAGACGGTCTTGCGGTGCAGGGCGTCCTTGTTCTCGTTGAGGTGGGCGACGAAGTCGACGATGCCGCCCTCGTAGTGGAAGGTCTCGCTCTGGCCGGCGGCGCGCTCGTCGACCAGCTCGATCTTGAGCCCGCGGGTGAGGAAGGCTGTCTCGCGCAACCGCTCCGCCAGGGTCGCGTAGTCGAACTCGAGCTCGTCGAAGATCTCGTCGTCGGGGAGGAAGGTGATCGTCGTGCCGGTCTCCTTGCTCGCCTCCCCCCGCTTGAGGTCCCCCTGTGGCTTGCCGCGCTCGTAGTCCTGGGCCCAGACCGCCCCGTCGCGGCGGATCTCCAGGTGCAGGCGCTCGGAGAGGGCGTTGACGACGGAGATGCCGACGCCGTGCAGGCCGCCGGAGACCTTGTAGCCGCCGCCGTCGCCGAACTTGCCGCCGGCATGGAGAGTGGTCAGCACGACCTCGGCAGCGGGCCGTTTCTCCTTCTTCAGCTCGCCGACCGGGATCCCGCGCCCGTCGTCGACGACGGTGCAGCCGTTGTCGGGGTGCAGGACGACGCGGACGCTGTCGCAATGGCCGGCGAGGGCCTCGTCGACCGAGTTGTCGACGACCTCGTAGACCAGGTGGTGAAGCCCGCGCGGCCCGGTCGAGCCGATATACATCCCGGGGCGCTTGCGGACCGCTTCGAGGCCCTCGAGGACGGTGATGTCCTCGGCGCCGTAGGAGCCCGACCCCTTCTTCTTGGTCGTGGCCGTCTTCGTCTTCTCAGGCAATTAGTCCCTTCCCGCTCTCATAGAAAAACCCGACCTCATGGGCGCGTGCCGCACGAGGGTCGGGGCAGAAACGCAAGTTGACATAAGGATACCAGTTCGGGCCGCCCGGCAGCCGCCCGGCCTGGGACAAAAGTCCTGCAAATGATGGTAATTCAAATTACTCTCGGTCATCTTCCACACGGAACCGCAAACTCCGAGGCGCCTGCTCTCCGAGGCGCTCCCGGAGACGCTCCAGAAGCTGCCCCTGCATCAAATCCAACTCCTGCGCCCAGACGGAATCCGAGCAGGCCACCACCGCCTCTCCCGCGCGCTCGGAGACGGGATTGGCTACGGCGGCGATCTGCTCCCCGACCGTCTCCGCCCAGGCGACCTGGAGCGCCGCGAGCGGCGTCTTCGGCGCCGCCCGGTTGAGCGCCGCGCGCAGGGCGCTCGCCGCCGGCCGTGGCGCTCGCTGCCGGCTCACGCTGCCGCCGCCTCGCCGACGACGAGCGGCATGCGCACCACCGACTCCCTCGCCCCGCCCGGCAGCGAGTCGGTCGACGCCGCGGTGATCAGCGCCTGGCCGCCCGTGGAGAGCCGCTCGAGGAGTCGCTCCCGGCGCCGGGGATCCAGCTCGCTCATCACGTCGTCGAGCAGCAGCAGCGGCGCGACCCGGTGGGCGTGGAGCAGGGCGTCGCGCTCGGCGAAGAGGAGGGCGAGCAGGCCCGCTCGCTGCTGGCCCTGCGAGCCGTAGCGGCGCAACGAGCGCCCGGCGCGGTCGATCTTCAGCTCGTCGAGGTGCGGGCCCCACGAGCTGCGGCCGAGCCGGAGGTCTGCCTCGCGCCGCTCGGCGAGCCCCGCGCGGATCTCATCGGGCGACCCGGTGGCGCGGGGTGCGTACTCGATCGCGGCGATCCCCTCCATGCCGAGCTCCTCGGCGGCCCTGGCGAAGGGTGCGGCGAGCTCGGCGACGGCGTCCGCTCGAGCGGCGATGAGGGCTGAGGCCGCCGTGGCCATCGTCTCGTCCCAGGCATCCAGGTCTCCGGGCGTGCCTTGGCCTGAGGCAATGCGGGAGACCAGCGCGTTGCGCTGCGCGAGAACCTGGCCGAAGCGCCGGCGCAGGTCGGCACGGGGGGGCCAGCGGGCGGCGAGGAAGCCGTCGAGGTGGGCCCGGCGATCGGCCGGCGGGCCCTTGACCAGGGCCAGGCGATCGGGGGCGAAGACCGCGACGGGGGGGCGGCTGCGGGAGATCGTGGCCGGGTCGGCGGCGGTGCCGTCGAGCAGGTGCCGCCGGCCGTCGCCCCGGCTCACCGAGGCGAGCAGGCGGCGCTCGATGCCGTCTTCGTCGCGCACGGTCGCTTCGGCGCGGGCGAAGGACTCGCCGAACGGGATCAGGTCGCGCCGGTCGCCGGTTCGGAAGGAGCGGCCGGTGAGGGCAAAGTAGAGGGCCTCGAGCAGGTTCGTCTTGCCGATGCCGTTGGGACCGACGAGGCTGACGATTCCCGGGTCGAGCTCGACCCGCGCCTGAGCCAGGCTCCTCAGCGGCCTCGCTTCGACGGCCGTGACCAGCACCCGGCCGGCCTCAGACGTTGAGCCGGATCGGCATCACCAGGTAGCGGAAGTCTTCGTTGTCGACCGGCTGAAGCAGTCCCGGCCGCAGCGGTGAGATCAGGCGCAGCATCACCTCGTCGCCCTCGACGCTTTCGATCCCCTCGCGCAGGAAGTCCGGGTTGAACCCGATCTCCAGCGGCTCGCCCTCGAACGCCGCGGGCATCGTCTCTTCGGCATCGCCGACATCGGGAGTCGAGGCCGCCACGGTCAGCTCCCCCGGGGCGAAAGACAGCCTCAGGGGGGCGTTGCGCTGCGCGAGCTGGCTGACGCGGCGGGTCACGTCGAGCAGCTCGGGCCTCGGCAACCTCACGTCGTGCTCGTAGGACTCCGGCAGGAGCTGTCGAAAATTGGGGAACTGGCCGTCGATCAGCCTCGTGGTGAGGAGGATCTCCCCTGCCTTGAAGACGGCCTGGTTGCGCAGGAGCGCAACCGAGACGGTCTCTACGCCGTCGCTGGAGACGATGCGGCCGAGCTCGCGCAGCGCCCGGGCGGGAATGTTCGCCTGCAGCTCCCCGCCGATCTCCTTCTCAAGCTCCGTGCGCTTGACCGCGAGACGGTACGAGTCGGTCGCGACCATGGTCATCTCCGAGCCGCCGGCGCTGACCAGGACGCCGGTCAGGACCGGGCGCATGTCGTCCCGCGATGCCGCCCCGGCAACCAGCTCGACCGCGGCCGCCAGCTGCCCCGCCGGGATCGTCAAGGGCTCGCCCTCCTCGCCCGGGAGCTTGGGAAAGTCCTCGCTCGGAAGGGTCCGCAGGTGAAAGCTCGAGCTGCCGCTGCGAATCTCGACATCGCGCTCGGCCTCGCGCAACTCGATTTCGACCTGCGGGTCGCCGAGCGAGCGGGCGAGCTCGGCGAAGAGCCTTCCTGGAAGGAGCACGGACCCGGTGCCGTCGGCCTCGGCTGCGAGCTCGGTCTTCAGCCCCATCTCGAGATCGGTGGCGCAGAGGCTCACCGCGCCACCCTCGACCTCCACCAGAATTCCGGAGAGCGACTGGGTCGCGGCGCGGGTCGAGACGGCACGTGAGACGACCGAGAGCTTTGCCACCAGCTCATCGCGTTTGGTTGTCAGCTTCAAAGTACGAATGCCTTCTTGAGTTGGATTAGGGCTTGTGGAAATGTGCGAGGAGACGGGTGACTTCGCTTGGGCAATGGCCTCGCGGGTTGTGGAGGGCTCTGTGGGAAGGCTGGATTCTTGCATCGGCATCGGCTGTCAGGCGGGGCCTGGGGAGTCGCTGTGGATTGCGGAGCGAAGGCGCTCGACCCGAGTGGCGAGATCGTCGTCTTCGCCGAAGCGAGCTTCGACCCGGCGGATCGAGTTGAGCACGGTCGAGTGATCCCGGCCGCCATAGAGCCGGCCGATCTGGGGCAGCGAGAGGTCGGTCAGCTCGCGCGTGAGGTAAATCGCAACCTGGCGCGCGCGCAGGGGGGTCGCGGCGCGGGTCGAGCCGACCAGCTCGGCGCGTGAGACGCCGAACGAGGCCGAGACCTTGTCCTGGATCTCCTCGACCGGGTTGGCTAGGCGTGACCGGGACACTCGTGGGATCACGGCATCGACCAGCTCGGCGCTGACCGGTTTCGCGGTGAGCGACGCGTGGGCGATGACGCGCGTGAGCGCGCCGTGAAGCTGGCGCACGTTGGCGTCGATCCGCCGTGCCAGCTCGGTCAGGACGTCGCTCTCGGCGTCGACCCCGGCCTCGCGCACGAGGCGGCGCAGGACGGTGAGCCGCGTCGCCAGGTTGGGAGGCTCGACGGCGACGGTCAAGCCCCACTCGAAGCGGTCTCGCAGCCGCGTCTCCAGGGTCGAGAGATCGCTCGGAATGCGATCTGCGGAGAGGACTATCTGACTGCCGCCCTCATAGAGCGCGTTGAAGGTGTGGAAGAACTCGTCCTCGGTGTGACGCTTTCCCTCGAGGAACTGGACGTCGTCGACGAGCAGCACGTCGAGGTCGCGGTAACGGCGCTTGAACTCCTCGGCTCCCTGCGCCCGCAGCGCCGCGACGAACTCGTTGGTGAAGCGCTCGGCGGTGGTGTAGCGAACCCCCAGGTCGGGGGCAGAGGCGGCGAGGTAATTGGCGATCGCGACCAGGAGGTGGGTCTTGCCCAGGCCGGGCGGGCCGTGGAGGAAGAGCGGGTTGTACGCCTCCGAGGGCGCCTCGGCGACGGCGAGGGCCGCGGCATGGACGAGGCGGTTGCCCTCGCCGATCACGAATCGGTCGAAGGTGTAGTTGACGTTGAGGTCGAGGTTGGATCGAGGGCCGGCCCCTTTGACGCCGCCACCCCCCTCTGCGAAGCTGACGTCGGTTAGGCCGGAGTCGCTTGCCTTCAGCGCCTCGCGGATCAGGCCCGTATACCGGCGCTCGGTCCAGGCACGGATGTGCTCGGGGGCCGAGAGGTAGAGAACGCCCGCCCGCGCGCCCGAGGCCTCCAGTGGTTCGAGCCAGAGCTGGAAAGTCGACGGCGGCACCGACGCGCGCAGCCGCTCCTGGGTTTCCCTCCAGGTACGGTCAAGCTCGGATTTCGACGCGCAGTCGCCCACCAGCGGCCGACCATAGCGACGACCACGAGCTGCGAAATCGGGCGCCCCGCAAATCCCGAGGAAAGCCTGGGCGCAGCTGGCGCGCACGTTGAAAAGCGATCCGTATACTGCGACGGCCGATGAAGCGGACTTATCAGCCGAAGAAGCGGAAGCGGGCGAAGACCCACGGGTTCCGGGCGCGGATGAGCACCCGGGGCGGCCGGGCGATTCTCAAGCGACGGCGCCGCAAAGGCCGGAAGCGCCTCACTCCTTAGATGGCGGCGAAACGACGCCGGCTTTCGCGCAGCGGCGAGTTCGACCGCGTATATCGCGACGGATCATCACATGCGACCCGCTACCTCGTGCTCTACAGGTTCCCCCGAAAAAGCGAAGAGGCCGACGAAGTGAGGCTTGGCGTCTCGGTGGGTCGAAAGGTCGGGGGGGCCGTCGACCGCAACCGCGTCAAGCGCCTCCTGCGCGAGGCTTTCTGGGGGATGTCCGGCGAGCTCCCCGCAGGGCATGACTTCGTTCTGGTCGCCCGGCCCGAGATAGGCGAACTGATAGAGCGCGAGGGCGCCGCGGGCGTGCGGGCCAGCATCGAAGAGGCTTTGGCCGGCGGCAAGGGGGGGCGTTCCACGTGAAACGGCTGCTCCTGGGCTCGATCGCCGCCTATCGCCGTTGGATCTCTCCCGCGATGCCCCGTCGCTGCCGCTACGAGCCGACCTGCTCCGCCTACACGGCTGAAGCGGTCGAGCGATTCGGGGTTCTGCGCGGCACCCTGCTCGGCGCCTGGCGCCTGTTGCGCTGCAACCCGTTCAGCCACGGCGGCTTCGACCCGATTCCCGACCGCTTCACGCTCAGGACCGGCCCGGTGGATCCCGCCGCCTACCACGGTGAGGTGCGCACATGATCCCGGCGAACATCCTCCAGCCGCTGATCGACATCGCCAACGAAGTCCTCAACTTCTTCCACGACAGCGTCGGCCTCAGCTGGGGTGGGGCGATCATCGCGCTGACGATCGTTACCCGAGCGCTGCTGATCCCGCTCACCTACAGGCAGCTGAAAGGGATGCGGGCCCTGCAGGCGCTGCAGCCGCAGATCAAGGAGATCCAGGCGAAATACAAGAACGACCGCCAGCGCATGCAGCAGGAGATGATGCGCTTCTACCAGGAGAACAAAGTCAACCCCCTGGCTTCCTGCATCCCGCTGCTGGCGCAGATCCCGGTCTTCATCACGCTCTTCTACGTCCTGCGCAACGAGCTGCCGGCCGACATCGAAAACACCGCCGAAGCTTCCTTCCTCTTCATCAACGACCTCACCGCAAAGGCGACCGGAGGCGAACTGATCGCCCTGCTCATCCTCTACATCGGCACGCAGCTGATCTCTGGCCTGGTGATGTCGGTCACCGCCGACAAAAGCCAGCGCACGATGATGTTCGTCCTGCCGTTCATCTTCGTCCCCTTCGTGATCGGCTTCCCGGCCGGCCTCGTGCTCTACTGGATCACGACCAACATCTGGACGATCGGCCAGCAGTACACGATCCAGAAGCTGATCCCGGCGCCGCAGGTGGCCACGCCGGCGGAGATCCAAGCGGCGAAACCTCCGCCACCGTCGCCTAGGAAAAAGAAGAAGAGGCGGTAGTAGGGAAGGGCCGGCGGGGGAGGCCTCGCCACTGCCCATTGCACCGCCTGGCAGCGGTGCAACCTTGAGCCGCTTCGCGGCTGAGAATCACCTTGCCGGGGGCCGCTTCGCGAGGCAGTGTCGAGACCTCCCCCGCCGGCCCTTCAGGCACCCCAAGCTTTCTCGTCCCAGCCTTGGGCGAGCTACGTTCCAGGGCTGCTCGGTGCCGGGGCGCATCCGGCAGCCCGCCGGGATCAGGGGCTGTCTCTTTGTGAGCTTTTTCGCGGGGGGTGGCGTCGTAGGGGGAACCGCCCCCGAGGACGCTTTAGCGACCGCAGGGGGTGGTGGGTCCCCTGCGGCGACAGGACCCGCCGCGCCAGCAGCCTCTCGCCAATAGACTGACCCATAATGGGTGAGATCGCGGACTGGCCTGCGGAGCCGGCAGAGCGTGTCAGGGAGCTTGTCGAGGGCGTCCTGGACGAGTTGGACCTCGATGGGGACATCGAGATCGTCGAGGACGACGATCGGATCACAGCCTCGGTCGAGGGAGACGACGACTACGGGTTGCTGATCGGGAAAAGGGGGCAGACGATCGACGCGCTCCAGCTGCTCGCCTACCAGGCGGCTTTCCGGGGGCTCAAAGACCGCAAGCGGGTCGTGATCGACGCCGCCGGCTACCGCGAGCGCCGCAGGGAGACGCTCACGGCTCGCGCTGACCGTGCGGCGGAGCAGGCCCTCGACGACGGCCGAGCGGTGGAGATGGACCCGATGAGCGCGCAGGAGCGCCGGGTCGTGCACGAGCACCTGAAGGACCGGGCGGGCGTCGAGACCTACAGCGAAGGCGACGAGCCGCACCGTTGCGTGGTCGTCGCCCCGTTGGTGTCCGAGTAGGTAGCGGGCCGCTGGGGGTTCCGCTTAACTTTTTCGAGCCACGGTTGGGTTGGAGCAATGGCTGCTGACGAAAAAGTACAAGACGCTCCACCCCCAGCGGCCCGCTACCTCGACCGAGAGCAGAGGGCGACGATCGCGCGTGTTTTGGAGCTTTTGGCGACGGAGCGGGCGTCGGTCAGCTCTGTCACCGACCCGGAGCGGGCCTGGAGGGTGCACGTTGCCGACAGCCTCACCGGGCTTGAGATTCCTGAGTTGCGGGACGCCTCGAGAATCGCCGATATTGGCTCTGGAGCTGGGTTTCCGGGGCTCGTACTGGCCGTTGCGCTGCCCGGCACCCAGGTCGACCTGGTCGAGTCCGTCGGGCGCAAGTGCGAGTTCGTCAAGCGCGCGATCGACGCCGCCGGGATCGCCAATGCCCACGTCCTCAACGCCCGCTCCGAGGAGCTCGCAAAAGGCGAGGGCCGCGAGGCCTACGCGGCCGTCACGGCCCGGGCGGTGGGCAGGCTCTCCACCCTGGCCGAGCTCGCCTCGCCCCTGCTCGAGGAGGGCGGCGTCCTCGTCGCCTGGAAGGGAAAGCGCGACCCCGAGGAGGAGGCGCAGCTCTCTCGCGCCGCCGAGGGCCTCGCGATGCATCCCGAGCGGATCCTCCACGTCGGCCCCTTCGCCGGCAGCGAACACCGCCACCTGCACGTCCTGCGCAAGACCGGCCCCACACCTAAAAAGCTGCCGCGGCGCCCGGGCATGGCAAAGAAGCGCCCCTACGGCTGAAGGGTCGGGGGGACTGCTCCGAAGTCCCTCGCGAAGCGGCTCTGCAAAGTCATTCTCAGCCGCGAAGCGGCACTTCATTAGCACCGCCGTTAGGCGGTGCTTGGGGATCTTCGGAGCAGTCCCCCCGACCCCTGCGCGGAATAGTCTCCTTCGCCATGGGCGTCGTCTACGCGATCTCGAACCAGAAGGGCGGAGTCGGCAAGACGACGACCGCGGTCAACGTCGCTGCCTGCGTGGCTGCGACAGGGCCCCAGACGCTGCTCGTCGACCTCGACCCCCAGTGCAACGCGACCGTCGCCCTGGGCGGTGAGCGCGACATGCACCCCTCCTCCTACGACTGCCTGATCGGCGAGGTCTCGGTTGCGGAGGCGGCCCGCCCCGCCGGCCCCGACAACCTCTGGCTGGTCCCGGCAAGCCGCGATCTCGCCGGCGCCGCGGTCGAGCTGCCCCGGATCGAGGGCTCGGAGACGCGGTTGCGCGAGCGGCTTGGCCCCGTGCGCGAGCGGTTCGCCTACACGCTGCTCGACTGCCCGCCCTCGCTGGGCCCGGTCAGCGTCAACGCGCTCGCCGCCGCCGACCGGGTCGTGGTCCCGGTCCAGGCCGAGTACCTGGCGCTCGAGGGCCTCGTCCAGTTCCTCGACACCCTGGCGACGATCAGGCGCGAGCTCAACCCGGGCCTGGAGGTGTCGGGCCTCTTGGTCACCATGCACGACGAGCGCACCCGCCTGGCCCAGGACGTCGACCGGGAACTGCGCCAGCACTTTCCAGAACATGGTCTTCGAGACGGTCATCCCCCGCAGCGTCAGGGTCGCCGAGGCCCCGAGCTATGGTCTGCCCGTGACCGAGCACTCGCCCCGCTCGCGCGGCTCCGACGCCTACCGGGCGCTCGCCAGGGAGCTGGCGGCCCGTGGCTAAGGCGGCTCGGCGGGGGCTGGGCAGCGGGCTCTCCGCGATCCTCCCGGAGGCGACGGCCGAGAGCGCGGGCGAGCTGCACGAGCTGCCGGTGGCGTTGATCAAGCCGAACCCGAACCAGCCGCGGACGAAGATCGACCCGGAGGCCCTCGCCGGCCTCTCCTCCTCGATCGAGGCCAACGGGGTCGTGCAGCCGCTGCTCGTGCGGCCCCTTCCCGACGGAAGCTACGAGCTGATCGCCGGCGAGCGCCGCTGGCGGGCGGCTCAGGCCGCAGGCCTCGACAGGGTGCCGGCGGTCGTCCGCGATCAGGAGCTCGCCGAGCGCCTCCAGGTCGCCCTGGTCGAGAACATGGTTCGCGAGGATCTCAACCCGGTCGACGAGGCCCGGGCTTGCGCAGCCCTGGTCGACGACCTCGGACTCTCCAAGGAGGAGCTGGCGCGCCGGGTCGGCCGCAGCCGCCCCGCCGTCTCCAACCTGATCCGCCTGCTCGACCTCCCCGACGAGGCACTCGAGCTGCTCGAGTCGGGGGAGCTCAGCGAGGGCCACGGCAAGGCCCTGCTCGCAGCCGAGGGCAACGACGTGCGCCGCCGGCTGGCACGCGACGCGGCGAGAGCCGGCTGGTCGGTCCGGGAAACCGAGAACAGGGCCAAGCTGGCTGGCCAGCCAAAACGAGGAACGGGCAATTCCGCTCCGAAGCTGTCGTCCGAGGAGGCCGCCGCGATCCGCGACGCCGCCGACGAGCTCGAAGTCGGCGCTCGGCCACGAGGTCAAGGTGCGGCCGAGGGGAGGGGGGATCGCGGCCGAGATCCGTTTCGGCAGCCTCGACGAGGCTCGTATCCTTGCTCGCGACCTTCGGCGACGCCGCCGCTAGATCTCAGCTGATTCTGGGCTAAGACGTTCGTTGAGCGGGGGAGAAGGAGACGGGCGTTGGTCCTTGAAGAGGCATGCCCGATGAGCAACTGGAGTTTCTACCGCCGGATCCTGTGCAAAGATCTAATAGATCTTTCGTGAACGACCTAGCCAACCAGTCGCTTATCTCATTTGCGCGGGGAAAGAGATTCGAGACCGTCCTCGCCGATCCCCCTTGGCGGTTTCAGAACCGAACAGGAAAGGTGGCCCCAGAGCACGTCCGTCTTGCGCGTTACCACACGATGGACTTCG
The DNA here is from genome assembly GCA_963715625.1 of uncultured Solirubrobacterales bacterium. Classification (GTDB taxonomy): domain Bacteria; phylum Actinomycetota; class Thermoleophilia; order Solirubrobacterales; family 70-9; genus VRUE01. Next base: position 1,111,295 of record OY970260.1, on the reverse strand, counting down.
ATGAGATCGGTGCCCTACCCGTAAACGAGGTCGTCGGAGATGGCGCACATTTGTATTTGTGGGTCCCGAACGCCTTGATAGCAGAGGGCTTGGAAACCATGAGGCAATGGGGCTTTACCTATAAGACCAATCTGGTGTGGTTCAAGACTAGAAAAGATGGCGGCCCCGATGGGCGTGGTGTGGGCTTCTACTTCCGGAACGTAACCGAGCTTGTTCTGTTCGGCGTAAAGGGTTCGCGTCGTACGCTGGCGGCCGGTCGCCGTCAGGTTAACCTTTTTCCAGAGAGGAAGAGAGAGCATTCGCGTAAGCCGGAGCGTCTCTATGAAATTGTCGAGGCCTGTTCCCCAGGCCCATACTTGGAGCTCTTCGCACGGCATTCAAGGCCGGGATGGCATCAATGGGGCGATGAATTGCCGTCAGCTAGAGGCGAAAATACCCTCAAGGCACTAGGAGGCCTTGCGTGAAGTAGTTCTTGAGGTTCGGAGCGCGTACACTCCACGGCTCTGTCGAATGAACAGACGGTGCCCCATTTCTCCAGTGTTTGCACTCAATGCACCACGAATTGACTCTGGCTTTGCCTCCGGAAGCCCTCTGGCCCTGCGCGCGGCTGCGAGAGCTTCCTCAAGCTCGCTAACGGTTGCTCTCCCTTGGGTGCGCAAATGACTCTCTATGTCCGCCACGATTGTGCCGACGCGAGGCTGTCGCGTTCGCACTAGAGCTACTCCTCGAAGCAACGCGCGGTAATCGCGATCGCAAGCACAGGGCATCCACCGCTGTCACCCCTTGTCAATCGAGGCAGTAGCTTATCTAGGTTCGTGGTCGTACTTGTTTGGAATGGGTCCCTTCCCAGCTCCTGCCCAAGCTCTCGAAGATCAGTCTGTGTCCGTGTGACTATCACTCCAGCGGCAATGATGCCTGCTCCGTAGAGCGCGCGATACGCTCCTAGATCCCGGTCAAGGTTGCCATCCTTGGCATTCCACTCAACGTCGAGAGCAACTTTTCCCTTGACATTGTCAACCTTATATCCCTCGTTGTGTACTTCGGTTTCGATAACTTGACTCTTACGCTCACCGCCACGTCGGTAGGGCATAAGATGTAGCGAGGATCTAATGGTTGTGTCGTGTCGCCCCTCCCTCCAGCCCTTCTCGCGAAATGCTTGATTGAGGCGCTTGGCCACCGGCCCCTCGTTCCCACCTGGCTCAACGATGTCCCCCTTTTTGAGGGCAAAATGCTTAAGCGCATCGAGAATCTCGTCGAATTCTGCTGGACTGGTGCTTGACAAGACCGCCGTGGCGTCGCGGACCTCCCGCAACTCGAAGCGTGCCCCAATGCTCGCGGGGAAGAGCCGTCTGTGGCTGTCGGTCAGATCCACGCTAGGGGAGAGTAGCCCGACAGCCGCTTCATTGCCAGCAAGGCAAAACCGAGGGTCGATAGGCCCGATTCCCCCCGCTATCCTTCGGCTTGGCTGCGGGCGATTAGCTCAGTTGGTTAGAGCGCGTCTCTGATAAGGACGAGGTCCCTGGTTCGAATCCAGGATCGCCCACTCGTGCAACAGATGCAGATCTACGGCGTCAGCTTCGACATGGTCGGCAAGCAGCCGATCGTCTTGCTGAAGACCGTTGACGGCAACAAGTTCCTGCCGATCTGGATCGGCCACCCGGAGGCGGCGGCGATCCTGATGAAGCTGCAGGGTGCCTCGACGCCGCGGCCGATGACCCACGACCTGCTCTCCGACGTGCTCGAGCAGCTCGACGCCAAATGCGTGCGGGTCTCGGTGACCGAGCTGCGCGACAACACCTTCTACGCCTCGATCACGGTCTCGGTCAACGGCTCGGAGATGGAGATCGACTCCCGCCCCTCCGACGCCCTCGCCCTCGCCGTCCGCGTCTCGGCCCCGATCTTCGCCGACGAGGGCGTGATCGAGGAGTCGGCGATCGAGTTCGAGCACGACGTCGAGGACACCGAGGAGGTCGTCGACAAATTCAAAGAGTTCCTCGACGAGGTCACACCTGACGACTTCGCCAAGGGCGAGGATTCCTAGGCGCTCGCCGGAGCCAGCGCCAGGTCGAGGATCTTCTCCACCAGCTGCTCGAAGGACATGCCGGCGGCCTCGGCGGCCTGGGGGAGGAGGCTGGTATCGGTCAGGCCGGGGATCGCGTTGACCTCCAGCACCTGCGGGCCGTCCTCGCCGAGGATCAGGTCGACGCGCGAGAAGCCGGCGCAGCCGAGCGTCTCGTAGGCAGCCAGCGCGACCTCGGTTACCGAGGCCTCCTCGGCCTCGGCGAGCTGCGCGGGGCAGACGAAGGAAGTGCGGCCGATCTCGTAGCGCGCTTCGAAGTCGTAGCTGTGGCCCGCGTGGGGGATCGCCTCGACCACCGGGAGGGGACCGCCCCCGAGCACGCTGACGGCCAGCTCCCGGCCGGCGACGAAGCGCTCCAGGAGCACCCGGTCGTCGTAGCTGAAGGCGGAGACGAGCGCCCCCGGCACGTCGTCCCGGCTCTCGGCGAACTTCACTCCCAGGGCCGAGCCGCCGCGGCTGGGCTTGATCACGAGCGGGAAGCCGAGCCGCTCCTCCAGGCGCTCGAGGGTGTCGGCGGCGCCGAGCTCGCGAAACGCGGTCTCGTTGAACGCGAACCAGTCGGGTGTCGGGATTCCCGCCGCGCGTAGCTCGTGCTTGGCCAGGACCTTGTCGATGCAGCGGACGCAGGCGGCGACGCCCGGCCCGGTGAAGGGGATGCCGAGGATCTCCAGCAGCTCCTGCGCGGTCCCGTCCTCGCCTCCCATTCCGTGCATGGCAACGAAGGCGACATCAGGTCGCTCGCGCGCCAGCCGTTTGGCCAGCTCGCCGCCGCCCTCCAGCGCGAGCACCTCGTGGCCGAGTCGCCCGAGCGCGTCTTCGACCCTCGCCCCCGAGCGCAGCGAGACGCCCCGCTCCAGCGACCGGCCGCCTTTGAGGACCGCGACCCTCACGCGCCTCCCTCCCCGGCCTTTCTGAAGGGGACGACGTTCTCGCTCTTTGGCGCCTCTTCTCCTGCCGCCGCCGGAACGGCCGGATGCTTGCCGGTGAGCGCGCTGTACAGGTCGACCTGCTCGGCGATCACCCCGCCGATCCGCCGGATGCCCTCGCGGATCTCGTCCTCGCCACCGGCGGAGAAGTTGAGTCGCATCGAGTTGCGCCCGCTGCCGTCGACGTAGGCGGCCTGGCCGGGGACGAAGGCGACGTCCTCGCGCAGCGCCTTTGCCAGCAGGTCGCCGGTGTCGATGTAGGGGGGGAGGGTCGCCCAGACGAAGAGGCCGCCGTCGGGCTCGGTCCAGGTCGCCTGCGGGGGGAAGTGCCGGCTCAGCGCCTCGACCATCGCGTCGCGCCGGGAGCGGTAGATCCCAGCCAGGCTCTCGACGTACTCGCGCCAGTTGCCGTCGCGGAAGTACTCGCGGACGAAGTACTGGGTCAGGGTCGAGGTGCACAGGTCGGCTGCCTGCTTGCCCAGCACGACCTTGTCCATCACCGGCGGCGGGGCCACGGCCCAGCCGAGGCGGATGCCGGGGGAGAGGATCTTCGAGAAGGTGCCGACGTAGATGACGAAGTCGCCGCCGTCGAGCTGGTAGAGCGGCGGCAGCGGATCGCCGTCGAAGCGGAGCAGGCCGTAGGGATTGTCCTCGACCACCAGCAGCTCGCGCGAGCGCGCCAGCTCGACCAGCCGCCGCCGCCGCTCCATCGACATCGTCACGCCGGCGGGGTTCTGGAAGGTGGGGACCGAGTAGACGAACTTCGGCCGTCGACCTTCGTCGTCGAGCCGCTCGAGCACCGCCTCCAGCTCGTCGATCCTCATCCCTTCGCCGTCGCACTCGACCTGGATCGTGTCGGCCTCGTAGCTGCAGAAGACCGGGATCGCGCCGGGGTAGGTGGGGGCCTCGCAGATCACCGCGTCGCCGGGGTCGACCAGCGTCTTGCAGAGCAGGTCGATCGCCTGCTGGCCGCCGGTCGTGACGATCACGTCCTCGGGGTCGGGGAGCATCCCCTCGGCTCCCATCACCTCGACGATGCAGTCGACGGTCTCGCGGAAGCCCTCCGTGGGGCCGTACTGGAGCGCCTCGGCGGCGGACTCCTGGGCGATCCGGGTCATCTGCGCGGCGAAGGTCTGCGGGGGGAAGGTCGAGGTGTCGGGAAGGCCGCCGGCCAGCGAGATCACCTCCGGCCGCGCGGTGACCGCCATCAGGTCGCGCATCGCCGAGGACCGCATCACCTGCGTTCGCGCCGCGAAGAGGCCCGCGTACCGCTCGAGGTCGCTGCTGCGGGCGTGGGCGCGGCGCCGGTGGGGCGGCTCTGGCATGGGGACAGTGTGCCGAATTGGCGCCGTCTCGCCCGGGAAGCTAGGTTTCCCGCGTGGGATCTTTCTCGGGAATCTGCCTCGAGCTCGGCATCGGCATCGCGATCGGGATGCTTGCCGGAACCACCGGCACGCACGGCTCCGCCCGCGGCCGGATGACGATCCTCGCCGCCGCGATCGGCCTTGTGGCCGGCGCCCTGCTCGCCGGGACGGCCGACGTCGGCACGGTGGCCGGCGCCCTGTTCTGCATCGCCGGAGCCGTCTTCGCCTGCCTGATCGTCAGCGATGTCGTCAGCGGCGCCGGGCGGCGCGAGGGCAGCGGCTCGGGTGCCCTCGCCTTCCTCGTCTCGCTCGCCGCCCTCGTCGTGGTCGCGATCACGCTGCTGATCAAGCCGGCGGTCCTGCTCGTCGTCGCAGCCCTAGTCTGGCTCGGCATCTCACGCCGCCGCCGCGCCCGTCGCAAACACGCCGGGCTGCGAGTCCTCCGTTAGAGACCATCCCGGTGGGGGTGGAACGTCTTGTACTTTTTCGCCGCCGCTCGCCCGCGCGTCCAGCAATTCCCGATCCTCGAAAAAGTTAAGTGGAACCCCCACCGGGATGGTCTCCCAGCCACCCCCGCGAATTGAGGATGATTGGCGGCGGTGCCCGAGAAGAAGCTGGTTCTCACCTACGTCGACTCGCTGCGCACGGACATGCTGCTCCGGGCCGTCGACGAGGGACGCGCCCCCACCTTCGGCGCGCTGCTCGAACGGGGGGTGCTGGTGCCCGACTGCGTCTCCAGCTTCCCCTCGGTGACCCCGGTCGCCTGCGCCGAGATGGTCACCGGCCTCGCCGCGGACGGCCACTGGATCAGCGGCATGAACTGGTACCACCGGCTCGAGCGGCGCTACGTCGAGTACGGATCCTCGCTCGAGGCGAGCCGGGCGTTCGGCATCTTCCGCGCTCTCTACGACCTGGTCTACAACATGAACCTGGCGCACCTCAACCCGGCCGCCGAGACGCTCTTCGAGCGGCTGGACGACGCGGGGGCGAGGACCGCCTGCACGCCGTTCCTGATCTATCGCGGGCGCCATCGCCACCAGGTCTCGCTGGAGGGGCTGTTGCGCCGCGCGGTCGACGCCACCAGGCTCAAGTTCCGTCACCACACCTGGGGCCCCGCCGAGCTCTTCTACGGCGACCTCTACGCGAGCAGCGAGGTTCCCTGCAAATCGACCTCGATCCCGGGGACGCGCGACGGCTACTCGGCCTGCTGCGCGGCGGAGCTGGTCAAGGCCGGCAACTTCGACTTCCTGCTCCTCTCCCTGCCCGACAACGACAGCTACTCCCACCGCCACGGGCCGGAGGCGACGGTCGAGTCGATCGCCAAGGTGGACGGCTGTCTCGCCAAGGTGGTCGAGGCGGGCGGGGGCCTCGATCGCTTTCTCGCCGAGCACGCCCTGATCCTGCTTGCCGACCACGCGCAGACGGCGGTCCACCGCGGCCTGCCCCTGACCGAGCTGCTCGGCCGCGAGTGGCCGGTGCTGCAGCCCTCGGATCCCGAGCCCGAGCGGGCCCAGCTCGCGGTCAGCCCGACGGCCCGGGCGGCCCACGTCTACCTGCTGCCGGCGGGGGGAGATCGCCTCGACCCCGATGCCGTGCGCGAGGCGCTGGTGGCGATTGAAGGCGTCGATCTCGTCTGCCGGCTGGAGACTCCCGAGGGGGGGCCGCTGCTGCGTGACGAGCCGGGCACGCCTGCTCCCGGCGCGTGGGCGGTGGTGGAACGCCGCGGTTGCCGCCTCCGCTTCCGTCCCGGCAGCGAGGCGTCCGACCTTCGTGGCGGTGGCTGGGCCCTCGACGGCGACCTCGCCGCCCTGGAAGCCGCTATCGAGGACGGCATCCTCAGCAGCGACGCCTACCCCGATCCCCTCGCCCGCGTCTGGTCTGCGCTGAGCTCGCCGCACGCCGGCGACTTCGTCCTCTCCCTCGCCCCCGGCTACGAGGCGGTCGACTGGGGCGGCGTCTCCCACGCCGGCGGCGGCAGCCACGGCTCCCTGCACGCCGGCGATTCGCTCGGCCCGCTGCTTTTCGTGGGATGCGGCCCCGATGACCCGGCTACGCGACCTCAGTGGGCCCTCCGCGACGTGGCGCCGGTCGTGTACGACCACTTCGGCCTGAGGTGAGGCGAGTGGGTGCAGTCAGCGCGGGAGCAGCAGCTCTCCTCCTCGCTCTCTGCGCAACGTGGATGCTGCCGGCGACAGCTAGCGCCGGGGTGGGGGCTGAGGAGGCGGTCCGAGTGGCGAACCGCGACCCAAACGTCATCGATCAGCGCGAAAAGAACGCCGGCCTGACTCATAACGCCGCGAAGCTTGACGGCAACTGGGAGGTCGCCTACTTCGCCGACGACGACGAGGTCGCCTTGGTGATCGTTGACCCGGCGACCGGCGACGTGCGCGAGTCGTGGACCGGGCACCAGGTTGCCTGGAAGATGGCGCGCGGCTACCCGGGCGCCTTCGGCCACAAGCTCAACGCCCCCTACGTCTTCCTGCCACTCTGCGCGGTCTTCCTCCTCGGCCTCCTCGACTGGCGGCGAGTGCGCCGCCTCGCCAACCTCGACCTCCTCTTCCTGCTCGGCTTCGGCGTCTCCCACCTCTTCTTCAACCGGGCCGAGATCGGCGTCTCGGTCCCGCTCCAGTACGTGCCGCTCGCCTACCTCTTCGGCCGTGCGCTGTGGATCGGCCTGCGCAGCGGCGGCGAAGGGCTCCGCCCGGTCTGGCCGGCCCCCTGGCTGCTCGTCGCCGCCCTTTTTCTGATCGGCTTCCGGGTCGGGCTCAACATGGCGGACTCGGGCGTGATCGACGTCGGCTACGCCAGCGAGGTCGGAGCCAGCCGCATCGCCCACGGCGAGCCGATCTACGGCAACTTCCCCGAGGACGTCTCCCAGGGCGACACCTACGGCCCGGTCAACTACCTCGCCTATGTCCCCTTCGAGGCGATCTGGCCCTGGTCGGGCAGCTGGGACGATCTCCCCGCCGCCCACGGTGCCGCCGTCTTCTTCGATCTCGCGACCTTCGCCCTGCTGATCCTGCTCGGTCGCCGAATTCGACCTGGACCGGACGGCAACAAGCTCGCCGCAACCCTCGCCTTCGGCTGGGCTGCCTATCCCTACACGGCCTTCGCCCTGCTCTCCAACTCCAACGACACCCTGGTGGCGATGCTGCTGGTTGCCACGCTCCTGGTGCTCGCCCGCCCAGCGGCCCGTGGTGTGATGGCGGCACTGGCCACTCTGGCCAAGTTTGCCCCGGCGGTGTTGGTGCCGATGCTGGCGACGTACCGGCCTTGGCCCGCGGGTCCTGTCGCCGCAGGGGACCCACCGCCCCCTGCGGTCGCTAAAGCATCCTCGGGGGCGGTTCCCCCTACGACGCCACCCGCGGCAGTTGCGTTTGTAATTGCATTCGCAATTACCACGGTGGCAGTCATGCTGTGGCCCGCGATCGATCCCGGCCTGCACACGTTCTACGACCGAACGATCGGTTACCAGGCGGGGAGGAGCTCCCCATTCAGCATCTGGGGACAGGTAGCTTGGCTGGAACCCCTGCGAACCGCAATCCTCGCAGCAGTCGCCGCCCTCTCCTTGCTCTTCGCCTTCCGCCCCAGGCAAAAGCACCTCTTCCAAGTGGCGGCGTTGGGGGCCGCGCTGCTGATCGGCCTCCAGTTGACGATGCACCACTGGTTCTACCTCTACATCGTCTGGTTTTATCCTCTTTACCTTGTCGGCATTTCTAACTCGGAGAAATGCGATAGCCACAATGAGTGTAAGGCATCGCGCTTCGAGTAAGTGTAAGCCATCGCCATGCTACTTGCATATGTAGATGAGTCCGGCGATGATGGAAAGGGGCGTGGGTCACATACTTACGTGCTCAGTTGCGTGATGGTGGAGGCTTCAGCGGCGCGTAATCCGCATCCCCCACCTCGACGAGGACGGTCCAAGACCTCAGCGGCCTCGCCGAGACCAACCGCTACCTGTTTGCCAGCGCCGAGCAGCGCGAGGCGATCGCCGCCGCCCGCGCTGGGGGAAAGTCGCTAAAGACCGTCCCAGTCGCCGACGACGGGGATCGAGCCGGGCTCCCCACGGGCAAAGATGTAGTTGGAGGAACCCGGCGCCAGCGCATTGCTCAGGTGGAAGCTGTTGTCCCAGGGGAAGAAGACTCCGGTCGAGTCCTTGCCGTCGCCGTCCCAGTCACCCGTGACCGGCGCCGAGTTCGGCTGGCCGCGCTTGAAGATGTACTGCGATGGGCCGGCGCTGAGCTCGTTGCGCAGGTGCCAGGTCTGATCCCAGGGGTAATACACGCCCGTGGAATCGCGCCCATCGCCGTCCCAGTCGCCGACGACGGGGATCGAGCCGGGCTCCCCACGGGCAAAGATGTAGTTGGAGGAACCCGGCGCCAGCGCATTGCTCAGGTGGAAGCTGTTGTCCCAGGGGAAGAAGACTCCGGTCGAGTCCTTGCCGTCGCCGTCCCAGTCACCCGTGACCGGCGCCGAGTTCGGCTGGCCGCGCTTGAAGATGTACTGCGATGGGCCGGCGCTGAGCTCGTTGCGCAGGTGCCAGGTCTGATCCCAGGGGTAATACACGCCCGTGGAATCGCGCCCATCGCCGTCCCAGTCGCCGACGACGGGGATCGAGCCGGGCTCCCCACGGGCAAAGATGTAGTTGGAGGAACCCGGCGCCAGCGCATTGCTCAGGTGGAAGCTGTTGTCCCAGGGGAAGAAGACCCCGGTCGAGTCGCCAGTTGCGGCCGGGGCCGGCGGCCCTGGTTTCGGTTTGGGTTTCGGTTTGGGTTTCGGTTTCGGTTTCGAAGGCTTGCTCACCCTCCCGAGACGCCAGATGGTGACAAAGCCGCGTTTGCCGGCGAACGAAAACGGGTTGAAAACATGTTCTCGAACTCTTCCGTCGTAACCGCTCCAGGGTCCTTTGCCGCCGAAGTTCGCGTCAATCACGTTGAAGCTTCCGCCGCTGTTGTTCTTGAGGATGATTGCCGTGTGCAGGGGGTAGAAGCGAGAGGGGTTGGTGTCCGACACTCCATTCGGAAACACCTGGATGATGTCGCCAGCCACGGCCTTCTCGGCGTTCACCTTGTCGCCGCCGGCCCTCTTGAATGCGCCGTTGTAACCGCCGAGCGAGGCGTTGGTTTTGACTTTCCCGTTGCTGGCCTCCAGCACTGCCTGGTTGACAAATACCCGACACCAGCCGACGAAACTCTTGTTGCCCTTCGCGGCCTTGACGATCGCCCCGTTGGTGAAGTCGCTCCGGGCGGAAGCGCTCGCAGGTGAGCAGACCACCGCAGAAAGCGACACCGCGAGGAGAATCGCAATGCGCGTGGCACAGCCCACTCCCCCGAAAGATGGTTTCAAAAGTGAATCCGCCCGCCTCAAATTCAGTGCCTGCGGCAGGCTATCACCTGGAAGTAGCGAAGTCTGGCTCAAACGGTCGAAGTAAAGAGTTCCCGCTGAGGACAGCCTTTTCTTGGCTCTGGACCTTCTGCGAGGTGCCCAACGTCTCCCCCACGAATAACACTGCGGAGAGGGCACTCAGGCACACCAGTCATCATGCGCAAGGTCCAGGGCGGCACGCAGTCCGAACAGGGCAACCGCTGGATCGAGCGGATCCTCTCGGTCAACGAGACCTGCCGCCTGCAGGGGCGAGCGGTGCTGGGCTACCTGGTCGAGTCCACCGTAGTGGGCGGGTCGGTCTTCGATGGGTGAGCCTAACAACCCAGACGGCAAAAGCAGCGCTACGGGCTGTTTGACGCCGGCACCATCACCTGCTCGATCGAGTCGGCCAGCCCTGCCTCGTTCACCTCGACCACCGCGCCCATCACCCAGATGTCCTCGGTGGCGGTCTCGAACTTGACCGGCATCTGGGTGATCAGCGCCTCCAGGATCAGCTCTGGCTTCACGCCCAGCACGCTGGTCCGCGACCCGGTCATCCCCACGTCGGAGATGAAGGCCGTGCCCTGCGGCAGCACCCGCGCGTCTGCGGTGGGCACGTGGGTATGGGTGCCGAGCACGGCGGCGACGCGGCCGTCGAGGTGCCAGCCCATCGCCACCTTCTCGCTGGTCACCTCGGCGTGGAAGTCGACGATCGCGAAGTCGCACTCGATCTTCTCGAGGATGCTGTCGGCCTCGTGGAACGGCGAGCGGGCGACGGTGAGACCGATCGCGCCGCTGAGGTTGATCACGCCGACCCGCTTGCCGGCGACCTCGAGAACCGTGTAGCCGCGGCCCGGGTTGGCGTGGGGGTAGTTGGCGGGCCGCACGACCCGGTCGCTGCGGTTGAGGTAGTCGTAGGCCTCGCGGTGGCGGTAGACGTGGTTGCCGGTGGTGATCGCGTCGGCGCCGGCGTCGAAGAGTGCTTTCGCGGTCTTCTCGGTGACCCCCATCCCGCCGGCGGAGTTCTCGCCGTTGACGATCACCATATCCGGGGCGCAGCGCTCGCGCAGTCCCGGCATCGCGGCGTGAAGCCCTCGCCGTCCCGGGCCGCCGACCACGTCGCCGATGAAGAGCAGTCTCATGGCGACTGACCCTAGCTGCGAAATGCGCAAGGGTGTAGGCGATGAGCGAGGACAGCGAGATTCTGGAGCGCGCGATGCGCTACCCCTACGCGGTGCCAGCGCGCCCCTTCGTGCAGCAGGGGCATCGCACCCTCGACCCGGCGGAGGCCGAGATCGACCGGGAGCAGCGCTCGCGGCTCCTCGTCTACGGCTCCAACGCCTCGCCCGAACAGCTCGCTCGCAAGCTCGCCCTCAGCGCCGACCCGGTCCTGGTCGAGCCGGCCTGGCTGCACGACTTCGACGTGGTCTACTCAGCGCACTTCGCGGCCTACGGAGCGGTGCCGGCAACGCTCCAGCGCAGCCCCGGGACCTCGGTGAGGGTGGCGATAATCCACCTCACCGCCGAGCAGCTGCGGCTGGTCTCGGCGACCGAGCCCAACTACGAGCTGACCTCCCTCGACACCGCGACCTGCGAGCTCCACAACGGCGACGCGGTCACGCAGCTCTCCGCCTACATCAGCCGCCACGGCTGCCTGCTGGCCGACGGGAACGAGGCCGCCCTCGTCGCCGTCCCGGCCCGCGACCGCCGCTTCGCCGAGCTGAGCGAGCCGCAGATCCTCGAGCGCCTGCGCCGGCAGCTCTGCCCGGAGGAGAGCATCGACGCCTTCGTCCTCGGCGGTGTCACCGATCCCGAGCTGGCGCAGGCCCGGACCGCCCAGCTCGAGCGCCGCACCTTTTCACCCCCCCGCTGACCTCGCCCACCACTGGGTACGGGATGCGGGTTTTCCGAAAACTTCCCCTTCTTTTTTTGAAAACCCAGGTTAGAGTGACCATGTGAAACTCCTCCGATTCAGGGCGGTCGCAGTCCTCCTGGCCTCCTTGGCGCTGGCGCTGCCGAGCGCGGCAGTGGCGCTGCTGATCAGCAGCGAAGGGGAAGGCAGCACCCTTACCGTGATCATCAAAGGCCCCGGCTCGGTGTATATACCGGGATGGGGCACCTGCTTCCCACCCTCTTGTGAAGTCGAACTGCCAGGGCCAAAAGCCACGCTGACAGCGATCCCGGACCCGGCCGCGGTCTTCGTCAGCTGGAATGGCTGCGCCTCGGTCGTTGGGAGTCAGTGCACAGCGACCGTGGGCACAGGGAAAGCGGTCGTCGTGACTTTCATAGGCGCCCCCGAGCTCACGGTCTCCAAAGCGGCGGGCTCCGGCCTCGGCAAGGTGACCAGCTATCCGGGCGGCATCCTCTGCCTGGCCAACTGCTCGACCACCGCGGCCGGCTTCAAAGAAGGCACCAAAGTCAAACTCAACCAGGCTCCGTCCAAGCACTTCCACTTCGTCGAATGGCTCGGGGACTGCACCGGCTCCGGCTCTTGCGAAGTGACGATGGACAAAGACCGCGAAGTCAAAGCCCTCTTCACCGAAGACGACAGATACAGCCTCAGCTTGGCCAAGAAAGGCGGGGGCCAGGGCACGGTCAAGAGCTCGCCGGCGGGGGTCAACTGCGGCATCGTCTGCAGCTCGCAGGCAGCTGACTTCCACGACGGCACCGTCGTGGTTCTCACCGCGACCGTTCAGGCCGGCAAGGGATCCACCTTTGCCGGCTGGTCGGGAGCGAGCTGCTCGGGCACCGGCACCTGCACGGTGACGATGGACGAGGCCAAGTCGGTCGAGGCCGAATTCGAATAGGACGGCCGCTGCTTTAGACCGCGGCGAACCGGCGCAGCGCAAAGCGCGCCAGCAACCCGTAGGCGGCGATCAGGGCCGCCAAGTGCAGGAGGGCGACGCCGAGGTCGGGGCCGGCGGGGTCGAGCGCGGCCGTCATCGCATCGAGCGCCGGCTTGAAGGGGAAGAGGGCGGCGATGACCTCGATCGCGTCGTTGAGCGCCGGGCCGACGGTGCCGGAGGGGATCAGCGAGAGGAAGGCGACCGGCAGGGTGACCATGAAGGCGAGCAGGGAGACCGCGCGGACCTCTCGCGCCGCCGCGCCGAGGGCCGCACCAGCGGCGCCGAGGGCGGCGCCGCCGGCGAGGATCGCGACCAGCCAGAGGCCGAAGCGGCTCCAGTGCAGCGGCACGAAGAGGGCCAGGCCGGACAGCATCAGCAGCGTCACCGCCAGCCCGACCAAGACCCCCAGCGCCACCTTCTCGGTCAGCAGGGCCGAGTGGGATACAAGCCCGCGGGTGAGCCGGGGGAAGGCGTTCTCCTCCCGCTCCAGGGCAAGCGAGCCGGCGACGAGGAGGACGACGACAAAGGCGAGCGTGAACGTCGCCGCGACCGCGATCGCGAAGGTTTCCAGCGGCGGGGAGGAGCCGTCGACGACTTCCTTGTCGACCGCGATCGGCTGGGCGAGGCGGGAAAGGAGGGGTGCGCCCGTGGCGAGGTTGTTGCGGGCCAGGGTGGTGAACCGGATCACCCGGTCGACCGAGTCGCGAAGCTCGCCCGGAGGCAGCGACGGTCGCAGGGATTCGACGATCCGGGCGCTGTTGCGCAGGCCGAGGATCTCGATCGTCTGGCCCAGCACCTCGAGGTCACCCCCGTCGAGGACGAGCCCGAGGAATTTGCCGCCCTCGGCCGCGATGCGCCGCGCGATCACGAGGTTTGCCTGCGCGATCAGCGCGTCGATCCGGTCGTTCACCAGGCGCGCCTTCACCGGGTCCTCCTCGCTGACGACCACCTCTATCTCCGGGGTTTTGGGAAACGGCGTCGAGAGGGAGTTGATCCGGCTCACCAGGTTGGCGGGGAGGATCAGGGCCGCGAGGACGTCACCCGAGCGGACCTCCTCGACCGCCTCGGCGCGGCTCTCGACGTGGACGCACTCGACCCGGGCGCAGATGCGGTTGTTGACGCCGATATTCGGCAGCTCCCTGGTGCCGACGGTGACCCGCGCGTCGGCCGGGATCTCGTTGAGCAGTGCGACGCGCGGCTTCTCCGGCGAGCGCGAGATCGCGAAGCCGACCAGGATCGCGATCAGCACCGGGTATGCGACCAGCAGCACCGCTTGCAGCGGCGAGCGGCGCAGTATCTGCAGGTCCTTGAGCAGGAGCCAGCGCATGGTCAGTGCCCCCGGTGGTGGAGGAAGGCGACGAAGGCGGTCTCGAAGTCCTGGTCGGCGGCCTCCGGAGCCTCGCGCCGAACCGCCTCGCGGAGCCCGTCGGCTGAGCCGTCGAAGAGCGCCTCCCCATCGGCGAGGACGAGCAGCCGTCCCCCGTAGCGCTCGGCCTCCTGGATGTCGTGAGTGGAGAAGATCACCGTCGTGCCGTTCGTCTCGGCCAGCGCCGAGACGAACTCCCAAAGCCGCGCCCGCTGGCGCGGGTCGAGCCCAACGCTGGGCTCGTCGAGCAGCAGCACCGACGGCCGCGCCAGCAGCCCGATCGCGATGTTGATCCGCTGCTGGTTCCCGCCCGAGAGTCGCGCGGCGATCTCCCCCCGCCGATCGACCAGCCCCGTCAGCTCCAGCATCTCCTCAACCGAGCCCCCCGGATCCGCATGCCCCTCCAGCCGAGCAAACAACAACAGGTTCTCCTCCACCGTCAGCCGCCGATACAACGCCGCCTGCTGCGGCACCCACCCGACCTCCCCCTCCGGCACATGAACCTCACCGCCATCCGCCCTCGAAATCCCCGCCAAGATCGACAACAGCGTCGTCTTCCCGGCTCCGTTCGGCCCAATGACAGCCACAAGCTCCCCAGCGTCGGCCTCGAAGTCCACCCCCCGCAACGCCTCGCGCGCCCCAAAGCGCTTCACGAGCTTCCGAGCCTCGATCACGGCCGTCCCTGTCCCAGCTCCCGCCTCCATAGGTGCAAACGCTATCCGGCCAGCCAGCTTTCGGTTGTTATGCACCGCTTGAGCCTGAGCATTTAACGACAGCTATGACAGGTGACGGGGGAGCCCTATCCCGGACACTCAAGCGCGGCTCCCGCCGCGCGTCCGGGATAGGGCTCCCCCGTCACCCACCCACGCTCCTGCCGCGCGTCTGGGGTAGGGCCTCCCCATCCCCTTCTCAAAGCCCTCCCCTAAACTCGGCTTCCGATGCCCTTTCCCGCCACGCGTATGCGCCGCCTGCGCCGCACAGAGTCCCTGCGCGCCCTCGTCCGAGAGACAGAGCTCTCGCCCACCGACCTGATCCAGCCCCTCTTCGTAGTCGCCGGCGAGGGCGTGCGCGACGGGGTTCCCTCGATGCCGGGAATCGAGCGGTTCTCGATCTCGGAGCTGGTCGCAGAGGGAACCGAGATCGCCAGCGCCGGGATCGGAGCGGTGCTGCTGTTCGGGATCCCGTCCGCCAAGGACGAGTCCGGCTCCGGCGCCTACGACGACGAGGGCGTGGTGCAGATGGCGGTTCGCGCCCTGAAGGAGGCGCACCCGGACCTGACCGTGATCACCGACGTCTGCCTCTGCGAGTACACCTTGCACGGCCACTGCGGCTTCGTCCGCGACGG
Source organism: uncultured Solirubrobacterales bacterium (assembly GCA_963715625.1). Taxonomy (GTDB): domain Bacteria; phylum Actinomycetota; class Thermoleophilia; order Solirubrobacterales; family 70-9; genus VRUE01. The sequence continues at coordinate 1,096,004 of OY970260.1, read as the reverse complement.
CGAGGTCGACAACGACATCACGGTCGAGCTGCTCGCCAAGGCCGCGATCTCCCACGCCGAGGCCGGCGCCGATGCGGTCGCCCCCAGCGACATGATGGACGGCCGCATCGGCACGATCCGCCACCAGCTTGACGAGGAGGGCCATTCCGGCGTGCCGATCGTCGCCTACAGCGTCAAGTACTCCTCCGCCTTCTACGGCCCCTTCCGCGACGCCGCCGAGTCGACGCCGGAGTTCGGCGACCGGCGCGGCTACCAGATGGATCCGGCCAACGCTGCCGAAGCGGTGCGGGAGGCCGAGCTGGACCTCGAAGAGGGCGCCGACATGCTGATGGTCAAGCCGGCCACCGCATACCTCGACGTGGTGCGGCGGGTCAAGGACGCAACGGGCGCCCCGGTCGCCGCCTACCACGTCTCCGGCGAGTACTCGATGCTGAAGGCCGCCGCCGAGCGGGGCTGGATCGACGAGCGCCCCGCCGTGCTCGAGACCCTGACCTCGATCCGCCGCGCCGGCGCCGACGCGATCGTCACCTACTACGCGAAGGAGGCCGCGGGATGGCTTCGGTGAAGGTCCCCCAGTCCAAGGCCCGCTCGCGCAAGGACGGCGCCGCGATCCCGCTCGACGAGACCGACAAGCGGCTGATGAACCTGCTGCAGTCGAGCTTCCCGCTCGACCCCGAGCCGTTCGCGCTGGTCGCCTCGGAGGCCGAGCTGGAGCTCGACGACGTCCTGACGCGGACGAGACGCCTCCTCGACGAGCGGATCGTCCGCGAGATCACGCCGATCTTCGACACCCGCGCGCTCGGCTACGAGTCGATGCTGGTCGCGGCCAAGGTCGACTCCGAGCACCCCCAGCGCGCCGCCCAGGTCGTCAACTCGCACCCGGGCGTATCCCACAACTACCTGCGCACCCACGACTTCAACCTCTGGTTCACGATCGCCACCCCGCCCGACTCCGAGCTGGGCCTCGCCGGCACCCTCGACGTGCTGATGCGAGAGACCGGGGCCGAGTCGATGCGCCAGCTGCCGACCCTGACCCTGTTCAAGATCAACATGAACCTGGAGATGGAGAAGGGCACCGACGCCCTCGCCGCCGCGGTCGAGGCGGCTCCCCCCCGCGAGCTGGAGGCGCGGCCCTACGACGAGCGCGACGTTGCCGTGATCCGCGCCCTGCAGGGCGCGATGGAGCCGGTCGAGCGCCCCTACGACGAGGCCGCAGCCGAAGTCGGGATGACGACCGGGCAGCTGCTCGAGCACCTGCGCGGCATGGTCGACCGCAAGCTGCTGCGCCGGGTCGCCGCGATCCTCTTCCACCGCCGCGCCGGCTTCTCCGCCAACGGCATGGGTGTCTGGAAGGTGCCCGAGGCCGAGATCATGGAGACCGGCGCCCGCATGGCCTCCTTCCGCGGCATCTCGCACTGCTACCAGCGGCCGACCTACGAGGACTGGCCCTACAGCGTCTTCACCATGGCTCACGGCCGCTCCAAGGAGGAGTGCGACGCGATCCTCGACTCGATCGCCGAGGAGTGCGGGATGGGCCCCGAGGACCGCGCCACCCTCTACTCCTCGACCGAGTACAAGAAGATCCGCCTCCACTACTTCACCGACGAGTACCGGCGCTGGGAGGAAGCGCACACCTGAGCTTCCGGTGCGCTTTATGCCATCTATGGCGACATAAGGCGCACCGGAACGAACGAGCTATGAACCGCTCCGCCGAACTCTACGAGCGAGCGCTGAAGGTTCTTCCGGGGGGAGTTAACAGCCCTGTGCGGGCGATGCGGCAGATCGGCCGTGAGCCGATCTTCGTCGAGCGCGGCGAGGGCTGCGAATTGGTCGACGTTGACGGCAACCGCTACGTCGACTGGGTCTGCTCCTGGGGACCGCTGATCCTCGGCCATGCCCACCCGGGCGTGCTCGCCGCCGTCGGAGAGGCGGCAGCCCGGGGGACGAGCTTCGGCGCCGCGACCGCGGCGGAGGTGGAGCTGGCGGAGGAGGTCGCGGCTCGCGTCCCCTCGGTTGAGATGGTGCGCATGACCAGCTCCGGCACCGAGGCCGCGATGAGCGCCGTGCGCCTGGCGCGCGCGGCCACCGGCCACGAGGTCGTGGTCAAGTTCGCCGGCGCCTACCACGGCCACTCCGACGGGCTGCTCGCCGAGGCCGGCTCGGGCCTGGCGACGCTGGCGATCCCGGCGAGCCCCGGCGTCACCGCCGCGCAGGCGGCGGGCACCGTGGTCGTGCCCTGGAACGACCGCGAGGCGGTCGAGCGGGCGCTGTCCGACCACGCCGTCGCCGCGGTCCTGGCCGAGCCGGTCGCCGCCAACATGGGCGTGGTGCCGCCCGCCGAGGGCTTCCTCGAGCTCCTCCGCTCAGCCACGACGGGGGCGGGCGCGCTGCTCGTCTTCGACGAGGTGATCACCGGCTTCCGCGTCGCCGCCGGCGGCGCCCAGCAGCTCTACGGCGTCGAGCCCGACCTCACCGCGATGGGCAAGGTGATCGGCGGCGGCCTGCCCGCCGCCGCCTTCGGCGGCCGGCGGGAGCTGATGGAGCGCATCGCCCCCGCCGGCGATGTCTACCAGGCCGGAACGCTCTCGGGCAACCCGCTGGCGACCGCCGCCGGCCTCGCCACCCTGCGGGCGCTCGACGCGCCCGCGTACGAGCGCCTGGAGGCTCTCACCGATCGGCTCGCGGCCGGTCTCTCCGCCCTGGCCGGGGGCAGGCCGCTGCAGGTCGCCACCGCACCCGGCCTCCTCACCCTCTTCTTCAGCGAGCGACCGGTTGCCGACTTCGCCGCTGCCGCCGCCTGCGACCTCGAGGCCCACGCCCGCTTCTGCCGCGCGATGCTCGAGCGCGGCGTCTTCCCGCCGCCCTCGCAGTTCGAGGCCTGGTTCGTCTCGCTCGCCCACGACGAGGACTCGATCGGCCGCACGCTCGAAGCGGCAGCCGACTCCCTAGCCGAGGCCCTCTCATGAAGAGGTGCAACGCTTTTCGGTCCCCAGAGAGCCATAAAACGTTGCACCTGTGATCGCGAAGACCTCCAAGCCCGGCGAAGCGCTGGCGCTTCTCGCCGAGCGCCTGCGCGCAGAGGAGACGCCGATCTCGGCGTACGTCGGCGAGACCGCCGAGGAGCCGGCCTTCGGCCTGCTCGCCGCCGCCGGCCCCCGTGCCGCAGCGGACCCGGCCGAGTACGCGCTGGTGGTCGAGTCGGTGCGCGAGGGCTACCTGCTCCACTACGGCGAGCCTCGCTTGCTGCGGGGTCACGACGAGGACCTTGCCCTGCTCGCGGGCGACTACCTCTACGCACTCGGGATCGAAGGGCTGGCCACGCTCGGCGACGCCGAGGCGGTCGCGGTGCTCGCCGACCTGATCGCCCGTTGTGCCCAGCTCCATGCCGAGGATCGCGAGGACGAGGTGCCGGCGCTGTGGCGTGCCTCGGCCGCTGCGGTCGGGGGCGCGCAACGAGGGGGCGCGAGTCAATAGACTCCGCGCTCCTGAGGTGAGCTGTTGAGCGACGGAGCGGACAAGCAAAACGGAGCCGAGGCGGCCGGTCGGCCGGAGCGGCCCCAACCGAAACCCCCCGGCTACTTCGAGGGCGAGTCGATGACGCGGCGTCACGCCTTCACGGTCGCCGCCCAGGGCCTCGGCGGTCTCGCCGGCGCAGCGATCGTCCTGCCGGCGGTCGGCTTCGCGGTCGCGCCGATCTTCCACCGCGGCAAGGAGCGCTGGGAGGCCGTCGGCCCGGTCGGCGACTTCGTCGAGGACACCTACCGCCAGGTCGTCTTCACCGAGACCGAGGGGATCGGCGACGCCGGCAAGACCACCGCCTACGTCCGCAAGAGCTCGAAGGACCTCGGCGAGGAGCCCGGCCAGATCGTCGCCGTCTCCAACCGCTGCGCCCACCTCGGCTGCCCGGTCCGCTATGTCGAGGCCGCCGGGAACTTCATCTGCCCCTGCCACGGCGGCGTCTACGACTTCCAGGGCAAGCGGATCGGCGGCCCGCCGGTGCGCCCGCTCGACCAGTTCCAGACGCGCATCCGCGGCGGCCAGGTCGAGGTCGGCCCGCGCTACAGCGTCACCTCGCAGCTGGAGCCGGTCCGCGCCCGCGACCCCGGCGAGTTCACCGGCGGCATCTGGGAATATCTGTATCCGCCGCGCCCGTCCACCTTCCCGCCCCCGAGCAGCTGAGGCTAGCCGGCGATGAAGCTCGACTCCCTGATCCCCGCACCGCTCCGCAAACCGGCCAAGCCGGGCGAGGGCAACGGCGCCAAGGGCGCCGCCCCGGCGGACCTCAAGACCGCGCCGCCCGAGCGGCCGTCCGACGCGAAAAAGCTCACCGACCGCGCGGTCGAAGCGCCGGTTGACGTCCTCGCCTGGGTCGACCAGCGCACGGCCGCCTCCGGCTTCCTCACCGGGATGCTTTTCCGCAAGGTGCCGAAGGGGACCAACTGGTTCTACACGCTCGGCTCGGCGACGCTCTTCGCCTTCATCGTGCAGGCGGTCACGGGCGTCTTCCTGGCGATGTTCTACACGCCTTCGACGACTCAGGCCTACGCCTCGATCTCGCACATCAACAACGAGGTCTTCCTCGGCGCCTTCGTGCACGGCCTCCACAAGTGGGGCTCGAGCGTGATGGTGATCCTGATCTTCCTCCACATGGGCCGGACCTTCTTCTTCGGCGCCTACAAGTACCCGCGCGAGCTCAATTGGGTGATCGGCGTAGTGCTGCTGATCCTGACGATGACGATGGCCTTCACCGGTTACCTGCTGCCCTTCGACCAGCGCTCCTTCTGGGCCTCGGTCGTCGGCATCAACATCAACGGAACCGGGCCGGTGATCGGGCCCTACCTCAGCGACTTCCTGCGTGCCGGGCCTGAGCTGGGTGCGACGACGCTCTCGCGCTTCTACGCGATCCACATGCTGCTCCTTCCCGGCGCGATCATCGCCCTGATCGGGGCTCACCTGTACCTCGTGGTCAAGCTCGGCACGACCGCGCCGCCCTGGCTCAAGGCCGGGAAGCCCAAGGCCGCCGTGCCGGTCTCCCAGCTCGAGGCTGGCACCGAGGGCAACGGAGTCTCGCCCACGTCATGAAGCCAGCCGATAAGCAGGCATATCTGGAGGAATACGAGCTGCTGAAGAAGAAGGGCAAGCCCTTCTTCCCCTACGCGGTGATGAAGGACTCGGCGATGATGCTGCTGGTCGCCGCCGTGATCATCGCGATGTCGATCGTGCTCGGCGCCGAGCAGGGCCCGAAGGCGGACCCGACCTCGACGACCTACGTGCCCCGCCCCGAGTGGTACTTCTTCTTCCTCTTCGAGCTCCTGCGCGTGATCAAGCCGCCGGAGCTGGTCCCGATCGCGACGATCGGGATCCCGACCATCTGCATGGTCCTGCTTCTCCTCCTGCCCTTCTACGACCGCGGCCCGGAGCGCAACCCGATCCGCCGTCCAATAGCGACGACGGCCGGCGTGATGACGATCGTCGCGATGGCCTACCTCACCTACCTCGGCGCCACCGGCGGCTCGCCGACCGAGATCGAGATGGAAGTCGCGCCGCGCTACGAGGCCGGCAAGGAGGTCACCGCCGGGGCCGGCTGCCTCGCCTGCCACAAGCTGGGCGAGAACGGCAACAACGGGCCCGGGCCGGAACTGACCCACATCGCCTCGCAGATCCCGCGCGCGGCGATCCTGCGCTCGGTGGAAATCGGCCCCGGTATCATGCCCTCCTTCCGCGACCTGCCGCCCAAGAAGCTCAACGAGCTCGCCGATTTCCTCTCGTCGCTCGACTGAGGCGTGTGTCAGGATTCATGCACGCGTCTGACGGCGGCGGACACTGCGCGGTGCAGCGTCCTCAGTCGGCCAGATAGCTCTGCTATCTGGCCTCCCTGCGTCCTCGCCCCGCTTGGTCCGGCGCGCGCCATCCACGCACATGAATCCTGACACCCGACCTCAGCCTTCGCGGGAATCGACTCAGTTCTCTGAGCAGGTTCAAAGCATGTTCGGTCGGGTCGCCGGCAGGTACGACCTGCTGAACTCGGTCATGACCGCTGGACTTCACCATTCATGGCGCGAGCGAGCAGCAGATCGCGCCGAGCTCAGTCCAGGCGACGCGGCGCTCGACGTCTGCTGCGGCACCGGGGACCTCGCGCTCGAGTTGGCGAGCAGGGTGGCGCCCGGCGGGCACGTCGTCGGCTGCGACTTCTCTGAGCCGATGCTCGACCTGGCGCGGGAGAAGGCGAGTGCGCGCGAGGCGCCCGGCGTCCGCTTCGAGTGGGCCGACGCGCTCAGCCTGCCCTACGACGCGGGTCGCTTTGACGCCGTCACGGTTGGCTTCGGCATCCGCAACCTCGCCGACCTCGACCGGGGCCTGCACGAGATGACACGTGTGCTGCGCCCCGGAGGCCGGCTTGTGGTGCTCGAGATCACCCAGCCGACCCGGCCGCCTCTCTCGACCTTCTACTCGCTCTGGTTCGATCGCGCCGTCCCCCTGCTCGGGGCGTTCTCCGGGGAGTCGGAGGCCTACTCGTACCTGCCAGAGTCGGTGCGCAGCTTCCCGCCGCCCCTCCGCCTGGCGGAGATGATGGATGCGGCCGGGTTGGTGCGAATCCGCTGGACAGTTCTCGCCGGGGGGATCATCGCGATACACAGCGGCACTCTCGGGTGACCCGCCGCTCCGCCGTCCCGCCTCCCGTCACGGCGGTTCTCGACGCGTCGAGCCGCTGGCTGCCGTCGCGGCTCGGTCAGGTGGAGGAATTGCTGCGCGAGCAGAGCCACGGCCACGGCGAGCTGCTGGCCGAGGATGCCGGCGCCACCTTGGCGGCCGGCGGCAAGCGCCTCCGGCCGCTCCTGGTCCTGCTCTGCGCCGGCGCCGGCGGGGGAGGGGAGGCGGTCCGCGCCGCGACCGCCATCGAGCTGGTCCACATGGCCACCCTCGTCCACGACGACGTGCTCGACGACGCTCCGCTGCGGCGCGGCCTGCCGACCGTCGCGGCGACGGGCGGCCGCGCCCGCGCGACGCAGGTGGGCGATCTCCTCTTCGCCCGCGCGTTCGCCCTGCTCGCCGGGCACGGCGATACGCGCGCCATCGCCCTGCTTTCGGAGGCATCGGTTGCGCTCGCGCGCGGCGAGCTGATGCAGCGGGGGGACGCCTTCGACCTCGCGATCTCGGAGCAGCGCTACCTGGAGCGTTGCCGGCTGAAGACGGCCAAGCTCTTCGAGTGCGCCTGTCTCCTGGGCCGGGATGCCAGGCCCCTGGGCGAGTTCGGGGCCGAGATCGGCCTTGCCTTCCAGCTCCTCGACGACGTGCTCGACGTGTCCGGCCCCCCCGAGCGGACCGGCAAGGCCCGTGGAACCGACCTGCTCGACGGCACCGTCACGCTGCCGCTCATAGTTGCCGCGAGCTCCGACCCATCCCTCCGCAAGGTCGACCTCCGCACCCTGGGCCCAGAGTCCGCCGAGTCTCTCTGCAGCCGCATAGCCGCCACCGGCGCCCTCGACGCCGTTCGCTCTCGCGCCCTCTCGATGACCACGGACGCTAAGCGGAAGCTCAACGAAGCCAGTTTCGACGCCGAGCAACGCCATCTGCTCGAACTCGTCGCGGACGGCGTCGTCCAGCGTTACGCGTAGGCGGTGTCGGGGGTGGGGTCCCCGGGAACTCCCGGCGATAGCCGGCCCGGGGACCCCATCCCCGACACCGCCCCACCCTTAACTGAAGTCGTCAGCCGTAATCAGGTCGGCCTCGAGCGCCGCCGCGAAGGTGTCGGCGACGCGCTGCATGTTCTCGTGCTCGAGCGCTTTCAGCACCCCGGCCAGCTCGCGGGTTCCGTTGTCGAGCTCCTCGTCGAAGGCGTCGATCTCGGCTTCGCCGTGGACCTCGTCGTGGTGCCACTCGCACTCGGGGCAGCGCCGCCAGAGGCGCCAGTGCCCGCGGTCGCCGGCCTGCTCCCAGCAGGTCGGCTGCACCAGCCGCGAGGAACAGCGTGGGCAGACGTGAAGCCCCAGTGTGGTTTTCGCCTGTCCGGTGCTTGCGTATCGCATGTCTGCCTTATCGAACCCGCGAGCGGCCGAGTCAATCCGCACTTACCCGCGAGGACCGGAGAAAACCCCATTTCTGGGTAGGCGATCCACCCAATTCGCCGTGATCCAAACGCACTGGGCGATCGTTACCATGGAGCAATGCCAAACGTTGGACCTCTCGAGCTCGCGATCGTCCTGGTCATCGCCCTCATCGTCTTCGGCCCGAAGCGCCTGCCGGAGCTGGGCCGTTCCCTGGGCCGGGGGATCCGCGAGTTCCGCGGCTCGGTCGGCGGCGACAGCCGCGAGGAGCCCGAGAGCCGCGAGGCGATCGAGCCACCGCAGCCGCCCGCCGAGAAGGGCGCCGAGGACGAGACGGTCGCGCACGACCGTCGCTGAGGCTCCGCGATGGCCCGGATGAGGCCGGTTTCGCACGAGGACCGGCTGACGCTGGTCGAGCACCTGGACGAGCTGCGCACCCGCGTGATCGTCTGCCTGCTCGTCTTCGGCATCGCCCTGGCGCTCTGCTTCTGGCAGAACGAGTTGCTGCTGGAAATCGCCTCGGCGCCGCTCCCCAGCGACCACGAGAAGCTGCTTACGTTTGGCGTCGCCGAGCCCTTCACGACGACGCTCACCGTCGCCACCTACGGCGCCCTGATCCTCTCCCTCCCGATCCTGCTCTACCAGGCGTATGCCTACGTGCTGCCGGCCTTCAGCGATCGCGAGCGGCGCGTCGTCCTGCCCTTCCTGGTCTTCGTCCCGGTCCTCTTCGCGGCCGGGGTCCTTTTCGCCTACTTCGTGGTCATGCCCCCCGCGGTCAAGTTCCTGCTCGGCTTCAACGACACCCAGTTCAACGTCCAGGTCCGCGCCCGCGACTACTACAGCTTCTTCTCGACCACGATGCTCGCCGGCGGCCTCGTCTTCCAACTGCCGCTGGGGATCCTCGCCGTGACCAGGCTTGGCATCGTCAGCGTCGACCAGCTCTCGGCCAACCGCCGCTACGCCTACCTGGCGATCGCCCTCCTCGCCGCGGCGCTGCCCGGCGTCGACCCGGTCTCGATGCTGATCGAGATGGCGCCGCTCCTCTTGCTTTATGAGTTGAGTATCTTGATCGCTCGCGCCTTCGGCACGCCGAAGGCTGCGGGAGGAATTGCAAGGCCCTCAACACAGGAGCGCTGATTCGAGTGGCAGGTGGAGAGCGACGGATGCTTTTCGACATCCGGGGAAGGCGCAAGCACGTCGTCCGCGTCGTCTACGCGATCCTCGCCCTGCTGATGGGCGCCAGCCTCTTCCTCGTCGTCGGCCCGGTCAACATCGGCGGCCTGATCGGCAACACCGCCAGCACCGAAGCGAGCAAGATCTTCGACGAACAGGCCGAACGGGTGGAAGCGAAGCTGCGGCGGGAACCGGACAACCCGAACCTGCTGCTGACCCTGACCCGCGCCCGCGCCGGCGCCGGCAATGCCCTGCTCGAAGTCAACCCCCAGACCGGCGAACCTACGGTCAATGCCGAAGCGCAGCAGGATTTCGACCGCGCCGCCGAAGCCTGGAGCCGCTACCTCAAGCAGACCGACACGGCCAACTCGTCCGCGGCCCTGCTGATGGCCAACACCTACTTCACCCTCGCCCGGTCGGGCACCGAACTGGAAGAAATCGTCGACGACCTGGATGATGCCGCCGCCGCCCAGCGCCTGGCCACCGAAGCCCGGCCCTCCGTCGGCCTGCTGACCACCCTGGCGACCTACGAATACCTCGCCGGCAACTTCAAGGCCGCCGCCAAGGCGGGCAGGGAAGCGACGAGCAAGGCCACCGGCCAGGAAAAGAAACAGGTCGAAGAACAGCTCACCGAATACCGCCAGCGCGGCAAGCAGTGGGAAAGCGAAAAGAAGCGCGCCGCCAAGGCCGAAAAGGAACAGGGCAAAGAAGCCCTGCAGAACCCCTTCGGCGGCCTCGGCGGCAGCACCGGCCTGGGCGAATAGGCCGCGACTGATGGGCCGTGCTGGGCTCGAACCGGCGTGACCTTCGCTACGGCATAGGCCAATAAGCAGGCAAGCCGATGCGCTCGCCGAAGCGTCACCTGTCGCGGCTAGGCTCAAGCAGCGATGGCCGGTCGAGCACAAGAAGCAAGCATTGATCTGCGGCACCTTGTCGGCGCAGCAGTGGCGCTCGGGGCCGAACGCATCCCGTCCGTCTCCGACGCCGAGAGAGCCCTCGTGCGCGAGATCAAGCCCGTTCGGCCAAGCAAGGCCGAGCTTCAGCGCATCCACCGCGCCATTCGGGATGGCGATGACCCGCTCGGAGCTGAGTTTTGCCGAATCTTTCCGTCGATTGAGCGCCGAACCAACGGGGCGATCTACACGCCAAATGCGATCATCGAAGCGATGATGGGTTGGGCGACAGACGGAGCCCGGCCAGATCGAGTTATTGATCCTGGGTCCGGCTCAGCTCGATTTGCCGTAGCCGCTGGGGAAGCACTGCCCAAGGCAACGGTCATTGCGGTCGAGCTGGACCCCGTGGCGGCGATCCTCAGTCGAGCGAATCTTGCGGTCAAGCGAATGCAGAACCGAGCGATGGTTGTGCTTGAGGACTACCGGACGTTCTCGCCCCCCTCGTTGAACGATCGCACGCTCTATATCGGTAACCCGCCCTACGTTCGGCACCACAACATCGGTGCGGAGTGGAAGCGGTGGCTAACCGAGTCGGCCAGAAGTCGAGGGCTTTCGGCAAGCCAACTCTCGGGTCTTCACCTCCACTTTGTTCTAGCTACCGCGATGCAAGCCAAGAATGGCGATCGAGGTGTCTTCATCACGTCTTCTGAATGGCTTGATGTCAACTATGGATCGCTCATGCGAGAGCTGCTTCTCAACGATTTGGGAGGAGAGGCAATCCACGTCATCGCACCCGACGCCGAACCATTCGACGACGCCCAGACGACCGCCGCAATTACCTGCTTTGAGATTGGTGCCAGGCGGAAGTCGTTGAGGCTCAAGCGCGTCAAATCCATTGCTGATCTTGGAAAGCTGAAGGGTGGCCAGCGTGTTCGACGCGAACGTCTTGCCGAGGCAAGACGGTGGAGCCCCCTGCTTCGCACGGCTCGGAAGATTCCGGAGGGCCATATCGAGTTGGGAGATATTTGCCGAGTTCATCGAGGTGCCGTGACGGGTGCGAACGGCGTTTGGGTTATCGACCCGGATGATTCCGAGCTGCCGGACAGCGTCCTGTACCAATCCGTTACGCGTGCTCGTGAGCTGTTCGCGGCAGGCGATGCCCTGTCAACTTCTGACCGACTTCGAGCGGTGGTCAACCTCCCGACAGACCTTGATGCACTAGCTGTCGATGAGCGCGGTCCGGTCGAGCGATTCCTTAAGACGGCAAGGCGTCTCGGCGTCCATCGAGGGTACGTAGCAAGCCGCCGTCCGTCATGGTGGTCTGTTGGTCTGCGCGAGCCTGCTCCAATACTTGCGACTTATATGGCGCGACGACCCCCCGCGATCGTCCGCAATCTAGCCGACGCCCGGCATATCAATATTGCCCACGGGCTTTATCCGCGCGAGCAGCTCAGCCCTACTGCCCTGGATCGGCTTGCGGAGGCAGTCCGCTCCTCGATAGATGTAGGCCAAGGACGCACGTACGCGGGTGGCTTGACCAAGTTCGAGCCAGGGGAGTTTGAGCGGGTGCTGATCCCGAACGTTCTGCAGCTTCAATGACTCCGATCGAGCCGCCCCTTTGGTCTGACGCCGAGCTGGAGCTTGATCGCCGGGTCTCGATCACCACGTTCCGAGAGGAACGACTGCAGGAGCCCTTGGAGCAATATCTGGAGACCTTCGATACGTATCGAGGGGCCGTAGAGGAGCTGTTGGAGGCGACTGTCAACTTGACGACGCTTTCTTCGGCGAGCCTTGCGGTGCTCACCGACCAAGCCTTGCTCGAAGCTCTCCGGTATCTCGCTGGGCCACCCATCTCAAAGGACGATTTGAAGGTCTTGGCGGATGCAAGTCTGGCGCCGAGCCGCCTTAAGGCTGATCCAGAAATGGCCCAGCGAGTCATCGAGACCATTCTTCTTGCACTCGATCGGCGGCGCTTCCCTTGGGTGGCGGAGGGCCGGGAACCTGAGGAGGCAGAGCGCGAATCCGCCGCCCTGGCCTCAGCTGCGCTCATGGCTTATCAGCGGCTATCAACTTCGCGGCGAAGTGAAAGCAAGGAGGCACAGGAGCAAGCCGTCGTCAATGCACTCAAATCCGTGGACTTCAAAGAAGTTCCAACGCGAACGATCTCGACCCTTAGCGATGCCCCTGGGAACGGGGAGTTTTGTAGAGAGACTTTGTTCGGTCGCCGAAAGGCCGATTTTGTAGTGGGCCTTTGGGACGGTCGTAAGATGGCAGTCGAGTGCAAGGTAAGTAACTCGTCAACGAACTCTGTGAAGCGGCTAAATAACGATGCTGCTGCGAAGGCGACTGTCTGGATCGGGGAATTCGGCACGGCTCAGACTGTCCCCGCAGCCGTGATCTCCGGCGTGTTCAAGGCGCACAACCTCAAGGACGCGCAGTCGGCAGGCTTGACGCTTTTCTGGGCCTACAAGCTCGATGCGATGCTTGAGTGGATCGAGTCCACGCGATAGCCAGCACAGGCGCAAAGACGACGGCGGAAACATCGGGGCGATCGGGATCCAACTAAAACGGTCTCCGTCAAACCCGGGCCGGCTGTGTGACCACGAACTCAGATGCCGATCTCGCGCAGAGCCTCAGCCTCACGGTCAACTCGCGACTTGACTGGCTTAACAGGGCCGTTTGCGAGTGGGCCGCGAAGGACTCGAACCTTCAACCTTGAGCTTAAGAGGCTCCTGCTCTAACCAGTTGAGCTAGCGGCCCAGGCGAGCAAGTATAGGAAGGTCGGCGTCCTTAGGACCTATCCCGGTAGGGGAATCGCACCCCTGGATACGGCCCAGGACGCGGCGCGGATTCGGCCCCGTCGCGGATCCCACATGGCGCTGCCATGCGGAATCCGCGCCGTGACCGCCCCGCTTGGTCCTGAACCGTCCCAGGGGCACGTCCCCTACCGGGATAGGTCCTTAGCGGAAGGTGCAGGCGCGGTCGATGCTGCCGTCGATCACCAGGCCTTCGGCGAAGGTGAGGCGGCCGTGGGTGCGCAGGACGTTGTCGCTGCAGCGGGCCGAGACGTAGCTGCGCCGGGAGCCCCTGAAGCGGTAGCGGCGGCCGATCGTGGCGTCGATGTGGGTCAGTACGCCCAACCCGGCGGCGATCTGGGGCACGTCGATCGTGGCGCGGTAGCGGAAGTCGCCCCTGCGCCGCTCGATCGGGACCGTGATGACGAAGGTCTGCACCGAGGGCACCGCGGTGCGGGCGTGGAGGATCGCCGTCGGCCGGCCTTCCCGGCGCGGTCCGTTGAAGATCGTCAGCGGCGAGCTCGCCTCCTGCGGCGGGAGGCCTTCCCGGGCGATCAGGGCCGCGACCCGGCCGCTGCCGACGATCGCCTTCGGGCACCTGGAGCGGGCCACCGCCGGGGTGGCTTCGGCCAGCAGGGCGGGGTCGCAAGCCGGCAGGCCCGCCGTGCTGAGCCGCCCGTCGCGGTCGAAGTCGAGCACGATCCGCTGCACCGCGGGCGGCACGCCGCCGTCGACCGCCTTGAGGTCGGCGCGGCCCTTGAACTCGATCGGGGCGAAGGACCGCCGGGGCAGGAGCTGCGGGGTGAACCCGCCGTCCGCCGTCAGGATCAGGTTCTCGATCCGGACCAGCGCAGCACCGGCGACGCCTGTGTACAGGACGCAGGCGAGTAGCGCCCCGATTCCCAGCAGTCGCCTCAAGTCGCCCTCGCCAGCCAGGCTAGCGCGTCGGCTGCGCGGCGGTCCTTAACAGACTCTTCCGCTTCTTTTCCCCCGCTCCGTCGCTCGGACCGCCAAACTACCGGTGTGCCCGTGAGGAGGAGCAGGGGGCGGAGCGACGGCGAGCGCGGAAGTCGCGAGGGCAAAGCCCGCCCCCCCGTGTCGCTTCGGCATCCAGGCCGCGCCCTGGCCGCAGCGCTGATCCTGATCGCGGCGCTCTCGGCGTTCGGCTTCAGCCTCGAGGAGAGGCTGAGCCCCAGCACCCTGGACATTCCGGGAACCGAGACCGAACGCGCCAACAAGATGCTGCGGGAGAATTTCGGGGACACCGCGATCTTCGCGATCCTCCTGCAGGGCCCCGCCGGCGCGATCGACCGCCAGGGCCCGGACCTGGTCCGCGCCCTGCGGCAGGACCCGAAGGTGACCACGATCTCCCCCTGGGACCGCGGCTCGGTCGACCAGCTGCGCCCCACACCCCGCCGGGCGCTGATAGTCGCCGACTTCCACGTCGATTCCGACGAGGCGGTCAGGGACAAGGTGCCGCTCGTGGACGAGACGCTCGAGGACACGATCCACCCGCCGGTCAGGGCAACGCAGTCCGGCGCGGCCACCCTGACCAGGACGATCCAGGACGACTCGATCTCCGCGGCGGAGACCGGCGAGCTGATCGCGATGCCGATCCTCCTGGTCGTCCTCCTGCTCGTCTTCCGCTCGCCGCTCGCCGCGGCGATCCCGCTCGGCTTCGGCGTGATCGCCGTCCTCACCTCGCGCGGGCTGCTCTCGCTGCTCACCAACCTCTTCGGCATCGACGCCCTGGCGCTGACGGTCTGCTCGATGATGGGCTTGGCGCTCGGCGTCGACTACGCGCTGCTGCTCGTCTCGCGCTTCCGCGAAGAGCTCGCCGAAGGCTCCGACCCGCTCGACGCCGCCTGGGAGACCCGGCGCACGGCCGGGCGCACGACGGTCTTCGCCGGCAGCACCCTGATCCTCTCGATGGTCGTCGCGATGTTCGTCGTCCCCGGCGCCCTGCTCGCCTCGCTGGCCGGGGCCCTGGCGCTCGTCGTCCTGCTCACCGTCCTCGTCGCCACGCTGGTCGGCCCGCCCGTCCTGGTCCTGCTCGGGCCCAACGTCGACCGCTGGCGGGTCGGCCCGGAGCCCGACGGCGAACGCTCGCGGCTGATGCGGGTGGTCAGCGCCGCCCTCAGCCGCCCGGTCCCGGTCTCCCTGGCGATCGGCGCCGTCGTCCTGATCCTCGCTGCGCCGGCGCTGGCGCTGAAGACCGGCCCCTTCACCGTCGGCGAACTCCCCCACGACTCCCCGGCCCGCCTCGACGCCGAACGGATCCAGAACTCGGTCGGCTCCGGCTTCGAAGCGCCGTTCGTGGTGATCGCGGTCGCCAAGGACGGCACGATCACCGAACCCGACCGGCTCTCGACCCTGAGCCGCTGGCAGCGCAAGGTCGCGGCGACCCCCGGGGTGCAGAGCGTGATCGGCCCCGGCCAGGTCGCCCGCGCGGTGGAACCGCTGCGCCGCAGGGGCGCAGCGCTGCTCTCCTCCGACGACGAGAAAACCGGACCGCTGGCGAACCTCGACCGGCTGGGGCGCAACCTCGGGCGCGCGGCGGACGGGGTCGCCGCATTGCGCAGGGGCCTCTCGCAGGCGACCTACGGCGCAAGCCTCCTGGCGCAGGGCTCCAGCAATGCCGAGGAGGGCGCCGTGCTCCTGGCGGACGGCCTCGGCGAAGCCGCCACGGGCGGCCAGGAAGCGGTCGAGGCGATCGGCCAGTTCGCGGAGGGCTCGCGAAAGCTCGCCGAAGCCCAGGAAGAAGCGGCGACGGCCAGCCTCGCGCTCAAGTTCAACACTCACGATCTGATCCCCAACCTGAACGTCAACGTGCTGCCCCCCTCGCGCCAGCTCACCAGGGCACTCAATCGGGAATCGACGAGCACGGTGCCGCAGCTGCAGGCATCGGCGCAGGCGGCCGACGAACAGCTGAAAGCCGCTCTCCAGCAGCTCGAAGGCATGACCGTCGGGAAATCGGACCCGAACTACGACGCCGCCCTGGCGGCGGTCCGGCAGGCCTCGGCGATCTCCGCTGCGCTGCCCGCCGAACTCGGGGCGCTGGCCGAACGACTCGGCGAGGACGCGGACGACGCGAAGTACATCAAGGCCTGGCTGCAGAGCACCCTGATCAACCTCAGGCGACTCAACGACGGTGCGAAACAGCTCTCGGACGGCCTGTTCAAACTGGCCCGCGGCGGCGACAAGCTCGCCGACAACGCCGAGATCCTCGACCGGGAAGCGCAGCAGCTCGCCGCCGGCCTCGACGAAGCCAACTCGGCGGCTACCCTGCTCGCAGGCGGCCTGGCCCAACTCGCCGGCGGGACGTCAGAGCTCGAACGGCGGCTGGCGGAAGCGTACTCCCGCTCCTACCCCCTGCAGCCGGGCCTGCGCCGCGCCACGGTGCGCATCGTCTCCCAGAGCGGGAGCCTCAACCGCCAGGTTGACAACCTGCGCCGCACCACGCCGGGCATCTTCGACTCCGGCTACTTCGTCCTCTCCGCCCTCGACGGGACCCAGGGGGACCTGCGCGAGGCCGCGACCGGGGCCGTCGACCTGGACGGCGGCGGCCAGGCGGCGCGCTTCCTCGTCACCAGCCGCTACGGCTTCAACTCAGACGGCTCGATCGAGCTCAACAAGCGCCTCGAAGAGGACGCGGCGGCGCTGAGCGAGGACGCCGGCGTCGAGGTCGGCATCGCCGGCGGCACGGCGACCCTCAACACCTACAGCCGCGTGACCAGGGAGCGGATGCCCTACGTGATCGCCGCGATCACCCTTGCCACCTTCCTCATCCTCGTTCTCGTCCTCCGCTCGCTGCCGCTGGCGGCGATCGCGGTCGGGCTCAACCTGATGACGGTAGCCGTCGCCTTCGGCATCCTCACCCTGCTCACCAACGTGCCGGAGGGCTGGCCGCTGGGCGGCCGCACCTACGTCAACGCGGTCGGGGCGACGATGATCTTCGGGGTCGTCTTCGGCCTCTCGATCGACTACGCGGTCTTCCTGCTGGTGCGGATGCGCGAGCACTACGACAGGCACGGCGACAACGCGGCGGCGATCGATTTCGGCCTCGCGCGGACGGCCCGGGTGATCACCGGCGCCGCGGTGATCATGATGGCCGTCTTCATCGCCTTCGCCGGCGCGCCGGTGCAGACGGTCAGCCAGCTCGGGATCGGGCTGACCGTCGCGGTCCTTCTCGACGCCACCGTCGTTCGCATCGTCCTGCTGCCGGCGCTGATGCTGCTGATCGGCGACCGCGTTCTGGTGGCTGCCGCGCCCGCTGGAGCGGGCGCTGCCACGCCTCAACGTCTGACCGGCGTCGCTATTTCTTCTGGGTGCATTTCCCCTTCACGCCGGGCGTCAGGGATTCGCCGTCCCTGAAGACGAACTCCCCGCGCGCCTTCCAGGTCTTGGTCGGGCAGGTGGCGCTGATGTAGCTGCGCTGCTTGCCTTTGTAGAAGAACTTCTTGAAGACCTTGAGCTTGACGCCGGTGACCGCTCCCTGGCCGCCGGCGATCAACGGGATCGCGACGTCGAGGCGCGTGCCGAAGCCCTGCTTGTTGAAGTTCTTGACCACGCCGACGAGCACCAGCGTCGTCTGGACCGGCGTCTGGCTGTAGAGGTGCAGCAGGATCACCGGCTTGCCCCCGCTGGGCACTCCGTTGAAGACGGACATCGCGGCGACGACCGGGAAGACTTTTTCGCCGACGACGAGGTCGAGGGTGCCTTCGCCGCCGCCGATCTGGGCTCGTTTGCATTCTTCGAGCGCCTTTTCAGTCGAGGTGTTTTGCAGGAGGGCCGGGTTGCAGGTCGGGTAGCCCTTGGTGTAGACCGTCAAGCCCTCGGGGAAGTCGACAATTGCCTGCACGGCCGGGATCGGAACGCCGTTTGGTGTGGTTGCGTTATCGGTGGCGGTGATCACTTCGAGCGTCGCCGGCGCGGGCTTCGTCGCGGAACGCTTCTTCGGCGTGATGTTGACGCCGATGCTCTGGGTGTTTCCGTCGGCCCCGACGAGCACCGTGGACTGGACGGCCGAGGCTGCGCCGGCGGCCGTGACGGCTACGCCAACCGCCATGGCAACGACAAGAGTCAGACGTTTGCGCATTGGCTTTCGCTCCTTTTCGGTTTGGCCAAAGCACCTCCCGTTCCCTTAACCCGCCGCAGTTCCAGAGTAGCGCGTTGAATTCCAGTTAAGTACCTGCACGGCCTGCGTTTGGCAGCGGGCCGCTCGGATACGATTCTGCGGCCGTTCCACCGGATCGGAGGCCGGGGAACCGCAAGCGACGATCCGTGGCTGCCAATCCCTCAGGCGAGGACAAGAGCTCGGCGCAAAGCCGGGGGGTCACGCCCGCGCGGATCGCCGCGATCGCCGTGCTGGCGGTTGCGGTGATCGCGCTCGGCGTCGTCATCCTCGGCGGCAACGGCGAGCACCGCTACCGGCTTCTCTTCCAGAACGCCAGCCAGCTCGTCCCCGACAACCAGGTCCTGATCGGCGGCCATCGGGTCGGCTCGGTCGAAAGCATCGACCTCACCGACGACAACCTCGCCGAGGTCGAGGTCAGCGTCGAACAGGAGCTGCACGAGGGCACCACGGCGACCATCCGCGCCACCTCGCTCTCGGGCGTCGCCAACCACTACGTCTCGATCGGCCCCGGCCCCAACAGCAATCCGCCACTGGCGGAAGGCGCGACCCTGGGCCTCGCCTCGACCACCACCCCGGTCGACATCGACCAGTTCTTCAACACGTTCCCGGCGCCGGTGAGGCGCGCCCTCGGCCAGTTCATCCGCGGCAACGCGACCTGGTACGCCGGGCGCGGCGCCGATGCCAACAGCTCCTTCAAGTACTTCGGCGTCGGCCTCAACCGGGCCGGCGCCCTCCTCCGCGAACTGACCGCCGACGAACGGCTCTTCGCGCGGTTCCTGGTCAGCTCGAGCCGGCTCGGCACGGCGGTATCCGAACGCAGCGAGGAGCTCTCCAGCGCGATCGCCAACGCCAGCACGGCGTTCGGGGCGATCGCCGAGGAGAACGTCGCCCTCGGCCGCAGCCTTGCGCTCCTGCCTCCCACCTTCCGCCAGGCGAACACGACGTTCGTCAACCTGCGGGCGGCCCTCGACGACCTCGAACCGCTGATCGAAACCTCGGCGACCGCCACAAAGGGCCTCGCCCCCTTCCTGCGCGAACTGCGCCCGGTGCTCTCGAAAGCGGTGCCGGTCTTCAAGAACCTCCGCCTCACCGTGGCCCGCCCGGGCTTCGCCAACGACGCGAACGAACTGCTGGCGGCACTGCCGACGGTGCAGCAGCGGGCCTCCAGGACCTTCCCCCACGCCGAAGCCGCGGTCGCCGGCTTCCAGCCCAACCTCGAGTTCTTCCGCGCCTACGCCCCCGACCTCTTCAACGGGTTCGCCAAGCTGGGCCAGGTCACGGCGCCCTACGACGGCAACGGGCACTACGCCCGGGTCAGCTTCTCCGACCTCAACATCTTCAAGTACGCCGGCAGCGGCAACGCGCTGGAACCGATCTCGCCGAGCGAACAGTACGACGTCTTCGGCGACTCGGCACCGGTCACGCGCCGCTGCCCTGGCGGCGCCAGCCAGCCCGCGGCGGACGGCTCCAGCCCCTTCGTCGAACCGCCCTTCTCCGGCTCGGGCGTGACCGCCTCCGACTGCAATCCCGACGACGCACCCCCGGGACCGTGAGGCGACCGCTTGCCATAGGCGCGGTGGTGGCAGCGGTCGTCGTCGCGATAGTCCTTCTCGCCTCCGGCGGCAGCGGCGCCAGCGGCTACGTGGTGCGGGCGATCTTCGACAACGGCGGCTTCATGGTGCAGGGCGAGCAGGTCCGCGTCGCCGGCGCCAACGTCGGCGAGATCGAGTCCATCGACGTCACCCGGCCGGGCGAGGTCGACAGCTACGAGGGCGGCCAGCCCCAGGCGCTGCCGGGCAAGGCCGTGATCGTGATGAAGATCACCGACCCCGGCTTCCAGGACTTCCGCAGCGACGCCAGCTGCCACATCCGTCCCCAGTCGCTGATCGGCGAGAAGTTCGTCGACTGCCGCCCGACGCTGCCCCGCGCTCCCGGCTCGCCGCCGCCGCCCCCGCTGAAGCAGATTCCCGGCGGCCAGCCCGGCGCCGGTGAGTACCTGCTGCCGCTGGAGAACAACAGCACCAGCGTCGACCCGGACCTGATCAACAACATCAACAAACTGCCCTACGCCCAGCGCTTCCGCCTGATCTTCAACGAACTCGGCGCCGGCCTTGCCTCGCGCGGGGCCGACATCGAGGCGGCGGTGAAGCGCGCCAACCCGGTGCTGCGCGACGCCGATCGCCTGATCGGGACGCTGAACGCGCAGCGCGACCGGCTCACCCAGCTGGCCGCCGACTCCGAACAGATCCTCGAGCCGCTCGCGCGCGAGCGCGCCCACGTCGCCGGCTTCTTCTCCAACTCCGGAGCGGCGGCCGAAGCCAGCTCCGAACGCGGCGCGGACCTGGAAGCGTCGCTGCGCAAGTTCCCCGCCTTCCTGCGCGAGTTCCGAGCGACGATGCGCAGCCTCCAGGGCTTCGCCGACACGGCCACGCCCGTCTTCGTCGACCTCGGCAAGGCCGCCCCCTCCTTCACCGAAGCCACGCGCCTGCTGACCCCCTTCTCGGCCGCCTCGACGGTGGCGCTGAAGTCGCTCGGGGCGACGGGAGAAGAGGCCGGCCCGACCCTGCGCGCCGCCGACCCGGTCGTGCGCAAGACGCGCGACCTGGCTCGCTCCGGCGCCAACCCCACCACGAAGCTGGCCGAGCTCTTCGGCAGCGTGCGGGAAACGGGCGGCTGGAGCGCCCTCGTCGACCTGATCTACAACGGCACCGCGACGACCAACGGATTCGACGAATACGGGCACTTCCTGCGCAGCATCGTGACGCTGACGAACTGCATCGAATACGTGACGGCTCCGGAAAGTGGCTGCGTCGCGGACTTCACCGGCACCAATGCCGGAAGCTCGTCGGTCGGCAGCGCCGGCCTGGCCGACCTTCTCGAAGAAGCGGAAGCGAGCAGGGCCGGCGGGACCCTCGCCCGCCCGGCGCCGCCGGGCGCCTGGCTCGCCCCCTCGGCGCCGCTCGCCCCCGCGATCCCCGAGCTCGGCCAAGGCCGTGAGCTTGGCGGTTCCGCCCGCCTCCTCCCCGCCCCCCGCCGGCGTCCCCTCCTCGACTACGCACTGGGACGATGAGGAACCGCAGCGGCATACAGGGGGTGGCGAGCAGCCCGGTGATCGTCGGCGCGGTGACCGTGCTGGTCGTGATCGTCGCCGTCTTCCTCGCCTACAACGCCAACAACGGCCTCCCCTTCGTCTCCACCTACAACCTCACCGCCCGCGTGCCCAACGCCAACGCCCTGGTCAAGGGCAACGAGGTGCGGATCGGCGGCGCCCGAGTCGGCGTCGTCAAGAAGGTGGTTCCGGTGCAGACGGGGGATGGCGGCGTCGCGGCCGAGCTCAGCCTCAGCCTCGACAAGAGCGTGCAGCCGCTGCCGGCCAACTCGACGATGATCGTCCGGCCCAAATCGCCGCTCGGCCTCAAGTACCTGCAGATCGTCCCCGGCGACTCCCCCGAGGGCTTCGCGGCGGGGGAAACGATCCCACTCTCGTCGGCCCGCCCCGAACCCGTCGACATCGACCAGTTCTTCGACATGTTCGACGAGGAGACCAGGACCTCGATCCAGCGGGGCCTGGCGGGGTTCGGCAACGCCTTCGCCGGCCGCGGCCCGCAGCTCAACGCGTTCTTCGCCGTGCTGCGCGAAGCCGTCGAAAGCGGACAGCCGGCGCTGGCCAACCTGGTCGCCCCGAGCACCGACTTCGGCGGCTTCTGGCGTGCGCTGGAGAACCTCTCGGCCACGATCGCGCCGGTCGCGGCGGAGCAGGCGAGCATGTTCGTCGCGCTCGACCGCACCTTCGCCGCCTTCGCCCGCGTCTCCCGCCCCTACATCCAGGAAACGATCTCCAAGGGCCCGGAGACGCTCGACGTCGCCACCGAAGCCCTGCCGGCCCTGCGGCCCTTCCTCCGCGATTCCGAACGCTTCTTCGCCGCGCTGAAGCCCGGCGCCAAGGCGCTCGCCGAGACCTCGCCGACGATCGCCGCGGCGCTGCGGGCCGGCATCCCGGCGCTGAACGAATCGCCGAAGCTCAACGCCCAGCTGCCGCCGACCGCCGACGCGCTGCTCGCCTTCCAGGAATCGCCGGGCGTCTTCAACGGCCTCGACCTGCTGATCGACACCAACGACCTGCTCGGCCCGGCGATCCGGTTCATCGGGCCGGCCCAGACCACCTGCAACTACCTGACGATCGCCTTCCGCAACCTCGCCAACGCCTCCAGCGAAGGCAACCCGCTCGGCGGCTGGGTCAACGCGATCGCCTTCGAGGCGCCCGAAGGGCCGAACTCGGAGGGCGGACCGGCTTCTGCGCCGGCAAACGGCGGCGGCCCGAACAACAGGAACCACCTCCACACGAACCCCTACCCGAACACCGCCTCCCCCGGCCAGCCGAAAGAGTGCGAGGCGGGGAACGAGCTCTACGAAGCGGGCAAGACCAGGATCGGCAACACGCCGCGCAACGACGGCATCGAGACCTCCGGCCAATCGAAGAAGCAGCTGGGTGAAGGCTGATGGGACGCCTGCCGGAGCGCGACACGAGGGCCGGGGCGACCAACAGCCGCTTCAAGTGGCGTCCCAGCAACGCCCTGATCGCGGTGATCTTCCTGCTCGTCTTCACGATCGGCCCCTACCTGGCGTTCACCGGCCACGTCCCCTTCACCAGCTACGGGTACGAGCTCAAGGCGACCTTCTCCAACGGGGTCAACATCGCGACCAACTCGCCGGTGCGGGTCGCCGGGGTCGACGTCGGTCGCGTGATCGGGGTCGAGCGCGACGGCGACGCGACCACGGTCATCTTCACCGTCGAAGGCCAGGGGCGGCCGATCCACGACGACGCCTTCGCCGCGATCCGCCCGCGGATCTTCCTCGAGGGCAACTTCTTCGTCGACCTCGCCCCCGGCAGCCCGAGCGCGCCGGAGATG
The DNA here is from genome assembly GCA_963715625.1 of uncultured Solirubrobacterales bacterium. Lineage (GTDB taxonomy): Bacteria > Actinomycetota > Thermoleophilia > Solirubrobacterales > 70-9 > VRUE01. Next base: position 1,073,051 of record OY970260.1, on the reverse strand, counting down.
CCCAGCGGCGGCACGATCGGGGTCAGCCACACCTCCACCTGGGTCCAGATCGACGAGGTCCTGACCGCGCTGCAGGCACCCGTGCGCGCCGACCTCAGCCGCCTGCTGGAAAGCTACGGCACGGCGCTCACGCACGAGCCGACGCCGGCCGAAGACGAGACGCAGCTTCCCGAGGTGCAGGGCAAGAGCGGCGCCGAGGCCCTCAACGGCGTCTTCCGCTACGGCGGCGACGCCGGCCGCTACAGCGCCCAGGTCACCAACGCGCTGCTCGGCACCGGGCCGCGCGACCTCTCCCGCCTCCTCGCCGGCGCCGGCCGCGCCTTCGGCGCGCTTGCCCGCAACGAGGAGGATCTCAAGGGCCTGATCGTCAACTTCGACGTCTTCACCGGCGCCCTGGCGGCGCAGTCGACCAACCTCACCGCCACGGTTCAGCGCCTCGCCCCCTTCCTCGACGAGTTCCACGGCTCGCTGGTCAGCCTCAACCGGACGCTGCCGCCACTGCGCGCCTGGGCGATCGAGCTGACGCCGGCGGTCGCCGAGCTGCCCGGCTGGATCGCCGCCGGGAAGCCCTGGCTCAGGCAGGCCCGTCCGCTGCTCTCGGGCAAGGAGGGCGGCGGCACCGCCAAGCTCCTGGCCGAAGCGACCCCCGGCTTCGCCGGGGCGGCCCAGGCGGGCAAGGCGATCGCGCTGCCCCAGCTCAACCGGATCAGCCTCTGCACGACCAAGGTCCTGGTCCCGACCGCCAACCAGGCGATCGAGGACCGGTTCGGCACCGGCGGCCCCAACTACCGCGAGTTCCTCTACACGCTGGCCAACTTCGCCGGCTGGGGCCAGACCTTCGACGGCAACGGGCCGTTCGTGCGGCTGCAGCCCGGCGGCGGCGACGTGCTGGCGGAAGCCGCGGCGCCCAACGGGAACCTCGCCACCGACAAGCAGGTGTTCGGCCACACGATCGCGGCGCCGATCGGCACCCAGCCGCAGCTGGCGGGAAGGCCGCCGAAGAAGCCCGACGTTCGCTGCGACTCCAACCCGGTCCCCGACCTCAACGGCCCGCTCGGCCAGGTCGGCGCCGCGACACCGGCGGCGGTGAGCCCGTGAGCGCGGAGCGAGCAAGCGTGCATCTCTGGTTCTTCGCGCCGCGAGCGAAGCGCGAGGTATTGCCGTGAGCCGCTGGTCGCACTTCCGCGCCTCCCTGGCCCGCCAGTCGCGGGGCCGCAGCAAGGACACGATCGCGATCGCCGTCCTCGCCGCGGTGGCGATCGTGATGACGCTCTGGATCTTCACCCAGCAGAAGGCCTCGCTGCCCTCCTGGATCCCCGCCGTCGGCGAAGAGTTCGCCCACGTCACGGGCGAGTTCACCACCGCCCAGGCGGTGACCCCGGGCCAGGGCCAGGCCGTCGACATCGCCGGCATCCAGATCGGCAAGGTCACCTCGGTCGAGCTGGAGGACGGCCACGCCGTGGTCGGCATGGACATCAAGCCCCAGTACATGGAGCTGATCCACCCCGACGCGACCCTGCTGCTGCGGCCGAAGACCAACCTCAACGACATGGTCGTCGAGGTTGACCCGGGGCAGGCCGACGGCCAGATCGAGGACGGCTACAGCTTCCCGCTCTCGCGCACCGAACCCAACGTCAACCTCGACGCCTTCCTGGCCACGCTCGACGCCGACACCCGCCAGTACATCCAGCTCCTCGTCGCCGGCGGCGCCGAGGGGATCGGCGGCCGCGGCCGCCAGCTCTCCGGCGCCCTGCGGCGTTTCCAGCCCTTCGTCCACTACACCGCCGACCTCAACCGGGCCGTCGCCAGGCGGCGCGTCGCGATCGCCAGGGCGATCCACAGCTTCAGCCTGCTGGCCACCGAGCTCGGCCGCCACGACCGCGAGCTGGAACGCTTCGTCAGCTCTTCCGAGGCGGCGCTCGGCAACTTCGCCAACCAGCAGCGCTCGATCCAGGAGACGCTGGTGGAGTTCCCCTCCACCCTCGGCACCGCCGAGGCGACCTTCGCCAGCGTCAACCGCTTCTCCGACGCCGCCCGCCCGGCCCTGGTCGGCCTGATCCCGCAGGCGCAGGCGCTGGGGCCGGCGCTGAGGGCCAACGAGCGGCTCTTCGAGCAGACGACCGGGCCGATCCGCGACCAGATTCGCCCCTTCACCCGCGAAATCCGGCCGGTCCTCACCCACGCGAAGCAGGGCTCCGCCGACCTCGACAAGTCCGTGCGCGGCTTCGGCCAGTCCCTCGAAGGCTTCAACGGGTTCCTCAACGAACTCGCCTACAAGCCGAACGGCTCGCGGCAGAGCTACCTCTTCTACCTGCCCTGGCTCAACCACAACTTCAACGCCACCTTCAACCTCGACGATCCCGCCGGGCCGATCCAGCGCAGCCTGGTGCTGATCTCCTGCAACGGGACCTACCTTGCTTATGGCACGGTCCAAGGAATACCTCCGGTGATCCCTCCCAAGACATACCTACAGACCCTTCTTCAAGGGGCGCGAGTGCCGCGCCAGGGCGAACTGCCCGCGATTGCCGACCCCCAAGAACCCACCCGAAGCTGCGGTCCCGGAACAGAATGAGCAAGCGCGCCCCCAGCACGACCCAGCTCCTCGTCATCGCCGGCTTCGCGCTCTCGTGCTTCGGCATCCTGCTCTTCCTCTGGATCACCTTCGGCGGCCCGACCCCGTTCAAGGCCAAGACCTACGAGATCAAGATCCCCTTCGAGGAGGCGACCCAGCTCGCCCAGCAGTCCGACGTGCGGATCTCCGGCGTCTCGGTCGGCAAGGTGCAGGACATCGTCCTCGCCCCCGACGGCAAGAAGGCGCTGGCCCAGGTCGCGATCCAGGACAAGTACGGTCCGATCCCCCGCGACACGCGGGCGATCCTGCGCACCAAGACGCTGCTCGCCGAGACCTATATCGAGCTCACCCCCGGCGACCGCGCCGGCCCGCCGCTGCCCGACGGCGGCACCCTGGCGCCGGCGCAGGTCGCCGAATCGGTCCAGCTCGACGAGATCTTCCGCACCTTCGACCCGCGGACCCGGGCCGCCTTCCAGAGCTGGCAGCAGGAAGCCGCGGTCGCGATCGAGGGCCGGGGCGAGGACCTCTCCTACGCCTTCGGCGAGCTCGAGCCCACCTTCACCCAGGCCGACCGCATCTTCCGCGTGCTCGACAGCCAGCGGCTCGCCGTCAACCGCCTCTTCCGCAACGGGGCGATCTCGCTCGAGGCTCTGCGCGGCCGCCAGGGTGAGCTGGCCGGGCTGATCCGCAACTCGAACGCCGTCTTCAGCACCGCCGCGGCGCGCGATCGCGACATCGAAGCGCTCTTCCGCGCCTTCCCGACCTTCGAGGACGAGTCGCGGCTGACGCTGGAACGGTTCGAGTCCTTCGCCGTGAAGGCGGACCCGGTGATGAAGCAGCTCGTCCCCGTCGCCGAAGAGCTCTCGCCGACCCTCGTCGCCCTCTCCAACCTGGCGCCGCAGGCGAAGGGCTTCTTCGAAGGCCTGCGACCGGTGATCGAGCGCGCTCCCACCGGCTTCCCGGCGGCGCGCAAGCTCTTCCGCGACGAGTTCCCGCCGCTGCTGCGCGCCATCGACCCGTTCGCTCGCAACCTCAACCCGCTCCTCACCGGCCTCGGGCTCTACAAGCACGAGCTGACCGCGACCCTCGGCAATGTCGCGGCGATGACCAACGCCACGCTGACCACCGAAAACGCGAAGGGCGAACACATCCACTACATCCGCGCGATGGGCCCATTCAGCCCCGAGTCGTTGGCGACCTTCCCCAACCGCCTGACCGGCAACCGCTCCAGCGCTTACAGCCAGCCGCTGGCGGCGAAGAGCCTCGCCTCGGGGCTGCTGAGCTTCGAGACCCGCCAGTGCAGCTCTGGCGTGACCGCGACGCTCAACCCGGAAACGCCCGGCAACGAAGTCTTCCAGGCACGCACGAAGAAAAACAATCTGCAAGAAGCCGAAGCGTTCTTTGCCCGTCTGAAGAAGTACGCCTACGGCGAACAGACCGACTCGGCGGCGGTCCCCGCTCCCGGCTGCGTCCAGCAGGGTCCCTTCGACCCGATCGGCAAAGCGGGCGCGGCGACGACTTACCAGCACACCTTTGAACAGAGCGAATAGCTCGCGGGTTCGGCGCGGCGGGTCCTGTCGCCGCAGGGGACCCACCGCCCCCTGCGGTCGCTAAAGCGTCCTCGGGGGCGGTCCCCCCTACAGCGCCACCCGCCGCGAGGAATGTCAAATCTTTCCCCCCGTATTTGCACGAGAGGCATACATGAGCCGGGCGGTCGTCTGGTTTGATCGAGCTTCGGGGCGGTTCCGCCGCTTCCGGTCGTTAACTAGATCGAATGGCTTCCGCTCCCACAGCCCACGTTCCGCCGCAGAACATCGAGGCGGAGGAATCGGTGCTGGGGGCGATGCTGGTCGCCGAGCCGACGCTGACGCGGGTGATCGACGAGGTGAAGCTGAACGCCGGCGACTTCTACCTGGAGAAGCACGCGGCGATCTTCACCGCGATCCACGACCTCTACGCGGGCTCCAAGCCGGTCGACGAGCTCAGCGTCGCCGAGGCGCTGTCCCAGCGCAACCAGATCGAGGAGGCGGGGGGCAAGCACTACGTCTCCGAGCTGGCGGCCAAGGTGCCCGCGGCCGGCAACGCCAAGCACTACGCGGAGATCGTCCAGCAGAACTCGCTGCTGCGCCGCCTGCTCGGCGCCGGCCAGCAGATCCAGGGCTGGGTCCACGAGCGCGACGGCGAGCCGCGCGAGCTCTCCGAGCGGGCCGAGAAGCTGCTCTTCGACGTCGCCCACAGAGAGCAGGCGAGCGACTTCAGGCTGCTCTCGGAGATCCTCCACGACGAGGTCGACCGCCTCGAGAAGCTCTCCACCGGCGAGCTCGAGCTGACCGGCACCCCCTCCGGCTTCCGCGACATCGACGCGATCACGGGGGGGTTCCAACCGGGGAACCTGATCATCGTGGCCGCGAGACCCGCTATGGGAAAGTGCAGTGCTCGAAATTCTTTGATCTACGACCCACGCACCGGTGCACGCCGAACCGTTGGAGCGCTGTACGAGTCCTTTGAGCGCGGAGAGGATGTCTGGGTCGCTTCTCTCGGCCCGGACCTTAAAATGAAGCCCGCGAAGGTCGCAGCGGTCGAGAGCAACGGCTCTAGAAAGGTATTTCGACTGACCACGCGCCTCGGTAGGTGGACCGAGGCCACCGCGAACCATCCGGTGCTGACCAGCTCGGGATGGCAGGAGCTTGGCGATATCAACGCTGGCGATCGAATAGCGGTTCCTCGTCGGCTTCCTCGGCCCACGCGCCCCGCTGAGCTCCCCGATCACGAGGTGGTCCTCCTCGCCGCGCTGATCGCCGACGGTGCCATCACGCAGGCCACTCCCAGGTTCTGTTTTGGGGCGGAGTCCAAGGTGGTTGACGAGGTTGAGCGGGCGGCGACGGCATACGGAGTCCGAATGCAGGTCATTGGGTCGCGAGCACATGGCAATGCCACCCTTAGCCGTGGGCGAGGTGCCCGCCACAATCCCGTAGCCGAAATGTTGGAAGGCCACGGGCTGATGGGGCTTCGCTCGGCCGAGAAGTTCGTGCCGGATGCGATATTCGGCTTGAGCGACGAGCAGATCGTGCGCTTCCTCGGCGTCATGTACGCCTGCGACGGACATGTCTACTGCAGCGACCGTTTGGCGCAGGTCGGCTATACGACGATCAGCGAGCGGCTTGCGCGCGATGTCCAGCACCTGCTGCTGAGACTTGGCATCGTCGCCACGATCCGGACATTGAAACGGTCGGTCTACGAGGGGACGGACAAGGTCGCACGCGAGATCCGCATCACCTCCCAGGAGAGCAGCCTGCGCAGGTTCTGCGAGCTGATCTCTGTTCCTGGCAAGGAAGAGAAGCAGGCCGAGGTCTTGGAGCGGCTAGGCGCAGCGCCGCGGTCGACGAACACCGACACGCTTCCGACGGAGATCTGGGAGGACATCCTGCTGGCCAAGGGCGAGAGGTCATGGGCAGATGTCAGCGAGCGGACCGGCCGTCCCCGCACTCACAACTGGCACGTCGGCAAGCGCTCACCGTCCCGTGGGCTCGTCGCGGAGCTGACCGAGGCGGTCGTCTCGCCAGCCCTCGAGGAGCTCTGCGACTCCGACATCTGGTGGGACGAAGTCGAGTCGGTCGAGTACGCCGGCGAAGAAGAGACCTACGACCTCGACGTTCCGGGGCTGCGGAATTTCGTCGCCGACGACATCATCGTCCACAACAGCGCGATCGTCGCCAACATCGCCGAGAACGTCGCGGTCAAGCGCAACCTGCCGGTTGCCTTCTTCTCGCTCGAGATGTCGGAGGTCGAGCTGGCACAGCGCTTCATCGCCTGCCGGGCGCGGATTTCCGGCGACAAGCTGCGCAAGGGCCAGGTCTCCCAGAAGGACTGGCCGAAGGTTGTCCGTGCCTGCAACGAGCTGGAGGAAGCGCCGCTGTGGTTCGACGACTCCTCCGACCTCGGCGTCCTCGACCTGCGCGCGAAGGCGCGGCGGCTGCACGCCCAGGAGCAGGACAGGGGCGGGCTCGGCCTGATCGTCGTCGACTACCTGCAGCTGATGCGCTCCGACGACCCGCGGGCGAACCGGGTCGAGCAGGTGGGTCAGATGAGCCGCGGGCTGAAGATCCTCGCCCGCGAGCTGGAGGTGCCGGTGCTGGCGATCTCCCAGCTCTCGCGTGCCCCCGAGCAGCGCCACCCGCCCAAGCCGATGCTGTCCGACCTCAGAGAATCAGGAAATCTTGAGCAAGATGCGGATGTTGTTGCATTCCTCTATCGCGAGGACTACTACCGCGACCCCGACGAGGAGCCGGACGGCCTCGCCGACCTGATCATCGCCAAGCACAGGAACGGGCCGGTCGGCACCCCGAAGCTGGTCTTCCTCGACCGCTTCCCGAAGTTCGCCGACTTCGCCGGCCAGGAGCAGCCGATCGAGCGGCCGGCGGGGGAGGAGCCGCCGATGGAGGACCTCGCCGCTTCGGGGCCTGAGTTCTGATGGCCGCGATCGCCCGCAGCGAGCCCTTCCGCGAAAAGGCCTGCACGCTCGGGGTCTGCGACGGCTCCGGCTGGATCCTCGGCCCCGAAGACGTCGCCCGCGAATGCGAGTGCAGGGCGCAGCGGCTGAAGCGCGGCCGGAGCAGGGGAGTCGCCTCGGTCATCCCGTCCCGCTACCGCGGAGTCTCCTTCGATCGCCCGCCGGTCTCCGACATGGCGCGCGACCTCGAGACCAGGGCCGCGGTAACCGAGGTCCGCCACTTCGTCGACGAGCTCGACGATCGTCTGGCCGCCGGCCGCGGCCTCTGGCTCTTCGGCGACACCGGCACCGGCAAGACGACGCTGGCGATGCTGGTCTCCAAGGCGGCGCTCGCCGCCGGCCACTCGGTTGCGATCTACTCCCTGCCGAAGCTGCTCGCCCGCATCCGCCGCACCTACGACTCCGAACCGGGCGGCGATTCCTACCTCGCCTTCTTCGAGCGCCTCACCTCCGTCGACCTGCTCCACATCGACGACCTCGGCGCCGAGAAGCGCAGCGACTGGGTGCTCGAGCAACTCTACGCCCTGATCAACGAGCGCTACGAGGCGCAGCGCTCGGTGCTGGTCACGACCAACCTCCCGCACGAGCGGCTTGAAGATCAGATAGGCGCTCGCACGGTCTCTCGCCTCAACGAGATGTGCGACGAGGTCGCCTTCTTCGGCGAAGACCGCCGCTTCGGCAAGGTCGCCTAAGTCCATCGGACTGGGCATGCCCAAGCAGATCAAGGACGCAGGGAGCGAAGCGTGCTTCTGCACGTGAGCGACCGAGGACGCCGATATGCGCCGGTCATGCCCAGTCCGGCACAATCCCTGCCGCGATGCCAGGACTGGTCATAGTCGGCGCCCAGTGGGGCGACGAGGGCAAGGGCAAGGTCACCGACCTGCTCGCCGAGCGCGCCGACGCGATCGTGCGCTTCCAGGGCGGCAACAACGCCGGTCACACGATCGTCCGCGACGGCGAGGAGTTCAAGTTCCACCTGATCCCCTCCGGGATCCTCTACCCCGGCAAGGCCTGCGTGATCGGCAACGGCGTCGTCCTCGACCCGCGCATCCTGCTCGGCGAGATCGACGGCCTGCGCCGTCGCGGGGTCGACGTCGGCAACCTGAAGATCTCCGCCAACGCGCACCTGATCATGCCCTACCACGTGCTGCTCGACACGGCGGGCGAGGTGAAGCTGGGCAAGCTCTCGATCGGCACCACCAGGCGCGGCATCGGCCCCTGCTATGCCGACAAGGCCCTGCGCCTGGGGATCCGCGTCCAGGACCTGCTCGACGAGAAGATCCTCCGCACCAAGATCCGCGCCGCGCTCGAGCCCAAGCAGCAGGCGCTGCGCGAACTCGGCGTACAGCGCCGCAAGCTGCGCAAGGAGGCAGGGGAGGGCGACCGCGAGGCGGTCGAGCAGGCGATCGAGGACGCCCCCGACCCCCGCCTCGACCTGCACTCGATGACCGAGGAGCACGTCAGCTACGGGCACCGGCTCGAGCCCCACATCGCCGACACCGCGCGGCTCTGCTGGGACACGCTGGACGCCGGGCGAACGGTGATCTTCGAGGGCGCCCAGGCGACCCTCCTCGACCTCGACCACGGCACCTACCCCTTCGTCACCTCCTCCAACCCAATCGCCGGCGCCGCGACGATCGGCGCCGGGATCGGCCCGGCCGACATCGACGAGGTCTGGGGCGTGGCCAAGGCCTACGCGACGCGGGTCGGCGCCGGCCCCTTCCCGACCGAGCTCGAAGACGGCGCGGGGCGTCACATGCTGGAGCGCGGCCACGAGTACGGCACGACGACCGGGCGGGAGCGACGCTGCGGCTGGATGGACCTGGTCGCCCTCCGCTACGCAGCGCGGCTGAACCGGATGACCGCGCTGGCGATAACCAAGCTCGACGTGCTAAGCGGCATCGGCCCGCTCAAGGTCGCGGTGCGCTACCGCTCGCGCGAGGGAGCCCTGCTCGACCGTTTCCCCTACCACCAGTCGATCCTGCACGGCGCCGAGCCCGAGTACGAGGAGCTGCCGGGCTTCGACGCAGACATCTCGGCGTGTCGCAGCGAGACCGACCTGCCGGCCGAGGCGCGCGCCTACCTCGACTACATTGCCGAGTTCGCCGGCGTCCCGATCCGCCTCGCCGGCGTCGGCCCAGGGCGCGAGCAGGTCGTCTGGCTGGGCTGAGCCGGTCCCCGATTCAGGAGGGCGGTGGTTTTATCGCGATAACGAGGATTTCGGCTAGCTTCCAGTTGCCATCCTCGTCCCGCTCCACGCTGATCGTGTAGGGGACGCCGCCGCCTCTATAGAAGAAATGGCCGCCTTCTCTTCTCACCCGGAGGGAGCCGGCCTCCACTTCGCTGGCGACGACGGTCTTCCGGCGTGGAACCTTCCCCAGCAGGTAGGCGATTATCGTCGGGCAATCCTTGCCTGCCACCTGCTTGAAGTGCGAGCCGAGGACCGTCACCTCTTTCAGTGCCCAATCGTTCAGGTAGGAGCATGATTTTGCCCAGTCGTACTGGACATGGGCGACGAGATACCCGTGCACGACGAGGGCGGCTTCTTCCATTGCGCGCCTGCTCGCTTCCTTGTCGGATTCCAAGATGGTGTAGTTGTCGGGAATATCGGGGAACTGCTCGGGGCCCTGGCCCGTTACGCGCAGCGGGCCCGTCTTGACGTTGGAGCGAATTTGCCCGCTGGTATCCGCCGCGGTCTCTTCGGTCGCAGCGCCGCCTGATGTCCCGGCGCCGGTCGCGTCCGGCTCACCATTGCCGCAGCCAGCCAGCAGCGCTGCAGCCAGCACCGCGGCCGCGAGCCAAGCTTTCGGCAGTCTCCCTGTTATTGACATAATTACTTTGAGCAAAATATCTCAGTCCTAAGACAGGCGCGTTGGTTCGAAACCCTGGATCTTCCAGGTCCCGCCCACGTGTCGCATCAGCATCGCGTACGTATCCCCGTAGCCGTCTTCATAGATGACAAAGGTCCGCCTCCCCCTGCTCCCGCTGCGAATGCTGCGCGGGCTGATCCGAAGCGGCCCTTCGGCTTCGTCCACCGATGAAAGCGTTTCCAGGCCTTCCATGCCTGCGACACAGCCGTGCTCACCCCTCCTCTGTGCCGACCCCTTCATCACGTTGAGCATGTACTCCGACAGGTAGGAGCATGCCTTTGAGGGATTCCCGTCAACGCGGGCGGTGAGGTAGCCGCGCAGCACCGCCGTCGCTTCCTCGAGTTTCGCCTGGCTTCCCTTTTTTCCAAAGGAGAGGATGTCCCCGCGGAGCCCCTCGTTGACGTTGTTCCACGCGCTTGGGCGGACACCCGATTCAGGTGCCGATTCGCCCGAATCGGCACTCGTCGTCTCGGTCGTATCTGAGCCGCCGCCACAGGCACCCAACTGCAGCGCGACCAGGATCGCCGCGAGCGCGGCGGCAGCCTTTGAACCCTGCCCCGACATTGCTCAAATCATACCGATTAATATCGGAGTTGGATGCGCTGGGGTCAACTGCTGGGCCGGGAGCCGGCTCTACGAGATCGGCGTCGCCGCGAGCGACCCGACTTTCCAGGCCCCGTCCTCCTGCTCCATCAGCACCGTGTACTCGGTTTCCCCCGCACCTCTGTAGATGAGGAAGGCCCGCCCGTCTTCGGTGCGCAGGCTGCCGGCGTCGACGACCGTCGACTGCCGGCGCACCTCTGCTGGAAGGGGTGGAGTCAGCGCCCCGAGGATCTCGGCGCACCCCTTGCCCTTGAGCTGGCCGGAGCGCGACGCGAGCACGTCGAGCTGGCTCTTGACCGTCTTCGCCAGCCGGGAGCAGGCGGCCGCCCAGTCTTCGCCGGCGCGAGCCACGAGATAGCCGTGCAGCGCCGTGGCCGCTTCCTCGAGGTCGGCTTCGTCACTCTCCTCGCCGAATTCCTGGATGCTGTTGTCGCCGCCCTTGACGCGGTACTGGGCCGAGCCGCCACCCGAGACCTCCAGCGGCGCGGGATCGACGGCCGCGGCCGGGGCGTCCTTTTCGCCGTTCGGCTGCGATCCGCCCTCCTGCGCGTTCTTCGAGCCGGGCCCGCTCTCCGTGCTCGGGCCGGAGGAACCGGAGCTCGCCTCCTTCGCGGGCGAGGATTCGGCTGTGCTCGAGCCCTCCTCGCCGCAGGCGGAGAAGGCGCCCGCTGCGAAGACGACGGCGGAAAGCGTTGCGATGCGGCGTATCCCCTCCCCGTTCACCGCCGGCGATTGTAGTGATCGCGCTCTGGAGGCTGAAATCGCGGGGTAGACGCTCGGGTACAGAAAGTCGCGATCGGAGTCCTTCTGTTCTAAAGTTTCGGGGTGGCCTCCGGTAGACGCACAGCTAGGTTGAGCGAGCGACTGCCCCGGGGGCGGCACGGGTTGCCGCGGGAGGCGGTGACCGAATCCCAGCGCAACCGCATTCTGCAGGCGATGATCGAGGTGGTCTCCGAGCGCGGCTATCCCGAGACGCGGGTGGTCGACGTGATCGGCGTGGCCGGGGTCTCGAGAAAGACGTTCTACGAGCTCTTCGCCAGCAAGGAGGACTGCTTCCTCGCCGCCTACGACGTGCTGCTGGGCAACTTGCTCGGGGACACCGCGAAGGGATTCGAATCCAAGCCCGGCGCTCCCTGGGCCGAGCGCGTCGCCGCCGGCCTCGGCGAGCTGCTCAGAGACCTCGCCGAACACCCCGACGAGGCGCGCTTCGCGATCGTCGAGGTGCTCGCGGCAGGGCCGAAGGCCTTGGCCCGCCGCGACGCGGCGCTGCGCCAGTTCACCGGGTTTCTCGATGCCGGCCGGGCCGAAACCTCGGTCGAGCTGCCGGGGATCACGTCGCTCTCGCTTGCCGGCGGCGTCAACGAGTTGCTCTACAGCGAGATCCTCCACGGCGCCGCCTCCCGCCTGCCGAGCCGGTTGCCGGACCTGATGTTCTGGATCACGCTGCCCTTTCTCGGCCCCGAGGGAGCGGCCGAGGAGCGCGAGCGGACCCGCCTCTCGATGATCGAGGATTGAAAACCGGCGTGTTAAGCCGATCTTTTCTGTGAATGCCGGGGTTTATCTAGACGCCGATGTTGGTAATTTGGGCTGCTGGAGGGATTGACCAAGGCTTTCTATGGCCGGCTCTAGGGCCGTGCCGCAAAGGAGAGAGGTAGACGAATGCGCAAGCGCTTGATTTGGACACTCGCCGTGGGTGCGGCCCTCGCCGTCGCGCTGGCGGGTATCGCGATGGCAGAGAAGCCCGTTGTCGTCCAGCAGGGGAATCTGAAGATCACGGTCAACGGCGGCTTCAGCCCGAAGAAGCTGCCCAAGAGCAAAATGGCGGGGATCAAACTCAACATCAGCGGCAAAGTCGAGACCGTCGATGGCACCCACCCGCCGGCGCTGAAGGAATTCGTCGTCGAAACCGACAAGAACGGCACGATCAACGCCAAGGGCCTTGTCACGTGCACCGCGGCCAAGCTCAACTCGCAGGACACCAAGCATGCCGAAAAAGCGTGCCCGGACGCGATCGTCGGCGAAGGCAAGACCGACGTAGAGATCGCATTTCCGGAACAGGCGCCGATCATCGCGAAGAGCAAGCTGCTCGCCTTCAACGGTGGCGTCAAGGGCGGCGTGACGACGATCTACGTCCACGCCTTCCTCACCGTCCCGGTGCCGGCGGCGGTCGTCACCACGGTCAAGGTCTCGAAAGTCCACAACGGCCGCTACGGCACGAAATCGGTCGCCACGATTCCCAAAATCGCCGGCGGTTCGGGTTCGCCGATCAGCTTCGAACTCAAAGTCGGCCGCACCTTCACCTACAAAGGCAAGAAACAGAGCTACCTGCTCGCCAAGTGCCCGGACGGCCACCTCAACGCCAAGGGGACCGGAGTCTTCAGCGACGGCACCCGGCTGACCGGCAGCGTCGTCCGCTCTTGCACCCCGACGGGCTAGCGAACGCTTCGACTCAGGACGAATAGGGGATGGAAAGGGCGGCCCGTCGGGCCGCCCTTTCCTTGGTCCGCTCAATCCCGCGGATCGATTCGGTTGACAGGAGCGGGCGGGATCAGGCCCTCGGCCTCCTGATGGCGCTCTCCCCGGCGCAACATCCGCTGCGTCAGGATCGCGATGCTGAGGATCGCGGTCGCGCCGAGGCTGAGCTGGACGCTGAGCAGGCCTTCGCGGGTCCAGTAGACGTCGCGCAGGTCGAGCAGCAGGGCGGCCTCGTCGAAGGTCAGCCCCATGCCGATGCCGGTGGTGACCGCGAGGCGCTCTTCCAGTGCCTCGTCGTCGGTCAAGAGCGCCGTCGTCCCGGAGGCGAAGGCGATCAGGATGCCCGGCACGAAGTGGTGGATGTGGCGCCCGCCGAGGCTGACGTTGCGAAAGGGCCACCACTCGTCGCGGATGCCCCAGGTCGAGAGGCGCACCAGCGCGAAGGAGCCGAGGAAGCCGGCCAGCAGGTTGAAGAGGACCGTTTCGCTGCGCGGGGCGTCGGCGTAGCCGCTGACCGCGACCCCAACCGTGTCGAGCGCGGCGACCGGGGCCGCTTCGACCAGGCCGTCGCCATTGCCCTGGTGGGAGCGGCGCTGCAGCATGCGGCCGTACTGGCCGGCGAGCACCGCTCCGGCACCCCCAAGGGCAACGGTGGCCAGCGCCAGCGTCGCACGCTCCGAACGAGCCCAACCGAAGCGGGCCCTCGCCTTGGCGCGACGGCTGATGCGGGTTGGAAGACGGCGCGACCGCACGGCCGCAGACTAGCCGCCCCCGGACGCGGGAAACCGGTTGCCGCCTCCTCCGCTTCGCGTCCGGGGGCGGCAGAGGAGGAGGCGCCTGGTCAACGCTCCTCGGTGACGATCGTCTTCACCGTCGCCACCGCGCCGTCGGCGACCTCGATCTCCACCATGTGGGTGCCGATCTCGCGGATCGGCTGCTCGAGGCGGACGTTGCGACGGTCGATTCGCAGGTCTCGGGCCTCGCGGATCGCGTCGACGATCTCCTTGGCCCCGACCGAGCCGAAGAGCTTGCCGTCCTCTCCCGCCCGCTGGTGGATCGTGAGCACGGTCTTGGAGAGCAGCGAGGCAGCCTGCTCTTCGCGCTCGGCACGGGTCTTCTCGGCTTTTTCAGCCTCCACCCGCCGCCGCTGCGCTGCCTCCAGCGCACCCGGAGTCGCCGGCGCCGCCAGCTTACGCGGGATCAGGTAGTTGCGGAGGTAGCCCGGGGAGACGTCGACCGGATCGCCGCGATGGCCGAGATCGTCGACGTCCTCGAGCAGTATGGCCAGGGGCACTAGCGCTCTCCGACGTAGGGCAGCAGCGCGATCTCGCGTGCCCGCTTCACTGCCACCGAGAGCTGTCGCTGGTGCTTGCGCGAGAGGCCGGTCACCCGGCGCCCGCGCGTCTTCCCCCTGTCGGAGAGGAAGCGGCGCAGGAGGCCGAGGTCCTTGTAGTCGACCGCCTCGGAGTTGATCCGGGTGTATTTGCGCGGCCGCGCACGGTCCGGTGCCCGCCTTCCGCGACGCTGGGGTGCTGCTCCTGAATCCATCCTGGCCATCGGACCGGTGATCCTACAGAAGCTCCGCCTGACGGTGCCGGACACTGCGCGCTGCGGTGTCCTCAGTCGCTCGCGTGCACGCTTCGCTCCCTGCGTCCTTGCATCGCTTGGTCCGGCGCCGTCAGGCGGGCCCTAAAACGGGATGTCGTCGTCCCCGTCGTCCCCGTCGCCAGTCGCCGCCCCGGCGAAGTCCGAGGAGTCGGCCGGCACGTCGCTGCTCGGCGTGAAGCCGCCGTTTGCGTTGCCGCCACCACCACCGCCGCCGTCGCGTGAGCCGAGGAACTGGACAGATTTGGCGACGATCTGGACCTTCTGCCGTTTGCCGCTGCCGTCCTTGGCCTCCCATTCGCTCCAGTCGAGCCGGCCCTCGACTGCAACCGGGCGGCCCTTCGAGAGATAGTTGGCGCAGTTCTCGCCCTGGGCTCCCCAGACGACCACGTCGAAGTAGTTCGGCTTGTCCTCCCACTGGCCGGTCTGCCCGTTCTTGCGGCTGCTGTTGACCGCCACCCGCAGCTCGCAGACGGAAGTCCCGCCGCCGGTGCTGCGCAGCTCGGGGTCCTTGGTCAGGTTTCCGGTGATGACCACCACGTTGATGTTCGAAGCCGCCACGGCTCTCAACTCCTCTAATCGCTTGCCTGGACCCCAGTCTAAGAGCGCAGGCGGCGCGTCTCTCCCCCCTCGCCCCGCAATCTCCGCACAAATCAAGGCCGATGGGCCTGAAACGTCCGAGATATGGTCGTTTGCGGCCCGTCGGTCGGTCTACTCGGCGGGTGCTGCGGACTCCTCGGGGGCAGTGGCGGCGACCTCGGCGGCACCCTCGTCGGGCGCGTCACCCTCGTCGGCCTGGCGGGCGCTTGGGGCGCCCCGGTCCCGCGATGCTCCCGGTCCCGCCGCGCCGACTGCCGGCGGCACCATCACGGGGGAGCTGGAGTCGACTTTGAAGATGCGGAAGCGCAGCACGCCGTCGGCGATCTTCAGGTTGTGATTGAGGTCGTCCAGCAGCCGCGCCGGGCCCTCGAAGCGGAACCAGCGATAGTCGGCCTCGTTGCGCTGCTCGATCTCGTAGGCCATCTTGCGCAGGCCCCACTTGTTCTCGTGCTTGAGCGTCCCGGCAACCTCGATCAGGGCACGGGTGTCCTGCGCCAGCGCGTCGCGCGCAGGCTCGTCCTGCCCGGGGTCCAGCATCAAGACCAGCTCGTATTCGCGTGGGGCTGCCAAAACGGCGAAGGACTATAGCGGGGGGGTGGGGGCGGGGTCCGGGTGCCCCTATCCGCTCAACTTTTTCGGTGGAACGGGGGTGGCCTGTCGAGATCAGGGTTGACGAAAAAGTACAAGCCGCGGATAGGGGCACCCGGACCCCGCCAAAGCCCCAACGGGGGAGAACATCGCTGGCAGGGGCCTTAGCTTCATATGAAGCTTCGAGTCCGTTGGTCGCAAGCAGGGGCAGGCGCGCTTGCTTTTGCTCTCGCGCTTGTGGTTCTCCGGATCGGTCCCGTGTTGCTGGAGCCTGCCGACCCACCCAAGCTCCCCCCGGACGTCGGCCTGCCGCGGGTCGCGGAGACAACGCCCTTGCTGCCTGATCCTCCTCGGGCTCGACCGCATCTCGGGCGGGGGGTGGGGGGTGGGGGTGTCCGGCGCCGCGCGGAGGCTGCTGAGGGCGGGGCTTCGCAATCAGGTGTGCATCGTCCCTCTGCCCGAAGCAGCGCGCAGCGCAAGCCGGGCACCCCCACCCCGCGACAGGACCCGCCCGCCAATACGGCCCAGCCCGAGGCGGTTCCGCCAACACCGCCCGAGGTTTCACTGCCACCCCCACCGCCCCCACCAGACGACGGCTCGCAAGAGTTTGCCCCGCATTGATTGAGTGGCCGTGCCTCGGGGTAGGCTGGGCACAGTGGCCGACGGCGACCCGCTGATAATCGTCTCCAACCGGGGCCCGGCGCAGTTCGAGCTCGACGAGGAGGGGGAGCGCACCGTGCGCCGCGGCGGGGGCGGGCTGGTCACCGCGTTGTCCGGTCTCGTCTCGCACCGCGACGCGCTCTGGATCGCCTCGGCGATGACCGACGAGGACGTCGCCGTCTCCGAGGAGCACGGCGGCCCGGTCGAGCTCTCGATCGACGGCATCGAGTACCGCGTGCTGCTGGTCGGCAGCGACGCCGAGGCCTACGACCGCTTCTACAACGTCATCGCCAACCCGATCCTCTGGTTCATCCAGCACTACCTCTGGGACCTCTCCAACGCGCCGGACATCCGCCAGGAGGAGCTCGACGCCTGGGACTTCGGCTACCAGGCGGTCAACCGGGACATCGCCGCCGCCGTGCTGGGCCAGATCGAGGGCCGCGAGCGGCCGCTGGTGATGCTCCACGATTACCACCTCTACACCGCCCCCGCGATGATCCGCGCCGAGCGGCCGGACGCCTTCCTACACTACTTCGTCCACATCCCCTGGTCCCAGCCCGACAGCTGGCGCATCCTGCCGGGCCGGATCCGCGAGGCGATCTTCCGCGGCATGCTCGCCAACGACATCATCGGCTTCCACACGCACGCCTACTGCGTCAACTTCATCCGCTGCTGCGACGAACTGCTGGAGGCCGACGTCGATTACGAGCGCTGCCTCGTTCGCCACGCCGGCGGGGAGACCCACGCCCGTGCCTACCCGCTCTCGATCGACGCCGAGCGGTTGCGCCGTGTGTCCGAGTCGCCGCAGGTCGCCGCCGCCGAGCGCGAGGTGCTGGAGCGCCGCCGCAAGCACCTGATCATCCGCGTCGACCGCGCCGACCTCTCCAAGAACGTGCTGCGCGGCTTCACCGCCTTCGACACCTTCCTCACCCAGCACCCCGAGTTCCGCGAACAGGTGACCTTCATCGCCCACCTGCAGCCCTCGCGCCAGGACGTCCCCGAGTACGCCGAGTACCTGGAGCGGATCGAGGCCCTGGTCGCGGTCGTCAACCATAGCCACGGGACCACCGATTGGATGCCGATCGACCTGAAGATCTACGAGAACTTCCCCGAGGCGGTCGCCCGCTACAAGCACTTCGACCTGCTGATGGTCAACTCGATCTTCGACGGGATGAACCTGGTCGCCAAGGAGGCGCCCGCCGTCAACACCCGCGACGGGGTGCTGATGCTCTCCGAGAACACCGGCTCCCACGAGGAGCTCGCCGACTGCGCGCTCTCGGTCAACCCCTTCGACATCCAGGAGCAGGCCGATGCGATCCACCGGGCCCTGACGATGGACCCCGAGGAGCGCCGGGTTCGCGCACAGCACCTCAAGGAGCTTGTCTTCTCACGCAACCCCGGCGACTGGGTCGACGCGCAGCTGGCCGACATCGCAGAGCTGCGCGAGCCCGTGCGGTAGGCGCCTGCTTTTTCAAGACGGTTATTCGGCGGGGTGTTGGGGTGGGGGAGCCTGGCCGTCCTCCAGACGAATTGAGCACCGCGCGTGAGCGCGGTGCAACCAGGAGCGCGGCCTAGCGGCCGCGCGATCACCGGATTGCATAGGCCGCTTCGCGACATTCGCCTGGAGGACGGCCAGGCTCCTCTCGACACGTCACCGAGTGGCGCCCGGTCTCCGAAGCCGGCGCCAGGGTCCACAAGCTTTTAAAAGAGATTGGATGGCCGAGACGGCGCTTCGAGTTCTGGGCTTCCGAACCTTGTGTGCTTTCGAGAGGGATGGCGGGCGCCCTCCCCAAAACACTCAAGCGCGGCTCCTGCCGCGCGTTTTGGGGAGGGCGCCCGCCATCCCCACCCCGATACCCGTCTAGGTGCCCAGCTCCGACAGCAACTCCATCCAGTCGCGCAGCAAACGCGGCGAGAGGAACTCCTGGCGGGCGTGTTCCTTGCCGGCGCGGCCGAGGCGCTTGCCCAGCTCCGGGTCGGCGAGGATCTCCAGGCAACGCTGCGCGCACTCCTCCGGCGAGTCGACGAGGAAGCCGCTCTCGCCGTTCTCGATCTGCAGCGGGATTCCGCCGACGTTGCCGGCCACGGTCGGGCGCCCCTTCCAGAGCGCCTCGGTCACGGTCAGGCCGAAGCCCTCGCGGATCGACTTCTGCAGGCAGACGTCGGATTGCGACTGGAAGGCGTTGACCTCGATCGCGCCGACGTTGTTGAGGTTGTTGAGGATCTTGATGTCCTCGTCGCCGTCGGCGTACTCGAAGGTGTGCTGGAAGAACTCCCACCCCTCGGGGTCGTCGGTCGCCATCGAGCCGACCAGGGCGAGCTGCACCTTCGGCATCTCCTCGTGGACGAGGCGGTAGGCGTCGATCACGCCCATCGGGTCCTTCCAGGGGTCGAAGCGGGAGACCTGGGTCAGCAGCGGCCGGTCGACGTCGATCCCGAACTGGCGGGCGACGAAGGCGGCGTCGTCGGGCGAGAAGGCCATGTTCTTCGGCGAGAGCGGGTCGATCGCCGGCGGGATGATCTGCACCCCGTCTTCGGCTGCGACGTCCTTCGGCACGTAGGCGGGCAGGTGCCAGACGGTCGCGTCGTATTCCTCGATCATCGGCAGCAGCCGGGCGATCGGCTCCGGGTTGGGCTCGGAGAGGTCGATGTGGCAGCGCCAGATCCAGTTGCGGCTCTTCTTCCGGGCGCCGCGCCGCAGGCCGATCGGCTGGGGGTCGTGGACGACGATCGTGTCCCACTCGCCCTGCAGGCCCTCCGCGTTGATCTCGTTGATCTCGTCGAAGATCCCCCACTGCTCCGCGCTCAGCGTCTCCTCGGCGCCCTGGAGCGAGTTGTGCAGGAGCTTGGTCGCGTTGAAGAACTCCTCTTTGCCGAAGATCACGTGCCAGTGGGCGTCGATGCCGACGTCGCGCATCAGCGGCACGATCGTGTAGAGGATCTCCGAGACGCCGCCGCCGAAGGCGGTGGCGCTGACGTGCAGCACGCGGTGGCCCTTCATCGGCTCGGCCAGCTCGCGGATGCGCTCGATCGTGGCCTTGCCGGCGATGTGGGTGTAGTCGGCGAGGGACTTCTGGCCGAGGGAGACTTCCTGAAGCATCGGGGAGTTCTACAGCAGCGAGGGGCGGCAGCCCTCAGCCGCCCGGGCGGCTGCCGAGCGTGACCGCGACCGCTTCCCGCGCGCCGTCGTGGAGGACGAGGAGCTCCACTTCGTCGCCGGGTTCGTACTCGGAGACGAGGCGGGCGAGGTCTTCGGGCCCGATCACCGGGTCCCCTTCCACGGAGAGGATCACGTCGCCGCCGGTGCTGTACGCCCCTGCCTGGAAGCGGATCCGGTCGTCGCCTCCCTCGAGGCCCGCTTCGTCGGCGGGCGCCCCGGGCACAACTTCGTCGAGCAGCCCCCCGTGGTCGGTGTCGAGCCCCAGCTTGCGCGCCAGCTGCGGGTAGAGCGCCTGGCTTGAGACGCCGATGTAGGCGTACTCGGCCTCGCCGTCGTCTTCGAGCTGCGCGATGGAGCGCTTCACGGCGGAGACCGGCACGGCGAAGCCGACACCGTCGTTGGCGCCCGATTCGGTCTCGATCTGCTGGTTGATGCCGATCACCCGGGCGCCGGCGTCGAGCAGCGGGCCGCCCGAGTTGCCGGGGTTGATCGAGGCATCGGTCTGGATCGCCCCCTCGATCTGGAACTTGGTCAGCGATTCGACCGAGCGGTCGGTCGCCGAGACGACCCCGACCGAGAGCGACTGCTGCTCGCCGAAGGGGCTGCCGATCGCCGCCACCGGTTGGCCGACGACGAGGCTCGCGTCGTCGCCGAGCTCGCAGCGGGTGCAGGGCGAAGCCGTCTGGCTCGACCTTCAGCAGGGCGACGTCGGCGAAGGGGTCGAAGCCGACGATCTCGGCGGGGACGACGTTGCGATCCGGGAACTCGACGTAGACGAACCGCGCGGGCCGCCGGTCGCCGCTGGAATCGTCGGTGACGACGTGGGCGTTGGTGACGATCCGGCCGCTGCGATCGAGGACGAAGCCCGAGCCCTCGGCCGCCCCCCCTTCGCCGCCGAAGACCGAGCGGATCGTGACCACCCCGGGCGAGGCCTCGCGGAAGACCTCGGCCGCGTCGAAGCCGCGGCCGGCCGCCTGCACCACAACCTGCTGGGTGGTGACGGTGTCCTGCCGGTAGGCCCCGTCCCCGTCCCCGTCCGAGCTGCCGCAACCGGCAAGCGCCAGCGCCAGCGCCAGCGGCGCCGAAAACGCGCGGCCACTCCTCACGCCGCTGCCCTGGAGGCGACGCTCGGGCCGGG
The DNA here is from genome assembly GCA_963715625.1 of uncultured Solirubrobacterales bacterium. GTDB lineage: Bacteria > Actinomycetota > Thermoleophilia > Solirubrobacterales > 70-9 > VRUE01. The sequence goes on along the minus strand of OY970260.1, from coordinate 1,052,270 downwards.
CGGGAGAGCGGCGGTGCGCGAGTGCGGCAGGTCGAGCGTGAAGGCGGTGAAGCGCTTGCTCGAGGCGATCCCTACGCGGCCCTGCATCCGCTGCGCCAGCTCACGCGCGATCGCCAGGCCCAGCCCCGAGCCACCGGCGGAGTCCGCCGTGTAGAAGCGCTCGAAGATGCGGCTCTGCACGCTGCGGGGAATGCCCGGCCCGTCGTCGGAGACGGTGAGCTCGGCGCGGCGGTTGGCGGAGTAGGTGGTCACGGTCACCTTGGTGCCCTCTGGCGTGTGGGTGAGGGCGTTGTCGAGGAGGATACGGATCACCTGCCGCACCCGGTCGGGGTCGCCGCTGGCGATCACCGGGACGGCGGGAGTGCGCAACTCCAGGCGCGATCCGTGCCGATCGGCGCGCGGCCCGATCTCGCGCGCCACTTCGCGGGCGACGGCGCTGAGGTCGACGTCGCTGCTCTCGATCGCGACGGCGCCGGCATCGAGCTGAGAGAGGTCGAGCAGGTCGGCCGTCAGCTTGGTCAGGCGCTCGATCTGCTGGCGCATCGTCCGCACGAACTCGGCCTGCTCCTCGGGGCTGGGGTCCTCCTCCTCGAGCAGCTCGACGAAGCCGCCGAGGCTGAAGATCGGGGTGCGCAGCTCGTGCGAGGCGTTGGCGATGAACTGCTTGCGGGCGCTGTCGAGCTCGGCGAGCCGCCGCTGCATCTCGTTGAAGGTGCGGGCGAGCTGGCCGAGCTGGCCGGTCGAGGAGATCGGGATCGGCGTCTCGAAGTTGCCGTCGGCGACCTTGCGCGCGGCGTCCTGGAGGTTGCGGATGTTGTTGGCGGCCAGGCGGGCGAAGTAGATCCCGACTCCGAGCGTGGCGAGGACCGCGACAAGGCCGCCGACGAGGATCTGGGCTTTGACCGGGCCGTCGCCGCTCGCCGCACCGCCGATGGCGACGGTGTAGGCGTAGACGACCAGCACCGTCCCCACCGAGATCGCCACCGCGGTCACGGTGATCCGGTTGCCGAGGCTGGCTGGCCTGAATCGCGGCACGCGGCGCCTACTCCTTGAACCGGTAGCCGACGCCGCGCACGGTGAAGAGGAACTCGGGATCCTTGGGGTCGCTCTCGAGCTTCTCTCGCAGGTGGCGGATGTGAACGTCGACCGTGCGCGGGTCGCGGTACTCGGAGTCGCCCCAGACGTGCTCCAGCAGGGTCTCCCGGCTGAGCACGCGGCCGGGCGAGCGGGCCAGCGCGCCGAGGATCTCGAACTCGACGTAGGTGACGCTTACCTCCTCTTCGCGCAGGGTGACCATGCGTCGGCCGAAGTCGATCTTCAGCTCGCCGTGGTCGATCTCCTCCTCGTCGGGTGGCTTGCCCACCATCCTCGAACGGCGCAGGGCGGCCTTGACCCGGCTGCGGAACTCGCGCATCGAGAACGGCTTGGTGATGTAGTCGTCGGCGCCGACCTCGAGCCCTGCCACCTTGTCGGTCTCGCTTCCCTTCGCGGTCAGCATGATGATCGGCACCTGGCTGCGGGAGCGCAGCTCGCGGCAGACTTCGACCCCGTCGAGCTTGGGCAGCATCAGGTCGAGGATGACGAGGTCGAAGCGCCCCTCCTCGAAGCGCTGGAGGGCTTCGCGGCCGTCCTGGGCCGAGGTGACGTGGTAGCCGTCCTTGCGCAGCGGGTAGCTGAGCAGGGTCTGGATCGACTGCTCGTCGTCGACGAGGAGGATGCGCGTCGATCCGTTGGGCATGAGCAAAGCGTATCTCCGGGCTCCTTTGGACAGATGTGCGAGTACCAAGTTCTAAGGTTGCTTGGTAGAAAGTCGATATGAAGCGCAGGATGCAGCCGAGACAGCTGAAGAGCTTGGTCGAGACCGGCCACTACAAGCCCGAGCCGGCGCTGGTGGCCGCTGCGATGCTGCAGCGGCGCGGCGTGCGGGCGCTTCTTGCCGACGACGGCGTCAGGCCAGCTGGTCGAACCCCTCGGGCTTCAGAACCCCGCCGCCGGGCAGCCTGATCTCGACTCCCTCGCCGGCGACCGCCTCCCCGATCGCGGTCAGCGCCGCCCCTTCCTCCTCCTGCACGGCCCGCGCCGCCTCGCCAAGCCGCTCGGGCGGGACGGTGGCGAGCAGCTCGTAGTCCTCGCCCCCGCCGAGCAGCTCCCAAGGGTCTCGTCCCGAGGCCACCATCAGCTCCTCGCTCCCCGGCGCGAGGGGGATCGCGTCGGCATCGATCCGCAGGCCGACTCCGCTGCCCTCGGCGAGGTGCCCGGCATCGGCGCCGACGCCGTCGCTGACGTCGATCATCGCCGTCGCTCCCCCTCTCGCCAGTGCGCGGCCAGCAGCGAGCCGCGGCGTCGGCTCGAGCTGTCGCTCCCGCAACGCGTCCCCCCGTTCCGATGCCGACTGTGCGTTTGACCCCCTTATAGCGTGGTCAAATGCACAGTCGGCGGCTTCCAGCAGCCGGAGGCCGGCGGCTGCGCCACCGATCTCGCCGGTCAGGACGAGCGCGTCGCCGGGCTTGGCGCCGCTGCGGTGGACGAACGCACTCGGATCGGGCGCGTGGCCGACCACCGTGACCGCCAGGAAGAGCTCGGCAGCGCGGGTGACGTCGCCGCCGGCGAGGCTCGTCCCCGTGGCGGCGGCTAGGGCGGCCATGCCGTCGAGCAGCTCGATGCAGCCGTCCTCGTCGAGGTCGGCCGGGATGCCGAGGACGACGTAGGCCTCGCCCGGTTCGGCCCCCATCGCGGCCAGGTCGGAGAGCGCTGCCGCGAGCGCCTTGTGGCCGATCTGGGCGAGGGTCGCCTGCTTGCGGCGGAAGTGCACTCCGTCGACGAGTGCGTCGACGGAGGTCGCAGTGGCGCCGCGCGGGACGGTCACCGCGGCGTCGTCTCCAGAACCGAGCTGCACCTGCCCCCCCGAGGCGGGAAGCCGCTCCCGGATCCGTGCGAGCAACTCGAACTCACCCATTCGGTGACTATCCCATCTAACTCGACTTTCGTGACCTACGCCGCCGCTCGAAGGCGTGACGGTGGGCGAGCGGTTATTTGTCGCGATGACGGCGCTCGCCCCGCTCCTTGGCGAAATTCAGCCCGGATCAGCTCGCGGCGCAGCGCGGCGAGAATGTCGAGCATCGAGGGATCGCGCTTCTGGGAGTACCAGGGCGCCTCTCGCCGGCGGCGATCGACGTCGGCGGCGGGATCGGCGTTGAGCGCGTACCAGGCGATCGCCACGCTCTGGCAGAGCAGGCCGAAGGGCACGGTGCGCTCGACCGCCGGGCGGACCCGGTTGCGCGCCTCGCCGACCCCGACCGTCTGCTTGGCGTCCTGGAAGGCGACCTCGATCGACCAGCGATCGGCGTAGCGGGCGATGATCTCGGCCACCCCCGCCTCGAGGTCGGTGCTGATCAACGCGATCCGGTAGCCCTCGGTGTCGGAGGGCTCGCGGACGATCACGACCCGCACCGCCCGCGGGCCGAAGACCGAGTACCACAGGCCCTCGACGACGAGCGCGCAGGCCTCGCCCCGGCCGGGCACCTGCAGGCGCCGCCACTCGCTGGGCTTGGCCCGCGCGGCGATCTCGGCCGGGGTGCCGAGCCGGCGGCCCTTGACCCGCGGTCGCCCGCGCTTCCCCGTCAGCGGCGGCTTGGGCGCGTGGATCACGGCGTTGGAGCGAAGCCGCGAAGTCAAGGTGAGGCGATCGGAGGCGGGCGCCATCGCCTTGCAGGCAAAGGCCGAGTCGCCGAGGACGTCGATCCGCCGCTCGGGATAGCGCTCTGCGATCAGCTTCACGAGCTCCGCGGCGAGATCCTGCTGGGAAGGCCGGCGCTGGGGGTTGGGATGCTCCTCCGTGGGCTTTGGCGTGGGCAGCCAGAGCCGGAAGAGCACGGGCAGGCACCAGGCGCGCTCGCCCAGCGCGGCGATCCTCACCACCAAGCCGACGACGACGAAGCAGTTGCCGAACTTGAAGCCGCCGCCGGGGGCGGCGGATGAGTCGTGGTGCCAGCTCGTCCCGTGCACCTTGCGGCCCGAGCGGCGAAAGACCGAGCCGTCCACGGCTAGCACGATCGGAGCGCCCGGGTCCAAGAAGCGCTCCACGAGGAAGTCGAGCACGAGCAGGCCGAGGCGGTCAGGGCACCAGGCGGCGCGGGCGAAGAAGTCGTGGGCGCGGCTGTGATGCAGGCGGCCGGCGAGTCGCGCCGCCTGCCACATCCCGGTGACGGTGTGCTCGCCGACGCGACCGACGAGCCCCGCCACGAGCGCCTCGAAGATCTGGAAGGTCGGCGCGGTGAAGGCGGGGCGGAGCAGGGACAGGATCGCGGCAAGCGAAGATGGCAGGGCGGGCATCGGCGGTGACCTCCTCGAGGATGTTTGGACACACCCTTCGTTCGAGCGAGCCGCCGGTGCTCCCTGCCCTACCTCGGTCTCGACATCGAGGGCCGATCTCCTTCAAGTCAGCTGGAGGTCACGAAAGTCGAGATCTAAGTGACTATCCGAAAACTCGCGCGTGCGGCTGGCGAGGGCCGGACCGAGCGGGGGTAGGACGCAGGGAGGCCGAATGGCAGCGCCATTTGGCCGACCGAGGACGACGCCCCGCGAAGTGTGTCCGGCGCCGCCAGGGGTGCGTGGGGGTTTTCGGATAGTCACTAAGGTGCGGCGCGGTGGGTGAGCGCAGCCAGCCATTTCTGCATCGGGTCGGCGAGGCCGGGGCGCGCATCGGCTCGCGGCCGCCTCGCAGCAAGCGGGTCCGCCTGGCGATCCAGCTCGGCATCGCCGTCCTCGTCTTCGGCTTCCTCGTGCTCACCGTCGTCGACCAGTGGGCCGAGATCAAGGACAAGGGCGTCCACTTCCATGTCGTCTGGCTGATTCCGGCTTTCGTCATCCTGCCGGTCTTCTACGCGCTCAACGCCGTCGGCTGGGACCTGATCCTGCGCTTCCTCGGCTACCGGCTCGGGGCGGGACGGGCCCAGGTCGCCTGGGGCCAGCCGCTGCTCGCGCGCTACGTGCCCGGCAGCGTCCTCTACGTCCTCGGCCGCGTGCTGCTCTCCGAGCGGGCGGGGGTGCCGCGCCGGCTGACGGTCGCCAGCATCGTCTACGAACAGGCGCTGCAGGCGACCTCGGCGATCATCGTCGCCTCCTACTTCCTGATCGCCCATCCCGACCTCGAAGGCCAGCCGCTGCGCTGGGCGGTCCTGGTGCTGATCCCGCTGGCGATCGCACTGCTGCACCCGCGCGTCTTCGGCCCGCTCGCGAACCGGGCGCTGCGCGCCTTCGGCCGCGACCCGCTGCCCGAGGCGATGTCCTTGCGCGGGGTGATCGCCGTCCTCGCCTTCTACACGCTCAACTGGGGCGTGGTCGCGGTCGGCCTCTACTGCGTCGCCCGCTCTGTCAGCAACATCTCGGCCAGCGACATCCTCGTCGTCGGCTCGGCGCAGGCGTTCGGCTACGTGGCGGCGCTGGCGACCCTGATCGCCCCGGCCGGGCTCGGCATCCGCGATGCGGCCTTCGCCTGGGCGGTGAAGGTGGCGGCGCCGGGCAACAGCTTCGCGGTCGCGTCGCTGATCGCGATCGTCGTGCGGGGGGTGCTGACGGTTGTGGAGGTGATCTACGTGGGGATCGTGACGGCGTTGGGGCGGCGTGAGGGTTGGTCGATTCATACCGGCGTGCTGCATGCGAGCCCGGAGGAGGAAGAGGCGGTTGAGGGGGAGCCCGAGGGGGCGGCCCTCGCTCCGACAAGTCGTCGCCCTAGTTAGGGCGACGACTTTGAGTATCCGCCGGCTCGAGGGCCGCCCCCTCGGGCTCCAGTCTCAAAACCGCGAACCCCTGCTTCCGGTGCGCTTTATGTCAGCTATGGGCACATAAAGCGCACCGGAAGGGTGCTACAGCGGGACCCTGGCTCCGAGCTGGTAGGCCGTCAGGGCTAGGACCAGGAGCTTGAGGGATCTGTCGCGGGACAGGGCTGCGAGCGGTAGTGGCCAGAGGAGGTACCAGGGGAGGAGCCAGGCGGTGGTTAGGAGGAGGCCGGTTGTGGCCCAGGCGGCTGCGCGGAGCCAATCGTTGCCTCGGTAGGTCCAGATCAGGAGGTGGGCGATGAGAGCGGCGTAGAGGGTCAGGGCGGCGACGCGGACCGCGCCGGGGTCTAGGCCGGTGAGGCGGGCCGTCGCGATCGGGATGCTCATGTGGCTCGTGCGCCCCTGGTTCTCCCCCGCGAGAGCGAACGCGTCGAGCCAGCCCCAGCCGAAGGCGAGCCACGCCGCCAGCCCAACCCCCACCACGGCCACCCCCGCCCCCACCAAAAGCCGGCCGACGGGCCTCAAAGGAGACATATAGGCGTATTTGAGGCCCGTCGGCCCCCGTGTTGCGAGGAGGGCGAAGGGGAGTGCTACCGCGGCGGAGGCCTTGACGGCGATGGCGGCGAGGAAGGCGGCGCCGGCGGAGGTCTCGCGGGCGGTCAGGACGGCGGCGACGCCGAGGGTCATCAGCAGGATCGCCAGGGCGTCGTTGTGGGGGCCGCCGACGACGTGGACGAGGACGAGGGGGTTGAGGGCGACGAAGGCGGCGGCGCGGAGGGGGTCGACGCCGCGGGCGGCGGCGAGGCGGGCGACGAGGACGGCGATCGCGAGCACCGCGGCTGCCGAGGCCGCCTTCAGCGCGTGGACCGCAGCGTCGACGGGCAGCTTGGCGAGGGGATAGGTCGCGAGGGTGAAGAGCGGGCCGTAGGCGCTGGTCGTGTCGGCCCACTCGACCTCGGCGAAGGCGGGGTCGGCGGGGGCGGCGGCCGGCGGGTGGATGTAGGGGTCGAGGCCGTGCAGGACGCCGAGCCGGGCGTAGTCGACGTAGCTGTAGACGTCGTGGGAGAGCAGCGGCGGCAGGCAGGCGAAAGCGACGAGGAGCACGACGATCGCCGCCCAGACGAACCGCCGCCCCAGCCGCGGCGCCCAGGCCAGCACGCCGAGGTAGCCGGCGAAGCCGGCCCAGATCAGGCCGTAGGCAACCCCCGGCGCGAGGCTCAGCTACCCGCCCCCTGCTTCGCCGGCGGCGCCGCCTCCACCCACGCCGGTCACAGGCGGGGGTGGGGGCACCGGAGTCGGTTCCTGCCCCGCCCCGGGCGCGTAGGCGTCGGGGTCATAGCCGCCGGTCGCTTCTTCGCCGAGCCGCCTCGCTTCGGGGTCGAGCTCCACGGCCCCGACTCCGCCTGCGCCGGAACCGTCGCTGTGCGGGGCGGAAGCGGTGAACTGGCCGAAGTAGGGCGCCCAGCTGATCGGCGCCCCCGGCTCCTCGAATTCTTCGCAGGGGACTTCGCCGCCTTCGTAGAGCGCGTGCCAGATCTCGGCCGGGAAGGTGCCGCCGTAGACGGTGATCCCGTGCACGCTCGTCATCTCGATCGCGTTGGACTGCGGGTAGCCGACCCAGACGACCGTGGCCAGGTTCGGCTGGTAGCCGGCGAACCAGGCGTCGGTCGTGCGGTCGGTGGTCCCCGTCTTGCCGGCCTGCCCGGCGCAGCCGGTGTAGGCGGCGGTGCCGGTGCCGCCGGTGATGTTGTCGTGCAGCAGCCGCGTCACCTCCCAGGCGACGGCTTCGGAGACCACCCGCCGCGGCCTCTCGCGCTTGGGTCGCTCGACCCGGCCGCCGGGGAAGACGACGCGCCGGATCGCGACCGGGTCGCGGCGAACCCCGCCGGCTGCCAGCGTCGCGTAGGCCCCCGCCATCTCCAGCGGCGAGACGCCGACGCGCAGGCCGCCGATTCCCTCGGCCGGTATCCCGTCCAGTGGGCTGACGATCCCCAGCGCCCGCGCGGTCTGTGCGACCCGCGCCGGGCCGACGTCGAGGTCGAGCTGGGCGAAGACGGTGTTGTCGGAGGCGACCGTCGCCTGCTGGAGGTCGATCGTCCCCTGGTAGCCCTCGTCCGCGGTGTGGACCTCCCAGTGCCCCCACTTCGGCAGGTCCAGGTCCAGCGGCTTGGAGGTGTAGTAGGTCGAGTAGGGGTCGACGCCCTGGCGGATCGCGGTCGTCAGCACGAAGGTCTTGAAGGTGGAGCCCGGCTGGCGGTGCCCCTGGGCCGCGAGGTTGAACTGGCTCGCGCCGTACTCGGGGCTGGAAGCCATCGCCTCGATCTCGCCGTTGCGCGGGTCGATCGAGACCAGCGCCGAGGCGGGATCGGTCGAGTAGGGAAGGGTCGAGCGCATCGCCTCGAGGCCGACGTCCTGGAGCTTCGGGTCGATCGTCGTGTAGACCCTGAGGCCGCCGTTTCGCACCGCGTCGACCCCGTAGCGGTCGAGCAGCTGGTCCTCGACGAAGTCGAAGAAGTAGGGCTCGCGGTGCGCGAAGTAGGAGCCGGAGACGTCGAGGCCGAGGCCGTGCCGCCGTGCCGCCCGGGCACGGGCTGGGGTGACGTAGCCCAGCTCGGCCATCTTCGCAAGCACGGCGTTGCGACGCTGCCGAGCCTCGCCCGGGTGCAGGATCGGGTTGTAGTCGGTGGGGGCCTGCGGCAGGCCCGCGAGCAGCGCCGCCTGCTCCAGGCTCAGCCCCCAGACCGGCTTGGAGAAGTAGATCTTCGACGCCGCCTGGGCCCCGACTGCGGTCGCCCCGTCCACCGTCCCGTAGGAGGCGGTGTTGAGGTACTGGCCGAGGATCTCCCGCCGCGAGTGGCGCTTGGCGTACTCGATCGCCAGCTTCGCCTCGATGATCTTGCGCTCCAGGTCCCGCTTGGGGTTGCGGATGCAGAGGTTGCGCACGAGCTGCTGGGTGATCGTCGAGCCGCCCTCGACGACTTCGCCGGCCTCCAGGTTCTTCAGCACCGCGCGGGCGATGCCCTCCTGGTCGATGCCGCCGTGCTCGTAGAAGCGCTCGTCCTCGATCGCCACGGTTGCCAGCTGCAGGCGCTTCGGCACGCGGTCGATCGAGACCGGCTGGCGGGCCTCGTCGGACTCGACCAGGCCCAGCTTGCCGCCGTCAGCGGCGTAGAGGGCCGTGTTGCCGCCGCGGTCGATCTCCTTGCAGGCGGCGAGCGAGGGCGCCTCGGCGGCGACGTCGAGCACCCAGGAGGCGACGGCAACCGCCCCGAGGCCGATCGCGACGAGAGCGCCGGCGGCGACGAAGAGCACCTTGCTGCCGACACCGCCTCGGCGTCGCTGGCGTCGCCGGTTGCGCTGCGTCATCGTTGAGAGAGTACTTCGGCCGCCCGCCCGCTCAGGCCTGCGTGTCCTCGGTCGAGAGGTTGTGGACGACCCCCTCGACCAGGAGCTGGTTCGGGATCACGATCGAGGTGCCGTCGCCGGGGTCGACGTATGTGTAGGAGAGGGTGATGTCGGTGACGCGGCCGTTCACCTCCCCGAAGGAGATGCGGTCGCCGATCTTGATCGGCTGGGACACCGCAAGCTGGACGCCGGCGACCATGTTGCCGATCGTGTGCTGGGCGGCGAAGCCGACGATCGCGGCCAGCACGGCGGTCGAGGCGAGGATCCCGGTCGCCAGCCGCTTCAGCTCGGTGAACTGGCTGAGCGCCAGGGCGAGGAGGACGAGGAAGACGACCAGGATCAGCAGGCGACGAAGGAAGCGCAGGCGGGTCTTGGTGGACCGCGAGACCTGTGAGACTGCCGGCGTCATGGATGCCACGGTATCCACAAACGCAGCGGCTCCCAAGCCGGTCTTCCCGTACTCCAACTGGGGGCCCTGGGCCGGAGTCCTCGGAGTGCTCCTGGCGATCGGCACCGGCCTCGTGCTCTCGGTCCCGGTCGTGCTCGCGGCGAACCCCCCGAGCGGCGAAGACCTCAGCGACGCTGCCAATGCGCTGGTGCAGCTCGCCACGGCGCTCGGCTTCCTGCTCGTGCCCTTCGCGATCGCGGCTGGAAGGGGTGCGACGGTGCGCGAGGCGGCTCGGCGGCTCGGCCTTCGGCGCTTCCGCCCGTCGGGGGGTCTCTGGATGCTCGCCGCGGTCGGCGCCTACTTCCTCTTCGCGATCGCCTACGTCCTCCTCTTCGGCGAACCGGAACAGGAGGACATCGCGGAGAGCTTCGGCACCGTGCCGGTGCAGGTCCTCCTGATCGTCATCGCGGCTCCGATCAGCGAGGAGGTGTGCTTTCGGGGGATGCTCTACGGTGGCCTGCGCGAGCGCTTTCCGCAGGTCGCCGCGGCGCTCCTCGCCGGCCTGATCTTCGGTGCTCTGCACGCCCTCACCGGGCTCAGCGCCGTCCCGCCGCTGGTCGCCTTCGGCTTCCTCCTCTGCCTTCTCTACGAGAAGACAGGGTCGATCGTGCCCGGAATCGTCCTGCACATGCTGAACAACTCCGTCGCCCTGCTCGGGCAGTAGCATCCGCGCGGTGAAGCGCCGTCTCGCCCTCGTCGCCGCACTTGTCCTCTGCGCGCCGCCGGTGAGCGCCGCCGCCGCTCCGCCGCCGGCGAAGGCGCCGGCCGGGCCCCCGGAGGCGACGGTGAAGATCGTCCGGATCGGGCACCTGCACCGCGGCAAGGCGCGGATCATGAGCACGGTGCCGGCAACCGGCACCGTCAGCCCCTTCGTCGCCCGCCAGAAGGTAGAGGTCAGCTTCTATCTCAACGGCAAGCGGGTCGAGCGGAAGACCGTGGCGGTGCAGAAGGGCAAGCGGGGCGCCGGCAGGTTCCGGGCGAAGATCCGCGTCACCGGGGCCGGCAAGTACGCGGTCAGCGCCCGCCACGTCGCTACCGCGGCCCTGGGCGGCGACGGCACCGTGCGCAAGAGCTGGCGGGTCAGCTTCCCGGCGCTGCACGAAGGCCAGTGCGGCGCCGTCGTCGCCGGCTTCAAGAAGGCGATGCGGAAGATGGGGTACATCGCCAACGACGGCCGCTGCTTCGGCGGCAAGACGGCGCGGGGCGTGCTCGCCTACCGCAAAGTGAACGGGATGGCGCGCAGCTTCCGCGCCGGCGCCGGGCTGGTCAAGCGGGCCTTCGCCGGTCGCGGCGAATACGAGGTGCGCCACTCCGGGGCCGGCAAGCACCTCGAGGCGCCGCTCTCCAAGCAGGTGCTCGTCTTCGCCGAGGGCGACGAGCCGGTCGCCGTCTACCCGATCTCATCCGGCAAGTCCTCGACCCCGACCGTGACCGGCCACTTCAGCTTCATCCGCCAGGAACCGGGCTACAACTCGCACGGCATGTACTACTCCTTCTACTTCTACGGCGGCTACGCGGTGCACGGCTACGAATCGGTGCCCGACTACCCGGCCAGCCACGGCTGCATCCGCACCTTCATCGCCGACCAGCCCGAGATCTACGAGCGCATCGACTTCGGCGAAAGCATTTACGTTTTCTAAGGATGCAGCGAGATGATCGGCGAGAGAACCCTGAAGCCGGTTCTCGCCTTCGTCGCCGCTTACCACGTCGTGCTCGGGGCGATGCAGCTGCTGGCGCCAGGCACGTTCTTCGACGAGATCGGCAACTACGGGGTCGAGAACTCCCACTACGTGGGGGACGTCGGCTCGTTCACGCTCGCCTTCGGCGTCGCCCTGGCGATCGCGGTCATGCGGCCCGCCTGGCGGGCGCCGCTGCTCTGGCTGGGGGCGCTCTGGTACGGCTTTCACGCAATAAATCACGCATTCGACACTGGCGAGGCGAAGAGCGAGGCGCGGGGTTGGAGCGACACCTTGCTGATCGGCCTCGGGGCCCTGGCATCGGCCTGGCTGGCGCGAGTGTCGGAACGGCTCTACGCTGAGGGGCCCAACCGGAAGGTGCAGCGATGAAGGTCTTCGTGGCAGGAGCCAGCGGCGCGATCGGCCGGCCCTTGGTGCGCCAGCTCCTCGCGGCCGGGCACGAGGTGACCGGGATGACCCGGCGCGAGGGGCGCGCCGAGGAGATACGCGCCGCCGGCGCCGCCGCCGCCGTCTGCGACGCTCTCGACGCGACGTCGCTGGAGATCGCCGTGCGCGGGGCGGCGCCCGAGGTTGTGGTCCATGAGCTGACCGCGCTGCCGCCACGCCTCGACTACCGGGCCAAGGACGACCCGCTCGAGGCGACCAACCGCCTGCGCCGGGAAGGAACCCGCAACCTCGTCGCGGCGGCGAAGGCCGCCGGTGCCCGCCGCCTGATCGCCGAGAGCGTCGCCTTCTTCTACGCGCCCGAGGGCGACTGGGTCAAGGACGAGGAGGCACCACTCTTCCTCGATGCGCCCGCGCCCTTCGGCAACGCCGCCGCCGCCCTTGTCGACATGGAGCAGCAGGTGCTCGGTGCCAAGGGCATCGAAGGCCTCGTCCTGCGCTACGGCTGGCTCTACGGCCCGGGCACCTACTACGCCCACGACGGCTCGCTGACCGAAGACGCGCTGAAGCGCCGCGCCCCGATCGTCGGCAGGGGCACCGGCACCTTCTCCTTCCTCCACGTCGAGGACGCCGCCTCCGCGACTGTCGCCGCGCTCGAGCGCGGCTCGCCGGGCGCATACAACGTCGTCGACGACGACCCTGCCCCGATGCGCGAATGGGCACCCACCTTCGCCGAGGTCGTCGGTGCAAAGCGACCCTTCCGTGTCCCGACCTGGCTCGCCCGCCTCGTCGCCGGAGCCGGCGCCGCCTCGATGGCGACGCAGCTGCGCGGCGCCTCCAACGCCAAGGCCAAGCGCGAGCTCGGCTGGCAACCCCGCTACTCGAGCTGGCGGGAAGGCTTCCGCGACCCCGAGGCGCGGGGGTAAGCCCGCTCCCTAGGATGCCCGCCGTGTTGCGCCTTGCAAGCTGGACCAGACCTGCGGGTGAGAGTCCCGTCCGGGTAAGCGCCGGAGCGCCCGGTAGCAGGCCCCAGCCTGTCGCCGAGAGGCGGCTGGCCGAGCGGGGTGTCGAGAGCCTCTTTGGAGGGAGCAAGCGCGCGGGCTGCGACTTCAGCCTCGTCACATTCACAACGGGGGAGCCGAGCCGCTCATGTCACGGCGAAGGCCACGTCCGCCGACCCTGCTCCGAGAACGGTCGGCGGGTCCCTCCGGGGTACGGGGAGTTGCACGCGCGCACGGCCTGGTCCGGAACAAGGGAGACCCGTCTGCCCGGCCCTGCGTCGGGCAAAGACCGGCCCCATAAGCCAAAGGCGAAAGGGGACGGAGGGCAGCGGGAGTCCGAGGGGGTCGTAGTAGTGCAGATCGGCGCGCAGAACAACGCGCCGGGAGCGAAGGACCCCCGCTTTGATCGCGCTGGTCGCGGAGGTAAGCGCTAGGCATGGCCGCCAAGAGCGGACCCAACCACCCCGGCGGTAGCCAACCCGTCGAGCAGGAGGCGAGTCAAATGGTCCTTCAGACCCCTCGCCGCCCGAAGGCGCGAGAACTCCAACGCAAGCTATGGGCAGCGGCCAAGCGATCCCCAGATCGCCGCTTCCACGCCCTGCATGACCGAATCTGGAGGGGTGACGTCCTCCGGGAGGCATGGAAGCGGGTGCGCAAGAACAAGGGCGCGGCGGGCATCGACAGAGTGACGCTCGCCGCGGTGGAGGAATACGACGCAGAGCGGCTACTGGCCGAGCTGCAACGCGACCTCCGCGAAGGTACCTATCGACCCTCTCCAACCAGGCGGGTCGATATCCCCAAGCCCAGTGGCGGCAAGCGGCCGCTCGGCATCCCCACCGTCCGCGACAGGATCGCCCAGCAGGCGGCGCGGCTTGTCCTGGAGCCGATCTTCGAGGCGGGCTTCTCAGACGCCTCGCACGGCTTCCGGCCCCGCCGTTCCGCCACCGACGCCAAGGAGGAGCTCCGCAAGGGCTTCATCCGAGGTCGAACCTGGGCGCTTGACGCTGACATCCGGGACTACTTCTCCACCATCGACCATCAGATCTTGATGGCGAAGGTGGAAGAGCGGGTCTCAGACCGGCGGGTGCTGAAGCTGCTGCGCAAGTGGCTCACCGCAGGCGTGATGGAGGAGGGGGCATACCGGCAGACGGTCGCCGGAACGCCCCAGGGCGGGGTCATTAGCCCGCTGCTCTCCAACATCTACCTGCACGCCCTCGACCTCGCCTTCCAGGGCGGTGAGAACGGCCTGCTCGTCCGCTACGCGGACGACTTCGTCGTGCTCTGTCGCACCGAGAGCGAGGCCAGGGCGGCCGAGGCAAAGGCGAGGGAAGTCCTCGCCTCCCTCGGCCTGGAGCTGCACCCCGACAAGACGAAGGTGGTCGACCTCAGAGAAGGCCGCGAGGGCTTTGACTTCCTCGGCTGCCACTTCAGAGCGCGCGCCTCGGGCAAGCTGATGGAACGCGGCATCCGCCGCTACTACCTCCATCGCTGGCCCTCAAAGCGGGCGATGAAGTCGATCCGAGCCAAAGTCAAGGCCAAGACCGGCCGCAACCGCACAGGGGTCTCAGACGTCCGCGATGTGATCGCGGACCTGAACCCTCTGCTGCGCGGCTGGGGCAACTACTTTCGCACCGGGAATGCCGCCGACAGGTTCATTGCCATCGACCGCTACGTCGCCTGGCGGCTCAAGCGCTTGCTGGTCAAGCGCCACGGCCGCAACCTGCGCGCCGGGCAGGCCGATGCGTGGACCCGGCAGTGGTTCGGGGAGCTGGGCCTTCACCAGTTGATGGGCACCGTCCGCTATCCGGGGGTCGCGTAACCATGCCAAGAAGATCATCGGTAAGCCGTGTGCGGGAAAATCGCACGCACGGATTGAAAGGGGAACGGGGAAACAGGCCCGCTTGGGTACTGCGCCCCTGACTACCAATGGTTGACCTCGACGCTGCCAAGCAGACGCTTCTCGCGGAGCTGCGCGAGAACTCGCTGGTGATTGGCGAGGTGACGCTCTCGTGCGGGGCCAAAGCGCAGTACTACGTTGACGCGCGGCGGGCTCTGCTGCGGCCGGCCGGGTTCCTGGCGGCCGGAGAGCTGATCGCGGCTGCGGCCGTGGAGGCGGGGGCGACCGCGGTCGGCGGGCCTGCGACCGCGGCGATCCCGCCTTCGTGCGCGGCGCTGGCGGTTCCGGCGGGCGCCGGCCTGGTCGGCTTCTTCGTCCGCGGCGAGCGCAAGCAGCACGGCCTGCAGCGCTGGGTAGAGGGCCCGGTCGAGCCGGGCGCACGCTGCCTCGTGGTCGAGGACACGGTGACGACGGGCGGCTCCACCGCCGGGGCGGTCGAGCGGATCGTCGCGCAGGGCCTCGAGGTCGTCGGCACGGTCGGGGTCGTCGACCGGCTGGCCGGAGGCGGAGAGACGATCGAGGCGGCCGGCGGCGCCCCTTACCGCGCGCTCGTCACGATCGACGAGATCTATCCCGACCGTCCCGACCGCGACTGAGGCGGTGGATCCCGACGCCGTAGAGATCCGCGTGCTCGGCTGCCTGGTCGAGAAGCAGCGCACCACGCCCGACGCGTACCCGCTCTCGCTCAACGCCCTGCGGCTCGCCTGCAACCAGTTCGACCAACCGCGACCCGGTTGTCGAGTACGACGAGGCGACGGTGGTCGAGGCGCTGCGCCGCCTCGCCCTGCGCGGCTGGACCCGCCTCGCCAGCGGCGCCGGCAGTCGCGCCCGCAAGTACCGGCACCTGCTCGACGACGCCTTCGGCCTCGACGGCACCGAGGTCTCCCTCCTCGCGGTCCTGATGTTGCGCGGCCCCCAGACGCCGGGGGAGCTGAAGCAGCGCGGTCAGCGGCTGCACGACTTCCCCGACTTGGCGGCGGTTCAGGCAACGCTCGATCGCCTCGTCGAGCACGGCCAGGTCGCCCGCCACGAGCGGCGGCCGGGGCAGAAGGAGGACCGCTACGAGCAGCTGCTCGGCGGCGCGGGAGGAGAGCCCTCGCCGGCGACGGCCGACTCCGAGCCCGTGGAGACGGCGCCCGCCGAGGACCGGCTCACCCGTCTGGAGCGCGAGGTCGCCGAGCTTCGCGCCGAGCTGGGCGCATTGCGCGCCGAGCTGGGCGACTGATCGAGCTCTGCTTTCTCTGCTTTCCGGTACGCGGGCGGAACAACCCGGGTCCCCAACTGTTGAGTAGAGTGAAACCGGAACGCTGCGGGTCGGCGAGCGCTCGCGAATCGACCTGAGGCGACAGCGGGGCTCAGGAAAGGGACGAGCGGAATGGGGACAGCACGTGGCGTAATCGTTGCCGCCCTGATCGGCTCGGCCGCTTTGCTGTCCCCCCTCGCCTCGGCGGAGATCGCGGAAAAGCACGGGGTCCGCGTCTCGGTGGACGGCGAGCTCCTGCCCAAGAAGCTGCCACGCCACGGCACCGCCCCGGTCTCGGTCAGCGTCTCGGGACGGATCGGCTCGAAGGCGTCGATCCCGCCGCCGCAGCTGGAGAAGCTGACGATCGCGATCAACCGTCACGGCCACCTCTCCTCGCAGGGCCTGCCCCGCTGCCGGATCGGCCACATCGATCCCTCGACGACCCGCGAAGCGATGGCGGCCTGCGCCCCGGCACTCGTCGGCAAAGGCACGTTCTCCGCCAACGTGAGGCTGCCGGAGCAGTCGCCCTTCCCCTCCAACGGGGAGGTTCTCGCCTTCAACGGAAAGCTCGGCGGCCGGCCTGCGATCTTCGCCCACATATACGGGCCCGACCCGGTCCCCACCTCCTACGTGCTGCCCTTCTTCATCAAGAGCTCCGGGGGGACCTTCGGCACCATCCTCGAAACGTCCCTGCCCCGGGTCACGGGGGAATGGGGCTACGTGACCGGGATCTCGATGACGCTCGATCGTCGTTTCACCGTTCGCGGCAAGCGGCGCAGCTTCCTCAGCGCAGGCTGCCCGGCGCCCACCGGCTTCGGTGCCGCGGTCTTCCCGCTGATCCGCACGAGCTTTGGCTTCGAGGGCGGGGTCAAGGTGACCAGCACGGTCAACCGCGTCTGCAAGGCGAACGGGTGAGGCAGCGATGCGCCGCAGGCCGAAGCTGACCTACGCCAACGCCGTCTCGACCCTGGCGCTGTTCGTGGCGCTCAGCGGTGCCGGCGCCTACGCCGCCACCCACCTTCCCCCGAAGTCGGTGGGGGAGCCGGAGTTGCGACCCGGCGCCGTCACCGCCGAAAAGCTGCGCAAGAACGCGGTGATCGCGCCGAAGATCAAGGCCCTCGCCGTGAAGCAGGGCAAGATCGCGAATGGGGCGGTCAGCGGGGCCAAGCTGGCAAACGATGCGGTCGGGGGCGAGAAGCTGGCCGACGGAGGCGTGACCACGAGCAAGCTGGCGAACGGCGCCGTCACCGGCGAGAAGGTCGAGGAGTCGAGCCTCGGCCAGGTCCCGAGCGCGGCCAAAGCCGAGTTCGCCACCAGCGCCGAGTCGGCCAACCCGGTGGCGTTCGCTCGGATTACAGCCGAAGGCAAAGTTGACCCTACGTTCTCCAAGGGGATCGGCTCTGCGGATGTGAAATCGCCCTCGCCTGCCGTCTACTGCATAAGTGCCGGCTTCAGTCCCCGCGGAGCGCAGGTTACGCCCGAGGTGAACGCTGTCGTCAGCACGATCACTGCCAATGTCAAGGTAAACCCCAGTTCTTCTTGTGTGGCTCCGCAGGTCGAAGTTCGGACCTTCGAAAATGGCTCCACCGAGGAGGAGCCCTTCTACATCGCGCTCTACCGCTAGGCCCGGTAGCCCTCGGTGGCATAGGGATTGAGGAAGGCGCTGTGCCAGAGGCGCCGGCGGTCGACCTCGCTGAGCCGCGCCAGCTCGCAGACGTCGTCCCACTCGCGTTCGATCGTCCCGCTCTGGCTGTTGACGATCTCGCGCGCCTCCTCCTCGCTGAGGAGATAGGTGGAGGCGCGGGCGATGCAGGCGGCGAGGTGGCTCAGCCGGTACCCGTCGCGGCCGATCGCCATCGCCTGCGACGCCTCGCCGCCGGCGCGGGGAAGGGGGCAGATGTCGTAGGCGGGGGTGAGCGTCAGCTCGGCGCCGTCCCAGAAGGCGGAGTGGTTGCGGGCGTGGTCGTCGGTGTTGCCGGAGAGGACGTTGAAGGCGAGGCGGGAGAAGAGCTCGCGCAGGGTCGCCCCCGGCTCGGTGAACCGCCCGCGGATCTCGTCGGCAAGGGCCTCGTAGCTCGCGTACCTGGCGCTCCACTCGTCGAGGCCGAGGATCGTCAGCGCCGAGACCAGCGCGCGGCGAGCACCCGATGCCGGCCGGTCGAAGCGCTCCACCAGCAACACGTCCTTGCCGAGTGCCTCGGTGAGCTCCACGGTTGCCGTCTCGATCCCGGCGCGGCGGGCGAGCTCCATGGCGACGAACTCGGCCTTGACGATCGGGAAGGTGTCGGTGGTCGAGCCGAGCTTCGCGATCAGGCGACGCTCTCCGTCGCCCAGCAGGACCTTGGGCCGGGCGCCGCCGATCGAGGTGCCATGGAGAAGCGCCTCGTCGAGGGCCGGTGAGAGCGGAACCCCTTCCTCCACCTTCTGCGCGGACTCGGCCAGCGAGGCGAGCTCTGAGAGCTGGGCCTCGCCTCGCGAGCGGGGGACGTACTCCGTCGCAGAGGCCTGGAAGTCCAGCGCGCCGATCCGGTCGGAGCCGGATTCGAGCAGGTAGGTGAGCTGGGAGAGATCCCCGGTGTCTTCGGTGCCACGGCCGATCCGGTGGTTGAGGATCACCCGCTGCCCCCAGGCGTCTGGGCCGGCGTCGGCAATGCAGCCGGCGATCGCCCCGACCAGCGGCACGATCCGCCCGCGGCGCAGTGGCAGCTCGGGCAAGTACAGCGCGATCCGCTCCTCGCGTTCCAGGTAGCTGCGCCCATAGGTGAAGGCGACGAGGTTGCCGACGACGTCGAGGCGACCGGCCACCACGGGATCTTCGGCGCCGGGCAGCCAGGCCCAGACGAAGGCCTCCATGGGCTCAGAAGTCATCGTCGGCCTCGAGCGGCTGGCGCACCCGCTGCGGCAGCACCGCCAGCCGGTCCTCGACGCGCGCGGCCTCCAGCGTCCTGCGCGAGCGGTCCTCGTCGAAGAGCGGGACGCCGGTGAGCGCCGCCGCCTCGAAGGCGATGCCGAGCCGCACGCCGGGATCCCCACCTTCCACCTTCAGCATCGTCGCTTCGGTGACGCCGACCCGCTCGGCCAGCTCCGCAACGGTCCAGCGCCGCCGACGCCGCTCGAGCCGAATGCTGGCGCCAAGCAGCTTGGCCGCTTCCAAGGTGAGAGGCGATAGGGCACGGGGACGCTTCATTCTCTATAAAGAATTATAGCTTAACCCCGTTTAACTGTTGAAAAACGCCGTTAATGCCCCGAGCTGGATTCGAACCAGCGGCCTACTCCTTAGGAGGGAGTCGCTCTATCCAGCTGAGCTATCGGGGCCTATGCCGTGAAAAGGCTCTGCTGAGCCGTTTCCGGCGAGTGTCCGTCGCTCGCGCCCGGCTCTGAATCGGCCAAGTCCGGCTCTCCGCTGCCCAGGGCTGCCCAATCAAGCGCTGCATCGAACTCGCGGAGCGCCACGCCGATCAACCGCTCGCGGCGACGCACAGCACTAGCGTAGACCTTCATCGAGAAGCCCGGCTCGGTGTGCCCCAGCTGGGCCGCCACGTACACGGGATCGTCGCCCAAGGCGAAGCGCAGGCTGGCGTAGAGGCGGCGCAGGGAGTGCGGCGTGACCGCTTCGTCTATCGGCCGGATGCCGAGCCTGTCGAGCCGCCGGTTGGCGCGCCGAACGGCCGTCTTCATCCTGCGCTCGACGTTGCTGACGCTCTGCCGCTGCCCGTTGCGGTTCGGGAACATCGACCCCTCGCTGCTGCGACGGGTGCGCAGCTTGTGCTTCGCGAGTTCTCGGCGCAGGGCGTCCGGGAGGTCGACCTGCCGCACTCCGGCGTCGGTCTTCGAGGCCGCGACGGTCAACGTGCCGCTGCCAGAGTCGAAGTCGGGCCAGTCGAGCGCACATGCCTCGCCGTTCCGCAGTCCGGCTCCGGCCATCGTCGCCAGGATCGGGCGGAGCTTGCCTGCGGCCTCGAGTAGCGAAGGCAGTTGCTCCGGCTCGACGGTCGGGCGGCTCGGTGTGCTGCGCTTGACGCGCCGCCTCCGACCACGCGCCGGGTTCCGAGCCGGATCGACGTGTCCGTAGTCGCCGGCAGCGTCGAGGATCATCGCCAGCAGGCCGATGGACTTGTTGATCTGGTTCGGCCCGAGCGCGCCCTCGCGCAGCTTCGCGGCCTTGTAGCGATCCACGTCCTCCGCGCCGATCTGATCGAGATGCATCCGGGCGAAGTGGGGGAGGAGGTGACCGCTGAGCAGCCAGCGGTAGCTCTTGAAGGTCTTCGGCCGCAGCTCCGGCTCGCGGTTCTCCAACCACTCCGAGGCGAACTCATGGAAGGTCGGCGCTTCGGCCGTCTGCGGGGCCTGAGCAGGCTCGTACGGCCGCCAGATACCTCGCTCGACGTCGGCCAGGACGTGTCGCAGCTCGGCCTCGGCCCGCTTGCGGCTCCAGCCTTCCTCGGCGGTGCCGAGCGCCACGTAGCGCCGCTTCCCGTAGGCGCGGAACCGGATCGCCCAGCTGCGACCGTCGCTCGGCTCGATCACCTGTCCCGTTGCCTTGCGAGGCATGCCTACCTAAGCCGCAGAGGGCGGTCCGTTCTCCCCCTGTGGGCGGATTGGCAGCAACCGCACCCCGCTCCCTCCGCTGGCCGAAGGCTGATCCGCCCGCTCACCCGAGCGGGCGGGCGGGTCAGCCGCCGAACCCTCGCCAACCCTCCGCAGCACTCGCGCCGCGATCTGCGGATCGAAGCGAAGCCGAGGCTTCGGCCCGCTGCCGAGCTTGACCGCGCCAAGCTCGATTGCGTGCGAGTAGACCCAGGAGCGCTCGATCCCGAACTGCCGGGCAAGCTCGGCAGCATCGACAAGCTCGCGGCTTTGGAGGCCGCGCCGTTCGAGGCTCTCGACCACCCGGCGAGCAATTGCCTCAACGGCCTGCGGGTCGAGCTTGATGCGTGGGGATGCCATCGGCTTGTAAGTCCGGAAAATGGCCCGACTGCCCCACGAACATTCGTCCAGGGGCAAGGCCCGGACGCATCTTCGGACGCAGTTCATAGTGTGTCGGGGGTCCGGGGTGCGGACCTCCGCAGGGCGGAGTGATGTGGTGTGGGAGGGTTGCGGTTGGGGGCGTTGGAGCCTTGATCCGGGTTCGTCTCGAATGGGATCGAGGATCGAGTCGGACCTGCCGTAGCTGCTGGCTGCATTGGGGAAGCTGGTCATGGGGATTCCGGCGGGCCGAGGCAACCCGACGAATCGGGCTCCCTGCGAACGCCCCGACCCGCCGAAAATCCCCAGCCCCACCTAGCAGTTGCCTTCGTAGAGGATCTTCAGGAAGCGCAGGGCAGCCGGAGTGGGCGCTGCGAGACCGCTCGGGCACATGAGTAGCCCCACACCCGTCAGATCGCGTACGGCGCGCTCCATCGCGTCGCCCTCGGCGAAGTCCTCCGACCCAGCGGTGATCTCGCGGACAAGATCGGGGATCGTCAGCAACGTCGGGTGCCGAGTCAGAACGTGGATCAGAACGACGCCCTGATCGCGGATGTCCTGGGCTTCGGTCGGCGGGGCCTCGTGGTCGCTCGCCTCACTAGGCTGGTCTTGCATGGGAAGCACTCCTTCCTGTGCCACGCCCCCGGCTGTTCCACCAGCGCGGGGGCACTTTGTTGGTCGGATGACAACGCTAGCGCAGCTTACGCTGAAACACAAGTGCTGTGGCAGATGGTCTGAGACGCCTGCGTTTGAGACGGTGCCCGCTAATGCGCCGCTCCGACCAGCCTCAACCTGCCCTGGGCAAAGCAATCCGCCAGCTGCGCGAAGAACGAGGCATGACCCAGGAAGCCCTAGCCCACGCCGCCGGGGTCACCGTCGGCCACCTCTCAACGATCGAACGGGGCCATTCCAACCCGACTTGGGCAACGGTCAAAGCAGTCGCCGCTGCCCTCGGAACTTCGATGGTCGAGCTTGCACAGGCCGCTAGTAAATTTGAGGATTAGCGCACAGCTTGTGCTGCTACATGCCAATCCGTTGGCAGCCTATGCGGCCAGCTGACCGCCGCCCATTGCCTGCGACTCTCGGCGCATCAGCTCATCGAAGCGGTCGATGCTGACGATGACCGCGCGGGGATTGCTTCGGGTGGTTAGGACGAGCTGTTCGACCTCTCCGCGCTCAAGACGGCCGAGTTCTTGAGGCAACGTGCGCGCTGCTTGCTTGGTCGGAAGTGCGTACCGGACTGACTCCAACGCACCGGATGGCGGGCTTGCGCTGGCGATAGGGCGGGCTTCTCGCCGAGAACGACCGCAGAGGGCGCGAGCGCGGCTGTGATGCCGCCGCCAGGGCAATAGACCGCGCGATGTCGCCTCTGCCAGATGGAGCTGACCCGGTACGCACCTGGTCGGAAGTATCTCGTCAAGACGCACCCTGAACTGCATCTGAATCCTCCTCGGTCGGTTGCCGATGAAGGTAACGATTGGCTCGGCCGTTGGATCGGAAGCACAGCGTGAAGGGCGTCCTTCTGGACATCGTTCAAGGTTCCGTCCGAGGCGCTCTCTAGGTTGTCCTCCTAATCTACGTAGGAGAGTTCGAATGACCAGTTACTTGCGCAACGCAAACCACTCATGGGCCTTGGCGGACGACCTCAGGCTTCAGCGGCTTGCGTCGGAAAACACCCCGACTCGGGTAATCGGGCTCAAGCTGGGACGCTCAGCGGCTGCAGTCCAGACCAGAGCTAGCCAACTAGGAATTTCGCTCAAGCCGGTGAACCAGAGTCCGTACAACCGGAGGGTTCGTTAGTCCAAGCAAGGCGACGAGTTTGGTTACGTTCTTCTGTCTGCGAGCAATGAGCCATGACGCCTGATACGGGAACCGCCATTCTTGTTCTCGCGATCTTCGTCTTGCCTGGCTTCATCACGCTGCTGTTTCGAGAGCGTCTCTATGTGGTCAAGGGCCAAGACACGCCCTTCGAGCGCCTGCTACAGGCTCTTTTCAATAGCGCAATTGTTTTCGCGCTGGTTATTGGGGGAGGACTTGTTCTCGGAATGGACAAGACCGACCTGAGCGAGTTCTATCGGGGCGAAAAGGCGCTCGGGGCCGATCTGATCGCTGGCGTCATTATCTTCCTCGTCCTTCCGATTGCGCTCGCCGTGGTCGGGTCTCTCTGGATGTCTTCAAAGAGGTTGCGCCCGCGACTTCTTCGGCTCGCTGGAAGCTCCGAGGCCCACAACATGCTTTCGGGTTGGAATGAGCTATTTGGCAAGCAAGATCCGGCGATGGTTCGCGCGACTCTCTCGGATGGCCGCGTGCTGGGCGGCTTCTACGGGGATGGCAGCTTGGCTGGCTATTCTCAGCACACTCAGGATTTGTATATATCCCAGCGCTGGGAGCTGGACGCGGAGAGTTGGTTTGTGGCTCCCGCTCCGAATTCGCTGGGGGTTTGGCTGCCACGCGAGAGCATCGTTTCGCTTGAGGTCTACGCTCTGAAAAGCGACGATCCAGGTTTCGACGCAGGACAGGAGTAAGATGAAGCTATGAGCCGGGAATCAGGAGCAGTGATTCAGAAGAAGGGCGGTTACTCGCCAAAAGCGACGACGCGGCCGCCGAAATCTCCACCGCCCCGCCCGAAAGACTCTAGGAGTTCAGCGCAGCCTCCTCCCGGAAGGACGGGACGTTGAGCGGTAGGCGTGGCGGATCAGGGCCGGTCAGCGGTGGACAGTCTCCAAGCGGGACGCGCGGAATGAGGCCGAGCAATCAGACGCCAACGCCGCAAGCGCCACCGCCGAAGCCTTCGGATTCGGGTCCGTCCGCGCAGCCGAAAGGCGCCAAGTGAACTCGCCGTACCCGGAACCTCCGCATCAGCGGTCGCGCAAGCCACCTCGCTCGGACTGAAGTAGCCCTTTCTCGAACTGTCTCAGTTTGGGCAGCGCTGTGCTTTGGCTGCCCAAACCGGGTGGAATCGTGCGTAATCGCGACGAATCCGTATGGCGACGGTTGCCCGCACATTCGGCGTCGCAGAGCCGAAAACCCCGACTCCTCCCCTTCGCTTAGGAGGGAGTCGCTCTATCCAGCTGAGCTATCGGGGCAGTTTTAGGGATTGTCCCGCATCTCTCGCCGAGGATGAGATACCCGTGCGGGTGGGGCACGGGCATGGCCAAGTCGGCTGGCCCGACACCGTCTTGATTTCGGACCTCGGCCAGGCTGGAGCCAGCGGCAACTATCTCGCCGTCGCGCACGGCGATCCACTTGCCCCAATATGGCCCCAGGTCGCCCTTCGGAGTCGCCCTGGCTTGGCAGCGGCGGAAGTAGGTGCGGTTTCGTCCGCGGTTCACTCGGCCTCCCGGTTTCCGGTCGTTGAATCATCCGATTTGGATGCCAGGTCCGCGATCAGATCCTGGCACCAGCTGACCGCAGCGTTGGCGACGGAGATCGCTCGCTTGCGCTCCAGCGTCTCGATCGGCGCGTCGTCGTACCGGAATTCGGCGGCCCAGGGGGTCAGCCAGGACGCTGACTCAAGCTCGGGCTCCATTGAGATGGAGTGCTTCTCGGCTAGCACGATCAGGTATTCGAGGTCGTGTGTCTTTGGAAAGTCGATGCCCTTGAGCGTCAGGGCGACCTTCACGGCCTTCTCGACGGCCTGCTGCGCGTGGAAGCCCACCGGGCGGTCATCCATCTCCGGATCGGGGGCGAGCTTCTCAGCAGTCGCCAGGTCGATTGCCGCAAGCCGAGCGAGGGACCCCGCGACTTCGATCTGCTCAGGCGTGGGCAAGGACGCGACCGTCTTGGAGCGCGTGATGGACCATCGTTCCCGGCACCTTTGCGCGCCTCTCGGCGCGCTTCTCGTCGAGGACGACGATGTCTACCGGCGCCGGGAAGTCTCTGAGGGCACGCCGCAGACGCTCCCACTCTTTCAGGCGGTTCTCTACAACAGGCTCGATGACGAGGAAGTTGACATCGCTGTCCGCACTCGCCTCTCCGCGGGCGTGGGAGCCGAAGAGAATTACCCTCGACTCTGCGCCGGCGGTTTCTGCCAGCAGTCTCCCTGCCTGGTCGATCAGGTTACGAGAAACCATGGCGGACAAGGTAGCGGAGCAGGTCGCCGACAAATGCAATCCATTGGGCAGCGGCTGCCCAAATCCAGACGAGCCGTCCAACAAAGCGCTAGGCCTGAAGCCGGCCGTGGGCGATCTGGTAGACGGTAGGAGCGTTCGAGTCACGCGGATGATGGCGGACGCCGAAGGCGGCGTAGGAGAGGAAGGCCTTGCCGCCTTGCAACTCGATTCGGAAGACCATGCCGAATTTTCCAGCGGGGCGAGGTAGGTAGATCTTCATGCAGTGCGTGAGGAGAGTGCCTTCGGGTCCCTCCTCTTCGCAGGGGATGAGGTGTCCAAGAGGCACGCCCTGCTGTTCGTATTCGCGCCTTGTCGCGTTGGCGACCTCGCGGCCAGTGGCGCTGGTGCGCTTCAAGTCCTCTGCGAAAAGCGCATCGTCAAAGAGCGCTCGCGCTCGGCCTGCCCGCTTGTCGCTCACCGGCTACCCCTCGCCGTCAGCGGGGTTGACCGGGCCGTACTCGGCTTCAAAATCGGCCAACGTCCCGGGCGTGGTGCCGAGGCGCTTCCGAGCCGCCTCGAATGAGGTGTCCGGCACCAAGGTGAGCGAGCCGTCCGGGCGCTCCTCGGTGACGCGGTACTCGCCCACCCGGTCGTCGCTGAGCTCGACGTGAGCGTGCAACTCCATGCGGTGGATGATGGCAGAAGCCGACCGTGCTGTTGAAGGCATCCCTGCATTTCCTCTCGCTGCGCTTTCGCTTCCATGTCTGAACTCCGCTGACCCTCGCCCGGTGCCCGCCTCGCGGCGAGCCCGGTCGCGGCCTTCCGCTTGGGTCAACCTTCAGCCGCGTCGAGGCTCTCTAGGTCCACGAGATCCTGGCCGCGGCCGGCGGCTTGCTTCATCGCACGCAGATCCTCCACGGAGCAGACAGCCACGTTGACTCCGAGCACTTCGGTCTCGGTTGCACGCGATCGGAGCTCATCGAAGCTCGGAACGCCCTCGAGTCCCTGCACGATGTCGAGGCGTCCAAGCTCTGTGTCGATTGCCATCTGCTCCCCGCTGGCGAGTTCCGCCGCGATCGAGAAGGGAGTTCCGAGCAGCGCCTCGCCTCGCTGCACATGCCCACCGGCCTCTACCGCCACCTCTGCAACCACCTTTAGGTTCTCGACGTCGGTCGCGACGACGATGTCGATGTCCTTGGTGGCCCGAACGACGCCTCTTGCTCCCAAAGCGAGCCCACCGATCACCACGAACTCCGCGCCCGCGGTCACCAGCCTCCGCAGGATCTCGTCGAAGGCAGCTTCGGTCATCGCCGCTGGGCGGCGTCTGCCATCTTCAGCAGCGCGTGGCTCAGCGCGATCGTCTCGGCCAGGTTCACGCCCATGGGGCGTCGCGCGTCCTCACGCAGCCGGTTTACCCGAACAGCCTCCGCCTCGGCGGCAGCGTCTTTCGACGACTTGCTCACACGCTGTGTTGACTCCATGGCCAAACACGGTAGCGGAGCATTCTGGAGACGATGCAATCCATTGGGCGGAAGGCGAGTCGTAGAGGCTGAAATGGCGCGCAGCTATTTGCGTTTGCCAGCCGAGCCGCCGCGAGTCTCAGGGCGGCCTAGGCCCGGAGTAGGCGGAGGGGGGGGCGGGGGGGTTTCGCCGCTTCCGGTCTGAGGTTTTGGTGCTTCTGCCATGACTAGACGATGGTATCGCCCAAGAGGGCGGCCAGAGAAAGAATCTCAGCTACGAGAGCGGCTGCCGCGACGGTGTAGGCACGAGTCAGCCACTTGATCTTCGTATCGTTTGAATCCCAGAACAGATCGAGGTCGTAGGCGAGGCGGCGGTAGACCTCGGGCATGTCGTCGCGAAATGCATAGAGGCCCTCGTACAGGCCGGCACCGGCCTCGGCAAAGATCAGATTCTTCTTCGGCAGCAAGATGAAGACGCTTGCGGCAATCGAGACGACGAACGCAACCAGCGCGGCAATCGCCAGCCCTCGAGGACTTGGGTTCTGGAATGCCTGCTGTCCGAGGAAGGAGGCTGCAAGCGAGGAAGCCGCCAAGAGCACACCCGTTCGGGTCCGCAGCTCTTCCAGTAGACCCTCCTGCTTGTCGAGGCCGCGAAGCGCCGCCTCATAGGCCAATTTCTCGAACTCCCCTGCCATCGTCCCGAAGTTAGCGGCCCCCACGGCGGAATCTTTTGTCGTCGGCGTTCATTGGGCAGCGAGCCGAGCGAATAAGGTCGATCTGCTTTGGGACTGGTCACGGGACGATTGCGCAGGCGGGCGGAAGGCCATTTCGCGGGGCTGACGCTGTTGCGCGAGGACGACGCCAACAGCTTCGGGGTGGAGTCGGCCGGCGTCTGGCAGGTGCGTGGCAACGGAAACCTGGCGCTGACCAAGCACGAGCTGCTTTTCGCGCAGTGGGTGCCCAACCGGCTGCTGCGCATCCCCCGCAAGGCGATCGTCGAGGTGACGAAGACCAGGTCGCACCTGGGCAAGACGATCGGGCGGGATCTGCTGAAGGTCTCCTGGACAACCGACCTCGGCACCCAGGACTCGATCGCGCTCTGGGTGGGGGACCTCGACGGCTGGCTCGAGGCGCTCGGGGTTAGCGGTACGTAGCCGCCTGTCGGTTAGCCCTCTTGCAGGAGCGATTCAACCGAAGTGTGGAGCGTGGCCGGGTCGATGGCGGGGAACCGGAACAGCTCGGACTCGATCGTCTCGAACAACTCCAGCAGCCGCTCTGGCTCGACCTGGCCCGAGGTGACCATGCTCCGCACGTCCGCGAGGTCGAGCTCGAAGCCGCGCTGGAGCTTGGAGAGGGCCTGTGAGTAGGGGTCGAAGTCGAACACCTCCAGGTTGCCCTCGCGGAAGCGGAAGCGGGAGCGCTCCTGCCATTCGGGAAGCGGAGGAAGGAAATCCAATGGGGAGGCGAGCTTGACGTTCAGCGAGAGCTCCTCCTTGAGGTCGCGAATCCTGCTGAGCGCATCGTCGGAGTCCGGCTCGAAGCGCACGTCGACGTCCACGGTGGAATCCCGCCAGCCTTCGAGCACGGCCGTCGCCCCGCCGGTCAGGTACATCCGGGTGCCGGGGGCGACGGCGCGACCGAGCTCCCGTGCGAGCAGCGCGATCCGCTCCGCGTCAGCCGCGTCGCGCAAGTTCCGCTGCTCCCGCAAAGCTGGCGACCCGCGCGAGGATCGCGTTGTAACTCGAGTGGGCCCCGTCTCCCAGTTTCTCGCCCAATTGCCGGTAGAGCATGTGCGCGGCGGGCGGGTTGCCGTCGGAGCTCGGTGCGTCGAGCCCCGCCCGTCGCAGGCGGGGCGCCGCCGCCTGCACCGCGCTGGCGTTGACGCTGGCGCGTCCCGCCTGGAGATCGGCGAGGCCGGGCAGCACGATCTCGGCGCCCGGCAGGTTCTTGAGCTGCGCATCCTGCATGTGTGGGTCAAGCGTAGAGGCTCTCCAAAGCCAGCTCGACGGCGCGGCGGCTCCAGAGCTTGACCTCGAGGTAGATCTCGTCGCCGTAGCCCTCGAGGGCGTCGAGGGCGACGAGGGTGAAGCGGTCGTTGGAGACGATCTCCTGGTCGACGGTCTCCAGCTCGAGCTCCGCTGTGGCGGCGACCGCGCCCCCTACCAGGGGGCGGCCCCAGACGAGGGTGACGGCGCCCGCGCGGCCGTTCTCCCCCCGCCAGTGGCCGATCACCTCGTCGTTGAGGTCGATCCTCCAGCCGGGGTTGTCCTCGGCGAGGACGCCGGTGAAGTCGGCCACGGCGCGGAAGTCGGATGGCTCGCCCTCCGCGGGCTGGACGTAGGAGACGTGGCCGAAGAGCTCCAGCGTTCCCTCCGGACCCTCGGCTCGGGCCGTGCAGGGCACCCAGACCCGTCCGCCCCAGGCGCGCTCGGGGAACCAGTCGAGCTCGGCCGGCGGCTCGACGCCCTTGGGAAGGTCCTCGATCCCCGTGCACGCGTCGCGGAACGCCTCGGTCAGCCGCTCGGCGAAGCGACCGTGCGGGATCCCCTCCTGGGTGGAGTCGGCGATGAAGCGCGGGATCGGGCGGGGGTTGGGGGGCACCGGCGCACCCTACCGAGTGAGGTGCAACGCGCTGCGGCGCTCAGGGAGCCGTAACGCGTTGCACCTAACCTTCGGCGGTCTCTCTCAGGTCCGCCGCCGCCCGCTCCGGGGGGTAGGTGTCGATGTCGACTCCGGTGGCGAACTCGAAGGCCGCCTTGACGCTTAGGCGGGGGGCGATGTCGACGTGCCAGTGGAAGTGCTCGGTGCCGCGTGGCGCGGTGCGGACCCAGAGGTTGAGCTCGGGCGCGCCGTCGAAGCGCTTCGCCAGCAGGCGCAGGGCTGTGTGGATCATCGCGGCGCCCGCCGTGTCCTCGGCGAAGCTCGCCGCCGCGGTGCGCGGCACCACGCGCAGCTCGAAGGGGGAGCGCGAAGCCCAGGGGCAGATCAGCGCCGCCTCCTCGTCGATCGCGACCAGCCGCTCGCGGCGGCGCACCTCCTCGACCAGGATGTCGCTGAGCAGGCTGCCCCCCGCGGTCCGTTCCGCGTAGGCGCCGGTCCGCTCGCGCTCGCGCGCGACCGCGGCAGGCACGAAGTCGAGCGCGTAGAGCTGGGCGTGGGTGTGCTCCAGGGACGCGCCGGCGCCGCCGCCCTCGTTGAGGATCAGCTGCACGTAGGCGGCCTCGCCGTGGGCACGCATCCGCTCGCGCCAGGTCTGCACCGCGGCGGCGAATTGCTCCTCGCCCAGCCCGGCCATCGCGGTGGCGTGCTGCGGCGCGTTGACGATCACCTCGTGTGCGCCCGTGGCCGGCCGCGAGGCGAAGAGGTCGGGTTCGCCGGAGCGGCGCGACTGCAGCAGCGGGTCGCCGGCGCTGGCGAAGGCTCCCGCCTCACCGCCGGTCGCGGTCGGGCCCGGCTCCATGCCTCCCCCCAGGGCCGGGTAGAGGTTCGGCACCACCCGCGTGGTCCAGCCGGGGCTGTCCGCCGCTCCGCCCCCCGTCCGCGTCGCGTAGACCTCCGGCGGCGTGCGCTCCTCGCGACCCTCGCAGAAGGGGCAGCTGTCCGGCCCCTTCGGCTCGCTCACCCTCGCCCGGAAGCTGTCGGGCCGGTCCGCCCGACCCGGCGCCAGGATCGCCGGCAGGCCGGTGAGCTGGTCGATGCGGAGCTCGGGCGCGCTCATAGAAGTTGTTCGCGCCTCGATCGGCACGGACTCGCGCACCCGGAGATCACCGTGCCGATCGAGGCGCTCAACTGGCGGGCGGCTGGGAGGGCCCTTCGCCCCCGGCGGCACTCAGGAACGGCTCGATCACGTCCATCGGCAGCGGGAAGACGATCGTCGTGTTCTGGTTGCTGCCGATCTCCAGCAGGGTCTGCAGGTAGCGCAGCTGCAGCGAGGCCGGGTTGGTGCTGATGATGTCGGCGGCGTCGGTGAGCTTCTGCGCCGCCTGGTACTCGCCCTCGGAGTTGATGATCTTCGCCCGCCGCTCGCGCTCGGCCTCGGCCTGGCGGGCGATCGCCCGCTGCATCTGCTCGGGGATCTCGACGTCCTTGATCTCGACCGCGGTCACCTTCACGCCCCAGGGCTCGGTCGACTCGTCGATGATCTTCTGCAGCTCTTCGTTGAGCCGCTCGCGCTCGGAGAGCAGCTGGTCCAGCTCCGCCTTGCCGAGCACCGAGCGCAGCGCCGTCTGCGAGATCTGCGAGGTGGCGAGCAGGTAGTTCTCGACCTCGACGATCGACCGGTTCGCGTCGACGACGCGGAAGTAGGCGACGGCGTTGACGCTGGCCGGGACGTTGTCGCGGGTGATCACCTCCTGCGGCGGGATGTTCAGCGTCACCGTGCGCAGGTCGACCTTGACCATGCGGTCGATGAACGGGATCAGCAGGATCAGCCCCGGGCCCTTGGTCGCGATCAGGCGGCCGAGCCGGAAGATGACGCCGCGTTCGTACTCGCGCAGGATCCTGACCGCTGCACCGAGCGCGATCAGGACGAAGATTGCAACGACGACCAGCACTCCGAGCGCGACTTCCATCAGCTTGCTCCTTCGTCGGCTTGACCGGTGGGCGACGCGGGACGGACGACCAGGGTCAGTCCCTCGACCGCGTCGACGCGGACTCTATCCCCAAGGTGGACGGGCCCATCGCCATCGCCGACGCGTGCCCGCCAGAGCGCGCCCTCGATCCAGACCTGGCCCTCGGGGTCGAGCGCGCTGCGGGCCTCGGCGAGCGCCCCGACCAGCTCCTCGGAGCCGGTGCGCACGGGCTCGTCGCGGTGGGCCTCGATCACCTTGCGGGCGACGACGAAGAAGGTGACGAGCGAGAGCAGGCCCAGCGCGATCAGGGCCGGCCCGATGAAGTCGGCGTTGCTGGCATCGGAGGAGAGCGCGACCACTCCGCCGGCCACCAGGCCCGCCGCGCCGAGGGCGGCCAGCACGCCGCCGGTCGGCAGCAGCAGCTCGGTCAGCAGCAGGGCGACTCCGATCAGGGCGAGGACGACGAAGAAGTCCATGGCTCGATTATCCGCCTTCCGGCCCAGGCTGATCGATTGACCACCGCATGTGTGGGTGAATCGATCAGCCGGTGGGTTCGCCGAGCGCGTAGCGCTCGACGTCGGCGCGGAGCTCGTCGACCTCGAAGTAGGGCTTGAGGTCGAGGTAGACCAGTTTCCCCTCACGGTCGTAGAAGGCGGTCGCCGGCAGCCCGAACGCGCCGAGCTCGTTGGCGATCTCCTCATCGGGGTCGCTGTAGCTGGGGTAGGGGACCGGTGCCTCGTCTAGGAAGGCGCTTGCGTGCCCTTCCGAGTCTTGGCTGTCTACGCCGAGGAATGCGACGCGCTTGCCATAGGCCGCGGAGACGCGCTGGAAAGTCGGGAACTCGAGGCGGCAGGGCCCGCACCAGGAGGCCCAGACGTTGGCGACGACCGGGTAACCTCGCAACGCCCGAATGCGCCTCTCGTAGGCGTCGAGTCCTCCGGGAAGCAGCTCGTTCCCCTGCCGGTGCAGCGCCGCGAGGGCGGGCGGCGACCCGGCGAGAGCGGTCGCGTAGTCGGGATGCTTGCCACCGAAGTCACCGCTCCCATCGGCCCCGCAGCCCGCGACAAGGAGCGCCACCGCCACGGCCAGCGCCAGCCCAGCCGCAAGCTTTCGTCCCATCTCCGTCAATTCCGTGATTACAATACGTACGTTCGGTTCGCATCTGCGATGCAAGCCGCTGAGAGCGCCGGGGGGGAGCGGAATGCAGACTCCCGGCATCCTCGTCCTAGTGCCCCCGCCCATCCGAGTTGCGGCGGGGACGGAACCCGAAAGCCTTTATGGCCAAGACCAGCGAAGTTGCCGCGCGGGCGGCAGTTCCATCGAGTGCCGACATCGAGCGGGCGGCGAAGTTCGTCCGCGAGCCCTTCCTGCTCGACGGCGAGGGGCCTGAGGCGCTGGCCCCGGGGACGGCCCGTCGCCGCGCGCTCGATGCCGCCCTGAAGGAGCTCGACGAGGGGGCGGAGGACCCGTCGATCCAGTGGCGGCGGGACTTCTCCCTGCTGCTCGGCCTGGAGAGGCTGCTGGCCGACGAACCGCCGAAGCTGCGCGACGGGGCGGAGCTGAACCCGCACCAGGTCGACGCTCTCTCCGGCACGCTGACCGAGCTGATGGCCGAGCAGCAGGTGGCGATCGCCGGCGAGGCCAACGGCAACGGCGCGGTCGAGGCAGCCGAGAAAGCGCCGGCCCCTGCCTCCGGTGGAGACGGAGAGGACGGCGCCGAGGGGGACGGCGAGGCGGCTCTGGACGAGGAGCTCGCCCCCGACGAGGAGCCGCAGGACTGGGAGGAGGCGCCGGCCGAGGACGAGGAGGAGACGATCGAGGAGGCGCCGGAGGACCCGGGTGCCGAGCGGCGCTTCTGGTTCGAGCACGCGACCGGGGCCGGCAAGACCGTCGCCGCCGTCGGCTTCATCGAGGCCTCGCGCACCGGCGGCGTGCTGATCCTCACCCACCGCCGCAACCTGGTCGACCAGTTCATCGGCGAGATCTCCGACCGCGGCTACAAGGAGCGGCTGCGCCCGCCGCTGCTCGATGGCCGCGACGACCCCGACGGCCCGGTCACGGTCGAGACCTACCAGTGGTTCGTGCGCAACCACAAGAAGATCTCCGACGCCTACTCGATCGTCATCTGCGACGAGGCGCACACCGCGCTGGGCGAGAAGACGAGCGCCTGCATCCGCGCCTGGGTCGGCCCCGTCTTCATCGGGATGACCGCGACCGGCGCCCTGATCGCCCGCCACGTCACCGACCTCTTCCCGACCCAGACCTCGCGCTTCGACCTGATTCAGGCGGCGCGCCGCGGCGTGATCTCGCCGCTGCGCTGCATGCGGATCCCGCCCGGGCCGGGGGTGCGGACGATCGCCAAGGTGCCGCTGCGGAAAGGGGAGGTCGACCAGGACTTCGACCAGGAGGAGCTGGCGGCGCTGCTCGACCAGGAGCCCTTCAACGTGGCGATCGCCGACCTCTACAAGACGCGTTTCGCCGGGATGCCGGGCGTCCTCTACACCGCCGGCGTGCAGCACGCGAAGAACGTCGCCAAGGCGCTGCAGAACGCCGGCATCGCCGCCCGTGCCGTCTCCGGCGAGACGCCGAAGCGCGAACTGGCGGAGATCCTCGCCGGCTTCGAGCGCGGCGAGGTCGACGTGCTCTGCAACGCGATGCTGCTCGCCGAGGGCTGGAACTCGCCGCGGGCGACGCTCTGCATGCACCTGGCGCCGACCGCCTCGCGGCGGATCTACCAGCAGCGAGTCGGCCGCGTCACCCGGCGCGCACCGGGCAAGGAGGCCGGCCTGGTGATCGACTTCGTCCACCCGGCGACGACCCACGACGAGGCGATCGTCACCCTGCACAGCCTGCTCGACCGCGACGTGTACCGCGGTGGCGCGATCGTGATCGGCCCGGTGCGGCGAGCGCGGGGACGGCGGATCAGGGTCGAGCGGCGCATCGTTCCGGTCTCCGACAACGAGGAGCGCCGCATGCAGGTGCTCGAACGCGAGCTGTGGCGGATCGCGGTCGACAACCTCGACCACGCCGAGCAGCACGCTTGGGCGGCGCTGGCCGGGGCGCGCGTCAACCCGCAGGGATGGCGCCGGGCGCGGGCGATCCTGCAGGCTTCCCGTTCGAAGGAGCTGCGCCGCCGCTTCCTGCTCACCTGCGTGCAGCGCAACCGCAACTCGCAGCTGAAACTGAAAGCGCTGAGCGAGATCGCCGACCTCGGCGACCCGGAGGCCTTCGACGACGCGATCGACATCGTCGGCACCTGGACCCGCGACGACAAGCGCGCGGGGACGAAAACGCTGCTGCAGGCGCTGGTCGACAAACGGATCGGCCGCCGCGACCAGGCCCAGGCCTGGGTCTGGCGCCTCGCCTCCTACACCCGGGAGCTGCACGAAGAGTATGCGGTGCAGCGCTGGCCGGAGACGAAGCGGCTGCTGGGCCTGCTCGTCAACTCCTCGGGCCGCGCCCACGGCCGCAACGCGCGGCGGCTCGTCCACGCGGCGCGCAAACAGGACCGCCGCCTGGCGGTGGCGCTGCTCGCCGCCGCGGTCTCGCACACGCCGGAGGGCGAAGAGGTGCTGCGCGGCGCCCGCATGAGGATGGCGCGCAAGCCCTCGGCGATCGCGCGCGAGCTGCTGCGCAACTTCCCCAAGGGCGGCAAGCGGCGCAAGCGCCAGAACAAGAAGCGGTCGGGGAAGAAGGGCGGCGAGGCAAGGAAGGCGGCGGGTGCGAGGAAGGGCTCGGGGGGCGACCAGGACGCCGAGTCGAACGGCAGCTCAGATGCGGAGCTGGACCTCTCCAGCGCCGAGGCTGACGCGACTCCCTCCCTCGACGGCGACGACGAGGTTGCCGCGGTCGTCGATGCCGTCGGCGATTCCTGAGCCGTCCTCCCATCTGACCTCGCGCCCGCGCAGCGCATCGCGGCGGCGCCACTCGTTCAGGGCCTCGTCTTCGGCGGCATAGACCCAGTGGTCGAGGTGGCGGCTTAGAACTTGCGCGGCGGTAGGGAGACTCGGGGGGGTCCCGGCGGAGCAACAGCGGGGAGGCTCCGCCGGGACCCCCCCCGAGGCTCCAGCGCGGCGTCGAAGAGGGAGACCGCCGGTTGACGGAGGTCGGGGGGGAACTCGTCGGGAGCTATGGAGAGATTGAGGCCGATGCCGATCACGGCCCAGCCGTCTTGTGGTCTCGCCTCGATCAGGATTCCCGCGAGCTTGCGTCCTTCGAGCCAGATGTCGTTGGGCCACTTGACCTGGCACTCGATTCCGGGGCGCAGCTCCTCGGCCGCGGCGCAGACCGCGAGCGGCACCGAGAGCGGCAGCAGCAGGTGGCGCTCGTCGAGGGGGCGGAGGATCGCCGAGTAGAGGAGGGCCTTGCCCTCAGGCGCGGTCCAGACCCGACCGCGGCGCCCCCGCCCCGCTGTCTGTTCGCTGGCGGTGATGACGGCCCCCCCCGGCGCTCCCGCTTCGGCCAGCTCGCGGGCGCGGCTGTTGGTCGAATCCGTGACCCGAAAATGCCGGTATGGCCACCCAAATCGAGTCCCGTCCCCGTGATGTCGCACTTTCCGCCGCATACCGAAGGTTTGTACGACATCAGAGCGCAGCGGCGCCGGCCCAGCGGTTCGGTGTCGCACTTTCCGCCGCGTAGCGGCGGAAAGTGCGACATCACCGGGACGCGTCGGCCAGCAGGGCGGCGAGGAGGCCGTTGACGTCGTGGCGTTCGGCTTCGGCGTGGACCTCGAGGCCCGCGGCGCGGACCGCCTCGCTGGTGACGGGGCCGATCGAGACGACGCGGGCGTCGCGGGGAAAGCGGTCGCCGAGCGCCTTGACCAGGTTGCGCACCGTGGAGGATGAGGTGAAGGTGACGTAGCCGGCGCTCTGGGCTTTCTCGATCGCCTCGGCAGAGGGCTCCTCGCGGACGGTCTCGTAGAGGGCGACGACGTTGACCTCGGCGTCGCGCTCGCGCAGGGCGTCGGGAAGGACGTCGCGGGCCTCGGCGGCGCGGGCGACGAGGACCTTGCGGCCGGAGACGTTGACCTCGGCAAGGGCCTCCACCAGCGCCTCGGCGACGAACTTCTCGGGGACGATGTCGGCGACGATTCCGTATTCCGCCAGCGCCCTTGCTGTGCCGGGGCCGATCGCTGCGACCGTCGCACCGGCCAGGGCGCGGGCGTCGAGGTCCCTCTCGCGCAGAGCCTCGAGCAACAGCCGCACGCCATTTGGGCTGGTGAGGCAGACGAGCGCGTAGTTGCGAATCGACTCGACGGCGCTCCGCACCTCCTCGCTCTCGATCCGCGGCTCGACCCGGATCGCCGGCAGCTCGACGACCTCGGCGCCGAGCCCGCGCAGCGTCGCCGCCAGCCCGCTCGACTGCGCGCGGGCGCGGGTGACGACGACCCGGCGGCCGTGCAGGGGCCGGCGCTCCAGCCAGGCAAGCGACTCGCGCCGCTGCACCACC
The DNA here is from genome assembly GCA_963715625.1 of uncultured Solirubrobacterales bacterium. Lineage (GTDB taxonomy): Bacteria > Actinomycetota > Thermoleophilia > Solirubrobacterales > 70-9 > VRUE01. Next base: position 1,015,922 of record OY970260.1, on the reverse strand, counting down.
GGGCCGACGACGATCAACGCCGGGGCACCGATGTCCTCCTGCTCGACAGCCTCGGCAAGCGTGCCGAGCGTGGCGACCACGGTGCGCTGCCCTTCCATCGTTCCGCGCTCGACCGCGGCCGCGGGCTCGTTCGCATCGCGGCCCGCCTCGATCAGGGCCGTCGCGTTGGCGGCAAGGCGCTTGACGCCCATGTAGAAGACAAGCGTGCCGGGGAAGCGAGCGAGCCCGTCCCAATCGATCGCGCTCTCCTCCTTGCCGGGATCCTCGTGACCGGTGACGAACGCCACCGCGGAGGCGTCGTCGCGATGTGTGACCGGGATGCCGGCATAGGCGGCCGCGGCGACCCCGGCCGTAACTCCCGGCACAACCTCGAACTCGATCCCCGCGGCGCGCAGGGCTTCCCCCTCCTCGCCGCCGCGGCCGAAGACGAAGGGGTCGCCTCCCTTCAGGCGGACCACGCTCTTGCCCGACCGCGCCGCCTCGATCAGGTGCGCGGCAATCTCCTCCTGTGGGATGGACGGGCGACCCGGTGCCTTGCCGACGTAAACGAGCTCGGCGTCCTCGCGGGCGCCGTCCAGCGCCCCCGGCGGGATCAGCCGGTCGTAGTAGATCGCGCCGGCCGAGCCGATCAGCTCCAGCGCGCGGGCGGTCATCAGCCCGGGATCGCCCGGCCCGGCGCCCACCAGGTACACGACGCCCTCCCGCGCCCTCATTCCGGTGCGCCTTTTGTGGCCATGGATGGCATAAAGCGCACCGGAGGGGGAGTCATGCGACCATCTCCTCGGCGCGGTCGAGCAGGTCGCGGGCGCCGGTGGCGAGCAGGCGCTCTGCCAGCTCGGCCCCGAGGTCCGCGGGCTCGGTCGCATCGCCCTCCACCCGGTCGCGGATCCACTCGCTGCCGTCGGGGAGGCCGACGAAGGCGTCGATGCTCATCGCGTCCCCCCCGACGGCGGTTGCACGCACACCGATCGGGGTCGCGCAGGTCGCCCCCAGCAGCGAGACGACGGCGCGCTCTGCGGTCAGCTCGCACAGCGCGGTCTCCTCACCGGCGCCGGCCACGGCCGCCGCGGTCTGCTCGTCGCCGCTGCGGATCTGGAGGACGAGGGAGCCCTGGCCGGCGGCGGGGGTCATCGAGTCGGCCGGGATCGCGAAGGAGGCCTCGCCCTCGCGCCCGAGGCGCCGCAGCCCGGCCACGGCGAGGACGATCGCGTCGAGTTCCTCCTCTGCCAGCTTGCGCAACCGGGTATCGACGTTGCCGTGCAGCTCCCGCACGTCGAGGTCGGGCCGCGCGGCCAGCAGCTGGGCGCGGCGGCGCAGGCTGGCGGTGCCGACCCGCGCGCCCTCGGGCACGTCGGCGAACGAGTCGCCCGCCCCGATCCAGGCGTCGGCCGGGTCCTCGCGCGCAGGCACCGCCCCGATCGCGAGCCCCCCGGGCAGCTCAGCCGGCAGGTCCTTCGCCGAGTGGACCCCGACGTCCGCCTCGCCGTCGAGCAGCGCCCGCTCGACCCCGCGCACGAAGCGCGCCTTGTCGCCGACCTCCCCGTCCGAGGAAACCTCAACCAGCTCAGCGCCACCCAACAGCTCAGCGACCTGCCCCGCTTGAGCTAAGGCAAGCGTGCTACCTCGGGTAGCAATTCGAATCATCGAAAGAGGCCTGTGCCGCCAAGGAGCAATCCCGGCAGGGGTGGAACGTCTTGTACTTTTTCGCGAGCAGCCATTGTCGGTCGCCAAATACGCAGCTCGAAAAAGTTAAGTGGAACCCCTGCCGGGATTGCTCCTGCGCAACTCGGTCACGTTGCTGTTCCCTTCGCCCTCGGGCTCCGTCTCCACGTCGAGCCCGAACAGCTCACGCAGGGCGCTGACGTAGAGGTAGGCCTCGTCGCTCCCCGCCGAGCGCTTCATCCGCAGGGTCGGCTCGTGCAGCAGGCGGGAGGCGATCGCCTTCGCCATCGCGCCCAGCCGCTCGCGGTCGGCCTCGGCGAGGCTCTCCCAGCGCGGGTCGTTCTCGGCGAGGACGCGGCGCACGATCTCGTCCGCGCGCTCGCGCAGCGCCGCGATCGTCGGCACCACCTCGAGCGAGGAGAGCCAGCGCTCGAAGCGGTCCTGCTCGGCGTCGAGCAGCCGCTCCGCCCGCCGCGCCTCCGCCTCGCGGCCACTGGCGTTCCGTTCGGCGATCTGCTGCACGTCGTCGATGTCGTGGAGGCTGACGCCGGCGACCTCGCGACAGGCCGGCTCGATGTCGCGCGGCACGGCGATGTTGACCAGCAGCAGGGGCCGCCCCTCGCGCGTCCTCATCACGTGCTCGAGCTCGTCGCGCTCGACGATGTGGTGGGGCGAGTTGGTGGCGGAGACGACGATGTCGGCCTGCTCGAGCTGCTCGGGCAGCTCCTCGAAGCGGACCGCGTTGCCCTCGAAGCGCTCGGCGAGCCCGATCGCCCGGTCGTAGTGACGGTTGGCGACGAAGACGGTGGCGACGCCGCGCCTGACCAGAGCGCGGGCGAGGAGCTCAGCTGTCTCGCCGGCACCGATGACCAGCACGCGCCGCTCGGCGAGATCGCCGAGGGTGCGCCGGGCCAGCTCGACCGCAACCGAGGGGATCGAGACGTTCTTCTCGCTGATCCCGGTCTCCTCGCGGGCGCGGCCCCCGGCTGCCAGGGCGCCGCGGAAGAGGCGGTTGAGGATCGGGCCCGTGCCGCCCTCGACCAGGGCCAGCTCGTAGGCGCGCTTGACCTGGCCCTGGATCTCGGCCTCGCCGAGGATCATCGAGTCGAGCCCCGCGGTGACGCGGAAGAGGTGACGGACCGCATCGCCGGAGCGCAGCGAGTAGAGGTGGCCGAGCAGCTCGGTCGGGCGGATCTCTGCCTGGCGGGTGAGAACGCCGAGCGCCGTTGACTCGGCCTCGACCGGGTCGGAGACGACGAGGTAGAGCTCGGTGCGGTTGCAGGTCGAGATCGCCGCTGCCTCGTGGATGCCGGCGACGTCGGTCAGCTCGCGCAGGGCGCCCGCCGCGCGGCCCTCGGTCAGCGAGAGCCGCTCGCGCAGGTCGAGCGGGGCGGTCTTGTGCGAGACGCCGAGGGCAAGAAGCTCGCTCATCAGGCGCTCACCTCCTCGCGATCCGGCGGCGCCAACGCCTCGCCGTTGGCGCGGTTTTCCGCGAAGCCGGCGAGCTCGCGCAGCTCCCGCTCGATCCGCTGCAGTTTCGCCGCCATGATCGAGACGTAGACGACGAGCAGGACGAGGAAGACGACGTAGGCGCCGGCGACGTAGCGGCCCGCCTCGTCGAGCGGCAGCGCGGGAGCGGCGATTGGCAGAAAGTCCACCTAGCTCACCTCCGGGGCGATCCGCGACCCCGTGCCCCCGGCCGGCGCGTCGAGGGCGCGGCGCAGGCGCTTCAGCTGCCCCGAGGCGCTCTTCGCGGTCAGCTCCAGCTTCACCAGCGTCACCCAGAGCAGCGCCACCGCGAGGAGGCAGGCGAGGAAGGTCAGCATCATCGAGCCGGGCAGGCCGCCGCTGGTCGTCGCGAACACGCGCGGGTGGACGAGGCTCTCGGCCAGCCGCACCGCGATGAAGTTGAGCGGCACGAAGGCGCCCGCGGTGACGGCGAAGACCGAGGCGTAGCGGGCCTGCCGCTCGGGGTCCTCGATCGCGTAGCGGAAGGGGTAGTAGGTCGCGTACATCAGGAAGACGATCAGGAAGCTGACCAGCGTCGGCTCGTCCCAGACCCACCAGTGCCCCCAGGAGGCCTTGGCCCAGATCGCGCCGGTGATCAGCACCGCGACGCCGAAGATCACCGACATGTGGATCGAGACGTAGGAGTAGGCGTCCCAGCGGCGATCGTTGCTGCGCAGGTGCCCGATCGCGAAGGCGGCGCCGACGACGAAGCCGAGAAGGGCCACGATCGAGAGCGGCACATGGATGTAGAAGATCTTCTGGACGAAGCCCTGGTCGGCGTCGAGCGGGGCGTAGAAGAAGACCAGCGAGAACGACCCGAGGATCGCGACGACGGTCGCGATCGAAAGTGGTCTGAGTCCTTTGCCATACATGCGTTTCGCGCGGTGGGGAGCGGCGCGCGCGCTCAGTCCTCCAGTAGGAAATCGAAGACGGCCCAGCCGACCAGGAGGAAGACCAGATCGTATAGGGAGAGCACCGCCAGCCAGGTGCCGAAGCGGTGGTAACCGGGACCGCCCAAAGCCAAAAGCGGCTCGGTTGCCCCGGTCGCAGCGATCATCAGCGGCACGACCAGGGGCAGCAGGACAAGCGGGCCGAGCAGGTCGCGGGCGCGAGAGTGGACCGCCATCGAGGAGACCAGCGTGCCTGTGGCTGCGATGCCGAGATCGGCGAGCAGGAGCACCGCTGCGAGTGGCGCCAGCGCCGCCGCCGAGTCGAGGAAGAAGAGGGCGAAGATCGGCACCACGACGAGCTCCAGCACCAGGAGGTAGGCGAGCAGTGCCGTCGCCTTGGCGGCGAAGAGGGCGCTGCGGTCGATCGGGGCGAGGCGGATCGCGTCGAAGCCGCCCTCCTCGCGCTCGGCGGCGAAGAGGCGGTTGACGCCGAGCAGGGCGGCGAAGAGCAGCGTCGCCCAGAGCACGCCGGCGGCGAGGCTGCCGGAGAGGCTGGTGCGGTCGAGGCCGAAGCGGAAGATGACGAACGTGGTGGTGGCGAAGAGCGCCATCGCCGGCAGCGATTGCAGGGTGCGCAGCTCGGCGCGCAGGTCCTTGGCGAGGATCGCGGCGAAGGCCGCGCGGGAGGGGGTCATGCCGCCACCCTTCCCCCGGCCTCGAGGCGCAGCACCAGGTTCGCCTCGGTCTCGAAGCGCTCGGGGTCGTGGCTGACGATCACGCGGGTGCGCCCCCCGGCCGGGCCGATCAGGGCGCGGGCCAGTTCGCGCCCCTCGGCGTCGAGGTTGGAGTCGGGCTCGTCGAGAAGCAGCAGCTCGGGCTCGCGCAGGACGCAGCGGCAGATCGCCAGGCGCTGGCGCATCCCGGCCGAGAGCTCCGCGACGCGCTCGTCCGCGCGCCGCTCCATCCCCACCGCGGCGACCAGCTCGGCGATCCGCGCCTCGGCCGGCTCCCCGCGCAGGCCGTGCAGGCGGGCGTGGAATCGCAGGTTCTCGCGCCCGCTGAGGTCGCGGTAGAGCAGCGGCTCGTGGCCGAGGAAGCCGATCCGCCCGCGCAGCTTCCAGGCCCCCTCGGGGACCCGGCACCCCAGCGCCCGCACTTCGCCGCCGCTCGGCCGCAGCAGCGTCGCGAGGATGCGCAGCAGGGTCGTCTTGCCGGCGCCGTTCGGCCCCAGCACGAGCAGCGTCTCGCCTCGGGCGAGCTCGAAGCCGATGCTCTCGAGCGCCGTGCGTTCTCCGTAGCTGCGGTGCAGCCCGGCGACGCTCAGCGCCGGTTCCTCTGTCGCCTGGCCGGGCTCCACTGGGGGGATTGTGAAGGTCGAGGTACGCTTAGGAAGTTGTGAGCGATCAACCGCCGATTCTCAACGAGGTCGACACCTACGGCCCCGCGTATATGCGGGTCGCCGGGCGCCTCGGCCGCTACGACGCCAGCGAGGAGGAGGCACCGCTGGCGATCACGCTGCTCGGGCTCTCGCCGGGCGACCGCGTGCTCGACGCCGGCTGCGGGCTGGGCCGCTTCGTCGCCGCCCTCGCCGTGCACGGTGTCGACGCGGTGGGCGTCGACATCTCCGAGATCGCGATCGCCGCAGCCAAGCGCGAGTATCCCGGCCCGACTTACGTTGTTGCCGACCTGATGCAGCCGCTGCCGCCGGAGCTGCGCGGCTTCGACGGCCTCGTCAGCCTCTCCTCGAGCTTCGGCTTCGGGGAGACGGTCGCCGAGGACGAGGCGATGCTGCGCGCTTACCACGACGCGCTGCGGCCCGGCGGCAGGATGGCGATGGAGCTCTCCGACCTCGAGCGCTCGCGCTTCCGGCTCAAGACCGACGAGGGCGTGGTCGAGCGCGAGACCAACGGCGTGCGCGAAACGCTCGATGTCGACTTCTCGACCGGGATGCTGCACGTCCACTACGTCTACGGCGACGACGCGGTCGACTCGCGCATCCGCATGTACGAGGCGGACGACCTCGAACAGATGGCGGTCGAAGCCGGCTTTCGCGACATCGAGCGCTACGGCAACTTCGCCGGCGGCCCAAAGCGCCCCGAGGACCGCCTCGTCCTCGTCGCCACCGCATGAGGTGCAACGCGTAGCGGCTCCCATGGCACCACAAAGCGTTACACCCGGATGGCACTCGTACAGGTGCAACGCGTATGGGTGCTGACAGCGCCGCAAAGCGTTGCACCGGGGCGGCGGTGGTCGTTGACGCCTACTCGACCGGGGCGCGGCTGGCGCCGCGCTTCGCCGCTGCGGGCTTGCCCGTCGTCCACGTGCAGAGCAGCCCGCGGCTTCCCGACTTCTACGCGAGGGCCTTCCGGGCCGGCGACTTCGTCGAGAACGTCGTCCACGAGGGGGACCTGGAGGCGACCGCGGCGCGACTGGCGGCACATGACCTGGCGTTCGTCGTCGTCGGCGCCGAGCCGGGGGTGCCGCTGGCCGACGCGCTCAGCGAGCGGCTCGGGTTGCCCTCCAACGGCAGCGCGCTGAGCGCGGCTCGGCGCGACAAGAACGCGATGAGCGAGGCCCTGCGCAGCGCCGGCCTGCGCACCGCCGAGGCGCTGAAGACCGCCGACGCCGCCGAGGCGGTCGCCTGGGCTGCGGCGCGCGGCGGCGCCCCCGTCGTCGTCAAACCGCTCGACAGCGCCGGCACCGACGGGGTCAGCGTCTGCGCGGACTCGGCTGCGATCGAGGCCGCCTTCGCCGCCAACCTCGGCCGGCCCAACGCGCTGCACGGCGCCAACGAGGAGCTGCTGGTCCAGGAGCTGCTGCAGGGCACCCAGCTCTTCGTCAACTCGGTCAGCTGGGACGGCGTCCACCACGTCTCCGAGGTCTGGCGCGACAACAAGCTGCGCCGCGGCGCCAACTTCATCTACGACTACGAGGAGCTGCTGCCCCGCCACGGCTCCCAGCAGGACCGGGTCGTCCCCTACGTCGAATCGGCGCTCGACGCGCTCGGCATCCGCTACGGTCCCGCGCACACCGAGGTGATGCTGACCGCGACCGGCCCGGTCCTGGTCGAGTCCGGCGCCCGCATGCACGGCTCGGTCCCGGACGAGATCGTCGACCGCTGCACCCCCAGCCACCAGACGCTGACCGCCGAGGCCTACCTCGACCCCGCCTCGGTGGCCCGCCGCGCCGCGCGCCCCTACGAGCTGGCGGCGGGAGCCTACTGCGTGATGCTGATCTCCCGGCATGAAGGCCGGATCGTCGGCGACGCCGGCCTGCGCGAGATCGAGGCCCTGCCCTCCTTCGCCGGCACGATCTCGATGCTCGGCCCCGGCGACCGGCTCAAACGCACCATCGACCTCTTCTCCTGCCCCGGCATCATCTACCTCGTCGACCCCGACCGGGGCCAACTCAAAGCCGACTACGACCGCATCCGCGAGCTCGACGCGGCTGGCGTCATCTTCGACCTCGATCAGCTCGTCGCCTCGTAGGGCCTGTCCCGGGAGGGGTGGAACGTCTTGTACTTTTTCGCGAGCGCGGTCCGGGCGCCAGCAGTCCCCGCCCCACGAAAAAGTTAAGTGGAACCCCTCCCGGGACAGGCTCTCAACCACCACGCTTGCGCAGCGTGCGCCGGCCCACCTTGAGCAGCGGGCCGGCGCCCTCACGCAGGGCCTTGGTGCGGACAGCGCCCTTTCCGTAGAGCAGCCTGGCCGAGGCCTGCACCGCTTCGCCCAGGGTGCGGTCGTAGGGGTGCCACCAGAAGTCGCGCGTCATCCCCGGCTCCCAGGCGTTCATCTTCACGTTGACGCACTCGTAGAAGCCGAATTTGGAGTGAGAGCGGCCGACGCCGGAGTCCTTGACGCCGCCCCAGGCGCACTGGCAGGCGCCGTGGCTGAAGGAGTGATCGTTGACCCAGACCATGCCCGACTCGATCCGCCGCGCGATCCGCTCGCCCTTCTGGCGGTCCTTGGTCCAGACCGAGGCGCCGAGGCCGAACTCGGAGTCGTTGGCGAGGTCGATCGCCTCCTGCTCGGAGTCGACGACGACGATCGGCAGCACGGGGCCGAAGATCTCCTCGCGCATGATCCGCATCTCGTGCGTGACCCCGGTCAGCACGGTCGGCGCGACGAACTTGCCCGAGAGGCCGGGGACGTCGGTCGGGCCGCCGCAGAGCTTGGTCGCGCCCGAGGCGACCGCGTCGGAGATCAGGCCGACGACGATCTCGTACTGGCCCTCGGAGGTCATCGGCCCGATCTCGGTCTCCCACTGCATCGGGTCGCCGAGGCGCAGCCTCTCGGTCGCGCGGGCGACGCCCTCGATGAAGCGGTCGGCGACCTCGCGGACGACGTAGACGCGCTCGATCCCCGAGCAGGTCTGCCCGGCGTTGGCGAAGCCGCCCCAGACGGCGCCGGAGATCGCGTTGTCGAGGTCCGCGTCGGCGCAGACGATCATCGGGTCCTTGCCGCCCAGCTCCAGGACGGAGCCCTTCAGCTGCTGCGCGCAGACCTCGCCGACCTTGCGGCCGACCTCGACCGAGCCGGTGAAGAAGATCTTCCCCGCGCTGGAGCGGGCCAGCGCGTCGCCGACCGCGCCGCCGCCGTGGACGACGCGGACCAGGCCCTCGGGCAGGCCGCCCTTCTCGAAGACGCGGCGGATCGCCTCGCCCAGCAGCGGCGTCAGGCTGGCGGGCTTGAGCACGACGCCGTTGCCGGCCATCAGCGCGATCGCCACCTCCCCGAAGGGGATCGACCAGGGGTAGTTCCAGGGCGCGATCACGCCGACGACGCCGATCGGCTCATAGGAGAAGCGGCCTTTCTTGCTCATCAGGAAGGCCTGGCTCATCCGCACCTTCTCGTCGGCGAGGATCTTCGGGCCGGCCTTGGCGCACCAGTGCAGCGCGTCGACGGTCGGCAGCAGCTCCATCGTGTAGGCCTCGGCGCGGGGCTTGCCCTGCTCGGCGACGAGCAGCTCGGCGATCTCGTCGATCTCGTCGAGCAGCGCGTCGGCGGCGCGCTTCATGTACCTGGCGCGATCCTGCAGCGACAGCTCCGCCCAGGCGGGCTGGATGCGGGCGACGTCATCGACCACCCCCTGCACCTGCTCGGGCGTGATCGTCGCGACCGAGCCGACCAGCTCGCCGGTGGCGGGGTTGAACGACTCGAGGGTGGACTGGGCGGGGGGTGACTGCGTTGCGCTCTCCATGGCCGTCGATTGTAGGCCCATCGGCGGGGAGCGGGCTAGGGTTCGAGGATCGGGGTCAGCAGCTGCCACGCCACGGCGCGCACCTGCTTCTCGTCGTCGAGCGGCAGAATGCTCTCGGGGATCAGCACGAAGCTGATCGCGAGGCGGACCATGAGCTCGGCCGTCCCGTCGACGTCGATCTCGCCGAGCACTCCCGCCTGCTGCGCCTCGCGCAGCCGCTCGGCCAGGCCGCCGCGGGCGATGGCGAACAGCGCTCCGCCGTGATCGGTGAGGGCGCTGAGCACCGTCTCGGGCTCGAGCCGCGCGAGCCGGCTCAGCAGCGGGTGCTCGCGGGCCAGGCGGAGGGCGGTCGCGAAGCCGGCCGCGGCCTGCTCGGCGATCGGCGCGTCGGGCGGCGCCGCGGCATCCATCGCGGCGAGGCAGCGCCGGCTCTCGCGCTCGCCGAGCGCGGCGACCAGGCCCTGCTTGTCGCCGAAACGCCGGTAGACGGTCATCCGCCCGACTTCGGCGCGCCGGGCGACGGCGTCCATCGTCAGGTTCTGAAGGCCGAAGGCGGCGGCGGTGTCGAGGGCGGCGTCGAGGATGCGGGCGCGGAGCTCGTCGCCGGCCACCGCCTCCGGGCCGTCCTCGTTCGTCAGCAGCCTGAGCGGCGCGCGTTCCATCAGGCGGCAACCGGGACTCGCGACGTCGCCGCGACGTCGCCGCGCGCGATCGCCTCCCGTCTCCAGCGCAGGTAGCTCGGCCCGACGTTGCGCAGCGCCCCGGGCAGCAGCGGCGTCGCGGCCCGCGAGGCGGCGGCGAGGAGCTGCAGCTGGCGCTGCTTGGAGGGAGTCCACTCGACCCCGAAGCGGTCGCGCAGGAGCGGCGGGAGCAGCCCCCCTGTGACCAGCGCGATCTGGTGCGTGGCCGGGATGCGCGCGACCCGCCAGGCCGTTTCGGGAAGGAACGGCAGCTCGGGCCGGGTCGGCGTAGCCAGCGACTCGAGGACTTCGTCGACCGCGGCGGTGCGCTCGAGGCGATCGGCGACCATCTGCTGGAAGTACTCGCCGAACTCCACCCAGCGCTCCGGCAGGTCGCGCTCGCGCACCCCGATCAGGCGCCCGGCCCGCCGCCATTCGGCGTAGAGCTGCTCGATCTCGCCGCTGGGGATCGGGGTGCCGAGAAGCTCGTGGGCGCGCACGATCGAGTGGGCGAGCGTGGCGTGGACCCAGGCGTAGGCTTCGGGCTCCAGCGCGTGGTAGCGCTCGCCGTCGGGCTTCACGCCCTTGATGTGCCTGTGCATCTCGCGGATCCGTCTGCCCATCTCGCCGGCGAGGTCCGGCCCGCCGTAGGTCATCACGTAGGAGTAGTCGAGGGTGCGCAGCAGCCGCCCCCAGGGGTCGGCGCGGAAGTCCGAGTGCTCGCTGACCCCTGCACCGACCGTCGGGTGCCCAACCTGGAGCAGGATCGCGTATGCCCCGGCGCTGATCAGGCGGACGTCGCCGCCGTAGCGCCAGAGGACGGAGCCGGGCTTCGCCACGAGCGCGGGAACTTCGTCGGGAGTCGGGAGGACGGTCGACACGCTTGGCCCGATGGTACAGCTAGACGCATACCGTCTCAACGTCCCGGACGTGCTGAGCTTAACCACCAAATAGTGTGGGAAGACTCAGACACGCCCCCTGTGCCGGCTGGGCACCCTGGCAAGATCAGCGTGTGGAGCGACTGTTCGACAGCGGGGAGGAGCCGGACGCGGGGGCGGTTCCGGCGGCCGACGCGCCGCTGGCGGTGCGGATGCGGCCGCGCAGCCTCGAGGAGCTGGTCGGGCAGGAGCACGTGCTGGGGGAGGGTTCGGCGCTGCGGAGCGCGATCGAGAGCGGGCACCTGCACAGCGCGATCCTCTACGGGCCGCCGGGGTCCGGCAAGACGACCCTGGCGCGGATCGCGGCGGCGGGCGCCGAGGGCGCTTTCGAGGAGGAGTCCGCGGTCAACGCAGGCAGGGCGGAGATCCGCGCCGCGATCGAGCGGGCGCGCGAGCGCCGGCTCGGCAGCGGCCGCCCAACGGTCCTCTTCCTCGACGAGATCCACCGCTTCAACAAGGCCCAGCAGGACGCGCTGTTGCCCGCGGTAGAGGAGGGGCTGCTGACCCTGATCGGCGCCACCACCGAGAACCCCTACTTCGAGGTCAACTCCGCCCTGCTCTCGCGCTGCCAGATCTACGAGCTGCGCCCGCTCGAGCCCGGGCAGGTGGAGGAGCTCCTGCGGCGCGCCCTCGCCGACCCCGAGCGCGGGCTGGCCGAGCCGCCCCCGGCGCAGGACGCGGCGCTGGCGATGCTCGCCCACCGCAGCGGCGGCGATGCCCGTGTGGCGCTCTCGGCGCTGGAGCGAGCGGTCGAGCGCTCCGGCGGCAGGCCGGTCGACGTCGCCGCGGTCGAGGACGCGCTGCAGCGCAAGGCGCTCGACTACGACCGCCAGGGAGACCGCCACTACGACTTCGTCTCGGCCTGGATCAAGGCGACCCGCGGCTCCGACGTCGACGCCTCGCTCTACTACCTGGCGGTGATGCTGGAAGGGGGCGAGGACCCACGCTTCATCGCCCGCCGCATGGTCATCCTCGCCTCCGAGGACGTCGGCAACGCCGACCCGCAGGCGCTTCTCATCGCCGATGCCGCGGCCCGTGCGGTCGACCGCGTCGGCCTGCCCGAGTGCGCGCTCAACCTCGCCCAGGCCGCGGTCTATCTCGCCCTGGCACCGAAGTCCAACGCCTCCTACAAAGCTCTCTCCGCAGCCCGCGCCGAGGTGCGCGAGAACGGCGCCAAGACGCCGCCCGACTACCTGCGCGATGCTCACTACCCCGGAGCGAAGTCACTCGGCCGCGGCGAGGGCTACCGCTACGCCCACGACGAGCCGGGCGGGGTGAGCGACCAGCCGCTGCTCCCCGAGGGCCTGGAGGACGCCCGCTTCTACGCGCCGACGGACCGCGGCTTCGAGGCCGCGCTGGGCCGGCGCCTGGAGGCCCTGCGAACGCAACTTCGCGGTCATTGATACAGGCGCAACTTCCCCGAGACGATCGTGTTTCAAGGGGCGGCTTTCCAAGCTAGAGCCAGGGAGAGCCGACACACCCGCCGGAGGCCTGGACTGGGGGCCTCCGGCGGGGACCCTAAACGGGACATACAGGGGGAAACGGTGACCGCGCCTGGGGGGCGCGGCCGCCGCGTTGAGAGGCCGCCTCTACGCTCCAATACGAACTGCATCAAATTCTCGGTCCAGCAGGGTGAGAATTTGATGCAGTTCGTCTAGACGAGCCCGCCGGCGATGCCGCCGATCAGGGAGGGAGGGGCCATCAGCCAGAAGAGCCGCCAATCGATCCGCCCTCCGCGCCAGTGGGCGATCGACGCGGTGAGGGCCGAGGCGGCGCTGATCGCGACGTTGGCCCCGGCCCCGGCCGCCGCGGTGGAGGAGAGCTGGAGCACGACCGGCAGGCGCAGGTTGCCCAGCACGAGGCCGGCGATCCCGCCGGCGACGGCGACGGCGAAGGACCAGATGGCGACGAAGAGCAGGTCCACGTCGCGGCACTCTAGGAGTCCTTCTCTATGGTGGTGTCATGAGCTCGGAGCGGATGCGGCTCGGCGGCATGGCCCTGCGCAACGGCCTGCTGATCCACGGGCCGACCCACTGGGCCGCAGCCGTGCGCGGCCCCGACGGTGCGGTGCAGGTCGCCTCCGAGCGCAAGCCGGAGCTGGCACCCCGGTTGGCTGCCCGGCTGCCCGGCCTGCGCGGCCCGCTGAAGCTGGCCGAGGCGCTGGCCGTCCTGCCGCTGGTGCGGAGGCGGTTGCCCGACGCTCGCCTGCCATTCGAGGACGTCCGCGTCCTCGCCGCGATCGGCGCGACGCTGGTCGCGACCGCGGCGCTGCGCAAGCGCTTCGGCAGCTCCACCCTGCGCGAGGGCGCGGTGCAGGCGATCGGCGCCATTCCGGCGCTCGTCGCCCTCCTCGACCGCGACCTCGCCGCCTACCACGGGGTCGAGCACAAGGCGATCGCCGCCTACGAGCAGGGGATCGACGACCCGGCCGGCGTGCCCAAGGAGCACGACCGCTGCGGCTCCAACCTGCTGGCGCCGATGATGTTGCTCTCGGCCGGGGGCACGGTGCTGCTCGAGCGGGTGGTGGAGCGCCCCGGCCCGGTTGCCCGCGCGGCGGTCGGGCTTGCCGGTGCCTCGGTTGCGGTGGAGATGTTCGCCTGGAGCGACCGCCACCACGGCGACCCTCTCGCCGAGGCGTTCCACACGCCGGGGCGGGAGATCCAGCGCCTGATCGCGACCAAGGAGCCGACCCCCGAGCAGCTCCAGGTCGGCGTCGCCGCCCTGGCCGAGATCCTGCGCGCGGAGAACGCCAATTAGGATGCGACCCGCCCGCGGCGGACGCGGGAGTGAGCGAGCGAGACTTCTGGTAATGCTGAGCGCGAACGAACGAGAGCAGAGCACGCGGGCGGAATTTGATGTTTAGGCGCATAGACCACATCGGCGTCGCCGTCGAGGATCTCGACGGCGGCATCGAACTCTACGAGGAGAGCTTCGAGATGGAGCTGGCGCATCGCGAGACGGTCGAGGAACAGGGCGTCGAGGCGGTCCTGCTTGACGTCGGCGAGGGCCACGTCGAGCTGCTGGCGCCGCTCGGCCCCGACACCCCCGTCGGCAGGTACCTCGCCCGCAAGGGCCCCGGCCTGCACCACGTCGCCTACGCGGTCGAGGACATCGACGCGACGCTGGAGCGTCTCTCGGCCGCCGGGATCGAGCTGATCGACAGCGAGCCGAGGGTGGGGATCCGCGGCAGCCGCGTCGCCTTCCTGCATCCGCGCTCGACCGGCGGCGTGCTTACGGAGATCGTCGAACCCGCAGAAGGAGGGCACTGATGGCGGACATGCCGCAGAAGGTGGAGATCGGCTTCGAGGGCGGCCAGGTGATCTCGGTTCGCCTCGGCGAGGACGAGTTGAAGAGCCTGCGCAAGCAGGCCGAGAAGGGCGGCTGGCACGACCTGAAGACCGAGGAAGGCGTGCTCTCGCTCTACCTCGGCAAGGTGATGTTCCTGCGCATCGACTCCGGCGAGCACAGGGTCGGCTTCTCCCTCAACCGCCCGGACTGATGCGCGCGCGCAGGCTCCTTGGCACTGCCGCCCTGGCGACCCTGGGGGCGGCGCTCTGGTGGCGCAAGAATCCCTCGGCCTGCCCCTACGGCCAGCGCTTCTGGGTCGAGATCCCGCACCCGGTCATCACCCGCGACCGCCTGCGCTCGGTCATGCGCCCCGAGCCCGGCGAGCGCATCCTCGAGATCGGCCCCGGCACCGGCTACTACACCCTCGACATCGCCGAGTGGGTCGGCCCCGAGGGCAAGGTCGAGATCTTCGACCTCCAGCAGGAGTTCCTCGACCACACGGTGGGACGGGCGGCCGAGCGGGGCCTCGCCAACGTCGTCCCGACGCAGGGCGACGCCACCGCCCTTCCCTACGAGGACGCCTCGATGGACGCGGTGGTCCTGACCGCGGTCCTCGGCGAGATCCCCGACCCGGTGGCCGCGCTGCGCGAGATCGCCCGAGTCCTCAAGCCCACCGGCCGCCTCGTGGTCGGCGAGCTCTTCGGCGACCCGCACTTCACCACCCAGGCAGCTCTCAAGCGTCAGGCCTCCGAGGCAGGCCTTGCCTGGGAGAGCCATTCCGGCAACTGGTTCGGATACTTCGCCCGACTCACCCTGTGAGCATTTTCTGACGTAGTACGATGTCCTACAAATGGCGGCACGACCGAAGACCTTCTCCGCGCGCTGGGATGCTGATGTAGTCGAGCGACTTGATCGGCGAAGCGCGTTGGCGAGCACGAACAGGTCTCGGCTCGCGGAACGCTACGTCGACGAGGGAACCCGGATGGACGAGCATCCCGGAATCCTCTTTCGAGGAGGGCCGACTGGGCGGCGGGCGGCATTGGCGGGCGGGCCCGACATCTGGGAGTTGATGGCAACTCTCAAGCGGGGCAAGGCCCGAGGCGAGAAGGCGGTCGGCGAGGCGGCGAAGCTTCTTGGCCTCACCGAGCTTCAGGTGCGGACGGGGGTGCGCTACTACAGCGACTATCCGGAGGAGATCGACGAGCGCATCAGACGCAACGTCGAGGAGGCCGACGCGGCCGAAGCAGCTTGGCGTCGCGAACAGGCCGCGTTGACTTGAAGCTCCTCCTCGACGAGCAGATAAGCGGCAGGGTGGCGGAGCGCCTGCGCGATCTGGGCCATGACGTCATCGCCGTCACCGATGAGCCGTCGCTGCGCGGGCTCAGCGATCCAGACGTCTTCGAGATCGCCCAGGCGCAGGGCCGTGTTGTCGCCACCTACAACCGCGAGGACTTCGAAGCGATCGTTCGCGAATACGCCGAGGCTGGGCGCGAGCACCACGGCTTGGTAATCGTCCACCCGATCCGGTTTCCGGGTCAGGGCTTCGCTCGTCTGACAAAGGCATTCGCGGATCTGGCCGGCACCCGTCCGCGGGGGAAGAGCTTCGTCGCTTGGCTGCAGGATCCCTCGTAGGGAATTACGAGCTGGCCAGGGCGGCCCAGAGCCGGTTCTCGGCCTCGGCGACCTTCCTGGCCGCGGCGTCGACGTCGCGCCAGAGGGCTGGGTCGGGATCGTCGCTCTCGCTGGCGGCATGGAAGGCCTCGGCCAGCGCGGTCCAGCGGGCGGCGGCCTCGGCAGCGAGAGGCGCCTCGGGCCGGCCGGCCTCCTCGAGGAAGCGCGAGTACATGAGGCGGAAGGCGCCGCCGCCGGTGCCGCGGCGCTCGATCACCTGGTAGCCGAAGCGGGCGCACCACTGCCAGTCCTCGGCGACCTCGGGCCAGCTGCCCGCCTCCTCGGCGAGGCGCTCTACGGCGCCGATGCCGGAGAACTCGCCGAACTCGGAGGCGACCATCGCCTCGGTCGCCCGCTCGATCGCCGCCGGGATCGCGTCGCGCAGCTGCTCCTGGGTGACCGCTCCGGACGCGGTGAACATATGGCCTGAGAGCGGGTAGGCGGGGTGCTGGCTGTGGCGGGCCTTGTCGAGGTCCTCCAGCCGGGTGGTCGTCTGCAGCTCCTCGAAGCCGGTGTCGGAGAGGTGGGCGAACTCCTCGTCGTAGCCGGCGAGGACGACCGCGTGGCCGGGGAAGTGGGCCGAGTTGCCGTAGTGGTCGAGGTAGTAGAGGTCCGTGAGCAGCAGCACCGGCTGGCCGGCGTCGACTTCGGCTCGGGCGGCCTCCCAGGCGCCGTCGTCGCCCTCGTCGAAGGTGCGCAGCTCCAGCGCCGCCCCGGTCAGCTCGCCGAAGCTCTCCTCCAGCCGCGCCGTGCGGCCGTTGAACCAGCGCGTCGGCGAGGCGTCCTCGAGGGCGACGTAGTAGAAGCAGGCGCCGGCGCCGAGGCCGAACGCCATCTCCTCGCTGATCTCGGCGCCGTGGAAGCCCAGCAGGTTGCGCAGGGCGGTGGAGCCGCAGTGGTGGCCGGGCGTGTGGGTGTAGTTGGGGACGGTGGGCATTTGCGGAGAGGGATATTGACTGACCTCTCTGGCGGGCGGGTCCTGTCGCGGGTGTTGGGGGGCACTGCGGGCGGGCCACGGTCCGTCCTCGACCCCCCAACACCCACGCCACCCGCCCGAGACACCTATCCTGCTCCCGCCGATGTCCGGAATCGATCTACAGCTCCTGCGCGCGATGCGGACTCGCGGGCACAGCCCTGGCGTGGAGAAAGCTGCGAAAGCTCTCGGAAGGGCTGGGAACAATGGGGCTATCTGGTTTGGGATCGGGGTTGTGCTGGCCGCCTTCGACTCGGGCAATCGCGAAGCCTGGTTGATCTGTGCGGTGCTGGCGCCCATCGCCATCGTTCTCAACTTCGGGGTCAAGCTGGTCGTCAAGCGGCCGCGGCCGGTGTTGGAGGGGCTGGCGCCGCTGGGCGGGGCGCCCAGTTCTCTGAGCTTTCCGTCGGCGCATGCGACCTCGTCGTTCGCGGTGGCGACGGCGATGACGCGGGTCGAGCCGCTGGGGGCGCTTGCCTTCGCGCTTGCCTTCGCGCTTGCGCTCGGCCGTCCCTACCTCGGCATGCACTACCCATCCGACGTCCTCGCCGGCGCCGTCCTCGGCGTCGCGCTGGGCCTGATCGTGCCGCTCTCGCTATGAAGGTCGGGATCGTCGGGCTCCCCAACGCGGGCAAGTCGACGCTCTTCAACGCGCTGACCAAGGGCGGGGCGCAGACCGGGGACTACCCGTTCACGACGATCGAGCCCAACGTCGCGATCGCTCCGGTTGCCGACGAGCGGCTGGAGCGGGTCGCGGAGACCGTCGGCAGCTCGAAGCTCGAACCGGCGACGATCGCCTTCCACGACATCGCCGGGCTGGTCAAGGGGGCCTCGGAGGGAGAGGGTCTCGGCAACCGGTTCCTCGCCTCGATCCGCGAGACCGACGCGATCTGCCACGTCGTCCGCTGCCACGCCGACTCCGGCGTGCCGCACCCCGACGGCCGGGTCGACCCGCTCGCCGACATCGAGACGATCGAGACCGAGCTGGTGCTCTCCGACTACGAGCAGGCCGAGCGGCGCCTTGACCGCGTGCGAAAGGGGGCGAAGTCGGGCGACGCCGAGGCGATCGCCGAGCGCGACTGGCTCGAGCAGGTCGTCGCGGCGCTGGCGGAGGGCAAGCCGGCCCGCTCCGTTCCCGTCTCCGACGCCGCCGCCCACGGGCCGCGCAACCTGCAGGCGCTCACCTCGAAGCCGATCCTCTACGTCGCCAACGTCGACGAGGGCGACGCCGAGGCGCCCGAGGCCGTGGTTGCCCACGCGGCGGCCGTGGGTGCCGGGGTCGTCGCGGTCAGCGCCCGGATCGAGGGCGAGCTGGCCGAGCTCGACCCGGCCGAGGCCGAGGAGATGCGCGAGTCCTACGGGGTCGAGGGCTCCGGCCTGGCTCGTCTGGTCCGCGCCGCCTATGACCTGCTCGAGCTGATCACCTTCTTCACCGCCGGCGAGGGCAAGGAGGCGGTGGCCCGTCCGCTCGCGCGCGGCGCGACCGCCTGGGAGGCGGCGGGGACGATCCACACCGAGATCCAGGACGCCTTCGTCAAGGCCGAGGCGATCGGCTGGCAGGAGCTGGTCGAGTGCGGCGGCTACGCCGCGGCGCGCGACCGGGGCCTGCTCCGCATCGAGGGCCGCGATTACGTGGTCCGCGACGGCGACGTGATCACGATTAAGGTCTGAGGATGGGCATGGACCAGGGAGGGCGCTTTCCGAAGGTCGCCGCTAAACGCGGCCACTACGAGAGCTTCTACATCAAGGCCTGCCGGCCGGGGGGCGGGCGGGGGATATGGATCCGGCACACGGTTCACAAGCGGCCGGGGGCCGAGCCCAACGCCTCGATCTGGTTCGTCCTCTTCGACCGCGAGGCGGAGGGGCCGCGGGCGACCAAGGTGACCGTCCCGGCCGCCGACCTCTCGGCGCCGGTCGGCTCCTGGATCCGCATCGGCAAGGCCGAGATCGGCCCCGGCCGCGCCAGCGGCTCGATCGCCACCGACGCCCTTACCGCCTCTTGGGACCTGACCTTCTCCGGCGACGCCGAGCCCTGCAAGTACCTGCCGGCCGACTGGCTCTACGAGGCGCCGCTGCCGCGGACGAAGTTCGTCGCCCCGTTCCCGATCGCCCGCTTTGGCGGTCGGCTCGAGGTCGACGGGGAGGAGATCGAGCTCGGCGGCTGGCCGGGGATGATCGGCCACAACTGGGGCAGCGAGCACGCCGAGCGCTGGGTCTGGCTCGAGGGGACAGGGTTCGGGGACGATCCCGACGCCTACTTCGACGCCGGCGCCGCCCGGATCAAGCTCGGGCGCCGCATCACTCCCTGGCTGCCCTCGGGGATGCTCTCGCTGGAAGGCGAGACCCACCGCCTCGGCGGCTTCGGCAAGATCCGCTCCGCCTCGATCGAAGCGGAGCCGACCGCCTGCGAGTTCGTCCTGCCGGGCAAGGGCGTCGTCGTCCGCGGCCGCGTCTCGGCGCCGGAGAAGGACTTCGTCGGCTGGGTCTACGCCGACCCCAAGGGCCCCGAGCACCACACGCTCAACTGCTCGGTGTCGGACCTCGAGCTCAGCGTCGAGCGTCCCGGCAAGCCATCCCGAAAGCTCACGCTGAATGCCGGCGCCGCGTACGAGTTCGGCATGAGGGAGACCGACCACGGCATCCCGATCCAGCCCTACCCGGACAGCTGAGCTTCAGCTTCTCATTTGTCAAAGAAAAGTTCGAGCAGGTTCAGGGAGCCCTCCCAGTAGTCGACGAGCGCGGTGACCTGGGTTGCATGCTCTGGCAGGATCGCCACCGTTCGCTGGTTGCGCTCCGCGTTTGACTGAGTGCTTACGGCTACTACGCCGGGAATCGTCCTCGCGTAGTCCGCGATGGCATGACAGGCGCTGTAGTCGGCAGGATCGTAGACCTGCTCGAGTGTTACGCCGACCGCGTTGAGGGTTTCGCGATGGTCCGCATCGAGTATCCGCACGCCTGCGGCAACGGCAACTGCAGTGATCCGGCGAAGGACGCCTCGCGAGGGTTGAAGGGGCGACTGGGTGTGAAGCAGCAACTCTCCCAAGGCGGCCTCCCGCGAGCCGGAGGTGTAGAGCGGCAAGGCGTCGCCGCGCCGGTGGAAGCGCCCGGTATAGGGGCCGGGTTCTCCAACGGCGTGCCATGCATCGACTCCAAATGGCGTGTTCCTAAACACGACCAGTCGCGATGAGAGCAGCTGAGGTGCTTCCCCTTTCATGGTCCTCCGTTAAGGGTCGAGAGGGCTTGGACTTCTCCCTGGCAATATGCCTGACATTTATGCTGATTATGAAGGACCTTTCTCAAGGGCATTCATAGGACATATGAGCGGACATACGTCCGGGCGATTAGCTATATTTCCCAGGTTCGCCCGCAAACTGAATAAACGGCGATGACCGGAAGGGCGTCAATGTCAGACCTTCTCAGAGAGATCGAGCAAGCACGGGAGCCTGCTGACGCGGCGCGCATGGCGCACACTCTCCTAGCCCTTACTGCTGACGAGATCGCTGTGGCTACTGGGGCCGATCAGCGCACGGTCCGTCGCTGGTGGCACAACGGCTCGTCACCGACTCAATACCGACGTCAGCTCGACGATCTGAGGGCGATCGCGGAGATTCTTTCCACGACGATGCACGAGGAGGCGATTGGATCGTGGTTGCGATCGCGGAATCGCTACCTCAACTACGAGCGCCCGCTTGAGGCGCTCGGCCGAGACGAATTCGACAAGGTCCGAGAGGCGGCATTTGCCTACGTCGAGGGTGCACCTCTTTGACGACGCGCACGATCACTCGACCACCTTGCGGAAGCTCATCCAGCGGTCGTAGGCGCCGAGTGCGACGGCGAGCTCATCGCCGCGGATCTTGGTCGAACCGCCGGTGCCGAAGAGCTTCGCCCAGACGATCCGGGGCGAGGCGCCGCGCTGGGTGACGATGACCTTCTCCAGGCAACCGTCGAGATACCCGCCGAGCCGGTCGCTGATCTCCTGGCCGGAGAATCTCAGCGTCCAGTCGTGCAGCGGGCAGTAGTAGTCGTAGGGATCGGGGACGCCGACCAGGTAGGGGATCGCCGGGCCGAAGAAGACGTTCTGGACGCTCTCGGTGTGGCCGCCCGAGCAGGCGGAGAAATAGGTCTCGGCGATCTCGCCGCCGTAGGTCAGCACCTGACCCTTCGTCGCGGTCGCGGCGGCGTTGGTGGACGCGGTCTCGCTCTGCAGGCCGCCGTAGACCTGGCTGCGGGTATCGCTGTAGAGGTCGAAGCCGTTGCCTCCGATGCCCCCGGTGAGGGCGAAGGAGCGGGCGGCCACGGCCTGGGCGCGCAGCGCCGCCTGCGGCCAGGAGGGAGGTGACTCGTTGGCGATCACGCCCTTCACGTACTGGTCCACGGGCAGTGCGTTGATCGTGTTGAGCGAGCCGGCGTCGCTGTCGGTCGGCACGACCTCGAGGGCGCCGCGGTAGGTGGCGTCGCCCGCGATCTCGATCGTCCCGTCTCCGGCGGCGCGCAGCCGTCTCCCGCAGGAGGCCAGCGGACGGCCGGCGGCGTTGCGCAGCTTCACGCTCGTGCCGCCCCGGTGCGCCGCGTAGCTGCGGTTCGGGTCGAGGGCCCTGCCGCAGGCGCTGCCGGCACCGCTGAAGCCGACGTCCTCGGGGGAGATCTCGAGCAGGACGCGGACGATCCGGGGCGCGGTCAGCCGCCCGAGGCTCGTCCCGGAGTAGTAGTGGCCGAGGATGAAGCGGTAGTCCTTGCCGTGCTTGGCGTAGCCGTAGGCGCCGTACTGGCTCATGCCGACCCCGTGGCCGAAGCCGCGGCCCTCGACCACCCAGGAGACGCTCGCCGAGGCGGGCGAGGCCAGCAGCCCGAAGAGCAGGATCGTGAAGAGGCGGACGCGCATCTCTGGGTCAACAGGTTCGCGATGGACGAGTCGCGGCCTGCACTACCCTTGGCTTCCGGTGCGCTTTATGTCGTCATAGGCCACATAAAGCGCACCGGAACGGAAAGGAGGGCCGAGATGGCGACGCAGACGGTGAAAGCAGCCGACCACAAGCTCCTCGCTGCGGGCGAGTGGCTCGAGACCGGCGAGTGGGGGGAGGTCCGCAGCCCCTACGACGGGACGATCGTCGGCCGGGTCGCCGAAGGCGACACCGCTCTGGTCGACCGCGCCGCCAGGACCGCCCAGGACGCCTTCGAGTCGGCCGACTTCCCCCAGCACGAGCGGGCGGCGACGCTCGACCGCGCCGCGGAGCTGGTCGGCGAACGGGTCGAGGACCTGGCCCTGACGATCGCCGCCGAGGCCGGCAAGCCGCTGAAGACCGCCCGGGTCGAGGCTGCCCGTTGCGTCGACACACTCACCTTCTCCGCCACCGAGGCGCGCAAGCTGACCGGGGGCACGGTGCCGATGGAGGCCTCGCCGGCCGGGGCGGGCAAGCTCGGCGTGATGCTGCGCGTCCCCTACGGCGTCGTCGGCGCGATCAGCCCCTTCAACTTCCCACTCAACCTGGTCGCCCACAAGCTCGGCCCGGCGATCGCCGCCGGCAACGCGATCGTGCTGAAGCCCGCCGGGCAGACGCCGATCTCGGCGCTGAAGTTGGCCGGGGTCCTGGTCGAGGCGGGCCTGCCCGAGGGCTGGCTCAGCGTCGTCCCCGGCCCTGGCAGGGAGGTCGGCAACGCGATCGTCGAGCACGAGCTGACCCGAGCGCTCACCTTCACCGGCTCAGCCGGGGTCGGCTGGGGCATCCGCAGCCGCGTCCCGCACAAGAAGGTCAACCTGGAGCTGGGCTCCAACGCGCCCCTGATCGTCCACTCCGACGGCGACTGGGAGACGGCGGCGGACAAGGCCAGGCTGCACGCCTTCTCCCACGCCGGCCAGAGCTGCATCTCGATCCAGCGGGTGCTCGTGCAGGAGGACGTCGCGGACGCCTTTACCGAGCGCCTCGTCGCCAACGCCGAGGCGCTGCGGGTTGGCGACCCGCTCGACCCCGAGACCGACGTCGGGCCGCTGATCTCATCCGGCGACCGCGACCGGGTCAAGGAGTGGGTTGAGGAGGCGGTCGCGGCCGGGGCGGAGCTTCTCACCGGCGGCGAGCTGGTCGACGATGGCCGCTGCCTCGCCCCGACGCTGCTGGGCTCGCCGCCGCGCGAGGCCAAGGTCTGGTGCGAGGAGGTCTTCGGCCCGGTGGCGACGATCCACCGCTACGCCGACTTCGCCGAGGCGCTGCGGATGGCCAACGACTCCAAGTTCGGCCTCCAGGCCGGGGTCTTCACCCGCGACGTCGGCCGCGGCCTGGAGGCCGCCGGCACGCTCGAGTTCGGCGGCGTCCTGATCAACGAGGTCCCCACTTTCCGCGCCGACCAGATGCCCTACGGCGGCGTCAAGGACTCCGGCAACACCCGCGAGGGGCCGGCATTCGCCGTCCAGGAGCTGACCGAGGAGCGCTTTATAACCCTGCAGGGGTAGAGCCCGTCCCGGTAGGGGTTCCGCTTAACTTTTTGGTGGGTCGGCACCGGCCTTTCGAGAGCCGGGTTGACCAAAAAGTACAAGACGCTCCACCCCTACCGGGATGGGCTCTAGTCGTGCGGCCTTGCCATGCGGCGGTGGTCCAGGGCCTCCTCCAGGACCGACGGTTCTACTCCTTGCTCCAGGGCTACCTCCCGCAAGCTGCGACCCGACTCGGCCGCTGCCTTGACGATGTCGGCGGCTCGGTCGTAGCCGATGTGGGGGTTGAGCGCGGTCGCCGTGGCGAGGGTCGCCTCGGCGTGGCGCTCGGTCATCTCCTCGTTGGCCTCGAGGCCGGCGACGCATTTCTCGTTCAGCAGCCGCGAGGCGGAGGCGAGCAGCTTGATCGAGTCGAGCAGGTTGCGGGCGATCAGCGGCACCCGCACGTTGAGCTCGAACTGGCCCTGGCTGCCGGCGACGGCGATCGCGGCGTCGTTGCCGATCACCTGCGCGGCGACCTGGATCACCACCTCGGGGATCACCGGGTTGACCTTGCCCGGCATGATCGAGGAGCCCTTCTGCAGCTCGGGCAGGCGCAGCTCGGCGAGCCCGGCGCGGGGCCCGGAGCCCATCAGCGCCAGGTCGTTGGCGATCTTGTTGAGCGAGACGGCGTAGACCTTGAGCGCGCCGGAGAGCTCGACCAGGGAGTCGCGGTTCCCCTGCGCCTCGAAGGGGTCGAGCGGGGCGGAGATCTCCAGGCCCGTCTCGGCGGCGAGCTTCTCGCGCACCCTGGCGGCGAACTCCGGGTGGGTGTTGAGACCGGTGCCCGTCGCGGTGCCGCCGAGCGGGATCTGCCCGACCCTGCGCAGCGTCGCCTCGACCCGCTGCACGCCGAGGCGCACCTGCGCGGTGTAGCCGCCGAACTCCTGGCCGAGGGTGACCGGGACCGCGTCCATCAGGTGGGTGCGCCCGGCCTTGACGACGTCGGCGAACTGCTTGGCCTTGGCCTCCAGCGCCGCCTCGAGGCCCCCCATCGCGGGCAGCAGGTCGTGGGTCACCTCGCCCAGCGCCGCCAGGTGGACGGCGGAGGGGAAGACGTCGTTGGAGGACTGGCCCATGTTGACGTGGTCGTTGGCGTGCGCCCCGTCGCCGGCGAGGTTGGCGAGCACCTCGTTGGCGTTCATGTTCGAGGAGGTGCCCGAGCCGGTCTGGAAGACGTCGACCGGGAACTGGTCGTCGTGTTCGCCGGCCGCCACCGCGTCGCCCGCGGCCGCGATCCGCTCCGCCAGGGCCGGGTCGAGTCCCCCGAGCTCGCCGTTGACCAGCGCGGCGGCGGCCTTCAGCCGGCCCAGCCAGCGCACGACGGGCACCGGCACCCGCTCACCCGACACCGGGAAGTTGTCCACTGCCTTGGTGGTCTCGCCACCCCAGAGCTGCTCAGTCAAGGTCCGTGCCTCCATCGAAGTCGTTGTCTACCAAGCGTATTCAGCCGCGGCTGCGCCCCGCGTCGAAGCCCCGCTTGTAGGCGTCGAGGAAGGTCGCCGGCAGCGGCCGGTTGTCGGGGCTGTAACGGGCGGCGGCGGCGAGGCGGCGAAGCAGCTCGGCGTGGATTCCCTGCGTTCCGTCGGCCCCGCGCTGGGCTGCGCCGAGCAGGTAGCCGAGCCGCAGGTTGGCAGGGCCGCCGGGCTCCTCGCGCGCCTCCGCGTTGAGCTTGGTGGCCACCTCGATCATCGAGCCCCCAACCGTCGCCAGGTCACCCCCCTGCTGATTCTCGGCGAGGCAGGTCGAGATCGGCGCGCCGCCGGGCAAGGTCACCGCGCCGGGGACGCCCTTCAGAGCTGCGAGGTAGACGCCGTCCCCTTCCAGGCAGGCGACCGGCGTCGAGTCGTCCGTAGAACCGCAGCCGGCAAGGACCGCGACGGCCGAGAGCGCTATGGCGATCCGAACACGCATCGGCCGGCAATCCTAGAAGCGCCCATGCCTAAAAAGCTTTCCGCCAGGAGCGCCGCATGGCCAGTGCTCAAAGCTTGTGTACTCATGTGAGGGCTCTTCGGGGGTCCCTCCCCAGGAACTCCCGCGAAGCGGCCTGGGGAGGGACCCCCGAAGAGCCCGCCCAAGGGGTGCCGCTCGCCAGCCTCAGTCGCCACGGGGCGAGACGCCGCCGGAGTGGACGGTCGAGATGCCGCCGGACGGGCCGGGCGGGGGTGCCGGAGGAGTCTTGGGGCGCTTGTGGCGCGGCTTGAGACCGGTCTGGGCGCCGACCGGGAAGACTTCGACCCATTCGGCGATCTCGAACTGCGGCGCGGCGGCGTGTTCCCAGGAGAGGTGGAGGTGGTGTCCGCAGCCGTGCCCGGCGTCGCCGTCGTAGCCGACCCAGCGGAAGGGGGGCGCCGGGCTGTTCTGCTCGGGCTCGGCCCAGAGGGCGAGGCGGGTGATCCCGCGCCAGTGCTCGTCGCATTCGTCGCTCCAGCTCACCGGCGAGATGTCGACGGCGAGGCCGTTGTAGTGGTCGGAGTGCTTGACGTGGCAGCCTTGGCAGCCGGCGTGTTCGCCGTTCGGCAGCGGCCCGGAGTAGCCGTCGTTGACGTAGATCGGGAAGCGCTGGGCGATCCAGCGCAGGTCGGGCACGATGCGGCGGTCAACCATGTCGCCCTCTTCGTGCGGGATCGCGGCCGGGATCGGGACGATTTCCCCAGTCGCGTAGGCGAGACGCGTAGAAGTTGGGCCAGCGCTCGCCGGCCCAGCCAGGATCGCGCAGAGGGCAGCAAGCGCGACTGTGGCGGAAAGGACCCGGTAGGCGAGCGCTGGCGATGCCACGGTTGCGGTATCGACCGCTCAAGCGTCTCCTTGAGAATCGCATTGCGCCTATAGGGTTCGCTCGGCATGCCCACCGTCCGCGAAGCCAGCTTCGACCTCTTCCGCGAGCGGGGGATGACGACGATGTTCGGCAACCCCGGCTCGACCGAGCTGCCGATGCTCGCCGACTTTCCCTCCGACTTCCGCTACGTGCTCGGGCTGCAGGAGGCGGTCGTGGTCGGGATGGCCGACGGCTTCGCCCAGGCCTCGGGCTGCACGACGGTCGCCAACCTGCACACCGCGCCGGGCGTCGGCAACGCGATGGGGGCGATCTTCAACGCCCAGGCGAACCACTCGCCCGTGCTGGTCACGGCCGGGCAGCAGGCACGGGCGCAGATCACCCTGCAGGCGAACCTGACCAACCGCGACGCGATCCGCATGCCGCACCCGCTGGTCAAGTGGTCCTACGAGCCGGCCCGGGCCGAGGACGTGCCGCTTGCGCTGGCCCACGGCACCCACCTTGCCGGCCTGCCGCCGAAGGGCCCGGTCTTCGTCTCGCTGCCGATGGACGACTGGTACGCCGAGGTCGACGAGGCCGACGCGCGCGAGGCGATCTCGCGCCGGGTCAACGGCCGCGCGGTCGCCGACCCCGCCGCGGTGCGCGTCCTCGCCGACCGGCTCGAGGCAGCCACCAACCCGGTGATGGTCGCCGGCCCCGACGTCGACGCCTCCGGCGCCTGGGACCTCGCGGTCGCCCTCGCCGAGCGCCAGCGCCTGCCGGTCTGGGCGACACCGGCGACGGGCGGCGGCCGCCTCGGCTTCCCGGAGAACCACCCGAACTACCGCGGCGTGCTGCCGCCGGCGATCGGCCCGGTCGCCCAGACGCTCGAGGGCCACGACCTGATCCTCGTCTTCGGCAGCTCGGTCTTCCCCTACTACCCGCACATCCCCGGCCCCCTGCTGCCGGAGGGGGCGAAGCTGGTCGCGATCGTCAGCGACCCCGACGAGGCGGCGCGGGCGCCGATGGGAGACGCGCTGGTCGCCGACGTGAAGCTGACCCTGGCGGCACTGCTCGAGGACCTGCCCGAGTCATCGCGCCCGGCCCCGGAGCCGAACCCCGGCCCGCAGGAAATCCCGCCCGCCGACCCGCTCGACTCCTCGACCGTCCACACGGCCCTGGGCGAGGTCTTCCCGGAGGACGGGATCGTCGTGCTCGAGTCCCCCGCCAGCACCCTCGCCCTGCGCAACCAGCTGCGCCTCTCGCGCCCCGGCAGCTACTACTTTTCGGCCGGCGGCGGCCTCGGCTTCGGCCTCGCCGCCTCGATAGGGGTGCAGCTGGCCCAGCCCGACCGCCCGGTCGTCTGCGTGCTCGGCGAGGGCTCGGCGCAGTACGCGATCGCCGCCTTCTGGACCGCCGCCGCCTACAAGGTCCCGGTCACCTTCCTCGTCCTGCGCAACGAGGAGTACGCGATCCTCAAGTGGTTCGCCGAGGTCGAGCAGGTGGCGGGCGCGCCCGGGCTCGACCTCCCCGCCCTCGACGTCGCCGCGGTCGCCGAGGGCTACGGGGTGACGGCGCAGCGCGCCAGGGACCGCGACGAGGTCCGCGACGCTCTGGCCAAGGCGCTCGCCTCCCCCCATCCCGAGCTGGTCGAAGTCCCGGTTGCGCCCGGCATGTCCCTGTTCTGATGGCCTCCCCGGACCGTGCCCCCGACTCGCTGGCCAGGGGAACGGTCCAGCCGCTGCGCGCGGAGCTGGAGGAGCTGCTCGGCACCGATCGCGTCCTCGCCCGCGCCAGCGACATCGTCCGCTACGCCTCCGACGCCAGCCCCTACCGTCTCTTCCCGCAGGTGGTGGTGATGGCCCGCGACGCGGGTGACGTCGCCAAGGTGCTCGCCTACGGCCGCCGCAGCGGCGTCCCGGTCACCTTCCGCGCTGGCGGCACCAGCCTCAACGGCCAGGGCCAGACCGACGGGATCCTCGTCGACGTGCGCCGCCACTTCGGCGGCGTCGCGGTCGAGGACGGGGCCGCGCGCGCCCGGGTCAAGCCCGGCACCGTGCTCGGCCACGCCAACCGCGTCCTCGCGCCGCACGGCCGCAAGCTCGGCCCCGACCCGGCCAGCACCGACATCGCCTGCGTCGGCGGCGTGATCGCCAACAACTCCGGCGGCATGCGCTGCGGCGTCGCCCGCGACTCCTACTCGACCGTGCGCTCGATGACCCTGGTGCTCGCCTCCGGGACGACGGTCGACACCGCCGAGCCGAGCGCGGCCGAGCGCTTCGCCGCCGCAGAGCCCGAGCTGGTCGCCGGCCTCGCGGCGATCCGCGACGAGATCCGCGCCGACGCCGAGCTGAGCGAGCGCATCCGGCGCAAGTTCATGATCAAGAACACCACCGGGTACCGGCTCTGCGCCTTCCTCGACGCCGAGGAGCCGCTGGAGATCTTCCGCCGCCTGGTGGTCGGCTCGGAGGGCACGCTCGCCTTTGTCGCCGAGGCCGTCTTCGAGACCGTGCCGCTGCCGGCGCGGACGACGACCGCCTGGGTTCACTTCCCCGGCATCGACGAGGCGATCGCGCCGGTCCGCGACCTGGTCGAGAGCGGTGCCATGGCGGTCGAGCTGATGGTCGCCCCGGCGCTGATCACGGCCGCCTGGAACATGGTCGGCGCGCCGGAGGAGTGGAAGGAGCTGCCGCCGGAGTCGGCGGTGCTGCTGGTCGAGTACGGGGCTGAGGACGATGCGGCCCTCGACGCGCACGTCGCCAAGGCGAAAGAGGTCTTCGCCGGCCACGAGACGATCAAGCCGTTCGAGTTCACCCGCGAGGCCGAGGAGATCGAGTTGGCCTGGCGCGTGCGCGAGGGCCTGCACGGCCTGATCGGTCGCCTGCGCCTTCCCGGCACGGCGCTGATCGTCGAGGACGTCTGCGTCCCGCCGGAGCGGATCGCCGAGGGCGCCCGCGACCTGCAGGCGCTGCTCGGCGAGCACGGCTTCCTGCCCGGCGTCGCCGGCCACGCCTCGGCCGGCAACCTGCACTTCATGCTCACCCCGGACTTCGCCAAGCGGGAGGACCTGGAGCGCTACGAGGCCTTCATGGCCAAGCTGGTCGAGCTGATCGTCGGCAAGTACGACGGCTCGCTCAAGGCCGAGCACGGCACCGGGATCAACATGGCCCCCTACGTAGAGCGCGAGTGGGGCGAGAAGGCGACCGAGCTGATGTGGCGGGTGAAGCGGCTCGCCGACCCCGACGGCGTCCTCAACCCGGGCGTCGTGCTGAACCGCGACCCCGGCGTCCACCTGCGCAACCTGAAAACCACCCCGGCGATCGAGGAGTCGGCGACGACTTGCGTCGAGTGCGGCTTCTGCGAGCCGGTCTGCCCGAGCCGCAACCTGACGACGACGCCGCGCCAGCGGATCGTCCTGCGGCGCGAGATCGCCCGCCAGCCGGCCGGCTCGCCGGTCCAGCGTGCCCTGCTGGAGGAGTACGAGTACGACTCGCTGGAGACCTGTGCCGCCGACGGCTCCTGCCAGCTCGCCTGCCCGGTCGGGATCGACACCGGCAAGCTGGTCAAGGAACTGCGGCGGGAGAGGCACACCGAGCGGGCCGAACAGGTCGCCCTGGCGGCGGCGAGGCGCTGGAAGACGGTGGAAGCTGCCTCCCGCGCCGCCCTCCGCCTGGGCGGCCCGCTGGCACGCCGCACTAAACGCGGCAAGGCCCTGCCGGGGCCTGCGCGGTGGGGAGCAGGGGGTGACCCTCTCCCGACAAAAGCGGGGAGTGTCGGGAGAGGGTCACCCCCTGCTCCTCGAAGCGCCGCCGCCGTCTACGTCCCCTCCTGCACCAACCGCATCTTCGGCCCCGCACCCACCGCCGACGGGCCTGAAAGGAGACATATAGGCGTATCTGAGGCCCATCGGCGGGTGGGGGTGGTTGACGCGATGGTTGAGGTGTCCGCTCGGGCGGGGTTGCCGGTTTGGGTGCCGGACGAGGTGGCGGGGTCGTGCTGTGGGTTGCCGTGGAGCTCGAAGGGGTTCGGCGACGCCCATCGTCACAAGGCGAACGAGATGGTCGAGCGTCTCTGGGAGTGGAGTGGCGAGGGAGAGCTGCCGGTCGTGATCGACGCCGCCTCCTGCACCCAGGGCGTGACCGAACCCGGCGAGGGAGTGCTCTCCGAGCAGAACGTCGAGCGGCTTGGCCGGCTCGAGATCCTCGACTCTGTCGCCTGGGCCCACGACCGCCTGCTGCCAAAGCTGGAGGTCGGCGCCAAGGTCGGCTCCGCCACGGTCCACCCCACCTGCGCCACCCGCCACATGGGGCTGGCGCCTCACCTGCGCTCCTTGGCGGGAGCCCTTGCCGAGGACGTCTACGTGGCGCCCTCGGCGACCTGCTGCGGCTTCGCCGGCGACCGGGGGATTTCCCACCCGGAGCTGACCGCCGCCGCGACGCGCCCCCAGGCCGAGGAGCTGTCCGGTCGCCGCTTCGACGCCCACCTCTCCAGCAACCGCACCTGCGAGATCGGCCTCAGCCGCGCCACCGGCCAACCCTACGAGTCCGTCGTCCTCCTGCTCGAGCGGCTAACGCGGAGCGGCTGAGGCCGCCGCCGCGCCCTGTTCGTCGCTGGCTGCCTCGATGTCCCGCACCATCGCCGCGACGTTCGCGTCGCGCTCGAGGCGGCGGTCGAGCAGCGGGTTGAGGATGCCGCGCAGCGCTGAGACGAAGCGCAGCCAGCGGGGCGCGAAGATCCGCGGAGCGCGTTCCTCAATCCCGCGCACGATCGCCGCTCCCGCTTCGCTCGGCTGGAGGCGGGTGAAGATGAACCCGGGCAGGTTGTCCTGCATGCGGCCGGCGTGCTCGCGCTCGAAGGCGTCCTGGACCAGCTTGGTGTCGATGAAGCCGAAGTAGGCGACGCCGGCGCTCGCCCCGAGCGGCATCAGCTCGGCCCGCAGGCCGCGGCCGAAGGCCTCGATCGCGGCCTTGCCGGCGGCGTAAGGGCTGTTGGCGACCCCGTTGACGAACGCGTAGGCGGAGGAGACGACGACCACGAACCCGTGCCGCTCGACGATCTGGGGCAGCGCCGCCCGCACGGTGCGCCAGACGCCGAGCATGTGGACCTCGAAGACGCGCTCCCATTCCTCGGTGCCGATCCCGCGCACCGTCGCCACGTTCGGCTGCACGACGCCGGCGTTGGCGACGGCGACGTCGAGCCCGCCGAAGCGCTCGACGGTCTCCGCGACCGCCCGCTTCATCGCTCCCTCGTCGGTGACGTCGGCGGCGATCCCGATCGCCCGCTCGCCGATCCGCTCGGCCGCCTCGCGGGCGTCGTCGGCGTCGAGGTCGACCACGGCAACCGAGGCGCCGCGCAGGTGCAGCTGGCGCGCGGTCTCGAAGCCGATCCCCCGCGCGCCGCCGGTCACCAGCGCCACCTTTTCATTCAGGTCGTAGACGGGCATGCGGCGGAGAGCCTACCCGCTCCTAGAATCACCCGTCCATGCCCGGCTTCCGGCCCGTCGACGCCAAGCAGTCCTTCCCCGAGCTCGAGCAGCGGGTGCTCGAGCGCTGGCGCGAGCGCGACGTCTTCCACCGCTCGCTCTCCCAGCGCGAGGGGGCGGAGATCTGGAGCTTCTACGAGGGCCCGCCGACGGCCAACGGCAGGCCCGGCTCCCACCACGTCCTCTCCCGTGTCTTCAAGGACGTCTACCCCCGCTACAGGTCGATGTGCGGGTACCGGGTGCCGCGCAAGGCCGGCTGGGACTGCCACGGCCTGCCGGTAGAGCTGGAGGTCGAGAAGCAGCTCGGGATCTCCTCCAAGCAGGAGATCGAGGAGTTCGGCATCGCCGAGTTCAATGCGAAGTGCCGCGAGTCGGTCTTCGAGTACGTCGAGGAGTGGAACCGGCTGACCGAGCGGATCGGCTTCTGGATCGACCTCGACGACCCCTACGTAACCCTCGAGGACGACTACATCGAGTCGGTCTGGTGGTCGCTGAAGCGGCTCTGGGACGACGACCGCCTCTACAAGGGCCACAAGGTCGTGCCCTACTGCCCGCGCTGCGGCACCGCGCTCTCCTCGCACGAGGTCGCGCTCGGCTACAGGGACGTCAAGGACCCCTCCATATACGTGCGCTTCCCGTTGCTCGGCGAGGACGGCGCCGAGACCGGGGAGTCCCTGCTGGTCTGGACGACGACGCCGTGGACGCTGCCGGGGAACGTCGCCGTCGCGGTGGCCCCGAATGTCGCCTACGTGCGGGCCCGGGTAGGCGAGGAGACACTGATCCTCGCCGAACCGCTTGTGGAGCGGGTGCTGGGAGAGGGCGTCGAGGTGCTCGACCGCCTGCCCGGCTCCGAGCTGGTCGGCCGCCATTACAAGGGCCCGGTCTTCGCGCTGAACGACCGCGAGCCCGGCGGCTTCCCGGTCCTCGCCGGCGAGTTCGTCACCACCGAGGACGGCACAGGCCTCGTCCACATCGCCCCGGCCTTCGGCGAGGACGACTACGCGGTCGCGGCCGAGAACGGCATCTTCGACCCGACCAGCCACGGCACCCTCTACAACCCCGTCGGCCTCGACGGCCGTTTCGACCGGCGGGTCGTCGGCTTCGAGGGGGAGTTCGTCAAGGGCCCCGAGGTCACCCGGGCGCTGATCGACGACCTCGACCGCCGCGGCCTGCTCTTCCGCGAGCAGGTCTACGAGCACGCCTACCCGCACTGCTGGCGCTGCGGCACGCCGCTCCTCTACTACGCCAAGTCGAGCTGGTACGTGAAGACCGCCGAGGTCAAGGGGCGGTTGCTCGCCAACAACGAGACGATCGGCTGGCACCCCGAGCACATCAAGCACGGCCGCTTCGGCAAATGGCTGGAGAACAACGTCGACTGGGCGCTCTCGCGCGACCGCTACTGGGGCACGCCGCTGCCGATCTGGGACTGCGAGGAGGGCTGCGCGCAGTTCTGCGCCGGCTCGATCGCCGACCTGCGCAAGTACGCCAGGGGCAAGGTGCCCGACGACCTGCACCGCCCCTACATCGACGAGGTGATCATCGATTGCCCGGACTGCGGCGGCGAGATGCGCCGGGTCGAGTCGGTGATCGACACCTGGTACGACAGCGGCGCGATGCCCTTCGCCCAGTTCCACTACCCGTTCGAGAACGAGGAGCTGTTCGAGGAGCGCTTTCCGGCCGACTTCATCTGCGAGGCGATCGACCAGACCCGCGGCTGGTTCTACACGCTGCTGGCCGAGTCGACGCTGCTCTTCGACGCCTCCAGCTACCGCAACTGCGTCTGCCTCGGCCTGATCCTCGACCCCGAGGGCCAGAAGATGTCGAAGAGCAAGGGCAACGTGGTCGAGCCCTGGGAGGTGATCGACGCCCACGGCGCCGACGCCTTCCGCTGGTACTACCTGACCGCGCAGCAGCCCTGGTCGGGCTACCGCTTCTCGGTCGACACGGTCGGCGAATCGGTCCGCCAGTTCCTGCTGACTCTGTGGAACACGTACTCGTTCTGGGTGCTCTACGCGAATGCCGAGAACCTCAGCCCCGCCGACTTCCCCCAATCCCCATCGCGGTCGTCATTTCTCCCGGATAGCGGGAGAAATGACGACCGCGATGGGGGGGCAGACCTCGACAGGTGGGCGCTCTCGAAGCTCCAGTCCACCGTCGCGACCGTGCGCGAGCGGATGGACGAGTTCGACTGCACCGCGGCGGGGCGGGCGATCACGGAGTACGTCGAGGAGCTCTCCAACTGGTACGTGCGTCTCTCCCGCCGCCGCTTCTGGGAGGGCGACCGGGCCGCCTTCGCCACCCTCCGCCACTGCCTGCTGGAGACGGCGGCGCTGCTCGCCCCGTTCACGCCCTTCCTCGCCGACGAGATCCACCTCAACCTGGCCGGCGGAGAGGGAGAGGAGCTGGGCGAGCTGCCCGACTCCGTTCATCTGCGCGACTTCCCCGCCCCCGACCCGGCGCTGTCCGATCCCGAGCTCGAGGCGGCGATGGAGGCGGTCCGCCTCACGGTCGAGCTCGGCCGCGCCGCTCGCGCCCAGGCCAAGGCCAAGGTGCGCCAGCCGCTGCGCCGCGCCGTGGTCGTCGCCAACGACGCCGAGCGCGAGGCGATCTCGGCACGCGCCGACCTGGTCATGGCCGAGCTCAACGTCAAGGAGCTCGACTTCGTCTCCGAGGAGGCCGACCTGGTCAGCTACGCGGTCAAGCCCAACTACCGCGCCCTCGGCCCGCGCTTCGGCAAGCGCATGCCGCAGGTTGCCGCCGCGGTCGAGGCGCTCGACCCGGTCCACGTCGCCAAGGTGATGGCCGACGGCGGCGAGATCGGTATCAACGTCGACGGCGACGAGCACACGATCGGCCCCGAAGAGGTCACCCTCGCCCTGCAGCCGCTGGAGGGCTACGAGGTCGAGGCCGAGGCCGGCCACGCGGTCGCCCTGCAGCTCGAGCTCGACGACGAGCTGCGCCGCGAGGGCCTTGCCCGCGAGATCGTCCACGCCGTCCAGAACGCCCGCAAGGCCGCCGGCCTCGACATCTCCGACCGCATCGAGCTCGGCCTCGGCGGCGACGAGGACCTCCTCGCCGCCGCCCGCGCCCACGAGCCCTACATAGCCGCCGAGGTCCTCGCCACGTCAATCACCTATGAAGCTTCAAACGGTCAAGCTGTCCGAGTCGACGGCCGCGACCTAAGCATCGCCGTAACGCGCACTCAGAGCCAGTCCCAGTAGGTCGGAGCGTCTTGTACTTTTTCGCGTTGTTCAGACGCGGCCGGCGGCCGCGTCCTCGCGAAAAAGTTAAGCGGAGGCCTACTGGGACTGGCTCTCCACATCCGACCCACCGATGATGAAGTCGGTCTTCTTCGAGTCGGAGAACTTTACCCAGCAGTGCTCGGGAGCGGCACCGGCCACCTCGACCAGCGCCGCTTCGATCCGCCTGGCGATCTCCGCCTTCTGCTCGTCGGAGCGGCCCTCGAACCAGTGGACGTGGACGAATGGCATGACGAGCCGCTCTCCGCTCGCCCGCTAGGCGAGCGCCGGCTCCAGCTCGGCCTCGAGGCGACGCTTGGGCATCGCACCGATCACCTTCTTGGCGATCGCCCCGTCCTTGAAGAGGATCAGGGTCGGGATCGAGAGGACCTCGTACTGAGCGGCGGTCTGCTGGTTCTCGTCGACGTTGAGGCTGACGATCTTCAGGTCCTCGCGCTCGGCGTCGATCTCCTCGAGCACGGGGTGGACGACGCGGCACGGCCCGCACCAGGGGGCCCAGAAGTCGACGAGGACGGGGCCCTCGGCCTCGAGGACCTCGGACTTGAAGGTGGCGTCGGTCACGTCGTGGAGCTTGCCTGTCACCTGTATCGGTCTCCTGGGAGTCGAGTTTCAGCGCTCAATACTTCAGAAAGTATAGCGAGGTCGCCGGGGGTCGTCACCTATGTCGGTATGCGGTGGAAATGACGACCGCAAAGGCGCCTCACCGCCCAAAGCGTAGAAGGGGTACCCGCCAGATCGCCTCGAGCGACGATCGAGCGGCTCATCTTCGAGCTGCCCGCCTGGCGGTCGCGGAAGACGATCGGCACCTCGACCACGTCGAAGCCGAGCTCGATCGCGCGGTAGGTCATCTCGACCTGGAAGGCGTAGCCGCGCGAGCGCGACCGTGTCGAGGTCGATCGCCTCCAGCACCTCGCGGCGGAAGCACTTGAAGCCCGCCGGTCAGGTCGCGCACGCCGAGGCCGAGCACGAGGCGCGCGTAGAGGCTGCCGCCGCGGCTGATCGCCCGCCGCAGCGGCCCCCAGTCGCTGACCCCGCCGCCGGCCACGTAGCGCGACCCGAGCACCAGGTCGGCGCGCTCGGCCGCATCGAGCAGGCGCGGCAGGTAGGCCGGCTCGTGGGAGAAGTCGGCGTCCATCTCGACGACAAGCCCGGCGCCGGCGGCGAGCGCCCGGCGGAAGCCGGCGATGTAGGCCGGGCCGAGCCCTTCCTTCGCGGGCCGGTGGAGGACGTGCGACCGCCTCGTGCTCGCCTGCCAGCCGCGCGGCGATCTCGCCGGTGCCGTCGGGGGAGTCGTCGTCGACGATCAGCACCTGGGCGCTGGCCGGGCAGCTTCGCCCGCGCCTGCGCGACCAGGAGCTCGATGTTCCTCGCCTCGTCGTAGGTGGGGAGGACGAGCCAGACAGGGCCGCGCTCGGAGTCGCCAGCGATCATCGAGGCCGCGATGCTATTCGCGAACGGCCGCTCGCTAGCTTGCAGGGGTGACCAACGCCGAGATCGCCGCCGCCCTCGACGAGCTGGGCGTCCTCTACGAGCTCGACGGCGCGGTCAAATACCGGGTGCTCGCCTACAGCACCGCGGCGAAGGCGATCCGCGAAAGCCCGGTCTCGGTCGCCGATCTCGCCGCCGCCGGGCGGGCGACCGAGCTCCCCGGAGTCGGCAAGACGCTGGCCGAGAAGATCGACGCGCTGATCGAGACCGGCGAGATCCCCGCCGCGGCGAAGCTGAAGGCGAAGTACCCGCCGACCGCTGATCGAGGTGACGCGGGTGCCGGGCCTGGGGGCGAAGACGGCGCGGCGGCTCTTCGAGGAGCTCGGCGTCGCCACGCTCGACGATCTCCGCGAGGCGGCCGAGGCGCAGCGGATCCGCGAGCTGAAGGGCCTCGGCGCCAAGGTAGAGGAGAACGTGCTCGCCGGCCTCGAGCGCCTCGGCGAGCCCGGCGAGGGCAGCGGCCGGGTGCTGCTCTCGGCGGCGCGCCCGGTCGCCGAGGAGCTGGCGCGGACGCTGCGCGAGCACCCGGCCGCCGACCGGGTCGAGGTCGCCGGCTCGGTGCGGCGCTGGGCCGAGACCTGCAAGGACATCGACCTGATCGCGACCGCCGAGGAGCCCCAGCGCCCTGGCCGAGCACCTCGTCGCCAGCCCGCTGATCGCCGCCGCGGGCAAGCCGGGGCCCAACGGGGTGCGGGCGCAGACCCAGAACGGGATCTCGGTCGACCTGCGCATCGTCGCGCCGCAGGCCTTCGGCAACCTGCTCCAGCACTTCACCGGCTCGGCCGCCCACAACGTGGCGCTGCGCGAGGAGGCGGTGGCGCGCGGCCTCTCCGTCTCCGAGCACGGGATCACCGATGTGGAGAGCGGCGAGGTCGAGCTCTGCGCGACCGAGGAGGCCGTCTACGAGCGCCTCGGCTACGCCTACGTAGAGCCGGAGCTGCGCGAGGGCAGGGGCGAGCTGAAGGCCGCCCGCGAGGGGACGCTTCCCGACCTCCTCTCCCTCGACGACGTCCGCGGCGACCTGCACTCCCACACGACCCTCTCCGACGGCCGCAACACGCTGGAGGAGATGGCCGAGGCCGGCCGCGCCCGCGGCTACGCCTACATGGCGATCACCGACCACTCGGCCAGCCACGGCTTCGGCGACCACGTCACCGCCGAGCGCCTCTGGGAGCGAATCGACGAGATCGAGGCCTGGAACGAGGGCAGGCGCGGCTTCCGCCTGCTCGCCGGCTCGGAGGTCAACATCGGCCTCGACGGCGGCCTCGACTACCCCGACGACCTGCTCGAGGCGCTCGACTGGGTCATCGCCAGCGTCCACACCTCCTTCGCGATCTCCGAGCAGGAGATGACCGCCCGCGTCCTCGCCGCGATCGAGAACCCCCGCGTCGACTGCATCGGCCACCTCACCGGCCGCCTGCTCGGCCGCCGCGAGCCCTACGGCATCGACGTCGAGGCCGTGGTCGAGGCGGCGGCCCGCACCGGCACGATGCTGGAGATCAACGGCAACCCCAACCGCCGCGACCTCTCCGAGCACCACGCGCGGCTTGCCGCGGAAGCCGGGGTGACGATCGTCCTCAACACCGACGCCCACGGCGTCGAGACGCTGGGCAACATGGCCTACGCGGTGGCGACGGCTCGGCGGGCCTGGCTGACGGCGGGCGACGTGGCGAACACGCGGGGGTGGCGGGACTTCAAGAAGCTGCTGAGGTGGTAGGCGCGGCTAGCGGATGGGTGAGCTGCGAAGGCCCGGGGTTCGCACCAGCTGAATGGGACGAAGGGCCGAGTTGGGAACGACGTAGAAGCGGACCCCGTCGCGCTGCTCGATCGCCAGCACCGCGGCCTCTCTGCTGTGCCAGGCGAGCGAGACGAGGAGGGCATAGCCGGCGCCGACGACG
This sequence comes from uncultured Solirubrobacterales bacterium, assembly GCA_963715625.1. Classification (GTDB taxonomy): domain Bacteria; phylum Actinomycetota; class Thermoleophilia; order Solirubrobacterales; family 70-9; genus VRUE01. Next base: position 977,766 of record OY970260.1, on the reverse strand, counting down.
GCGACTCCGGGGAAGAAGACGCCGAGGGCGCCGGCGACGATCGCGGTCAGGGCGATCGGCCAGAGGCGGGCGAAGGCGATCCTCGCCGGGGTCTCGGGGGGCAGGGAGGTGGCGGTGCGGGCGTTGGCGAGGGTGTTGCGGAGGGCGTCCGCGGCGCGGGCGGGTCGGCCCAGGTAGAGGCCGACGAGGAGGGCTATGAGCCACCAGGTTCCGGCGACGATCAGGGTCGTGGTGTCGCTGTCGCGATTTGTGGCCACCGCGGCGATCGCGGCAAGGGCGGTGGCCTCGGCGCCGGTGAGCAGGACGGTGACCCGCAGCAGGTCGGTGTAGGGCATCTCTACCCGGCCAGCTCCTCGAGGAAGGCCAGCCAGCCGGCGGGGCCGTCGACCGTGAGGTCGGACTCCCCGGCCAGCTGCGGCGGCGCCTCGGGGGAGACGACGCCGACGCAGAGCGCGGTCGTGAGCCGCCCTTCGCCGCGCAGCTCGCGCAGGCGGCGGAAGGCGTCGAGGTCGGTGCGGTCGTCGCCTGCGTAGGCCGCGGCGGCGATGTCGCGGCCGGCGAGCAGCGCCGCCACGGCGGCCTCCTTGCCGCCGCCGCCAGCCGGGCGCAGCTCGAGGACCTTGCGGCCCCAGCGCGGCTCCAGCCCCTTTCGGCCAGCCTCGGCGGCGATCTCGTGGGCGCGGGCCTCGGCCCCGCGCTCGTCCCCGGCGCCGCGCCAGTGCAGCGCCTGGATCGGGCCCTTGTCCTCGCGCCGCAGGCCGGCCGCGGCCAGCTCGCTCTCGTCGAGGGAGGCGAGGAACTCGGCGGCGTCCCGCCCGCGCCCGGCGACGGCCGGGTCGAGCTGCGGCGCGCCCGCGCCCGCCGCCAGCAGCTCGAAGCCGTGGTTGCCGGCGTAGGCGATGCCCTCGACGCCGACCAGGCGGCGCGCCTCCAGCGCCTGGCGCCCGGAGATGCAGCCGACCAGTCCGAAGCGGTCGCTCAGTGCCGCCAGCAGCGCGGTCGCCCGCGCCGGCACCGCCGCCTGCTCGGGCCGCTCGGCGATCGGCGCCAGGGTGCCGTCGACGTCGGTGAGGATCGCGGTCCGCTCCGGGTCGGCGCGCAGGGCCTCCACCGCGGAGCGCCTCAGGCCGCCGGCCCCCGTCTCAGATTCGCGAGACACTGCATCTAGTATCGCTGCACGATGGCCCCGGACCCGGCGCTGCCCTCCAACCGTCTGCTCAAGCTCGCCGCGATCGGCACCTTGGCGGGACTCTTCAGCGGCCTCTTCGGCGTCGGCGGCGGCACGGTCGTCGTCCCCCTGCTGATCTTCTGGTTCGCCTACGGCGAGCGTCTCGCGACCGGCACCAGTCTCGCCGCGATCGTCGTCATCGGCCTGCTCGGGGCGCTCGCCCAGGGCGGCCTCTACGGCAACGTCCACGTCCTCACCGCCCTCTGGCTCTCGATCCCGGCCGTGATCGGGGTCATCGCCGGGACGGCGATCCAGCAGCGCATCCCCCAGCGCACGATCTCGCTGCTCTTCGCCGCCCTGCTGGTCGCGATCGCGATCGAGCTGATTGTCAGATGAACGAGCTCTTCGCGATCCTGATCGCACTCGCCGGCGGCCTCGCCGGCGGCCTGGTCGGCGTCGGCGGCGGCGTCCTCTTCGTGCCGGCGCTGACGATCGGCCTCGGCCTCTCCCAGGTCGAGGCCGAGTCGACCTCGCTGCTGATGATCGTCATCGTCGCCCTGGTCGGGACCTACCGCCAGCGCACCTACGGCAACGTCAACCTGCGCGACGCCGCCGTGATCGGGGCCCTCTCCCCGCTCGGCGTCCTGATCGGCGTCGCGGCGGCCAACGAGGTTTCCCAGCGGGCTCTGGAACTCTCCTTCGCGGCCCTCGTCCTCTTCATCGCCTACGGCCTCGTGCGCCGCGCCCTGGCACCTCAGGACGACTGAACGTTTGACCACCCCATAGGTGGGTCAAACGTTCAGTCGCCGGCCTGCGCCCCGACGGCGCGGCGGCAGAAGGCCGAGATCGCGGCGATGGTCTTCGCGGTGGAGACTCGCTCGCCGCGCACCGGCGAGAGCGGGCCGACCAGCGCCTCGCTGATCGCGCCGATCAGCGAGGCCGCGGTCAGGTCGGCGTCCTGCTCGGGCAGCTCGCCGGCCTCGATCCCGCGCCGCAGCAGCTCGGCGAGCCGCTCGCGGTAGGTCTGGCGGTAGGCGAGCCGCTCGGCGTCGACGAGCGGGTCGACCGGCTCGTAGCCGAGCGCCCAGGCGAGCCGCGGCTGGCTCAGCGAGCTGCTGGTGAACTCGCGCACGATCGCGTCGAGCTTGTCGACCGTGGTGCCGGCGACCGCGCTCGCCTCGCGCAGCTGGGCCAGCTCGCCCTCAGCCACCGTGCGGAAGACCTCGACGAACAGCTCCGCCTTCGAGGGGAAGTGCCGGTACAGCGCGCCGGCGGCGACCCCGCCGCGCTCGGTTATCGCCGCCACCGAGGCAGCCGCGTAGCCGCCCTCCTCGAGCAGCTCGACCGCGGCGTTCAGCAGGCGCTCGCGCGTCCCCTCGCCACGACTGCTGGGCCTGCCGGTCTTGGATCGAGGGGAGGACATCGACGCCTACTCGTAGGAAAGTGCATCGGCGAGCGGGGCTCGTGCCGTCAGCCAGGCGGGCAGCGCCGCGGCGAGCGTTCCGACCAGCACTGCCGCGGTGGCGACTGCGGCGACGGCGCCGGGCTGGATCTCGCTGCCGACCACGTAACCCTGTGCCTCGAGGAAGCCGAGGGTCGGCCCCCGATAGCTGACGACGCCTCCGATCGCGCCGCAGGCGGCACCGACCGTCATCACCAGCAGCGTCTCCAGCGCCAGGGCGCCGAGCAGGCCGGCGTTGCCGACCCCCATCGCTCTCAGCACCGCCCACTCCCGCCGCCGCGCGAAGACCGAGGTGGTGACGATCCCGCCGACGGCCACGAGTGCCGCGATCAGGGTGAGCACTCGCATCGCCAGCATGCCCTGTGTGCTCTTTTCCATCTGCGCGTCGATGCGGTCCTTGAACTCGGCACCGGTGATCGAGTGCAGCGGCGCCAGTCCGCGCAGCGCGGCCACGTCGACCTTCCTCCTGCGGTCGACGGCTAGGGCGCTGACGGCGTCGGTGCGGTAGAGCCGCCTGTAGCGGTCGATGCGCATGTAGACGGTGCCCGAGGGCCAGGCGAAGTCCTCGACTTCGCCGAGGATGCGCAGCTTCCGCGGCCCGCTCGCCGTCGGCAGCACGATCCTCTCTCCGGTCTGGACCCCCAGGCCGGCGGCCATCACCCGCGAGACGAGCACGCCGCGCGGGTGCTCGCGCAGCAGCGGGTACTGTTGGGGGAACCCGGGGCCGCGGCGGATCAGTCCGCCGCGGGTGCTCGGTACCAGCCCCCGCACCTCGATCTTGCGCCCCTCGTAGGGGACGAAGGCGAAGGCGACCGACCGCGCCACCGTCGCCGGGTCGCGCAGCGCCCGCCGGGCGTAGGAGAGGTCGACGGGGACGCTGGCGAAGGCGTCGTCGGAGGCGAGCAGGTCCTGGGCTCCGGGGCGGACCACCTGGTTGAGGCGGTCGATCCGGTCGAGAAGGGTGTGTTCGGCGAGCTGCGGCGGCACGACGGCGGCTACCCCGAGCGCGATGATCGCCGCCGCCAGCGCAGCCCGGCGTGGGTTGGCCTCGATCGCGCCGCGGGCGACGAGTTCGACCTTGGAGCCGCCGTGCTCGCGACGGCCGAGCGCGATCACGGCGAGGCCGACGAGGCCCGGCGTGGCGAGCGCCAGACCGATCAGGACCATCACCGCGGCCGGTGGGAAGAGCCCGGCGTCGGCGATCACCAGGCCGAGCGCGAGGCAGGCGAACCCGCCGCCGAGCAGCGCCAGCGCCGTCCGCAGTGGGATCGTCGAGGTCACGGTCGCCCCGGCCTGCGGGGAGCGGCCTAGCTGGTCCGCGATCGAGCCGCGGGCGGAGGCGAGCGCCCCGATCGTCGCCGCGACGCCGACGAGGAGGGCGACCGCGGCGGCGCCGGCGACCACGTCGGGGCGGATCGAGACCTGCATGTTGAAGCCGAAGACGTCGGTCAGGTAGGTCGGCACCTGCGAGGCGAGGTAGCCGGCGATCGGCATGCCGATCAGGGCCCCGGGCGGGATCGCGGCGACGAGCAGGCCACAGAGGATCAGGCTCTCGGCCGCGACCAGCGGCGCCCGGCGCGAGCCGAGCGCGCGCAGCAGGCCGAGGTCCTCCTGGCGCTCCAGCATCCGCATCAGCTGCAGCACGTAGATCAGCAGCCCCGCGATCGCCAGCACGACCATGCCGAAGACGAAGGTCGGCGCCCGCACGGTGAAGTCGAGGACGTGGTTCAGCTCCCCCTGGCTGGTGCCGGGCGTGGTCAGGACCGCGTTGCGGGGGAGCACGTCCTCGGCGCGGCGCTCGAAGGCCTCGAGCCCGCTGCCGGGACCGAGCTTCACGTAGACGACGGTCGGCCGGCCGGGGGCGCCGCGCATCGCCTCGAGCCGATCGCGGGGCAGGGTGATCACGTCCTCGATCGCCGGGCTGACCTCGACCACCCGCGCCACTCGCAGCCGCGGCGAGCGCCGGTAGGCGAAGATCCGCAGCCTCTCGCCGCGCCGCACGCCGAGCTCGGCGGCGAGCTCGCTGGGCAGCGCCAGCCCCGGCTTCGCCGAGCGCCCGCCGGGCAGCCTCAGGTCGCGCTGCACGGCGCTGCGCAGGCGCCTGGCGGAGCGGTCGACCCCGATCGCGGTGGCGACGACGTCCTCCTTGCCGGCCTCGAGCGCGACCCGCTGCTGGGTCATCGGGATCGCGTAGCGGGTCCCGCCGATCCGGTCCAGCCGCTTGGCCAGGCCCGCGGGCAGCGAGGAGGCGCCGATCGCTTCGACCTGGGCGTCGGAGACCCCGCCGATCGCCTCGCCGCGCTGGCGGTAGGAGTCTTCGATGCTGGTCATGAAGGCGAGCAGGCCGACGCCGATCCCCAGCGCCAGGGCCAGTGCCGCCCAGAGCACCGCGGCGCGCATCCGCTGGCGGCCCATCGTGTGCAGCAGGTGGCGCGTCAGCAGGGCGGTCAGGTGCGCCTGCGAGCGGATCCGGGTCATCTGCGGATCAGCGAGGCCAGGCCGTCCAGCAGCCCCAGCCCAAGCCCGAGCTCGCGGCCCCTGCCGTTGGTGCCCCCCTGGTCGAGGTCGGCGACGCGGCCGTCGATGAGCGAGACGATCTGGTCCGCGTAGCGGTCGGCCAGGTTGTGGTCGTGGGTCACCATCACCACCGAGCGGTCCTCCGCCGTCTGCTGGCGCAGCAGCTTGAGGATCCCGTGGGCGTTGCGCTGATCGAGGTTGCCGGTCGGCTCGTCGGCGAGGATCAGCTTCGGCTCGTTGACCAGCGCCCGCGCGATCGCGACCCGCTGCATCTGGCCGCCGCTGAGGTTGCGCGCCGGCGCCTCGGCTTTCTCGTCGAGGCCGACGCGGCCGAGCAGCTCGCCGGCCCGGGCGCGAGCGGTTTGCTTCTCGCCACCGGCGATCGCCGCCGCCAGCTCGACGTTCTGGCGCGCGGTCAGCCCGGGCAGGAGGTTGAAGAACTGGAAGATGAAGCCGAGGTTGGCGGCGCGGAAGCGGGAGCGCTCCTTCTGGCCGAGGGTGCCGATCTCGCGGCCCTCGAAGCGCAGGCTGCCGCCGCTGGGCACGTCCAGCGTCCCGATCAGGTTGAGCAGCGTGCTCTTGCCGCTGCCCGAGGGCCCGACGATCGCGACCAGCTTGCCGGGCTCGATCTCGAGCGAGACGCCGTGCAGCACCTCGACCATCTCCCCGCCCTGGGGATAGGACTTCTCGATCTCGCGCAGCTCGAGCACGGTGGAGAGGATAGTGAATCCCGATTCACATCGTCGCCGTCTGTACTCTCCGGAGAGTGGACTCGTTGACCTGGGAAGGCGACCCTCCGCAGCTGCGCAGCCCGATCCTGGTCTGCTCGTTTCGGGGTTGGAACGACGCGGCGGGTGCGGCCTCGACGGCGCTGGGCGCAGTCGCCGAGGCCCTCGACTCGGAGCTGATCGCGCAGGTCGATCCGGAGGACTACTTCGACTTCCAGGCGACCCGGCCGACGATCGCGCTCACCGAGGGCGAGGTCCGCCGCATCGAGTGGCCGCAGAACAACCTGATCGCCGCCCGCGTCCCCGCCGCCGAGCGCGACCTGGTGCTGCTCGACGGCACCGAGCCCAACCTGCGCTGGCGCACCTTCTCGGAGACGATCTCGACCGCCGCCGACGCGCTCGGCGTGGAGATGGTGATCACGCTCGGCGCGCTGATCGCCGAGGTCTCCCACACCCTGCCGGTGCCGATCACCGGCCTCGCCTCCGACGAGAAGCTGGTCTCCGAGCTCGACCTGCAGCGCTCCTCCTACGAGGGCCCGACCGGCATCGTCGGCGTCGTCCACGACTGCTGCCGACAGCTCGGCATGACCTCCGCCTCGCTCTGGGCCGCCGTTCCCCACTACATAGCCGCCGTCCCCAACCCCAAGGCCGCCCTGGCGCTGCTGCGCCGCCTCGAGAGCCTCACCGGCATCGCCGTCGACGCCACCGAGCTCGAAGAGGAAGCGACCAGCTACGAAGAGCAGATCAACCGCGCGATCGCCGCCAACCCGGAGATCGAGGAACTGGTGGACCGCATAGAGGCGGAGCAGGAAGAGCAGCTCGAGAACCCTGAAGACCTCCCGTCCGCAGACTCGATCGCGCGAGACTTCCAGCAGTTCCTGCGCCAGCAGGGCAACCAGTAGCGCGGCGTCAGCGTTCGGCCGTCCCGTCTTATTGGGCAGCGTCGGGCGGCACGTACGTCCGCAAGATGAAGCGCCCGAGGAGAGGGACGGCGAACGAGTACTTTCCGAGCCGGTTCTTGTAGATCATGCCCCGCTCCGCGAGGCTGGCGAGCATCTGATTCGCATGGCTGGGAGAGAATGCCTTGGGCAGAAGCGCCTTGGTCGTCTCGATGAGTTCGGAAATCGTGAATTCCTCGTCGGGACGCTCCAGGTGCGCGACCGCCCACAGCAGTTCTCGCTGCCGGTCGGTGATCTTCGCCCACCGTCCGGCAAAGAAGTCGGCGTCGAGCTTATGCTGGATCGCCTCGATGGGGACGACCTTCGACTCTTCGTCGGCGTGCTGACGGATGAAGACGTCGTAGACCTCCCGGCAGATGAACTGGATGAAGTACGGATAGCCGGCGGACTCGTGGATGATCACCTCGACCGACTCCGGCGTGAGGTTCACGGGGCACTCGGCAACCTCGATCGGCTTGATGATCGCTTCGCGGCTCGCATCGTGAGACAGCTTGGTCAGGGTCATGACCCGGAACATGCGCTCGGAGTAAGTCCGCGCATCGACGAGCTTTGGGAAAAGAGTCGGCAGGCCGGCCAGGACCAGCATGAAAGGAATCCCCTTCTTCTGGATCGACTGGAAGACGTCGAGCAGAACGGACAGCGGGAACTGGTCCTTGCTCGCGTGGTCGGTGAGGTTCTGAGCCTCGTCGTAGGCAAAGATCACCTTGTGCTCCTCCTGCCGCTGCAGGTGCTCCCAGGCGAATTCAAGTGTCGCCTTGATCTTGTCCGAGGTGAGACCCGGCGTCCGCGTAAAGACCTCCACTAGGACTTCGTGGGAGAGGGGCACCTCCCGTGCCTCGCTGGGAGCGCCGAAGCCGACCCCTTGACGCGGCCTTGACTCGGCGACGGTCGTGGAGGACGTGATCAGCGCGAGGTCGGCAAGCAGGCGTTCCGCGAGGGCGGTCTCGCCGATGCTCGCCGACTCGGATAGGTCGGCCGTTGCCCACAGCCAACCGCGCTGAGTTGCGCGAGGCTTGAAGGTCTCCAGCAGCACGGTCTTCCCAACTCCGCGCAATCCGGTCAGAACGAGGTTCTCGAGGATCTCGTCCTGCTCGAGCAGCCGGTCGAATTCGGCGTACTCGCTTTCACGCCCGGCAAGATGGGGCGGCATGTGGCCGGCCCCCGGTCGATATGGATTCTTGAACTCGGCTGGAGAGTTCACAGCTCCTGAGCCTCTCTACTTAATTAACTAACAGTCCTAAATTTAGCAGACTGCCTAAGTCAAGCTAACTCTCCGCCGCCGGGCAGATCAGGCGGTAGTCGCACCAGCCGCAGGTGACGGGTGAGGGGCGGGGCTCGAAGTCCTGGCTGAGGACGCCCTCGCCGACCTCGAGCACGGTCCGCTCGACCCGCTCGGCGTCGTCGGGCCTGATCGGCGCGGCGACCTTGTCGGCGTCGAGCACGTAGTAGTAGCTGCCGGCGCTCGCCTCGACGTCCCAGGCCTCGCGGGCGGCGAGGCGGTAGAGCGCCAGCTGCAGGTCGCTCTCCAGGTCGGCCTCGCTCTTGCGCTCGCCGGTCTTGTAGTCGATCAGCTCGTGGCTGCCGTCGGGGAGGCGGTCGACGCGGTCGACGCGGCCGCGCACGTGGTGCGGCCCGATCTTGATGTCGAACTTGCGCTCCAGCCAGACCGGCTCGCCCTCCGCCTCGCGCTCGCGCTCCCAGTAGAGGTTCATCGCGGCCCGGGCCCGGTCGCGGAACTGGAGCTCGTCGTCGCTGGAGCCGAACCCCGAGCGCCGCCAGCCGGCCTCGAAGAGGTCCATCAGCCGCTGGTGCCCGTCCTCGCCGGGGCCGTCCTTGTGGAAGCGCTCGAGCACGTTGTGGATGAGGATCCCGAAGCGCTGGTTGATCGTCGGCTCCTGGGGGATGCCGAAGACGCGCCCGAACTTGTACTTCAGCGGGCAGGTCAGGTAGAGGTCGAGGTCGGAGGCCGAGAGGCTGAGCGCGCCGTCGCCTCGGCGGGGGAGGAAGCCTTCCAGCGAGGGCTCGTGGCGGGCCGCGATCAGCCGCCGCCGCCCGTCGCGCTCGCGCTCTGAGTCGAGCAGGTAGGCGTCGAGCGGCGAGGCGTCGAGCTCGGCCTGCTGCTCGGGGGTGGCGACCTGGCGCAGCAGCCCGTTGACCGCCTCGACCGCCTCCGCGGTCGCCTCCTCGCCCGGCCGCTGGGCGAGAGCCGCCAGCTTCAGCAGCTCGAGGTGGCGGGCGATCGCCCGGTTGACGTCGACGACGGTGTCCAGCCGCGGCTCGGAGAGCTCCCGCCCCGCTCTCCAGGACGCCTCCAGCACCTCCTCGCGCAGCTTGCGGTAGGTGGCGTGCAGCCCCTCGGCCGGCCCGAAGAGCTCCTCCTCGTGGAGCTCCTCGCTGCCTTCCGCCCCCCCCTCCTCGCGCCCGACGCGCGAGAGGATCAGGTTCGAGCACGCCTGCACCGTGTCCGGGGCTCCGCCGAGCGCGAAGACGTGAGCGAACTCGGTTCCCTTCGCGGCGCGCCGGCCCAGGCCACGGACGGTGCCCGGCGATCTCGGCTCCTCGCCACCGGCAGGCTCGACGCCCGCCTCGGCAACGGCGCTGAGGTAGCGGACGAAGTCCCGGGTCGATCCGTGTGGTTCGCGGCGAGCCCAGGTGGCGGCGAGCTCGGCCAGGCGGGAGAGCCCGAGCAGCCGCTCAGCCACCTCCGGCTCGGCGGCGAAGAGCCGCTGGCGCCGCAGTCCCACCCGCTCGATCAACCGCCTGACGAAGACGTCGGCGCGCCGCTCCTCCATTGCTGCTGCGGCTTCGCCGTAGAGCTTGAGGAAGCCCTGGATCCGCTCCCGTCCCTCGGGCGGGATCTGCGGGCTTTCCAGCGCCGCCTCGCAAGCCGAGACCATGTTGACCTTGCGCCTGCGGGCGATCGTCGTCAGACGAGCCAGGTCTGCCGGGCGCAGCTCGGTTGGCGGCCGGGTCAGCGCTCGGGCGACGGCAGCGGAGTCTTCCGGGTCCGCCAGCGCTCGCAGCCAGGCAATCGCGTCGCGTACCTCGGGCCGCTGGAACAGCGCCGCCGGGCCGGCCAGGTGAAAGGGGATCTCCCGCTCCTCCATGGCGGCCGAAACGGCGCCGCCGTCGGCCGCCGGATCCCCCACCAGCACGCAGATCTCCTCCGGCACCGCGCCGCCGGCAAGCAGATGCTCGACCTCCCGTGCCACCGCCTGCGCCTGCGCCCGCTCATTGGTACAGACCCACCGCCGCACGGTTGGATCTCGGAACACCTCTTCAAGTACAAGCGTCTCCGGCTGCGGGTCCTGTCGCGGGTGAGGGGGGGCACTGCGGGCGGGCGGGGCCGTCCTCGACCCCCCCTCACCCACGCCACCCGCAGAGGAGAGTTCTTCTGCGTAGAGGTGGTTTGGATTCTCTGTGGCGAGCTTCCGGATGATTGCCCGTTGAGCGGAGGTGCTGTCCTCGTACTCGTCGACCATGACGTGTACAAAGCGAGCTGCGATCTCAGCTCGGATGCTGGGCCGACCATGCAGGAGCTTGTTGAGGAAGAGGAAGACGTCACCGCGGTCGAGGTTGCCGGACTCGGCGAGGATGCGGTCGTGGGCGGCGCAGAACTCGGCGAGGTCTGGCTCTGGGGGTTCTGAGCCCTCCTTCAATTCGTCGATCTGCTCGAGCAGGCGGGCGAGGAGGCCGGTGGCGTTGCCGCGGATCTCGCGGTTGCGGAGCGGGAGGTCGTCGAGGCGGTCGAGCAGGATCGCGAGGCGCTCGGCCGGGCCGAGGATGTCGAAGAAGGGATCGAGGCCGGCGGCGATGGAGTGCTCTCGCAGGAGGCGCTCGCCGAGTTCCCGCCAGGTGCCGATCCAAAGCTCGCCGTAGGATCCGTCGAGCATCGATTCCACCCGCTGCCGCAATCTGCTCGCTGTCGGTTGGCTCGAGGCAAAGACCAGGATCTGCTCCGGGTTAAGCCCGTCGCCCACCAGCCGCGCGAAACGGCGGGCCAGCGCCTCCGTCTTGCCGGTCCCGGTTGCGCCGAGCAGGAGCAGGGGACCGTCCTCGTGCTCGACGGCATGCTGCTGGGCCTCGGCGAGGGTGAGCATGCTCCAACGCTAGCGAGTGGGCGGCGTCCATAGGATGAGCGCGATGGACGTTTTCTCCGCAGACTGGCTGGGAATCTGCCGTCGCGTGGTGGCGGCGCAGCGGGCGATCTTCGACGAGGTGCGCGGGGCCGAGGCCCGCACCGTCTACGAGGGGGTTGGCGAGGGCGGTGATCGCACCCTGGTCATCGACCGTCGCTGCGAGGACGCGGTCTTCGCCGAGCTCGAGGCCCTGGCCGCGCAGGGAGCCTCCTTCGTCGCCGTCTCCGAGGAGCGCGGCGAGGTGACGTTCGGGGCCGGCGGCCCGGCACGCGTCGTGATCGACCCGATCGACGGCTCGCTCAACGCCCGCCGCACGCTTCCCTCGCACAGCCTCAGCATCGCCGTGGCGTCCGGGGACTCGATGGCCGAGGTCGAGTTCGGCTACGTCTTCGACTTCGGCGCCGGCGAGGAGCTCGCCGCCCGTCGCGGAGGGGGCGCGACGCTCGGCGACGAGCCGATCCGCGTTGCGGCCGACTCGGACAAGCTGGAGCTGCTCGGCCTCGAGGCGGCGGAGCCGGGACGGGCCCAAGTGGCGCTGGGGGCGCTCTCGGACCGGGTCTACCGCCTGCGCGTCGTCGGCTCGATCGCGATCACCGCGTCCTACGTCGCCGCCGGCCGCCTCGACGCGATGCTCAGCCTGCGCCCCTGTCGCTCCGTCGACGCCGCCGCCGCCCAGCTGATCGTGCGCGAGGCCGGCGGTCGGGTCGCCTTCGGCGATCTCGCTCTGGACGAGGCTCGCCTCGGGCTGGCGGCTCGCTACCCGATCGCGGCGGCTGCCGGGGAGCGGGGCCTGGCGATCGCGCGCTCGGCCGAGTAGCCGGCCGGAGGGGTGGTTAGAACAGGTGTTCGCGTAGAACATACGTTCGCTACACTCGCGAGCACCACAGATGGTCGATTCCACGACCCCGCACACCTGGATGACGCCCGTGGCGCTGCGCATCTCTGCGTCCTCGGGCTTGCCTTTGGCGCCGCCAAAGGCTGCACCCTGCGTCCTTGATCTGCTTGGCCACGCGCGCCCCCAGTCACACGCGGCCGTGGAATCGACCATCTAGGCAGGAAACCGCATACCGAAGGGATTCGTCTTTCATGACACAGAGCAAGAGCAGCACGAGCAACTCCACCGGCGCCGCGGCGAAAGCTTCCACCAAAGGCACCGCCGCCGGGAAGAGCCAGGCCCTCACGGCACTCGACCTCCCCGTCGGCGCCGTCCTCGCGGTCACCGATCGTGTCGGCGAGCTGGTCGAGCCGTTCAACGGCCGCAAAGGGGCCGAAAAGCAGCTCAAGTCCTACCGCACCGAGCTTCGTCGCCGGGTCAAGCGCACCGAGCGGCGCGGCGCCACCGCCCGGCGCCAGGCGGCGGACACCCTGAAGCGCAACCGCAACGAGCTCGAGCAGCGCGTACGCGACCTGCTCCCCGTCTAACGACCGGTCACCACCACCGGCGTTGAGCCGGCTGGCTTGAACGGCCAGCCGGCCTGCGCCGGGGCGAAGGCGCGGAACTGGAAGCGCACGCCGCGGCTGTCGTCGTCGGCGAAGCGGTAGGCGTAGCGAAAGCGCCCCCGCCGGTCGGTGCGGACCGTGCGGAACTCGCTCCAGGGCAGGCCGGCCAGGCGGAACTGGAGCTCCACGGCCTTGCCCCCGGCCGGGATCGAGGCGCCGCGGGAGAAGACGCGGCCACTGAAGAGGACCGGGCGCCCGCCGACCACGGCTGAGGCCGAGGAGACGACCAGCCGCAGGCCGGCGCGGACCGCCAGGTGCAGCGGCCTGCTGCTCGCGCCGCGCAGGGTCGCCGTCGGCGCCGCCAGCGCCACGACTTCGCGGCTCGGGCCCGGGGAGAGGCGAAGCGCGAACTCGCCCCGGTCGGTGGTCTGCACGGTCGTGACCCGGTCCGGCGTCCGGGACCTGTCCCCGAATCGCTCCACTACGCGCACCGGCGCCCGCGCCAGCGGCGCGCGCCGTCCCGCGAGCAGCCGGCCGCTGTAGGCGATGCCGCGCCCGAAGCGGACCGTACGGCCCTCTTCGACCCCCGGGCGCCCGAAGCCGGCGCGAAGCGTCGTCGGGACCTTGAGCGGGGCGGCGAGGCGCATCGGCGCTCCGTTGCCGCGGCTCGCGGTGGAGGCCGAGTTGCCGGCGCGGTCGTAGGCGGTGGCGCGGAACTCGTACTCGCCGGCCGGGTAGGCGCCGGAATCCCAGCGGGCACGCAGGACGCCGTCGCCGCTCTCGGTCGGGAGGGCCTCGAAGCGCTCGCCCGACCCAAGCGGCCGGACCGAGATCTGCCCCCGGCCTCCGTCGACCCCCGAGAGCCCGTCTCCCACGAACGCCACGACCTGCTCCGGGTCGCCCGGGTCCTGGGAGCCGGCGAAGGCGAGCCGCGGCGCCTCGCGGTCGATGCGGACCGTGACCGCCTCCGGCTCGTGGTTCGGCCGCCCGTTCAGCTTGCCGCCGTCGGCCACGTTGCCGGCGCCGTCGCGGGCGTAGTAGGCGACCGAGTGGATGCCGGACTCGATCGCGGTGGCGGTGACCGAGTCGCCGGGCGCGGCGACCGGCGACCCGCCGTCGACCCGGATCGCCGTGAAGGGCCCACCGGGGCCGGCCGCCTCCATCCCCGACTCGCCGTCGGTCGCCTTGGCCGTGAGCGCCAGCGGCCGGTTCGACCAGCCGTCGGGGACGCCGAGGAGCCTCGTCTCAGGGTCGGTCTTGTCGACGCGCAGCGGCGTGGAGCCGGCCTCCGCGGAGTGCATTCCCGACCCCGAGACGGCGACGGCGTGGACGTAGCTCGTCCCCTCGGGCAGCTCGTCGATCGAGAGCACGTCCTCGTCGGCGCCGCCGCGCAGGTCGGTCTCGGCCTCGCTGCAGGCATACCGGTCGGCGCAGGGGCTCTCGCCGGGGGCCGGGTCGATCGAGACCGCGTAGCCGCGGATGCCGGAGAGCGGCTCCGGCCCCGCCGGCCTGCCGAGGCGGAGCGCGAGGGGCAGCCCGTTGCGGGAGATCCAGCCGGGGACCGGCAGCGGGTCGACCCGTCCCGGCGCGGCGTCGTCGAAGCGGAGCGTGGCCTCGACCGGCGGGCCCATCGCCCCCGAGGCGTCCTCCAGCCACACCTCGGCGACGTAGGCGCCGGAGATGGCGGGGACGGTCAGGTGCTGGATCGAGGTGGCCGCCCAGCCGATCTCGCCCTCGGCGAGGAGATGGCCGTCCGGGTGGAGGAGCCGGTGGTGGACGGCCGCAACCGGCGAGCCCCCGCTCGGCAGCGGGTTGGTCCAGCGCAGGGCAAAGCTCGGATCGGCGTGCCAGCTCTCCTCGCCGCCGTCGACGCGCAGGTCAACCGGCTGCAGGGGCGAGGCCGCCGCGCCACCTGCCGAGCCGAGCGCAACCGCGACCACAATCGAGACTGCCACCATGAAGGTGCAACGTTTTCTGTACCTCTGAGGGCCGGAAAACGTTGCACTATGCACGGGGCTGCGCTTCACGGTCCGAACTCCCCGGCGGCCGAGCCGCTCGACGGGTTCGGGGCGGCGCTTTCGCCAGCGCTCGGCGGGGGAGCTTCGACCGGTGGGGGCGGCGCTTCGTATTCGATCGCCCCGGCGGGAGCGGCGGCCGTCTGGGCACTCGCTTTCTCCCCGCTGCCTTTCGGCTCCTGTTTGGCCGGCGGTTGAGGTTGCGGCTCGGGTGCCGGCGCCGGCTCGTACTCCACCGCCTCTTCGGCGGAGGCTTCTGCCGGCCGGTCGGCAGGCCGCTCGAGCGCCGGGCGCGACGGGGGGCCGCCGCTGGGGAGGGGGTCGGGGAGCACGCCGGTGGCCACGCATGCCGCCGCGCCCCCGGCAGCGCCGGCGCAGACCGCCAGCAGCTTCGCCAGCGCTGCCACCCCTGCGCCGCGAGCGCCTCCCGCGGCCGCCGCCTGGGTGGCCGAGTCGGCGCTGCCACCCATGCCCGGGAGGCGCGAGGCCAGCCCGGCGAGGGAATCGTGCACGCGTTCGAGGAGCGAGCGGGATGGGAGCGCCGGCCCCAGCACCGCAGCGATCCCCGGCGCCGCCCGGTAGGTGCGCATGGTCGAGCGACAGCGGGCGCAGGCCCGCAGGTGCTCGCGCACCGTGGCGGCGTCGGCCGGGCTCGCCTCGCCGTCGCAGAAGGCCGAGAGCAGCGGCCGCAGCTCGCGGCAGCGAGTACCGTCCTCGCTGCTGCTGACCAGAGCGCGGAACCGGTTGCGCCCCTCGGCCAGGACCCGGTTGATCTTTGTCCGGCTGAAGCCGGTGATCTCGCCGATCTCCACGTAGGAGTAGCCGCTGGCTAGCAGGCTCAGGGCGCGCAGCTCCGCCGGCTTCAGCGCCAGCAGCGCCTCGCGGGTGCGGGCGACGGCCTCGCGGCGCTCGGCCTGCTCTCCCGGCCCGCCGCCCTCGGCCGGGACCGACGCCAGCGGGTCGGGGGCGCCGACGCGGGAGCTGTGGAACCCGAGCAGCCGTTCGCGACTCTCGCGCACCGCCATGGCCTCGTGCCGGGTCACCGTCTGGGTCCAGCGGATCAGTTCCCTCTGGTCCGTCGTCGGCGCTTTGGTGAGGACGATCTCCAGGGCCCGCTGGTAGGCGTCGTCGGCGTCCTCCGCGTCGAGCGAGAAGCGCCGGGCGGTCCGCTTCAGCGCCTGCTCGTGGTGGGCGATCATCTCCACCACCGCCCGCTTGCGGGCGGCGTCCGTCGCCGATCGCTCGCCGCCGCCCCGCTCGAGCCGGGCTCCCCGCATTGCAGTCGACTTCCGCTCCCTCAATCCACTGAGCTCCCCTGCACCGGTTCAGATCCGTGGTTCAAACATGCCAAGCGAAGGGAACGGCGGCGGCAAGTTCTCCCCCCTCCTGGACGGGTAATCGGTTCCGAAACCCGCAAATTGCAGGAATCGAGTCTCCCGACCACTCTCGGGGACGGCCGATAGCATCAGGTCGATGAGCACCTGCGTGGTCACCGGCGGGGCCGGCTTCCTCGGCTCCCATCTCTGCGATTACCTGCTCGGCCAGGGTCACCGGGTGATCTGCGTCGACAACCTCGAGACGGGGTCGCTGCAGAACATCGAGCACATCCGCGACCCGGCCTTCGAGTTCCGCAACATCGACATAACCGAGCAGGTCGACATCCCCGAGGACGTCGACTTCGTCTACCACCTGGCCTCGCCGGCGAGCCCGATCGACTACCTGCGGCTGCCGTTGCACACGCTCAAGGTCGGCTCGCACGGCACTCATCACATGCTGGGCGTCGCCAAGTTCAAGCGCGCCCGCTTCCTGCTCGCCTCGACCAGCGAGGTCTACGGCGACCCCGAGGTCCATCCCCAGACCGAGGACTACTGGGGGCACGTCAACCCGATCGGCCCGCGCGGCGTCTACGACGAGGCGAAGCGCTACGCCGAGGCGATGACGATGGCCTACCACCGCCAGCAGGGAGTCGACACCTCGATCGTCCGCATCTTCAACACCTATGGCCCGCGCATGCGCGCGCACGACGGGCGGGCGATCCCGACCTTCATGCGCCAGGCGCTGGGGGACCGGCCGCTGACCGTCTTCGGCGAGGGCGAGCAGACCCGCAGCTTCTGCTACGTCGACGACCTGATCCGCGGCATCGTCGCCCTGGCCGAGTCCGGCGTCCACTCGCCGGTCAACATCGGCAACCCGAACGAGTTCACGCTGCTCGAACTGGCGAAGAAGGTGATCGAGGTGACCGAGTCGCGCTCGGAGATCGTCTTCGAGCCGCTTCCGGTCGACGACCCCCAGCAGCGCCGGCCCGACATCGGCCGCGCCCGCGACCTGCTCGGCTGGGAGCCCGAGGTCGAGCTGCTCGACGGCCTGCGGATGACGATCGAGAAGTCGGGCGTCGACCGGTTGGCCGGGGCTTCGGACTAGGCCGCGACCGCGATGCTCTCGGCGGCGGCTATGTCGCTCGTGCGGTAGAAGGCGATCGAGGTGGGGACGTTGGCGAGCTCCTCGCGCATCGCGTTCAGGGTGCGCAGGGCGGCCGTCTCGGCGGGCCAGCCGTAGCGGGCGATGATCGCCTCCGAGCCGCGCTTGTCGGGGGCGCCTACCGTCGATTCGGTGAGGGCGCTGGCCAGCCCCCTCATACCCCTGCAGAAGTCGTCCCCGTTCCAGCTCACCCGGCCCGCGCCGTCGATCTCGACGAAGCCGTTCTCGGCCAGGAAGCCGAGTTCCAGGTAAGCGGCCCCGGGGTCGCCGTAGTACTTGGGCCCGCGGCGCATGTAGTGGAGCAGCTCGGCCATGTGGGTGGCGCACATCTCGAGGCGGCTCGCCCCGGAGACCGACCGCCAGGCGTCGGAGATCGTCATCAGGAATCCGTAGACGTCGGCGATCGCCTCCTGCAGCATCATGAAGGGCTCGACCCCGAGCGTCTCCATCCAGCTGTCGTAGGAGGTCTCGGGCACGACGACGTTGTGGCCGTGGTCATGGCCGCGGATCCACGGCATCAGGGTCTCCTCGACCGGGGCGTCCGCCGCGCACATCGGCCCCTCCAGCAGGGCTTCGGCGAGCGGGATGGTGATCTCCGAGTAGCGCGCCAGGTGGACGTTGCGCATGTAGAGCGTCCGCTGCTGTTCCAGCGGCAGCCCGTCGACGCCTTCGTCCTCGGGCATGAAGTAGGCGAAGTGCTTCGGGTGGCCGGCCGCCTCTCCGGCCGAGATCAGCAGGTCGGTGACGTTCATCGGCAGCTTGAAGGGGACGCGCATCCCCTCCGCGCCGACCGCCGCTTCGACCTCCCCCAAGGCGTCCTCGAGCGAGTCGTCGAGCCGGTCGAGCAACTCCTGGCGCTCCTCGTCGCGGGCGGCGGCGAGGAACGAGTGCAGGCCGACCCGCGTCTTCATCCGCCAGGTGCAGAGCGGGCCGCAGAGGATCTCGAGCGCCGGGGGAGAGCCGCCGCGGGCGATCTCCAGGGTCATCTCGCGGTGCTCGATTCCTCCCGCGAGCCCCTTTGCGCGCAGGCGGAGGATCTCGGCGCTCTCAGGGTCGATCAGGGCGGCCAGCTCGCGCATCGTCTCGGCCATCTCACCGCGCAGCACCGAGGCAGCGCCCGCCGAAAGCGCCTTGGCCTCGCTGCTTTGCAGGCCGCGCATCGCGTCGCTCTGGGCGGCGAGCCGGAGCAGCAGCGGCATCACCTCATCCGGGCGGGACGGGGGCTCCGTGTCGAGCCGGACATGCCCGACGCCGTGCTGGACCTCAAGCGGCCAGAACGGAGGCAGAAGCTCCGGGGGCTTGCGACTGGCTAGCTGGGACATGCGGTACGCGCGAAGCTACAGAAAGGAACAGCCGAATGCAACTAAATTTCTAATCTATTCACGTTTGGCGGGTGTCAACGAGAGAGGGCGGCCCGTGGGCCGCCCTCTCGAAAGTCGCGTTGCTTTCCAGCTACTGGGTCTGCACCGCGAGGGAGAAGGACCCGAGAGGATCTCCGCCCGCGAATTTTTCGGCTTCCGTTTTCGTGAACGCTTCGAAAGGTTTCACGAACACGCTGTTCAGCGTTTCCGCGGTGACCGCCTGCAGGCTCGCGCTGGCGTTTTCGATGCTCACAGTACGGGTGGTCGTGTCGGATTTGACCGTCGCCCCGGCCAGGCTGATGTCGGCGATCGAGCTGCGTCCGAGGTTGCCGAGTTTGTTGATTTCTTCAGAGACCGTCGATTCGAGCGACACTTCGACGGTGGCGGTCTTTGCGCCCAGGTCGATGTAGATCGCGTTGAGCGTCATTGTCGTTTCGGCGACGCCCGCCACGAGGACCTGATGCAGCTTCAGGCCGCCGCTCGTCTGCACGATCCCGCCGTTTGCGTCAGGCGCGATCGTGCCGCCGCTGATCGGGAACGCGAACGCCGGCGGTGGGCCCAGGGAGGCGACGGTCGTCGGCGGGATCAGTTCGATTCCGACTTTGACTTTCGCCAGCTTCGTGACGGTCGGCAGGCTGGTCGTCAGGGTCGCGTTGCCACCCGCGAGGACGGCAAGGGTCTTCGGCTGCGTTTCGGACGTTGCGCCGCCGAGGTTCTGGTTTCCCTTGAACGGGGGCTGGGCCTTCTTGCTGGCCGAGGCCCGCTTGCTTTTGCCATTGTTGCTGCTGCTGCTGCCGGTGAAGCCGAGCTTCTTGTTCAGCTGCTTGGCAGCCTTGCCCGTCAGCTTCAGCCCGGAGATGCCGAGATTGGTGCCGAAGCCGTTGCGGGTGACGGTAAGGCCCTTGACCGTGGCGAGCTTCATGCTCTTGCCGGCGACCTTGGCCTTGAGCGAGCTGGCCGTCGTTTCCAGCACGAGCGCGCTCACGATGGCCTTCTTCTTGCCGTGCTTGAACTTGATCCCGCCGTTGTATTCCACGGTCCCCTGGCCGCTGGTCGGGTCGAGGGAGCCGCTCTTGACGGGCAGGGTCACCGTTCGGGCTTTGACGGTTCCGGGGTTCACACCCAGCACCTTCACGCCGCTCTTCTTCAGCTTCTTGAAGAGGCCCTTGTTCAGGTTGATCGTGGTCGTGCCGCTTGCAACTGGGTCGCTGGTGGCCGAGGCGAAGGGCGCAAGGGCGAGCAACGCAGCCAGTGCAGCGACCGCCGCTACCGCTGAGCGCATCGTCCCCCGGGCCCTACCTGGCTGGGTCACTTCACTCATATCGATCCTCCGTTTGCTGCCGCCCCCTGCTGCCCCGTTTGGCGACTTACGGCATGTCGATTTGCAGCCAAGGTTATTCCCGGCCTGCCTCTCAACAAACCGTAATAGGCCGCAATGTTCCGGTGCGCCTTATCCCCGTAATGCGGGGATAAGGCGCACCGGAAGGGGCGCGGCGGCGCGGCGGCGCGCGATCCGGCCGCATATCCTGTCGAGATGGCCACCGAAGAGACCCATCGCACGATCGCGCCCCTCGTCGGCCCCGACGACGAGCGCGTCTTCACCGATTCCGGCATCGAGATCCAGCGTGTTTACGACGCCGAGGACGTCGCTCCCGGGCTCGGGGAACGGCTCGGCGAGCCGGGTTCCCCGCCCTTCACCCGCGGCATCCACGAGGGGATGTACCGCGACCGGCTCTGGACGATGCGCCAGTACGCCGGCTTCGCCACGCCCGAGGACACCAACGAGCGCTACCGCTACCTGATCGAGCACGGCTCGACCGGCCTCTCGATGGCCTTCGACCTGCCGACCCAGCTCGGCCGCGACTCCGACGACCCGCTCTGCCGCGGCGAGGTCGGCCGCACCGGGGTCCCGATCGACACGATCGAGGACATGCGGATCTGCTTCGAGGAGATCCCGCTCGACGGCGTCTCGACCTCGATGACGATCAACGCGCCGGCGGCGATCCTGCTGCTGCTCTACGAGCTGGTCGGCTCCGAGCAGGGCGTGCCCTCCGAGAAGCTGCGCGGCACGGTCCAGAACGACGTGCTGAAGGAGTACATGGCGCGCGGCAACTACATCTACCCGCCGGTGCCGACGATGCGCCTCACCACCGACATCTTCGAGTACTGCCGCGAGAACGTGCCGAAGTGGAACACGATCTCGATCTCCGGCTACCACATCCGCGAGAAGGGCTGCTCGGCCGTGCAGGAGGTCGCATTCACGCTCTCCAACGCGATCGCCTACGTCGAGGCAGCGCTGGAGCGGGGCCTGGCGATCGACGAGTTCGCTCCCCGCCTCGCCTTCTTCTTCAACGGCCACAACAACGTCTTCCAGGAGATCGCCAAGTTCCGCGCCGTGCGGCGGATGTGGGCGAAGATCGTCGCCGAGCGGTTCGGCGCCGAGAACCCCAACTCGATGAAGATCCGCTTCCACACCCAGACCGGCGGCGTCACCCTGCAGGCCCAGCAGCCCGAGGTCAACATCATCCGCGTCGCCCTGCAGGGCTTCGCCGCGGTCTGCGGCGGCACCCAGAGCCTGCACACCAACGGCTTCGACGAGGCGCTGGCGCTGCCGACCGAGCGCTCGGCGCGGATCGCGCTGCGCACCCAGCAGGTGCTCGCCCACGAGTCCGGCGCCGCCGACACCGTCGACCCCTTCGCCGGCTCCTACTTCGTCGAGTCGCTGACCGACGAGGTCGAAGCGCGCGCCTGGGAGCTGATGGAGAAGGTCGAAGAGCTGGGCGGCTCGGTCGAGGCGCTGGAGTTCATGCAGCGCGAGATCGAGGAGTCCGCGCACTCCTACCACGAGCGCTACCGCAGCGGCCAGGACATCGTCGTCGGCGTCAACAAGTACGTCACCGACCAGGTCGACGACGTTGACATCCTCCGCGTCGACCCCGAGGCCGAGGAGCGCCAGCTGGCCCGGCTCAAGGCCTTCAAGGAGCGCCGCGACCGGGCCGCGGTCGAGGCGAAGCTGGAGGCCCTGCGCGACGTCGCCCGCGGCGAGGGCAACCTGCTGCACCCGATCCGCGCCGCGCTGGCCGCCGACGCCTCGATCGGCGAGGTCTGCGGCGCGATGCGCGACGTTTTCGGCGAATACAAGGGCGGCGCCTTCTTCTGAGCATGCTAATGTATGCTCATGTCGCTTGAGCATCGGCTCCAGATCCTCCTCGATGACGAGCGCCACTCGCGCATAACGGCTGCCGCGCGCGAGCGAGGCGTTTCCGTGGCGACCGTGGTGAGGGAGGCGATCGATCGTGGCGTGGTCGCCTCCTCGGGGCGACGCGAGGCCGCCGGGCACCGTCTGCTCGACGCCGCGGACATGGATGTGCCGGACGTGCCGGAGTTGAAGGCAGAGCTCGAGGCCCTGCGCCAGCGTCGGGCGTGATCGCTCTCGACACCACAGTCCTCGTCTATGCCAAGGGCGCAGAGCACCCTCTCCGAGGGCCGTGCCGCGAGCTGATCGGTGCGATTGCGAGGGGCGACCTCCAGGCCACGACGTCGGTCGAGGCGATTCAGGAGTTCGTCCACGTGAGGGCCCGGAGGCGCGGCCGCGACGATGCGGCTGCGCTGGGTCGCGATTACGCGGAGCTTCTCTCCCCCCTGCTCGTCGTCGACGACCAGGGCCTCCGCGACGGCCTCGCCCTGTTTGAGCGGGTATCGAGCATTGGTGCTTTCGACTCGGTGCTCGCCGCCGCGGCGACCGCGGCCGGAGCGACGGCGATGGTCTCGGCGGACAGCGGCTTTGGCGATGTCCCCGGCTTCCCTCATGTCGTCCCGGACGCGAGAGGCGTGGCCTCCCTTCTCGCAGAGTAGGCGCGGCCTGCACCGTCTCGCCCAGACGTGCTTCCCGGGCAGGAACGGTCCCCCCGCGGTTGAAGCGGCTCGCAATGATCGAGGTCTCGCGGACGCTGATGAAGTCCGAGCCCGAGCTGGCTGAGTTGGTCGCCAGCGTCGAAGGTGTAGAGGTGACGATGGCCGAGAAGGGCTTCGGCACGCGGGTGCACCTGCGCGCGGGAAGCGACTCGGGCCTTGCGGAGACCGACCTCGAGCGAATCCTGGACGACCTGGCCGAACCGATCAAGCAGCCGTTCGGCGCCTGAACCACGAAACGAGAGGAACGAGTTGAAGCCGATCAAGAGGCACCTGAACCCCGCAACCGTGATCTCCTGCCTCGCCCTGTTCGCGGCGCTGAGCGGCGCCGCCTACGCAGCGAAGACGGCGAGCAAGGTAAAGACCAAGAACCTCGCCAACGGTGCCGTGACCACGCCGAAGCTCCGCAACGGTGCCGTGACGAACCCGAAGCTGCGCAACGGCGCCGTCACCGGGGCGAAGATCGCCGCCGCGACGATCGGCTCGGGCCAGCTAGCCAACGGCTCGGTCCGCTCCGGCCAGCTCGGCGGCCAGGTGGTCACCGAACCGAAGATCAAGAACGGGTCGGTGAGCGAGAGCAAGCTCGGAGCGGAATCGGTTGCCACCGGCAAGATCAAGAAGGAAGCCGTGACCTCCGCGACTCTCTCGGCGAGCTTCTATGCGCAGCTGGTGAAGAACGTCACCTACGCGAACAAAGAAAGCGGCGCCGTCAGTGCAACCAGCCCGCAATCGGTCACGGCCGAATGTCCGACCGGGAAGCAGGTGGTCGGCGGCGGGGTCCGAGTTGTGCTCGGAACGGCTGAAGTGATCCCGGTCACCGAGTCCATACCGTTCCTTGCGGGCGATGGAAAACGAACTGGTTGGACGGCGACAGCGAAAACCGGGGACCCGGGCACGTGGGCCATCGAGGCCTACGCGATCTGCGCCGAATTCTAGGTTGCCCCCTGACTGGCGTTCGCAGGGCCCGCCTCGGCGGGCCCTGCGTCGTTTTGACAGGTCCCTTCAGCCTTTCGCTCCCGTGACGTCGTGCAGGCGGGCGTAGCGTGAGAGGGCTCGCAGCCGCTGCGCGGGGGTGAGCTCCAGCAGGCGCATCGCCAGCTCGACGTCGTGGGGGTCGACCGTCGGCTCGGCGACGAGGCGAAGCCGCTGTCCGCAGGCCGCCGCGAGCCGCTGCAACGTTCCCCACGACGGGGTGGCGAGACCGCGCTCGTAGCGGGCGATTGCGGGCTGCGACGTACCGGCCCGCTTGGCGAGGGCACGCTGCGACAGACCGGCGGCCGATCGCATTTGGCGAAGTAGCGTTTGAGGCGAATCCACGCCACTATGATATCTGATTAGGTATCGTACCCTTCCCGGCCACGGGCAAATAGACTCCCGCGCTCGATGCGAGAGAAGAATCCGATCACCCACGAGGAGAAGCTCGCCTACCTGCGGGAGCTGCGGGAGGAAGCGATCCACTCGGCCTCCGAGGAGGCGGTGGAGAAGCAGCACGCGAAGGGCAAGATGACCGCTCGCGAGCGGGTCGAGAAGCTGCTCGACCCGGGCTCCTTCGAGGAGCTCGACACCTTCGTCCGCCACCGCACCTACGACTTCGAGATGCAGAAGAAACGGCCCTGGGGCGACGCGGTCGTCACCGGCCACGGCACGATCGACGGCCGCACCGTCTTCGTCTTCTCGCAGGACTTCACGGTCTTCGGCGGCAGCCTCGGCGAGGTGATGGCGGAGAAGATGTGTAAGGTGATGGACCTCGCCACCCAGGTCGGCGCGCCCGTCATCGGCATCAACGACTCCGGCGGCGCCCGCATCCAGGAGGGCGTCGTCTCGCTCGGCGCCTACGGCGACGTCTTCGTCCGCAACGTGCAGTGCTCGGGCGTGATCCCGCAGATCAGCCTGATCATGGGCCCCTGTGCCGGCGGCGCCGTCTACTCGCCGGCGATGACCGACTTCATCTTCATGGTCAAGGAGACCTCGCACATGTTCATCACCGGGCCGGAAGTGATCAAGACGGTGACCGGGGAGGAGGTCGAGTTCGAGGAGCTGGGCGGTGCGATGAGCCACAACTCGAAGTCGGGGGTCGCCCACTTCGCCTCCGAGGATGAGGAGAGCTGCCTCGAGGACGTGCGCTACCTGATGGGCTTCCTGCCCTCGAACAACCTCGAGGCGCCACCCCGCTTCGAGCCCGACGACGACCCCGAGCGCGAAGACGCCGACCTCGACACGCTCGTCCCCGACGACCCCTCAAAGCCCTACGACATGCGCGAGGTGATCTCCCGCGTCGTCGACGACGGCGAGTTCTTCGAGGTCCACGAGCACTTCGCCAAGAACATCGTCTGCGGCTTCTCGCGCCTGGACGGCTTCCCGATCGGCATCGTCGGCAACCAGCCCGCCTTCCTCGCCGGCGTGCTCGACATCGAGGCCTCCGAGAAGGCGGCTCGCTTCGTCCGCACCTGCGACGCCTACAACGTCCCGATCCTCACCTTCACCGACGTGCCCGGCTTCCTGCCCGGCACCGACCAGGAGTGGAACGGGATCATCCGCCACGGCGCCAAGCTGCTCTACGCCTTCACCGAGGCGACCGTGCCGAAGCTCACCGTCGTCACCCGCAAGGCCTACGGCGGCGCCTACGACGTGATGAACTCCAAGCACATGCTGGCCGACTTCAACGTCGCCTGGCCGACCGCCGAGGTCGCGGTGATGGGCCCCGAGGGCGCGGTCAACATCATCTACCGCAAGGACATCTCCTCCTCGCCGACCCCCGACGAGCGCCGCCAGAAGCTGATCGACGACTACAAGGCCCACTTCGCCAACCCCTACTCGGCAGCCGAGCGCGGCTACATCGACGACGTGATCGAGCCCCGCCAGACCCGCCCGAAGCTGATCCGGGCGCTGCGGATGCTGCAGACCAAGCGGGTGGCGCAGCCGAAGCGCAAGCACGGCAACATCCCGCTGTAGGGCGGGATCAGGGGGTCGCTTCGACCTTCTGGACCCGGCGGTCGATCCACTTGCGGAGCACGTTGACCCGGGTGAAGAACTGGGGGCGGTGCGTCGTGCACTTGTAGAGCACCGCCTCGGTGATGCCGATCTCGAGCCAGCCCCGCTTGCGGTCGAAGACGAAGATGGGGCCGCCCGAGTCTCCGTGGCACACCGAGGACGCGGCTCTGGGGAAGTCGATCGCGCAGATCCGGCCCCAGAGGCCTTCGCAGCGGGAGCTCTCGACGACGGTCTTGGCCCACATCAGCGATTCGGTGAACCCTTCCTGCTCGTAGTAGGTCTGGCCCCATCCCGCGACCCTCGCGTGCGCACCGACCCGGAGGAAGCGGGTGTCGCCGGGCTTGGCGAGCTGTATCGGCGGCGCCGTCACCGGGGCGCTGAGGACGAGCAGGGCGGCGTCGCCGAATTCGTAGCGCGGGTCGTCGCTGCCCCACTTGCCCCACTTCGGATAGGGGATCAGCTGGGTGACTTCCGAAACCTGGCCAGCGAGGTCTGTCCAGTTGACCACGCCGGTGACGACCCTGTATCCGGTGGAGTCGTTGACCCCGTCTCTCTGCGCGTTGACGACGCAGTGGGCGGCGGTCAGGACGACCCTGGGGGCGATCACCGTTCCGCTGCAGGCGAGGGTCCCTTCTTCCTGGACGTTGACCACGAACGCCATCCAGGGGAACTGCCCCGGCGCGGCCGCCCTGCCACCGACCACCGAGGCTCCCGCGCTCGGCTGGCCGGACGCCGGAGGCACGGGCCCGATCGCGAGGGCGCCGATCAGCGCCAACGCGAAAAGCGTCGCCAGCGGGGCGCCGATCTTTGCGGGCAACGTCTTCACCGTCGCTTCATCGGCAGTCGGAGCAAAGGGTTGAGTCACGACCGTGAAGTTTGCCTCCATTTCAGTGCGTCGTCGATCCTCCGCGCTTCGGCCTATGCTGAGCCGATGACCCCTCAGCTCGACGATGTGCTGGATGCGGCGGCGCTCTCCGAGGTGGAGCGCCGGGTCCTGCAGCGCCTCGTGGCCTGGCTGCGCAGGGAGCTGGGGGAGGATCTGCGCGCCGTGTGGCTCTACGGCTCCCGGGCCCGCGGGGAGGCCGACCCGGGAGAGACCGACCCCGACCGGCGCTCAGACATCGACCTGATCGTGATCGTCGACCCCTCTCGCGACGCCGTGGCCTTCGGCCGGGAGGTGCTCCAGCCCGTCGAAGAGGCAGCGGTCGCCGAGGGCGACAGCCCGGTCTGGTACTCGGTCCTCGTCTGGGACACCGCGCGGCTGCGGGACCGCCGCCAGATCCGCAGCTTCTTCGCCCAGGAGGTGGACCGCGACAAGCTGGTCCTCGCCGGCAGCGCCCTGGAGGAGTCGTTCGGAGCGCTCGCCCGATGAGCCCGCGCTCGACCGAGTTCATGGCCTCCGCCCGCGACCGCCTCCGCGGTGCCCGGCACGCGCTCGCGGCCGGCGATCGCGACCTCTCGGTCAGCGCCGCCTACTACGCGATGCTCTATGCCGCGCGCGCGGCTCTCTCGGAGGACGAAGAGCACGCCCGCACCCATCGCGGCACCTGGAACCTCTTCCGGGAGCGCTACGTGATGACCGACGCCTTCGACGACGCGCTCTACAGGCTTTCTCAGCATGCCCAGACCGCGCGTGAGGGCGCCGACTACGAAGCGGTGACCCCGCCTCCGGGGGAGGCCGAGCACTACGTCGAAGGTGCCGGGGAGTTCGTCGCCGCGGTCGAGGCGATGCTGGACGTGGCCCCCGAGCCCGAGGCGTAGCCAGCCGCCGTCAGGGCACCGCGGTTGCCTCGGTCTCCACCCCGCCGCCCTCGATGCGGCCGCCGCGGACGGCCGCCGTCTCGCCCTCCTCTTCCCGGGTGAGGCGGTGGGCGAGGTAGACGGGGACGATCGAGATCAGCACGACGATCACCGCGACGGCGTTGACGATCGGGCGCTCCTGGGCGCGGAAGAGATTGCTGAAGATCCAGTAGGGGAGAGTCTGTTCTCCGGCTCCGATCGTGAACGTGGTGACGATGATCTCGTCGAAGGAGAGGCCGAAGGCGAGCAGGCCGCCGGCGCCCAGCGCCGAACGCATGTTGGGGAGCGTGACGTAGCGGAAGGTCTGCCAGGTGTTGGCGCCGAGGTCGGCTGAGGCCTCCTCGAAAGAGGAGGACATCCTGCGCAGCCGTGCGATCGAGTTGTTGTAGACGACGACGATGCAGAAGGTGGCGTGGGCGACGATCACGGTGAACAGCGAGAGGTCGATGCCGAAGACCTGGGTGAAGGTGTTGTTGAGCGCCACCCCGGTCACGATCCCCGGCAGGGCGATCGGCAGGATGACGAGGAAGGAGATCGTCTCGCGGCCGAAGAAGCGGTGCCGGGCGACGGCCAGCGACGCGAGCGTCCCCAGCACCAGGGCGATCGCGGTGGCGGCGAGCCCGACTTTGATCGAGGTCCAGAAGGCGTCGCGTGCCGTGCTCTCGATCGCCTTCGGGAACCACTCGAAGGTGAAGCCGGGTGGCGGCCATTCGAGGATCTTGCTCGAGTTGAACGCGTAGATCCCAAGGACGATCAGCGGGATGTAGATGAATGCGAGCCCCGCGCCGACGGCGACGCGAAGCAGGATCGTGGATCGTCTCGAGAGCCTCACCGTTCTCCTATACGTGCTCGAAGGCGCCGAGCTTTCGCGCGACGAGCAGGTAGCCGACCATCACCACGATCGGCACCAGCGCCAGGGCCGCGGCGAAGGGCAGGTTGTTGGAGATGTTGTTGAAGACGACATTGCCGATGAACTGGTTGTTGGAGACCAGCCTGGGTGTGATGTAGTCGCCGAGGGTGAGGGCAAAGGTGAAGATCGAGCCGGCGACGACGGCGGGGAAGGAGAGCGGCAGGATCACCCGGCGGAACGTGGCGAAGGGTCTGGCGCCGAGATCCTCGGAGGCGCTGATCAGCGAGTCGGGGATGCGCACCAGCCCGGCGAAGATCGGCAGGATCATGTACGGCAGCCAGAGGTAGCTCATCACCAGCCAGACCGCGGCATTGCCGTAGCCGGGCCCGCTGAGGCCGAGCGGCTCCAGGACCCAATCGATCAGCCCGCCACCTCCGATCATGTTGCGCCAGGAGAGGACCTTGACCAGGTAGCTCGACCAGAGCGGGATCAGCACCGCGACGACGAGGATCGCCTTGCCGCGGCGGCTCGCCACCTTGGCCATGTAGAAGGCGATCGGGAAGGCGAGGACGGCGTTGGTGAGCGTGACCAGGGCCGCGATCAGGACCGTGCGACCGATGATGTCGCGGTAGACCGGTTCGTCGAAGAGAATTTCGAAGTTTTCCAAGCCGAGGCTTTTCTTCGAGCTCGCCGCTGACGGCGTTGACCGACCACAGCGAGGCGACGAGGAGGAGGGCTAGCGAGCCGAGGTAGCCGACGACCAGCCAGCCGGCGGGGCCCGCCAGGAGCGCCCCCACCTGAAGGCGGGGGCGCCCGTGGAACAGGTTGGCGAGCCTGCGGCTCAACCCTTGATCGAGGTCCAGGCCTGGACCCAGTCGTTGTAGTCCTTGCAGTCTTCGGACCCGTTGCCGCAGTCGGTGAGCGGGGTCTTCCAGTAGTAGACGCGTTTCCAGAAATTGGGTTCTTCCGCGTGGTATTCAGCGCAGAAGTTCGGATTTGCGGTTTTCTCGCATGCCATTTCCTGGGCCGGCGCCTCGCCGAAGTATTCCGCCACCTGGGCGTTCGCCTTCGGTTCGATGATCCAGTTCATCCACATGTACATGCAATTGGGATGCGCAGCTTCGGAGCTGATCATCCAGGTGTCGGACCATCCAGTCGCGCCCTCTTCGGGGAGGAAGCCCTGGCTCGCCGGGCTGGCCGCCACTGGCTCGCCTTCTTCCTTGAGCAGGAAGTACTGGTACTGCCACGTCGTGCCGACCTGACTGTCGCCGCCAGCGAAGGACGAGATCTGCTTTTCGGCTTCCGACCAGTATTCGCCCACCAGTGGCCGCTGTTCTTTCATCAGCTGCACCGCTGCTTCGAACTGTTCTTCGTTCAGCTCGTAGGGATCTTCGATCCCGAGGTCGGGGTTGTGCGCCTTCAGGTAGACCGCCGCTTCCGCGATCGACATCGGGTCGTCGTACTGGCTGATCTTGCCCTTGTACTTGGAGGCAACTTCGGGGTCGAGCGTGACGTTCCAGGATTTCGGTTTGGGCTGCACCGAGTCGCTGTCCCACATCAGCAGGTTTGCTCCGCGGCCATGGGGTATGCCGTATGACTGGCCGTCGAAGGTGTTGTACGGCTGGTTCTTGAGGTCGGAGAAGACGGTCTTGTAGTTGGGGACGAGGCTGACGTTGACCGGGTTGACGTCGTTGCCTTCGACCAGCCGGGCAGTGGCGTTGCCCGAGGCGGAGACCCCGTCGTATTCGCCGGTCCGCATCAGCTGGACCATTTCGTCGGAGGTGCCGGCGACCTTGTTGTTGACCTTGCAGCCGGTCTTCTGTTCGAACGGCTTGGTCCATTCGGGTTCGACGTAGCCCGCCCAGGAGATCAGGTCGACCTGACCCTCTCCCTTGCCGAGCTGCTGCAGTTCCTCGCCGGTGGTGGTGTCGTCGCTGGAGCCGCAGCCGGCGAAGAGCAGCATGATCGCCAGCACCCCCCCGACGATCAGCCAGGCCGTGCGTGCTGGATTTTCGTGTCGCCTTCTCACGTGTTCCTCCTCTATCTCGAACTGCTTTGGACTGCGACCGTGTGCTCCGGGCGCCAGCCCACCAGTACCTCCCTCCCCTGCTCGGAGGCAGCGTCTGCCGACGTGCCTTCCACGTTTTGTCGTACGAGTTGAAGCTCTCCGCCCGCGTCGAGGTCGACGGTGTAGCGGGTGATCATCCCCGCGTAGGCGACGGCGGCGACGCGCCCGCGCTCGGTCCGCAGGCCGTTCGGCGGCGCGGCCGGGTTGACCAGCCGGATCTTCTCGGGGCGGATCGTGAAGCGCGAGCCGTCGCGCTCGAGCAGGTTGGAGACGCCGACGAAGCCGGCGACGAACTCGGTGGCGGGGCGCTCGTAGAGCTCGACCGGCGGGCTGACCTGCTCGATCCGGCCCTGGTTGAAGACGGCGATGCGGTCGCTCATCGTCAGCGCCTCGTCCTGGTCGTGGGTGACGTAGACGAAGGTGATGCCGACCTCGCCCTGGATCGCCTTCAGCTCCACCTGCATCTGCTCGCGCAGCTTCAGGTCGAGGGCGCCGAGCGGCTCGTCGAGGAGGAGCACCCTGGGCCGGTTGACGATCGCCCGGGCCAGGGCGACGCGCTGGCGCTGCCCGCCGGAGAGCTCGCCGGGCTTGCGGTCGGCGTAGCCCGGCAGGCGCACCATCTCCAGCGCCTCCTCGCCGCGGCGAGTGCGCTCGCCCCTGGCGACCCTGGCGACGCGCAGGCCGTAGGCGACGTTCTCGCCGACGCTCATGTGGGGGAAGAGGGCGTAGTCCTGGAAGACGGTGTTGATCGCGCGGTCGAAGGGAGGAACGCCGCTCACGTCCTCGCCCGCAAGCTCGATCGTGCCGCTGCTCGGATCCTCGAAGCCGGCGATCATCCGCAGCGTCGTCGTCTTCCCCGAGCCCGAGGGCCCGAGCATCGTGAAGAACTCGCCGGCCTCGATCTCGAGGTCAATTCCCGCAACCGCCACCACCTCGCCGTAATGCTTGGTGAGGCTGACCAAGCGGATGTCGGGTGTAGCAGTTACACGAAAACGTTATCCGAGCGGTTGAGGAAAGCAAGGACAATCTCGCCCCGGCCGGTTGGCCGGGGCGGAGCACTGCCCTGCCTGAGGCTCAGTAGCCGGCGGGGTGGCGGGCGACGAAGCCGGCGGGAGTGCGCAGGTCTTCGTGCCAGCTCGGCCCGGTGGACCCGTCGGTGTTGCCGGAGGTGTCCCAGCGGAAGCCGGCTATCACCGCGTAGGCGTGGCCGGGGTTGGAGTAGACCGTGATCCAGCGGCCTTCGCCGGGCAGGCCCAGCTTCGCCATCGGGCCCGACGGCAGCGGGCTTTCGAGGAAGTCGCCTCCGTGCAGCGCATAGCTGACCGAGCCGGAGCAGTCGTACCCCCGGTCCCACCAGCGAGCGTGGCCGCCGCCGAAGATGTAGGGCTTGGTGCGGATCTTGTTGGCCGCGGCGATCACGGCCTTGACCTTCGGGGGAGCGGACTTGGGGGGGACGAGCATCCCGTTTTCGAGTAGCCGCCCTTTGGCTGTGGGAGTGCAGATGTCCACTTCCGCCGACGAGACCCCGCCACCGTCGCAAGCGGCCGATGCGGCCCCCGGCGTCAAAGCGAGCGCCGAAAGCGCCAGCCCTGTAGCAATGCCCAGCTTGAGTTTCTGCCTGTTGTTGCGCAAACCGATCTCCTTCGTCGGCCTACGGGGTTAGCTGTCGGGCTGGCGCGAAAGGAGCCTGCGCCCCCGCCTGAGCTAGGCGAGTTAGCCCCGAAAACGTGGTTCCCCCGCTCCCGTGGCGCCTCCAGCGCACGGGACTCGGCGTTTCGGTTATTCGGAACGGCGGCAGTGTAGACGATCTCCCGGCGGTTTGCTCATGGAAAACAAACATTTTGTGGCCTTTCGCACTTGAGGCTTCCTCGTTCCCTTCGACGCCGGGGGTGCTAGCTTGCGCGCTGGGATGGAAATTGCCGGTGCCAGAGCGCTGCTGACGGGGGCCACGGGGGGCCTCGGGCGGGCGATCGCCGAGGCGCTAACCGGGCGCGGCGCAACGCTCCTGCTGAGTGGCCGCAAGGCTGAGGCGCTGGAAGCGCTGGCGGCCGAGCTGCCGGGCGAGGGGCACACGGTGTTTCCCGCGGACCTTGCCGAGCCTGGAGCGGCGGAGAAGCTCGCCGCCGAGGCTGGCGACGTTGACATCCTCGTCGCCAACGCGGGCCTGCCGGGAACGGGGCGCCTGCCCGAGTACACCAGCGAGCGGCTGGAGGGCACGCTGCGGGTCAACCTCGAGGCGCCGATGCATCTTGCCCGCGCCCTGGAGCCGGGAATGATCGAGCGTGGCCGCGGCCACATGGTCTTCATCTCCTCGCTCTCCGGCAAGTCCGCCACCCCGCTCTCCTCCGTCTACAACGCGACCAAGTTCGGCCTGCGCGGCTTCGCCCTCGGACTGCGGGCCGACCTCGACCCCCTGGGCATAGGCGTCTCGATCGTCTCCCCGGGGACGATCCGCGAAGCCGGCATGTACGCGGACTCGGGCGCCGACCCGATCCCCGGCCTCGGCACCGGCTCTCCCCAGCAGGTCGCCGACGCCGTCATAAAGGCGATCGAGCGCAACAAGGTCGAGATAGCCGTCGCCCCGGTCCAGCAGCGCCTGCTAGCCCACTTCGCCCTCGCCAGCCCCGGCATCTCGGTCAAGGTCGCCAGCGGCGAGGCCGGCCAGAAGGCCGCCGCCAGCGTCGCCTCCGGTCAGACCGACAAGCACTGAGCGAGGGGCGTCGGGCACCGAGCGCGCCGGGGATTCTTGTCCGTGAGAACCAGTTTGCCGGGACCCGTGCCATCGATGCCAGCGCGTAGGCGCAGCAGACTGGATCCCGATTCAGGGCAAGAGCCCCCGGTCCCGGCTGGCCTTCAGCAGATCATCGACGTAACCGTGGGCGTCGGCTGCGACGGCGGCGAGATCTTCCCCTGCTTCGCCTTCGAACTCGGCGACTCGCCGGGGGCCGAGGGTCTCGGGCTCGGCGAAATCCCTCGCGAGGTTGCCCAGTGCGTCTTCGACGACGGCCTTGTTGCGCTTGGCGTGCCGCTCGAGACGTTCGACCACGTCCGAGACGCCTCCGGGCCAGCGCCGCAGCACGTAGATGAGGTCGAAGCCATCCTTCGGCTCACCGCGGTCGCCAAAGGCGAGTGCCTTGAGGACGATGAAGGTCGCCGGCCCACAGACGGGTACCGTTCGCTGCACCTTCTCGCCCTTCAAGGTGTGACCGGCGATGCCGATCTCCTGGCGCTCGTCTGAAGCCAGCTGCAGGCCAGGCGCGATCAGCGCGGCGAAGTCACCCTCCAGCGGCTGGATGCTGCCGCCCCGTTCGGCCCCCGGGATCGGCGGCAACAGAAAGTCGATCGTGACGTCGAGATCGCCGAGCTTCCATCGCTGAGGCGTTGAATTCCCCTGCTCGTTGCGGTCGGGTCCGAAGCCCTCCCGGCGCAGCCGCTTGCCGATCTCGGTGTACTGGTCGTCGTCGAGCAGGGTGATCGCGAGGCCGACATCAAGGTCGTTCGTACCGGGGTGGCCAGCGCCGGTCTCCGGATCGGGGCCGAGTTCACGGTCGATTATGAGGCTCGGCACCAGCCCGCCGACGATGCAGATGCGATCCATCAGGGTGCCCAGGGTCACGGCGACAGTCAGGCACGCCGCCTCGACCTGTTCGGTCTCCTCGCGGCTGTAGCTGCTGCGGTGTCTGGGCTTATCCGGAGCGGCCATGCCAATCCAGCTGGTGATCTCGCAGATGCTGTGCGGCCTCGGCGGCGCGCTCGGGGAGATTGAGGAGATCCAAATAGACCTGGACGGTCGAGACGCAGCGCAGATCGTCGCAAGTCTGCTCGCCGGCGAATACCCCGGCATCGTCCGGTCCCAGGATCTGCACATTGGCTCCTTTGGACCCCTGACGGATTCCGAGCTGCTCGACGACATCCCTTGGATCTCCGTTGACGTAGACTGTGCTCAGTCTGAAACGCGCGAAGCGATCGATCGTCCAGGCAGCCGGCAGGCCGGTGAAGGCGTGGTCGATCTGCCGCTTGCTCAGAGTGTCGGCGAGGCTGCGGGCAACCTCGATCCCGCTGCCGCTGATGTGGCCGGCGATTGCGTCATGGCGATCGAAGCGATACTCCTGCGCCCAAGCGTCGAGCAGCAAATCAGGATCACGGGGGCGCAGCTCCTTATCGCGACGCTCGAGTAGGGCCTCCTCGTCGAGCCGGCGCACGACACGCGAAACGTTGCCATCGTCGAGCTGGGTGGCGACCACAAGGTCCTTCTGTCGCCACCAACGCTTCGGTTCGAGCAGGAGCGCCCGCGAGACGCGAGCGCTCTTCGGTGCGAAGGGAGAAGAGGGGCGACCCGCGGTGCGCAGCTCGTTTGGCCTTCCCTGCACCCACACACGCAGGCCCTCGTCCTGGATGCTGGCATTGCCAGAAAGGTCGATCCAGTTCAAACCCGCCCGCTTGGCGGTCTCAGCTCCGGCCTTCGACATGTAGGGCACGACCAGAACGGGGATGGCACCCCCACCGCCGAAGGCCTTCAGCTGCTGCGCCGCTCGATCCACCTGGCCGGGGCGGCTTGAGGCCTTTACCTCAAATATCCACCGTCGATCTTGAGTATCTCGTGCCAGGAAGTCGACGCCAGAGTCCGCCCGTGCCTCCTCGGCCGCGAGCTCCACACTCGGCTCGGCGAGAAGCTCGGCGAGAAGACGGGGGATTCGGCGACGGGCCTCGCGCTCAATCGATCTCGCGTTGGCTTGCATAAATGACGTTTCCTGCTGTCATCTGCAGGACCCGGAGTCGGGCGATAGGCCAGCTCCGAGATATCCTGCATAAATATATCAACCTGCGCAGTCTAGCAGGTAGCTATATTTACGCAGAACGGGTAAAAGCGGGTACTGATCCGGCGCTCGCCTTCTGCCCGCGCCAGTCGGCCACCAGCCTCGGGAGACTCTGACGCTAGTCTCGGAAGGGTGGATGAGCCTCGCCGAGTCGCACTGGCACTTGGGAGCGGGGGTGCGCGCGGCTACGCGCACATCGGCGTTATCAACGTTCTCGAGGAGCGTGGCCTCGAGATCGCCGGGGTCGCCGGCTCTTCGATGGGGGCGCTGGTCGGGGGGGTGTGGGCAGCGGGGAAGCTCGCGGAGCTCGAGGAGTGGGCGCGGAGTCTCACCCGGGCGGACGTCCTCCGGATGCTCGACGTCTCCCTCGGGGCTCCGGGCGCGATGCGGGCGGAGAAAGTGCTCGCGCACGTCCGGGGGCTGGTCGGCGATCGGCTGATCGAGAACCTCGAAGCGCGGTTCACCGCGGTCGCGACGGACCTGGTCTCGCGGCGCGAGGTGTGGCTTCAGCGCGGCCGCCTCGACATCGCGATCCGGGCCTCGATCGCGCTGCCGGGGATCTTCACGCCGGTGATTCTCAACGGGCGGGTCCTGGCGGACGGCGGCCTCATGGATCCGATTCCGGTGAGCCCGATGGCGGCGCTCGACGTTGACCTGACGATCGGCGTCTCCGCGGGCGGTGAGCGTCATGACCCACCCGCCACCGCCGCCGTCTCGGAGCCAACGGAGCCGCGGCCGTGGGACGACCGGGTCGCTCGCTTCCGCCGGGCAGCCGCGCGCGCGCTGGATGGGGACGCGATCCGATCTGCCGTCTCCCGGGGTCCCGAGGTCGAGCCTGAACGGGAGGAGGAAGGGGCGCAAGCCGAGGTCGCCGAATCCCCCGCCGGCCTGACCGGGTTCGAGGTGATGAGCTCCGCGATCGGGACCATGCAGACCCTCGTCAACCGGTACCGCTTGGCAGGGTCGCCGCCTGACGTGCTGGTGACCATTCCCACCAGCGACGTCCGCATGCTGGACTTCCACAGGGCCGAGTCGATGATCGAGCTGGGCCGTGCCGCTACCGCCCGGGCGCTGGAGGAAGCGGACGCCTAGCGATCTCCGCATTCGGTCAGGCCGGCTGCTGGTGAGCCGTGTCGGCAGCGGCGATGCGTGCTCTTCTCGCGGCGGTGGCCTCCTCGAGGATGACCTCGATGGCCGCCGCGATCGGCACGCCGACGATCGCGCCGATGATCCCGAACAGCGACCCGAAGACCAGGACGCTGCCGATCACGGTGAAGCCGGAGACGCGGGTGACCCGGCCGATGATCGTCGGCTGCAGGACGTAGTTCTCGACCAGCTGGTAGACCACGATCACGATCGCGAAGGCGATCAGTGCTCCGAGACTGACCGAGAGGGCCACGATCGCGATGATGATTCCCGCGAGGAGGGCGCCGACGTACGGGATGAGGTCGAGGAGCCCCGCGATCAGCGCCAGGGCGAGCGCGTACGGAAGGCCGAGGATCACCGCTGTGACTCCGTAGACGGTTGCGCAAATCACCGAGATCGCCAGGTTGCCGAGCATGTAGCGGGAGGTCGTGTTGACGATCCGATCCGCGACCTCCTGGTAGCGCTCCCGCCTATCGCGGTAGAGCAGCCCCCCGATCGAGGCTCGGACGCGCGGTTCATCGATCAGGCCGAAAAGCGTCAGGAAGGTGACCGAGAAAACGAGCGTGACCGCCCCGAACGCGGATACTCCGACATGGGCCACGCCGCCCGATACCTTGCCAACCCCGCTGGTGATCTCATTGGCGTGCTCCTTCAGCGTGTCGAGCGAGTCGCTGCCGCCGTTGATCAAGCCGCCGAGGTCGCTGTTCCGGGCTTCTTCGACCAGCCGCGGCAGGTTGTCGCTGAAGCCGCGCACTGCATCGACTATCGACTGCAGCATGACCAGCAAAGCGCCGCCGACGAGGATCGCGAGCCCTACCACCAGCACCGTGGAGCACACCGCCCGGTTCCAGCGCAGCCGCCGCTCCATCGCGCCCACCACCGGCGAGAGAACGGCGACGCTGAAGATGGAGACGAAGATCAGCAGCAGGACGTCCCCGATCGAGGCCAGCGCCCAGGCCAGGGCGACCGCGACACCGACGAGCAGGATCGTCCGGATCGAGATGAAGACTTCAACCTCGCGGCGATCCGTGTTCCCGGCCGCCGAGGCGGACTCTGGCCCGGTCATCTCACCCCTTATGCCGAGGGGCTCGGACTATCGCCGGTTGCGCCAGAGGCCTCACTCGGCTGGCTTCTCAGGGGAGGTGAAGGCCGTCCCCCCGTCGGGGCCGGCGAGCGCCCGAACCTCTTTGGTCACCCTCAGGATCTGCCTCGAGAGGTCGAGCAGCTCGACGTTCTGCTTGTCCTCCTCCTGCACCGTCGTCCAGGCGCGATCGGCGATCACCTGGCGCCTTGCGTCGGCGCGGTTCTGGGAGATCAGCACGAAGGTGGAGAGGAAGATCGCCTCCAGCGAAACGATCATGGTCAGCAGACCGTACGGATAGTCCTCCACGCCGAAGGCGATCCAGCAGCCGAACCAGATGACGTGGACATAGACAAAGGGCATCGATCCCGAAAAGGCGGTGATCGCGTCGGCGATCCGGTTCTGCCTTGACTGGACGCGTTCCCTCTCGCGCTTCAGAAGCGCCGGATTGATCGGGGGGCCCAGCTTGGGGACGGGGACGAGGAAGCGGTGCAGGCGCCGGCCCAACGTCTTGCCGTCGACTTCGCCGTCAGGCGGCTGACTGGGCACGGTCGGTGATTTGTTCTGGCTCGACATGGAGTCTCCTTCCAGCGGGGGGTGGGCCTATGCCCCAGTCTCTCATTCGGATGCTCGACCGGACGAAAGGAACTCCCCGCCGGAGAGCCGCAAGGGCCTGATGGCTTCCGTTGCCGCGCCGGCGATCGGCACTCAGACCAGCTTGCCGACCCGCCGGATCTGGAAGGCGCGCACGATGTCGGTTACTCCGGCCAGAAGCGCCCAGATCCCGGCGAAGACAAGCAACACGTATGCCTTTTCGATGAAGAAGGCGCCGCCCGTGTAGAAGCCGAGGATCACCATCATGATCCCGGCGATCAGGCCCAACCACCAGAGCTCGTTGACTTCCATTGACACGAACGCCTCGATTATCCAGAAGATCCCGACCAGCACGAAGAGAAAGCCAAGGATGTCAGCGATCGCCGCGAAGGTACCCTCGGGGCTGATGAAGCAGATGATCGCCGCCGCCAGGTACAGGACTCCGAATATCGCATAGAGCCAATTCAGACGGTCTTCAAAGCCGGCGAGCGTGAACTGCTGCAAAGAGAAGCCGAAAAACATGAGCCCGATGATGATTCCCACGGTCGTGACCGAGGCCTGATCGAACTGAAGGATCACCACCGAGACGACGATCCAGGCGATGCCGGTGACGAGCCACAGCCACCAGTACGACGACAGCTTCGTGAGCGCTGCGCGTGCGGGGTCCGGTCCCAGGCTCTCCATTTCGCTCCCCTCTCTCGCTTGCGGGTTGGGTTAGTAGTAACACCTATTGGGCCAGTGCGCAAAGGCACCGAGCGAAGGCTACCCGCGCTCGGGAGACGGCAGGGCAAAAGCCAGGGCCGGGTTGGTGGAGGCACCTGGAACCGCTCAGCGTCGTCAAGAAGCTCTGGCGTACGGCGGCCCTCGGTTAGCGGGCCGCTCCCCGGGTCGAGCGGCCACCACTTCCCCCACCGACCCAAATGTGGTCGATTACCGATGCGCGGGGTCGGGTCGAAGCTAGGCTGGAGAGGTTCCAGCGATTGAGGATTTCGTTGAGTCGACCTCCGTGCTGCGCGAAGGTCGCGGAGCGAACAGACCCCACTCATCAAGGAGATGGCAATGACTGTATCGGAGCAACTCACCAGGCTGGCGGCACGGGCCAAGGAAGCGGAAGACCATGTGGCAGCCGCGCAAGCCAGGGACAAGGCGGCTCTCGAACAGGATGTCGAGGCGGCCGGTGCATCGGCGCAGGCTCAGGCTCAGAAATTGCGCGAGTCAGCGGACGCGGGCAAGGAGAGCGTCTCCAATTGGTGGAACGACGTACAGAGGAACTGGAACGAGCACGTCGCCACCGTCCGAGAGAACATCGAGCGCAAAAAAGCCGAGGTCGACCGCACGAAAGCGCAGCACCACGCCGAGCACGCCGAAGTAGATGCTGGGTTCGCCATCGAATACGCCTATGCGGCGATCGCGGAGGCCGAGTACGCGGTGCTGGATGCCTACCTTGCGAGAAAGCAGGCTGACGAGCTCGGGGTAAGCGCCTGAGGCGGGCACACGCAAGCCGGATCGGGCTTGTCATTCGCGGAGCCTGCCGCCGGCTAGCGCGGGCGGCCCTCCGGAAGCGGACGCCTAGCGATCTCCGCCGCTTCGGCCGGCGGCAGGCCGAGGCTCCGCAGCACCCCGGCGGCATGTTCCTCGGCGCAGTCGGGGTCGAGCTCCCCCAGGAGGACGGAGTGGATGACCGCGAGCAGCGCTCCGCCCGACGCCCGCAGGGCCACCTCCGGGTTCTCGAGAGCGAAGCGCCCCGCCTCGATCCCGGCGCGGATGTCTTCCCGTGCGGGCTCCCCGAGGGCCGCCTGGCCGATCCTGTGCGGGACCTCGAAGCGCACGAGGAGCCAGGCAAGGTTGGGTTCGCCGGCG
Source organism: uncultured Solirubrobacterales bacterium (assembly GCA_963715625.1). Lineage (GTDB taxonomy): Bacteria > Actinomycetota > Thermoleophilia > Solirubrobacterales > 70-9 > VRUE01. The sequence goes on along the minus strand of OY970260.1, from coordinate 938,380 downwards.
GCCAGGCGGACCAGGTGGCGGTGGGCGACGCCGATCTTCTCGGCGGGATCTTCGACCGCCGCCTGTCGGCCCTGCAGAAGAGCCAGCTGCTCCCCCAGGGCGCTCGCCAGCAGGGCGGTGAGCAGATCGTCCTTGGTCTCGAAGTAGTTGTAGAAGGAGCCGACGGCGATGTCCGCCTCCTCGGCGATCTCGGCGATCGTCGTCGCCTCGACGCCTTTCGTGGCAAACAGCCGCTGCGCCGCCGCGATCAGACCGGCTCGAGTTCGGGCCTGGCGGCGCCGGACCCGCCCCGCGTCATTTGTCTTCTCGGTGGCCATCGCTGGAGTACGCACAATGACTTCAAGAATGATTATAGCTTCAAACTTGAATCGAAGTTCATTTCTTGTTAGGGTGCCGCCAATGGAGAGGGTTCCGGTCCTCAGCGGCGGCGTCTCGCGCATCGGACACATGGCGCTGCGCGTCCCGGATCTCGAGGCCGCGATCGCCTTCCACGCGGAGGTGCTCGGCCTCGTCGAGACCGAGCGGCGGGGCGGGGTCTCCTACCTGACCTGCAACGAGCGCCACCACGAGCTGATCCTGATCGAGTCGCCCGAGCGGGGCTACGACCACATCGGTCTGGAGGTTCCGGGCCCCGAGACGCTGGAGCGGCTGCGATCGGGGGTCGCCGCCGCCGGCGGCGAGCCGATCGGCCCGACCTTCGACGGCGAGCCGGGCATCGACCGCGCCGCGCTCGCGCGCGGCCCGGGAGGACACGTCTACAAGCTCTATTGCGGCATGGAGGAGGTACCGGCACCGCCGGCGGGCGACAGGCCGGTGAAGTTCGAGCACGTCTCGGTCAAGGCACGCCGGCTGGGCCCCACCGAGCGCTTCTTCGCCGACGGCCTCGGCTTCCGCTTCTCCGACCGGATGGGGAGGACGGCGAGCTGGTGGCACTGCGACGCCGACCATCACGGGCTGGCGGTCACCTTCGGCCCTCGGCCCGAGCTCTCCCACTACGCCTGGACGCTGCCCGACCTGAACGCGATCGGCCGCGTCGCCGACCGCCTGCTCGCCCGGGGCCGCAAGCCGATCTGGGGGCCGAGCCGCCACGGTCCCGGCAACAACCTCTTCCTCTACTTCCACGATGCCGACGGGGCGATGATCGAGTGCTGCGCCGACATGGCGAGGATGCCGCCCGACGGCGACTACCAGGCCCGGCAATGGCCGGGCGGGCTCGGCTCGATCAACCGGTGGGGCGGGCCGCCGCCCCCACGCTTCCTGCTCACCGGCTTTCCGATCGCGCCCGGCGAGCCGCGGTCGCTGCACTCACAACTGGGAGGGGATATCCGATGAAGCTGAGGAGGATCGCCGAGGGATTGATCGCTCGGCACGACTCGGGGCACTGGGTCCCGGTTCGGGGCGAGGGGCTCACCGCTGAGCAGTGCCAGGACGTCGTCGCCTTCCTCGCCGGCGGCGAGGAGACGCACGCCGCCGCCGAAGCGATCCTGGCCGGCATCGAGGATCCGGCCGCAGTGGCGGTCGATCCGGCGGGCGCCTCGATCCCCTTCCAGCCGCGCTCGATGCGGGCCTTCATGCTCTGGGAGTCGCACGTGATCGCCTCGAGCCGGATGCTCGTGAAGCGCTTCTTCCCGGCGCCCGCCGCCAAGGCGGTCGCCGGCTACGAGCGCCTCACCGGCAGGACCTTCCCGAAGCTGAAGCCGAACAAGCGCTTCTACGAGAAGCCGACCTTCTATGTCGCCAACCACGGGGCGTTGCTCGGCGACGGCGATCCGATGTGGTGGCCGCGGCACACCGAGTGGCTCGACTTCGAGCTGGAGCTGGCCTTCGTCCTCGCCAAGCCCCTGGCCGACGCGACCCCCGAGGAGGCCGCCGCCGCGGTCGGCGGCTGGTTCGTCGTCAACGACTGGTCGGCGCGCGACGTGCAGGCCGAGGACGCCCGGGAGAACATCTTCGGCCCGGTCGTCAAGTCCAAGACCTTCGCCAACTCGATCGGCCCGGACGTGCTCACCGCCGACGAGGTGCCGGACTGGACCCGGATGACGGGGCGGGTGCGGGTCGACGGCGAGCTCTGGTGCGAGGGCTCGACGGCCGGTCCGGCCCACGACATCGGGGCGATGCTGGCCTTTGCCTCGGCCGGCGAGCGCCTCGAGCCGGGCGACATCGTCTCCACCGGGACGATGCCCGGTTGCTGCGGGCTCGAGCTCGATCGCTGGATTCAGCCGGGGCAGACCGTCGAGCTCGAGATCGACGGGATCGGCACGCTGAGCAACCGGATCGACCGCAACGCCGAGCCGCACAACGCGACGGTGGCGGGACTCTGACGCGAGCATGAGCGCCGAGCCCGACTGCGACGTCCTCGTTTGCGGGCTCGGGCCGGTGGGGCAGCTCCTCGCCCTGCTGCTCGGCCGCGCCGGTGTCTCCGTCGTGGCGGTCGACCAGGCGAGCAAGCCGTTCGAGCTGCCACGCGCGGCGGTCGTCGACGACGAGGTGCTGCGGATCTTCCAGGCTGCGGGCGTCGAGCGGGAGATCCTCGCCGAGAGCCAGCGCCAGGAGGAGGTCAGCTTCGTCACGGTGGGGGGCCAGGCACACTGCCTGCTGCAGCCGGTCAATGGATCGCAGGGGCATCCGCCTCTGGTCTCGATCCACCAGCCCTCGATCGAGCGCACGCTGATCGCCGCGTTGGCCGACCGGGAGACGGTACGGGCCACTTGGGGCCGACGCCTGGAGCGCTTCGACCCCGACGGCGAAGGCGTCCGGGCGCTGGTGCGCTCCGTCGAGGATGGCTCGCTGGAGGAGATCCGGGCTCGATGGGCGATCGGCTGCGACGGCGGCGCCAGTCGGGTTCGCCAGCTGCTCGGGGTCGAGTTCGGCGGCTCCACCTACGGGCAGCGCTGGCTCGTGGTCGACGTCCTCGTCGACCGGCCGCTGGCGAAGGTCCCCCATCCCCACTTCTTCGGCGACTGGCGGCGCCCGATCGTCTCGCTGCCGATGTCGCCGGGCCGCCACCGCTGGGAGTGGATGCTGCATCCTGGCGAGGATCCGGAGCCGTTCCTCGACCCGGACGCCCTTCGCAAGCGCATCGATCCCTGGCTCGAAGGCGAGACGGCGACCGTGGAGCGCGCGGTCGTCTACACGTTCCAGGCCCGCACGGCCGCGCGCTGGCGGCAGGGCCGGGTGCTGCTGGCCGGCGACGCCGCGCACCTGATGCCGCCCTTCGCCGGACAGGGGTTCAGCTCCGGGGCCCGCGACGCCGCCAACCTCGCCTGGAAGCTCGAGGCGGTCCTCGCGGGTGCGCCCGAGAGCCTGCTGGACACCTACGAGCAGGAGCGCCGGCCCCACGTCGAGGCGATGCGGAGGCTGGCCGTCGCCCTCGGCGGCTTCATCCAGACCGCCGACCGCCGCGTGGCTCGCGCGCGGGACATCCTGATCGGCGCTCTCGACATGACCGGGATCGTCAGCTGGGCGCGAACGAGGATCAAGCCGCTGCCCGCCTACGGGGCCGGCGCCTTCGCCGAGCGCCCGCACCGAATCGTCTTCAAGCGAGGCGTCGGTGCGCAGTTCCCGCAGCCCGTCGTCCTGCTCGGCGGGGACGAGGTGCTCCTGGACGAGGCGGCCGGCCGGGGTTGGTGTGCGTTGTCGGCCGACGCAAACGCCGCCGACGCGCTCGCCGCAGGAGGCGTCCGTGTCCTGCTCCTCGGCCGCGACCTGGAGGACATGGAAGGGACGATCGGCGAGTGGCTGACCCGCTTTGGGGCCTCGTGGGCCCTCCTCCGGCCGGACCGCTTCGTCTTCGCTCTCGGGGGCTCCGCAGGCGGCGAAGTCCGGCGGGCGCTCGACGCGCTCCACCGCAATCTGGGACGGGCAACCTCCGAGCTCACCGGTGGAAGCGGCCAGGAAACCCCCCAGCCGGCGGTCGCCGCATGAACGGCGCGTCGCCGCCATTGACCGCTGAGCTCGCGGAGCTGCTCGACTCGAACAAGCTCGGAACCCTCGCGACCGTGGGCGAGGACGGCCTGCCCCGGCTGTCGGTCGTCTACTACGCCAACCGGGGTGAGCGCATCTTCATCTCGACCCTTCGCGAACGGGTGAAGGCCAAGGACATCGAACGGAGGGGTTGGGCCGCGCTCTCGGTGCGCGGCGAGGAGCCGCCCTATCCATCGGCGACCTTCACCGGCAGCGCCGCCGTGCGCAGCACCGGGATCGGCGAGGATACGGCGCTGGTCATGGGGCGCATCGCCGGTTTGCCGGAACCGCCCGAGGCGCAGAGCGACGAGGTCCTCGCCAAGGCCGGGCGGGTGTTGGTGGAGATCGCGGTCGAGCGCGTTGCTGCCGCGATGCATCTGTAGCTAGCCCAGATCGTGCGCCAAGCGCCAGCGCTTGAGCAAGCCTGAGCGGCGCTTTTCCGCCTCCTGAGCGGGGAAAATGCGGGTGTCGATGACCACATTCCCAACTCAGGAGGCTTCACCTTGAAGGTGAATCGAAACGGACGGCTCGAAACGGTAGAGGTCACCGCTGCGGATGAACCCAAGGAGTCGAACCGGCCAAGGGAAGACCAGACTGAAAAGCTAACTAAGCTAGTGTCTCGAGCGTCGTCAATCCCTAGCAGGGAGAGGAACATGAAAAGGAACGAACGGCACTTTTCGGTTCTCGTCGCAGTCATATGTAGCGGCCTGGTGCTGCTATCGGCGAACTCTGCCTTGGCAGGCCACCGCCATCACAAGGGCAAGGGCCATCGAGCCTACCACCAAGGAAAGGGGCGCATCGGCAAGCTACTTCTTACCAAAGGGAAAAACACGGCGATCTGCAGGGCTTCGCTGTCCGCTAGCGGCTTGTTGAGACGATACTATGCACCGGTTTTTGTCGATAACCATGTCGTCAGCGGCCCCCAGTTGCTGCCAGGCGGGATCTTTCTCATGGGATGCCGCCGCCAACTAAGCGGGCCGCCCGAGCTGATGGTCGCCTATGACCTCTTCAAGCGCAGAGTTCGCTGGATGAAGCGCCTCAATCGCTCCGCTAGGTACGGCACTACCAATCGACACCTCTTCAAATTCTTTAGCCGGGTGACGCCTCCTCACGACTTGCAGGGCCGCACAGTTCGTCGGTTCGTTGCCGCCTATTCTATCCGTACAGGAAAGCTGACCTGGCGCAGTATCAACCCTGCTCTAGGCTATGCAGATTCGGACCCTCGATTTCTCGGCGTACCGATCGAAGGACCAGCCAGTTTGATCGGATCGCCCGAACAGGTGGTGCTCTCCTACTTGGGTACCTCCGCATACGATGCTACAACTGGTGCTCTATTGTGGGCAACGCCAATCAAGTTCTACTCCCAAGCGAGCGGCAGCTACGCTGGCTCCAATACGGTTATAGTCTACGGACGCGAAAACAACGACCCGAGCGAAATATCTGGCGTTGACCCCCTGACTCAGAGCGTCAAGTGGAACCTGTACCTGCCGTTTGAATGCCTGGCCGAAAAATCCGAAGTCGTTGGCTCTGTGCAGTGGGAATTTGGTGATGACTTTTTTGGCAATAGCTGCATCGTGGCATATGATCTGCTTACCGGTCAGTCGATTATTGCCGAGTCGCTCCCAAACAGTGGGGGTCACGCCGCTATTAGCCGAAATGGGGTCGTCGAGTGGAACAACGGTCAGCTGGCGTACTATTCCCTCAGTGACCTCTCAACGCCGATTTGGTCAGAGCCTGCTGGCGAAGCGGACCCCGTAGTCGTCGGCTCGGGACACGTGCTCCTTGAAAACAGGGCCGGAACCTTTGTTGTAAATCTGGCTAACGGCAAGATTCGAGCAAGAGTTCTGCGAGGATGGGTCGGTAACGGACCGGAAACTGGTCCTATCGAAGGGCCGGTCGATGGCCTCGTTGCGTCAACCCACGAAGACTGGTATAGCACCGTCCTCAGGCTGGATCGCCGCTAGCTAGCCCAGACCTTGCGCGCGCCCCAGAGTTGGAGGTGCTCTATGAGTAACTGAACCAACAGCTCGTCGTCGCCAGCGGGTGAGAGTCCCGTCCGAGTAGCTGCCAGAAGGCTCGGTAGCAGGCTGGCGGCTCGGTCTGGAAACCGGCCGGGTCGAAGCCCAGCGTCGAAATTGGCCGCACTACCGCCTCGCGTGGAAGCGGGACTCTGCTGACCGACGGGCAGGCAATCGCGACCTCCCCAAGTGCCTGACCGGATCCGCTTACGCAGTCTCGACGACGCCGAAGCGCTCGTCGAACGTTTCCTGCCCCTCGATGGCTACGGCTTGGGCGAATCTGCTCGGCCTGAAGATCGGCTCACCGAGTCGCGTCGACTGAGCATCCTCCCGATAGACGGATTACCCCATGCCGACATAGAGCGGCTCGTCCGCGTACGGAACGCGGCCGTGGACCACCACGTGATCGCGGCCCTTAGCCTGGCGGAGAACCACATGGGGGTCGCTGTCGGCGATCACGACCTTGCCCGTGCGCAGGTCGATCGCCACGTACTGGCCCTCATAGCCTCGGAAGTCGGTGCGGATCGGTTTCATAGCCACCCCAATGATATCGGCACACCACGCGGCAACTTGCAGCTCGGCCGCTTGCATCTCGTCTCGATTTCGTTCCCCCAGGCGTTCCCCCGAGCTTCCGACTTGGCTCTGGAGCACCGGGATCGGCGAGGATACGGCGCTGGTCATGGGGCGCATCGCCGGTCTACCGGAACCCGAATGAAAAGCAACCGAAAAGAGCAGACCGTGGCGATTCTCGGTGGCGGCGGCATGGGTCGCCATGCGGCGGTTGCGGCAGCGGCGCTCGCGGGCGTCGGGCGGGTGCTGATCGCCGATCGCGACGTCTCGGCCGCGGCGCGGGTCGCTGACGCCTGCGGGACCCGCGCCGAGGCGCTCGAGCTCGACGTCACCGACGAGGCTGCCCTGCGGGCCACCCTGCGGAAGGCCGACGTGGTTCTCAACACGGTCGGGCCCTACTTTCGCTTCGGCCCTCCCGTGCTTGCGGCGGCGATCGAGGCGGGTTGTGACTACCTCGACCTCTGCGACGACCCCGAGCCGACGGTTGCCATGCTGGAAATGTCGGCGGCGGCCGAGCGGGCCGGCATCCGGGCGGCGATCGGGATGGGCGCCAGTCCGGGCGTCGTCAACCTGCTCGCGGTGGTGGCGATGCGCGAGCTCGACGACGTCCACCGAGTCGTGACCGGCTGGAACGGGGAGGGTGCGACCCCCGAGCCGGGCAGCGGCCCCGCCGCCATCGAACACGGCATCGTCCAGGCGACCGGGACGATCCCGGTGGTCCGCGACGGTCGCGAGCAAGCGGAGCGGCCGCTGCGCCGGGTCGTTGTCGATTACCCGGGCCTGGGGCGCCGCTGTGCGCGCACGTTCGGGCATCCAGAGCCGGTCACCCTGCACCGAACCTTCGACGTCGCCGAGAGCGTCAACGTCACCCACGGTCGGCTGCGCTTCATCGGTCCGCTGGTGGCGCTCGCCCGGCTCTGCGACCTCGGCCTTCTCCCCGCTCGGCGGGCTGTGGGAGTGGTCAACTGGGCGGAGCGCCGGATGCCCTCGCCGGCGCTCGGCGCGCTGGCTTCGACCAGGCGACTGCCGCCGCTGTTCGCCTTGGCGGAGGGTGAGCGAGGCGGAGTCCCCGCCGCCGTGGGCGCCACGCTTGCGGCGCTGCCGGGGACGGGCATGGGTGCGTTTACGGGTGTGCCCCTGGCGGTTGCGGCCGGCCTCTTGCTCAGCGGCACGCGGACTGGCCCCGGAGTCCGCCCGCCGGAGTCCGCATTTGACCCGCGCGAGTTCTTCGACGCGCTCGTCCCCCATTGCCCCGGGATGGCCGCCGGTGAGGAGGCGCTCCTCCTCACCCGGTCATGGGACCCCGAGGCCCCGGCGGCCTACCGCTCCGGGGTCGATGCGGCCGGCCGCCGCGTGCTCGCTGAGGCCGCCGCGCGTTGAGGAGCTCCCGCGGAGGACGGAACGTTCCCCCGGTTCGGCGACGAGGCCTGGGCCGCGACTCAGTAGCCGGCGGGATGCCGCGCGACGTAGCCGGCCGTCGAGACCATGTCTTCGTGCCAGCGCGGCCCGGTCCCGGTGTCGTCTCCGACCGTGTCCCAGCGCAGGCCGGCGATCACCGCGAAGACGTGGCGCCTGTTGGCGTAGATCGTGATCCAGCGCCCCTTCCCCGGCATCCCCCAGCGCGCCATTTCGCCCGAGGTCATCGGCGCTTCGAGCAGGCCGCCGCCGTGCAGCGCGTAGCCGACCGAGCCAGAGCAGTCATAGCCGCGATCCCACCAGCGACCGTGGCCGCCGCCCCAGACGTAGGGGGTGGTGCGGATGCGGTTGGCGGCTTCGACCACCTGCTTGACGACTTCCAGGGAGCCGCGAGGCGCCACCGCCTTGCCGGCGATGAGGCGTGCCTTCTTGACCGGCACGCAGGTCCCATTGGCCAGGCCGCCGCCTTCCGGCATGCATTCGCTCGCTGCCGGGGCCGTGGTGCCTTCCTCGCTTGACGAGGTTCCGACGCCGCCGGGTGCGGCGAGCGCTGCGGATGGAGCAAGCGCCGCGGCGATCGCGATGGCGATCGTCAAGCGAAGGACCAGTCCCCTGTCCTCGATGCGCGACACTCGCACTTCTTCGGACTGCTGTCGGGGCGCTTGAATCTCGGGTCGCGGATGGCAAGCGGGAAGCGGGAGTCGGTGGGACTCCGATCCGAGAGCGCCACCCACCGCTCAGCGCTACATTGGGGCCATGTGCATGCAGTGCATGGCAACCGCCATGACCGCCGGCGCCGCGGCCACCGGCGGGCGGCTGTGGCTACGGGCCCATTCTCCGGGCTGGATGACGCCGCGACGGCTGAAGGCCGCCACCGCGGCGATCCTCGCGGTCGGCGTCCTCGCCGCCGGCTCGAGCTTCGCGCCCAACGGAGGTGACGCCGGTGCCAGGGCCACGCCTGCGCCGGCCAGCGCGCGGCGCTAGCCGCCAGTTCGCGCCCCGGCGGCGATGCCGTTCGCCTCGATCAGGTGTTCACTTCACATCCGCGCTTCCCGCCCGTGAACCCGCGGACCACGGCGTCGGCGTTGGCCTTCTCCATGTGCAGGTAGGTGTCGCCGCTGGAGCCCTCCGGCCCCAGCGAGTCGCCGTAGAGCGTGTAATCGGCCGAGGCGCCGGTCTGATCGGCGATCGCTTCGGCAACGCCGGCGTTCAGCGAGCTCTCGGGGAAGACCGCCTCGACGTCCTCGGCTTCGATCGTCCTCGCCAGCTCGCTCAGGTCCCTGGCCGACGCCTGCGCCTGGGTCGTCTGAGAGGGGATCACCGCGCCGACCACCTCGATCCCGTAGCGGTTGGCGAAGTAGCCGAAGGCGTCGTGGTCGGTGACCAGCTTGCGCTGGGAGGGAGGCACCGAGTCGATGCACTCGGCGATCCCGGTGTCGAGTGCCTGCACTTCGGCTACGTAGGCATCGGCGTTGCGGACGAATTCGGCTTGGTGAGGCCGGTCGGCGAGCGCCAGCGCGCTCTCGATTCCCGGCACCGCGGCCTTGACGTTACGGGGGTCGTGCCACCAGTGCGGGTCAAGCTCGGACTCCTCCTCATGCCCGTGTCCCTCGCCCGCAAGGCGAATCGGTCCAATCGCGCCGAGGTCAACGATCTGCGCGTCTCCGCCGCTGTCGGAGACCAGCTCCTCAGACCAATCGTCAAGGCCGCGCCCGCTGACGAAGACCAGCTCCGCGTCCGCCAAGGCTTCGACATCAGAGGGCCGTGGCTCGTAGTCGTGCGGGTCGCTGTTGGGCTGCAGGATCTGGGTGACGTTCGACCGCTTCTCCGCCGACCTCGCGCACGAAGTCGGCGACCTGCGTCGTCGTCGCGACGACCTTCACCTGCCCGTTCTCGCCGCTCGACTCGCTACCGCATCCGGCTGCGAGCAGGGCTAGCGCGCCGACCGCACAGGCGACCACGGTCAGCACCGCAACCATCGGACCGGCACCTCGGTCAAGCCGTGTTGGACGAAGGGAAGCTGGGAAGGGGGCGGGCAAGGTTGGGTCCTCTCATGTCGGTAGGGTCGATGCACGGAAAGGTTAATGAGAATGAATCTAGTTTGCATTCAGCCCTGATATGAGGCCCGCTCTCGGCGCCCGCGGCGTCTACCTCGGGATCGTCGTTGCGATCGTCCTGGCGACGATCGGCGGCATGGTGGCGCTCTGGCCGCAGGGGGAGACGCCGACGTTGAAATTCATCGAGGGCACGCCGTTGGGCGAGACCTACTCGGGCGAGATCTTCTCCACCACGACCTACGAGTGCCAGCTGTATGCGACGGCCAAGTGCCAGAAGGTCAAGCTGGAGCTGACCAGCGGCCCCGACGAGGGCCGTACGAGGGAATTGCAGGTCAACACCGGCGGCGGCCTGCCGGAATTCGGCGTGGGCGATGAGGTGCGTCTGGTCAAGAGCGAGATTCCTCCTGGCGCGACGGGCGTCTCCGACTACTCGATCATCGACTTCGAGCGCAAGCCGCCGCTGCTTTGGCTGACCATCGCCTTCGCGGCGCTGGTGATCCTCTTCGGTCGGCTGCGCGGCGCCCTCTCGCTGGTCGGGCTGGCGATCAGCCTTGCGATCGTCCTGATCTTCGTCGTGCCGGCGATCCTGCGCGATTCCCCGCCTCTTGCGGTGGCGCTTGTGGGGGCGATGGCGGTGATGCTGACGACGATCCCCCTCGCGCACGGGCTCGGCCCAAAGAGCCTGGCGGCGATGGCGGGTACCGCGGTCAGCCTCGGGCTGATCGTCGGGCTGGCGATCGTCTTCGCCGACCTGGCTCACCTGACCGGCGTCTCCTCCGAGGAGGCCGCGACCCTCGCCGCCAACAACGGCGGGATCGACTTCCAGAGCCTCTTGATCGCCGGGATGGTGATCGGCTCGCTCGGGGTGCTGGACGACGTGACGGTCAGCCAGGCATCGACCGTGATGGCCCTGCGGGGCGCGAACCCGCAGCAGCGCTTCGGCGAGCTGTTCCGCCGCGCGATCGACGTCGGCCGCGATCACGTCAGCGCCACCGTCAACACCCTGGTCCTCGCCTACGTCGGCACCTCGCTGACGACGCTGCTCGTCTTCGGCTCCGGCCAGGTCGGCTTCGTCGACGCGGTCAACCTGGAGATAATCGCCAGCGTCATAGTCGCCACCCTGGTCGGCTCGATCGGACTGATCTGCGCCGTGCCGATCACCACGGCGCTGGCGGCGCTGCTCGCGGAGGGCATTCCGGCCGAGGAGCTGGCCGCAGACCCGCATGTGGGCCACGTCCACTAGACGAGGTCGGCAGCGTGGGATCGAAGACGGATGCGGCCCCCTCTGGGATCGCCGTAGTTGCTCCGACGGCCATTGGCGATATAGCCTGGCCGGCGGAAGTTCCCAGTTAGCCTTTTCCAGAAGGAGCGTTTATGTCGCCCCGTACCAGTTCCATCGTGATTGCTGTGCTCGGCACGGCACTTGTAGCGCTCGCCATCTTCACGGTGGTTCAGATGAACAGCCTGGATTCACAGATCAGCGACCTCGAAGACTCGACGGCGACCCTTGAAAGCTCGACCGCGTCGGGCGGTGAGAACACCGCGTCGGAGATCGAAGACCTGTCGGCTAGCTTGAGGAAGCTCCACGCTTGCCTGCCCGAGATTCAGAACGAGATCAACGGGCTTTCGGTCGAAATCGAAGGCACCTTCGCCTACATTGAAAATAACTCGCAGGTTTCGTCCTACTGCCAGCCGGTCGTGTATCCAGAAACCAGTGCAGCGGGCGAGTAAGATTGCCGTTTCGGATCGGTTCTACCTTTTTTTGCTTGCGTCGGGATCGCGCTTTCCGTCAGGTGACGGAGGGGGCGATACGACAACCGTGGTGGCGATCGAGTGAACCAGGAGCACGCGCTCGCTGGCCCCTCCGTCACCTGACATCAGCACTCAACCCCCCTATGCCGAGGTCCCGGTCAGCCGCCCTTCGGGTGGCTCTAGCCGCGCCTAGGTCTGATACCGCTGACGCTGGTCAGTCGTAGCCCTCGAGGGGTCCGCCACCCTCAGACTCGAACGACTTCCACTTCCTCGAACGAGGAGAATTCGGCGTCCTGGGTCACCACCCCAGCGCCATGGCGCATTGCCGTCGCGGCGATCCAGGTGTCGTGGCAACGTAGTCGCCGGCCACGGGAACGCTCGGCTGCTGCGATACGGGCAAAGCAGCTTGCGACCTCCGGACCGATCGGTAGCAGGGGGTAGGTGGATTGCACTCGAGAAAGGGTGGAGAGGCGACGGGCGCGAGCCTCTGAATCGGTTGCGCGTAGCACCCCGAGCTCCAGCTCGGCCACCGTAATCACCGAAACGGCGATCTTTTCGGGGAGATCTCCCAGCTCGCGGCCAGTCTCCTGGGCGATGAAGATTGAGGTGTCGGCGACCGCTTTGCTCAATCGTCGAGCTCGGCGCCGCGGACGTCGGCGAGATCATCGAGCAAGGCGGAATCAGCAGGTGCCGCGTGCACGATCCGGCGCAGCTCAGACGAGGGAACCCAGGGATCGCGCTGCTCGACATGGGGAAGGATGTCGGCGACTGGCCGTCGGTTGACGGTGAGCGTCAGCCGTTCGCCCGCTTCCAGCTTGGCGACAACGCTCGAGGTTGAGTTGCGCAGCTCTCGTATGGAGACATCCCGGGCCATGTACACGACTGTAGCACTAGTTGCGACGACGTAGGCGGCGTCGTATACGGAGATCGTGTGGCGCTCGGCGAGTTCCGCGGCTCGGGTCAGGAGCGAGCTTGTGGAGAGGGGGACGCCACCGTCGTCGGGCGCGCAGGCGGTGAACGAAGAGTGCTGGCGCGACCGCGGTGAGGGTGACACCAGGGGTTCGCCGAGCAGTTCGTGGCGTCGTTGATGACGCCAGCCCAGCCGGTCGCGAAGGCATTCGTATAAGGCAGTCCGTCGAGGGTGAAGGGCTTGGTTTTCAACCTGGCCTCATAGGCCCAATTGCCGTGGTGGCGATTTGGGCCGAGCGTCACGAGCTGGGTGGCCTGCAGGGTGATGATTCGGCTCTGGGGATGCCCACGCCAGTCGGTCGGCCCGCAGATCGGCGTGTCTTGGCCTGGGTCGGCGGTCCATTCGCACTTCATTGTCCCGGCCTTGATCTGCAGTGAAGCGTGGCGCCCGACGAGCGCCGGGTCGACTTGAAGCGGGACGACGAGGGATCCGTGTCGGATCTTTTGGTAGTCGAAGCGGAGCATCGGGGTGCGCGGGAACCCGAGCGCTCCGGCGGGCGGCAGCATGACGTCGGCCGGGATCGAGCTTGGCGCCACCGGCACCACCCTGGCCGTCTTCGGTTCGGTGACCTCGAAGCTCACCACCCTGCCGGCGGATACGCACTGATAGGAGGCGCTCATCCGGTCTTCCTCTCCGAGCGTGTGGATCGCCGGACACGTCCAGGTTCCGCTTCCGACCGAGCGCAGGAGGTCGGAGTCGGTCGTCGGGCTCATACCGAGAGCTCCGACCAGTTCGTCGGCGGCGGCGCAATCGATCCCTGCGACCGAGAGCCTGCTCCGCTTCTGCAGCGGGGAGTCACAGCGCGTCGCCGCCTGGGCGCGTGCGACGAGGAAGATGTGAGAATTGCCGCGGGCGCAGGAGGTGGCACCGCGATGGCCGTAGAAGCAGCGCCAGCCATCCATCCGCTGCTCAAGTAGGGAGCCCTCAAGGAACGCCGGGGCTTCCAACGCCCGGGATGCCACCGCCTTGGCGGCAGCGCATGCAACCCCTCTTACCTTGACGCCCCAGAGAGTGGCGCGTCCGAATGGCCGGGTGCCGAGGACCTGACCGCAGCGGTGGGCGCCGGAGGATTCGTGGATCGAGAAGGTGCCCAGGCAACGGGCCTCGAACCAGCTGTCGACCTGCAGCGGGACGTTGGCGTAGCGGATCGCGACGATGGCGTCGTTTTCTTCATTCTCCACCTCGAGCTTGAGCCGCACCCGCCCGCCGACGGTGCAGCCGCGACCGAAGGTGTTGATGTTCTGCAGGCCCTGGAAGGAGGAGAAGGAGCTGAGCCAGGGCGGTTCGCCCAGGAACTGCCGAGTCAACAGCCCCAGCCGCTGCCAGCGACGAGAGAGCGAGAGCCAGCGGCCTGGGCTTTTGGTCGCCTTGTACTGGGCTTTCGTGAAGAGCGTCTGGCGAAATTTGCCGGCGCACTCGTCCGCGATCCGGGGGAGGGCGCCTTGGAATTCCGCCACGGTTTCTAGGACCGTCAGGTAGTGATCGCCGGCGCGTGGTTCACGGTGTTTCTCGGGGTGGTGGTTGAACATGAACCCGCGCATTTCGGTGGGCAGCGCCGTGCCGCTGGCGATGCAGTGCTCTTCGAGGCTCCCGGGTGCCGGTGCGGCGAGCGCGAGCGAACTCAAGCAGGCGAAAGCGCTCGCGAGCAGGGCCGTCGCGGCAAGCACCCGCGAGAGGCGCGCCGCTCTCTTCGCCGCCGCCGAATGCGGCGGGCATCTGGTGGTTTTCAACACCCTGCTCCTCTCCCTCTATTACCGCCGGCGGCGATCATGCCAGATCGCGAGCTCGATGCCTCCGGGCGACGCGGTTAGGTGCCCGCCCTCCTAGGATGGAGAGGATGAGTTCTCCTGACTCCTTTGGCGCGCGCTCCTCGCTCGAGGTCGGCGGCCGCTCCTACGAGATCTTCCGGCTCGACTCGCTGCAGGAGCGGTTCGAGGTGGCGCGGCTGCCCTACTCGATCAAGGTGCTGCTGGAGAACGTGCTGCGGCTGGAGGACGGGGTCGCGGTGACGCGGGAGGCGATCGAGGCGATCGCGGGCTGGGAGGCGACGGCCGAGCCCAGCGTCGAGATCCCCTTCCAGCCCGCCCGGGTGCTGATGCAGGACTTCACCGGGGTCCCGGCCGTCGTCGACCTGGCGGCGATGCGCGACGCGATGGCGGAGATCGGCGGCGATCCCGAGGCGATCAACCCGCTGGTCGACGTCGACCTGGTGATCGACCACTCGGTCCAGGTCGACGCCTTCGGCAACGAGCGCGCCTTCGCCGTCAACGCCGAGCGAGAGTTCGCGCGCAACCGCGAGCGCTACTCCTTCCTCAAGTGGGGGCGGGAGGCCTTCGACAACTTCAGCGTGGTGCCGCCGGCGACGGGGATCTGCCACCAGGTCAACCTCGAGCACATCTCCCAGGTGGTCTACAGCCGCGAGAACGGGGGCGCCATGCAGGCCTATCCCGACACGCTGGTCGGCACCGACTCGCACACGACGATGGTCAACGGGCTCGGCGTGCTGGGCTGGGGGGTTGGCGGAATCGAGGCGGAGGCGGCGATGCTCGGGCAGCCGGTCTCGATGCTGCTGCCCCAGGTGGTCGGCTTCAAGCTCGGTGGCGAGCTGCCCGAGGGGGCCACCGCCACCGACCTGGTCCTCACCGTCACCGAGATGCTGCGCGAGCGCGGCGTCGTCTCCAAGTTCGTCGAGTTCTTTGGGCCGGGCCTGGCGACGCTGGGACTGGCCGACCGGGCGACGATCGGCAACATGTCGCCGGAGTTCGGCTCGACCTGCGCGATCTTCCCGGTCGACGCCGAGACGCTGCGCTACCTGGAGCTGACCGGCCGTCCCACCGAGACGCTGGAGCTGGTCGACGCCTATGCGCGCGAGCAGGGGATGTTCCACGAGGAGGGGTTCGCCGACTCCGTCTTCTCCGACCTGCTGGAGCTCGACTTGGGCGAGGTCGTGCCGAGCATCGCCGGGCCGAAGCGGCCGCAGGACCGGGTCCCGCTCGCTCAGGCCAAGGAGGCATTCCTGGGGGCGATGGAGGAGTTCGACGCCGAGGCGGGTGAGCAGCTCGGCAACGGGATCGACGAGGCGGGGGATGAGTCCTTCCCGGCATCCGACCCCCCGGCCGAGGATCACGACGACGAGCGCGGCAAGCCGCGACCCGCGGTGCACGAGGGTGCCGTCGCGCTCGCCCCGCGTGTCAGCGAGGACGCGATCGAGGTCACGCTCTCAGACGGCACCAGCTTCGAGCTGGACCACGGCCGGGTCGTGATCGCCGCGATCACCAGCTGCACCAACACCTCCAACCCCAGCGTGATGGTCGGCGCCGGCCTGCTCGCCCGCAACGCGGTGCAACGGGGCCTGACGCGCAAGCCGTGGGTGAAGACCTCGCTGGCGCCGGGCTCGACGGTCGTCACCGACTACCTGGAGAAGGCCGGCCTGACCAAATATCTGGACGAGCTCCAGTTCAACCTGGTCGGCTACGGCTGCACCACCTGCATCGGCAACTCGGGGCCGCTGCCGCCGGAGATCTCCGCGGCGGTCGAGGAGAAGGACCTGGCGGTCTGCGCGGTGCTCTCCGGCAACCGCAACTTCGAGGGCCGGATCAACCAGGACGTGAAGGCGAACTACCTGGCCAGCCCGCCGCTGGTCGTCGCCTACGCGCTGGCCGGCCGCATGGACCTGGACCTGACCACGGAGCCGCTGGGCGACGGCAGCGACGGCGAGCCGGTGTACCTGCGCGACGTCTGGCCGGACGCGGCCGAGGTGAAGGACCTGGTCGGCCGCTCGATCGCCTCGGAGATGTTCACCCGCAACTACGGCGGCGTGCTCACCGGCGACGAGAGCTGGCGGGCGGTCGAGGTGCCGGAGGGCGATCGCTACACCTGGCCCGATTCCACCTATGTGCGCCGCCCGTCCTTCTTCGAGGGCATGCCGGCCGAGGCGCCGGGAGTCGAGCCGATCGGGGGCGCGCGGGTGCTCGCCCTGCTCGGAGACTCGATCACCACCGACCACATCTCCCCGGCCGGTGCGATCAAGAAGGACAGCCCGGCAGGTGCCTGGCTGATCGAGCACGGTGTCGAGCCGGCCGACTTCAACTCATACGGATCGCGGCGGGGAAACCACGAGGTGATGATCCGCGGCACCTTCGCCAACATCCGCCTCCGCAACCTGCTGGTAGAGCGCTCCGGCGGCTTCACCCGGCGCTTCCCCGGCGGCGAGGAGACGACGATCTTCGAGGCGGCGATAGCCTACGCGGACGAAGGAGTCCCGCTGGTGGTGCTGGCGGGCAAGGAGTACGGCTCCGGTTCCTCCAGGGACTGGGCGGCCAAGGGGACGAAGCTGCTCGGCGTCCGCGCCGTGATCGCCGAGAGCTTCGAGCGCATCCACCGCTCCAACCTGATCGGGATGGGGGTGCTGCCGCTCCAGTTCCCCGATGGCGAGGGCGTCGAGTCCCTCGGCCTGACGGGCGAAGAGGTATTCGACGTCGGCGACCTCGAGGAGGGTAAGGCGAAGTCGGTGGAGGTCACCGCCCACCGCGAGGGGGTCCCGGCGATCGAGTTCGAGGCCACGGTTCGCCTCGACACCCCCAACGAGGTCTCCTACTTCCGCAACGGCGGCATCCTCCAGACCGTCCTGCGGAACCTCAGAAACTGATTAGTCTAAAGGCGGGATGGCCGCCTGCACCCCCCGGAGGAGGTACAGGAGGGCCGCGGGAGGCAGGGGGGTCCGCGCGACCCTCACTGCACCTGCGCGTCGGTAGCCAGGGAGGGATGCCGACGCGGCCGTTCCCCTAAACGGGACTGCTCAGAGGAACAGTCAGCCTTTACCTATACCGCGCTAATTGCCCGGGGTCAAGCCGGTAAGGCCGTGTCTACGGCGATTCCGCAACTTTTTGCGGAGATTCCGCAACCCCCCAGCTCTTACGCTCGATCAGCTCGATTCCGATCACGCTGCCGACCGGGCCCACCGGCGTGAGCGTCGCGGCGAGCAGGGTGTAGGGGGCCTCGCGCCGGCCGCAGGCGACCCAGATCACGAGGCAGAGGACGATGAAGCCGAGGCCGTGGGCCCAGCCGAACAGCATCGTCTCGGTGTCGAATCCGGGCACCAGCCAGAACGCGAGCAGGCCGGCGAAGACCGCAAGCTCGACCCAGGAGAGCCGCTTGACCCAGACGAACAGCGGCCCGGGGACAGGCTTGCGCATCAGGAGTCGGGGGTGAGCGCGGTCAGCACGATCCGCTCCTGCTCCCGGGCGTGGGCCCCGGAGTAGCCCTCACCTGGGCTGGCGCGGGTGGGGCGCCCGACGTAGCCGAGCTCGACTCCCTCGGGCAACAGGTGGGGAAGGCGGCGGGACATCACCTTCCAGCAGCCCATGTTGCGCGGCTCCTCCTGGACCCAGACGATCTCCTTCAGGTTCGGGTAGGTCGCGATCAGCTCGGTCAGCTGCTCCTCGGCGAAGGGGTAGAGGAGCTCGACCCGGACGATCGCCACGCTCTCGGCCTGCTCGCGTCTCTCGCTCGCGTCGAGGTCGAAGTAGATCTTGCCCGTGCAGAGGATCAGGCGCTCGACCTTC
Source organism: uncultured Solirubrobacterales bacterium (assembly GCA_963715625.1). Taxonomy (GTDB): domain Bacteria; phylum Actinomycetota; class Thermoleophilia; order Solirubrobacterales; family 70-9; genus VRUE01. Next base: position 920,070 of record OY970260.1, on the reverse strand, counting down.
TCCTTCCGTTCGCCGGCAGTCGGGTCGTCGAGGATGAAGTGGAAGTGTTCCCCGGTCAGCTGCTCCGGCGTCGCGGCGGCGCGATCGAGGCGCAGCAGCCCCTTGGGGGTGAAGACGACCAGCGGGCGCGGCTTGCGGATCAGGGCCTGGCGGCGCAGCAGGTGGAAGTACTGGGCGGCCGTGGTCGGGTTGGCGATGCGGATGTTGCCCTCGGCGCCGAGGGCGAGGAAGCGCTCGATGCGGGCGCTGGAGTGCTCGGGGCCGGAGCCCTCGTAGCCGTGCGGCAGCAGAAGGGTGAGGCGGCTCGTCTGCCCCCACTTCGCCTCGCCGGAGACGATGAAACCGTTGACGATCACCTGGCCGGCGTTGGCGAAGTCGCCGTACTGGGCCTCCCAGAGGATCAGCGAGTTGGGGGTGGCGGCGGAGTAGCCGTACTCGTAGCCGAGGCAGGCGATCTCCGAGAGCGGGCTGTTGTAGAGCTCGAAGGGCGCGTTGGCGCCGGTGAGGTTCTGCATCGGGCAGTACTCCAGGCCGGTGTTCTCGTCGTGGAGGACGAGGTGGCGGTGCGAGAAGGTGCCGCGCTCGGTGTCCTGGCCGGTGAGGCGGATGTGGACGCCCTCGGTCAGCAGCGATGCGAAGGCGAGCGCCTCGGCGTGGCCGAATTCGATCACGCCGTTCTCGAGCGCGTCGACCCTCTTGGAGAGCGGCTTGCGCAGCTTGCGGTGGATCGTGAAGCTCTCCGGGACCTCGATCAGGGCCCGGTTCAGCTCTTGCAGCTTCTCGATCGGGACCGCGGTCTGGACGGGGGGGCTGGCGCTGCGGTCCAGCTCGCCGGTGCTGGAGGTGGTCACCGTCGGGTCCTCGTAGTCGCCCAGTTCCATCTTGTGGCGCAGGTCCTTCAGCGCCGCCGACATCTCGTCGTGGCGCTCGCGGGCGGCGGCCTCGACCTCCTCGCTCGAGATCGTGCCTTCGGCGACGAGCTTCTCGGCGTAGATCTCGGAGACCGGCGGGTGCGCCTTGATCTTGGCGGCGATCTGGGGCTGGGTGTAGGCGGGCTCGTCGGTCTCGTTGTGGCCGTAGCGGCGGTACCCGATCACGTCGATGACGATGTCTCTGGCTCCAGCGCTCGCGGTATGCCATCGCCAGCCGGATCGCCGCCGAGCAGGCCTCGACGTCGTCGGCGTTGACGTGGACGATCGGGACGTTGAAGCCCTTCGCCATGTCGGCGGCGTAGGGGGTGGAGCGGGCGTCCTCGGGGTCGGTGGTGAAGCCCACCTGGTTGTTCTGGATGAGGTGGATGGTGCCCCCGGTGGTGTAGCCCCTCAGCGCCCGCAGGTTGAGCGTCTCGGCGACCACGCCCTGCCCCGGGAAGGCGGCGTCGCCGTGCAGCAGCACCGGCACCGCGCGCTTGGGCTGGTGCTCGATCCTGGCGCCGTCGAAGTCGGACTGGATGAAGCGCGCCGCTCCCTCGACAACCGGGTTGACGAACTCGAGGTGGCTGGGGTTGGGGTAGAGCCGGACGGCGATCTTCTCGCCCTCGCTGGTCTCGTAGACCCCCTGGTGGCCGTAGTGATACTTGACGTCGCCGGTGCCGCCGTGCGGGATCGCCGCCACGGCCTTGACCGCGTCGATCCTCTTCGAGCCCTCGAACTCGGCCAGGATCGACTCGACCGAGCGGCCGAGGTTGTGGGCGAGGACGCTGAGCCGGCCGCGGTGGGCCATGCCGAAGACGACCTCCTCGGTGCCGCCGCGGTAGGCGAGGGTGACCAGCTCGTCGAGCATCGGCACTACCGCGTCGAGTCCCTCGATCGTGAAGATCTTCTGCCCCAGGTAGGCCTTCTCGATGAAGCGCTCGAACTCGAAGACGTCGATCAGCCGCTCCAGCAGGCGACGTTTCTCCTCGTCGGCCAGCGGCTGGCGGTGGGCGCCGGTCTCGACCATCTCGCGCAGCCAGGTGCGCTGCTGGTGGGAGGAGAGGTGCTCGAACTGGTAGGCGATCGTGCCGCAGTAGGCCTCGCGCAGGCGCGGCAGCGCCTCCAGCAGGGTCTCGCCGGGGACGCCGATGTGCAGGATCGAGGCCGGGATGCGGGCCATCAGCTCCGGCGTCAGGTTGAGGTTCTCGGGGTGGAGCGCCGGGTCGCCCTCGGGCTCGCGGCCGAGCGGGTCGAGGCGGGCGGCGAGGTGGCCGTGGGTGCGGTAGCCCTTGAGCAGCGAGGTCGCGGCCTGGACCGCCTGCAACAGCTCCTCGTCGGCTTGGATCGCGGTGACCCTCATTTCCTCGGCGCCATGGGCGGGGGCGCCCAGCGGCGGGGCCGAGGCGGCAGCGGGATGGGCGGAGGCGACCGGCGCCGGCTCGATTCTCAGGTCCGTGGCGACTCCCTCGTAGAAGCCGTCCTCGCCCTGCAGCAGCTGCTCGATGCGGCGGAGGAATTCGCCGGACTCGGCGCCCTGGATCACCCGGTGGTCGTAGGTCGAGGTCAGCGTCATCGTCTTGGAGACGCCGAGCTGGCGCAGCCGGTCGGGCGATGCGTGCGCCCACTCGGGCGGGTAGGCGATCGCCCCGGTGGCGACGATCGCGCTCTGGCCGCTCATCAGGCGGGGGACGGAGGCGACGGTGCCGATCCCGCCCGGGTTGGTCAGCGAGATGTTCGTGCCCTGGAAGTCGTCGGCGGTGAGCTTGCTCTCCCGCGTCTTGGTGATCAGGTCCTCGTAGCAGCTGTGGAAGGCGGCGAAGTCGAGCGCCTCGGCGCCCTTGATCGCCGGCACCATCAGGCTGTGCGAGCCGTCCTTGCGCTCGACGTCGACGGCGATGCCGAGGTTGACCGGGCCGCCCAGCGCAAACGGCTTGCCGTCGCGCCGCTCGAAGACCCGCGTCATCACCGGGTGCCGCTTCGCCGCCTGCACGATCGCCCAGGCGATGAGGTGGGTGAAGGAGACCTTCAACCCCCGCGGCTTCAACAACCCGTTCAAAGCCTTCCGCTTGGCATCCAGCGTGTCCACGGCGACCGTCCGGAACGACGTAGCCGTCGGCACCTCCCTCGACTCGTCCATCGCCTGAGCCAGCATCGCCGCCGGCCCCCGCAAAGCCCTCTCCTCACCGGCCGCAGCCGGCGCAGCAGCCTGCACCTCCCCATTGGCGGCCGCGACCACGTCTTCTTTTGTCACCTTCGCCCCCGGCCCCGAACCAGCTACCGAGCGAAGGTCGACGCCGGCCTCCGCAGCTATCCGCCTCGCAACGGGTGTCGCCCGGACCCCATCGGCCCCGTTGGAAGCCGTCCCGGACTCCGACGCTATCTCCGCGGGTGGCGTGGACTCGGGGGGGCCGAGAACGGAGGCCTCGCCCCCGCCCGCAGGCCCCCCCGAGGCCGCGACGGGCCCCGCGGCCGACTCGCCTGAGTCTTCACCGGGCTCCATCTCAGCCATGGGGGCCCCCACCGGCACCTCGTCGTCAACGGCCACGAGCAGCTTTGTGATCACCCCGTCAGCCGGAGCCGGCACCTCGGCGTCGACCTTGTCCGTAGACACCTCGACGACCGTGTCCCCCTCGCGCACGAAATCGCCAACGGCGACGTGCCACTCGAGCACGATCCCCTCGGTGACCGACTCGCCCATCTCGGGCATCTCGATCTGCACGGTCGCCGTTTGCGCCATCTCTGCCCTGAGTCTATGAAAACGGGTTAACGCACTTCTGAGTCGAGGTAGGCTGCAAGCGATGAACTACTTCGTCACCGGCGCCACCGGATTCATCGGTCGCAACCTCGTGCAGCGGCTCCTGCGGCGCGAGGGGACGATCTACGCCCTGGTCCGGGCCGGGTCGCGAGGGCGGCTGGAGGAGCTGCGCACCGCCTGGGGGCCGAACGGGGCGCGGGTCGTGCCGATCTCCGGCGACCTCGCCCAGCCCGGGCTCGGCGTCTCCGAGGAGGACCTGCTGACGCTGCGCGGCGACGTCAACCACTTCTTCCACCTGGCGGCGATCTACGACATGACCGCCGGCGCCGAGGCGCAGGAGATCGCCAACGTCGAGGGCACGCGGCACGCGGTCGAACTGGCCGGCGCGATCGACGCCGGCTGCTTCCACCAGATCAGCTCGATCGCGGTCGCCGGCCTCTACAAGGGCGAGTGGCGCGAGGACATGTTCGAGGAGGCCGAACGCCTCGACACCCATCCCTACTTCCGCACCAAGCACGAGTCCGAGCGGGTGGTGCGCGAGGAGTGCCACCGGCCCTGGCGCGTCTACCGGCCCGGCATCGTCGTCGGCGACTCGCGCAGCGGCGAGACCGACAAGGTCGACGGCCCCTACTACGCCTTCAAGCTGCTGCAGCGGGCACGGAAAGTGCTGCCGGGCTGGCTGCCGGCGGTCGGCGCCGAAGGCGGCGAGATCAACATCGTCCCGGTCGACTACGTGGCCGACGCGATCGACCACATCGCCCACGAGCCGGGGCTCGACGGCCAGGCCTTCCACCTCACCGACCCGGCGCCGAAGAGCGCCGGCGAGATGCTCAACCTCTTCGCCCGCGCCGCCGACGCGCCGCAGGCGGCGCTGCGGCTCGACTCCGGCATCACCGACCCGGCCACCTCGCTGGTGCGCACCGGCCTGCGCTTCTTCCCCCCGGCGAAGCGGGTGGCGAAGGCGGGGCTGGGCGAGCTGGGCATTCCCGCCGGGGTGCTCAACTACTTCAGCTACCCAACCCACTTCGACTCGACCCGGGCGCAGGCGGCGCTCGAGGGCTCGGGGATCTCGGTGCCGCCGCTGGAGTCCTATGCCGACCGGATCTGGGACTACTGGGAGCGAAACCTCGATCCGGGCCTGTTCAAGGACCGTTCGCTGAGCGCGGCGGTGCGGGGCAAGGTGGTGCTGATTACCGGCGCCTCCTCGGGGATAGGCAAGGCGACCGCGGTCAAGGTCGCGGACGCGGGCGCGACCGTGCTGCTGGTGGCGCGCTCGATCGAGAAGCTCGAAGAGACCAAGGCGGAGATCGAGCGGGGCGGCGGCGTCGCCCACATCCACCGCTGCGACATGTCCGACATCGAGGACGTCGAGCGGATGGCCGGGGAAGTCCTCGCCTACCACGGCCAGGTCGACATCCTGGTCAACAACGCCGGGCGTTCGATCCGCCGCTCGGTCGGGCTCGCCTACGACCGCTTCCACGACTACGAGCGGACGATCCGGCTCAACTACCTGGGCGCGGTTCGGCTGATCCTCGCCCTGCTGCCCTCGATGCGGGCGCGCAAGTCGGGCCACATCGTCAACATCAGCTCGATCGGCACCCAGACCAACCCGCCGCGATTCTCGGCCTACGTCGCCTCGAAGGCGGCGCTCGACGCCTTCAGCCGCGTGATCGCCTCGGAGGTGATCGACGACGGCGTGCACCTGACGACGATCCACATGCCGCTGGTGCGCACGCCGATGATCGCGCCGACGCGGATGTACGACGTCTTCCCGGCGATCTCGCCGGAGGAGGCGGCCGAGATGATCGCGGGGGCGATGATCCACCAGCCGAAGAAGGTGGCGACGCGGCTGGGGACCTTCGGCGAGCTTTTGTACGCGGTGGCGCCGACGGTTAGCGACAGGATCCTGAACCAGGCCTACAAACTGTTTCCGGAGTCGCAGGCTGCCAAGGGGAAGGCCGAGGAGGCGCCGGATCGGGCGCCCTCAACCGAGGCTGTGGCGTTTGCTCATTTGATGAAAGGGGTGCATTGGTAGAGGGCGGTCGGGGGCCTCTCCGCCGTCCAAGTCGTCGCGCTAATTAGCGCGACGACTTTGAGTATCCGCCCGTCGGAGAGGCCCCCGACCGCCCTTCGAACGGTTCTCTTTATGAGTGAGAGACGGCTTAAGCACTGGGGGTGGGGGTATGAGGATCAGGCGCCTTCTAGAGATGAGCTTGTTGCTGCCGCTGCGGGGATAAGGGAGCGGTTTGGGTTTGGGGGCGAGGTTGAGGAGGCGGTGCCGCTCGATGAGGTTGAGTTGCGGGCTCCGCGGTTGAAGGTCCCTAGCGCTTTTGGGGAGCTTTTTGGGGACGAGCGCTATGAGCGGGTTGCGCATGCGTTGGGGAAGGCCTACCGGGACGTGGTGCGGGGGTTTCGGGGGGAATTTGAGAACCCGCCTGATTTGGTGGCGTTTCCGCGGGACGAGTCGGAGATCGAGGTGGTGCTCTCTTGGGCCGAGGCCGAGGGGGCGGCTGTGGTGCCGTTCGGGGGTGGGACCAGCGTGGTCGGTGGAGTCGAGGCTCGGCTGGGGGAGCGGCCGGTCGTGTCCTTGGACCTCAGGCGGTTGGATCGGGTGCTGGAGGTGGATACCGAGTCGCTTGGGGCGCGGATCCAGGCGGGGGCTACGGGGCCGGGGCTGGAGGATCAGCTTCGGGAGCATGGGCTGACGCTGCGCCACTTCCCGCAGTCCTTCGAGTACTCGACCCTGGGCGGCTGGGTCGCGACCCGGGCCGGGGGGCACTTCGCGACGCTCTACACGCACATCGACGACCTGGTCGAGTCGGTGCGGGCGATCACGCCGCGCGGGGCCTGGGAGAGCCGGCGGCTGCCGGGCTCCGGGGCGGGTCCCTCCCCCGACCGGGCGCTGATCGGCTCCGAGGGCATCCTCGGCGTGATCGCCGAGGCCTGGGTGCGGGTGCGGCCGCGGCCCGAGTTCAAGTCCTCCTGCGGGGTCGAGTTCGACGACTTCCTCGCCGCGGCGCGAGCCGTCCGCGAGATCTCCCAGTCCGGCCTGCACCCCTCGAACTGCCGCCTCCTCGACGCCCTCGAGGCCGGCACAACCGGTGCCGGCTCCGGCGAGAGGAACCTCCTCGTGCTCGGCTTCGAGTCCGCCCACCTCCCGGTCGAAGAACCGATGCGCCTGGCCCTCGACATCGCCCGCGAGCACGGCGGCACCCCCGGCAACCCCCGCACCACAACCCCGCCGACGGGCCTGAAACGTCCAAATAGTGGACGTTTCAGGCCCGTCGGCCCTCAGTCTGGGGACGCGGTGGGGGCCTGGCGGGGGGCGTTCCTGCTGGCGCCGTACTTGCGTGACACCTTTGTCGCTTGCGGGGTGCTCTCGGAGACCTTCGAGACCGCGATCACCTGGGACCGCTTCGAGGAGTTCCACGCCGAGACGATGGCGGCGGTTCGGACCAAGGTGGCGGAGGTCTGCGGGGCGCCGGCCGAGGGCGCCGGCGCGCCACGGGTGAGCTGCCGCTTCACCCACGTCTACCCCGACGGGCCGGCGCCCTACTTCACCGTGATCGCCCCCGCGATCCGCGGCGGCGAGGTCGAGCAGTGGGACGAGATCAAGGCCGCGGCCTCGGAGGCCGTGATCGAAGGCGGCGGCACGATCACCCATCACCACGCCGTCGGCCGCGACCACCGCCCCTGGTACGATCGCCAGCGCCCCGCCCCGTTCGCCGCCGCCCTGCGCGCCGCGAAGCGAGAGCTGGACCCGACCGGGATCCTCAATCCAGGCGTCCTAATCGATCCATGACCGCCAGCGGTCGCACTTTCCGCCGCATAGCGGCTGGAAATGCGACCCGACCTTGGCCTGTGCCAGCTAACCTCACCTAATGACTGCCGAAAGCACTACGCCCAAGCGTGACCCCTGGCGCGCAAACGAGGATGCTCGGAGACGTCAGGTGCGCGAAGACGCCAAGCGATCCCTCGCGGTCAATCTCGCCGAGGGCCTCGCCTTGAGCGAATTCCTCTCCACGTTCACCGGCGCCGCACGACAAGGCTGATGGCCGAGCCGCTTCGCCTGCGACAGCTCTTGGAGCAGCTCGTCGCCGCGAAAATCCGCTTCGTGCTCGTCGGCGGCCTCGCGGTCAACGCCTGGGGGTATATCCGTGCGACGCGAGACGTTAACATCGTTCCCGATCCTTCGCCAGACAACCTGGAAAGACTCGATGCCCTGCTCGCGGGTCTAGGCGGGAAGGTCGACGTCGACGGACGCCTGCTCGACTCGAATGCGATCTCTCCCTTCCTGAGAACAGGGGATCGCACGCTGGTGGTAACCGACCTTGGCCGTGTTGACGTCCTGCAGGGCCTCCCTCAGATCCCGTCCTTCGTGGAGCTGGATGCCAAGGCGACCGACGTCGATATGGACGGTCTCCCGGTTCGTGTCTGCTCTCTCGATCACCTGCTCGAGATGAAGCGGGCCAGCGAGCGACCGCGAGACCGAGACGACCTGGAAGCGCTGGAAGGCGCCCAGGGGCCGGGCGACTCCCCGGGCTGACGGACGACGGCGGTACCCTTTCGCGACCGAATCTCTCTTGCCAGGCGGGTTTTCTCTGCGCTCGCCGGCCCTCCCAGCGTGGAAACGATCACCTCCGAACAGCCGACTGTCCCGGCAGTCCCCTCGATGGACGAGCCGGTGGTGCCGCGACGCTCGCCGCTGCGGGCGGCGATCAAGACCGGGCGGCCGCAGGAGTGGATCAAGAACCTCTTCGTCTTCGCCGGGCTGGTCTTCTCGGGCAAGTTCAACCAGCCGCACGCGGTGCTGGAGGCGACGCTCGCCTTCGTCTCCTTCTGCGCGATCTCCAGCGCCGGCTACTACGTCAACGACCTGATCGACGTCGAGCTCGACCGCAAGCACCCGAAGAAGCGCTTCCGCCCGCTGGCCGCGGGGGAGCTCTCCGAGAGCACGGCGAAGCTGATCGCGCCGCTGCTGGCCGCCGCCGGCATCGGCATCGCCTTCGCCACGGTCAACTGGGAGGTGGGCGTGATGGTGATCGGCTACGGCATCGCCCAGATGGCCTACAGCCTCGGCCTCAAGCAGATCGTGATCGTCGACGTGATGACCCTGGCCGGCCTCTTCATCCTCCGCGTCGCCGCCGGCGCCAGCGCCGTCGACGCCCACGCCTCCGAATGGCTGCTGCTCTGCACCGGCATGATCGCCCTCTTCCTCGGCTTCACCAAGCGGCGCCAGGAGGCGGTCTCCGAGCTGCACGAGGGTGCCAGCAGCCGCCCCGTCCTCGAGCACTACTCGCTGCCCTTCCTCGACCAGATGGTCGCGATGGTCACCACCGGGACCGTGATCAGCTACTCGATCTACGCCGTCAACTCGCCGATCGTCGGCAACGAGATGATGTGGACGATCCCCCCGGTCGTCTACGGCATCTTCCGCTACCTCTACCTGATCTACGACCGCTCCGACGACCGCTCGATCGCCGCCATGGTCTCCAAGGACAAGGGCATGATCGCCGGAGCGGCCGCCTTCGTCATCACCGCCTTCGCGGTGCTCTACCTCTTCAATTAGCCCTGTCAATGGGTGCACGGTTCCGACTGTGCTCGTCGGGCAGGGTGCCTACCATTGGCGAACGATGCCCGAGGAAGCCATCCAGCCTTTGAATCCGGCGGAACTCGCTGCGATCGATGCTCAGTACGCGCCATTCCCCTCCTTTCGAGACTGGCCAAAGGAGTTTGCGAGTTCCGATGCATGGGAGCGCAGCCGAAAAGTGTTCGTGGAGATCTCCGCGAATGCGACGGAGGCCGATCTCGAGGAGGCTAAAGCGGTTGCGATGCGGGCGGCAGCATTCGACACCGGAGCCATAGAGGGTCTTTACTCGACGGATCGAGGTTTGACGCTGACGGTGGCGACGCAGGCCGCGCTTTGGGAGCAGAAGGTTGACGAAAGCGGTCCTGATGCGCGTGCGCTATTCGAGGCGCAGCTTGCTGCTTTCGAGTTGGTTCTGGATCAAGTCACGGAACGATTCCCAAAATTGACTCAGGCCTGGGTTAGGCGTCTCCACGAGGAGATCACTGCCCCGCAGGAGACCTACAAAGTTCATACGCCACTCGGGCTGCAGGAGCAGCCACTTCCAAAGGGCGAGTACAAGGTGCATCCAAATCACGTTCGAACTGAGGATGGAGAGATTCACGCGTACGCACCGGTAGATCAGACACAGGTCGAGATGCAACGACTGATCGACGAAGTTGACACGCCTGCCTTCCGAGAGGCCCATCCCGTTATCCAGGCTTCGTACGCGCACTACGCACTAGCTGCAATTCACCCTTTCGCCGACGGGAATGGCAGGGTCGCGCGAGCGGTGTCGTCTGCCTATACGTATCGGACGGCCTCTATTCCGCTCCTCGTCCTCGTTGACCGTCGCGGTACCTATCTAGCAACATTGGCTCAAGCAGATTCTGGGGATGCAAAGAGTTTCGTCGACTTCATTGGAAGCGTGACAAGAGAGGCAATGGAGCTGGTAGTGGATAGCCTGCTAACTGCCCGTGCTCCACGGCCGGACGCGGTTCTCCATGAATTCGAAAGCCTTCTCCAGACCGAGCAGACTGAGTTCGATCGACTCTGCTCTAAGTTTGCCCAGTGGCTTCACGACACAGGGCACCGGCTGGTTGACACGCTAAGTGTTCCTGATGGCATCACGATCGCCGTCGAAACCCTCAGTGACAATATCCAGCCACCGCAGGGCTTTCGGGATGTTCTGGCTCCCGGTCTAAAGGGAATCCGGTTTAGCTTTCAAGCCATGCCACCAGCCCAGGAGACCGTTCTCCGGCGGATTGATGTCTATGCGGCCGCGGATGACGATTCCGACGAGGCGCTTCTCGCCCGGTCGGTTGACTCACCTGAAGAACAGCTGGTTCTAGGTCGAGCCGAGATCCATCCGCAGCTCTCGAGCGTTGCCCAGGTAAAGGCTGAGAATTTCCTCCAGCGCATCTTGGGCCAAGGCCTGGACGAGCTTCGAGGAAAAGTCAGCGGGAGGCTTCGAGGCACAGGCGGGCAGTAGCCGCTTCTGGGTCATATCAGTCCGGCTGCACCGGCAGGTCGGAGGCCAGCTCGGTCTTCCTGCCCCGCTGGAACTGGAGGTCGACCGTCTCGTCCTTGCGGTAGGTGCCGAAGAGCCCGAGGTACATCGCCAGCCAGCGGCCGGTGCCGACCTTCTCCTTGACGATCTGGCGGGTGAAGACGATCTCGCCGGCACGCACGTCGTAGTCGGCGCCCTCGCGCTGCTCGACGCCGTTGACGAAGACCGCGTACGGCGCTTCCGCGCCGGCGGGCAGCTTCACCCGCCGCCCGGCGGCGTAGCTGCCCTTGGGTATCTCAGTCTCGGCCATCACGTTCCAGAGTCTCGCGCACCAGGTCGAACGGCGTCTCGTGCCCGCTAGGGTCGAGCTCTTCGCGCCGCACCCCGCCCCGATATGGCATGAAGGTCCCGTCCCCGCGCACGTCCACCCCCGCCACCGGCTTGCGCAGCCACCCCTTCCCGCTCAGCTGCAACCGAGCCCGAACCTGGTCCTCCGGCGCAAAGTCCCTCAGCGACGACACGGCCTTCACCGGCCCCTCAGCCCGAATAGCCAACGCCCGCTCCCGCATAGCCGCCACAGCCTCCCCAAGCTCCCCAAAGCTCAGATGCTCCACGTCCGACCCATCCCGCACAGTCAGCTTCCACGCGCTCAAGGGGCGCAGAATACGAAAGGGCATCGGTCCTCCTCCCACGGAGGCTTTGGGAGCGACCCGCTCCCGCAACTGATGGCACTGCAGGACGGACGGTCTCCGTGGGAGGAGGACCGATGCCCTCACACCTCGTCTTCTACGCCCCCCGCCGCGGCCGCTTGGGACGCCGCGCCGGCGGCCCGACGATCTTTTCGTGCCCCTCCCGCTCCGCGACCGGCACGTACTCCCGCCCCCGCTCACCGGTGTAGACCTGCCGCGGCCGCGAGATCTTCTGCTCGGGGTCGTCGAGCATCTCCATCCACTGCGCGACCCAGCCCGCCGTGCGGGGGATAGCGAAGATCACGGTGAACATCTCGGTCGGGATCTCCAGCGCCTCGTAGATGATTCCCGAGTAGAAGTCGACGTTGGGGTAGAGCTTGCGCGAGGTGAAGTACTCGTCGTCCAGCGCCCGTTTCTCCAGCTCGCGGGCGATCTCGACCAGCGAGTTGTACTCGGTCGCCTCGAAGACCTCGTCCATGTGCTGCTGGATGATCCGCGCCCGCGGGTCGTAGTTCTTGTAGACGCGGTGGCCGAAGCCCATCAGCTTCGCCTCGCGCGCCTTCACCTTCTCGAAGAAGGCGGGGATGTTCTCCACCGACTCGATCTGGCGCAGCATGCGCAGGACCGCCTCGTTGGCGCCGCCGTGCAGCGGGCCGTAGAGCGCCGCCACCCCGGCCGCAACCGCCGAGTAGGGGTCGACGTCGGATGAGCCGACGCCGCGCACGGCGCTGGTCGAGCAGTTCTGTTCGTGGTCGGCGTGGAGGATGAAGAGCACGTCGAGGGCCTTCGAGAGGCTCTCCTTCGGCACGTGCTTCATTTCCGTCTTCTTGAACATCATCGAGAGGAAGTTCTCGGCGAAGTTGAGGTCGTTTTCGGGGTAGACGTAGGGCAGGCCCATGTTGTGCCGGTAGGAGAAGGCGGCGAGCGTGGGGACCTTGGCGATCAGCCTCACCGCCGCCATGTAGCGCTCCTCGGGGTCGTCGATCTGCTTCGCCGCCGGGTAGAAGGTGGAGAGCGCGCCAACCCCCGACAGCAGCATCCCCATCGGGTGGGCGTCGTAGCGGAAGCCCTCGAAGAAGTGCTTGAGGTCCTCGTGGACGAAGGTGTGGTGGGTGATGTCGTAGGTCCAGCGGTCGAGCTGCGGCCCGGTGGGGAGCTCGCCGAAGATCAGCAGGTAGGCGACCTCGAGGAAGGTGGATTTCTCGCAGAGCTGCTCGATCGAGTAGCCGCGGTGTTCGAGCACTCCCGCGTGGCCGTCGATGTAGGTGATCGCCGAGCGGCAGGCGGCCGTGTTGGTGAAGGCCGGGTCGTAGGCCATCATCCCGAATTCATCGGGGTCGACCTTGATCTGCCGCAGGTCCATCGCCCGCACGGTGCCGTCTGAGATCGGCAGCTCGTAGGTCTTGCCGGTGCGGTTGTCGGTGACCGTGAGCGACTCGGTGCCGGTGGGGGCGCCCCCACCGGCGGCTGCGTCTCTGGTCTGCTGCTCGGTGGCCATCGCCCCCTCCTCGAGCCGTTTCAACTGGAGCGGCCAGTATCGCAGCTCGGCTCGCCTGGCCTGTTGCGTTACGGAGAACTGAAGGGCGCTATTCGGCGGCGGCCGGAAGCGGCTCGAAGCGGGTCATCGCGTGCAGCTCGGAGAAGCGCTCGTCGATCTCCTCGCGGGTCAGCGCGACGACCCGCTCGGTGCCGAACTGCTCGACGTTGAAGGAGGCGAGCACGGTGCCGTAGCCCATCGCCCGCCGCAGGGTGGCCTCGTCGAGGTCGCCGTCGTGGCCGTCGAGATAGCCGAGGAAGCCGCCGGCGAAGCTGTCGCCGGCGCCGGTCGGGTCGCGCACGTCCTCGAGTGGGATGCCGGGCAGGGCGAAGAAGCCGTCGGCGGTGAAGAGCGCGGCGCCGTACTCGCCCTGCTTGGCGACGACCGCGCGGGGCCCGTGTTCCATCACGGCGCGGGCGGCGCGGGCGAGGTTCGGCTCGCCGGTCAGCTGGCGGATCTCGGCGTCGTTGACGACGAGGCAGTCGACCTCGGCGATCGCCGCCAGCAGCGAGTCCCTGGCGGTCTCGATCCAGAGGTTCATCGAGTCCAGCGCCGAGAAGCGGGCCGCGTCGCACTGGGCGCGCACCTGGCGCTGCAGGTCGGGCTGGATGTTGGCGAGGAAGAGCGTGTCGGCCTCGCGCGAGGCGGCCGAGAGCTTCGGCTCGAACTCGCCGAAGACGCCGAGCTGGGTGTCCTCGGTGTGGGCGACGTTGAGGTCGTACTCGTAGCGGCCGCGCCAGAAGAACGACTGCCCGCCGGGGACCCGCTCGATGTCGTCGGTGAGCACGCCGCGCCCTTCCAGCACCTCGAACTCGGCGGCGCCGAAGTCGTCGCCGACCGGGCCGACCGGCCGCACCTCGGTGAAGAAGCTGGCGGCGAGCGAGAAGTGGACGGCGGCGCCGCCCAACATCCGGTCGCGCTCCCCGAAGGGGGTCTTTACGGAGTCGAAAGCTATTGATCCGACGACTGTGAGAGACATGGGGCGGGGAGGTTAAGGGGTTGGGGCCACCAACCCCTTCGCCACCGAGGCCATTCCCCCAGGCAAGCTGCTTGGAGAGCTGCCGACTATGGTTCGCCACCGATGAAGGCGATTCAGATCGAGGAGTTCGGCGGCCCTGAGGTATTGCGCTTCGTGGAGGTTGAGGATCCCGTGGCCGGCGATGGGATGGTCGTGATCGATGTTTCTCGGAGTGGGATCAACTTTGCGGATACGCATACGACGCGGAACGACTACCTGGCTGAGCAGACTCTGCCGCTGATCCCGGGCGCCGAGATAAGCGGCAAGACCCCGGATGGGCGGCGGGTCGCAGCCTTGCTGGGCAGCGGCGGATACGCCGAGAAGGTGGCGGTGCCGGAGGCGCTGCTGATTCCCGTGCCCGACGAGGTCGACGACGACCAGGCCGCGGCGCTGCTCTTGCAGGGGCTGACCGCGATGGCGCTGGTGCGGCGCTGCGCCCGGGTCGAGCCGGGCGAGACCCTGGTGGTCGAGGCCGCGGCCGGGGGCACCGGCAGCCTCGCGGTGCAGCTCGGCAAGCGGGCCGGGGCGAGGGTGATCGGCCTCGCTTCCAGCGAGGAGAAGCGGGCGCTGGTAGAGCGACTCGGCGCCGACGCCACGGTCGACTCGCGCTCTGAGGACCTCGGCGCGGCGATCCGCGAGGCCAACGGCGGCGAGCGGGTCGACGCGGTCCTGCACATGAGCGGCGGCGACGCCTTCGACGCCGAGCTCGGCGTGCTGGCGCCGTTCGGGCGCATGGTCGTCTTCGGGATCGCCTCGCGCGAGCAGCGCGATGTCTCCACCGCGGCCCTGCTGCGCGGCTCGAAGTCCGTGATCGGCTTCTGGCTCGTCCACCTCCTCGCCCGCCGCGAGCTGGTCGCGCCGATGATCGGTGAGCTGCTCGGCGCGGTCGCCGCCGGCGAGCTCGAGGTCACGGTCGGCGACGTCTACCCGCTCTCCGAGGCGGCCCGCGCCCACGAAGACCTGATCGCGCGGCGCACCGCCGGCAAGCTCCTCCTGGACCCGTCCCGATGACCGCTTTCAAAGAGCTCGGCCTCTCGCCGCAGATCCAGCAGGCAATCGACGAGCTCGGCTTCGAGGACCCGACGCCGATCCAGGAGGAGGCGATCCCGGAGCTGCTCGGCGGCCACGACGTGATCGGCCAGGCGCAGACCGGCACCGGCAAGACCGCTGCCTTCGGGCTGCCGCTGCTGCAGTACGTCGACCCCGGCGTCGACGAGGTGCAGGCGGTCGTGCTGACGCCGACCCGCGAGCTCTGCATCCAGGTGACGCAGGCGCTGCGCGCCTACGCCGAGCACCTCGACGTCGAGATCGTCGCCGTCTTCGGCGGTGCCCCGATCAAATCCCAGCAGTCCCAGCTGCGCTCCGGCGCCCACGTCGTCGTGGCGACGGTGGGGCGGATGATGGACCTGATGGGCCGGCGCTCGCTGGTTCTCACGGCGGCACGCTACGTCGTCCTCGACGAGGCCGACGAGATGCTCGACCTCGGCTTCATCGAGGACGTCGAGAAGATCCTGCGGATGTGCCCGAGCGGGCGCCAGACGGCGCTCTTCTCGGCGACGATGCCGCCGCCGATCAAGCGGCTGGCCGAGAGCCACATGTACGACCCGACGACGATCCGGATCACGCCGAAGAAGCTGACGGTTGACGCGATCGCCCAGGCCTACGTCGAGGTCCCGGCCAAAGAGAAGGCGTCGAGGCTGGTGGAGCTGCTGCGGGCCGA
Source organism: uncultured Solirubrobacterales bacterium (assembly GCA_963715625.1). Taxonomy (GTDB): domain Bacteria; phylum Actinomycetota; class Thermoleophilia; order Solirubrobacterales; family 70-9; genus VRUE01. The sequence continues at coordinate 904,361 of OY970260.1, read as the reverse complement.
GGAGCCCGAGCAGGCGATCATCTTCTGCCGCACCAAGATCGGCGCCTCGCGCCTGGAGAAGACCCTGAAGGACAAAGGGCTCGACGTGAAGGCCCTGCACGGCGACATGAGCCAGGGCTCGCGCGACGGCGTGATGATCGCCTTCAAGGACCACCGGGTACGGCTGCTGGTCGCCACCGACATCGCCGCCCGCGGCCTCGACATCGAGCACGTCACCCACGTGATCAACTTCGACGTGCCGGCCTCTTCGGAGGTCTACGTGCACCGCATCGGGCGCACTGGCCGGGTCGGGCGGACGGGCCGCGCGATCACCTTCGTCACCCCCGCCCAGCGCGATGAGATCGGCCGCATCGAGCGCGACGTGAAGACGACGATCGGGGAGTGGGAAACGCCCGAGGAGCGGCTCGAGCACGCCCCGCGCCCGCGCCGCCGCGAGCGCCCCGAGGCCAAGCCCGCGGCCGCGGGGCGGGAGAAGGCCGGCTCTCGGGGCGGCACCGAGAAGGAGGCCGCGGAGCCCGGCGGCCCGGTCAAGCTCTTCGTCAACCGCGGCGAGCGCAGCGGCATCACCGAGGACGACCTGCGCTGGGCCCTGCGCGAGGGCGCCGTCCTTTCCGACGACGCCGTCCGCGACGTCCACGTCCTGCATCGCTTCTCCTTCGTCCACGTCGACCCCGACGTCGCCGAGCGCACCGTCGAGTACCTCGACGGCACGAAGCTGAAGGGAAGAGAGATCCGCCTCGAGATCGCGAGGAGCTGAGACGCAGCACGCGCGGGGCAAATTCGTGAAGACATCTCTATCTGGACAGGGTTTGTTTTGTGCAATAGGGTCGCGGCGGGTTTTCGGGAGGTTCCGTCCAGTCTCATTTCGTCAGGAGATTTCATGATGGCTCGAATCAGGAAGATGCTCACGTTCTCCAATGTAATCGCCTTCGTTGCGCTCTTCGTGGCGCTAGGAGGATCGGTCTATGCGGCCGGGAAGATCAGTGGCAGTCAGATCAAGTCGAACTCGATTCCCGGCAACCGGGTCAAGGCCAAGACGCTGACCGGGAATCAGGTCAAGCCGAATTCGCTCACCGGCAATCAGATCAACGAGAGCACGCTCGCCGGAGTCACCGCCGGCAGCCTGGCGAGCGTTCAGTACGCCACCGTGACGGTTGCACTGGCCGAAACGTTTCCCAGCGCGACGGCAAGCTGCCCGGCCGGAACCTACGTCATCGGCGGCGGGGCAACCGTCAATAACGAGCCCAGCGCCTACGTGAACGACAGCGGACCGACTACATCCCGAACCGGATGGGTTGCAACCGGGTGGGGAACGGGCCCGGGCGTGAGCATGACCGTCACCGCGATCTGCACCTCAGTAGCTGCCATCACCGGTTAGTCAGCTGGAAGTCTCGGCTTGAATAAGGCCCGATCCCGCTCATGCCGCGGGATCGGGCCATACCCTCCATCGGCGGGGGCCGATTCTTGTGTCAGCCGATCCCGAGGACGACTACCTGATCGCTAAGAGCTCGTCAGCTCCGCGATGCTGGCGAAGAGCAGGTCGAAGTCGATCGGCTTGGTGACGTAGCCGCTCACCTCGGCGCCGGTGGCGGCGCCCGCGTCCATCTGGTCCTGGTGGGCGCTGACGATCAGGACCGGGGTGTCGACTCCGCCGGCGCGCAGCTCGCGCAGGGCTTCGATGCCGGACTTGCGCGGCATCATCGCGTCGAGCAGGAGGATGTCCGGGCCGGGGTCGGCGGCCCGCATCGCCTCGATCACCTCTACCCCGTCAGCCGCAGTCAGCACCTCGTACCCCTCCATCTCCAGCCGCGTCCGCAGCAGCAGCAGAATCGTCTCCGAGTCGTCCGCGATCAGCACCCGAGTCATCGCGCCCCCTCCTGCCGACGGGCCTCAGATACGCCTATATGTCTCCTTTCAGGCCCGTCGGCCGGGGAACTGGGGAGGCGGACGCGGAAGGTGGAGCCCTGGCCCTCGGCCGACTCGGCCTCGATCGTGCCGCCGTGCAGCTCGACCAGCGACTTGGAGATCGCCAGGCCGAGGCCGGTGCCGCCGACGTGCTGGGTGAGGCCGGCGTCGCCCCGCGTGAAGCGGTCGAATATGTGCTCGAGCTGGTCCGCTGCCATTCCGGGCCCGTCGTCCTTCACGGCCATCTCCACTTCCCCTCCCTGGCGAGTGGCCGTCACCTCGATCGATGCGCCGTCGGGACTGTACTCGTGGGCGTTGGTGATCAGGTTCACCAGGACCTGGCGGATGCGGTCGCGGTCGACGCTCACCTGGGGCAGGCCGGGCTCGACCCGCTGCGCCAGGGACTGGCCCCGGGCCTCGGTCTGGCTTCGCATCGTCCGCACCGCGTCCTCGACCAGCGAGGAGACGCCGGCGGGTGCCGGCTTGATCGTGAGGCGGCCGGCATCGCTGCGAGCAAGGTCGAGCAGGTCGTTGAGCAGCCGCACCAGGTGGCGGGTGTTGTCGAGGATGATCTCGACCGTGTCCGCCTGGGCCGGGGAGAGCTTGTCGCGCTCCAGCATCAGCAGCTCGGCGAAGCCCTGCACCGAGGTGAGCGGGCTGCGCAGCTCGTGCGAGGCGGTGAGCACGAACTCGTCCTTCATCGTTTCCAGCTGGTCGCGCTCGCCGGTGCGCCGCTGCAGCTCGGCGGCCATCTCGTTGAAGGCTTCGCCGAGCGCGGCGGTCTCCGAGAGGCCCCCGACCTTGACCCGCGCGTCGAGGTCGCCGCCGGCGAGGCGGCCGGAGGCGTCGACCAGCTCCTCCAGCGGCCGCCGCATCGAGGCGATCAGGCCGGCGAAGAGCAGCGCCGCCCCGGTCAGGCCGGCGATCAGCCCGGCGCCGACCAGCAGTGCGGTGTCGCGGGTCTCGCTGTCGATCTCGTCGCGCAGCCTCTGGCGCGACCGCTTCTGGGCGAGGATCGCGGCACGCGCCGGGCCCGGGGGGGCGCCTTCGGCCAGCCGGTTGCGGGCGGCGATCTCGACCTGGTAGGAGCGCGCGGTGGCGTCCTCGAAGTCCTGGCGCTGCTGCAGGAAGCGGGCGACCCCGATCACCGCGAGTCCCGTGAGCACCGCGAAGCCGATCGCGAAGCCGATCGTCAGCCGGTTGGCGACCGACGGGCTGAGGCGAAATCGGCGTCGGGAATATGCTTGCGCGGCTATGGGCGACGAGGCTACAGGCACCGCCGACGGCATCGGGGAGGCCCCGCAGGGCATCGACCGGGACGGGGTCGAGGGGTGGTTCGCCGAGCACGTGCCCGGCGTGCAGCTGCCGCTCTCCTTCGAGCGGATCTCGGGCGGGCACTCGAACCTGACCTACGCGGTGCGCGACGCCGCCGGGGGACACTGGGCGCTGCGGCGGCCGCCGCTGGGCAAGCGGCTCGGCTCCGCGCATGACATGGGCCGCGAGCACAAGGTCGTCTCGGCCCTGGCGCCGACCGCGGTGCCGGTGGCGCCGGTCGTCGGCCTCTGCGAGGAGGAGAGCGTCAACGGCGCCCCCTTCTATGTGATGGAGTTCGTCGAGGGCCCGATCCTGCGCGGCCTGGCCGAGGCCGGGGCCTTCCCCGAGGAGGCCGACCGGCGGGCGATCGGCGAGCGCGTCGTCGACACCCTGGTCGAGATCCACGCCGTCGACCCGGACGCGGTCGGGCTCGGCGACCTGGGCCGCAAGGAGGACTACGTCGCCCGCCAGCTGCGCCGCTGGCACGGCCAGTGGGAGAAGTCGAAAGCCCGCGAGCTGGATGCGGTCGACGCCGTTCACGAGCGGCTCGCGGCGCGGATACCCGAGCAGGGACCGGCGACGATCGTCCACGGCGACTACCGGCTCGACAACATGATCCTCGCGCCGAGCGGCGAGGTCGCCGCGGTGGTCGACTGGGAGCTCTGCACCCTTGGCGACCCGCTCGCCGACGTCGGCCTGCTGATGGTCTACTGGCCCGAGCCGGGTGAAGAGCTCATCGCCCTCGGCCAGCCCGCCACCCTCGCTCCCGGCTTCCCCAACCGCGAGCAGCTGCGGGCCCGCTACGCCGAGCGCTCCGGCCGCGACCTCTCCCAGCTCGACTTCTTCATAGCCCTCGGCTACTGGAAGCTGGCGATCATCCTCGAGGGCGTCTACGCCCGCTACGCAGCCGGCCAGTACGGCAAGGTCGACCCCGGCATAGAAGCGTTCGCCCGCCTGGTCGAGCGCCTGGCCGAGGCGGCGGATGAGGCCGAGCGGCGTGGTTGAGGCCTTCACCGAGGAGACGGCCCGCACGCGCCGCTTTCCGGGAATCGCATTTCGGGGAGGGGACACCCGCCGGCGGGCCTGGGTCGTCGGCTCGGGTCTGGACGTCTGGGAGATCGCCCAGATGGCGGATGACTTCGGCTCGCTGGAGCGGCTGCTCGCCGACACGCATCTGAGTGAGGGCCAAGTCCGGCTGGCGCTTGCCTACCGCGAGGAGTTCCCCGAGGAGATCGGCGAGCTGATCGCCGAGAACCGCCGCCCCGTGGCCGAGCTTCGCTCCCTCTACCCGTTCGTCCAGGTCGCACCGGGCACGCTCGAGTAGCGCGTGCGGCTGCTGCTCGACGCCAACCTCTCGCCGCGGGGGATCGCGGATCCTGCGCGAGTGGGCGGAGGCGGGACGCCCCCGCGCCGGCTGCATCCTGATCTGGTCGCTCGACCACAGCCGCTTCGCGGAGATCACGGCCGGCGTCGAACGCCTCCTGGCGGAACGGCCGGCCGCCGAGGACTGGCGGGAGATAGCGATCGCCCTCTGATTCGCCGACATAGCGTTCGCCCGCTTGGTCGAGCGCCTGGCGGATGCGGCGGACGGGGCCGAGCGGCGGGGCTGAACGCGCCGTCCGGGTCGCTTGACATCGGCTTCGGGGACCTGAAAGGGTTTAAGGGTCCAGCCAGGGAGAGCCGACCCGGCTCCGCCCGCCCCCTCGACACAAGGAGACCCCGTGAAGCAGATACGCAAACGGCTCACGTACGCCAACGTGATGTCCTCGATCGCCGTCTTCCTCATCCTCGGCGGCGCCACGGCGTTTGCTGCGAAGAAGATCGGCTCGAACGAAATCAAGGCAAACGCAATCACCACCGGCAAGATCGAGAAGGAAGCGGTGACGACTGCGAAGGTCAAGAAGAATGCGATCACGACCGCAAAGGTCAAGGACGGTGCGATCACCGGCTCGAAGGTCAATGCAAGCACGCTTGGGACTGTGCCCAGCGCGACAAATGCTGGCAATGCGGAAACCGTTGGCGGCAATCGGGTCGTGAGCTTCAGTCTGGTCGGTCACAGCCCAATCGGGGAAACGAAAATCCTCGATCTCAACGGACTCCAGATCTTCGCCAGCTGTCCCGGAGGGGGAGTAACGGCGACTGCCCGGACGACTGTGGGTGATGGCGAGATCTCAGCATTCTCCTTTGACGCCAGCTCTGAAGGTCTTGAAGGAAATTACGAGGACACATTCAACCCTGGGGTTGACTTCGTCCTTCCGGCCACCACTAGCTCAGATGAGATCGGCCAAGGCCGCTACAGCGGTGGCAATCTGAAATTCATCGATTTCACCTACAACGAGGAGGACGAAGTCGGCGGCAACGACTGCGTCTTCCACGGGTTTGCGACCAGCAACTAGCGGGTCTCATCAGAATCTAAGAATGGGCCGGGCATTTGCCCGGCCCATTCTCTGCTTGGCCGAGATCGGCGAAATAAGATCGAGTGGTGTGGCTGAGGCAAAGTCCGGGCCGCTTGACATCGCCTTCGTGAACCTGAAATGGTCTTTCCAGCCGGGGAGAGTTCCTCGACGGCCGAGGCCTTCCCCTATCGTCCCTCAACCCAAGGAGACCCCGTGAAGCAGATACGCAAACGGCTCACGTACGCCAACGTGATGTCCTCGATCGCCGTCTTCCTCGTCCTCGGCGGCGCCACCGCCTTCGCCGCGAAGAAGATCGGCAGCAACCAAATCAAGGCCAACGCGATCGTCACCGGCAAGATCAAGAAGGAAGCAATTACGACGGCGAAGATCAAGAAGGACGCCGTAACTGGCGCCAAGGTGAAGGAGTCGTCGCTCGGCACGGTGCCCAGCGCTACTAATGCCACCAACGCAACGAATGCCGGTAATGCGAACACGGTCAACGGCCAGACAGTGCATAAGGTCTTTAAGACACTCAACGCTGGCCAAAGTGGCATTGTGGTTGCGTCGATCGCCGGATTCACAATCACTGCGACATGTGAAAGCTCCAACATCGATGTGACTCTTACTACACCCTCGTCGCCTTCGTCTGTTGCGAGCGTTGAGGGCAATGGCTCGCCGCAAGGAGCAATTTTCGACTACGACTCGGAGGAGTCGGGCACTCCGTCAACTATCCGCCTAGATGACGATAGCCCTGAAGACAACTTCTATGGTGAGAGCACCTTCTCCGCTGCCTTGAACAACGGAGTGGTCATCAGCGGAGATGTCGGCTATGACTACGACACTTTCGGAAACAACCCAGAAAACGTCTGCGTGGTCTACGGAGAGGTTGCAACCGGCTGACCAGCGTTTCGAAGTAAGAGAACACAAGGGCCGGGCTAATGCCCGGCCCTTGTGTTCTCCACGGCCGGTTTCCTTCACCAGAATCCCGCCATGCCATCCTTAGAGCCTTCGCTCGCTCCCTAGCCACCAAGGAGGCCTCGTGAAGCAGCTGCGCGACAGGCTCACGTACGCCAACGTGACCTCGACCATTGCCCTCTTCCTCGTCATCGGCGGCGCCACCGCGATCGCGGCGAAGGTGCCCCGGCACAGCGTCGGGCCCAGGCAGCTGAAGGCCAACGCGGTCACCACGCTGAAGATCAAGGCCAACGCGGTGACCACGCGGAAGATCAGGAAGAACGCGGTCACCGCGGCGAAGATCAAGGATGGCGCCGTCGAAGAGGCGAAGATCGCCGAGGGGGCGGTGGACTTCGGCAAGATTGCCGCGGGCGCGAACGTGATCGCGACCGCCAGCGGCGGGCCGGTCGCGGCCGACAGCGCGACGCCTTCGACGATCTCGCTCACCGGGACGACAAGCTTCACGCCTCAGCCGGGCGTGGTCGATTTCCTCAGCGTCGAGGTGCGGGGGAACGAGCTGGCTCGAAGCGGGGCCGAAGCCTGCGAGCCGGAGGTCCGGCCATACGTCAACGGCGACGCCTTCGAGATCGTCCAGGGGTTTCTCAGCGTCCGCGCGATCGAACCGGTACCCGTGGAAGACCCCGACGGACTGCGCCCGGTGACCGGCGGAACGGCCCCGCTCGGCATGACCAGCCCCGGGGTTAAGCAGAACATCTCGCTCAAGCTCTTCGGCGACCCCGATTGCGCCGAAGGCTCGACCGTCTCGGTGGCGATCGCCGTGACGCAGGCGAAGTAGATACACCTTCAGCCGACCAGCGAGGCTACGGCTCGCTGGTCGGCGGGGTCGATCCGCTCCAGGCCGTCCACTTCCTCGAAGGCACGGTCTGTGGTTAGGACGGCGTCGATCCCGCGGTTGATTGCGACCGCGGCAAATACGGCGTCGCGGGCGTCAAGGCGGGGGTTCTTCTCGAAGAGGTCTATGCCGAGCAATGCATCGTCTGGCTCGAGCGGATGGAGTCGAACGAGCTTGGCGACGTTTCTGACCGTTTCAGCTGCACTGTCCCGATTCCCGGTACGCCTCAAGCGCTGGTTGGCGAGCTCTTGGAGCAGATCGGCGCTGGCCTCTCCTCGCAGCTCACCGGCCGTCGCCTTCTCCACGACCCGGCGACATGGCTCCCTGTACGGGTGTTCGCCGCCGAGGGCGTAGCTGAATATGGCCGTGTCGTAGAGGAAGCGCCTCATCGCCCCTCCAACTTGCGAAGCCGCTCGTCGAGCATTTCTCGCTTCTGGTCCTCCCAGTCGGGCTCCGGTCCCTCTGGGGTCGGCATCGCAAGGAGGGCCCGCCCGGCGCGCTCGCGTTCGGCGTCGCCGCTGGGCCGGGAGTACTCATGGTCGATTGCCCGGCGCACCAGCTCCCCGATCGGCGCGCCGATGCGCTCGGATTCCCGCGCAAGGAGCTCGTACCGCTCGTCGTCGACAAGCACCTGGAGCCTGCGATTGAGCATACTCATATCTTAGCATGCTCATATCTACGCATATTCATGGGCAAGAGAAACAAGCGGCTGATTGCAGGAAGCCGGAAGCCGGTTGTGGCTATGCGCCGGGCAGGATGCCGCGCCCATCGAGCCACTCGGCGACCGCGGCCTTGTAGCGGTCGAGCTCGTCGAGCAAGGCCTCGGCAGCCGAGTGGAGTGCTCGCCACGACACGGGCGGGTAGGCATGGGCGAGCTCGTTGCGCATGTCCTTGATGTTCTGAAGCCGGGTGGCGGCGGCGGCGGAGATTACGCCAAGCTCGGCCAGGCGATCCCAGGGCCGGCCCGGGCTTTTCGGGAGTGCGTCGAGGCGCTGTCCCTCGGCAAGTCCCCGTGAGGCCAGCTCCTCCATGTAGACGATCAACACATCCAGCTCGCGCTCGATCACGGCGACCTTGTTGCGCTCGCGCGGATCGCCGGACTGCGCGGCGCTCTGGATGGCAGCGACCGTGAAGCTCGGTCCGAGGTCGTCGATCGCGGCCAGCAGCTGCTCCCGCGCGGCGGGGATCCTGCCGAGGACATGCTCGAGGCGGCGCTGGCCTTTCGTCCTTTTCTGCGGCTCCTTGAATGAATCGTCGGGCTTCGCGCCACCGCCCATCAGCTCTGAAGCCTCTCGCGGGCTGCTGCGACGCCCCGTAGCGCAGCGGCACGCGTGGCCTCCTCATCCACCGCGGCCCGACGCAATATCGAGTGTCGCCTGCGGTCGAGCCGGCTCCAGGCATCGTCTCGGTCGACGACCACGCGCCCCTCGAGCAAGACGTCGGCCAGCAACGACGAGGACTGCTCCGCATCCTCGAGAAGGACGAGGTGGATCGGTTTCCCGATCCGCTCCTGGAGGCGACGTCGCAGTTCTACGACATGCTCGAGATCGCCGGTCGAATGCTCGATCAGCAAGTCCACATCCGAATCGGGAGACTCGTCGCCGGTCGCCGTGGAGCCGAAGAGGACCGCGAGCCGGACGCCGTGCTCCGTGCGCAAGGCCTGGCGCAGGCCACTCAACAGCGCCCAGTGCTGTTTCAGGTAGCGCTCCTCGCTGTATGGCAGCCGGAGTTCCCGCCGAGCATGTCGCTCACCGTGCAGCAGGCCTTCGCCGGCGTAGCGGCGCAACGTGCGCTCGCTGCACTGGAGCGCCTCGGCGGCTTCGGCCAGTCCGCGTCCCATGTGTCCAAATTATACGCTTCATGTGTCCGGGTCAAACCGCGCCTGGTGACGAGTGGGTCGGCTTCTCGGGATGACCTCCTGACTGAAGTCACCAGATCACCTTGATCCCGTAGCCGCCCAGCTCCCCGTCTGCTGTGACGAGAGCCAGGCAGTCGAGGTCGGCCTGGGCGACGAGCAGGCGGTCGAACGGGTCGCGGTGGAGCATCGGCAGCGTGCCGACGCGGTTGGCGTGGCGGGCGGCGATCGGCAGCAGGTCGATCCCCGCCCGTTCCAGCCGCTCGAGCAGGTCGGCCGGTGCCTCGAGCTTGCCCAGCCGGCGCTTGATCGCGACCTCCCAGACCACGACGGCGCTGATCAGGATCCGGGCGCCCGGGGCGCGGATTGCGTCGGCTGCCTTCTCACCGAGGCGCTCCTGCTCGCCGGCCATCCACCACAGCACGACGTGCGTGTCCAGCAGGAGGATCAGGAACGCATGCCGAGCGACTCGGCGAGATCGTCGGGCAGCTCGTCGAAGTCGTCGGCGATTCGCACCCGGCCGCTCCAGGCACCGGCCAGGGAGGCGAAGCCGCCTCCCTGGCGCTCGGGGACGAGCCGCGCCGCGGGCTCGCCGCGCCTCGTGATCACGATCTCCTCACCGGCTTCCACCCGCTCCACCAGCTTCGAGAGGTTGCTCTTCGCCTCGTGCATTCCGACTCGGGCCATGGCGAGAGAGTAGCAGCTATCTAGCTAGTTATCTAGCTAGATAGGGGGTCGATCGAGAGCCTCAGGAAGGCAACATAGACCTTGTTGGTTCCGGCCTCGGGGCTGGAGACGAAGCGAAGGAAGGCGTTGTTCAGCTGGGTCTGGGCGCCGCCGAGGGGGACGTTCAGCGCGTGCCATCCGACGCTGGCAAACGACTGGGTGGCCAGCAGAGCCGAGCCGCTGCGCACCTCGAGCTTGACGCCGTTGGCCACGGGGGTGTAGAACCAGGCGCTCGCGGCCGTGACCTTCCGTCCGCTGAGCGAGGTCGTGTCGAGCGCGACCTCGGTCGTAAGCGGTTCGGTGCTGGCAGCGGCGGCGATGTACCCAGCGGGACTTGGAACGATCGACTCGGTTACCTTGTCGGACAGCGCCTGCCAGGCGCTTTCGGAGTTCACGACGGTCCACGGGCTCGACGTGGTGCGTGGCGCGTTGGGCCGCAGGTAGTAGACGTTGCCGCCGTAGAGCGGCGAGTTGACCACGTCCTGCCAGGCGCCGATCGAGCCGGTCGTGCCCTCCAGGGCCCAATCCCTGTCGCCGTCCGCGGCCAGATTTCGATCGAACCAGACGGCTGCGACCACCTTTGGAAATTCCAGGGGGATGGTCTCGAGGAAGCCGTCGCGGATCCAACCTGGCCTTTTGCCTTTTTCTTCCACCGACGCGGTCTCGGCGATTATCGTCGGCTTCCCGCCGCTGAGCGAGTCGAGCTGGCCGTATGACGCTTTGAAGACCTGCTTCAGGGTCTTCCATTCGCCGACTCCACCCCAGTTGTAGCCGTCCAGCCCCACGTAGTTGACGTAGCCCGGGTGGCCGGCGTCCTCGGGATAGTAGGCGCTGAACGGATACCTGTTCGCGGAGTTGACGTTGGGCGACCAGACGAACTTGACGTTCGTTGCCCGATCGGCGCGGAAGATGTTGACGTAGTGGCGCCAGGCGGCGACGTAGGCGCCGGGTTCGCCGCTCCACGGATACCAGGTGCCGTTCATCTCGTGGGCAAAGCGGAGGAGGATTTCCTTTCCGTAGGAGATCGCCGCCGACGCCTCGCTGTGGATGTAGCTGTCGTATTTGCCGTTGGCGATGTCCTGAAGCGATGCCGGTTTCCCTCCGACGCGCGGCTCGACCGTCATCATCGGCACGACGCCCCGTTCTTTGAGCGCGCTCCGCTCGTACGGGTCAAGCAGCGGCCCGTCGAGATTCCGGTAGTTGAGGGCGATGTCCGGAAATCGGCCGTACTGGGATTTGTAGGAGTCCAGGGTTCTGGCGCTGGTGGCGAAGCATGAGGAGTCCGCCGGCACGGCCGGGCAGTAGTAGGCCCCCAGCTTGATCGCCGCCCCTGCCGTGGCTGGGATGGCGAGCAGCGCGAGAAGAAGCCCCAAAGCGGTTAGGAGCAAGGACCGAGCGCTCAACACGGAGACGAGACTACGCCCCGCGCTGGCAGGGCTCAAGCGCCCCGGGCTAAATCGCGCGCCTCGCGTGCTTGGGGTCGAGCTCGCCGGCGGCCTCGGCCTCCAATCCGCGCATCCGCACCATCAGGGTCGCCGAGGGGGTCACCTTGCCTGTGACGTAGGTTGAGAGCCGAGACGCGGAGGTGCCGATCCGGGACGCGAACTCCGCGCGGGATAGCCCGGATGACTCCACGAGCCACCCGACCTCGCTTGCCACTGCCGCGCGCTCCTCGGCCTCGGCCTCTTGCCGGGCACGCGCGATGGCACGCTGCATGGCCTTGCTGGTGCCGTAGGGACGGCTGTAGGCCAGCACCTCTTCGACGCTTCGGGTCACCGGTCCCCAGGGCTTCGCGCGAATGGCTTCGGCCAGCCTTCGCCAGTGCGAGAGGCCGCCGCGTTCGAGCGCCGTTTGGATCGCCTCCAGCGGCCACTCGGAGACCGGAGCATCCGGCGATGCATCGACGTTTCGAAAGGCAAGCGGGCTCAAGGGCTCACCATTCGAGCGGCGATCTCCCCAAGGATCTCGGTCACCGCGCTCCAATCGCTCCAGCGCCGGCGCAGGCGACGGTATGAGGAGAGCTGATCGATCACCGATCGGTCGGCCGGTCGGGGGTTGGACAGCTGGCGCACGAGCTGCGACGCGACTCCGTCGCCCTCTCCGTGCTGGTCGGTGTAATAGTCGTCGATCCGTGTCAGCGCCTCGGCCGCTCGGTCGACCCCAACGCAATCCGCCAGGGCCGCAAGGTCGAGGTAGTCACGAGTCTGGTTGCGGCGCACGACCAGAAAGGCCTTGATTCGCAAGGTCTCCTCGATCGTCGGCACGGTCACCTCTCCGCCGGACGGCACTGAGACCTTGGTGACCTCGAGCGGCTCTTTGCGGATCATCTGGCGGACCCCGGCCTCGATCCCGTCGAGGTTTCCGAGGATCACCTTGCCGGGCGTCACCCGGTTGGTGGCCCAGCCCTCGTCTCCCTCGACCGCCTCGAGCACCATCTCGAAGCGGTCTGCCAGGTCGGCGACGACGTGGTCGTGGTCGCGGGATTCGCGGTGGTCGGCGTACAGGATCGCTGCCGCGCCACCGACCATCACCGCTCCGGGAACCAGTCGCTGCAGGTGCGCGGCCGACTCTAGGAGCGCGATGTACTGAGGATCGCGGTCTTCGGTCGCCTGCTTGCCGGACACTCTTGGAGATTATCAGATATGATAATCCTCAAATCGCGCGCCTCGCGTGCTTGGGGTCGAGCTCGCCGCCGGCCTCGGCCTCGGCCCGCTTGGCCCAGCGGTTGAGCTCGCGGCGGGCGAGGACCATCTTGTGGACCTCGTTCGGGGCCGTCGGCGAGGCGCAGCATGCGGCTGAAGCGCCAGAGCGCGGCGAGGGGGGTGTCGTCGGTCATGCCGAGCGAGCCGTGGACCTGGATCGCCCGGTCGAGCACGTCCATCACCATGTTGGCGGCGACGATCTTGATCGCCGAGATCGCCTGGCGGGCGGCGCGCTTGCCCTCGGTGTCCATCTTCCAGGCGGCGTAGAGGGTGAGCAGGCGGGCCTGGTCGATCTCCATCCGCGAGGCGGCGACCGCCTCCTGGACGAACTGCTTCTCGCCCAGCGGGCCGCCGAAGGCCTGGCGCTCGTTGGCGCGGTGGCACATCATCTCCAGCGCCCGCTCGGCCGTGCCGATCGCCCGCATGCAGTGGTGGATGCGGCCGGGGCCGAGGCGGTCCTGGGCGACGACGAAGCCCATGCCCTGGCCGCCGAGCAGGTTTGAGGCGGGGACGCGGCACTCTTCGTAGCGGATCTCGCAGTGGCCCGGCCCGCCGGCGTGGCCCATCACCGAGATCGGCCGCACCAGGTTGAAGCCGGGATTGTCGGTCGGAACGCAGATCATCGAGGCGCGGGCGTAGGGGTTGGCCTCGGGATCGGTGACGACCATCGCGATCGCCAGCTCGGCTCCGACCGCGCCCGAGGTGAACCACTTGTGGCCGTCGATCACCCACTCGTCTCCGTCGCGCACCGCCCGCGCCTGCAGCAGCGTCGGGTCCGAGCCGGACACCTCGGGCTCGGTCATCGAGAAGCAGGAGCGGATCCGTCCCTCCAGCAGCGGCTCCAGCCAGCGCTCGCGCTGCTCCTCGCTGCCGTGCTCGGCGAGGATCTCCATGTTGCCGGTGTCCGGCGCGGCGCAGTTGAAGGCCATCGGCGCCGCCGCCGGGCTGCGCCCCATCTCCTCGCAGAGCAGGCCGTACTCCCAGCTGGCGAGGCCGGGGCCGAAGCGCTCCTCGGGCATGAAGAGGTTCCAGAGACCCTCGCCGCGCGCCCGCTCGCGGATCTCGACCAGGATCTTGGGGAAGGGGACCCCGGGCCCGACCTCGGCGTCGAGCGCCTCCATGATCTCCCGCTCCTGCGGGTAGATGTGCTCGTCCATGAAGTCGAGGATGCGCTCGCGCAGCGTCTCGACCTGGGGGCTCGGCATGAAGTCCATCGACTGGGTCCTCTCCTCGGGGCTGGTCGCGGGAACGCTAGCGTCCGCCCGCTGACTTCGTCGTTAGCAGTGCACATGCACCCCAAAAGACGAAGTCAGCCAGAGCCGAGGGTCAGCGTCGGCGGTAGCGGGCGAGGAGCTCGCCCTCGTGCTCCAGCAGCCAGGCGAGCTCGAGCGCGGCCGGAGCGGGGAGCGCGGTGCCCTCGAGGATGCGCGGGGCCTCGGCACCGGAGAGCTTCGGCGCGATCGTCAGGAAGAGCTCGTCGACGAGGCCGGCGGCCCAGAGCTGGCCGTGCAGGCTGGGGCCGCCCTCGCAGAGCAGTGCCCTGACGCCCTCCTCGCGAAGGGAGCGCATGAGGGCCACAAGGTCCACCCGGCCGTCTCGCCCGCTCTCGACCACCACCAGCCGCTTTCCAATCTCGCCGTAGCGCTCGGCGCGCATCGTCCCGGCGCCGATCATCACCGCGTCGAAGCGGGCCCGCAGCCCGACCAGCATCGCCGTGTCGGTCTCCGAGCCGATCGGCCCCGAGACCCCGCCGATGGTCGCCCGCCCGTCGACCGTGGCGGCGAAGTTCGTCGCCACGAACGGCCGCTCCTCGTGAGGCCGCTCCCAGGGCCGGTAGGAGTCGAGCTGCTCCTCGACCGTGGTCTCGCCGGGATCCGGGATCAGGCGCCGCACGACGAAAAGCCTAGTGCGGTCGTCATTTCATCCGCTGCGCGGGAGAAATGGCGACCGCGGCGCGGGTCAGGAGTAGTCGTGCCAGCCGGCGAACTCGCGGCCGGCGAAGCGCTGCAGCTCGGCGACGTCGGCGCCGAAGCGGCCGCGGATCGTCTCGAAGAGGTCGCCGGGGAGCTTCGGCTTCGGTGCCGGCGGCTTCTCGGGGTCGTGGACGGCCTTCTCGACGATCCAGCGCATCGACTCGGGCAGGCGGTCGAAGTTGCGGTCGAAGGAGCGGAAGCCCGGCAGCTTGATCAGCCTCTCCATGAACTGGTATTTGTCGCCCTGCTTGGCGCTCGACTTCTCCCACTCGCGGTCGAACCGCTCGGAGGTGAAGCCCTCGTCGACGCCGGCGAAGGCGAACGCCCTGCGCATCGTCTCCTCGCGTTCGGCCTGCAGCTCCTCCTGGGCGACGATCTCGATCTGCTCGCGGTCGAAGAGCTCGAGGTAGGGCTGCAGCTGCATCCAGTACTTGGAGCGGTTCATGTAGGAGGAGTCGGGGTTGGAGAGCACCGCGACCAGGTCGCCGGTCTCATAGCCGGCGCCGGTCGCGTGCACCCAGTGGGAGAGGATGCGCTTGATCGGGTCGCGCACCATGTAGAGCAGGCGCGCGTCGGGGCCCAAGCTGGCCCTGATCCGCGCCGGGACGCCCTCGAAGCGGGGCAGGTTCGTGTAGTGCGGGGAGGACTCGCCGCGCACCTTGAAGCGGTCGTCGAAGCGGCTCGCGTACCAGTCGAGGCCGAGGTCCCAGTTCAGCTCGGCGGCGAAGAAGTTGAGCTCCTTCGGCTTGGACATCTGGATTTCGGGGTGCAGGCCGAGGTAGTGGTGGATGCTTGTCGTGCCGCACTTCAGGCCGCCGACGATGATCAGGTTGGGCAGCTCGGCATGGCGTTTGCGCCGGCGGCGGAAGCGGCTCTTGCGGTCGGCCGTGTAGCGCTCGCGGGCGCGGGTGCACATCGCTTCGTCGGCGGGGTCGCGGGGGGCCTGCGACACCGGGATCTGCTGGTCGGTCTCTGACACGAGCGGGCTAGTGTAGCTGCGGTGCTCTACGCCGATCTCGCATCCAGCTTCAACTCGTTCTTCAACGCCGCCTCGGCGTTCTTCCGGCACCTGTCCGAGATCGAGTGGGCGCCGTTCGCGATCGCCCTCGGCTTCCTGCTCGCGATGCAGCTCTGTCGCGCCTGGGCGTGGCGCAACGTTCTGCACGCCGCCTACCCGGGCGAGCGGATCTCATTCACGCACCTGAGCGCCGCCTATCTCGCCGGGGCGGGGATCAACGCGGTCGTCCCCGCCCACGCCGGCGACGTCACCAAAGTCTTCCTGGTCAAGCGCCAGATCCCGCACTCCTCCTATCCCGCGGTCACCTCCTCCTTCCTCGTCCAGACCGTCTTCGACACTACGGTCGGGGTGCTGGTGCTCCTCTATGCGATTACCCAGGGCCTGCTGCCGCCGCTGCCTCGGATCCCGAACCTGCCCGCCTTCGAGATCTCCTTCTGGGCGGACCACCCGAGGACGTTCCTGATCGTCACCGGCGTGCTGCTGGCGGCGATCGCGATCGGCGTCTACTTCCTCGCCCACCGCGTGCGGCGCTTCTGGGACCGGGTCAAACAGGGGCTCGCGATCCTGCGCCAGCCGCGCCGCTACCTGCGCGAGGTCGCTGCTTGGCAGGGCCTCGGCTGGCTCTGCCGCTTCGCCGCCTTCTGGTTCTTCCTCGAGGCCTTCAACATCGGCGGCTCGGTCGGCAACGTGATGCTGGTGATGAGCGTGCAGGCGATCGCCAACGTCGTTCCCTTCACGCCCGGCGGCGCCGGCGCCCAGCAGGCGCTGCTGGTGGCGACCCTGCACGGGCCCTCCCGCGCCGCCGTCCTCTCCTACTCGGTCGGCACCCAGATCGCGATGGCCGCCTGGTCGGTCGTGCTCGGCTTCGCCGCGATCCTGCTGGTGTTCCGGACGACGGACTGGCGGGGGCTGATCAAACAGGCCCAGGACGACGCGGCCTCAGATGCCGCCATGCTGCATCCTCAGTCGCCCGAATAGCGCTGCTATTCGGCCTCCCTGCGTCCTTGCCTGGCGACCTCTGAGCCTCGCCTCAGAGCCGTTTCGGAATCAGGGCGAACCCGTATTCGCCGATCGCCGCCCGCAGCTCGCGATCCCAGCAGGCGACCGTTACCTGTTCCGCGTCTCCGAAGGTCGCAATGGTCGCAAGGTGGAGACTGTCGTAGGCGCGCAGCGCGTGCTCGGTGGCGGCGCGGGTGGCAGTCTCGATCAGTGGGTCGGTCACGGCGTGGACCTGCAGCTCGCGCCAGAGGTCGTCCAGGTCGTCGAGCGCCGTTCGGTGTGTCTGGCCAGACAGCCGGCCACCCTTTCGCATCCGGGCCAGGGCCGATGTCGCCTCGAGGCGGGCGATGGCACTCGTCGAGGTCGTCGGAAAGTCGTCGTAGGCCTGGTTGGCGAGGTCGCTGTCCGGCTCGTCGACGACCAGCTTGACCAGCGCGCTCGTATCGAGGTAGAGGCTCAGCGACGGCCTTCGGAGACGTAGTCCGCAGCCGTCGGACCGGGTCCGCGGAGTTTCACCCCCGGTTTCCGGAGGCGACGCTTGCCGTTGCCCGGTCGAACCGTTCCGTTGGCGATCAGCCTCGCCAGGCCGGGTGAGATAGTCGAGGAGACGATCGTCGCCACCGGCTTGCCGCGCCGGGTGACGGTGATCGCCTCGCCTTTCTCCACCCGCTCGATGATCCGGCTGATGTCGTTCTTCAGCTCGCGTATGCCCACGGTCTCGCTCATGTAGCCACATTATACGTTCAAGTAGCCACATTTGTCTAGCTCGACCAGCCGGGGTAACGGCCGCCGACCCCCCACTGCCAGGGCGGGCGCTCGGAGGCTGGGAACTCGTAGTGGTTGCGGCCGGGGAGCGTCTCGAGCGGGACCAGGGCGGGGTCGTCCTCGAGCAGAACGCGGACGCCGGCGGCGGCGTCGATCTGCGCCTGGCCGGCGCGTCGCACTACGCCTTCCCAGCCGAGGCCGGGGCGGTAGAGCCAGTAGGTCAGCTCGACCCAGCCGAGCGAGCTGCGGTGGTCGGCGATCTGGGTGAAGGCGGTGGTGCGGCGCCCGGAGACGGTCAGGTGCGGCCCCGCGGCGACGGCGCAGCTCTCGCGCCGGCAGCGGCGGAAGTCGACCGGGACCAGCGGCAGGCCGGAGGGCCCTGACTTGGCCTCCGGGACCGGTGCCAGCGCCCGGGCCAGCCGCGCCAGCGGCCAGCCGTAGGCGGGGACGAGCGGGTGGTGGCGGCAGGCGTCAGGGAGGCGGGGGCCGCAGGCGATCCGCCGGCCGATCGTGCCGGCAAGCTCGCGGCCGGCGTCGACCTCGCCGCTCGCGGCGACGGCGGCGATGGCGACGAGCAGGAGGAGCGCGACGAGCGCGACCAGGCCGGCCTGCTCGACGCTTGCCGATCCCCTCTCCGCCTCCCGCCCGTCGTGCATGGCGCCGACGCTAGGGCGGGGCGGCGCGCGCGTGGCGCGCACAACCTCACGGGACCGTGCCGCCTCCGAGTCTCTGCTTTCATGTGAAGGGTGGAGGGCAGCCCCTTCAATCTCTTCGGCGATCCGGACGAGTTTCGCGCCCGCATGGAGGAGCTCTCCGAGCAGATGCAGTCCTCCCAGCGCGTCGCCTGGGCCGACAACGCGATCAAGCTCGCGGTCGAGATGACCGTCGCCTCGATCGGCAGGCTGGAGCTCACCGGCGGGCCCGACGAGCAGGCGATGCAGGTGCGCGATGCGATTCGCGTTCTTTTCCCCGAGTCGGTGACCTTGGTTCGCGAGGCTCGGGAGGGTCTTTCTTAAGGACGGCGGGGGCGGGGAGCCCCTCGGCCGTCATCGTTCCGGGTCTATTTAGGTCCGCAACGCGCGCAGCGCGGCGCTGACTGATCGATTTGCCCCGTTATACGTGGGTCAATCGATCACTTGGCGCCGAGGGGACACCGCCGCCGGGCCGTCGTTGAAGCCCTTGATCCATATACGCAGCAGCGACGGATCGGGCAGACTGCGGCGGATGCAGGATGAGGAGCTTCCGCGTCAGGTGGACAAGCCCTGGGGGCACGAGCTCTGGTTTGCGCTGACCGATCGATACGCTGGCAAGCTGCTTCACGTCCGGGCCGGACAGCGCCTCTCGGTTCAGTACCACGAGAAGAAGGACGAGACGTCCTACCTGCTCTCCGGGCGCTTGCTGCTGAGCCAGGGGCCGAGCGCCGACTCCCTGGAGGAGACCGAGCTTGCGGCCGGCTCCGCCTGGCGCAACGAGCCCAGGCAGGTGCACACGATCGAGGCCCTCGAAGACGCCGTTGTGGTCGAGGTCTCAACGCCGGAGCTCGACGACGTGGTGCGCCTCACCGATGACTACGGGCGAGCCGGGACCTCGGCGCCGTAGCGATGATCCGTCAGCCTGGGCCTGCGAGGTGCCGGCGGAAGCCGCCCTCCGCGTCGATCACCTGACCAGTTATCCAAGCGCTGTCGGCGGAGACGAGCCAGGCGACGATGGGGGCGATGTCCTCCGGGCGTCCCCACCGGCCAGCCGGGAAGGCCCGGCGCAAGCTCTTGCGCAGCTCATCGGATGGCCAACCGGTATCGACCGGTCCGGGGTTGATCGCGTTGACGGTGATTCCGCGATCTGCCAGTTCGTCGGCAAGCGTGCGGATGACCTGGTGCATGGCGCCCTTGCTGAGCACATAGGGCAGCTCGCCCGGCATCGGGCCGAGGTGCTGGCCGGAGGTGAACAGCACGACCCGCCCATCCGCCCGACTATCGGCGTGACCCTCGGCAAACGCCTGCACCAAAAGAACTGCGGCGCGCCCATTGACCGCCCAAGCGCGGTCGAGCTCCTCGGCGCTGACCGCCGCCAGCGTCTGCTCGGAGCCGTGAGCGTGGTTCACCACAAGGGCATCGATCCCGCCGAATGCATCGATCGCCGCCGCGACCACCCGCCGCGGGGCATCGGGGTCGCCAAGGTCGTCCTCGATGTGTTGAAGATGCCTGGAGACTCCCCCCAGCTCAGCGAGAAGGGCCTCTGTACCTCCGGTGTCGACGCCTCCAGCCGCTGTGGCGTCATGCGGAGAAAAGGAGTGGAGGAGAACCTTCGCGCCTTCGTCGAGCAGACGCCGTGCGATCGCGAAGCCGATCCCGACCCGGCGGCTCACGCCGGTCACGATCACGATCCGCTCCTCGGAGGGTCGGTCGACCATGCGCTGACTTCTACTCGAATCGCCCGACAGTGGGTTCAGCCGGTGAACAGCTCTATCCGGTTGAAGTGCTGCGCCAGTCTGCCGCCAGCATCGAGTAGCTGGCGCAATCGAGATAGCGACCGCCGACCAGTTGGTACTGCCGCAGCGTCCCCTCTTCGCAAAAGCCGAGTCGCTCGGGTATCGCCCGACTGCGACGATTCTCGGTGGCGACGAGGATCTCGACCCGGTTGAGCCGCCAGACCGTCAGTGCGTGATCGGCGAGCAGCCGCACCGCCGCCGTCATCGTTCCGCTGCCCTGATGTCGCTCGTCCAGCCAGTAGCCGATGCGCGTCGAGCGATTTCCCCAATCGACGCTGACGTAACCGATCACGCCGGCGATGCTCTCCTCCATAATTACCGCCGCCTGGAAGCCGTTGTTGTCATTCAGCTGCGAGCGGGTTCCGCGGATGAAGTCGAGCGTGTCATCGAAGGCCTGATCCGCCGCCCACGGCAGCCAGGGTGCGAGGCGGTCCCGGTTCGCCTCGATCAGCTCATGGAGCTCCCTGGCGTCCGCCTCCACAAGCAGGCGGAGGTAGGAGTCGTCGGCGATCTGCAACAGGCCCCCCATCGGTGGCCGAACCGTACCCTTCCAACCGTGACCGAGCTGGTGATCTTCGACTGCGATGGGGTCCTGGTCGACAGCGACCGGATCTCCTTGCGCATCCAGGCAGAGCGAATCTCCGCGCTTGGCCTGGAGATGACCTACGAGGACTGCGTCCGCGAGTTCCTCGGCTTGGGGATGGAGGCCACGCTGCGAATCCTCGCCGAGCGCCTGGGGCGTCCGGTGCCCGAGGGATGGGCGGCAGAACTCGACGCGGCTGTCCGCGAAGGCTTTCGGCACGAGCTGAATCCCGTGCCGGGCATCATCGAAGCGCTTGACGAGATCGAGTTGCCGACCTGCGTCGCTTCCAGCGGCAGCCACGAGAAGATGCGTCTCACCCTTGGCCTGACCGGTTTGTGGAATCGCTTCACAGGACGGATCTTCTCGGTAGACGAAGTCCAGCGAGGCAAGCCGGCACCGGACCTGTTCCTGCATGCGGCGGCGCGCATGTCCACCCCGCCGGATCGGTGCATCGTCGTCGAGGACAGTCCCTTCGGGGTGGCTGGCGCCAAGGCAGCTGGAATGACCGCACTCGGCTTTGCGGCCGCCACGCTGTCCAATCGCCTCAGCGCCGCCGACGTGGTGTTCGCAACGATGGCCGACCTGCCGGGACTGGTCGCAGATACTGGGCGGGGCTGAGTTCCCCGCGCGTGTGAAGCGCTCCTCAAGGACCCAACCTGATCGTACAGCGGGCACGGCGCCCAAGGCCGTCTGGCGAGTACACGCGAGACCCGATTTCGCTCGGGACCCTTGCAGGGCAATGTCTACTGGAATGCGGCGTGGCGGTAGAGCAAATGCCGCACCACGCCGTCCTCATCGTTCGATCCGACGATCTCCGTGGCAGTTTCCAACACGGCCGGGTGGGCGTTCGCCGGGGCGATACTGTGGGTTGCGGCGGCGAACAGGCCGAGGTCGTTGAGATGGTCGCCGCAGGCTATGACCTCAACATCGGGAATGTCGCAAGCCTCGAGGAGGGCCGGAACCGCCGCTCCCTTCTCGGCCGCCCGGTGCTGGATCGTTATTTCGGTCCAGCCCGGCCAGTACACGTTGCCGGCGGCGTGCACTGTTGCTCCCGCCCCGATCGAGGCACGGAGCCATTCGGTCAGTGCGGCGGCCTCCCGGTCCAGCGTGAACGTGGTGATCTGTGCCACCTCCTCAGCTCGCGCAATAGCCAGGAGGTCGTCACAGGGCGTCAGTCGTGGGTCGCGATGCTTCCTCTTCTCCTCCACGTACCAGGCGATCGACTCGTTCGTGCGACTGCCGAAGTGGACTCGATCGCGGTGGCCATCCCAGGTCGAGACGACCGGGTCCACCCCGGTGGAGAGGATCACCTCCAGCGCCGCGCAAGCGTCCTGCCCGGAGAGAACGTTGCTGGCAACGTGGCGACCGCTGTGCATGTCGGAGACGAATGCGCCGTTCAGCTCGATCACCGGGAGTTGAAGACGGACCCCGTTCCAGCAAAGAGCGCATTCCCGCCGTGCCGCGGGCGCTGGCGACGGTCAGGCAGACCCCGGCGTCGATCAGCCGGTTGATGCCGTCCCGCGCGAAGTCGCTGAGCGTCGCATCCGAGCGCAATAGGGTCCCGTCGAGATCGCAGATGTAGAGAGCGGACTCGACTGGCTTCATCGGGAGCACGTGGCGATCTTGTCACGGGCGCCCGGCGGTCACTCGTCATATCCATGCGGGCGGAAGGGCAGAGCTTGCCGTGAAACTCGAATAGCGTTTACGCCATGTCTGGCGAGTGGTCTGACCGGGGACGGGTTGCCGAGTACCTCGCGCGAGAGATTCCCCATCGCGAGATCGCCGAGGCAATGTTGCTCCAGGCCCTCCCCGAAGAGGTCGAGCGAGTCGTCGATCTCGGCACCGGGGATGGGCGGCTACTGGCCCTGATCCGCAGCCGCTACCCAGGGACAGAGGCAACCGGGCTCGACTCCTCGGTGCCGATGCTCGACCGGGCGAGGGAGCGATTTGCCGACGATCCCCGAGTTGAGCTGCGCGAGCACGACCTCCGGGACGCCCTCCCCATCACCGGCGCAGCTGATGTTGTCGTATCGGGCCTCGCGATCCACCACCTCAAGGACGGACGAAAGCAGGAGCTTTTCGGAGAGATACACGGCCTGCTTGCCCCGAGCGGTGTCTTCGTGAATCTCGATCTCGTGCGGTCCGCGTCCGAGCGCCTGCACGAGCGCTTCCGTCGAGAGATCGGTCGGGTAGAGGACGACCCCACCGACCGACTCGCAGGGCTCTCCGAACAAATGGGCTGGCTTCGAGAGGCCGGTTTTGCCGAGGTGGACTGTCACTTCAAGTGGCTGGAGATGACACTGATCGTCGCCTTGAAGGAGCCGGCCTTTACTTGACCAGAGCGACGGTGAATCCGTCATAGCCCTTGCCGCCCACCGTCTGGATCGTCGTCGCGCTGACGCGATCCTCGGCTGCGAGGGCCTCGTGCAACTGGCGCTGGGCCCGCACCTTGGGGTCGTCGCTTTCGGCATCGGCGAGGGTTCCGTCGCGAACGACGTTGTTGGCGACGATCAGGCTGCCCGGCCGTGAGTGCTCCAACGACCACGCGAAGTAGGCGGGGCTGTTCTCCTTGTCGGCGTCGATGAAGGTGAAGTCGAAGGGACCGACCTCTTCGGCATGCAGCTCGGGCAGCATGTCGAGCGCGATCCCGACCCGCAGGTCCACGGCGTCGGCCAGCCCGGCCCGAGCGATGTTCTCGCGGGCGACCTCCGCGTAGCCGGGGTCAGCCTCCAGGGTGACAAGCCGGCCGCCCTCGGGCAGCGCCCGTCCCAGCCAGATCGTGCTGTAGGCGCCGAGCGTCCCGAACTCGAGGATCGAGCTGGAACCGATCGACTGCGCCAGCAGGCAGAGCAGCTTCCCCTGCGGAGGCGAGACCTGGATTGCCGGCAGGCCAGCAGCCTCGCTTGCGCTCAATGCAGCTTCCAGGGCCGCATCGTGCGGCGCCAGCAAACCGGCCACGT
The DNA here is from genome assembly GCA_963715625.1 of uncultured Solirubrobacterales bacterium. Taxonomy (GTDB): domain Bacteria; phylum Actinomycetota; class Thermoleophilia; order Solirubrobacterales; family 70-9; genus VRUE01. The sequence goes on along the minus strand of OY970260.1, from coordinate 880,870 downwards.
ACTCATCGACTGCAGACCACTGATCCTGCATCACTCACTACGGTACGCGAGGATTCGCCTATCGACTCATCACAGCCGACCTCAGGCGCGATGCCACCGGACGAGCCGATTCGGCTCTCGGCATATGACCATGCCTGGCCCCGGCGGTTCGAGGAAGAGCGGGTGGCCCTCGCGGAGGCGATCGGCGATTGGATCGTCGGCGGCATACACCACGTCGGCAGCACCGCGGTGCCGGGGCTGGAGGCCAAGCCGATCATCGACATCCTGGTCGGTGTGCGAGACCTCGAAGAGTCGCGTGAGTGCTTTGAGCCGCTTGCCCGTCTCGACTACCTCTACGCCCCATACCTGCCGAACGAGATGCACTGGTTCTGCAAGCCGCATCCGAGTCGTCGCACCCACCACCTCCACCTCGTTCCGGCGGACTCACAGCGCTACGCGGACGAGCTGGAGTTCCGCGAGCGCCTGCGGGCTGATCCTGGTGCGGCAAGCGCCTACACCGCCCTGAAGCGAGAGCTTGCCGAGAAATTCGCCCGGGACCGCGAGGCATACACGGAGGCAAAGTCCGACTTCGTTCTCCGCGTGCTCCGCCCGAGCTGAGCCCGTTCTGCTTGCTGCTTTCTCTCGCGTGTCGACGTGGTGAGCAGGTAGGGTCGGCGCTCGGCTTACTGCCTACCTCAGCTCGGGCGTATTCCAGGTGCGCTGATCAACGTACCCTCCAGTGCATCGACACGGTGAAGGTCAGACAGGCCCGGGACGAGGACGTTCGGAGCATCGCCGAGATCCACGTGCGCTCCTGGCAGGCGGCCTACCGGGGCATCCTTCCGGATGAGCTACTCGACGGTCTCTCGGTGTCGGAGCGCGAGTCGAGGTGGCGAGCGCTCCTGGGCACGGGTGACGGTTTCTGGCTGACCCTGGTGGCCGAGTGCGACGGCGGCCTCTCGGGCTTCTGCTCCGTCGCGACGCCCAGCCATGACGTGGACGCCACGGAGCGCACGGCGGAGATCGGGGCTCTCTATGTCGATCCTGATCACTGGCGTCAAGGTGCCGGCGGCGCTATGTTGAAGGCCGCGTTCGCAGAGCTGAGCGAGCACCATTTCTGCGACGTAATCCTCTGGGTGCTACCGGAGAACCACGCTGCACTCGCCTTCTACGACAGGTTCGGCTTCGCGATCGAGGAGGGCGTTGAAAAGCACGAGGAGCGCAGCGGGCGACCGGTCATCCGGCTGCGGGCCGGCCTGCCACCCATCATCAACCCCCTCGGGGACGACTGAGGGAACCGATGCCCAACGATGTGGTGACAAGGGCGATCGACGCCGCCTGCGCCGGTGAGCATCTGACCGCCGACCACGCCGGCCTCAACGAGATCTCGATCGGGGCGCGCACGCGCGTGATCGAGGTCTCGGGCGGATCGACTGAGGGAGTGGTTCGTAGAGCCCGGGGATTTGGGTTTCGTCACCGCCGACCTCGACGAGGTCGCGGGCGGCACGCCGGAGGAGAACGCGGCGGCGACCCGCGCGGTGCTCGCCGGCGAGAGCGGCCCGCGCCGCGACATCGTCCTGATGAACGCCGGTGCGGCGATTTACGTGGGCGGCGTTGGCTCGCTGGCCAACGGGGTCGTAAAGCAGCGGAGGTGATCGACTCGGGTGTGGCCGCGGCGATGCTGGACCGGCCGGTCGAGGCAACGGCCCGGCGGAGGCCCATCTAATCATGCTCGAAATTCCCAATCCGCCGACCATCTCCGTGGGAAGCTGTCAGGTCGCTCCGATCCTCGGCGACGTGGACGCGTCTCTGGCCGAGGTCAAGCGAGTGCTTTCCTGGGCCCAGGCCGAAGCACTCGACGTCGTATGCCTGCCGGAGTGCTTCCTCACGGGTTACTGCCGCACCCCCGAGGAGGCGGCCGCGCACAGCATCGAGCTCGGCTCCGCGCTCTTCGCCCGTCTGTTGGCCGAGCTGAGCCAGTTCGACCCGGTCGTGATACTCGGCCTGATGGAGCGCTGCGGGTCGGAGCTCTTCAACTCGGCGGTGATCGTCGGGCGGGGGCGAGTGCTGGGCCTCTACCGCAAGCAACACCTGAACGAGAGCGCGTTCTCACCCGGGAGTGAGTCCCCTGTGTTCGAGCGGAACGGCGTGAAGTTCGGCGTCAACATCTGCTTCGACGCGAACTTCCCGGAGGCCGCAGCCGCCCTGGCAGCCCGCGGGGCGGAAGCGATTTTCTACCCGCTCAACAACAACTCGACTTTCGTGACCTACGCCGCCGCTCGAAGGCGTGACGGTGGGCGAGCGGTTATTTGTCGCGATGACGGCGCTCGCCCCGCTCCTTGGCGAAATTCAGCCCGGATCAGCTCGCGGCGCAGCGCGGCGAGAATGTCGAGCATCGAGGGATCGCGCTTCTGGGAGTACCAGGGCGCCTCTCGCCGGCGGCGATCGACGTCGGCGGCGGGATCGGCGTTGAGCGCGTACCAGGCGATCGCCACGCTCTGGCAGAGCAGGCCGAAGGGCACGGTGCGCTCGACCGCCGGGCGGACCCGGTTGCGCGCCTCGCCGACCCCGACTGTCTGCTTGGCGTCCTGGAAGGCGACCTCGATCGACCAGCGATCGGCGTAGCGGGCGATGATCTCGGCCACCCCCGCCTCGAGGTCGGTGCTGATCAACGCGATCCGGTAGCCCTCGGTGTCGGAGGGCTCGCGGACGATCACGACCCGCACCGCCCGCGGGCCGAAGACCGAGTACCACAGGCCCTCGACGACGAGCGCGCAGGCCTCGCCCCGGCCGGGCACCTGCAGGCGCCGCCACTCGCTGGGCTTGGCCCGCGCGGCGATCTCGGCCGGGGTGCCGAGCCGGCGGCCCTTGACCCGCGGTCGCCCGCGCTTCCCCGTCAGCGGCGGCTTGGGCGCGTGGATCACGGCGTTGGAGCGAAGCCGCGAAGTCAAGGTGAGGCGATCGGAGGCGGGCGCCATCGCCTTGCAGGCAAAGGCCGAGTCGCCGAGGACGTCGATCCGCCGCTCGGGATAGCGCTCTGCCACCTTGGCGACAAGCCCGGCCGCCAGCTCCTGCTGGGAGGGCCGCTTTGACGGGTTCGGCCTCGCCTCCGTGGGCTTTGGCGTGGGCAGCCAGAGCCGGAAGAGCACGGGCAGGCACCAGGCGCGCTCGCCCAGCGCGGCGATCCTCACCACCAAGCCGACGACGACGAAGCAGTTGCCGAACTTGAAGCCGCCGCCGGGGGCGGCGGATGAGTCGTGGTGCCAGCTCGTCCCGTGCACCTTGCGGCCCGAGCGGCGAAAGACCGAGCCGTCCACGGCTAGCCCGATCGGAGCGCCCGGGTCCAAGAAGCGCTCCACGAGGAAGTCGAGCACGAGCAGGCCGAGGCGGTCAGGGCACCAGGCGGCGCGGGCGAAGAAGTCGTGGGCGCGGCTGTGATGCAGGCGGCCGGCGAGTCGCGCCGCCTGCCACATCCCGGTGACGGTGTGCTCGCCGACGCGACCGATGAACCCCGCCACGAGCGCCTCGAAGATCTGGAAGGTCGGCGCGGTGAAGGCGGGCTGGAGCAGGGACAGGATCGCGGCAAGCGAAGATGGCAGGGCGGGCATCGGCGGTGACCTCCTCGAGGATGTTTGGACACACCCTTCGTTCGAGCGAGCCGCCGGTGCTCCCTGCCCTACCTCGGTCTCGACATCGAGGGCCGATCTCCTTCAAGTCAGCTGGAGGTCACGAAAGTCGAGCAACAACCTGCCGCACGCGACCGCACGGAAGTGGCGGAGCCGACACATCGAGGTCCTCTCAGCACGAGCCCGGGAGTGCTCGGCCTGGGTGATCTCCGCCGACGTCGTCGAGCCACCATCGGCGACGACGACCGGGTACGGCTGCACGGCAATCCTCGACCCAAGCGGCGGGGTCGTCGAGCGCGTCCCGGAGCTAACGACGGGACGCATCACGCTAGAGCAGCTCCAGGTGCAGCGAGATCGTGCTGCCGCGACCCGTGGCTGCTGCCGTCAGCTCCAGTGGGACGGCGACCATCAACGCTGGGATGGCTACTACTACAGTGATCAGGGCGTCTAGGCGGCGTTGCCAGGGGCGCTCGGCGGGGACTGCTTCGGTGCGTCCCAGGCGGGCCAGGGCCAGGTTGCGGCCGAAGGTGAAGCCGTTGAGGACCGTTTGCCACATCGTCGCGATGCCGGGCCCCGGCGACCAGCGGGCCCCGGAGACGACCTGGTCGCGGTTGGCGACGAGGCGGCGCACCGACTCCGGCGTGAACAGGTAGCGGCTGGCGGGCTCCAGCCCGGCCCAGCCGGCGCCGCCGATCCAGGCCGAGAAGCTCGCCCGGCTGGCGATCCGGATCGTCTCCCCGTCGCGCATGCGGTCGAGCGCCTCCAGCGCCTCCTCGGTTTCCCCGGCGGAGCCGACGACACCGAGTCCGCAGCTCTCGCAGCGGCTCACCGGACCGGCCAGGCCCGCCCGCGCGTCGATCCAGCCGAAGAGCGGCTCGCCGCAGGCGGGGCAGGGTGGGTTCTCGGGTCCGGCGCCCGCCTCGAGGGGCACGACGGGGGTCCTCCGGCGCTCATCCACAGTGGTCCGCTCCGCGCTCATGCCGGTAGCGTACGGCGCAGTGGTTCTGAGCGAGATCACGACCGTCGGCGCCCTCATCGGGTCGCCCCCCGGTCGTCGATGCGGATAGGCTCGCCGGCATCGTCACGGTCGACGACATCCTGGAGCGCGAGCGGCGCTGGGCGATGCCCGTCGCCCTGGCGACCTTCGCCGCGCTCGCGATGCTGATCGCGTCGACGATCGTGGTCAGCTCGGTCAGCGGCGACGGCGAAGCCGAGATCCTGCGCGCGGCCGACGCGCACCGCTCCGACATCGTCTTCTCCAGCATCCTCCAGGCGCTCGGGCTCGCGCTGCTCGCGTTCCCCCTGGTCTACCTGTTCCGCGCCGCCCAGGCCCGCAGCGAGCGGGTGCGCCCGCAGCTGATCGGCCTCGTCGTCGCAGCGCCGCTCTTCCTCGCCGGCGGAGCCCTGTTCAACGCCATCGCGACCAACGAAGCGGCCAAGGAATTCGCCGACGGCAAGGCGAGCGCCGACCTCAGCGTCAAGGAAGCGACCCGGGAATGCGTCTCGGATCGCGGCGACGACAAGGCCCAGTTCCGCGAAGACTTCGGCAGCGGCCGCGCCGCCGTCGGCGAGTGCGCGTCCGAAAAGGTCGAAGACGACGCCGCCACCAACGCGGTTGCCGATGCGGGTACCCGCGGCATCGCCACCGGCCTCAGCCTCGGCGGCCGGCTCGGCCTCGCCTTCGCCCTCGCCTACAGCTGCCTCTGGGCGATGCGAACCGGACTGCTGACCCGCTTCTGGGGCTCGCTCGGGATGGCGCTCGGCATCGCCGCCCTGCTCTTGCTGATCCAGTTCACCCTGCTCTGGTTCCTCTACTTCGCGCTTCTCGCCGCCGGCTGGCTGCCCGGAGGCAGACCCCCCGCCTGGGCCGCCGGCGAAGCAATCCCCTGGCCGACCCCAGGTGAGAAAGCCGCCGACGAGCTCTCCCAAGCTGAAGACGACCCGCCACCTTCAGCCGCAGACCTGGAAGCCCCGCCCGACAAGGGCAAGTCCCAGTAGGTCGGAACGTCTTGTACTTTTTTGCGGGCGTCGATCTCGACCGGCCGCAAACGCCTCTCAAAAAAGTTAAGTGGAGACCTACTGGGACTTGCCCGCTTGAGCCCGCTTGCGCTGCGTTCGAATCTCGCTGAGGATGCGCTCCAAGCGAGGCTCCTGCGAAGTGTTCGACAAAGCTCATCGCTGCCGCGACGCCGGGATGGATCGCGGCGATCCGCTCGTGCATCGCCTGAGCCACCGCGCGGTAGGTGGGGTGGCCCTCGCGGCCGGAGCGCAGCTCGATCAGGTGCATCGCCTCGCGCGCGTTGAGGTCGAGCGTGTAGCGGATCCGGTAGGCGAGGCTGAGCGCGTAGGGGGCCTGCTCGGGCATGCCGGCGGCGACGAGCCGCTCGTACTCGCCGCGCGAGACCTCCAGCGCCCGCTCGAACTCGTCACCGGCGCCGGCTTCGCGCACCTCCTCGGGCACCCCGGCGCCCAGGTCCGGGCCCAGCCGCTGCCACTGGCAGGTCAGCATGCGGTGACGCTGCAGGTCGCGGAAGGCGCCGTAGTCGGAGACGATCTCAAAGCGGTAGCGCAGCGCCTCGAAGCCGCGGCCGGGCCGGTGGCGGCGGTTGCGCCGCTCGCCCACCATCGCGCCGAGCAGCTCGGCCCGCTCGCCGCGGTCGAGGACGTCGATGCGGGCGAGGATCTCGGTCTCGGGCACCGCGGCCGACTCGAAGAGGCAGGAGGCGAGCAGATCCTCTTCGCTGCCGTCGACGTGGACCAGCTCGACCGAGGGCGTCGTCTCGCCGCCGTCGCGCCGGTCGAGGCCCAGCCGCGAGACCCACCGCTCGGTGCGCTCGCGGCGCTGCTGCAGGTAGCCGATCCACTCGCCGCCGCGCTCGGGCCGCTCGACCCGCGAGACGAAGCTCGGCATCACCTGCTTCAGCTCCTCGAGGATCATGCCGCCGTACTCGCGCGCCTCCGGCAGGGGCGAGGCCATCAGCCTCAGGATCAGCTGCTCGTAGGCCTGACCGGAGGCGTAGATGCCGACGTGGCTGAGTGTCGCGGCGGGGAGCAGGCCGCGCAGCAGGTCGAGTGCCTTGGCGCGGATCGAGCGCTGCCAGGGGCCCTCGGGTTCGCCCTCGCCGCGCGGCCAGCGCTCCGCCGCCCACCCCTCGACCCGCGCCAGCGAGCGCGAGTAGATCGCGAAGAGCTCGTCCATTGCGGTGGCGAACTCCGCCCCGAGGCCCTCGCTGCGGTAGTAGCGGTAGCCGCCACCGGGCAGGGGCACGTCGTAGGGGATGTAGCGGGTCGACTGCTCCAGATAGGCGGCGAGGCGGCCCCGCTGCAGCTGCTTGGTGAGGATGTTGGAGACGAACTCGCAGGCGACGTGGGCACCGCCCACCTGGGCGATCGAGTCGTCGCCGTAGCCGACGAAGACGCGCTCGTAGAGCCCCGCCGCGCGCTCGCCCTCGGCCCCGTCGAAGGGCCGCATGCCGTCCGCCGCATCCTCCGCGAACTCCTCCAGGTAGAGCCGCCGCACTGTCCCCGAATACCGCGAATAGCGGGCAAAAAGCGCCCCCTTCACGGTCTCCGGCAAGTTGACCAAGGCGAACACGGGCCGGTCCAGGTTGGTGAAGTGAGGGGCAAGCAGCGCCCGCTCCTCAGCGGTGAAGTCCTCGACCGGGTAGCGCACCGGCGCATCGTAGCCGGGCGGTTGGCTGGCAAACCGACGAGTCGCGCCGAGGCCGGCGCCCCCTACGACTCTTCGCCGCGAGCTTGCCGCAACCGCTGCAAGTCGGTCAGGTCCTCCGGCCGTCCGGCCTGCTGCTTCAGCGCGACGAGATCCTCGTAGCTCACCACCTTGACGCTGAGTCCGCCGATCTCGGTCGCAATCGCCCCTGGCTCAAGCCTTGCCCAAAGTGCCTCGTCGCCGATCCACTGCATCACGTCGAACTGACCGAGGCGGGTGCGCAGCACCCAGTTGCCGCCGAGCGCGAGGGCATCGGGGTCGAGTGGATCGGGAAGCTCCTCGTCTTCGAACTCCTGCGCACCCTCGATTTCCGCGTCCAGCTTCCTCAGGACGTTGGCGAGGCGCCTCAGATTGCCTGCGCCGGGGGCCGGCACAACGTCAACATCCTTGGTTGCGCGGACATAGCCATGGAAGCCCACCGCTACCCCGCCGATTACGAGAAAGTCCACGCCCTCCCCGGCGAGGGCTTCGAGGATTCCCTGGATGTCGAGCTCAGCCACTGCGCTGGCGGCGGCCCGCCTCGGCGACTCTGGACATGAACCGGGACAGCTCGAAGACCTGCTCCATGCGTTGGGCCGGGGTCAGCTCCAGGTAGTCGCGGCGCAAGGCGGCGCTCTCGGCCTTGCCCTCGGGCGTCCAGTTCCCGGTCGGTCTCTTGGTTGCCACGCGCAAACGGTACAACGGGGGCCTTCGGCCGGAGCGAACCGGCCCGGAATCGCAGTGCAGCCCTCAGGCCGAACGTTCTGGAGGCGCGGCCATCAGCTCGACCCGGTGGCCGCCGGGGGCGATCGCCAGCGCGCGGGGGGAGCCCCAGTGTTCGCGGCGCAGCTCGACCTCGAAGCCGAGCTCGCGCAGGGCGGCCACGTCGCGGTCGAAGTCGCGGGCGACGATCGCCGTGTGTCCGCGGGCCGGAGCAACTGGGTCGTCAGTCGGCATCAGGTGGACCTGAGTCCCGTCGCGCTCCAGCCAGGTGAACTCTGCAAGCGACTCCGGCGGCTCGACCTCGGCGAAGCCGAGCGCCCGCCAGAAGGAGACCGAGCGCCCGACGTCGGCCGGCGTCACCTCGATCCCCACGTGGTGCAGCATCAATCCGCCTCCGGATCGGTCAGTGCGGCAACGTCGGCTCGATCGACGGGCCGACCCCGCGCGAGCTTCATGCGAATCAGGTCGTCCCGCCCGGCGACCGGTACGCGCGTCTCGTCGAGCGCGATGACCAGCGCCCGCTCGCGCAGCTCGGGCCAGGGTGCCGCCCCCGGCGCTTCGTGCAGCACGTCGACGTCGCCATGGGGAGTGGCGAACTGCCATATCGTCGCTCGCGGCAGCATCGACGCCTCGATCTCGATGTCCTCGTGACCGGGATTGAGCACGCGGGCTTCCAGCGCGCGCAGAGCCGCTGCCAGGCGAGCGAGGTTGTCGGGCTCGGGCGCCGGGATGACGTCGATGACGTTTCTCATTCCGGTCATACCGTGGGTTTGCGCGGCGAGCCCCCCGACCAGCACGAAGTCAACCTCGTGGCGGGCCAGCTCTTCGAAGATCCGTTGGGCGTCGAGTGGCTCGGAGCGGGGGTCAGGCACGGGCCCGTTGACCCGCCTGTGTCAGCCGCCCCGCAAGGCGGTTCCATGAGATTGCCAGTCGCAGCCGTTCCTCCGGTGTCCGCTCCAGTGTCGCCCGCATGTGGAGCGGGTCGTAGTCGCGCTCGACCGGCTCGGGCCGGATGGAGAGGCGCTCGCCCATGGCCGCCATCAGGCGCTCGATCGTCTCGAGCGACGGGGAGGTCTCGCCGCGCTCGATCCTGCTGATCGCCGCCTGGTCGGTGCCTGCCCGCAGCGCCAGGCGCTTCTGGCTGAGCCCGTGTCGCTTGCGTGCCCGGCGGATGAGCTCACCTGTTTCCACCCTTGGATAATGCCTAATTAGGCATTAAAATGCAAGCGACAGCAGGGAAGCGGCGACGACTATCGCGGTCGACCAGGTGACCGCCTCGGCGGTGATCTCCATGTCGAGGCCGTAGGCGTGGGCGATGACCAGGGAGTTGAGGCCCGACGGCATCGCCGAGAGCAGGCGGTAGGCGGCGGGGAGGTCGACCAGGGGCGCCGCGAGCAGCATCAGCAGGCCGGGTACGACGGCGAGCCGGGTGACGATCGCGAGGGCGACGGGACGGGTCATCGGCGGCGGCATCGGCAGCTCGCCGTGCTCGGCGTTCTCGGCCAGGGTGGCGCCGACGGCGAAGAAGCCGATCGGCAGGATCGCGACGATCAGCGCCTGGGAGAGGTCGACGAGGGCGTCGGGGGCCAGCGCCTCGGGGGCGAGCAGGCCGAGGATCGCCGCGTAGAGGGGTGGGTTTCGGGTGAAGAAGGCGCCGACGCGCTGGCGCGGGGTTTCGCCGGCCTTGGTCCCGAACGCGGCGCCGACGGCGAAGGCGCCGAGCAGCAGGCAGGGGCCGGTGACGAGCACGTCGTAGAGGACGGCGGTGGAGAGCTGGTCGCGGCCGAGCAGCGCCACGGTCAGCGGGTAGCCGAGGTAGCCGGTGTTGACGCTGAGCACGCAGCAGACCACGGCGCCGACCTGGAAGCGAGCCAGCTTCAGCACCCGGCTCGCCACCCACCAGGCGAGCAGGGCGCCGAGCGAGGAGGCGAGGATCCCCAGCGCCAGCCCGATCCCGTGGCCGGCGTCGATCGAGCTGGCGGCGAGGTTGAAGAAGATCACCGGCGGCAGCAGCACGTAGAGCATCAGCGTCAGCGAGCGCCGCGCCGCCTGCGCGGCCCCGGCCGGCCAACGCCGCTCGGCCCCGACGCCGATGGCGACGGAGAGGACGATCGCGGCAGTTGTCAGGAGGACGCCGATGGCGGGATCTGCCGTACGTAGTTGGCAAAGCCGGGCACCGTGAACGCGACCTGTCCCCGGGCGGGGCTGAAGACCAGCCCATCGCCGATCAGGCGATCGCGGGTGGGTGCGATCGCGCGGTGTCCCCCGAAGGTGGCCGCTACCTCACCGCTTCGGACCGGACCGTCGCCCAGACGCGCCATCTCGCGCATGTAGGCGCGGGCACGGTCGTTCGCTCGTTCCCAGCGCCCTGCGTAGAGGTCGGTCTCGAGTTCCTCGCGACCGAGCGCCACCGCCTCCTTGGCTTCCGCGAGCCCGAGGACCGGCTCGCTCGCAACCTGCCAGGCGGCGTGGCCGTAGACCTGCACGAAGTAGGGATAGCCCTGACACTCGCCCAGCAGCAGCTCGAGTGCGGTCGGATCGAAGTCGAGCCCGGGCTCGACCGACCGGCCGGGCTCGACCAGCGCCGCGGTCGCCTCCTCGTCGCTCAGCGGCCCGAGCTCGCGGTAGCCGAACAGCCGCTCCGCGTAGGTCTTCGCCGCGAGCAGCTGACCGCGCAGCGGCGGCAGCCCGGCGGCGAGCGCCGCGAGCGGAAGCTCGCGCCTGCCAACATCCTGCATCGCCGCGCAGAGGGCCTCCAGCGCCGTGGCCTCGGCGAGCTGCAGCTCATCGAGCAGGAAGAGCACACCGGTCCCTCCTTCGCGGGCCGTCGTCCCCAGGATGCGGAAGAGGTCGACCACATCGGCCTCCAGCGCCCCCTCGCGCGGCTCGGCGCCCCCCAGGTCGAGGCTCACCTCCAGCCCGCTCGCGGGCTCCTGCACCCGCACCCGCCGGATCGACGCCGCCAGGCGGGCGAGGGCTTCCCGCACGACCCCCCTGTGCTCGAGCTGCCTCAAGATGACCCAGGAGCGGTCGGCGAGGGCGGTGCGGAAGTCGAGGCCGGCGCGCGCCTCCAGGCTCTGGGAGATCCAGCCTTGCTTCTCCGCGTTCTCCTCGGCGGCCCAGAGGAGCGCCGTCTTGCCCACGCCGCGCAGGCCGGTGAGCACGATGCTGCGCTCGCCACGACCCGCTGCCAGCCTGCCGAGCAGGTTGCCGATCGCTTCGAGCTCAGCCTTCCGGCCGGCGAGAATCGGCGGAGGGGTGCCGGCACCGGGCCGGTATGGGTTGAGCAGCGGGTCCATTGCTAGTGGACCCTATCGGATGCTATTCCGAAACAGATAGCATCGCTTAGTCTTCTCTAGTCTTTGTACAGCGCCTCGATCTCCGCTTCGTACTTGCGCTCGATCGGGCGGCGCTTGAGCTTCATGGTCGGGGTCAGCTCGTCTCCCCCCGGCAGCCACTCGCCGTCGAGCACCTTGAAGCGCTTGATCTGCTCGACCCGGGAGAGCCGCTGGTTGGCGGCCTCGACCGCGGCGGCGACCTCCTCGGCGATCGCCGGGTCGTTCTCCTCCGCCCCCCGCATCGCCAGCGTTTCGAGGTCGAGGGTGATCAAAGCGACGTTGTAGGGGCGGTTGTCGCCGATCGCGACCGCCTGGGCGATCAGGGTCGAGGCGGCCTTCAGCTTCGCCTCGATGTTGGCCGGCGACATGTTCTTGCCGGCGGCGTTGATGATCAGCTCCTTCTTGCGGTCGACGATCCGCAGGTAGCCCTCCTCGTCGAACTCGCCGACGTCGCCGGTCATCAGCCAGCCGTCCTCGGTCAGGGCTTCGGCGGTCTTCTCCGGCATGTTGCGGTAGCCCTTCATCACCTGCGGGCCGCGGACCATCACCTCGCCGTCGGAGGCCAGCTTCACCTCCGTTCCCGGGATCGGCGGGCCGACGGTTCCCACCCGGATCCGGCCGGGCGGGTTGAAGGTCGAGATCGCGGTCGTCTCCGACAGCCCCCAGGTCTCGCAGATCTCGATCCCGAGCGCGAGGAAGAACCTGAGCACCTCGGGGGGCGTCGGCGCGGCGCCGACCACGAACGATTCGACCTCGTCGAGGCCGAGCATCGCGCGCACCTTCGAGAGGACCAGATCGTCGGCGCGCTCCCACTCCGCCTGCAGGTCGTCAGGGACGCCTCCCTCCATGTAGGCGTCGGCGCGGCGCAGGCCGACCCCCATCGCCCACTCGGCGGCCTTGCGTTTCTCGGCGTCCTGCTCGGCCGCCATCGCCGTCTCGAGCGCCGCCTTCAGCTTCTCCCAGATCCGCGGCACCCCGCCCCAGGCGGTCGGCCTGACCTCGATCGAGTAGGCGACCATCTCGCGCGGGTTGGGGCAGCAGTAGATCGTCGTGCCGTAGATCATCTGGGCGTAGAGGCCCGCCCAGCGGTCGGCGATGTGGGCGCTGGGGAGGAAGGAGATGCCGCGCCCGCCGGGCTTTACCTCGCGGATCTGGTCCACCGCGCGCCAGACACTGAGCATGTTGGAGTGGGTCAGCTGCACCCCCTTCGGCGGGCCCGTTGTGCCCGAGGTGTAGATCAGGCAGAGCACGTCGTCGGGCTCGACCGCGCGCCAGGCGGCGTCGAAGTCGAAGCCGGGGTCGCCCATCTCCTCCAGCTCGGAGATCGGGATCGTCCCCTCCGGCGCCTCGCCGTCGACGACGACCACGTGCTCGAGGCTCTCGACCTGCTCGCGCGCCGCCAGCACCGTCTCGAGGAAGGCCTGCTCGGTGACGATCACCCTGTTGCCGGCGTCGGCGACCACGTACTCGACCTGCTCTGGCGAGGAGGTGTTGTAGACCGAGAAGCAGGTGGCGCCGAGGTGCATCGCGGCGCAGTCGGTCAGGTGCAGGGCGGGCCGGTTGACCAGCATGAAGCCGACCGTGTCGCCACGGCCGACGCCCAGCGCCGCGAGGCCGGCGGCCCGGCGCCGCACGGTCGCCGCGTACTCGGCGAAGCTCGCCTCGTAGTCGCTGTCCTTGAGCCGCAGCGCGGGGCTGTCCGCCCGCTCGCCGGCCGTGATCTGGAAGGCCTCGCACATTGTCGCGGCGGACAGGGCACCGGGCCGGGCGCTCGCCTCGGCCGGCGCGATCTCGACTGGCTCCACTCCGTCTCCTCCTTAGGTTTTTTCGACTCCCTCCGCCATGGTTCCCGATCGGGGCCCGACGCGCAAGCGCCAGGAGGCTTGCTTGCTGAGAGAATCGGCGGGTCAACCCAAGGAGGTCACGGATGGCCGAGTTCCCCACACCCGACGAAGGGATCGTGCTGACCCACTTCATCGTCTCTGCCGACGTCGAGCGCTCACGCCGCTTCTACGCCGACGTGCTCGGCGGCGAGACCGTCCGCACGGGCGAGCCGTCGTGCGTGGCTCTCGCCAACAGCTGGATCATCATCAACGTCGGCGGCGGCCCCACCGAGGACAAGCCGACCGTCACGCTCGAGGTGCCCCCCGACCCCGATCGCATCAGCAGCTTCCTCAACATCCGCGTCGCCGACATCGAGGCCGTCTACGCGGAGTGGAGCGCCCGCGGGGCCGAGTTCCTGGCGCCCCCGGAAAGGCGCAAGACCGAGATCCGCTGCTATATGCGGGACCCGGACGGCCACCTGATCGAGGTCGGCCAGAAAATCTGACTCGGTTCGCCCCTGGCGGCCCGGAGCCGGCCGTCAGGCAGGGCCGTGGGAGCGCAGCGGCTGCAGCCAGGCGGAGGGCAGGATCGGGGGTGCGTCGCCGGGGAAGCGGGGGACCGCACGGCGCGCCAGCCGCCCGGCGGGCCGGCCGTCGATCGGTGGCCGCAGGTCCTGGAGCGTCATCGCCAGGCGCACGCTTGCCCCGATCTGGAAGTCGGCGGCGTTCAGCTCATCGCCGTCGAGCACGCCGGCCGCGATCCACTCGTTGACCTTCTGCAGCGTGCCGTCGAGCCCGGCGAGGTTGGCCCGGATGGCCTCGTCGGTCGCCTCGTTGACCCGCACGCCCGCAGCGACGAACGGCGGGGTGAGGCGGGCAGCGAGGCCGATCGGCACCCCCATCCTCGAGTCCTCCATGTAGCTGCGAGTCGAGGCTCCGTTGGCGTGCGTCACCCAGAGCACGATCTGGCGCACCGGGTGCTGGAGCTCTTCCTCGCCCCAGCGCTCGGCCTCCTCCACCGCGAGGCGCTTCCCGGGGTCGGCGGGGAACAGGGGCGGCTCGGGTTGCAGCCGGTCGAGCTCGCGCGCGATCTCCCGCGACCCCTGGGCCCTGCGGCCGTCGATCGTGATCGCCGGCACGGTGTTCCTCGGGAAGCCGAGCGGCCGGCGCAGGACGACTTTCGCGAGGAAGGGGACGAGGTTGACCCGGCTGAACTCGATGCCCTTGTGCTCGAGCATCGCCTGTGTCGCCATCGTCGGGTGCGACCCCGGGAGGCCATAGAGCCGAACCTTCATCGCCGACCGATCCTATTGACCCGTCGAGTTCCTAGTCCGAAGTTACCCCGCCCACTGAGCCGCTGAGTGGGCTGAATCCTGCTTCCCGTGCGGGATTGCCGGTGTTTGCACCTTGTCAAACGTAGTCACGACTATCCGTCCGAAGGTAGTGATAGGTTCGTGGTATGGGCAGAAAGGCAAGGCCGACAGGCGCTATGCACGTGGTCACGAACACGGTCAAGCGCGGTGATCGCGAGTACCACTCGCAGCTGTTGCGCCGCTCCTACCGCGAGGGCGGCAAGGTGAAGAAGCAGACGCTCGCCAACCTCTCCCACCTGCCACCGGAGGCGATCGCCGCGATCAGGGCGGTCCTCGCCGGCAAGACGCTGCTGGTGGCAGACGAGGGGCTCGAGGTGACGCACAGCCTCCCCACCGGGCACGCCGAAGCGGTGCTGGGGGCCGCTCGCCGCCTCGGCCTGCCCCGCCTGCTCGACCGCTCCCCCTCCAAAGAGCGCGACCTCGCCCTGGCGATGATCTGCCAGCGGGTCCTGGAGCCCGGCTCCAAGCTCGCCACCGTGCGAGCCCTGGGCCAGTCGACGCTCGGCTCCTCGCTCGGCGTGGGGAGCGCTGACCAAGACGACCTCTACGCGGCGATGGACTGGCTCTGCGAGCGCCAGGGGAAGATCGAGGACCGCCTCGCCACCCGCCACCTCACCGACGGCACCCTGGTCCTCTATGACGTCTCCTCCTCCTACTTCGAGGGCAGGACCTGCCCGCTGGCGGCGCTCGGCTACTCGCGCGACGGGCGACCGGGCACCCTGCAGATCACCTACGGCCTGCTCTGTGACCGGCAGGGACGCCCGGTCGCGATCGAGGTCTTCGAGGGCAACCTCAACGACCACGCGACCCTGCCCGCCCAGGTCGCCAAGCTGAAGGAGCGCTTCGGGCTCGCCACGGTGATCGTCGTCTCCGACCGCGGCATGGCGACAAAGGCCAACCTGGAGACGATGGGAGAGGCGGAGGGGGTCGCCTGGATCACGGCGCTGAAAGCGCCGGCGGTGAAGAAGCTGGTCAAGGAGGGCGACCTGCAGCTCTCACTCCTCGACGAGACCAACCTGGCCGAGATCGAATCGGATGCCTACCCCGGCGAGCGGCTCGTCCTCTGCCGCAATCCCCTGGTCGGCGAGGAGCGGGCGAGAAAGCGAGAGGAGCTGCTGGCTGCCACCGAGCGCGGCCTGGGGGAGATCGCAGAGCGCGCTGCGGCCGGCACGCTCAAAGGCGCCGCCGAGATCGGCCTCGCGGTCGGCCCGGCCTTGAAGCGCTACAAGGTCAAGAAGCACTTCGAGGTGCAGATCACCGACGCCTGCTTCACCTTCTCCCGCAAGCAGGCGCAGGTCGCCGCCGAGGCGGCCCTCGACGGGATCTACGCGCTGCGCACCTCCGTCCCCGGCGGCGAGCTGGACACCCCCGGCGTAGTCACCTCCTACAAGCAGCTGAAGTGGGCAGAGCGCGCCTTCCGCACCCTGAAGGGGCCGCTGGAGGTCCGGCCCATCCACCACCGCCTCGAGGACCGGGTCCGCGCCCACATCTTCTGCTGCATGCTCTCCTACTACCTGGAGTGGCACCTGCGCGAGGCATGGGCGGAGCTGACCTTCCGCGACGAGTGCCCGCCGGCGCAGGCGGATCCGGTCGCCAAGGCGAAGCGCTCGGCCGCCGCCACCGGCAAGGCGCGCGCCAAGCGCACCTCGCGCGGGGAGACGCCCCACAGCTTCGAGAGCCTGATCGATGAGCTCTCCCTGCGCACCCGCAACACGATCCGCGTCGAGGGCGCCGAGGCCAGCTTCGAGCAGCTCAGCGAGCCCAACGAGCTCCAGGCGCGGGCGCTGGAGCTGATCGAGCGCATCCCCAAGCACGCGTAGACACGAACGAGACAGCCGTGAAAGCGGCGATCCTCACTGCTCAAGCCGAATTCGGGCGGGCGTCGGGGGGTAACTTCGGCCTAGTGAAATTCGAACAGCGAGGCGGCGGCGTATTCGGCGAACTCGACCAGGGGCTGGGGGACGATGCCGAAGAAGACGACCGCGGCGGCGGCGAGCAGGGCCGGGGCGACGAGGTGGAGGCGACGGCCCGCCTCGGGGTCGATCGGGTCGGCTTCGGGGGAGGCGCCGGCGATCGCGGGCGTCGCCCCGGCCGCCTCGGCCTCCGGGCGCATCCACATCGCCGCCACCACCCGCAGGTAGTAGGCGAGCGAGATCATCGTGCCGGCGGCGATGAAGACCGCGAGCCAGGTGTATTCGCCCTCGACCAGGGCCTCGATCAGGTAGAGCTTGCCGATGAAGCCGACCGTCGCCGGCAGCCCGGCGAGGCCGAGCATCGAGATCGTCAGCGGCCAGGCGAGCTGGGGCCGCTCGGCGCCCAGGCCCTGCACGGCGCGGATGTCGTCGCCGTAGGGGGTCTCGCGCTCGCGGGCGACGATCACGGCGAAGGCGGCGAGGTTCATGAAGGCGTAGCCGGCCAGGTAGAAGACGAGCGCGGCGAAGCCGGTCAAATTGAGGACGACGAGGCCGCCGAGGATGTACCCGGCCTGGGCGACGCCGGAGTAGCCGAGCAGGCGCTTGAGCGAGTCCTGCCTGAGCGCGCCGACGTTGCCGACGACGATCGAGATCGCGGCGAGCACGGCGAGGGCCGGTTGCCACTCGCTCGCCTGCGGCACCAGCGCAACGAGGAAGAAGCGGACGAAGACGGCGAAGGCCGCCGCCTTGGTCGCAACCGCCATGAAGCCGGTGATCGGCGTCGGTGCGCCCTCGTAGACGTCCGGCGTCCACTGGTGGAAGGGGGCGACCGAGGTCTTGAAGGCGAGCCCGACCGCGGTGAGGGCGATGCCGACGAGGATCAGCGGATCGCCGAGCACGCCCTTCTGCGAGATCCCGGCCGCGATCCCCTCGAAGCCGGTCGAGCCGGAGCCCCCGTAGAGGAAGGCCATCCCGTAGAGCAGGGTCGCGGAGCCGAGCGAGCCGACGATCAGGTACTTCAGTCCCGACTCGAGCGACTTCTCGCGCCGCAGGTTGGCGGCGCAGAGGATGTAGAGCGGGATCGAGAGGGTCTCGATCGCAACGAAGAAGGAGACGAGGTTCTGGGCCTGGGCCAGCAAGACCATCCCCAGGACCGAGCCGAGCAGGAGCGCGTGGTACTCCCCCGAGCCGACCTGGTCGGCGGCGGGCTCGCGGATCGAGAGGAAGACGGCGAAGGCGGCGGTGAGGATCGCAATCAGCGAGATGGCGATCGCGAAGTCGTCGAGCCGCAGGGCGCCGGCGACGAGGCTGGTCTTCTCGTTCCACTGCCAGATCAGCAGCCCCGCGGTGGCTGCAAGAGTGATCAGCGTCAGTCCCGAAGCCGTGCGCCGCAGTGGCTTGAACACAGCAGTCAGCAGGACGACACAGAGCCCTACGGTCAGCGCCAAGACTGGCGACAGTCCTGCGTAGTCGATATGTGGCGCATGGAAGTTCACTGCTGCTCCGATTCGGGGCGGGGGTGGGCCGTCGGGGGGGTCTGCCAAAACGCTCGGCGGGAGCCTCGCTTGAGTGTTTTGGCAGACCCCCCCGACGGCCCTTCCACGGCCGCGACGGTTTGGGAGACCGAGTCATCGGTCCGCGAGAGGATCAGCTGCGGATACAGCGCCAAGCCCAGGATGCAGAGCACCAGCGGGACCAGGACGACACCGTCGCGCCAGGAGATCTCACGCGATTCGAACCCCTCCGGGCGGCGGTTGTGCATGGTGCGTTGGTAGAGGCGCAGGGCGTAGTAGGCGGACATCGCTACCCCGGTGATTGCCACGCAAGCGAAGACGATCTTCGAGTCGAAGAGGCCGTTGAGGATGTAGAACTCGCCGACGAAATTCGCTGACCCTGGCATTGCCAGCGTGGCGAGAGTGACGATTAGGAAGAGAGCGGCGAGAACGGGTGCCTTCATTGCCATTCCACCCATTTCTCGGAGGTCCTCGGTGCCGCTGCGCTCGGCGAGGATCGCGACGATCACCAGCAGCGGCGCGACGACGAGGCCGTGGTTGACCATCTGCAGCACCGCCCCGTCCGCCCCGTCGGCGGAAAGCGCGAAGATGCCGGCGGTGATGAAGCCGAGCTGGGCCACCGAGGAGTAGCCGGCGACCAGCCTCACGTTGGTCTGGGTGAAGGCCATCGCCGAGCCGTAGAGGATCGAGGCGAGGGCGATCACCAGCACGACCTCCTGGAATTCCACCGTCGCGTCGGGGAAGAGCGGCAGCACGACGCGCAGGAAGCCGTAGGCGCCGACCTTGGCCAGAACGCCGGAGAAGACCGCCAGCACCGGCAGCGGCGCCGCCCGGTAGGCGTCTGGCATCCAGCCGTGCAGGAGGAAGGCCGGCATCTTGACCAGGAAGGCGGCGGCGAAGAACCAGAAGATCCAGCGCTGGCTGCCCTCGGCGATCGGCTGCTGGGCGAGCTCGGCGATCGAGAAGCTGATCTGGCCGCCGTCGGCGGCGATGATCGCGGTGGCGATCGCCGCGACCAGCATCAGCAGCGAGCCGATCAGCGTGTAGACGATCATCTTCAGCGTCGCCGACGCTGCGGTCGGGCCGTCCTCGCGGCCGCTGCCCCAGGCGCCGAAGAGGAAGTAGAACGGCACCAGCATCAGGTCGAAGAAGAGGACGAAGAGGAGCAGGTCCTGAGCCAGGAAGGCGCCCAGGGTCGCCGTCTCGCCGAGCAGCATCATCAGGAAGAAGAGGTGCGGGCGCTCCTGCTCGCGGAAGGCCGCGAACGCGGTCCCCGCGGTCCAGAGCACCGCCGTCAGCAGGACCAGGAAGAGGTTGAGCCCGTCAACGCCGAGGCTGTAGTCGACGCCGAGGCCGGGGATCCAGTTGACGTCGACCGTGTCCTGCAGGCCCGCGGCGCCGGAGTCGAAGCCGGCGAGCAGGGAGATCGCGATGCCGAGCGTCACGGCGGTCCCCAGCGTCGCCCACCAGCCGGCCAGGCGGCGCGGCACGGCGAGGCCGAGGAGGCCGAAGACGAGCGGTGTCCAGAGCAGCGAGTTGGTCATCGCATCGCCTCCCGCGAAACTCGCGGCGCGAAGAACCAGAGATGCACGCTTGCGAGTTTCGCGGTCATTGGCTGGACAAGAGGAAGTAGAGGGCGAGGCCGGCAAAGCCGGCGATCAGGAGCAGCGCGTAGCCGCGGACGAAGCCGCTCTGCGCGAGGCGGACGACGCGGCCGCTGGCGCTGACCACGTCTTCGGTGCCGTTGACGAGCCCGTCGACGACGACGCGCTCGAAGGTGCGGTCGGCGAAGCGGCCGATCGCCAGCGCCGGGCGCACGATCAGGAAGTCGATCGCCTCGTCGAAGTACCACTTGTTGACCGCGAGCAGGTAGACGGGGCGCAGCCGCTCGCGGAAGAGGCCCGGCAGCTCCGGCCGCCTCGCCCAGAGCAGGTAGGCGGTGGCGATGCCGAGCAGCGAGATCGCGCCACCGATCGCCAGGCCGCGCCACTCGGCGGCGACGCTCGGGTGGATGTGGCTCAGCTCCGAGTTGGCGAAGACCGGCTCGAGCCATGTGAAGAGCACGTCGGTGACGCCGGGGACCTGGATCAGGCCGGCGAAGAGGGCGCCGAAGGCGAGCACCGCCATCGCCACCGCCATCGGCTTGGACTGCTCGGCGATGTGGTGGTGGGCGCCGGGGAAGCCGACGTCGGGGTCCTCGAGCTCTTCGTTGGCCGGGTTGATCGGCTCGCCATGGTGCAGGTGCCCGGTCTCGATCAGCTCCTGCGCCTCGGGGCACGGCCCGCCGGGCAGCACCCGGAAGATCAGGCGGAAGGTGTAGAGCGCGGTGAGGAAGGCGCCGACGTAGCCGCCGATCGCCATCCAGAAGTACATCCCGCCGCGCGCCTCGGCGTAGGCGAGGATCGAGTCCTTGGAGAAGAAGCCCGAGGTGAGCGGGAATGCGGCCAGCGCCAAGCCGCCGATCAGCAGCATCAGCGAGGTGAAGCGCATCGCCTTCCAGAAGCCGCTCATCCGGTCGATGTCCTGGCGGTTGGCCATCGCCGAGATGATCGAGCCGGCCGCCATGAAGAGCAGCGCCTTGAAGAAGGCGTGGGTCATCAGGTGGAAGAGGCCGGCCGAGAAGGCGCCGATCGAGACGCCCATGATCATGTAGCCGATCTGGCTCATCGTCGAGTAGGCGATCGCCCGCTTCAGGTCGGTCATCGCGATCGCGATCGTCCCCGCGACGAGCAGCGTCGCCAGACCGGTGAAGGCGGCGATGTCGGCGGCGGTCGGGGCGAGGCCGAAGAGGACGTGGGTGCGGGCTATCAGGTAGACGCCGGCCGTGACCATCGTCGCCGCGTGGATCAGCGCGGAGACCGGGGTCGGGCCCTCCATCGCGTCGGGCAGCCAGGTGTGGAAGGGCAGCTGCGCCGACTTGGCGAAGGCGCCGACGAGCAGCAGCAGGCAGATCGCCGTGATCGTCCACTCGTTGGTGCTGAAGACCTCCGGCGCCCTGGCGAAGACCTCGCCGTAGTCGAAGGTCCCGAGTTCGCGGAAGATCAGGAGGGCGGCGAGGACGAGGCCGATGTCGCCGACGACGTTGATCACGAAGGCCTTCATCCCCGCCTTGGTCGCGGTCGTGCGCCGGTACCAGAAGCTGATCAGGGCGTAGGAGGCGAAGCCGACGAAGGCCCAGCCGACGATCAGCAGCACGAAGTTGCCGGCGAGGATCAGCAGCAGCATCGAGAAGACGAAGAAGTTGAGGTAGCTGAAGAAGCGGTGGTAGCCCTCGTCGGACTGCATGTAGCCGAACGAGTAGAGGTGGATCAGGGTCGAGACCCCGGTGACAACCAGGACCATGAAGACCGAGAGCGGGTCGACGTAGATCCCCAGCTTGATGTCGAGCCCGGCGACGCTGGCGTAGTCCCAGAGCGAAGACGCATGGTGACGAGCCTCCGGGTCTTCCCCGAGCAGGCTGATCAAAGCCGCGACGCCGCAAGCAAACGCCACTCCGATTGCAGCCGTGCCAATGACCCCCGCGGTCTTGGCGGGCAGCACTTGGTAGCCGAGCGCGATAACGATCGACCCCAGCAGCGGGAAGAGCAGGACGAGCCAGCACCAAGCCGTGGCGCTCATCCGCGCAACTCCCTCAGCTGATCGACGTCCAGCGGCAGCTTGCGCCTGAAGATCGCCACGATCAGCCCGAGGCCGATGACCACCTCGCAGGCGGCGACGACCATCACGACGATCGCGAAGACCTGCCCCTCCTGATTCCCGACCATCCTGCTGAACGCCACCAGCGCCAGGTTCCCGGCGTTCAACATCAGCTCAAGGCACAGGAGAATCACGATCGGGCTTCGCCGAATCAGGATCCCCATAGCTCCCACGGCGAACAGCAGGCTGGAAAGCACCACGTACCACTCGATGTTCACGACAGAGCACCCCCGGCGTGGGAGGGGGACGCGGGGGGGTCCTCAGAACACTCAAGCGAGGCTCCCGCCGAGCGTTCTGAGGACCCCCCCGCGTCCCCCTGGCTCACCTCAGGCGTGCCCTGGCGGCCGGCGAGCACTACGGCGCCCACGGCGGCTAGGAGCAGGAGGATCGACGAGGCCTCGAAGGCGAGGAGGAAGTCTTCTAGGAGGAGCTTTCCTATTGCGGCGGGGTTGCCGAAGCCGGCACCGACATCGGGGCCGTCGGTGCCGAGGGCAAGGAGGGAGGAGCCGAGGACGGCTATCGAGAGCTCTATGAACAGAGCTGCGCCCATCAGGGGGGCTAGGAAGCGCTGGCCGGGGATCGGGTCTCGGGTGGGCTCGGTGTCGCCGCCGACGTAGGCGACCACGAAGACGTAGAGGACCATGACTGCGCCTGCGTAGACGACTACTTGGGCCGCGGCTACGAAGGCGGCGCTGAGGAGGAGGAAGAGGACGGCTAGGGAGAAGAGGTGGACGATCAGCGCGAGTACGCCGTAGAAGGGGTTGCGCAGGGCGACGACGCCGACCGCGCCACCGAGGGCGCCTAGCGCCGCGGCGAAGAAGAGGACGGCTTCCATTACCGGCGGCCCCTCCGCTCTTTGACGGCGGGTCGGCTCGGTGCTTGGATGGACGAGAGCCCCACTAGCGAAAGGGAGACACCATGCAGACCTACGTGATCCTTCGGCGCAGCGGTTGGAAGTCGGCGCCCGAGCTGGAAGAGGCGGCGATGCGCTCCCGCCAGGTGGGAGACGAGGAGATGTCGGACGACATCCGCTGGATCCGCAGCTACGTCCTCGACGAGGGCGGCGGCTCGGTAGGCACCGTCTGCGTCTACCAGGCGACGAGCGCGGCGGCGATCAGGGAACACGCCGACCGCGCCGACCTGCCGGCAGACGAGATCATCGCCGTCGCAGAACACGGTCCTGGTCCGGCCCGACCCGGAGTAGGGCCCTCACTCGCCCTCCCGTCGCAGCGGTGTGCGCTCGATCGGCTCGGCCAGCAGCATCTCCTTGGTGAAGATCAGGTCCGAGCGGTCGTAGTCGGCCATCTCGTAGTCGTGGCCCATCGTGATCGCGTCGAAGGGGCAGGCGATCTCGCAGTAGCCGCAGAAGATGCAGCGCGAGAGGTTGATCTCGTACACGGCGGCGTAGCGCTCGCCGGCCGAGACCCGCACGCCGGGGATGTTCTCGGCGGCGACGACGCGGATGCAGTCGGCCGGGCAGGCGGCGGCGCACAGCGAGCAGCCGACGCACTTCTCCAGCCCCGTGTCCTCGAAGCGGTGCAACTTGTGGCGGCCGCGGAAGCGCGGGTAGACGGGAGTCTTCTCCTCGGGGTACTGAATCGTCAGCGGCCCCTCGATCAGGCGTGCCATCGTCGTCTTCAGCCCGCGCAGCGTCTCGCCGAAGGCGCGGTAGGCGCCGCCGACCCCGCCCGGCTCGGGCCCGCGCTGGACCTCGACCACGCTGTCGTCCGTCAGATACGGGAACTCAGCCACGTCCACACCCCCAGGTGCAACGTTTTACGGCTCCCACGGCGACGTAAAGCGTTGCACCCCCACTCGGGCCGGGCCTGGCGCCCCAAGTGCAACGTTTTACGGCTCTGGGAGGGACACAACGCGTTGCACCCGTCATGTCGTCACCACTAGGACCGCGGTGACGAGGGCGTTGAGGGTCGCCAGGGGCAGCAGCACCTTCCAGCCGAGGCTCATCAGCTGGTCGTAGCGCAGCCGCGGCAGGGTCGCCCGCACCCAGATGAAGAGCAGGACGAGGACGAACATCTTCGCCAGCATCCAGATCGGGTCGAGGAAGCTGGGGCCGGGACCCATCCAGCCGCCGAGGAACATCGCGGCGGCGACGCCCGAGACGACGATGATCTCCATGTATTCGACCAGCAGGAAGCTGCCGAAGCGCATGCCGCCGTACTCGGTCATGAATCCCTGGACGAGTTCGGCGTCGGCCTCGGGCATGTCGAACGGCGTGCGGTTGGTCTCGGCGAAGCCGGCCAGCATGAAGATCAGGAAGCCGACGATCTGGGGGACGACGAACCACATCGCGCCCTGGGCGTGGACGATGTCGACCAGCGAGAGCGAGCCGCCCATCATGATCACGCCGAGCAGGGCCAGGCCCATCGCGACCTCGTAGGAGATCAGCTGGGCGGCGCCGCGCATCGCCCCGAGCAGGCTGTACTTCGAGCCCGAGGACCAGCCGCCGAGCAGCAGGCCGTAGAAGGCGATCGAGCCGACGGCGAAGAAGTAGAGGATGCCGATCGGCACGTCGATCCCGTAGAGGCCGACGCCGTCCTGGACGTC
This sequence comes from uncultured Solirubrobacterales bacterium, assembly GCA_963715625.1. GTDB lineage: Bacteria > Actinomycetota > Thermoleophilia > Solirubrobacterales > 70-9 > VRUE01. Next base: position 856,611 of record OY970260.1, on the reverse strand, counting down.
GCCCCAGGGGATGATCGCCAGCGCCAGGACCCCGGAGAGGACCGGCAGCAGCGGGCCGAGGATGAACAGGGTCGGGATCGCGTTCGCCGGCCGGAAGGCCTCCTTGGAGAGCAGCTTGCCGACGTCGGCGAGCGGCTGCAGGATGCCGAAGGGACCGACCCGGTTGGGGCCGTAGCGGTGCTGGAAGCGCCCGATCAGCTTGCGCTCCAGCACCGTCATCAGCGGCAGGATCGCGAAGATCACGCCGAAGATGACGAGGCTCTTGACGACCATGATCCAGGTGGCTTCGACGAACTGGGTGTCGGCGAGGGGCAGCATCAGGGAGCGGCAGTCTTCTCGATCTGGACGCTGACCGGGCTGCCGTTGAGCAACGCGTTGGCGTTCCCCTCGGCGACGCCCTCCAGCAGGAAGCAAACCCCCTCAGGCACCCGCTCCCGGATAGCAACCCGTGCCCGCAAGCTCGTCCCGTTTTGGGAGACCCGCACCTCCTCGCCAGCTTTCAAGCTAAGCCGCTCGGCGTCGGATACCGAGAGCTCTACGCGCTGTTGAGGGGCCAGGAAGCGCAGAGGTGGGTTCAGCTCGGTGATCGGGCCCGCCCAGAGGTCGCGGTAGGTGCTGAGCGATAGGACGCCCGGGGCGGGGTCCCCAAAACGCTCGGTGGGAGCCTCGCTTGAGTGTTTTGGGGACCCCACCCCGGGCGCCTCAGCCGGCTCGGGCGCGTTTGCGCGAGAGGGGGTGTCCTGCCAGCGGATGCCTCGGCCGCCGATGTCGGAGTCGGTGATTCCGGCGTAGAACGGGACCGCTTCGGTCAGGGCGGCGAAGGCTGAGGGCTGGGAGCTGATGCCGGTGTCGTGGCCCAGGGCTAGGGAGAGCTCGGCGAGGACGCCCCAGTTGGGGCGGATGTCTCCGGGCCTCGAAGCGCTTGACCGCACACGCTGCAGGCGGCCGTCGGGGTGGGTGACCGTGCCGTCTTTCTCTGCGTGCGTCTCGAGTGGGAAGACGACGTCGGCCATCGCGGTCGTCGCGGTCTCGAAGGTCGAGAAGGCGATTACGTGGTCGGCTTTGGCGAGTGCGTTTTTCCAGGCCTGGGTGTCCGGGAAGTCACGGAGAGGATCGACGCCGAAGAGGAGGAGGGTCTTCAGCTCTCCCGACTCGAGCGCAGCGCGGATCTCCTCGGTCCCCAACCCGACGCGTGCTGTATTCGCCGTCTCTGTGACGGTCAATACGGGACTGGTCAGGCCCGGGCCGGCGTCGGGGAGGCAACCCACCTCGCGCAGGCCGCGGGCGTTGGTCGTCTCAGGGATCTCCAGCAACCCGGAGCCGTCCTTGTCAGAGAGGTCGAGTGCCGAGGCCACGTCGAGCAGCGCCTCGACCGCGCCGTCTCCCTCACGGCCGACGCGGTCGCCCCAGACGATCACGACGCTCCCGGCCCCCTGTAGCACCTCGGCCACCCCCGCAACCCCCTCGGCCCGGAGGAAGGCTGTGAGCTCGGCGAGGAAAGCGCCTGTGCCGCCGGGGGCGTAGCGGCTGACCACGACCGCCCCGCCGTCGAGGGCCGTGGGCTGCTCGGTCGCCACCGCCAGCTCGGCGCCGTTGCGGCGGATCGCCTTGCGGATGCGCAGGTCGAGGATCGGGCTGCTGTGGAGGGGGTCGGTGCCGAGGACGAGGATCGCGTCGGCCTCGTCGATGTCGCGGACCTTTGCCGAGATGTCGGGCTGGCTCAGGCGGACCAGCGCGTTGCGGCTGGGACCGCGCGATGGCCGCGAGTTCGACATGGGGCGAGCCGAGCGCCTCGCGCATGATGCGCTGAACCAGGTAGCCCTCCTCGTTGGAGGCGTCGCCGACGATCGCTGCGGTCCGGGCGCCGCCGGCCTTCAGCGCCTCGGCGGCCTTGGCGATCGCCTGCTCCCAGCTCGCCTCGGCGCCGCCGCGCAGGCGCGGGCCGCGGACGCGCTCCTCGGCGGCGAACATCTCGAAGCCGTAGCGACCGCGGTCGCAGAGCCAGCCGTCGTTGACGTCGGCGTTGTCGCGGGCGATCACCCGCTTCACCTGCTCGTCGCGGACGGTGAAGCCGACGTTGCACTGGCTCGGGCAGAGCGTGCAGACCGAGCCGGCCTGCTCGACGTCCCAGGGCCGGGCGCGGAAGCGGTAGGTGTAGCTGGTCAGCGCCCCGACCGGGCAGAGGTCGGTGATGTTGCCGTGGAAGGGCGCGACGTAGGGGCGGTCGTCGAAGGTGCCGACGAAGGTGCGGTCGCCGCGCTCGAGCAGCTGCAGCTGCTCGTCCTCGGCGACCTCCTGGCTGAAGCGCACGCAGCGGTAGCAGAGGATGCAGCGCTCGCGGTCGATCGCGACCAGCGGCGAAAGCTCGACCGGCTTGGGGAAGTGGCGCTTGGGGTCGGTGAAGCGGCTCTTGCCCGGGCCCCAGCCCATCGAGATGTCCTGCAGCGGGCATTCCCCGCCCTTGTCGCAGACCGGGCAGTCGAGCGGGTGGTTGACGAGCAGGAACTCGACCACGGCGCTCTGGGCGTGCTTGACCTGGTCGGTGCGGGTGTGGACGACCATGCCGTCGCGGACCGGGGTCGAGCAGGAGGTCTGCAGCTTCGGGATCCCCTCGATCTCGACCAGGCACATGCGGCAGGCGCCGACCGGCTCGCCCAGCTTCGGCTCGTAGCAGAAGACCGGGATCTCGACGTCCCCCCGCTTGGCGGCGTCGTGCAGCATCTCGCCCTCGGTCGCGCTCACCTCGCGCCCGTTGACGATCAGCGTGATCTCCTTGCCGCCGGGACTCATGCGCTCACCTTCCGGTGCGCTTTATGTCTGCATGGGTGGCACAAAGCGCACCGGAAGGTCATGCGGCCACCGCCTCGGGCCCGGCCGCTTCGGAGATCACGCGCTCGAACTCGGGGCGGAACTTGCGCACCATCGCCCCGACTGGCATCGCCATCGAGTCGCCGAGCACGCAGAGGCACTGGCCGATGATGTTCTCCTGCACCGAGGCGACGATGTCGAGGTCCATCGGCGTCGCCTCGCCGCGCACGACCCGTTCCAGCATCTTCACCGTCCAGTTGGTGCCCTCGCGGCAGGGGGTGCACTTGCCGCAGGACTCGTGGTGGTAGAAGCGCGCCGTGCGCAGCGCCATGTGCGGGATCGAGACGCTGCCGTCGGCGACGATGATCGAGCCCGAGCCGAGCATCGAGCCCGCCTCCGCCATCGCCTCGAAGCTGTAGGGGAGGTCGAGGCCCTCCTCGGCGGTGAGGACGGGGGAGGAGGAGCCGCCCGGGTAGAAAGCCTTCACCTCGCGCCCCTCGGCCGGGCCGCCCGCCAGGCCCATGATCAGCTCCCGCGTCGGGATCCCCAGCTCGACCTCGTAGTTGCCGGGGCGCTGCACGCAGCCGGAGATCGAGACGACCTTGGTCCCGGGCGACTGCTCGGTGCCGAAGCCGCGGAACCACTCGGCGCCGTGGGTGACGATGTGCGGCACGTTGGAGAGCGTCTCGACGTTGTTGATCAGGGTCGGCCCGCCGTAGAGGCCCTGCACCGCCGGGAACGGCGGCTTCAGGCGCGGGTTGCCGCGCTTGCCCTCGAGCGCGTCGAGCAGCGCCGTCTCCTCGCCGCAGATGTAGGCGCCGGCGCCGCGGTGGACGACGAGCTCGAGGTCACGGCGGGTGCCGAGGATGTCTTTCCCGAGGTAGCCCGCCTCGTACGCTTCGGCGACGGCGGCGTCGAGGACGTCGGCCTGCGAGTCGTACTCGCCGCGGATGAAGATGAAGGCGTGGCCGATGCCGGCGGCGAGCGCCGCGATCGCGATCCCCTCGATCAGCTGGTGCGGGTTGCGCTGCATCAGCTCGCGGTCCTTGAAGGCACCGGGCTCGGACTCGTCGGCGTTGCAGCAGAGGTACTTGTTGACGCCGCCGCCGCGGGGCAGGAAGGAGGCCTTCTTGCCCATCGAGAAGCCGGCCCCGCCGCGGCCGCGCAGCCCCGACTCTTCGAGTTCCTTCAGCACCTCGTCGGCCTCCAGCTCGCGGTAGGCCTTCTCCAGGGTCGCGTAGCCGCCGTAGCCCCTGTAGCCGGTGAGCGTGCGCAGTGCCGGGTCTTCGGCGTTCTTCAAGAGCATCCGCGTCTCAGGCATCGGGCCCTCCCGGCAGCGGCCGTTTCTCCAGCGCCTTCTCGGGCAGGACCGCGTCGCCGGCACGAAGCTGATCGATCGCGGCCCGGGCCTCGACCGCCTCAAGCGGCCCGAAGTAGCGCTCGTCGATCGAGGCCATAGGCGCGATGTCGCAGGCCCCCAAGCACTCGAACCCGGTGACGAAGAAGTCGGAGTCCTTGCCGGCGGCGGCCCGGAAGGCGTCCAGCAGCTCGTCCCCGCCCCGCATCCAGCACGAGATGTTGGTGCACACAGCCACCTTGTGAGTCCCAACCCGCTCCGTGTGCAGCAGGTCATAGAAGCTCGCCACCGACTCCAAATAAGCCGGCGTCACCCGCATAACCGCAGCAGCCTGCCGAATCCCCTCCGGCGTGCACCACCCATACAACCGCTGCACAGCCCAGAGCGCCGGAATCGAAGCCGACTTGCGATCGGGGTAGCGCGACATCAGCTCCTCGATCCGCTCCCGCAGCTCCGCCGGGCAGTCCACCTCATGCAGCTCGGGGATCTCCTGCGGCGAGCGGTCCGGAACGCGACCCTCGGTCACCGCGCGGTCGACCGGCAGGTCGGGGTTGCTGATGCCGACGCCGTTGACGGGGCTCACCGGTTGACCCCCCCGAGGATCGGGTCGAGCATGCCGAGGCTGCAGATCATGTCGGCGATGTAGCTCCCAACCGACATGTCCCTGAACGCCTGCAGGTTCACGAACGACGGGTCCCTGAAGTGCACCCGCGCCGGCTTTGCAGACCCATCCGCGAGCACGAAGCACCCCAGCTCCCCGCGCGGCGACTCGATCGCGTAATACAGCTCGCCCGGCCCCACCCGGTAGCCCTCGGTGACGAGCTTGAAGTGGTGGATCAGCGACTCCATCGAGGTCGAGAGCTCCGAGCGCGGCGGCAGCACGTACTTGCGGTCGTCGGCGATGAAGGGGCCCTCGGGCAGGCCGTCGAGCGCCTGCTCGACGATCCGCGTCGACTCGACCATCTCCGCCACCCGCACCCGGTAGCGGTCGTAGTTGTCGCCGACGGTCCCGACCGGGATCTTGAAGTCCATCTCCGGGTAGGCGAGGTAGTCGAATGCCTTGCGCAGGTCCCAGGGCTCGCCGGCGGCGCGCAGCAGCGGACCGGTCACGCCCAGCTCCAGCAGCCGCTCGCGCGAGACGATCCCGGTTCCCTTGGTGCGTGAGAGGAAGACCTCGTTGCGGTCGAGCAGCGCCTGGTACTGGCCGACCCGCACGGGCATCTCGGCGACGAACTCGCGCAGCTTGCGCTCGAAGCCGACGGGGACGTCCTCGATCACGCCGCCGACCTGGAAGTAGCGGGTGTGCATCCGCTGCCCGGCAGCCATCTCGAAGAGGTCGAGGATGCGCTCGCGCTCGCGGAAGCAGTACCAGAGCATCGAGATCGCGCCGAGGTCGAGCGCCGTCGTCCCCAGCCAGACCAGGTGGGAGTGGATCCGGTTGAGCTCGAGGAAGATCGTCCGCAGGTACTTCGCCCGCGGCGGGATCTCCAGCTCGACCAGCCGCTCGACCGCGCCGCAGAAGGCCTCCATCTGGAAGAAGTAGGAGACGTAGTCCATCCGCTCGACGAAGGGGATGACCTTCCAGTAGCTCTTGTCCTCGCAGGACTTTTCGATCCCCGTGTGGACGTAGCCGATGATTGGCCTCAGGTCGCGTACGACCTCGCCTTCGAGGTCGACGACCAGGCGCAGCACGCCGTGCGTGGCCGGGTGGTGCGGCCCGATATTCACGGTCATGACCTCGGAGCGTTGGCCCGCGGGTCCTGTCGCCGCAGGGGACCCACCGCCCCCTGCGGTCGCTAAAGCGTCCTCGGGGGCGGTCCCCCCTGCGACGCCACCCGCGGGAGAGACGTCGGCTGTTGACGCCTTGATCCCAGCCTCCTCAGCCATAGTTCCGCTCGTTGTACGTGAAGGTCACCGGCTCCCCGCCGACTGGGAAGTCCCTTCGCTGCGGCCAGCCAACGTAGTCCTCGGGCAGCAGGATTCGCCGCAGGTCGGGGTGGCCGCGGAAGACGATCCCGAAGAAGTCGAAGGCCTCGCGCTCCTGGAACTCGGCGGTCGGGAAGAGCTCGCAGCAGGAGTCGATTTCCGGAAGTGGCTCGCCCGCGGGTCCTGTCGCCGCAGGGGACCCACCGCCCCTTCCGGTCGCTAAAGCGTCCTCAGGGGCGGTTCCCCCTACGGCGCCACCCGCGGGAGATACGTTTTCCAGAAGCGCCTTGACCCGGATGCGCTCGACTCTGTCTCGGTTCAGCAGCTCGTAATGCACGGCGAAGCGAGGTTCAGCCGGCAGGTAGTCGGCGACGTGCAGGCTGGAGAGGAACGTGTAGCCCTGGCCGGGGGAATCCCGCAGCCAGCCGAGCACGTCGAGCACGTGGGAAGGGTCGATCGACAGCACCGCCCGCTCCTGGGCGAAGCCGCTGTCGAGGACGGCGCCGGGGTGCTCCGCCTCGATCTCCCCCCGGATCAGCTCCAGTCCGGGGGCGTCAGGCACCGATCAGCTCCCTGGCGGTGAGATAGGCCTCCGAGGCCTCCGCGCTCGGTTCGCTACGCGGCCCTCCGCGCGCCCACTCCTCGGTGCCGGCGGCGCCGTAGCGCTGGCGCCAGCCCTGGTCGGGGTTGCCCTGGATCTTGCGTTGCAGCTTGGTGAAGCCGTAGAGCACCGCCTCCGGCCGCGGTGGGCAACCCGGGATGTGCAGGTCGATCGGCATGAACTTGTCCGCGCCCTGGACCACGGCGTAGTTGGAGAACATGCCGCCGCTCGAGGAGCAGGCGCCCATCGAGACCGCCCACTTCGGCTCCAGCATCTGGTCGTAGAGGCGGCGGACGACCGGCGCCATCTTGATCGAGACCCGGCCCGAGAGGATGATCATGTCCGCCTGCCGCGGCGAGGCCCGCAGCGCCTCGGCGCCGAAGCGGGCGAGGTCGTAGCGGGCAGTGACGATCGAGATCGGCGCCTCGATCGCGCAGCAGGCGAGGCCGAAGGTGAGCGGGAAGACCGAGTTTGAGCGCGCCCAGCCGAGCATCTTCTCGAAGTTGGTCATCACCACCTTCTCCTCGACGTAGCGCTCCAGCTCCTCGCCCTCGAGGTCCCCGCGCAGCATGTCGCGAGAACGCAGTTGCCGTGACCGCATCGTCTGTCGCTCTACTTCCAATCGAGCGCACCCTTTCGCCAGACGTAGACGAAGGCGACGAGCAGCAGCACGACGAAGGTGACCAGCTCGCCGAGGACGAAGATGCTGTCGGCGTCCTCGAGGATCACCGCGATCGGGTAGAGGAAGACGACCTCGATGTCGAAGAGGATGAAGAGCATCGCGATCAGGTAGAAGCTGACGCCGAAGCGCAGCCCGTGCGAGGCCTTGACCGGGATGCCCGACTCGTAGGGCTCGCCCTGTCGTAGGCTCGCCGCGGTCGGCCGCTTCGGGCGCTTCGGCCCGATCACGTGGTTGAGCATCGCGAAAGCCCCCCCAACGGTGACGCCGAGGAAGGCGAAGACGAGAATCGGCAGGTAGCTCTTCAGCACTGGTATCTCGAGGTTGGCGCCGACGACTTGCGGGGCGTCCTTCGCCTCGCCTCACCGCCTGCATCAGCCTTTATACACCCACCTTGTAACAGATTGCTACATAGTGATTTTCCGCATCAGCAAGCCGAATTCCGACCCTCTTAGGAGGAAATAGCCCCGTGCCCGAGGTGCACCTCGTCGTCGGCTGCGCCGTGATAGCGCTGAACCTCGTCGCCTTCGCGCTGGGAGGCGTGGCCTGGCTCCGCGATCGCCCCTCCGTCCCCTTCTGGTACTTCCTCCGCGCTGCCCAGGCCGCCGTCTTCCTGCAGGCGATGCTCGGCGGCCTGCTCGTCTTCACCGGCCACGAACCAAACGACGAGCTCCACTACCTCTACGGCATCCTCCCCCTGGTCGTCTCCCTGATCGCCGAGGGCGCCCGCGCCGGCGCCGCCGAACGCGAGCTGGGCGACGTCGCCATCGAGTCCCTGCCCCCTGAGGGACAGCAGTCCCTCGCCCTGGCCATCGTCCGCCGCGAGATGGGGATCATGGCCGTCAGCTGCGGCGTGATCCTCTTCCTGGCCCTCCGCGCGGCCGGTACGAGCGGCGCGTTCTAGCCGAATCTGCATTTACCCCTCCTCAGAGGGGGTAAATGCAGACTCGACCTTCTCAGGGGTCTGTTCGGCGGTCGAGGCCGAGTTGGATCGCGGCGATCGCGGCGAAGACGACGCCGGTGGCGATGTGGAGGACGGCGTCGGCGTCGTTGTTGGGGAAGGTGAAGATGCCGGCGGGGCTGGTCGAGAAGATCGCCCAGACCCCGGTGACGAGCAGGGCGACCGCGACGTAGGTCGCGTAGAGGACCGCCCAGCGCGGCCTCAGGGCGAAGTAGTAGGCCGGGAGGAAGAGGAGGAAGCCCGAGAGCGCGTGGACGCCGTTGAAGTCGACCCCCAGTACCCGCTCGGTTGCGGCTCCGTCACCGAAGTCGAAGCTGGGCTCGGCGATCAGGCCCGCCGTGGCCCAGACGAGCTGCAGGGTCGCGACGACGACGATCCCCCACTGGGCGAAGGTCCACTGCGTCCGCGGTGCCGCTGCCGCCTCCATCGCCCGCGGACATTAGCCAGCCGGAGAGCGCGGAGCATAGGATCTGCCCGTGGAACTCGGCGCAGACACCAAGGCCGTGCTGCTGCTCGCCGCCGCGATGTTCCTCTGGGCGCTGCTGCTCGGGGTCCTCAAGTACCGGCAGATCCTCGAGTCCGAGGAGAGCGTCGCCCACCCCTACGTCGACGTCGCCCACCGGGCCGCACTGCTCTACAGCTTCGCCCTGCTGCTGGTCGCGACCTTCGTCGAGCTGAGCGGCTGGGGCAACCTGGTCAACCTGCTCGCGGCGGGCGGCCTCGCCCTCTACTTCTTCGCCGCGGTCGCCGGGTACATGGTCCACGGCTGGCGGCGCGACACCGACAACCAGTTCCGCGACCCGGTCGGCGGCCTGCACGCTTTCATGGTTGCCCTGATCTTCGCCGAGATCGGCGGCTGGCTTGTCCTGGTCGCCGGCTTTCTCGACGCCCAGGTTCTTTAGTCCCGGCCCGGAAGAGACGTATCCTCGGCTCCGATGAGGCGAGCGTGGATCGCAGCGTTGGTGGCGGGGTTCCTGCTTGCCGGTGCCATCCCGCGGGCCGCCGGCGCCGCGACCTGGGCGGTGCGGGGCGGCGGGTTCGGCCACGGCGTCGGTATGAGCGCCTACGGCGCCTACGGCTTCGGCCTGCACGGCGCCGGCTACCGGCAGATCCTCGGCCACTACTTCCGCGGGATCGGGATCGCCGCGATGCGGAGCGCGCCGATGGTTCGCGTGCTGCTGACGACCAGCTCCGGCGACGTCTCCTTCTCGCACGCAACCGCGGCCTGCGGGCGCGAGCTCGACCCCGCTCGCAGTTACGCGGCGCACATGCGCGGGTCCTCGGTGCGGCTCCTCTCGAACTCGGGGAAGCTGCTCGCCCGCTGCGGCGAGCGCCTCCGCGCGGACTCGCGGGGGACGATCCGGATCGCCGGCGTGGGCATCTACCGCGGCGCGCTGGAGGCGGTTCCGAGCGGCTCGGCGCTGAACGTCGTCAACGTGCTCAACGTCAACAGCTACGCGCGCGGCTCGGTGCCGGCCGAGGTCCCTCCCGAGTGGCCGGTGGCGACGCTGCGGGCGTTCGCCGTCGCCTCGCGCTCGATCGCGCTCTCGACCGACGTCGGAGGCGACGGCTTCGACCTCTACCCCGACACCCGCACGCAGGTCTACGGCGGCGTCACGGCGGAGGACGAGCGAACCGACGCGGCCGTGCAGTCCACCCGCAGCCAGGTCGCGACCTTCGGCGGCGAGGTCGCCCAGACCACCTACTTCTCCTCCTCCGGCGGTCGCACCGAGTCCGGCTTCCTCGGTGCCCCAGAGGTTCCCTACCTGCGCAGCGTCGCCGACCCCTACGACTACTACGCGCCTCAGCATCGCTGGACCTTCCGCTTCTCGCAGGCTGAGATGGACTCCCGCCTCGGCCCCTACGTGCGTGGCAGCCTGCGCGACGTCGTCGTGACCAAGCGCGGCGACTCGCCCCGGATCGACTACGCGAAGCTCCTCGGCACCGGAGGCACCGCGACGATCCGCGGCGACACGCTCGCCGCGGCCCTAGGCCTCTACGACCGCTGGGCGTTCTTCACAAAGGTGGGTAGGTAGGGAGGGGGGAGCCTGGCCGTCCTCCAGACGAATTGAGCACCGCGCGTAAGCGCGGTGCAACCAGGAGCGCGGCCTACGGCCGCGCAAGCACCGGATTGCATAGGCCGCTTCGCGACATTCGCCTGGAGGACGGCCAGGCTCCCTTCCAACACGTCACCGAGTGACGCCCAGCTTGCGAAGCCGCCCCAGGGTCCCCAAGCTTTTAAAAAGAGCTTGGGGCGCCCGAAACGGCACCCAGGCATCTGGAAGCTCGGGGGAGCTGGGTAGGCCTCGAGGGAGGAGCTTTTCGAAGCTTGTGTCCTTTGTTGAAGGGACGTCGGTGCCTCTCCCAAAAACACTCAAGCGAGGCTCCCGCCGAGCGTTTTTGGGAGAGGCACCGACGTCCCCCATCCCACACGAGTCAGGGAGAAATCAGGCAGTTGTCGCTGTCCTTCATCGCCAAGGGCTTGTCGTTGGGAAACGCCTCGAGTAGGGCGTCGGCGATAAGCCTGCCGCGTTCGGCGTAGCCGGGCGAGGTGAAGTGGATGCCGTCGGGGATGAACCATGCGTCCTTCACGTCGGAGGCCCAGTCGTACACCCGCATGTACGGGTAGCGATCGCAGGCGTCGAGCAGGGCCTCGTCCCAGGACTTCATGTTCTCCTCCGAGTACGGCCCGCTGGTCTCGAGCGACTTCGCGTTCACCCACATCACCGGCCCCTCGCCGATCGTTGACATCATGCTGTCGACCCGGTCGTCGTAGGTGAAGCTCGAGCCGGCGGCGACGTTGGCCGCCTCATTGGTGCCCATCGCGATCACCCAGCAGCCCTCGAACCCTTCGCTCTTCCACGCTTCCGCCACTTCCTGGGCGTTGGGCTGGCCTTCGAAGTTCTCGTAGATCGAGCGGGCGCCCGACACCTCGAGGTGCTGGGTGGTGGCCCCGACCCGTGCGTACTGGGAGCTGATCAGTTCGCTGGGCGGCAGCCATTCTTCGGAGACGAGGCCCTCCGAGGTCGAGTCGCCGATGTGCACGACCCCTTCGCAGGAGGTCGCGAGCGGGGCGCGCTTCACGTTCTTCGCGGTGACCGTCTTGGCCACGGTCGCCGAGCCGATCGCCCTCGACTCGTTCGAGACGCCCACCCCGGCGAGGCCGGCCACCGCGAGGGCGGCGACGACGGCGCTGGCGGTGACCAGCGCCCAGCCGTGGCGCGGCACCCGCTCGGGTCGCCAGTGCCCCGCTCGCAGCTGGGCCCAGAGCCTGCCCAGGGCGCCGTGGCGGATCGGGTCCTCGACGTAGCGCCAGGAGAGCTCCGCGATCCCCATGATCGCGGCGACCTGGAGGACGGCGCGCACAAGGTCGACCTCGCCCAGCGCCCCCTCCGGCGTGGTCAGGACGACGATCGGCAGGGCCCAGAGGTAGATGCCGTAGGAGCGCTGGCCGATCCAGCGCATCGGCTTGCAGCCGACGATCGGGCCGAGGCGCGAGGCCGGGTGGGCGAGGGCGGCGACGGCGAGCACCGAGGCGAGCCCGAGCAGCGCGAAGCCGCCGCGGTAGAGGAAGGGCGAGAACTCGCTGGAGCTCCAGAACATCAGCCCGATCGTCAGCAGCCCCACGATTCCCATCGCGTCGATCGTCCGCCGTGCCTGCGGGGCGATCCCCGGGCGCAGGCGGCGGCTCGGCCAGACCATCGCCAGGGCGGCGCCGACCAGGAGCTCCAGGGCGCGGGTGTCGGTGCCGTAGTAGACCCGCGAGGGGTCCAGCGAGGGGCTGTAGAGGACCGCCATCAGGATGCCGGAGCAGAGCGCGGCGAAGAGGGTGACCCCGGCGAGCCGCAGGCGCACCCCGGTCGTGCTCTTCACCTCCGGCACGAAGTGGAGCCCAACCATCAGCCCGAACGGCCAGAAGATGTAGAACTGCTCCTCCACCGAGAGCGACCAGAGGTGGTTGAGCGGCGAGGGCGGCGCGAAGCGGGCGAAGTAGGAGACGTCGTGGAAGACCAGCCACCAGTTGTTGAAGTAACCGACCGCCGACAGCGCGGCGCTGCGGAAGTCCGCCGGCTGGTGCGGCCCGATCACCGTCACCCACGCCATCACCACGGTCAGCATCAGGAACAGGGCGGGGAGGAGGCGCCGGGCGCGCGCCAGCCAGAACGACTTCAGCTTGATCCCACCCCGCCCGACCTGGGTGAGGAGGATATCCGTGATCAGGTAGCCGCTGAGGGTGAAGAACACCCCGACTCCGAGCAGCCCGCCTTCGGCCCAACCGAACCCCAGGTGGTAGAAGATCACGCCGAGCACCGCGATCGCGCGCAGGCCGTCGAGCCCTGGCATGTAGCGCTCGCCGCGCTTGACGGGCTCAGGCATAGGAGGAGACCATGGTAAGCATCGCCGCCAGCGGCAACTGTCGCCGCGCCATCCTTGCGACGAGTTCCAGGGCCAGCCCAGATGCGATCGCCTCGGCCACCGAGGCCTGCCGCCTGGCGATCTTCCCGACCGGAGGGAGGTTCGGCGCGGATTCCAGCGCCGGCTCGCGTGCCTGGCTCGCGGTGAATGCGAGGCACCCCTGGATGCCTTGGGCGATCAGCTGGGCGCGATAGTCGGCGCCCGCGGGAATCGGGTGCAGGTCGTCGGCCTGCATCAGCTCGGGATGCGTGGCGACGACGCCGGCCCAGTCGGGAACCCGGGTGCCGGGGCGCGAGGCTGCGAAAGCCTCGACCACCCGGTTCTTGCCGGTGTTGTTGACGCCGTTGACGGTGAAGCCGTGGATGGTCGGGACGACCATGCACCGGTCGCCCACGGTCGCGGCGACCGCGGCCAGGTTCTCGGCGAGGATCTCCGGATAGGCGGGGTTGTCGTTGGTGCCCGCGTCGAAGACGATCACCGAGTGGGAGGGGTCGTAGCTCTCTTCGAACAGTTCGAGTATCTGGTAGCTGTTGTAACCGCCCTCGGCGTTGACGGTGAGGGGCACGCCGGGCAGGTAGCGCTCGAGGTAGGGAGAGGTCAGGACCTCGAGGCTGTCGCCAATGACGAGGGCGCCGCCGTTGCCGCTCGCACTTGCTGAAGGCGCGGTCAGGGCGAGAGCAGTCAGAAGCGCCCCCGCCACGGTCGCGAGCTTGCCCGCTCTCGGCATCGGGCGAATTTCTACACCAAGGCGCATGTTCCCGACGGGATAGCCTCTAGCCATGCGGCTCAGCCAAGCGGCGACACTCGGCGCACTGCTGAGCCTGGCACTGGCCCTTGCCGCCTGCGGAGACGAGCCGACCGTGGGCTCCGGCGGGGCGGCGGCGGCCCCGAGCAGGGCGAGGCCGGCGACCGCCCCCGCTGCGAATGCCCGGTGCAGGAGCCAGCTGCGTCTCTTCCTCGCCTCGATGGCCGCCCTGCGCGAGAACCTGGCCGCCGGCCTCAGCTACGAGGACTACCTGGACGAGCTGAGCGAGGTGCGCGTCGCCTACGATCGCATCCGGGCCGAGCGGCTGCCGGTCGGCTGCCTCCTCACCGCCGCCGGGCCCGGCGAGCGGGCGCTGAACCGCTACATCGACGCCGCCAACACCTGGGGCGATTGCCTGGCGAGCGCCGCGTGCCAGACCGAATCGATCGAACCGAAGCTGCAGCGCCGCTGGGCGCTCGCCTCCGATCTGCTCTCCACGGCGCAGTCCGGCTCCTAGCGGCGAGTCGGTTCACCTTTACGCACGGTTGCAGCGGTTTATCTCCCAGGGAATAAGCGCCTAAATTACAGTATGAAAAATTTCAATATTAAATTTTCCCTTTTTGATTTTAGAGTAGTACAGTTGAGCAATCAGCGTTTCCGCAACCCAAGATCCGAACTCTGGCGAGGACTGGCAGTGGGATGAGGCACACAGCTTCTGTGTGCGAATCGCCCACCGTTACACGAGCAACCCGAGCGAGGTGGAGGACATCGCGCAGGATGCGCTGCTGCGGGCGTGGCGACGGCGGTCCACTCTCCGTGACGACCAGCGGCGCAACGAGTGGCTGGCGACGATCGTCCGCAACGAGGCATACCGCCAGCACGAACGCGTCCGTCCCGACCCCGTCGCGGAGGTCGAGACGCAGGAGGGAGCCGACGACGAGCGCCTCGCGTTGACTGTCGAGCGGGCCGACCTCCACGCGATTCTCGAGAGCCTGGACGAGGACGACCGCCAGCTGCTGAGGTTGCGTTACACCGAGGACCTGACCCAGCAGGCGATCGCGCACCGGCTGGGCTTGCCGGACGGGACCGTCAAGGTGCGCCTGCACCGGCTGAGGACGAAACTGCGCCAGGCGATGATCGAGGGAGAGGAAGCCGACCGGCTTCAGGCACGCCCGACGCGCCGCATCTCCGCCGCCGCCGCCCGCGGCCCGATGTAGGGAACGAGAACCGCGAAGAGCAGGTCGGGCAGCAGCGCCGGCAGCTCCGCCGGTCGTCCCGCCAGCAGTTCCTCGAAGATCAGGCCGGAGACGGCGCCGGCCGACATGAACGAGATGTTGGCCGGCAATTCCCTGCCCTTGGCGAGCCCCTGGCCGTCGGCCAGGTACTCGGTGAAACGGGAGATCGCGTTCCAGTGGCGCCGCCGGGCTTCGGTGCCGGCCGCGACGGCCTCGACCACGGCGATTCGCGCCAGCTCGGGCTCGAGGACGAACAGGTTGACGATCGTGGCCAGGCCTTCGCGCACACGCTCCAGCCAGCCCTTCGCGCGATCGCAGTTGCCGTTGACCTCGGCGAAGAGGCGCTCGACCGCCATGTCGTAAGCGGCCAGGAAGCAGTCGTGCTTCTCCTCGAAATGCTCGTCGAACGCGGCCCGGGTGACGCCGGCTTTCGCGATCACGTCGTCGACCGTGGCCTCCCTGTAGCCCTTGCGGCCGACGACGAGGATCGTTGCCGCGAGAATCGCGTCGCGCTGGCTCCGGGCTGCGCTGGGAGGAGGCTGCCCGGTGGGCGGGGGGGTTGGGATCGGCTTTGTCATCGCGGCATGGTGTGCTCAGGCGCTCGCGCCTGCCGGCCCACCTCCCTGGCAACTGCCGCTGGGCACTACAGGCCTCCAGCGTGCCAAAAAGCGGTCCGGAAAGCAAGGCGGCGAGCCCCTGTATGTACACGCGGGCGGTTGGGCGGGGCCGAATCTCAGACCCCTGTACAACCACGGGGAGCCCCCCCACCGCGACCATTTGCCAATGGAGACTGCGCCTCGCCAGATCGTGGCCTTCGGCGGCGGCGGCTTCTCGATGGAGTCGGGCAATCCCCTGCTCGACGAGTACGTGCTCGGGCTCTGCATGCGCGAGCGACCGCGCGTCTGCTTCCTGCCCTCGGCGAGCGGCGATGCCGACCACTACGTGGTCCGCTTCTACCGCGCCTTCCCGGCCGAGCGCTGCGAGGCCAGCCACATCTCGCTCTTCCGCCGCGAGCAGGGCCCGGCCGACCTGCGCGAGCACCTACTCTCCCAGGATCTGATCTACGTCGGCGGCGGCAGCGTGGTCAGCCTGCTCGGCGTCTGGCGGGCGCACGGAATCGACGCGATCCTGCGCGAGGCGTGGGAGGCGGGGGTCGTCCTCTGCGGCCTCTCGGCCGGCTCGCTGTGCTGGTTCGCCGAGGCGCTCAGCGGCTTCCACGGGGCGCCGCGGCGGGTCGAGGGGTTGGGGCTGCTGCCCTTCAGCAACTGCGTCCACTACGAGCCCGGCTCCGAGCACGGCCTCGTCTACCACCGGCTGCTGCGATCGGGGATGCGTTCCGGCTACGCGGCGCGGGACGGCGCCGCCCTGCACTTCGTCGGCGACGAGCTCCACCGGGTCGTCGCCTCGCGCCCGGCGGCGCGCGGGTACCGCCTCGATGCGGTCGGGGGTCACGTCGTCGAGATGCAGCTCGCCACCACTTACCTCGCGGATCCTCTCCCGCCGGTGGTGCCCCTGCCCGGGTCGTCAGCGACGCCGATCGCGGCGTAGGCGATGGTCACCCGCATCCTGACCCTCGGCGGCCACGACTTCAGCTCACGCCCGCCCGACCGTGCGGTCAGCGAGCTGATGCTGCGGCTGGCCACCGAGCGGGCGGGCGGGCGGCCGCGGATCTGCATCCTGCCGACCGCCAGCGGCGACACCTCCGAGCAGATCGGCCGCTTCTACGCCGCCTTCGGCGAGCGGCCCTGCGAGCCCTCCGACCTCTCCCTCTTCCGGCTCGGCCGGCGGCCGATGGCGCTGCGCGACCACCTGCTCGCCCAGGACCTGATCTACGTCGGCGGCGGCAGCCTGGTCAACCTGCTCGCCGTCTGGGAGGCGCACGAGCTGACCGCGATCCTCAGCCTCGCCTGGAAGCAGGGCATCGTCCTCGCCGGCCAGAGCGCCGGCGCGATGTGCTGGTTCGAGGCCGGGATCACCAAATCCTCCGGGCGCCCCGCGGTGGAGGCCGGGCTGGGGCTCCTCAACGGCAGCCTCTGCGTCCACTACAACAACGAGCCCGAGCGCCGCGCCGCCTACCTCGACGCCGTGGCGGGCGGCATACCCGGCGGCTACGGCCTCGACGACTACGCCGGCCTCCTCTGGGAGGGCACCGGCCCCCCCTCGGCGATCACCGCCCGCCGCGGCGCCCGCGCCTACAAGGTCTCCAGCTCCGACACAGGCGTAGTCGAGTCGCCTCTCCCCGCGAGATTCCTCCCCGCGCCGGCGCCCGCGGCTCTCCGCGAGGACATCGCCGAGTTCCGCCGGATAAAAAGCATGCGCAAGCGCGCGGGGTGGTTGGGGTAGCTTCGGCCAGCCGAACTTCCGGTTTCGGCTACGTTGCCTCGACCGCCCTGCCGAGTTAGGAGGAGTCATGGCCGAGAAAAGCTTTGCCGATGCGCTGAACGAGCAGATCGCCAACGAGTTTGCAGCCTCGCAACAGTACGTCGGAGTCGCGGTCTACTACGACGCCGAAACGTTGCCGCGCCTCGCCGCCTTCTTCTACCGGCAGGCGATGGAGGAGCGCGAGCACGCGATGATGATGGTCCAGTACCTCCTTGACGTCGATTCCGAGGTCCACATCCCGGACATCAAGTCCCAGCAGACGAGCTTTGCGGACGGGGTGGCGCCGGTTAAGGCCGCGCTCGAGCAGGAGAAGCGGGTCGGCGAGGAGATCTACGCCCTCTTCGAGCTGGCGCGTGAGGTCAAGGACTACCGCGCCGAGCAGTTCATGCAGTGGTTCGTCAAGGAGCAGGTCGAGGAGGTCGCGCTGATGGGCGACCTGCTCAACGTCGTCGAACGCTCGAAAGACAACCTCCTCTTGGCCGAGGACTACATGGCTCGCGAGAACCCGGGTGCTGAGTCGGCTGACCCGACAGCTCCCCCGGCTGCGGGCATGGGCGGGTAACGGCGACCGCGGATGAGGGGGCGGGTACCCCCTCGGACGGGCGGATACTCAAATCGCCGGTCTAATTAGACCGGCGATTGGACGGATGAGGGGGTACCCGCCCCCTCATCCCTCACCGTCGTCCCACCGAAATCCCGTCGATGCCAGCCGCGGCTCCAGCGGGCTGACCGGCAGCCCCTCCGGCGGCTCCGCTTCGTTATAGCCGCGAGGAGCCGTGTCGTTGGGGGTATCGGAGTGGAAGAGCGCGGCGAGGGCCTGGATCTGGCCGCGGCCGACGCCGAGCTCCCACTGGCCGCCGCCGTAGGCGCCGATGCCGTTGGCCTCGCAGTAGTCGTAGGTCTCGCAGAGCTCGCGCAGGCCGCCGACTCGCGAGGGCTTGACGTTGACCATCCTCGGCGGCCAGGGCAGCGCCTCGATGTCGGCGATCGAGTGGATCGGCGCGTCCCAGGTGAGGCGGTCGCGGATGGGCTCGAGGATCGGCCGGGTTTCCTCGTTGACGTCGGGGTCCTCGATCCAGGCCTCGGGGAAGGCCTCGAGCAGCTTCGCGTAGAGCTCGGGGTCGGTCTCGACGTTGACCACGGTGCCCTTGTAGAAGCCCTTCAGGTCGAGCGAGTCGACGGCGCCGGTCGCGACCAGCTCGGCGATCAGCTCGTCGGTCCAGTCGTTGGTCGGGTCGAGCTTGAAGCGCAGGCCGGGGTAGCGGTCGAGCTTGGCCCGCAGGGTCTCGATCGTCGACGGCTGGTCCTCGCCGGGCGAGAGCCGCATCGAGCAGACGAACTCGACGGGCCGCGGTTCGCGGCCGAGTGCGTCGGCCAGGCCCTTGCCCGCCTGGCGCAGGGCGAGGTCGAGCGCCGCCGACTCGAAGGCCCAGCGCCGGTAGAGGCGCGAGACGTCGCGCTGGGGCTCGGCCGGGAACGTGTCCTCCTCCGCCATCAGCTCGCAGAACTCGCCCAGGGTGGCGAAGCCCGTGATGTCGAGCGAAGGCCCGGCGTCCTGGAAGGCGATGTGGTCGACGGCGTCGTAGGTGACGTCCTCGCCCAGCCCGTCCTCGCCGCCGCCCCACATGCGGATCACGGTGCTGAGCCGTTCGAAGCTCGGCAGATGCAGCTCCAGCGGCTGCAGCTCGTAGCCCTCGATCTCCAGCGGGAGGTCGGCTAGGGCGTCGAAAGTGGGCATCGGTCGTGAGTGTATGCCCAGAGCCGACTCAGCCAGGCGCGAGGAGCCGGAGGCCGGGGACACGATCGAAATGCGAATCGGAGCTTGCGATGAGCGTGCATTCCGCCTCGATCGCGTGGGCCGCGTGGAACGCGTCGCGGGGGGCGAGCCCGGGCCGGGACATCAGGGATTTCGCCCGGTCGACCACGGCGCCATCGGTCGGCTGAAGCTCGAGGCCGAGGGAGTCGACGGCGCGCCACGCCTCACCCAAGCGACGGCGCATGGCGCCCATGACTGCGCCGGGGTCCTCGCGATAGGAGGAGAGGGGGTCGTCGTCGCCGTCGTCTCGGAGCCAGGCGAGGACCAGGCGGTAGGCGAGCTCGTCGATGACGAGGGCGCTGATCACGCCGGCGTTGTCCATCTCGCCGAGCACCGTCGCGCGCCAGGCCTCGACCGGCCCCAGGGAGCCGCCCCGTTTCGATCGCAGGTGCGCGTAGACGAAGTTCGTGTCGAGGTAGCAGCGGCTCAAGGCGATCGCAACGTGCGCTCGAGAGCTTGATCGACCGGCTCGGGCCAATTGCCCGCGAGCACCCCCTCCAGCTCGCCGGGCCTGGCCTCGCCCGCGGCGCCGGCCGTCCTCTCCCAGGCTCCGCTCAGCTCGGGGCCGATGTCCCAGAGAGAGCCGGGTCCGACGCCGAGCGCCCGCGAGAGCTGCGCGATCGTGTTGAGGTCGACCCGGGTCGCGCGGCCGGCCAGGATGTTCCGCACGGTCTTCTGGTCGAGCTCTGCCTTTTCGGCGAGCTGCCTCGCGCCCCAGCCGCGTTGGGCGGCGAGCTGCTCGACTCTCCACGAGATCTTGGTCATGGGAGCATCTTACCTGTTAAGGATGATGTTCCGGTAACGCGCGAAGCTGTGGGGCGCCCGGGTGGGGTCCCCAAAACGCGCGGCGGGAGCCGCGCTCGAGTGTTTTGGGGACCCCACCCGGGCGCCCCTGGCAGACTCGGACCCGTGAAACACGACCCCCACGGGTACTGGCTTGAGGAGGCTCCCGCGATTGAGCTTGTTCCGGAGCTTGGGGGGGAGCGGAGTGCCGATGTCGTTGTCGTCGGCGGGGGGTACACGGGGATGTGGGCTGCCTGGCACTTGAAGCGGCTGGAGCCCGAGGCAAGGGTGACGTTGCTGGAGGCCGGGCAGTGCGGCTTTGGGCCCAGCGGGCGGAACGGGGGGTTCTGCAACGTGATGTGGTTCTCGCTGCCGAACATGAGGGGGCGGTGGGGGGACGAGGCGGCGCTGGCGGTGGCTCGGGCGGCCCAGGCTGCTGCAAGCGGGATTGGGGAGTTCTGTGCGGATGAGGAGGTTGACGCCTGGTACACGCCCGGCGGGTATCTGCAGGTCTCGACTGCGGAGGCGCACGATCGTGTTTGGTCAGAGGCGCTGGTCGCCTGTCGGGAGCTGGGGGTGGAGAACGCGATCCAGCCGCTCTCGCCGGAGCAGGTCGCCGAGCGCTGCGCCTCCCCCGCTTTTCGCGGTGGCGCTTTCTACCCCGATGCGGCGACGGTTCATCCGGCGCGGCTGGCGCTGGGGCTGCGCGAGCGGCTGCGGGCGCGGGGAGTCGAGATCTTCGAGCGCTCGCCGGTGACGCGGCTTGTCGGCTCGCCATACGGGGTCGAGGCGCACACGGCTGCCGGCGTCGTGAAGGCGCGTTCCGCCGTGCTCGCCGTCGGCGCCGCGGCGAAGGCGCCGGGGGGGCCGCTGCGCAACAGCCTCACCGTCGCCTCCTCCCACATCGTCCTCACCGAGCCGGTGCCGGAGCTGCTCGAGGAGGTCGGCTGGACCGGCGGCGAGTGCATCACCGACAGCCGCGCCCTGATCGACTACTTCCGCACCACCCCCGACGGCAGGATCCTCTTCGGCTGGGGCGGCGGCCGCATCGCGATGGGCGCCCGCCTCCACGGCCGCTCGGAGCTGGATGCCCAGTTGGTCTCCGAAGCAGCCGCGCACCTCTGGGATTACTTCCCGGGTCTGGAGGATCGTGCCATCACCCATGCCTGGGGCGGCCCGATCGACGCCTCGCCCACCCACCTGCCCCTGGTCCTACCCCTGCGCGGCAGCCGCGCCTTCTGCGCCGCCGGCTACACCGGCAACGGCGTCGGCCCCTCCCACATGGTCGGCCGCACCCTCGCCTCCCTGGTCCTGGACCGCCGCGACGATCACTCCAACCTCGCCTTCGTCGATCCTTCGCCACCCCGAGTCCCTCCCGAGCCTTTCCACTGGCTCGGCGGCGAAGCGATCCGCATGGGAATCATGCGCAAGGAGGAGGCAGAGCTGAAGGGTCGCCAGCCGGATCCGATCAGCGCCGCCCTGGCCAAGATCCCGCAGCTGATCGGCTTCCACATCGGCCGATAGAAGTTCAGCTGCTGCTGAAAGAGGGAGCTGGTGCCGAGTCGCCAGCAACGTGTGTGGCGGGCCAGGCGCTTCTCACCGTCGACCGCGTTTGCGGTGCTTATGGACCTTGACGCATTTCACCTTGCCGCGAACTTTTTTCTTCTTGAAGCCCTTGTGGCACCGCCGCCGCTTGCGTTTCGGCTCCGGTGTCACATGGGGTGGTGCGGTAGAGAATGTCGCGGTCACGGTGGCGTCTCCGCCCAGCGTCAGGGCGCAGGGCCCCGTGCCGGAGCAGCCGCCGCCCGACCAGCCGGCGAACGTGGACCCGTTCGCCGGTGCGGCGGCCAGCTGCACCTGGGCCCCGTTGGGGAAGTCGTGCGAGCAGAGCGCGCCGCACTCGATGCCGGCGGGGGCGCTCGACACGGTGCCCGTGCCGCTCCCTGCCAGCATGACCGACAGCCGGTCGTTGCAGTCGAGAGTCAGGACCAGGTTGGTGACCGGTGGCGGGATCGTCAGGACCGCGCTCTCGGCGTAGTCGAGCACGGGGTTGGCTGCGGAGGTGCAACCCGGCCGGGAGGCACGCACGATGTAGTACCCGGCGATCACATCCCAGCCGAAGCTGCCGTCGGCCTGGGTCGTGTCCGGGTTCGAGCGGTTGGACGGCGACATCTCCGAAGCGCCGTCGGGGAGGACTTCGAACGGGCCGTCGGCGGTGTCGGAGCGCAGCAGCGTCACGGTCGCCCCCGGCACCGGGTTGCCGTGCGTGTCGACGACCGTGCCGGACGGGTCGATGTAGACGTTGAAATCGATCCGGTCGTCGTCACCGGGGTTTGGGCAATGGCTTTTGATCGTGGTCACGGCGCTGCCGTGCAGCGGGTAGAGCGCAGCCACGGAGGCCGTGTAGTGGCCGCTGCCCGGCGGGTTCTCGGTCATGCCTCCGGAGCGGATCACGCTGCCGCCCAAGGTCATCTCGTAGGTGACGGCCCCGCCGGCGCAGGCCGTCGTCTGCAGGGTAAGCGTGTCGGACCAGTTGAGCACGGGCACGCCGTCTCCGGTGGTCCCTCGATTGGTGATCGTCGTACCTGGTGGCGGACCGGTCGGGCCGCCGAGCTCCAGGTCTGCGGTCACGACCACGCCGTCGGCGAGGTGCACCGGGGCCGGGCCGGCGGGAACCAGACTGGACCCACTCGGCGGGAAGGCGGTGACCAGGTAGTCGCCGGGCGGCAGCGCGGAGAGCTCGTAGTGGCCGTCGGCGCCGGTCCTGGTCGTGACGCACTGGCCACCTCCGAGGCACGCCTGCACCGGCGCCTGGTTCAGCGGCACGGCCCCGGGGCCGGTCACCGTTCCTTTCAGCCCGGCGTTGCCGGGGGCGAGCCCGTTGCGGATCGGGAAGATGTACCGGCCGGGCTGCTGGGAGCCGCGCGACCCGTGGATGAGGCCACCGGGATCGATATCGAGGAACGCGCCCGAGACGATCGAGCCGGGAAAGGAAAAGAAGTGGTTGACTTCACCATCGCCCGCCGAGTAGCCCGCGGCGGCCGGGGTGCCCCCGAAGCCTGCCTGGCCACCGGACGCGTCGCCGGTCTCCCAGGCGATCCGGTCGTAGTTCATGACGATGTCGAAGTCACCCGCCCCGATGTTCGACCGGTTGACGAACAGCAGCTGAAAGCTGTTCGTCTTGTTGACGTTCACGTTGAAGTAGCCAACGTTGACCCAGTTGACGCAGAAGGCGGGGCGGTCGCCGTAGGTCGTGGTCCCGTAGGAGACGAGCCGCGAAGCGGACGGGCGGGTGTCCACGTCGGCGAAGAAGGGGGCGATGATCGGCGGCACGTTTGAGGTGATCGAGAACGGCGTGTAGGTGCCCATCGGCGAGTTGAAGGTGATGTTGCCGTTGTTGTTCACGTAGGCTTCGGCGTACTGGTCGCCGAAGAAATTCACCATGAAGGGCAGCGGGATCGCCCCGGTCGAGGCGTCGTCGTTGGCGAACAGCGTGTTTTCTTCGCATCCTTTGTCGCCGAGCACCGCGTCCGCTTTTCTCACATTGGCGAGCGCGTCCACGAGGTCCAGTCGGTGCCGGGTGACGCCACTGCGCGGATCGGCAATTGTCGGCCCGGAGGTAACCAGCGCCTGCTCGATCTTCGCGCTCGAGGCCTGCGGTTTCGCCGCGCCGAGAACGGCGGCCGCGCCGGCGACGTGTGGGGTTGCCTGCGAGGTGCCGGACTCCGTGATCCCGGCGGCGTTGATTTCCGAGCCGGGCGCGAGCATCGAGAGGAGCCGCCCGGACTGCGAGAAACAGGTGATCTTGTCGGCCGCGGTCGAAGAGTCCGTGCAGCTATAGGGGCTGCCGCCCCAGGACCTCGACCCGATGTTGGAGTCGTAGGTTGCCCCGACCCGCATCGCGCCGGGAGCGCAGGCCGGGCCTGACACGCCGTCCTGGTATTCGCCGTCGACGTAGGCGAAGTTCCCCGCCGCGACGACTGGCAGGATGCCTGCGCTGCGCGCCAGCAAGAAGGGCGCCGTGTAGGACGATGCGGTGCAGGAGACGGTGTGGCGGTCGCCGGCCCCGAGGCTGAGGTTGAGCGCCCGGATGCCGTAGGTGGCGTGGTGGTCGATCGCCCATTCGACGGCTTCGATGATGTCGCTGTCGTATGCCCCGCCGCTGGATTCGAAGACGTCAAGCGCGAGGATCTTGGTCGACGGCGCGACCCCGAGGGCAATGCCGGCGACGTTGGTCCCGTGCCCGTCGTCGTCCACCGAGCCGTCGTTCACGGCGAAGTCCTGGGCGTAGGCGACCGCGCAGCCGGCTTCGCCGGCCGCGCTGCAGGCACCGAAAGCGGCGCGGGTGAAGTCGACGCCGGTGTCGAGGACGGCGACCGCGGTGCCGGCCCCGCGGTCGCCGGCCGCGAAAGCCTGCGGCTGGCGGATCAGCGGCAGGCTTTGGGCCAGGTCGGGGCGGTTGATTCGGTCCGGCTGGATCGAGACCACGTCTCGGCGAGGCCGCGAGCTCGCGCAGCGCATCCGCGCTGCTGAGCCGCACGAGCATAACCGGCAGGATCTCGAAGTCTTGAACTCTCTTGGCGCCGTCACCGGCCTGCTCGAGCACGTCGTCCTTGCGCCGCGTGAAAGTGCGACTGTCGACGTTGACGGCGACGTCGGAAGGCTTCGCTGAGGATGGCGGCAGCGTATCCGCGTAGCGAACCGTGACCAGCGCCCTCACCGCGTGACCGTTGAGCACGGGTTCGGCCACGGCGGTGCCGAGCTTCTGCGCCGCGACCGCCGCGGAGATCGTCTGCGGCTGCTCCCCCCCGGGGACCTTGCGCTCCGTCTTCGCGGCAGAGGAGTTAACCGCCGTTGCTCCTGCTAGGAAGAAGATAGCGAACAGAAAGATCGCCGCACGGGTGTGCTGGCTTTTGATTCGACTGGTCATCCGGGGCTCCGACTCCTCTGTCGTGAGTAGGTTTGTATAGGCACGGTGCTGAATCGCCGGAGCTGAATATCATATTCATGCCCATTTATGCAACTTTGTATTAGCAAACTCAACTGGCTACGAGTAAAGGTGTTACTGTTCGTAACACCTCTCGTCTTTCTGATCGTGTCGTGCGGCGACACCGGCAACGCTGGGCGTGTCTGGCAGAAGGCCGATGTCGTCCCTTCCCGGACGCTTCAGCGGGGCGCTCTCCCCGCCACCGGCACCGGCTCCGCGCCCACCGGTCGTCTTCTTTGCGGTCCCAGCGAGACCAGGCAGCTGCTCGCTGAGTGGAAGCTGTACCTCCCCCCCGCGCGCCTGGGCTCGGTCGACTTCGCCGAGTCGTGTGTGATCGCCACACTCGCCGACGATCGGCCGAGTACGGGCTACCGGCTCCGCGCCCCGAGGGTCGTGCTCCACGACCGCCGGGCGATCGTCAGTGCGACTGTTTACCGCCCTGCCGGCATCATCGACGGGATGTCGGTCAGTCGCCCCTACGTACTCCTTGTCCTCGACCGTGCCGTGGTTGCACCCGCAGAGGGCGGGGTGGTCGTCCACCTGCGGGAGCGATAGAGCAAGGGCGAGCGGTGGAAGTCCAGGGTGCGGACGTCGGTCAAGGAATCTTCACCAGGACGTCCGGTGGCGAGCCAGCCAGGCGATACTTCGCAGGAACGGTCAGGCTACGCTGAACCGAACCGACTGGTGATGACCTTCTCTCGCGTGTAGAAGCGCACCGCGTCGGTGCCATTGGCATGGAGGTCTCCCTCCATGGAGTCCTTCCAGCCGGAGAAGGGGAACCAGGCGACCGGGGCGGGAACGCCGACGTTGACGCCGAGCATGCCGGCCTCTGCTCCGTAGCGGTACTGGCGGGCTGCGGCGCCGGAGCTGGTGAAGATCGCGCCGGCGTTGCCGTAGCGGGAGCCGTTGAGGAAGTCGAGGGCGGCATCCAGGTCGTCCACGTTGACGACGGTGAGCAGCGGGCCGAAGAGCTCGTCTCGGGCCAGCTCGGACTCCGGCCCCGCGACGGCGATGGTCGGGCCGAGCAGCGTGCCCGCCGGGCCGGCGTCGCCGCGGCCGTCGAGCAGCAGGCCGGCGCCATTGTTCGTGGCCCGGTCGATCGCGTCGGCGATCTTGTCTCGGGCCGCGGCGGAGACCATCGGGCAGACGTCGGTGGCCGGGTCCTCGCCGGGGCCGACCGTGAGGTTGGAAGCTGCCGTGACCAGCGCCTCGCGTACCTCGGCCCGCCGTGTCTCGCCACCGACCACGACGCAGACAGAGCCGGCCAGGCAGCGCTGGCCGGCGGCGCCGAAGGCGGAGCCCATGATCGCCGGCATCGCCTGGTCGAGGTCGGCGTCGGGCATCACCACCAGCGAGTTCTTCGCCCCGCCCAGGGCCTGGACGCGCTTGCCGGTGCGGACAGCGCCTTCGGCGACGATCCGGGCCGTCTCCGCGCGGCCGACGAAGGAGATCGCGTCGATGCCGGGGTCCTCGAGGATCGCGGTCACCGCGGCGCGGCCGCCGTGCACCAGGTTGACTACGCCGGGCGGGATCTCCTCGATCGAATCGACGACGTTGACGATCAGCTCCGCCGGGCGCGGGTCCTGCTCGGAGGGCTTGAGCAGGAACGAGTTGCCGCAGGCGATCGCGTAGGGCAGGAACCAGAGCGGGATCATCGCCGGGAAGTTGAAGGGCGTGATCGCGGCGACGACGCCGACGGGCTGGCGCACCAGCTCGACGTTGACGCCGGCCGCGACGCCCTCCAGCACCTCTCCCTTGAGCAGATGTGGGATCGCCGCCGCCGACTCGACCGACTCGATCCCGCGCCCGACCTCGCCGTCGGCGTCCTGGAGCGTCTTGCCCATGTCGGCGCTGACCAGCGCCACCAGCTCCTCGCGGCGCGCCAGCAGCCCCTCGCGCAGCGCCAGCATCGCCCGCGCCCGCCGCTGCGGCGGCACCGCGCGCCAGCCCGGCTGCGCCGCCCGCGCCGCCTCGACCGCCGCGCCCACCTCCGCCGCGCCGCTGAGCGGCACCTGCGCCACGACCTCGCCTGTCGCCGGCTCGATGTCCGCGAGCGTCTCGACCCCCTCCGCCACGTCCCACGAGCCGCCGACGAAGTTCCGCAGCGTCGAAACCCCAGGCCGACGGGCCTCAGATACGCCTATATGTCTCCTTTGAGGCCCGTCGGCGGTCATGCGGGGGTGGGGGTGGGGGCTCGGGTTGGCTCCGGCTGCACCGCGGCCAGGCGCTCGGCGCGGCGCTGCTGCCAGAGGACCAGGGCTACGGCGATCGCGGTCAGGGCGAAGAGCATCGTCGCCAGGACGTTGACCTGGACCGGGATGCCGCGCAGGCTGACCCCGTAGACGTAGAGGGGGAAGGTCACGGTCGTGCCGGAGTTGAAGTTGGAGATGACGAAGTCGTCGATCGAGAGGGCGAAGGCGAGCAGGGCGGCGGCGACGATACCCGGCGCCAGCAGCGGCAGGGTGACGGTGCGGAAGGTCGCCAGCGGCGTCGCCCCGAGGTCGGCGGCCGCCTCCTCGAGGTTGCGGTCGAAGCCGATCAGCCGCGAGCGCACGACGACGACGACGAAGCTGATCGAGAACATCACGTGCGCGATCAGCAGCGAGGAGAAGCCGAGCGCGAACGAGTAGTAGATGAACATCGAGAGCAGCGCCGCGCCGATCACCACCTCGGGCGTCGCCATCGGGATCACGATCAGCAGGTTGGTCAGGCGCCGCCCGCGGAAGCGGTGGCGGACCAGCGCGATCGCCATCAGCGTCCCGATCGCGGTCGAGATCGCGGTCGAGAGCGCCGCCAGCCGCAGGCTGGTGAAGAGCGCCTCGTTCAGCTGCGGCAGCGAGAAGGCGCTCTGCCAGTACTCGGCGGTGAAGCCTTCGTCGAGGCCGAAGGTGAGTTTGCCCTGCGGCGTGGCGCCGAAGGAGAAGACGGCGATGACGACGATCGGGATCAGCATGTAGGCGACGGCGAGGCCGGCGTAGATCGGCAGCGCGTTGCGGCGCAGCCATGCCCAGGCGCGGCCCAGGGCCGCCATCAGGTCGCCTCCTCCTCCTCGCCCATGAACGCCCCGGTGCCGGCGAAGCGGATGTAGAGGGTGACGACGGCGAGGATCAGCCCCATCATCAGGAAGGAGAGCGCCGCCGCCTCGGGGTAGTCGCGTTGGTTCAGGTAGAGCGACTGGATCACGTTGCCGACCATCGCCTGCTGGGTGCCGCCGAGCAGCTGGGCGTTGATGTAGTCGCCGAAGGCGGGAATGAAGGTGAGCAGCACGCCGGCGACGATCCCCGGCATCGTCAGCGGCAGCGTCACCCGCAGGAAGGCCTGGCCCGAGGAGGAGTAGAGGTCCTTCGCCGCCTCGACCAGGCGCAGGTCGAGCCGCTCCAGGTTGGCGTAGAGCGGCAGGATCATGAAGGGGAGGAAGTTGTAGGTGAGGCCGGCGATCACCGCTCCCGAGGTGGCCAGCACCCGCCCGTCGGGAGGGATCAGCGCCAGCGTCTGCAGCACGTTGACCAGCGGGCTGGAGTCGCTGAGGATCGTCTTCCAGGCGATCGTGCGGATCAGGTAGGTGGTGAAGAAGGGCGCGATCACGGCGAAGAGCGCCAGCAGCCGGAAGCGCCCGGCGCGGAAGGCGATCGCGTAGGCCAGCGGGTAGGCGATCAGCAGCGCCAGCAGCGTCGCGGTGCCTGCGTAGAGGAAGGAGCGGCCGATCTGCTCGGTGTGGCCGGAGAGCGAGTCGGGGAAGTTCGACCAGGCCCAATCGAAGGTGTACCCGGCGCTCAGCGAGCCCGAGCGCAGCGCCAGCTCGCCCATGAAGTACATCGGCACGACGAAGAAGACGACGAGCCAGAGCAGGCCCGGTCCCAGCAATCCATACGGGACCAGGCGCTGCCGCAGGCTCATCGTCTACCCCGGCCCTAGCCCGTGATCACTTCCTGCCAGGCTTCGTTGACCGGTTCGAGGTCCGGCGGCGAGTCCTGGTCGGTGCACTTCTCGGTGAACTTCGGCGTCGGGAAGACCAGCGGGTCCTTGGCCAGCTCCGGCTTGACCAGGTCCTGCACGCCTTCCACCGGCGGGATGTAGGTGATGTATTCCGCCAGCGGGGCGTTGACCTGCGGTTCGTAGACGAAGTTCATCCAGCCGAAGGCAGCGCCGACGTTGGGCGCCCCGACCGGGATCACCATGTTGTCCGACCACAGCGTGCAGCCCTCGGTCGGCATCCGCCATTCGGCGTCGGGGTTGCTGACGATCGAGGCGTCGCCCGACCACCCGATCGCCGCGACGATGTTGCCGGCGTTCAGGTCCTCGTTGTAGTCGTTGCCGGTGAAGCGGCGGATCTGGCCGGATTCCGTCGCCTTGCCGATCCGGTCGATCGCGTTCAGCCAGTCTTCGTTGGTCGCCTCGACCGGGTCGATGCCTTCGGCCAGCATCACCAGCGGCACGGTTTCGCGGAGTTCGCCCAGCATCGTCACCTTGCCCTTGTACTTCGGGTCGAAGATGTCGTTGACCGAGTGGATCTCGGGCGCCTTGGCGGTGTCTACCCAGAGCCCGCCCATGCCGCTCACCCACGGCACCGAGAACTTTCGCTCCGGGTCGAAGGCGGGGCTCTCCAGCTGCGGCCGGATGTTTTCGAACACGGTCGGCAGATCGGCGTGGTCGATCTCCTGCAGGTAGCCGAGGTCGTACATCTGCTTCGCCATCCAGTCGGTGACGACGAAGATGCTGCGCCCGCCCGATTCGCCCTGTTCGAGCAGGGGCTGCATCTTGCCGAAGAAACCTTCGTTTTCGATGACGTCTTCGATGTAGTCGACCTGGACCCCGGTCTCGTCTTCGAATTCCGCGACCGTGTTGTCCGGCCCCGGTTCCATGTAGCCGGGCCAGTTGGAGATCGTCAGCTTGCCTTCCACCGGCCCGCCTTCGGCGGTGCTCACTTCGCCGCTGCTGCCGCCGCCGACGGTGTCGCCGCCGCAGGCCGCCAGTCCAAGCGCCGCAGCTGCAACCGCGGTTGCGACGGCAAGCGCAAATGTGTTGTCTCGCTTTCCTAGACCTCGCATCTCATGTCCTCTTTTCTGGTCATGTCGAGGCTCGCGCATGCCGCTCGCCACGCTCGGCTTTGTTCACGTTCGGTTCCGCCCCCGGCGACTCGCGCATGACGTGCATGTGCTCCGGCTCCCACGAAAGCTCCACCCGCACCCCGGCGCCCGGCAGCTCGCGCCGCTCGGCCTCGCTGGCGTTGGGGACGAGCACGGTCATCCGCACGGCTTCGCCGAGGTTGACGACGAGCTGCGTCGCGGTCCCCAGGTAGACCGAGCTTTCGACCACGCCCTCGACTCGCGGCAACCCGTTCGAACCCGCCGCCCCCTCCCCCGCGAGCGCGTCGATCCGCAGCTTCTCGGGCCGCACCACCGCGTGGCAGCGCTCGCCGGGGGAGAGCCCGCCGGTGGCAGCCGCCAGCACCGGGCCCTGGTCGAGCCGGACCTCGCCGCCGCTCTCCGCGGTCGCGGGCATCAGGTTGGAGACGCCGATGAAGCCGGCGACGAAGGTGGTGGCCGGGCGCTCGTAGACCTCCTCGGGGCCGCCGACCTGCTCGACCCGGCCGCGGTTCATCACCGCGATCCGGTCGCTCATCGTCAGCGCCTCCTCCTGGTCGTGGGTGACGTAGACGAAGGTGATCCCGACCTCGCGCTGGATCCGCTTCAGCTCCACCTGCAGGCCCTTGCGCAGCTTCAGGTCGAGGGCGCCGAGCGGCTCGTCGAGCAGCAGCACCTTGGGCAGGTTGACCAGCGCCCGCGCCAGCGCCACCCGCTGCTGCATGCCGCCCGAGAGCTGCGCCGGGCGGCGCCTCGCCTCGGCCGCGAGGCCGACCCGCTCCAGCTCCGCCCCCACCCGCCGGCGAATCTCCTCCCTCGGCACCCGCTTGCGCCGCAACCCGAAGGCGACGTTGTCCTCGACGCTGAGGTGGGGGAAGAGGGCGTAGCTCTGGAAGACCGTGTTGGTCGGGCGCTTGTGGGGAGGCAGCCCGGCGACGTCGGCCCCCTCGATCCGGATCTCCCCGGCACCGGGCTGCTCGAAGCCGGCGATCATCCGCAGCGTCGTCGTCTTGCCGCAGCCGCTCGGGCCGAGCAGGGTGAAGAACTCCCCGGAGGCGAGGTCGAGGCTGAGGTCGTTGACGGCTAGCAGATCGCCGAAGCGCTTTGTCACGCTTCGAAGCTCGACGCTTGGCACACCAACCTCCATACGCTCCCTCCTACCCGTGGCTGCCGGATTGGAGTCCATTTCAAACGGTAGCGCTACGCCTCGGCCGGCACGACCAGCACCGGGCAGTCGGACGTGTAGAGGAGCTTGTTGGGCGTCGAGCCGAGGATCATGCCCTTCAGCGGCGGGTCACCGTAGCTGCCGACGACGATCATCCGCGCCTTGCGCGTTTCGGCCACCTCGACCAGCGCCTCGTGGGGCTTGCTCGCGACCATCGCCACATCGACCTCGACCCCGCCGGCCTGCGCCACCTTGCGAGCCTCCTCGGTCACCTTGGCGCCGAACTCCTCGATCGCCTCCTCGTGTTCGGCGATCTCGCCGCCCCAGATCCCCGGCGGCGCGTAGCCGAAGACGATCACCACCCGGTCGCCGAGCCCCTTGGCCAGCTCCAGCGCCTCCTCCAGAGCCGCCCTGCCGCAGGCCGACCCGTCGTATCCGATCACGATCTCTCGCATCTCAGCCGTCCCCCTCCGTGCCGCGGGCGATCGGTTCCGGCGGCAGCTCCGCTTCGCCCTCAAGGAACCCGGCCGGCGCAACCTCGGGCCTGCGGCGGAAGAAGGCCGGCAGCTTGCGCCACTGGACGAACATCAGCACCACTCCGAGCACCGCGAAGAAGGCCGCGATCACCAGCGGTGGGCCGAGGCCGAGCCAGGAGTCGCCCGATTCCGAGTTGGCGGGGTCGGAGAGTTCGATCGCGTTCTTGACCAGCAGGTAGAAGAGGATTGCTCCCCCGACGAACGGGCCGACGCCGACGAAGAAGAGGTTCTTGACGCTGCGCAGCAGCTCGCGGCGGTAGTAGATCGCACAGGCGAAGCCGGTGAGGCCGATGTAGAAGGCGATCATCAGTCCCAGCGCCGCCAGCGAGTCGAAGAGGATGTTTTCGCTGACCAGGGTCAACCCGACGTACCAGACGATCGAGGCGACGCCCATCGCGATCGTCGAGACGTGGGGCGTGAGGAAGCGCGGGTGGACCTTGCCGAGGCTCGCCGGCATCGCCTTCGAGCGCGCCATCGAGAGCGTCGTGCGCGCAGTGGGCAGGATCGTCGTCTGGGTCGAGGCGGCGGCGGAGGTGAGCACGGCGATGATCAGGATCTTGTCGAGCGGCGAGCCGAAGACCTCGGTGCCGAGCGCGCTGAGCACGTCTTCCTGGTTGGCGATCAGCTGGTCGACCCCGGCGTAGGCCTGGGCGGCGACCGCGACGATCACGTAGATCCCGAGCAGGATCAGGGTGCTGACCACCGTCGCCCTGCCCGGCGCCTCGTCGGGGTTCTCGGTCTCCTCGTTGACGGTCGCGGTCGTGTCCCAGCCCCAGTAGATGAAGACGGCGAGCAGCATCCCGGCCGAGATCTCGCTTGGGCTGAGGCCGAACGGGTTGAGCCAGGAGAGGCTGGGGTCGATCGAGCCGGCGAGCGCGTCGCCGCTGTAGACCTTGACCAGGGCGACCGCGGCGAAGGCGGCGAGGGTGACGATCTCCGCCGCCAGCAGGCCGATCTGCGTACGCGCAGAGAGCTCGATCCCGATCAGCACGATCGCCGTCATCAGCGCGATCCAGGCGACGCCGACGGCGGTGACCGCCGCGGTCGAGGCCGCCGCCGAGTCCCAGCCCACCAGCAGGAAGGTGTAGAGGCCGGCGATCTGGGCCAAATTGGCCATCACGATCACGTCGGCGACGACGATCGTCCAGCCGGCGATCCAGCCCAGCTGCGGGCCCATCGCCTTCGTCACCCAGGAGAAGCTGGTGCCGCAATCGGGGTCGGCCTTGTTCATGTAGTAGTAGCCGGTGGCGACCAGGAACATCGGCACGAAGCTGATCACCAGGATCGCCGGCGACTGCAGCGCGACCGCCGCCGCGACGAAGCCCAGGGTCGCCGCGAGGCTGTAGCCGGGCGCGGTCGAGGCGACGCCGATCACGACGCTGGAGGCAAAGCCGATCGCGTTCTTCTTCAGGCCCTTGTCGCCGCTGCTGGGGACTGGAGGGGACTTGGCGTCGGCCGAGCCCGAGGCGGGAACCGCTGCGCTCTCCATTCCGTGTCCTTTCGTCGGTGTGCAGGGCGACTGTCCGAAGCGTTAGCTCGAAGGTAGGCGGATGGGACGATTCGCACAAGTGGCAAATGTCCCAAAAGCACCGTCCCGACTTGTACAGTTAGTACAAGTCATGGCGAGTGACTTGCCCTGGCGGATATTGCAAGTGCGCTATACCAGCTCTAGCGTTGTCCAGATCGGCGAAGCATGAGAGGAGACTTGAGATGGCCGTAGCGTCGAGACCGGAGTCAGATTCGACGGTGGGTGGCGGTCAGTTGCAGGAGATGGCGCAGCGCCATCTCTGGATGCACTTTTCGCGGATGGGCTCCTACGGTGCCGATCACGAGATCCCGATCATCACCCGGGGCGAGGGCTGCTACGTCTACGACGACCACGGAAAGCGCTATCTCGACGGCCTCTCGGGACTCTTCTGCGTCAACGCCGGCCACGGTCGCACGGAGCTGGGCGAGGCGGCCGCCCGCCAGGTCGAAGAGCTCGACTTCTACACGCTGTGGAGCTACGCGCACCCGCGCGCGATCGAGCTCGCCGCCCGGCTCGCCTCGCTCGCCCCGGGTGACCTCAACCGCGTCTTCTTCACCTCGGGCGGCTCGGAGTCGGTCGAGTCGGCGCTGAAGCTGGCCCGCAACTACCACCGCGAGCTCGGCAAAGGCCAGAAGCACAAGGTGATCGCGCGCGAGATCGCCTACCACGGCACCTCGCTCGGCGCCCTCTCGGTCACCGGCATCACCGAGCTGCGCTCGCAGTTCGAGCCGCTCACCCCCGGCGGGTGCCACGTCCCCAACACCAATCTCTACCGCTGGCCGGAGGACCGCCACCCGCTCTGGGCCGCGACCGCGATCGAGGAGCGGATCCAGTTCGAGGGGCCGGAGACGGTCGCCGCGGTGATCCTCGAGCCGGTCCAGAACGCCGGCGGCTGCTTCGTCCCACCCGACGGCTACTTCGAGCGGGTGCGCGAGATCTGCGACCGCTACGACGTGCTGATGATCTCCGACGAGGTGATCTGCGCCTGGGGCCGCCTCGGTCACTACTTCGGCTGCGAACGCTTCGGCTACGTCCCCGACATCGTCACCGTGGCGAAGGCGCTGACCTCGGCCTACGCGCCGATGGGGGCGGTGATCGCCTCCGATGCCGTCGCCGCGCCGTTCCTCGAAGGGGATGCCACCTTTGCCCACGGCTTCACCTTCGCCGGGCACCCGCTCGCCTCGGCGGTGGCGATGGCCAACCTCGACGTCTTCGAGCGCGAGGACCTCTGCGGCCACGTGCTGGCCAAGGAGGACGAGTTCCGCCAGATGCTGGAGACGCTGCACGACATCCCGATCGTCGGCGACGTGCGCGGGGCCGGCTACTTCCACGCGATCGAGCTGGTCAAGGACCGCGACACCAAGGAGAGCTTCAGCGACGAGGAGGCCGAGGACCTGCTGCGCGGCTTCCTCTCCGCCGAGCTCTACAGGCGCGGGCTGATCTGCCGCGCCGACGACCGCGGCGACCCGGTGGTGCAGCTGGCGCCGCCGCTGATCGCCGACAGCGAGCAGTTCGAGGAGATCCACGACGTCCTGCACGCCGTGTTGGGCGAGGCCTGGGAGCGGGTCCGGGAGTAGGCGCGCGCATGCTTACCGTCCAGAGCCTGCTCGACGAACTCGACCTCGAGTTCGTGGCCGGCTCCGACGCTGCCGAAGCGCCGGTGCGCTGGGTCCACATCTCCGAGCTCGAGGACCCGACGCCGTGGCTCTCGGGTGGCGAGCTGATGCTGACGACGGGGATCCCGCTCGGCAGCGCGGCCAAGCAGCGCGCCTTCATCCGGCTGCTCGCCGACAGCAACCTGGCCGGGCTCGGCTTCGGCACCGGCTTCAGCCACGACAAGCTGCCGAAGGCCCTGGTCGAGGAGGCGCGCAAACGCGACTTCCCGCTCTTCGAGGTTCCCTACTCGACCCCGTTCATCGCGATCACCGAGAAGGCCTTTGCCCGCCTCGTCAACGAGCAGTACGAGGTGCTTCAGCGCGGCATCGCGGTGCAGCGCCGGCTCGAGCGGCTGGTCCTCGAAGAGCGCGGGCTGGAGGAGATCGTCGCCACCATCTCCTCCGCGGTCGGCGGCACGGTGGCGATCCTCGGCGCTCGCGGCGAGCGCCTCGCCGGCCGGGCCTTCCGCCGCCAGCTCTCGGCCGAGACCGTGAACGCGATCCGCGAGGAAGCGCTGGCGCACACCGCCGACGGCCACCCCTTCGTCCCCTCCCACCCGGCGGTCGCCGGGCGCGCCCTCGCCCACCCGGTGATCTCGCCGGGCGGCGGCCCCCCGCAGGCGTGGGTCGTGATCGTCCGCGATTCGGGCGGGCTCGGGGACTTCGAGCGGCTGATCCTGCAGCAGGCGGTTGCCGTCGTCGCTCTCGAGCTGATGCGGCGGCGGGTCGCGAGCGAGACCGAGCGGCGGCTCGCCGGCGACGTCCTTGCCGGGGCGCTGGGCGGGCGGCTCGACCCGACCGAGCTGCGCCGGCGCCTCGAGCCCTTCGGGATCGGCGACGAAGCCGCGGTGCTGGTCTTCGCCCTCGACGACCCGGCCGCTGCCGAGCCGGTGCTCGAGCGGGCGCTTGCCGCCGACGCCTGCCCCGCCGTGGTCGCGCCGCACGCCAGCGGCCGCCGCGAGCTGCTCTGCGCGGTCGTCAACGCCGCCGACCGCGACCCGGTCGACCTTGCCGCCGAGGCTCGTCGCGCCCTGGTCAAGGAACAGGGAGCCGTCCGCGCCGCCGCCAGCCGCCCGGCGCCGCCGGAGAACCTGCGCCACTCCTTCCACGAGGCCCGCTGCGCCCTCGAGGCGACCGCGATCGGCAACGGCAACGCCCCGGAGGTGGCGTCCTGGCGCGACCTCGGTGCCTTCACCCTGCTGCTCTCGATCCAGGACGACGACGCGCTGAAGCTGTACTGCGACAGCGTGCTCGGCCCGATCGAAGAGGGCGACGAGGACTACGGCGGCGAGCTGCTGCGCTCGCTGGAGGCATTCATCGAGCAGAACGGCCAGTGGGAGAAGGCGGCTCGCGAGGTCTACTGCCACCGCCACACGCTGCGCTACCGGATGCGCAAAGTCGAGGAGCTGACCGGGCGCGACCTCTCGCGCGCCCACGACCGGATCGAGTTCTGGCTTGCGTTGCGGGCGAGGGAGCTGGTGTCATGAAGATCGGTGTGCCCCGCGAGATCAAGCCGGCCGAGTACCGGGTCGCGATCACGCCGGCCGGGGTGAGGGAGATGGCCGTGCACGGGCACGAGGTGCTGGTCGAGGCCGGCGCCGGCACGGGCAGTGCGATCTCGGACGCCGAATTCGAGTCCCAGGGCGCCCGCATCGCCCCCGATGCCGCATCCGTCTTCGCCGAGGCCGAGATGGTGCTGAAGGTGAAGGAGCCGCAGCCGGCCGAGATCGAGATGCTGCGCCCCGGCCAGCTCCTCTTCACCTACCTGCACCTCGCTCCCGACCCCGAGCTGACCCGCGGGCTCTGCGGCTCGGGCGCCACCTGCGTCGCCTACGAGACGGTCGAGGACGCGCGCGGGCGCCTGCCGCTGCTGGCCCCGATGAGCGAGATCGCCGGCAAGATCGCCACCCAGGCGGGCGCCTACATGCTGGAGAGGCCGATGGGGGGACGGGGTATCCTGCTCGGCGGCGTGCCGGGCGTGGCCGCCGCCAACGTGATGGTGATCGGCGGCGGCGTCGTCGGCGCCAACGCCGCCTTCATCGCGATCGGGATGGAGGCCGACGTCTTCGTCTTCGACAAGTCGATCGACCGCCTGCGCGAGCTGGAGACCGCGTTCGCGGGTCGCTGCTCGACCGTCTACTCGACCACGCTCGCGGTCGAGGAGATGCTGCCGCGCGCCGACCTGGTGATCGGCGCCGTGCTGGTTCACGGAGCCCGCGCTCCCTACGTCGTGCGGCGCGAGCAGCTGGCGCTGATGAAGCCCGGCGCGGTGCTGGTCGACGTCGCGATCGACCAGGGAGGCTGCTTCGAGACCTCCCGTCCCACGACCCACCAGGACCCGACCTTCGAGGTCGACGGGATCACCCACTACTGCGTCGCCAACATGCCCGGCGCGGTACCGATCACCTCGACCCACGCCCTCACCAACGCGACCCTGCCCTACGCGATCGCCCTCGCCGACGAGGGCGTCGCCGGCGCGATCCGGCGCGACCCCGGCCTGCGCCCCGGCGTCAACGTCGCCGCCGGGGCGGTCACCCACCCCGCGGTCGCCGAGGCCGTTGGCACGCCCTGCGTCCCCGTCGAGGACGCCCTCAACCTGAAAACCCCCGCCGACGGGCCTGAAATGAGACATATAGACGTATCTGAGGCCCGTCGGCACCAACATGCGGAGGCGAGTGAGTGATGGCTACGGCGGAGAAGACGAGGCTGCGGAACTTCATCGGGGGGGAGGCGGTCAACCCGGTCGCGGGGGGCATGGAGGATGTGGTCAATCCCGCCACGGGTGACGCGATCGCCTCGGCGCCGCTCTCGACCAAGCCCGACGTCGATGCGGCCGTGGCCGCGGCGAAGGACGCCTTCCCCGCTTGGGCGGCGACGCCCCCGGGCGAACGGGCGCGGGCGCTGCTGCGGATGGCCGACCTGATCGAGGAGCGCGGCGAGGAGATCGCCGACCTCGAGGCGGCCGACGCGGGCAAGCCGCGCAGCGCGGTGGTCGAGGACGAAATCCCGGTGATGGCCGATCAGCTGCGCTTCTTCGCCGGCGCCGCCCGCACGATGGAGGGTCGCGCCGCGGGCGAGTACATGGAGGGCCACACCTCCTTCATCCGCCGGGAGCCGATCGGCGTTATCGGCCAGATCACGCCCTGGAACTACCCGCTGATGATGGCGATCTGGAAGATCGGCCCGGCTCTTGCGAGCGGCAACACGGTGGTGCTGAAGCCGGCCGAGACGACGCCGCTGAGCACGCTGCTCTTCGCCGAGTGGTGCGGCGAGATCCTGCCGGCGGGGGTCTTCAACGCGATCGGCGGCCACGGCGAGCCGACCGGGGCCGAGCTGGTCACCCACCCCGACGTGGCGATGGTCTGCCTGACCGGCTCGCCCCCGACCGGCAAGTGGATCGCAAAGGCGGCGGCCGACTCGCTGAAGCGGGTCCACCTCGAGCTCGGCGGCAAGGCGCCGGTGGTGATCTTCGACGACGCCGACATGGAGGCGGCGATGGAGACGATCGCCGGCACCGGCTACTACAACGCCGGCCAGGACTGCACGGCGGCCTGCCGGGTGCTCGCCGCCAAGGGCGTTTACGACGACGTCGTAAACGGGCTCGCCGGGGAAGCCAGGGGCCTGATGCTGGGCGACACGATGTCCGCCGACACGACGCTGGGCCCGCTCAACTCCGCCCGCCAGCGCGAGCGGGTTGAGGGCTTCCTCGAGCGCAGGCCCGGCCACGCCGAGGTCGTCACCGGCGGAGCACAGCCCGACCTGCCCGGCTTCTTCCTCGAGCCGGCGGTCGTCGCCGGCCTCGAGCAGGGCGACGAGATGGTGCAGGACGAGATCTTCGGCCCGGTGATCACGGTGCAGCCGTTCACCGACGAGGAGAAGGCGATCGAGTGGGCCAACGGGACCCGCTACGGCCTCGCCTCCTCGGTCTGGACCCGCGACGTGGGCCGGGCGATGCGGGTCGCCAACGCGCTCGAGTTCGGCTGCGTCTGGGTCAACGACCACATCCCGCTCGTCTCCGAGATGCCGCACGGCGGCTTCAAGCAGTCCGGCTACGGCAAGGACCTTTCGGTCTATGCGCTCGAGGATTACACAGAGATTAAGCACGTCATGGTGAACCTTGAATAGAGCGCCTTCCGCGTCGGCGACTACCATCGCCGCGCGATGAAGGCGATAGTCGGAGCGGCTCTGGTTGCGGCCCTGTTCATCGGCGCGGCGCCGGCCTGGGAAGAGGAAGACCCGCGCTGCCATGGGCGGCAGCCGGACATCGTCGGAACCGACGGGGACGACCTGCTGCGCGGCACGCCCGAGCGGGACGTGATCTGGGGCGGCGACGGCGACGACGAGATCGCCGGCAGCCTTGGCAACGACCTGCTTTGCGGCGGCACCGGGGCGGACCTGATCCACGGCGGGCGCGGCAACGACGTCGCCGACGGGGGCGCGGGCGACGCCGACCGGGCGATCGGCGACCTCGGCGACGACAAGCTGATCGGCGGCACCGGCGACTACGACGAGGTCGCCGGCAGCCTCGGCATCGATACCGTCAGCGGCGGGC
The DNA here is from genome assembly GCA_963715625.1 of uncultured Solirubrobacterales bacterium. GTDB lineage: Bacteria > Actinomycetota > Thermoleophilia > Solirubrobacterales > 70-9 > VRUE01. The sequence continues at coordinate 817,395 of OY970260.1, read as the reverse complement.
CCGGCGACTTCGACTTCGTCCACGGCGACTACGGCTACGACCGCATGGACGGAGGCCCGGGAAAGCACGACATCGCCTCGTTTGCCACCGACGTCGCCGCCGTTCGGGGTGGCGGCGGGGTCAAGGTCTCGCTCGCGAAGCACAGGGCTCGCGGCGACGGCCACGACCGCCTATTCCGCTTCGAGGACCTCGAAGGCTCCGCCTTCGGCGACGTCCTCGCCGGCAACCACCGTGCCAACGTCATCGACGGCGGCGCCGGCGACGACGTCATTCGCGGCGGTGGCGGCCACGACGAGCTGGCCGGGGACCAGGGGACCGACAGGTGCGCCGGGGCCAAGGGGCGCGCCTCCTCCTGCGGGCGCGAGAAGAGGATCGGGGCCTCCGCATACGTCGAGCTCGACCCCGCACCCGGTGGCGGGAGCGGTCTGCAGCTTCTCGGCGGCGGCGGCAGGGACCGCCTCGTCGTCGCCTTCGACGAAGCGTCCTCCACGTTCGGGGTCGTCGCCTCGGCGAGCATCGCCGCGGGGCCGGGGTGTGAGCTCATCGGCGCCACGCAGGCGAGCTGTCCCGCCGAAGGGCCGGCGCGCTGGCTGATGGCCGACCTCGGCCCTGGCAACGACGGCCTCACGGCCGAGGGCTCGCTGGCCGGCGCCCAGAACGTTCGCATCGCCGGCGGTCTCGGCAACGACACGATCCACGGCGGCGACGAGGACGACCTGATCGAGGGGGGCAATGGCGCCGATCGCCTGTATGGGGGGGCGGGGGCGGACGGCCTGATCGGCAGCATGCCCGGGCCCACCTTCCTCTACGGGGGCCCCGACGGCGACCTGCTGGCTGCCGGCGGCGGCTGCGCCGGCGGGGCGCTTGTCGGCGGCCCGGGCCGCGACGACGCCTCCTTCGCCGAGACGCCGGCGCACCCCGGCGTCCTCCACGTCTCCTTCCCCGCCCACGCCGCCTGGATCGACGTAGTTCCGGGGTGCGACCGGGTCCACCTCTCGCCGACCAACGAGGACATGGAGGGCTCCTTCGACTGGGACGTCCTGGTCGGCGACGGGCGCGCGAACAACATGCTCGGACAGCCCGGTGCCGACCGCTTCTACGGCGGCGGTGGCGACGACGTGATCGACGCCCGCGACGGAACCCGGGACTTCTCGATCCAGTGTGGCCGCGGCACGCCCGCCAGCAAGGGAAGGCCCGCTCGCGGCACCCCCACCGGCCGCGCCCTCACCGACCCCTTCGACCCGGGCACGACCCTCTGCGACATCACGAAGCACGGCCAGCCGGTCGATGGCTTGGGCGTCGCCGACGAGCCCTGATTCGGGGGGCCGTGGTGGTGGGGGGAGCCTGGCCGTCCTCCAGTCGAATTGAGCACCGCGCGCTATGCGCGCGGTGCAACCAGGAGCGCGGCTACGCCGCGCAAGCACCGGATTGCATAGGCCGCTTCGCGACATTCGACTGGAGGACGGCCAGGCTCCCCCTCCAACAGCTCCCAATTAGCCTGAGCTTGCGAAGCCGGTGTCAGGTCTCCCAAGCTTTAAAGAGAGCTTCCGGCGGAGACGCCGTTTCGGACAGGGAGCTTTCGAAGCCCGCCGGCCCCAACCGCTAACGCGCGCGAACTTCGCCGTTCGCCACCGCACACGCTTCGTCTGCCCCGACAAAAGGAGCGAGAGTTACGTACGTGGCGAGCGGGACGATCTCCTGCATGCTCTCCGGCCCCGAGCGCTTCACCTGGTCGTAGATCATCGAGTAGATCGCGCCGCCGATCGCCTCGGCGGCGATCGGGCTGACGTCGGGGTTGAGCTGGTAGCCGGGCACGAGCAGCGCCTCCATGCCCTCCATCACCTGATCGCGCTGTTCCAGCGCCCGCCTGCCGGCGGCGTAGACGTCGACCGCCCCCAGCCTCGTGTACGCCGGCTCGGCCGCGCAGAAGGCGAACATCCCGGCAAAGGCGCCGCGAACCTGGTGGGGCCAGTCCGATGCGCGGCGGAAAGCCGGCAGCGTCGTCGCCAGCATCTGCGCCGAGCCGCTGTCGACGGCGGCCAGCATCGCCTCCTCCTTGTCGGTGAAGTTCGCGTAGAAGGTCGAGAGGGAGATCGATGCCCTGGCGGCCACGTCGCCGATCGTCATCGCCGGGTATCCCTTCTCGGCTATCACGGCGGCCAGGGCGCGCAGGATCCGCTCTGCCGGGTCATAGCCCTGCGCCTTCCCGGCGTTGGCCGGCGGCTTGTTGCGAGGGCGGCGGAGCTGCGTCGGCGGAGGCGGGTACGCGAGCGCCCAGTCCCACATCTGCGGGACCAGGCCGACCAGCGCGTCCTCCTCGCCGCGATAGAGCCGCGTGTGGATCACCTTGCGCACGCCGCCGATCAGGGCCCGCACCAGCTCGGGCGGCATCTTCTCGTCCCCGCGAACCTGCTCGAGCGTGGCCGCGACGAAGCCCTGGAAGGCATCGGTCGTGCGGTCGATCTCCTCCACCGCCCGCGGTCCGGCCGCGTAGATCTCGACGAAGCACATGCGCGCCGCCGCCGCCTGGTCGACGATCAGCCCGACGAAGGCCTCGAAGGCCTCGCGAGCGCGCTCCTCGGTGGGGGGATGGTCCTCGCCCTCGCCGACGATGGAATCGATCGCGGGGCCGACGAACGCCTCGAGGGCCGCCAGGAGGCACTCTTCCTTGTCCTTGAAGTGGTCGTAGAAGGCGCTGCGCGAGACCCCGGAGAGCTCGAGAAGGTCGGCGACGCGCGTCGCCTCGTAACCCTTCTCGGCGACCACCGCGACCATCGCCGCATAGAGGCGTTCGCACTGGTTGCGCGCGACCTCCTCGGCCGGGAGCCTGCGCCCCGGTTGAAGCTTGCGCTCACGCAGCGTTCCGGCATCCCCCCACGGGGTCCTCAGCATCGTCGCGGGGCCATGGCCGGCCATATCTGCACCTCAGCAGTTCTCATCGCCTTGTGGGCAGAATAGTACGCGTGATTCTCTGTAAAGACAAGCCAAGTTGGCACAAATTTCCCCTTGTGACAGCCACAATGTCGCGAATGTCGAGTGTTGGCCCTGGAAAACGGGATAACGGGCATTGACCTTTGCGTAAGAACGTGTTTGTATGTTTGGCAATGGAATCTCCACAGGCTGCGCTCACGCCCGAGGTCCTTCCGCAGAAGCCGGGTCGTCGCCTTCCGCGGGGCGGCGGCACGGTCGGCACGCCGCCGGCCAGGCCGCACCTCTCGAGCGAGTTCGTGGCCCAGCACCAGCGCGCGCGGATCGTCCTCGGTCTTGCCGAGGAGATCGCCGAGCGCGGTTACCGGGACGTGACCGTGGGCGACATCGTCAAGCGGGCCGGCGTCGCCAGGAACACCTTCTACGGCAACTTCGCCAACAAGGAAGAGTGCTTCCTCGCCGCCTCCGACCTCGCCGGGGAGGAAGCGATGCGACACGTCGCCGCCGCCGTCAGGGTCGCCCCGCCCGAGTGGGCCGAGCAGGTTCGCGCCGGGATCGGCGCCTTCCTCGCCTACGTGGCGAGCGAATCGGCCCTCGCTCGCGTCTTCGTCGTCGAATCGCTCGCCGCCGGGCCTGCCGCGGCCCAGCGTTACGAGCGAACGGTGCGCGCGGTGGCTCCCTTCTTCCGGCTCGGCCGGCGCAGCCGGGAGTCGGGCGAGAGCCTGCCGCCGACGCTGGAGGAGACGATCGTCGGCGGCGTCTTCTGGGTCGTCTACCAGCGCATCGTGGTCGGGCGGCCCGAGGAGCTCGAGGGCCTGTTGGGCGAGCTGGTCGAGTTCGCGCTCACGCCATATCTGGGCGCAGAGGCGGCCCGGCGAGTGGCCGAGGCGCGCGACAACTGAACGGCAGCCGGCTGGCTACGGGCGGAGTTCGGTGAACCCGGCGGCCGCGAAGTCGCCGTCGAAGGCGAGCGCCTCCTCGATTCCCCTGGCGCGCATGTAGGCGAAGCTGGTCGCGTCGACGAAGGAGTACTCGCGCTCGTCGTGCTGGCGCAGCCAGCGGAGGGCCTCGTCTTCCAGGGCCTCGGAAACTCGGACGACCTCGGTATGACTGCCGCTGCTTTCGATGTTGTCGAGGAAGGCAACGGCAATATCGTGCCGCGACCTGGATCTCATCCACGTCCAGGTCTCGCCGCGGACATGATTGGTGGTGACGATTCGACGCCCGGCAACCTGCTGGTAGAGGGCGTGGGCGGCCGCGTGGTTCTTGTCGCGCTTGATGAAGGCGGCGATCAAGAACGAAGAGTCGATGAAGATCACGGGTAGTCGCGCGACAGGCCGTAGACCACCTCGTTGACGGTCATGCTGCTGTCCGGATCCCCCTCGACGGTGCCGAACATCTTGAACAACGGATCGTCCTCTATGGGTGGCAATGGCCGTATCTCCTGCCGCACGCAACGCCTGATCACCTCTGCCTTCGAGAGCCCCTCTTCCTCGGCGCGTCTTTCCACCGCCGCGTCCAGCTCGGGCTCGATCGATATCTGCAGTCGCTTCATGCGGGCCAAGTTACATCACTCACCTTAAGGTAATGTAACAAACTACGCGCGAAAGTGTGCCAATTGGGGTCTCGACTAGGCTTCAGGCATGGCCCGAAGCCCGAGCGGAGACGAGGCCGCCGCGATCACGGCGGCGGTCGAGCGATTCGTCGCCGAGACGGCGCCGGCGCCCGGCGGCCAGGAGGAGGCTGTGAGCCCGTGGCAGCGGGCGGCGCTGATCGAAGGGATCGGCGCGAAGGGCACTGTCGAGGATCGAGAAGGAGGAGTGAGATGGCTGTCGTGAAGATCATCGAGCTGGTCGGAAGCTCGAAGACGTCCACCGACGACGCGGCGAAGCAGGCCCTCGCCCAGGCCCAGGGCACGCTGCGCAACATCCGGGCGGTCGACATCGTTTCCACTGGGATTCGGGGTGAGAACCTGGACGAGTACCGCGCTCACGTTCGGGTTGCGTTCTTGATCGAAGGGACCGAGGTCGACTGACCCGACCCGCCGAGCCGGTGGGTCCTGTCACGGATTTGGTGCCACCACCCCTGCGGTAGCTAAAGCTTCCTCGGGGTGGTCCCCCAAATCCGCGCCACCCACCGGCAGGGACCGCGCCGAGAGACGTCTCCTCCGGTTAGCTAGATTCCCCTTCATGAGTTCAGAGCCACGAGAGGTTTCGCGCGAGGAAGCTAAAAAGCTTGTGGCTGGCGGGGCGCAGTTGGTCGATGTGCGGGCCGGGCATGAGTGGGATGCGGGGCGGATTGGGGGGGCCTCGCACTTGCCGCTGGCCGAGTTGGCCGAGCGGGTGGGGGAGCTCGACAAGGGGCGGGCGGTCGTTCTCTATTGCCGGGGGGGCAATCGCTCGACGATGGCTGCCGAGGTGCTTGTTGCCGAGGGGTTCGATGCGGTGAAGCTGAGCGAGGGGATCGTCGGCTGGGCGGAGGCCGGGTTGCCGCTCGAGCCGGAGGGCGGCCGGGTGGCCGAGTCGGGCGAGGCGGCGGAGATCCTCCACGCGCGGAAGCGGTTGCCGCCGAGCCGGTGACAACTTAAATACCCTAATCCCTGTCAGGTTTTGCTATTTTCACTGCTGTGGAGGTAGTCGTCGACCAGCACAAGGAGCAGCGGGGCAAGGGCCGCACCGGCAGCCTGGAGAACCCCGAGGTCTACGAGAACGTCCCCGGCAACGTGATCCCGATCATCGAGCGGGAGTTCGACGACTTCGACAACGAAGCCGAGGAGTTCCTCGCCGGCAAGATGCCCGAAGACGAGTTCATCGGCTTCCGGCTCAAGCAGGGCGTCTACGGGCAGCGCCAAGCCGACGTGCAGATGGTCCGGGTCAAGCTTCCCTTCGGCGGGGTCACGCCGGAGCAGATGGAGACCTTCGCCGACGTGGTCGAGAAGTGGGCCCCGCTCGAGAAGGGCCACATCACGACCCGGCAGAACATCCAGATCCACCACGTGCCGCTGCGCGACATGGAGCTGATGCTGCGCGAGATCGCCAAGGTCGGCCTCTCCTCGCGCGAGGGCTGCGGCAACACGGTGCGCAACGTCACCGGCGACCCCTGGGCCGGCGTCGCCCCCGACGAGGTCTTCGACCCGACGCCCTACGCCGGCGCCTACGTCCGCTACTTCGTCCGCCACCCGACGACGCAGCTGATGCCGCGCAAGATCAAGACGGCGTTCAGCGGCTCCGACGAGGACCGCGCGATCACCGGCATCCACGACATCGCCTTCCTCTCGCGCGAACGCGACGGGGTCAAGGGCTTCGAGCTGCGGGTCGGCGGCGGCACCTCGATCATGGCCCGCGTCGCCCCCACCGTCTACGAGTTCGTCGAGGCCGACAACGGCGACTACCTCAAGGTGGCGGAGGCCGTGTTGCGGATCTTCGATCGCCAGGAGTGGCTGCGCGTCAACCGCGCCCGCGCCCGGATCAAGGTCCTGGTCGACAAGATCGGCATCGAGGCCTTCCGCGAGCTGGTCGATGAGGAGCTTGAAGGCGACTGGGTCGCCGAGCGCGACTTCGACGTCGAGCGCCTGCGCTTCGACGACGAGGAGGAGGCCAACGCTCCCGCTGTGCCGCAGGGGCTCGCGTCGCCCAACGGCGAGCGCTCCGAGTTCGAGCGCTTCTGCGAGTCCAACGTGCAGGCGCAGCGCCAGGAGGGCTTCTCCGCGGTCGAGGTGAAGATCACCCGCGGCGACCTCAGCCCGGAGCAGTTCCGCGGCCTGGCCGCGATCATGCGCGAGCTCACCGGCGGCTACGCGCGCAGCACTGTGCAGCAGAACCTGGTCCTGCGCTGGGTTCGCGACGAGGCTCTCTTCGACGTCTGGCAGCGGCTCGAGGCGCTCGGCCTCGGCGACGCCGGCGCGCGCGAGATAACCGACGTGGTCAGCTGCCCCGGCACCGACAGCTGCAAGCTCGGCATCACCAGCTCGATGGGGCTGAACCGGGCGGTGAAGGAGCGGCTCGACGCGATGCAGGTCTCCGACAAGCTGACCCGGCAGATCCACGTGAAGATGAGCGGCTGCCCCAACGGCTGCAGCCAGCACCACATCGCCAACATCGGCTTCTACGGCGCCTCGCTGAAGGTGGGCGAGCGCCAGATGCCCGCCTACATCCCGCACATCGGCGGCAACTACGAGGGTGGCGAGGTCGTCTTCGGCACGCGGCTGAAGTCGCGCATCCCCGCCAAGCGGGTGCCCGAGGCGGTCGAGCGCTGGGTGCGCCTCTACGAGGCGGAGCGCTCGGGCGAGGGCGAGGAGTTCAACGCCTTCGCCGAGCGGGTCGGCGCCGGGCGCTTCGAAGAAGAGGTCAAGGACCTGACGCTGCCGGCCGAGTTCAGCCTCGAGACGATGCAGCAGTTCATCGACTGGAACCGATCGAGCCCCTACAAGGTCGAGAGGGGCGAGGGCGAGTGCGCGATATGAACCCGGTTGCCGCACAGCCCGCGATCTCCGACCCGGAGGCGATCGCCGCCGACCTCGAGGGCCGCTCCGCCGAGCAGGCGATCGAGTGGATGTTCGAGACCTTCGGCGAGAGCCACTACATCGCCTGCTCGTTCCAGAAAACGAGCTCGGTGACCGCGCACATGGCGAGCAAGGTCAACCCGCAGGCGCGCTTCTTCTACCTCGACACCGACGTGCTCTTCCCGGAGACGTATGAGACGCGCGACCGCCTCGCCGCCTCGCTGGGGGTCGAGTTCGACCGCTTCCACAACATCTCCCTCGAGGAGCAGGCCGCCAAGCACGGCGACGAGCTCTGGAACCGCGACCCCGACGCCTGCTGCGGTTTGCGCAAGGTCGAGCCGATGCGCCGGGCGCTCTCTTCCGTAGACTGCTGGCTCGCCGGCGTCCGCCGCGAGGACTCTGCCAGCCGCGCCAAGACCCCGAAATTCGGCTGGGACAAGCGCTTCGAGCTGTGGAAGCTCAACCCGCTTGCGGACTGGTCCGAGCGCGACGTCTGGAACTACATCCATGAGCACGACCTCCCGTACAACCCGCTCCACGACCGCGGCTACCCCTCGATCGGCTGCACCCACTGCACCAAGCCGGTCGGGGAGGGCGGTTCGCCCCGCGACGGCCGCTGGGCAGGCCTCGAAAAGACCGAGTGCGGGATCAACTAAGTGCCGACTCACGCCCAGCGGCGCCCCGCGCCTGAGATAACCCCTTCGTAACCCCCTTCCCCGACCGATTGGTGAGATTCCCACGCATGAACGAGACGATGACTGAGCTTTCCCTGACACTTTCCGAGCGCCACACCGCCGACTTCGAGATGATCGGCAACGGCGGCTTCGCGCCGCTGGCCGGCTTCCAGGGCTCCGCCGACTGGCAGCGCGTCTGCGACGAGATGCGGACCGCCGACGGCGAGTACTGGCCGATCCCGATCACCCTGGCTACCGACCTGCAGTGCGAGGCCGGCGACGTCGTCTCGCTCTCCAGCGACGAAGGCAAGCCGCTGGGGCGGATCACGGTCGAGGAGATCTTCGAGCGCGACGCGCTCGAAGAGGCCGAGAAGGTCTACGGCACCGCCGACGAGGCGCACCCGGGCGTCGCCGCGATCTACGAGGAGGGCAACCGCTGCATCGCCGGCCCGATCGAGGTCGACGCCCTGCCGGATCACGAGGAGGCGTTCATGCGCCGCTACAAGACGCCGGCCGAGCACAAGGCCGACTTCGAGGCGCGCGGCTGGAAGAAGATCGTCGCCTTCCAGACCCGCAACCCGATCCACCGTGCCCACGAGTACCTGACCAAGGCGGCGCTGGAGACCTGCGACGGGCTCTTCATCCACCCGCTGATCGGCAAGACCAAGGCCGGCGACATCCCCGCCGACGTGCGGATGCGCTGCTACGAGGTGCTGATGGAGAACTACTACCCCAACGACCGGGTGGTGCTGGGCGTGAAGCCGGCGAAGATGCACTACGCCGGCCCGCGCGAGGCGGTCCTGCACGCGATCGTCCGCCGCAACTACGGCGCCACGCACTTCATCGTCGGCCGCGACCACGCCGGCGCCGGCGACTACTACGGCACCTACGACGCGCAGAAGATCTTCGAGGAGATCGACATCGACGAGCTCGGGATCGAGCCGCTGATGTTCGAGCACACCTTCTGGTGCAACGAGTGCGAGGGGCTTGCTTCCAACAAGACCTGCCCGCACGACCAAGAGGCGCACCTGTTCCTCTCCGGAACCAAGGTCCGCGAGATGCTCGGCAACGGCGAAAGGCCGCCGCACGAGTTCTCCCGCGACGAGGTCGCCGACATCCTGATCGACGCTTACAAGGAGGACTGACGTACCGATGGCTGGCGAGAAAGGCTTCACCCTCTGGTTCACCGGGCTTTCCGGTGCCGGAAAGACGACGATTTCACGGCTGCTGGAGGGCCACCTGCGCGAGCGCGGCTCGAAGCTGGAGATCCTCGACGGCGACATCGTGCGCGAAAACCTCTCCAAGGGGCTCGGCTTCTCCAAGGAGGACCGCGACACCAACATCCGCCGGATCGCCTTCGTCGCCGACCTGCTCAGCCGCAACGGCGTGCCGGTGATCACGGCGGCGATCTCGCCCTACGCGGGGATCCGCGCCGAGGCGCGCGAGCTGATGGGCGAGCGCTTCATCGAGGTCTACGTCAAGGCTTCGGTCGACACCTGCGCCGAGCGCGACGTCAAGGGCCTCTACGCGAAGGCCTTCGCTGGCGAGATCAAGGAATTCACGGGAGTGTCGGACCCCTACGAGGCGCCGGAGAACCCGGAGGTCGTCTGCGACACAGAAGGCGAAACCGCCGAGGAGTCGGCGCAGAAGCTGATCGAGTACTTGGAGTCGCGGGACCTGATTCCGGCGGCCGCGGTCACGGCTTAGTTCGTAGCGGGGTGGGAGGGGCCTTCGCCCCTCCTTCCAGGTCCGTGTGGTGCCGTGACCGCGGCCGCCGGTCTGGCGCGTCAGCTTGTTCGTTCCGGTGCGCTTTATGTCGCCATAGGTGGCATGAAGCGCACCGGAAGGGCAGTGGGAGGCGCAACTCGGGCGGGGGAGACGAGTTGGTTTCCTATGATGCGGCGATGAGGCGGGGGCTGATTGGGGTTGTGCTGCTCGTTGCGCTTGCGGTTCCGGCAAGCGCGGGAGCGGTGCAGGGGTACAGGGCGGAATGCCAGTCGGCGTTCTGCGGAGGGATATCCGAGGATGGGGCGCGGGCAGTCTTTCCCTTCTACGAAGAACTGACGGAGGGGGCGGAACGGGCGCAGGTGTACGAGCGGGTCGGTGGCGTCACGCGGGCGCTGGTCTCCTATCCGGACGATCCGCCGGAGCGGACATACGTGAACCTGGTGGGGTTGTCGGCCGATGCGCGGCACGCGTTCGTCTCGACCAACCTCGCCCTCGTTCCAGCGGACCTTGACGGAGGCGGGACGGACGTCTACGACATCTTCGCCGGCGTCCCCTCGTTGCTCTCGACCGGGCCGCTCGATACCCAGGCGGAACCCGACTTCGGCCCGATGTCGATGCCGATGCTCTTCCAGGGAGCCTCGGCAGATGGCAGCCGGGTCTTTCTCGACTCGCTGTTCGCGCCGTTGCTGCCCGAGGACGGTGACAGGTGCTCCGACCTCTACGAACGCTTCGCGGGGCAGACGAAGATGGTCTCGACCGGGCCGGCCGCGACGCAGAGCTATCCCGAGCACCTCTGCGACATGGCCGGATACGACGGGCTCTCGGCCGACGGCAGCCACGTCTTCTTCAAACCGGCGATCACCTGATCGCCGAGGACGAAGGCGGCACGGACATCTACCAGCGCGTCGGGGAAGAGTTGACGGTCCTGACGACCTATCCCGAGCGCATCGAGCGCAACTGTGTCAACCTGCCGTGGTTCGGCGACGCTTCCGCCGACGGGCAAACGGTCCTCTTCTCGACCAACATGCCGATCTCCCCGCAGGACACGGACTCGACCTACGACGTCTACAAGCGCCTCCCCGACGGGAGCTACTCGCTGGTCTCGCGGGGCACCGACGGCGGCATCGGGCCCTGCGGCTTCAGCGGCGACCAGCCGGTCGCGCTCTCGGCCGACGGCAGCACCGCGATCTTCGAGACCCTCACCCCGCTCAGCCCCGAGGACAGGGACTCCTCGGCCGACCTCTACAGCACCGACGACAGCGGGACGATGTCGCTGGTGACCACCGGCCCGGCCGACGCCGGCCTCGACGAACAGATCTACGTGTCCCCGGCCTGGCCGGCCGACTTCTCCGACGACGCCAGCCACATCGCCTTCGAGACCCGCCAGCCGCTCGTCGCGACCGACGAGGACGGGGCGATCGACGTCTACCTGCGCGCGAACGGCCGCACCGAGCTGATCTCGACCGGCCCGCTCGGCGGCAATGCCGAGATCGGCGCCGATCTGCTCAGCATCTCCGGCGACGGCGAGACGATCGCCTTCGCGACCAGGGAGCCACTGACCGACGAGGACACCGACCGCAAGATGGACTTCTACGTGCGCCGCACCGGCCAGCTGATCCGCCCGGGCGCCGCCTCGACCTCGGCCGCCCGCCCAAAGCGCCCCGGCAAGCGAACCGTCCTGATCTCAGCCGAGTCCATCCCACCGCGGATGCAGGTCTCCCGCCTTGGTCGGCTCCTTCCCTCCGGCGTCGCCGAGATTCACCTTGGCTGTCCGAAGGCGGAGAAGAGCGGCCCTTGCCACGGCAAGGTGAATCTCGCGCGTTCTCGCTACGGAAGACCGCTCGGAAGCGCAAGCTTCCGAATCGCCCCCGGCCACCGCAAGCTCATCCGTATGCACCTTGAGCACCCGCTACCGCAAGGAAATGCGGCCTTCGCCCGCGTGCGCGGAGTCGACCGCCTGGGCAACGGCGCGCTCGCAGTTCGTCGGGTAGCGCTCCTCGGCCACTGAACGTCACATGCCACGAGGGAGGGTCGGCACCCCTTCCCCGGACACTCAAGAGCGGCTCCTGCCGCTCGTCCGGGGAAGGGGTGCCGACCCTCCCCAGACGCTTGGGCTAAGGCTTCTCGGGGGCCCGCGGTTCGCCCAAGCCATACGTCTCGTAGTCCCCGAACTTGGAGAAGGTCTTGTGGGTTGGGCCGTGGTAGTCGGAGGAGGCCGTGGGGGTCAGGTTCAGCTCGTCGCAGAGACGCAGCAGGTGTTCGGTCTGCTCCTTGCTGTGGGTCGGGTAGAAGGCCTCGACGCCGTCGGCTCCGGCCGAGCGGATCAGGTCCTCGACCTCGTTTGGCTCGGAGATGTCCCAGTAGGGATGGGCGATCACGGCGACGCCGCCCGCCTCGCGGATGATCTCGATCGCCTGCTCGGCAGTGGGCCAGCGGCGCGCGACGAAGGCCTTGGCGCCGGGGACGAGGTACTCCTCGAAGAAGGGACCGAGGTCGCCGGTCGCGCCCGCGGCGCGGGCGATGTGGGGGCGGCCGATCGAGAGGGCGTCGCCCGCTTCGCGCACGGCGTCCTCCAGGTGCAGGTCGAAGCCGTGCTCGCGCAGCTTCTCGACGATCTCCCCTGCCCGCGTCACCCGCTCGTGCTGCGCCCGCTCGCAGGCCGGCGCGATCTTTCCCAGGTCGATCCAGTAGCCGCAGACGTGCAGGTCTTCGGCGTAGGGGTGCACGCAGGACATCTCGATAGCCGGAACCAACCCGATCCCCAACTGCTCCGCAGCCTCCGCAGCCTCCGCCACCCCCGCGATCGCGTCGTGGTCGGAGAGCGCCAGCGTCGTAACCCCGGCCTTCGCAGCCTCCTCGACGACCCCAGCCGGCGCCAGCTGCCCGTCGGACACGGTCGAATGACTCTGCAGCTCGATCAGCATCGAGGCGGCAGCCTAGCTGCATTGGCTCCGCCGAAAGTGTTCGGAACAGTTGATCGACGCTCAGCCGAACAACTTATATCTTGTTCGGTACTATTAATATATGGCTCAGCCAAACAACATTGAATCCCCGCGACGGGGAAGGCCGTCACGAGCAGACGTCTACAAACGGCTCCAGGTTCAGATCGGAGAGCTGCGGGAGCGGCTGGGAGGGTTGCCGTCGCCGGAGGAGGCGGAAGGGATCTGGCGGGGCATCTGGCTTGAGGAGGCTCACCACTCGACCGCGATCGAGGGCAATACGCTCGTGCTCAAGCAGGTCGAGTTGCTGCTCGCCGAGGGTCGCGCAGTCGGCAACAAGGAGCTGAGCGAATACCTCGAGGTCCGTGGATACGCCGATGCGGCCGATTGGGTCTACGGACATGGGATTCAGCCGGGAGATTGGGGAAGTGGCAAGTTGATCGCCTTGGCGGAGGTGCGCCAGGTCCACAGCCTTGCGATGACTCCGGTGTGGGACGTCGCGCCGCATCCACAGGCCATCTCCCGAGAGCGCCCCGGATCGTTTCGCGAGCACGACATCGAGCCCTTCCCGGGCGGAATGCGCCCACCGGATTGGACGGAGGTGCCGGTGCTGGTCCGCGACTGGATCGCCGACGCCCAGGCCCTGCGCAAGGCGGACGAGTCGAATATCGCCGAGTCCCTCGCCATCCTCCACGCCCGCTTCGAGCAGATCCACCCCTTCCTCGACGGCAACGGTCGCACCGGCAGGCTCCTCCTCAACCTGCTGCTCGTTCGCCTCGGGTACCCGCCCGCGATCATCTACAAGGGCAATCGCTCCCGGTACCTGGCCGCTTTGCGCCGCGCCGACAAGGGCGACCACGGACCCCTTGGCGAATTCCTCGCGCGGGCGATCCTGGACAACCTCCACAAGTTCGTCGTACCCGCCATAGCCGGCCCGGCGCGCCTCGTTCCACTCCCCGCGCTGGCCACCGACGATCTCTCCGCCAACGCCCTGCGCGTCGCCGCCGTGCGCGGCCGCCTCAAGGCCGCCAAGGCAGCCGACGGCACCTGGAGAAGCTCCACCGCCTGGGTAGAGGAGTACATAGCCAGCCGCTACAAGCGCGATTGAAGCTTGTGCACCGGAGGTCCCGGTCTCGTCCCACCCAAGCTGTTCCGCCGAAGGGCCATGACGGCGGCGCAGTCTCATCCTTGGAGGCCTCGCGGGGTTGCGGGGATGCCCCTGGACTGGCGGATACTCAAAGTCGCGGCGCTAATTAGCGCCGCGACTTGTCAGGCCAGGGGCATCCCCGCAACCCCGCCCCCCGTCTGACTAGACTGCGCCGCCGTGTTCCAGAAGGTCCTCATTGCCAACAGGGGCGAGATTGCCATCCGTGTCGCCCGCACCCTGAAGGAGATGGGCATCCGCTCGGTCGCCGTCTACTCGGAGATCGACCGCGACGCGCCGCATGTGCGCGAGGCCGACGAGGCCTTCCTGCTTGGCCCCGCGGTCCCGGCCGAGAGCTACTTGAACGTCTTGAAGATCATCGACACCGCCAAGGAGGCGGGCGCCGAAGCGATCCATCCCGGCTACGGCTTCCTCGCCGAGAACGCCGACTTCGCTCGGGCCTGCACCGAGGCCGGCGTCGCCTTCATCGGCCCGCCGCCGGAGGCGATCGAAGCGATGGGGTCGAAGACGCGGGCGCGCGAGATCATGGCCGAGGCCGGCGTGCCGATCGTCCCCGGCGCCACCGAGCCCGCGCCCGACATCGAGGCGGCCCGCAAGCAGGCCGAGGAGGCCGGCTATCCGGTCGCCTGCAAGGCCGCTGGGGGCGGCGGTGGCAAGGGCTTCCGCGTGGCGATGACGCCGGACGACCTGCAGGAGGCATTCGAAGGCGCCGCCCGCGAAGGCGAGAAGTTCTTCTCCGACTCGCGCGTCTACGTCGAGCGCTACCTAGAGGACCCGCGCCACGTCGAGGTCCAGGTGCTGGCGGACGGGCACGGCAACGCGATCCACCTGGGCGAGCGGGACTGCTCGGTCCAGCGCCGCCATCAGAAGGTGATCGAGGAGGCGCCCGGCCCGCGGGTCGACGCCGAGATGCGCGAGCGGATCGGCAGGATCGCCACCGACGCGGCTGCCGCGGTCGGCTACCGCGGCGCCGGCACGGTCGAGGGGATGCAGGTCGGCGAGGAGTACTTCTTCCTCGAGATGAACACGCGGGTGCAGGTCGAGCACTGCGTGACCGAGATGGTCAGCGGGATCGACATCGTCCGCGAGCAGATCCTCGCCGCCGCCGGCGAGCCGCTCTCGGTCTCCCAGGAGGACGTGGAGCTGCGCGGCTGGGCGATCGAGTGCCGGATCAACGCCGAGGCCGCGCACAAGAAATTCGCCCCGACGCCCGGCGCGATCACGACCTACCGCGAGCCGGCGGGGCCGGGCGTCCGCGTCGACTCCGGCGTCGAGGCCGGCTCCGAGGTGACGCCGATGTACGACCCGATGGTGGCCAAGCTGATCGTCTGGGACGTCGACCGCGAGCACGCAACGCGGCGAATGCTGCGGGCGCTGGACGAGTACGAGATCGGCGGCCTGACCACGCTCATCCCCTTCCACAAGGCACTGCTCGCCACCGAGCAGTGGGCGAAGGGCGAGACCTGCCGCGACCTGATGGAGGATCGCGACTGGCTCAAGTCGACGGCGCCGGAGACGGTCGCCGCACCGGCCGGGGATGAGAGACCCGAGCAGATCGCCCGCGACTACAAGGTCGAGGTCTCGGGCAAGCTCTTCGACGTCAAGGTGATCGGCGAGGCGATCGCCGGTGGCGGCTCCGCGCCGCCCGCCGGTGGCAGGCGCCCGCCGAAGCGCGAGCGCACTGGCGGCGGCGGCGCGTCCGCCTCGAGCGAGTCGCTGCCCTCGCCGCTGCAGGGCACGGTGCTCAAGGTCGCGGTCGAGCAGGGCGCCACCGTCGCCGAGGGCGACCTCATCTGCGTGATCGAGGCGATGAAGATGGAGAACGAGATCGTCGCCCACCGCGCCGGCAAGGTCACAGCTCTCAACGTGACCGAAGGCGCCGCCGTCTCCTCTGGGGACGTGCTCGCGGTCATCGAGTAGGGCCGCTACTTCTGCTGCTGCCGTTTTTCCTTCTGTTTTTCCCGCAGTTCCTTCTTCTTCTGGCGGATCAGCGCCTGCCGTTCCTTGCGCGTCAGCGGGATTTCGGATGCTTCTTCCGAGCAGCCGCGCCCGACGCAGTCCTCTAGGCGGTTGACCAGTTCGCGGTGCAGGAAGTTGCGCACCGGGAAGTAGTTCGGGATGCGGACGATGTTGTTGAGCTCGTTGGGGTCCTTTTCGAGGTCGTAGAGCTCCTTCTCGCCATCGGGCCAGGCGATGTACTTGTACGGGCCGAGGCGGATCCCCTCGTAGTCCTTGGGCGGAGTAAGGATCGAGGCCGAGGCTCCGCGACCGGCCCGGGCCGCGGCCTGCGCGTTGCGGCCGCGTTCGATGATCGCGCCGTTTTCCGTCACGTCGGAGGTTTCGACGAAGGACTCGTAGAGCAGGGGGCGCAGGGTTCGTAGTTCGGAGTCGCGCAGGAACGGCACCAGCGAGCGCCCGTCGATGCTCTTGTCGGCCTGCGCGCCGGACAGCTCGAGCACGGTCGGGGCGATGTCGATGTTCTGCACCAGCTCGCCGGATTCCGTGCCGGGCGGGATGTGCGGGCCGCGGATCAGGAAGGGAAGGTGGGTGGCCGGCTCGTAGGCGAGGAACTTGCCGCCGATCAGGCGGTGCTCGCCGAAGAAGAAGCCGTTGTCGGAGGTGAAGATGACGTAGGTGTTGCGCAGCCGGTGCTGGGTGCCCAGCGTGTCCATCAGCAGTTTCACCCCGTCGTCGATCGCGCGCAGCGCCTCGAGCTGCTTGTTCCAGTAGATCCGGTAGGTGTGGATCTCGCCGAGCGTCAGGTATTCGGAGCCGCGGATGAAGCTCGGCTTGTCGGCGACGTTTCCCTCGGCAAAGCCTTCGGAGCGGCTGCGCGGGGGCGGGGCGCCATTGAACCAGTCGTAGTGGCGCGGTGCCGGCTCGGGGCCGGCCGGCCGGCGGAAGTCGCCGTGCGGCGCGGTGTAGTCGAGCTGGAGGTAGAAGGGCTGTTCGAGCGAGGTTTCGTGCAGCTCCTGGATCGCGTAGTTGGTCAGGGTGTCGGTCTCGTAGTAGCAGGGCAGGCCGTTGAGCGGCGCGTAGGGGCAGCCGAGGTCGTCGCGGACGCCGTATTCGCGGGTCTCCCAGCTCCCCGAGTCCCCGAAGGGGCCTTCGACGGTGCCATTGTTGTTGAGCGAGTAGCCGTAGAAGTAGTGGTCGGTGTCGGCTTTCAGGACCGAGTGCCAGGCGTTCCACCCCGGCGGCACCGAGGTCCCGTTGTCGTAGGGCTCGTCGCCGTAGCCGTTGAGCGCCTTGCCGACGTGGATCGTGCGGTAGCCGGCCGCTTGCAGCCAGGTTGCGACGTTGTGGCTCGCGGCGGCGCGGAAGGCGAAGCCGGTGTAGCCCCCGTTGGGCTGGACGTTCCCCTTGACGCCGTGGTTGTGCGCGTAGCGACCGGTCAGCAGGCTGACCCTCGACGGGCAGCAGAGGGGGTAGGACACGTAGTAGCGGCTGAACGTCATGCCGCGTTTGGCGATCAGGTCGACGGTGTTCGGCATCGCCCGGATCGCCGGCTGGCGGAAGGTCGCGTAGAGGCCCTCGAGGGTCTGGTCGTCGGTCTGGATGACGAGGAAGCTGGGCGGCTGGGGTGCCGCCGCCGTCGCATCGGCGCGCTGGCCGGCGGCGACGAGCAGGCAGAGCAGCCCGAGCGCGCCTGCGGCGAAGCCCAGGCGCGCCCTACCGGGCAACCTGCTTTGTGCGAGTCGATACATAAGTCTTTGCCGGCGGCCGACCTACCATGTCGAAACAACGGCGCCCGCCTAAGTTGCGAAACGCTAGAGATCGCTCAGGACGCGCCGAGCTTTTTTACCGCGTCGCGGAAGGTCTTCACCGTGGCGCTGGGGGCTTTGCGGCCCTCGAGCTTCTCGCCGTGGCGGTTGACCCAGATCACCGGCACCTTCATCTTCAGCAGCGGGGCGACGTCGTTGGTGTAGTTGCAGCCGATGTGGGCCCAGCCTTTCTTGCCGCCCATCCGCCGCGCCGCCTCTTTGAAGTGGACCGGGTCGGGCTTGTAGCTGCGCACCTGCTGGGCCGTGACGACCAGGTCGAGTTCGGTTCGCAGGTGACGGCGTGAGATGCCGAGCAGTTTGTCGTCGACGTTGGAGACGATGCCGATCTCATAGCGCTTGCCGAGCCGGTCCATCGCCGCGTTGGCCTCGCGGAAGGGAAGCCAGTAGGCGACGCTGTTGGGCAGGAACTGGGCGCGTGAGGGCTCGATCTCCCAGCCCAGCTCGCCGGCGACCTTGACGATCGTGCGGCGCAGCACCTCGGCGTAGAGCTCGTAGGAGCCGGCCATGATTTCGGCCTGGACTTCCATGAAGCGGGCGAGGAAGGGCTCCTCCTCGAAGCTGAAGCCGTCCTTCTCCGCCTCCTTCTTGCA
The DNA here is from genome assembly GCA_963715625.1 of uncultured Solirubrobacterales bacterium. Taxonomy (GTDB): domain Bacteria; phylum Actinomycetota; class Thermoleophilia; order Solirubrobacterales; family 70-9; genus VRUE01. Next base: position 799,085 of record OY970260.1, on the reverse strand, counting down.
GGCGTCGATGATGCCCTTCTCCCAGTCGATCAGGGTGCCGTAGCAGTCGGTTGTCACCCATTTGATGGTTTTGAGAGCAGGGAGCGCCATGAGGGCCGCGGCATTATGCCCTATTCGGGTAGGCTGCCGCCCGCGCCCGAGCGGCGCCACCGCGAATGGACCTCCTCGAGTACCAGGGCAAGCAGCTTTTCGCCAAGCACGGCGTCGCCGTGCCGAGCGGCGAGGTCGCCTCCACGGTCGAGGATGCGGTCGCCGCGGCGGAGCGGATCGGCTATCCCTGCGCGGTCAAGGCGCAGGTGCTGATCGGCGGGCGCGGCAAGGCGGGGGGCATCAAGATCGCCCAGGACGTCGAGGAGGCGCGCGCCTACGCCGGCGCGATCCTCGGCATGGACATCGTCGGGCCGCATGGAGAGGGCCCCTTCCGGGTCGAGGAGGTCTGGATCGAGGGCGGCTCGGACATCGCCGCGGAGTACTACGCCTCGGTCATCCTCGACCGCGGTGAGAAGAAGCTGCTGGCGATGGTCTCCGCCAAGGGCGGGATGGACATCGAGGCGGTTGCCGAGGAGGACCCCGACGCCCTGGTCAAGCGCCACATCGATCCGATGGCGCCCTTCGACGCGGAGGCGGCGCGGCCGATCGTCGAGGCTGCCGGGCTGGACGAGGACGTGCGCGAGCAGGCCGCCGAGGTGCTGGCGAAGCTGGCCGAGGTGGCGAGCGAGGAGGACGCGACGCTGATCGAGGTCAACCCGCTGATCGTCACTGCCGGCCGCGAGGTCGTCGCGCTCGACGCCAAGGTGACGATCGACGGCAACTCGCTCTTCCGCCACCAGGAGCTGGCCGAGATCGCCGACACCGCCGACGATCCGCAGGAGGCGATGGCGAAGGAGAAGGGGCTCACCTACGTCAAGCTCGACGGCAACGTCGGCATCCTCGCCAACGGCGCCGGGCTCTGCATGTCGACGCTCGACGTCGTCGCCCAGGCGGGTGGCAGGCCGGCCAACTTCCTCGACGCGGGCGGCGGCTCCAAGGCGGAGGCGATCGTCGACGCGCTCACCGTGATCGCCTCCGACGAGAAGGTCACGGCGATCCTCTTCAACATCTTCGGCGGCATCACCCGCTGTGACGAGATCGCCAACGGCATCGTCACCGCCTCGCAGCAGATGGACCTGAAGCTGCCGCTGGTCGTGCGCCTCGACGGCACCAACTCCGAGGAGGGGCTTCGCATCCTCGGAGAGGCCGAGCTGCCCAACCTGCACCAGGAGATGACGATGCTCGACGCGGCGCGCCGCGTGGTCGAGCTGGCGGGTGGCGCGTGAGCATCGTCGTCGGCAGCGAGACGAAGCTCGTCGTCTCCGGCCTGACCGGCCGCGAGGGCTCCTTCCACGGCCTGCGCAACCGCGCTTACGGGACCGACCTGGTCGCCGGCGTGACGCCGGGCAAGGCCGGGCAGGACGTCGAGGGCGTGCCGGTCTTCGACTCGATCTCCGACGCCGTCGACGAGGCGGGCGCCAACGCGTCGATGATCTTCGTGCCGGCGCGCTTCGCCGCGCCGGCGATCGACGAGGCGATCGAGTCGGGCGTCGACACCGTGATCGCGATCACCGAGGGGATCCCGGTCCTCGACATGCTGAAGACCTACTGGAAGGCGAGGGAGTCCGGGGTGCGGCTGATCGGGCCGAACTGCCCCGGCGTGCTCTCGCCCGGCAAGGCCAACGTCGGCATCATCCCCGCGCAGTTCTTCGATCCGGGCAAGATCGGCGTCGTCTCCAAGTCGGGCACGCTGACCTACCAGATCGGCAACGAGCTGAAGCAGGCGGGCGAGGGCAACTCCTCGATCGTCGGAATCGGCGGCGATCCGATCATCGGCTCGGACTTCATCGACATCCTGACGCTGTACGAGGCCGACCCCGAGACCGATCTGATCGTGATGGTCGGCGAGATCGGCGGCGACGCCGAGGAGCGGGCGGCGGAGTTCATCGCCGCCGAGATCTCCAAGCCCGTGGTTGCCTACATCGCCGGCTTCACCGCACCGCCCGGCAAGCAGATGGGCCACGCCGGCGCGATCATCTCCGGCTCCTCGGGCACCGCCCAGGCGAAGAAGGACGCGCTCGAAGCGAAGGGCGTGCGGGTCGGCGAAAGCCCGACCGAGACGGCCAAGATCGCCGTCGAAGTGCTGCGGGGCTCTTAGCCTGAGCGGGTCTGGGTAGGGGTTCCGCTTAACTTTTTCGAGAAGCGGGGATCGCTGGCGCCCGAGCCGTGCTCGCGAAAAAGTACAAGACGCTCCACCCCTACCCAGACCCGCTCTGACGGCTGGGCGGGGACGCACTCGACCGCAGTAGAGCGCGAAGCTGCTTTGCCATGGTTGCTGCTTCTTGCTTCAGGCGGCGGTCGGTTATGCGGATGGTTCGGTAGCCGGCTACTTGGAGGGTGGTGTCGCGGGCTCGGTCGCGCTCGAAGGCGGCGCGGTGGCGGTGGAATTCCCAGCTGTCGAGCTCGGCGGCGAGGCGCTCGCGCGGCCAGAGGGCGTCGACCTCGAAGCCGAGGACGGTTGTGTTGAAGGAGGGCGTGGGCAGGTCGTGGTCGCGGCAGAAGGCGGCGAAGGCTTCCTCCAGCGGCGAGCGGGTGATCGTCGCGGCACGGGCTTCGGCCAGCAGGCGGCGGATTGGCTTCAGCGCGCGACGGCCATAGCCGCGCTCGCAGACCTGCTCGACGGCGCACAGCTCCAGCAGCCCGAGGCGGTCGGCCTCCTCCCAGGCGGATTCGAGGTGCTTGAGGCTGGCGAATTCGGCGAAGTCGAACAGCGTGCGGCCAACCGTTGTGACCGGCAGGCCGCCGCGCACAGCACGATCCTCCGGGTGCAGGCGTCCGCGATGGATGAAGATTCCCTCGCGGCGATGGATCCCCTGGCGTCCCGTCGCAGCGGTGACGTCGATCAGCGGCGAGCGCTGGCGGGCCAGGCCCCAAAGCATTGCTGCACTGCGATGGCTCAACAGTGCCCCCTCTCCGTACGCGAGGACGGCGGCCCAGCGGCGCCCCGCGTCATCGATGCGCGAATGTCCCACCGCGAAGACCTCACGGTGGAGCGCGTGGAGCCGCCCACCGTCGAGCCATTCCTCAATAGTCCGCACCGCCACCCCGAGCTCGATTAGCTGCCTCCGCCCGATCACGCCGTGCTGTCGCTCGGCCAGCCGCGCGATTTCCCATCCCAACCCGGCGTGTCTGAGTTTTCCCACGATATGCCGTGGTTAAGCTCAGACACGCCCTGGGTTCTCCCCCCTGGAGGCAGGGAATCGGCGGGGCGGGCGCGTTGGTAGGGTCGAGGGACGATGGCTGGCGACACGATTTCCTTTGCTCGCGGGGCGCCCAGCGCCGACATCCTGCCGCGGGACGCGGTGCGGGATGCGGCGGCGGTCGCGCTTGCCGAGGACTGGGAAAAGGCGCTCTCCTACGGGACCGGGATCGGGCATCCGGGGCTCTGCGAGTGGATCGCGGAGCGGCATGGAGGGCTCGACGCCGGGCAGGTGATGGTTGCCAACGGGTCGCTGGAGGCCGGCTGGATGCTCTTCGAGCACCTGCTCGAGCCGGGCGATCGAGTTGTGGTCGAGCAGCCGACGTATGACCGCACGCTTCTGATGCTGCAGCGGCTCGGTGTCGAGTTGGTGCCGGTCGCGCTCGAGGCCGACGGACTGGACGTGGCGGCACTGGAAGCCGCCCTCGCGGACGGCCCGATCAAGCTCGCCCACGTCATCCCCAACTTCCACAACCCCGCCGGCTGCACGCTCTCGGCCGCGAAGCGGGTGCGGCTGGTCGAGCTGGCTGCCGAGCACGGCTTCTGGATCTTCGAGGACGACCCCTACCGCGAGCTGCCCTTCGAGGGCGAGGCGTTGGAGACGATGCTCTCGATCGACAAGGCAGGCCGCGTGGTCCACGCCTCCTCCTTCTCCAAGACCGTCAGCCCCGGGGTGCGGGTCGGCTACCTCGCCGGGCCGGCCGCCGAGATCGCGAAGCTGGCCAAGCGGGCCAACGAGACCTACATCTCACCCAACATGCTGGCCGAGTCGGTGGTGCTGGAGCTCTGCCGCTCGGGTGGGCTCGATCGCAACATCGACTTCGTCAAAGGGGCGCTGCGCGCCCGTCGTGACGCGCTTGTCGAGGCGCTCCGCGAGCAGATCCCCGAGGCGGAGTTCGTCGTTCCCGGGGGTGGCTACTTCCTCTGGCTGGACCTCGCCGAGGGCACCGACACGACTGCCCTCCTCGCCGAGGCCGAGGGCGTCGCCTTCGTCGCCGGACCCGACTTCATGATCGACGGTGGCGCCAACAGCCTGCGCCTCTCCTTCGCCAGTGTGCCCCCGGAGCGGATCCCCGAGGGCGTCGGCCGCATCGCCCGGGCCCTGGAGCGAGTCCGCGCCGGCTCTCCGGCCTGACTGAGGCGGCCTCAGCGGCCGTAGCGATCAGAAGAAAGGACCAGCTGCTCTGGAATAGTCGCCCGCGGCGGCGGCGCTGGGTCGGCGCGGACCGAGACCGTCTCGGCGACGCTGCGGGACACCTGGTGGCGGCCGTCGCCCGAGGCGATCGTCACGCCCTCCTCGCCGGAGCTCTCGACGGTTCCCTCCAGTCCCGGGTTCAGCCCGGCGTCCTTGAGGTAGTGCAGCAGCTCCTCGGCCTCGTTCTCGAAGCGCAGCACGGTCACCGCCGCACCGGGCTCGACGTCGGCGAGCAGCGAGCCCTGCTCGCGGATCCCCTCGACGATCGGGTGCCCGTGCGGGCAGGTCGTCGCGTCGCCGATCGCGGCCCGCATCCGCTCCTCCAGCACCGGGGACATCGCGTGCTCGATCCGCTCCGCCTCCTCGTGCACCTCGTCCCAGGGGATGCCGAGCACATCGGTGAGGAAGCGCTCGATCATGCGGTGGCGGCGGACGATGTGGCTCGCGTGCTCGCGCCCCGAAGAGGTGAATTCGAGCGACTTGTCGGGCTTGCGCTCGACGTAGCCGTCGCCGACGAGCCGGCCGATCATCTCGTGCACGGTGGGAGGCGAGAGCTGCATCGCGCGGGCGATGTTGGCGCCGGTCATCGGCAGCCCGGCCTCCTCCAGCCAGAACATGATCTCCAGGTACTCCTGCTCGGCGACGGTCGCCGTGTCCTGCGACAAGGGGTGCTCCTTCGTTCTCGAAGTCTCGACTGCGGGGTCTGGCCCGATACTAGCTATCCCATGGGTGGACCTCGGTAGGGTGTGGCTTCTGAAGATTCAATCTTCAAAATAATGAAGCTTATAGCTCTAAAATGGGTTATATTGAAGCTTCTATGAAGCGAGCACGTACATATTCCCCCTACGCCACGGAGGCCGCCCAGCTGCTGGGAGAGCAGATTCGCATGGCCCGGCGGGGGCGCCGCTGGTCCCAGAGGGATCTCGCCGAGCGGGCGGGGATTACGCCTGGCACGCTGATCAAGATCGAGCGCGGCGACCCGAGCGTTCGCCTCGGCACCGCCTTCGAGGTTGCCTCGCTTGCCGGCGTTCCCCTCTTCCATGCCGATCGCTCGCAACTGACGCTCGACCTCGATCGCACCCGCGCACGCAGCGCGTTGCTGTCAGAGCGAGTGAGGCCTCGCAAGGAGGACGTGAGGGATGAGTTCTGAGCGCGGGCGACAGCCGGACGAGGCATTCGTGTGGATCTGGCTGCCGCGGGCGACGGAGCCGGTCGTCGCCGGGCGCCTTCACGTCAGCGGTGACCTGGTCAACTTCAACTACGGCCAAAGCTACCTCGGCCGCGATGCGGCGATCCCGCTCTACCTGCCGGAGCTGCCGCTGCAATTGGGATTGATCGCCCCGCTCGACGGGATGACGGTAGCCGGCTGCATCAGCGATGCGATGCCGGACGCCTGGGGGCAGCGGGTCGTCATGCAGCACTTGCTTGGCGAGGAGGCGAAGGCAGCTGACGCCGATCCTGCCGTGTTTGGCCCCCTGACCTACCTGCTCGAGTCCGGCTCCGATCGGATTGGGGCACTCGACATTCAAGCGTCCCCCGAGACCTACGTGGCTCGGGGCGAGTACGGCGCTTCGCTGGAGGAGCTTCAACGGGCGGCGAGCCTGGTGGACGAAGGGAAGCCACTCCCCGGCGGCTTGGACCGTGCTCTGTTGCACGGCAGCTCGGTTGGCGGCGCTCGTCCGAAGGCGCTGCTTGCCGATGGCGGGCGTCGGCTGATCGCGAAGTTCTCCTCCTCGACCGATACCTACGCGGTGGTCAAGGGCGAGTTTGTGGCGATGGAGCTCGCGGCGCGAGCTGGACTTGACGTTGCCAAGGTCGAGCTCGAGGAGTCGATGGGAAAGGACGTGCTCCTGGTCGAGCGCTTTGACCGCGACTGGGCTGCAGGCGTCGAGCGACGACGAGCGATCGTCTCGGCGCTGACCATGCTCGAGCTGGATGAGATGCAGGCGCGCTACGCGAGCTACGCCGATCTGGCCCAGATCGTGCGCGAGCGATTCACCGCGCCGAAGGCGACGCTGCGGGAGCTTTTTGCTCGCATCGTTTTCAACGTCCTTGTTGGCAACACCGACGACCACGCACGCAACCACGCCGCCTTCTGGGACGGCGAGATGCTGACGCTGACGCCGGCTTACGACGTCTGCCCCCAGTTGCGTAGCGGCGGCGAGGCATCGCAGGCAATGCAGATCGCCCCGAGTGGCTACCGGATGAGCCGGCTGAGTGGCTGCGTTGAGGCAGCGGCCACCTATCTGCTCAACCACGCGGAGGCTCGCGAGATCGTCGACCGACAGATCGAGACGATCGAATCCCAGTGGTCGGAGGTTTGTGACCTGGCCCGGATGAGGGAGGCGGAGCGCGCCTACTTCTGGCGTCGGCAGTTCCTCAATGCCTACGCCCTCGAGGGGTACCTTTAGGCCTCAGCGGCGCTCCATCAGGCTGGTGACGATGGCCTCGTAGAAGCCGTCGCCCATCGCGCCCTCGGTGACGGTGACGTTGTCCCAGGCCGGCATCGCGGCACGCAGACCGGAGTCGCGCTCGGGCCCGTTGGCGACGACGAAGAAGCGGCCGACCGCGGCGGCGACCTCGAGGTCCTCGACCGAGTCGCCGACGGCGATGCACTCGGCCGGGTCGTAGCCGCGGGCGCGGGTGTGGGCGGCGACAGCGCCGGCCTTGCTGACCAGCTTCGGGACCAGGTGGTAGGCGTGAGTGGGACCGTCGACGGCCGGCATCTCGCGGCCGATCGCGCCGTTGTCGAGCAGGCGCAGGTCGTCGTGGCCCTCGGCCTCGAGCAGCCCGTTGGCCTCCTCGACGTTGACCTTGCCGCGGAAGAGGTGGGAGAGGATGCGGCCTGTGTGCCAGGGGGCGTGGTACTCCAGCCGCCCCTCGTAGCGCGCGAAGAGCATCTTCGGGATGCCGCGCTGCTCGATCTTCTCGTAGACGGTGCCGTCCTCGTCGGGGACGAGGTCGCCGGTCATCAGTGTCGTCTCGCCCTCGATCGCGAAGGCGCAGCCGGCCTCGTAGATGTAGGAGGTCTGGCCCATCAGGCGGGCACACTCGTGCACCTGCGGCTCGCGGCGGCCTGACATGATCACGACCTCGACCCCCGCCCGGTGGCAGGCCTCCAACCCGCGCGACTGGGCCAGCGAGAAGGCGCCGTCGGCGTCGCGGAAGAGGGAGGAGCCCTTGCCGAGCAGGGTTCCGTCGAGGTCGGTGTAGACGCATCGCAGTGCCAAGGCGGGGGTTAAGGTAACGATGATGAGCCGGGGCGCCGCAGGAAAGCTCGTCAGCACGGCCTTGCTGACCCTCCTGCTGGTCGCACCCGCTGCCGCTTCCGCAGCAAACACGATGGCTGTCCAGCCCGACGGCAAGATCCTCCTTGTCGGCCTCACCGAGCCGCAGTTCGGGGCGGTGGTCAGGCTAAATCCCGATGGGAGCCCCGACACCGGCTTCGGCAACGGGGATGGGATTGTCGTCGACCGTCGCTTCTCCGCCTTTACCGCCGTTGCCCTACAGGGAGACGGCAAGATCGTCGTTGCCGCTCCGCAGGGCAAGGCGAGCAACGGGTCAAGGCCGATCGTCGGCCGCTACCTACCCGACGGTCATGCCGACCTGAGCTTCGCGGGGGACGGCGCACTGGATTCGGCGGATCGCCCGGTGAAGGGTTTTTCGCCGGCTGCGCTCGCGGTCCAGCCCGACGGCGGCATCCTCGTCGGCGGAACCTACCGCGACGGGGACAAGTTAACGACGCACGCTCGAGCGGAGTTGGTCGGCTCCGATGGATCCGAGCTGGGGGTGTTCGGCTCGGTGGTACCGCTTGGCGACGAGGCGCGTTTTGGTGCCTTGCGGGGCACTTGGAGCTCACTGACCGATCTCTTGCCTCGGCCGGACGGCAGGCTGCTGGCGGCGGGTGCGATCGACGCGGTGGGGGGAGTGACGACTCCGGTGTCGCTGGGCGACTCGATGCCGATGCTCGCCCAGTTTTCGGCCTCTTCCAGCCCGCTCTTCGACACGTCGTTCGGAGCCGGTGCCGGTGTGGTCAGGCCGGACCTCTTCCCGCAGACTGTCTTCTTCCACGAACGCGCGAACGCGGTGGTCGCTGCCGGCGACGGGCTGATTATGGTGGGCTCTTCGCAGGCCCGCATGGTGCTGGCCCGCTTCAATGCGGACGGCGTCTTGGACCCGAGCTTTGGCGCCGGCGGCGTGGTCAACCCTGGCCTCGGCAACCAGACCGGGACGAGGGGCTCGCGCTACGCCGAGGCCACCGCGGCGGCTGTCCAAGCGGACGGGAGCATCCTCGCCGTTGGGTCGAATCTCAATCCGGTCGCCCCTGGATGGGGCGGGATTCCCTGCGAAGACTGCCCGGAAGCCGTGTTCGGCCGTTTCACGGCTGACGGCTCGCTCGACCGGAGCTTCGGCGGCGGCCTGCGGCGGATCTTCGGAGGGGGTCGCAAGTGGCTAACCGAGGGCTCTGACGTCGCCCTGTTGGCCGACGGGAAGATCCTCGTCTCGGGCGTGGAGGCCAAGGGAAAGTCCCACCGGGATCGGCAGCGCCTCCTGGTCAGCCGCTACCGGCCGGATGGCACGCTCGATCGCGGGTTCGGGCTCGAGGGGTCCGCCAGCGCCCTGCCCTGCCCCGGCACGGAACCCGAACGCCGTCACGCCGGGTGCCTGCCCTCGGCAAGGGTGGTGTTGCGCGCCAGCGGGCTTGCGGGCCACAGCCCGGCACTGCGGCTGACGATCCGGCCAACACTGTCCTGGGGGCGGATCGACGAAGTGAACCTCTTCCTTCCCCGACAGCTGGAATCCGACATTCCCAGCCCAGCTACCTTCACCGTAATCGCCGATGACTGGCGTACACGGCACCACATGAGCTCCGAAAACGGCGAAGCGTTCCTGCACCAGATCCCCGTCTCCGGGATATACGGAACCCGTGAAGTGACGCTGGTCATCCCGCCTGGCTGCCTCAAGCGGGTTGCTCCGGTCGAGCCCGGGCGTAAGCTCGTCTTTCGCGTGAGGGTGAAGTTCGAAAAAGCCGGCAAGCAGACGCTCGCGATCAGGCGAGCACCCTGAGCGGCTCGCAGTGAAACGCCCGCCTTCTTGCTGGAGGCTCGCCGGCCGGGTTCTCGATCTGACCCACCCGCAGGCCGCTGGCATCGTCAACGTGACTGCCGACTCGATGTTCGAGGGGGCTCGTAGCGTTACGCCGGAGCAGGCGGTTCGGGACGGGTTGGAGTTGGTCGAGGCGGGGTTTGACATGTTGGACGTGGGGGCGGTGGCCGCTCGGAGCGGGCCGCCGGTAGCGGCGGAGGTCGAGGCGGCGGCGCTGGTGCCGGCGGTTGAGGGGCTCGCTGGGGCTGGGGTGCCGGTGAGCGCCGATACGTTCTCGGTCGAGGTGGCGCGGGCGGCGTTGGAGGCCGGGGCGGTCGCGGTCAACGACATCTCGGGCGGCTCGGAGGAGATGTTCGAGCTGGTCGCGGGGACGGGGTGCGGCTACGTGCTGATGCACATCGAGGGGCCGCCGCGGGTCAACCGGTCGCCGCGCCGCTACGGCAACGTGGTCGAGCACATTAAGTCGTGGCTGGGGGGGAGAGTCGAGACGGCCCGGCGGCTTGGGGTGAGCGAGGAGCAGATCGCGATCGACCCCGGACTCGACTTCGACCTTACGACCTCGCAGAACCTCGAGGTCCTGCGGCGGCTGCCGGAGCTGCGCTCGCTGGGGCTGCCGCTCTACGTCTCGCTCTCGCGCAAGGACTTCGTCGGCGCCGTGCTGGCCGGCTCGTGGGAGGAGCGGCTGCCGCCCGGCGAACGCGAGTGGGGGACGGTCGCCGCCGTCGCTCTCGCCGTGCGCGGCGGTGCCGATGTCCTGCGCATCCACAACCGCAGCTCGTTGCAGGCGATGCGCGTCGCTGGCAGGATCGCCTGTGGCTAAGAGCCTCCTCGAGACACCCTGGGCGATCGCTCTGGACCCGGCGCGCCGCGACGGCCGCATCGTCGCCGAGTCGAGCGAGGAGGAGCGCAGGGCGCGTACCGTGGCGCTGCCGGGGTCGCTCGACCCCGGGTTCGTCGAAGCGCTGAAGCGCGCCGGCGTCGAGCGCCTCTACTCGCACCAGCGCCAGGCGCTGGAGGCGGCGGCCGTCTCCAACCTCGTGATCACCAGCGGCACCGCCTCGGGCAAGAGCCTCGCCTTCAACCTGCCGGTGCTCGATGGGATCGCCCGCGACGCAAAGCGCCGCGCCCTCTACCTCTACCCGACCAAGGCGCTGGCACAGGACCAGGCGCGCAAGCTGGCGGCGCTGCGCCCGCCCAACCTGCGCGAGGCGATCTACGACGGCGACACGCCCCGCGAAGAGCGCCCCGCGATCCGCCGGCGCAGCAACCTCGTCCTCACCAACCCCGACATGCTGCACGTCGGGATCCTTCCCCACCACAAAGGCTGGGGTGACTTCCTCGCCAACCTCGGCTGGGTCGTCGTCGACGAGGCCCACACCTACCGCGGCGTCTTCGGCTCCCACGTCGCCAACGTGCTGCGGCGGCTGCGCCGGGTGGCTCGCGCCTACGGGGGGGAGCCGCGCTTCCTGCTCGCCTCGGCGACGATCGCCAACCCGGTCGGGTTGGCCGAGGAGCTGGTCGGGACCCCGTTCGAGCTGATCGACGACGATGGCGCGCCCCAGGCCGGGCGCGAGATCGCGATGTGGAACCCGCCGCTGATCGACAAGGCGACCGGGACGCGGCGCTCGCCGCTGGGCGAGGCGGCGGACCTGCTGGCCGAGCTGGTCAGCCACGACGTGCGGACGATCTGCTTCCTCAAGAGCCGGCGCGGGATCGAGCTGATCCAGCGCTTCGCCCGCGAATCGCTGGAGGCCCGCGGCAAGCCGGAGCTTGCGGCTCGGATCGCGCCCTACCGCGGCGGCTACACGTCCCAGCAGCGGCGCGAGATCGAGCAGCGGCTCGCCGACGGTGAGCTGCTCGCGGTCGTCGCCACCGACGCGCTGGAGCTGGGAATCGACATCGGCGAGCTCGACGCGGCGATCTGCGTCACCTTTCCCGGCACCGTCGCCAGCCTGCGCCAGATGTGGGGGCGGGCGGGGCGCCGCCGGCGCGGGCTCGCCGTCTACGTCGCCGGCCAGGACGCGCTCGACCAGTTCTTCTGCCGCCACCCCGAGGAGTTCGTCGACCGGCCGGTGGAGGCGGCGATCCTCGACCACGCCAACGAGCAGATCGCCTCGCGGCACCTGGTCGCGGCGGCCTACGAGCTGCCGCTGAGCGAGGAGGACGGGGAGGTCTTCGGCGAGGGCTGGCGCGAGCGGGCGGAGCGGCTGGTCTCGGCGGGCGAGCTGCGCCAGGCGGGGGGGCGGACGATGCCGCGCAGCAGCGAGTTCGTCGCCTCGAAGATCCCGCTGCGCTCTGCCTCGACCGATTCGGTCGCGGTGATCGAGCGGGAGTCGGGGGAGATGCTCGGTCTGGTCGAGTCCGAGCGCGCCTTCACGACGATCCACCCGGGCGCGATCTACCTCCACCTGGGGCGTTCGTACGAGGTCGAGCGGCTCGATGTGGCCGGGCGGCGGGCGGTGGTCTCCCGTTTCGACGGCGACTGGTACACGCGGCCGAAGAAGGAGACCGAGATCTACATCGAGCGGGTGCGCGAGCAGCGCTCGACGTCGGGGGTGGAGCTGCACTTCGGCGAGGTCTCGGTGACCGAGCAGGTCATCGCCTACCAGCGGGTCTCGATCTCCGACCAGGAGCCCTTCGACATCGTCTCGCTGGAGTTGCCCGAGCAGCACTTCGTCACCCAGGCTCTCTGGTACGTGCTGCCGGAGGGGCTGAGCGGGGCGCTGGCGCCCGACGTCCTGCTCGGCGCCCTGCATGCGACCGAGCACGGCCAGATCGCCGTGCTGCCGCTGATCGCGATGTGCGACCGCTGGGACATCGGTGGGCTCTCTACCAACGTCCACTTCCAGACCGGCCGCTCGACCATCTTCATCTACGACGGGCACCCCGGTGGGGTCGGGATCACGCTGCGCGGCTACGAGCAGTTCGAGCGCCTGCTCGGCGACGCCGAGCGGCTGATCGCCGAGTGTCCCTGCGAGTCCGGCTGTCCCTCCTGCGTGCAGAGCCCCAAGTGCGGCAACCTCAACGAGCCGTTGCACAAGGAGGGCGCGCTGGAGCTGATGCGCTCGATGAAAGGCTCCGGCCTGTGAGCGCGGAGCGACCAAGCGTGCATATCTGGTTCTTCGCACCGGGAGCGAAGCGCGAGGCTGTGTGATGAGCGGCGAGCGGCAGGTGGCGGTGATCGGCACGGCGGACTGCGAGCCGGACTCCGAGGCTGCTCTGCTCGGCGAAGAGGTGGGCCGCCGGCTCGCCGGCGCGGGCGTGACGCTCGTCTGCGGCGGGCTGACCGGGGTGATGGAAGCGGCCTGCCGTGGGGCGACCGAGGCCGATGGCGTGGCGATCGGGATCGTCCCCGGCAACTCGGTCGAGGAAGCGAACCCCTACTGCACCCATGTCGTCGCCACCGGCATTGGCCACGCCCGCAACCTCGCCGTCGTCTCCTCCGGCGACGCCGTGATCGCGATCGGCGGCGAGTGGGGGACGCTCTCGGAGATCGGCTTCGCCCGCGCGATCGGCCGCCCGGTGATCGCCCTGCGCAGCTGGGCGCTCGACGGTCGCGAGCGGATGGAGGGCGCCCCGGGCATCGTCCTGGCCGAGTCGGCGCGCGAGGCGGTCGAGCGGGCCCTCGAAGCGCTCTGAACGCCGTCGCCACTTTCAGGTGCAACGTTTTGTGGATGTCACGGAGCCGTAACGCGTTTCACCTGCCCTGAGGGCCAGAGCTGGCGGAGGGCGAGGATCGCCAAGGCGTGGGACCAGGCGAGGGGGGTGGTCGAGGTCGGGACGCCGGTGCGGGCATCGACCCGCTCGGGGAGGAAGCCGGCCGGGGTGGCGACGCGGCGCAGAGTGGCCATCAGGCGCAGGGCGGCGGGCCGCTCGCCAAGGGCCGCGAGGCTCCAGGCGGTCCAAGCGGTCGGTGCCGTCCAGGGATCGACCCCGCCATCCCACTCTTCGGACGGGACGATGCCGAAGCGCCCGCTCTTCGCGGCGATCCGCAGCAGCGTGCGACGGGCCGCCGGATAGAGCGCGGGCCGCGGGAACGGTTGCACCGCCCAAGCCGCGGCCGAGTCGAGCCCCGACCCCGGATCGCCCGCCCGTCGCACCAGCGTGCCGCCGGGTGCCGCGAACTCCCCGGCGACCCACGGAACCCCCCGCCGATGGGCCTCAGATACGCCTATATGTCTCCTTTTAGGCCCGTCGGCCCAGAGGGAGGCGATCGCGTTGGCGAGGTAGTCGCCGGGGTCCCCCTCCTGGTAGTCGGCGCGGTCGCGCCAGGGTGGGCGTGGGACGTCGGCACGCAGGCGGGCCGCCCTCGCGGCCGCGGCGACCCAGCCCGCCGCGTCGCCCTGTGCCGCCCGCCCATCGACCGGGGTGCCGTCCCGGTTGAAGCGCGCCGCGGCCTCCAGGTCGAGATCGAGCAGGAAGCTGGCGACCTGCCGTGCATCTCCGCGGTAGCCGGCCTCGGCGAGGGCGATGGCCACCGTGCCCGCGTCGCGCGGCCAGACGTATTCCCAGCCGTCGCGGAAGCCGGCCACGACGGCGCCGCTGCGCCTGTCCGTCACCGCCCGCAGCACCAGCAGCGAGCGCCGGTACGTCCGCCGCGCCCAGCGTGGTGCGTCGGGCCCGAGCGGCAGTGCCCGCGCCAGCCAGCGCGGATCGGCGTCGATTGCCCGCAACGCCCCGAGCGAGCGCACGTAGACATCCCGAGCCCGCCCGTACTCGACCACGGCCCGCAGCTCGTTGCTCCCAGGTAGGTAGCGCAGCCGGACCGAGTCCTCCCGCGAGCCCCCGGAGACGAGCGCCCCGGCCAGCGCGACCGCCACGGCCAACCCGAGCGCTGCACGACCCCAAGCCATGCCCCAATCGAATCAGCCCCGCCGCCCCCCGGTCGCTAGCCTTCCCATGCGCGGCCCCAACCGCGCGACCTCCAGGCGAGGTAGCTCAGTTGGTAGAGCACACGACTGAAAATCGTGGTGTCGCGGGTTCGATTCCCGCCCTCGCCATCGCATTGCAGAGCCAAAAACGCCGCCCTTCGAGGCGGCGCTTTTGCGCTCAGGTCAACGCCGGGTCAACAGCCGGCAGCGTCAGGCGCGACGACCGCCGCCGTTGAGCAGCCAGGCGTCCAGCTCGGAGCGCCTCGCGATCAGCGCCGAGCCGTCGTGATGGACCGGGATTCGCCGTGCCGCAGCAAGCCCGTAGACGCGTGAGCGCGGCGCGTCGATGTAGGCGGCGATCTTGTCGGCGCCGCGCAGCCAACCGTCCCCTGTCGTCTCCTCCTGTCGCCCGGCAACAAGCTCTGCCGCGCGCTCAGCGATGCGCTCGACCAGTTCGTCTCCGATGTCAACGCTTATGCCCATGCCTTCTATGTCAGTCGAGCGAGCCAATCGCCCCGGCCAATTTGCAGTGCGGTCATCGACTTTCCTGTCCACCTGCGCCTCCCTGCTCTTTGAGGCTGGCCGCGACGTGAAGCAGGTATCGGAGTGGCTGGGTCACGCCGACGCCGGGTTCACCTTGAAGGTCTACGTGCATCTGATGGACGCCGGGGTCGGCGACGCCGCCTTTCTGGACGAAGCTGTCGTGCCTGACCCAAACGTCCAGACACCGGAGGACGAGCGGTAGAATCGGGAACCCATGACGGCCAAGGAGACAGTCTTGGAGCACGCCCCTCGCTGGAGCGAGGAGCAGGCCGAGCGCGCATTGCTGGCGGCAGAGGGTCGCCGATCCATCCAGCGAGAGAACCGCCTCAGCGAGCATCGCGCCCTGATGGAGCGCGCCGCTGCGTTGCGGGCGCGTCAGTCGAAGCAGACGGATGTGGCGGCCTTGGTGCGCGAAGGTCGCGACGAGCTGGAGCAGCGCGCCTCATAGCCTCGACCGTCGTCATTGACGCGAGCGTCATGCTGGCGCTGGTTCTCGATGAACCGCACACCGAGGCGGTCGCGGATCTCATGGACCTTTGGACGGAGGAGGGGGCCAAGCTGCACGCCCCGGTGCTTGCTCAATACGAGGTTGCAAGCGCACTCACGCGGAAGCGAGTTCAGAACGAGCTGTCGCGCGAGGAGAGCGACGAGGCGCTGGAAATCATCGACGGGCTCGACGTGACCTTCGACGCAGCGCCGGACAAGGCCCGCACCATTGAGATCGGAGTCGAACTCGAACGCCACTCGGCCTACGACGCCGCCTACCTGGAGCTGGCCAAGCGACTCGACGCCGAGATATGGACGATTGACGGCCCGCTCGCGCGCAACGCCAGCGGTCGCCACCCGATCAAGCTGATTGCTTGATCGACAGGCCGCTCAGGTCAACACCAGGTCAACGCGACGCCCGAAAACAGCCGAAAATCGCGGCTCTCCGAAATGTCGGAAACCGTGAATTAGCAGGGAAAAGCGCAACAGCCGCAAACGCTCGAAAACGTCTGAGAAAGCTGAAAATCGTGGTGTCGCGGGTTCGATTCCCGCCCTCGCCATTACTTTCTCCCTGTAAATTGACCGGTTTTGGTAAGCGTTCAGTTCCCCGTTTACGCGGGCGCGACCTCGGCGATGACCGGCGGGGAGCTGTGGCCTCAGGCAAGCAGGGGAGCGGGATCGCCGCGAACCCGAGCGCTGAGCACGTCGGCCAGATAGGCGAAGAGCGAGCGGCTCTGCAGCCGGCATGTGACTGAGGCGGAGAGCAACCTCTGGGTCGTGCGCTCGCCCCGTTCGGACTGGCTGCCGAGCGAGAGCTTGCGGTAAATGACCGGGCCGCGCAGGGCGCGCTCGGCGACGTTGTTGGTCGGCTCCACGCCATCGACCTCGACGAAGGTCCAAAGCGCCGGCCAGACCTTGAGCAGGTTCTTGGAGATGCCCCAGGTGAGCTTGTTGGGGCGGCCCACCGAGCCACGCTTGAGTAGCGCCTTCAGCTCTCGCCGAAGTGGAGCCACCTCTCGCTTCAACCGGCGGCGGTCGCCGTGCCCTTGGAAGTCCTCCCAGGCCGAGAACAAGCGCCGGGCGATCTCAAGGCCCGCTTCCCCGAACTCCTTCTGGGCGGCGAGGCCTTCGGAGTGGGCGGTGAAATCCCTGATCAGGTGCGACCAGCAGACCTGGCGCTTGGCGGGGTCAAAGCCCCGGTAGGCCCACCAGCGATCGGAGCCGACGATGCCGCAAAAGTCCTCGCCGAGCAGGGCCGCCACCTCACGCTCGTGGCGGTCGGGGGCGATGCGGAAGACGGCTGCCGTGGGGATGACGGCGCCCCACAGGGCGCGCTTGGCGCCGCGCAGCTTCCAGCCTGTCTCATCGACGTTCAGCGCCGGCGCGCTGCGAACCTGGGCAAGCAGGTCCTCGTAGGGCTCGGCCAGCGCCTGCCCGGCGCGGGCGAGGATCGCGTCCACCGTGCCGCTCGCGAGCCTTGCGCCGAACAGCTCTGCGGCCAGCTCGACCGTGTCGCGCCGGGAGACGCGGTTCCTCACCGCAAGTGTCGCCACCGCGGCTTCGAGGCGAGGCCCGAAGGCGCCGGCGGGCACATCAGCCGGCAACTCGGCGCGGGTCGCCTTCCCGCAGTCCGGGCAGCGGTGGCGATGCAGGCGATGCTCGGTGACTTCGACGGCGATCTCGGGCAGCTCTGTGACCTGGTGGCGGGCCGGTGTGCCCACCCCCTCGGCATTGCCCTCCTCGAAGCGGTGCCCGCAGCCGCAGCGCTGCGGGCGATGGTCCACCACCCGATCGACGGCCTCCGCCGGCAACAGCTTTCGCCCCTTGCCCCGGTGCCCGGGCTGAGCGCCCTGCGAGCGCCCGGAGGGATCGGGCCGCTTGCGCTGCGGGGCGCCTGGCGGGTCCTGGCTGGGCGGCACAGAAGAGTTCTGCGAGTTGCGGTTGAGGCGCCGCTCCAGCTCGGCGATCCGCTTCTCGTGTTTGGCGGCCTGCTCGGCGACCTGCTTGGTCAGCTGCTGGATCTGTTCGTCCATCCGGAGCAGCACCGCGACAACGGTCTCGCGACCCTGGTCATAGATCGCCTCGGCCTCGGCGCGCTCCACGCCAAAGGGATTCGCCAGGCAGCGGTTATGTCCCCCTACCCGACTGAACGCTTACCGGTTTTGACAGGCCAGCGATCACGTCGTTTGGGCTACCGATAGCCCATTCATAGCCCAATCAAGTGGTTTGAGTGGCCCATTTGATGACTCTCGACTTATGAAGTCAGGAGCCAGCAGCATGCGATTTTCGGCTCTCTAAAGCGAAATAGGCCGACTGGATCGTCTCCAGACGGGCATCGAATTAGAGATGACAACGAGCCGGAATCGTGTTCTCTTTCATTCGATCAAATGGAACCGCCACAAAAGCGCCTGTCGGTGAGAAGGTGGCGCGACCGCAAGTGAGGTCACCTGGCGCCATTCCTCACAGAGCGCAGGTTCTCCGTCATCCCGATCGGATACATATCCGCTCGCAGCAACTTGTTGAGCCCCCTGACGACCCGCCCGTACCCGGCCTAACCAACCGGGTGGCGGGTCGTCGCCAATTTTGGCATCCGACACCGTCGCTTTCATCTAGGGCGAACCTGGGTGTGGTGCCCTCGTTCGGGCCCTAACAAGATCGAATTTGCTGTGAAAGGAACGTATGTCCTCCAGTTCTGTGGTTACTGAAGTTCCGGCCGATGCGGCCCTCAACGAAATTCTCCAAGAGATATCTGTGCCGATGGCCGTCCTCGAAGAAGCGCGCCGGCGCCGAGATCGCGTTCTGGCGATCGCCGAAGAACACGACGCCGCACGTGATGGAGCCGGCTTTGCCTCCGGCAGCGTCGCGCACGGAACCGCCAACCGGCCCCTCGAGGATGCCGACTGCGGTGTCAAGGTCAACCGTCGTTTCGAGGCATTCCGCGCGTTCGGTCCCGACGCTGCCGAGGACCGCGGGCCCGAGGCGTTCATCAAGCTGTTCTCGGAGTTTGTCCTGCCGCGTTTTCGGCGCCACTACCCCAACGCCGAGGTCAACCTAAGCGGCAACCGCGCGATCAAGTTCCTCATCAACGAGACTGTAGAGATCGACGAGTGGGGCGCGGTCGACCCCTACGTCGAGCTGATCGTCGGCCTTGATCGGGTTGGCGCTCCTGGGATTCTGGATCCCCAACCGGCGCGAGCGCAGCTGGGACCCCGCCGCGCCTGCTTCACCTGTTCTCCGACCAACCGACACAGGCGCGCTAACAGCCAACCGACGAGTCAACTCGGGCGCGTGCCGAGAACCTCATCGACTTGGGATGCCTGCTCGATCCATGCACTGGCGTCTGGGTCGATCAGCCCGGCCAGGGTGAGCATCTCCTCGTAGTGCGTGTCGATCGGGCGGCCCGTAATCGTCTCGTGATGGGCGAGGCGGTTGCGGAAGGGAACGAGCTTCGACATCAATGCCGCGACCTCGGCTCGTTCCCCCGAGCCGGCAGGAAACGCTCGATGCAAGTGGGAGACCCAGAGCCCGTCGTACTTCTTGTCGAAGAGGGCGCGCCAGAACCCGAACGACACGCCCGCCACGACCCGTCCGCGGGTGGGTGCCTTGCCTTCGCGGGAGATCCTCGCGATGGTCTCGTGGACTCGCCGTCGGGAGGCATCGTTCAGGATCGCCGGGTCCTCAAGCCAGGTCTCTCGCGGAGCCGCGCCGGCCTCAACTGGGGCGAACTGGGAGTCGACGGCATTGCGCAGGATCACCTCGACGTGATGCAGCGTCTCGAACATCGCCGCGGAGATACGGGCGTTCCAGACGTAGAGTTCGACCGCCTTGCCGTGGTTGCCGTCGGCCTCGGCGATGTACGGAGCGAACCGGGCCGCGGTGATCCATTTCTTGGTTTGAGATGGCTGCATGGGAGATTTCCAGGAGTTGGAGGAGCCGCGCTAGACTAGTGAGCGTATGCCCCAGGTAAGGCTCTCCCGCTTCGGCGGTGATCCCCCTGGGGCTCCGTCGTTCTGGGGGCCGGGGAAGTCGATCCCGTTGATTGGGCTACAAGATGCCCCTTCATAGCCCAAAGCCGCCGGAACCCGCCCGGAACCAACGGCATCCAGGCCCCCTGAGACCCTCTACAATGCTTCTTGAGGTAGCCCCGAATTCCGCATGGTGATGCGGGTTTCAGCGACATATCCGGGCCGGTGCTCACCGGCTCGGACACTCGCCTGAAAATCGTGGTGTCGCCGGTTCGATTCCGGCCCTCGCCATTCGCGGAATCAAGCGGATTTCTGTTCGGTTGCGGTAGAGGGCTGCCGAAGCCCTCCCACGAGCCCCGCAACCTATTGTCTGCGCTAGGGTCATGCGCGCCATGATCCTTGGGGAAGCTCTCAACCGCCGCTCCGATTTGCTGAAGCGCGTCGCGCAGGTCCAGGACCGCCTTGGCGCGAGCGCGCTGGCCCAGGAGGGTGACGAGCCGCCCGAGCGCCCGCAGGAGTTGCTGGAGGAGCTGGATTCTCTCTGCGAGGAGCTGCAATCGCTTGTCGCGCGAGTCAACCACACCAATGCCGCCACCAAGCTGTCGAACGGCGAGACCGTGACCGAGGCCCTCGCCAGGCGTGACGTGCTCGATCTTCGCCTCGCTGCGCTGCGTGCAGTCGTGCGCGAGGCAACGGGCCGCAGCGGGCCGCTTTCTCGCTACAGCCGCTCGGAGATCCGCATGGTCAGGCAGATCGAGGTGAGCGACGTCCAGCGCCAGATCGACCGGTTGGCCAAGCAACGGCGCGAGCTGGACACGCTCTTGCAGCAGCACAACTGGAGTGCGCTTATGGTCGAGTGAGCGCAGTCGGTAGTCGCGAGAAGCGAGCGCCAAGGCCGGCGGCCTGGCCAAAAGGGCCGCGATCAAGGGACCGAACCCCTACCGGATGCGCCGGGGCGGCGCCGCGAGCACCGTCAGCCCAGCAGCAGGCAGTGCGAACCGCACACCCGGCACCGAGCACGACCGGGCGCTGATCTTGCGACGAGGGTGGGTGAGGGGACAAGCGCTGCATACCGCCGCCTCGGTCAGCTCGCGACGGTGCGTTGCCAAGCGGCGATCACCAGGTCCACTTCGGGCCGTACCCGCGCTCGTGCCTCCAACCTGTCCATACCACCCATCAGCAGCTCGTCGTAGGGCGTATCGACGTGCCGAACCGCGGCGGCCACGGCGAGGTTCAGCGCCTCCGGGTCGAGATCGCGACCGGACGCGGTTCGGCCGATGCGCCCGCTGCCCCGCGTGAAGGCGTGTCGGGCGATCTCCTCAGCCCGATCTCGAGGGCAGCTCGGGTAGAGACGCAGAATCTCGGTCGCCGCCCGCCTCTCGAGCTCCGCGTCCCCCTCCGCCCGGCGCTCCTGTTCGCGCAGCTTGCGCCGTGCCCGCGACTCCTCGTCCGCGAGGCATTCGCGCTCGGCCCGACCGAGCGCCTCCTCCTCGACCAGGATGCCCTGCCGCTCGTACCGGCGCCGGGCGCGGCTGAAGCGCACGACCACCGCGGAGAGGCCACTCGCCTTCTTCGCCCGACGCGTGAGCGCGGCGTCGCCGGCTGGGAGGTAGACGAGGCGATCGAGGTCGGCGCAGCTCAGGCAGAGCGGACCCGCGTCGTCCATCGTCAGCAGGTCGCCGGTGCCGGAGCACTCGGCGCAGGTCCAGCTCCTCAGCGGCGAGACCACCACCAAGCCCTGGGCCTTGCCGCCTCGCTTCGCGGCTTCCTCGGCCTTCGCAGTCATGGTCGGTCTTGTGTAGTGGATCGCCACGGCCATGTGCAACCGGAAGTCGCCGACGTCAGCCGCGCGGTGCGGGTTTAGCCCCGGCAGCCATCCTGGACCCACCCCGACTGGACGGGGAAATACGGATGAAGACCGCGCTGCGCCTGGGCATGATCGATCCGGATGGCCTCGCCGACCAGACACGCGATGCCGGCTGCCGATGCGGCCTGGCTGCACATGGACCGGCCGACCAACCCGATGGTCGTCAACTCGCTGGTCGTGCTTGGGGGGATGCCCGAGTACGACGCGGTGGCGGAGCTGCTGGAGGAGCGCCTGGTCCAGCGCTTCCCGCGCTTCCGCCAGCGCGTCGTCGACCCGGTTGGTCGCCGGCCGGCCTTCGAGGACGATCCCGCCTTCGAGCTCTCCGACCACCTGCACCGGCTGGCGCTGCCGGAGCCCGGCGACCGCGCCGCGCTCGAGGCCCTGGCCAGCGACCTGATCAACCCACCGCTCGACCCCAACCGGCCGCTCTGGCACGCCTACCTGATCGAAGGCCACGACGGGGGCGCCGCCGTCCTCTGGCGCATCCACCACTGCATCGGCGACGGGATCGCGCTCTCGCGGGTTCTGCTCTCGGTCACCGACGAGGCCGATCCCGATCCCGCGCCGCCGTCCGCCGGCAACGGCGAGCGAAGCGCTCTGAGGCGCCTCGCCGGCCTCCCCGGCGAGGCGATCTCGGCCACGCGCAAGCTCGGAGGCGCCGCCCTCCACGAGGGCATGGAGACGCTCGCCCATCCCGACCACCTGCGCGAGCTGGCGGGCGCCGCCGCACGCGACGCCTCGACCGCGGCGAAGCTGCTCGCCTCCCCGGCCGACGCGCCGAGCGGCCTGCGGGCCCCGCTCACGGGCACTCGCCGCGTCGCCTGGTCGGCGCCGTTCGACCTCTCGGCGATCAAGGAGGCGAGCCACCGGAAAAGGGTGACGATCAACGACATGCTGGTCACGGCGCTGGCCGCGGCCCTGCGCGAGACGCTCGACGCCCCCGGCCATCCCGAGGAGATCCACGCGATGGTGCCGTTCAACCTGCGACCGCTCGACGAGCCGGTCCCGGCCGAGCTCGGCAACGACTTCGCCCTGATCCTGCTCGAGCTCCCAGTCGGCGACGTCGCTCCCGCCGAGCGCCTGCGCGAGGTCAACAGCCGCATGGAGGCGATCAAGCACTCCCGCGAGGCGCCGATCGCCTACGGCCTGGTCGGGGCGATCGGCCTGACGCCGCCCTGGATCGAGGACCGCCTGATCGGCTTCTTCACCGACAAGGCGAGCCTGGTCGTGACCAACGTCCCCGGCCCGCGCCACCGCCTCGGCTTCGCCGGCGTCCCGGTCGAGGGCATCCTCGTCTGGGCGCCCTGCTCGGGCAGCCTCGGCATGACCGTGAGCATCTTCAGCTACGCCGGCGAGGTGACGGTCGGCTTCATGGTCGACACGGCGCTGCTCGCCGACCCCGAGCCACTCGCCCGCGCCTACGAGCGCGAGCTGGCCCGGCTCTGCGGCTGAGCGCCGAACCCGCCGACCGTCAGCCGCTAGGGTCGCGACGATGAAGACGGCGGCGATCACGGGCGCCTCCAGCGGCATCGGCGCCGCCACGGCGCGGGCGCTGGCGGGCGAGGGCTACCGGACCGTGCTCGGCGCCCGCCGGCTCGACCGGCTCGAGGCCCTGGCGGCGGAGATCGGCGGCGAGGCGGTCGAGCTCGACGTCGCCGACCCCGGCTCGGTGGCCGCGTTTGCGGCCCGGGTCGACGCCTGCGACGTGCTGGTCAACAACGCCGGCGGCGCGCTCGGCCTCGGCCCGGTCGGCGAGGCCGACGAAGAGCAGTGGTCGCGGATGTACGAGGCGAACGTGATGGGGACGATGCGGATGACCCGCGCCCTTCTGCCGCAGCTGGTCGAATCCGGCGACGGCCACGTCGTCAGCGTCACCAGCATCGCCGCCTTCGAGACCTACCGCGGCGGCGCCGGCTACACCGCCGCCAAGCACGCTCAGCGGGCGGTGCTGCGGACGCTGCGCCTCGAGACGCTCGGCGAGCCGGTCCGCTTCACCGAGATCGCGCCCGGCATGGTCGAGACCGAGTTTTCAGTGGTCCGCTTCGGCGGCGACGAGGAGGCCGCCGCCCGCGTCTACGAGGGGATGCAGCCGCTCAGCGCCGAGGACGTCGCCGAGTGCATCCGCTGGGCCCTCGCCCAGCCCCCGCACGTCAACGTCGACGAGATCGTCGTCCGCCCGCGCGACCAGGCGACCGCGACCGACGTGCACCGGCAGGTCGAGTAGCCGCTCTCGCTCAGCCCGCGGCGGGAGGATCGACCAGGAACCCCTCGGGCTCCTCGACCACGGTGTTGACCAACTCGCCGACCCGCTCGATCTCGACCCGGACCGTCTCGCCGACGTGGAGCACGTTCTCGCGGATCGGCTTGCGGCCGATGCCGACGCCGGAGGGGGTGCCGGTCGCGATCGTGTCCCCGGGCTCGAGCGTGAACGCTTCGGAGAGGTGGGAGACCTGCTGGAAGCAGTCGAAGACCATCCCGGCGGTGCTCGCGTCCTGGCGCAGCTCGTCGTCGACGAAGCAGCGGATGCGGAGATCCTGCGGGTCGCCGACCTCCTCCGGCGTCACCAGCCAGGGGCCGAGCGGGCCGTGGGTGTCGAAGGACTTGCCGATCGTCATCGTCTGCGCCCGTCCCTGCCAGTCGCGCACGCTGAGATCGTTGGCGCAGGTGTAGCCGGCGATGACCTCGTGGGCGCGCTCCACCGGGACGTGGCGGCAGCGCCTGCCGATCACGATCGCCAGCTCCGCCTCGTAGTCGAGCAGGGTCGAGACCTTCGGCATGTGGACCTCGGCCCCGGGCCCGACCACGCAGGTCACCTGCTTGTTGAAGAAGACCGGGACTTCGGGCGCCTCCATCCCCATCTCGGCGATGTGGTCGGCGTAGTTGAGCGCGATCGCCAGGTACTTGCGCGGTGTCGCGGGCGCCAGCAGGCGGACGCTGGCGAGCGGCAACCGGGGCGCACTGGCGGCCGCCTTCTCGACGCCGTCACGACCGACCTCGGCGAGGGCAGCCGCGGGTTCCACCGGTAGGCCGGAGGCGGAGAGGTTGACGACCTCCTCGCCTTCGACCACCCCGAGCCTCGGGGTCCCAGCGGAATCGGCAAAACGGCAGACCTTCATCGCGCCAGGACTCTCCCATATCCGCTGACTTCGTCGTTAGGGGGTATATGCACCCCAAACGACGAAGT
This sequence comes from uncultured Solirubrobacterales bacterium, assembly GCA_963715625.1. Taxonomy (GTDB): domain Bacteria; phylum Actinomycetota; class Thermoleophilia; order Solirubrobacterales; family 70-9; genus VRUE01. The sequence goes on along the minus strand of OY970260.1, from coordinate 774,579 downwards.
CAGCGATTGGGCGTCAGTCGTTGAGCTCGTCGATCAGCTCGACGACGCGGCGCTCGATCTCGTCGCGGGTGGCGCGGACCTCCTCGACCGGGCGGCCCCTGGGGTCCTCGAGGTCCCAGTCGACGTACCGCGTATCCGGCACGTAGGGGCACTCGTCGCCGCAGCCCATCGTCACCACGACGTCGGCCCACTCGGCGTCGGCGGTCGTCAGCCTGCGGGGCGTGCGGGTGACGAGGTCGATGCCGTGCTCGCGCATCGCCTCGACCACCTCGGGGTGGACCCGCTCGCCCGGCGTCGTCCCGGCCGAGCGCGCCTCGTGGTGTCCCGTCGCCGCGCGCGTGAACAGCGCCTCGCTCATCTGCGAGCGCCCGGCGTTGTGCAGGCAGACGAAGAGGACGTTGGCCATCAGCCCTCCCCGGGGGCCGACGGGACTGAAACGTCCATATGTTGGACGTTTGAGTCCCGTCGGCGAGGGGTTGCGGTACCGCCGCGGACCAGTTGGTAGGCGAGTGCGCCGAAGGCGGCCCCGGCGATCGGGGCGACGATGTAGATCCAGAGGTCGTGCAGTTCGCCCGAGACCAGGGCGGGGCCGACCGAGCGGGCGGGGTTCATCGAGGCGCCGGTGATCGGGCCGCCGAAGAGGGCGTCGAGGCCGACCGTGCCGCCGATCGCGATCGCCGCGCCCGCCCCGACCGCGCGGGTGTCGGTGGCGACGGCCATGATCGTGAACATCAGGAAGGCGGTCAGCACGACCTCGTAGACGACGGCGCTGCCGGCGCCGACGCTGGGCAGCGTCGTGCCGAGGTCAGCCGGCTGGCTCGGCCAGACCGCGAGCAGCAGCGCGGCGGCGGCGATCGCGCCGAGCAACTGGGCGGCGATGTAGGCGAGCGCCTCACGGTGGGGGAAGTGGCGGGTGAGGGCGAAGGCGAGCGTCACCGCGGGGTTGAGATGGGCGCCTGAGAGGTGCCCGGTCGCGTAGACCATCGCCATGATCACCAGGCCGAAGACGAGCGAGACGCCGACGGCGCCGAGCACACCGGCGTGCACGGTGTCGGTGACGATCGCGCCGCAGCCGGCGAAGACCAGGGCGAAGGCGCCGAAGGCCTCGGCGGCGGCGCGGCGGGGAAGGTCCGGGCGGCCGTCCATGCGCTCAGCAGCAGGCGGCCGGCTGCGCGTGGGGATCCGCCGGGACGGCAACCCGCGCCGGGGTCGAGAAGACCCCGCGAACCGCGTCGAGCGCCCCCGGCACGAGGCTGAAGTAGCTGTAGGTGCCGCGCCCCTCGCGCGCGATCACCCCGGCCTCGACCAGCTGCTTGAGGTGGTGGCTGACGGTGCCCTGGGAGAGGCCGAGCAGCGGCTGAACCTCGCAGACGCAGACCGGCTCGCCGCCCGCGCGCAGCAGCAGGTTGACGATCCTCAGCCGGTGGCGGTCGGCGAGCGCCTTCAGCACGCCCTCGAGCTCGGCGGCGCGCTCGTCGGAGAGCGAGGACCCCGCCAGGGGCGTGCAGCACTCGATCACGGGAAGCTCGGCCACGGGGCGGCACCTTACCACTATTCATCGATGACTATCGATGAAGTGGCGACTACGATCTCTCGCCATGAAGCCGAGTCAGCTCGACCTGCGCCGCCTGGCGGCTATCTACCTCGGCGGCGTTCTCGGGGCGCTCGCTCGCGTCGGCCTGGCGCAGGCCACCCCGCACGGGCCGGGCGCCTGGCCCTGGGGGACCTTCGCGGTCAACATGGCCGGCGCCCTGCTGCTCGGCTTCTTCTTCGCCCGCCTCCGCGACCACCCCGAGGACAGCGTCGCCCACCCGTTTCTCACCACCGGCGTCTGCGGCACCCTCACCACCTTCGCCACCCTGCAGCTGGAGCTGTTCGAAATGGTCGACGCCGGGCACCTCGCCCTCGCCGCCGGGTACATCGGCGCGACGCTGGCCGCGGGCTACATCTGCATCCGCGCCGGGATCGCACTCGAGCGGCGCCCGCAGAAGGCGGCGGCTTGAGCACGCCGGCGTGGGTTGCGGTCGGCCTGCTCGGCGGCGCCGCGGCCGCCGCGCGCTTCCTGATCGACTCGGCCTTCGCCGCGCGCGTCGACCACCCCTTCCCGCTCGGCATCCTGGCGATCAACCTCGCCGGCACCCTGGCGCTCGGCCTCGTCGCCGGCGCCGCGCTCAGCGGCGAGGCGCTCGTAGTCGTCGCCGGCGGGGCGATCGGCTCCTTCACCACCTTCTCCACCTGGATGCTCGACTCGCACCGCCTCGCCGACGCCGGCCATGCCCACCTCGTCTGGCTCAACCTCGCCCTCTCACTGGTAGCAGGCTTCGCCGCGATCGTCCTCGGCCGCTGGCTCGGCTCGGCGCTGTAGCCAAGCCGTCCGCCTGCGGCACTACTTTGGATCGCAGATGGAGCAGCAAGCTCTTACCGAGACGCTGATCGCGACGAGGGTGCCGCTGGGCGAGCTGGAGGACGGGCAGCGGGTCGGGGCCGTCTACGCGGTCCGCGAGCGGGAGCTGCGGCGCAAGCGCAACGGCGAGCCCTGGTTGCGGTTGACCCTCGGCGACGCCAGCGGCAGTTGCGAGGCGGTCGCCTGGGAGGACGCCGAGGGGCTCTACGCGATCGCGGCGCCGGGCACGCCGGTCCACGCCAGCGGCCTCTTCGAGGTCAGCGAGCGCTGGGGCTCGAAGATCAAGCTGAGCGGCCTGCGCGAGGCAGCCGCCGGCGAGTACAGCCAGGAGGACCTTGCGGCCGAGTCGGAGGTCTCCTTCGAGCGCCTCGAGAGCGACCTGCGCGAGCTGCTCGCCACGGTCCAGGACCCCCAGCTGGGCCAGCTGCTCGGCCGCTTCTTCGGCGAGGGCTCGGAGATCTGGGCCCGCTTCCGCGACGCGCCGGCGGCCAAGGTCTACCACCAGGCCTACCGCCACGGCCTGCTCGAGCACACGGTCTCCGTCGCCCAGGCGGTCAGCGCCGCCGCCGCCTTCTTCCCCGGCATCGACCGCGACGTCGCCGTCACCGGCGCCCTCCTGCACGACATCGGCAAGACCGAGGCCTACAACGAGGACCCGCTGGCGATCGACCTCACCGACGCCGGCCGCCTCCAGGGCGAGATCCCGCTCGGCTACTACAAGGTGCGTCGCCAGGTCGAGGAGATCCCCGGCTTCGACCCCGGGCTCGCCCAGGCGGTCCTGCACATCGTCCTCGCCCACCACGGCTCGCTCGAGCACGGCTCCCCGGTCCTCCCCGCCACCCGCGAGGCCGTCCTCGTCCACATGGTCGACAACCTCGGTGGCCGCCTCGGCAGCTTCGACCGCCTCGAGCGCCAGCTCCCCGCCGGCGAGTCATGGTCGAGCTTCGACCGCGCGCTCTCCGGCTCGGCGTTCTTCGGCCACCGGGCAGCGGCTTAGCCGCTCAGAACCGTCTGGTGCAGCGTTCGATTCGCTTTACGTTGCCGTTCGCATGCTGCACGCAGTGGACCAGCTTCTGAGGGTTCGCCCCGCGCTTCTTGGTCACCTCGAAGGAGCGGTGGACCTCGCGCTTGATCTGCGTGCTCATCCCCTCCAGCGACTCGCCGATCTGGTCGAGGCCGGTCGACTCGATCGCGTCGTTGGTCGTCTTCAGCACCGGCTTGACGATGAAGAGGTAGCAGAGGAACAGCACCCCGGCCGTGACCGCAAGCCGGACAATGCCCGAAGTCACGCTGCCGAAGAGGTTGCGCAGGAGGTCCATGGGACTGGCCGCACACTATCCTGCGAGCCGTGGCGAAGGACACCGAGAAGCTGATCCGACAGCTCTCGCTGATCTCGTTCCTGATGGCTCAGGGGAGGCCGGTCTCGGCGCTCGAGATCAAGCGCGAGGTGGAGGGCTACAGCGACATGAACGACGACGCCTTCGCGCGCCGCTTCTACGCCGACCGGGCCGAGCTGGAGAGCCTCGGCATCCAGCTCGGGGTCGAGAAGCCGGGCGAGGGGTTCTTCGAGGCCGAGCTCTACTCGCTGCCGCCGGAGAACTTCTACCTCGACGCGATCGAGTTCTCCGACGACGAGCTGGCGGCGCTGGGCACGGCGCTCTCGCTGCTCTCCGAGGGCGAATTCGCCTACGCCGAGCCGCTGCGGCTGGCGCTCCAGCAGGTCGCCTGGGGCCACCCGAACCCGCTCAAGGAGGGCGAGCGCGCCCCGGTCGAGATGGCGATGACGGCCTCGGCCGGCGGCCGCGAGCTCTCCCAGCGCCTCTCCAAGATCGAGACCGCGATCTCGCGCCGCAAGACGATCGAGTTCACCTACTACACGATGGAGCGCGACGAGACCGCGAAGCGCAAGGTCGACCCCTACCACCTGGTCTTCCGCGGCGGGCAGTTCTACCTGATCGGCCACGCGCACGAGCGCGACGCGGTGCGCGTCTTCCGCCTCTCCCGGATCCAGGGCAAGGTCGGCTACGCCTCCAAGGCCGAGCACGACTTCTCCCCGCCAGAGGACTTCGACCGCCGCGACTACGGCCAGCGCGCCGACTGGCAGCTGGGGGAGATGCGCGGCACCGCGAGGATCTTCGTCCGCGACCGCATCGCCTGGCTGATCGAGCGCGACTTCGGCGCCTACGGCGCGCTGCGGCCGGCGAGGAAATCCGACGGCGCGCCCGGCAAGGGCTCGGTCTTCGAGACCGACTACGCCTCCCCGCGCGAGCTGATCGCCTGGGTGCTGCGCTGGCGCCAGAACGCCCAGGTGCTGGGCCCCGAAGAGCTGCGCGAGGAGGCCGAGAGCCGCCTCGGGCTGCTCCACGACCGCCACCACAACGGCTTCGAGCCGGCCGAGATCGTCGACCGGCCCCTGCGCGAGGCGCCGCGGCGGGCCCGCTCCAACGGCCGCGGCGAGGCCGCGATCCGGCCCGAGCGCTTCGCCCGCCTCGTCACCCTCGCCGGCCTGCTGATCGACTCGGCCAAGCGCGGCGAGCGGCTCGGCGTCGCCGACCTGCGCCAGCGGCTCGAGCTCACCGGCGAGGAGCTGCAGGAGGACATCGACCTGCTCAACGTCGTCAACTTCGGCGGCGGCACCTACGTCCTCTACGCCGAAATCGTCGGCGACGAGATCGAGGTCGACTCCGAGCCCTACGGCGACAACTTCGCCCGCCCGGCGCGCCTGCTGCCGCTGGAGGCCAAGGCGCTGGTCGCGGCGATCGACCTCTTCGGCGACCACCTGCCGCAGGGCGGCCTGCAGAGCGCCCGCACCAAGATCGTCAAGGCGCTCGGCCACGACCCCTCCGAGGAGGGGCTGGAGATCGCCGCCGGAAGCGGCGGCGACGCCGAGGTGGCGCGCAAGGTCAACGAGGCGATCGGCGACAGCCGCGTGCTCGAGCTCCAGTACTACAAGGAGAACGAGGACCAGTTCACCAAGCGCGAGGTCGAGCCCTACCGGCTGGAGAACGGCCACGAGGGCTGGTACGTGGAGTGCTACGACCTGACCAAAGAGGGCGTGCGCCACTTCAAGCTCGACCGGATCAAGGAGGCGACGCTCTCGGGGCGGACATTCGAGCCGCGCCCGGAGGTCGAGGAGCTCGCCGGCGTCGAGGGCTGGATGACCCACGGCGAGGTGCCGACCGCCCACGTCGCCCGCGTCTGGGTCTCGCCCGAGCGTGCCCGCTGGCTGCGCGAGGAGCGCACCGTGGTCGAGGAGCTCGCCGACGGCGCGGTCGTCGTCGAGCTGCCCTACGCCGGCACCTCCTGGCTGGTGCGTGAGATCCTGCGCGGCGCCGGCGACCTCGTCGTGCTCGAGCCCGACGACGCCCGCGAGGCGATCGCCAAAGAGGTCGCAGGCTGACGAATCTGCATTTACCCCCGCTCTGAGGGGGTAAATGCAGATTCGCGGAAGACGGCGCGATGGACCAGGTGCCGGGACACCCCGAGATCCTCCGGATCGTCGCCCCCAACCCGGGGCCGATGACGCTGGAGGGGACGAACACCTACATCTATGGGGCCGGCCCCTGCACCGTGATCGATCCCGGGCCGGATGTCGAGAGCCACCTGGATGCGATTCGCTCGGCGGCTGAGGAGCGGGGCGGGATCGGCCTCGTCCTGCTCACCCACCGCCACGGCGACCATGCCGACGGGGCGGAGCGACTCGGAGCCGAGGTCGTCCTGCCCGCCGACGGCGAGGAGCACGGCGGGCTGCGGGCGGTTGCCACGCCCGGTCACGCCCCCGACCACGTCTGCCTGCTCACCGCCGACGGCGTCTGCTTCAGCGGCGACCTCGTGCTCGGCGCGGGCTCGACCTTCGTCCCGCCCGACGGCGGCTCGCTCGCCGCCTACATGGACTCGCTGCGCCGCATGCAGGCCGAGCCGATCGAGCTGATCTGCCCCGGCCACGGGCCGTGGATCGAGGACCCCGCCGCGAAGCTGGCCGAGTACGTCGAGCACCGCGAGATGCGCGAGCGCCGCCTCCTCGCCGCCCTCGAGCGAGGCGAGCGCTCCCGCGAGGCCCTGCTCGCCGAGGTCTGGGACGACGTCCCCGCCGAGGTCCGCCCCGCCGCGGCGATGGTCATGCAGGCCCACCTCGACAAGCTCGAGGCCGAGGGTCGCCTCCCCGACGAGCTATTACCCTGACGACTCGTTCCGGTGCGCTTTATGCCACCCATGGCGACCTAAAGCGCACCGGAAGCCCCGGCTGGCAGCCTCGGCCTGGCCAGCCAGCCAGTAGGCTTGGGCGATGAGTCGCGCGCGGGCAGGATTGATGGCCGGGATCGCCGGAACCGGGCTCGCCGCCGCGGGCGCGGCGGCCGCCTGGCACTGGCTTGCGCGCCGGCCGCTGCCGAAGCAGAAGGGGACGATCGCGCTCGACGGCCTCGAGGGCACGGTCCGGGTGCGGCGCGACCGCTGGGGGGTGCCCCACATCGAGGCCGGCAGTGCCGCCGACATCTGGTTCGCCGAGGGCTTCTGCCATGGGCAGGACCGGCTCTGGCAGCTCGACTTCTACCGCCGCGTCGTCTCCGGGCGCGTCGCGGAGATGGCCGGCGAGGAGGGGCTGCCGATCGACCGGCTGATGCGGACGCTCGGCATCCGCCGCACGGCCGAGCGCGAGGCGGCGACGCTCGACCCCGAGCTGCTCGCCCTGCTCAACCGCTTCTGCGAGGGGGTCAACGCCGCCGCCGCCGACGCCAGGGCGCTGCCCTTCGAGATGCAGCTGCTGCGGCTCGCCTGGAAGCCCTGGCGCCCGGTGGACATCCTCAGCCTCGGCAAGCTGCTCGCCTTCGGCCTCTCGACCAACTGGGAGCGGGAGCTGCTGCGCGCCGACATGGTGCGCGCGCTCGGCCCCGAGCTGGCCGCCCGCCTCGACGCCGCCTACCCGGCCGAGAACCCGGTCGTCACCCAGGAAGCCTGGACCGGCGACGGGCTCGCGATCGTCGAGCAGATCGACGCCGTTCGCCGCTCGATCGGCCTCGCCGCCGAGGCCAGCGGCTCCAACAACTGGGCGGTCTCCGGCAAGCTCAGCGCCAGCGGCAACCCGCTGATCGCCGGCGACCCGCACCTGCCGCCGAGCATGCCGGGCATCTGGTACCAGGTCGGCCTCAGCCTCGACGGCCGTTTCGTCCGCGGCGCCTCGCTGCCGGGCATGCCCGGCGTCTACATGGGCCAGAACAACGACGTCTGCTGGACCTTCACCAACGTCATGGCCGACGTCCAGGACCTCTTCGTCGAGCGGGTCGAGGGCGACCGCTACCTGTTCGAAGACGAGTGGCGCCCGCTCGAAGTCGTGCGCGAGGAGATCCCGGTCAAGGGCCGCGACGCGCCCGAGGTGCTCGACGTCCGCGTCACCCACCACGGCCCGCTGGTCAACGCGGCGCTCGGCGCCGACGAGGGCGAGCCGCTCGCCCTGCGCTGGCAGACGCTCGACCAGCCGACCGCCTTCAAGGGGATGTTCGAGCTGCACGAGATCGCCTCCGGCCCGGAGCTGGTCGCCAAGCTCTCCGAGCACAGCTCGCCCGCCTCGAACCTGGTCTGGGCCGACCGCCACGGCTCGATCGGGTACAAGCTGATCGGCCGCCTGCCGCTGCGCAGGGGCGGCTGCCCCGACCTTCCCAAGCCGGGCTGGACGGGCGAGTTCGAGTGGGAGGGGACGATCCCCTACGAGGAACTGCCGGAGAAGGTCGACCCCGAGAGTGGCTTCCTCGTCACCGCGAACAACCGCATCGTCGGAGACGAGTACCCCCACCACATCACCAGCGAGTGGCTCGATGGCTTCCGCGCCGAGCGGATCGAGCAGCTGTTGCGCGCCAGCAGCGAGCACGACATCGAGGGCTTCGAGGCGATGCAGTCCGACAACCTCTCGCTGCCCGGGATCGAGGCGGCGCGCCGGCTGGGCCGGCTCGCGCCGCAGGGCCAGCGCGAGCTGAGCGCGATCGAGCGGCTGCGCAGCTGGGACGGCCGCCTGGACCCCGACTCGATCGCCGGCACGATCTACCAGGCCTTCCTGCTGCGCCTGGCGCGCGAGGTGGCCCGCGCCGCGATCGGCGACCGCGACCTCTGCGAGCGCTGGCTCGACCGCGCCGACAACGGCTTCACCCCTCACGTCACCTCTCCCTGGCGCTGGCACTCCCACCTGATGAAGCTCTGGGAGGAAGGCGACGAGGAGCTGATCGGGCGGCCCTGGGAGGACCTCGTGCTCGAAGCGCTCAGCGGCGCCCTCGACGACCTCGGCGATCGCTTCGGCCCCGATCCCGAGGCCTGGCGCTGGGGCCACGTGCACGAGATGGAGTTCCCCCACCCGCTGGGCGAGGCGAACCCGCTGCTGCGCAAGCTGCTCAACCGCACGCTGAAGGCCGGTGGCGCCCAGGAGACGGTGAGCCAGATCGCCTACGACCCCAACGACCCCTACAAAGCCGTCTGGGCGCCGAGCTGGCGCATGGTCGCCGAACCGACCGCGCCCGAGCGCTCCCGCTGGCAGATGTTCACCGGACAGTCCGGCCACCCGGCCAGCCCCCACTACGACGACCTCCAGCCCGACTGGCTGGAGGGCCGCACGCAGCCGATGGCGGGCGAGGGCCCCTGGCGCGAGCTGGACCTCGTGCCCGTGGGTGGTTCTTAGGGCCCAGCCCGGTAGGGGTTCCACTTAACTTTTTCGAGCTGCGTCTGGGGCGATTGACGATGGGTGTTGGCGAAAAAGTACAAGACGTTTCACCCCTACCGGGCTGGGTCTAAGCGGCACTCTTCATGCACTCGTGCTGGCTTGTAGGCCGAATCGATTCCGGATTGCAATGGTTGGGACGGGTATGCGCCTGCTCCGTCCAGCACTGGCGGCCTTCGCCCTGCTTGCGATCGCCGCGACGCCTGCCGCGGCGAGGACCGTCGACTTCGGCGGGCGTGCGGTCGCGGTCCCGGCCGGATGGTCCGTCTACCGCCTCGCCGAGCACCCGCACATGTGCGTGCGGCTCGACCGCCGCGCGGTCTACCTGGGGACGCCGGGAGCGAGCCAGCGCTGCCCCTCGCAGGCGATCGGCCGCCAGCGGGCGATTCTCGTCGACCCGGGGGTGGGTGCCGGTGCCGGGGCGAGTGCGGTCGGCACCCCGGCGGCTGAAGCCCCGGCCACTGGCGAGGAGTACACCGGCCTCGGCTTCGACGCCTGCGCGGCGCCCTCCTCGCGCGCGATGGCGGCCTGGGAGGACTCCCCCTACCGCGCCGTCGGCGTCTACATCGGCGGCCTCAACCGGGCCTGCTCTCAGCCCAACCTGACCGAGGACTGGGTGGGCGAGCAGGTCGAGGAGGGCTGGCACCTGATCCCCACCTACGTCGGCCTGCAGGCGCCGACCAGCGCCTGCACCAGCTGCGCCAAGCTGAGCCCGAGCTCCAGCCTGGCCTCGGCCCAAGGAGTCGCCGCCGCCCGCGACGCGGTCGCCGACGCGCAGGAGATCGGCATGGGCCCGGGCAGCCCGATCTACAACGACATGGAGGCCTACACGCGGACCTCGAGCGCGACCAGGGCGACCCTGACCTTCCTCGCCGCCTGGACCGAGGAGCTGCACGACCTCGGCTACGTCTCCGGCGTCTACAGCTCCAGCGGCTCGGGCATCGCCGACCTCGCCGACCAGGTGGGGGAGGAATACTCGCTCCCCGACAGCCTCTGGTTCGCCAACTGGAACGGCAACCGCAACGCCCTCGACCCCTACGTCCCGGCCACCGCCTGGACCGCGCACCAGCGCATCCACCAGTACCGCGGCGGCCACGACGAGACCTGGGGCGGGACGACGATCAACATCGACAACAACTACGTCGAAGGCGCGACCGTCGGCGGCACGCTCGCCGCCCCCGTGCTGCCGCCGCTGACGGTCAAGAACGTGAGAACGGAAGCGGGTACGGTGCGGGTCTGGGTCCGCTGCGGCTGGCCGGAAGGCGAAAGCTGCCCGGGCCGCATCATCCTCCGCACCCACGCCAGGCTGCCGCTGCGCTCCCGCCCCGGCACGCCGACGAGGGTCGTCCGCGTCGGCGTCAGCCACCGCACCTTCCGCCTCGCCGGCGGCAGGTCGCACACCTTCCGCGTCGCCCTCAACGAGCGCGGTCGCCCGCTGCTGCTGCGGCGCGGCTTCCTCAAGACCCAGATGCTGGTCGCGATCCCCGGCGCCCGCGCCATGCGCGCGGTACGGCTCCGCCACTCTCGCTAGCGCGCCTGCGTCAACGCGTCGCGGATCTCAAGTTCTCCGCCGCCGCGCCGATGATTGCGGAGATGAGAGCACTGCGCCCGACGATCGTCGCCTGCGTCGCTCTGGCCCTGGCACTGCCCGCAACGGCGGGCGCCGTCACCTTCGGGGCGAACCTCGGTGCGAGGACGCCCACCGCGAACACCTCTTGCGGATACCCGCCCTATTACCCCGGGTACTGGCCATTGGCCAGCTCCTGCACCTTCTTCTCGACCGCGACGCCGACCGGCAATGCCGCCGAGACCCAGGTCGTTCCGTTGCCCGATCCGGCGATCCACGGCAACCAGGCCGGGACCATCACCCAAGTCCGGATCAAGACCGGCGCAGGATCGCCCGGCCCGGCGAAGCTGACCGTGCTGCGCGCCAACCGCTTGATCAACGGCGGCGAGGCGGCCTGCTGCGTCGGCCAGGCGGAAAGCGCGCAGTTCACGCTGAATCCGAACACGATCGTCAACGTCAACACGAACCTGCCGGTCGCCTCCACCTACGACGCAACAAGCCGCATCTACAGCTACGACATCCTGGCGCTGAGCGTGCTCGACGGGTTCGACGCCCATCCCAGCCGAGCTCAGCGGCGACTTCAACGGCTACTGCAGCACTGGCTACTTCCCCTTTGTGCAGACGGGCCAGGAGCGCTTTTCCGGCGAGTACGGCGTCTGCGGCTACCTCGTCCTGATGCAGGCGGACCTGACCATCAACCCGAACGGCGAAGATCGGACCGATGGCGACGATCCCCCCGACAACCGTTTCAGGTTGACCGGCAAGCCGAGGGCGACGAAGAACGGGAACGTTGCGATCGGGCTTGAGCTTCCCGGCCCGGGCGTCGTCGCCGGCAAGGCGATGGCCAAGCTGCCCACGGGCGCCCTCGCGCGAACGAGCAAACGCACGAAGGTCGCCGTCGCCAGGGGGAGGCTGACCGCCAGGAAGTCCGGCAAGGTCAAGCTCGTGCTGAGGCCCGGCGCGGCCGTGCGAGGCTTCATCGACCGCCAGGGCAAGCTGAGGGCGAAGGCGAAGATCACCTACACCCCGAGCGGGGGCACGGCTCGCTCCGTGAAACGGCCGGTCACCTTCAAGTAGCCGTCCCTGCCTGGACGGTCTGAAGCTGTACGAGCCAACCCGGTCGAGCCTATAGCTACTCGCCGCCGGGGCCGGTGACCGCGGTGAGGAGCTCGACGATCGCCTCCGGGGCCTTGGCGGGGGAGCCGGAGTCGAACGGGGGCTGCGGGTCGTACTCGATGCCGAGCTGGACGGCCTGGGCCACCTCGGGACCTGCCTCCTGGCCGACCAGGTGCAGGGCCATGTCGATCCCGGCCGAGACCCCCGCGGCGGTGAGGAGCTTGCCGTCCTGCACGAAGCGGCCGCCGACCGGGTCGGCGCCGAGCTCGCGCAGCTGCTCGAGGAAGGCCCAGTGGCTGGTCGCCCGCTTGCCCTCGAGCAGCCCGGCGGCGCCGAGCACGAGGGAGCCGGTGCAGACCGAGGTGGTCCACTTCGTCCCCTCGTCGATCCGGCGCAGCCAGGAGAGCACCGCCTCGTCCTGCAGCAGCGGCCGGTTGCCCTCGCCGCCGGGGACGAGGACGACGTCGGCCTCGCCGACCTCGTCGATGCCGAAGTCGGCGCTGAGCCCGAGCGCGCCGCTGTCGGTGCGGACCGGGCCCTTCTGTGGGCCGACGAACCTGACCTCCCAGCCCGGCACCGAGCGCAGGACCTCATACGGCCCGATCGCGTCGAGCGCGGTGAGCTTCTCGAAGATCAGGATCGCGATCTGCATCGCGCCTGATCGTACGGCGTCGGCGGTGGGGATGCGCCGGGCGATGCCGGGTCAGTCCCAGGTTGCCAGCGGCAGGTGCTCAAGGATGGTCCTGTCAGCCGTGACCAGGGGAGCGTCGGCGACGATGGCCTGCGCCGCGATCATCCGGTCGAAGGGGTCGCGGGTCCACGAAAGCCCTATGGCTGTTTCCGTCAGCTCGGCGAGCGAGACGTCGGCAACCTCGAGGCCGATGCTCTGGCGCAGGGCGGCGAGCATCATCGGGGCGGGATCTCGAGCCCGCCCGATTTCGTGCATGTACGCCAGCTCCAGCGAGACGAGCGGCGATGCTCGCAGCTTGCGCTCGCCGGCCAGCAGGGCTCGAGTGGGCTCCGGGAGTCGCTCCAGTAGGCCGGCGTACAGCCAGAGGGCTACATGTGTGTCAATTAGGATCAGGGTTCCACTCCGAAGACCAGTCGATGTGGATCAGCTCGTCGGGGTCGCCGACGATGGCTCCCTCGCGACGGGGCAGGCGGTCCCAGAACGACACCTCCTCCTTCGGGGCGATCACCAGCATCTTGCCGTTGCGCTCGATCTCGAGCGGTCGGCCGGTCTCGAGGACCTCGTCCAGGAGCCGGTAGATGTCGGCGCGCAGTTTCGAAGCGGTGATGGCCATGGCCAGCTCCTCAGAAGTCGTACGTACAAGCCAAGGATAGGACGTACGTACGGTAGCTCGGGGAGCGGCGGCAACTTGGGTCTGGGCTTGCATCGCCATCTTGGAGGCGACGCTACAGGGCGCGGATTCACGCGTGGCGCGCGAAAACGCGCGGTTCATCGGCAGTTTCTGCGTCGATTCGTCAATCTTCCCCGCGTGAGCCGCCGCGACCAGATCAAGCTGAGCGAGGGGGAGCTGCGGGAGCTGCTCGGAGGCGAGCGGATCGCGGTCGTCTCCAGCCTCGGGCCGCGCGGCTGGCCGCACTCGATGCCGATGTGGTTCGTTCCCCGCGAGGGCGAGGTCTGGGTCTGGACCTACGCGAAGTCGCAGAAGGTGCGCAACCTTGAACGCGACCCACGGGCCACGGTCCTGGTCGAGACCGGCCACGAGTACGGAGAGCTGCGCGGGGCGATGATCGAGGCCGAGGCGGAGATCCACCGCGACCCCGAGACCGTGATCGGCTTCGCCGAGGAGCTGACGCTGCGCTACGCCGAGGGCATCTCCGCGGTCGAGGGCGACGCCAAGGCCGCGCTCGAGGCGCAGGCGCCGAAGCGCGTGGCGATCCGGTTCAGGCCGGTCCGCACCGCCACCTGGGACCACCGCAAGCTGGGCGGGACGTACTGAACGGCCGCCGGCGCGGCGCTACCGGCGTCCCCCCGGCGTGTTAGGAATCCAGCCCCACCCGCTCCGCACCGACGCATCGACTTGAGAACCGCCAAGACCACGATCCTGCTGCTGGCCCTCGCCGCCGCCCTCGCGCCCGCCGCGGCCCAGGCCCTGCCGCGCACGTTCTTCGGCATCGGCCCGCAGACCGGGCTGAGCGAGGCCGACGTCGCCTACATGAAGGCCGGCGGGATCGGGTCCGTGCGCTGGCCGGTCGGCTGGCCCTCGGTGCAGCCGACGGCGAAGCGGAGCTACGACTGGAGCAGCGTCGACTCCGCCGTCGAAGCGGCCGCCCGCCGCGGGTTGACGATTCTGCCGTTCCTCTACGGCACGCCGCGCTGGCTGGCGGCGGAGCCGACGAAGTTGCCGATCGACAGCGGCCGCGCGAGGAGCGCCTGGAGGGCGTTCGTGAAGGCGGCGGTCCAGCGCTACGGCCCCGGCGGCTCGTTCTGGGCCGAGCACGCGCCGGCCGGCGGCATCGGCACCGGCGTGCAGTACGAAACGACGACGCCTCTGCGGCCGCTGCCGATCCGCACCTGGCAGGTCTGGAACGAGGCGAACTTCTTCTACTTCGCCTTCCCGGTGTTGACCGCCCGCTACGCGAAGCTGCTGAAGCTCTCGGCCCCTGCGATCAAATCCGTCGATCCGAGCGCGAAGGTGCTCCTCTCCGGCCTCTTCGGCGACCCCGACCAGGGCGGCCGCTTCGGCATGAACGCCGACGACTTCCTCGCTCGCCTCTACCGCGTGCCGGGGATCGAGCGCCACTTCGATGCGATCGCGCTGCACCCGTACGCGTTCCACGTCGACGACCTGGAAGACCTGACCGAGGCGATGCGCGACGTCGCGCGCGAAAACCGCGACCCCGGCGTCGCCCTCTACATCACCGAGATGGGCTGGGGCTCCCAGAACGATCCCAACGTGGTCGCCTTCGAGCAGGGGATGGCCGGCCAGGCGCGCGAACTCCGCGGCGCCTACCGCTACCTGATCCGCAACCGCCGCCGCCTCAACCTCAAGGGCACCTACTGGTTCTCCTGGAAGGACATCCAGGGCGACTGCAACTTCTGCGACTCCGTCGGCCTCTTCCACGAAGGCGCCGGGTTCCGCCCCAAGCCCGCCTGGCGGGCCTTCGTCTCGCTGGCGGGCGGGCGGGCCCGGCCGTAGCTCGATCCTCGGCGAGGGCGGGCGACGTATGCCATATTTATGCCATGCGGACGACACTCGACATCGACGATCGCCTCATGGAGTCGCTGATGGCCCGCCACCCCGGTGAGAGCAAGACCAAGGCGGTGGAGGCCGCGATCGCCGAGCACGTAAGCCGCGGGGCAGTGGACTGGCTGCTCGAGAACGCGGGCAAGATCGAGATCGAGGACGTCTCCAAGGAGATGCGCGCGCTCGACCGGCGGATCTGAGTGGTCCTGCCGGACACATCGGTGTGGATCGACTTCTCTCGCCTCGGCGCCAAGGGAAAGGCGGCGGGCATGCGCGCACTGCTCGACTCCGGTGAGGTCGCGACCTGCGGCCCAGTCGCGGCAGAGCTGCTCGCCGGCGCCGAGGGCGAGGTTGCCGAAAGGATGTGGGAGACGCTGTCCTCCCTGCCGTGGGTGGAGCTGAGCCCAGTGGACTGGCGCGAGGCTGGCGCGACCGCTCACCGGTTGCGCCGCGGCGGCCAGACACTGCCCCTAGCCGACCTCGTGATTGCCGTCGCCGCGGCTCGCGGGGGCCACGCCCTCTGGAGCCTCGACGCCGACTTCGAGCGCATTCGTCCCGCCCTGGACGGTCTGGAGTTGTACGAGCCCGCCTGAACGGCTTTGCAATCCTCGGCCGAGCGAGAGCTTGGAGACGTCGGCCTTGCGGTTGGTCCAGGAGATCGCGATCCCGTAGCTGTATGTTCTTTTTCATCTTTATCTGACTTTTTCGAACGCACCTCCGACCAACTCGGGCCGACGCGTGCCCGCCTGATCGACAAGGGGCTTCTCTATACGCCGGGCTTTGGCCTGGCGGCGTTCACCGTTCCCCAGCTCGATCGTTACATGCGCAGGGCTCACAAGCTCGTTGTGCCCCCCTTGCAACGGCGCCGCAAGCCATAGCGATTACCCCTCAGACCGCAGCGAGGGCTGGCGCGAGGTCGTCGGCGGTTGCTTCGACCGGCTCGGGGATCGTAACGACTATGCGGCAATCGCGATCGAGAATTCGTTTGGGCCCGAGCAGGGTCAGTCGGCGCGAAGGTCCCCCTCTCCGGCCTTTTCGGCGACCCCTACCAGGGCAGCCGCTTCGGCATGAACGCCGACGACTTCCTCGCTCGCCTCTATCGTGTGCCGGGGATCGACCTACCGCTACCTGATCCGCAACCGCCACCGCCTCAACCTCAAGGGCACCTACTGGTTCTCCTGGAAGGACATCGAGGGCGACTGCAACTTCTGCGACTCCGTTGGCCTCTTCCACGAAGGAGCCGGGTTCCGTCCCAAGCCCGCCTGGCGGGCCTTCGTCGGCATCGCCGGCGGCCGGGCGCGGCCGTAGGGGGGCTGTGAGCTAGCCGACCTTTCGGCAGACGATTCCGACCGAAACGCCGGCGGGAAGGTTGACCCCACGGCGGATCAGGCCCGCCTCGAACCGCATCGGCAGCGACAGGGCCCCGTCGAGAAAGGCGGGAGTTCGCTCGAGGTTCGTCGTTTGTCGGCTGGACCGCTGTGGCAGGCGGAGAGCCAGCGCGATTGCGGGGAGGAGGACCGAATTGAAATAGGTCGCGATCCGCGGTTCCCAGCCGCATCGCTCAACCGCGTGGCGCAGCCGGGCCTTCGTGTAACGGCGCCTGTGGCGCACGTAATCGTCCTTCTCGCTCCAGAGCCACATGTAGGCCGGGACCGTCAGCAGGAGGGCTCCGCCTGGTGCGGTGACGCGCCACAACTCGCGCAGCGCCTGCTCCTCGGCGGCGACGTGCTCGAGAACATCGGTGGCCGCAACCAGATCGAAGCGGTCTGGCTCGAAAGGCAACGACTCCAGGCCCGCCTGCTGAACGCAATCCAGGCCGCGCTCACGGCAGAAGCGCACCGCCTCCGGGGAAGGGTCAACCCCCCAGGCGTCACCGATGTGGGAATAGCGCTGAAGATTGCCGCCCGTCCCGCAGCCCGCGTCAAGGATCCGCGGTTCGGGAGGCAAGGGCGTCCTCGCGAGCAGGGACTCGACGACCGCCCAGCGACCCATGAACCACCAGTGGCGATTCTCCGTTTCGTAGTGCTCGCGATAGGCCGACTCTTGCAATCTCGGGCTCCGATCGGCGCCGACGGTTGGAAGCGTCGCCGCGGTTGAGGCGACGCTCAGGGAAGACGCAGGACGATGGAAAGGTAACGGCTGCCGATCCGGTTTATGATCGGCTCCGAACCGGTGCTCGGCGGTCTTATTGAGCCTGGCTGAAGAAAGGCGAACGGTGAAGGCCCTCGATCGATACCTGCGCGACGTGCGCATCGGGAAGGCAAGGGAGTTCGTTCGCAAGGGCGACACGGTGGTTGACGTTGGCTGTGCCGACGGCGTCATGTTCGAGCGGTGGGCGGGGCTGATCGGTCAGGGGTACGGCGTCGATCCGATTCTCGATGACACAGAGAAGCACGCGGGATACGTGCTTTATCCGGGCCATTTCCCTGACGCGCTGCCCCCGGTGAAGTGCGACGTGATCACAATGCTCGCCGTGCTCGAGCACATTCCCCCTGACCAGCAGGCCACTCTCCCCCAGGCATGTCACGGGATGCTCAATCCCGGTGGACGGATCGTGATCACGGTTCCCTCACCCAGAGTCGACGACATCCTGCGGCTGCTAACCGCCTCGCGCCTGGTCAACGGGATGAGCGTGGACGAGCACTACGGCTTCGACGTCGAGAGCACGCTGGCGCTGTTCACCGCGCCGCTCTTCCGGCTGGTTTGCCGGCGCGGTTTTCAGCTGGGCCTGAACAACCTCTTCGTCTTCGAGCGGACCTGAATCGGGCCAGGGCGCGCGCCGGATCGCTCCGCTGTCAGTCGCTCGTTCCCGCGCGCCCGGAGTGCTCGATCCCGAGGATCGAGAGGAAGAAGCTCGAGAGCACGGTTTGAACGCCGAGGATGAGCATCGTGCTGGCGGGGACGACGATTCGCAGCGTCTCGCGATAGTGAAGCGCTCCGAAGCCGGTTCCACCCCAGATCAGGAGGGCTATCACCGTGAGCAGTATCCCCCCGCCGACGAGCGCCAAGCCCATGAGCACGCCCGTCTCCAACGTCACCCGCTGGGTCAGGTCCTCGAGCCACTGCCGTGCCGGCAGAAATCCCTCCGTCATGGCGTAGATGCGGGCGAACGCCGCGAAGAGAATCGCCTGATAGCCGACGACGATCATCGCGCTTGCGTAGACCATCGTGTGAACGTCAAAGCGTGTGCCCAGGACGTCGAGCTGGCCTGGCAGGAGAGCGATCATCGCTACCAGCCCGATCAGCATCAGCGCCGCCCCTGGATAGAGAAAGAGCCAGCGGGGGCTGAAGAGGAGCAGGAAGCGCAGGTGCCTCCAACCGTCGCGCCAGGGTCGCAGGTGGGGCTTGCGCGATCTCAGCGCCGGGGAGAGGGTTGTGGGGACCTCGGAGACCCTTAGTTCGTTGAGCGCTGCCTTGACCACCATCTCGCTGGCGAACTCCATCCCATTGCTCCTCAGGTCGAGCGTCGACAGCATGTCGCGCCGAAACGCGCGCAGGCCGCAGTGGAAGTCGCCGATCTTGCTGCCGAAGAAGAGCCGCCCGAGAAAGCTGAGCACGGGGTTGCCCAGGTAGCGATTCAGGAGCGGCATCGCCCCATCCTCGATGCCTCCCTTGAAGCGGTTTCCCATTACGAGGTCGTCGCCAGCCCGAAGGCGTTCTATGAACGGGGCGAGCAGGCTGAAGTCGTAGCTCGCATCGGCATCGCCCATGACGATGAACTGGCCTCGCGCCGCGCGGAAGCCACCCATCAGTGCGGCACCGTAGCCTTTCTCCGGCACGTCGACGATCCGAGCCCCCATCTTGCTCGCGATCGCCTGCGAGCCGTCGGTGCTGCCGTTGTCGGCGATCACTATCTCGCCCCTCGCGCCCGCATCGCGCAAGCCGGCCTGGGCGAGCCTCACGCACTCCTGTATCGACTCGGCCTCGTTCAGGCACGGCATCACCACCGAGACCTCGATCTTCGCGTCCGCAACGCCTCCCTCGCGGCCGGGCGTGTCCTTTGCTGTCACTGTCTCCATGGGCATGTCACAGTCCTTATCCGGACTCGGGGGGTCGCCCCATAGTGCCGGGCAGGCGCCCCTTCGACAGCAGGTAGAGGCCAGCGGCGCTTGCGAGCGAGACGATCGTCATCAGCAGCGCAACCAGCTGCCGGCCGACACCGGCGCCGTTCCACCAGTAGGCGAGCGAGAGCCTGACGTCGGGTGCCGACAGGTTGAGCGTACGGCTTCTTCCCTCGAACGGGTTATACGTGACCTCCAGGCCCTTCCCTCCGAGCGGCTCGATGACCTGTGAGGAGACAAGGCCCTCGGCCTGCAGGAGCAAGGGGGAGAGCTGCGGGATCCATCGCGGTGGATCGTCCCCGTATGGAATGCGCTCGCCGTCGATTCCGAAGCGCGTGCCGTAGACCTGAACGCCGGTCAGCTCTCGTACGACCCCTATGTAATAGGAGTACTGGGCCGATACGGCGACCAGCTGCACGACGAACCCAAGCGATGCGACGCCGATCAGCACCCGCCGGCGGGTTTGCGAGTCTGCCCACCAGGCGATCGGCACCAGCAGCGTCCACGCGGCGGGAACGATGTACCGCGGCCCCCAGACCTCGTCTCCCCAGTAGGCAGATGCGCCCGAGACGCACGTGAGCGTCGCCAGCAAGACCAGGAGGGAGATGGTCAACGTTCGGTCCGCTCGCCACAGTCGCGGTATGCCCAGCGCGCCGAGGACGACCAATGGGCTGTAGAAGATCAGTCCCTTGCCCGGGCTGAAGATCAGGCCGAGGACGTTCAGCGGCATGCTCAAAGTGAGCGCGAAGTCCGAGTAGCCGAAGTCGGTCGGCGATCCGAAGCGCGCCAGGTTGTACCAGCCGATCGCTATGCCCCAGGCCAGCACCGGTAGGCCCACCGCCGTCGCGAGCTTCAAGCGGCGCGAGCGATCCAGGCTCGCGAAGGTAGGCCAGAGCAGGATCGCGATCGAGAGCAGCGACAGCACGGCGTAGCCCTTGGTCGCCGCCGCGGCGCCGGCTGCGAACCCGGTCAACGCCCACGGAAGGGGCGTGGGCCTGATCCTCGCCCAGGCGGCGAGGGCAAATGCCGCGAGGATCGCGAACATGAAAGTGGTGTCCATGCCGATCTTGGCGTAGGGCCAGGCGATGCTCGCGAAGACGAACAGCGCTGAGATCGTCGAGGCCCAGGCGATCGACCGGCGCGTGAGGAAGATGAGAGCAAAGAGCGCCGCCGCCGCGAGGGCCGCGACGAACGGGTTGTAGAACCAGAGGAAAGTCTGCCGGTATGGCGCGGCGTTCACCGGTTCGGATCTCTGGTCCAGGATGTGCCCCGCAGCGTAGAAGGGCGCCTCGAGCAGCGGTTGCAGGAGCCCCGTCCGGGCGTAGAGGTGGCCGCCCTTGCCCTCGATTCCCTGTGCCTGCAGCGGCGAACCCTCGACCTCGTAGAACTCGCCGTTCAGGACGAGGCCCTCGGTGACCGCGGCAGTCTCATCCTCGTAGCCGGTCAACGGAGCGGTGGTCGCCGCGAAGAGGCCGAAGGCCATCGCGAAGACCAACAGCCCGGCGAGGATCGGGGCGGGCACGTTGGTGAGCCTGCGGCGCATCCATCGGCATCCTTCCATCATGTGCGGCTGACTGCTTGCTCAGGCGACGGGCCGGCAGCGCTCACGCAGCACGTCTCGCAGCGCCTGCGGGGAGAACCCAAGCTCGTGCTGCGCCTCCGGCGTTTCCTCGTGCTTGGGCCCTTCGAGTCGCTTCAGCTGGTCGGGCGCCAGGGGAAGCGGGGCGACCCGCGCCGCCATGCAGAGGGCGCGGACCGCGGGCACCGGTACGCCGACGACGCGGCTGCGCGTGCCGGCGGCGGCGACGCAGGCATCGGCGAATTCGCGCACCGTCATAGGCTTGCCGGCCAGCGTGTAGGTCTTGCCCAGCGCGACCTCCGCCGCCAGGGCGTTGACGATCGGGCCGATGACGTCGTTGAGGTCGAGCGGGCAGATTCGGTGCGCGCCCCCGCCGACGATCGCGATCGGGGCTCCGCGGGCGGCACGGGCGACGATCTGATCGACACCCTCGGCGCCGCCGGTGCCGAAGACCTCTGGGAGCCGCACGACCGTGAACGGCAGCCCGCACTCCCGTACGAGTGCCTCCGCCCGCAGCTTCGACTCGCTGTAGTGGCCGCCCTCGGCCGATGCCGTGCGCGAGCTGACAAGGACAAGCCGGCGCAGGCGCTCGCGCTCGATCGAGCTGACCAGGTTCGAGGTTCCTTCGACGTTGACACAGAAATAGTCGCTGCGCCTGCGTGCGTGGGTTACCGCGGCCATGTGGAGCACCGCGTCGACGTCTTCGGTGGCGGCGCGCAGGCTCTTGGGCTCCCGCAGGTCCCCTTCAACGGTCTCATCCGCCCCTGCTGCCGGGGAACGGTGCACGAGGCAGCGAGTCCTCCAGCCCGCGGCGCGGAGAGCGGGGATCAGGGCTGCGCCGATCAGGCCCGAGCCGCCGGTGAGGAGCACCCGTCGCACGGCTCAATCCCGGCGGCCGAAGCGCCCCAGCCGGACCTGGGCCATGTTGCGCAGAAACTCAAGCACGGCCTCTGCACGGACGAAGGAGCGGCGCGCCTCGTTCTGGTGGAAGACGACCGGCAGCTCGGTGAGCGTCAGGCCGAGGTCCCGCGCTTGCAGCACGATCTCGGCATCGATGAACCAGTCGTCCGCGGTCAACGTCATCCGCTCGTAGGCGGAACGGCGAAACCCCTTCGGCTTGCCGTTGATGTCCCACAGTCCTCGCGTGCGGAAGAGCATGAGGAAGAGCGCGTTGTACACGGCAGAGACGAGATGGCGAGCCGGGCCGTCGAAGCGCTTTGTGCGACGTCCCTTGACAACGTCGGCACCGCTGTCCAGGAGCAACCTGTACGCGCGCATCACGTCCTCGAAGGGGTTCTGCTCATCGCCGTCGATGACGACGATGAAGCTTCCGCTGGCCACGTCGAGGCCGCGGCGCATGTCCCAGCCCATCGCGCCTTGCTTTGACTCCTTGAGGACCTTGACCCGCTCGTGGCAGCCGGCGAACTCCTCAGCGACCTCCGGCGTTCGGTCGGAGGCGTCGTCGTAGTTGGCGACGAGGATCAACTCGAAGGGGACCCCGGAGGCGCTCAGCTCCGCGTGGAACCCGGCGGCCACCCGGCGAACGTTCTCGCCGGCCCGGTAGCAGAGGATCACCGCTGAGAGCTCGGGTGCGGGCACGTGGCGATCCTATGCGTGGGAGGGACCCGGTAGATCAGCACGCCGCCGCTGCGCCTCGCCGGCCCGGGCAGAGCGCCGAGCAGAGGGGCCGCCGCCCGCGCCTCCGCTACCGGCGCGAGGACCCCGTTGACCTCCTTGGCGGCGAGGAAGTCGAGCAATTCCCCACGGTCCGCGCGCCTGTAGTCCTGCGCCCGCAGGCGTCCGACGATCGGCCAGCAGAGGAAGCTCTCGGGGATCGTGCCGGAGAGATACCCGCCGGGCATCTCGTAGGCCATCCCGGAACTGGCCTGCCAGTAGAGGTTTGCGCCGTTTTCGGCCTCGTTGTAGGGCAGCACGAGGAGGTTGGGGCGACCGGCGAACAGCGCCCGGTCGCCGCTGCGGAAGAAATCCGGGATCGTCCGGGTTGACGCCCATATCTTCGCTCCGAAGTGGGGTGGGCGGGGGTCGGTTGCCCCGGGGTCGGGAAGCACGGCGAGGAGCCCGACGCCAACCACTGCCCACTTCGCCCATTGGCGCCGGCTCGGATAGGACAGCCAGAGCGCCACCACCAGGCCGAGGGCCAGCCAGGCGAAGACGACGATCCGCTCCGGCAACACGTATTCGGTGATCGGCAGGTGGAGGAAGAGCGTCCAGGGGAGTCGGATCGGGGTCACCGATCCGAGCACGTTGAGGCGTGGGCCCAGGGCGGCGAGGAGGGCGATGGCGAACGCGCCCACGAGCAGCATCGCGATGCGGTCTCTGCGGCGCTGCCAGGCGAACAGCGCCAGCACGAAGAGGAGCGGGATGCCGAAGTAGGTGCCGTTCTCGGCAAGGTTGCCGGTGAAGCGTTCGCCGATCGATTGGAGCGCCGTCCCGCCGACGGTGATCCGGGTTGGGACGATCAGGTTGAGCGGGTCGGCAGAGTAATAGGTCGGATCGATGTGGCTCAGGGTCTGGTCGGCGGTGAGGGTCGAGAGCAGGTACGGGGAGACCAAGACGCCGGTGATGGCGTATGCGGCGACGATCAGCTTTCCCGTCCCGAAGAGAGAGGCGCGGCGCTCGGGAAGCAGCACCACGGCGAGGCCGAAGACCGCGGTCCCGGCCATCGTCATGGTGAGGAAGACCTCGGTCGAGGTGAGGAACTGGAAGGTGAGGACGGCGATCAGGGAGATCACGAACCATCTGCCCGAGACCGATCGCTGCTGGTGGCGCAACACCAGGTAGACGGCGAGGGGCAGCATCGCCACCAGGGAGATGAACGGGTGTCCGAGCGAGTGGCCCAGCACGTAGGTGGAGAAGCCGAACAGGTAGCCGCCGGCAAGGCTGGGCCAGTGGCGGGCGCCGGCCGTTCTGCAGAGCAGGTAGGCCGCCCAGCCGTTGATCGCGGGGGCCAGGATCGTGAGGACGTTGTAGGAGACGAGCGGGCCGGCGAGCTGGGTCAGCGGCGCCATCGCGATGCTCGGAGCGGCCATCGACGCCACCAGCGTCGTGTCGAATCCTTCCGGGGCGTAGGCGACGCTTGCGCGGAGCGGATCGAGCCCGTCGAGGATGGCCTGAGGCCACCACTTCAGGTCCCAGACGAACACCAGGGGGTCGGGCCCGTAGCCGATCGTCGTCGAGCCGAAGTGCGCGAACGCACCGTGGCCGAGCAGCACGGTCGACGCCAGCAGGTAGAGGAGGAAGGCGAGCGTGGCCCCCCGCCAAAGGGACGCTTGCGCCGGCACCGCTACCTGCTCCTGCCGGCGCGTAGGCGAAGGCGTTCGCGGACCGAGAGCTCGACCAGCGAGGCCGGCGGAGCCTGACGCGCCGGCAGGCCGCCTCCCGCCCGCCAGCCGAGCACCCTGCCCCGCAGCCCGCGGGCGGTGCGGGCGCGGAGCAGCTGCCCGGCGCAGATCGCCCCCTCGCAGGCCAGCGCCCGCAGAGCCGGGCCTGGCCTGGAGAGCACCCCGTAGCGGCGCAGCAGGTAGCCGCGGCTCCAGCCGGTCATCTCGAACTTTGCGCCGCTGCGGCTGCCGAGCGTGGCCGAGAACGCATGCAGGGCCCGGGCGCCGGGCGCGAGCGCGCAGCGGTGGCCGGCCGCGCGCATCCGCAGGGCGAGGTCGACGTCCTCGTAGTAGACGAAGATCCGCTCGTCGAAGCCGCCGAGGGCGGTGAAGACCTCACGGCGGAAGAGGGCGGCGCCGCCGGTCGGGCCGAGCGGGGCGGGCACCCCCGAGAGGCTGGCGACGCTCTCCCCGTGCAGGTAGTCGAACGCCATCAGGGTGTCGGCCTCGACCGTCACCCCCGCCGAGTCGATCAGGTCCGGCGCGTCGCGCTGGACCAGGACCCCCGCCACCGCGTCGACGCCGTCCTCGAGGCCGGCGAGCAGCGCGTCGACGAAGCCCGGTTCGCACTCGACGTCGTTGTTGAGCAGGATCACCGGGTCGCCCGGAACCCGCTCGACGGCGAGGTTGAGCGCCCGGCCGAAGCCGATGTTCCGCTCGAGCTCGATCAACTCGACCTCCGGGAAGCGTGACCTGAGGATCGCCGCCGAGTCGTCCTCGGAGCCGTTGTCGACGACGACGACCCTGGTGTCTCCAAGTGGGGCCAGGCTCTCGATCGTCCGCGCCAGCATCTCGCCGCCGTTGAGGTTGGGGATGTAGACGGTTGGGTTCACGGCTGGAGCGGGGGGTTGCCGCGGGCGCTCAGGAGCGATGCCCCGGTCTCGCGGAGCCAGTGCCGGGCTTGGGCGCCGCTCACGATCGAGACGGCCGCCGCAAGCGCGAGCAGGGGCGGGCTGCCGGGGTCGATCGCGAGAACGGCGATCGCAACCGCCACCGGGGCATTCGCTCGGACGATCTCCAGGAGGCGGCGCGAGCCAAGGGCGTGGGAGATTAGCCAGGCCGCCCCGACGGCAGTCTGCGCGGTCGTCGCGATCGCGGGACCGATCAGCCCGACCGTGGGGATCAGCACCAGGTCGATTGCGATGTTGACCGCCACGCAGACGATGCTCACCCGAGCGATCAGGGGACTGCGGTCGGCTGCGATCAGTACCGAGACCACCGCCAGGTAGGGCGCCAGCATCGAGCCGCCGACGAGCAGGATCATCAGGGGCTGGGCGCTGTCGGCGAAGTCGGAGCCGAAGACCGCGGCGAGGGCGATCGCCGAGACGACCGCGCCGATTCCGATCAGGGCGGCCCAAACGCGGATTCCCATCAACATCTTCTCGCGCGGAAGCTGGTCGGCCAGCGACTCCCCGGCATGCAGCGACTGGGCGTGGCGCGGCAGGGTGGCGACGATCCACAGCGAGGCAAGTTGCAGCGCGAACGTGTAGATCTGGTAGGCGAGCGAGTAGATGCCCACGTCGGAGTCGGGTTTGAACGCGGCCAGCAGGTAGATGTCGATCCAGGCGACGCCATAGCTGGCGGCGTTGACGATTCCCATCGCCCCGATCGTCTTGAGGACGGTGCGCCAGTCGAGCCTGCCGCCGCCGCCCGAGCCGAGCAGGTCCTCGCGCTCGACGAGCGTCAGGTAGGCGAGCCCGCTGGCGACGATCGCGGCGAGGGCGAGGGTGCCCTCGGCGGCACGAACGGAGAGGGTCGAGGCGACCGCGATCGTGGCCAGGACGACCAGCGTCAGCACCCTCTCCCCGGTCTGAACGGTCGCGATCTCCCGCATCCGGCCTTCCGCCTGGAAGACCCCGTACAGGCCCTGGAAGCTGACCAGCGCGATCGCGTAGATGGAGAGCATCGCCAGGACCGCGGCGCTCGGCGCGAGGATCGCCCAGGCGAGCGGCAGCGCCACCAGCAGGCAGGCGAGCGTCCCCAGCACCGCCAGGCGGATCGCTGGCCGGAAGATCTCGGCGACCCGCAGACCCCGACCAGCCAGGATCGGCACGGCGAGAAACGGCCACGAGCCCGCCAGCGAGGCGACGCCGAGGCCGAAGGCCATGAAGAGCGAGAGCTCGCCGAAGCCGTGCGGCCCGAGCGAGCGGGTGAGGAGGACCGTTACCCCGAGGTAGGCCAGCGAGCGCCCGGCATAGCCGGCCCAGAGCCACGACACGTCCGCCAGCAAGCGCCTGGGCACGGCGTCTAGCGGCCGTTCTCGTCGGCCGTGGCTGGCGCGGTCCCCCGTGGCATCGGCTCATTGTGAAGGTCCAGGCGGCTGCCGGCCCCGGCCACGGGGGCTGTCTTCTCTAGCATGGCGCGCCAATGAAGGCTCGGGACCTACGCGGCCGACTTGCCGCGTCTCTGCGCGGATGGCGCCTGGCGTTGCGGCTCGGCCCGGTGCTCGCCGAGCATCCCCCCGACATCCTGCAGACCTTTCCCGACCTGGTCAGGCACTCCGACGTCGAGAGGGTTGACGGGGGTTGGCTCTACGGGGGCGAGTTCTATCCCGACTACCTCCACATGGGCGGCGCGAGCCACCTGATCGCGAGGGTCGCGGCTGAGCACTGCAAAGGCAACGGCGCCGACTTGCCCGCAAGCACGGGAGGGCCGCGCTAGCGTGCCTTTAGGCGCTGCAGGGCGACGACCCAGTTGGGGTCGGCGAACTGTTTGGTCCAGGCAATCACCGCACTGCCGTCCTGGCGGGTGGCGAAGGGGCCGCGGAAGCAGGCAGGGGCGACTTGGCGGTCGGGGGCAATGGGCTCGGCCTCCACCGAGCGGTCGCGCTTGCCGTTCTGGCGGAAGGCGAGCACCGGCGGGCCCACCCCGTCACGGACGAGCAGGATGCGATGGCCGAGCGGCAGGATCGAGGCCGTCTCCTCATAGCGGTCACACGATTCCACCCCCAACTCGATCTCAGTCGGTACCCGCACGCGGGCGATGCCCCCGTGCGCAAACGTGCGATCCCGGTGGCCGTTGCGATCGAGTCGCAGCAGCAGCTCGCTGCGCCGTTTGTCCTGCCTGAGGCGAACGCCGATGAGAATCTTGCCGCGTTGCGTGGCGATCGCGGTTGCCATGCTCTTGCCACGACGCGGCAGCCTCGCCAAGCGACCGTGTTTTGCAAAGGAGCGGTCTGGCCTGCCGTTCGGCCGCAGGCGACCGACGACCATCGCTTCCCACCCTTCGCCGCCGCCGCACTCGCCGGCGAGGAGGATGCGGCCGTTGGCTTGGACGGCCAGGTCGCGCACCGTGCAGGCTTCTCTGGGCCCGAACGAGAGGCTGGCCTTCCCACCTGTTCCGAACGACCTGTCGATGCGCCCCCCGGCACCGAGCCGGACGACGGTGGCCGCACCTCCGTCGGTCCCGGCGACCAGCGCCGCCCCGTTTGGCAGGGCGATCACAGAGGTGAGGTCGAGGCGGGAGAAGGCAAATCCGCCCTTGCCAAACGAGCGGTCGACTCTGCCGTTCGCGGTGACGCGCTCGACGGCGGATTCGTCGAGCAGGACGAGCGAGCGGCCGAACCGGTTGACGTCGAGGGCTGTCACCTCGGCCGGGAGGCCGAGGACCGCGCGACCGCCGGCAAAGCTGCGATCGAGGTCGCCGTTGGGATGGAGGCGGAAGAGGAGTCCCGGCGGTGGGAAGCTGCTGATCGCGTCGGCGTTGCCCCGGCCGGCGACGACGATGCCCCCACGGGGATCGGTTGCCACGGCGCTTACGAAGTTCCTGCTCGCCTGCCGGGCAGATTCCGTGACGAGGCCACCCTCGCCGAAGCTGCCGTCGAGCGTGCCCTCCTCCGTAATCCGGGCCAGGAACGCCTGCAGGCCGGAGGTGCCCGCGGCGAGGTATCCGCCACCGGGTCGAATCGCCAGGGAGCGGATGCCGGCGAAGTTGGCGGGGCCTCCCATCGAGCTGAGCTCGGTCGCTCCCGACGAGCCGAAGCTCCGATCCGACTGGCCTGCACTGGTGAACCGGGCCAGGGTTGGGGTGGCGAAGCAGGCGTTGTAGAAGCTCTGGCAGGCCACGCCGACATGGGTGACGGAGATGCCGAGCAGGGCGGAGCCGTCCGCTCCCCAGAGGACGGCGGTCGCCCGCCCCTGCGCGACGGCAGGCGATTTTCCGGAGCCGAACCCGGGATCTTCCAGCCCGTTTGGCCGGTAGGCGAGCAGAAAGATGCTCTCGGTGAACGCGAAGCGTCCGAGGCGCTTGCCCTTCCGATTGACTGCCGCCTGGACCCTGCCGTCGGCCAGCGGGTGGAACCCGGCGATCGTCCCGCCCGAGTTGACCCGGCTCCCAGTGCCGAAGTCGGGGTTGAGGGCTCCGCTGGCGGTCAGCCCAACCAGGATGTCGTTCTCGCCCCTCGGGGAGCGAACGCTCAGCCAAGCCTTGTCGCCAGGTCCCTCCTGGATCTCCCTCGGAAAGCCTTCGATGCCGCCAGCGCTATACAGGTTGGCGACGCCGCCCGCGGCAAAGCCGGGGTCCAGGTGCCCGTCGGCGGTGAGGCGCGCGACGAAGGTTTCCACGAGAATGACCGATGGATTGCCATGCATGCCTGTATAGGACTTGTTCACTAATCCAGCGACCAGGATCGCCCCCGACGGCCCCGCCGAGATCGCCCAGATCTTGAACGGGAGCGGAGGGCTGGCGCCTTCCGTGCCGAAGGCTTTGTCGCGAGTTCCGTCCGGGTTTAGGCGCACGATGAAATCTCCCCCGGGGCCTGCGTTGGATTCTGCGCGCAGCACCTTGCCGTCGGGCAGCCTCGTCTTCGCCGCCGAGTAGGGGGAAACCGGCGACGTGTAGCTCGAGTCGAGGCTGCCATCGCCCAGGTAGCGACGCATCGCCGGGGTCGCAAGCGAGTTTCCTGCGATCGACTCGAATTTGACGATGGCCCCGGCGTCGGGCTGCACCTCGAGCTCACTGAATCCGGACGACTCCCAGGTCGGCGGGAGCGAGGGGATGACCGTGCCCGAGCTGCCGAACGAGTGGTCGAGGTGCACGCCTGCGAGCGCCTGTGGGGCAGCGACGAGGGTGGCCAGCGCGAACGCGATTCCCAGCGCGATTGATCTCGGGGCGGACAAGTCGAGAAGATTAAAGGCGTCCGAGCGAGAAAAGTAGCGCTCTCCGCGCGAAAGACTGACCCGGTACGCGCTAGCGGGAAGCCCCCAGCTCAACTTATGACTTGGATCCACTGTTAACCACTTGACTTGGCCGGAACCGTGAGAAGTGAGAGTCCGCAGAGCGAGCCCGCATAGAAGTCTAGTTCTCTAGTAGCGTGGTTCGGAGTACCTGATTGGCTGCGTACGGGACTTCCAGCAACGTCACTCCGTTACGCGAGAACGGCGGGCTCTCAAGGAATACCCCTGAGCGCTCGGGCATCCGGATATCGGGGCCATGGGGCTTGTCAACGTTCGGAATGACATCGTCGCCGACTGGGAGGTGCTCGGTTACGATCAGGTATGGGTAGTGGCTGGCATTGCGCAACACGATCTCTATCTGCGCATTAGACAAGTGCTGCAACACCTGTCGCAGTAGCGCCAGTTCACCCTTCGGCAGGACGTCCTTGATCAGATCGCGCTGTTCGAACAGTATTTGTGGCGCCCCGAAGCGCTTGTTGTTGCGGTTGACCAAGGCTTGGACAACGTCGATCCCAACGTACTCCATACCCGGGGAGACGATCCTCTGCCCGACGCGGAAATCCCCACAACCAAGGTCGATGACGGAGCGTATGTTGCGCTTCTCGATGAACTCTCTGATGACGGTGACGTAGAGATCAGTGCGCGCGACGTCAGAACCGTCACCCGAGTCGAAATCATCGTTCTGTCCCCACCAACCCTCTGCATATACACGCTCGAAGCTTTCCGCGACGCTGAGATCACGGAACCGCCGTCGATGGCGCGCAGCCGTGAAGCGTACGCGCCACTGTCGCACGGGTTTCGGCACCAAGGTCTTCAAGAGGCGCCGGGGGAGCCTGCTGGTCAGCTTTTTCGGGTGGGTTTCCGTCATAGAACGACGATGGTAAGGGTCAGGCGTTGCCATCTCAGCGGAGGCGATCATAGACGGCTCGGGTGCCATTCAGCATCTTTTTTAGTGAGAACTGGGCCGCGCGCTCACGACCGGCTATTCCCTGTTTTTGCCGCTCCTCCTCGCCGAGCTCAGACAGCCATGTGAGGGCGGCGGCGATCTCCTCAACCTCATATGGGGAGAACCTCGACCCTACGCCGCCGGCGATCTCGGACAGGCTGCCGGCGTTCGAGACAGCGATGGGGCAACCGGCGGACATGGCCTCGAGGACCGGCAGCCCGAAGCCCTCGAAAAGCGAGGGGAAGATCAGGCCGTTGGCGTGGCTGTAAATCGCCGCGAGGGTTCTCTCGTCGACGTGACCGAGGCGGAGGACGCGATTCTCGAGTGCCCGCTCGGCGATTGCCCCTTCGATTGGTCGCCACGAATGCATCGTCGGGCCGATTAGGACAAGCCGCGGTACGTCCGGGCTGCGACTGCGGCACAGCGACAGCGCGTCGAGGAGACGGATGTGATTCTTCGCCGGCAGGGGGGATGCGGGATAAACGACCCAGGGACCTGAAAGTAGGTCTAGACCCTTGAGTAGTTTGGTTCTCTTCGTATCAGGGTCAAGCGTAGGCCTCCTTGCCAAGTGCACCGCGGTCACCTTCTGCGGCGACAGGTCAAAGCGTTCGCAAATCGTGCGTCTGCTGAACTCCGAGATCGTCAGGACGTGATCCGCCGCTTGCGCCGAAGGCTTCCACCGCAGCCGCCGTAGGAGTCGGTCCCGTCGCGAGAAGAACTCGGGAAAGAATTCGTGTTGGAGATCGTGGATGGTGAGCACGCGTCGCGCAGAGGTCTTCGAATTGGGTCCATTCATGAAGGCGATTGGCCAATGGACGATCTCGGCCTCCGGGGCTTCGCCGTCGAAGCCGAGGTCGAGCGTCCACGGCCACCGGGTGGCAAACAACTGGTTGAGGGCCTTCCGTGGGCGGCCTCGTGGGCGCTCGGGCGCGGTGACGACGGAGGCGTCGGGTGCCAGCTCCTCAAGCTCCGCGCCGACTCGCTCCGAGGCGAGAGCGAGGCATTCTAGGCCGTCTGTCCTCGAGAGCCCATCGATCAGCGTTGAGGTATAAAAGCCCGCCCCGCCCTGCCTGCAACTTGGCACCGACAGGGCGTTGATCAGTACCCGCATCAACCGGAAGGGGGCCTGCGGGCGACTATCGACCGAACCTCCCCCGGCGCCGGCCGGAGGTTCGACCGCAGGCGGTACCGAAAGTAGAGGGGCAGGGCCACCGCCACGTTCGTCGTCGGCCGGACGTAACGGCGGTAGTCGCTCCAGCTGACGGGGAATCCGATGCGGACATCCTCGAAGCCCGCCTCGCCAAGGGCGCGGGCGTAGTCCTCCTTCCGCAGGGCGGTCTCCTCGACCCCGTACTGGACGAACACGTTCTCCTGCTTCAATCGCTCCAGGTCGCGGTCGTTGCGGATCGTCGGCTCGTCGCTGCAGACCAGCGCTCCCCCGGGTTCCAGTACCCGCCGCACTTCGCCCAGGATCGGCACGAGGGGCTCGAGATGATGGAGAACGGCCCTGCAGACGACCGCTCCGTAGGCGTCGTCTTCGACCTTCTCGATCCCGTGGCCCACGATCTCGAAGTCGAGCGACAGGGCGGTGCGCATCGCCTCTGCCGCCCCGGTTCCGCACACCGCCGAGTGGTTGGGCTCGCAGAGCGTCACCTGGAAGCCCTCGAGGCTGAGGGCGCCGCTGAGGAGCCCCCGTCCACCGCCGAAGTCCAGCACGCGACTGCCCGGGCGCACCCCGGCATCGCGAAGCAGCCGCCTCACGCGTGCAGCGTGCTCGCTGGCCCTGAACCGGTCGAGGGCCAGCTTCGCGTCCTCTTCCAGGAACGCCGATTCGATCGCATCCTTCAGCGCCGGATCCTTGCGCGCCTCCGTGACCGCTCTCTCGTAGGCGAGATCCTGATCGGGGTCGGGGCTTACCGCGGACACGGCCGGAACGCTACCGACCGCCGACCTCGCAGGGTGCCGACCCCGCGCGTTTCGCTCGGGTTTGCGTGTCGGCAAACCAAATAGGATGCGCCCGTGCTTGCGCAAGGGGGGTCGCTTACCGGCATAGCCGCTGCGCGCGAGGGGGTTTTCGCGCTAAGGTCGTACGCCTGGCTGATTGCCTTGCTGACGGTCGTCGGCATGGGGGTTGGCTACCTGGCTGCGGGCTCCAGTGGTGGGGCTAGCCACCGCGTCTGGATCACGGTTCAGGCACTGGGGGGGAATACATCTGTCACGAGCCTTGGGATCTCAACTCCCCAGGGGCCGCAGGCAGCCGACTTCCTCAACGACGGAGTCATGGCTCGCGTGGTGGCCTCGACTGGTCACGACTACGCATACCTGCTCGATCGCCTCGAACTGACCCAGCCGCCGGACGGTGGGCCAAATCCACCGATCGCTCTCATTGCCAACGCCGATTCCCAAAGGCAGGCTCGGGCGCTGCTGAGGGCTTGGCTGGTGGCTATTCATGAAGCGCGCCGCCACTATGTCCGCGGTGTGCTTTCTCGCGGGGAACGGGGCTTGCGAAAGAGCCTCGACCGGGTCGCCAGCCGGGGCGAACCGGTGACCGCGAGGGACATCAGGGAGCTGTTGGCGCGGATGCAGGCGCTGCGCGCGACGCTGAACGTTGACTACGCCATCTCGAAGAATCCATCCGCGGTTGCCAAGAGCCCCGTCTCGCGGCCGCGAGACGGGGCTCTTGGCGCTGGCACCGGCTTGGTCGTGGGGTTTGCTCTCGCGCTGCTCCTCTCCCTGCTGGGCGGTCGCCTGCGGACAGCCGAGGGTGTGAGGGCGGCAGTAGGCATCGACCTGCTTGTCGATCTGAGATCAGGCAGGGAGATTCCATCGCCCGATCACGCGCGCGAGCGCCTGCGATCTCTCGGCAGCGGGCACCTACCCTCCGTCCTCTTGCTGGTCCCCTGCGGGAGCGTGCCTCCCGGTGCGGCTGCGAGGCTCTCCGAGACCCTGGGAGAGGGCACCGAGGTGCGGGTCACCGAGCCGCTCGGGGCGTCGGGGATCCTTGGAGAGCTCGAGCGGGCCGATGCCTGCGCGATCGTCGCCAGCCCGGGAGCCGTGCGCCGCGCCGAGGCCACCGCCTTGCGCGCCGAGCTCGACGGGACAGGCATCGATCCCGCCGGGCTCGTCATCGTCTGATCAGCGATGTCGCGCCAGCGCGCGTTCGTAGTAGGCGATGGTCTGGTTGGCAACCGTCTCCGGGTCGAAGAGCTCGAGCGCTCGTGCTCTGCCGCGGCACCCGATCGAATCGGCGCGCTCAGGGTCGGCCAGAACCCACTCGATGGCGGCGGCGAGCTCGGTTGGCTTGCCGGTTTGAGTCAGGACGGCGTCCTCGCGGTCGTGCAACAGCTCGCCGAAGCCGACGCCGAAGGTGACGGTCGGCCGCTCCGCCAGGAGGTAGTCGTGGACCTTCGCCGGCAGCCGCAGCCGGTTGAAGTCGGTGGGGGAGCCCGGCTGCACGAGGACGGATGCCTCGGCCAGCAGGGCCCGGAGATCGGCGGGGCCCTCGACGAAGCCGAGGAAGTGGGCCCGCTCGGCACCGGCCCCGGCCATCGCGCGCAGGTCGTCGAGGGCGTAGCGGGGGGCGATCCTTCCCGTGTGGACCAGGAGAGCCTTCGAGTCGGACTCGGCGAGCTCGGCAAAGGAGCGCAGCAGGACCTCCAGGTCGGGGTACTGGGCGCGGTAGACGCTGCCCGTGTAGAGGACTAGCGGTCCGGACTCCGGCAGCCCGAGCTTCTCGCGCAGGCCCGCCTGCCGCCGGGGCGGATCCCCTGCCGGAATGGCCGGCAAGATGCTCTCGCACTCGATCCCGTAGCGCTCGCTGACGGCCTCGGCCAGGGTGGGAACGATCGCGTCGAACCCGTTCGCCCGCGCAACCATTTGCCGGTAGAGCAGTGGGTGCTTGTAGGGCCAGCGCTTCGGGAACAGGGTCCCCAGCGCGAGCATCGCCGGGCGGCCGAGGCGCCCGCGCAGTCCGGATCCTCCCGCCTCCCTGGCGAGGGACTCGTCGTCGTCGGCGAAGCGGACGCAGAGCGCCGCGCCCTCGTGGCGGCTGAGCTGCAGCGCGGCGGAGAGCGGGGCGGTTCGCGGCTCGTAGCAGTGCACAACCTCCGGTTCGAATGCGGCCGCCAGCGATCTGGTTCGCCGGTTGACGCGCGGGCCGTTGAAGCCGTAGCGGTGAACCTCGACCTCGGAGCCGCGGTCGGTGGCGAAGCGGATCGTCTCGGGGTCGCCCTCGACGAGGACCATGCACTGCTCTCCAGCTGCGGTAAGCGCCTCTGCCAGGCGCAGCGTCTGCCGCGCCCCCGGTGCGCGGAAGTCGGCCAGGCAGATGAGCAGGACCTTCATCGTCGGCGGCTCAAGCCGTTCGGCTGGCCGCCCCGAGCCGGCGTTCCTGCGCGGCGAGCACGCGGCCGAGACCCTCCTCGAGCGATATCGCCGGCTCCCAGCCGAGGCGATCCCGCGCCGACTCCACGTCGGCGTAGCGTGCGTGGACGCCCACCGGGCCCTCTCCCGTCCCCTTCACCTCTGGCTCATAGCCTGCGAGCTTGGCGTAGAGCCCTGCGACTTCCAGGAAGCTCGTCGGCTTGCCGCTGCCGATGTTGATCCCGGAGCCGTCCTCGATCTTCTCGATCGCCTTGCGCATCGCGACGATGCAGTCGTCGATGTGGACGAAGTCGCGGCTCTGTTGGCCCGATCCCCAGACGACCAGCGGGTCCTCTCGCGCGGCCGCGCGAGCCGCGATCGCCGGGACCGGGTAGGTCGTGTCCTGTTCCTCGCCATAGCCCGAGAAGGGGCGCACGCAGCAGGCCCGCACACCGTCGCGCTGCGCGAGCAGGTGGGTGAGGAACTCGCCGGTGAGCTTGCTCCAGCCGTAGGTCAGGTCCGGCATGCCGATCTTCGCGCCCGGGAGGTCGATGTAGGACTCCCGCAGGGGGACGGAGCCGTCCTCTTCCTGCAGGTCGATCGGGTAGGCGGCGCTCGAGCTGGCGTAGAGAAGGCGCCCCACTTCCCCGACCTTCGACGCCCACATGAAGAAGATGCTGTCGATCGCCAGGTCGAGGCCGACGACGAGGGGCTCCTCCTCGATCTTCTTGCGCCCGCCGACGATCGAGGCGAGGTGGAAGGCCTCGGCGAACCGCGGCCACTCGACCTCGCCGTGGCGGCTCCCTGTGCCGATCCCGATCGACGGACCGAGCAGGGATATCACGTCCGCCTCGAAGAAACGGACCTTCTGGGTTGCCGTCGCGTACTCCCGTGGGCTGGCGCCCGAGCCCTCCGCGCCGGGGAGCATCTGCGGCAGCCAGCTGTCGGGGTGCTTACCGGTCGAGAGGTCGTCGACGAGCCACAGTTCCTCGAAGTCGCCGAGCAGGCTGCGCACGAGGTTGCGCCCGACGAAACCGCACGCCCCGGTGATCAGGATCGGGCCCTTGCCGCCATCTCTCGACATAGAGCGCGCCAGTCTAGGCGACGCCGCGCCTGTCAACCGAGCGCGGTGGCCAGAAGTCGCAGCACCGTGAGAGAAGCCCGACCAGGATCCCGGCCATCAGCGCGACGCGGGGGTTGGTGAAAGCGAGCAGCGCAAACGGAGGCGCGCAGACGGCCAGCGAGTAGATCAGCCAGCGCCCCGTCCCGTCGGCGGCCCGGTAGGAGTTGACGATCCGGCGGCCGAGAAAGGCGGCGGCGGCGAGGATCAGGCCTACGCCGAGCAGGCCGAACTTGTAGGCCCAGTCCAGGCCGTAGACGTGCCAGCCGAGCCGGGTGAGCGCGTTCTCGTCGCTGCCGAAGGCGGCGATGTCCACCGGCGAAAGGATCTCGGATTGCCAGAGGACGCCGATCCCGCGCCCCGTCGCCCAATCGACGCCGTCGACGTTGCGGTTGAAGTTGAGCAACTCCGCCTTGCGCTGGCTGCTGGAGGCATCGTCGGTGCGCAGCAGGCTGGAGGTGGCGGTGTAGCGAGCCTGGTCGAAGAGCGGGCGGCCGGGCCCCACCGCCACCGCGACCGCCGCGACCAGGAGCACCGCCCCGGCGCTGAGCAGGATGCGGCGGGCGCCGATGCCGAGTGACCGCACGACGAGCGCGGTGCCGATCATCAGCACCGCGCCGCGCCGCAGCGAGAGCAGGTTGACGACGAACACCGCGGCGGTGCCGAGGACTGCGCCGATCGACCCCCATAGGGCCAGCCTGCCGTCAACGAGCGCCCCCCAGGCAAGGGTCACGGGAAGCATCAGCAGCAGCCCGTCCTCGGTGATCAGCAGTGCCGAACGGTCGAGGATCGTCGTGAAGCCGGTCTCTCCGGTGAGGCCGTAGGCGAGGAGCAGCTGGACGGCGCGCAGCGTGATCACGCCGGCCAGGATCAACGTGAATCGACGCAGGGCCGCGCTGTCGCGGACGCAGCGCGTAACGACGACGTATCCGGCAACCAGCAGGGCGATGCGCTCCAGGTCGGCCTGCAGGTACCGGACGTCGCCGAGGCTCCCCGCCAGGGCCAGGGCCTGCAGCGCGGCGAGGGCGAGAAGGAGGATCGCCAGCGGCCGGTCGAAGCTGGTCAACTTCGGCGGCACGACCAGCAGCCGTATGGCCCAGGCGGCAGCGAGCCCCGCGATCGCCAGCTCGAAGGGATTGGCCGGCCCGAGCCGCAGCGACCACATGTTCTCGTAGTCGGGGCTCATCAGCGCGGACACGGTCGGCGGCGCCGCCGGGAAGAAGGCGGCGAGAAGCAGGATCGCGAGGCCGATCTCCTCGAGGTGGTCGAAGCAGAAGCCGGCCAGGCGCGAGAGGTCAACCGAGCGAGGCATTGCAAGTGGCCTGACCGCCTCGACAGTGGGTCCCCGCTGCATTACGACGCGACGATAGCCTTCTCGGCACGTGCAAGACCTCAAAGGCCTGATCCTCTCCGGCGGGGCCGGGACGCGGCTGCGCCCGATCACGCACACCTCGGCGAAGCAGCTCGTTCCCGTCGCCAACAAGCCCGTGCTCTTCTACGGGATCGAGGCGCTGGTCGATGCCGGCGTCACCGAGATCGGCATTGTCATCGCCCCCGAGACGGGCGAGGAGATCCGCGAGGCCGTCGGCGACGGCTCCGCCTTCGGCGCCGAGGTCACCTACATCGTCCAGGACGAGCCCGCCGGGCTCGCCCACGCGGTCCTCACCGCGGAGGAGTACATCGGCGGCTCGCCCTTCGTCATGTACCTGGGCGACAACCTGCTCGCCGACGGCCTGCGCGGCCTCGTCGCCACCTTTCGCGCCGAGGAGCCCGACGCGCTGATCCTGCTGACGCCGGTCGACGATCCCCAGTCCTACGGGGTCGCCGAGCTGGAGGGGGGGAGGGTCGTGCGCCTGGTCGAGAAGCCGAAAGACCCGCCGTCGAACCTCGCCCTGGTCGGCGTCTACCTCTTCGCGCCGGCGATCTTCGACGCCGCCCGCGCCCTGGAGCCCTCCTGGCGCGGCGAGCTGGAGATCACCGAGGCGATCCAGGGCCTGATCGAGGAGGGTCGCGCCGTGCAATCGGAGGTGGTCAGCGGCTGGTGGAAGGACACGGGCCAGCTGGCCGACATGCTCGAGGCCAATCGGCTCGTGCTGGAGGAGATCGAGACCCGGATCGAGGGCGAGGTCGACGAGGCCTCGCGGGTCGAGGGTCGCGTCGTGGTCGAGGAGGGGGCGGTGCTGAAGGGCTCGGTCGTGCGCGGCCCGGCGGTGATCGGTGCCGGCGCCCGGATCGAGGAAGCCTACGTCGGCCCCTACACCTCGATCGGCGAGCGGGTGCGCATCTGCCGCTCGGAAATCGAGCACTCGATCGTCCTCGCGGACTCGGTCGTCGAGGATCTCGGCACCCGCATGGAGGCGAGCCTGCTCGGCCGCGAGGTCAAGCTCACCCGCAGCGACGGCATGCCGAAGACGCTGCGCATGCTCGTCGGCGACCGCTCCGAGATCAAGATCATCTAGACCGGCCCGCTCTCAAGCCGGGGCAGCAGTTCAAGAAGGCGTCAATTAGTCAAGAAGTCGCCCCGGCTCTACCTCGACCGCCTTGGCGAGCCGTTCCAACGTCGAGACTTGCGGATCGCGCTTGCCTGTCTCTATCCGGCTGATCTCCGTGGCGTGCACCCCGCTTCGCTCTGCGACCTGTTCCTGCGTCAACCCGAGCCGTTTCCGTGCCCCGCGCAGGTTGGTGCCGAAAGCGCCCATGCCGCAATCCTCTGTCCTTTGGGCCGCGACCTCCATAGGAAATTTCACAAGTTTTGGTTAGCTTTAGATTTCCCAATGCCTCCCGGTAACTTCGTCTTTTCCGGTGCTATTGGACTGGAAAAGACGAAGCGAGGGGGCGAAGTGACGGCAAACGGCCCTGCTGAGGCGGGCGCCGGCGACCGTAGAGAGGCGCCGGCCCGGGCGACAGCGTTGCAGTACAGGATGTCTTGGAGCGGTTGTGGGTCCTCGATCCGGTTCAGCCCTGGCTTCCGACTCGCAACCGGCTCAGGCGTTTGACCGCCCCTTCAACTTCTCTCACGACAGATCCCAATTCGACAGCGTGCTGCTCCCAGTTCGCCGAGCACGCGATCCCAATTCGCCTTACAACCACTCCCAATTTGCCACAACGCGGCTCCCAATCTGCCACGATGGGGGGATGCCGCTGGTTCCCCGCCACATTCGCCCGCTCGTCATCGAGGCTCTGTCCGAGGCGCGGGTCGTCTGCCTGCTCGGCGCTCGGCAATCGGGAAAGACCACCCTTGTCCAGTCGGTGGCCGAAACGGATTACCCAGCTCGGTACGTATCCCTTGACAACGAAGGCACGCTGAGGCTTGCGCAAGCGGACCCGGTTGGGTTTGTGGCGGGAGCGGCACGCCTTGCGATCGACGAGGTGCAACGGGCCCCTGAGCTGCTGCTTGCGATCAAGCGGGTGGTCGATGCCGACAACTCCCGAGGTCAGTTTCTCCTGACCGGCTCAGCGAACATCATCACCCACCCTCGGATTGCCGATGCGCTACCCGGCCGAATCTCTTACCTGACGCTCTGGCCGTTTTCGGAGAGG
Organism: uncultured Solirubrobacterales bacterium; assembly: GCA_963715625.1. GTDB lineage: Bacteria > Actinomycetota > Thermoleophilia > Solirubrobacterales > 70-9 > VRUE01. Next base: position 735,394 of record OY970260.1, on the reverse strand, counting down.
GAGCTGGCCGGGTTGGCGCCGGGGTCCTTTCTCGAGGACGCTTTCGGCGGCCGGGTGCGGAGGGCCAGCGGTGCTCCGACCGGCAGGGCGGCCTACGTGGAGCGGATCGTGAGAGGTGGGTTCCCTGAGGCGGTGAATCTCGGGGTCTCCGGTCGGCGTCGCTTCTTTGCCGGCTATACGGAGTCGATTCTGGGTCGGGAGGTGGATGAGCTTTCCTCGGTGAGGGACGCCGAGATAGCGGGAGATGTGCTCCGCCTGGCCGCTGCGCGTTCGGCGGCACTGACCAACCTCTCCTCGATAGGCCGGGAGTTGGGGATCGACCACAAGACCGTCGCCAATCATCTCCGCGCCTTGGAGCAGCTCTTCCTGCTCGTGCGCCTCCCCGCATGGCATTCGAATCTGGGCCACCGCGTGATTCGCACGCCGAAGCTGCATCTCTCCGATACCGGAATGCTCTGTTCCCTGATTGGCGCGGACGAGAAGCGGCTCGAGGGCGATGGTGGGATTGCGGGGAGCGTCTTCGAGACCTTCGTCGTCAACGAGGTGCTGCGTCAGATGAGCTTTAGCGACCTTGGGCCCCTGCTGCGTCTTCATCACTTCCGTGACCGTCGTGGCCACGAGGTCGATCTGGTGATCGAGCATGGGAACGGGGATGTGGTCGCGATTGAGGTAAAGGCCTCGGCGACGGCGCAGTTTCGCGATCTCGGCGGGCTGCGCATCCTTCGGGACAGCCTGGGGGACCGTTTCCGCCTCGGCCTCATCCTGCATCTCGGCCCCGACTCGATCCCACTCGGCGACCGAATCGAGGCGGTCCCGTTGGCGAGCCTCTGGAGTGACTAGCCTGTCCCGCCGATGAAGGTTCTCGTCACAGGGGCCGGTGGCATGCTCGGACGCGACGTCGTCCTCGCCGCCGGCAACGCCGGCCACGACGTGGTCGGGTTCGGCCACACCGAGCTCGACGTCGCCGGCGCGGCGGCCGTCGGGGCGAAGTTCGAGCTGGAGCGGCCCGACGTGGCGATCAACTGCGCCGCCTGGACCGACGTCGACGGCGCCGAGGAGGCAGAGGACGCGGCGATGACGGTGAACGGCACGGGCGCGGGCCATGTGGCCGCGGCCGCCGCCGCGGTGGATGCCTCGGTCGTCTACGTCTCCAGCGACTACGTCTTCGACGGGGCCAAGGGCGAGCCGTACGTCGAGACCGACCAGCCGGCGCCGCTCTCCGCCTACGGTCGCACCAAGCTCGCGGGCGAGGAGGCGACCGCGGCCGCCAACAAGCGCCACTTCGTCGTCCGCTCCTCCTGGCTCTTCGGCATCGGCGGCTCCAACTTCGTCGAGACGATGCTGCGGCTCGCCTCTACCCAGAACGAGGTGCTGGTCGTCCGCGACCAGGTCGGCTCGCCCACCTACACCTGGCATCTCGCCTACGGCATCGTGCGCCTGATCGAGGGGATCGAGTTCGGGATCCACCACATGGCCGCCGCCGGCGCCTGCTCCTGGTACGACTTCGCCCGCGAGATCTTCGAGCAGGCGAAGATCGAGTGTCGGGTGCTCTCCGGGACGACGGAGATGCTTGGCCGTCCCGCCCCCCGCCCCGCCTACTCGGCGCTGCAGAGCCAGCGCGAGCACGCGATCGAGCTGCCCTCCTGGCACGACGGCCTCGCCGCCTACCTCTCCCAGCGCTCGGCAGAGCAGGAGGCTGCCGCGTAGCGTCTCTCGCCCTTTCTGCGGAACTTTCACACTGAACTGCAAACAAGTTGGGTCGTGTAAAGCCTGAACGCCTATCGGTCCCATGGCGGGTCTCGGGGCATTCCCGCTAGCCTTCCGCCGCGTGAAGCTTCTCGTCACCGGCGCCGCCGGGTTCATCGGCTCGACCTACGTGCGCCTCGCCGGCACCGAGCACGAGGTGCGGGTGCTCGACAAGCTCACCTACGCGGGCCGGCGCGAGAACCTGCCCGAGGGCACCGAACTCGTCGTCGGCGCGATCGAGGACCCGAACGTCGTGCGCGAGGCGATGGAGGGCTGCGACGCGGTCGTCAACTTCGCCGCCGAGTCTCACGTCGACCGCTCGATCGACGACCAGGACGCCTTCGCCCGCACCCACGTGATCGGCACCGGCACCCTGCTCGACGCCGCCCGCGAGCTGGGCGTCGGCCGCTACCTGCAGGTCTCCACCGACGAGGTCTACGGCTCGATCGAGTCGGGGTCGTTCACCGAGTCCTCACCGCTGGACCCCTCCTCGCCCTACTCGGCGACCAAGGCCGCCGGCGACCTGCTCGTCGCCGCCCACTTCCACACCTACGGGCTGGAGGCGGTGATCTGCCGCGGCTCCAACAACTACGGCCCGCGCCAGTACCCGGAGAAGCTGATCCCGCTGATGGTGCTGAACGCCCTGCACGGAGACCCGCTGCCGGTCTACGGCGACGGCCGCCAGGTCCGCAACTGGCTCTACGTCGAGGACTTCTGCCGCGGCATCCACGCGGTGCTGGAGCGGGGCCGGCCCGGCGAGGCCTACAACGTCGGCGGCCCCGACGAGTGCGAGAACCTCGAGGTCGTCAGGCGGGTGGTCGAGCTGACCGGCGCCGGCGAGGACCTGATCGAGTACGTCGCCGACCGGCCCGGACACGACCGCCGCTACTCGCTGGGCAGCGACAAGATCCGCGAGCAGCTCGGCTGGCAGGCGCAGGTGCGCTTCGCCGAGGGCCTGGAGAAGACGGTGCGGTGGTACCGCGAGAACGAGGAGTGGTGGGGGCCGATCCGCTCCGGCGAGTACCGCGAGTACTACGAGAAGCAGTACGGCAGGGCGCTCGGCTGATGCTGAAGCGCCTGCCCACGAAGCTCGGCGGGACCGCCCTGATCGAGCCGACTGTCCACGGCGACGACCGCGGCTTCTTCCTCGAGACCTACCGCCGCGACCTCCTGGCCGAGCACGGGGTGGACGTCGAGTTCGTCCAGCACAACCACTCGCGCTCGGCGAGGGGCACGCTGCGCGGCCTGCACTTCCAGACCGAGCCGGGCCAGGCGAAGCTGGTCCGCTGCGCCCGCGGCGAGATCTTCGACGTCGCCGTCGACCTGCGACGCGACTCCCCGACCTTCGGCCAGTGGGAGGGCCACGTCCTCGACGACGAGCTCCACCGCCAATTCTTCGTCCCGGTCGGCTTCGCCCACGGCTTCGTCGTGCTCAGCGACGTCGCCGACGTCGCCTACCTCTGCTCGAGCGTCTACGACCCCGCGACCGAGGCCGGCATCGCCTGGGACGACCCGGACGTCGGGGTCGAGTGGCCGGTGCCGGAACCGCTCCTCTCCGGTCGCGACGTCAGCGCCCCGAGCCTCGCCGAGCTGCGCGAGACGCTGCCGTTCGGGTGACCCACAATCACACTGTTCGGCTTAACCAGCCGGATCCGGTTCGAGTCCGGCGCCCTCCGCAAGAGACACGACCGAAGCGGGTCGAGTCGGGGGCGAGCTGCCAGTGGTACCCTGGGCAGGATTGTGGATCGCCTGCGGGGTGGTTCCCCGCTTCGCCAGACTCGGCCCGCTTCGGCGGGTCTTGTCTTTTCGCTCTACCCGTCAATGCACCCAGTCAGCCACGAAGCGAGAGCACTTCCTCTAGATGGTTGAGCAGGACGTCCACGATCTGCGGGTCGAAGTGGGTGCTCCCTCCCTGCTTCATAGCTTCCACCGCATCGTCTACCGACAGCGCCGGCCGGTAGCAGCGGTCGCTGAGCAGAGCGTCGAAGACGTCGGCGACCGCCGTGATCCGGCCCTCGATCGGGATCTCCTCGCCGGATAGACCTTGCGGATAGCCGCCGCCGTCCCAGCGCTCGTGGTGGGTGAGCGCGATCGTCGCGGCAAGGCGCAGCAACTCGCTCTCCGAGTCGGCGAGGATCTGGTAGCCGACGGTGGTGTGGCGCTGCATCTCCTCGCGCTCCTCTGGGGTAAGCGGCCCCTGCTTTTGCAGGATTCCGTCGGGGGTCGCGACCTTGCCGACGTCGTGCATCGGCGCCGCTGCCCGCAGCAGCAGGACGCGATCGCGTTCGAGCCCGATCTTGCAGGCGAGAAATGCGGCGATCGAGGCCATCCTGTTGATGTGCTCCCCCGTCTCGGCGTCGTGCATCTCGATCGCCTTGGTGAGCCGCTCGACGGTCTCCTGGCGCGATGCACGCAGCTCCTCGATCGCCCGCTCGCGGGCCTCGGCGAGCTCTTCGCGGAGCGTTTCCGCCTGCTTTTTTTCGGTGATGTCCGTCGAGATGCCCGAGATTCCGGCGATCCGGCCCTCGTCGTCGACGAAGGGGAACTTGACGGTCAGGAAGGTCCGCTGCCGGTCTCCCACCTGGAGCGTCTCCTCCGCTTCATAGCTGCCGCCCTGCTCGAGGACCTTGCGGTCGCTCTCCGCGACCAGCCTCTCGGCCTCGGGGGGCATGATGTCGGTATCGCCGAGGCCGATCAGCTCCCCACTCTTCAGCCCGGCCACTTCGTGGGCGACGCGGTTCGCGAGCACGTAGCGGCGGTTCCGGTCCTTGATGTAGATGGGCACCGGCGCCCGGTCCATGAGGATCTGCAGCCGGTCCTCCAGGGCCTTGCTGTGTGCCTTCTGCGCCAGTTCCAGCTTGCGCTGGCGCAGCGCGTTCATCGTCGTGATCTGCAGCTGACCCGGCCAGAACGGCTTGACCAGATAGCCGTGTGCCCCCATCTCAAAGGCCTGTTTGGCGACCTCTGGGTCATCCACTCCCGTGACCAGGACGATCGCCGTATCGGGATGGTCGCGCGCGATCTCGTCAACCAGCGTCAGGCCTGACTCGCCCGGCATCTGGATGTCGCAGAGGGCGAGGTCGAACGCGGCCGCTGCGAGCTTCCCCCGCGCCCCCTCGACGCTGCTCGCAAACTCGCACTTGTGATGAACCCCCAGGGTGCGGTCGATCAGCTGCAAGATCTCGGGCCGGTCGTCCGTTGCCAGGATGCGAGCGGGCTCGGGCTTGGCGCTCAGGCTCGTACCGGAAGACGGCACTGTCTGTGCCATATCGGGGCTCATCTGCCTGATATCGACCGGTGAAAACCTGATCATTAGGAAGTACCCTCTTTGCCCGTTGACGACAACGCGAGGCCACCTCGACCTCGCAGAGGGCGGGCTAGTCTCCCGCTCCGGCGTCGAGCAGGCCACGAACGGCCTGCAACAGCTCGGCGGCGTTGAACGGCTTCTCGATGAAGGCGGTCCCGTTCTGCTCGGCCAGCGCCTCCGGCGCGAGCACCTCGTGGCTGTAGCCGGACATGAAGATCACCCCCAGCTCCGGCCGGAGCGCCCTGATCCGCTCGACCAGCTCGGTGCCGAGCATTCCCGGCATGATCACGTCCGTGAGGAGCAGGTGGATCGGCTGGTCGGCTTTGCAGACGTCGAGGGCCTCCTCCCCCCCGCCGGTCCCGATCACCGAGTAGCCCCCCTTGGCGAGGATGCGCTCGGCCATCCGTCGCACGTCGGGCTCGTCCTCGACGACCAGGACGACCTCTCCCCGGCCGGCCGGCCGCTCCCTGGCCCGGTCCTTGTCCTCGCTCGGCCCGGCGGAGCTGGAGGGCAGGTGAACCTTGACCGTCGTTCCCATGCCCGGCTCCGAGTAGATGTCGATCCGCCCGCCCGCGCCGGTGACGATGCCGTACACGGTGGCAAGGCCGAGGCCGGTGCCCTCTCCCTTTCCCTTGGTGGTGAAGAACGGCTCGAAGGCTCGCTGGACGGTCTCCTTGTCCATCCCGGTGCCGGTGTCGCTCACCTTCAGGCGGACGTAGGCTCCGGGCTCGGTGTCGGGGTGCATGTAGGCGTACTCCTCATCGAGCTCGGCGTTCTCGACCTCGATCAGGAGACGGCCGCCGTCGGGCATCGCGTCGCGCGCGTTGACCGCCAGGTTGACGAGCACCTGCTCGATCTGACCGGGGTCCGCCTCGACCGTCGCCAGGCCCTCGTCGAAGCGGGTTTCCATCTCGACCCGCTCACCGAGCGCCCTGTGCAGGAGGTTCTCCAGCTCAGCGACGACCTGGCGGAGATCCAGCAGCTCCAGCTGGACGATCTCGCGCCGGCTGAAGATCAGCAGCTGGCGGGTGAGCGCCGCGGCGCGCTCGGCCGCTCGGCGGATTTCCTCCACATCATCGCGCGCCTGCGAATCGCCCTCCAGCTCGTCGCCGACGAACTCCGCGTAGTTCATGATCACGCCGAGGATGTTGTTGAAGTCGTGGGCGATACCGCCGGCGAGCTGGCCGACGCTCTCCAGCCGCCGCGCCTGGTCGAGCTGTGCCTGAAGCGCCTTCTCCCGCTCGCTCTCGGCGCGGTCGGTGATATCCCGAACCGCGGCCGTGGCGAGGACCCCCTCCTCGGTTTCGATGCTGGAGAGGCTGATCTCGACCGGGAGCTCCGTCCCGTCCTTGCGAACGGCGTAGAGCTCGACTCCGGCGCCCATGCCCCGCGTCCGCGGCTCTTCGAAATACCCGTCCCGGAGCTCGGGATGGATCTCGCGGAAGCGCTCCGGGACGAGGATCTCGATCGGCCGCCCGATCAGCTCGTCGCGGCCGTAGCCGAAGAGGGTCTCGGCCTGCTGGTTGATGAGCACGATCTTCCCGCTCGGCGCGACCCCCAAGATCGCGTCGGGGGCGAACTCGAGGAACTGCTCGAACTTCCGCTCCGCCGCCCGGCTGGCGGTGACATCGCGGATCGCCGCGGTCGCCACCCGCCCCGATCCCGTTTCGATCGAGGACAGGGAGATCTCCGCCGGGAACTCGGTGCCGTCGTGGCGCAAGCCGTAGAGGTCCAGGTTCGCGCCCATCGGCCGGGTGCGCGGTTCGGCGAAGTAGGCGGCTCGGTGCCTGGGGTGAAGCTCGCGGAACCGTTCGGGCACGAGCACCTCGATCGTCTCTCCGAGAAGATCCTCGCGTGGATATCCGAACAGCGCCTCGGTCTGGCTGTTGACGAGGATGATCTGGCCGGACTCATCCACCCCGACGATTGCGTCAGGCGCCGCCTCGAGAAGTTGCTCGAAGGTCGAGCCGGCGCCTAGCTCGGCCGGCTCTCCCGCACGATTCACCGATGCCATCCTTCTCTAGGGGTCGGGGCCGGTGTCGTCAGCTGCCGACGACTCTAGCCGATCTGGCTGAATGCAACGGCAAACTGAAAATAAAGAACGTCGAACCTCTGTATTTATAATTGCCTTGCATCGTGCAGAGAGCCTTGGAGCGAGTGTCCGGGCGTTTCCAGGCCCGACGCCCCGCCGTAAGATCGGCACCGTGACCGGCTCTGAGATCGAGCGCTCTCCCGAGCGGATCCACTCGATGGACGCGCTGCGCGCCTCGACGATGCTGCTGCTCGTGCCCGTTCACGCCGCGGGCCTGCTGGCCCTCAACGGGCACCAGGGGGCCTGGGCCACGGCGGCCTACTGGCTGGTCCACGTCTTCCGCATGCCTCTGTTCTTCGCCATGTCCGGGTTCTTCCTCGCCTTTCTGCTTGGTCGCAAGGGGTTGCGGGAAACCGCCCGCAACCGCACCGTCCGCATCGCTGTGCCGCTGGCGCTCGGCCTGGTCACGCTGGTGCCGGCGATGGTGTTCGCCGCCGAGCAGACCGGGACAGTGCTCGCCCAGGGCGCCGGCCCGCCCGGCGGGAGCCCTTTCTGGTTCGAGCCGAGCTTCCTCTGGTTCCTCTGGTACCTGCTGATCGTCGACGTGGCCGCGATTGCGCTCTACCTGTGGGCGCCGCGCCCGCTCCGCCGGGCCGGCGAGGGCCTTCGCCGGCTGGTTGCGCGCCCGCTCGCCGGGATCCTCGTGCTCGCCGTGCCGACGGCGCTCGCGCTCTGGCCCGAGTCGCACTGGACGGCGGTGCCGGCGGCCGACACCTTCGTTCCCGACCTGCCCGTGCTGGCCTACTACGCGCTCTTCTTCGGCCTGGGAGCGACCCTCTGCGTCCATCGCGAGCTCGTCGCCGCGGCAGGGGAGGCGGCCTGGCGCTGGGCCGGCTGCGCGGTCGCCGCCACGATCCCCGCCGCGCTCCTGTTCGCCCTCCACAACTCGCCGTCCTACGGCTCCTGGCCGGCGGTCCACGCAGCCGGCCTGCTGATCTACGCGATCGCCACCTGGACCAGCCTGATCGCCCTCGTCGGCCTCGCCCACCGCTACATCGTCCGGCCCCGTCCGGCCCTTCGCTACCTGGCCGACGCCTCCTACTGGATCTACCTCTCGCACATGCCCGCGGTGGTCCTGCTGGTCGCCCTGTTCGGGGCCACGGCGCTGGGAACCGCTCCCAAGTTCGCCCTGGTCACGGTGGGCGCTTTGGCCTTCTCGCTGATCACCTATCCGCTGCTGGTCCGCTACACCGCGATCGGCCGCCTCCTCAACGGCCCTCGGCAGCGAAGCCCCCGACCGAACCCCCCCGCGAAACCGAGCCCCGTCCCGCGGCCTGGGCAGCCAAATGGCGCAGGGCCCCTCCCGGGGTCCTTCCTCAGGAACTCCCGCGAAGCGGCCTGAGGAAGGACCCCGGGAGGGGCTCCGTTCCCTAAAAGCGCCCCCGGGCCGCGGTGATGCCGAGGCTGACCGCGAGCTTGGCGCCGATGCCGGCGTAGACCGCCGCGTTGAGGAGCGGGTTGTGCTCCGGCGCGTCGAAGCGTCGGTAGAAGCGGCCCATGCCGCGGTGGAAGGCGATCTCCTGCTTGGGGGCGCGGCGGGCGCCGCTGGAGCCGCCCTTGACGTGCAGGGCGACGCCGGCGGGCTCGTAGAAGACCTTCCAGCCCGCCTGCCAGAAGCGCCGGCACCAGTCGAGGTCCTCCATGTAGAGCCAGTAGCCCTCGTCGAGCAGGCCGACCTCGCGCACCGCCTTGGCCCGGCAGAGCATGAACGCCCCGTTGACGGCGTTGACCTCGCCCGCCTCGTCCTCGCCGAGGTGGGTGGCACGGTACTGGCTCAGCGACTCCGAGGCGCCGTCCCCCCGGCCGATGCCGGTGAAGTGGGCGAGGGCGCTGAGCGGGGTGGGGAAGGAGCGCTTGCAGGCGTGGTCCAGCTCTCCCGACTCGGTCACGAGCTTGCAGCCGACCATGCCGATCCGCTTGTCGGAGCGCAGCCGCGCCAGCGCCGCGTCGAGCGTGCCGGCGTAGACCTCGGTGTCGGGGTTGAGCAGGAGCACCGCCGCCGCCTCGTCCTCGCGCAGGACGACGTTGTTGGCGGCGGAGAAGCCGATGTTCTCGCGACGCAGCAGGCGAACCGCTCCGAACTCGCGCTCGACCATGTCCGGGGTCGAGTCGGCGCTGCCGCTGTCGACCACGGTGACCCGCATCGAGCCGCTCGCCGGATGCTCGCCGAGCGAGCGCAGGCAGCGCCGCAGCAGCTCCTCGGCGCCGTGGCTGACGATGACGACCTCGAGGTCGAGCTGGCTCGGCATCGGCTGGATCCTCTAGTACGCGCCGTCGCCGCGGACGATCGCCCGCGGCGTGCGCAGCAGGATCGCCAGGTCTCCGGCTATGGAGAGGTTGTCGAGATAGTCGCGCTCCATCGCCAGCCGCTCCTCGAAGGTGAGGTCGCCGCGGCCGTAGACCTGCATCGGCCCGGTCAGCCCTGGCTTGACCGCGAGCCGGATGCGCTGGCGCTCGTCGTAGAGGGCGACGACCGCCTCCTCCTCGGGCCGCGGCCCGACCAGCGACATGTGCCCCAGCAGGACGTTGACCAGCTGCGGCAGCTCGTCGAGGCTGGTCCGCCGAAGCAGCCGGCCGGCGCGGGTGACGCGCGGGTCGTCGGGGATCTTGAAGGCCGGCTCCTCGAGCTTCTCCAGGTCGACCAGCTCGGCCAGCCGCTCCTCCGCGTCGGCCACCATCGTGCGGAACTTCAGCATCGTGAACGGCGCCCCCTTCTTGCCCGCGCGCGCCTGGCGGAAGAAGACGGGGGCGCCGGAATCGATCACGATGAGAATCGCGATCAACGCCAGCAGCGGCGCCAGCAGCGCCAGCATCAGGCCCGACACGGCGAGGTCCAGCCCGCGCTTCATCGCCAACGTCGATCGCGGCGGGTCGGAGAAGCGGAAGTCGAGCACGGGCAGCTCGGCGAGGCGGTTCAGCTCGATCCCCGGCCCCAGCAGCCCGTAGTGCTGGGGCAGGAAGGTGAGCCCCAGCCCGGCCACCTTGCACTCCTCGATCAGGTGCTCCGCGTCGGCCTCGCTCATCTCCTGCTCGGTCACGACCACGCGCTCGACGTCGTGTTCGCGCGCCACCCGCGAGATCTCCTCGATCGAGCCCAAGCGGGGAAGCGAGGCGCGGCGGTCCTTGTCGCGAGGGGCGGAGAGGTAGCCGACCAGCCGCAGGCGGGCCTCGGGATGGGTGGCGATCCGTCGCGCGATCAGGTCGGCGGCGACGGCGGGGCCGATCACGAGCCCGGTCGCGACGCCGGCCAGGCGGTGCCAGCCGAATCGCAGCACGGCGCGCACCGAGAAGCAGCCGACCAGGGCGCCGACCCCGACCAGGAGGGCGCTGCCGGCCGAGAGCGGCCCGACCGGGCTCAGCGCCAGCAGCCCGTCGATCGCGATCGTCCCCAGGGCGCTGGCCGAGACGAGCGAGGGCAGCTCGTCGAAGGTGCTGTGGCGGATGCGGCGATGGTCGTTGTCGTAGAGGCCGTGCAGCTTCAGCACCAGGATCCAGGCCGGCGTGAAGAGCACGGCCCAGAAGAGGGCGCCGACGTCGGTGGTGGAGGTCGCCGCCGTCGCGACGCAGAGCGCGGCGACGATCGCGAGCCAGTCGCCGGTCGCGAGCAGGCGTCGCAGGAGGGCGCCCCGGCGGCGCGAGGCGCTGATGCCGGTCAGGCCCAGCCGGCTCGCCATCTCGGTCGGCTCGGGCCGCGTCGCCTCCGGTGCCCTGGCGCTCATCCGCACGCCCACTCTCCGCGCAGGCACTCCGAGCGCGGGTTGAGCTTGCGGGCCCGCTCGAGGTCGGCCTCAGCGGTCCCCTCTTCGCCCGCCGCGTGCTCGACCCGGGAGCGCAGGTAGAACCACTGCCAGTTGCGGTCCTCGCGCTCGATCGCGTGGGTGAAGTGCTCGGCCGCGACCCCGTATTCCCCCTGCTCCTCGGCCAGCAGGCCCAGCTGCACGTAGGGCGAGGCGGCCCAGGGCTCGATCGTGCGCGCGTTGCTGGCGCGCTCGACCGCCGCTCCGATGTCGCCGCGGGCCGCCGCGGCCTGGCTGGACTCGATCTCGCGCTCGACCAGCAGCGGCCCGATCAGGGCGAGCGCGGCGATCCATGCCACGACCAGGCCGGCGACGGCGAGGCCGTAGCGGCGCCCCTCCCCTGGCCTTGCCTCCCGGCGCGGGTCTTCGGCGATCTGGCCGCAGCGAGCGGCCACCACCACCCCGGCGGCGAGGAAGAAGACCGCGCCCAGCCCGGCGATCTCCCAGAACCAGTCGAAGGCGGCGCCGACGGCGAAGGCGAGCATCGCCGCCGCCAGCATCGCGTAGCGCTCGCGTTGCGGGTGGGGCGCCGCTCGCCAGGCGGAGAATGCGCACCAGAGCAGGGCCCCGACGAGCCCCAGCACGAGCAGGCCGCCGACCGCGCCGAGCTCGGCGAAGGCCTCAAGGTAGAGCGAGTGGGCATCGTGGACGGGCAGTTCGATCGAGCGGTGGCGCTCCCAGGAGAACTCGTAGGTGCCCGCTCCGTGGCCGAGCGCCGGCTCTTCGCCGAAGGAGTCGATCGCGACCCGGAAGAAGTCGTGGCGCCCGGCTCCGGAGAAGTCGGAGAAGTGCTGCTTGGGGTCGTCGGGGAACTGGATGTCGGAGCTCGAGAACTGGTCCCAGGCCCGGCCGCCGACCGCGGCGACGGCGAGGGCCGCGGCGACGGCGAGGCCGATCGCGACGCTCTTCAGCACCGCCGGGTTGCGGGACACCGCCAGCGCCCTCCCCGTCAGCTCCCCGTCGCGACCCTCGATTAGGCGCAGCCCGGCGAAGAGGATCAGCGAAAGCGCGATACCCGCAAGCAGGACCGCCAGCACGGTGACCCCCTGGTCGACCGCCGCCTGGTTGGCGAGATTGTCGGCGAGGCTGTGCCGCGCCTGCACGGCGAGCACGGCCGGCAGCGCGCCCAGCGCCCCGATCGCGAACGTGGCCAGCAGCCAGAGCCGGTCCCGGGAGAGTGCGATCAGGCACCCGGTCGCAACCACAAGCGCCAGCAGGCCTCCCCGCGAGTAGGTGAAGTAGAGGGTGAGCAGAACCGCCGGGATCGCCGCAACAGAGAGCCAGCGCAGGGCCGTCCAGGCCGAGCGGCGGCTCATCCAGAGGAGCATCGCCACGCCGGTGCCGGCCATCGCCCCGTTGGCGTTCCAGTAGCCGAGCGGGTAGCGCAGCCGCGGGCCGGTGCCCAGGGATTCGGCGACCTCGAAAACGTGGGGCAGCAGCCGGGTCGCCAGGCCCAGCAGGGCGACCGTCGCCGCGGCGATCGCCAGGCCTTCAGCGAAACGTTGGCGCCGTTCGTCGGTTTGGGCGATCAGGAACGCGGCAAGGAAGAACCCGAGGTACACCAGGACGCGGTCCGCCTCGATCACGCTCAGCTCGACCGACCCCGACCAGAAGGACGAAATTGCACACAGAAGCGACAGCCCGAGGATCAGTCCCCCCGCCCAGTAGAAAGGCCGCTCCAGCTTCGCTCCCGGCGCCGCGCCGAAGACGAGAAGGGCGACGAGGACCAGCCACGTCGCCAGCCCGGCTATGTGGCGGCCGGTCACGTCGAAGCCGCCGCCGGCGAGGGCCAGGCCCACGATCAGGGCTATCGGCGCGATCAACGCCGCCGTTTGGTCTAACCTTGCGGCCGATGATCGTCGGGAAGCGCCATCGCCGCGGTCCAGGCCCGGGCCGCCCCTTCGCGCTGATGTCAGTGTTGGCTCTGCTGGCATTGGCTTGCTTTCCGGTTCTCGCTCAAGCTGACTCGAGCGGCGTGCAGTACTCCGACGCCATCCCTAAGCCGGAAGGAGATAACCCCCCGGCGCAGGACAAGGATCGCCAGCCGGCCGCCAAGGCCTCCAACGACGGCGGGTCGCCGGCCGCGAACTCGGGATCGGATTCGAGTCCCTCGGGGGAATCTTCGCAGGATGGCTCATCTTCGAAGGCTGAAGGGGGGGTGGCGGCCAACGACGGGGACACCGGGCAGGGTAGCCCAGGGGGCGGCTCCAAAGCTGCGGATGAGGCCCCGGTGCAGCCGGCCGGCCAGGCCAAGGCCGAGGGGGCTCCCGCCTCGCAGTCCAGCGACAGCGGTTCCTCGCCCCTGGTCCCGATCCTGCTCGCGATCGCCGTCCTGGCGGCGATCTCGGTCGCGGTTGTGCTGTACAGGCAGCGGCGCCAGCAGGGTGGCTCGACCACACCCGCGTCGCCCAAGGCGAGCTGACATGCCTGTCGATCGGAAGCGCCCCCTCGGGCTGACGCGTACCTGGGTTGCCGCTTTGGCGGTCTCTCTCGTGGCCCTTGCCTCGACGCCGCCTCTCGCAAGCGCCGTCCCGGGCAACTTCTGGGGCGTCTCGCCCCAGGGCGTGCCCACCGTCGAAGAGTTCCAGCGACTGCGCACGGGGGGGGTGGACAGCGTGCGGGTCCCGATCGGCTGGAGCGCGATTCAGAAGGAACGGGGCGGGGCCGCCGACTTCTCCAGCGTCGACCCCCTCGTTTCGGGCGCGGTGCAGGCAGGGCTCGAGGTGTTCCCGTTCGTCTACAACTCACCGTCCTGGGCCGTGCCGCTGGTTGCCGTCCCCGGCTCCCACGGCAGCGTGTGGGCACCGAAGACGCTGCCGGTGAAAAGCGGCTTCCAGCGCAGCGCCTGGACAAGCTTCCTCAAGCTCGTCGTCGGCCGCTACGGGCCGAACGGCAGCTTCTGGGCCGAGAACCCGGGGTTGCCGAAGCGGCCGCTGCGCACCTGGCAGGTCTGGAACGAGGAGAACTTCAAGTACTTCGTCGTCAGGCCGAACCCGGCCGAGTACGGCAAGCTGGTCAAGATCTCCCACGCGGCGATCGGCAGCGTCGATCCGGGGGCCAAGATCGTCCTCGGCGGGCTGTTCTCCGAGCCCAGGGAGGCCCAGTTCAAGCGCAAGCCGCCGCAGGCCTACTTCGCCACCGACTTCCTCGACCAGCTCTACCGCACCACGCCGGGGATCAAGGGCAAGTTCGACGGGTTGGCCCTCCATCCGTACTCCGGCGCCTACCAGGAGCTGACCCCCGACATCGAAGCCTTCCGCGCGGTCCTGAAGAAGAACCACGACGCCGGCAAGGGGCTCTGGATCACCGAGATCGGCTGGAGCTCCCAGCCACCGGACCCCAAGCACAACGCTTTCGCCAAAGGCCCGCAGGGACAGGTGAAGCAGCTCAAAGGTGCCTTTGGGCTGTTCAAAGCCAAGCAGGCGAAATGGCGCCTGAAGCAGATCTTCTGGTTCTCCGTCGACGATCGCGCGGGGGCCTGCAACTTCTGCGACGGGTCAGGGCTCTTCGGCGAAGGCTTCTTGCCCAAGCCGTCCTGGTTCGCCTACGTGAAGTTCGCCGGCGGCAGTCCGGGTTAGTCCCAGCGGGGTGGGGCCATCGGGGGTCCCTCCCCAGGCCGCTTCGCGGGAGTTCCTGAGGAGGGACCCCCGATGGCCCTCCACAGCACAAGCGCCGCTCAGGCGCGGCGCCGCAGCAGGCGGCGGGCGGCGTAGCTGGGAAGCTGCGAGGGACGGTCCAGGCCCCAGAAGGTCTGCATGTAGCGGGCGAAGCCGGCGGGGCGGGCTGGCTTGCCTTCGAGAGCGGCCTGGGCGCGGTGGCGCTCCCAGAACCAGGAGAGCATCGAGGCGGAGCGGCGCCAGGAGGGGGGTTGGGAGACGGCACTGTGCGCACGGCGCTCGGCGGCGGAGACCGGAGCTTGCGAGAGCTCGAGCCGGGTCGCTGCCGGCACTGGCGCCTCCAGGTCTTCGGCCAGGCAGGCGAGCGCGCCGGCGAGGGGGAGGGTCAGCCGGCCGCGGCGCGCCATGGACACCAGCCGCTCCCAGTCGAGGCCGCCGGCGACCTCGACCGTCTTATAGGCGTCAGCGGCCCAGCGGATCGGGTGGACGGGGTTCCAGGCGGCCCCGTGCGCGCAGACGTGGAGCAGCTGGTCGGCGGGGTTGAGGATCCGCACCGGGGCGCCCGCGACCTCGGCCCCGACCGAGCCCCGCCAGAAGTCCTCGTCGAGCCCCGGCCGCCAGAGCGCCGAGCGGTGCAGGTCGATCTCACGCCCCTCCGGGTCGCGGAAAGCGAGCGAGTGCCGCGCCGCCAGCACCCGCTCGGCATTGCCCTCCGTCGCGACGAAGCCACTCCTCTCCAGCGCCTCGACGGCATCGCCGACCCGCTCGGGGCCGATCATGAGGTCGACGTCGGCCAGCGGCCGGGCTCCGGTGTCTCGATAGGCGGAGCCGATCAGCGCGGCTCCCTTCAGGGCCAGGACCTCGACCCCGGCTCGCCGCAGCGCGTCGATCGCCCGCCGCCCGCTGCGCAACCGCAGCTGGTTGGCGGTCCAGTCCTGCCGGTAGGCGTCTTTCAGCCACCCCGCATCGGGGCCGTCCGCCAGCTCGGGGCCGAGGTTGCGGTAGAGCAGCGGCAGCAGGCGCTTGGAGCCGGCCTCCACCAGGTGCAGGTCGGCGGGCTCCAGGCGGCGCCACTTCCGCCAGGCCGCCAGTCCCCGCTCGCCCCGCCACAGGCAGGCCTGCAGCAACAGGGCCTGACGGGACGAAGGCAGCCAAGCCGCTCGCCTTCGGCTCACCGCCCACCGTCCAGCACGCCGGCCGCCGGGCTCTCCACCCGCCCACCGCGGACTTCGACCAGCCGGTCCGCCCGCCGCGCGACCAGTGGGTCGTGGGTGACCAGCAGCAGCGTCGGCCGCGGCTCGATGCCGATCAGGTTGTCGAGCACGAGGTCGGCGGTCTCGGGGTCGAGGTGGCTGGTCGGCTCGTCGAGAATCAGCAGCGGCGGGGCGCCGAGCAGCGCCCTGGCAAGCGCGATTCGCTGACGCTGTCCGGCCGAGAGCCGCACGCCGTCGTCGCCGATCTCGGCGTCGTAGCCGCCCGGCAGCCCGGAGACGAAGTCGTCGGCTGCGGCTAGCGCCGCAACGCGTTCCACCTCCGGCCGGGGGGTCTCGGGGCGCCCGAAGGCGATGTTCGCGGCGACTGTGCCGCGGAGCGCAGCCCCCTCCTGGAGAAGGGCGCCCACCTGGCGACGCAGGACGCGCACGTCGATCTGCTCGAGCGGCACGCCGTCCACCAGGATCGTCCCCGACCAGGGCCGGTAGAGGCCGAGCAGCAGCGCGACCAGGGTCGTCTTGCCGGCGCCGGTGGGGCCGAGGATCGCCAGGGTTTCGCCGGGCTCGACCTCGAGCGAGACCTGCTCGAGCACGGGGGGCTCGTCCTCGGCGTAGCCGAACGTGACCCCTTCCCAGGCGAGGGCGCCGCGCAGCTCGATCGCCCGCCGGCCCGAGTAGGGCTCCGCCTCGGCGTTCGCCAGCACCTCGTCGATCCGCTCGATCGCCGCCAGGCCGTTGAGGATGTCGGGAAGGGTGGCGACCACCCAGTTGAGCTGGCCGCGGGCCAGCGCCAGCACCGCCATGAAGGCGATCAGGCCGCCGGTCGACATCGAGCCGTTGAGGACCGCGAGGCCGCCGCCGATCAGCACGATCACCCCGGCGACGCCCCCCAGCGCCACCTGGATCAGCGCGAAAGCCTGCTGGACCCAGGCCACCTGCTGCCCGGCCGCCGCCAGCTCCGCCGAGCGCGCGGCCCCGTCCTCGATCGCCTGCTCCTCGGCCGTGCGCACCTTGATCAGCGAGGCCGAGCGCAGGGTGGCGAGGACGCTGGCGCTGAAGCCGTCGGCGGCCTCCTGCCAGGCGCGAACCCGGTCGTGGAGCGTCCTGCGCAGCAGCCGGCTGAGCCCGAAGAGCAGCGGGATCGCGACCAGCAGCACGGCGAGCAGGACCGGCTGGATCGCGACCAGCGAGGCGAGCAGGATCGCCGCCGTGCCGAGCGACGGGATCACCACCGCCAGCAGGCATTTCGCCATCGTGTCGAGCCGCTCGGTGTCCTGCACGATCAGCGAGTGCAGGCGGCCGCTCTCGGTCGAGTCGTAGAAGGAGCTGGGCAGCCAGACGACGTGGTCGATCAGCTCCGAGCGCACCCGGGCGACGGCGGGCTTGGTCACCCGCAGGACCGCGTAGCGGCCCGCGAGCCCCAGCGCCAGGCTGAGCAGGTAGAGCCCGAGGATGCCGGCGCCGAGCGCGATCAGCCGGTCGCTGTCGCCGGAGGGGATCGCGTCGTCGAAGGCCGTGCGGACGAGGAGCGCGATCGGCACCAGGGCCAGCGACTGGGCGACCGAGAGGCCGAGTCCCCATGCGGCCATGTGCCCGGAGCCGTCGACCAATCGCGAGAATGCGCGCCAGGTTCGCACCGGCCAAACCTACCGCCGATGTCAACTTGTTCCCGGTACCCGGGCAAAAGGCGACACGGCCCGCGTGCGGGCGTAAGATCGGAGGATTGGCCACTGAGGCGAAAGCAAGCGCGGGATCCGATTCGCTGGCACCGTTCAGCGAGCCCGTCAGGCGCTGGTTCGAAGCCTCCTTCGAGGGGCCGACGCCGGCCCAGGCTGGAGGCTGGGAAGCGATCTCCGGCGGCGCCAACGCGCTGATCTGCGCCCCAACCGGGTCGGGCAAGACGCTGGCGGCGTTCCTCTGGGGCATCGACCGCCTCTCCCGCGAGAAAAACCCCGCCGACGGGCCTCAAAGGAGACATATAGGCGTATCTGAGGCCCGTCGGCGGGGGAGCGGGGTGCGGTTGGTCTACGTCTCGCCGCTGAAGGCGCTCTCCTACGACATCGAGCGCAACCTGCGGGCGCCGCTGCGCGGCATCGGGGCCGACATATCCGTCGGCCTGCGCACCGGCGACACCTCCCAGGCCGAACGCCGGGCGATGCGCAAAAACCCGCCCGACATCCTCATCACCACCCCCGAGTCGCTCTACCTGATGCTCTCCTCCGGCGTCCGCGAGATCCTGGTGACGACCGAGGCGGTGATCGTCGACGAGATTCATGCGGTCGCCCAGAGCAAGAGGGGCTCTCATCTGGCGCTGAGCCTGGAGCGGTTGGAGCATTTGGTGAAGGGACGGGACGCGTCGACCGCGGGTCCTGTCGCGGGGGAAGGGGGGGCGCTGCGGGCGGACGCACAGCGTCCGTCCTCGACCCCCCCAACCCCCACGCCACCCGCGGGAGATGCGGCTCACCTCCAAAGGATCGGGCTGTCCGCGACGCAGCGCCCGCTCGAGCGAATAGCTCGATTCTTGGTTGGGCCAAAGCGCGAGTGCAAGATCGTCGATGCTGGCATCGCCAAGCAGCTCGACCTGGAGATCGTCGTGCCGGTGGAGGACATGGCGGATCCGGGAGCTCCAGCTTTTCCCAACGGCGACGGCAACCCCACCGACGGAGAGCCCCTGGCTCACGTGCGCTCCATCTGGCCCGCGATCTACCCCGAGCTCCTCAAGCTCGTAAGAGAACACACCTCCACCATCATCTTCGTAAACAACCGCCGCGCAGCCGAGCGCCTGGCGAAGCGGTTGAACGAGCTTCATGCCGATCAGCCGCTCGAAGAGCTCCCCGCCACGGAGCAACTGGGCCAAGACGCGCCTCGACCGTCTTCCGATTCCTCCTCTCCCGCGGGTGGCGCTGTAGGGGGAACCGCCCCTGAGGACGCTTTAGCGACCGGAAGGGGCGGTGGGTCCCCTGCAGCGACAGGACCCGCGGGCCGAGACGCCATCGAGGAGATTGCCCGAGCCCACCACGGCTCCTTGAGCCACGAGGAGCGGACAGTCGTCGAGGAGATGCTGAAGTCGGGCCAGCTTCCATGCCTCGTCGCGACGTCATCCCTGGAGCTGGGGATCGACATGGGGGCCGTGGACCTGGTGATTCAGGTTGAGTCACCGAAGTCAGTAAGCAGAGGGCTGCAACGTGTCGGCCGCGCCGGGCACTCGCTGGGAGAGGTCTCGCGCGGTCGCATCTTCCCGAAGTTCCGGGCGGATCTCTTGGAGTGCGCCGTGGTCGCCAAGCGGATGCGGGAAGGGGCGATCGAGGAGACGGTGATCCCGCAGAACCCGCTCGACGTGCTCGCCCAGCAGCTGGTCGCGATGGCGGCGCTGGACGAGTGGGAGGTCGACGAGGTCGAGCGGCTCGTCACTGCGAGCGAGCCCTTCCACGAGCTCTCCCGCGAACAGCTCGAGAACGTGCTCGACATGCTCGACGGGCGCTACCCCTCCGACCGCTTCGCCGAGCTGCGCCCGCGGATCGTCTGGGACCGCACGGCCGGGACGATGCACGGCCGCAAGGGCGCTCGCTCGCTGGTCGTCACCAACGCCGGCACGATCCCCGACCGCGGCCTCTACGGAGTCCACCTGCCCGACGGCCGCCGCGTCGGCGAGCTCGACGAGGAGATGGTCTACGAGGCCCGCCCCGGGCAGACCTTCCTGCTTGGCGCGACCACCTGGCGGATCGAGGAGATCACCCGAGACCGCGTCATCGTCACGCCGGCGCCCGGGGTCCCCGGCGCCGTCCCCTTCTGGAAGGGCGACGGGATCGGCCGCCCGGCCGAGCTGGGGCGGGCGATCGGCGCCTTCGCCCGCGAGGCGGTCAGCCGCGAGCCGGTGGAGCTGGCCAAGGAGTACGACCTCGACCGCCGTGCCGCCGAGAACCTGGTCGCCTACCTGCGCGAGCAGCAGGCGGCAACCCGCGTCGTCCCCTCCGACGAGACGATCGTGGTCGAGCGCTTCCGCGACGAGATCGGCGACTGGCGCCTCTGCGTGCTCTCGCCCTACGGCGGCCGCGTCCACGCCGCCTGGGGCCTGGCGCTGGCGGCCAAGATCCGCGCCGAGCGCAACCTCGAGGCCGACGCGATCTGGTCCGACGACGGCATCGTCGTCCACCTGCCCGACGCCGACGAGCCGCCCCCCGCCGACCTCGTCCTGGTCGAGCCCGACGAGCTCGAGGACCTGGTCGTCAGCGAGCTCTCGGGCTCCGCCCTCTTCGGCTCGCACTTCCGCGAGAACGCCGCCCGCTCGCTGCTCCTTCCCCGTGCCTACCCGGGCAAGCGCACGCCGCTGTGGCAGCAGCGCCTCAAGGCGCAGAGCCTGCTCGAGGTGGCGCGGGACTTCCCCCGCTTCCCGGTCGTGCTGGAGACCTACCGCGAGTGCCTGCGCGACGTCTTCGACCTGCCCGCGCTGACCCAGCTGCTGGCCGACCTGCACTCGCGCAAGCTCAGCCTGGTCGAGGTCGAGACCCCGACCGCCTCGCCCTTCGCCTCCTCGCTGCTCTTCGACTACGTCGCCACCTACATGTACGAGGGGGACACGCCGAATGCCGAGCGGCGGGCGGCGGCCCTGGCGCTCGACCGCGACCTGCTGCGCGAGCTGCTCGGCCAGGAGGAGCTGCGCGAGCTGATCGACCCCGAGGCGCTGGTCGAGGTCGAGGCGCAGCTCCAGCACCGCACCGAGATGGGCCGGGCCGGCGACCGCGACGCCCTGCAGCAGGTGCTGCGCAACCTCGGCGACCTGAGCGCCGAGGAGTGCGCCGAGCGGGTCGCCGAGGGCTACTCGGCCGCCTCGATGCTGGAGAAGCTCGTCGCCGAGCGCCGTGTCGCCCTCGTGCGGATCGACGGGGAGGAGCGCTACATCGCCGCCGAGCACGCCGGCATCTACCGCGACGCGCTCGGGGTGCCGCCGCCCGCTGGGCTGCCGGACAGCTTCCTCGCCGAGCACCCCGACCCGCTCGTCGCCCTGGTGCGGCGATACTCGCGGACCCACGGCCCCTTCCCGACCGCCCAGCTGGCGTCCCGTTACGGGGTGGACCCGACCCCGGCGCTGCGCGAGCTCGAGCGCGCCGGCACCCTGGTCCGCGGCGAGCTGCTGCCGGGCGGCAGCGAGCGCGAGTGGTGCGACTCCGACGTCCTGCGCCGGGTCCGCCGTGCCAGCCTCGCCCACCTGCGCCGCGAGGTCGAACCGGCCGCGCGCGACCGCTTCGCCCGCTTCCTGCCGAGCTGGCAGAACGTCGACGCCCACCGCGCCGCCGGCGCCGGTCCCGACCGCCTGCGCGAGGCGCTGGTGCCGCTGCAGGGGGTGGCGCTGACGCCGAAGGCCTGGGAGGGCGACGTGCTGCCGCGGCGGCTCGGGGCCTACTCGCCCGCCTGGCTCGACGAACTCTGCACCAGCGGCGAGCTGGTCTGGATCGGCGCCGGCGCCCGCGGGCGCAGCGACGGCCGCGTCGCCCTCTACTTCCGCGACGACGTCCGCCTCGCCGGCCCGCCGCCGGCCAACGCGAAGCTGGAGCGGCCCGAGGGCGAGGTCCACGACGCGATCCGCGAGCGGCTCGCCGCCGGCCCCGACTTCTGGATCGACCTGCTCGCCGACCTCGACCATCCCGTGGAGGAGCTGCACGGCGCCCTCTGGGACCTTGCCTGGTCGGGCGAGGTGACCAACGACGCCTTCGCGCCGCTGCGGGCGCCGCGCCTGCGCACGGCGCCGCCGGCCGAGCGGGGCGGCCGGCGCTTCGCCCGCAGCCGGGCGCGCGGGGCCGCCATTCAGGGTCGCTGGTCGCTGACCGCGCC
Source organism: uncultured Solirubrobacterales bacterium (assembly GCA_963715625.1). Classification (GTDB taxonomy): domain Bacteria; phylum Actinomycetota; class Thermoleophilia; order Solirubrobacterales; family 70-9; genus VRUE01. Next base: position 713,795 of record OY970260.1, on the reverse strand, counting down.
GCTGTTCGAGGACGGTCCGGCGGCCGGCCCGCGCCTGCGCGCCCAGGCCGAGCTGATGCTGGAGCGCTACGGCATCGTCACCCGCGAGACCGTCCTCGCCGAGGGTGTCCCCGGCGGTTTCGCCAGCGTCTACGCCGAGCTCGGCAACCTGGAGCTGCTCGGCACCGCCCGCCGCGGCTACTTCGTCGAGGGCCTCGGCGGGGCCCAGTTCGCCCTGCCCGGCGCGGTCGAGCGCCTGCGCTCCCTCCCCGAAGACGACGGCTCCTTCCTCCTCCTCGCCGCCACCGACCCGGCCAACCCCTACGGCGCCTCGCTGCCCTGGCCGAAGGCGCCCAGCGGCCGCCGCCCCGCCCGAGCCCCCGGCGCGCACATCCTGCTCCGCGACGGCGCCCCGGTCCTCTACGTCGAGCGCGGCGGGAAGGGGGTGGTCCGCCTGGTCGAGCTCGGCTCCGACGAGCTGGCCGCCGCCGTGCAGGCCCTCGCCGGCTCCGTAGCCGCCGGCCGCCTCCCCAAGCTCGCGGTCGAGAAGCTCGACGGAGAGGCCGTGATCGGCTCCGGCCACGAGGACGCCCTGCTCGACGCCGGCTTCAGCCGCGGCGGCCCCCGCAAGCTGACGCTGGCGGCGCGCTGAGGCTCAGCGGTTGCGGCCGAGGCCGACGAGGAGCCCGATTCGGCTCGCAACCGCCTCGACGGTGTGGATCGAAACCCGACCCAACCGGCGCTGGAGTCGTATCGTCGAAACCGAGCGGACCATCTCCGGCATCGCGAAGCTGACTCTGTCCAGCCCCCCTTCGGGTGGCTCGACCCGCACGTGCAGCTTGTTCCGACGATCGGTAGTCGTCAGCGGCACCGTGATCGCCATGCGCGCCGGGGAGCGGTTCATCTGGCCGACCGAAACGACCAGAAAAGGACGCCGACCTCCCTGCTCGTGGCCGACTATCGGATCGGGATCGCCGAGGAGGACGTCGCCCCGCTTGACTCGCTGACCGTCAATCGTCATCGGGTGGCCTGTTCGGGAAGTCCAGCCAATCTTTCATTTCCTCGCGGATCTCGTCCCCGTACTTCCGATAGGACTCGTCCATCGAGTCAAGAAGTCGCCGCTCTTCCCACAGGTCAACGGCTGCATCGAACATCTCGGTCAAGCTCATTCCCTCCAGCTCTGCCTCATGCGCGAGACGCTCCTGTGTGCTGCGCTTCACGCGGATGGTCGTTGTCTCGGTTGCAGCCATAAGCCCAGTCTACAGATTTGTCTACACCTCTTTGGAGCGAGTCCATTCCCTCTTAAGGCGCTGGCGCCGGCTTCTCTCCCCCCGGCAGCTCAGGATGGCTCGCGCCACATCTCGCGCACGGGCGGGCCGGCCATCGGCATCCCGAAGGTCCCGGTGAGGGCGAAGCCGTTGCGCTCGTAGAGGACGCGGCTGCGCTCGGTGCTCGACTCCAGGTAGGCGGGGGTTCCCTCGCGGTCGCAGAGCTCGAGCACCGGGGCCATCAGCGCGCCCCCTACGCCGCGGCCCTGGTGGCGCGGTTCCACACCCAGGTAGTGCAGGTACCAGTGGGCCGGCTTGCGCGGGTGGTGGCGTTCGAGGCGGAGCTGGGTCCAGAAGGCCAGCGGCAGAAGGCGCCCGAACACTCGGGCCATCGCCCTCGCCGCGCGCAGCTCGCGCCCCATCGGCACCCGCCAGCGGCCGGGGCGCCCCCAGATCGCGGCGCCGCAGCCGTCCTCGGTCACCCAGAGCTCGCGGTGCTCCGGCACCAGGTTGGCGATCTCCGCGCTGAAGTAGCCGAGCAGCTTTTCGGCCCGCGTCTCGGCGCCGGGAATCAGGTGCGCCCAGGCGGGGTCGTCGGCGAAGGCCAGCGCCAGGCACTCGGCCGCCGCCTCGTGGTCGCTCTCCGTCGCTGCCCTGACCTGCGAGCTCATGGGGTCCACGTAACCCACCCTAAATAACTGCTCGGGGATAATCGTCGCGATGGCGGATCGTCAGCAGGGGCAGGGCCCGGTCGAGCTGTTGCGCAGCGTGCCGCTCTTCGCCGACCTCGAGGAGGGCGAGCTGGAGCGTTTCTCGCGGGTCGCGGTCGCCCGCTCCTTCCCGGCCGGCACGCGGGTCTTCCACGAGGGCGACCACTCCGACGCCTGCTACATCGTCCGCGACGGCAGCTTCCGCGTCACCCGCGAGCACTCCGACGGGCGGGCGATCACCCTGGCGACGCTCGGCAGCGGCGACATCTTCGGCGAGCTGGCGATGCTCGACGGCGAGGTGCGCTCGGCCAGCGTCGAGGCCCTCACCGACGGCGAGCTGCTCGCCCTGCCCGCGGGGGAGGTGCGGGCGTTGCTCGCCCGCCATCCCGACATCACCGTGAAGCTGGTCGCCGCCCTGGTGCGCCGGCTGCGCACGGCGAACGAGCGGATCTCGCGCCAGTCGTTCCAGACCGTTCCCAGCCGCGTCGCCGGGGTGCTCTCCCAGCTCGTAGCCGAGGAGGCGCCGCACTCCGGCGAGGGCGGTGAGGTGACGATCCGCATGAACCAGGCCGACCTGGCCCAGCTCGCCGGCACCTCGCGCGAGAGCGTCAGCCGCTTCCTCGCCGACCTCGAGCGGGGGGGGATCGTCCGTCCCGGCCGCGGGCGCGTCACCGTGCTCGCGCCGGAGAAGCTGCGCAACTACATCTTCTGAGCCCAGGCTCGCGCGTGCCCCCGGAATCCTATTTCTAGAGCCAAAACAGGCTGTTTGCTGGGAGGCTTATGCGCCAGCGCGTGCGTCATTCAGCCCAGAGAACGACGGCCGGGAGGGAAGTGGGCAGGGAGAGAGAAGAAGTTGCTCTTTGAGCGAGGCTTAATTCGCCGGTGGGACTCAAGGTGTAGATTTTGCGTCCGATTACAGAGGCAGCATGAAAGAAGGCCAGATGGACAAACAGACTCAGCGGCCTCGCCCGGAACAGCATCACGGCATCGCGAAAGCCCCGCCGACAAGCAGTGGCTACACCCGTGAGGATCTACGCCGCAACACTTATGTCCCAGCCAGCCACTCTCACGGCTCTCCTAGGGCGCACGAGTTCGCTAGCAACCGCAGCGGCTAGGCAGCCGCGCCCTCGGCCAGTCCAGGTTCGCTGGGCCCATGGAGGGTCAGCGGGCTAACCCAGACAGGACGGCTTCGCTCGACAGCGAGCACCTGCATTGGGCCACCGCATCCTGGTACCGCTCCTGGCGACGCAAGGGTGCCGTCGCTAAATCGCTGCATATCGATCGTCGTCCTGACGAGGAACGAGGCATAGTCGATCCCGTCCTGCAACGTAATGGGGGAGAGGTCGCTGTACTGGAGTTTTTCGAGATCTACGACCTGCTCATCAGAAAAGTGCGTACCAATCTGGCCCAGCCCCGGCCAGTCCACTCCTCGAAGCAGGCGGCCGATGACATCAGTCTGGCCACGCCACATCGTGCCCCCACCCGTGGTCGTGGCCTTGAACTCCGCAATTTCGCCTGACGGGATGAGAACCTCCGTGATGGTGCCCACTCCGTCCGCGTTGTAGCCCGCGACAAGGAACCCGAGCGGGAATCCTTTCTCTTCTACGTCCCACTCCTCGCCTGCCTCGCTAAGCAAGGAAGCAAATCGCTGGTTGAAGAACTTCCCCAGCGATTTGGCGAAGGCTTCGACATCTTTCTGCTCGGAGTCGGCTACGTGAGCCGCAAACTGGTCCATGACGCCAGCGATCGTGTCCCGACCCAAGAATGCCATTCCGAAGGTGGCGATGCCCATGCCTTCGACCTCGAAAAGCTTCTGCGCGTTGTCGCTGGCGATCCGATGGCGTGCGTTATCAAACGTGTTGGTGGTGCGACTATCGCCCGCCAGGACCAATCCCTCGGGTGTTGCTACTCCTACGATGATGGTCATTCCGTTCTAACTCCTTCTAGTCCAGCGCTGAAGGGGAAGCTGGACTTCGACTGAGCAGCCCAAGATAAGCACCGGGTCGGCGGAACGAAAAAGAGAGTCGCCCAGTCCCCACCGGGCGACTCTCCATTCAGTTCAGTCGGGTGAACGGAAGCGTGGGAAGAGTCGCAAATAGATCGGACGGTTCCTGTGCTCTGGCGAGCGGTCACGAGCGTCCGCAGTCTGGGGTCTCTGGTTGCCCGCTCAAGGCGGCTGGTCTCGGTCGAAATGCAGCCCACCCCGATGGCCGAGTCTTTCCTGCGACAGCCCAGCATTGAGACGCACGTCTCACTTGGGCCCCAGTGGGCACCATTCCCCACCATATTCCAGCGGGGTCCAGCGGGGTATTTTTGGCTCTAGAGTGCCAAGTAGTGCCTGAACAGCGCACTAATCTTCTGAGCCGGCCGTCCCGGCCGCGGCTCAGCAGCCGCTCGGCATGGGATCGGAGCGATCGCGGGCGACGTCGTCCTCGCCGCCGCCGCAGACGATCGCCCTGTCGCGGTGGCCGTCGATCGCTTCGATCGAGTCGTTGCCGCCCTTGCCGATGAAGACGTCCGCGCCGAGGTGGCCGAAGAGGCTGTTGGCGCCGTTGTCGCCGACCAGGACGTCAGGGCCGTCGGAGCCCTCGAGATCCTCGTTGTTGCCGAGCACGCGGTCGGGGTTGCCGCAGCCGGGCGGCGCTCCGGTCCCGTGCAGCTCCACCCGCATGGCGGCGTCGGAGCGGCCGTAGGAAACGGTGTCCTCGCCCGGCCCGCCGCTGTATGTGTGGCCCTGGCAGACCTCGACCGAGGAGACCAGCAGGTCGTTGCCGGGCCCGCCGCCGAGCTGGTCGGCTCCCGGGTCGGCGTAGAGGACGTCGCTGCCCACGTTGCCGGCCAGCGTGTCGTGGCCGTTGTCGGGCCCGTTGTAGTTCTCGCCCGCTTCGAGGACGTCGTCGCCGAGGCCCCCGCTGAGGGCGTCTGAGCCGGCGTTTCCGTTGGCGCGCACCTTCACCCCGGCCGGAACGCTTTCGGCGACGTCGACCGAGTCGTCGCCACCGCTCCCGGTGATCACCACCAGCCCGGTCGCGATGCTTGCCGTGCAGGCGACGGACAAGGCCGAGTCGTCGGCCAGGCAGCCTTCGCCGGCCGAGACCGGGCCGTCGGTGGAGACGATCCAGCCGCCGTCGTAGAAGTGGACGCCGATGTGGTTGGGGCCGCCATCGCCCTGCACGATCAGGCTGGCGCCATCGAGGCCCTGGTTGAGGATCGCGAAGGTTCCGTTCACGGGCGGTCCCTCTTCGGCGCCGCACGAGTGCTCGGTCGCGAAGCCGTCGCACTCGTCGGTGCCGGCGCCGCCGAACGCTTCGTCGGGGCCGCCCATGCCGGTGAGTTCGTCGTCGCCGACGCCGCCGTCGAGCCGGTTGACCTCCCCGTTGCCGCTGATCTGGTCGCCTTGCGGCGAGCCGACGACGTCCTCGAAGCCCTGCATCGTGTCGTGGCCGTCGCCTTTCGATCGACCGCTGGCGAGGTCGATGACGACGCTGCCTCGCGTTGCGCTTGCGTAGGAAACGATGTCCCTGGCGCCGGCGCCGCCGTCGAGGGTGTCCTCGCCGCTGTCGCCGCGGACGACGTCCCCGTCGCCGCCTCCGCCGCTCGCGCGGTCGCTCCCGGCGCCGCCGTAGACGAAGTCGTTTTCGCCGCCGCCGTCGAGCCCGGAGTCGTCGCCGGGCCCGCCGTCGACCTGGTCCGTGCCGGGGCCGCCCTCGACCCGGTCGTTGCCCTTGTCCCCCTGGAGCAGGTCGTTGCCGCCTCCGCCGCTCGCGGTGTCGCTGCCCTTTTCGCCGTTGGCGAAGTCGTCGCCCGCCGCCCCGATCAGCGTGTCGGGGCCCTTCGAGCCGAGCAGCACGTCATCGCCGGGGCCGCCGAGGAGGCTGTCCTTGCCCTGGGCGCCGGCGATGCGGTCGTCGCCGCCCCCGCCCTCGAGGCGGTCCGAGCCGGTCTCGCCGGCGATGCGGTCGTTGTCGCCGCCTCCGTAGAGGCGGTCGTAGCCGCGCCCGCCGTGGAGGGAGTCGTCGCCGGGGCCGCCGCAGATCCTGTCGTTGCCGTTCGGCCCGCCGCTGATGCGGTCGTCGCCGCCCCCGCCGTAGATCACGTCGCTCGCCTTCTTGCCGACGATCGTGTCGTTGCCGGGGGTTCCGACGATCGTCGCGTGCCTGCCCGCGCAGGTGGCCGCGGCGGCGCTGCCGGCAGCGAGTGCGAGGGCCGCCGTCGCCGTCGCCAGGAGCACCCAGAGGATGCGGGCAGGGTGGGGTGGAGCCAGACGCAGCATTCCGGGTCCTTAATCGGCAGCAGAGGCCGATGCCTGAGGACCAGCCTCCAATTCCCGTCCAGTGTCAGATACGCTCGGCCGCGATGCGGGGCGGGATCTACGTGCTCAACTTCTACTCGCCGGTCTTCGTCGACCAGCTCAAGCGCGGCCGCAAGACCGCGACGATCCGGCTCGGCGACAAGAGCAACAAGTACGAGCGCGGCCAGGTCGTCTGGATCACGGTCGGCTTTCGCCACAGCCCGCGCGAGAAGATCTTCACCGCGGTCATCGACGACATCGAGGTGAAGCGGATCTCCGAGCTCTCGCCACGCGACATCGAGCACGACAACCCCGAGTTCCGCCGGCTCGAAGACGAGATCAAGTTCCTCGAACAGATCTACGGCCACCCCGTCTCGCCCGAGGAAGTCGTCACCGTGATCCGCTTCTCCCAGATCGTCGAGCCGCCGGGGGCCCACTTCGGCAACGGCGAGACCCCGCGCCACAACTAGCGCGGGATGGCGGACTACTCCTTCCTCACGGCCTGGCTGCTGGAGTCGCCCCCCGAGCCGGTTTGGGAGGCGATCTACGACCAGGAGCGCTGGCCCGAGTGGTGGCGGGGGGTGGAGGAGGCCGAGGAACTGCGGGCCGGCGCTGAGGATGGCGTCGGGACCGTCGGTCGCATGGTCTGGAAGAGCCTGCTGCCCTACCGGGTCGAGTTCCAGGTGACGACGACCCGGGTCGAGCCTCCGCACCTGCTCGAGGCGGACGCGGTGGGGGAGCTGGCCGGTGTCGGCCGCTGGCGCCTCTACGGGCAGGACGGCGTCACCGCCGTGCTCTACGAGTGGAATGTGGTCACGACCAAGGCCTGGATGAACCTGGTCGCCCCCCTGGCCCGCCCGGTCTTCGAGTGGAACCACGACTGGGTGATGGCAAGGGGCGGCGAGGGCATCGCCAGCCTCCTCGGCTGCCGCCTCCTAGCCAACGGCTGACCCCCCCGCCCCCGCCGACGGGCCTCAAAGGAGACATATAGGCGTATCTGAGGCCCGTCGGCCGCTGAATTGCCGGTCCGCTATCTTTCAGGCGTCTGGCACTCTCACCTGGGGAGTGCCAATCCCAGTTCGAACTTCTAACCCCCTGACCAACGATGGAGGTATACGGATGAAGCTGAAGCCCCTCGGGGACCGGCTGATCGTGAAGCCGATCGAAGAGGAGGAGACGACCGCGAGCGGCATCGTCCTTCCCGATACGGCCAAGGAGAAGCCCCAGAAGGGCAAGGTCGTCGCCGTCGGCGACGGCGCGATCAACGAGGACGGCACTCGCCGCCCGCTCGACCTGAGCGAGGGTGACGAGGTCCTCTACTCCAAGTACGGCGGCACCGAGGTCACCGTCGAGGACGAGGAACTGCTCGTTTTGCGCGAGTCGGACGTTCTCGCCAAGCTCGGCTAGCCCGTCGCCAACCACGGACTTAGAAGAACCAAGGAGGACTGAAATCAGATGGCTCATAAGGAGCTGAAGTTCAGCGAGGAGGCAAGGGGGTCCCTGCAGGCCGGCGTCGACGCAGTCGCCGACGCGGTCAAGGTCACCCTCGGCCCCAAGGGTCGGTACGTCGTGCTCGACAAGAAGTTCGGTGCGCCGACGATCACCAATGACGGAGTCACCATCGCCCGCGAGATCGAGGTCGAGGACGTCTTCGAGAACCAGGGCGCCCAGCTCGTCCGCGAGGTCGCCACGGCGACCAACGACGTCGCCGGCGACGGCACCACGACGGCGACGCTGCTGGCCCAGATCATCGTCCGCCAGGGCCTCAAGAACGTCGCCGCCGGCGCCAACCCGCTGGCCCTGCGCCGCGGGATCGAGAAGGCCGTCGACGACGTCGTCGAGAACCTGCGCGAGAAGCAGTCCAAGGAGGTCGCCGGCAAGGAGCAGATCGCCCGCGTAGCCGCCATCTCCGCCGCCGACGACGAGATCGGCAACGTGATCGCCGACGCGATCGAGAAGGTCGGCAAGGACGGCGTGGTCAACGTCGAGGAGGGCCAGACCTTCGGCATGGAGCTGGAGTTCACCGAGGGGATGCAGTTCGACAAGGGCTACATCTCGCCGTACATGGTCACCGACCAGGACCGCATGGAGGCGGTGCTGGAGGACCCCTACATCCTCATCGCCAACCAGAAAATCGGCTCCGTGCGCGACATCCTGCCGGTGCTCGAGCAGGTGATGCAGGGTGGCAAGCCGCTGCTGATCGTCGCCGAGGACGTCGAGGGCGAGTGCCTCGCGACGCTCGTCGTCAACAAGCTGCGCGGCACCTTCACCGGCGTCGCCGTCAAGGCTCCGGGCTTCGGCGACCGCCGCAAGCGGATGCTGGAGGACATCGCGATCCTCACCGGCGGCGAGGTGATCACCGAGGAGATGGGCCTCAAACTCGAGAACACCCAGCTCTCCCAGCTCGGCAAAGCCCGCCGCGTGGTCGTCTCAAAGGACACGACCACGGTGATCGACGGTGCCGGCGAGGCGGCGGACATCAAGGGCCGCATCAACCAGATCAAAAACGAGGTCGAGAACACCGACTCCGACTTCGATCGCGAGAAGCTCCAGGAGCGCCTCGCCAAGCTGGCCGGCGGTGTCGCCGTGGTCAAGGTCGGCGCCGCCACCGAGACCGAGATGAAGGAGCGCAAGCACCGCGTCGAGGACGCGCTGCAGGCGACCCGGGCCGCGCTCGAGGAGGGCGTCGTGCCGGGCGGCGGAGTGGCGCTGCTCAACGCACAGGCCGACCTCGACGCCGACAAGCTCGAGGACCCGGACGAGGCGACCGGCGCCCGCATCGTGCACCGCGCCCTGGAGGAGCCGGTGCGCCAGATCGCCGAGAACTCCGGCCTGGAGGGCTCGGTCGTGGTCAACAAGGTCCGTGACCTGAAGGCCGGCGAAGGCCTCAACGCGGCCAACGGCGAGTACGGCGACCTGATCGCCGCCGGGGTCATCGACCCGACGATGGTGACCCGCTCGGCGCTGCAGAACGCAGCCTCGATCGCGAAGAACATCCTCGTCACCGAGGCCGTGATCGCCGAGCCCCCCGAGAAGGAAGCGGCCGGCGGCGGCATGCCCGGCGGCATGCCGGACATGGGCGGGATGATGTAGGACGCCCTCGGGCGTATCCTCGCCTCAACAGGCGAGTGGCTTGCGACGAGAGGCCCGGCAACAGCCGGGCCTCTCGCGTTGAGTGGGCCTGTGGCGCATGCGCCACGTCACGTTTTCTCCGCAGTTTTGGCGAACTCGACGCACCACGAGTGCGTCCCCGCGCTTCACCCTTGGCGCATGCGCCGCAGGCCCACTCAACCCCCCGCCGACGGGCCTGAGACGTCCACTATTTGGACGTCTCAGGCCCGTCGGCGGCTGGGGCTGCTCATCTCTGAGATCGGCGAGCGGCAACATGGGATCGTCACGCTGAAACAGCTCCGGCAGGTTGGCCTGAGTCCGAGTGCGGTGCGAAGCCGGGTGGAGGAGGGATCGCTCTACCGGGTACACGAGGGCGTTTACGCAATTGGGCAGCCGCCGATGACGAGGGAGGCGCAGCTCATGGCCGCGGTTCTCGCGTGCGGGGAGGGGGCGGTGCTCTCCCATCGATCGGCCGCAGCGCTATGGCAGTTGCGAAATGACGTCGATGGCTCGATCGACGTGACCGCGCCAAACCGGCGCGGGCGTTTCCCACGGGGAATCGCCGCCCATCGGGACGGCACGCTCACCCCTGCTGACCGCACTGTCTTTCATGGGATTCCATGCACCAGCCTGGAGCGGACGCTCCTTGACCTTGCCGCAGTGATTCCGGTGTGGCAGCTGAGGAAGGCTCTTGCAGAGGCTGAGGTTCTGCGGATCCTGAATATGGGGGTTCTCCGCACTCTTCTTCGCCGAAGCCGTGGCCGCCGGGGCGTTGCCCGTCTTCGCCTCCTCCTCGACGAGCTCCACCCCGAAACAAAGAGAACTCGCAGCGAACTGGAGCGCATGTTCCTGGGCATGTGCACCCGCGCAGGGTTGCCGCGACCCGAGGTCAACGTCTCTCTCGACGTGGGGGATGGTTCCCTCAAGCCGGATTTCCTTTGGCGAGACGCCGGCCTAATCATCGAGGCCGACAGTCGTCGCTTTCATGACACGTACTCTGCCTTTCAGCACGACCGCCTCAGGGAGCAGCGCCTGCAGTTGGCAGGCTGGCGCGTCTCCCGCTGTACCTGGGAGCAAGTCGAACGCGAACCCCGCAGGCTCGCAGAGACGATCCGCGGCCTGCTCACCCAGCAAAATCCCCGCCGACGGGACTGAAACGTCCACTATTTGGACGTTTCAGTCCCGTCGGCGGCGGCGGCGGCGGCGGCGGGGGGTCAGGGTTTCTTTGCGGCCGGTGAGGGGAGGGGTGGCAGCAGGCCGGCGTTGTATTCGGCGTACTGGAGGAAGGTGGGGCGGCGGAGCTTCAGGCGGAGGGTGTTGACCGTGCGCGGGTAGTGGCTGAGGTAGTAGATGTTCTCGGCGGCCGTGCCGAAGCCGGTGTAGTAGAGGAGCATGCGGACGCGGGGGCGCTTCACGGTCCAGGCGATCAGCTGCTTGACGAAGCGAGGTTCGTCCTCGCCGGAGACAGCCCACTCGGTGATCGCGACCGGCTTGCGCTTCCACTGCTTGCCGGCGTAGAAGCGGTCGAGGTCTTTCCAGACCGGGTACTTCGAGTAGAAGTCGGTCCCGGCCCAGTCGACCCAGCGCGCCCCCGGCCAGTAGTTGCCCGGGAAGTTCCCCTTCACCCGGGGGGAGCCCCCCGGCAGCGGGCTCCAGACGATGCTGACGGGCGCCAGCGGCAGGCTCGTCGGAGGGGGTCCTTTGGTCCGGCTGAGCGGCGGCAGGCCGATTTCGGCCAGCGTCGCGTTGAGCGCTTCCAGCGTCTGCCCGCCGCGCACGATCGCCGTAATGCGACGGAATGCCTGCTTGTACCAGCCGGTCGTGTGTTCGCCGCCCTTCTGGGTGCCGTCGCAGTTGACTGCGGACCAGGCGTTGAGGCAGCGGTTGGGCTCGCCCAACGGCCGGATGTAGGCGGGGAGGCCCCGCTTGGAGAAGAAGTCGTTGAGCTGCAGCAGGTAGTCGTCGCCATAGCCGAGCGCGATCTGCGCCGGGGTGATCAGCTCGGCCAGCGTCTGGTCGTCGGCGGTCGAGATGTGCAGGACCGGCCGCGTGGCCGTTTCCCGCCAGCGTTCGTACGCCGCGTTGAGGCTGTTTCCCCAGGGATGGAAGGTCTCCAGCAGGGCCGGGTGCTTCGCCATCAGGCCGGCGAATTCGTTGAACTCCTGGGTCGTCCCCCGGTCGCTGACGCCGAGCAGGACGCTCGGCTTCGGCGGGACGAGCGTCAGCGCCCGGGCCTGGCCGGCGATGAGCCCGGCGAGGAGCGTCGCGAGAACCGCTGCCTGTCTAGCTCTCCTCCAGCACATCGCCCATCCTTCTCGGCGTCACTCCCAGCTCCTCCGCGTCGGCGGTGCCGCGCTCGCTGACCATCGGCACCTCCATCAACTCCGCCTCCTCCCATGTAGCGAACACGGCCTCGCCGAAAAGGGAGCGGAGCGCGATCAGGCCGGATCGGACCAGCGGCAGGGGCAGGTGGACCAGCGGCCGGGGCCTGCCGGCGATGCGGCTGACGAGGTCCGACATCTCGTCGTAGTCAAGCCTCTCGGGGCCGGCCAGCTCGTAGCGCCGCTCCTCATCCCGGCCCAGTGCCGCGACCACGCAGCGCGCCGCATCGTCCGCCCAGATCGGCTCGAACTGCGCTGTGCCCTCGCCCGAGACCGGCAGCACCGGGAGGAAGGAGAAGCGGCGCAGCAGGGTGACCCACGGGTCCGTGCGGTCGTAGACGATCGAGGGGGCGAAGACCGTCGTCTGCAGGGAGGAGGACGCCACCGCCTGCTCCGCAAGCCACTTGGCGCGGAAGAACCGCGTGCGCTGGGCGGCCGAGGCGTTGAGCGCGCTGAAGAAGACGAAGCGCCGCGCGCCGCTGCGCTCGGCGGCGCGCAGCAGGCGCACGGTTGCGAGCCCGTTCAGCTCCTCGATCCGGTGCGGGGGCTGGTCGCGGATCGTCGCCGCAAGATGCACCACGGTGTCGACCCCGCGCAACGCCTGGCGCACCAGGTAGGGGTCGGACATCTCGCCGAGATCGCCCAGCGCGATCTGCACGTCAACCCGCCGCGCTCCCAGCCGCCGCGGCTCGCGCACGAGGCAGCGCACGTCCTCGCCCCGCTCGAGCAGGAGCGGCAGCAGTCGCGATCCAACGCTTCCCGTTGCCCCCGTCAGCAGCAGCATCGATTGCCGATGCTAGTGGGGGGGCGTCATCCGCCGCACAATCCGTAAAATGTGCATCCGCGCTTTGGCGGGGGCCTGCGAGCCTCCGGTTGCACCGAAACGACGACCCCAGGAGAAAGCCTCGAATGACCTACGTCATCGCCGAGCCTTGCATCGGCACCAAGGACAACTCGTGTGTCGAGGTATGCCCCGTCAACTGCATCCACCCGACGCCTGACGAGCCCGACTACGACTCGGTCGAGATGCTCTATATCGACCCGGACGAGTGCATCGACTGCGACGCCTGCGTCGAGGCCTGCCCGGTTGACGCCTGCTTCGCCGAGGACCAGCTCCCCGCCGAGTGGGCCAAATACGCCGAGATCAACGCGGACTACTACAAGAGCAAGGTCTGAGCGCCCGAGACCTCGCATCCGCACCCGCTGATGACGCATCCAGTTCGACTGGACTGCGCCCCATCGGGCACGCCCGCCGCGACCCACGCGCTCAGACCTTGCCTCTGGCAACGCCGAGGAGCCAATTGCAAAAGTCATGCGCGAGTCGGATAGGGCAACCCCCCGAGCTATCCTGTGATCTCTATGGCTGACGAGACTTCGACTGCGACTTCAGAGCTGAATCGTTTTGCTACCGGCCTCGAGATCGAGGACCTTCAGGTGCATAAGGCGAACATTTTTCTCGACGAGAGTCAGGATGGAGAGCCTGTCACGCGAATTACGCTATTGGTCAGCGATCCCAAGAAGGGCGAGGAGACCTGGCAGTTTGAGGCCGTCCGCAAGCTTAAGGACAAGTTTGCGCGCAAGACGATCGAACTTGGGTTGCCAGCGCCAAGCGTGACCCTGGTGCCTGACAGCGAAGCTGCGCTGGTCGAGGCCTTCTCGCAATAGCACGTGCGACAAGTGAAATCACCAGAAGGGTCAACGCTGTCGGTGCCTAGCTTCTGAGGTAAGCATGGCCGATTATCCGATTGAGCCCGACAAGCTGCTGGAAGCCGCTGGTCGCCTTGCCCCAATAGATGGGGCACGCGGACGTCCGCCATATACGGCGCATCGTCGTGCGGTCTCTACTGCTTACTACGCCGTTTTCCATGCAATCACGGATCGCGTCGTCCAGGCGACCTTCTTCGAAACGGATACCGCGTTTCAGCGCAAGGTCCGACGCTGGATCCAGCATGGAGACATTAAGACGGTTGCGATCTGGACTAGCCAAATCCAAGGAACTCGTCAAGACACCCCTCCCGCCCACATCAAGACGCTGCTGGTTCCTAGCGAAGGACGGACGCACATAGATGAAGACACAGTCGTGATCGCTGAGGGGTTTTTGGAGTTGAACGAGAAGCGCGAGCAGGCGGACTATGACCACGATGCCGTATTCACCCGACCGGACACCCTTGACCTCATGGAGCTCGCACGGCGAGTAATCGCTACTACGGAGGAAACGCAGAGCGACGAGGCGAAGCGCTTCTTTGGACTCATTGCTATGCAGGCAAAAGTCTTGAAGCGTTGAGTGCTGAGAGATCGGCGCCGTGCGAAGTGCAGCTGCGCTACTGAGCCATCGGCAGCGGCGTGCCGCTGACCTGTGGTGCGTCCGCGGCGGCCGGCGGAGCCTGCAGCACCGGCAGCTCCTGCGGCGTGGAGGCGACGATGCCGCGGGCGGCATGGCGGATCGCCTGGGCCGCCGGCGAGTCGGGCTCGGACGTGACCAACGGCGTGCCGGCGTCGGCGTGCTCGCGCAGGTCCTCGGAAAGCGGCACCTTGCCCAGCAGCGGGATGTCGAGCTCGTCGGCCAGCAGCTGCCCGCCGCCCTCGCCGAAGATCGTCAAGCGCTCCCCCTGGGGGGTCGTGAAGCCGGACATGTTCTCGATCGCGCCGAGCAGCTCGAGGTCGAACTTGGCGGCCATGTCGGCAGCCCGCTTGGCCACGGTCTGCGCCGCCGGCTGCGGTGTGGTGACGAGCACGAACTTGGCCTGGGGGAGGAGCTGGGCGAGGGTCATCGAGACGTCGCCGGTGCCCGGGGGCAGGTCGAGCAGCAGGTACTCCAGCTCGCCCCAGGCGACGTCCTCGAGGAACTGCTGGATCGCCTTGTGCAGCATCGGGCCCCGCCAGACGACGGCCGCGTTCTCCTCGACGAAGAAGCCGATCGACATCACCTTCACCCCGCCGGCCGCCTCCAGCGGCAGGATCTTGCGCTCGCCGTTCACCTCCGGTTTGCGGTTGACGCCGAGCATGCGCGGGATCGAGTAGCCGTAGACGTCGCAGTCCAGCGCGCCGGCGGGGTGGCCTTCGGCGGTCAGTGCGGCGGCCAGGTTGGAGGTCATCGTCGACTTGCCGACGCCGCCCTTGCCGGAGGCGACGCAGATCACGTTCTTCACCTGCGCCAGCGCGCCGGCCGGCAGCTTGCCGCGGCCGAGCGTCTGCTGCAGCGAGGATTTCTCCTCGTCGGAGAGGACGTCGAAGCCGACCGCGACCTCGGTCACCCCGTCCAGCTCGGAGACCTGCTTGGCCACCGCCTGTTCGAAGTGCGAGCGGATCGGGCAGCCCGCCGTGGTCAGCGAGACGACCACCTCGACGCGGCCGCCCTCCTTGACGTCGATCGAGCGCACCATACCCAGCTCGACGATCGAGCGGCGCAGCTCGGGGTCGATCACGGCGCGCAGCTTCTCGGTTATCTGATCCTGCGTCGGAAGTGGCATCGAGGCCATTCTCGCAAAGGCGCGGCGGCGGCAGCCGGCGGTCCGTTCGTCCACCCAGGGGGGAGAGTCTTCGCCGCTCCGCCCTTAGCCCTCCACGAGCTGTCGAGCGAAGGAGGAGGATTCATGTCCGGTACACGGGGAGGACTCGCCCGCATCCTGGCGATGGGAATCGCGCTTGCCCTGGCGCTCTTGCTGCTGGGGGCCCGCGAGGCGACGGCGGGCAAGTACGCGGTGGCCCAGTGCGGCTGGTACGTCGGCGCCGACGCGTCCTGGGCCGACACCACCGGTGGGGCGAAGTTCCGGCCCGATGCCTGGTGCGTCCCGCCGGCCGGCCAGGATCCCTTCGACGGCGCCCACCTGAAGAGCTTTACCCGCGACGGGCAGTCGACGGTCTCGGGCACCCGCTTCGCGCGCTGGCGCTGGGAGGCGCCGCCGGGGACCGGCATCTCGCAGGTCCGCGGCACCTGGTGGCACGCCCTGCACGACGGGATCGAGCAGCGGATCGGGGTCGGCACCTGGAACGGCGGCTTCGACGTCTTCGCCTCGGCGGCGACCACGGACACCACGCCGCGGGAGTTCGTCGCCGGCTTCAGCCCCGCCCAGCCGGCGCTCGAGGACCGCCTCCTCTGCGCCCGGGTGGAGAGCAAATGGTGCAGCCTCGATGCCGGCTCGTGGTCGGCGGTCCGGGCCCTGACGATCACGATCCAGGACGACCAGCCCCCGGCTGCGGGGATCGGCGGCGACGTGCTCGCCGGCGGCTGGCGACGGGGCACGCAGGGCGTCGGCTTCTCGGGCAGCGACGTCGGCGGCGGCGTGCGCTTCGGCGAGACCGTCGTCGACGGCGCCCGCGTCAACCTCACCGAGTACGGCTGCGCCAAGACCTCGATCGGAGGCGAGTGGCGGGCGACCCAGATGCGCCCCTGCAGCCTCGGCGTCTCCGGCGGCGCCGCGACCGACACCACCCGATTCAGCGATGGCCCGCACGCGATCCACCACTGCGCCACCGACTTCGCCGGCAACGGCGGCTGCACCGCCGACCAGACCTTCTACGTCGACAACAACCCGCCGGCGCACCCGCGCAACCTCTCGGTCGCCGGCGGCGAGGAATGGCGGCGCACCAACGACTTCGACCTCTCCTGGGCCAATCCGGACCAGGGCCCGGCAAGCCCGATCGGCGGTGCCTTCTGGAAGATCGAGGGGCCCTCCGGCTTCGACAGCGGCGTGAAGTTCGCTGCGGGCCGCGGCCTGACTGCGCTGGCGGACCGCTTCGTGCCGCGCGCGGGCATCTTCGCGCTCAGCATCTGGCTGCGCGACGAGGCCGGCAACGACGCGGCCTCCTCGGCGGTCTCAGTGCCGCTGCGCTTCGACGACGTGCCGCCGGCCGTGGCGTTCGAGCCGGTGGACGCCGGAGCGGCCTCGCCCCAGCAGGTCCGCGCCCAGATCGCCGACGAGCACTCCGGCCCGGCAAGCGGCGAGATCCACTACCGGCGCCTCGACGGCAAAGCCTGGACCGAGCTGCCGGCCAAATTCCAGCCCGGCAGCCCCGCGACCTCCGCGCAGCTCGTGGCCGCCCTGCCCGGCGACCTCGCCCCGGGGACCTACGTGTTCCGCGCCGACGCGGCCGACGGGGCCGGCAACACCGCCTCGACCACCCGCCGCGCCGACGGGGTCGAGATGACCGTGCGCAAGGTCGCGCCGGCCGGCGCCGCTGCGGTCAAGCGGGCCGAGCCGGCGCGCGGCAAGACGCGGATCTTCGCCCGGCTCGCCTGGCGCGGGCGCACGGGTACCGAGCTCACGGTCCCCTTCCGCGCGAGCGCTGCGCTCAGCGGCCGCCTCCTCAGCGCCGATGGGGCGGGTCTCGCGGGCCGTGCCATGCGGGTCGTCTCGCGCCCGTCCCGCGGCGCCCTGGGGAAGGCCCGCGCCGAGATTGTCAAGACCGGCTCGCACGGCGGCTTCCGGCTCGCGCTCCCGCCCGGCACCTCGCGGCGGGTCGCGGTCTCCTTCCCGGGCGAGGAGCGGCTGGAGGCAGCGAGCCGCCGGCCGCTGACCTTGCGAGTCCGCGGCGGGGTCGATTTCCACGCCGCCCCCGGTTTCCTGCGGACGGGCGAGACGGTGCGCCTCGGCGGCCGGGTGCGCACGCTCGGCGCACCGCTGCCGCGGCGAGGGAAGCTGGTCGCGGTCCAGTACTACGAGGAGGCCACCGGCAGCTGGCGTCCGGTCCTCGTCACCCGCACCGACCACAGCGGCCGCTTCCGCGCCCGCTACCGCTTCCGCTACGTCACCGGCTCGGCCAGCATTCGCCTGCGCGCGACGGCGCTCCCCGAGGAGCGCTGGCCCTACGCCCCCGGCGCCTCCCGCCCGGTGACCGTGCGCGTCACCGGCTGAGCAGGTCGAGTGGTCGATTTACCCCCTCATAGGGTGGTAAATCGACCACTCGATAGAGTGTTCCCCGTGTCGCAGGCAACCCTCCACACCAGCGCCGGAGCGATCGTGTTCGAGCTGCATGACGACGACGCCCCCAAGACTGTCGAGAACTTCCGCAAGCTCTCCGCCGACGGCTTCTACGACCAGCTGGTCTTCCACCGGGTGATCCCCGACTTCATGATCCAGGGCGGCTGCCCCGAGGGAACCGGCCGCGGCGGCCCCGGCTACACCTTCGAGGACGAGTTCAACGACCACAAGATCGTCCGGGGCGCGCTGGCGATGGCCAACGCCGGCCCCAACACCAACGGCTCCCAGTTCTTCATCGTCACCACCGGGTCGGCCCCCTGGCTCGACGGCAAGCACACGGTCTTCGGCCAGGTCGTCGACGGCATGGACGCCGTCGACGCGATCGAGTCGGTCGAGACCGACGGCTCCGACCGACCGGTCGAGCCGCAGGCGATCGAACGCGTCGAGTTCTCGGAGTAGAGCCTGTCCCGGTAGGGGTTCCGCTTAACTTTTTCGAGCTACGTCTTTGGCGAGTCCCGATGGGCGCTCGCGAAAAAGTACAAGACGCTCCACCCCTACCGGGACAGGCTCTTTGCCTCGTGGCTGAAGGTGACCGCCGGTAGGAGGCGTCCGAGCGATTTCGGCATGTACCAGGCGGCTGGACCGGCTAGGCGCAGGAAGACGGGCAGCAGCAGGAGCCGCACGAGGAAGGCGTCGAGGAGGACGGCGACGCCGAGGATCACGCCCATCTCCTTCGGCGGCAGCGGCCCCGAGAGGGCGAAGGTGAAGAAGACGGCGACCATCACCGCGCCGGCGGCGAGGATCGTGCGGCCGGAGTGGGCCAGGCCGTCGACCATCGCCTCGCGGGCGTCGCCCGACTCCTCCCAGTGCTCGCGCGCCGAGGAGAGCAGGAAGACGGTGTAGTCCATCGCGATCGCGAAGATCATCGCGAAGAAGAAGATCGGCCCCCAGGCGTCGAGGAAGCCCTGCGATTCGAAGCCGAGCAGGCCGGAGAGGTGACCGTGCTGGAAGATCAGCGTGGCGACGCCGAAGGCGGCGCCGGTCGAGAGCAGGTTGGCGAGCACCCCGATCGCCGCCACCAGCGGCGCTTGGAAGGCGACGAGCAGGAGCAGGAAGCCGAGGCCGAGCACGACGCCGATCGCCAGCGGCGTCTTCGCGCTCAGCGCCGCTTCGAGGTCCTGGTTCTCGACCGCGGGGCCGCCGAGGAGGGCGGCAGGGGGAAGGCCTGCGCGCAGGCGCTCGACTGTGTCGCCGAGTGCCGTCGTCGAGGGGCCGGCGGTTGGGATCGCCTCGATCAGCACCTGGCCGTCCCGGTCGGCCTGGGGCGGCAGCGCCAGGGCGATGCCGGGATCCGAGCGCAGCACGTCCTCGGCGGGTGCGGCGGCGGTTTGCGGCGTGACGATCTGCAGCGCTCCCGGCGCGCCGGGGCCGAACGCCTCGGTCACCTGCCGGTAGCCGGCCCGCGAGTGGTCGCCGTTCGGCACGACCTTGATCGAGGGCATGCCGGTGCGCAGGCCCAGGACCGGGATCGCGAGGGCGAGGAGGACGACGAGCGCCAGGCCGCCGAAGGCGATCGGACGCCGCCAGAGCAGCTCTCCCCAGCGGGCGAAGCGGGGCGAGCGGTGCTCGCCGCCGTGCGCCCACGGCAGCGCGAGCTTGTCGACTCGCGTCCCCAGCTTCGCCAGCACCGCCGGCAGCAGCGTCAGCGTCGCCGCCAGCACGAACAGCACCGAGATCATGATCCCCAGCGAGACCGAGCGGAAGGCCGGGCTGGGCACGAGCATCACCGCCGAGAGCGAGACCAGCACTGTGACCGCGGAGAAGAGGACGGCCTTGCCTGCGGTGTCCATCGTCTCGGCGACCGCGTCCACCGGAGCGTGCTCCTGGCCGAAGAGTGCGCTGCGGAAGCGCATGACCACGAAGAGCGCGTAGTCGACGCCGAGCGCCAGGGCGAACATCAGGGCGAAGTTCATCGACCAGATCGAGATCGGCGAGATCTGCGTGCCGAGGTAGAGGACGCCGGCCGAGGCGATCAGGCCGACGATCGTCAGCATCAGCGGCAGCCCGGCCGCGACCAGCGAGCCGAAGGCGAGGACGAGGATCGCCAGCGTCACCGGCCAGGAGAGCAGCTCGGAGCGCAGCATCGCCTCGCGGTTGGCTTCGTTGAAGTCCGACCACATCCCGGCGGCGCCGGTCAGGTTGGCTTCTACGCCGGGCGCCGCGGCGGCGGCGAGCTCGGCCTTGAGGTCGCCGGCGGCGGCGACCATCCCGTTCGGGCCCTCCGCCGCGCCGGCGCGGATCACCGCGGTGTGGCCGTCGCGGGAGATCGAGAGGCCGGGGCGCGGGGGAGTCACGGCGCCGACCGCGGGGTCGGCGGCGAGGATGCGCTCGGCCCGGCGCAGCGTGGCGCGGAACGGCGGCGAGCTCGCCGCCAGCCGGTTGGAGTGGACGGCGACCTGCAGCGCGTAGGCGCCGTTGCCGGCGAATGCGCGGTTGACCCGCTCGCGCACCTCGACCGACTCCGAGCCGTTGGCCTGCCAGCCGGCGCCGGAGAGCGCCGTCTCGACCCGCGGCGAGAGCACGCCGAGCCCGACGGCGACGATCGCCCAGGCGAGGAAGACCCACCGGCGACGCTCGGCGGCGAAGCGCCCCAGCCGCCCGATCGGCCCCAGCGAGCTCACGCCACACCCTCCTTCCGGTGCGCTTTATCCACGCATATCGGGGAAAAGGCGCACCGGAACGAAGTCGAGGGGGGCATCGCTATCCTCCAGGTGAATCGATTTACAGATTTACAACTTTACAGTTGTGAACTGGTACAATAGCATAACGATGGCGACGATGCAAAGCCCCCTCCAGCCCGACGCCGCCGAGCTGATCGCCGGCCGCTTCCGCGCGCTCGCCGACCCGACCCGGCTGCGCGTCCTCGACCAGCTGCGCCGTCACGAGGAGCTCTCGGTCGGGGAGCTGACCGAGGCGCTCGGCACCTCCCAGCAGAACGTCTCCAAGCACCTCGCGGCCCTGCGGGCCGAGGGCTTCGTCACCCGTCGCAAGCGGGGGACCAGCTCGCTCTACCGGATCGGCGACCCCGCCGTGCTCGAGCTCTGCGACCGGCTCTGCGAGGCGATGGAATCCCAGATCGCCGGCCTCGGCTCGGTGCTGTCGGGCTGATTCAGCTCTCGCCGTCCTGCTTCTCGCGGCGGCGCCTGATCGCCTCGCCCGGGCGCCAGAGGCTGACCAGGCCGGCGACCAGGGTGACGAGGAAGATCTGCCCGGCCATCATCTCGAAGCCGGCGATCAGCCGCCCGGGCTGGCCGCCGGGGACGAGGTTGCCGTAGCCGGTCGTGGTCAGCGTCGTGTAGCTGAAGAAGAGGAAGTCCGAGCCGGACGGGGCGGGCACGCCTTCGAAGAAGGCGCCGCCCTGGACGCGCTCGACGACCCCGTAGAGGAAGGTGAAGAGGATCCCCAGCACG
This sequence comes from uncultured Solirubrobacterales bacterium, assembly GCA_963715625.1. Classification (GTDB taxonomy): domain Bacteria; phylum Actinomycetota; class Thermoleophilia; order Solirubrobacterales; family 70-9; genus VRUE01. The sequence goes on along the minus strand of OY970260.1, from coordinate 692,664 downwards.
GCGTAGACGCTGAGCGCGCCGAGGATCGTGCGCGAGCCGACTTCGGGGGCGGTGACGACCCGGCGCAGGACCGCGCCCATCGCCACGGCCAGCAGCGAGACCTGGATCACGGAGGCGACGTTGAGCCAGTCGCGGTCGCCCGTGGCGGCGCCGATCGTCGCCAGGCCGATGGTCAGCAGCGAGAGGGCGATCGCGACGCGTACGACCGTCACCCGCGCGTGGGAGCTGGTCAGCGCCACCACCGACGTCGCGCTCGTCGCCATCGTGAGGACCACCGCGGTCCAGCCGCGGTTCTCGAGCAGCGACGTCAGCACGTAGGTGGTCAGCACCAGCAGGAAGACCAGCCCGAACGCGTCGCTGGCCTGTTCCGCCCGCTGCCTCCACCGCTCACGCCTGCGCGCCCGGCGCGATGCCGTCTCCATCCCCGCACGTTCGGTCGCCGCCCAACGTTTCCTGCCGCCCGGTGTCGCCTTTTTCCCGCTATGCGGCAAGAAGGTGACACCCGCCGCCCTTGATAGACCTTCGCCTCGTGCTGTGCCTCCCGGCGAGAGGCCGACGATGATCGAGGCGCTTGGCTGGGGGGCTCTGGCCGCCTCCTCGCTGGTCCTCGGCGCCCTGCTCGCTTTCGCCCGCGGTTGGCCGCCACGGCAGGTCGGGCTGGTTCTCGCCTTCGGTGCCGGCGCCCTGATCAGCGCGGTCAGCTTCGAGCTGGCGGCGGAGGGCCTGCGCGTCGGCGGCCTGGGTGCGATGGCCATCGGCCTGGGGGCCGGCGCCCTGACCTACTTCGCCCTCGACGGGCTCATCGCCAACCGCGCGTCGGCTGGCCGGGGCCGCGCCGGTCGCGCCGCCGCGTCCGAGCCGGGGACCGCGCTCGCCCTCGGCGCTTTTCTCGACGGCATCCCCGAGCAGCTGGTCCTCGGCATCGGCCTGGCGAGCGGAGAGGGCGTCGGGGTCGGCCTGCTAGTCGCGATCTTCGTCTCCAACCTTCCCGAGGCGATCGGTTCGGCGAGCGAGATGCGCAAGGGCGGCACCGGCGAGCGCAAGATCGTGCGCCTCTGGGTGGCGGTGGCCGCGATATGCGCGCTGTCCAGCGCCGCCGGCTTCGCGATCGCGGACGTCGTCTCGGGCGACCTTCGCGCAACCATCGACGGCTTCGCCGCCGGCGCCCTCCTGGTCATGCTGATCGACTCGATGATCCCCGACGCGACGAGCGAGTCGGGCCGCGTCGCCGGCCTCGTCACGACCCTCGGCTTCGCGGTGGCGACGGCGCTCTCCAGCGTTTCCTGACCGCTCAGCGCAGGGGAGGTCGGCGTGCGCCGCAGACCGGGCAATCCGGCTCTTGCACAACCTGCTCCCCTTTGGCCTCCATCGTGCGGAGGTCGTAGATGTTGCTCACGCCAAGGCTCGACGGCGTTGCGAGGCCGGTCAGAAAATGCATGACATCGAGGGCGACCTGGCCGCTGATCAGGGCGCAGGCCGCCCCCAGCGTCGCCGCCGGTGAGGGCTGGGCACGCTGCTGCTCGACGGCCGCGTCGTAGAAGGGATACGCGCGTTTGTAGGCGATCTCCTGGCACGAATAGCAGCCGGTCTCACCGGGGACGTACAGAGGGCCAACGCGGGCGATCGGCGGATAGTGGCTCATCGCGATGTAGGGGATGCCGGCCGCGAAGCAGGCCGAGTTGACCCAAAGCTCGATGTCGTGAGCCGGCCAATCGACGGCGTTGACGACCAGGTCCCAGCCTTCGATCGCCGCCGTAACCGCCGCCTCGCTGTCGAGCCGTTCCTCGCGGGTCTCGATCTGGATCGAGGAGTTGAAGGCGCCGAGCCGTTTGGCAGCCAGACCCGCCTTCGGCTGGCCGATATCGGCCTCCCCATAGAGGATCTGGCGGTTGAGGTTGCTCGGCTCGACCGTGTCGAAGTTGACCAGCAGCATCTCGCCTATGCCGCAGCACGCGAGAGTCAAGGCTGTCCAGCCGCCGAGGCCTCCGACGCCCAAGACCGCGATACGAGCGTCTTCCAGCTTGCCCTGGCACTGAGAACGGCGTTTGCCCGGTCGAGACATCGCTGAAGTAGCGGAGCTGGCGGTCGAAGCGCGCCCGTGTCTGAGGGGCGATCAGGTCATCGTCGGATGCGTCCTCTCCCAGCCCCATATCGCCGAGCTGGCCGATCAGCTCGGCGACCAGATCCACCCCGAACTCCTCGTCCAGCTCCTGGCGTGTGCGCGTACCGTCCAGCGCGCCGAGGAGCTGCCTGAGCTGGGGGCTCGGGTCCTTGATCCGAATGTCGGAGGCCTCGCTCGGCCTGCGCAGGTAGAGGTCCCCGTTCGGTGCCCGAAACTGCTCAGTTGTGCGCTTGATCCGCGGTCTTTCCCAGGTTGTCGGGCTAGGCGGCGCGGGCCACATAGATCGCCTTCGTGTGGACCGAGCCATCCAAGGGCTGGCGCGGGATGCCGTCGGTGCCGTGGCCGTAGACGTTCAGGCACGTGAGGCCCGCCCGGTCGATTGCCGCCAGGATCTCGGCTTCGGTGAAGTGGCGCTGGCGATGGACGGAGACGTTGCGGCGGCCGGCCGCCTGACCCTCGCCGCCGGGCCGCTTCTCGAAGCATGAGAACTCGCAGATCGAGCCCGGCTCGACCTCACCCATTGCATTCCCCTGCAAAGCGAAGCGGCGTCCGTCGAGCTCGATTTCGACGCCCTCTGCATAGAAGGCGTAGACCGGCAGCTCGTTCACGTCGAACAGCAGCAGGCCCGAGGTTGCCAAGTTGCTCCGCATCCCCCGCAGCGCCGCCTCCAGTTCCTCGGTGCTCAGCAGGTAGTTGATCGCGTCGTCCAGCGCCCAGACCAGGTCGAATTCGCCAAACCTGGGCAGGGCCCGCATGTCGGCGATCTCCAGGCGGACGGCATCGCCGGCCTTCTGCCGGGCCAGGTCGAGCATGGATGCCGAGATGTCGCAGCCCACGGCCCGCCACCCGCGCGGAAGCATCGGCAAGAAGCTCTTGCCGGTGCCGCAGCCGACATCGAGCAGGCGCCGGCCCTCAAGCCCCTCTCGCTCGAGGACGGCAAGGAGCTGCGCCGTCCAGAACTCGTATTCGTGATGGGCGGTGACATCGTCGTAGAGCGGCGCCATCGCCTCAAAGGCGCGCTCGGCCCAGTCGGCCCTCGACCCCTTTGTCCCCACATTCCCCGTCACCGCAAGGAAAGAGGCTACCCGAAGTCACTCGACTAGTCGAGCGGCCTCGGGTAGCTGATGGAGCTGAAAACCTGGCCGATCCCAGCTCTTGGGCTGGGATCGGCCGGAGGCCCTTTAGGCGGGCTTGAATGTGTGGACCGACGGAACCACGGCCTCGACCTTTTCGAGCATGTCCATCACCCCCTCTCCCGCTGGCTTTGACAACAGTTACCGAGATTAGTCGACAAGTCGATCAGTTTTGGTAGCTTTGAAGGGCAAGTGGCAGTCCACTTACAGGGCGGCCGACCCCAGCTCAGGCTGGGGTCGGCCGCTGGTGCTCGTTAAGCCGGCTTCCACGTAGAGATCGCCGGAACCACGGCCTCGACCTTTTCAAGCACGTCAATCACCCCCTCCCACTGGTTTTGGAACAACCAGCTACCGAGCGTAGTTGACTAGTCGATCACTATCGGTATGTGAGAGAGTGCGAGAGAGGCAGTGCTATCCAAATACTCGTCTGTTCCTAATCGAAATCAGCTAAGGTCCGACGCGCTCAATCGACCCGAGAGGAGAGGGCTGTGGCAAAGACAGTGATGCCGGAGATCCGTATCGACGAGCAGCTCTTTCGTCTGCTCCATAACCCTGGGCAGCTCGCGGCTCTGGTTGCCCTGGTCGAAGGCCCGGCGTCAAAGAGCGATGTCGCCAGGGAGTTGGGCACCAAGCTCAACAAGGCGGACTATGACGTGGGGGAGCTCGAGAAGATGGGCTTGGTCGAGCCGGTTGGCACGGAGATGAGGCGAGGACAGGCAACGACCATCTATCGAGCCGTGATGCGACCGATATTGAACAACGAGGAATGGGACGAGCTGAGCCAGGAGGACCGGGAACGGCTTGTGCTCTGGACCCACCAGTTGCTGTTGCGGGATGTCGCCGTGGCATGGCACGCCAAAACCCTCCAGGCCCGCGCAGGGTCGCACAACACCCGATCCCCGCTCCGAGTAGATGAGCAGGGATGGATCAAGCTCAACGAACGTCTCGACGATCTACTGGCCCTTGCCCGCGAGGTCGAAGTCGAAAGCGTCGAGCGGGCACGCGAGGCCGGCGACGAGAGCAAGCTGATCAATGTGAGGGTCGCGACGTTCTCTTTTGAGATGCCATCGGGGGCGGAGACTGAGAAATAGCGTGGTATCGAAGTCGATCGACCGGTCGATTTGACACGTCCTAAAATCGTGGAGGTATTTCCCCCGCCCGTGTGGAATCCTCCATTACTCCATTGAGGCCTAACAATAGGTCTCATCAAAGGCCCTCTACGTTCAACACCCCGGCGGCCGGTTTCGGTAATCGGTAGCCAGCCGCCGGGGTGTTGAGCGGCTGGCTGTCATCGTGAGCGCGATGAAGCGCCGCCGGCTGAGGGAGGCCGCAACGCAAGGAAGGGAAGCAGATGTGCGACGACAGGGGCCAGAGGCAGATGGATCGTGAGGAGTACGCGCGCAGCCATCCGATCCGGGTTCGAATTCTCGCCCTGTACGAACAGGACGAGCAGAGATCGTTGGCACCCGACGACCTCCTCCGCGAGCTATCCGACGTAAGAGCCACGGCTCCCCTCGTCGACTATCACGTCCGCGTTCTGAGCGACTCTGGCTTGCTCCCGCGGGCAGACGGCTAGGACGCGGGGCCAACGGGGTTGATGGGAGCTATTCGAACCCCGAGGTCAAGAAGTGGCTTGGCCCGAAGCACGACCTTCACGGAATTAATCTGACACCAAATTAGATATCATTCGTGGCATGCCGAGTGACGGCAACCCCCTCTCGAAGGCTGAGACGAAGCAGTCGCCTGCCCACCTGGTTCGCGCCCGCCGCGAGGCGCACGGTCTGAGCCAGCGGCAGCTCGCGCTGCGCGCCGGGACCACCCAGGCCGCTGTCAGCAGGATCGAGCGCGGCGAGAACTCACCGAGTTTCACGACCCTCGCCTCCCTGCTCGCAGCGCTCGGCGAGGAGCCGACGCTCGAGGCGCGCCGGATGGAAAGCGACAACGACGAGGCCCACCTCGCCGCGAATCTGGCGCGCGCCCCCGGCGAGCGGCTCGAGTTGGCAATCAGCTGGAATCAGCTCGCGGGCGAAGTCGCCGTTGCCGGGAGCAAGGCCCGGCGCACCCGATGACCCGCCGGGAAACACCGCTGCGGGCAGCCGACATCCTCGTCGCGCTCGCCGAGCACGATGTGGATATGGTCGTCATCGGCGGTCTCGCGGTCCAGGCCCACGGCCATGTCCGCACCACTCAGGACGTCGATGTCCTTCCGTCTCCCGACCGAGCCAATCTCGAGCGGCTTGCGCTCGCCCTGCGCTCGCTCGACGCGCACTCGGAGAAAGGCGACAACACGCGGATCGATGCCGAGCGGATCGCCGCTGCGCAGACGCTGACGCTCGACTCGCAAGCCGGAGGTATCGACGTACACCTGTCGCCGCCGGGCGCCGATGTCTATGAGCGCGTGCGCGCACGCGCTCTCGTGATCGAGGTCGCCGGAATCAGCGTGGCGGTCGCCGGCAAGGACGACCTAATCGCGATGAAGCGAGCCGCCGGTCGCCCCCTTGACCGCGGCGACGTCATCGCGCTCACGTCGAATGAGACGCAGTCCGGACAATGAGTCAGCGGCCTCGCCGGCAGCTCATGCGCGACCCCACCAGGCACTCTCTGGCCGCGTCCACTCACGGACCCATCGTATTGAGGCGGTGAACGATGGCCCTCGCGGCCTCGCGCAGCGAGGCCGCCTCGCGCAGTGAGGCCGCCGAAGGGCGGGCGCCCCGGCCGGCAGCTCCGTCAGGTCTCGGAGCGATCGCCGACTTCTGACTCTAAAGCGGAGGGGGAGGGATTCGAACCCTCGAGACGCCTTTCGGCGCCTGCCGGTTTTCAAGACCGGTGCATTCAACCGCTCTGCCACCCCTCCGGGGAGTAAACGTTCGGTCGATGCTAGACGCTGAGGCGCATGACCGAAAGCGCTCTAGATGATTGTATTGTCTGCAATGCGCCGACTGCTCGTACTTGCCTCGGCGATGGTCTTCTTCGACGTCGTCTTCTTCTCCGCGATCGCGCCGCTGCTGCCGGAGTACGTGTCCGAGCTCGGTCTCAGCAAGGCCCAGGCCGGCGTCCTCTCCGCCTCCTACGCCGCCGGGACCCTGGCCTTCTCCCTCCCGGCCGGTCTCTTCGCCGCGCGCATCGGCCCGCGCCGCACGGTCATCGGCGGCCTGTTGCTGCTCGGCTGCTCCAGCGTCGCCTTCGGCTTCGCTGGCGAGTACGTCCTGCTCGACGTCGCCCGTTTCGTCCAGGGCGTCTCGGGGGCCCTGATCTGGTCGGGCGCGCTGACCTGGCTGGTCACGACGGCGCCGCCCGAGCGGCGCGGCGCCGTCATCGGCACGGCGTTGGGCACCGCGGTGGGCGGCGCCCTGTTCGGCCCCGCGCTGGGCGCCTTCGCGGCGGAGGTGGGGACCGAGGTCGTGTTCAGCGGCGTCCTCGCGGTGGCGATCGTCCTCGCCGTCCTCGCCGTGCGCCTGCCCGAGGCCGAACCGCCCGAGCGCCAGCCGCTGCGCAAGATCGCCGAGATCATCTTCACCCGCCCGATCCTCACCGGGACCGCGTTCGTCGCCGTGCCGTCGGTGATGTTCGGCGCGGTCGAGGTCCTGGCGCCGCTTCAGATCGCCGACCTGGGCGGCGGCCACACCCTGATCGCCGGGGGCTTCATCGCCGGCGCCGCGCTGGAGGCGCTGCTGGCGCCGCTCGCCGGCCGCTACTCGGACCGGGTGGGACGCAGAACGCCGTTCACGATCGGCCTCAGCATCTGCTCGGTCGCGATGGTCGCCGTTGCCGTCGGATCGACCATGGGGGTGGTGATGGCGGGGCTGATGCTGACCTCGCTCGGCGGCGGAATCTGCTTCACCCCGGCCCTGACCATGCTCTCGGAGATGGCCGAGTCGAGCCGCCTGCACCAGGGGTTCGCCGCTGGCCTCTCCAACATGGCCTGGGCGTTCGGCCAGGTCGTCGGCGGCCTCGCCGGTGGTGTCCTCGCGGGCGCGGCGGGCAACGCGACTCCGGCGCTGGCGATCGCCGCTCTCCTGCTCTGCACGGTTGCCTACTCCGTCCATGTCCTGGCGCCGCCCTCGGTCCGTCCCATCGAGGAGGGAGGGGGCTAGTCTCCGCTGGGAATGGCTTCGTCGAGCAGCGAGCGGGGGGGACCCGGATCGGCCTGGCGCAACTGGGCCGGGGACCAGGCCTGCGCGCCGTTCGAGCTGGTGCGCCCGCGCGGGCGCGAGGAGCTCGCCGAGGCGATCGGCAGGGCCGTCGCGGTCGGACGCAAGGTCGGCGTCGCCGGCTCGGGCCACTCCTTCACCGGGGCGGCGAAGACCGAGGGCACGATGGTCGACGTCCGCTCGCTCAGCGGCGTGATCGACGCCGACCGCTCCTCCGGCCTGGTCAAGGTCGGTGCGGGCACTGTGCTGGCCGAGCTGGGCGAGGAGCTGCACCGGCTCGGGCTGGCGATGGAGAACCTCGGCGACATCGACCGCCAGACGATCGCCGGGGCGATCTCGACCGGAACGCACGGGACCGGGGCGAAGCTGGGCAACCTCTCCACCCAGGTGGAGGCGCTGGAGCTGGTCCTCGCCGACGGCTCGGTGCGGGAGCTGAGCGCCGGCGGCGACCCCGAGCTGCTGCGGGCCGCGCGGGTCGGGATCGGAGCGCTCGGCGCGATCTCGGCGGTGACCCTGCGCTGCGTCCCGGCCTTCACGTTGCACCGGGTCGACACGCGCCGGCCCCGCGAGGAGGTCTTCGACGCCTTCCAGGAGGGCGCCGACGCCAACGAGCACTTCGAGCTCTTCACCTTCCCCTACGCCGACTCCGCCCTGGTCCTGGAGCGCAACCGCACGGACGGTCCGCCGCGCCCGCGCGGTCGGGCCGCCGCCTACCTCAACGACATCGTGCTCGAGAACTGGGCGCTGGAGGCGATCTCCGCGGCCGGGAAGGCGGTTCCGCAAGCGATCCCCTCGCTCTCCCGCCTCGCCGCCTGGCTCGCCTCGGGCAGCAAGGCGACCGACCGCAGCGACCGGATCTTCGCCAACGAGCGCCGCGTCCGCTTCACCGAGATGGAGTACGGGGTGCCGCGCGAGCACGGTCCCGAGGCGGCGCGCCGGGTGATCGAGTGGGTGCGGGCCAACCGCTACCCGGTCTTCTTCCCGATCGAGATGCGGGTGACCGCCGCCGACGACGCCCTGCTCAGCCCCTCGCACGAGCGCGACACCGCCTACATCGCCGTCCACCAGTACCGCGGCATGGAGTGGCGCCCTTACTTCGAGGCGGTCGAGTCGATCATGGACTCCTACGGCGGTCGTCCCCACTGGGGCAAGCGCCACTTCCAGACCGCGGCCACGCTGTCGCAGCGCTACCCACGCTGGTCTGCGTTCCAGGCCGCGCGCGACAAGCTCGACCCCGCCCGGGTCTTCACCAACGAGTACGCCGAACGCGTCCTCGGCTCCTGAGCGACCGCGAGGTGCAACGTTTTGTGGCTCTGTGGGGGCCACAAAACGTTGCACTTGTCAGAGGAACGTCTGGCCCTCGCCTCGGTAGGTGGGGACCACGTTGACGATCTCCTCGCCCTCGACCAGGTGCAGGGCGTCGAAGCGCTCGCAGAGCTCGCCGGCCTTGGCGTGGCGCATGTAGACGCGGTCGCCGATCTGCAGGTCGCGGGCGGGCGGGCCGCCGAGGGGGGTCTGGACCTCGCCGGCGCCCTCCTCGGCGTCGAGCTCGAGCCCGGCGGGGAGCCAGGGCGAGGGAAGCCGCGCCGCGTCGCCGCTGCCCGAGGCGAGGTAGCCGCCGCCGAGCGCGGTTGCGATGCCGGGCGCCGGCTTGCGCACGATCGGCAGGGCGAAGCCTGCGGCGGGCGTGAGCGAGAAGCGGCTGTAGTGATCGAAGAGGGCGGGGGCGTAGAAGCCCGATCCCGCGGCGATCTCCGTCACCGCGTCCTCGGCGCCGGTCAGCTCGAGGCTGCCGGTGCCGCCGCCGTTGACGATCGGCAGCTCGGCGAACTCGCGGATCGCGGCGACGGCGGCGGCGCGGCGCTCCGCCAGCTCCGCCGTCGAGCGGCGCTGCATCGTGCGGATCGCGGCGCCGCGGAACCGGCGCCCGGGCGGTTGGTCGCCGACGCCGGCGATCTGGCCCTCGTAGGACATCAGCGCGGCGAGCTCGAGCTTCGGGCGACGCTCGATCTCCTGCGCAAGCGCCACCGCCTGCTCGACCGTGTGCACCGGAGAGCGCTTGGGCCCGACCTTGATCCGCCCGCCCATCGCCCACCAGCCGGCATCGAGGTCGATGCAGACACGGACCGGCGCCGCGTCCGCGCCAAGGACCGACTCGATCGCGTCGAGATGCTCGCTGCAGTCGACCATCACGATCGGCGCCTCGGCCGAGCTGGCGGCCGATCGCAGCGCCAGCTCGCCCAGCGCTCCCGTGTCCGCGGTCGGGTAGGCGAGCAGCAGGTTCTCGAAGCCGCGCTCGGCCAGCCAGAGCGTCTCCGGCAGGGTGAACGTCATCAGCCCGGCGTAGCGCTCGTCCCGGCCGAGGATCCGCTCCACAACGCCGCGGCAGCGCACCGACTTGCTTGCCACCCGGATCGGCTTGCCGCCCGCCCGCTCCAGCATCGCATCGGAGTTCGCCCACATCGCGTCGAGATCGACGAAGGCGAACGGCGCCTCCACCTCCTCGAAGATCTGCTCCAGCTGTGCATGCGAGCGGCCGGACACGAAGATGAGACTAGCCGCGCCGCCGGGCACCAGCTCTTACAATCGGCCCAGTGCCCGGAGAGGTGGCCGAGTGGCTGAAGGCACTCGCCTGCTAAGCGAGTAGGGGGCGCAAGCTCTCTCGAGGGTTCGAATCCCTCCCTCTCCGTTCGCGGCCCCTGGCGTCGCCTCCCTCGAAAGAGGCTATGAATTCCCGATGGACCAGCTCGTCCAGGTCATCGGGGCGCTGCTCATCCTGAGTGCCTATGCCGCGGCCCAGTTCGGCGCCATGGACCAGCACTCGCGGGCCTACCTCGTCCTCAACCTGGTCGGCTCGGTGGTGCTCGCGGTGCTCGCCTGGGAGGGGCGCCAGTGGGGGTTCCTCCTCCTGGAGACCGTCTGGGCGGCGGTCTCGCTCTGGGGCCTGGTCCAGCTCTGGCGCGGCCGGCCGCTCTCGGGCTGAGCTCAGCTGCGGGCGCGCAGGACGACCCTGCCGCCGCGGGCGGGGATCATCGTCACGTTGCGGTGCAGGGCGCGCTCGGGCTCGGGCTCGGCGGCCGCGAGGTCGAGGCGGCGGGCCGTCGCCTCGAGGACGACGCGCATCTCGGCCATCGCCAGAGCGGCGCCGAGGCAGCGGCGGATGCCGCCGCCGAAGGGGATCCACTCATAGGTGCCGGGCTTGCGGCCGAGCCAGCGCTCGGGGCGGAACTCGAAGGGCTCGGGATAGAGATCCTCGCGGTGGTGGACGAGGAGGATGCTCATCCCGACCGGGGTGTCGGCGGAGACGCCGTACTCGCCGAGCTGCCAGGGGACCGTGACCCGCCGGCCGATGAACGGCACGACCGGCCGCGAGCGCATCGTCTCCACGATCGTCGCCTCGATCTGCTCCTCCGCACCCTCGCCCGTGCGGACGGCCTCGCGCAGGGCCTCGTGGGCGTCGGGGTTGCGCACCAGCCGCTCCCACGCCCACGAAAGCGAGTTGGCGGTGGTCTCGTGGCCGGCGAGGACCAGGGTGAGCAGCTCGTCGCGGACTTCTTTGTCGTCCATCGCCTCGCCCTCCTCGGTCCGCGCCTGCAGAAGGAGGGAGAGGATGTCGCGGCGCTCGGCGAGGTGCTCGTCGCGGCGGCGCGCCTCGATCACCGCGTAGGTCGGGCGGTCGAGCAGGCCGATCGCAACCTTCATCGGGCCGAATGCCTCCTCCCGCGCCATGTTCATCAGCTCCCCGAGCTGGGCCAGCGGCGAGGTCGAGGCGGCGACCAGGTGCTTGACGGTGAGGCGCATCCGGTGCTCGGGAGTCCCGCGCTGCGGCCGGCCCTCGATGCCGAAGATCCCGGACATGATCACGTCGAGCGTGATCGCCTGCATGCGCGGTGCCAGCGCGAACGGACGGTCGAGCGGCCAGGTGTCGATCTCGCGTTCGGTCGCCTCGGCGATCATCGCCGTGTAGCGCTCGATCGCCTCGCCGTGAAACGACGGCAGCAGCAATTTGCGCTGGCGCATGTGGCGGGGGCCGACCGCGGTGAGGACCGAGCCGGTGCCGAGGATCGGTCGCAGCGGGGACTCGCCGGTCAGCGAGGGCGCCTGCTCGGGCTTGGCGGTGAAGAGCGAGCGCACGTGGTCGGGGTGGCTGGTGACCACGGGGCCGCCCGGCATGGTCGTCCGCATCCGGAAGACGTCGCCGAGGCGCCGCCGCGAGCCGAAGACGTACTCGATCTGGCGCTGGTTGAAGCGCAGCATCTGGGCCACGCGGGGAAGCGGAACGACGGGCGGCTTGGGGAGCGCCGCTGCCTCGGCCGCCTCTACCGGGCCGGCGGGGGAGGGCGGCGCCTCGCCGACGAGGTCCGGGAAGGCCGGTTCCTCGGTGCCGACGGGGCGCTCCGCAACGGTACTCACGCGTCCATTGTCACACAGATCGATGTCATGGTTTGACCACGCTCTACAGTCACTACGCATGGAGCGTCGCAGGCGGACCAAGATCATCGCGACGGTGGGGCCGGCGAGCTGGGACCCGGGCGTTCTCGCCCGGATGATCGAGGCCGGTGCCGACGTGCTGCGGCTCAACTTCTCCCACGCCGACCGCGACCGACACGCGCGCACGATCGAGGCGATCCGCGCGGCGGCCGAGCGGGCTGGGCGCGAGGTGGCGGCGCTCGGCGACCTGCCGGGGCCGAAGCTGCGGATCGGCGAGCTGCGGGGCGACGTCGCCGAGCTGGAGACCGGCATGCACGTGAAGCTGACCCCGCGCGACGTCGAGGGGGACCGGGAGACGATCCCGGTCACCTGGCCCGGGGTCGCCTCGCTGGGCGAGAACGAGCCGGTCTACCTCGCCGACGGCTCGATCCGGCTGCGGGTGTGCGGGGCCGAAGACGGAGGCGTCGATTGCGAGGTCGAGGTCGGCGGCACGCTCTCCTCGCACAAGGGGATGAACGTGCCCGGCGTCAGCACGCCGGCGGCGACGGCCGGCGACCTCGGCTGGGTCGAGTTCGCGGTCGAGCAGGGCGTCGACCTGCTCGCCGTCTCCTTCGTCTCCAGCGCCGCCGACCTCGAGCCGGTGGGCGAGCGGCTGCGGGCGCTCGGCGCCGACATCCCGCTGATCGCGAAGATCGAGAAGCAGCAGGCGGCCGAGAACGCCGAGGAGATCGTCGCCGCGGCGACCGGCGGGATCATGGTCGCGCGCGGCGACCTCGGGATCGAGCTGCCGCTGGCGCAGGTGCCGGTCGTGCAGAAGCGGCTGATCCGCGCCGCCGGCAAGCGCTCCAAGCCGGCGATCACGGCGACCCAGATGCTGGCCTCGATGGTCACCGCGCGGCGGCCGACCCGGGCCGAGGTGACCGACGTCGCCAACGCGATCTACGACGGCACCGACGCGGTGATGCTCTCCGAGGAGACCGCGGTTGGCCACCACCCGATCGAGGCGGTGCGGGTGATGGACCGGATCGCGCACGCCACCGAGCCCGACCTGCCCTATGGCGAGTGGCTCTTCAGCCGCACCGAGCAGGCCACCCAGGAGGTCGCCGACTCGGTCGCCTGGGGGGCGGTGGGGGCGGTCTACCGGCTGGGGCTGGCGGCGCTGGTGGTGCCGACGACCAGTGGCCGCACCGCCCGCCTCGTCTCTGCCCACCGCCCCAAGGTCCCGGTGCTGGCCGTCTCGCCGCGGATCGAGACCGTGCGCCGGCTCAACCTGCTCTTCGGCGTGACCGCGGTGCTCCAGGAGCAGGAGGCCGACATCCGCGCCCTGCTTCACGACTGCGCCCGGCTTGCGGAGGAGCGGGGAATCGCTTCCTCCGGCGAGCTGATCGCGATCACCGCCGGGCTGCCCGAGCAGGAGCTGGGGACGAACCTCTTCGAGGTCCACCGCGTGCCCTGAGGCGCCCCGGCGCCGGCGCGCTACTGCGTCATCGGTCGCCGAAAGGCGACTGCCTTCCGGCTCCCTCTTCCTTGTCCCGCTTGGTCCGGCGCTCGCCAGCCGCCCACGCGGGTTTCGCTGGTCCCTCCTGGCGCAGTAGGGTTCGCGCCGTGACGGCGATCCGACTCGAGCGCGACGGCGGCCTGGCGGTCGCGACCATCGACAGCCCGCCGCTCAACCTCTTCAACCGGGCGATGTTCGAGGCTCTGGACGCGACGATCGCGGCGGTCGAGGCCGACCTGCCGCGGGCGCTGCTGTTCCGGGCCGAGGGGCGCGTCGTCTCCGGCGGGGTCAACGTCGCCGAGTTCGACGGGCTGACGTCCGAGCGGGCGGGAGAGCTCTGGGACGAGTCGATCGGCCTGGTCGAACGGCTCGAACGGCTGCCGCTGCCGGTCGTCTTCGCCTCCCACGCGCTCACCCTGACCTGGACCTTCGAGCTGGCGCTCGGCTGCGACCTGATCCTCGCCGCGCGCTCGGCCAAGTTCGGCCTGGTCGAGAAAGTGGTCGGGCTGACGCCCTCGATGGGTGGGACGCAGCGCCTCGCCGAGCGCGCCGGCAGCGGCCGTGCCGCCGAGTTCGTGATGACCGGCGAGCTCTTCGGCGCCGAGCAGCTGGCGGGCTGGGGCGTCGTCAACCGGGTCTTCGAGGACGAGGGCTTCGACCAGCGGGCCCGCGCCTTCGCCGCCGAGCTGGCGGCCGGACCGACAAAGGCGCACGCGATGACGAAGCACGTCCTGCACCGCTTCCGCGAGGGCGGCGTCGTCGCCGCCGACGAGGCGATTCGCAAGGACGCCGTCGACCTCTTCGCGACCGAGGATCTGAAGCGCGCGGTCAAGACCTTCCTCGAGCACGGCGCCCCGGGCCACGCGACCTTCGAGGGCCGCTGAGGAGCCCTTCCGGTGCGGGCCCCCGACCCTTCCGGTGCGCCTTATGCCATCTATGCCGACATAAAGCGCACCGGAACGAAATAGGGTTGCGGCGATGAGCGAGTTCTTCGAGGCGATTGCCCAGGGAATGACCCAGGCGGTGCCCTTCGCGGGGCACCTCGGCCTGGAGATCGCCGAGGTTGCGGAGGGCGAAGCGGTCGTGGTGCTGCCCGAGCGAGACGAGCTGACCAATCACGTCGGCTCCCAGCACGCGGGCGCTCTCTTCACGGTCGCCGAGACGGCCTCAGGCGCCGCCTTCGTCGGTGCCTTCGCCACCCGCATGGGAGAAGTGACGCCCCTCGCCCGCAGCGCCGAGATCTCCTACGTCAAGGTCGCCAAGGGCCCGATCGAGGCCCGCGCCAAGCTCGGCGTCGACCCCGCCGAGGCCCTCGCCACGCTCGACGCCGAGGGCAAGGTCGTCTTCCCCTGCGAGGTCGAGCTGACCGACGCCTCAGGCGACTCCGTAGCCACCGCCTCGGTCCAGTGGCACGTCCGGCTGAACCAGCCCGCCGACCCCGAAGCCACCTAACCACGCCCCCAAGTCCCTAGAATCGCCCTTCGGGTCCTTCGACCCGTCTCCCGCGCCAGTAGCTCAGTCGGATAGAGCGTCGGTCTACGAAACCGAAGGTCACAGGTTCGAATCCTGTCTGGCGCGTTCCTCTGCATTCCGAGTGAGGCCGCGCTTTTCCCGGCCCAGAGCCGATCAGCCCGCTTTCACTTGATTCGCCGTTCCGCGCGCCTCCTCGCGGCTCTTGACGAGCTGGTGATCGTCCCCGACGACGAGGTGCGCGAAGTCGTGACGACGCTCGCGCAGATCATCGACGGGAGCAACGAGTACGAGCGAGTCGTCGCCGAGCACGAGGCCCTGCACGGACTGCTCGGGCAGATCGGAGGAGGGGAGGGCAGGTGATCGACATCGCCGCCCTGTTCGGCGACAACCTGGCCTGCCACCGCAAGCGAGCCGACCTCTCTCAGGAGGAGCTGAGTCACCTCGCCTCCCTGCACCGCACCGAGGTAAGCCAGTTGGAGCGCGGCGAAACGCCTCGGCCGAATCAAGGGAGCGAATCGAATTCTGCGGATGCTCTGCGAAAAAACGGGCGGCTAGGAGCTCGCGACGGAGAGCTGGTTCGCCTGGCGATTCCCTATCCTCCGCAGCTAGCGTTTTTCCGCTGGATCACGAACGCCGTCTGGCGGGGCGTCTAATTTCGTGCATCATGAACTCCTCTAAGCGCATCCGGGTCCTTCTTACAGGCAAGGACGCTCGCACCGACGCCATCGCTGCGGCCTGCACCGAGAGCCATTCGGCCATTGAGCTTTTCGCGTTGTCGGAACTTGCGATACCGGGCCTTCTCGCCAAGTGCAGCGAGGTTCGCACGGGTTCCTTGACCGATATCGCATGGCTAGCGGCGGAAACTCGTGAGATCGCTCCCGACCTTGTGATCGTTGGACCCGAGGAGCCGCTGGAGGCAGGCTACGTAGATTGCCTCCGGGAGATGGGGATACCAACCTTCGGTCCTCCTAAGAGACTCGCGGCAATCGAGTCGAGCAAGTCGTGGGCTAGGAGCCTTCTCGACAAATACGACATTCCAGGAAACCCCGACTATCGGACTTTCGCGGCATCTGACGGCTTGCGCGACTACATGGAAGAGCTGGGCTCCTTTGTTGTTAAGCCAGACGGGCTAACGGCAGGGAAGGGCGTCCGAGTTTTTGGCGAGCACCTGCACACGATTGACGAAGCGCTCGACTATGCATCCAGCGTGCTCGAAGCCCATCCCAGGGTGCAGATCGAGGAGCGTCTTGAAGGCGAGGAGTTCAGCCTGCAGACGATCACTGACGGCGAGTCGGTAATCCATTGTCCGCTGGTGCAAGATCACAAGCGAGCGTTCGAAGGAGACGAAGGTCCGAACACCGGAGGAATGGGTTCCTATTCATGCGCGGACTTCTCCCTCCCTTTCCTTGCGGACGTAGATGTCCTGCAAGCTCACACGATCAGTGAGAAGGTCATCGATGCTCTTGCTCGCGAGACTGGTGAGCCATATAAGGGCGTGCTCTATGGGGGGTTCATCGCAACTGCGTCGGGAGTTAGCCTCATCGAGTACAACGCCCGCTTTGGCGATCCCGAGGCAATGAATGTTCTCCCTATTTTCGATGCCGATTTTGTTGAGATCTGCGTGTCCGTGGCTGAAGGACGCCTTCGAGATGTGCCTTGGTCATTCGAGCACAAAGCAACTGTCTGCAAGTACGTGGTCCCAAAGGACTACCCCAACAAGTCGCCTAAAGCAAAGCTCGACCCAGGGTCGGAGCTTCTAGACGCCAAGGACGCGCGTTGGTATTGGGCAGCTTGCGAGCAAGACAGGAATGAGGTCTACATGACCTCCTCACGTGCTGGGGCATTCGTTGGCATTGGAAACTCTCTTGACGAGGCAGAGGCTTCGGCGGAGGGGGCAACCCGAGCCCTTGAGGCGACGTGGCCGGTGAGGCATCGAAAGGACATCGGTACTGAAGCGCTGATTCGCAAGCGCATCGAGCATATGAAAAAGCTCCGGGGCGCTGGGGCAAGACAGTCGGCTTAGTTGCGGTTCTCCGTCATCCAGCGCTCAGCGCAGACTGGACAATTGAGATCAAAACGAGCATTGGCGTCAATAGCGCGCCCTGGGTCTTGACAGGCCCACCAAGAAGTGTCTGTGTCCCACCACTTTGTATCGGTGTCGGCCTGGGGGGAAAGACATCCGTGGTGGATCAGGACATACGCACCGACTCGAAACTCGCGGGCGTTTGCTACAACAGCTCCGGGTTCCTCTGGAAAGACAACGCGGGGAAAGTTGGGAGCCTCATCCACCCGAACCGCTTCGGAAACGGACCCGCAAAGCGGACACTTCATAGACGTTGTCATCCAGACGATTGTCTTACGATGCCGGGCGCGGGGGAATTGGGCTCATGGGCACAATGAGATGCACCGATACACGCGCAGCAGCGGAAAGCATCCGGGGGAGCCGTTTCATGCCGGTACTCTTGGAGAAGGTCGTGACGCTCACGGCGATACCCGCTCACGATGAACTGCTCGAAGCGGAAGCGATCTTCACCGGCTGGTCGGGCGACTGCACCGGGGAAGCGGAAAGCTGCCAGGTGACGATGGACGCGGCGAAGCAGGTCACGGCCACGTTCGCGCCATTGACCGGTGAAGAAGAACCCCCGGTTGAAGAACCGCCCACCGAAGAAGAACCGCCGGGCGAGCCGCCCACCGAGGAACCACCGGCGACCCCGCCGCCCGCGCCGCCGCCGTTCAGCGGTCCGCAGTCGCCCATCGAAACCCCGCGGGTGTCCCTCGCTGCTGCCGCCGCTGTCGCGCCGGTCGAGGGCGCGGTGGCGTTCGTGAAGCTGCGATGCAGCGGGCAGACGGCTTGCCGGGGCGTCGCCAAGCTGCTGGCGCGGGTTCGGGTGAGGTGGGGTGCCCGGCGCAGCGCCGCCAAGAACGTCATGCTCGGTCAATCACGCTTCCGGGTTCCGGCGGGCAAGGCGAAGCTGCTGCGTGTCCGGCTCAACGGCAAGGGGCGGCAGCTACTCCGGCGCAGTGGTCGCCGAGGCCTGCGGGCGCGGCTGAGCGGCCCGGGCGTGCGGAATCGCATGGTCCGGTTCAAGCCGGGGCAGGGCACGCGACGGAACGTGCGATCTCGGAAGCGGTGAGTCCTGGGGGGTGGCTTGCCGCGCAGGTCCGGGGGTACAATCTGGGCAGGTATCGCCATGCCAAAGCCTGATGCAGCCGAACTGACTACGTTCCTCGGCCCGGTCGCCGACCGGGACGCCGAGGTGATCGAGCGCTGGCGCGAGGCATCGGCGGAGGATCACGCGCAGGCCATGATCGAGCTGTCCCGCTACGCCGAGCGGATGGCCGCCCAGACCGGGATCGGCAAGGACCCGGCCGAGCGCTTTCCCGGCATCCCCGAGCCAGGTTCGCCAACGCAACAGGCGGCCTAATGACGGAGGAAGAACCGCTCGGAGCCGAGCGGGAGCCGACCTGGGATCAGAAGGTCGTCAGGCTCAACGCCGCGTTGGCGGAGCGCGGCGTCCCCTACGCCTTCGGCGGGGCGATCGCCCTCAACTACCACCGCGAGCCGCGCTCGACGCTCGACATCGACCTCAACATCTTCGTCTCGCCCGAGGACGAAGAGACGGTGCTGGCGACCCTCGGTGACGTGTACGACCTCGCCGACCAGGAGCGGGTCAAGCGCGAGCTGCGCCGCGAGGGCCAGACGCGCTCGCGGTGGGGCAACACGTACGTGGACCTGTTCCTGGCGAACACCGAGTTCCACACCGCGATGGCCGAGCGGGTCGAGCGCCAGCCGTTCGGCGAGGCCACGATCCCGGTGCTCTCCATCGAGGACCTCTTGATCTGCAAGGCGCTCTTCGACCGCTCCAAGGGGGAGGTCGCTCGTCGGGGCGGGCTCGGGACGGCGCAGGTACACGACATGGCGAAGACCGGCAAGACCGGCCTTGCCTACTCGGGCTCGTCGGGTGAGCTATTGCTTCGACGAAGCAGCGCTGCAATCTCTGAAAGTGCTCGCGTAACATCCTTAACCGGGCGCTCGAATTTCTTGGCGAAGGCCTCCGCCATGCGCTGCTCCGGTTCTGGTTGTTGCCACCGTGCGTGCGCCTCTCGTTGGAGTAGACGCAAGCCTGCTATGTCATCGAGCACTCCCTCCGCCGAGTGGCGATTGCCGAGCACGTCCTTATAGGCGCCCCGAAGCTCCACACGGTCGTAAAGGTTGCCGAGCTGCTCCATATCGGCAATTCCGCCGTTGGTACCTTTCGGCAGGAACGTTTGCTGCTCGCCAGATGCCACGACACTGGTTTTCCACCGTCGGTGGTCGGCTGGTGGTGAGCCGTCGGCGTCCTTAGGTACGAACACGACCTCAATATCCGCATTGAGAGCAGGGCCGGGTCCGACATTGACCAGCTTGACGAACGAGATCGTCGGACTGACGCCGTGCCACTCAAGCGCTAGTTTCGGCATGACGGAGACGGCGCGCGTTGCCGCCATCTCCCGAACCATATGGCGATTCTGCCACGCGTAGTAAGCGGTCGCGCCGACGAGAGCGGCGGTCAGCGAGACCGTGATCCAGTCACCGGTATCCATTGCAAACGACGATAGGTGGCGCTACGGACGACTGAGTGCCGGACGTGCCCTACTCCCCGCGCTCACCGGGCAAACCGCAACTTGCTCCGCCCGCTCCGCCGCTCTGGCGTCGCCAGCAGGATTCAGCCGGACTCAACTCCGCAGGCGGTAGCGGCCCCGTCCGATCCGCTCGAAGCGGCCGGACGGTCGCCGTGCTTCCCGCCAGAGGCACGTCTTGACCGTGGACCCGGAAATGGAGTCGTCAAGCCGAGCGGCCACCGCTGCTGCGATCTCGTGGACGTGCAGTCCGCTTGGGTGCTCGGCGAGGACGGCCGCAATCACCTCCCCGATGGCGCCCATCCGACGCCGTTTGGGCTGAGGCGTCGGGGGCTTGGCCGCTTGCGTGCCCGCTACGGCTTGGCGCGCGAGCCGTTCATGGATACGCTGGAGACGCGCTTGGAGATCGGGGTTCCAGAGACTTCCGAGCAGGCGCGTTCCTCGCTGTTCCGTAAGACGCGGTGCTTGCTCGCCGAGCATTGGTTAGTGGCAGCGGGTCGCAGCATCCTCACGGGCGTTTGCTGCCGCCCAGCAATCCTCGTGCTCGTCGGCCGAAGGGACATCCTCGTCGAGGAGCGATGCCAACACATCGTTCTCCTCGACTACGCGGATCGCGGCGGTTATCTGTGCGTCATTCCATTGAGGCACGTGTTGGAGAAGCCAGGCCAGCCTGTCGCCCTACGTGCGCAGCCGCGTTCTCGCTGAGGCGGTTGCGCTCGGCGGGGACCGGGCCTAAACGACCCGACGAGGCCTCCTTCGCTGTATCGCGTATTGATACTTGATACACTACTCCTCATCATGGTCAAGGATTCCGATATCTATGTCCTCAGCGGGCTGCTTGCCCACGACGAGGCTTGGAGCTACAGGTCGCTTGCGGAGCGGCTCCGTGTTCCGCACCCAGTTGTACAGCGAGCGCTGGAGCGCGCGAAGGGTGCGGATCTGTATTCGGTGGACCGCCGCGAAGTCCATCTACCTAACTTCGAGGAGTTCGCGCTTCACGCGCTCCGCTTTGTTGTTCCTGCTCGGCTGGGTCCCCTGACGGCAGGCGTGCCAGCGGCCTGGGCGGCGGAGCCGATGGCGGGCGCGATCCGCTCCTCGGGCGATGAGCCCCCTCCCGTCTGGCCCTACGCCCTTGGGCGAGTTCGGGGACAGGCCATCGAGCCGCCGCACTCCGCTGCACCTGGGGCTGCTGAGGATTGGCAGAAGCTCGGTGAAGTCCTCGCTCTGCTCGACAGCCTCAGGGCCGGAGATGCTCGGATCCGGAAGGTAGCGGGAGACCTTCTCTCGAAGAGGCTGCGGGAGCGATCCGTGGTCGCAGGCCGGTGAGTGCGCTTCAACTGGAGACTGCGGCGGCGCTTCTCGGGCCTCTGCTCGATGAGGTCGTTTTCGTCGGTGGCGCCACGGTTCACCTCTGGATTACCGAGCCCGGCGCTCCTCCAGCGCGGGCGACGGAAGATGTCGATGTGGTCTGCGAGGTGGCGAGCCCTGTGAAGTACCACCAGCTCGGCGATCGACTGCGCGAGCGGGGACTCCAGGAGGCGATGGGCGCGCCCGTCATCTGTCGGTGGAGAAGCGCCGATCCGCAACTCGTTCTGGATGTCATGCCGACCGATCCCGACATCCTCGGATTCTCCAATCCCTGGTACGACGAGGCGATCTCCAGCGCCGTGACGGTCACTCTCGAATCCGGTGCTGAGATACGTGCCGCAGCGCCGCCGGCGCTCGTTGCGACGAAGCTCTGCGCCTGGAAGGGTCGGGGTGATGGCGACCTGCTGCCCAGCCTCGATATTCACGACGTGCTCACCCTGATCGATGGACGCTCTGAGTTGATCGAGGAAGTCGCGTCCGCAGTGCCCGATCTGCGTTCCTACATCCGCGACGAGCTGGCCGAGCTTCAAGGGGAGTTCTATTTCGACTACGCGGTTCAGAGTGCCACCGCTTTCTACGGCCCAGCGGGAGCCGGTCGCGTGCGGCTCGTCCGATCCCGCATCGACGAGCTCCTCGCCTGACCTCTGGGGCAGCGGCTCGGGCTACGAAACCGAAGGTCACAGGTGCGACCCCCCAGTTGCAGGGGCTCCGCGAAACGCGCCCGACAAACGTCGGGGCGATCTGCTGAGCGGATTGGTCCTTCGCCGCGGGTGTGACAAGGTGGACGGGTGCGGCAGCTGATCGCGATCGCGTTTGCACTGGGGCTATGGCTTGCCCCGAGCTCGGCGCAGGCGTTCGACACCGGCCCTCATGCCGACATGACGCGGGATGCGCTCACCGCTGAGGGGTTCAGCGCGGCGGCTGCGGATGTCGGCATGGTCGACAACTGGTTCGTCGACTACTACACGAACCCGGACGACAACCCCTACTCCGGGCACGCCAACGCCCTGATCGGCCTCACCCGGTTCGGATTCAACCGCGAGGACTGGCTGAACCAGTGGGTCGAGGGGGCGCGGCGGATGCACTTCGACGCCGAGAGCAGGCAGATCGGGATGCCGGACCTGTTGACCACCGCGGGGGTCGAGAAGGAGTGGCAGCGCCTGATGTTCCTGACCCGCAAGTGGGTCCAGTACGCCGGACGGCAGTCACGCCCCGACCCGCTCGACGTCATGGCCGTGCTCGGGATCTCCCTGCACGCGGTGCAGGATTTCTACACGCATAGCAACTGGGTGGAGGACCCCTCCACAGAGAACGGGCGCGGCGGCCCCGGCGTGTCCTCGCTCGGATTCGGGGAGACGCCGACCTGGTTCGACGTGCCGCCCGAGGCGCGCCGGGAGCTGGTCGGCAATCGCGCGGTCTACACCGGGGTGAAGGGCATCCCCCGCGGGCATGGCAACTGGCAGTCGGACAAGAACGATCACCTCCACGGTGGCCTCAACAAGGACTGGCCGGGCCGCCCGAAGTACCAGGAGGCCTACGTCACCGCCTACTTCGCCACCCGCCAGTGGATCCGCGCGGTCCGGACCTGGCTGGGCAACGAGCCGCTGTGGAAGCGCGCGATGTCGCTGCGCGGCACGGCAGCGCTTCGGCACGATGTGAGGGGCGCCGAGGAGATCTCGATCTTCAGCGGTCACTGGCAGGGCGGTGGGGAGCCGTGCCTGCCGTTCAAGTGCGGGGAGCGCACCGGCAAGGCGGGCAGCATCACGAGCCTGCGCCTCGCACTCGGCGATTTCCACGATCGCGGGCCCACCCCGTACCGGAAGGCGTTCAATCGCTACATCGGTGGCTTCCGGGAGTACCCGACCGAGCCGCTCAACCTGCCCGACCTGCCCTCGAGCCGGACCGACCAGCTCTTCACCCGCTTCGTGAAGCTCGAGATCCTCAACTACAGGGGCATCGACCTGGGCGACCTGGTCGGCTCGGCCGACATCTACGCGCAGGCCGGCATCGACGGGCAGCCGTACACCTCGACGGTCATCAACGGCGAGGACTCCTTCGGGTTCTCGGGTTCCTACGCGCCGTTCACCTGGATTCGCTCCGTGCCGACCTCCCAGCGCGAGAGCACGCCGGTGGAGTCGATGACGGTTCGCATCGAGACCGGCGATCGCCGCTTCGCCGGCACCGACGACAACGTCTACCTGAACCTCGGACGCCACCGGTTCTCGCTCGACAAGCGCCTCTACGACGACTTCGAGCGCGGCGACGACGACACCTACAGCGTGCCGATCGGGCCGGCGACCCGAGACGGGCTCACGGTCGGGGACATCAGCCGCGTCGCGATCGAGAAGAGCAGGGACGGAGCGGCCGGGGGCTGGCTCCTGCAGGGCGTGACCCTCGTGGTCAACGGTCGGGTCCTGGTGAGGAACCGGAGCATCGACCGCTGGCTCGAGGACTCGCGCCGGGAATGGAAGGCCTCGGGCCTGGCGCGGGACCACCGCACGGCGGACGTCATCCCGGTCTGGCTGCAGCTGCGCGAGGACGACTTCGGCCCGCAGGACACGGGCGACCTGAACCCGTTCGATCGCATGACCGCGCTGCCGATCGCCTACCGGCTCGGCCCGCCGGCGGGGCAGCAGGTGACCGGGGGCGCCCGGCTGAGCGGCCGGCTGTCGATGGAAAACGGAGACAAGGCGCGGGCGACCTACCGCATCGTCACCTTCGACGTGGACCCGCCCCCGCCGCCAGTTCAGCCCCCGGACACCACGCCGCCCCCACCGCCACCACCGGGGCCGGCCGGGGACGCCGACCTCATCGTCACCAAACTGACCATCGGGGATGTCACGGTCAAGAACCAGGGAACCGCCGCTGCCGGACCATTCACGGTCACCGTCTACAACGGGCCCACGGTCAGGGATTCGGTGCAGTTCGCGGGATTGCCCGCCGGCGCTTCGATGACCCTGGCTTACACAAGCGGCTCGTGCGACGGCAGCTGGACTGCCGTGGCCGACTCCAGCAACGCGATCCCGGAGTCCAACGAGGGCAACAACACGAAAGAAAATCTCGACGAGGCGCCGATCTGCTGACGGGCCTGCGGGCGGACGGCGATGTCTCAATCGCGGTCGAGCTCGCGCAGCTCGTTGTTCGCCCGGTAGCGCGTACTCCGCCCGCGGCCGTCTTGGACGACCAGGGCGGCGTCGAGTAGGCGCCTGAAGTCGGCACTAACAGTGGCGGGCGAGACGTCGGCCTCCGCGGCGTACTTCGCGCGGTCGGTGCCGCCCAGCAGGCTCTGCTCCAGGGCGATCACGAGGCGGTCCGGCCAGCCTCGCTCCTCGACCAGCTCTTCGAGGGAGGCCCAGCGGGTGGCAGCGGCCTTGATCTGAGTGAGGCGCTGGCGTGCCTGCGCCAGGTGGGCCTCAATGCAGAAGTTGACCCATCCGGAGGCGTCGCGCTCTGGCTGGTAGCTGCCGCCCTGGGTGTCCCTCAGGGCTCTGTAGTAGGCGGGGGTGTTGTTCCCCAGGTACTCCTCGATCGAGGAGAACTCGGGGGAGATCAATCCCTCGAGGGCGAGGACGAGCGACTGCACTATTCGCGCGACGCGCCCGTTGCCGTCCTCGAACGGGTGCACCGATGTGACGTGAAGGTGCGCCATCGCCGCCCGGACGACCACGTTCGCATCGAGATCTCCTCGGGCGAGCCAGTCGATCACCTCTGCCATCAGCTCGGGAACCCGGTCGGGGTCCGGGCCACGGAACTCGAGCGTCCCGTCCGCCCCGGTCACTCCGATCGGCCCGCTGCGCCAGTTGCCCGGACGCCTGTCCTTCTGGAAGTGACAGGCGTCGAAATGCAGATCGAGGATGACCCGCTCCTGCCAGCGGAAGCGGGGGTCGGCGGCCATCGCGCCGACGTGGTCCATGGCGCGGGCGTAGCAGGAGATGGCCAGCCGATTCTCATCCGCGGCGTCCCCGGGCTCGGCGCCACCTGCCAGCGCTTCCGCAACCTCAGGGGAAACGCTGAAACCCTCGATCGAGGTAGACCCTTCGATCGAGGTCGCGCGCACGGAACGACGCAACGCACCCATCCAGGGCACGGCCTGGCCCGCCTCCTGCCCCAGCTCACGGCGCAGCTGCTCGAGCTCTTCGAGCTTTGCCTGCTGGTCCGAGTCGATCTCGGGCGTGGCGAATAGCATGTGATCATGCTAGACGATTAAACGTTTAATCGTCTAAACGATTGATCTGCTGATCGATCGCGACCGGGGCCGCTACGCAGCCACAGCCACGCGTCGCCGCTCCGAGAGCACCGCGCGCGCACCGCCCGAGGGCCGCACCGTGATGTTGCGCCGCCGCGCGACCTCGCCGCCCCCTCCAGCGGGCTCGACCGTCAGCGTGCTCAGCACCTGGCGCAGGACGATCTTCATCTCGAGCATCGCGAAGCTGGCGCCCAGACAGCGGCGGCGGCCGCCGCCGAAGGGGATCCAGGTGTAGGTGCCGGGGGGCTCCTCGAGGAAGCGCTCGGGGCGGAAGGCGAAGGGGTCGGGGTAGATGTCGGGGTCGTGGTGGAGGAGGTAGCCGTTGAGGACGAGGCTGCACCCGGGCGGGTAGGGCCAGCCGCCGACCTCGATCGGCTTGACCACCAGGCGGGGTGCCACGTTCGGCAGCACCGGCCTGTCGCGCAGCGTCTCCTGGATCGTCGCCGTGAGGTAGGCGTCGTCGTCGCCCTCGACCGCCTCGATCAGCCGCGCCAGCACCCTCGGGTCCTGGGCGAGGCGCTCGAAGGCCCAGGCCAGGGTCGTCGCGGTCGTCTCGTGGCCGGCGACGAGCAGCGTCATCAGCTCGTCGCGGATCTCCTGCTCGCTCATCGGCGAGCTATCCTCGTGCCGGGCCTCGAGCAGCATCGCCAGCACGTCGTCGCGCTCGGCGCCGTCCCCGGCGCGCCGCTCCGCGATCAGCTCGAAGATCAGCTCGTCGACTTCCGCCTGGGTGCGGACGAAGTGCGCGAACGGCCCGACCCGTTCGAGGACGCGCGCCGCGAGGCTGTCCTTCGGCGGCGGCGTCAGGCTGATCGGCCGGTCGCCGAAGACGAGCATCTCCTGCAGCCTCGTCCTCAGCGCGTCGAAGCGGGCGCCGGGATCGAGCCCGAACACGGCGCGCAGGATGATCTTCAGGGTGAGGTCCTGCATGCGCGGGTGCAGCTCGACCGCCGCGTCCCTCGGCAGGCCGGCCAGCTCCTCGGCCGTCACCTCCTCCATCAGGCCCGCGAGCCGCTCCATCCGCTCGCCGTGGAAGGCGGGCAGCATCAGCTTGCGCTGCTCCATGTGCGCGCCTTCGTCGAGCAGGAGGACCGAGTTGCTCCCCACCACCGGCTCGAGGACGCGCGCCCCCTGGCCCGGCCGCAGCACGTCGGGCGGAGCGGTGAAGACCTCCTTCACCTCCGCCGGGTCGGTCAGCATCACGAAGGGCGGCGAGGCCGGCAGCCTGATCGTGAAGCGCTTGCCGTAGCGCTCCCGGCACTGCCGCAGGAAGGCGAAGGGACGCGTCCAGAACCCGACGGCCTGGATCGCCGATGGATAGGGGGGACCGGGCGGCAGGCCTGCTGGTCTCATGTGCGGCCACCGAGTATTCCAGCTACGCTGCCGTCATGGCGGTCAAGCTTCATCGCTGCTCGGTCATGTGGGCCAAGATGGATGCCCACCCGTGCGCGCGGGTGCAGAAGGCGCTCGACGAGCAGGGGATCGAGTACGAAGTGGTGAAGGGGCCGCTGCGGCCGGGCAAGCGCGAGGGCCTGAAGCGGATCTCGGGCCAGAGCAAGTACCCGACGATCGAGTTCGAGGACGGCAGCGCCTACCGCGAGGAATCGAAGGACATGGCCGCGAAGATCCGCGCCGGCAAGCTCTTCGAGGGCCAGCAGCCCCAGCCGCCCGCCGCCTGAGTCAGACCTCGAGCCAGGTGCCTTTCGGGCCCAGGTTGTGGATCGGCGTCCTGCCGACCTTGCTCTTGCATCCCCACGACTCGTGGATGTGGCCGCAGACCGCCAGGCGCGGCGTCCTCTCCTCGATCGTGCGCAGCAGCGTGTGGCTGCCGAAGCGATCGCCGGAGCGGTTCGCGTCGCAGTGGCCGTACGGCGGCGAGTGCAGGACGAGGACCGCGTTCTGCGGGCAGAGCGTGAGCATCACCGCCGCCGTCTCCTCGCTCAGGTCGAAGCTCCACTCCCACGGCGTCACCGGGACGCCGGCGCCGAGGCCGAAGAACTCGACGCCCCCGATCGTCGTCACGCCCCCGTGCAGGACGGTCGCAGCGCTCCAGCCCGCCGTCGCCTCGCGCAGGGCGTCGTCGGTCTCGTTGTTGCCGGGGACCAGGACGGTGGGGGTCTCGATCGCCGAGAGCACCTCGATCGTCTCCTCCAGGCCCTCGTGCACCGAGGCGAAATCGCCGGCGCCGATCACGACGTCGGCCTTCTCGGACATCTTGACCAGCCGCTCCGCGCGTTTCAGGTTGCAGTGCAGGTCGCTGAAGGCAAGAAGCTTCACGCGGGCAACCTAGCGATTCGGTGCCGGAAGAGGGGCTCGGGCTTCCCCCGGCGCTACTGGGAGAGGCTCGGCTCCTCGACCACCTCTTCCACCTTGCCGGCCGGCATCGCCACCAGGGAGACGACGAAGGCCACGACCATCACGGCGGCCATCGCGTAGAAGACGGTGCGGGTGGCGAGGGCGAAGTCGTGCTGGACGGCGGCGTAGAGCTGCTTCGCCTGGCTGCCGGCGATTTCGGCGAAGCCGGCGCTGCTGTTGGAGCTGCCCTGGCTGATCGAGTCGGCGATCTCGTCTGCCTTCTCCTTGGGGATCCCCTCGGCGCCGAGCGTCGACTCCAGGTTCGCCTTGTTCTCGAGGATCAGGATCGTCCCCAGCACCGCCATGCCGAGGCTCGAGCCGAAGTTCCGCACCGTCTGGGTGATCCCGGTCGCCTCGCCGTAGCGGCTCGCCGGCACCCGGTTGAGCGCATCAGTGTTTGCCGGGGCGAGCACGAGGCCGACCCCGGCCCCGGTGAGCACGATGTACTGCCACTGGGCGCCGACCGAGAGGTCGGTCAGCGAGCCCGCCCAGAGATAGAAGCCGACCGCCGCCACCGCGCAGCCGAGGACCACCGACCGCCGGGCGCCGACGCGGTTGAGGATCCTCCCGCCCCACTGCGAGGCGAGCGCGAAGCCGGCGAAGAAGATCAGCAGGTAGAGCCCGGTTTCCGAGGCGCTTTCGCCGAGCGCGACCTGCGCGTACATGCTGGCGAAGAAGAAGAGCGGGACGAAGGGGATCATCAGCAGGAAGAGGACCGCGTTGTCGACCGCGAAGGCGCGGTCGGCGAAGGTGCGCACCTGGATCAGTGGGTTCTCGATCCGCAGCTCGTAGGCGACGAAGGCGGCGAGCAGCGCCAGGCCCGCGGCGATGCAGACCCAGGTGATCGGGCTGCCCCAGCCCCAGACGCTCGACTGCTGCAGGCCGAGCACGGCCAGCCCCATCCCGCCCGAGACCAGCACCGTGCCGCGGTAGTCGAGCGGCGCCGGGTGCTTCTCGTTGGCGGGCTTGGAGATCGCCGTGAGGATGAGGGCGATGATCGCCACCGGGATGTTGACCCAGAAGATCGCCCGCCAGCTGACTTCGACCAGGTAGCCGCCGGCGAGCGGGCCGATCGCGGTGAGGCCCCCGGTGATCGCGAAGAAGAGCGCCATCGCCCGGCCGCGCTCGCGCACCGGGAAGGCGCCGAGGACGATCGCCAGCGCCGCCGGGAACATGATCGCCGCGCCGGCCCCCTGGATCACCCGGAAGGTGACGATCCAGGCCTCGTCGAGGGCGCCGGTCGGGGTGGCGCCGCAGAGAGCGGAGGCGGTGGCGAAGACGATCACGCCGAGCACGACCATGCTGCGGTGGCCGGCGATGTCGGCGAGTCGCCCGCCGAAGGCGAAGAGGGCCGCGAGCGAGAGCAGGTAGCCGTTGACGATCCACTGCACCCCGGTCGAGGAGAGCGAGAGGTCTTCCTGCAGGCTGGGCACGGCGATCGCGACGATCGTCATGTCGATGAAGGTCATCGCGACGGCGAAGATCATCGCCGCGAGGATCAGCTTGCCGTTCCTGGCGCCGGAGTCGTCCATGCCGCCCGCTTTGCCACCGGCCGCCGGAATCCTGCCCGTTCGATAGTCTCGCCCGCGCTCATGCCCGACGTCTTCTGGATCGGCCTCGGCCTCGCCGGCTTCGTCTTCCTCGTCGGCGTCTTCGCCGGCGCCCGCTCGAGCACCACCGGCCTGCGCACCGGGGCCGCGATCGGCGCCTACCTCGGCGTGATGCTGGCCTTCCCGCTGCTGGCCATCGGCCTCGCGACCAGCTAGTGCCGCGTCCGGCAACGTCGGCCCGCTTCTGGCGAGCGAAAGGCGAGCCTGGGTAGGACGCAGGGAGGCGGAGTAGCAGCGCTACTTCGCCTCCCGAGGACGACGCCAGGCGAAGGCTTGCAGCCGCCAGAACGGGGCGAACGTTGGCTGACGCGGCACTAGTCCGCCGCGGGGCTCCCTGGCCCGCCGTATCTCATCGCGACTCCGCAGTTTCCGAGATAATCTTCTCCTATTGCTCTCAAAAGCACTGAGCTGCGGTGACCGAGCTGGCGCAGAGCCTGATCGATGCGCTGGCGCTCGGCAGCCTCTACGCGCTGATCGCGCTGGGGGTCACCGT
Source organism: uncultured Solirubrobacterales bacterium (assembly GCA_963715625.1). Lineage (GTDB taxonomy): Bacteria > Actinomycetota > Thermoleophilia > Solirubrobacterales > 70-9 > VRUE01. Next base: position 663,164 of record OY970260.1, on the reverse strand, counting down.
GGTCTACACGGTGATGGGGATGATGAACTTCGCCCACGGCGAGTTCATCATGCTCGCCGCCTACGCTCTCTACGCGCTCGCCGGGCTGCCGTTCGCCGCCGCCTTGGCCGGGGCGCTGGTCACGGGCGTCGCGGTCGCGATCGCCGCCGAGCGAGTCGCCTTCCGCCCGGTTCGCAGGGCGGACCTCTCGGCCCAGCTCGTCACCTCGCTGGCGGTGGCGACGATCTTGCAGAACGTCGCCACCGCGACGGTTGACGCCCGTCCCCAGTCCGTCGCGACGCCCGGGTTCCTCAGCGAGTCGAGTGAGCTCGGCGCCGTCTCGGTGCCGAACCTCGAGTTCCTCACCCTCGGCCTGACGGCGGTGGTCCTCGGCGGCCTCGGCTGGCTGCTCTACCGGACCCGCGCCGGGCTCGCGATGCGGGCGGCGGCGGAGAACTTCGAGATGGCACGGCTGCTCGGCGTGCGGGCGGATCGGGTGATCGCGCTCTCCTTCGCGGTGAGCGGCGCGCTGGCCGCCGCGGTCGGCGTGCTCCTGGTGATGCAGACCGGGCAGGTCTCGCCGACGATGGGGCTGACGCCGGTGCTGGTCGGCTTCGTCGCCGTGACGATCGGCGGCTTCGGCAGGATGTTCGGTGCGGTGGTGGGCGGCCTGCTGCTCGGCATCGCCTCCTCGTTGCTCGGGGCCTACCTCCCGGCGGATCTGGTGCCCTTCCGCGACGCGATCGTCTTCAGCCTCCCCGTCGCGATCCTGATCTTCAGGCCCCAGGGCCTGCTCGGCGCCGCCACCGGCGAGGCACGGGTGTGAGCGCACCGATCGTCACGGTGATCGCCGGTTGTCCGAGTCCGTGGCGATCGGTGCGCGAACGAGAGGTTGTCCTGTGAGACGCGCGCGACTGCATTCGCCGTCCTCGCTCGCAGTCTCGCTGCTGGTTCCGCTCGCTCTGGTCGGGGTCGTCGTTGCGATCGGGGCCGGCGGCACGACCTCCCTGCGGGGCACCGTGACGCTGATCCTCTGCAACCTGATCGTCGTCCTCGGCCTGCAGGTCTTCATCGGCAACAGCGGCGTCTACTCCTTCGGGCAGCTCGGCTTCGCAGGCGCCGGCGCCTACGTCGCGGCGCTGCTCACCCTTCCGGCCGCCTTCGCCGCGCTGCAGACGCCGGGCCTTCCCGACCCGATCGCCACGGCGCAGCTCGGCCCGCTGCTCTCGACCCTGATCGCCGCCGCGGCCTGCGGCCTGCTGGCGGCTGTGGTCGGACTGCCGCTGATGCGGACCTCGACCCTGGCGATCCCGATCTCGACCTTCGCCTTCCTGATCGTCGTCTACAACGTGCTCGCCAACTGGGACGCGGTCAGCGGCGGCAGCAGCGGGCTGGTCAGCGTGCCGAGGACGACCAGCGTCGAGTCCGCCGGCCTCTGGGCGGCCGCGGCGGTCGTCGTCGCCCTCGCCTTCAAGCGGTCGGCGCGCGGCTACCGCCTGCAGGCGACTCGCGAGGACGAGGTGGCAGCCCGCTCACTCGGGATCGGCGTCACCTGGGAGCGCCTGGTCGCATTCGCGCTCAGCGGGATGCTGTGTGGGATCGGCGGTGCGCTGGCGGTGCACCAGTCCGGTGTGCTGAACCCGGCCACCTTCTATTTCGGTGCGACGGTGACGACGGTGACGATGCTGGTGCTCGGCGGTGCCCGCAGCGTCCTCGGGGCGGTGCTGGGGGCGATCGCGGTGGCGAGCGTGAACGAGGTCCTGCGCGGCGTCGAAGACGGCGCCCATCTCTTCGGCGCCCTCTCGATCGGCGATACGCCGGGGCTGGCCGCGATCGGCGTGGGCCTGATCCTGCTGGCGACGATGATCGCGCTGCCGAACGGGCTCACCGGCGGCCGCGAGGCGGGCGAGCTGGCCTGGCCGGCGTGGCTCCCCGGCGCGAATCGGCCCCGAGATCGCGCCGTTCGATGCACTGAGCACACTGGAGTGTGGTCAATCGATCGAACGGCTAAGCCGCGCAGCGGTGAGGCCCTGCGCGCCGAGGGGGTCGCGGTGGCTTTCGGCGGCCTGCGGGTGCTGAGGGGAGTCAACCTGACGCTGCCGCGTGGCGAGGCGTTGGGGCTGATCGGGCCCAACGGGGCCGGGAAGACGACGCTCGTCAACGTCCTCAGCGGCTTCCTTGCGCCCGATGCGGGCACGGTCAGCCTGGACGGCGTCGACGTCGGCGGACGTTCTCCGGCCCGCCTCGCCCGCGCCGGCCTCAGTCGCACGTTCCAGGCCGGCCTTCCCTTTCCGCACCTGAGCGGCCTGGAGAGCGTCGCGGTCGGCGCGATGGGAGTCGGCGTCGGTAGGCGAGAGGCGGTTGCGGTTGCCGCCGGGGTGCTGGCGCGCCTCGGCATGCGCGAGCAGGCCAGGCTGCCGGCGGGCTCCCTGCCGCCGGGAAGCCAGCGCCTGCTGGGGGTCGCCCGCGCGCTCGCCACCCGGCCCCGTTACCTGCTGCTCGACGAGCCGGCCGCCGGTTTGAGCGAGGTCGAGGGCGAGGAGCTTGTCGCGATCCTGCGGGGCGTGCTCGAGGACTTCGGCTGCGGGATCCTCCTGATCGAGCACGAGATGAGCGTGGTGATGAGCCTCTGCCCGCGGGTGCAGGTGCTCGACGACGGGGTCACGCTGCGGACCGGCTCGCCGGCGGAGGTCCAGGCCGACCCGGCCGTGATCGAGGCCTACCTCGGCAGCTCCTACCTGGCGGCCGCAAGTGCTTGAACTGCGCGAAATGAAGGTCGCCTACGGCGGCGTCGAGGTGGTGCACGGGGTCGACTTCAACCTCGCTGCGGGCGAGGTCGTGGGGATGATCGGGCCCAACGGCGCCGGCAAGAGCTCCGTGCTGCGCGCGGTCTGCGGCCTGGTGCGACCGAGCTCGGGCGAGGTGCTGTTCGAGGGTCGCGCCCTGAACGGGATGGCGCCGGAGCAGATCGCGCGCCTCGGGCTCGCGCTCGTCCCCGAGGGCCGCCACGTCTTCAAGACGCTGACGGTGGAGGAGAACCTGCGGTTGGGCAGCCGAGGCAACGGCAACAGCGAGGGGGAGCTGGAGCAGGCGCTGGAGCGCTTCCCGATCCTGCGCGCGCGAACCGGCGAGCACGCCGACCGGCTCTCGGGCGGCGAGCAGCAACAGCTGGCGATCGCCCGCGCGCTGCTCGGCCGGCCGAAGCTGCTGATCCTCGACGAGCCATCGCTTGGGCTGGCGCCGAGGACGATCGACCTGATCTACGAGCTGCTGGGAGGCCTGCGCGCGGAAGGGACGACGATGCTGCTGGTCGAGCAGAACGCGGCGCGGACGATCGACTTCTGCGATCGCTGCCTGGTGCTCGGCGGCGGCAGGGTCCGAGTCGAGGGAGGGCGCGAGGAGCTGCGGGGCGATTCCGACCTACTGCGCACCTACCTGGGAGGGCAGCCGTGAACGAAGAGACAAGAACCGGAGGAAGACAATGAACGACAAGCAGCCGAATCGGGCCCCGAGCAGCGAGGAAATGTCACGGGCGCTGCGGCACTGCTGGCAGCCGGTGGCGAGAGTCCAGGACCTGGAGCATGGGCCGCAGCGAGCGGTGCTGCTCGGCGAGGCCCTCACGGTCTTCATGACCGATAGCGGCGCGCCGGCCGTGGTCAGCGACCGCTGCGCGCACCGCGGCGCCTCGCTCTCGATGGGAGAGGCGAGGGGCGAGGGCATCCAGTGCCCCTACCACGGCTGGGAGTGGGACGGCCGCGACGGCGCCTGCACGCGGATCCCGTCGCTGGCCGACCAGGCCCAGATCCCGGCGCGGGCTCGCGTTCCCGCATTCCCGGCGCGGGCGCACTGGGGCCTGGTCTGGACGGTGCTGGAGGAGCCGCTGGGCGAGCTGCCGAACGTGCCCTGGTTCGACTCCGACCGGTTGAGGCTGGGACACGGGGTCCCGTTCGAGTTGCCGGTCGGGATGGGGGTGGCGATAGAGAACTTCCGCGACGTCGCCCATTTCGCCTTCGTGCACCGGGACACGCTCGGCAACGTCGCGGAGGTGGTCGAGCCGCTTCCCGTGAAGCGCGACGGGATCGAGGTGACGATGCGCCGCGAGATGCCGACCGGCGACGGTGGAGACGGGACCTGGGACTCGCTGCGCGAAGGCCATAACCACGTGATCGCCCCCAACTTCACCTCGATCCGGATGTTCATGGCGAAGGGAGAACGCTGCCTGGTTCACGCGGCACGAGCGATCGGCCCAGCCGAGTCGGTGCATTACTGGATCGAGGGGCTGAGCGAGGACTTCGACGAGCTCAGCCTGGAGGAGGCGATCGAGTCCGAGGAACGCCTCTACGCGGAGGACTGCCGGATCATGGCCGCGATCGAGCCGCGGGAGCTGCCACTTGCCCTGGATATCGAGGTCCACACCCTCGCCGACCGCTTCGCGCTCGCCTACCGGGAGGCGTGCTCGGAGTTCGTGCGGCGGGCCTTGGCCGGCCGCACGCCTCAGCTCAGCTCGAAGGAGAGCTGAGCGCCGTCGGCGCGGTAGATGAGGCGGGCGAACTCGAGCGGGCGCTCTCGCCTCGACCCCTTCGCCCGGCCGAACTGGACGAAGCGCCCCATCAGGGCCGGGTCGCCGGCAGCGGCGCCCACCTGGGAGGACCCCCACTCGCCGAAGAAGGTGTGCTCGACGGAGATGGTGGCGCGGGTGAGGTCGAGCTCGCTGGGCTTGGGCGGCCTCCTGCCGGCCTCGATTGCCTCGGCGGCGGGGAGCAGCCAGGGGACCAGGGCGACCGAGGTGTAGGAGTCGACCAGGACGACCGACGGCTCGCCGCCGTCGACGACGACGGTCACGTGCGCGATCGGCGTGCGCCGGTCGACGATCTCGAGGAAGTGGGACACGGTACGATCGGGCAGGCGTTTGCGCGCGCTGAGCACGGCGATCGCCCGGTCGTCGGGGGACTCGAGCGACAACCTGACCAGCCCGGCAACCCGGACCTCGCGCCGGGGCGGGGCGACGAAGGCACCCGATCCCTTGACCCGGACGATGGCGCCATCGCCGACGAGGAGCTCCAACGCCGGCCTGATCACCGCACGCGACACTTCGAACTCTTCTTCGATCTCCCGTTCGGAGGCGAAGCGGGCCCCGGCCTGCCATGCCCCGACCTCGAGCAGCGCCTTCAGCGCCGCGGCCAGCTGGAAGTAGAGCGGTACGTCGCTGCTGCGATCCAGCCTGCGGCTGCCGGCCAGGGGGATATCGGACGACTGCTTTGGCCGGCCCCGAACAGGCTCGGTAGGTTTGACCATTCGAGTATGAGAATACCTTTCGTCAGCCGCCGTATTCGGGGACGAAGCGGGGCGTGACCTCGGTCACCAGCTTCGGCTCCCCGCGCGAGAACACGTAGATCGGCCAGCTGCCGTTCGTGTAGTGGTTGTCCTCGGTGTAGCCGATCCTGCCGATCACGGTCCGGTGCGCCCTCGCCTCCAGCGCGTCGGCGAGCGTGTTGCCGTCGAGGCTGCCCGTCTCCTCGATCGCCTCGACGATCAGCTGGCCGGCGGCGTAGGCGGAGAGGAGGACGCTGGAGACGTCGGTGTCAACGCCGGTGCTTTCGAGCCTCTCGAAGAGTTTCGCAGCCGCCGGGTCGGGGGGATCGTAGGCCGAGCCGTTCAGGGCGAGGTAGATGTCCCCGGTGTTGGGGATTCCCTTCAGCCAGTAGGTGCCGTCGAAGGTGCCCGCCGCCATGATCGGGAGGTCGATGCCGGCGGCGCGGATCTGCTTGATCGCGGCCGCGCCCCCCGGCGGATAGGAGCACATCGTCACGGCGTCGGCATCGGACTTCTTCAGCCGGTCGACCTGGCTGGCGACAGAGGGATCTTCGTTCTTGAAGTCGGCGGAACCCGCGATGGCGCCGCCGAGACGCTCCCAGGCCTGCTCGAAGCCGTCGCAGTCGGCCTTGCCGTAGATCAGCGAGGTGTCGCGGAATAGGAAGGGCCGCTCGATCCCCCGCCTGCGGAGGAAGCTCGCCCCGGCGCTCGCCTCGCTGAGCACACTGGGATAGGCGCTGAAGGAGAGCCGACCGGTGGTGGGTGGGCCAAAGCCGGGTTCGTTGGCGGAGAGGCTGAAGTTGAGCTGGTCGTTTTCCTCTGCCACCGGCGCTGCCGCCGCGGCTGTGACCGCCTCGCCGCTGAGCAGCAGCAGGTCGGCCCCCTTTTCGATTGCCTTCTGTGCCGCGATAGGTGTCTGCTGCGGGTCGGAGCGGTTGTCGAACCTGGATGACCTCGAGCTTGCTGCCCTCTATGCCGCCCCCGGCGTTGACTTCGTCGAACGAGCTGTTCGACGGCGGAGACGCTGGCGTCATAGGGCTCGAGGTAGCCGCTCTTGGCGATCGCGGCGCCGATCGTGATCGTCTCCGGCAGGCCGGTCGCGCCTGAGGAGCCTGTGGAATCGCCACTGCCGCCGCAACCGGCCAGGAGGGCCGGTGCGAGGGCAAGGGAGAGCCGCAGACCGCGTAGAAATACTCTGGGCACTATTAACCGATCACACTACTATTTCTGCACAATTCCGGGCCTCAACGGCGGTAGCGGTCGTCATTTCTTCCGCATGCCGGTAGAAATGACGACCGCGTGTCAGCTTTCGGCGGCCTGAGGCCGGCGCACCTGCCGCCGTCCCTCCCCGTAGCTGCGGGTCTCGTAGGCGATCATCGCCCACAGCAGCGCGTTGGCGAAGGCCAGCGCGACCAGCGCCGGCACCTCTGTCGCGACCGGGACCAGGAGCAGCAGGACGATCGCCAGCAGCAGGCGCTGGCGGTTGATCGTGTGGATGTGGCGGTAGCGGAAGGCGACGTGGCCGAGCAGGTAGGCGGCGAGGCCTCCCAGCAGGGCGAAGGCCGGCACCGCGTCGAGGTTGGCGTCGAAGTGCCCGATCGTCTTCTTCAGGCCGAGGGCGACGAGCACGATCCCGGCCACCATCGGCAGGTGCAGGTAGGAGTAGGAGTCGCGCGCCATCTCGTTCTGGGCCCTGCCCGGCTCGGCCTCGGCCAGCCGCCTGGCGGCGACGATGGCGACGATGTCGAAGTAGGCCCACCACATCGCCGCGGTGAGGGCGACGCCGAGGACGGCGGCGGCGGCGATGCCGGGGGTGAGCTCGTGGGCGGCGCCGAGCCCGATCGCGACGATCGACTCACCGAGGGCGATGATCACGATCAGGCCGTGGCGCTCGGCGAAGTGGCGGGGGACGAGCTTCCAGCCTTCGGAGCCGAAGAAGTAGGGGCCGCCCATGTCGAGGAGGAGGGCGAGCGCCCACAGCGCTCCCTGGGCGAGGCCGTCGAAGAGCGAGGCGGTGGCGAGCAGGGCGATCGCGACCGCCGTGCTCACGGCCAGGCCGAGAACCGAGTGGCGCAGGCCGTCGTCCTCGGGGCTGGCGAGCATGAAGAGAGCGATGTGAGCCGCCCGCACGAGGCCGTAGATGAGGGCGAAGGCGAGCGCGAGGTCGCCGAAGGCCTCGGGCACGCAGAGGGAGACGAGCAGCAGCGCCGCCATCGCGCCGAACATCACCAGCCGCACCGCCCCCTCCTCGGGGTCGATCACGCTGGTCAGCCAGGAGTACCCGGTCCACGACCACCAGAGCATCCCCAGCACCAGCAGTCCCTGGGCCAGGCCCTCCCAGGTCGGGTGACGGGACATCAGCGCCGTGCACTGGGTGATCGCCAGCACGAAGACGAGGTCGAAGAAGAGCTCCAGCGGCGTCACCCGCTCCCCTTCGCGCAGCGTCGCAGTCAGGCGCGAGGAGTGGGTCTCATCGCCGGCGGCCACCGCCGCATCATCGCAACCCCAGCCCCCACCCGTTCCGGTGCGCCTTATCCCCGCAATGCGGGGATAAGGCGCACCGGAAGCCGAGGGTCAGGTGTCCTCGGCGTGGTAGCGGGCGAGCAGCTCTTCCTCCTCGTCGCGCTTCGGGAAGCGGAAGAAGACCAGCGTGGCGCCGAGCCCGATCGCGACGATGCCGGCGGCGTAGGCCCACTCGTCTCCCTGCAGGAAGGAGGTCTTGGCGGCGGCGATGATCTGGTCGCTGTAGCGGGGGTACTGGGCGGCGGTGTCGGCGGCGCTGGAGAAGGACTTGGTCAGCTCGCCTTCGACGTTTTCGGTGACCTTGCTCGCTTCCGGGGAGGCGGCGATCGCGGCGCTGGCGGCGGCGGCGTATCCGGCTGTCAGCAGGGCGCCGAAGATCGACTGCATGATCGCCCCGCCGAGGTCGCGCTGCAGGTCGGCGGTGCCCGAGGCCATGCCGGCGCGCTTCACCGGCACCGAGCCCGTCAGCGAGTGGGACGCGGGGGTGCCGGCGAAGCCGACCCCGATCCCGACGAAGGCGTAGCCGAGGCCGACCTTCCAGTAGGAGATGTCTTCCTTCCAGAGCAACAGCATGGTGAGGAAGCCGAGCACGCAGAAGAGATAGCCCAGCAGCAGCGTGAAGCGGGCGCCGCGCGCCTCGACCAGCTTCGCCGAGCGCGGCGCGACGATCACCATCAGCACCGCCGCCGGCAGGATCGCCAGGCCCGAGTCGAGGGTCGAGTAGTCGAGCACGTTCTGGAGGAACTGCTGGCCGATGAACATCGCCCCCATCAGCGAGCCGAAGACGACGAGCCCGGCGCAGGCGGCGACCCAGAAGACGCGCCGGCTGGCGACCTCGAGGTCGTAGAGCGGGGCCGGTGCCCGCCGCTGGCGCAGGACGAAGGCGCCGGTCGCCGCCAGGGCGACGATGCCGAGCCCGATCGCCACGGCGCCCATGCCGGGGACGGGCGCGAGGTTGATCCCGAGCACCAGCGCGGCGACCAGGAGCATCGAGAGGATGCCGCCGAGGTTGTCGACGGGATCGGTGGTCTCGTTGACGTGGGCGGGGACGCAGCGCCAGGCGAGGAAGAGGGCCCCGACCGCGAGCGGCAGGGTGACGAGGAAGACCGAGCCCCACTCGAAGTGTTCGAGCAGGGCGCCGGAGAGCAGCGGCCCGAGCGAGGCGATCGCGCCGCCGATCGCCGACCAGAGCGCGATCGAGCGGGTGCGGTCGTTGCCCGACCACAGCGCCGTGATCAGCGCCAGCGTGGTCGGGAAGGCCATGCCGGCGGCGACGCCGCCGAGCACACGGGCGACGAAGAGGACCACGTCGGAAGGGGCGAGGCCGGCGAGCAGCGAGGCCGGGATCGAGAACCCCATGCCGAGCAGCAGCATCGTCTTGCGCCCGTAGCGGTCGCCGAGCGCTCCCAGGTAGAGGACCGAGGTCGCCAGGCCGAGCGAGTAGCCGACGGCGATCAGGTTGAGCGTCGTCTGCCCCGAGCCGAAGGCCTTGCCGATGTCGGGCAGGGCGACGTTGGCGACCGCCAGGTTGAGGTTGGCGACGGCGGCGACGAGGATCAGCGCGGCGAGGACGATCCCAGCGCGCTCGGGCCTGCTCGACTCCATCGCGCCCCAACCTACCCCAGCCGGTCTCCACAAGGGGGTGTCTGAGCTAACCCGCCATATGCGGTGGGTTAGCTCAGACACCCCCTTGGGGGTAGTGTGCCGCGGCGATGGCGGACGACCGCAAGCGCTCCGAGGCGCCCCGCACCGAGAAGGTCCTGCCCGGCGTATGGCGGCTGCGCCTGCCGCTGCCCTGGCCGGGCGTGCCGCACGGCAACGCCTGGGCGGTCGCCGCCGACGGCGGCATCGTCCTCTTCGACACCGGCATCGGCGGCAAGGGGCGGATGCGCCAGTTCGACCTCGCCCTCGCCCAGGCAGGCTTCGGGCTCGAGGACGTGCAGCTGCTCGTCTGCACCCACTCCCACACCGACCACTACGGCCTGGCGGCGCCGATCGTCGAGGGCGCGGGCTGCGAGCTCTGGATGCACCCCGCCTGGGAGCACGTGCGGCTGCTCGCCGACGACCCGGCCGCGGCGCTGGAGCAGCGCCTCGAGGTGGCGCGGCAGAGCGGCGTGCCCGCGGCGGCTCTGGAGCGCTACCGCGAGTCCCGCAGCGAGGACGACGACAACGGCATCGACGCGATCGTCGAGCCCGACCGCGACCTGCTGCCGGGGGTCGAGGTCGAGACGGACCTCGGTGCCTGGCAGGTCCACGAGACGCCGGGGCACGCGCCCTCGCACGTCGTCCTGCACCAGCCCGAGCGCAGGCTGATGATCTCCGGCGATCACCTGCTGGGCCGCACGGTCCTCTTCTTCGACCACGGCCACACCCCGGACCCCGTCGGCGAGTTCCTCGGCGGGCTCGACGAGATCGAGCCGCTCGCCGTCGACCTCTGCCTGCCCGGCCACGGCCGTCCCTTCCGCGACCCCGCCGCCAAGATCGCCGAGGCGCGGCGCCAGGTCGAGGAGCTGATCGGGAAGGTGCGCGAGTCCCTCGCCGAGGGGGAGAAGCCCCCCTTCGAGGTGGTCGGCGACATCGTCGGCGCCGAGAACCTGAACACGCCGGTCAGCGCCTGGGTCCTGCAGATCGTCCTCTCTTGTCTCGACCATCTGGCGATCCTGGGGGAGGTCGAGAAGGTGGAGGGAACGGATCCGCAGCGGTGGAGGTTGGGGTGAGGAGGTCCGGGTGCCCCTCCCGGCTCAACTTTTCCGCATGCAGGCAGGGCGGTGCCCCGGCGGGGGTTGAGGGCGGAAAAGTACAAGCCGCCGGGAGGGGCACCCGGACCTCCTATAGCCTTCGACGCCGTGGCTAGCTTCACTTTCACTCGCGAGGTAGATGCGCCGGCCGAGGTTGTGTTCGGAGTGCTTACCGACCATCGGCGGTATTCGGAGCTGACGCCGCTGCGGAAGTGCGTGCTGGAGCGGGAGGGGGAGCCTGCGCCGAACGGCGTCGGGGCGATTCGGAAGCTGACCGCTGTGGGGCCGGCGTTGCGGGAGGAAGTGATCGGGTACGAGGCACCCAGCCGGTTCTCCTACACGCTGCTTTCCGGCCTCCCCGTTCGCGACCATGTCGGGACCGTGGAGCTGACGCCGAACGGCGACTCGACCAAGATGGTCTACGCGGTGCGCACGCACCCGACGGTTCCCGTCGTCGGGGCGGTCGTGGTCGCGGTCGTCAAGCAGGCGGTCAAGGGGCTGGTCAACGGGGTCGTCGCCGAGTCCGAGCGGCGCGCTGCGGCCGGAGGCTGACCGGGCGCGGATGAGCCCGCGCGTCAACGAGAGGGAGCTGAGGCGGCGAGCCGTCGAGGGCGTCCGTGACGAGGTCGAGGCGTTCGGCAGCGCGGCACCCGGCTCGATCGTGTTCCGGCGCGAGGGCCTGATCGCCTCGGTCGTGCCCGCCTCTCCCCAGCGCTCGCTCTTCAACGGGGTCTTCTACACCGACCCGGCCGCGCTGGCCGCGGAGCTCGACTCGCTTGAAGCCCTCTACGAGTCCCACGGAGTGCGCGCCTGGACGGTCTGGGTGCCGGACGACGACCGCGAGTCGGTCCGCCTGCTCGCCTCCCGCGGCCACGCGCTCGACGCCGAGCCGCGGGCGATGGCGATGGAGCTCGCCGACCTCGGCGCCGGGCCGCCGGCCCCGGCCGGCGTCAACCCGGGACCGATCGACACTGCAGCCTGCGCCGAGCTCAACGACCTCGCCTACGGCTACGGCCCCGACGGCTTCCGCGCCGGCCTCGCCGGCGAGACCTCGATCCGCTGGCACGGCGCCTTCGAGGGTGCCGTCCCGGTCGGCTGCGTCGGCGCGATCGAAACCGGCGATGACTGCTGCATAACCGGCGTCGCCACGCCGCCCGAGCAGCGCGGGCGCGGGATCGCCAGCTGGCTGATGTGGCGGGCTCTGGCCGAGGCTCGCGAGCGCGGGCTGGCGACGGCCTCGCTGCAGGCGACCCGGGCCGGCACGCCGCTCTACGAGCGCCTCGGCTTCCGCGACCTCGGCTTCATCGAGATGTGGGAGCTGCGCCGCTGAACGGCTTCTGGAGAACGGCCGTGGTGGGCGCGTGGGGCGCCGTCAGCCACTTCTGGCACACGCGGCGGGGAATCGCCGTCGGCCTGATCGCCGGCGGGGTGCTGGCGCTGTCCGCGGCCGGGTTCCTCGCCTACCAGGTGGTCAAGCGCCCGCCCGACGTCCACAACCCCAACGTCGCCTTCAAGCCGCAGAAGCCGGCGAGGGCGCGGGCGCGGGCGGTCAACTGGCCGGTCTTCGGCCTCAACCCGGCTCGCACGCGTTACCTCCCGGCAAAGGGGGTGAAGCCCCCCTTCCGCAAGCTCTGGCGCTACAAGAACCGGCCGCTGCTCGAGTTCCCACCGGTCTTCGTCGCCGGCAAGCTCTACTTCGTCAACAACAACGGCACCGCCTACGCTCTCGACGCCGACAACGGCAGGGTGCTGTGGGAACGCAGCATCGGCCGCCTCAACGCCTCCTCGCCCGCCTATTACAAGCACCGGCTCTACATCGTCAACCTCGTCCCCGGCCACATCGTCAAGCTCGACGCCCGCACCGGCAAGACGATCTGGAAGCACTCGCTGCCCAGCCGGGCCGAGTCCTCGCCGGTGGTGGTCGACCGCACCGTCTACTTCGGCTGCGAGGACGGCGGGCTCTACGCGTTGAGCACGATCAGCGGCAACGTGCGCTGGGCGACCAGCCTCGGCGGGCCGGTCAAGTCGGCCCCGGCTTACTACGGCGGCACCCTCTACGTCGGCGACTACGGCGGCTACATGAGCGCGGTCGACGCCAAGAGCGGCCGGATCAGGTGGCAAACGTCGTCCCTGGGCTCGGGCTTCGGCACCTCGGGGGCGTTCTACTCGACCCCCGCCGTCGCCTTCGGCCGCGTCTACGCCGGCAACAACGACTCGCGCGTGTACAGCTTCGACCGCAAGGACGGAACGCTCGCCTGGAGCTACTCGACCGGCGGCTACGCCTACTCGGGCCCGACCGTGGCCAACACCCGCCACAGCCCGCCGACCGTCTACATCGGTTCCTTCGACGGCTACGTCTACGCGCTCGACGCCAAGGACGGCAGCCTGCGCTGGAGCCGCTCGGCCGGGGGCCAGGTGATCGGCTCGCTCTCGGGCGTAGGGGACATCGTCTACGCCGCCGAGTTCACCCACAACTCGACCAGCGGCTTCATGATGAGGAGCGGCCGCCGCATCTTCCGCTACCGCCGCGGCACCTACTCGCCGGTGATCTCCGACGGGCGCCGCCTCTACCTCACCGGCTACTCGAGCATCACCGCGCTGGTTCCCTACAGGTACAAGGCCAAGGTCGCGCGGCGCGTCGAGGCCCCGAAGGCGAGGCAAGCGTCGCACGAGAAGCGAACTGCATCAAATTCTCGGCCTGGCAGGTAGAGAATTTGATGCAGTTCGGGTGGGGGGGTCAGGACCTCGGCGTGACACCGCCGGGTGGCGGCGGGGGCGCCTTCGGCGGGTTGGGGGCGAAGGGGGGGAAGACCGGATGGTGGACGACCTCGCTCAGCGCCGCCAGGCTGGACGGGTAGTTCTGCAGCCGGTAGGAGCTGGCCGAGCCGAAGTCCTGGTAGTAGACGAGCATCTTGCAGCGCCTGTGGCGCCGCACCCAGGCCATCAGCTTGCGCACGTAGGCGGGGTCGTCGCCACTCGAGACGCCCCACTCGGGCAGCGCGAAGGGCTTCTCGGAGAAGCGGTTGTAGAGGCCGTCGAGCGCCTTCCAGTCCTGGTTGTCGGAGTAGAAGTCGGTGCCGACCCAGTCGACGTAATCGTCGCCGGGGTAGAAGTGGCGCGGGCGGTTCTGGGGGACGGTTGGCGAGCCCGCCGGCAGCGTGCTCCAGAGCACCGCGATCGGCGCTCGCGGCAGGCCGGCCTGGGCGCCTTTGAGCGGCGGCACGCCGGCGGCGGCCAGGCGCCGGTCGATCTCACGCCGCTTGCCGCCGCCGTGCAGGATCACGAACATGCGGCGGAAGGCGAGCCGGTACCAGCGGGGCTTGTGGGCGGCGTCGCGGGCGCTGCCCTCGCAGTCGTAGGAGGCGTAGACGTTGAGGCAGCGGTTGGGCTCGCCCAGCGGGCGCACGTAGGCGGGCATCTCCTTCTCCCAGAAGAGCCTGTTGAGCCGGATCAGGTACTCGTCGCCGTAGCCCTGGGCGATCGCCCGCGGGTCGATCAGCTCGTGGCCGTCGCCCGAGTCGGCGGTGGTGAAGTGCAGGATCGGTCGCGCCCGCGCCTCCTGCCAGCGTTCGATCGACTCGGGGAAGTCCGAGCCCCAGGTGCGGAAGGTCTCGATCAGCGCCGGGTGCTTGCGCAGCGCCGTGCTGAACTGGCCGAAATCGGCCGGGTCGCCGGTGTCGCTGACCCCGAAGAAGATCTTCTTGCCTTTCGGCAGCAGCGCCCCCGCCTCGGCGCCGGCCGCCCCGGCCAGGCCGAGCAGGACCGCGGCCAGCGCGATCAGGGCGATTGGCTTTCGCGTTCGGTGCATGCGTCCGGGCCTGATTCGACCGCCAAGGTAGCGGTCCCTGCCCGCCGGCGGCCCGGATACCGGAGGTGTGGTGGTGCCGGCCCGCCGGCGGGAGAGCACGTGAGACGTGTGGCCTTAACACTCCGGTGCGGCAATCGATCCGCTGGCGCCGACGATCTCGAGGACCTCGGAGGCGTGCTTGGCGATGAAGCTGGGGCCGATGCCGCGGATCGCGGCGAGGCTCCGCTCGTCGGCGGGGCGGGTTGCGGCGATCGCGGTCAGCGTCGTGTTGTGGGCGACGGTGTAGGCGGGCTTGCCCTCCGCGGCCTTCAGCCGCCACGCCTTCAGCTGCTCGAACAGGGGTGCGTCGGCCTCGGAGAGGTCGACTGGCGGTGGCGCCGCGGCCTTCGCCCGCTGCGGCGGGCGCACGGCGACCGTCTCCGGGTCGGGCAGCCACCCGACCGGGTCGCAGAAGTCGCAGCAGCGGTCCAGCGGCCGGCCCGCCTCGCGGTCGCCGAAGTGGTCGAGGACGCTGCGCCGGCGGCAGCGCTCGGAGTAGACGAACGACTTGATCGTGCGGTAGTCGCGCCAGCCGCGCTCGCGGGCGATCGCCAGCTCCGGGTCGCCGCCCCGCTGCTCGTTGAAGCGGACGAGCCGGCCCAGGTCCGCCTTCAACGCCAGCAGCACCGCCCGCGCCGGCAGGCCGTCGCGTCCCGCCCTGCCCGCCTCCTGGTAGTAGGCCTCGAGGCTGGTCGGGATCGTCATGTGCCAGACGGAGCGCACGTCGGCCTTGTCGACGCCCATGCCGAAGGCGTTGGTGGCGACGACGACCTCGGTCTCGCCGCTCATGAAGCTCGCCTGGGCTGCGGAACGGCCCTCGGCCTCGATCCCGGCGTGATAGGCGAGCGCCGCCAGCCCCCGTTCGCGCAGGTGCGCGGCCAGCTCGTCGGTGTCGCGCCGGGTGCCGCAGTAGACGATCGCCGGCCGGTTGGCCGGGTCGCCGAGGCCCGCCTCCAGAAGGGCCAGTCGCCGCGCCTTGGAGCCCTTGCCCTCCAGCGGCACGACGTCGAAGGAGAGGTTGGGCCGGTCGAACCCGGAGCGCACCTGGAGCGGCTCGCGCAGGCCGAACCGGTTGACGATCTCCGCCGCGACCGCCTTCGTCGCCGTCGCCGTGCAGGCCATCACGGCCGGGCGCCCGAGCCGCTCGGCGATCTCCGGCAGGCGCAGGTAGTCGGGGCGGAAGTCGTGCCCCCACTCCGAGACGCAGTGCGCCTCGTCGACGGCGAGCAGGTCGATGCGGCGCTGCGCGAGGGCTTCGAGGAATACGGTCGAGGCGAAGCGCTCCGGCGAGCAGTAGACGATCCGCGCCGTACCGGCGCGGACCTCCTCGAGCGCTTCCCGCGCGGCCTCGGCGCTCATCCCCGAGGAGATCATCGCCACCGGGTGCCCGGCCGCCGTCAGACGCCGCCACTGGTCGTTGATCAGCGCGATCAGCGGGCTGACCACGATCGTCAGGTCCTCGCTCGCAAGCCCCGGCAGCTGGTAGCAGAGGCTCTTGCCCCCGCCGGTCGGCATCACGATCAGCGAGTCCCGCCCTTCGAGCGCGGCCTCGACCGCCTCCCGCTGGCCCGGCCGGAAGGAGGCGAAGCCGAGCTTCCCCAGCAGCTCGTCGGCGCGATTCGTCGGAGCGGGCATCGCCCCGCAGGCTATGCCCGCCGGTGGACGCGGGTGTGTGTCAAGTGCCTCGATTTTGGGGGAAAAGCCTGCCGCAACTCGCACACGGCGGCTCGCGGGGCGCTACGTTGGCTCGGCGGGAGGGGAAATGCCCATAGTCGAAATCGTCGCCATCGCCGTCATCGCCATGATCGTGCTCGCCGTTGCGGTCGCGCTCGTCACCGAGGCCATCCAGCGCCGCGAGTTCAGGCGGCTGTAGGCAAGCCGGACGTCGCCCCCCGCCGGCACCCGAAAGCGCGGTGCCAAGCCGGTGGGGCGCTACCGCACGATCTGAGCCGGGACCTGTGACAGCTCCTCGGCCAGGGCGTCGATTTCCTGCGCCAGCTTGCGGGTGTCGGCCTTGCGCAGCTCGGTGTAGGAGACGAAGCCGTCGCCCTGGCGGTAGGGCCCTAGCGCCGCGTAGACGTCTTCGAAGCTGGCTTCGATTTCCTTGGCTAGCTTCGGGTCCTTGGCCGAGGGCAACGGCTCGACCGATTCGAAGGCGACCTCTGCGCCTTCGACGTTGGCCTCGAAGTCGACCAGGTCGGTGTGCGAGTAGCGCTCCTCCTCGCCGGTGATCTTCGAGGCCGAGACCTCGCCGAGCAGCTCGTTGGCGCCGTTGGCGATCTGCACCGCCTGCAGCTCGACGTTCTTCACCTTGGCCTGGAGCTCTTTGACGTCGGCGAGGAGCTGCCTGGCAACTGGCGCCATGCCGTCGGCGCTGTCGTCGACCCAGAGCGCCTTCTCGATCCGGTGGAAGCCTTCGAATTCGCTCGCCGGCACGTCGTTCTCGCGCGCGTCGATGCGAGGGTCGAGGCTGCCGAAGGACTCGGCCACCGGCTCGATCCGCTCGTAGCGGATCCGGGCCACTGGGTACAGGGCCTTGGCCTCCTCGACTTTGCCGTTTTCGACCGCGGCGACGAACGGCTTCGTCGCGCTGACCAGCTCAGCGGTGTTTTTCTCCAGGTAAGCGCGGTATCGGGCGACCGCCGCTTCGACTTCGGGGCTGTTCTCCGTCTTCAGCGCACCGGACACGGTCAGGGTTCCGCGCTCGTCGGAGCCGCCCGGGCAGTAGAGCGTGTACTCGCCCTTCTCCAGGGTCAGCGAGAAGCTGCCGGAGAGCCCATCGGAGAGGTTCTCCACCTCGCCCAGGATCGTTTCGCCGTCGAGCACCTCGAGCTCGGTCACCTTCGCGGTGCCGACGTTTTCGACGTCGAAGGTGATCGGCCCGGCCGGCGCCTTGGCCGAGCTCGGCTCGCACCCCGCGTCGGTAAGCGCGAAGGCCATCTTCTTCGCTCCCGCGGGGGCGTCGACGCTGGAGCCGCAGCCGGCGGCGAGCAGCGCGAGCGCCGCAAGCGCGGCGATACGGATCCAGTTTCGTCTCATCGCTTCGAAATCTCCCCTGTCTCTGCTGACTTCGCCTTTATGGGTCCATATGCACCGGAAAAGGCGAAGTCAGCGCCTTGAATTAAGTTAGGGCACCCTAACAAAATCCGATGCATTGAGTCGGGATGAGGTCGAGTTTCGCTCGAGCTCAGCCGAGCAGCGTCTCGCCGGCGTAGCCGCCGCGGCGCGCCCCCGGCGGCACCGCGAAGACGGCGCTGCCGACGTGCTTGATGTACTCGCCCAGCGCATCGGCGGAGCCGAGCCGGCGCTGGATCGCGACGAACTGGCGTTGCGGGTCGCGCTGGAAGCAGATGAAGAAGAGGCCGGCTTCGAGCTCGCCGAGGCTCTCGTCGACGCCGTCGGTGAAGGAGTAGCCGCGGCGCAGGATCCGCTCGCCGTCGTTGAAGGAGGCGGAGGCGAGGCGAACGTGGGCGTCGACGGGGATGACCGGTTTGCCATCCCGCTCGGCCTCGAGGTCGAGCGGCTCGAACTCCTCGCTGCCGCCGAGCGGGGCGCCGCGGTACTTGTCGCGGCCGATCGTTTCCTCCTGGTCGGCCAGCGCCGAGCGGTCCCAGATCTCGAGCAGCATGCGGATGCGGCGGGTGACCATGTAGGTGCCGCCGCGCATCCACGCCGGCCCTTCGCCGCCGACCCAGACGAAGCGGTCCATCGCCTCGCTGTCCTCGGCCTTGATGTTGGCGGTGCCGTCCTTGAAGCCCATCAGGTTGCGCGGCGTGTCCTGGCTGCGGCTGGTGCTCGCGGTGCGGCCGAAGCCCAGCTGCGACCAGCGCATCACGACCGTTCCGCGGCCGATCCGGGCCAGGTTGCGGATCGCGTGGAAGGCGACCTGCGGGTCGTCCGAGCAGGCCTGCACGCAGAGGTCGCCGCCGCTTTCTCCTTCGTTCAGCTCGTCGGCCGGGAGCGGAGGGATCTCGCGCAGCGCCCGCGGGCGCTTGCGGCTCAGGCCAAGGCCGGGCCGCGCGAAGAGGCTGGGCCCGAAGCCGAACGTCACGGTCAGGCGCGAGGGCAGCAGGCCGACCGTCTCGCCGGTGTCGTCGGGCGGGGCGAGCTGGACGGAGTTTGCGTCGCCGACCATCTGCCCGGCGGTCATCTCAGCCGCCGCCGCCGACCATTCCCGCAGCAGTTCGCGCAGCCCCGCCCGGCTCGTATCGACGAGGTCGAAGGCGGCGAAGTGGAGGCGGTCCTGCGCCGGCGTCGCGATGCCGGCCTGGTGGTCGCCGTAGAAGGGAACCGAGCCGGTGCCGTCGCTGGCCTCCGCCTTCTCGCTGCCGACCAGGTAGCCGGCCGCGCCGCCCAGGCCGATGCCGGCCGCTCCGGCGCCCGCAGATGCCAGCAGTCGCCGTCTTGTCAGCTCGGTCATCGCAGGCGGGGGGCCGGCATCAGGCGGGGCTCTCGGCAGGGGCGGGCCGAGCCCGCGCCGGCGCCCGCCGCACCCGCAGGCGGTCGGGCCAGAGCACGTAGAGCGACATCGGCACCGCGTAGAGCACGTAGACGAGCGCCTCGCCGACCGTCGGCGTCGGCTGCAGGCCGAGCATCCCGGTCAGGAGCGAGCCGGAGATGGTTCCCGGTTGGACCAGCCAGGTCAGATCGAGGGCCTGGCCCTGCAGCGTGTTGAACCAGCCGGCCTCGTGGGCGGTGTGCAGTGAGGTCGCGAGCAGCCCGGCGGCGACGAAGACGAGGATCAGGCCGGTGATGCGGAAGAAGCGGTTGAGATTGATCCGCACGCCACCCCGGTAGATCCCCAGCCCGATCGCGATCGCGGCGAGGAGCCCGATAACGGCCCCGGCGCCGGCCGCGGTCGTGTCGGTCGAGTCCTGGAAGGCGGCGAGCATGAAGACGGAGGTCTCGAATCCCTCGCGCAGGACGGCGAGGAACGCCATCGCGACGAGCGCTATCGCCGAGCCCCGGGCCAGCGCGTGCGCGGCGCTGCCCTCGAGCGCCTTCTTGATCCCGCGCGCGTTGCGCCGCATCCAGACGATCATGTAGGTCACGGCAGCCACCGCGATCAGCCCGATCACGGTCTCCAGCCCCTCCTGCTCGCGCTGGGGGAGTTGTTCGCCGACGACCCTGAGCAGGACGGCGATCCCGACGCAGATCGCGACCGCGATGCCGACGCCGATCCACATCTGCTTGATCGCGTCGCGCCGGCCTTCCCGGACCAGGAAGGCGGCGATGATGCCGACGATCAGGGCGGCCTCGACGCCCTCACGCAGGGCGATGACGAGGGTGGGAATCATGCGCTCGGGTCTTTTCCTCTGCTCTGGGGGCGCGAACGACGTTAGGCGCCCCTAATTAGGGAAGCCAAACCTAGCACGCCCAGCAAATCGGGGCCGACGGGCCTCAGATACGCCTATATGTCGGGTTTCAGGCCCGTCGGCCTCAGGGAAGCCAGGGTTCCGACCACTGGCAGATGCCGCGGGTCAGCTTGTCGGCCTCGGGCGGTCCCCAGGTCCCGGGCGCGTAGGGATGCACGGGCCCCGGCTCGTCGAGCAGGGGCTGCACGATCCGCCAGGTCTCTTCGACCGTGTCCTGGCGGGTGAAGAGCTGGTGGCGGCCCGCGATCGCGTCGCCGAGCAGCCGCTCGTAGGGCTCCGGCTCCTCGCCCGGGACCTTCTCGAAGAGGACCTTGAGGTCGGCCGACTCGAAGGCGTCCTCGCCCGCTTCCTTGGCGAAGAGCCGCAGGCGGGCGCCGGGGGTGGGCTCGATCCGCACCGTCATCTGGTTGGGGTCCGGCCGCTTGCTCGGCCCGACCCCGAGTTTCGGCGGGCGCTTGAAGACCACGCTCACCTCCGAGGACTTGACCGGCAGGTTCTTGCCGGCGCGGATGAAGAAGGGCACGCCGCTCCAGCGCCAGTTGTCGATCGCCAGCTCGACCGCGGCGAAGGTCTCGGTGGTGGAGCCCGGCGCGACGTCGGTGACGTCGAGGAAGCCGTCGTACTGGCCGCGCACGTAGCGCTTCGGGTCAGCCGTCCGCGTCGCCTTGAAGAGTTCCAGCTTCTTGTCGCGGATCGAGTCATGGTGGTTCCCGGTCGGCGGTCCCATCGCGACCAGGGCGAGCACCTGCAGCGCGTGGTTCTGGATCACGTCGCGCATCGCCCCGACCGCGCCGTAGAAGCGGCCGCGGTCCTCGACGCCGAAGTCCTCGGCGATCGTCATCTGCACGTGGGAGACGTGCTCTTTGTTCCAGACCGGCTCCAGCACCGAGTTGGCGAAGCGCAGGTAGGCGATGTCCATCACCGGCTCCTTGCCGAGGTAATGGTCGATGCGGAGGATCTGGCGCTCGTCGAGGACCTCGCGGAGGACCGCGTTGAGGGCGCGGGCCGACTCGAGGTCGTGGCCGAACGGCTTCTCGATCACGACGTGGGCGTTCGCGGTGAGGCCGGCGTCGCCGAGCCCCTTGACCACGGTCGAGAACAGGGAGGGCGGGATCTCGAGGTAGAAGACGGGCCGCTTCGCCTCTCCCATCGCCTCCGCGACCCGTTCGAAGGTCTTCGGGTCGGCGTAGTCGCCCTGGACGTAGGAGATGCGGGCGGCGAGCCGGCCGAAGACGTCCTCGTCGGGGCTGTCGACCGTGGCCGCGATCGCCTCGCGAGCGTGGTCGCGGAGCTGGTCGACCGACCACTCGTCGATCGCGACGCCGACGATCGGGCACCCGAGCTTGCCGCGCTCCTCGAGCTTGTAGAGCGCCCGGAAGGTCATTTTCCTCGCCAGGTCGCCGGTGATGCCGAAGATCGCCAGCACGTCTGCGGCCTCGGCGGGGCGGTTTCCGTCGCGATTCGCCATCGGCCCCGCAGGCTATCTCCCCCCGAGGCGTGTCTGAGCTTAAGGGCCTATATGACCCCTCAAGCTCAGACACGCCGCAGACATGCCGGTTCGCTGATGGTCAGCCGTCGTCTCTCTCCCGTAGGGTGGGGACATGTTGCGCCTTGCAAGCTGGACCAGACCTGCGGGTGAGAGTCCCGTCCGGGTAAGCGCCGGAGCGCCCGGTAGCAGGCCCCAGCCTGTCGCCGAGAGGCGGCTGGCCGAGCGGGGTGTCGAGAGCCTCTTTGGAGGGAGCAAGCGCGCGGGCTGCGACTTCAGCCTCGTCACATTCACAACGGGGGAGCCGAGCCGCTCATGTCACGGCGAAGGCCACGTCCGCCGACCCTGCTCCGAGAACGGTCGGCGGGTCCCTCCGGGGTACGGGGAGTTGCACGCGCGCACGGCCTGGTCCGGAACAAGGGAGACCCGTCTGCCCGGCCCTGCGTCGGGCAAAGACCGGCCCCATAAGCCAAAGGCGAAAGGGGACGGAGGGCAGCGGGAGTCCGAGGGGGTCGTAGTAGTGCAGATCGGCGCGCAGAACAACGCGCCGGGAGCGAAGGACCCCCGCTTTGATCGCGCTGGTCGCGGAGGTAAGCGCTAGGCATGGCCGCCAAGAGCGGACCCAACCACCCCGGCGGTAGCCAACCCGTCGAGCAGGAGGCGAGTCAAATGGTCCTTCAGACCCCTCGCCGCCCGAAGGCGCGAGAACTCCAACGCAAGCTATGGGCAGCGGCCAAGCGATCCCCAGATCGCCGCTTCCACGCCCTGCATGACCGAATCTGGAGGGGTGACGTCCTCCGGGAGGCATGGAAGCGGGTGCGCAAGAACAAGGGCGCGGCGGGCATCGACAGAGTGACGCTCGCCGCGGTGGAGGAATACGACGCAGAGCGGCTACTGGCCGAGCTGCAACGCGACCTCCGCGAAGGTACCTATCGACCCTCTCCAACCAGGCGGGTCGATATCCCCAAGCCCAGTGGCGGCAAGCGGCCGCTCGGCATCCCCACCGTCCGCGACAGGATCGCCCAGCAGGCGGCGCGGCTTGTCCTGGAGCCGATCTTCGAGGCGGGCTTCTCAGACGCCTCGCACGGCTTCCGGCCCCGCCGTTCCGCCACCGACGCCAAGGAGGAGCTCCGCAAGGGCTTCATCCGAGGTCGAACCTGGGCGCTTGACGCTGACATCCGGGACTACTTCTCCACCATCGACCATCAGATCTTGATGGCGAAGGTGGAAGAGCGGGTCTCAGACCGGCGGGTGCTGAAGCTGCTGCGCAAGTGGCTCACCGCAGGCGTGATGGAGGAGGGGGCATACCGGCAGACGGTCGCCGGAACGCCCCAGGGCGGGGTCATTAGCCCGCTGCTCTCCAACATCTACCTGCACGCCCTCGACCTCGCCTTCCAGGGCGGTGAGAACGGCCTGCTCGTCCGCTACGCGGACGACTTCGTCGTGCTCTGTCGCACCGAGAGCGAGGCCAGGGCGGCCGAGGCAAAGGCGAGGGAAGTCCTCGCCTCCCTCGGCCTGGAGCTGCACCCCGACAAGACGAAGGTGGTCGACCTCAGAGAAGGCCGCGAGGGCTTTGACTTCCTCGGCTGCCACTTCAGAGCGCGCGCCTCGGGCAAGCTGATGGAACGCGGCATCCGCCGCTACTACCTCCATCGCTGGCCCTCAAAGCGGGCGATGAAGTCGATCCGAGCCAAAGTCAAGGCCAAGACCGGCCGCAACCGCACAGGGGTCTCAGACGTCCGCGATGTGATCGCGGACCTGAACCCTCTGCTGCGCGGCTGGGGCAACTACTTTCGCACCGGGAATGCCGCCGACAGGTTCATTGCCATCGACCGCTACGTCGCCTGGCGGCTCAAGCGCTTGCTGGTCAAGCGCCACGGCCGCAACCTGCGCGCCGGGCAGGCCGATGCGTGGACCCGGCAGTGGTTCGGGGAGCTGGGCCTTCACCAGTTGATGGGCACCGTCCGCTATCCGGGGGTCGCGTAACCATGCCAAGAAGATCATCGGTAAGCCGTGTGCGGGAAAATCGCACGCACGGATTGAAAGGGGAACGGGGAAACAGGCCCGCTTGGGTACTGCGCCCCTGACTACCAATGGACCTGGGAATGGTTGGGCTCGGCCGCATGGGCGCCAACATGGCGCGGCGGTTGATGCGCGACGGGCACCGCATCGTCGCCTACGACGTCAACCCCGACGCGGTCTCCGAGCTGGCCGGCGAGGGTGCGGAGGGCGCTGCCTCGCTTGAGGAGCTCGCCTCGAAGCTGAGTCCCCCGCGCTCGGTCTGGGTGATGGTCCCGGCCGGTGAGATCACCGAGAAGACGATCGCCGACGTCGCCGCCGTGCTCGAGCCCGGCGACGCGATCGTCGACGGTGGCAACTCCTACTACCGCGATGACATCCGCCGCGCGGCGAAGCTGCGCGAGCAGGAGATCGACTTCGTCGACTGCGGCACCAGCGGCGGCGTCTTCGGCCTCGACCGCGGCTACTGCCTGATGATCGGCGGCCCCGACGAGGCGGTGCAGCGCCTCGACCCGGTTTTCGCCTCGTTGGCGCCGGGGGTCGGGTCGGCCGAGCGCACGCCGGGCCGCTCCGGGGATCCGTCCGCCTCCGAGAACGGCTACTTGCACTGCGGCCCGGGCGGCGCCGGGCACTTCGTGAAGATGGTCCACAACGGGATCGAGTACGGCGTGATGGCCGCCTACGCCGAGGGCCTCAACATCCTCGAGAACGCCGATGCGGGCAAGGTCCGGCGCGAGGCCGACGCCGAGACGGCGCCGATGGAGCAGCCCGAGTACTACCAGTACGACCTCGACCTGCCAGAGGTGGCCGAGGTCTGGCGGCGGGGCAGCGTTATCGGCTCCTGGCTGCTCGACCTGACCGCCGCCTCGATGCAGGAATCGCCCGACCTCTCCGGTTTCGCAGGCCGGGTCTCAGACTCCGGCGAGGGCCGCTGGACCTCGATCGCGGCGATCGACGAGGGGGTTCCGGCGCCGGTCCTCACCACGGCGCTGTACGAGCGCTTCTCCTCGCGCGGCCTCGACGACTTCGCCGACAAGGTGCTCTCGGCGATGCGCAAGCAGTTCGGCGGCCACGACGAGAAACCGTCCTAGGCGGGGGCGACCAGGTGCCCATCGACATCGAGGTCGTCGCCGACGAGAAGGCGGCGGCGCGCCGTGCCGCCGAGACGATCGCCGAGGCCGGCGCGGCGGCGGTCGCCGAGCGCGACGCCTTCTCGCTGGCGATGAGCGGCGGCCGCAGCCCCTGGGCGATGCTGGCGATGCTGAGCGAGGACGAGTCGATGCCGTGGGCGAAGACCGAGCTGTTCCAGGTCGACGAGCGGATCGCCTCGCCGGGCAGCGAGGACCGCAACCTCACCCACATGGTCCTCGGCCTCTCGATGGACCACCAGGTGGCGCTGCGGCCGATGCCGGTGACCCAACGCGACCTCGAAGCGGCCGCTCGCGATTACGAAGAGGCGCTGCCGGCGCCGCTGGACTGCGTCCACCTCGGCCTCGGCCCCGACGGCCACACCGCCTCGCTCATCCCCGGCGACCCGGTGCTCGACGTGACCTACCGCCGCGTCGCCCTCACCGAGACGGCCTACCAGGATCACCGCCGGATGACGCTCACCTACCCGGCCCTGGCCGAGGCCCGCCAGATCGTCTGGCTCGTCACCGGCCCCGACAAGCGCGACGTCCTCGCCAGGCTCCTCACCGGCGACCCGTTAATCCCCGCCGGCCGGGTCCAGAACGCCAAGATGACCGTGGTCGCCGACGAGGCCGCAGCTGGTTAGCTCTCTTCCGGTGCGGTCTCTTTGAGCTCTTGCAAGCGCTGCAAGCGGGCATCCTCGGCACCGACCATCCGGGTCAGCCAGCCTTCGACTTCTGAGACATCCAGGTCGTCGGTCGCGATCAGCATCTGTTCGATGTCGAGCCAGTCCTTTCGCCGGTCGAACATCGCCTTGCAGACGGCCAGGTGCTCGGGTCCGAGGATCGGCACGGTGATGCCGGCAAACGGGACCCGGCGGGCTTGCTTGCGCATCTCGTCGTGGATCGGGTCGTAGGCGAAGAAGAGGTTGACCGGGTTGTCGCCCCACCACAGCCGGCATTGTCCGTCGCGTTCGACGGCCGCCGGATCGAGCTCGCCGCGATCGACCCCTAACTCGTCGAGAACGTCGACCGCGTCGCGCCAGCGCTCTGTCGGAAGGAAGACGTTGACGTCGATGTCGATCGTCGCTCGCGGCTCGGCGTAGTAGGCGAGAGCGAGCGCGCCGCCAAGCGCATAGGGGACCTTGGCATCGCCAAATGCTTCGTGGATGACGATCACCTTCTCCGGAAGGCTGGGTTGGTCGTCGGGCCTGGGCCTGCCAGGGGGCGCGCTCACGAAGGGTCTCCAGAATCGAGCCGGGGAAAGCGGAGAGGCTTGCCCCTCCTTCTCCCCGATGGAAGCGCATCGGCGAGGAGGAGAAGGTCGACGAGCGTCCGTCCCCGCTCCTCCGGCGTCGCCGACATCCACATCGCGACCGAGCGCGCGGCCTCGTTTGTGGGCGATGGATCGCCGTCCTCTCGATATCCCCTCTGGAGCAGTTCGACCAGGATCTGCCGCAGGGTTGGGTCGAGTTTCTGCCCTCTCGCGAGTTCGGCGATCAGCTCGCGGGCGGCTTGCTCGGCCGGGGGGCGGGCAACCGGAGCTCCAGCGCGCCGTGCCGTGCGCCGGAGCTCCTCGGCGCTGGGCGGCCTGGCCGCCTTCTCGCGGGCCTTCTCGATTACCTCGTCGGTCAGCTCGCGGAAGGAGGCCAGAGTCTGGCTGCGCGGCCCCTTGTGCGTGCTGTGCGACTCCCGTATCTCATATCTGCCGGCCCGTGTCGGAACGATAAACGCCATAGTGGTGAAAAGATACCACTATCCTAGGCTCCCGCCAGGCTCACCCCGTGGTTGGCGACGATCCTGTCGTCAGGGTCGTGGGCGCGCTTGACCTCGGCCAGCCGGGCGCAGACCTCGGGCGGCAGGATCGCGTCGAGGTCGGCGGGCCGTTCGGCGAAGTTGAAGTACACGCCGGCGGTCCAGGGGCGCATCGCCTCTTCCAGCGCGCCGAGGTGGCGGGGGATCGCCTCGCCCAGCTCCGGCGTCATCGGCATCCCGACGCTGTACATGCCGAAGCCCGCGTCGAGGTGGGAGAGGGCGCCCGCGTTGTCCGCCGGCCGCCCGGCGGCGCCGCCGAGGTGGCGCAGCTCGCTGAGCAGCAGCGGCGAGCCCGAGCCGGGCCCGTTCGCCGCGACCCAGGCGTCGATCGCCTCGTCGGTCAGCTCGCCGATCAGCATCCCGTCGCCGATCCCCGGCACCGGTTTCTCGGGGTCCATGTGGATGTGACTGAGGCCGGGGGTCGGCATCTGGGCGAAGCTGTCCATGATCGGCTCGCCCAGTGCGCGAAGCGGCGCGAACAGCGCCTCGCCCTCGGCCTCACCGCCGGCGAAGGCGCCGTCGATCGTCAGCAGCGGCGTGCCGCGCAGCGGCTCGGGCACGTCGGGGATCGGCGGTGGGGTGAGGAAGCGGATGCAGGTGGTGGCCTCCTCGGGCGCCGTCGCCGCCCAGTCGCGATAGGCGCGCACCGCCGCGGCGCCCAGCTCGGCCGGGAAGAGCAGGGCGCCGCCGTAGGCCTCGGCGTAGGGCAGCAGGTCGAGGACCAGCGCGGTGACGATCGCGTAGCCGCCCCCGCCGCCGCGCAGCGCCCAGAACAGGTCGGGGTCGTTCGCCGCGTCGACGGTGCGCGCCTCGCCCGCGGCGGTGACCAGCTCGATCGCCCGCACGTGGTTGCAGGCGAACCCGTGGCGGCGGGCGAACCAGCTGAGGCCGCCGCCCAGCGTGTACCCGGTCACGCCCACGTCGGGCGAGGAGCCGGGCAGGAAGCAGAGGCCGTGGGCGTTCGCGGCCTGGCCCAGCTCCACCGAGAGCACGCCCGCCTCGACTCTCGCGGTCTGTGCCCCGGCGTCGACCTCGATCCCGCGCATGCGCTCGGTCTTGACCAGGATCGTCCGCTCGAGCGCCCCGGACGCGGCCAGGGCGGTGGCGCCGTGCCCGGTGCCCTGGCCGGCGACCCGCAGGTCGTTCTCGGCGGCGAAGCGAACCGTCTTGGCGATGTCCTCAGCGCCCTCGACGAACGCGACGGCCTCCGGCCGCTGGTCGGCGATCAGGTTCCAGGCGAGGCGCGCCTCGTCCCAGTCGGGGTCGCTCGGGGTGGCGATGCGGCCGGCGATGGCCAGTCCGGTGAAGTCGGTCATGTGGGTCTCCTCGAGAGTCAGCTAAACGTCGAACGGCGTACCGCGCCTCCGGCCCCCACCAGCAGCTCGCTCACCATATCCGGCGGAAAGAGGCCGTGGGCGGCGACGCCGGGGTCGGCCTCGAGGCGGGCGGCGAGCGCCGCCGGGTCGCCGATCTCGCCCCGGTAGTCGGCGATGAAGCCTTCGTCCGGGCTTAGTCCCGTTTCTTCGCGCAGCTCGACCTCGTCTCCCAGTCGTGCCAGCGTCGCGAGCAAGCCAAATTCGTATATCTCGAGCGGCACCGGAGCCGAGAGCACATCGACCGGCTTGCTCGAATCGGCGATGACGACGAAGCGCTCGGCCGCCGCGGCGACGATCTTCTCGCGCAGGTGGGCCCCCCCGCCGCCCTTGATCAGCCAGCCGTCGGGGGTCACCTGGTCGGTGCCGTCGATCGCGATGTCGAGCCGCTCCAGCGTGCTGAACTCCTCGACCGGGATGCCGAGCGAGCGCGCCTGCTCCTCGGTCGCCACCGAGGTCGCCACGCAGCGGATCCCGCTCAGCCCGCGGGCGGCGATCGCCGGCAGCAGGTAAGCGACGGTCGATCCCGTCCCCAGCCCAACGGTCATCCCGTCCTCGACCAGCTCCGCCGCGGCCTCCGCCGCGACCCGCTTCTCGTCGTCCGCAGACACGGCGCCGCACTCTATCCCGGCCCCCCGACCGGGTGAAACTCCCGGCCCCCAACCGGTGAAACGTTTTCTGGTCCCCAGAGAGCCGTAACGCGTTGCACCTCGATCGATCTATGCTCGCGGCGATGGATGCGCGCATCTGGCTGACGGGAAAGGACGGGGCGCCTCGGTCGGTGGCGGTGCCGCCCGGCCGCACTGCGATCGGCCGCGACCCCGAGGCCGACGTCCAGATCGACGACGAGGCGGTCTCCTGGAACCACCTCGAGATCGAGAACCGCGGCGGCACCCTGATGGCAACCGACCTCGACAGCCGCAACGGCACGGCCCTCAACGGCGAGCCGCTCGACCGGCCGCGGCGGCTGCGCGACGGCGACACGCTGACGATCGGCGGCCAGCGTCTCCAAGTCTCCGACCCGGTCCCTGGCCGCGCCGGGGGAACCGTGGCAGCCGCCGCCCCCTCGGTCCCGCTGAACGAGGAGGAGCGGGCGGCCGCGCGGGCCCTGGTCGCCCCCTACCGCAGCGAGGGAGCATTCGCCGGTCGTCCCGCCACCCGCGCCGAGATCGCAGCCGAGCTCCACGTAAGCGAGCGCACCGCCCAGCGCCGCCTCGACGCCCTCGCCGCCAAGCTCGAGATTTCTGGTGACGCGGGTCGTGAGCGACCACGCCTCATCGCTGCTCGCATAATCGAGCTCGGTCTGGATCGCGCTTAACCGAGCCGCTCCGAGCCACGAGGGTGGGGCACCCCTCGGACGGGCGGATACTCAAATCGTCGCGCTAATTAGCGCGACGATTGGACGGGCGAGGGGTGCCCCACCCTCGTGGCATGACCTGCACCGAGCCAGATGCGGCCCGGTCCGCGTCGCGCGCGTCGTTTTCGCGCACGGCTCCGGCCCCGAGCATCCGTGGTGCAAATGCAATCCACCTGAAAAGGGGAGTCCGATGCTCAACCGCTCGATCAAGTTCCTGCTCACCGTCCTCGCGCTCGCGTTGCTTCCGGTCGGAAGCGCCGCGGCCGCCGGCCCGTCTGGAGCCGTCGTCTTCTCGCAAGCGATCGCCGGCTCCGAAGGCGCCGCCGCCGAGGGAGGGCTCTACGCCGCCCGCAACGGGCATATCAACCAGCTGACCGAAAACTCGACCGACAGCCAACCCGATTTCTCCGCTGACGGGCGCTGGATCGCCTTCGTCCGCGACGGCGACGTCTGGGCGATGCGCGCCGACGGCACCGGCCAGCATCCGCTCACCTCCGGCCCCGAGGTCGACGCTCGGCCCCAGTTCGCCCCCAACGGCGGCTACGTGCTCTTCGAGCGCCGCGCTGCCGGCACGGAGCGGCCGCGCGACCTCTACACGGTGCAGCTCAGCGGCGAGGGCCTCCACGTGCTCGTCGACTTCGTCGAAGACCTGCACGAAGCGACGTTCTCGCCCGACGGCAAGCTGATCGCCTTCGTGCGCAGCATGCCGCGCCACGACAGCGGCTACAACGACGACGTCTACACCGTGCGCCCGTCCGGCGCCGGCCTGAGGCGGATCGGCCTCACCTACCGCTACGACGAGTTCTCGCCCCGCTTCTTCAAGGGCGGCATCGTCTTCAGCCGCGGTGAGAGCGAGCCCGGGCCCGCCGCCTACGCCGACGTCTACACGGTGCGCCTCGATACGACCAAGCTGCGGCCGCTCGTCCGCGGCGCCGGCTCGGCCTTCGTCGAAGACGTCTCGCCGAACGGCAGGACGGTCCTCTTCCGCCGTGACCAGGGCCTCTGGGTGAAGCGGATCGGCCGCGGCCGGGCGCGCAAGCTCAGCGAGGTCGCCGACGGCTCCAAGACCAATGCCGTCTTCTCCTCGGACGGCCGTCGCGTCGCCGCCTTCATCGCCGGTGACGGCGTGCAGTCCCTCTCGGCGATCGACGTCGCCAGCGGGCGCGGTACCGATCTCGCCGAGAGCTACTCCTTCGATGACGAAGGGTCGACGATCGGTCCCGTCATGGCCTGGCAGCCGGTGAGGCGCTGAGCCCATCCGGGTTCCGGGGGGCTCTGCAACGGACTCCCCCCGGCTCCAGCGCGAAGGGCCCTCTCCTGCGGGAGGGGGCCCTTCGTCGTTGCGCGACGGTATAACCGCCGGCGTGGGGGAACCTTCGATCGGCTCGACCCTTGCCGGCTACCGGATCGACTCGCTGATCGCGCGTGGTGGCATGGGCGTCGTCTACCGGGCGACGCAGGTCGCGCTGGAGCGGCCGGTCGCGCTCAAGGTGATCGCCCACGAGCTAGCCGATCAGGCCGGCTTCCGGGAGCGGTTCCTGCGCGAGTCCCGCCTTGCCGCCAGTCTCGACCATCCCGGCGTCGTGCCCGTCTATGACGCCCGCGAGGAGGACGGTGAGCTGATCGTCGCCATGCGCCTGGTCGAGGGCGGCGACCTGCGCAAGCTGATCCGGCGCGAGGGTCCGTTGGAGCCGGCCCGGGCGATCACCCTGCTGGGCCAGGTCGCCGACGCCCTCGACGCCGCCCACGCCGCCGGCATCGTCCACCGCGACGTCAAGCCGCACAACATCCTGGTCGAGGGCGACCGCGCCTACCTCTCGGACTTTGGCCTCGCCAAGGCGATCGAGGGGACCGAGGCCGGCAGCAGCGCCTCGATCGTCGGCACCGTCGAGTACATGGCGCCCGAGCAGTGGCGCGGCGAGAAGGTGGGCCCGGCAGCCGACGTCTACTCGCTTGGCTGCGTCCTCTTCGAGGCGCTGACCGGGGTCGCGCCCTTCGCGCGCAAGGATGCCGACACCGAGCCGGAGCTGCCGCAGGGCATGGACGAGGTGATCGAGCGGGCGGTTGCCAAGGACCCGACCGATCGCTACCCGAGCGCCGCGGCGATGATCGAGGCTGCGCGCGAGTGCGAGGGCGCGACGCCGGCGGCGACGCGGGTGCTCTCCGCCGAGCGCGAGCCCCTGACCCGGCGCATCGGTGGTGCAGGCCGTAGCCAGCAGCGGCTTACCCGTCGCGCCAAGCAGTGGCTGGGAGCAGGGGTCGCGCTCGCGGCCGGCGTCACCGCCCTCGCCGTCACCCAGCTCGGCGGCGACGACGTCTCCGTCTCCGACCCGATCGCGGTCGCCAGCCCGCCGCTGCGCCTCGCGGTCGGCCCGAAGACGGTCTGGGTGACGAGCGCGCGGGACGGCACGCTCTCCGCCATCGACTCGGAGACCCGCGAGGTGAAGTCGAGGACGCGGCTGGGCAGGGGGGTGTCGGGGGTCGCGATCGGAGCGGGCTCGGTCTGGGTCTCGAACCCGCGCACCGGCGATGTGCTGCGCGCCGACTCCGACGGCCGGCTCATCGCCCGAATCTCCGTTGGCGGTCACCCCGGCGCGGTGGCCTTCGCCGCCGGCCGCCTCTGGGTCGCCGACGAGGACGGCGCCGGGGTCAGCGCGATAGACGCGGCGACGAACCGCCGCGTCGAGCGTGGGATCGCGCCCCACGCTGCGCCGCTGCGCCTGGCGGCGGGCGCGGGCGCCGTCTGGGCCAGCAACGCCACCGCCGGTACCGTTCGCCGCATCGACCTTGCCAGCGCTCTGGCAGGCGCGCCGATTCGCGTCGGCCGCGGGCCCGCTGGCATCACCACCGGAGGTGGTCTCGTCTGGGTCGCCAACAGCCGCTCCGGAACGGTGACCCGGGTGGACCCGTCGATTCGCGCGATCCTCGGCGACCCTGTCCCGGTCGGCGCCCGCCCCGGCGGCATCGGTGCCGGCACCACCACCGTCTGGGTCGCGAGCTCGGCTGAAGACTCCGTCACGCGGATCGACATCCATTCCGGCGAGACGGTCGGCGACCCGATCGGGGTTCCGCCAAATCCCGCTGCCGTAGCTGTCGGCTCAAGCGCGGTGTGGATCGCAAGCAACGCCGACGGCACCGTCACCCGCATCGAACCCTGAGCCTATCCCGGCAGGGGTGGAACGTCTTGTACTTTTTTGCCGACCCCGCCCTCGACAGGCTCCAGCCGACGACCAAAAAAGTTAAGTGGAACCCCTGCCGGGATAGGCCCCAATAGGATCGAGAACGGATGGACCGGGACATCGACCAACTCGCGATCAACACGATCCGCACACTCTCGATCGACGCAATCCAGAAGGCCAACTCTGGGCACCCCGGCACGCCGATGGCGCTGGCGCCGGTCGCCTACACGCTCTGGCAGCGCTTCCTGCGCTTCGACCCGGCCGACCCGATCTGGCCCGGCCGCGACCGCTTCGTGCTCTCGGCCGGCCACGCCTCGATGCTGCTCTACTCGCTGCTTCACCTCGCCGGCGTGCGGGCGGTCGACCCCGATTACGAGGTCGTCGGCGACCCGGCCGTCTCGCTGAAGGACATCGAGAGCTTCCGCCAGCTCGGCTCGCGCGCGCCCGGCCACCCCGAGTACCGCTGGACCTCCGGCGTCGAGACGACCACCGGCCCGCTCGGCCAGGGCGTCGCCACCTCGGTCGGGATGGCGATCGCCTCCAAGTGGCAGGCCGCCCGCTACGGCGCCGGGCTCTTCGACTTCGACGTCTACGCGATCGCCGGCGACGGCTGCCTGATGGAGGGAGTCTCGGGCGAAGCCGCTTCGATCGCCGGCCACCTCAAGCTCGACAACCTCTGCTGGGTCTACGACAACAACCACATCACGATCGACGGCCACACCCGGATCGCCTACGAGGACGACGTCGCCGCCCGCTTCATGGGCTACGGCTGGAACGTCGCCCGGGTCGGCGACGCCAACGACACCGGCCTGATCGCCACCGCCTTCGAGGAGTTCCGGGAGGAGAAGGCGCGGCCGACGCTGATCGTTGTCGACAGCCACATCGGCTACGGCTCGCCCCACAAGGTCGACACCCCCGCCGCTCACGGCGAGCCCTTGGGCGAGGAGGAGGTGCGCGAGACCAAGCGCGCCTACGGCTGGCCCGAGGACGCCCGGTTCCTCGTCCCCGACGGGGTGCGCGAGCACTTCGCCGCCGGGGTGGGCCGGCGGGGCGCCGAGCTGCGCCACGAGTGGGAAGGGAAGCTCGATGCCTTCGCCGGGGAGTCCCCCGAGCTCGCCGCCGAGATCGAGGCCCAGCAGCGCCGCGAGCTCCCCGTCGGCTGGGACGCCGCGATCCCCGGCTTCGACGCCGACGAGAAGGGGATCGCCACCCGCAAGGCCTCCCAGCAGGTCGAGAACGCGATCGGCGAGCGCCTGCCCTGGCTGCTCGGAGGCTCAGCCGACCTCACCGACTCGACCTCGGTCCGGCTCACCTTCGACGGCGCCCACGACCTCGAGCCCGGCGCCTACGACGGCCGCCAGCTCCACTACGGCATCCGCGAGCACGAGGCGGCGGCGATCTCCAACGGGCTCTCGCTCTCCAAGCTGCGCCCGCTCTGGTCGACCTACCTGACCTTCTCCGACTACGCGCGGCCGGCGATCCGCCTCTCGGCGCTGATGGAGCTGCCGGTGATCCACGTCTTCACCCACGACTCGATCGGCCTCGGCGAGGACGGCCCCACCCACCAGCCGGTCGAGCAGCTCGCCTCGCTGCGGGCGATACCGGGCCTGGACGTGATCCGCCCCGCCGACGCCAACGAGGTCGCCGAGGCCTGGCGCGTAGCACTCGACCGCACCCACCAGCCGGTCGCCCTCGTCCTCACCCGCCAGAGCGTGCCGGTGCTCGACCGCTCGCGGTACGCCCCGGCCGAGGGCCTGCGCCGCGGCGGCTACGTGCTGGCCGACGCTGAGGGGGGCGACCCCGAGGTGATCCTGATCGCCACCGGCAGCGAGGTCGCCCTGGCCCTTGCGGCACACGAGGAGCTGAAGGGTGAGAGCGTTCGCGCGCGTGTGGTCAGCCTGCCCTGCTGGGAGCTCTTCGACCGCCAGAGCCAGGCCTACCGCGACGAGATCCTGCCGCCGAGCGTCACCGCCCGCGTCTCGCTCGAGGAGGCCTCGACGCTGGGCTGGGATCGCTACGTTGGGCCTGGCGGCGCGAAGATCGGGATGCACACCTTCGGCACCTCGGCGCCGCTGAAAGACGTCCAAACCAAGTTCGGCTTCACCGGAGACCGGGTGGCCGAGGCCGCAAAGGAGCTGCTCTGATGAAGCCGACCGCAAAGTTGAACGCCGAGGGCCAGAGCCTCTGGCTCGACAACATCACCCGCACGATGCTCGACGACGGCACGCTCGCCGGCTACATCGAGGAGCTCTCGGTCACCGGTCTCACCTCCAACCCGACGATCTTCGACAAGGCGATCTCCGGCGGCGACGCCTACGACGAGCAGATCGCCGCGGTCAGCCCCGGCCTCGACAGCGCCGAAGAGGTCTTCTTCGAGCTGGCGATCGCCGACCTGCGCCGCGCCACCGGCCTCTTCGCCGCCGTCCACGAGCGCACCGACCGGGTCGACGGCTTCTGCTCGCTGGAGGTCTCCCCGGAGCTCGCCGACGAGACCGCGGCGACGATCGAGCAGGCGGCGAAGCTGCACGGCGAGGCCGGCCGCGAGAACCTCTTCATCAAGATCCCCGGCACGCCGGCCGGCCTGCCCGCGATCGAGGAGACGATCTTCGCCGGCATCCCGGTCAACGTCACCCTGCTCTTCTCGGCCGGCCAGTACCTGGCCGCCGCCGACGCCTACATGCGCGGGATCGAACGGCGGATCGAGGCCGGGCTGAACCCCTGCGTCGCCTCGGTCGCCTCGATCTTCATGAGTCGCTGGGACGTCGCCGTCGCCGGCGAGGCGCCGGAGGAGCTGCGCAACCGGCTCGGCCTCGCGGTCGGCTTCCGCGCCTACCGCGCCTACCGCGAGCTGCTCGAGTCCCGGCGCGTGCAGCGGCTGATGAACGAGGGCGCCCGCCCGCAGCGGCTGCTCTGGGCCAGCACCGGGACCAAGGACCCCGACGCCTCCGACGTCCTCTACATCGAGGGTTTCGCCTCGCCCTTCACCGTCAACACGATGCCGGAGCCCACCCTGCACGCCTTCGCCGACCACGGCGAGGTGGGCGAGCTCGTCCCGGCCGACGGAGGCGACTGCGAGGAGGTCCTGGCCCGCTTCGAGAGCGCCGGGATCGGCGTCGACGCCCTCGCGGCGCGCCTCCAGGAGGAGGGCAAGGCCGCCTTCGTCAAGTCCTGGACCGACCTGATGGGCTCGATCGAGTCCAAGCGCGGGGCGCTCGCCGGGTGACCTGCCCGCCCAACCCGCTCCGGTGCGCTTTATGTCGTCATAGACGACATAAAGCGCACCGGAAGGAGGGGTTATGAGCGAGTTGCGGCAGGCGCCGGCCTGGCGGGCGCTCGAGGAGCACTACGCGACGCTGAAGGACGTGCACCTGCGCGACCTCTTCGCGTCCGATCCCACCCGCGGCGAGCGGCTGGTCGCCGACGGCGCCGGTCTGCACCTCGACTTCTCCAAGAACCGGATCGTCGACGAGACGGTGATGCTGCTCGGCCGGCTCGCCGCAGAGCGCGGGGTGGAGGAGCGCCGCGAAGCGATGTTCGCCGGCGAGCGCATCAACGTCTCCGAGGACCGCGCCGTCTTGCACGTGGCGCTGCGCATGCCGCGCGAGCGCTCGCTGATCGTCGACGGCGTCGACGTGGTCAAGCAGGTGCACGAGGTGCTCGACCGCATGGGCGCCTTCGCCGAGCGGGTCCGCTCGGGCGAGTGGAAGGGGCACACCGGCAAGCCGATCCGCAACGTCGTCAACGTCGGCATCGGCGGCTCGGACCTCGGCCCGACGATGGCCTACGAGGCGCTGCGCCACTACGCGCGCCGCGAGCTGACCCTCCGCTTCGTCTCCAACGTCAACGGCACCGACTTCGCCGAGTCCACCCGCGACCTCGACCCGGAGGAGACGCTCTTCGTCATCTCCTCCAAGACCTTCACCACGCTGGAGACGATGACCAACGCGCGGACCGCGCGCGAGTGGTCGCTGGCCGGGCTCGGGGGAGACGAGGCCGCAGTCGCCAGGCATTTCGTCGCCGTCTCGACCAACCCAGAGGAGGTCGCGAAGTTCGGCATCGACACGGAGAACATGTTCGGCTTCTGGGAGTGGGTGGGGGGCCGCTACTCGATGGACTCGGCGATCGGCCTCTCGACCATGCTGGCGATCGGCCCCGCCCGCTTCGCCGAGATGCTGGCCGGCTTCCACGCGATGGACGAGCACTTCCGCGAGGCCCCCCTGGCCGCGAACCTGCCCGCGCTGATGGGCCTGCTCTCGGTCTGGTACGGCAACTTCTTCGGCACCGAAACGTGCGCCGTCCTACCCTACGACCAGTATCTGCACCGTTTTCCGGCCTATCTCCAGCAACTGACGATGGAGTCGAACGGCAAGCACGTGGCAGTGGACGGCACCCGGGTCGACTACGACACCGGGGCGATCTTCTGGGGCGAGCCGGGGACCAACGGCCAGCACTCCTTCTACCAGCTGATCCACCAGGGCACGCGGACGATCCCCTGCGACTTCATCGGCTTCATGCGCTCGAACAACCCGCTCGGCAACCACCACGACCTGCTGATGTCCAACGTCTTCGCCCAGAGCGAGGCGCTCGCCTTCGGCAAGACGCCCGAGCAGGTCCGCGCCGAGGGCACCCCCGAGCCCGTCGTTCCCCACCGCGTGATGGAGGGCAACCGCCCCTCCAACACGATCCTCGCCGAGCGCCTCGACCCGCACACCCTGGGCACCCTCATCGCCCTCTACGAGCACAGCGCCTTCACCCAGGGAACGGTGTGGGGGATCGACTCCTTCGACCAGTGGGGGGTCGAGCTGGGCAAGGCGCTCGCGGTGGCGATCATCCCCGAGCTCGAGGCCGACGAGGAGCCGCAGCTCGGACACGACAGCTCGACCAACGCCCTGATCCGCCGTTACCGCCAGGCGAGGGCGGAGGAGTAGTCGATGCCGCTGCTCGACTCCCTCCCGATCGCGGCGACGGAGTCGAACCTGCTCGCCGCGCGCGAGCTGATGGCCTTCACGCTCGGCTTCCACATCGTCCTCGCCTGCATCGGCGTCGCCTTCCCGGCGATCGTCCTCACCGCCAACTGGATCGGGCTGCGACGGGACGACCCCGACGCGATGCGGCTCGCCCGCCGCTGGTCGAAGGCGGCCGCGGTCACCTTCGCCACCGGCGCCGTCACCGGCACCGTCCTCACCTTCGAGTTCGGGCTGCTCTGGCCGCGTTTCATGGAACGCTTCGGCGACGCCTTCGGGATCGCCTTCGCGGTCGAGGGCATCTTCTTCTTCACCGAGGCGATCTTCCTCGCGATCTACATCTACGGCTGGAAGCGGCTGAGCGGCTGGGCGCACTTCTGGTCGGGCGTGCCGATGCTGGTCGCCGGCATCGGCGGCGCCTTCTCCGTGGTCACCGCCAACGCCTGGATGAACACCCCGCAAGGGTTCACCCTCGACGCCGCCGGCAAGGTGGTCGGGACCGATCCGCTCGAGGTGCTCTTCAGCCCCGCCTGGACCTACGAGGTCCCGCACATGATCCTCGCCGCCTACATGGTCGCCGGCTTCCTCTTCGCCTCCGTCTACGCGGTCGGGATGCTGCGCGGGCGCCGCGACCGCCTGCACCGCCTCGGCCTGCTGATCCCGCTGGCGATCGCCTGCATCGCCACCCCGCTGCAGATCTTCTGGGGGGACCTGGCGGCGCGCGAAGTCGCCGACCACCAGCCGGCCAAGTTCGCCGCCTTCGAGTGCGTCCAGGAGACCGGCCCCGACCAGACCGAGTACCTGGGCGGCATCTGCACCGACGACGGGGTCAAGGGCGCGATCGGCATCCCGGGCCTCGACTCCTGGCTGGTCGGCTTCAGCACCGACACCGTTGTCACCGGCCTCGACGACGTCCCCGTCAACGACCGGCCCCCGGCCAACACGCTGCTGCACCTCTCATTCGACGCGATGGTCGGGATCGGCTTCGGGCTGCTCGCGCTGGCCGGCTGGCTGGCGTTCGCCTGGTGGCGACGGCGCGACATCCCGGGCACGCCCTGGTTCCTGCGCGCGGTGGCGATCTCAGGCGCGGCCGCGGTCCTCGCCGTCTGGGCCGGCTGGATCGTCACCGAGGTCGGGCGCCAGCCCTGGATCGTGCAGGGCTTCATGCGCACCGAAGAAGCGGTGACCGAGGCGGAGGGGATCTGGTTCGCCTTCGGCGGCGTCGTCCTCCTCTACGCGGGCCTCGGCACGGCGGCGATCCTCGTCCTCCGCACCCTCTCCCGCCGCTGGCGCGAGCAGGACGAGGAGGCCGACGACAGCGAAACCCCCTACGGCCCCCCGGCGGAGCTCACGCCATGACGCCGACGGGACTCAAACGTCCAATATTTGGACGTTTCCGGCCCGTCGGCGGGGGGGTGGGGGGGTGACGCGGGCCGATGTCGCCGCGGTGATCCTCTGGACCGGGGCGACGCTCTACGCGCTCTTCGGCGGCGCCGATTTCGGCGCCGGGTTCTGGGACCTGATCGCCGGCGACGCCGAGAAGGGACGGCGGCCGCGGGCCCTGATCGAGCGCTCGCTGACCCCGGTCTGGGAGGCAAACCACGTCTGGCTGATCTTCATCCTCGTCGTCCTCTGGACCGCCTTCTCGGAGGCCTTCGGGGCGATCATGTCGACGCTCTACGTGCCGCTGGCGCTGGCCGCGGTGGGCATCGTCCTGCGCGGCGCCGGCTTCGCCTTCCGCGAGTCGATCCGCTCGCTGGAGGCGCAGCGTGCCCTGGGCGCCACCTTCGCGATCTCCTCGGTGCTCACCCCCTTCTTCATGGGCACGGTCGTCGGCGCCGTCGCCGCCGGCAACGTCCCCGCCGCCGGCGACGGCGACGCCTTCTCCACCTGGCTGCAGCCGCTGCCGCTGCTCACCGGCGCGCTCTTCGTCGCCAGCGGCGCCTACGTCGCCGCCGTCTTCCTCGTCGCCGACGCCCGCCGCTCCGGGGCCGCCGACCTCGAGGACTACTTCGCCCGCCGCGCCCTCGCCGCGGCGCTGGTCGCAGGCGCCTTCGCGCTCGCCGGGATCTTCGCCCTGCACGACGAAGCGCGCTACGTTTACGACGGCCTCACGGGCGACGGGCTGCCGCTGGTGATCCTCTCCGGGCTCTGCGGCCTCGGCGTCATCGGCCTGCTCCTGCGCGGCGCCCGCCGCGGGCTGCGCCCGCTCGCGGCAGGCGCCGTCGTCGCCGTGATCTGGGGCTGGGGCGTCGCCCAGTTCCCCTACCTGCTGCCGACCTCGCTGAAGGTAACCCAGTCGGCCGCCCCACCCGACACCCTCGCCGCCGTGATCGTCGTCTTCCTCGTCGCGGCGGTCCTGGTCCTACCGGCCCTCGGCCTGCTCTACTGGCTCAGCCAGCGGGAGATGCTGAGTGGCGAGTGAGTAAGTGCTGGCCGCCGGTCAACCTAAACTCCGGGTTGGATGATCGATGAGCACCCAGCAGCCAAGGCGGCAGTCGTCGACGGGGCCGCCTGGATCTATCTGATCTCCTCCGCAGCGGACCGCTCGGCCGAGGATTCCGTGCATGAGCGCATCATGGAGGTTTGCGAGGCGGGTGGATGGCCGGTCGTCGGCTGGCCGACGGAGGATCCGGACCGTAATCGCGATCCGAGCCACCTCTTCGGAGATATTCGCCACGCCGTTGAGCACGCCGACTGCGTGATTGCGTTGCTTGGCGAGCCTGGTGAGACCGCGGATGTGGAGCTCACCCTGGCTTACAGCCACCGCCGCCCGATAATCGGCTTGCGGATCACCCGGGAGGACTCGCATGTCTCCGAGGTCCAGGCAATGCTTGAGGGTTACGAGCGCGCTCGGGTGATCTCCTGTGGGAACCCCGAGGAGTGTGGTAGCCAGTTGCGTGCGGTGCTCTCCGACCCCGATTTCGGTGCGACCATTCGCCAGGCGGTTGGCGAACAGGCAGCAGCCCCGTAGGCTGAGCCCCGATGCAGCTATTCACCATCGGTCACTCGAACCACTCCGCAGATCGCTTTCAGCGGCTGCTGTCCGACCATGGCATCGAGGTGCTGGTGGACGTTCGGTCCTGGCCCCATTCGCGTTATGTGGAGTGGGTCGACCGATCGCGGATCGGGGAGATCGCCAAGGCGGCAGGCGCTCGGTACCTGTTCCTCGGCAAGGAGCTGGGTGGACGCCCGGAGTCTGCCGGGCTCTATGACGCGACTGGGCATGTCCTCTACGGAGAGGTTGCGAAGAGCGCCGAGTTCCGCGCCGGGATCGAGAGGTTGCGCCGGGGGGCGGAGCTCCACCGGGTCGCGATCATGTGCAGCGAGGAGGACCCCACCTCCTGCCACCGTCGCCTGCTTGTCGCCAAGGTTCTGCTGGAGGAGGGTTTGACGATCGGCCATATCCGGGGCGACGGCCGCTGCGAAGTGGAATCGGAGCCTATAGCCCTCTCGGAGGGGTCGCTTTTCGACGACGAGGAGAGCCTGTGGAGATCTTCACAATCGGTTTCACGCAGACAACCGCCGAGGATTTCTTCAGCCGCCTGAAGGCGCACCGGATCGAGCGGCTGCTCGACGTTCGGCTCAACAACAGGTCTCAGCTGGCCGGCTTCGCCAAGCGTGACGACCTGGCCTATTTCCTGCGTGAGCTGGTGGACGCCGATTACGAGCACGCTCCGTCGCTGGCACCGAGCCAGGAGATCCTCGATGCCTACAAGAAGCAGAAGAGCATTTCCTGGCCGGAATACGAAGAGCGCTTCCTAGCGCTGATGCGCGATCGCCGGGTCGAGAGTGAGCTCGACCCGGCGGAGTTCGAGGCGCGGACGGTGCTGCTCTGCAGCGAGGCCACCCCCGAGCACTGCCATCGCAGGCTCGTGGTCGAGTACCTGTCCATCCACTGGCCCGCCCTGACCGCGGTGCACCTGTAGACACGCATGCCGACGGACGAGATGCTGGTTCTCGCGTGCTCAAAGAAGTGGGGAGGTCGGTGCGTGGCCGGAATCTCGGAGCGGACCGGGGGCTGGTTGAGGCCGGTGTCTCGCAGGCTCCACAGAGAGCTTGCCTCCAGTCATTACCGGGTCGATGGACGCGACATCGAACCTCTCGACATCGTGCGAATCGAATACGGCGACAACCTGGACGATCCCTCGCAGCCCGAGAACGTTGAGGTGGGTGTCACGCGCTGGCAGTTGACCGGGAGGGTCGATCGAGGCGACGCGGGCCGAGTCCTCGTTCCCCACCTCGTCGAGGGACCCGTCCTTCTCGGCAATCGCGGCGCGGCGATGCCGGAGGAGGAGGCCATGCAGGGGGTGGAGGCATCGCTGGCATTGGTACGGCCCCGGCGCCTGGAATTTCGCCTGGAGCAGCCGTGGCCCGGTGCGAGTCGCCCTAGGCCGCGAGCCGTTTCGAGCTCGATAACCAGGGCTACGACCTGGCACTGACCGACTACCTGGTGGCGCCGAGACTGGTGGCGGCTGGCATCGGCACCCATGGCCTCGCCGATCTCGGCCTGCGTGCCGACTCCGATGTGCTCCTGACCGTGAGCCTTGCCGAACCTCGGGACGGATGGTGCACGAAGTTGGTGGCGGCGGTCCTGCTCCTTCCGGAGGAGCGCTGACGTGCCTGCTCGTAACGCTCTCATCCGTGCCGTGCTTTTCGACATCGACGGCACGCTTCTCGTCACCGGCGGGGCGGGTGGTGCCGCCTGGCAGCGCGCATTCGAGCAGCTGCACGGGGTCGGGGCCGACATCGCCGAGCACACCGACGCCGGCATGACCGACCCGGAGATCGCCGCGATCGTCTTCCGCGAGGTGATCGGCCGCGAGGGCACGCAGGAAGAGCGCTCGAAGGCGATCGGCTGCTACCTCAAGCACCTGCCGGACACCGTCGCCGAGTCCGAGGGCTATCGAGTCATGCCCGGCATCGAGGAGCTTCTCGACCGCCTGATCGACGACGGCATCCTGCTCGGCCTGGTCACCGGCAACATCGAGGCCGCCGCCCACATCAAGCTCGCCCGTGCCCGCCTCAACCGCTTCTTCAGCTTCGGCGGCTACGGCTCCGACTCCGCCGATCGCACGGAGGTCACCAAAGCGGCCCTGCAACGCGGCGCCCTCGTCTCCGGCGGCACCCTCGCCGACGGAGCCAGCATCGCCGTCGGCGACACCCCCCGCGACGTCAAAGCCGGCCACGGCGCCGGGATCAAGGTAGTGGGCGTGGCCACGGGCAGCTACAAAATCGATCAGCTCAAACAAGCTGGCGCCGATTGGGCAATCACCCAGGTCTCAGACCACTTCCCGGTATAGAGACCATCCCGGCAGGGGTGGAACGTCTTGTACTTTTTCGTCAACTGCGTTTGGGCGCCAGCCCAACCCCGATCCACCGAAAAAGTTAAGTGGAACCCCTGCCGGGATGGTCTCTTAAGCCAGCGTGCAGCGGGCTTGGTAGATGGAGAGGAAGCCGGTCTCGAACCCCCGTCGTGCCATCCGCAGGTACAGGCGCCAAACCCGGACGCGTTCGGGACCGGCGAGGCGGACCGCGTCGTCTAGGTTCTCGTCCAGCCGCCGCGCCCAGTGGCGCAGGGTCTCGGCGTAGTCGGCGCCGAACTCCTCGACGTGGCGGGTGACGAAGCCAGCTCGCTCCAGCGCCAGCAGGACCCGCGAGAGGGGCAGCGGTTCGGCGTCGGGGAAGACGTAGCGCTCGGAGAACGGCCCGGACTCGGGGTCGGTGTGGCGCAACCGGGCGATGCCGTGGTTGAGCAGCCGCCCACCTGGCTCCAGCAGCCGCGCCAGGGTGCGCGCGTAGACGTCGATCTGCGCCTCGCCGACGTGCTCGACCATGCCGATGCTGGAGATCGCGTCGAAGCGCTCCCCGGCCAGGTCGCGGTAGTCCATCACCCGGATCTCGACCCGGTCGGCGACGCCGGCCGCCTCGGCCCGCTGGCGCGCCCGCTCGGCCTGGGGAAGGGAGAGGGTGATGCCGAGGACGCTCGCCCCGTGCCGGGTCGCCGCCCAGAGCGGGAAGCTGCCCCAGCCGCAGCCGACGTCGAGCACCCGCTCGCCCTCCCTCAGCGCCAGCTTGCGGGCGACCGTCTCGAGCTTCTCCTCCTGGGCCTCCTCCAGGGTCTCCGCCCCGCGCGAGAAGATCGCGCAGCTGTAGGTGGTCGAGTCGTCGAGGAAGAGCGAGAAGAACTCG
Organism: uncultured Solirubrobacterales bacterium; assembly: GCA_963715625.1. Classification (GTDB taxonomy): domain Bacteria; phylum Actinomycetota; class Thermoleophilia; order Solirubrobacterales; family 70-9; genus VRUE01. Next base: position 619,877 of record OY970260.1, on the reverse strand, counting down.
TTGGAGACGTCGTAGTGGTGGCGGACCGCCTCGGCGTCGCGCTCCTTGCTGTGCCGGTGCCCGCTCGGCCGCAGCTCCGCCGCCGGCCGGCGCGGCGGCAGGGTCAGCCCGGCGGCTCGCACCGCCGCGAGCAGCAGGCGCGCCTTGTCGGCGCCCTCCAGCGGCGGCGGCTGCCAGCTGTCGAGCAGCTCGATCACCGAGTCGATGTCGTCGACCTCGAGCGCGCCGCTGACGTAGGCGCGGCCGAGGCCGAGCTGACCGGGTGCCCGCAGCGCGTGCGCGGCGGCCTTGGGCGAGCGCACGAAGAAGGTCGGCCCGCCGCCGTTCGTCGCCGCCAGGCGGGTCCCGTCCCAGAACTCCACCGAGAACGGTCGCTCGGGAATGCGAGCCTCGATCTCGCGCCGTAGCGGTGCCGTACTGGAGAGCGGCATGCCCGAAGCATATGATCGGTGGCGACGATGGCAAGCAGGGGACCTCTCCCATCCGACATCCAGCCGGTCGCCAACGAGACGCGCGACCGCATCATCACCGGCCTGGTGACGCTGATTCCGTTCCTCGCGATCGGCATCGCCGGCTGGCAGGTCTGGGGCGAGGCGCTGCACTGGAGCGACGTCTTCCTCTTCGGAGGCATGTACTTCTTCACCGGGATCGGGATAACCGTCGGCTTCCACCGCCACCTCACCCACCGCAGCTTCAAGACGACGAAGTGGCTGCACGGCCTGCTCGGGATCCTCGGCTCGGCGGCGATCGAGGGCCCGGTGATCTCCTGGGTCGCCGACCACCGCAAGCACCACGCCTTCTCCGACGAGGAGGGGGACCCGCACAGCCCCCACGTCGACCACGGCCACGGCTTCTCGGGCGCGATGCGCGGCCTCTTCCACGCCCACATGGGCTGGCTCTTCATCCACACCCAGCGCGGCAACAAGGAACGCTTCGCTCCCGACCTGATCGAGGACCCGGTGATCAACTGGGTCGACCGCACCTTCCTGCTCTGGGCGATCGCCGGCCTGTTGCTGCCCTTCGCGCTCGGCTGGGTCATCGGCGGCACCCTCTTCGCCGCCTTCACCGGCCTGCTCTGGGGCGGCCTCGTCCGCGTCTTCGTCTTGCACCACTTCACCTACAGCATCAACTCGCTCTGTCACGTTTTCGGCAAGCAGGACTACGAGACGAGCGACGAGTCGCGCAACCTCGCGCTGATCGCGATCCCGACCTTCGGCGAGGCCTGGCACAACAACCACCACGCCTTCCCGACCTCCGCCACCCACGGCCTCGGCCGCTGGCAGGTGGACGTCTCGGCGCTCGTCATCGACAGCCTCGAGCGAGTTGGCCTGGTCTGGGACGTGGTGAGGGTTACGCCGGAGCGCCGGGCTGCTAAGGCCGCGGCTTAGAGCCGATCCCGGTAGGGGTTCCGCTTAACTTTTTCGAGAAGCGGCAACTGCTGGCGCTCGAGCCTCGCTCGCGAAAAAGTACAAGACGCTCCACCCCTACCGGGATCGGCTCTTAGGGAGCTTCTTCTGCCTCGTACCAGTCGACCCAGCTGCTGCAAGCTTGGTTGAGCGGCACGAGCCGGCGCGGTTCGTCCTCGACCGCGGCGAGCTCGCCGAGAATGGCTTTGCCCGAGTAGCCCGTCAGTCGCTGGAGCGTGCTTGGATCGTCCGCGGTCACGGTGAACCGGACCGGCCCGCCGTCGCTGTGGACCTCCCCCGCCGGCCAGAACTGGCCGTTGCTGGCGAGGCTGATCGTGGTCGGCCGCTGGCCGTCCTGCGCTGCCTCCAGCGGCTGCCGCAGGCCGGGGGCGGAGAGGGTCAGGCCGAAGGGCGAGAAGTACTGGAGCGAGAGCAGCCAGCTCCCGGCCGGGAGGTCCAGCGCTTGGGACGCGCTCTCGCCCGTCTCCAGCTCCGGCCCCGGGCTCCAGCGCCCCTTGTCGCCGATCCCGGCGCCGGGGAAGAGCGAGGCCCGACCCGGGTTGGCGGTGAGTATGCGCAGCTCCGGCGCGGCGCAATCGGCGTGTGCGGCCGGCTCGGTCCCCTCCAGCAGCACGTGGCGGTCCCTCGGCAGCGGGCCCGCCCTCTTCCAGAGCAGGTATGAGGGTGTCGCGGCGACGCGCCTGAAGCCCCGCGGCGCTTCGCTGTTCCAGGCGGCGCGCCCGGTGATCGCGTAGGGGAAGCGCGCGAGGGTGGCCTGCGAGAAGGAGTCGAAGTCGATCGGGCTGTAGGCGTCGCCGGTGTCGAAGGGCTTCTCCGGGTTGGCGGAGACGTCGGCGTCGGGGAACTCGACCAGCGGCACGTGCGTGTCGGCCCCCATCAGCTCGTAGGCGGCATAGCGGTCCTGACCCGCGTAGAGGACGGGCTCCCCGCGGACGATCGGCATGAACGCCTGCAGCTCGCCCCCGTGTCCCGCCGGCCCGACCGGCGCGTCCCGCAGCACCAGCAGGCTCGAGTACACCGCCCCCGCCACAAAAGCCACCGCCAGCACCCCCCACCCCACCCGCACCGCCACTCCCGCCGACGGGCCTGAAATACGCCTATATGTCTCCTTTGAGGCCCGTCGGCGGCTGGGTTGACCGCCCAGCTCGATGAGGAGGGGGCGGATCGCGATTAGCATCGCCACCGGGGCGGCGATCATCAGCGCCTTGGCCTGGGAGTACTCGCCGCTGGTGGCGAGCGCGGCGAGGTAGAGGACCGCACAGGCGGCGAGCGCGACCGGGACGGCGAGCTCGCGGCGCCGCAGCCACCAGGCGGCGCCGAGGACCACCGCGAGCACCCCGATCGCACCGGCCAGGCTGGGCAGGTGGGCGCCCCCCGCGGCGTTGAGGCGGTAGTTGGAGGTGGGCCAGACTCCAAGCGCCTCGAGCGGCGAGACCGGCCCGTAGGTGTTGGTGCCGGCGACGCGGTTGAAGCCGTGGACGAAGGCGAAGGGCCCAACCAGCATCAGCGTCACCGCCAGGCCGCCCAGGACGACGATCGCCAGCAGCGGCTTCGGCCGTAGCAGGGTGCGCGCCAGCGCCCTCGGCCGCAGCGCCGCCCGGATCTCCGGCACGGTCGCCGCCCAGAAGACGACGATCGCCACCGGCCAGGCGAGCCCGGCGAAGCTGTAGGAGAAGAAGACCCCCCCCGCCAGCGCCAGCGGCGCCAGCCACCACCACCCCGCCAACCCCGCCGACGGGCCGCAAAGGAGACACATGGTCTCCTTTGCGGCCCGTCGGCGGGCGAGGTCGTGGAGGTAGACGGCGAAGGCGAGGACGAAGAGCGCCTCGGCGGTCTCCTTGAAGGTCCCCTGGGTGTAGTAGGAGGCGCCGAGGTAGGTGATCGCCACCAGCGCCGCGGCGACGATCCGCCGTCCCGGCCCGAGGTCGCCGAGGGCCACCAGCGCGGTCAGCGCGGTCAGCACCCCTATCGCCAGGATCTCGCCGACGAAGGCCTGACCGAGGCCGATCCCGGGCAGCGCGGCGACCGTGTCGGCGAGCGCGTGCGGCCCCAGCGGGTAGCCCGCTTCCGGCGTAGGGCCGAGGCCGCTGCGCAGCCACTCGGCCCAGGCCAGGTGCAGGCCGAGGTCGTTGTTGAAGCCGACCCCGAGCAGTCCCCAGCGCCCGCTGACGGCGAAGGGGATCGAGAGGACCAGGGCGACGAGGACGGCGAGGAGAAGGCCCGGCCAGATCTGTCCCTCGGCGCGCTCGGCGTTCCCGGGGCGCCGCCAGAGCACGAAGGCCGCCGCGAGGACCAGCGCAACCGCCCCCAGCGCGGCGCTGGTCGCGTGCCCCGGCGCCCGCGCGAGGAAGCCCGTGACCGCGATCAGGGCCCCGAAGCCGACCGCCGGCGCCAGCCAGCTGCGCGATCCGCCTCCTCCCGCGAGGTCGAGGATCGCTCGTCCCACCAGCATTGAGGCGGCGCAGATCAGCGCCGCCGAGGCGTAGGTCCCGATCATCAGGGGCGGAAACTATGGCAGCGGCCCCAGTGGCCGCCGCCTCGGCTCAATACTTCTCCGCCGCCCGCTCCAGCGTCTCGCGCAGGTTCTCCCCCCGCAGCGGCTCCTCGTGCCCGGCGCAGACCGTCGCCGGTTCCAGCGCCGCCAGCTTGCGGACCGAATCCTTCGCCTTTGCGTGGTCCCAGGCCCAGGCTGGGTGGGGAACGCTCGCCTCGCCCGGCGGCAGCGGCCGGCCCAGCCGCGCCGAGTCGATCAGGTAGACGGCGTCGCTGACGATCGCCAGCCTGTCGCTCTCGCGCCAGAGGCCGATCAGGCCCGGCGCGTGCCCGGGGAAGTGGACGACGCGGAAACCGGCGACCTCGTCACCCTCGGAGACCGTCCCGGCGATCTTCACCGGGCCGCCGTCCCAGCGCCGCAGGAGGGTCGGGTAGATCCAGCGCGCCGGCGCCCACGGCAGCTCGGAGAGATTCATGTAGGGGGCGATCGAGGCATCGCTTTCGGCGTCGGGCACTTCGTCGGGATGGCAGTGGACCGGCACGCCCATCGCGGGCGCCGTGCCCCGGTGGTCGGCATGTGCGTGCCCCAGCACGATGCGCTTCAGCCCCCCGAGCTGCTGGGCCGCCGCCTTGGCCTTCCTCGTCATCGACCTGGACCCGGCGTCGAACTGCACGACGCCGTCCCCGTCCTCGAGGAAGTAGATGTTCATCGCCTTGCGGAAGTCCCCGCGCAGCAGCCAGACCCCGTCGGCGACCTGCTCCATGATGAGATCAGCCTAATGCCAACCGCTTGGAAAGCCGGGATGGCGGTGCTGATCGCCTGCCTGCTGGCGTCGATGGCGATCGCGATCCACCGCCTCGCCACGACCCCGACCGAGATCCTCGGCGACGGCTTCCGCGGGCTGCCCGTTCGCGCCGACGGGCGACGCTAGTGGTCCATCCTGTAAGTCCCGTGCCGATATGGCGAGCGAAAACCGAGCACGCCGCGGACGCAGGGAGGCCGAATAGTTGTGACTATTCGGCCGACCGAGGACAAAGGCGAGCGAAGGTTTGCAGCCGCCAGATCGGTGCGCGGAGTTGCAGGATGGACCACTAGTATCAGCCGCGTTCAGCGACCGAGCAAGGAGGCGGCGTGTTCACTCGCATCGTGGTTGGAACCGACGGGTCCGATACCGCCGCCGAGGCCGTGCGCCAGGCGATCGACCTGGCGAAGCTGTCGGGGGCCGAGCTCGGCGTCGTCAGCGCCTACGAACCGGTCTCCAAACGGCGAGTCGAGGCGGAGAAGCTCGACGCCCCGGCCGACGTCCAGTACGAGATCGGCCCGCGCGAGGACGTCAACCTGGTCCTCGACGCGGCGGCCGCGGCGGCCCGCAAGGAGGGCGTCGAGGTGCAGACGCACCCCGTGGAGGGAGAACCGGCCGAGGCAATCCTCAATGTCGCCGAAGAGACCGACGCCGACCTGATCGTGGTCGGCAACAAGGGCATGACCGGGGCTCGCCGCTTCCTCCTCGGCAGCGTCCCCAACAACGTCTCCCATCACTCCCCATGCAGCGTGATGATCGTCCGCACCACCTGACGCCGACTGACCGGCGCATATCGGCGTCCTCGGTCGCTTGCGTGCAGAGCACGCGGCGCTTCCTGTGTCCTTGACCTGCTTGGCCAGAACGGCGTCAGGGGCCGGCAGAGGTGGCGGCTGCCGCGTCGATCAGCCCGGCGCCCTGGCGCGTCGCCGGGAGGCCGAGGTCGCGGGCCGTCTGCCGCAGGCGCTTCGTCACCGCTTCGACGACCTTGCCCTTCTTCTTCGCCTTGCGGTCGACGACGCCGCCGGCGAGGACCATCGCCGCGACACCCGAGACGTGGGCCGCGGCCATCGAGGTGCCGACGTAGCTGCTCGGCTCGCTGAACTCGGTGGTGCTGCGGTCTTTCAGCGTCACCTGGTAGATCGCCTCGGCCAGGACGGAGGGACAGCCGATCGCCGGCGTGCCGCCGCCGGGGGCGAGCACGTCGAACGCCCTTCCCGGCCAGCGAGTAGCCGCCGATGCAGCCGCCCTCGGTGCTGCCGCCCACGCCGATCGCGTGCGGCCCGGTGGCGGGTGGGGAGACGCAGGCCTCCGAGCCGACGTTGCCGACCGACGCCACGGCGACGATCCCCCGCCGGTAGGCCTGGCGCAGGGCCTCGTCCACACCCGGCACCTGCCTGCTGCAGCCGAAGTTGAAGCTCATGTTGATCACATCGGCGTCGTGGGCGACGGCGAAGCGGATGCCCTTGGCGATGTCGTCTGCCCGGCCCCGGCCGAGCTCGTCGAGGACGCGCACCGGCATCAGCTTCGCGCGGAAGGCAAGCCCCGTGAGGCCGATGCCGTTGTTGGTCTTCTCGGCGATCGTGCCGGCGACGTGGGTGCCGTGGCCGTTCTCGTCGAGCGGCAGGGCGTCGTCGTCGACGAAGTCGTAGCCCTTGACGAACTGGCCGGTGGCGAAGTCGGGGCTGCGCAGGAAGTGCGGCGACAGCGTGCGGTAGGCGATTCCGGTGTCGAGGACGGCGACGGTGACGCCCTGCGCGCCGGGACGCCCCACGGCGGCGAGGTTCTCCCAGGCGCCGATCGCGTCGATGCCGCCGGGGGAGACCGGAAGGAGGGGGGTCGGTTCGCCCTGCCAGGGCAGGAAGTTCCACTGCTTCGAGACCCACCCGCCGGGCGGCCCGGGGGCGCCGGTGATCGGGCCGGGGTCGTTGGGTACTTCAGGTTCGTCAACGGAAGACTTGGCCGACGCGGTGGCGATGAAGTTGGGCGCCGCGTACTCGACCCGCGGGTCCTCGCGCAGCGCCGCGACGACTGTTCTCACGTCGGCGCCTCGCTTGAGGCGGAAGGTGCCCGCCCTCTCGCCGCCGGAGAGCTTGAGCACGACCTGGTGGGGCGCGAACCCGTGCGCCCGGTCGAGCCCGGTCGTCGCACGCGCGGACGCGCTCGCGAGGGCGAGCATCGCGAGCAGGGTCACGGAAGCGGCGATCGGAAGGCGTCGGTTCATCTTGGCTCGTGCTCGCGGAATCCCTGCAATCGGCGAGCTATCCCCTAACACCTGCCCACCGGCGAAGTTGTTGGTCCCACATACTCTCGTATGTATGGGAAGCGACGCCTCCCAGGACCGGCACGAGCGGCTGATGGCCCTCGCGATCGAGCGCGCGCGCGAGGCGGAGCGCCACGGCGACGTGCCGATCGGCGCCGTCCTCGCCCGCGACGGCGAGCCGCTGGCGGCCGCCGGCAACGAGCGCGAGCTGCGCCGCGACCCCACCGCCCACGCCGAGATCCTCGCGATCCGCGCAGCCGCCGAGGCCCTCGGCGGCTGGCGCCTGCCCGGCACGACCCTCTACGTCACCCTCGAGCCCTGCGCGATGTGCGCCGGCGCGATCGTCCTCGCCCGCATCCCCACCGTCGTCTTCGGCGCCCCCGACCCCAAGGCCGGCGCCGCCGGCAGCGTCCTCGACGTCCTCGCCGAGCCCGTCCTCAACCACCGCCCCGAGGTCCTCGGCGGCGTGCTCGAGCCCGAGTGCGCGGCGCTCCTCTCGGAGTTCTTCGCCGCGCGCCGCTGAGTCAATACCCTTGGGGTCCCGGAGAGGTGTCCGAGTGGCTTAAGGAGCGCGACTGGAAATCGCGTGGGCGGGGTTAACCCGCCTCGTGGGTTCGAATCCCACCCTCTCCGCTGAAAGGCTCTTATTCGAACCCGGCGGGTTCGAATAGCGTCATCCCGCCCTCCCCGCTTCACGACCGGTTGATGTCCCCTGATTGGAACTCTCGTTCGGGCTCTGCTTTACCGGCGCGGTGCCCGCCGGGGAAACTCGGAAGCAGCGGCTACGATGCCGCTCTTCCCCCACTGGGGGTTCCAGTCGATGTCGTCGTCTCTGAGGAGGAGGCGGCTTGGGACTGGGTTTGTGGGTTCAGTCGAGATCGAACGCGGCCACGATCGCTTCGCTGAGAGCCGGCTCTTGGCTGTCGAGCAGGACGCCGATCTGCTCGCCAACGGCATCGGTGGGAATGGTGGTGATGTTGTCGCAACTGACGACCGAGGGCTCCGTGAGGCCGTTCGCAGCATCGACGCCCACCTCGCTGGAGAGCCCGCGGATGGTTGTGGTGATCGGCGCGACCGTCACCGTCCTGAGATGCGGCCGCACGAACTCACGCGTGAGGATCAACACAGGCCGCGCCTTGTCGAGCTGTGCGACGTGGATGGCCCGCATCAGGCGAGATCGCGAGGCAGGCCCGCCGCGTGCTCGGCGAGCCCTGCAAGCTCCGGGTCCGGACCGGTGCGGGCAAGGATCCGAGCGTCGCGTTCTGCGAGGGCACGCCGACGCTCGCGCTCGAGCGCCCGGGTTACGACAGCCGCCCGGCTCCGCTCGGCGCCGGAGTCAACGATCTCGTCAACGAAGTCGACAAGCTCCTCTGGAAGCCGAACGGCGATCTGCTTGCTCATCCCATAATGGTAGCAAAACGGTAGCAAGTAGCACTCCGGACGAGACTCCGGATGCAATGAAGGCTCCTACGCGGGCCGCGGGCCGCGGGTGCGCTCGCGGTGCTTGCACCCCGGCCAGCAGCAGGGTCGACGCTGGCCTTCCTCCAGCTCCTCCTGGGCCCGCCGAATACGGCGCTCTCGGGTGGCCTGCTGCTTGGCATCCTCGACCCAGCAGATGAACTCGTTGCGGGCAAGGGGCGTGATGTCCCTCCAGGCATCGAGTGCCGTCGCGTTGGCGATCAGCGCCTTACGCAGGTCCGCGGGCAGTCTATGCACCACCCCACCAGGCACTCTCTGGCCGCTCACAGGCCCATCGTAGTGAGCCCCGAGCATGGCCCGCCGGGCTCTTTTCGTGCCGGCCGGCACAAACCCCATTCATGGGCTACCGTGGCTCAGTCGGGGGAATCCGCCCGGCGAACCTGCGACGAACTGGAGGATGGGATGGCGTACGCGATCGTCAACGACTTCGAGGGCGGTACGAGGGAGCAGTACGACGCCACCACCGCTGTGGTGCACCCGGCGGGTGGCCTGCCCGCCGGCCAGACGCATCACTACGCCGGGCCGAGCGCGAACGGCTGGGTCGTCGTCGCGGTCTGGGAGTCGAAGGAGATCTGGGAGAAGTTCCGCGACGAGACGCTGTTGCCCGCCTTCCAGGGAGGGGGGTCGGTGTTGCCGGGCCCACCGAAGACGACGGAGTTCGAGGTCGCGGTCGAGCTCTAGACGCGCCGACCGGATATAGGGTGGCGCAATGAGCCGTCCCGCTCCGCGCTTGGGCGCTTTCGCCGTCGCGGCGCTGCTCGCCTGGCCCGCCGCCGCGGCCGCCGACCAGGTGACGATCTCGCTCGCGGTTTCGGCGACCGTCGAGAAACTCACCCCCACCTCAGCCCACGTCAGGGTCAGTTGGGACATTGCCTGTAGCGGGGAAGGCGTCGATCCCCGCTATAGCGGCGACCTCAAGCTCGTCAACCTGGCGACTGCCGAGGAGATCTACCTCGGTGGCGTTTCCAGTGCCTCCGGCGACGCCATCGCGCTTGTCGAGCGGCGGGCGACACGGCGACGCCTGCGCCCACAAATCAAGGCGAGCTGCGGCAAAGCTGACGCCAACGGCACGGTGCGCGGGTCCGACACCGTCGAGGCCGCCGGCCCCGCGGTCGTCATCCCGGCGAAGAACCGCGGAGGGAACGACGGCGGGAGTGGTGGCGGTCAGGGTGGAACCGGGGGCGCCGGCGGAGGTGGTGGCCCGGATGACCCGCTCGGCCCAGGCGGCTGCGCTCGCGAGCGCCGCGGCACGCCCGGCCCCGATGTTCTGGAGGGCGACGAGCGCGGTGACCTGATCCTTGCGCTCGGAGGCGCCGACCGCGTGCGCGGCAGGCGCGGCCACGATTGCATTGTCGGCGGCCCGGGCGGAGACCGCTTGCTGGGGGAGGGGGGCGACGACCGCCTGACGGGAAGCGGCGGCGACGACCGGCTGGACGGCGGCCCTGGTCGCAACGTCTACGACGCCGGCCCGGGCGACGACCGGATCAAGGCTCGCAACGGACAACGCGAGCTCGTTCGCTGCGGACCAGGCGAGGACTCGGTGCGCGCCGACTCAAACGATCGGCTGCGCGGCTGCGAGCACGTCGGTTAAAGCGGTCCCAGCCAGGGGAGCCATAGGATTGCGCCGTGCCGTTCACTCTCAGAGACGGAGATACCCCCCGATGCAGAAGATCGTCCCTCACCTGTGGTTCGATACCGAGGCGCGCGAGGCCGCCGAGCTCTACTGCGGGGTCTTCGCCGATTCCGAGATCTCCAGCGTCACCACCCTGACCGACACGCCCTCGGGCGATTGCGATGTTGTCTCATTCCGCCTCTGCTCCTACGAGTTCATGGCGATCAGCGCGGGGCCCCTGTTCCAGATCAACCCCTCGATCTCGTTCATCGTCAACTTCGAGGACGCCGATCCCGCCGCGGCCGAGCGGCTCGACCGGGCCTGGGACGAGCTGGCCGAGGGCGGAGCGGAGCTGATGCCGTTGGGCGAGTACCCGTTCAGCAAGCGCTACGGCTGGATCCAGGACCGCTACGGGGTTTCCTGGCAGCTGATTCTCTCCAGTCCCGAGGGCGACCCACGGCCGGGTATCGTGCCCTCTCTGATGTTCACAGGCGAGGTGTGCGGCAGGGCCGAGGAGGCCGCGAGCTTCTACCTCTCGGTCTTCTCGGACGCGGAGCGGGGCCAGGTCGCCCGCTATCCCGAGGGGGTCGAGCCTGACGAGCCGGGCACGATCATGTTCTCCGACTTCCGGCTGCACGACGGCTGGTTCGCCGCCATGGACAGCGCCCCCGAGCACGACTTCGGTTTCAACGAGGCCGTCTCGCTGATGGTCAACTGCGCCGACCAGGCCGAGATCGATCGCTACTGGGAGAGGCTCTCCGCGGTCCCCGAGGCCGAGCAGTGCGGCTGGCTCAAGGACCTCTTCGGCGTCTCCTGGCAGGTCGTGCCGGCCGAGATGAGCGCGATGATGGCCTCCGGCACCCGCGAGCAGGTCGACCGCGTGACCCAGGCGTTCCTGTCGATGAAGAAGTTCGACCTGGCAGAGCTGCGCCGCGCCTATCGGGGCGCCTGATCGGCTGCTGAAGCGGGCTCCGCGAAGCGCTCTGGCCCGAGCCGCTCTCGGCAAGGGCTATCCTCTGCGGTGATGCGGGCGGTGCAGCGGCTGAATCCGGTTCCCCTTCTCTTGGCGATCTTCGCTGCGCTGCTGACCCTCTGCGCCTGGCTGGCGGGAGGGCCGACGGAGATCCTCGGCACCCTGCCGGCGATCCTGCTCGCGGTCGCGCTGGCGTTCAACCGCTACCCGGGCGAGGAGCTGATCGCCCGCCTCGCGGAGCGCTTCCGGCGGCCCAAGCCACGCCCGGTCTCGTTCGACCTTCCTGCGCAGCGCGACGTCGCTGCGATCCGCAAGACGCTCCTCCTGCTGGCCGGCACTCGCCAGCTGCGCGGCCCGCCGCTCCTTTCGTCTCCCTCGATCTAGCGCCGCAGCGCCGAGCCGCCTGACCTCCGGGCCGGCGGTCCGTTGCGGCGCCCGACACGCACTCGCCGCGACCTGCGGCGAGCGCGAACTGACGAAAGGAATTCCCATGTCACAGAACGACATGTCCACCAGCCCGACCAGCTTGGGCAGGCTGCGGGCGGCGCTCGGCGTCCTCGCCGCTCTGGCCCTCGCGATCCCGGCCAGCGCCACCGCGCATCCCGGCGTCTACACGGTCGAAGCGAAGCTGGCGACTCCGGGCATCACCTACGAATCGGACAAAACCGGCACCGGCCTCAACACCCAGACGCAGTACGCGATCGCCAACGACGGCTGGGCCAAGGCCTTCGCCGAGAGCAACGGGCTCGTCTCCGGCGGCGGAATGATCAACTACAAGACGATGCCGAGCGGCTACCGCAACGGCACCTCGGCGGAACCACCGACGACGCCGATGACGTTCGAGGAGAAACGGACCTACGTCCCCGCCCAGACCGATGTTCAAGCGCACGCCACCTGCGACCTGGCCGAACTGAAAACGGGCTCGGCGATCCTCGCCTGGCAGGGCGACCCCTTCTTCAACTACGTCCCCTGGCAGAAGGGCTCGGCCGGCCTGGGCGATGAGCCGAGCAAATGGATCCCTGTCGTGCTGGAAGAAACCGGCGTCGACCTGGCGACTCTGCCCAGCGACAACCCGGCGACGAAAGAAAAAAACGAGGAAGCCGAAGCGGCGGAAGCGCTCTGCGTAGGCAAAGGCGGCACCTACTACAAATCCGACACCCCGTCGGTCATCGACGCGGAGGCGATCGCCTCCGCGGTCGAGCCGGTCCAGGCCCAGGTCAACTCGCTGCTCTCCGAGAACGGCTCCCTGCAGGCGCAGATCGCCAGCTGGCAGGCCCGGAACGGCATCCTCGACGGCGAGAAGACGGCCCTGGTCGCCGAGCGGGACGCGCTGGCCGCGCAGCTGAAAGCGGCCAACGCGGCCAAGGCAAAGAAGGACCGCAAGATCAAGTCGCTCCGCAAGCAGCTGAACAGCCTGCGGGGGCACATGCACTAGCAAGGGCAGGACGGGGCGGGCTGAACGGCCCGCCCCGCTTCCTCAACCAAGACACAGGAGGTTTCGACATGAATCGCTCACTCAACACCCGCCTCGCGCTCGCCGCGCTCGCGGCTTTCGCGCTCGCCGCCATCGCGGCCCCGGTCTCCTCGGCCCACGTCGAGCTCGTCAAGACCCATCCCTCCGGCGAGGCGAAGACCTCGCTCGCCTCGGTCTGGATGCTCTTCGACGACCCGCTCCGCAGCGGCACGCTCAAGGTCTTCGGACCCGACGGCGCGAAGGCCTCGAAGGGCAGTGGCGGTCGCGATCCGCGCAACGTCAACCGGCTGCGCACCAGCCTCAAGTCCGGCCTGAAGCCGGGCCGCTACCAGGCAAAGGGCGTAACGGTCTCGGCCGACGGCCACCGCCAGGAATGGTCCTTCGGCTTCAGGTTGACGAGGTAAACGGCGGATGCGCAAGCGGGCACTGGGGCTTTCCTGCACGGCCCTGGGCGTCGTCGCGGTGCTGCTAGGCGGCAGCGCCGCGACAGCCGCCGCCCACATCCAGGTCTCGCCGACGCTTGCCGCCCCCAACAACGCGGTCAAGTTCACCGTCCTGGTTCCCGGCGAGCGGGCCACCGCGGAGACGACGCGGGTGGAGCTGAAGGTCCCGGCCGGGGTGCTGCCCTACTCCTACGCCGAGACGCCGGGGTGGAAGCAGCGGCTGGTCATGGCCAGCGACAACTCGGTCGACCGCATCGTCTGGACTGGGCGCCTCGCTCCCGACGCCTTCGCCGAGCTCTCCTTCCTCGCGGCGACGCCTCCCCGGCCCGGGTCGCTGCACTGGAAGGCGCTCCAGCACTACTCCGACGGGGAGGTGGTGCGGTGGATCGGAGCGCCGGACTCAGAAAATCCCGCACCGGTCACCGAGGTCGTCGCCGGCGCGCCGCTTCAGAACGCGGGCGGCGAGGGGGCAGGCGGCGGCGCCGGGCAGGCGGCCTCGCCGGCGGGGGAGAGCGAGGAGGGCTCCTCGAGCGAGGGCGACGGGCTTGCCCGTGGCCTTGCGATAGCCGCCCTGGCACTGGCTGTCGCGGCTCTCGCACTGGCGTGGCGCCGGGGGCGGTCGTCGTGACCGGCCGGTCCCGGGCCGCGCTCGCCCTCGGCGCCATCTGGGCCGCGCTTGCCTTCGCCGCCGTGCCGGCGCAGGCTGCCGCCCCGCCGCCCTGCGGCGGCGTCCCCCAGATCGCCGACGGCAGCGGCGACGGGCACCACTCCAGCTCCGACGTGCTCTCGGCCTGGTTCTCGGAGGCGGCGGGCCGTCTGCAGGCGGTGATCAAGGTGCGCGCCGGCACCTGGGAACCCGAGCACGACGACGCCGAAGTCAAGGGCTCGGGCTTCGCCTTCCTGTTCTCGGTCGGGGGACAGACCGCATACGTGCGGGCCAACGTCCCGTTTCCCTCCGAAGGCCCGATCGCCTACGACTACGGCACCTACATCCCCGTCGGCAACTTCGCCTCCGCCGGCCCGGCCAGCGGCGAGGTCGTCAAAGCCGCCCTGGGCGGAACGGTGACGATCGACGTCCCGGCCGCCACCGGCGCGGTCGCCGGTGCGCTCCTCGCCGCCCCTTACGTGCTCACCTACGACGGCACCAACGGCGTCTCGCACGAATGGGTCGACCAGGCGCCGGGCGGGACCAGCCCGACCGACCCGGCTCGCGGCGCCGACTACGTGGTCGGCTCCTGTGCCGGTGGCGTACCGACCGGCGAAGGGATCCTCGCGGTGCAGCTCAAAGCCCCAGCCCGCCTCAAAGGCGGAGGCAGGGTGCGGGTCACCGGCAGGGTCGTCCCGGCTCGCGCCGGGGTCGCGGTCGAGCTGACCCGCAAGGCTGGGCGCCGCAGCGCGGTCTCGCGCCTCACCACCGCCGCCGACGGCAGCTTCGCGGCCACCGTGCCGGTGAGCGAGAAGACCCGGCTGCGCGCCGTCGCCGAGGGGGTCGCCTCCTCGACCGTCACCGTCGAGGTCAAGTCGGTGGTGCGGATCGAGCTGCGCGAGCGGCCCTCGGGCGCGATCCGCCTGCTCGGTCGCCTGCGCCCGCCCCTGCCCGGCCGCCTGCTGCTGCTCGGGGCCGAGGACGTGAGCCCGACCGCGACGCGGGCGAGCGGCAAGAAGAGGCGGTTCGGCTTCCGCTTTGGCGCCGGCAAGCTGGCGCCCGGCCGCTACCAGGTCGTCTACATCCCCTCGAAGGGAAGGGCCGAGCGCTCCACCTCCAACACCGTCGTCGTCCCGTGAGCCGTTGGCCGCGAGCGCTGGGCCTCGCCTGCGCCCTGCTGGCCCTCGTGGCCCCCGGCGCGCAGGCGCACGGCGGCAACGCCGACTACCGCTCGGTGATCGACGGGGTGACGCCGAGCGTTCCCGGGGTCGAGATCGAAGTCCGCAACTACGACAGCGAGCTCGAGCTGCGCAGCAGCGGCCATCAGGTGACGATCTACGGCTACGAGGACGAGCCCTACGCGCGCGTGCTCGCCGACGGCACCGTGCAGGTCAA
Source organism: uncultured Solirubrobacterales bacterium (assembly GCA_963715625.1). Taxonomy (GTDB): domain Bacteria; phylum Actinomycetota; class Thermoleophilia; order Solirubrobacterales; family 70-9; genus VRUE01. The sequence continues at coordinate 604,872 of OY970260.1, read as the reverse complement.
CGAGCGCTCTCCCGCCACCTACCTGAACGAGGACCGCTACGCGGCGGCCAGGGTGCCGGCGCTGGCCGACCCCGAGGCGCCGCCGCGCTGGAAGCAGGTCGACGGGTCGGGCACCTTCGTCTGGCACGACCACCGGATGCACTACATGGGGACGGGCACCGCGCCCCAGGTGAAGGACGAGAGCCGCAAGACCAAGGTCTTCGACTACCGGGTGCCGATCGCGATCGACGGGCGCCAGGGGGCGATCGCCGGGACCCTGTTCTGGGTCGGCCCCGCCGACACCTCGAAGACGCCGTTCATCGTCGCCGGGGCGGCGATCGTCGTGCTGGGCGGCGCGACGGTGCTGATCGTCCGGCGACGCCGAGGGGCCGAGGGCGGCGAGGGCGAGGGCCCGGCCAAAGAGGCTTGGTAGTGCGGCGGATCGGGCGGAATGGGTCAGCGCTCCTTCTCGCGCTGCTGGCGCTGGCGCTGGCCCTCGCCCCGAGCGCGGCCCTCGCCCACGCGACGCTCGAGGACAGCTCGCCGGCGGGCGGGGCGACGGTGGAGCGACAGCCCGGCGCGGTCGTCTTCTCCTTCAGCGAGGCGGTCGAGGGCAACTTCGGCGCGCTGCGGGCCTATGACGCCGAGGGCTCGCGGGTCGAGGAGGGCGACGCCTTTCACCCCGGCGGCGAGGGATCGAAGCTCGGCGTCAACCTGAAGCCGGGCCTGCCCGACGGCACCTACACCGCCACCTACAGGGTCGTCTCCGCCGACGGCCACATCGTCTCCGGCGGGTTCGTCTTCTCGATCGGCAAGCAGGGCCGCGCCCCGCGGGAGACGGTCGCCGAGCTCGTCGGCGGGGGCGGCTCCGGCGCCCTGACCGAGATCGGCCTCGGGATCGCGCGCGGCGTCCAGTACGCGGCGCTCGCCGTCGCGCTCGGCGCGCTCGCCTTCCTCCTGCTCGCCTTTCGCCCCGCCTGGGCGGCGCTCGCCGACGGCGCTGGGCGGTGGGCACGGGCGAGCCCCGCCTTCGGGCGCCGCCTGCGGATCGTCCTCCTCGGCACCGCACTCGCCGGCATCGCCAGCGCCCTGGCCGCGCTGGTCTTCCACGCCGCCGAGGCGGCCGGCGTGTCCGCCGGATCGGCGCTCGACGCGACGATCCTGCGCGAGGAGCTGGGTACCCGCTTCGGCACGGTCTGGGGGCTCACCGCCCTCGCCTGGCTCGCGGTCGCCCTCGCCACGGCGCCGGCGCTTCGCGGGCGGCGGTGGCGAGCCGTCGCGCTCTTCCTCCCGCTCGGCCTCGTCGCGCTCGAGCCGGCCCTCTCCGGCCACCCCAGCACGCAGTCCCCGGTCGTCCTGCTCTTCGGCGCCAACGTCGTCCACGTGGTCGCGATGGCGGTCTGGGTCGGCGGCCTGGCGGCGCTGGTGGCGATCCTCCCCGCCGCGACCGGTGAGCTGGAGGCGCCTGAGCGCAGCCGCGCTCTCGCCGCGACGCTGGCACGCTTCTCGCCGATCGCACTGCTCTGCGTCGCCGCGATCCTGCTCACCGGCCTCGGCCAGGGCTATGCCTACGTGCGCGACCTCGACAACCTGCTCGACACCGCCTACGGCCGGGCGGTCCTGATCAAGCTGGCGATCGCCGTCTGCCTCCTCGTCCCACTCGGCGCCCACAGCCGCTACCGCTCCGTGCCCCGCCTGCAGCGGATCGCGGCGGGCGGCGAGCCGCCGGGGCGGGCGGGGCTCGTCGTGCGCCGGGCGCTGCGCTCGGAGGTGGCCCTGCTCGTAGTCGTCCTCGGCGTGACCGCGGCGCTCGCCGGCTACGCCCCCGCGATCGCGGGCCGGACGGGGCCGTTCTCGGCCAGCGCCGCACTCGGCCCGGCCGAGCTGGAGCTGACCGTCGACCCGGCCCGGGCCGGCTCCAACCAGGTCCACCTCTACCTGTTCGACGCCCGCAGCGGCTCCCAGTTCACCCGCGTCCGCGAGCTCACGGTGACGGCGACCCAGCCCGAGGAGTCGATCGGTCCGCTGAGCCTGAAGCCGCAGCGCTCCGGCCCCGGCCACTACACGGTCCAGGGCGCACCCCTCAGCGTCGCGGGCGAGTGGGAGATCGAGGTGACCGCCCGCGTCTCGGCCTTCGACCAGTACGAAGCCACGATCGGGGTCCCGGTGCGCTGACCGCCGCGGGCTGACCTTCCGGTGCGCCTTATCCCCGTAATACGGGGATAAGGCGCACCGGAAGCGTGCCAGCCGGCTCAGTCCCGGTCTGCCTCGTACTCGCGCAGGAAGCCCTCGAAGGTGCGCAGGTGGTTCTGCTCGTCGGCGAGGATCGTCGTCAGCATGTCCTGGGTCACCGGGTCGACGCCGTCGGTCGCCTCGATGATCCGGCTGTAGTGCTCGATCGCGCCGCGCTCGGCGTCGATCACGCCGCGAATGACGTGGGCGAGGTCGAGTGGGTCGGCCGGCGGCTGCAGGGAGTCCTGCGTCGCGCGGAAGTCCGCCGAGCCCGGGACGACCCCGTAGAGCTCCTTGATGCGTCGCGCGAACGCCTGGGCGTGGCCGAGCTCCTCGGCGACGTCCGCGGCAAGCGAGTCGGCGACCTCGCGCGCTCGCACCCCGTCGGGGTTGGTTGAGTTGGCGATGTAGCTCATCACCGTCTCGATCTCCATCCAGTAGGCGGCGGTCAGCAGCTCGACGATCTCGGCGCGCTTGCCGGCCCGCTCGTCGGAGAGGATGTCTGAGCTCGAACTCGGTTGCACGAAAGCTCCTTTCGCCGTTGTCGTCTCCGAGCGATGATCGCAGGCCCGTCGCGATCGGATTGATCCCACCCTCTCCGTTCTCTCGATTGACGCCTCGTCCTTCGCCGCGATGCGGCAAAGCCGCAATGAAGTTGGCGGGTTCGGGCGGATACGTGCGGGCGCCGCAGCGGTGATCGTAGGGCCATGCGAATCCCCGTTGCCCTTGCCGCCTGTGCCCTGAGGTCACCTGCACGGTCTAGAAGCAGAAGAAGAACAAGGTCAAGGTCACGTGCAAGGTGAAGTTCGCCTCAGCCTCCGCCTCGCGGGTGAGAGCGGTCGGGGTTCGCCTCTCTCGTGGTGGCCGCCTCTACGCGGCCGGCGCGGCCCGCGCTCGCAACGGTCGCGCGACGGTCCCGATGCACGCGCTGCGTGCCGTGCAGAGGGTCAGCGATACGAGGTGACGGTGGTTGCCCGCATGCCAGGGACGTCGCCCGCGACCGCGGCGGTGCGCTTGACGCTGCGCTGAGGTGCGCCCGGCGTCTCCCCGACAGCCATTACCGGCCCTCGCTTTCTCAACCTGCCCTTAAGATGCCGAACCTCTGAGGGAACCGTCGTGTTTGAGACGATGGGCGCATGGGACGCAATGCGAAGAGAGGGAGACACGCGGTGGGGAAGAAGAGCTTCGGCCTGTTGAGTGCGGTTGTCGTGGCGATGGCGATCGTGGCCCTGCCGGTCGCACAGGCGGACGATGCGGAACGGGAGGCCTACAAGGAAGCCGTCGAGCCGATCTGCAAGGCCAACACGCAGGCCAACGAACGGATCCTCAAGGGGGTTCGCGGCAAGGTCAAAGCGGGCAAGCTGAAGGCGGCGGCCGGCCAGTTCTCGCGCGCCGCCACCGCCCTGCGCAAGACGCATGGGGAACTGAATGCCGTTCCCCAGCCCCCGGCCGACCAGACCAAGCTCGCCAAGTGGCTGAAGTACGTCGAAGTCGAGGCGAACCTCTTCCAGAAGACGGCCAAGAAGCTCAACGCCGGGGACAAGAACGGAGCCCTGGGGATGGTGATCAAGCTCGAACACAACGCCAACCTCGCCAACAACCAGGTGCTCGGCTTCGAATTCCGCTACTGCCGCTTCGAACCGTCCAAGTTCACGTAGCGCTTCTTTGCCGACAAGTCCACCAGCGACTGAACGATTGACCCACGCATAAGGGGGTCAAGGGTTCAGCGAGACGTTTCTCCCCGGCGGCAGGCGATGCGCGCTGCGAGTACCATCGGCTCCTTCGCCCAGGTAGCTCAGTTGGTAGAGCACTTCCATGGTAAGGAAGGGGTCACGAGTTCGAGTCTCGTCCTGGGCTTCGCGGTGGAAAGCGGAAAGCGGCTCCCGAGAGGGGGCCGCTTCGCGTAGGTGGGCAACGGATTGGGCAACAGGGGCGACGGCTGGGCCGGCCGCTCTCGGGGCTAGCTCCGGACGATCTGCGAGACGCGCTGGTGGCTCATCTTGAGCACGCGGGCAATTTCGGCCATCGGGAGTTCGCCCCGATAAGCGGCCCGGATCGCCTCATCGCGATCTGCACGCAGCTCGCCTGCGAGGTCTTCAAGCTCCCGCTTGCGCCGCGCGTGCTCCTTGGCGAATGCCGCCAGGCGAGCTTTGGCTTCCGGTGCTTGGCGTTTGCGTCGAGCGATCCAAGGATCGTCGGCACAATTCCTGCAAGTCGGTTAGCATAAATTCCCGATCCAAGAAGGTCTCCGCGTACAAGAGTCTCGCGGGTAGCCGGCAGCAGCCGCAAGGCGACATGAAGGCTCGGCGACGCGGAGGGGGAAATGGCTCAAATTTTGAAGTATTGCCGCCGCCGATCACTCAGGTAGTGTCGCGTACCGAGTCAGCATCCAGTCAATTCGACCAAATCGAGGAGGCATCGCCTATGGGGTTCAGGGGGAATGTTGACGGTCGTACGCGCCGGTTTGCGCTGTGCGGAATCTTTGGCTTCGCGGGCTCGCTGGCAGTAATCGCAGCACTCGCTGTCCTTTTGCTTGTCCCCTCCGTGGCCTCCGCGACGGCTCTCCCCTCGACGATCAAAGAAAACATGACGCTCACCGCCGCAGGGAGCCCCTACACCAACAGCGGCTCGGTGAAAATCGAATCCGGCGTGACGGTCAACGCCGAACCGGGCGCCGAAGTCAAAGTGGACGAACTCACCGTCAGCGGCACCCTCAAAACCGAAGGGACCGCTGAAAAACCGGTGCTGTTCACGTCTCAGACCGACACCAAAGCCGGCCAGTGGAAGGGCATCGCCTTCAACTCCGGCAGCGGCGCCTCGGTGCTCGACCATGCCGAGGTCCGCTACACGGGCTCAAACGCCGAAGCCGCGATCAGGGTCAACAGCGTCTCGCCGACGATCAAAAGCTCGACGATCCACCACAACACCCGCCAGGCGATCTATGCCAGCGGCGGCTCCCCCGACATCGCCAACAACCTCCTCTACAACAACGGCGGCTCCGGCGTCGTCTACTACGCCCCCTCGGGCTCGGGCGAAGTGCGCATTCACGGCAACCAGATCGAAGAAAGCGAAAAATACGGCGTCTTCGTCGAAACCAAAGGCAGCTCGGTCACCGGCGCCAGCCTGGGCGAAAACACGATCAAAGCCAACACCACGGGAGCGATCTTCTTCAAGGGCGGCGACCTCCCACCCGACCTCGACGAGAACACCCTGAGCGGCAACGGGGGCTCCAACAAGGTTTTGGTCTCGGGATCGCTCTCCCAGTCGGCGACCTGGACCGACCACGGCCAGCCCTTCAGGATCGAAGAAGGCTCGCTCACCGTCGCAAGCGGCGGGAGCCTCACCCTCGGTGCCGGCTTCACCCTGAAGTTCGAAAACCAGGAACTCACCGTCAGCGGCACCCTCAAAACCGAAGGGACCGCTGAAAAACCGGTGCTGTTCACGTCTCAGACCGACACCAAAGCCGGCCAGTGGAAGGGCATCGCCTTCAACTCCGGCAGCGGCGCCTCGGTGCTCGACCATGCCGAGGTCCGCTACACGGGCTCAAACGCCGAAGCCGCGATCAGGGTCAACAGCGTCTCGCCGACGATCAAAAGCTCGACGATCCACCACAACACCCGCCAGGCGATCTATGCCAGCGGCGGCTCCCCCGACATCGCCAACAACCTCCTCTACAACAACGGCGGCTCCGGCGTCGTCTACTACGCCCCCTCGGGCTCGGGCGAAGTGCGCATTCACGGCAACCAGATCGAAGAAAGCGAAAAATACGGCGTCTTCGTCGAAACCAAAGGCAGCTCGGTCACCGGCGCCAGCCTGGGCGAAAACACGATCAAAGCCAACACCACGGGGGCGATCTTCTTCAAGGGCGGCGACCTCCCACCCGACCTCGACGAGAACACCCTGAGCGGCAACGGGGGCTCCAACAAGGTTTTGGTCTCGGGATCGCTCTCCCAGTCGGCGACCTGGACCGACCACGGCCAGCCCTTCAGGATCGAAGAAGGCTCGCTCACCGTCGCAAGCGGCGGGAGCCTCACCCTCGGTGCCGGCTTCACCCTGAAGTTCGAAAACCAGGAACTCACCGTCAGCGGCACCCTCAAAACCGAAGGGACCGCTGAAAAACCGGTGCTGTTCACCTCCGTCAACGAGGAAGGGCCCGGCGAATGGAAGATGATCAAGTTTGAACCCGGCAGCGGCAGCTCCCTACTTGACCATGCCGAAGTTGCCTACGGAGGCTCGATCGGCAGTTCTGGACTCGTTGAAGTACGCGGATCATCCCCTAAAATCAGCAACTCGACGATTCGAAAGGCCCAGTACTACGGGGTAAAAGTCACCGAATCCGGCTCTCCGACGATTGAATGGAATCGTTTCCGCGGGAACACCAACGGCCTCTCCTACAGCGGCACCGGCAACCTCTCGGCCCCCAACAACGATTGGGGTTGCGCAAGCGGCCCCAAACCAGCTGGTTGCGGAGACTCGGTGACCTCAAACGTCAGCTGGGAACCCTCCGTTCAATTGCCCGAACTGGCGGGCCATTGCCGGGGAAGCGAATCGCAATGCGGCAAGGGCGCCGATCCGGTCAGCCTCGCCACCGGCCAGCTCGACTACTCTCACCGCGACCTGCTGCTGACCAACAAGAGCAGTGCCCCGCTCGAATTCGTCCGCGCCTACACCTCGGGCAGCGAATCGGACACGGGCCTCGGCCCGGGCTGGTCGCAGACCGGGCTGGCCAGCGCGATGGAACTGGAATCCGGCGAAATCTTCGTGTTGCGCCAGGACGGCCGCCAGGATCTCTTCCAGAAAACGGAAAGCGGCTACAAAGCCCCCTCCGGCGTGACGGATGCCCTGACGAAAGTCGAAGGCACCTTCCGCCTGACGACGCTCCAGAACACCGCCTACGCCTTCGACGCAAGCGGTCGCATTGCCTCGATCACCGACGACCACGGCCTCAAAACCACCTACGCCTACGACGAAAACGGCCGCCTGGCGACGATCACCGATCCCTCGGCCCAAACGCTGACCTTCACCTACAACGCCTCCAACCACATCACCCTGGTCAAAGACTCGACCGGGCGCGAAGTCAAATTCGCCTACTCTGCGGCCGACGACCTCGAAACGGTCACCGACGCCCTCGGCGGCGTGACCAAATACGCCTACGACGTCAACCACCGCTTGACCTCGATCACCGATCCCCGCAGCAACGTGATCTTGAAAAACACCTACGACGGCCAGGGCCGGATCGTCGAACAGAAAGACGGCCTCGAAAACCTCTGGAAACTCGAATACAAAGAAGGCGAAACCGTCGTCACCGAACCCGAGGGTGGCGAACTCAAATACGGCTTCGACGGGCAGGACCGGGTCGTCTCCGAAACCGACCAGCTCGGGAACAAAACGACAACGGCCTACGACGCTGCCGGCAACGTCAAAGAAGTCGTGAAGCCAGGCGGGGCCAAATGGACCTTCGGCCATGACGCAGCGGGCAACCTGACCTCGGTCAAAGACTCCGAAGGCGGCGAACGCAAATACGAATACGACGCCCAGAACCGGTTGACCGGCTTCACCGATGCTCGCGGCAACGCCTGGAGTTACGAATGGTCCGAAGCCAATGACCTGACCAAGGTCACCGATCCCGAAGAAGGCGAAACGACCTTCACCTGCAACGCCTCGGGCCAGCCGCTAACGGTCACCGATCCTAACGAACACAAAACAGAATTCAGCTATGACTCGCGCGGCAACCGGCTCAGCCAGACCGACGGGCTCAGCCACAAAACGAGCTTCGAATACGACAGCCGCAACCACCTAACGTCCGTGACAGCGCCCGGCCTGAAAGCCGAAAGTTTCGAACGCAACGCGCTCGGCGACCTGCTTGCCCGCACGACCCCGGAAGGCAACAAAACCAAATACGCCTACGACGGCAACGGGATGCCCACCCAGATTACCGACCCGAGCGAAGGGGTCTGGAAAATCACCTACAACGCGATGGAGCGCCCGACGACCTACACGGACCCGCTCGAAGCACAGACCAAAGTCGCCTACGACGGCAACCTCAAGCCGACCAAAGTGACGGACCGGCGCGGCAAGGAAACGACCTACGGCTACGACGCCGCCAACCAGCTGACCGAAGTCAGTCGGCCCGAAGGCGGCGACTGGACCTTGGGCTACGACAGCCGTGGCAACCGATCGAGCGTGATCGACCCGCGCGAAGAGGAAACGGCCTACGAATACGACCTGCTCGACCGGATGACCGTAGCCAACGAGCCACTGGGCATCAGCACCGAATACGGCTATGACGCAAACGGCGAGCTGATCTCGGTCACCGACCCTCGCGAAAACGAAACGACCTACGAATACGACAAACTCGGCCGGCTCACCGAAGTCGCCCAGCCGCTCGAAAAGACGACCACCTACACCTACGACGCCGTCGGGAACCCGCTGAGCAAGGCCACCGCTGCCGGCACGCTCGAATACGAATACGACGCCGCTGATCGCCTGTCCGCGATCAAAGCCGGGGAAGCGACGCTGCGCTCCTTCGGCTACGACTCTGCCGATCGCCTCACCGGCGCCACCGACGCCGAAAGCAACAAAATCGAACTCGGCTATGACAACGACAGTCGCATCACCTCGATCAATGATGGTCGCGGCCAGTCGATCTCCCGCATCTACAACTCCCGCGGCCTGCTGACCAAACAGGAAGACGGCCGCGGCACGCTCGAATACGAATACGACAAACTCGGCCGAACGACCTCGCTCACCGACCCCCAGAGCGAAGCCCTCTCCTTCGCCTACGACGCAGAGGGCGACCTGACAAAAGTCGAACGCCCCAATGGCGTTACGACGACCAACGTCTACGACGACGCCGGCCGTCTCGCCGAAACGACCTCCAAAGACGAATCGGCCACCACCCTGGAAGCGCTTGAATACGGCTATGACCTCGCGGGCAACATCATCAGCAAGCTCGACGCCCGCCTCGAAGCTGAAACGACCTTCGCCTATGACGCCCTCAACCGGCTCACCGAATTCAACCCGCCTGGCGAAGGCGCGACGGCCTACGACTACGACGCCGCCGGCAACCGCACCGAAGCCGGCGCCACCACCTACGAATTCAACGCCCTGAACCAACTGACCGAAGCCTCAGACGGCACCACCTACAGCTATGACGGCGCCGGTCGCATGACCGGTATGGAAAGCGGCGAAGAAGAAACCACCTACGAATGGGACCTCTTCGACCATCTGGCCAAAGCCGAAAGCCCCGCCGGAACCGCCAGCTACGCTTTCGATGCTTTGGAGCGGTTGAGCGAACGCAAAAGCGGCGAAAGCACCCAGGTCGTCCACTACGGCGATCTCACTGATCTGCCGACCTATGGTGCCGACGGTGAAGGAGAAACGACGACCAGCTACGTGTCCGGTCCGCGAGGTCTCGTCGAGCAGCGCTCAGGCGAAGCGACCAGCTACCCGCTGCGAGACGCCCACGGCGACATCACGGCGATCGCGGACGCAGCCGGCGAAGTCACCTCACGGCAGAGCTACGATCCTTGGGGCGCGCAGCTCTCGGGGCCGACCGTCGAAATGGGCTACCTTGGTGCCCAGCAGCGGCGTTTCGACCCGACGAGCGGATTGATCCAGATGGGCGCTCGTTCCTACAGCCCGGTTCTCGGCCGCTTCATGTCCGAGGACCCGGTGCTCGGACACCTCGGCATTGGCACCTCGTTTAACCGCCACGCCTACGTCTGGGACAACCCGCTCAACCTCTACGACCTCGATGGACTCGATGTCTGCGTGCCGACTCCCTTCGGAGACGCCTGTGCCGAAGAGGCCGCGGAAGACATCGGCAACGCCGCAGGCAATGCAGCTGGGGGGGCTGGTTCTGCGGCAGAAAGTGCCTGGAACTGGACGCAGCCGGGGCGTCAGTGGGTCAGCGAGAGAGCGCAGGACTTCTTCAAGACGACACAGTCGCTGTTTCCCAAGTCGGATGGAGATGCGTGGAGTGATTTGTTCTGCGAAAAGACTTACTACGATTCCTATGTGGAATACAGCGGGCCAATGTGCGAAGAAAGCGGGAGTTCTCCTGATCCAGAAGAGCTGCCGACTTTTGTGCCCGGTGTCGATCCACCCCAGCATCCGGTTCCGGTTGAGCCATCTAGGCTGACTCCTCGAATTCCCTGGACGCCACGGCCCACCCCGTTCCCCATTCCCTAACCTCGACGCTTGATGGTGGAGGGCATAGGACTACTAATCGCACTTGTGGCATGGATGGCATCCATGCGCGCCATCGCTTGGAGTTGGAACAAGCACGCTTCGGTTATAGCCGACGGCGGGTTGCACGTTTCCGAGTCGGACCAACACATGACTGTGGCGCGTATCGCCCGTCGGCACACCATGGGCTGGACTTTGGCACTCATCGGGTTCTTTGTACTGTTGGATCTTGCTGAGTTCCCACTTTGGCAACAGCTTGCGCTTGCAGGAATATTGGCTGTTGTCTACGGGACGAGCTCAATTAAGCGAGGGGAAAGCGAATGGGCAGGAAAAGATGAACCTGACCGGATGGCCCTGTTTGGGCGGATCAGGGATGCGATCTGGTACCGGGTTCTTGCCGCGAGTGAGTGGGCTGCCTATCTCGCCGGACTGGTATTCGTCGGGAACTTGTTGGTGAGCATATTCAATTGATGGACCCGACTGGGCCGCGCCCTACATGCACAATCCGTGCGCTGATGGGCGCTTGTCAAGGGCGCTTTGTGCCCGACCCCCGAAGGGTTGGCTGTGGTGTCGGCGTTGTCGGAGGGCTAGCCGGATAGCCCAGCCGTAATTTCCCCTTGATGTGAGAGCGGAGCTGAGGAACGTGTGTAAACGGCAGAGATAGCACTAAAAAGATTGACTGGGTATCGAGTGGATCGCCGCCGAGCGTACCGAATTTATATTGACAATCGAAAGGTCGGCAAGATCCAACCTGGAGAGTCTCAGGCGTTCGACATCCGCCCTGGCCAACATGAGCTGCAACTAAAGGTCGATTGGTGCTCAAGCAAAAAGCTGAAAGTTGACGTTGGCGATAGCGGCCAAGTGAAGTTCATATGTCAACCAACTGCCACACAAGGAAATCGCATGATGTTGGGCTTCCAGGTTTTTTACTTGCTCACTTGGGGATGGAGGCGCTACATCGAGCTTCGCCATGAAGAATAAATGGAGCACCGGTGCGGAGTTGGACTGGCGATCGAGCCAGTGATCTATGGAAGCATCGCTGGGACACGCTTAACCTCAATCCACCGATTCACCGCACCGATCCGTCCGCTCCCGTCATGAAAATGACCTCCTGAGCAGGCAAATAGCGGCTGTATCGGCAGCCGCGGCCTGACGTCAGGAGGTCACTCACATGGTGAAGGGTTCTGAGGCGTCCGTGCGGCTCGATTCGGTCGGCGTCGCGTTCGACGACGAGCGGCTGGTCGCCAACGCAGGGTTGGTCCTGATTGCAACACTGGGCAGGCGGCTTGGCATCGAGCAGATGGTGGACAAGATGGTCCGCCTGGGAGAACGGGCAGGCGCCGCCCAGCCAGGGCGCAAGGTGCTCACCCTGATTCACGCGATCGGGGCAGGGGCCGACTCGATCGACGACGCCGACGTGCTGCGAAGCGGCGCCACCGAGGCCCTGCTCGGCCACCAGGCGATGGCGCCCTCGACGCTCGGCACCTTCCTTCGCGCCTTCACCTTCGGCCACGTGCGCCAGCTCGACAAGGTGCTGGGCGAGACGCTGGGGCGCGCCTGGGCGACCGGCGCCGGTCCCGGCCGGGAGCGCCTCGTGATCGACATCGACTCCTTCGTCGGCGAGGTCTACGGGCGCCTCAAGCAGGGCGCCTCCTTCGGCTACACCGGAGTGCGCGGCTATCACCCGCTGCTCGCCACCCGGGCGGGCACCGGCGAGGTGCTGCATGCCCGGCTGCGCAAGGGCGCGGCCAACTCGGGGCGCGGCGCGCTTCGCTTCTGCGAAGAGCTGATCGCCCGGGTGCGCCGGGCCGGGGCCAGCGGGGAGATCCTGATCCGCGCCGACTCGGCCTTTCACTCGAACAAGGTGATCGAATACCTGGAGGCCAAGGGCTGTCGCTACTCGATCGCCGTCCGCCAGCACAAGCGCATCGCAGAGCGGATCGCGGCGATCCCCGAGACGTCCTGGCAGCCCGTCCCCGACTACCCCGAGACGGGGATCTGCGAGCTCGCCGAGACGACCTACGGCGGCCGGCGGCTGATCGTGCGCCGCGTGCATCTGCATGCCCAGGACGAGCAGACCGAGCTGTTTGCCTACTGGCGCCACTTCGCCTTCCTCACCAACCGCACCGAGGACATGCACACCGTCGACGCCGAGCACCGCCGCCACGCCGAGGTCGAGCTGGCAATTCGCGACCTCAAGGACTCCGCGCTCGCGCACTTTCCCTTCGGGAAGCTTCGACGCCAACGCCGCCTGGACGGTGATCGCCTGCCTGGCCCACAACCTGGCGCGCTGGGTCGGGCAATTGGGCCTCGAAGACGAGACCTGGAGGGCGGCGCGGACGATCCGCCGCTGGCTGATCGCGCTGCCCGGCCGGCCGCTGCCCGGCCGGCTAACTCGCACGGCCAGGCGCTTCACGCTTCACCTACCCGCCCGCTGGCCCTGGCAGGAGGCCTTCATCGAGGCGCTGAGCAAGATCAGGGCGCTGCCGGTCGCAGCCTGACTCAACTCGACGGGTTCCCCTCGCTGCCGAGGCGCTCGGCTGCCGCGAGCTGCCAGAAATCGGCTACGGAGTGAACCTTGTGAGCTCCTCGCCCGCCCACTGGTGCACGAATTGAGTTGCAGACGGCGGTTTTCGCCGTCTACGCCGTTGTCGCCCGCGATGTCCCTACCCGTGTGGGTGAATCGGTGGATTGAGGCTTAACGGTATTTACAATTTCGGGGGTGCCCATTGGGAAGAGTGTGTGGAAGGAGCTCGGGCTGGCGCTCCCGGTGGCGCAATTGTTGGAGCCCTCGTCGGACCCGAGGGAATTGCCCCGGGCGCAGGCGCAGGGGCGGTTATCGGATGCGCTGGGGGTAGTGGGTACAAGTGATACGCTGGAATTGCTCTAGGGGTCAAGACGAGAGGAATGCCTATGGCGGCTGTTAGTGATTGGCAAAAGGGCGGCCTGCGCTACTCGAAGCTTCAAGAAATTGTTCCCGAGTTCCTGGAGCCCGCGAGGGTACACGCGTTTTTTGTGGCGGTGCGAAGCCACGGAAGAAGGTTTCGACTCGTTAACCCATTTACTCCCTTGCAACGCGAGTATGTGATTGCGGCAACGGATGACGGCGTGGTGGTGCTGCGGCTTCGCAAGCCGGGGGTGTTTCGCGCCAGTATCGCTGGGGTGCTGTATCAAGCTTCGGTCGCCGAGGCCGGGGTTGAGTGGCGAGACGGTGGATTCGTTGTAGGCGGCACTCAAAACCAGCCGATCACCTTTGATAGCCAGGATGCAGAACGCGTGGCGCAGCTACTCAGTTAATTGCATCAAATGAATAGTGGCAGCCTCAGCTACCCGCAACCCCGTACGGTGCTTCAACATCCCTTCACCGCGACCAGTGCCTATACCACCAAAACTACCAAAATTCTAGTATCTGATGAGCTTCAACACGAAAGCCAATAGTGCGCCGATCTCATTTCGAGAATCAACCCCATACCTTTTGCTGGCGTGGGTTGTTGCTCTAGCCCTGCGATTTACCTGGCTCAAGACGGCCACACGGTGGGCGCGTTTCTAACCTTTATCGCTTTTTGGATAGTCACCCTTCTTCTTATTGGCTTGTCCGTATGGCACCTTGCGCGGAAAAGAGAAGGTGACGTAATTCAGCACGTCCTTATCCTCGTTGCATTTATTTCCTTTGTGGGAGGCTGGGCGGCTGTTGCCGCACCACTGGAGACCTTGTTTGCAGTCCTATTTGTCATATGTGTGCTAGGACTTGCTCTCGTCTACGGACGACAATTTTGGAAAAGCCAAAGACGGCCCAGCCCTGGTCTTGGTGCACCAGATCACTCCAAGCAAGAATGAGCTACAATTCACAGTTGAGCCAGATCAGATATCCAATCTAGTCCTGAGCATGTGGAATCCTCGCCTTTATGCTGCCATTTGCTGTGTTGGTCTATTGACGCGGTGGTCACACCACTATGCACTGCATGAATTGAATGGAGAGTTTTCGGGCTTGGGTGCGTACCTTACCTTTTGGTTGCCCATGGCCGTTCTTGTTGCTATCGGAGCATCACTCTTCATACGTTTTGATTGGATGGTTTAGCCGCAGGTAGCAATGCCTGGAGGGACTCCGAAGTGCTTCACGATGCCAGTCACCGTCAAACCCATGTACCTTCCCCTTATTCCGTAGACTAAACAACAGATAGATGTTCAATGTCCTAAATTGGTCTTATAGCATCAGCGCTGATCTGGCTAATCGCCCTGAGTTGCATTGTCCTGTCGTGGAACCGCCGCGTCGCCAGCGTTGCCGCTGATAATCACGGTGCGAATCGTGGCGGAAATTCAACGCTGGACCCAATTACAATTGAATCGTTTGTCCGCGGTCACACATTGTCGTGGACGGTGGGCCTGCTTGCTCTCTTTGTGTTGATGACACTTTTCGACTTCCCGCTATGGCAGCAAGCAGGCCTCGCGAGTGCCTTGGCGCTGGTGTATGGCTCGATCTGGTTTTCCCAGAGTGAGCCTGGCACAGCTGCCGAAGCAGCCCCAGCCTACGTCCGAGCCGTGAGCGCGGTGTGGTATTGGAGCCTCGCTGTCTGCGAGTGGCTGGGATACTTGGGCGTCCTATGCTTTTCGGTTGCGCTGTTGTTCCAGGTCGTGCCCTAGCGGAATGGTTAGGTCAAGCCGGGATATACCTAGGATGAGATGGGAATTGCTCTAAGGTTAATGAGAGGAATGCCTATGGCGGCTGTTAGTGATTGGCAAAAGGGCGGCCTGCGCTACTCGAAGCTTCAAGAAATTGTTCCCGAGTTCCTGGAGCCCGCGAGGGTACACGCGTTTTTTGTGGCGGTGCGAAACCACGGAGGAAGGTTTCGACTCGTTAACCCATTTACTCCCATGCAACACGAGTATGTGATTGCGGCAACCCTTCTTCAGCAGACAGCGGCTGGCCGACATCCAACCGAGTGACGTGCGCCAGTTCGCGCGTCACCTGGAGGATCAGGAACTCGCTCCGGCGACCGTTCGCAAGTACCTTCAGCCGGTTCGCGCGCTCTTTGCCGAAGCAGTTGACGACGGGGTGTTGCCCGTTGACCCCTCTGCCAGAGTGCGGGTGCGGGCACGGCACCAAGGCCCAGGCGAAGGCGAGCCAGCCAAGGCGATGACCCGCGGGGAGCAGCAACAACTACTCGCGGCAATGCCCGCGTCCTGGCTGCCGTTCTTCTCGTTGCTGTCGGAGACGAGACCTCAGCGGGTCGCCGCGAGCTTCCGATCTCAGCCACGGCGGCTCGCTGGGCGAAGGCAAATCGGCCCAAGGACCCAGCGACGGTCCCGGTGTTCACGACCCGCACCGGGAGGCGACTCTCCGATCGCAACGTCAGGAGGGCGCTGGACACGGTGACCGAAGACTTGGGACTCGCCTGGGGTCACTCCGCACGTGTTCCGCCATACGTGCGCGTCGCGGCTGCTCAGCGACGGGCGCTCGATCCGCCAGGTCGCCGGATGGCTCGGTCATACTGACCCGGCATTCACCCTGCGAACCTACGTCCACCTGATGGACGACGGGCTCGGGGAGCCGTTGCGGTCAGGTCGCTGCGATTAGGCCCCAGGGGCCTCCTCCTCCTCCTCCTCCTCCTCCTCCTCGTCCCGTTCGAGGGATTCCAGAGCAAGGACGATGCTTTCGTCGTTGGAGCGGACCAACTCCTGCAGGCGCTCCCAGAGTCGCCCCAGCTCGGCATCCTCGCGAAACAGCTCCTCTGCGAGTGCACGCTTCTCCTCCCCCGATGCATCAGGCGGCGTTCTCTCCTCCACTGCCTCAGACAGGATTTGGAGGATGTCGATTTCCTCCCTGACCAACTCAAAGCGCGGCCCTCGGCGCGCCGTGAACCTTGCCTCAGGGTCGAATGGCGGACGAGGGACGGCTCCGGGCTGAACGGCCATGCCCTCGGAGTCGATCCCGGATTCGTTAGCGATACGTTTCGAGTCTCCTATGGAAATGACTCTAGCCATTCCGGCGCGAGTTTGAAAGACCGCTTGGGCGGGAGGCAACCTATTGGGCAACACGAGCGTGTCGACGAACGCTTCGAGCAGGTCAACGAGCGCATCTTCGCCACCCAGTGGATCATGATCGCGGTCGGCGGCGGGATGATCGCCACCCTCGCCGCGGCCCTGGTCACCGTGCTCGGCTCCCACGTCTAATCGCTCCCTGAGCAGGCGCTTTGTCGCCGTTGACCGCTAGGCTCCCGCTTCGTGGACTTCGCCCTGACCGAGGAGCAGGAGGACTTCGTCGACGCGATCCGGCGCTACTGCGATCACGAGTGCGGGACGCCGGACCAGCGCGAGCGGCTCACCGACGGCTACCGCGAGCACCACAACGAGACGATCTACAAGGAGATGGCCGAGCTCGGCTGGACCGGGATCACGATCCCGGAGGAGTACGGCGGATCCGGTGGGTCCATGCTCGACGCCTGCATCTTCATGGAGGAGACCTCGCGCGCGCTGGCCCCGATCGGCGGCTACGCCACGACGCTGATCGTTGCCGGCGCCACCAACCGCTTCGGCACCGAGGAGCAGAAGCAGGAGATCCTCGGCGGCATCGCCGAGGGCGCGGTCGAGGCGATCGCGATGACCGAGCCCGAGGCCGGCTCCGACGTAGCCGCCCTCTCCACCTCCGCCGAAGCGGTCGATGGCGGCTACGTCATCAACGGGCAGAAGGTCTTCTGCTCCAACGCCCACATCGCCGACCACATCCTCGTCGTCTGCCGCACCACCCGCTCCGCCTCCAAGCACGATGGCATGACGATGATCTGGGTCCCCCGCGACGCCGACGGGCTCGAGGTCGTCCCGATCGACACGATGGGCGGCCGCGACACCAACCACCTCTACTTCACCGACGTCGAGGCACCCGCTGACGCGGTCCTCGGCGAGGTCGACCAGGCCTGGGCCCAGCTGATGGCCGGCCTCAACGTCGAGCGGCTGATCCTCGCGGCAACCCAGCTCGGCATCGCCGAGCGGGTCTTCGACGACGTCATCGTCTACGTCAAGGAACGGGAGCAGTTCGGCAAGCCGATCGGCTCCTTCCAGTCGCTCCAGCACCGCATCGCCGACATGGCGACCGACATCGAGGCGGCCCGCCTGATGACCCGCTGGGTCGCCACCCTCGTCGACGAGGATCCCGACGAGATGCTTCCCCGCGAGGCCTCGATGGTGAAGCTCTTCGTCACCGAGGTCGCCAGGCGCGCCGCGCTCAACGGCATGCAGATGATGGGCGGCTACGGCTACGCCTCCGAGTATGACATGGAGCGCCTCGTCCGCAGCACCCTGGCCTCGACCATCTACGGCGGCACCTCCGAGATCCAGCGCAACATCATCGCCAAGACGTTCGGGCTCTGAGACCGGCATACTTCCGGGGGCAGGAAGCGAGCGCCCGTAGCTCAGTGGTCAACGGGCTTTTAACGAGGCCCAAAGAGCGTCGGTCTTTCAAGCCGAAGGTCGAGAGTTCGATTCTCTCCGGGCGCATTTCCCGCTGCTTCCCGGCAACGCGACCCAGGAGAGCCGCCTGCGCACATCCGACCCGCAGGCCCAGCCGACGCAGAGCCCATCGCCGAGCTCGTCCAGCGCGCCTACGCCCACTACATCGAGCGAATCGGCCGGCGGCCATGGCCGATGGAAGACGACTACGCGGAGAAGTGGCCCAGGGATATCCCTCGGTGACCTGGATCGGGATCGTCCCCGGCGAATGATCTGACCGGCGGGGCAGATTGGACTCGGTCCGGGCGATCGGGGACGATGTAGCCATGGTCGTCATCAACGAGAAAGAACGAGTCCCTCCACTCGACGAGGCCGCGCTGGAGCGGCTCGGGCATGCGCTCGACTGCGAGGGGGTCATTGCGGCGATGTTGATCGGCTCGCAAGCGCGGGGAACGCAAGGACCGCTTTCGGACGTTGATATTGCCGTGTGGCATGAGCCGGGGCTTGATCCGGCGAGCCGGCTTCGGCTGCAGCTCGAGCTTGCTCAGCTCGCGTGCGGAACCCTTCGCACGAACGAAGTTGAACATCGTCTTGCTCAACGGGGCGCCACCGCTGTTGCGCCATCGGGCCATTCGAGATGCCAAGTTGCTGGTCGAGCGCGATCCGGTCGCACGCGTCCGGCTCAATGCGCGAGCCCTACTCGACTATCTCGACACCGAGCCGCTGAGGGTCGAGATGTCGAGGGGTCTGCGCCAACGCATCAGGGAGGGGCGTTTTGGTTGACCCCAAAAGCATTGACGCCCGGCTTGAGCATCTAGCCGATTTGCTTGCGGAGTCGGAGCGGATACGGACCGGTGGCCGGGCCGCGTATGACGCCTCCTTTCGCGACCGGCTTGCGGCGCAGCACGCGATCCAGCTGGCGATTCAGATCTGCGTTGACATCGGCGCTCACCTGATCGCGGAGCTGGCATTGAGGATGCCCGACGACTACAGGGGTGTCTTTGCCGCTCTCCAAGAGCCGCTAGGTCTTGCCCCGAAATTGGTCGAGGGGCTTTCTGCGGCCGCCGGGATGCGCAATGTCCTGGTCCACGTCTATCTGGACGTGGACGACGACAGAGTGTGGGATGCCCTCGGACACCTTGACGACCTGCGCGAATTCGCCGCTGCCGTCGAGCGGTTTGAGGACTGAGCGGCAGCAGCGGGTTTCGGTCGCATTCCTGTCGCATCACCCCCGCAACCCCGCTCCCCGAGCGGCCCGCCTTCAGCCTTTCAAGCCGGAGGTCGAGAGTTCGATTCTCTCCGGGCGCATTCCGCTGGGGTTCGAGCAGCGTCGCTGGACTCGAACCGGGCGATCGGGGACGATGTGGGCGATGGTCGTCATCGACGAGAAATCGCGCGTGCCGGCGCTTGACGAGGCCGCCCTGGAGCGGCTTGGCCATGCACTTGACCGCAATGGGGTGATCGCGGCGATGCTGATCGGCTCGCAGGCGCGTGGGACGCCGGGGCCGCTTTCGGACGTCGACGTCGCCATTTGGCATGACCCCGGCCTCGATTCTCGTGGTCGCTTCGATCTTCAACTGAGCCTTGCGAGCGATGCGGGGCGTGCCTTGGGCACCGCCGAGATCGACGTCGTCATGCTCAACCGCGCCCCCCGCTGATGCGCCATCGCGCCATCCGCGACGGCAAGCGCCTGGTCGAGCGGGACCACGACGAACGGGTGCGGCTGGAGACCCGGGGGATCTTGGATTACCTCGACACTGCGCCTTTGCGCGCCGAGTTGGGACGCGGGGTGCGGCGACGGATGAGGGAAGGGCGCTTTGGTCGACGCTAATCGCGTTGAAGCCCGAATACAGAGGCTCGAGGAGCTGATCGAGCGTCTCGACGAGGTGCGTCAAGCGGGGGAGGATGCATACCTCGCCAACGAGCAGCAGCGCGCCGCAGCCGAGCGCTGGCTTCAGGTTGCCGTTCAGATCTGCATCGACCTGGGCACCCAGCTCGTCAGCGAGCAATCGGCACGACCCCCATCTGACTACGCCGAGGTCTTCAAGATCCTCGGGGAAAAGGGAGTCATCCCCAGTAAGCTCGCACAGCGTCTTGCGGGCGCGGCGAATCAGCACAATCTCATAGTGCATCTGTATCTGGAGATCGACGATCGCGCTGTGTTCGCCTCGTTGGCCCACCTCGACGACCTGCGCGAGTTCGCCGCCAGCCTCGAACGACTGGTTGATTCCGAGGACGATTCAACCGATTCAGGCGTTTGACTTCCGTCGAAGCGCCGATCGCCGTTGCGGCGCTCGCGCCTGAGAACCCCGCCGCAGTGACGATGCTCGGACCCGTGGGGTGACCCGTGACTGCACCGCACATACGGGCCAGATGTGCATAGAGTACGGCGTTCTGAATATCTCTAACAAAGATAGTAGTATTTTTCAAAGGGCAATTCCACGCCGCTCGCTAGTGGCTCGCTGGCTCCTCGGCCTGCCCGTGTGCTTCATGCTTGCTGCGGCTACGTTCGCTCCCGCTGCCCCGGCCTCGATCACGCCGAGCTCAAGCGCCACGGACCTCGTGGCTGCGCTGAGTGCGCAGCCAGGGCTGGTGACCGGGGCATCCTGGCCGGCTCAGGAAGGCGCCGTCAATCCCTCCAGCGCGTCGGCGGCCGGGACGGCGCAGGGCTTCTTCGGCTTGTACATGCCCAACGACGGCCCCTCCTTCGCCGCGCTGACGACGGGTGACGTCAGCGTCGCCGACCCGCCCAACGAAAGCTCGAGCGCTGGTGTTGACAACGGACAGATAACCCGTAGCGTGCACGACCTCTCGGTGCTGAAGATCGACGTCGCCATTACAGCCGACGTAAATTGCCTCAGCTTCGACATCGTCTTCTACAGCGAGGAGTATCCCGAGTACGTCGGCAGTCAATACAACGACGGCTTCGTCGCCGAACTCGACCGCAACGACTGGACCTATGACCCCGAACTGCGGGAAATGAACGCCCCGGGAAACTTCGCCTTCGATGAAAACGAAAACCTACTCACCATCAACAGCGCCAGCTTCGCCGCTGGGGACGACACCACGCTACAGTACGATGGCTCGACCCGGCTGCTGACCGCAGCCACGCCGGTTTCTCCCGGGATCCACTCCGTCTACCTCTCGCTGTTCGACGCTGGCGACGGCATATACGACACCGCCGTCTTTCTCGATCACCTCCGCGCCGAGGATGTCCCAGCTGGGCAATGCGTCGCCGGCGCCCGCGATCGCGACTCCGATGGCGACGCTCTTCCCGACGCGTGGGAGACTGAAGGCTACGACGCTGACGGTGACGGCAGCGTCGATGTTGACCTTCCGGCGATGGGCGCCGATCCGCTGCGCCGCGACCTCTTCGTCGAGCTCGACGCGATGAAAGACCTGCGGCTGAGCCAGTCGGCAATCACAAAAGTGACTGATGCCTTTGCCACCGCCCCGCTCTCCAACCCCGATGGGTCGAGTGGGATTGATCTTCACGTTGACAACGGGCCAAGCTCGACAATGGATCCCCAGACCGGCAGCACCTGGGGGTCTCGCTCACGGGCCACCGAACTCGGCTTCATCCCAGAGCTCGGTTTCTTCGACGGCGACGAATACGACTGGGGCGCCTTCGACACGCTGAAGAGCGGCAACTTTCCGGATGCTCGCGAACCGATTTTCCATTACGCGCTCTCGGTGAATCGATATGGCGACAGCGACAGCTCGGGCATCTCACGCGGCACCGGCGCAAGCGACTTCATCATCTCGCTGGGGATGATGTGCAGCCCCGAGGGCTCCTGTCCGGGGCCGGTCTCGGCCCAGGCGGGGACCTTCATGCACGAGTTGGGCCACAACCTCAAGCTCCGTCACGGCGGTCAGGACGGCGTGAACAGAAAGCCGAATTACCTCTCGATCATGAACTACACGTTCCAGTTCACCGGCCTGCTTGGCAGCAACGGTGGCTTCGACTACTCCCGTTTCGACGGCTTTGATCTGCCGGGGCTCGAAGAGAACCATCTCTACGAGCCCGGCGGCTTCAACACCGGGCTCTCTGGGTTCCTTTCTCTCACAAACTGCGATGGCGGCTTCTTCGGCGACGACTACTGGCAGACAGTGAGCATCGCCGCCCAGGTCGACTTCAGTTGCGACGGCGACCTCGACGACACCGACGCCAGCGAGGACCTCAACCGAGATGGCGACCACTCGACGCTGCACAGCTTCGATGACTGGAGTGCGATTGAGCCGAAGGGTGGCTCGATCGGCGGTGACGGGCTCGGCGCGCTGCTGCCAGCGGCGACGCCAGTGGAAGAGGCCTCAATTGCCGAGGTAGCCGAGCTCTCCGAAGCTGCGGTGCCGCCGCCGAGCCTCCTCGCCAGCTCGACGACCGGTATCTCGTCGTCGCGGGTTGACGTGCACGCGACAGTCAACCCGCGCGGCCGCCCGGTCGAGGTCGCGGTCCAGTACGGGCGTGGGTTGAACTACGGCAGCCAGACGCCATTTCAGGTAGTCGGCGCGGGCAACGCGCCGGTCGGCGTCACCGTCCCCGTGGCGGGACTTTCCGGCGGCGCTTACCACTACCAGCTGATTGCCAGCTCACCGGAGCACCTCGTCTACAGCCCGGACGGGGTTTTCACCGCCGCGGCCGCCACTGACTCGCCACCGCCACGCGGCCCGTCCTTCTCTCCGCCCATCTCCGCCGGGACGGCGGTTGGTGTGCGCCTCTCGGCGGTGCGCCTCAGGGGAAGGCTGCTCAACCCCCGTCGCCACATGGTCGTCCGCTTCGGCCTCAGCCAACCGGCCGAGGTCTTGCTGCAGGTCCGTCGCCGCTCTTCCAATCAAGGCAGGGCCTTGCGCTTTAGCCTCCCGGCCGGGGGGAATCGCATCGTTCTCCGATGGCGTCAGCTCGGCCTCGGCCCTGGTAACTACAGCCTCCGCCTGCAGGTACGCGCAGTCGATGGCACGCTCGCCACGAGCGCCCCTTTCAGCTTTCGTATCGGCCGCTCGTCGTAGCTGCTCACTCCCACCAGGGTAGACTTGCAGTTCGAGGATACGCCCGCCTTCTCAAGCCGCCACGGAGGTGCGCTGGACTCGATCCGGCTGGCCGGCTCCATCTTCAACTCGAGTTGGCGCGGGCTGCCTCGGAAGCCCTCGGCACCGATGAGGTCGACATCGTCATGCTCAATCGAGCTCCACCGTTGCTGCGCCACCGGGCGGTTCGAGATGCCAGGTTGCTGGTGGAGCGCGATCCGGTCGCCCGCGTTCGGCTCGATGCGCGAACGCTGCTCGATTACCTCGACACCAAGCCGCTGAGAGCCGAGATGTCAAGAGGGCTGCGCAAGCGCATCCGGGAAGGCCGCTTTGGTCGACCCTGAAAGCATCGACGCCCGGCTTGAGCACCTCGCCGGCATGCGCAACGTCTTGGTGCATGCCTATCTGGAGGTGGACGATGACAAGGTGTGGGATGCCCTTGGGCACCTCGACGAACTGCGCGAGTTCGCAACCGCCGTCGAGCGCTTGGCCGAATCGGCAGCCGGGTCAGCTGACCCATCGGAATCGCCACCGGGAGGGCGCGCCATCGGCACTCTCCGGGCGCTATCCTTCGCTCAGCCTCGCGCCTCGGCCCGGGGTTTTTCCTTGTAACGGCGCGTAGCGCGTAAGCAATCGAGGGAGTAAATGGCTCGCGGAGATGTCCGCATCGCGGTGACGCTGGCTTGCGAAGACTGCAAGCGGCGCAACTACCAGACGAACAAGTCCCGGCGGAACTCGCCGGATCGGATCGAGCTGCGCAAGTTCTGTCGCTGGTGCAAGCGCCACACGGCGCACAAGGAGACGCGCTAGGTCCGATGGCCAAGAGCCGCGCACAGCGCAAGGCCGAGCGCCGGGCCCGCGAAGAGCGCGAGCTCAAGCGCGCCGGTGCCGAGCGCACCGTCGAGTCGCATGCCCAGCACGACACCCAGGTTCCCGTCTCCGGCGACATCGCCGAGATCGAGGCGGTCGAGGCCGGTATCGCCGTCGGCGCCTCCGAGGCCCAGCTGGAGACCCCGGATGCGTCGAAGACGTCGCGCGCCGAGCGCCGCGCCGAAGCGAAGGCGCTGAAGGAGAGCGAAAAGCGCCAGCGCGGCGAGCAGAAGCGCCGCGAGCGCGAGCAGCTCGACAAGAAGCAGAAGCAGGCGGCCGCCGAGCGGCAGCGCGGCGGCGTGATCGGCTTCCTCGCCTCCTGCTGGGCAGAGCTGAAGAAGGTGCAGTGGCCGGACCGCGACACGCTCGTTCAGGCGACGGCGGTCACGATCATCTTCGTCGCCGTCGCCGCCACCTACCTCGGCGCGCTCGACGCAGTCTTCAACTTCCTGGTCAAGCAGATCCTCTAGCGGGATCTCCGAACAAAAGGCTTCCAACGATGTATCGCTGGTACGTGATCAACACCTACTCGGGGCACGAGAACAAGGTCAAGCACAACCTCGAGCACCGGGTTCAGACGATGAGCCAGAACCGCAACGTGCGCCAGGTCGTCGTCCCCACCGAAGACGTGATGGAGGTGGGCAAGGACGGCCAGAAAGAACCGAAGTCCAAGCGCACGATGCCCGGCTACGTCCTGGTCAACATGGAGATGACCGACGATGCCTGGGGCCTGGTCAAGAACACCCCCGGCGTCACCGGCTTCGTCGGCTCGCGCAACAAACCGGTGCCGCTCTCCAAACCCGAGGTCGACCGCCTGCTGCACCGCGAGACGGCGGAGCGGCCGCGCACCCAGGCCCAGTTCTCGATCGGCGAGTCGGTCAAGGTCGTCTCGGGGCCGCTCTCCGACTTCTCCGGCGAGATCGCCGAGATCAACGAGGACGCGGCCAAACTCAAGGTGCTGGTCTCGATCTTCGGCCGCGAGACGCCGGTCGAAGTCAGCTACGACCAAGTCAAGAAGATCTAGGCTGAAGCGATAGCCGGCGTGCTCCGGCGTCCTCGGTCGCTCGCGTGCAGAGCACGCCACGCTCCCTGCGTCCTTGGATCACTTGGCTCTCGCTCCAGCTATTCTCTCGACCCCCGATGGCGAAAAAAGTCCTCACACAGATCAAGCTCCAGATCTCGGCCGGCTCGGCCAACCCGGCGCCGCCGGTCGGCCCGGCCCTGGGCCAGCACGGCGTCAACATCATGGAGTTCTGCAAGGCGTTCAACGCCCAGACCCAGTCCGAAGGCGGCACGATCATCCCGGTCGAGATCACCGTCTACGAGGACCGCTCCTTCACCTTCATCACCAAGACCCCCCCGGCGGCGGTGCTGATCAAGGAGGCGATCAAGATCAAGAAGGGCTCGGGCGAGCCCCACGTCAACAAGGTGGGGACGATCTCGATGGAGCAGGTCCGCCAGATCGCCGAGCGCAAGATGCCCGACCTCAACGCCAACGACCTCGACGCCGCCTCGAAGATCATCGCCGGCACCGCCCGCTCGATGGGCGTCGACGTCAAATAGGAGACCTTGTGGCCCACGGCAAGCGCTACCGCAAACAGCTCGGCAAGGTGCAGCGCGACCGCGCCTACCCCGCCGCCGAGGCGATCTCGCTGATCAAGGAGACCGCCAGCGCCAGCTTCGACGAGACGGTCGAGCTGCACGTGCTGCTCGGGGTCAACGTCCGCCACGCCGAGGAGCAGCTGCGCGGCACCCTGGCGCTCCCCCACGGCCTCGGCAAAGACGTGACCGTCGCCGTCTTCGCCCAGGGCCAGCAGGCGCGCGACGCCGAGGCCGCCGGAGCCGACTTCGTCGGCGGCGACGACCTGGCCAAGAAAGTCGAGGAGGAGGGCTGGACCGACTTCGACGTGGCGATCGCGACGCCGCAGATGATGGGAACCGTCGGCAAGCTCGGCCGCGTGCTCGGCCCCCAGGGCAAGATGCCCAACCCCAAGGTCGGCACGGTCACCGACGACGTCGAGAAAGCCGTCACCGAGTCCAAGGCGGGCAAGGTCGAATACCGCACCGACCGCCAGGCGATCGTCCACATGTCGATCGGCAAGGCCAGCCTCGAGGCCGGCAAGCTGCTGGAGAACTTCACCGCGGTGATGGAGGAGATCGTCCGCGCCAAGCCGTCCGCGGCGAAGGGGCGCTACATCGTCTCCTGCACGCTGACCACGACGATGGGCCCCGGAATCCGGGTCGACGCCTCCAAGGTCGGCGACCGCGACGAGGCGCCGACGGCTAAGCAGGCCGAGGAGCCCGTAACTGCGTAGTCGTCTACACTCCCCCGCCGCGCAACCCGAGACCACCGGCAGCCGCCGACGGGCCTCAAACGAGACACATGGTCTCCTTTCAGGCCCATCGGCAGTGGAAGCCCGGTGCAGGTGACGAGATGAACCGAGACGAGAAGGCAACAGCCATAGAGGAGATCGCGGCCGAGATCGAGGCGGCCGAGGCGATCTTCGCCGTCGACTACCACGGGATCAGCGTCCCCCAGGCGGCCGAGCTGCGCGGCAAGCTGCGCGAGGCCGACGCCAGCTTCCGCATCGTCAAGAACCGCCTGACCAAAATCGCCGCCGACAAAGCCGGCCAGGAGCATCTCTCCGAGCTGCTGGCGGGCCCGACCGCCCTCACCTTCGTCCGCGGCGACACCGCTCAGGCGGCGAAGGCGATCACGACCTTCAACAAAGAGCACGACGTCCTCACCTTCAAGGGCGGCTACATGGACGGCCTCACGCTCGACGAGGAACGCTTCAAGGCGATCGCCAAGCTGCCGGCGCGCGAAGTCCTGATCGGCCAGTTCGCCGGCGTCGTCGCCAGCCCCCTGAGCGGCCTCGTCCGCGGCCTAGGCTCGATGATCCAGGGCCTCGCCCTGCAGCTGGGTCAAATTGCCGAGAAGGGCCTCGTTACTGGAGAGGCACCAGCGGAGTCGCCAGCGGGTCCTGTCGCCGCCGAGGCAGAGCAAGCTTCCAGCGACGAGGGCGAGGCTGCGGAGCCCACAGAGGACACCGCTTCGGACGATGACGCTGCTGCTGAGGACGCCCCTTCCGCGGGTGGCGTCGCAGGGGGGACCGCCCCCGAGGACGCTTCAGCGACCGCAGGGGGCGGTGGGTCCCCTGCGGCGACAGGACCCGCGGACGAGAGCGCCCCCAATCAAGAGACAGAGACTTCTAATGAGGAAGAGGAGGAGTAACCAGTGGCAACCAAGATTTCGACAGAGGACTGGATCGAGGAGCTGAAGAGCATCTCGGTGCTGGAGCTCTCCGAGCGGGTCAAGGCCCTCGAGGAGGAGTTCGGCGTTTCGGCGACGGCTGTAGCCGCTGCCGCGCCCGCCGCGGCAGGTGCTCCCGCCGGCGACGGCGGAGGCGAGGAGGAGGCCTCGACGGTCGACGTCGTGCTGACCGAGGTCGGTGGCCAGAAGGTCCCCGTGATCAAGGTCGTGCGCGCCGCCACCGGGCTTGGCCTGAAAGAGGCCAAGGCGCTGGTCGACGAGGCGCCGAAGGCGATCAAGGAGGGCGTCGAGCGCGAGGAGGCCGACAAGCTCAAGGCCGAGCTAGAGGAGGCCGGCGCCACCGTCGAGCTCAAGTAGGCCGCTGCAAACCGTCGCATCTCGGGGTCCTCGGTCGGGCGTCTCGCTCACGCACCTAAGTGCGCTCGCTTCACCGCCCTCCCTGCGTCCCCCGACCTGCTCGGTTTTCGCGGCCTACGGCCCAGGTGACCGATGTGTTATTTTTCGCGGTCGCGCCCAGTTGTGTGCCCTGCCCGATATCTGCGCTGTACCTAACGTCCCTCTGACCGCCTGAGGAGTCGCCGACTTTGGCACGTTCGAACGCTGCCCCCGTAACCCGCAGGAGTTTTTCCCGACTACAGAACCCCCTCGAAGTTCCCCATCTGATCGATATCCAGCGCCGCTCCTTCGAAGAGCTGACGGATCCGAAGAAGGGCGGGCTGCGAGAGACGATCGACGACATATCCCCGATCGAGGACTACACGGGGAACCTCGCCATCGTCTTCGGCGAGTTCAAGTTCGAGGATCCGCCGCACACGATCGAGGAGTGCCGCGAGAAGGACATGACCTACTCGCGGCCGCTCTCGGCAACCGTCGCGTTCCAGAACAAAGAGACGGGCGAGATCCGCGAGCAGGCCGTCTTCATGGGCGACTTCCCGTGGATGACCGACCGCGGCACCTTCATCATCAACGGCACCGAGCGCGTCGTCGTGACCCAGCTCGTCCGCTCCCCGGGCGCCTACGTGATGGCGCCCAAGGACGCCGAAAAGCAGGTCTTCATCGCCAACCTGATGCCGGCCCGCGGCTCCTGGCTCGAGCTCGAGATCGACAAAAAGGGCAAGGTCTTCGTTCGCATCGACCGCAAGCGCAAGCTGCCGGTGACGGTGCTGCTGCGCGCGATGGGCTACGTCGAGGACGAGAAGCTCCTCGACATGTTCGACAGCTCGATCTACATGCGGCACACGATCGAGGCCGACACCGAGGCGACCCGGACCGAAGAGGGCGCCCTGATCGAGCTGTTCAAGAAGCAGCGCCCGGGCGAGCCGCCCTCGGTCGACGCCGCCCGCAACCTGCTCGAGCAGCTCTTCTTCGACGCCAAGCGCTACGACCTGACCAGGGTCGGCCGCTACAAGCTCAACGCGAGGCTCGACCTCGACATCGACCTCGACACCAGGGTCCTCACCCACGACGACATCATCGCCCTGGTCAAGGAGCTGGTCAGCCTGCCGAAGCTCCTCGGCATCCCCGAGGAGATCGACGAGGAGAACCCGATCAAGGACTACGCGGCGGAGGCGATCACCTACCCGCGCGAGCCCGTCAACGAGCACCTCGACGAGTACGAGCACTTCGGCAACCGGCGCCTGCGCACGGTCGGCGAGCTGATCCAGGAGGCCTTCCGCATCGGCCTCTACCGGATGGAGCGCGTCGTCCGCGAGCGGCTCACGACCGAAGACTCCGATGCGATCACGCCGCAGACGATCATCAACATCCGCCCGGTGGTGGCGGCGATGAAGGAGTTCTTCGGCTCCTCGCAGCTCTCGCAGTTCATGGACCAGACCAACTCGCTGGCCGGCCTCACGCACCGGCGCCGCCTCTCGGCGCTGGGGGCCGGTGGCCTGACCCGCGAGCGGGCCCCGATCGAGGTCCGCGACGTGCACCCGACCCACTACGGCCGGATGTGCCCGATCGAGACGCCGGAGGGGCCGAACATCGGCCTGATCGGCTCGCTCTCCTCCTACGCGCAGATCTCAGAACACGGCTTCGTAACCACCCCCTACCGGGTGGTGAAGAACGGCGTCGTCAGCAAGGAGATCGTCCACCTGGACGCGACCCAGGAGGAAGACAAGGTGATCGCCCAGGCGAACGCCGAGCTCGACGACAAGACCCAGAAGCTGAAGGGCCCGACCGTCCTCGTGCGCTCCGGCGAGGACGAGTACGCGACGGCCACGCCGAGGGAAGTCGACCTGATGGACGTCTCGCCGACCCAGATCTGGTCGGTGGCGACGGCGCTGATCCCCTTCCTCGAGCACGACGACGCCAACCGGGCGCTGATGGGCTCCAACATGCAGCGCCAGGCGGTGCCGCTGCTGAAGCCCGACCCGCCGCTGATCGGCACCGGCATGGAGCGCCGCGCCGCGGTCGACACCGGCGACGTGGTCCTCGCCGAGTCCGACGGCGAGGTCGTCCACGTCGACTCCGAGCGGATCGTGGTCAGCCACGGCGCGAAGAAGGTCGAGTACCCGCTGCACAAGTTCATGCGCTCCAACCAGGGCACCGTGATCCACCAGCGGCCGATCGTCGATTCCGAGCAGAAGGTCAAGCAGGGCGACGTGCTCGCCGACGGCTCCTCGACCGGCGGCGGCGAGATCGCCCTGGGCAAGAACTGCCTGGTCGCCTTCATGTCCTGGGAGGGCTACAACTTCGAGGACGCGATCATCCTCTCCGAGCGCCTGGTCAAGGACGACGAGCTCACCTCGATCCACATCGAGGAGTACGAGATCGACGCCCGCACGACAAAGCTCGGCGACGAGGAGATCACCCGCGACATCCCCAACCGCTCCGAGGAGAGCCTGCGCAACCTCGACGAGCGCGGCATCGTCCGCGTCGGCGCCGAGGTCGTTTCCGGCGACCTCCTGGTCGGCAAGGTGACGCCGAAGGGCGAGACCGAGCTGACGGCAGAGGAGAAGCTGATCCGCGCGATCTTCAAGGAGAAGGCGCGCGAGGTCCGCGACACCTCGCTGAAGGTGCCGCACGGCGAGGGTGGCGTCGTCACCGAGGTGCTGACCTTCAGCCGCGACGACGGCGACGACCTGCCGGCCGGCGTCAACGACCTGGTCCGCGTCTACGTGGCGACGAAGCGCAAGATCGCCGAGGGCGACAAGCTCGCCGGCCGCCACGGGAACAAGGGCGTGATCTCGAAGATCGTGCCCGAGGAGGACATGCCGCACCTGGCGGACGGCACGCCCGTCGACGTCATCCTCAACCCGCTCGGCGTGCCGAGCCGGATGAACATCGGCCAGATCCTCGAGACGCACCTCGGCTGGGTCGCCGCCAACGGCTGGTACGACGACGGCTCCGAGGCCTACAAGCAGGCCCACTCCGACGAAGGCGACGGTCGCGTCTACGTGGCGACCTCGGTCTTCGACGGCGCCACCGTCGAGGACGTCGACGAGGCGCTCTGCAAGTGGCAGGAGGAGAACTCCGAGCGCGGCATCGACCTCGGCATCGACATGCGTGAGCGCCCCGGCGCCCGCGCCGCCGGCAGCGCCCAGCTCTTCAACGGCCGCACGGGAGAGCCCTACGAGGGCAAGGTCACGGTCGGCTACATGTACATCCTCAAGCTGCTGCACCTGGTCGACGACAAGATCCACGCCCGCTCGACCGGCCCCTACTCGCTGGTCACCCAGCAGCCGCTGGGCGGCAAGGCGCAGTTCGGCGGCCAGCGCTTCGGCGAGATGGAGGTCTGGGCCCTGGAGGCCTACGGCGCTGCCTACACGCTGCAGGAGATGCTCACGGTCAAGTCCGACGACACGGTCGGCCGGGTGAAGGCCTACGAGGCGATCGTCAAGGGGGAGAACATCCCCGAGCCGTCGATCCCGGAGTCCTTCAAAGTGCTGCTGAAGGAGATCCAGAGCCTCTCCCTGGATGCCAACGTCGTCTCCGAAGGGGGAGACGTGGAGATCGCCGAGGAGGACGACGACCTGCTCAAGGCCGCCGAGGAGCTGGGCATGGACCTGACCGGGGTCCGTGCCGACTCCCCCAACGGGGGCAGCACGGCGGCGGACGAGCAGGAGGAGCAGGTCCTCGCCGAGGGCGAGGGCGGAACCGACGGGGCCGGCGAGGCCGAGACAGAGGAGGCTGAGGCCAAGTGATCGACATCAACAACTTCGACGCGATCGAGATCGGCCTCGCGTCATCGAAGAAGATCCGTTCCTGGAGCTGGGGCGAGGTCACCAAGCCCGAGACGATCAACTACCGCACGCTGAAGCCCGAGAAAGACGGACTCTTCTGCGAGCGCATCTTCGGCCCGACCAAGGACTGGGAGTGCTACTGCGGCAAGTACAAGCGGGTCCGCTACAAGGGCATCGTCTGCGAGCGCTGCGGCGTCGAGGTGACCCGCTCCAAGGTCCGGCGCGAGCGCATGGGCCACGTCGACCTGGCTGCGCCGGTCTCCCACATCTGGTTCTTCAAGGGGGTGCCGAGCCGGATCGGCTACCTGATCGACATGGCGCCGAAGGAGCTGGAGAAGGTCCTCTACTTCGCCGCGTCGATGATCACCTGGGTCGACGTCGAGGCTCGCGACAAGGACCTCGGCACGCTCGAGAAAGAGGTCAAGAAGGTCACCGACTCCTACGAGGCCGAAAGGCAGAAGCGGACCCAGGAGCTGAACGAGGCCCTGGAGCGCCGGATCAAGTACCTCGAGGACGGCACTCAGGCCAAGTTCGACGACGACGACCACATCTGGGCCGACTCGCTGAAGCTGACGGCGACGCAGCTGCGCAAGCTGAAGGACGACGAGCGGACCAAGATGATCAAAGAGCTGCGCAAGACCTTCGAGGCGGAGATCTCCGACACCGAGGCCTACATCGACGAGGCGATCGAGCGGATGGAGGAGGTCTGGAAGATCTTCACCGAGATGAAGCCGAAGGACGTGATCAACGACGAGACGGTCTTCCGCGAGCTCAAGGACCGCTTCGGCTCGCCGTTCGGCTGGGGCGAGTACTTCCGCGGCAGCATGGGCGCCGAAGCGGTGCGCGACCTGCTCGAACAGGTCGACCTCGAGGCCGAATGCGAGGAGCTGGAGCAGATCATCAACAGCTCCAAGGGCCAGAAACAGGCTCGCGCGGTGAAGCGGCTGAAAGTCGCCTCCGCCTTCCTGAACTCAGAGAACAAGCCCGACTGGATGATCCTCGACTGCGTGCCGGTGATCCCGCCGGAGCTGCGGCCGATGGTGCAGCTCGACGGCGGCCGCTTCGCCACCTCGGATCTCAACGACCTCTACCGCCGCGTGATCAACCGCAACAACCGGCTCAAGCGCCTGCTCGACCTCGGCGCGCCCGAGATCATCGTCAACAACGAGAAGCGGATGCTGCAGGAGGCGGTCGATGCGCTCTTCGACAACGGCCGCCGCGGCCGTCCGGTCACCGGGCCCGGCAACCGCCCGCTGAAGTCGCTCTCCGACATGCTCAAGGGCAAGCAGGGCCGCTTCCGCCAGAACCTGCTCGGCAAGCGCGTCGACTACTCCGGCCGCTCGGTGATCGTCTCCGGCCCGAGCCTGAAGCTGCACCAGTGCGGCCTGCCCAAGCTGATGGCGCTGGAGCTCTTCAAGCCGTTCATCATGGCCCAGCTGGTCGAGCGCAAGTCGGTGCAGAACATCAAGGCGGCCAAGAAGATGGTCGAGTCGATGATCCCCGAGGTCTGGGACGTGCTCGAGGACGTCATCCACGAGCACCCGGTGCTGCTCAACCGGGCGCCGACGCTGCACCGCCTCGGCATCCAGGCCTTCGAGCCGGTGCTGGTCGAGGGCAAGGCGATCCAGGTTCACCCGCTGGTCTGCCACGCCTTCAACGCCGACTTCGACGGCGACCAGATGGCCGTGCACGTGCCGCTCTCCGCCGAGGCCCAGGCCGAGGCGCGGATCCTGATGCTCTCGGCGAACAACATCCTCTCGCCGGCCCACGGCGCGCCGCTGGCGACGCCCACCCAGGACATGGTGCTGGGCATCTACTACCTCACCTACGGCCCGCCCGCCGAGGAGCTGGCGAAGATCGACGAGGGGCTCAAGGGCGGCAAGGGCGGCAAGAAGGGCGGCTCGGCGCCGAAGGTGTTCCGCTCCGCGCAGGAGGCGGAGCTCGTCTACGAGAACGGCGGCTGCAAGCTGCACGACCAGGCCGAGTACCGGCGGGCCGGGCACGAGCACTTCCTCACCACGGTCGGCCGGATCATCTTCAACGAGAAGATCGAGCGGGCGCTCGCCGACGCGCTGGGGGAGGACTTCGACCCCGAGCAGTTCGAGTTCGTCAACCACGCGCTGAAGAAGCGCGACGTCAACGAGATGGTCTCCGACCTGGTCGAGGCGTACGGCGCCCCGGCGGTCTCGCAGGTGCTCGACGCCTTCAAGGACCTCGGCTTCCACTACGCCAGCCAGGCCGGCATCACGGTCTCCAAGAACAACGTCGTCTCGCCCCCCGACAAGGAGCAGATCCTCGAACGGTACGAGAAGCAGACGGCCGAGATCCAGGGCCAGTACGACGACGGCTACATCACCGCGGAGGAGCGCCACGAGGCGGTCACCGCGCACTGGAACCAGGCCACCGACGAGGTCGCGCAGGCGATGGAGGACAACCTCGACGAGCTGAACCCGATCTTCATGATGGCCAACTCGGGCGCGCGCGGCTCCTTCAAGCAGATCCGCCAGCTGGCGGGGATGCGCGGCCTGATGGCCAACCCGAAGGGCGAAATCATCGAGCGGCCGATCAAGGCCAACTTCATGGAGGGCCTATCGGTCCTGGAGTACTTCATCTCCACCCACGGCGCCCGAAAGGGCCTCGCCGACACGGCGCTGCGCACGGCTGACTCGGGCTACCTGACGCGGCGCCTGGTCGACGTCGCCCAGGACGTGATCGTCCGCGAGGAGGACTGCAAAACCAAGGACCACATCGAGATGGCGATCCGCAAGGACGACAACTCGCTAAACGACAACTTGATCGGGCGCCTGGCGGCGAAGAAATTCGAAACCAAGCGCGGGCGCGAGCTGCTCAAGCGAAACCAGGAGATCACCCTGGCCGACGTCGAGGCGATCGCCGAGGCTTTCGGCACCGAAGAGGTCAAGGTCCCGGTCCGCTCGGCGCTCAAGTGCGACGCCGACTCCGGCGTTTGCCGCTCCTGCTACGGAGTCTCCCCGGCGACCGGCTCGACAGTCGACATCGGCGACGCGGTGGGGATCATCGCCGCCCAGTCGATCGGCGAGCCCGGCACGCAGCTGACCATGCGCACCTTCCACACCGGCGGCGTCGCCGGCCAGGACATCACCCAGGGCCTGCCGCGCATCGTCGAGCTCTTCGAGGCGCGCAAACCGAAGGGGCTGGCGCAGATGGCCGAGGCGGCCGGAAAGGTCTCGGTCGAGGAGACCGACAAAGCGCTGAAAACGATCGTCACCGAGTCCAGCGGCGAGGAGCACGCCTACAGCTTCCCGCCCCGGACCCGCCTGCACGTCGCCGATGGCGAAAAGGTCGAGGTCGGCCAGCAGCTGAACGAGGGCTCGCTCTACCCGGCCGACCTGCTGGCGATCCGCGGCCGCACCGACGTCGAGCTCTACCTGGTGGCCGAGGTGCAGAGGGTCTACCGCGCACAGGGCGTTGACATCAACGACAAGCACATCGAGCTGATCGCCCGCCAGATGCTGAAGAAGGTGCGGATCGAGTCGAAGGGCTCGACCAGCCTGCTTCCCGGCCAGCTCGAAGACCGTGGCGCGCTCAAGCGGCTCAACAAGAAAACGAAGGAAGAGGGCGGCACGCCGGCCAAGGCCGAGGAGGTCATCCTCGGCATCACCAAGGCCTCGCTTGCCACCGAGTCCTTCCTCTCCGCCGCCTCCTTCCAGGAGACGACCAAGGTGCTGACCGACGCGGCCCTAGAGGGCAAGCGGGACAAGCTCGCCGGCCTGAAGGAGAACGTGATCATCGGCAAGCTGATCCCGGCCGCGACCGGGCTCAAGCACTACCGCACGCTCGCGGTCGAGCCCGCGGTGCCGATCGAACCGCCGAACGAGGACGGCCTGCTCGACGAAGAAGACCTCGCTGCCGAGCTCGGGCTCGACGGCGACGACACCCCTGTGGAGAGCTTCGGGCCTTCGTTTGCGGAGGAGCTGGAGGAGCTCGCCCAGGAGATTGAGCAGACCTCCGAGGAGACCTGAGAAGGGGCGGGGGCCGTCCAGCGGAACCCGCTCCCTTCGGTCGCTCACAAGTTCCGCTGGACGGCCCCCGCCCCTTCTAGCAATCCTCTCCGGTTTAGCTGGGGGTTAGGGCTCGAGCCAGTTCTCGACTGTGAGGTCGGGCACTCGGGCGAAGTGGCGGACGTTGCCGGTGATGAGTGTCAGGTCTCGGGAGAGAGCGATAGAGGCGATGCGCAGGTCGGGCTCGTCGAGGCGTCGGCCCCCTGCCTCGAGGCGGGCCCGAAGCGGGCCGTAGACGCGGGCGGCCGATTCGTCGAAGGGGAGAACGGTCAGGGCACCGCGGATCAGGCCACGGACCTGCTCGTGCAATTGGGCGCTGTCTCGACGGGCCGCTCCGAAGAGCAGCTCCCCCATCGTTATCGCGGTCGTGAACTGCTCCGAGGGTGGGACCTGGGCGAGCCGCCGGATCAACGGCAGCGACGGCTCGCGCCGCATCGTCGCGCTGAGCACGTCTGTATCGAAGCAGTACACGGCGGTCAGCTGAGGTCGGGCGCCGGACGGTCGGAGCTCTTCCGCCGCGCCGCGTAGATCTCCGCGGTCACCTCGTCCAGCTCGTCCCAATCCGTAAGTGCGCCGACGATTGTCGCCAGGCCGGCCGGAGCGCGATCCGGCCTCTCGAACAGCTCGAGGGTCGGAGGCACCAAGGCGACCGCCGGGCGACCCCGCCGCGAGACCAGGAAGCGCTCGCCTTCGCCAACCCGGTCCACAAGCTCCGAAAAGCGCCGCTTCGCCTCGGCTGTGCCAACCTCGTTCGGTTCTTTATGTCTTGAAGTCACCTGAGAAAGATTATGTCATGAAGACATAATCCGTTGAAAGGCGGGGGCTGGCGCACGCTGAAGGGACGTGGAGGGTTTCGCATCAAGGCGCCGACGGGCTACCGCCTTCGCCTGCACGGGGGCGCCTACGAGGTTGCCGGAGGCGCGGGTGAGATGACGCTGCTCGCGGTGAGCACCCGCGGCTCTACCCGAGCCGTTGCCGGGGCGCTGCTTGGCGGCTCCCCGCCGGTCACGCCGAGCGCGAACCAGTTCGGCTTGCGGATCCCGCTGAAGGGCGGTGGCTCGGCCGAGGTCTACTTCAGCCGGGTGCCGAGGGGCGTCGCCGTGACCGCCCTGGCGCCGCGCCGCAGGGGCGGAGGACGGCAGGGGAAGCGATCGAAGCTCCGTTCATGTGCCGGTCGGGCCGGCGCTCGAGAACGCCTGGCCACTCTGGCTCAACGCGCTGGGGGCGAACGTCAGCGACGTGTGGGCCGTCAGTCAGATCCCGAACAGCACTGGCGTGCTCGGCCCCGGCTACGACTCGGGGATGTTCCAGGTCTCCTTCTCGCGGGGAGCCAGTTCAAGAGGCCGGGCGAGTAGCCGGGCGGGCCGGGGAAGAGCAGGGGGCACCCCCCGGCTCCTCTAGCCAGGCTCCTATCCGGTTGAGCTGGGGGAGGTTTGGATGGTTTGTCAAGTTCGTTGGACCATTGTCTGATACGGTCGTTTCACCATTTGCGTACCTTGGTGTTTCAGCCGGAGGGTTTGGTGGGTCGGCGTAGCCTGCCTGGCGCTTCTCGTCGTGTCGCTCCTTTCGGCCACGCGAGCAGGTGCGGCTACGAGGACCTGGGACGGCGGCTGTGGAGCCGAAACCGCTTGGAGTTGTGCCGGCAACTGGAGCGGGAATATCGTGCCTGCCGCAGCGGATACGGCCACCTTCAACGGCACGTTGACCAATAACTCGACCGTTGACGCCGGCTTCGCCGGCGTTGTCGCCACGGTCAAGATCAACGCCGGCTACACGGGCACGATCGGCCTGGCGCGGAGCCTGGCGGTGTCAAAGACCTTCGTCCAGGCGGCCGGAGCCTTCACAGCTGCCGGACAGAGCCTGACGTTGAAGGTCCTCACCCTCTCGGGCGGCAGCTTCACCGCCTCCAGCGGGACCACCTCCATCGGCGGCGCCCTGACGATCTCCGGCAGCCCGACCTTCAACGCCAATGGCGGCACGGTGAACTTCAACGGCACCGCCAAGGCCACCCTGAGCTGCAACGGCGTCACCTTCAACCTC
Organism: uncultured Solirubrobacterales bacterium; assembly: GCA_963715625.1. Taxonomy (GTDB): domain Bacteria; phylum Actinomycetota; class Thermoleophilia; order Solirubrobacterales; family 70-9; genus VRUE01. The sequence continues at coordinate 567,592 of OY970260.1, read as the reverse complement.
GTCACCTTCACCCACACGGCCAATACCAAGACGGTCAGCTCCAATTGCTCGCTGCCCCTCGGGGCCGGCCCCAGCGCCAGCAGCGGCGGGTCAATAACCCTCAACGGCACCGCCTCGGGCACGGGCACCCTGGCGACGTCTGGGTTGCTTACCCTGGGGGCTGGCAGCAGCCTTTCCGGCTTCTCGGGCCTGTCCGCCGAGGATCTGACGATCAAAGGCACCTACAACTTCGGCGGCTACTCGCCATTCGCCCTGAGCCGCTCGCTCGTTCTGAGCTCCGGCAGCGGCTTCACCGCCCCGGCCGGCACGGCCTCGATCGGCAGGAACCTCACGATCTCCTCTGGCGCCACCTTCAACGCCAACGGCGGCACGCTGAACTTCAACAGCGCCACTCCCTTCACGCTGGCCTGCGGGAAAAAGACCTTCAACAAAGTCACCTTCACGAGCAACGGCAACAAGACGATCGGCAGTGACTGCACGCTGCCGCTGGGGCCCAACCCGAGCCTCGGCACCGGAGGGGGGACGATCCTGAAAGGAACGCTGGCGGGCACGGGAACCCTGACCCAGATGGGCACGTTCGAAATCGACAGCAGCTCCCCCGGCTTGAACGCCTTCACCAACGTCAAAGACGTCGGCTCCTTCCTGCTCAGCCCGGAAGCGGTGCTCACAGCGCCGTCCGGCACGCTGACCGTCAACGGGAACTTCACGATCAACAGCGGCGCGACCTTCAACGCCAACAGCGGCACGGTCAACTTCGAAGCGCTCCCCGTGACCACCAAGACGATCACGTGCGACGAAGCCACCTTCAACCTCGTCAAATTCACCAACACCGCGAAACAGGTGGTCAGCAGCGATTGCGACCTGCCGCTGGGGACGAACCCGACGATCGGGGGTGCCGGCGGGGAAATCGTCCTCGAAGGCAATCTCTCCGGCACGAACACGCTGACCGTCGCCGCGCCGCTGACCCTGGCGCCCACCGGCACGATCTCGAGCTTCAAAACGATAAGCCTGAACAGCACCCTGACGGGCACGGGCACCTTGACGAGCTCTGCCTCGCTGACCCTGGGTGCGGCGGGCAGCCTGTCGGGCTTCTCGGGCCTCGAAACCGGTGGCCTGACGGTCAACGGGGCCTACAACTTCGGCGCCTATGCGCCATTTGACGTGAACGGCGCGTTTAGCCTCAACTCCGCTGCGAGCCTCACCGCCCCGGCCGGAACCGCCTCGTTCGCGAAAAACTTCACCATCGCAACCGGCTCCACCTTCAACGCCAACGGCGGCACGATTGAATTCGACGGCATAGCCACCTTCGCGCTGTCCTGCGGGAAAAAGACGTTCAACCTGATCACCTTCAACAGCACCGCCAACAAGACGATCGGCAGTGACTGCACGCTGCCGATGGGCACCAACCCCGACCTCGGCAGCGGTGGCGGCACCACGCTGAAAGGAACGCTGTCGGGCAGCGGCACCCTGACCCAATACGGGACGTTCAAAATCGAAAGCCTTTCGCCTGGGCTCGACTCGTTCACCAACGTCAAAGACGTCGGGTCCCTCCTCGTGAGCCCGGAAGCGGTGCTCACAGCGCCGTCCGGCACGCTGACCGTCAACGGGAACTTCACGGTCAACAGCGGCGCCGGCGCCGCCTTCAACGCCAACGGGGGCACAGTCAACTTCGAAGCGCTGCCAGTGGCGACCAAGACCATCGCCTGCGACGAAGCCAGCTTCAACCTGGTCACCCTGACCAATACCGCCAAGCAGGTGGTCAGCGAAGACTGCACGCTGCCCCTGGGCGCCGAACCGACGATTGGCGCCGGGGGGGAGATCGTCGTCAACGGCGCACTCACGGGCTCCGGTCTCCTGACGGCCAACTCGGCGACGGTCACCCTGGGCTCCACCGGAGCCCTCTCGGGCTTCTCGGGCCTTGCTGCGGGCGGTGGCCTGACCGTCGAAGGCGCCTACGGCTTCGGTTCCTATGAACCGTTCAGCGTGAGTGGCGACTTCGCTCTCGAACCCGGCGCCAGCCTCACTGCCCCTGAAGGCGTCGCGACGTTCGCGGGTGACTTCACCAACGGCGGCGGCACCTTCGAAGGAAACGGCGGGACGGTCGTACTGAACGGCTTTGCCCAGCAGGTCAGCGGCGACACGACCTTCGACAACTTCACGAAGAGCGCCGAAGGAGAAGACACGTTGACGTTCGGCGCCGGCGACACCCAGACGATCGCCGGCGCATTGATCCTGAAAGGCGCCAGCGCCGGCGAACTCCTCGGCCTTGTCTCCTCCTCCCCGGGGACTCCCTGGTTCATCGAAGCCGAAGGCAGCCGGGAAGTCGAATGGGTCTCGGTCGAAGACAGCACCAACGAAGGCGCGACGATCTCCGCGGTCGAAAGCGCCGACGGCGGCGGCAACACGGGCTGGAGCTTCCCCTAGCCGTTCGGCCGCTTGGCCAGTCAGCCAGTCGAGTAGATTTGCGGCGTGACAGCCGCCCAGAAGGTCTGCGTGATCGGTGCCGGGTCTTCGGGCATTGCTGCCTGCCAGGTGCTGAATGCGCGGGGGATTGCGTTCGACTGCTTTGAGAAGGGGTCGGAGGTGGGCGGGAACTGGCGCTACGAAAACGACAACGGGATGTCGTCCGCCTACCGGTCCCTGCACATCAACACCTCGCGCGGGTTGATGGCCTACGCGACCTACCCGATGCCGGACGACTACCCGGACTACCCGAACCACTTCCAGATCGCCCGCTACTTCGACGACTACGTTGACCACTTCGGCCTGCGGGAGAAGATTCGGTTCCAGACCGAGGTGAAGAGCGTCGCCCCGGTGGACGGGGAGTGGGAGGTGACGACGGTGGGGGGCTCCAACGGCAACCGGGAGTCGCATCGTTACCGGGCCGTGCTCGTCGCCAACGGGCACCACTGGGACCCGCGCTGGCCCGAGCCGGCCTTCCCCGGCGCCGAGGAGTTCGAGGGCGAGCAGATTCACGCCCACCACTACCGCGAGCCGGAGGTGCTCCGCGGCGAGCGGGTATTGGTGCTGGGGATCGGCAACTCGGCGACCGACATCGCGGTCGAGTCCTCGCGAATCGCCGAGAGGACTTTCCTGGCGATGCGGCGCGGCGCCTACGTCATGCCGAAGTACCTCAACGGCAAGCCGACCGACGAAGCCGCCTCGAAGCTGCTGACGATGATGCCGCTGCCGGTGCAGCGCTTCGTGCTGGCGCGGATGCTGGACCTGAGCGCCGGCGACATGACCGCCTATGGCCTGCCCAAGCCCGACCATAAGCTGCTCGAGGCGCACCCGACCGTCTCCGCCGAGCTGCTCTCCCGGCTCGGGCACGGCGACATCGGGGTCAAGCCGAACATCGACCGCTTCGCCGGCGGGCGCACCGTTCGCTTCGCCGACGGCAGCGAGGAGGAGATCGACCTCGTCGTCTATTGCACCGGCTACAGGATCACCTTCCCCTTCTTCGACGAGGACCTCGTCTCAGCTGCCGACAACCGCCTGCCGCTCTACCGACGCGTCGCCTCGGTCGAGCGCCCCGGCCTCTACTTCATCGGCTTCATCCAGCCTCTGGGGGCGATCATGCCCCTTGCCGAGGCACAGGCGGAGTGGGTGGCGGACCTGCTCGGCGGCCGCGGGACACTCCCCTCGCCGGCTGAGATGCAGGCCGAGATAGCCGAGACCGAAGCGAAGATGCAAAAGCGCTACGTAGCCTCGAAGCGGCACACGATCCAGGTGGACTTCCAGCCGTATCTGCGGGAGATTCGGCGCGAGAGGAAGAGGGCCGCTCAGCGGGTGTGAGGGAGGGGCACCCGGCCCCTCTACTACACGCGCTCTGCTTTCCTGGGCTTGTGGGGAACGGGACGCCGCTGCGCGGGAGGGGCACTCCGCCTTCTCCTCGCGGCGCCGCTGCTTGGGCCATGCTGGGGGCCTCGCGGGCGTATCGGTTGGGGGCGCCAGCGGTTGAAGCCCCCGCTGTCGTCCTCATGCTCCTGCTCGGTCTCTGGGGGCTTGCTGGCCCACCAGACCAGCCAGAGGGCGCCGAAGACCGGGATCTTCAGCACGACGAGGAGAAAGAAGATCGGCAGGAACCCCTCCACGCGCCCAGTCTACCCCCCGCCGACGGGGCCCAAAGCGATCTATATCTCTACTTTCGGTCCCGTCGGCGGGCCAAAGCTGCGAAATACCTCACCAAGTTCGCAGCTCCGTAACGACTGGAGTCCTCGGAACGGCCAAGCTGCTGGGGACCTTCAACCTGCCCGGGAGCCGCCTGTGAAGAAGCTGCGCAGACAACTCACCTACGCGAACGTGATGTCGTCGATCGCGGTCTTCCTGGTGCTCGGCGGCGCCAGCGCCTTCGCGACGACCCAGCTCGGCGCAACTGCGACTACAGGCGCCGCGGAGGCTCCGCTTGCGGGCAGCAAGGGCGCCGCCTTCCGGCGAGCGGTCGCGAGGTGGAAGCTGGAAGAATATCCCGTCTCGATCGGCATTCAGGGGGACTCGATCACCCTCGGCTACTCGTCCGGGGCCGGGGCATTCCACCTCAACTCCTACGGGGCTCAACTGCGTGAGCTGATCCGCAGCTGGCTGGGCGGCGACTTCCTCGAATTCGCGTCGGTTGCCGACACCGACGATCCCCGCCTGGCGACCACCGGATCCTGGACGGCGGTCAACCAGGGCCCCGGCCGCACGGCCAAGCGGACCACGAACGGGGGCACGGTGACCTGGGGCCCGGTCTACGCGAGCCGCTTCGTCGTCTACTACATCGACCAGCCCGGCGGCGCGACGATGGAAACGAAGGTCGACGGCGGCACTTTCGGGAATTCGATCGGCACCGACGCTGCACCCACCGCGATCAAGGCCCGGACCATTGGCGCCGGGCCTGCCGACCTCCACACCGTGTCGGTCCGTCCGGGCAGCGGCACGAAGCCGCTGACGATCGTGGGCATGGCCGCCGTAGCCACCAGCCGCAAGGCGGGTCTCGCCAGCACCGTCTTTCGGCTGGGCTATCCCAGCCAGGCGATCGGGTCGATCACCCGCGACGAAGGTCCTCTCGATGCGCTTGAAACCGGCTTCACCCTGCCGAAGGCCGGGCTCGTCGCGCCGAAGAAAGGCGTCGGCAAGGGCGCCGATCTGGACCTCCTCGCCTTCACCACCAACGACTACCTTCGCCAGACCCCCCTTGCCGCCTACCGGTCCGAGCTGGCGATCGCGGGCAAAAGAGCGAAAGAGCTGGGAGGTTCGGTTCTCTACCTTGCGATGCCCGAGCCGGACGTGGGCCCGAAACCGATCCCATGGACCGAGTACCGGGATGCGATGCGCGAAGTGGCGGCAGAGATCGACGCGGGCTTCCTCGACCTCGACGAGCCCCTGGTTGGCCGGGAATCCCCCCTCTACGACGAAGCGATGTCCGACACCGCCCACCCAACCCGGATCTACCACTGGGAGATGGCGTCGCGTATCTTCGAGGCGATCTGGTTCCCGATCGGGCCGGGCTAGATTTCGCGGGCCCAGGATTCGAGGGTGGCTACGTGGGCCTCCTCGATGCCGAGGTGGGGTTCGGTGGGGACGAGGAGGGTCGGCTCCTCGCGCTCTTTGGCCCACTCGTAGCAGCCCTCGTTGAAGTTGTCGTCGATCCAGGCGACCGCGCGCCCGGCCGCGTATTCCTCGAGTGGGCCCAGCTTCCAGTGCGCGGAGCCGAAGCGAGCCGCCCCGTCGAAGGAGATGTAGGGCAGCTCGGGCAGGCCGAGGATGTTGGGCAGGTAGTCGTTGGCTTTGGCCTCCCAGCCGGTGGCCCAGACCAGCTCGAACTGCTCGCTCAGCCGCAGCAGCCGCTCGCCGGCGACCAGCGAGATGCAGTGCACCATCCCGTCCACCAGCTCGAACTTGGCAGTCCCCCGATCCGGCGCCTCCTCGAACCCGAACAAGGAGATCACCCCATCCACATCGACAGCAAGTATCGGTCGACTCATGCTCTCAACAAGCTCCAACTCACGCTCAACGACAAGCTTTCAATCTAGATCTACCAACTCTCAAAAGCTCTCAATCTGCATCTGCCGCATGGCGCTCCTCCGCCAGGCGGTTGCTTCATTCGCTTCGAGAGGGGGTTGTGGGACTCCTCTCGAACGGGCGGATACTCAAAATGCCGGCCTAATTAGGCTGGCATTTGTCCGAGCGAGAGGAGTCCCACAACCCCCTCCTACCACCTGTAATGAGCAAACGCCTTATTAGCCTGGGCCATGCGGTAGATGTCGTCCTTCCGCTTCCAGGCACTCCCCTGCTGTTGCTTGGCGTCGAGGATCTCGCTGGCCAGGCGCTCCGCCATCGAGTACTCGCGGCGGTTGCGGGCGAAGTTGACCAGCCAGCGGATCGCCAGGGTGCGGGCGCGGCGGGCAGGGACCTCGACCGGCACCTGGTAGGTGGCGCCGCCGACGCGGCGGGACCGCACCTCGAGCACCGGGGTCAGCTGCTTGATCGCGGCCTCGAGCGTCTCGATCGGGTCCTCTCCGGAGCGCTCGCCGACGATCGCAAGCGCGTCGTAGACGATCCGCTCGGCGACCTGCTTCTTGCCGTCGCGCATGACCTTGTTGACCAGCTGCTGGACGAGCCGGTTGCGAAAGCGCGCGTCGGGTTCGACCGGCCGGATCTGCGCTGCGGAGCGGCGGGGCATATCTATGAAGCCTTGACGCCGTAGCGCGAGCGGGCCTGCTTGCGGTCGGAGACGCCGGCGGCGTCGAGGGTGCCGCGGACGACCTTGTAGCGGACGCCGGGCAGGTCCTTGACGCGACCACCCCTGACGAGCACGACCGAGTGCTCCTGCAGGTTGTGGCCCTCGCCGGGGATGTAGGTGGTGACCTCCATCCCGTTGGTGAGGCGCACACGGGCGATCTTGCGCAGCGCCGAGTTTGGCTTCTTCGGCGTTACGGTCGCGACGCGGGTGCAGACGCCACGCCGCTGCGGCGCGGAGACGACCTTCTTTCGGCCCTGCGACTTGAGTCCCGGCGTCGTCGACTTCTTCTTCGGGCGCTTGCGGCCCTTCCTGACAAGTTGATTCGTATTCGGCACGGCCGCGCATAGTAGAGCAGACCGCCGAGGACAAGCCCCGCCGCCGCCGCGACCTCTGCGTAGAAGCCGTCCTCGAGCACGGCCGTCGCCCCTGAGAAGCGTGAGGCCTGGGTGCCGGCATCGAGCCCGGCGGGCAGGTCGACGAGCCCGATCACGGCCAGGCTGAGGAGGCCCAGCGCGACCACGATGCGGCCGAGGCTGCGCCGCTCGCTGCGCATCGTCGCCACTGCGATGGCCGCGGCGAGGAGCGCGGCGGGAACCAGGAGGTAGGCGTGCGGCTCACCGGCCGTTCTCGTGCCGACGGTTGGCGGGGAAGCCGCGGGGAGGCCCGAGTAGCCCGGCTGGCCGATCTCGACGCTGCGGTAGGAGACGAACTGGGAGACGATCAGGCAGGCAGCCGAGGCGAGGATCACGCCGGCGATCGCCCGTCGCGGCGTGATCGTGGCACTGGCCCTGGTTGCGACCCGCGTCGATGCGGTGCCTGCGCTCCGCAGCGCCCGTTCGCCCCGCGAGAAGCCGCGCAGGACGAGGACGGTCAGGGGGCGGGCCCGCTTCTCGGCGGCCTTCGCGAGCCGGACGCTCGTCGCACGCAGGCGGCGCAGCTCGCGGGCCGCCGCGGGGCGCAGGACCTCGATCCGCCGCGTCGCCCAGCGGTCGGCCCGCCGTGTGCCCTTCGCTGCGGCAACGAGCGCCAGGCCGATGCGCCGCCGCGCCGCTGCTATCATCGCGCGTCGCTCAGGCAGTTTCTTGGCAGTTCGCTTCGCCGGGCCCGCGAGGGCCTTTTTCGTGCGCCGATCCCGGCTCTTGCCAGATCGCTTGCGTTTGTCCCGTCCCCGTTTCACGACCAAACCCTTACCTTAAGAACCATGGCACGCACCTTTCCCCTAGAGAAGACGCGCAACATCGGGATCATGGCGCACATCGACGCCGGCAAGACGACGACGACCGAGCGCATCCTCTACTACACCGGCCGCACCCACAAGATGGGCGAGGTCCACGAGGGCGCCGCGGTGATGGACTGGATGGAGCAGGAGCAGGAGCGCGGGATCACGATCACCTCCGCCGCCACCGCCTGCGAGTGGAAGGGCCACCGGATCAACATCATCGACACGCCCGGCCACGTCGACTTCACGGTCGAGGTCGAGCGCAGCCTGCGCGTCCTCGACGGCGCGATCGCGGTCTTCGACGCCGTCGCCGGGGTCGAGCCGCAGTCCGAGACGGTCTGGCGCCAGGCCGACAAGTACGGCGTTCCCCGCTTCGCCTACATCAACAAGATGGACCGCACCGGTGCCGACTTCTTCAACTCCGTGCAGACGATGAGGGACCGGCTCGGGGCCAACCCGCTGCCGATCCAGCTGCCGATCGGCAACGAGGACAACTTCAAAGGCATCGTCGACCTGATCGAGATGAAGGGCCTTGTCTGGACCGACGAGCTCGGCGCCGAGTACGAGGCGATCGAGGTGCCTGACGACCTCAGGGAGCAGGCCGAGGAATACCGCACCCAGCTGATCGAGGCCTGCGCCGACTACGACGACGAGCTGATGGAGGCCTACCTCGCCGAGGAGGAGATCCCGCACGAGCGGATCGCCTCCTCGCTGCACCGCGCCTGTCTCGACACCAAGGTCACCCCGGTTCTCTGCGGCACCTCGTTCAAGAACAAGGGCGTGCAGCCGCTGCTCGACGCGATCGTCGAGCTGCTGCCCTCGCCGCTGGAGGTGCCGCCCGTCACGGGCGTCGTGCCGGCCGGAAAGGGCCAGCCCGAGGACGTCGAGGACGAGCGAGCGGCCTCCGACGACGCCCCCTTCGCGGCCCTCGCCTTCAAGGTCATGACCGACCCCTACGTCGGCAAGCTCACCTACTTCCGCGTCTACTCCGGCAAGCTGGAGAAAGGCGGCCGCGTCCTCAACGTGAAGACGGGCCGGACTGAGCGCATCGGCCGCCTGCTGATGATGCACGCCAACAGCCGCGAGGAGATCGACGAGTGCTGCGCCGGCGACATCTGCGCCGGCGTCGGCCTCAAAGAAACGGGCACCGGCGACACGCTTGCCGCGCCGGACGCGCCGATCGCGCTGGAGAGCATCGAATTCCCCGAGACCGTGATCGCGGTCGCGATCGAGCCGAAAACGAAGGTCGACCAGGAGAAGATGGGCAACGCCCTGCAGCGCCTCGGCGAGGAGGACCCGACTTTCAAGATCGAAAGCGACGAGGAAACCGGCCAGACGCTGATTCACGGCATGGGCGAGCTCCACCTCGAGGTGATCGTCGATCGCATGCTGCGTGAGTTCAAGGTCGAGGCCAACGTCGGCAAGCCGCAGGTCGCCTACCGCGAGACGATCCGCAAGGAGGTCAAGAAGGTCGAGGCGCGCTTCGTCCGCCAGACCGGCGGCCGCGGCCAGTTCGGCCACGTCGTCATCAACGTCGAGCCGGCGCCCGGCGAGGGTTTCGAGTTCGTCAACAAGATCAAGGGCGGCGCGATCCCCGGCGAGTTCATCGGCCCGGCCGAGCAGGGGATGAAGGAGGCGCTGGAAAACGGCGTCAAGGCCGGCTACCCGATGGTCGACGTCAAGGTCGAGCTCATCGACGGCTCCTTCCACGACGTCGACTCCTCGGAGATGGCCTTCAAGATCGCCGGCTCGATGGCGATCCAGGACGCCGCGCGCAGGGCGAGCCCGGTCCTGCTCGAGCCGGTGATGGCGGTCGAGGTGGTCACGCCCGAGGACTTCCTCGGCGACGTGATCGGCGATCTCTCGCGGCGCCGCGGCAAGGTGCAGGGCCAGGACCAGCGCGGCAACGCGCTCGCAGTGCAGGCCTTCGTGCCGCTCGGCGAGATGTTCGGCTACGCGACCGAACTGCGCTCGATGACGCAGGGCCGTGCCACCTACACGATGCAGTTCGAGCGCTACGAGGAGGTCCCCGGCAACATCGCCGAGGAGATCGTCGAGCACCGCTCCGGAGAGCCGGTTGGTGCAGCCTCATGAACGTGACTCGGCCACGAGGTTGTTCCAGCTATATTTCCCAGGTTCGTCCGCAGGCAGCTCGCTGCGACCTGCTCAAGGACGGCCCCCGCGAACTCAACCAGCCAAACCAGACAGAACCCGACTTCGAAAGGTAGAACGGAGAGAGATGTCCAAGGAGAAGTTCGAGCGCGATAAGCCGCATGTGAACGTCGGCACGATCGGTCACATCGACCACGGCAAGACGACGCTGACGGCCGCGATCACCAAGACCCTCTCCACGAAGGGCGGAGCCGAGGCGAAAAGCTTCGAGGAGATCGACAACGCTCCCGAGGAGAAGGAACGCGGGATCACGATCGCGACCTCGCACGTCGAGTACCAGACCGACAACCGCCACTACGCCCACGTCGACTGCCCGGGTCACGCCGACTACGTGAAGAACATGATCACCGGCGCCGCCCAGATGGACGGCGCGATCCTGGTGGTCTCGGCCGCCGACGGCGTGATGCCGCAGACGCGCGAGCACATCCTGCTCGCCCGCCAGGTCAACGTCCCGCACGTGGTCGTCTTCCTCAACAAGGTCGACCAGGTCGACGACGACGAGCTGATCGAGCTGGTCGAGGAGGAGGTCAAGGACCTGCTCAACGAGTACGACTTCCCCGGCGACGACACCCCGATCATCAAGGGCTCGGCGCTGAAGGCGCTGGAGGGGGACGAGGAGGCCCAGAAGGCCGTCTTCGAACTGGCCGACGCGCTCGACTCCTACATCCCCGAGCCCGTGCGCGAGCTCGACAAGCCCTTCCTGATGCCGATCGAGGACATCTTCTCGATCACCGGCCGCGGCACCGTCGCCACCGGCCGCGTCGAGCAGGGAATCGTCAACACCGGCGACGAGGTCGAGATCGTCGGGATCAAGGACACGACGAAAACCGTCGTCACCGGGGTCGAGATGTTCCGCAAGATCCTCGACGAGGGCCAGGCGGGCGACAACATCGGGGCGCTCCTGCGCGGCACCAAGCGCGAGGAGATCGAGCGCGGCCAGGTGCTCTGCAAGCCCGGCTCGATCACGCCGCACACCAAGTTCAAGGCCGAGGTCTACTGCCTGAAGAAGGAGGAGGGCGGTCGTCACACGCCGTTCTTCTCCGGCTACCGGCCTCAGTTCTACTTCCGCACGACCGACGTGACCGGGATCGCCAACCTCCCCGAGGGGACCGAGATGGTGATGCCGGGCGACAACGTCGAGATGACGATCGAGCTGATCCAGCCGATCGCGATGGACCAGGGCCTGCGCTTCGCCATCCGCGAGGGTGGCCGGACGGTCGGCTCGGGGGTCGTCTCGGGGATCATCGAGTAACGACCGGGTGGCGGGCCCCGCCGGCCCGCCAGTCGCCGCCGTCCGGCGGCGAGACAACTGCAAGGACATACGACCGGGGGCGGCGCCCCACCAAATGGGGCCCCGCCCTTTACGCGCGGTAGGACGCGCGAGAAGGAAAGACAAGTTTCAGACCGTGGCAGCGATAGCAGCACAGAAAATTCGGATCCGGCTCAAGGCGTACGACCACGACGCCATAGACCGGGCTGCCCGCGAGATCGTCGAAACCGCCGAGCGGACCGGCGCCAGCGTCTCGGGCCCGGTGCCGCTGCCGACCGAGAAGAACGTCTACTGCGTGATCCGCTCGCCGTTCAAGGACAAGGACTCGCGCGAGCACTTCGAGATGCGCACCCACAAGCGCCTGATCGACATCCTCCAGCCTTCGCCGAAAACGGTCAACTCGCTGCAGCGGCTGGATTCGCTCCCGGCCGGCGTCGACATCGAGATTCGGTTGTAGCGAGATGGCTGCGATTCTCGGCAAGAAGCTCGGCATGACGCAGGTCTTCGGCGAGGACGGCACGGTCACGCCCGTGACTGTGATCGAGGCCGGCCCCTGCAAGGTGACCGCGGTGCGTGAGCCCGATCGCGACGGCTACGCCGCCGTCCAGCTCGCTTTCGGCGAGGTGAAGCAGGGCAAGCTGAGCAAGGGGGAGGAAGGTCACCTGAAGAAGGCCGGCGCCGCCCCGATGCGCCACCTGGTCGAGTTCCGCGACGAGGACCTCGGCGCCGAGGAGGCTCCCAAGATCGGCGACGACGTCACCGTCGCCTCCTTCGAGGCCGGCCAGAAGGTGAAGGTCTCCGGCACCTCGATCGGCAAGGGCTTCCAGGGCGGGATCAAGCGCCACAACTTCAGTCGCGGCCCGGTCACCCACGGCTCCCACAACGTCCGCGCTCCGGGCTCGATCGGCGCCAGCACCTTCCCCGCCCGCGTCTTCAAGGGGATGCGGATGCCGGGGCAGATGGGCAACAAGCGGGTCACCCAGAAGGGCCTCGAGGTCGCCGACGTGGACGCCGAGCGCAACCTGCTCCTGATCAAGGGCTCTGTCCCGGGCTCGCGCAATGCCGTGGTCGAGGTGAGAAGCGATGGCTAAGGCAGCCGTGCTCGGCAAGACGACCAAGGCGGACCTGCCCAAGGGGCTCTTCGAGGAGCCCTTCCATCACTCGCTCGTCCACGAGGCGGCCCGCGCCGATCTCGCCTCCCGCCGCCGGGGCACCGCCTCGACGCTGACCCGCGGCGAGGTAGCGATGACCGGGGCCAAGGCCTGGCGGCAGAAGGGCACCGGCCGTGCCCGGGTCGGCGCCCTCAGCTCCCCCAGCCGTTTCGGCGGCGGCGTCGCCTTCGGCCCCAAGCCGCGTCACTTCACGGTCAAGGTCAACCGCAAGGCCCGTCGCAAGGCACTGCGCTCGGCGCTCTCGACGCACGCCGGGCGAGACAGCATCGCGTTGCTCGACGCCTCGGCCTTCGAGACGCCTTCGACCAAGAGCGCCGCCGAGGCCCTCGACAAGTGGGGCGCGAAGCGCTCGACGCTGGTGGTGCTCGCACCGGAGGAGGCCGGCGCGGCGAAGAGCTTCCGCAACATCGCGCGGGTCGAGGTCGCCGAGGTCAGCGCAATCGGCGTCGCCGACGTGATCGGCGCCGCCTCGCTTGTCATCTCCGAGGGCGCCCTCGCCAACCTGCAGGAGAGGCTGGCTAAGGTCTGATGGACGCGCGCACCACGATCATCCGCCCTGTCGTGTCCGAGAAGAGCTACGCGCTGATCGGAGAGGGCAAGTACACGTTCAGGGTCGACGACCGCGCCCACAAGACCCAGATCGCCCACGCGATCGAGGAGATCTTCGACGTCAAGGTAGCCGCGGTGCGGACCGCCAAGGTCCGGCCGAAGCCCAAGCGCCGCGGCCTGCACCAGGGCAAGACGCGGGGTTGGAAGAAGGCCGTCGTCCAGCTCGCACCCGGCGAACGGATCGAGCTGTTCGAGGGCGCAGAGACTGCCTAGGGAAACAGGGGATGCCGAACCGAAAGACAAAACCAACCAGCCCGGGACGCCGCTTCGCGACGTATCCGCTGCGCGAGCAGCTGACGGCTTCGGAGCCGGAGCGCAAGCTCACCGAGGGCCTGCGCAAGTCAGGGGGCCGCAACGCGAACGGGCGCGTCACCGCCCGTCATCGCGGCGGCGGCGCGAAGCGGCGTTACCGGCAGGTCGATTTCAAGCGCCTGCGCGACGGCGTGCCGGCGAGGGTCGCGACGATCGAGTACGACCCCAACCGCAGCTGCTACATCGCCCTGCTGCACTACGCCGACGGCGCCAAGAGCTACATCCTCGCCCCCGCGCAGATCGCGGTCGGCGACGAGGTGCAGTCGGGCCCGGGCGCCGACATCCGCCCGGGCAACGCGCTCGCCCTCGGCGAAATGCCGACCGGCACGATCGTCCACAACGTCGAGCTCACCGCCGGCCAGGGCGGCAAGCTCGGCCGCTCCGCGGGGACCTCGATCCAGCTGGTGGCCAAGGAGGGCGAGATGGTGACCCTGCGGCTGCCGTCCTCGGAGATGCGGCTCGTCCGCGCCGAGTGCCGGGCCACGGTCGGCACCCTCTCCAACGCCGAGCACCAGAACCTCAAGGTCGGCAAGGCCGGCCGCAACCGCCACAAGGGGAAGCGCCCGCAGACGCGCGGCGTCGCGATGAACCCGGTCGACCACCCGCACGGCGGCGGCGAGGCCCATCACACGCCCGGCGGGCACCCGGTGACCCCGTGGGGCAAGCCGACCCTCGGCTACCGCACGCGCAAGAAGGGCAAGCAGTCCGACCGCTACATCGTGCGCGGCCGCAGGCGCGGGAAGAAGAAGAGGTAGAGCGCGATGGGCAGATCCACAAAAAAGGGCCCGTGGGTGGAAGAGGCGCTGATGAAGCGGATCGCCGCGATGAACGAGTCCGGCAGCAAGCAGATGCTGAAGACGTGGTCGCGCAGCTCGACGATCTTTCCCGACATGGTCGGCCACACGATCGCCGTCCACGACGGTCGCAAGCACGTGCCGGTGTTCATCTCCGAGTCGATGGTCGGCCACAAGCTCGGCGAGTTCGCGCCGACGCGGACCTTCCGCTCTCACTCGGGAACGGGCAAGGGTGAGTAGCGTGGCCGCACCGATCGTCGTCCGCGCCAGCTCTCGCTATGTCCGCGTGGCGCCGCGCAAGGCGCGCCTGATCGCCGACCAGGTGCGGGGCCTGCACATCGAGCAGGCCCGTGCCCTGCTCAAGTTCTCGCCCCGCGGGGCGGCGCAGGACATCCGCAAGCTGATCGAGTCGGCCGCGGCGAACGCCGAGAACAACCACGACCTGGTCGCCGACGAGATGCGGATCGCGGAGATCACCGTCGACGAAGGCCCGACGCTGCGCCGCTTCCGCCCACGCGCACTGGGGCGTGCCTCACGCATAAACAAGCGAACCAGCCACATCGCCGTGGCCCTCAGCCCGGAGGACGAGGACTAATGGGACAGAAGATCCATCCCGGCGGGTTCCGCGTCGGCTACATTCAGGCCTGGAAGTCGAACTGGTTCGACGAGAAAGACTTCGCCGACGTCCTCAACGAGGACCTGAAGATCCGCGATCACATCGAGGGCAAGCTGGCCCATGCCGGCCTCTCCGACATCACGATCGAGCGCCATGGCGAGATCGCGGTCGAACATCCACACCGCCCGCCCCGGCATCGTGATCGGAAAGTCCGGGAGCGAAGTCGACGCGCTGCGCAAGGAGCTGCACAAGCTGACCGGCAAACCGGTGAAGGTGAACATCCGCGAGGTGAAGCGGCCCGAGCTCGACGCCAAACTCGTCGCCCAGTCGATCGCCGAGCAGCTGCAGAACCGGGTCGCCTTCCGCCGGGCGATGAAACGCGCCCTCACCTCGGCGATGCGCTCGGGGGCGAAGGGGGTCAAGGTCCAGGTGTCCGGCCGTCTCGGCGGCGCCGAGATGGCCAGGACCGAGGGCTACTCCGACGGTCGCGTTCCCCTGCACACGCTGCGGGCGAACATCGACTACGGATTCTTCGAGGCGCGCACGACGACCGGGCGGATCGGCGTCAAATGCTGGATCAACAAGGGCGAGGTGATGCCCGAGGGCTTCCGCTCCGACCAGCTCACCGACGAGGGCGACTCGCAGCCGGGCGGCCAGCGCGGCGGCCGGGGCGGCGGCCGGGGCCCGGGCGGCGGCGATCGCGGTCGCGGCGGACAACGTGGTGGAGGCCGGTAGCGATGACTCCTCCCAACACAGCACACCTCAGCCGGCTGCAAACCGGCGCTGGGTCTGCGTCCTCGGGCTTGCCTTTGGCACCACCAAAGGCGGCGCCCTGCGTCCTTGCCCAGCTTGGTTTTCGCGCGGCTGAGTCGCACTGCGCTGGAAGGAGGCATCGCTCATGCTGATGCCGAAGCGGGTCAAGCACCGCAAGCAGATGCGCGGCCGGATGCGCGGCAACACCAAGGGCGGCAGCACCGTCGCCTTCGGCGAGTACGGGCTGAAGTCGCTCGACCGCGGCTGGATCACCAACCGCCAGATCGAGGCCGCCCGCGTGGCGATGACCCGCAAGATCAAACGCGGCGGCAAGGTCTGGATCAACGTCTTCCCCGACAAGCCCTTCACCAAGAAGCCCGCCGAGACCAGGATGGGCTCCGGCAAGGGCAATCCCGAGGGCTGGGTCGCCGTGATCAAGCCCGGCAAGGTGATGTTCGAGCTTGCCGGCGTGCCGGAGGACCTCGCCCGCGAGGCGCTGCGCCTGGCGGGTCACAAGCTCCCGGTCAGGACCAAGTTCGTGATGCGCGAGGGGGCCGAAGGGCAGTGAAGGGCTCCGAGGCGCACGACCTGAAAGACGACGAGCTGGTCGCGAAGCTGATCGACGCCAAGCAGGAGGCCTTCAACCTGCGCTTCCGGAAAGCGACCGGCGAGCTGGAGAACACGGCGCGGGTCGGCCAGGCCAGGCGCGACATCGCCCGGCTGCTGACTGTGGCCAGGGAGCGTGGGATCGACGTTGAGAGAGAGTTGAAGAGATGATGGACGACGAGACGAAAAAAGACGACGCAACTGACGAGACGCCCCAGGACGACGCGGGTCAGCCGGCGGGTCCTGTCGCTGCAGGGGACCCACCTCCCCCTGCGGTCGCTGAAGCGTCCTCGGGGGAGGTCCCCCCTACAGCGCCACCCGCCGGAGAGGCGGATGAGGCTGACGCGTCCGAGGACGAGGCGGCTGAGGCAGAGTCTTCCGACGCCCCTGAGGTTGAAGCTGAGAAGCCTGCTGCGGCTGAGGCGGAGCCTGCTGAGCCGAATCCGGAGGATGAGCTGCCTTGGAAGGAGCAGCGTAGGCTGGAGCGTTCTCGCAGGCCGCACAAAGCCGGGCCGACCCTCACTCCTGAGGAGAGAGCTTCGAAGCGGGGCGAGCAGCGCAAGCGGAAGGCTGAGTCGCGGCGGAAGGAACGGGCTGCGGCCAAAGTTGGGAAGACCCCGGGGACGGGGACGCCTGTCGCCGAGAAGGAGTCCGTTGCCGCCAAGACGCGGAAGGGGATCGTTGTCTCGAATAAGGGGGAAAAGTCGATCACGGTGCGGATCGACATCGCTCGGCGGCATCCGACCTACGAGAAGGTCGTGCGTAGGTCGCGGACGTTGCATGCTCACGACGAGCGCAACGAGGCTGGCGAGGGCGACACCGTGCGGATCGTCGAGACCCGGCCGCTGTCGAAGACCAAGCGCTGGCGCCTGGTCGAGATCCTGGAGAAAGCAAAGTGATCCAGCAGGAGTCCAGGCTGAAGGTCGCCGACAACTCCGGTGCCCGCGAGATCCTCTGCATCCGTGTCAAGGGCGGGTCGCACCGCCGCTACGCGGGCGTCGGCGACGTGATCACGGCGACCGTCAAACAGGCCAGCCCGCAGGGCGGGGTTCGCAAAGGCGAGGTCGTGCAGGCCGTCGTCGTGCGCACCAAGAAGCAGCTCGGCCGGCCCGACGGGACCTACATCGCCTTCGACGAAAACGCCGCGGTGCTGATCGACCCGGCGAGCAACAACCCGCGCGGGACGCGCATCTTCGGCCCCGTGGCACGCGAGCTGCGCGATCGCAATTTCATGAAAATCATCTCGCTGGCCCCCGAGGTTCTCTGATGGCCAAGGGAATGAGAATTCGCAAAGACGACCAGGTGATGGTGATCGGCGGCAAGGACGCCGGCAAGACCGGACGCGTGGTGCGCACCGAGCCGAAGAAGGACCGCGTCTACGTCGAGCACCTCAACATGATCAAGCGCCACGAACGGCCGCGCTCGGTCAAAGACGCTTCGAAAGGCGGCCAGATCGGCGGCATCGTCGAGAAGGAGGGGCCGATCCACGTCTCCAACGTGATGCTGCTCGACCCCAAAGACAACAAGCCGACCCGGGTCGGCGTGCGCAGCGACAAAGGCGGCAAGCGCGAGCGCTTCGCCAAGCGAAGCGGAGCATCGTTCTAATGGAGGCGACCGCTACGGCTCAGAGCCAGGCAGCACCACCGCCGCGCCTGCGAGAGCGCTACGAGCAGGACGTGCTGCCGGCGCTGACCGCCAAGTTCGGCTACACGACCCCGATGCAGGCCCCGCGCCTGCAGAAGATCACCCTCAACATGGGGCTCGGCGAGGCGAAGCAGAACGCGAAGATGCTGGAAGCCGCGCAGGAGCAGCTGGCGACGATCGCCGGCCAGCAGCCCAACGTTCGCCGTGCCCGCAAGTCGATCGCCTCCTTCAAGGTGCGCGAGGGAATGCCCGTCGGCATGTCGGTGACCCTGCGCCGCGCCCGCATGTGGGAGTTCCTCGACCGGCTCTGCTCGATCGCCGTGCCCCGCATCCGCGACTTCCGCGGCCTCAACCCGCGCTCCTTCGACGGCCGAGGCAACTACTCGATGGGCGTCAAGGAGCAGCTGATCTTCCCCGAAATCGACTACGACTCGATCGATGAGGTGCGCGGCCTCGACGTCACGATCGCGACCTCGGCCCAGACCGACGAGGAGGCCTTCGAGCTGCTGCTCGGGCTGGGGATGCCCTTCGCGAAAGAGGGCCGCCCCGGCAAGCCCGACGCCGACGCGGAGGTCGAGGCGGCTGCTGAAGAGGAGCGCCGCAAGGAGCAAGCTCGCCAGAGAGCCGAGGCTGAGCAAGCCGCGCTCGAACAGCTGAAGGAAGAGAACCCCGAGGCTTACGAGCGTCCCGAGGAGCCCGCCCCTCCCGCGGGTGGCGACGCAGGGGGGACCGCCCCCGAGGACGCTTCAGCGACCGCAGGGGGCGGTGGGTCCCCTGCGTCGACAGGACCCGCGGGCGATGACGCTTCGCCCGACGAGAAGGAGGATTCCTAGAGATGGCCAAGACTTCGCTTAAGGTTAAGCAGGGGCGCAAGCCCAAGTTCAAGAGCAGGGCGTACAACCGCTGCCGTCGCTGTGGCCGGCCGCGCGCCTACTACCGCAAGTTCGGCCTCTGCCGGATCTGCCTGCGTGAGGCGGCGCACGAGGGCCACATCCCCGGCATGACCAAGTCCAGCTGGTAGACCCACGACCGAAGAACCATGCTCACCGACCCGATAGCCGATTACCTGACCCGAATCCGCAACGCCCTTGGCTCCGGCCACGACGAGGTGGACATCCCCGCCTCGCGCCTGAAGGTGGAGATGTCGCGGATCCTCAAGGAGCAGGGCTACATCCTCGACTTCGCCAAGCAGCCGGCGACGGTCGGCGAGGAGATCAGGATCCGCCTCAAGTACACCGAGGACCGCCGTCCCGTGATCGCCGGCCTGGAGCGGGTCTCGCGCCCCGGCCGGCGTCGCTACGTCGACCACACGCAGGTTCCACGCGTGTACGGGGGTACCGGCACGGCGATCGTCAGCACCTCGGTCGGCGTGATGACCGGACACGAAGCGAAGGCAAAGGGCGTTGGCGGCGAGGTCGTCGCCTACGTCTGGTGAGGCATCTGATGAGCCGGATCGGAAGAAAGCCAATCCCTGTGCCCGACGCCGTTACGGTCGAGGTCGGGCCCGGACGCGTCGCGGTCAAGGGCCCGAAGGGCGAGCTGGCCCAGGTCCTCTCCGCGGACATGAAGGTCGAGCAGGCCGACGGTGTTCTGACCGTCGAGCGTCCGACCGATCGCGGCGAGCACCGTGCCCTGCACGGCCTCACGCGCAGCCTGATCGCCAACATGGTCGAGGGCGTCACCGAGGGATTCGAGAAACGGCTGGAGATCCAGGGCGTCGGCTACCGCGCCCAGCTCAGGGGCAAGAACCTGGAGATGGCCCTCGGGTACTCCCACCCGGTCTCGATCGAGGCGCCGGAGGGGATCGAGTTCGAGGTGCCCCAACCGACGGAGGTCGTGGTGCGCGGGATCGACAAGCAGCTGGTCGGGCAGGTCGCCGCGGACATCCGCAAGCGCCGCCCCCCGGAGCCCTACAAGGGCAAGGGAATCCGCTACCGGGGCGAGCACGTCGCCCGCAAGGTGGGTAAGCGCGCCTAATGTCCGCTCATTTCCACACAGCACGCCTCAGCCGGCTGCAAACCGGCGCTGGATCTGCGTCCTCGGGTTTGCCTTTGGTGTCACCAAAGGCTGCACCCTGCGTCCTTGCCCAGCTTGGTTTTCGCTCGGCTGAGTCGCACTCTGCGGAAAGGAGCGGACATTGACGGTACTCACCACCAGACAGCGCCGCCTGCGCCGCCGCCGTCGCGTCCGCGCCCGTGTGACTGGCACGGCGGAGCGGCCGCGCCTCTCGGTCTACAGGTCCAATCGCGGTGTCTTCGCCCAGCTGATCGACGACGTCAAGGGCCACACGGTGGCCGCGGTCAACTGGGTCGAGCCCGAGCTGCGCAAGCTCAGCGCCTCTGAGCAAGCCAAGCGCGCCGGCGAGCTGCTGGCCGAGCGGGCCAAGGCGGCCGGGGTCGAGTCCTGCGTCTTCGATCGCGGCGGCTACCAGTACCACGGGCGTGTCAAGGCCCTGGCCGAGGGAGCACGAGAGGGGGGACTGGTCTTCTAGCGTCGTTCGCTACCTTGACCGCTCGCATGAAGGGAATGGACACGACCAACGTCGAGACGGTGAGCCCGCGCGGGCTCGACCTGCAGGAGCGCGTGATCGAGATCAACCGTGTCGCCAAGGTGGTCAAGGGCGGCCGGCGCTTCTCCTTCACCGCGCTCGTCGCCGTCGGCGACGAAGAGGGCGTGGTCGGGATCGGCTACGGCAAGGCTCGCGAGGTGCCGTTGGCGATCCAGAAGGGCGTCGAGAACGCCCGCAAGGACCTGATTCGCATCCCCAAATACGGGCAGACGATCACCCACAAGATCATCGGTCGCTACGGCGCGGGCCACGTCGTCCTGCGGCCGGCGAGTCCCGGTACCGGCGTGATCGCCGGCGGGGGGGTGCGGGCGGTGCTCGAGTTGGGTGGGGTGAAGGACGTGCTGACCAAAAGCATTGGGACGCAGAACCCGATCAACGTGGTCAAGGCGACGATGGACGGGTTGATTCGTCTGCGTAGGCCTGAGGAGGTTGCCGAGCTTCGTGGGTTGACCGTTGCTCAGGTTCTGGGAGTGCAGAAGAGCAATGGTGCTTCGGCTGAGATTTCAGAGGAGTCCCCCGCGGGGCCCGTCGCGGCCTCGGGGGGGCCTGCGGGCGGGGGCGAGGCCTCCGTTCTCGGCCCCCCCGAGTCCACGCCACCCGCGGACGAGGCGGCTGAGTCCGAGGCGGCTCCGGCTGAGTCCGCTGCTGCAGAGGAGACACCCGTCGTCGAGGGCGATGCTTCGTGAAGATCAAGCAGGTTCGCTCGGCAAACGGGTCCAATCCCAGCCAGAAAGCAACGCTTAAGGCTCTCGGGCTTGGCCGTATTGGGAAGGCTGTGGAGCGGAAGGGCGGTCCTCAGTTGGAGGGGCAGCTTCGGGTTGTCTCTCATCTGGTGGAGGTGAGCGATGGCTGAGACGCCGAGGTCCGAAGAGATCGGGCTGCATAACTTGAAGCCGAAGCCTGGGTCGCGGAGGACGCGGAAGCGGTTGGGGCGTGGCGAGGGCTCTGGGCTGGGGAAGACTTCCGGTAGGGGGCATAAAGGTGCCGGCTCCAGGTCCGGGTCCAAACGGAAGGCCGGGTACGAGGGCGGGCAGAACCCGATTCACATGCGGATGCGAAAGCTGCGCGGGCCGCACATGAAGAAGTCGATGCCGTTCGAGAACTTCAGGACGAAGTCGCAGCCGGTCAACCTCGCCGACCTCGAGGAGCGCTTCGAGGCCGACGCCGAGGTGACCCCCGAGACGTTGAAGGAGAAGGGGCTCGCCAAGCGCTCCGATCCGGTCAAGATCCTCGCTCGCGGCGAGATCTCGAAGAAGCTGACGGTGCGAGCGCACGGCTTCAGCGCCGCGGCGAAGGAGAAGATAGAAGCGGCAGGCGGTTCCTGCCACACTCTGGAGCCGTAATGCTCCAGACCATTGCGAACGCATTCAGCGTCGCCGAGATTCGCAAGAAGCTCGCCTTCACCGCGGCGATGCTTCTGCTCTACCGGCTCGGCGCCTACATCCCAGCTCCGGGCGTCGACATCGAAGCGGTGAAGGAACTGGAGAGCAACTTCGGCGGCGGCGGCATCCTCAACCTCCTCAACACCTTCTCGGGAGGAAGCCTCTCGCGGCTCTCGCTCTTCGCCCTGGGGATCATGCCCTACATCACGGCCTCGATCATCCTGCAGCTGCTGACCGTCGTTGTGCCTTCGCTGGAGAAGCTGCAGAAAGAAGGCGAGGTCGGCCAGCAGAAGATCACCCAGTACACCCGCTACCTCACGGTCGGCCTGGCCTTCGGCCAGTCGTTCGGCTACGTGTACCTATTCCAGTCGTTCGGCCGGGAAGCGAACAACAACGCGATCGGCAACCTCTCCGGCGGCGAGACCCTGCTGATCGTGATTGCGCTCACGGCCGGCTGCACGCTGCTGATGTGGTTCGGCGAGCTGATCACCCAGCGCGGCATCGGCAACGGCATCTCGCTGATGATCTTCGCCTCGATCGTGTCCGAACTGCCACAGGGGCTCAGCGCCTGGTGGAACAACCCCGACCAGGTCTTCGTCGTGATGATGCCCTTCCTCGCGCTCGCGGTGATCGTTGCGATCGTCTTCGTCCAGGAGGGCCAGCGCCGCATCCCGGTTCAGTACGCGAAACGCGTCGTCGGCCGCAAAATGACCTCGGGCGGGTCCACCTACCTGCCGCTGCGGGTCAACATGGCCGGCGTCATCCCGGTGATCTTCGCCGCGTCGATCATGGCCTTCCCGCCGACCATCGGCCAGCTCCTGAACACGCCCGCGGCTCTCGACTTCGCCGCGTTCTTCAGCCCGAGCAGCTGGGCCTACGTGGCCGGCGAGGTCTTCTTCATCGTCATCTTCACCTACTTCTACACGGCGGTCACCTTCAACCCGGTCGACCAGGCCGACAACCTGAAGAAATACGGCGGCTTCATCCCCGGCGTGCGGCCGGGGCGGCCAACCGCCGAATATCTCGACCGCATCCTCTCGCGGCTGACCTTCCCCGGCGCGCTCTACCTCGGCGCGGTGGCGGCGCTGCCGACGATCCTGCTCAGCCAGACGGCAGCCAACTTCGCCTTCGGCGGCACCTCGATCCTGATCGTGATCGGCGTCGCGCTGGAAACGGTGAAGCAGCTCGAGGCGCAGCTGATGATGAGGAACTACGAGGGCTTCCTGAAATAGTTTGAGAGCCCTGCAAATCGGCGCATATCGGGGTCTTCGGTCGGCCTCGTCGGGTCACGCACTAACAAGTGCGCTCCCCTCCTCGGCCTCCCTGCATCCCCCGATCTGCTTGATTTTCGGGCTCTCAAATCAATTTCAAAGAGAGAAAAATGGCTGAGCTCAATCTCGTTCTTCTCGGGCCTCCCGGCAGCGGGAAGGGGACGCAGGGGGAGCGGCTGCAAGCCGACCTGGAGCTGCCCTACTGGGCCACCGGCGACATCCTGCGGGCGGCGGTCCGCGAGGGGACGGAGCTCGGCCGGGCCGCGAAGGAGTACATGGACCGCGGCGACCTGGTGCCCGACGAGGTGATCGTCGGCATGATCGGCCAGCGGATCGACTCTGCCGAGGCGGCCGACGGCTTCATCCTCGACGGCTTCCCGCGCACCGCCCCGCAGGCCGATGCGCTCGCCGCGAAGCTGGCCGAGCTGGGTCGCGAGCTGACTGCGGTGCTGCTGATCGACGTCGACGACGACGCGGTGGTGCGCCGGCTGGGCGGGCGCCGGACCTGCGTCGAGAACGGCCACGTCTTCCACGCCGACTTCAACCCCCCCCGGCAGGATGGCGTCTGCGACATCGATGGCTCGGAGCTGATCGTCCGCGACGACGACAAGCCCGAGGTGATCCGCCACCGGCTCGAGCAGTACCACGCCAAGACCGCGCCCCTGATCGAGCACTACGACGGGCAGGGTCTGCTGCGGCGGATCGACGGCGCGGCCTCTCCCGACGCCGTCGCCGACGAGATCCGGCGGACCCTGGCAACGCTGCGCCTCGAGGCCGACGAGGCCATCTGACCTCGGCCACTAGCGTGTACCGAATGATCGTCCGCAAGACGCCGGAGCAGGTCGACAAGATGGCCGCGGCCGGGGAGATCCTCGTCCGCTGCCTGCACATGCTCGCGGCCAAGGCGCGCCCTGGCGTCACCACGGCAGAGCTCGACACGGCTGCCGAGAAGCTGATCCGCTCGCAGGGCGCCGAGCCCGCCTTCAAGGGCTACCGTGGCTTCCCCGGGTCGATCTGCGCCTCACCCAACTCGATGGTCGTGCACGGGATCCCCGGCTCCTACGAGTTGAAGCGGGGTGACGTGCTAACGGTCGACATCGGCGTGATCAAGGACGGCTGGGTCGCAGACGCTGCGATGACCCTGCCGATCGGGGCGGTCGACGAGGGAGCGCGCAAGCTGCTTGACGTCACCAAGGGCGCGCTGTTCGCGGGGGTCGAGCAGATGCAGCCCGGCAACCGGCTGGGGGACGTCTCAGCCGCGATCCAGCGAGCGGTGGAGATCGAGGGCCTCTCGATCATCCGCACCCTGGTCGGCCACGGGATCGGCCGGGAGATGCACGAAGAGCCGCAGGTCCCCAATTTCGGCACGGCCGGCAAGGGCCCGCTGCTGGAGGAGGGGACGGTGCTGGCGATCGAGCCGATGGTCAACGCCGGCGGGGCGCTGGTGCGGATGGGGGACGACGGCTGGGCCGTCTACTCCGACGACGGCTCGCTCGCCGCGCACTTCGAGTTCACGGTGGCCGTGACGGCGAACGGTCCGCGGATCCTCACCCCCTGGCACGAAGAGGCTTAGAGCCCGTCTCAAAACCCCCGCGCACGCCTGGCGGCGGCGGACACACTTCGCGGGGCGGCGTCCTCGGTCGGCCAAATGGCTCTGCCATTAGGCCTCCCTGCGTCCTTGCCCCGCTCGGTCCGGCGCTCGCCAGTCGCACACGCGGGTTTTGAGACGGGCTCATAGCGCTACGCTTTTCCTACGCGTCGTGTACTGACACTCTCGTTGCTGATCGTCTCATTGGGAGTGTCCCCTGCGCCCGGGGCGGTGCAGCCTTATGGCACGAACGACGCGGGCGGCTTCCGCAACGTCCTGCCGCCCGGCGAGAACGGGCTCGACACACTCTCCGAGATCTTCGCCTTCCGCGGCACCGGTGCGATTCCGCCGCACTTCGCCGACCAGCAGCCGCTCTACGAAGACCTCGTCTACGGCTCGCCCACGCTGACCGACGCGGGGGTCTCCGGTTACTTCAAGGACGCGACCTTCGGCGTCCCGCCCGGCGAAGTCGCCTCGACGATCGAACCGCGGCCGGGAGTGACGATCGTCCGCGACTCCGCCTACGGGGTGCCGCACATCTACGGCGAGCGCCGCGGCGACACGATGTTCGGCGCCGGCTACGCCGGTGCCGCCGACCGGCTCTTCCTGATGGACGTGCTGCGCCACACCGGGCGCGCCGAGCTCGCCTCGTTCCTCGGCGGCTCCAACGCGGAAGCGGATGCCACCCAGTGGGGTTTCGCCCCCTACACCGAAGCCGACCTGCAGAAGCAGCTCGACCTGGCGCCGAGGCTCTACGGCCAGGCGGGGCAGCAGGCGCTCGAAGACGTGCAGGGCTACGTCGACGGGATCAACGCCTACATCGCCGCCGCCGTTGCCGATCCCGCCCTGAGGCCCGGCGAGTATGCCCTCCTCAACAAGCCGATCGAAGCCTGGAAGCCGACCGACGTGGTTGCGATCGCCTCGCTCGTCGGCGGCATCTTCGGCCGCGGGGGTGGCAATGAGCTTGGCTCGGCGCTGGCGATGCAGGCCTTCGTCGACCGCTTCGGTCCCAAGGCGGGCCGCAACGCCTGGCTCGGCTTCCGCTCCAAGAACGACCCGGAGGCCCCGACGACGATCTCCGAGCGCTTCCCCTACGAGACCCGCAGCGCCTTCGCCAAGCGCGGCCTGGCGCTGCCGGACCGGGGCTCGGTGCGCGAGACGGCGATCGCAACCGCCTCAGGCGGGGCCACCGCCGGATCCGCCAGCTTCGGCCACGCGATCGGGCACGCGCTCCAGGAGGCGGGCCACGCCTCCAACTGGGAGCTGGTCTCCGCCAAGAACTCGGCGAGCGGGCACCCGCTTGCCGTGATGGGTCCCCAGGTCGGCTACTTCGTGCCGCAGATCCTGGTGGAGGAGGACCTGCACGGCCCCGGCATCGACGCGCGCGGCGCCTCCTTCCCCGGGATCAACCTCTACGTCCTGCTCGGGCACGGGCGCGACTACGCCTGGAGCGCCACGACGGCGACCTCCGACAACGTCGACACCTTCGCCGAGGTGCTCTGCCAGGGCAAGTTCCAGCTACCGCTACCGCGGCAAGTGCAGGCCGATGGAAAAGCTCGAGAAGGCCGAGAGCTGGACGCCGAACGCGATCGACTCGACCGAAGCCGGGTCGCAGACGCTGACCGCCTACCGCACCGTGCACGGGATCGTCTTCGCCCGCGGCAAGGTGGGGGGCCGCCCAGTCGCCTTCGCGCGCCAGCGCAGCACCTACTTCCACGAGGTCGAGTCGGTGGTCGGCTTCGGCCAGCTCAACGAACCCGGCTTCCTCACCGGGCCGTCCGCCTTCAAGAAGGCGGTCTCCAACATCAACTTCCTCTTCAACTGGGCCTACGTCGACTCCGAGCACATCGCCTACGCCCTCTCGGGAGCGATGCCCCAGCGGCAGGGCACCTCGCCCGACTTCCCGGTCCTCGGCACCGGCGAGTTCGACTGGAAGGGCTTCAAGCCCGCGAGCCGGACCGCCGAGTACCTGCCCTTCGCCAAGCACCCGCAGGCGGTCGACCCGGACTCCCTCGTCTCCTGGAACAACAAGCAGGCGCCGGGATGGGGCGCCGCCGACGACCAGTACGCCTACGGCCCGCTGTTCCGGTCGCAGATGATCACCGACAAGGTGCGGGCCGGCACGAAGGGCAAGCGCCGGATGACGATCGCCCAGCTCGTGAAGGCGATGGAGGAACCGGCGACCCAGGACCTGCGCGGCTACAGGCTGCTGCCGACCATCTTCGATGCCGTCGGCAAGCCCAAGCAGCCGGCCCTGCGCAAGGCGCTGGCCACTTTGCGCACCTGGCAGAAAGCGGGCGCGCACCGGCGCGACCTCAACCGCGACGGCGTCGACGAGGAAACCCCGGCGATAGAGCTGATGGACGCCTGGTGGCCGAAGCTGGTCGCCGCGGAGTTCAAGCCGTCGCTCGGCAGCGAGGCCTTCGAACTGCTCGAGGGGATGCTCAAGGTCGGCGACCACACCGGCGGCTCTCCCACCGAACCGGATTTCTTCGACGGCTGGTGGGGCTACGTCTCCAAGGACCTGCGCACCCTCTTCGGCCCGCAAGCCGAAAGGCGCCTACAGCCGCATCTACTGCGGCAAAGGCTCCAAGAAGCGCTGCCGCAAGGCCCTCCAGCGCAGCCTCGCCCAGGCCCTGAAGGTCACCCCGGCGGCGATGTACGGGGGCGGCAACGGCAAATGTGCCCCCAGCCCACAGCCGTCCTGCTTCGACCAAAACCGGCCCACGGTGACCTCCGGCGTGGAACTGGGCCCCTTCCCCTTCCAGAACCGCCCGACGTTCCAGCAGGTCGTCACCCTGACTCAGAGGCTGCCGCGGTAGGGGGTGGTGGTGGGGAGGGGGTACCGACGCCTCCTGCAAGCGTCCGTATCGCGGCAGCCCCCGCAACCGAGGCGCCTCCGGTCGTAACGCCCCAGCTTCAGGCACGCCCGGGTCCGAGAACGCGCCGGTGGTGCGGGGTCGGCCGGAACTGGCACTCCGCATCCGAAGCTTCTCCGTGCCTCGGAGCGTGTGGAGAGAGACCCGGGGCACCCCGGGTCTCCAAACCCACCCCGCCTCGAGGAACGTCCCCTGCTATCTTTCTGCGTCGGCCCACCGGGCCGAAAGTTGGTGCCTGCCGTCCAACTCCTGGGACGTGCAGGAGTCCTGTAGTCGATACGAGACCCGGAGCGATGAAGGTCAGAGCTTCTGTAAAGCCGATGTGCGAAAAGTGCAAGATCATCCGCCGCAACGGCGCGGTCCTGGTGATCTGCCAGAACCCGCGACACAAGCAGCGGCAGGGCTAGAGGCGCGGGGCAGAGATGGCACGCATCGCAGGAGTGAACATCCCGGTCGGCAAGCGGGTCGAAATCGGGCTCACCTACATCTTCGGGATCGGTCGCTCGACGGCCCAGAAGATCCTCGAGCAGGCCAAGATCGACCCGGACACGATGGTCAAAGACCTGACCGAGGACGAGGTCATGCGCCTGCGCGAGGCGGTCGAGCAGCTCGAGGTCGAGGGCGACCTGCGGCGCGAGCGCTCCCAGAACGTCAAACGGCTGATGGAGATCGGCTCCTACCGCGGCCTGCGCCACCGCCGCGGCCTGCCCGTCCGCGGCCAGCGGACCAAGACCAACGCGCGCGGTCGCAAGGGCCCGCGCCGGATGAGCGTCGCGGGCAAGCGCAAGGCGCCGACGCCGAAGTAGGGACAGCGGATGGCAGCAGCGAAAAAACCCGCCAAGGGGCGCTCCCGGCGCCGCGTCAAGAAGAACGTCACCTACGGGCAGGCGCACATCAAGACTTCCTTCAACAACACGATCGTCACCCTCACCGACACCGACGGCAACGTGATCGCCTGGGAGTCGGCCGGTTCGGCCGGGTTCAAAGGCTCCCGCAAGTCGACGCCGTTCGCCGCCCAGGTGACGGCCGATGCCGCCGCCAAGAAGGGCATGGAACACGGCCTCGAGAAGGTCGAGGTCTTCGCCAAGGGCGCCGGCTCGGGCCGGGAGACGGCGATTCGCTCGCTGCAGGCCGCCGGGCTCGACGTGACCACGGTCAAGGACGTCTCGCCACAGGCCCACAACGGCTGCCGGCCGAAGAAGCGGCGGAGGGTATAGCGATGGCCCGCGATACCGCTCCCCAGTGCAAGCAGTGCCGCCGCGAGGGTCAGAAGCTCTTCCTCAAGGGCGAGCGCTGCTTCACCGACAAGTGCGGGGTCGAGCGCCGCTCCTACCCGCCCGGCGAGCATGGCCGCGGCCGGATGCGCCAGTCCGAGTACCGGGTGCAGCTGCGCGAGAAGCAGAAGACGCGCCGCTACTACCAGGTGCTGGAGAAACAGTTCCGCGCCTACTACGACAAGGCCTCGCGTCAGGAGGGCGTCACCGGCGAGAACCTCCTGCGCCTGCTCGAGTCGCGCTTCGACAACGTGCTGGTTCGCCTCGGCTTCGCCGCCTCGCGGCGCCAGGCCCGCCAGCTGATCCGTCACGGCCACTGGCTGATCAACGGGCGCCGCGTCGACATCCCCTCCTACCAAGTACGACCCGAAGACGTGATCTCGATCAAATCGAGCTCAACCGCCGGCGACACCATTCGCAAGGCGACCGAGCTCGTCTCGACCGTGCCGGCCTGGCTCCAGGCCGATCACGACTCCCTTACCGCCAAGGTCCTGCGCTATCCCGAGCGCGCGGAGATCTCGGCACCGGTCCAGGAGCAGCTGATCGTCGAGCTGTACTCCAAGTAACCGGAACCCGTTTCTGAAACACCCATACGTAAGGAACTCATGACCACTGACTTCCAGGTCCCCCGCATCACCTCAGAGCAGGTTGACGATCGCCGAGGCACTTTCACGATCGAGCCCCTTGACAAGGGCTTCGGCTACACCTTCGGCAACAGCCTGCGCCGCGTTTTGCTCTCCTCCCTGGGCGGCGCGGCGATCACGAGCGTCCGCATCGAGGGCGTCGCGCACGAGTTCTCCACCGTGCCGGGCGTCAAGGAGGACGTCACCGACATCGTCCTCAACCTCAAGGACCTCGTGGTCCGCATGCACACCGATGCCGACGAGGTCGAGGCGCCGTTGGTGGCCTCCGGTCCCGGCGAGGTGAAGGCAAAGGACATCGACCTGCCCTCCGGCGTCGAGATCCTCAACCCCGAGACGCCGATCGCGACGCTCGAGAAGAAAACCAAGCTCGAGATCTATCTGACGATTGGCCGCGGCCGCGGCTACTCGCCGGCCGAGGAGAACAAGACCGACGAGCAGCCGATCGGCGTGATCCCTATCGACTCGATCTTCTCGCCGATCCGGCGTGCCTCCTACTCGGTGGCGACCGCCCGCGTTGGGCAGCGGACCGATTTCGACAAGCTGACGCTCGAGCTGGAGACCGACGGCTCAATCGAGCCCGGTGCCGCCCTGCGCGAGGCCTCCGAGATCCTGATCAAGAGCCTGGCGATCTTCACCGACGCCGACCGGGTCGAAGAGCTGACTGCGCGCGACCCGGTCCCGGTCCACTCGCCGGATGTGATCGCCGGTCCGGCCGGCGACGGTGCGGCCGCCAACAACGGCCTCGACGAGATCCTGATCGAGGAGCTCGAGCTCGGCGTCCGCTCCTACAACTGCCTGAAGCGGGCGGGGGTGCAGACGGTTGGCGACCTGGTGCGCAAGACGCGCTCGGAGCTGAACGCCATCCCCAACTTCGGGCAGAAGTCGATCGAGGAAGTGATCGAGACCCTGCACGGCCGCGGTCTCGACCTCCAGGGAGACTGAGCGGGGAGCCGATCGCGCCATGCGCCACCGCAAGAAGCGAAACAAGCTGAGTCGGGACGCGGCGCATCGCGAGGCCCTGCTCTCGAACCTCTGCAAGCAGCTGATCGACCACGAGCGAATCAAGACCAGCCAGGCCAAGGCGAAGGCGGTCAAGCCCGAGGTCGAGCAGCTGATCACGCTCGCCAAGCGTGGTGACCTGCACGCGCGGCGACAGGCGCTGGCGACGCTGCACAACGACAAGTTCATCGTGCACAAGCTGTTTGAGGAGGTCGCGCCGCGGTATGTGGAGCGGCCTGGGGGGTACACGCGGATCGTCAAGTTGGGCCCGAGGAAGTCGGATTCGACTGAGATGGTCTATCTCGAGTTGGTCTAGCTAGGGACGGGGAGGGTTGGTTCCCTCCCGCCCTGACAAACGACGCGCTAATTAGCGCGTCGTTTTGAGTATCCGCCAGTTCGGGAGGGAACCAACCCTCCCCATGCCAGGTCGGCTCTCGATAGTTAGCTGGGGTCGTAGCTGACTGACTCCAGGTACAAGCCGTGCGGGGGAGCCGTGTCGCCTGCTGAGGATCGCGGGGCGCCTTTGAGTAGAGCTTCGAAGTCTGGGAGGGATCGGCGGCCTGAGGCGACCTCCAGCATCGTGCCTACGAGGACTCGGACCATGTTTCGCATGAAGGCGTCGGCGGTGATGCGGAAGGTGGCGATGTCGCCTTCGGCGCTCCAGCTCGAGGCGAGGATGTCTCTCTCGAAGCGGACGTGGTCGGTTTGGGTGGGGGTGAAGGCTGTGAAGTCGTGGGTGCCGATCAGAGATGCGGCGCAGGCGTCCAGGGCGGCGCGGTCGAGCTTGTGGGGCCACCAGAGGGCGCGGCCCTGCTCGAAGGGGCTGGAGCTGGAGCGGGCCAGGACCCGGTAGCGGTAGGTGCGGGATTTGGCGTCACGGCGAGCATCGAATCCGTCCGCCACGGGCGCAGCTGCGATGACGGCGATGTCGTCGGGCCCGACTCCGTTCAGGCTTCGCGACAGGTCCGCTGGGATCTCGGTGCCGGTTTCGAAGCTCGCCACCTGTCCGAGTGCGTGCACCCCTGTGTCCGTTCGCCCCGCCACCGTCAGCTCCACCTCTTCTCGCAGCACAGTCGCCAGCGCCGCCTCCAGCTCCCCCTGCACCGTTCGCAGCCCGGGCTGCCTTGCCCAGCCGCGAAACTCACCTCCGTCGTATTCGATCTCCAGCCTCACCGTCGGCACGGCTCGCAGTATGCCTTCGTGCCCTGCTATCCGCCTTCGAGCAGTGCCAGTAGCCCCGCTTCATCGAGGATCGTCGTCTCGTATTTTTCGGCCTTGGCCAGCTTGGAGCCGGGGTTCTCTCCGGCCACGACAAAGTCGGTTTTCTTTGAGACCGAGTTGACCACCTTGCCGCCGGCTGCCTTTATCAGCGCGCCGGCCTCCTCGCGGGTCAGCTCGGGGAGGGTGCCGGTGAGGACTAGGGTCTTGCCTTCGAGGGGGCCGCCGGCCTGGCGCCGTTCGGAGGCGTCCTGCTCGAGGCGGAGACCTTTCTCGCGCAGCTTCTCGACCAGCTTCCAGGTCGGCTCGTCGGCGAGCGACTCGGCGATCTGGACGGCCGTGATCGGGCCGACGCCCTCGACCTCCTCGATCTGCTCGGGGTCGGCGGCGTGCAGGGCATCGATCGAGCCGAAGTGGTCGGCCAGCGCCTCGGCGGTGATGTAGCCGACGCCGGGCAGGCCGAGGGCGTAGAGGACGCGTTTGAAGGGGCGCGAGCGCGAGGCGTCTATCGCGCCGAGGAGATTGCGAGCCGATTTCTCTTTGAAGCTCTTTCCTCCAACCTTCCGGTCCACGAGGTCGGCCTCGCTCAACTCGTAGATGTCGGCGACGTCTTCGATCAACCCATCGCGAAGGAAGTTCAGCGCGAGCTCTTCGCCCAGGCCATCGATGTCCATCGCGCCCTTGCTG
Organism: uncultured Solirubrobacterales bacterium; assembly: GCA_963715625.1. GTDB lineage: Bacteria > Actinomycetota > Thermoleophilia > Solirubrobacterales > 70-9 > VRUE01. The sequence continues at coordinate 535,190 of OY970260.1, read as the reverse complement.
ACGAAGTGCTTGACGTGCTGGAAGGACTGGCCGGGGCAGCCGGCGCGGTTGGGGCAGATCGAGAAGACGGCGTCCCCGAGCTTCTCGACCGGTGTGCCGCAGGTCGGGCACGCCTCCGGGGGCCTCACCTTGCGGGTTCCCTTCGGCCGTCTCTGCACGAGCGGGGCGACGACCTGCGGGATCACGTCCCCGGCGCGCATGACGACGACGTCGTCGCCGACGCGCACGTCCTTGCGAGCGAGATCCTCCTCGTTGTGCAGGGTGGCCGTGGAGACGGTGACGCCGCCCACGTGGACCGGCTCCAGCATCGCGAAGGGCACCAGGTGGCCGGTGCGGCCGACGTTCCAGACCACGTCGAGCAGCTTCGTCGTCGCCGTCGTCGGCGCGAACTTCCAGGCGATCGCCCAGCGCGGCTCGCGGCCGACGACGCCCAGCTCCCGCCACAGCGCCCGCTCGTCGACCTTGACGACGACGCCGTCGATCTCGTAGTCGAGCTCGTCGCGACGCTCCTCCCACCAGCGGCAGCGCTCGACCACCGACTCGATGCCAGGGTGGTGGGCGATGTCGGGGTTGACCTTGAAGCCGCGCTCACGCAGCCACTCGACCTCCTCGCTGTGGGTGGCGAGGTCGAGGCCGCGGACGGCGCCGGTGCCGTAGATCCAGATCGAGAGCGGGCGCTCGGCGGCCAGGGCCGGGTCGAGCTGGCGGATCGAGCCCGCGGCGGAGTTGCGGGGGTTGGCGAAGGCGGGCTCGCCCGCGGCGGCCCGGCGCTCGTTCAGCGCCTTGAAGTCGGCGATCGGCAGGTAGACCTCCCCGCGCACCTCGACCAGCGCCGGCGCGTCCTCGATCCGCAGCGGGATCGCCCCGATCGTGCGCAGGTTCCGGGTCACGTCCTCGCCGACCCTGCCGTCGCCGCGGGTCGCGCCGCGGACCAGGACGCCGTTCTCGTAGGTGAGCGAGATCGCCAGCCCGTCGATCTTCGGCTCGCTCGTGTAGCTGAACTCGGCGGCGCTGATGTCGAGTCGCTTGAGGTGGTTGCGGATGCGGGTCTCCCAGGCGCGCAGCTCCTCCTCGTTGCGGGCGTTGGCGAGCGAGAGCATCGGCTCGGCGTGCTCGACCTGCTCGAAGCGCTCGAGCGGCGGCGCGCCCACGCGCTGCGTCGGCGAGTCGGGCGTGCGCAGCTCCGGGTGGTCGGCCTCGATCGCGCGCAGCTCGTCCAGGAGCGCGTCGTATGCGTCGTCGTCGATCACCGGGTCGTCGAGGACGTAGTAGCGGCGGTTGTGCTCCGCCAGCTCCTGCCGCAGCTCGGCGGCGCGCCGCTCGGGCCCTGACCCGCTCACACCGATGTGGGGGCGCTCGCAGCCAGCATCTCCTCGAACTTCCAGCCGCGCAGCTTCTCGAGGCCGCCGTGGTCGGTGAGGTCGAAGTGGACCGGCGTGACCGAGATCCGCCCCTGCGCGACGGCGTTGAGGTCGGTGCCCTCGATCTCCTCGTAGCCGGGCTGCCAGCCGTAGATCTCGTAGTGGCGCCTGCCGCCCTCCTCGCCCACCAGCTTCAGCTCGTCGTTGTAGATCCGTTTGCCGAGCTTGGTCACCTCGATGCCCTGCGGCTCGCCCGCGGGGCAGTTGACGTTGATCAGCGTCGCCTCCGGCATCGGCTCGGCGATCAGGCGCCGCACCAGCTCGGCCGCGAAGGGGGCGGCGGCGCCGAAGTCGAAGCGGCCGCTGACGTAGCCCATGCCGCCGCCGGAGGACTGCTGAGATACGGCGAGGGCGGGGATGCCGAGGACGATCCCCTCGAACGCAGCTGCGACGGTTCCCGAGTAGGTGATGTCGTCGCCGAGGTTGGCGCCATGGTTGATGCCGGAGACGATCAGGTCGGGCCGGTGGCCGACCAGGCCCAGCTCGGCGAAGCGGACGCAATCGACCGGGGTGCCGTCGGTGGCGTAGCCGACATCGCCGTCGCCGAACTCGACCTCCTCGACGGTCAGCGGCGAGCGCGTCGTGATGCTGCGCGCGGTGGCGCTGCGGTTGGAGTCGGGCGCGATCACGTCGACCTCGACGCCGTCGATCTCGCGCAGCGCGCGGCGGGCTGCCTGCAGGCCAGGGGCCGTGATCCCGTCGTCGTTGGTGAGGAGGACTCGCATGAACGTCGATTCTAGGCGGCGGAGCGGGGGTGCCTCCCGCCCTGACAAGAGGCGCGCTAATGAGCGCGCCTCTTTGAGTATCCGCCAGTTCGGGAGGCACCCCCGCTCCGCCGCTCAAGCGGCGGGTCTCTGCTCGAAGAAGCTTCGATTTCGGCGCACTTGTGCGCCACGCGTGAATCGATTGCCGTCAGGGTCGTCGCATGGCGCTCGCCCAGATCGGACCGTTGACGACCACGCTGGAGACGGCCGCGACGGCTGTCGGAGCTGGTGTCGTCGTCTTCGGGGTCGCGGCTGGAGTTGTGAGTCTCGGCTTGGGGCGATCAAGGCGGAGCGTCGAGGAGGAAGCGACAACCGGTGTGGGCTACGCTGGTCTGAAATGAATTGTCTGCAAGGGGATCGAACATGTGGTGGGTTCGCTACGGAAACATAGGTATCGCTGTAGGGGCGGTACTCATGGTGATGGCGGTGCTGGTCTTCAGGCACTCTGAAGCGGCGATGCAGGCTGCCGCGATGGTCGGAGCATTCATCGGGTTGGGGGTTGCCCTGTTCCTCGAGGGTCGGGCAGCGAAACGCCGAGGGCGAGACCCTCAGTAGCCGGCGATTTCGGCGGCGATCTGGTCCTGCTCGACGTGGGCTAGGCCGAGGTCGCGGACGCTTCCCATCAGGATCGAGAAGATCGCCAGCTTGCCGCTGCGGTTGAAGCAGTAGCCGGAGAGGTTGCTGACCCCGGTCAGGGTGCCGGTCTTGGTCCGGCAGCGGCCGTAGGCCGCCGTGCCGTGCATGCGGTCGGCGACGGTGCCCTCGCGGCCGGCGAGGGCGAGCGACTGGACGAAGTCGTCGCCGATCTCCTCGTCGTGGACCGCGCGCAGGAAGCGAACCACGGCCGCGGGCGAGGAGGCGCTGGAGCGGGTGAGCCCCGAGCCGTCGACCGCGCGCAGGGCAGCCCCGCGAGCGCGGGCGAAGCTCTCGACCACGGCGGCCCCGGCGGCGGTGCTGCCGGCCGCGCCGAAGCGGGCGCCGATCCCCTTGATCAGCATCTCGGCGAAGAAGTTGTTCGAGGGCACGTTCGTGGCCTCGGCCAGCAGCTCGATGCTCGGCGAGTGGACGACGGCCAGGGTCTCGGCGCTGCTCGGCGTGGCCCCGAGTGCAATCGCGGTTGGGATCTCCACGCCGGCTCCGCGCAGCGCCCGGGAGAGCTTGCGGGCTGCGACCTTGGCCGGGTCGGAGGCGAAGCTGGAGCCGCTGGAGCTGCTGTAGCCGGAGTTGAGCGAGAGCCCGGAGAGGGGGCCGATGTAGGGGCTGGTCGCGTAGCCGGAGTCCGCGACCCCGCGGAGCCGGTCGAAGACGGTGTCGTCCGCGTAGAAGCGACCGGTGACGGCGCGCAGGCCGGCCTGGCGCAGTTGTCGCTTCAGCGCGAAGAGGTTCGTGCCCAGCCCGCCTAGGAAGCGGCCGTAGAACCCGGGTGTTCCCAGAGCCGGGTCGCCGCCGCCCTTCAGGTAGAGGCTCCCGTGCAGCACGCCGTTCGCATCGATCTCCCCTTCGCTCAGGACCCCGGTGGAGAGCCGGGCCTGCGAGCCGAAGCGGCCGAGCGCGGTCGCCGTGGTGAACAGCTTCATGTTCGATGCGAGCGGTCGCGGGCGCTTGGCCGCGCGGGCGCAGAGCGGCCGGCCGGTCTCGCCGTCGATGACAAAGAGCCCGCTGGCGCTGCCTCCGCCGCGCACGAGACGGTTCTGCAGGGCCGAGCAGCGCAGCTCCGCGGCGCCCGCCTGTGTGGCTGCCGCAACGAGAAAGACAGCAAGCAGGCCACCGCAAATCGCGGCAATGAATGCCGGGGTTCGCCTCACTGAGTGAGATAATGCATGTTTATGGGCAAAGTTGTGGACATCGAGTCGCAGCCGCGACGGCGCCGCTCCCGCAAACGCCCATCGAAGACGGCCCTGGTCCTCGGCGGCGGCGGCTTCACCGGGGGGGTCTACGAGATCGGCGCCCTGCGTGCCCTCGACCTGCTCGCGGTCAACAGCACGATCAACAACTTCGACGTCTTCGTCGGCACCAGCGCCGGCTCCTTCGTCGCGGGGATGCTCGCCAACGGCGTCACCCCCGACGAGATGATGCAGGTGATCAACCGGCGCATCCCCTCGGAGCTCGAGGACCTCAATCTCGACAAGGTGCTCAAGCCCAACTACCTGGGCTTCATGCAGAAGGCCGCGATGCTGCCGCTGCGCACGCTGGAGTTGATGCGCAGCCTCGCGCGGATGGGCGACTTCTCGGCGATCGACGTCGGCGTCGGGCTTGCGGAGGCGCTGCCGACGGGCTTCTACTCCAACCGCGGCGTAGCGGACTACGTCGAGGGGGCGCTCGCCGAAGAGGGCCGCCTCGACGACTTCCGCCTGCTCGACAAAGAGCTCTACCTGACCGCCACCGACCTCGACACCTGCGAGCGGATCGTCTTCGGCGAGGAGGGCTGGAACGACGTGCCGATCTCGAAGGCGATCCAGTGCTCGACCGCGCTGCCGATCGTCTACAAGCCCGTCGACCTGAAGGGCCGCCAGCTGATCGACGGTGGAGTCCGCTCGACCACGAACGTCAACATCGCGGTCGAAAAGGGCGCCAAGTTCATCGTCGTCGTGAACCCCCTCGTTCCCTTCGTCAACGACTTCGAGAAGACCATCCCGACCGTGTTCGGCACCCGTGTTCGGAGGGTCTCCGACATGGGCCTGCCGGCGATCGCCAACCAGACCTTCCGCCTGATCGCCCACGCCCGCCTGCACCAGGCGGTTGAGATGTGGCAGGAGCGCTATCCCGGGGTCGACATCATCCTGGTCGAGCCCGAGCCCAACGACGAGCTGATGTTCGGGACGCCGATCATGGACTACTCGCGGCGGCTGAAGATCGCCCGCCACGGCTTCGAATCGGTCACCGCGGCCCTCGCCAAGGACTACGACCGCTACAAGGAGATCGCCGACCGCCACGGCCTGGAGATATCCGGCCACCGAGTCAGCCGCGTCGTCGAACGCGCCTCCGAAGAGGAGCCCGAGCAGACGTCCGCCTGGCGCCGCGTCCTCGAGCAGACCACCTCGACCCTCCTGCGCCAGTCCGGCGAGGCGTCGTAGTCCCCAGGTGGAGGGGAGGGCCGGTACCCCTTTCTGGGAATTGATGTCGCACGCGCGCTTTGCGCGCTTAGCGACAATCTGAGAGCGCGGCTGCGCCGCGCCCAGAACACACCTGCGCTGCCGCCTTCGGCGACATTCCCAGAAAGGGGTACCGGCCCTCCATACAGCTCGGAGCGTAGGAAGCCGAGCTGGTCGCAGCAGGGGCTTACCTCAAGCTTCCGAGATGACACTCGCCCAAGCTTGGAGTCGGAGCTTGCGTTTGCTGGGAGGGGTCGATTGGCCCTCTGGTCGAATGTCGCCGAAGGCGGCCGCTGCACTCGTGGTTCTCAGCGCGGGCGTAGCCCGCGCACTCAAATTGTCGCTAAGCGCGCAGAGCGCGCGTGCGACGTCAATTCGCCCAGAGACCCACCCGACCCATCTGGACAACCGCTAGCTCGCGTAGAGCTGCTCGATCTCGCGCTCGTGCTTGGTCGTGACGACGGCGCGCTTGACCTTCAGCGTCGGGGTCAGCTCGCCGTCTTTCTGCGAGAGGTCGTGGGGGAGGATCGCGATCTTCTTCACCTGCTCGACCCGGGCGAACTTCTCGTTGATCGTGGCGACGTGGTTTTCGATCGCCTGGCGCACGCCGGCGTTGGCCGCCAGCTGCTCGGGGTCCTCGGGCAGGCCGTGCTCCTTCGCGTAGGCCGCCGCTTCTTCGGGGTCGAGGGTGACGAGGGCGACCAGGTAGGGCTTGCGGTCGCCGACGACGACGCACTGGGAGACCAGCGGGTGCTGCTTGATCTCGTTCTCGAGGTTGGCCGGGGTGATGTTCTTGCCGCCCGCGGTGATGATGATGTCCTTCTTGCGGCCGGTGATCTTGATGAAGCCGTCCACGTCGACCTCGCCGATATCGCCGGTGTGCAGCCAGCCGTCGACGAGGGTCTCGCGGGTCGCCTCCTCGTTCTTGTAGTAGCCCTGGAAGACGTTGGGGCCCTTGACCAGGATCTCGCCGTCCTTGGCGATCTTCACCTCGCAGCCGGGGAACGGTTTGCCGATCGAGCCAATCCTGAAATCCTCGGGCGTGGAGATCGTTGCCGCGGTTGAGGTCTCGGTCATCCCCCAGCCCTCCAGCACCAGCACCCCGGCGGCGTCGAAGAAGCGCAGGATCTCGGGGTTGATCGGGGCGGCGCCGGAGACCGCGAGTCGCAGGTTGCCGCCGAAGAGGCCGCGGATCTTGGAGAGCACCCGCTTGTCGGCGAACTCGTAGCGCTTGCGCAGCAGGAAGCCCGGCTTGCCGCCGGAGCGCTCGAGCGCGCGCACCTTCTTGCCGGTCGCGATCGCCCAGTCGAAGATCGCCTTTTTCAGCCCGCCCTCTTTCTCGATGCCGCTGGTCGCGGCGGTGTAGATCTTCTCGAAGATCCTCGGCACCGAGGGGAAGTAGGTCGGCTTCAGCTCGGCCAGGTTGGGCAGGATCTTCAGCGGGTCGCGCTCCCAGTAGGCGAGCGTCGCCCCCAGGTCGAAGCTGCCGAGCTGGATCAGCAGGGCGAAGGAGTGGGCGAGGGGGAGGTAGAGGTAGGTGACGTCTTCTCCCTCGATCACGCTGTTCTCCTGGACCATGTCCAGCATCGCGCGGTAGTTGCCGTGGCTGATGATGCAGCCCTTGGGCGGGCCGGTCGTGCCGGACGTGTAGATGAAGGTGCAGATGTCCTCCGGCGTGACCGACTTCCAGCGCGCCTCCCACTCGGAGGCCTCGCGGGCGGCGCCGCGGGCGGCCAGGTCCTCGAGCGAGATCGCGTCGTCGCTGGAGCCGGTCATGCGCACGACGTGCTCGAGCAGGGGCAGGCGATCGCGGACCTCGCGGATCTTCTCCATCTGCTCCTCGTCCTCTACCACGACGACCTTCGCGTCGGAGTTCTCCAGCACGTACTGGCACTCCTCGGGCGAGTTGGTCTGGTAGATCGGCACTACCACGGCACCGGCGGAGAGCGCGGCGAAATCGACGTAGGTCCATTCGGGACGGGTGTTGGCGAGGATCGAGACCTTGTCGCCCTTGCCGACGCCGAGGTCGATCAGGCCGAGCGAGAGTGAGCGGACGGCCTCCTGGACGTCGTCGAAGCTGCGCTTGACCCACTCGCCGCCCTGCTTGAAGCAGACCGCGGGGGCGTCGCCGTAGAGCTTCGCGGAGAGCGGCAGCAGGTCCGCGAGCGTGGCCGATTTGGTTCCCCGCTCCATGCGGGGAGGAAGTCTAGTTGAGCACTATGTGGCGCGAGGCCGCCCCCGGCCCCTGTCCACCGAGTCCAGGCTGCGCATCGAGCTCTGGAAGAGGGTCTTGTCGATGCGCCCGTGGAAGATGGGAACGCCCAGCTGCACGCACTTGCCGATCACCTCCTGGCGCTTCATGTGAAGCTCCTCGGCAAGCTCGGACGGGGTGAGGTGATTGGCCACGGCAAGACCTCCCATGTCGTTGAAACCAGGTAGGAAGCAATTTACCCCTCGCGCCGAACGTGTCAAATGCAATCGCCGCCGGCCGATCGGCGGGTTGAGCGCAAGGCGCGATAATGGCGAGATGCCCGCCGCCGCCGAGAGCCCCGACGCGAAGCCGCTTGCCGTGCCGATTCCCCGCCGCGGCCGGATCCGGGTGATCCTCGCCCTCGGCCTGGCCCTGCTGGCGCTCGGATACGCCATCGTCAACATCTCCACCCGGCAGGCTGACCCGGATGCGATTCGCGTTCAACGGGATCGCCGATGCGCAGGGCACCTTCGGCGGGATCCCGCAGGAAGGGGACCGGCTTGGCTCCGCCGACGCGCCGGTCTCGATCCAGGTCTTCAACGACCTGCAGTGCTCCAACTGCCGCGAGGACTTCCTGGGGACGATCCCGGGCCTGGTCGAGCGCTACGTCCGGCCGGGCGACGCGAAGCTGCTGATGCGCCACTACTCGGTCGCCGAGAATCCGCTGGAGCTGGGTTTCTTCGGCGCCGAGGCGGCTGCCGAGCAGGGCTACGGCTGGCAGTACACCTACCTCTTCTTCCGCAACCAGGACGAAGCGGAACGCTTCGGGATCGACGAGGAGCTCATGGCCTCCCTCGCTGCCTCGGCCGGCGAACTCGACGCCGCCGAGTGGAAGCAGGCGCTCGATCGCGCCCGCGAGGCCGGCAGCCCGGTCGCGCAGCGGCTCGAGGGTTACGACCAGCTCGGCGCCGAGCTGGGCATCCGCGCCCGCCAGGCCGCGATCGTCAGCGGGCCCGCCGGCACCCGCACCCTCCAGGACGGCCCGACCCGCGCCCAGATCGAAGCCGCGATCGAGGCGGTCGGCTAGCGCCGCCCCCGGTCTGGGATAATCGCCGCTCTCGGGGCGTGGCGCAGCCTGGTAGCGCGCACCGTTCGGGTCGGTGAGGTCCCCGGTTCAAATCCGGGCGCCCCGATGTTCGATGGTAGGTCCGTCCTGCCCCGCACGACCCCGCACAGCCGCACCGCTGTTTAGCGCATGGGGCGGCCGTGCGGGGTCGTGCGGGGGATTCTGTGATGCAAGCGGCGTGGCGGCCGACGCCGAGTCGAAGCCGACTCCTTACGCCTAGCGCCGTGCGATTCTTTCTCCGTGGAGGCCGGGGAGCTTGCGGGGGAAGCCAAGGACGCAGCGGGGGCGCGGGTCGTCCTGCCGACACGCGTCTGGAACGACAAGCTGCTGCGCGACCATCCCGAGCTTGAGGCCCATCGGGCCGACGTGAAGATCAGGATCGGGCCAGTTACCTTCGACCACGCCGACTACGACGCCGAGCACGACGTGCTCTACCTACACATCGGCGAGCCTCAGGAGGGAGAGGGCGAGGAGACGCCCGAGGGGCACGTCATCCGCTACCTGCCCGGCACTCGCCGGATCGTCGGCCTGACCGTGCTTGGCCCACGACGAATCCTCGACCGCGACGGCAACCTCCTCATCACCATCCCGGAGTCGATCGAGGCGAGTGCCGACGACCTCGCTCCCGCGCTCGCAGCGGTCTGACGCCGCTCGCCCCACAGCCCGGCTCCCGCCCATGGGGTTGAGCCGGACCAGGTTCCACGGAGACCGTCAGCCCGCTCTCATGGGTCCTGGCTACCAGATCGTCAACGACCGTGGACGGTCATGGTCGCGGACGGCCCGATCCTTGGTCACGAGGCCGAGGCCGTGCTCGATTGCGGTCGCGTAGATCAACCGATCGGCGGGGTCGCCTGGGAACGAGGATGGAAGAGCGGCGGCGGTATCGGCGATTGCCGGGGTCACGCCGATCGTTCGAAGTTGCGCAGCGAGGCCCTGTAGCCAGGATCGGATCGGAATATTGACGGCGATCCGCTCGTGCTTCGCCAGCCAAGCCAGCTCGTACCAGGAGATCGCCGCAACGACATGTTCGTCCGCCTCTTCAAGGGCGTTGCGTGCCGGTTTGCTGACCCGTTTGGGCTCGGCCGACCACCAGTGGACCACGTGGGTATCGAGCAGGACGGCAGCCACGCCTACGACGCGTTCCAGGCCTCGCCGGTGGAGAACAACTGATCCTCCTCGACTGCCGTCACTGCCACACCATCGAACGAGCCCTTGAGAGAGCGCGCGCCAGATGCGGGTACGAGACGGGCGACTGGGCGACCGTGCCTGGTGATCTCGATCTCCTCCCCGGCTGCAGCATCGTCCAAGAGGCGAAGGATCGTGGCCTTGGCGTCAGTAGCGGTCACTTGTTTGGCCATATAGGCAGTATAGCGTCTAGATAGCGAAAGAGGGCATTTCGGGCATTCGGCTTGAGTCGGGCCCTCAGCCTCCGTCGCCCGTGCCTTTGAGCGCGCTGCGCAGGCGCTCGCCTCCGAGATAACGGATGCTCCTCCCGCGTCCGCGTTGCTCCACTAGCCCGGCATCGAGCAGGCGCCTGAAGTCGGCGCTCGCCGTGGCGGGCGATACGTCGGCCTCGTCGCTGTATTTGCCCCGGTCGGTTCCACCGGCGAGGCTCTGCTCTAGCGCGATCACCAGCCGGTCCGGCCAGCCACGAGCGTCGACCAGCTCTTCCAGGGCGGCCCAATGCGTCGCCGCCTCTTTGATCTGCGCCAGGCGCTGCCGGGCCTGGGCGAGGTGGGCGGCGACGCAGAAGGAGACCCATCCGCTCGCGTCGCGGTTTGATTGGTAGCTCCCCCCCTGTGCCTCGCGCAGCGCGGCGTAGTACTCCCGGGTATGGCTGCTCAGGTACTCCTCGATCGAGAAGAGCTCCGGCGCCGCCGGGCCCTCCCGCACGGCGACGTCAACCTGACAGGAAAATAAAACGAGATTCTGGGTGCAGCCGGGAGTCCGCTGCCAGACAAGGCACAATGTCGGGCTCGTGCGCAGGCTCCTGATCGCTCCCCTTGCCGCGGCGCTGCTGGCGCTCGCCCCCGCGATGGCGGGATCGCTCTCCCTTGTGCCACCGCCCGGCTTCATCGGGATGTCCCCGCAGGGGGTCACCGACGGGACCGACTACGGGCTGATGGGGGAAGCGGGGATCACGAGCGTGCGCATGCCCCTGAACTGGGCGGGGACCGTCCCCGATGCAGCCGATCGCCGCGATCCCGACTGGTCCTGGCTGGACGAACAGGTCGGGCTCGCGGCCGAGCACGGGATCACCGTCTACTTCTTCGTCTGGGGTACCCCCGACTGGGTTTCGCCGCGGCTGGGCGGCGAGCCCGTGGCCAGCGCCCGGCAGCGGCGGGAATGGCTTCGCTTCCTGCGCACCGCCGTTCTGCGCTATGGGCCCCGCGGCAGCTTCTGGCGCGAGAACCGCGAGCTGCCGCGACTGCCGGTCCGCCAGTGGGAGATCTGGAACGAGGAGAACATCGTCACCTTCTCCCGCCAGCCGGACCCGGAGAGGTTCGCGAGGCTGATCCGCATCTCGGGCCAGCTGCTGCACCGGCTCGACCCCGGCTCGACGGTGATCCTGGGCGGGCTCTTCGGGCGCCCCCTCCAGGTCCCCCCGAACATCGAGTCCGATGTCTTCCTCGCCGGGATCTACGAAACCCCCGGGGTCGAGCGCTACTTCGATGGCGTGGCGCTTCACCCCTACGTCGCCGAGGCCGGCACCATGTTCGGCCAGATCGAAGACCTGCGCCGGGTCATGGAGCTGGGCGGCGACGCAGCGACGCCGCTCTACATGACCGAGCTCGGTTGGGGCTCCGCCGGGTTCGAGTCGCGCTGGGAGCGCGGCCCTCGCGGCCAGGCCCGCGAACTGGACCGGGCCTTCGCGATGCTGACCGAGAACCGCAACCGCTGGCGGATCGGCGGCGTCTGGTGGTTCTCCTGGACCGACGCGGCCGGCTCCTGCCAGTTCTGCGACTCCGCCGGCCTGCTCACCGCCGACCGCGAGGCGAAGCCGGCCTGGTACCGCTTCAACTCCTGGACCGGGGGCGACGCGGGTGGGGTCCCCCGGGCCTCCGCCAGGGCGCTTCGCGGCGTGCCGTAGGGCTTCGCGGCGCCCGTCGGCTCAGGCGCCTCTCGCGCTAGGCTCCGGCTCAGGCTTAGCAACCGTCCAGTCCAACCAAGGAGACGCCAGATGGCATTTTCGGTTCCCGACCTTCCCTACTCATACGACGCGCTTGAGCCGCATATCGACGAGGCGACGATGCGCGTGCACCACGACAAGCACCACCAGGCCTACGTCGACAAAGCCAACGCGGCCCTGGAGGGGACCGAGTGGGCTGACCGCGAGGTCGAGGACGTGCTGCGCAACCTCTCCAGCCTCCCCGGGGACAAGCAGGGCCCAGTCCGCAACAACGCCGGCGGGCACTGCAACCACTCCCTCTTCTGGCAGATGCTGAGCCCCGACGGTGGCGGCGAGCCAGGCGGCGACCTCGCCGCCGGCATCGAGGAGACCTTCGGCTCCTTCGACTCCTTCAAGGACGAGTTCAAGAACGCCGGCATCGCCCGCTTCGGCTCCGGCTGGGCCTGGCTGGTCAAGGACAGCGCCGGCCTCGCGGTCGTCTCGACGCCGAACCAGGACTCGCCGGTCTCCGACGGCAGCGTCCCCCTGCTCGGCTGCGACGTCTGGGAGCACGCCTACTACCTGAAGTACCAGAACAGGCGCCCCGACTACATCGACGCCTTCTGGAACGTCGTGAATTGGGATTACGTAGCTAAGCGCCTGGCTGAGGCCGGCTGAGCAGCTGAGCAAGCCCTACTTCGGCGGCGAGACTGTCAGGGCGCTGGGGCCGGGTCCCCGGGAACTCCCGGCCGAAGGCCGGCCCGGGGACCCGGCCCCAGCGCCCCCGCCGGCCTGGCGGCCTCCGGCAGCCGGCCTGGCTCGGCCCCGTCCTTCGCCGGGATCAGGCTCATCGCGTGCTCGGCCTTGGCGGTGATCGTCAGGCTCGGGTTGACGCCCGGGTTGGCAGGGATCGCCGCGCCGTCGCAGACCATCAGGTTCTCGTAGCCGAAGACGCGGTTACGCGCGTCGACCACGCCGCTCTCGGCGTCGGCGCCGACGACGGCGCCGCCGAGGATGTGGGCGGTCGAGGGGATGTTGCGAATCGACTCGGTGATCGCGCTCTGGGCGACGCCGCCGGTGCGTTTCTCGAACCAGCGCGCCACCTGCTCGGCGGCGGGGATGTAGGTGGGGTTGGGACGGCCGGGATCCTGTTCGGTGGTCAGGCGCACGCCGCCGCCGAAGAGCCGGCGCTTGGGCCGGAAGTGCATCGCGGCGTCGACGGTCTGCATCACCAGCAGGATCACCGTGCGCCGCGACCAGCGGTGGGGGAGGAGCATGCGCAGGGTGCGCAGCGGGTGGCGCACGATCGCCGCCGCCCACTTCACCGGCCGCGTCAGCTTCGTCCCCGGCCCGGTCATCGCGGTGAAGGTGCCGGCCATCGCGTCGCCGCCCTCGCCGTAGGTGACGACCTCGATGTGGGTGTCGGGGTCGGGATAGATGCTGGAGGTGATCGCGACCGAGCGGCTGAAGTCGCGCTCGTCGTCGGGAGCGGTGACCGCCTGGATCGACTCCGAGTTGGTACGGACCAGGTCCCCGAGCCTGGCGGAGATTCGCGGCAGGGCGCCGCTGTGGCGGCAGTTGGCGAGCAGGTTGTTGGTGCCGAGGGCGCCGGCGGCGACGATCACGCCGCGCGCGGTCTGGGTGCGCCGTTCCTTGCGCAGCCAGGAGCCGGAGCGCTCGCTGAGGACCTCGTAGCCGTCGGAGCCCTCGGCGGCGCCGAGCGGCCGGATCTCGGTCACCTGCCGTTCGGGCTGGATCTTCACGCCGAGCTTCTCGGCGAACCAGAGGTAGTTCTTCATCAGCGTGTTCTTGGCCCCGTGGCGGCAGCCGACCATGCAGCTGCCGCAGCGCATGCACCCGGTGCGCCGCGGGCCCTCGCCTTCGAAGAACGGGTCCTCGACCTCGACGCCGGGCTTGTCGAAGAAGACGCCGACGCGGGTGTTGGTGAAGGTCTCGCCGACGCCGATCTCCTCGCCGTATTCCTGCAGCAGCTTGTCGGCCGGGCCGATCCCCTCGTACTCGACCACCCCGAGCATCCGCTCGGCGGTGTCGTAGTGCGGCGCCAGCTCGCTTTCCCAGTCGCCCAGCTCGCCCCACTGCGGGTCCCGGAAGAAGGCCGGCCGCGCCCGGTAGAGGGTGTTGGCGTAGCCGAGGCTGCCGCCGCCGACGCCGCTGCCGGAGACGATGAAGACGTCCTTGAAGAAGGTCATCCGCAGCACGCCCCGCATCCCCAGGCGCGGCATCCAGAAGTAGCGGCGCGGGTGGCGCACGGTGGAGGAGGCGAAGTCCTCGTCGCGGAAGCGGCTGCCGCACTCCAGGATCGCGACGTCGTACCCCTTTTCAGCTAGGCGAAGCGCCGACACGGAGCCGCCGAAGCCCGAACCGATGACTATCCAGTCGTGGTCGTACACGCGAGTTTCAGGCGCTTCTTCCGCGGGTGGCGCGGGGGAGGGGGGTCGAGGACAGCCCGTGGACTGCCCGCAGGCCCCCCTCCCCCGTGACAGGACCCGCGGACAAAGTCGTCTAGGCCTCGCCGGGCTCCAACGGCCGGAAGTCGGACGTACGCGCCCCGCAGACCGGGCAGAACCAGTCCTTGGGGATGTCCTCGAAGGAGGTGCCGGGCGGGATGCCGCCGTCGGGGTCGCCGATCGCAGGGTCGTAGATGAAGCCGCAGCTCTCGCAGATCCAGAGCGTCGCTTCGGTTGCGGTCGTCATGCTGAAATCTTAGTCAGGTCAGTCTTTGCTGAAGCTGACCGAGACGGGCTCGCGCTCCGACGCATCCTCGATCTCGAAGAACTCCCTGGCGGTGAAGTTGCCCTGCTTGGCGATGATCGAGGCGGGGAACTGTTCGATCGCGGTGTTGTAGGACTGGACGTTGGAGTTGTAGATCCGCCGCGAGGCCTGGATCTCGTCCTCCAGCTGGGAGAGTTCGCGGCTGAGCTGCTGGAAGTTCTCGGTGGCGCGCAGGGTGGGGTAGTTCTCGGCGACCGCTTTCAGGTCGGTCAGCGCCTGGGTCAGCTTCTGCTCGGCCTGGGCTGTGTCGCCGACTCCCTGCGCCGCCATCGCCTCGGCCCGCGCCTTGGTCGTCGCCTCGAAGGTCTGGCTCTCGTGCTCAGCGTAGCCCTTGACCGTCTCGACCAGGTTGGGGACGAGATCGTGGCGTCGCTTCAGCTGGACGTCGATCCCGCTCCAGGACTCGTCGACCCGGTTGCGCGAGGCGATGATCGAGTTGCGCTTGGCGATGTAGTAGAGGACGCCGATCACGAGGATCGCGACCACTGCGATGAGGGCCCAGGTCATGCACGCATCCTACTTGGCCGCCCGGCCAACTGCATCGACTTCCAGGGCTGGCGGGCGGAGAAGTCGATGCAGTTCGGGAAGCGGGCCTTAGGATCGCCCGGACATGGGGGCCAAGCAGGAAGCGCAGGAGTGGGCCGAGACCGTCCGCAGATACGGTGAGCGGCACGCGCTGACGTATGAGCCGGTGGGGGGGATCAACCCCAAAGACGGGCCGGTGGCGCTCTGCGTGGGCGGGACCAACCGGCTCACCGGCCAGCTCGCCGAGGGCTTCTGGGGCTCTTGCTGCGACGCCGACGAGCGGGAGATGGGCAGGCTCTTCGACAAGGCGGTCCTGCCGGCGGCGCTCCTTTGCAAGGCTCACATGCCCGACCTCGCCCAGGTCGTCCCGGCCTTCAACGTCGAGTCGGTCGAGGGCCACGAGCACGTCACCCAGCGCTTCGCCCGCAAGGTCGAGTTCGAGTCGATCGACTTCAACAGGCGCTTCCTCGCCACCGTGCCGAGCGAGTACGACCCGGTCGCCCTGCGCGAGCTCTTCAGCCCCGGCTTCCTCGAGTGGACGACGACGATGACCGGCGAGATCGACTTCGGCATCAACGACCGCCAGCTCTGGCTCCTCTGGCACCTGCGCGAGCGCAGCGAGGAGGAGCTGAAGGCGGTGCTCGGGAATGCCGGGCAGCTGTTCGGGCGGTTGCAGGGGGAGATGGACGAGAGTGGCATCCATACGTATCCGCCCGGGCCTTGGCATGCGGGGCTGGAGTCGTTTCCCGAGGGCTGAGTCGCGCGCGGGTCCTGTCGTGGGGCAGGGGGGCCTGCGGGCAGTCCACGGGCTGTCCTCGACCCCCCTGCCCCACGCCACCCGCGCGAGCTGCGGGCTCAGGAGACGGTGGTCCCCAGAGCGGCCCGGGGGATACGGGTCCGCCTTAGCTTGGTGGATCGGTTGGGTAGTCGGGGTCGCCCGGGAGGACTACTCGGTGCTCTTCAGCTGAGCCGATTACCTTGGGGAGGATGGGGTCCACGGGGCGGTGGCGGTGGGCCGTGAGGGCGTCGTCGGCCGTGTCGTGCTCCGCGAGCAATTCGAGCTGTTTGATGGTTGGGAAGGCCAGGGCCAGGTCGCCGGCTGCTTGGGCCTCGAGGGCGCGGGTGGGCTCGAACCAGCCGGCGTCGGTGGTCTCGACGCCGTCCGGCTTGGGCGGCGTGTGGGCCGGGGCGAGGGCGAGGAAGAACCAGGCGTCGAAGCGGCGCGAGACGACCTCGGGCGTGATCCAGCGCGAGAAGAGGACCAGCTCCTCATGGCCTGCAAGCGCGATCCCGGCCTCCTCCTCCAGCTCGCGGATGGCGCAGGCCTTGAACCGCGCCTCGTCCTCGCCAT
Source organism: uncultured Solirubrobacterales bacterium (assembly GCA_963715625.1). Classification (GTDB taxonomy): domain Bacteria; phylum Actinomycetota; class Thermoleophilia; order Solirubrobacterales; family 70-9; genus VRUE01. Next base: position 518,818 of record OY970260.1, on the reverse strand, counting down.
CGGCATCGTCAACGGATCCCCCGGGAAAGACCCAGACCCCCGGCATGAACCTCGCCTCCTCGGTCCGCTTCAGCAGCAGAACCTCGAGAGCTCGCTGGGAGTGCCTGCCGCCGCGCCGCAGCAGCACCACCGAGGCCGCCGGCCGGGGCTCGCTCGGCTCGCCGAGATTGGGCGCCTCCGCGGGTCCTCTCTCTCGGCCGTCCATGGATCCGACTCTACTTGGGGGGAGAGAATCTGCCGCGATGGCCTTAAGGGTGCGTGCGCTTCAGCAGACACGCGAAGAATCGAATGCGAAGGGAAGGGATCGCCGAGGAGATCGTTGAAGCGATCGCCTCGATGCCCCATGCGCGCAGGGTCGATGGTCGGGGCAATCCCATTGCAATTGGACGAGATGAGCGAGGCCGGCCTATCGAGATTGTGGTTGCGCTTGACGATCTGGACTACGTCATTACTGTGGATTGCCAGGAGAAAGCAGCGATGAAGGCGGACTACGACAGCAAAGCAAACGCCCTCTCGATCGATTTGGTCGAGGCGGGTCGCTGGGAGTACAGCGACGAGGTGCAATCGCGAGTCAACGTAGCGATTGCCGGGGGGCGGCCGGTCAACGTAGAGTTCCTGTACCCGGACCTGGGACTGGAGGAGCCACTGCGCGCAGTCGCCAGCCGCTACGCGCTCGATTTTGAGGCGCTGGTGGCAGCCGCGCGGGCCGCAATCGCGGCACCCGACCGCGTTGTCACTCTCGAGGTCTCGGTCCGCGCGGTCGCCTGACCGCCAAGGCTCAGCGGTTGTTCAGGCAGCCTGGGCCATCGTCGCCGAAGAGAGAGACGCGGACGTTCCCGCGGCCCGAATCGACTCGGCGACGATCGCGACGAGGCTGCGCAGCTCCTCCTCGGAGATCGACAGCGGCGGCATCAGCACGACGACGTCGCTGAGGGGGCGGACGATCGCGCCGCGCCTGCGGGCCTCGAGGGTGACCCGGTGACCCATGCGCAGGGCCGGGTCGTGCTCGCCGAGGTCGATGCCGACCATGACGCCGCGGGCGCGCACCTCGGTCACCTCGGGCATCGCCTCGACCTCGTCGAGCAGCTCGCGCAGCAGCGCGATCTTCGGTTGCAGGCGCTCCAGGGTGCGCTCCTGCTCGAAGGCGTCGAGATTGGCGAGCGCGGCGGCGCAGGCGAGCGGGTTGCCGGTGTAGGTGTGGCCGTGGAAGAAGGTGCGGTACTCCTCGGGGGCGCCGAGGAAGCCCTCGTGGATGCGCTCCGTCGCCAGCGTCGCCGCCAGCGGCAGGTAGCCGCCGGTGAGACCCTTGGCGATGCAGAGCAGGTCGGGGGAGACATCCTCCTGCTCGCAGGCGAACATCGTCCCGGTGCGGCCGAAGCCGGTCGCCACCTCGTCGCAGATCAGCAGCACGCCGAAGCTGTCGCAGAGCTCGCGCACCGCGCGCAGGTAGCCGGGGGGGTGGAGCAGCATGCCGGCCGCGCCCTGCACCAGCGGCTCGACGATCACCGCGGCGATCTCCTCTTCGTGCATGGCCAGGGCCCGCTCGAGGTCGGCCGCGTCGCCGGGCTCGGCCACATGCGTCTGGAAGAGGAGCGGCCGGTAGGTCGAGTGGAAGAGGTCGATCCCGCCGACCGAGACCGAGCCGATCGTGTCGCCGTGATAGGAGTCGCGCAGGTGGACGAAGGAGGTGCGGCGGGCGTGCTGGCCACCGCGCTGCTGTTGGTACTGGAAGGCCATCTTCAGCGCGATCTCGACCGCGGTCGAGCCGGACTCCGAGTAGAAGACGCGGGAGAGGCCGGGTGGCGCGAGGCCGGCGAGGCGGCCGGCCAGCTCGGCCCCGCCGGGGTGTGAGAGGCCGAGCATGGTCGAGTGCGCGACCTTGCCGAGCTGCTCGGTCACAGCGGCGTCGATCCCGGGGTGCCGGTGGCCGTGGACGGTGCACCACAGCGAGGAGACGCCGTCGAGGTAGCGCTGCCCCTGGTCGTCGATCAGGTAGGGCCCCTCGCCCCGCTCGATCGTCAGCGGCTCTTCCTCGCACCACGCCTGCTGCTGCGTGAACGGGTGCCAGACGTGATCGCGATCGAGCTGAGCATGGTCCATCGAGGTCACCGGGAGCCGACACTAGCCAGAGCCCCGGCTGGAAGGGAGTGATATTGCTCACATGAGCAACTATTTCTGTCGAGAAATAGTTGTAATTGTGCAACTATCATGGAATGCAGGCAGCCGAGATCAGAGCCATCGCTGACACCCCCGCGGTGGGCGCCGAGGCACAGGACACGGCGGCCAGGCTCAGCGCCCTGCTGCGCTACCTCTTCCTCTTCGACCGGGGCAACATGCTGCGGGTGATCGAGGAGAGCGGGCTCTCGATGACCCAGTCCAAGGCCCTGCTCGAGCTGGGCGGCATGGGGGAGGACGTCGAGGTTCGGCAGGTGGGGGATCTGGCGGAGACCTTCGGGATGTCGGTCCCCTCGATGAGCCGGGCGGTCGAGGGCCTGGTCAGGAAGGGCCTCGCCACCAGGGTCGAGGACCCCGACGACCGGCGCGTGCGCCGCGTCGCGATCACGGCCAAGGGCAAGAAGCTCGTCGACACCCTTCTCGTCGTGCGCCAGGCGGGGATGGAGGCCTTCGCGGCCACTCTCACGGCCGCGCAGCGGCGCAAGCTCGACGGCGCGATCGACTCGCTGATGGACCGCCCCGATATCGCCGAGGCCTACGAGCACCTTAAGGGGGTCGAGCCGCGTTGACCCGCTACCGCCACCTGATCACCGAGGGCAACCGCAAGTGGTGGACGCTCGGCGCGATGTGCTTCGCGCTGTTCATGATCATGCTCGACAACACGGTCGTCAACGTCGCCCTGCCCTCGATCCAGCGCGACCTCGGCGCCTCGATCTCCGGCCTGGAGTGGATGGTCAACGGGTACACGCTCTCCTTCGCCGTGCTGCTGGCGACCGGCGGGCGGCTCGGCGACATCTTCGGCCGCCGCCGCATGTTCCTCTTCGGCGTCGTCATCTTCGCCCTCTCCTCGGCGACCGCCGGTTTCGCCGCCAGCCCGACCGATCTCGTCGTCAGCCGCGTCGTCCAGGGCGTCGGCGCGGCGCTGATGATGCCGGCGACGCTCTCGATCATCACCGACGCCTTCCCGCCCAGCGAGCGCGGCAAGGCGATGGGGACCTGGGCGGGCGTGTCGGGGCTGGCGCTCGCGGTCGGCCCGGTCGTCGGCGGCCTGCTCACCGAGCACGTCAGCTGGCGGGCGATCTTCTACCTCAACATCCCGGTCGCGATCGGCGCCGTCGCCGCCTCGCTCTTCGCGGTGCGCGAGTCGCGCGACACCACGGTCGGCCGCGAGGTCGACTTCGCCGGCGTCCTCGTGCTGACCGCGGCGCTGACGGCGTTGATCCTGGCCCTGGTCGAGGGCAACGAATGGGGCTGGGGCTCGACCGAGATCGTCGCGCTGCTGATCGGCGCCGCGGTCGGGCTGGCCGCCTTCGCTGCGATCGAGCTGCGGGTCAAGGTGCCGATGGTCGAGTTCCGCTTCTTCTCCAACCGCAACTTCCTCGGCGCCGTCGTCGTCGCGGCGGTCGTGTCTTTCTCGATGCTTGGCGTCTTCTTCTTCCTCGCCCTCTACATGCAGGACATCCTGCGCTACTCGCCCCTGGAGGCGGGGATCAGGTTCCTGCCCTCGACCCTGATGATCGTCGGCCTGGCACCCGTCGCGGGCCGGCTCGCGGACCGCTTCGGGCCGCGCTGGCTGATCGCCGCCGGCCTGCTTGTCGTCGCTGCCTCGCTCTACAGCTTCAGCGGGATCGCGGTCGACTCCAGCTACCTCGACCTGCTGCCCGGCTTCATGCTGCTCGGCATCGGGATCGCGTTGACGATGTCGCCGATGACCAGCGCCGCGATGAACGCGGTGCCGGTCGAGAAGGCGGGCATCGCCTCCGGCGTCCTCTCGATGTTCCGCATGGTCGGCGGCAGCCTCGGCGTAGCCGTCACCGGCGCGATCTTCCAGGGCGCGGTCGGAGCGAGCTTCGCCGACGCCAGCCCGCAGGAATTCGTCGATGCGCTCGGCCACGCGATGAGCGTTTGCGCCGCGGTGGCGCTGGCGGGCGCCGTGGTCGGAGCGGCGACGATCCGCGCCAGGCACGACCCGCTCAGCCCCGAGGCCGTGGAGGCCGCGGTCAATCCGGGTGGCGAGGAGCTTGCAGCGGCGGCCAGGACCGGGGATCGGCCAGATCCAGCCGTGGCAACGTCTCGATCTTGACGCTCCCGAGCGCCTCGATCGTCTCGCGGTTGGACCGCTCGATCGGGCCGGGGGACTCCGGCCAGGGGGTGAGCACCACCAGCTCGACCGTCAGCCCGGCCGAGCGGGCTACCTCGACCGTCAGCAGGGTGTGGTTGATCGTGCCGAGGCCCGGGGATGCGGCGACCACCAGGGGCAGGCCGAGGTCGACGGCGAGGTCGCGGACCAGGTAGTCGCCGCGCAGCGGGACGAGCAGCCCCCCGACTCCCTCGCAGACGATGGCGTCGGCATCGTCTGCCGCGGCGCGGGCCGCAGCGCGAAGCCGCTCGGGATCGATCTCCTCGCCGGCCAGCGCAGCGGCGAGGTGCGGCGATGCCGGCGGCCCGTACCGGTAGGGCGCGATCTCCTCATCGCTCTGGGCGGATCCGGCGGCCCGCCGCAGCAGCGCATGGTCCGCCTCATCCTCCCGCCGACGGGCCTGAAACGTCCAAATATTGGACGGTTCAGGCCCGTCGGCCCCTCTGTCGAGGCCGGTGACGGCCGGCTTGAAGACGGCGACCGTCTTGCCTTCGGCCGCGAGCGTGTGGGCGATGACGGCGGCGACCACGGTCTTGCCGACCTCGGTCCCGGTTCCGGTGACGAAGACGCCCCGCAAGGCTCAGGCGGCGACGGGGACCGGGGTCGCCGCGATCCCCATCTCGCGCGCCGCGGCGCCGACCAGCTTCGCGGCTCGTTCCAGCTCGCCGGCCCGGTGGGTCGCCATCACAGTGAAGCGCAGGCGCGAGGACCCCTCGGGCACGGTCGGCGGGCGGATGCCCTGGGCGAAGACGCCGCGCTCCAGCACCCGCTCGCAGAGCTCCATCGTCTGGGAGGCGTCGCCGACGGCGACCGGCACGATCTGCGTTGCCGAGCCGCCGACCGCCAGCCCCTCGGCGCCGAGCGCCTCTCTCAGGGTCGCCGCGTTGGACGCCAGCCGCTCGACCCGGTGCGGGTGGGACTCGAGCAGCTCCAGCGCCGCAAGGCTCGCCGCGACGACCGGGGGCGGGGGGGCCGTCGAGAAGACGAAGGGACGTGCCGTGTTGAGGAGGTACTCGGTCAACTCGGCGCTGGCGCAGACGTAGGCGCCGTAGGAGCCGAGTGCCTTGCCGAGCGTTCCCATCACGACGTCGACCCGGTCCGTGAGCCCGGCCGCGGCGACCGAGCCGCGCCCGCCCGGCCCGAGCGCCCCCGTTGCGTGGGCCTCGTCGACCATCAGCCGGCACTCGTGTCGCTCGGCCAGCGCGGCCAGCTCGGCCAGCGGCGCGACGTCGCCGTCCATCGAGAAGACCCCGTCGGTGACGATCAGCGAGGCGCGCTCTCCCGCCTCGCGCAGCCCCCAGGCGAGGTGCTCGACGTCGCCGTGGCGGTAGACGAAGGTCTCGGCGCGGGAGAGGCGGCAGCCGTCGACGATGCTGGCGTGGTTGAGCTCGTCGGAGAAGACGACCTCGCCCTCGCCGGCCAGGGCCGCGATCGTCCCCGTGTTGGCCAGGTAGCCCGAGCCGAAGAGCAGCGCCGCCTCATGGCCCTTGAACTCGGCCAGCCTCTCCTCCAGCCGCCGGTGCGGCTGCATGTTGCCCGAGATCAGCCGCGATGCACCGGCCCCCGCGCCCCAGCGCATCGCCGCCTCCGCCGCCGCGCCGCGCACCCGCGGGTGGTCGGCCAGGCCCAGGTAGTTGTTCGAGCAGAGCAGCAGGACCGGGCGGCCGTCGAGCGTCACCCGGGGCCCCTGCGGGCCGCCGATCAGGCGCAGTCGCCGGTGAAGCCCGCGGTCGCGGAGCTCCTCCAGCCGCCCTTCAATGTCCACTATGGGGTGCCCCCGACCGCCCCCGGACGCGGGAGCGCGGGGGCGTGACTTCCGGTGGTCATTAGCGCACCCGCGCGGGAGCGGAGGAGGCGGTCGCTGGATACGGCGGGGGCTTCTTGACCTTCTTGATCACGCGCAGCTGGGTCGAGGGGTCCCAGAAGTTGGCCTCGTCCTGGCGGTCGATCAGCTCGTCGATCGGCGTCGCCGGGGCCTCGCCCTCGAGCCGGCCGTCGCGGTTGTCGGGGCGCGGGTTGGCGCCGTTGTCGGGCTGGCGCGCCACGTTCAGGCCCAGCTCTTCGAACATCGCCCGGTCGTCCTCGGGCTCGGCGCCGAGGGTGGTGAGGAAGTTGCCCATCATCACCCCGTTCAGCCCGGCCTTGACCGCGAGCGGCTGCAGGTCGCCGAGGTTCTCGACCCGCCCGCCGCAGAGGCGGAAGAGCGCGCCGGGGATGATCAGGCGGAAGATCGCCACCCACTTGACGACCTCCCAGGCGTCCATCAGCGGGCGGTCGCCGAACTTCGTCCCCTCGCGCGGGTTGAGCAGGTTGATCGGCACCGAGGTGGGGTCGAGCGCGGAGAGCTCGAAGGCCATCTCGACCCGCTGGCGCGGCGACTCGCCGAGGTTGAGGATGCCGCCGACGCAGGTCTCCAGGCCGGCCTCCTTGACCGCGTCGATCGTCCGCAGCCGGCCCTCGTAGCGGACCGTGGAGGAGACCTCCGGGTAGTAGGAGCGCGCCGACTCGACGTTGTGGTGGACCCGCTGGATCCCCGCCTCGCGCAGTCTCTTCGCCCGGTCGCCCGACATGTGGCCGATCGAGGCGCAGCGCTTCAGGTTGGTCTGCTCGGCGACCAGCATCGCGCCCTCGAGGATCTTCTCGAAGTCGCGCTTGGAGAGCCCCTGGCCCTGGGTGACCATGCAGAAGCGGTGCGCGCCGGCCGCCTCGGCGGCCTTGGCGTGCTCGAGGATCTGCTCGGGCTCCATCATCGCGTGCATCGGCGTGTCGGCCTCGGCGTAGCGCGACTGGGCACAGAAACCGCAGTCCTCCGCGCAGCCGCCGGACTTCGCGTTGACCAGCGAGCACATGTCGGTCGAGTCGCCGAAGTTCTCCCGGCGCACCTTCCAGGCGCGCTCGATCAGGTCGCCGATCTCCTGGCGGTCGGTCAGCCCGCCGAGCGCCAGCGCTTCCTCGAATGAGACCAGGGAGGCCATTTGCGCGCAAGGCTAGGCGCCGCCCCGGACGCCTGCCCTGGGGCGTGTCTGACTTAACCCGCCACATACGGGGCATAAGCTCAGACACGTGGGGACGGCGACGGTTAGGCGCAGGCGGATCGCGATCGGTGCGGCCTGTGGGCTGGCGATTGCGGCATTCGCCTTCGGGGCCGCTCTGGGGGACGGCTCAAGCCCGGAGCCGACGGCGAGCGCCGCCTCCGGGCTGTCGATCGCCGAGCTCGCCGGCCAGCGGGTCGTCGCCGGCTTTGGGGGAACCGAGGTGCCGCCGGCCCTGGCGCGGACGATCCGTTCCGGGGAGATCGCGGGCGCGATCCTCTTCGCCGAGAACCTGCCGAGCCGCAGCGCCGGCAGGCGCCTCGTTCGCCAACTGCAGGCGATCCCCCGGCCGCCCGGCTTGCGCGACCCGCTGCTGGTGATGGTCGACCAGGAGGGTGGGCTTGTGAAGAGGATCGGTGGCGCTCCCTCCGCCTCGGCGAGGGAGATGGGCGCCCGCGGCGCCGCCTCCAGCCGCCGGCAGGGGCGCGCGACCGCAGCCAACCTGCGCGACCTCGGCATCGACGTCGACCTGGCGCCGGTGCTCGACGTCGCCCGTCCCGGCGGCACGATCGCGGTGACCGGCCGGGGCTTCGGCTCGACGCCCGCCCGGGTCTCCGCCGCCGGGGTCGCCTTTGCCGAAGGGCTCCAGAGCGGCGGCGTCGCCGCCACGGCCAAGCACTTCCCCGGTCTCGGCGCGGCCCGCCAGAACACCGACTTCGCGGTCGAACGGATCGGGCTCTCCAAGGCGACGCTGCGCCGGGTCGACGAGGTTCCGTTCCGCCGCTTCGCCGAGGCGGGAGGAGAGATGGTGATGCTGGGCACCGCGATCTACCCCGCTTTCTCGCCCAGGCCGGCGGCCTTCGCCCGCCCGATCGCGACCGGGGAGCTGCGCTCCCGCCTCGGCTTCCAAGGCGTTTCGATCACCGACGCGATGGAAACGGTTGCGGTGCGGAATTTCGGAGGCGCTGCCCGGGCGGGCCTGGCAGCGGCTCATGCCGGCACCGACCTCCTCCTCTTCGCCGACTTCCGTGCGGCCGCACGCGCCCGGCGCGCCCTGCGACGGGGGCTACGCTCAGGCGCACTCACCCGCGACGCCTTCGAAGCCTCGGTCAGCCGCCTCCTGCGGCTGCGTCACGGACTGGCGGGCGCCGGCTCCCGGCCGGGCCGGCGCTAGATCGGCTCCGGCGCTTCGACGCCTGCCTCGACTGACTCGTCCTCGCCGAAGTCGAAGGTGCACACCGAGTCCCTGCCCGAGCCCTTGGCCGCGTACATCGCAGCGTCGGCCTTGGCCAGCACGGTTTCGAAGGTCGCCGGCGTGCCCGGGCCGAAGGGGGCGATGCCGATGCTGGCGGTGATCCTCGGGGCCCCCTCGTCGCCGTCCATGCGCTCGCGGATCGCCGTGGCGATCTCGGCGGCGACCGATTGCGCCTCCTCGATGTCGCAGCGCGGCAGGACGACGGCGAACTCGTCGCCGCCGAGGCGCGCCAGCACGTCGGTCTCGCGGGTGCGGCCGCGCAGAACCCCCGCGATCTCGGCGATCACCCGGTCCCCGGCGGGGTGGCCGAGTGTGTCGTTCACCTGCTTGAAGTGGTCGAGGTCGAGCATCAGCAGCGCCCCGGGGGCCCCGTAGCGGTGGCTGCGTGCCAGCTCCGCGCGCAGGTCCTCCTCGAAGCGGCGCCGGTTCTTCAACCCGGTGAGCGAGTCCTGGCTGGCCTGGAGCTTCAGCTCCCGCATCCGCTCGTTGCGGCTCCAGATCAGGACCAGGGCCCCGAGCAGCGCCGCCAGCGAGACGCCGAACACGGCGATCAGCAGTGGCAGGGCGACGCCCGGACGGTCGGGGTCGCTGAGGACCAGCAGCCACGTCCGGTCGGCGATCCGGATCGGGGCCGCGGCGGACTCCTCGCGCGGGAGGGCGGGGCCGGAGATGACCCGGCCGCCCTCCACGAGCGAGACGTCGACCCCGCCGGGCACGGTTTCCGCGGCGGCACCCGAGAGGTCGGCGACGCGGAAGCCGCCCCCGGCAAAGCCGACCAGCGCGACGCGGCGCTGGGCCACCGTTCGGGCCGGGGCGCCGTCGCGGAAGACCGGGTGGAAGACGTTGATCCCGGTGCCGCCGACGGGCAGCCGCATCACCCGCGTGGCGGCCGGCTTGCCGGTGTCGCGAGCCCGGCCCAGGTAGCGGCCGCGCCAGCGGTCCGTCCCCACGTCGTAGCCGAGCGGCAGCTGTACGGTCAGGCCGGTTGCCGCGGCGAAGGCGACGGGGTAGTGGTGGGGGCGGTCGGCGGCTCGCTTCAGCTGTCCGAGGGCGCCCCGTTCGAGGATCTGAAAGCCGTGCTCGCGCTCGAAGCGCTGCCTCTCGCCGCGCGGCACGGAGTCGATGAAGGCGGTGGCGCTCAGTGCGCCCGAGCCGAGCAGCGAGTCCGCGATGGCATCGAACTCGTGCTGGTTGAGCTCGTCGCGCTCGACCCGGTAGAAGGCCGCGGCGCTCGCCAGCTGCCCGACCGAGAGCGCCGCCAGCGCTTCCGCCTGGTGTGCCGCGCGGGCCGCCTCGCTGCGCTGGTTGGTCTCGAAGCTGTCCTGTTCGCGCTCGCGGACGACGAGGGCCAGGGCGACCGAGCAGAGCGCGATCGCGACGACGAGGGCGAAGCCCAACCAGAGGCGCGGGCGCATGGCCCCTTTGTCGGCGCCGAGGGGGCCCGCCTCAATCGACGGGCGCGTTTGCAAGCGACTCCCAGAGGTAGAGCGAGGCGAGGCTGCGGTGGGGGCGCCAGGGTTCCCCGATCTCGATCACCCGCGCGGGCGCCGGCATCTCCTCCAGCTCGTACTCCACCTGCACCGCCTTGCGGATGCCGAGGTCGCCGCCGGAGAGCACGTCGGGCCGTTCGAGGTGGAAGAGCAGGAACATCTCCGCGGTCCAGGTGCCGAGGCCGCGGACCGCGACGATCTCGGCGGTCGCCTCCTCGTCGGAGAGCTCCCCGAGCCGGTCGAGCTCGAGCTCGCCGGAGATCACATGCGCGGCGAGGTCGCGGACGTAGGAGACCTTGCGGCCCGAGAGCCCGGCGGCGCGCAGGTCGGATTCCTCGGCCTCGAGCAGCTGCTCGGGCGCCGGTGTGCGGCCGTCGAAGAGCTCGAGGATGCGCCCGTAGATCGTCCGCGCCGCCTTGGTCGAGAGCTGCTGGCCGACGATCGCCCGCAGCAGCGCCCCGTAGGCGTCGGCGGGCCGCTCCTCGCTGCGCCGCCGCAGCCGCGTCTCCAGGTCGATCTCCCCGAGCCGCTCGATCAGCGCCGCCATCGTCGGGTCGGAGGCGGCGAGCTGCTCGCGGGCGGCGCTCATCGGCCTCGCCACTCGGGCTTGCGCTTCTCGGCGAAGGCCCGGACGCCCTCGCGCAGGTCCTCGGAGGCGAAGCAGGACTCGCGCAGGGCGATCAGGCCCGCCTCCTGCTGCTCGGTGAGGGTCGGCGCGGCGTTGAGCAGGTCGATCGCGCTCTTGTTGCCGCGCATCGAGAGCGGCGCGTTGGCGGCGATCTCGGCCGCGAGCTCGAGGGCGGCCCCCTCGAGCCGCCTGTCGTCGAGGACTTCGTGGACGAGACCGATCTCCTCGGCCCGAGCGGCCTCGAAGTTGCGCCCGGTGAGGAAGAGCTCCTTCGTGCGTGCCAGTCCGACGGTGTCGAGGAACTTGCGCAGGCCGGTGTGGCCGTAGACGAGGCCGAGCTTCACCGGCGGCATTCCGAGCTTCGCCCCGGCCGCGCAGAGCCGCAGGTCGCAGGTGATCGCCAGCTCCAGGCCGCCGCCGATGCAGTGCCCGTTGATCGCCGCGACCGTGGGCCACGGGTGGGCGGCAATGGCCTCCAGCGCCGCGTGGAAGGGGTGGGCGACCAGCGCCTCGGCGTCGCGCTCGAAGGTCTCGGAGGGGATCGAGGCGATGTCGTAGCCGGCCGAGAAGACCGGCGGCGCGCCGGTGATCAGCACGCAGCGCGTCTCGATCCCGCGATCGAGGCGCGGCAGCGTCTCGGCGAGCGCGTCGAGGATCTCGTGGTCGAGGGCGTTGCGGCGCTCGGGGTTGGCGATGCGGAGCCGGGCGACCGCCTCGGCGGGCGAGTCGAGGATGAGCTTGCCGCCCGCGAGCCGTTCCTCCATCGGGCGCCTTACTCCAGGACGACGAGGACGTCGCCTTCGCTGACCGCCTGACCCTCTTTGCAGCGGATCTCCTTGACGGTGCCGTCGTCCTCGGCCTCGACCGGGATCTCCATCTTCATCGACTCCAGGATGACGACGGTGTCCCCGTCCTCGACCTGGTCCCCGACCGCGACCTCGATCTTCCAGACGTTCCCTGTGATGTGCGCCTCGATGTCTGCCATGGCGCGGGAGAATATCCATCAGCGCCGATCCTGAGCTTCTACGACCAAAATACCCTCGCTTTTTGGGTGTAGACAATCCAATTTGCTAGGGTTTTTTGGGTGAACGACGGTCAGCTCAGGAGGCTGCTCACCGATCGCTCCACCTGGTGGAGAAGCGACGGCTGGGAGCGCGACGACCCGGACCTGCGCGAGGCCGGCGACGCGCCCTTCCTATACGAGCCAGGGCCGTTGGCCGGCCTGCGCCCGCCCGGGCTCTACGTGTTGCGCGGGCCGCGTCGAGTTGGCAAGAGCGTCGAGGTCAAGCGCGCGATCGCGACCGTCATCGCGTCGGGGGCCAATCCCCGACTCGTGTCCTTCTGCTCGTGCGACGGCCTCAGCGCCCAGGACGTTCGCAGGCTGATCGCGGTTGGGCAGAGCGACGCCACGACCCTCTCCGGAGAGCGCTACTGGTTCCTCGACGAGATCACGGCGGTGCCTGGCTGGGCGGCTGCGATCAAGGAGCTGCGAGACGGGGACCCGGTCTTTCGCCGCAGCTGCGTCGTGCTCTCGGGCTCTTCGGCGCGGGACCTCCGGGAGGCCACGAAGGCGCTCGCCGGGCGCCGCGGCGATGTCGCCGATTCCGACCGCCTGCTGCTGCCGATGGACTTTCACTCGTTCTGCCGCTCTATCGGCGGCTTCGACGGCCTTCCGGAAACGACCCTGCGCCCAGGGGACCTCCTGACCTCCACGGGGCAAAGCGCGGTTTCCGAGCTGTCCCCGTTCTTCTCCGACCTCGATCGTGCCTGGCAGTCCTATCTGCGAATAGGTGGCTTCCCGCGGGCGGTGAGGGACTTCGTGGACAGAGCCGATGTCAGCGAGGGCTTTGCGACGGCGCTGTGGGAGGTGATCGCCGGCGACGCGTTTCAGAGCACTGGGATGAGCGACGGAGAGGTGGCCGCTTTCCTGGAGCGCTTGGTCGTTGGCCTGGCCTCGCCGCTCAACGCCTCGGCTGTGGCCCGCGACGTGGGCCTCTCGGACCACCACCGGGTTGACGACCGGCTCGATTCTCTCGGTTTCGCCTTGATGGCGTGGCGCTGCCACCAGGTCAGGGGCGGGCTGCCGAATCTCAGGGCGCAGGAGAAGGTCTATTTCACCGACCCACTTGTGGCTCACCTGCCGCACCTGAGGGACGAGCGTCGGCGCGACCCCGACGATTCGCATCTCAGCGAGCAGCAGCTCGGCATGCTCCTGCTTCGCGCCTCTGGCGACCAGGGCCCTGAGAAACTGTTCGATGCGAGCACCGTGATGTACGAGCGCACATCCAGTGGTGCGGAGATCGACTTTGTCGGGCCGGACCTGGGGGTTGCCTTCGAGGGCAAGTACGTTGACGGGCCGTGGCGCCGTGCGGCGAGCACGATGCGCGCGCGGGGTCAGGGCATCTTCGCGACCCGCACCGTTCTCGACCTGAGCGACGGCCTCAAGGGCAACGTCGTATGGGCGGTGCCCGCCGGGATGCTCGGTTGGTTGCTCCGGCCGCCTGTCACTGCATCGTGACCGCTGCCGTCTCAGGGCATCTTGCCGTGGTCGTGGCTGCCAGGAACGAGGCCGACCGGATCGGCGAGACGATCGGCGCGCTGCGGGGGGCGTTCCCCGCGGCGGCGATCTGGGTCGCCGACGACGCCTCCACGGACGGCACCTCCGAGGCGGCGATGACGGCTGGCGCCCAGGTGGTGAGCAGGGGCAGGCCGCATGGGAAGGGGGCCAACGTGACTGCCGCGGCCGAAGCGGCCATTGACGGAGGTGCCCCTGAGCTGGTCCTCCTCTGCGATGGCGACCTCGGCGGCTCGGCCGGGGCGCTGGCGCCGCTGGTCGAGGCGGTCGAGGCGGGGGAGTGCGACCTCGCCGTTGCTGCCTTCGGCCGCCGGGTTGGCGGCGGGTTTGGCCTTGCGCTCGGATTCGCCCGCTGGTCGATCCGGCGCCTCTGCGGCTTCGAGGCCGCGGCGCCGATCTCGGGGCAGCGGGCGCTGCGCGCCGAGGTGTTGCGCGCGACCCTTCCCTTCGCCCGGGGCTACGGGATGGAGATTGGGATGACGGTCGACGCCGTCCGCGCCGGCTACCGGGTCGGCGAGTACGAGCTCGATCTCTCCCACCGGGCCACCGGCCGCACGCTGGGCGGCTTCGCCCACCGCGGCCGGCAGCTGCTGGATTTTGGCCGTGTCTATCTGGCTCTGCGCCGGAGCGGTTGAGGCTCAGCCGCGCTTCGCGTAGTCGCCGATCTCTCCAAAGTCGATCATCACGCAGGGCTCCGGACCGGGGACCTCGGCATCGTGGCCGGGCGGGATCGCAACGACGTCGCCGGCGCCGACCTCGACCTCGGATCCGTCGTCCATGTATATACGCATGCTGCCCGATAGGACGTAACCGAAATGCGCGACCTGGCACGAGTCGGTGCCGGCAATTGGCTTCACGTTCTCCGACCATTTCCAGCCCGCCTCGAACGTGCCTTCCGCGACTGCGTGGCCGGCCAGTTGCACGACCTTCGCCTGGCCCTTCCCCTCGAACGGGCGGGTCTCGTCGGGCGAATCGAACCGCTTTACCTCTGCTGCTGCCATTTTGGGCTCCTTCGGTTGAGTCGGGCCCTGCCTGACACTGACCGTACACCCGTTGCGGCGAGGTTGTCCATGCGAGCTCGGCTGCCTCGCTCGCTCGCGGTAGTCTGGCGCTCCTTGACCCGCGACGCGTCCCTAATCGCCCATGATCGCTTGCGGTGAGGCGTTGTGATCCTCGCGATCGACCAGGGGACGACCGGGACGACCTGCCTGGTCTTCGACGGGGAGGGGCGGATCGCGGGCCGCGCCTACTCGGAGTTCGAGCAGCGCTTCCCGCGGCCGGGCTGGGTCGAGCACGACGCCGGGGAAATCTGGGACGTGACCCGCCGCGTCGCGGCGGAGGCGATCGCCGATGCGGACATCCGCGGCGGCGACCTCGACGCGATCGGGATCGCCAACCAGCGCGAGACGGTCGTCGCCTGGGACCCGGCGACCGGCGAGCCCGTCCACCGGGCGCTGGTCTGGCAGGACCGGCGCACCGCCGAGCGCTGCGAGGAACTGCGCGCCGCCGGGCACGAGGCGCTGGTGCGGGGGCGGACTGGCCTCGTCCTCGACCCCTACTTCTCCGCGACCAAGATCGAGTGGCTGCTGCGCAACGCCGAGGGGGCAGAGCGGGCGGTCTTCGGCACGATCGACTCCTGGCTGCTCTTCAAGCTCACCGGCCGCCACGCGACCGACCGCACCAACGCCTCGCGGACGATGCTGTTCGACATCCGCAAGCTCGCCTGGGACGAGGAGCTCTGCGCGCTGCTCGGCGTCGACCCGGCCCGGCTGCCCGAGCCGCTGCCCTCGGCCCACGTCTACGGCACCACCACCGAGTTCGGCGGCGAGGTGCCGGTCGCGGGCATCGCCGGCGACCAGCAGGCGGCGCTCTTCGGCCAGGCCTGCCACCGGGCCGGCACGGCGAAGAACACCTACGGCACCGGCAGCTTCGTCCTCCTGCACACGGGCTCGGAGGCTCCCGAGCCGGCCGAGGGCCTGCTGACGACGGTGGCCTGCAGCACCGGCGAGGAGCCCGCCTACGCGCTCGAGGCCTCGATCTTCGTCACCGGCGCCGCGGTGCAGTGGCTGCGCGACGGGCTCGGGGTGATCGAGGGCGCGGGGGAGAGCGAGGCGCTGGCCGCCTCGCTGGACGGCAACGATGGCGTCTACTTCGTGCCGGCGCTGACCGGGCTCGGTTCGCCGCACTGGGACCCGTACGCGCGCGGCACCATCGTCGGGCTCACCCGCGGCAGCGGCCGGGCGCACCTGGCGAGGGCGGCGCTGGAGGCGATCGCCTACCAGACCGTCGACGCGGTGCGCGCCCAGGAGGCGGCCTCGGGGGACGGCCTGGCGGTGCTCAAGGCCGACGGGGGGGCGGTCGCCAACCGCTGGCTGATGCAGTTCCAGGCCGACGTCCTGGATGCCGAGGTCGTCGTGCCGGAGGTCGCCGAGACGACTGCGCTCGGCGCCGCCTACCTGGCCGGGATCGCGACCGGGCGCTGGACGCCCGAGCAGGTGCGGGAGATGTGGCGCGAGGCGGCGCGCTACGAGCCGGCGATGGCGGCCGGCGAGCGCGAGCCGCTGCTCGCCGAATGGCAGCGGGCGCTGGAGCGGGCGAAGGGCTGGGCGGAGCCAAGGGGCGACGGTGCCCCGGCGTAACTGGCGGTGCGAACGGGGGTACGCGAGGTCGATGACCACCCCACAGCGGGGCCGATGGGCCTGAAATACGCCTATATGTCTCCTTTCAGGCCCGTCGGCGGGGGAGGCCGCGCGCTATGGCCGACATGAAGCCACAGGTCTACAAGGACGAACGTCCGGCGGAGTACTTCGACCAGTTCCACGCTGCGGCGCGCAAGGGGGTGGGCTGGACCTACGCCTTGGTGCGCATCATCCTCACGCTGCCGACGCTGCTGATCTACCGCGTGCGCGCGATCGGGGTCGAGAACGTGCCCAAGTCGGGCCCGCTGATCCTTGCCCCGAACCACTTCAGCCAGATGGATCACTTCTTCGTCGGGCTCCACCTGCGGCGGAAGGTCCGCTTCATGGCGAAGTCGCAGATGTTCGGGCCGCCGGTCCTCACCTACATCTACAAGCACGGCGGCGTCTTCCCGGTCCGCCGCGGCCATCGCGACGAGGAGTCGTTCAAGACCGCCTTCACGATCCTCGAGCAGGGCGGGATGCTGCTCGTCTACGCCGAGGGAGGTCGCTCGCGCAGCGGCGAGCTGGGCGAGGTGAAGCCGGGGATCGGCCGCATCGCGCTCGAATCCGGCGCGCCCGTCGTCCCGGTCGCGATCCACGGCTCCGAGGGGGTGCGGCGCTGGAAGCGGTTCCGCTTCCCCAAGGTCACGGTGCAGTTCGGCGAGCCGCTCGACTTCCCCTCCGAGGAGGCCCCGAGCCGCGAGCGCCAGCTCGAGGTCGCGGAGCAGATCTTCGCCCCGGTGCGGAGGATGTACTCCGAGCCGGCTACTCGTAACGGGCGCTGAGCCCGGCGAAGAACTCGGGGTCGTGGCCCGGGGTGACGATCGCGTCCGGGTACTCGCGCCTGAACAGCTTCAGCTCCTGCAGCGAGCGGCGGTAGTTGTGGGCGTCGAAGGGGCGTGGCGCCAGCGGAGCGGGCCCGTCGAGCTGGGCCTTCGTGTAGGTGGCGTCGCCGCCGATCACGAAGTCGTGCTTGGCGAGGCGGGCGATCACCGAGGTGTGGCCGGCGCTGTGGCCGGGGGTGTAGGCGAGCCGGATCGAGCCGTCGCCGAAGAGGTCGAAGGTGCGGCCGAAGGTCGCGTAGGAGTCGATCCCGCCGCGGTCGAAGTCGACCGTGCGGTAGTCGAAGGCGTAGTCGAAGTGGGGGCGGCGGTAGCCGTTGAGCATCGGGCGCGGCCCGGTTGCGGCCGCGTGCCACTCGGTCTCGCTGACGACGAAGGTCGAGTTGGGGAACTCCGAGATCGCCGAGCTGTGGTCGATGTGCATGTGGGTCATCACGACGACCGGGATCTCGCCGGGGTCGAGGCCCTTCTTGCGCAGCTGGGCCGGGACGTCCTCGCCCGCCTCCAGGTCGGGCTTGCCGATCCGGGCGCCGAGGCCGCCGAAGTTCTCCTTGCCGTCGGTGGCGATCGAGGGGTGCAGGCCGGTGTCGACGAGGATCGCGCCGGCGCTCGGGTGGCGGATCAGGAAGGCCGGGACGGGCACGGTCGCCGCCGGGTTGCCGGTGATCAGGGCGCGCAGCAGCTTCAGGGTCTCGAAGCGGCCCCCCGGACGTTCCATCATCGTCTGTGGCCAGGTCACCCGGCCCGCCACCATCGGTTCGACCGTCACGGTCGAGCCCGGCGTGCCTCCGGCCAGCGGCTCGTGCAGCGGTTTGGGCTCGACCCGCACCTTCATCGAGGGGTCACATTACCTGGGTCGGGGTCGCCTATAGGCTTGCGCGCGTCCCATGAGCGGCGACTCGCACTCGCAGATCTTCAAGCCCGGCCTGCTCGAGGGGCAGGTCTGCGTCGTCTCCGGGGCGGGCAGCGGCCTCGGTCGGGAGACCGCTTTGGAGCTGGCGCGTCTCGGCGCCGCGGTGGTCGGTTGCGGCCGGCGCGAGGAGCCGTTGGCCGAGACGGCGGAGCTGGCCGCGGGGCTGCCGGGCTCCTTCGGCCGCGAAGCGATGGACATCCGCGACGAGGAGGCGGTCGACCGCTTCTTCGACCGCGTGCTGGAGGAGCACGGCCGGATCGACGTCCTGGTCAACAACGCCGGCGGCCAGTTCCTCGCCCCGGCGGAGACGATCACCCCGAAAGGCTTCCGCACCGTGATCGAGCTGAACGTGCAGGGGACCTGGCTGATGACCCACGCGGCAGCGACCAAGGCCTTCATCCCGCAGGGCGGTGGCAAGGTGCTGAGCGTCACCCTCTCGCCCCATCACGGGATGCCGGGCATGGTCCACTCCGGCGCCGCCCGCGCCGCGGTCGAGAACATGATGCGGACGCTGGCGGTGGAGTGGGCGCGCTTCGGGATCAAGACCTGCGCCCTCGCCGCCGGGCAGTTCGCCACCGAGACGCTGCTGACCAAGTACCCGCAGGTGGTCGTCGACAACCTCGAGCGCTCGATCCCGATCGGCCGCGCCGGCCGCGCCGAGGAGATGGCCTGGCTCGTCGCCTACCTCGCCTCGCCGGCCGGCGACTTCTTCTCCGGCACGACGATCACGATCGACGGCGCCCGCGACAACTGGGCCGGCCCTTGGCCTCCCGAGGCGATCGCCGGCGAGTCCGGTGACCCGGTCGCCGAGGAGCGCCGCCCGAAGCCCTGACCGGGTGCAACGCGTAGCGGCGCCGATAGGTCCACAAAGCGTTGCACCTGCACGGCAGTGCGGGGCTACTTGCGCGCGAGGATGACGATGGGGATTTCGCGGCCTTTGCTGCGGGCCTGGTAGGTGTCATAGCCGCGGTAGTTCGCGACCACTATTGGCCAGAGGCGCTCCCGCTCCTCGGGCGTGGCGACGCGCGCATGCACCGGACGCCGCTCGGGGCCGACCTGGACCGTTGTGTCGGGATTGGCCTTGAGGTTGTGGAACCACGCCGGATGCTTGGGGAACCCACCCTTGGAGGCGACGATCACCAGATCGTCGCCGTCCGGGGTGTATAGGAGGGGCGAGGTCCGCTTGGTCCCGGTCTTCGCTCCCACGTGGTCGAGCAGCAGCATGTTCCCCACGCCGGGGATCCGCCGGCCGACCCGTCCACCCGTCGCCTTGTAGAGGAGCGTGTGCAGCCCCATCACCCGGCGGGTGAGGGGCCAGATCCGGTCCCCAACGTCGAGGTAGCGGGGTGTGCGCCCGCCCTCTGTCGCCTGCGTGCTCATCAGGTGTACATCCCCCCGAACATGCCGCCCGTGACGTTGAGCACCTGGCCGTGCACGTAGTCGGCGAGCGGCGAGCAGAGGAAGAGGACCGGGCCCGAGGCCTCCTCCGGCGTGGCGGGGCGGCCGAGCGGGATGATCGCCGAGGCCATCGCCCGCATCTGCTCGGGGATGCCGAGCTCGATCTTCTCACCGGTCGGCGAGGTCATCTCGCCACCCTGCTCCTTGGCCGCAGTGAGGCGGGTTTCGACGAAGCCGAAGGCGACGGCGTTGACGTTGATCTTGAACTGGCCCCACTCCTTGGCCAGCGTTTTGGTCATGCCGACGACGGCCATCTTCGCCGCCGAGTAGTTGACTTGGCCGGCGTTGCCCATCGTCCCCGAGGTCGAGGAGACGTTGACGATCTTGCGGAAGACCTCCTTGCCCTCGTTGCGCTCTGCCTTGGCCGCCTCGCGCCAGTGGGGGGCGAGCGCCCGGGCGACGCGGAAGGGCACGATCGTGTGGATGTCGAGCATCGCCTGGAACTGCTCGTCGGTCATCTTGTGGGCAACGCTGTCCCAGGTGTAGCCGGCGTTGTTGACGACGATGTTGACCGCGCCGAAGACGTCGACGCCGGCGGCGACGAGCTTGTCGGCGGCCTCCGGCTTGGTCAGGTCACCGGCGAAGACGGCGGTCTCGCCATCGATCTCGCCGGCCGCCTGTTCGGCGACGTCGGCGTCGAGGTCGTTGATCAGCACCTTGGCGCCCTCGCGGACGAACAGCTCAGCGGTCGCCCGGCCGATTCCGCGCGCCGATCCGGTGACGATCGCCGCTTTCCCGTCAAGAAGTCCCATCAGTCTGCGTTCTCCTTCTTCGTTCGTGAAAAGTCGGGCGGGAGGGTATAGGGATTGGGCGCTGGCTGACTGGCCAGTCGGTCATCGGTCCCGCTCGTTATGCGCCTTGAGGCGGGCTCAACATCAGCAGCCGGTACTCGAAGACGGTCTCGTAGCCCATCGCCTCGTAGATCGGCTTGCCCATCGGCGAGGCCTGGAGTGAGGCGAGGTCGGCGCCCAGCTCGAAGCCGGCGTTCGTGGCGGCGGCGGTGACGGCCCGGCCGAGCCCCTTGCCGCGCGCCTGCTCGAGGGTGCCGACCCAGTAGATGCCGGCGACGCCCTCGCTGACGATCGTCATCGCGATCGCGACCGGCTCGCCGTCGAGATAGGCGATGAAGGCCGCGACGTTCTCGGCCAGCAGGCCGCTGTGGTCGCTGTAGCCGGCGAAGACCTCGGGTGGGAAACCGAGGCTGGCGTAGGAGGCGGTGGCGGCCTTCCAGTAGTCCTCTGCCTCCTCGACTGCGGTCAGCCGGCGCAGCTCGGCGCCGGGTGGGAGGGCGGGTGCCTCCACCGGTGCCGTGAGGGTCATCTCGGGCATCGCGTAGACGAACTGCAGTCCCGCTGCGTCCGCGGCGGCGAGGAGGTCGCGGTCCTCGTCGCACCCGTCCCGGCCCCAGACGCTGAAGCCTCGCCCTCGCGCGCCGAAGAACCCCCTGGCGCGGTCGAGCATCTCTGCGGGATCGGCGCCGTCGTCGCGGCGGAAGGCGGCGTTGGAGATCGCCGGATGGCTGGCGCTGCCGGCGCCCAGGAGCCAGCCCGGCCCCTCTTCGAGCTCGGCACCGGGATCGAGCTCGAAGAGCTGCCGCGAGCTGTCGATCAGGTTGAGGTGGGCGCGCCGGGTGCCGTCCACGTCAGCCCAGCCTGACGCCGCCGTCCTCGGCGATCGTCCAGTGGGGGTTGTGGGCGACCTCCCAGGGATGGCCGTCGGGGTCGAGGAAGAGCGAGCTGTAGCCGCCCCAGAAGGTCTCGGCGGGCTCGCGGCCGATCGTCGCGCCGGCCGCTCGCGCTTCCTCGGTCACCGTGTCGACCTCCTCCGGCGAGCCGAGGTTGAGCGCCAGCGTGATGCCGCCCCAGCCGCCGCCGTCCTCGACGCAGCTGTCCTCGGCTAGCCGGGCGCGGTCCCAGAGCGCGACGACCATGTCGCCGGCCTGGAAGAAGACGACGTCGTCGCCGGGCTCGGCCCCGGTCGTCCAGCCGAGCTCTTCGTAGAAGCGGCGCGCCCGCCCTAGATCGCCCGTGCCGAGGGTGATCAGGTTGACGCGCTGCTTCACGGGTGGATCAGGCTGCGGGGCCCGCGGGCGGCGGTCCGCCGGCGGGCGGCTCGGTCGCCTGCGGCTGGTCGGGCATGGCTGGGGGAAGCGGGTCGGCGGGCGCCGGAGGTGCCAGCTCACCCTCGATCGTGTCGGCCTCTGCTTCCCAGACCTTGTTGAGCTCGACCTGAACGTAGGCCCACAGCGCGGGCGCGATCAGGATGTAGAGGATGATCGCGATCCAGCCGTTGAGCGGCTCCTGGCCAGCGAGGCGGGAGGCGCCCATCACGCGCTTGACGCCGCGCCAGTAGGTGACCAGCGCCGGGACGATGATGATCCCGCCCGGGAAGAGCGCGAGCACCGAGTTGGTCGGGTTCTGGCCGAGGTCGTATCCCTTGGCCTTGCCGAAGTCGCGCAGCTCGCGGTTGATCCGGTACCACCAGACGAGGTGGTAGATGCCGAGAGTGACGATCGGCAGCAGGGCCGCGGCCCAGGGGCTTCTTATCTTGACTCGATCCTGGCTCTGCCGGATCTGCATTTCGTAAGCCATGGGCTCCTCGTTTCTCCCCTGCTTGTTGTTCGGTCGCGAACGACCCTAACCGACGGCTTCGCCGGCTCCTACCCCATGGTCCGCTCTTCGACCACCTCGAAGACGCCGTCGGTGCCGACCGACTCGACGAGCTCGTCGGCGGCGGCACGACGCTTCTCGTACTCGGCGTCGGGGTCCTGCTGGCCTGCGCGCAGCTCCTCGAGCGTGCCGTCGAAGAGGCCGAAGGTGATCACCTGGTTGGGGTCGGCGACGCTCTGCAGGGCGTAGAACTTCTTCCAGCCGGCCGGGACGTTGCTGACGTCGTCGGGGATGAATGCCTGCTTGAACTGCTCCATCGTGCCGGGCTTGAGGTTGCGGACCGTCAGTGCGCAGAGCATCTGGCTCTCCTTCTGTCGAGTGGACTGGCTCGGGGCCGATCGTACGCCTCGAGGGCGGTCTGTCAAAACCGGTTCTCGACGCTGCCTACCGCGAGGCGATCGCCGCCAGGTCCTTCGGCCGCAGCAGCGCCAGCAGGGTGCTGCCGTTGACGATCGCGAGGCCGCCCTTCTTCAGCTTCACGTTGGCGCCGGTCAGCCGGCCGACCTCGCCGGAGAAGTCGGGCTCGTGGCCGACGAGCAGGACGCTGCCGCGCCCGCTGGAGAGCGCGAGCGAGTCAAAGGGCCCGCCGCGCAGCTCCTCGGCGACCTCGGGCTGGAGGCCAAGCGCCTCGCAGGCGAGCCGGGCCGTGTCGAGCGCTCGTACCTTCGGGCTGGCGAGGCAGGCGTCGATCTCGGCGCCGATCGCTGCGAACGCGCTGCCGGCCGCCTCGGCCTGGCGCTGGCCCTTCGGCGTCAGCCGCCGGGAGGCGTCGTCGCCGGTCCCGTCCTCGGCATCGCCGTGTCGGAGCAGATAGATCACACGCGCACCGTACCGCCGCCGCGGTCCGCGTCACTGAAGCGGATCTACGCCGACCGCTTGTCCCGGCGTGGCTGCCCGGTCTGCGGGCGAAGACCTCGTGATTCCCCAGCCTCCCGGCCCACCGCGCTTGCGTTGCCGTTCCCTCTCGTCGAGGCAGCCTGGCCCGAGCGGCCCGGTTTTCTCGGAGCCGAAGGGAAACTTTCCGACGTTCCCCCACGCTCCACAGAACCCCGCCCAGCCCTGCGCCTCGAGCGGCAGCAGGTTCTGCCAGGTGGGCCATGAGAATCCGGAGGCGATGGACGAGGTGCGATCGGTCGCCAGCCCGTGGGCGGAATGGATCGGGTGAGGGCCGGGGGACGAGTAGGTCGCGTGGCTGCCGTCGGCCACGTAGCCGACGAGTCGCGACTGCCCGGCCCACGTCGTGCGGGGAACGGGGCAGGTCAGCGGATCGCCGGTGGGAGGGGCTGCCGAGCAGGCGGCGTCGATCGGTTTGGGGGCGCCGTGGGCTGAGTAGGAGACCTCCTCGAGCGTCCAGAGGCGATCGCTGCCCCTGAGGAAGAGCAGCGAGATGTTCTCCCAGTCGCCTTGGTGGTTGAAGAGGAACTTGGCTCGCGGCGCGTCGTTGAAGGGGTAGAAGAACCAGTAGGAGATGTACGCTCGCTTCGGATTCTTGCGGGAGCCGTTCTCGTTGAACAGCTCACCATCGTCGTAGTAGATCGGGGCCTGCGTGACGAATTCGTGGTTGCCCGCTCTGGTGAATGGCATGCCGCCCTTCGCGCCGTCGAGGTTCGCGTCGAAGAAGAAGCCCTCGTTTTCGTGGAGGCTTGGGGGGCGATGCGAGTCATAGGGCCGTGTGTAATCGGTGGCCAGGAGCACCGGGCCGCTTCGATGACAAGGCAGCCCTTCCTTGGTCTGGTATTGCCACCGATCCTCTCTCGGTGCCAGCAGGCCCAGCCGGCGGGTCGCGCCGGCGGTCCAGGGCCCCGAGTAGATCGTTTCCGTATCGCAGAGCCCATACTCGGCAAACGCGAGGTCCGAGCGGTCGAGGAACCAGGGTGCGCTCGATGGCCCGTTGTCCTCCTGCGAGTCCATGACCAGAAGCGGCGCAAACCGCCGAATCGTGTCCTGGTTGAAGAAATCGGCCGACGCCACCGAGCACGGCATCAGCACGAACAGCGCAAGTGCTGCGATGAGGGACCGCATCGGCTTGATCGGAATCTCCACTCAGGACGACTTTAGTGGAGATTGGGAACCAGCCTGTTGGGCAATCCTACCGATGGCCCGGCCGTTGCGTCCGGATTGTGTCCGCGTTCTAGTTTGCGCCGGGTTGGTCGTCGTGGGCGGCTTTGCCACTTGGATCGACCACGACCTGCTTGTTGACCATCCACTCGTCGGCTGTCTCATCTGCGGCGTCGGCTTGCCGCTCGATGTAGTCGAGCGCAGCATCGAGCAGAGGCCATAGCGCCCTCACGCCTATCGGCCTGCGGCAGGATCAGGAGGCCGGTATGCAGATCGACCCGTCGGTAGAGCGCGACGAAATCCGCTTCGTCGTTTGTGACGAAGACGACCTCTTCATCGATGACCAGCTCGTGCAGGGCCTTGTCGGCCAAGCCGAGCAGATCGCGGTCGCGGTTGCAGGTCGCCCAGTAGCCGCGGCGATTGGCTCGCTCAACGAGGGTGGGTGATAGGCACTCGTCGATCCAGAGCTTCACGCCGTAGTGCGGCTGGCAGACTTCCTGACTGGACGCCCGCGCTGTGGGTTGCCCCTCGCCCACAGCGCGGCAACCTCGTACGCCTCCTCCGGGATGTGCGGGTAGTCCTCTTTAAGCGCCCCGCGATTCTCGCCGCCTTCGACAAGCCGAGCCAGCGTGCGCACCGGGACGCGCGTCCCTCGGATAACCGGCGTACCGCCCATCTTCTTCGGATCGACCTCGATGTACTTCTCGCGAAGGCGCACGTAGTCAAACGCCCGTTTGGCCACGTCGGCGGCATTCTCAGTCATAGCGATCCGTAGGGCGCGAGAAAGCTCAAACTCTTCCGCCTCGACCGGATTTCGCTTGACGATCCAGTTCCGGACCTCCCGCCTCAGATTGATCGACAAGCTGATCGGCAGTTCCGAGAGAAGCGCCAGGGCCGCCGCCTCGTCAACCGCGAGCAGCGTTCGTCCCCTCTGGCGTCGAGCCCTCGCCACCCGCTGCTCCAGTGCCTTGTTGACGGCATTGACTGAGACGCCGCTGATCTCAGCGATCTCGTTTCTCGTCAGCAGAGGCGATGTTGCGGCCTTCGGGGTCATAATCCGTACCTTACGAGGTAAAGATTAGCAGTGCCCTCGGACAGCATCGGCCACTCCGAACGAACAACGCGCCGCGCTTTATGTGTAGCTGCCGCCTCGAAGCTGGGCGATCAGCGCCAGGACATCATCGACACGGCCTTCCTCGATGCGGTCGGCGGGACGCTGGCCCTCCAGCAGTCGGTGAGGAGAGAAGAGCCACAACCGGGCCTCGTCGGGCGGGTAGAACTCCGCCAGCTCCTCGGCCAGCCAGGCAAGCGTGAGCAGCCGGTCGAGGCTGCGGCGCTGGGGCCCAGCCTTCCCGGTGCGCCATCGAGAAACCGTCTGCGGGGTGGTGCCGAGCAGCTGCGCGATCTCCCGACCCTGCACACCAGCCCCGTCCCGTATCGCGTCGAGCTTGCGAACGAGGGCGCCTGCCCCGGTTTTTGCTGCGGCCTCCATGATCTACCTCTACTATATAATCGACAAGACGATAAACATCTTAATTAACTATCTGATCGACAGAATAGCAGCAGCAGCGGAGCAGCTCAGCGACGGCGGCGTTCCAGGTTGCCGCGCTCCCACCAGTCGATCGTCTCGCCGCGCTCTTGCATCTCTTCGAGCGTCCGGGCGATGAAGCTGACGTTGCGACCGCCGGTCATTTCGGCGCAGAACTTCCAAAGCTCCCGCGCTGCCTTCTTGTAGCGGTGGATCAGTTCGTCCAGCTCGAAGGCATCCAGTTCGCCCGAGTCGTAGCGGGCGAAGCCGTCCCGCACCCGCTCCAGAAGGTCTGCAAGGCGCGCCTCGTGATAGCTGGCGACAAGCGCCATGTCGGCCTGGCGCTTTGCCTTGGAGGGCTTGGCGGGATCGATGCTCACTCACGCTCGACCGTATCGCAGGTGCTGAACCGGAAAGACGAAACCCCGGCGGTTTGGCCTGCCTCCCGAGAGAGGCTGCACAGGGACCGTTCCGGGGTCTTCCCATGCACCGTATCGCGCTCCGCCCGGCGACCTTGTGCCTTGAGGAGACCTCTCGCCTTGGCGATACCATTCCTGACGTGGCCGTATCGCCCACCACCCGCGTTGAGATCGACACCAATCTGCTCGACCGCCTGCGCAAGCGCCGTCCCGAGCGGAGCGACCGCGAGTTGCTCGAAAGCGCCGTTCGCATCCAGCTGGGACGCGAGGCAATCGCCCGCGTGAGGAAGCGTTTTGCAGGCGTGCCGATGGAGGAGATCGAACGCGAGGCCGTCAAAGCGGTGCATGAAGCTCGCCGCGAACGCGCCGCCGGTTGAAACGGCTGGTCATCGACGCCAGCACGCTGGTGTCTGGAATCACGGGCTCGCGCCTTGAGAGCCCGCCTTGCGTGATCTACGACGCGGTTTCGGAGATGAGCGTCGAGGCGATCGTCTGCCCGCGCCTGCTGGACGAGGTTGAGCGCGCGCTGCGGAAGCCCTATTTCCGCGAGCTGATCGAGGATCAGGAGATCGCCGAAGCCGTCTCGATCATCCGCGACGCTGGGACCATGCTTGACGATCCCGCTGATCCTCCGACCGTCCTGCGGGACCCGACCGACGACTACCTGGTCATGCTCGCCCGCGAAGCCGGTGCCGAGGCGATAGTCACCAGCGATCGTGATCTACTCGACCACAACGATCTGAAGCCTTCGGCGATCGATCCCCGGACGGCCTGCAAGCTGCTTGCGCTGATCGACTAGAACTCGCTACAGCCCCATCAACTTCCCCAGGATCTCCTTCATCACCTCGTCCGTCCCCCCGCCGATCGGGCCTAGGCGGGCGTCGCGGACGGCTCGCTCTATGCCGTACTCCTTCATGTAGCCGTAGCCGCCGTGGATCTGGAGGGCTTGGTCGGCTATCTCCAGGACGGCGCGCTGGGTTACTAGCTTGGCCATGGTGACCTCTTTGATGCAGTTGCGGCCTTCGTGGAAGAGGCGGAGGGAGTTGTAGGTGATGGCGCGGGAGGCCTCAGCCTTGGTCGCCATCTCGGCGATGTGGTGGCGGGTCGCCTGGAACTTGCCTATGGGGCGGCCGAAGGCTTCGCGCTCGAGGGCGTAGTTGACGGAGATCTCGATCAGGCGCTGCATCGCGCCGACGGCGCCGATCGCCATCAGCAGCCGCTCCCAGGCGAAGTTGGCCATGATCAGCTTGAAGCCGCCGTTTTCCTCGCCGAGCAGGTTCTCCTCGGGCACCTCGACGTCGGTGAAGGCCAGCTCTCCCGTGTCGGAGGAGTGCCAGCCCATCTTCTCCAGCTTCTGCGCCACCTCGTAGCCGGGCATCTCGCGCTCGAGGACGAGGAAGGAGATGCCGCCGTGGCCGCCCTCTTGCGTCGTCTTCACGGCGCAGACGAGGAAGTCGGCGCGGACGCCGTTGGTGATGAAGGTCTTCGAGCCGTTGACGACGTAGCCGCCGTCGACCTTCCTGGCGAAGGTCGAGATGCCGGCGACGTCGGAGCCGGCGCCGGGCTCGGTGATCCCCAGCGCGCCGATCTTCTCGCCGGCGATCCCCGGGACCAGCCAGCGCTGCTTTTGCTCCTCGGTGCCGAAGTTGAAGATCGGCGGCATCGCGATCGAGGTGTGGGCGTTGAGCCCGGCGGCGACCCCGCCGGAGCCACCGCTGCGGGCCAGCTCCTCGACCCAGACCGCGTCGTGCAGGTGGGTGCCGCCCTGGCCGCCCAGCTCCTCGGGGAACTTCAGCCCGAGGAAGCCCAGCTCGGCGCAGCGCCCGTATAGCTCACGGGGGAATTCGCGTGCGTCCTCCCAGCCGTCGACGTTGGGCGCGATCTCCTTGGAGACGAAGCGGTTGACGGTCTCCCGCAGCTCCTCGTGCTCCTCGCCGAAGGGCGGGAAGGTCGCGCGGGTACCGGTGTCCTTGATTACGGGCATGAATAGCTACACTTTCTTCGCAGACAATGCAATTCACGTGCGTCGGGGCCTGGTAGCGTCGCCGGCATGGAGCGAACGATGTGGACTGACGAGCGACTCGACGACCTGTCAAACAGGATGGATGCCGGCTTCGAGCGGGTGGATCGAGACATGCATGAGCTTCGAACCGACCTTCGCGAGCTGCGTGCGCTGATGTTCCAGCTTTGGGGAACGACCATAGTCGCGATTCTGGGCACCTTGGCCACGGTGCTCGTCACCAGCGGCTGACGGTTCACTGCTCCTCCAGCATCGTGTAGCCGCGGCCCTCGTGGTCGAACCCGAGCAGGTCGCCGCTCGGGTTCTTGGGGCCGCCGTGGTGGTAGGCGCGGATCTCGGCGATCAGGCCGTCGCGGAAGACGAACCACTCGGTGCCCCGGTCGAGCCGCTTCTCGCCGCTCTTGGGATCGCGCCAGGTCATCGACCACTCGATCACCGCTTCGTCCCTGCCCTCGCCTTCGAGCGCGTTCTCGACGAACCACTGCGCCTCGATGCTCTTGACCGCGAGATCCGTCATCTGGCCGATCGCCTCGGCCCCCTCGTGCGGGCCGAGACGCGTGTAGTAGTGAGTTGCGTCATCGGTGAAATGCCGGGCGACCGCCTCGGCATCGCCCGTGTTCAGCGCCTCGTAATAGGAGCGGATGTGGTCGACCCGGGACCCCATGCGGGCGTCCCTCCCTACAGCCCGTAGCTCTTGCCGATCACGTCGAGCATGACCTCGTCGGTGCCGGCGCCGATCCGGTTGAGGCGGACGTCGCGGTAGGCGCGCTCGATCTCGTACTCCTTCATGTAGCCGTAGCCGCCGAGGATCTGGATGCACTCGTCGGCGACTTCGCAGGCCATGCGGGAGGAGAAGAGCTTCGCCATCGTGATCTCGCGCACCGGGTACTCGCCGTTGCCGAAGCGCCAGGCGGTCGCGTAGGTGAACTGCTTCGCCGCCTCCGCTTTCGTCGCCATCTCGGCGAACTTGTGGCGGATCGCCTGGAACTTGCCGATCGGGCGGCCGAAGGCTTCGCGCTCCTTGGCGTACTCGAGGGTCTTCTCGATCATCCGTTCCGCCCCCGCGTGGGAGCCGGCGGCGGCGACCAGGCGCTCGCCCTGGAGCTCCCAGGCGATGTGGTAGAAGCCCTTGCCCTCTTCGCCGAGGATCGCGCTGGCCGGGACGCGGACGTCTTCGAAGGCGAGTTCGCCGGTGTCGGAGGCGTGCATCCCCATCTTCTCCAGCTCGGCCGAGACGCTGAAGCCGGGGACCTTCTCGCCGTTCTCGTCACGGAGGTCGACGACGAAGAGGGTGATGCCGGCGTGCCGCTCCTCGGGGTCGGTCTTGGCGACGAGGACGATGAAATCGGCGCGCGGCCCGTTGGTGATGAACGTCTTGGAGCCGTTGATGACGAATTCGTCGCCGTCGCGGATCGCGGTGGTGCGGATGCCCGCCACGTCGGAGCCCGCCCCCGGCTCGGTGATCCCGAGGCAGCCGACCTTCTCGCCCTTCAGGCCAGGTTCGAGGTAGCGGCGCTTCTGCTCCTCGGTGCCGAGTAGGTGGATCGGCGGCAGGACCATGTCGGTCTGCACGGCGAAGCCCATGTTGGTGCCGCCGGAGCCGGTGTAGCTCATGCACTCGGCGCGGACCAGCGAGTAGTAGTAGTCGCCGCCCTGCCCGCCGTACTCCTCGGGGAAGCAGAGGCCGAGGAAGCCGAGCTCTCCCGCCCGCTTCAGCTTCTCGGTCGGCCAGTAGGTGTTCTCCCACTCGTTGCGGTGCGGCCACATCTCCTTTTTGACCCAGGCCTCCATCGACTCGCGCAGGTCTTCGTGCTCCTGGCTGAAGATGAAGCTCTTGGTGCCCTGCTCGAAGTCGGGCTTGATGACTTTGGAGCCGTCGGTCGCGGTCGCCACTGGTCTCTCTCCTCGTTCGCAGTTCGCGGTCGCGTGGACAGTAGCACTTCCCACTTCCTACGGAGTCGGCTATGGTCCCTCGCCGATGGACTACGAGGTCGTCAAGTACGAGGTCGCCGGCGGGGTCGCGACGGTGACCCTCAACAACCCGGAGAAGCGCAACATGCTCTCCGGGCAGATGCTGGTCGAGCTGGTCGACGCGATGAAGACCGCGCGCGACTCCGAGGATGTGCGTGCAGTTGTGTTGACTGGGGCGGGAGACAAGGTTTTTTGTGCCGGTGCCGACCTAGGCGGCTTTGCCGCAGAAATGCCGTTGGTGGCCAAACATTTTGCAACTGATCTTTTCCTTGAATTTTTCAGGCTGATGCCGCGCCTGGGCAAGCCGAGCCTCTGCGCGGCCAACGGCCACGTGCTGGCGGGGGGGATGGGCCTCGCCCTCTCCTGCGACCTGCTGATCGCCAAAGAGGGGGCCACCTTCGGCACGCCGGAGATCAACGTCGGCGCCTTCCCCTACATGATCATGGCGATCATCTACCGCAACGTCCCGCGCAAGAAGGTCAACGAGATGATGCTGCTGGGCGAGCGGCTGAGCGCCGAGCAGGCGGTCGAGTACGGACTCGCCAACAAGGTCGTACCGGCCGGGGAGTTCGACGCCGCGGTCGCCGAGTGGGCGACGAAGCTCGCCTCCAAGAGCCCGGTGCTGATGCGGCTCGGCCACGACGCGATGTACCGCCAGCAGGACATGGCCCTCGACGACGCGCTCGAGTACCTGCGCTCGCAGCTCTCGCTCACCTTCTCGACCGAGGACATCGTCGAGGGTGTCACCGCATTCTTCGAGAAACGCGATCCGCAGTGGAAGGGACGGTAGTGGCGACTGACCAAGAGACCAAGCACCTGCTTCCGGGCACCGCGCCCCTGGGCGAGCTGACCGAGCAGCTGCACGAGCGGCGCGAGAAGGCGAAGCTGGGCGGCGGCGAGGAGAAGATCGCCAAACAGCACGAGCGCGGCAAGATGACCGCGCGCGAGCGGATCGACCTGCTCGTCGACGAGGGCAGCTTCGTCGAGATGGGCATCCACGGCCGGCCCCACTTCGCCCAGCGGGCGATGGAGGGCAAAGAGGCCCCTGCCGACGGCGTGATCACCGGTTGGGGCGACGTCGACGGCCGTCCCTGCTGCATCGCCGCCTACGACTTCACCGTGATGGCCGGCTCGATGGGGATGACCGGCGAGCTCAAGGTCACCCGCCTGCGCGAGATGGCGCTCTCGAAGCGGATGCCGTTCATCTGGCTGCTCGACTCGGCCGGCGCCCGCATCCAGGAGGCGTCCGGCTCGCTCTTCGCCGGCTCCGGCCACCTCTTCCGCGAAGAGGTCGAGATGTCGGGTGTGATCCCGATGGTGGCGGCGATGATGGGACCGTGCGCGGCCGGCACCGCCTACATCCCGGCGCTCGCCGACTTCGTCCCGATGGTCTCCGGCCAGGGCGCGATGGCGCTCGCCGGCCCGCACCTGACCAAAGCCGTCACCGGCGAGGACATCACGATGGAGGAGCTGGGCGGCGCCAAGGTCCACTGCCGCAAGTCGGGGGTGGGGGACCTCGAGGTGAAGGACGACGAGGAGTGCATCGAACGGGTCAAGCAGTACCTCTCCTACTTCCCCGCCAACTGCGAGGAGAAGCCGCCGGTGCTCGACGTCTCCGACCCGGTCGAGCGCGCCTCGGAGAAGCTGATGGAGATCGTCCCCGACTCCTCGCGCCAGCCCTACGACATGTACGACGTGATCCGCGAGATCGTCGACGACGGCGAGCTCTTCGACATCAAGCCGAAGTTCGCCAAGACGCTGATCACCTGCTTCGCCCGCTTCGGCGGCCAGCCGGCGGGGATCGTCGCCAACCAGCCCAAGCAGCTGGCCGGCATCCTCGACAACGACTCGGCCGACAAGGCGGCGCGCTTCATCAACCTCTGCGACGCCTTCAACATCCCGCTCGTCTTCCTTCAGGACGTGCCCGGCTTCATGGTCGGCGCCAAGGTCGAGCACGCCGGGATCATCCGCCACGGGGCGAAGATGCTCTACGCCGTCAGCCGCGCCACGGTGCCGAAGGTGACCGTGGTCGTGCGCAAGGCCTACGGCGCCGGCTACTACGTGATGTGCGGCAAGGCCTACGAGCCCGACCTGATCGTCGCTTGGCCGGGCGCCGAGATCTCGGTGATGGGGGCGGAGGGGGCGGTCAACATCATCGGCCGCTCGATGATCGAGGCCTCCGACGATCCCGAGGCGACGAAAGAGGCGATGCTGAACGCGGTGCGCGAGCAGATCGACCCCTACATCGCCGCCGGCAACGCGGTGATCGACGACGTGATCGACCCGCGCGAGACGCGCCCGACCATCGTCAACGCTCTCCGCATGGCCCGCAACAAGCACGTCGAGAAGCCGCGCAAGCGCCACGGGGTGATGCCCGTATGACAGATGCCGCCGGCACCTCCACGTTCCGGTGCGCCTTATGCCATCCATGCCCACATAAAGCGCACCGGAAGGAGCAGGGACAGTGAGCTCGTTCGAGGACCCAGTCGTCATCAGCTGTTCGATCAGCGGGGTGATCGCCAACCGGGACCAGTGCCCGGCGATCCCCTACACGCCGGAGGAGTACGCGGCCGAGGCGCGGCGCGCGGTCGACGAGGGCGCCTCGCAGATCCACATCCACGCCCGCACGCCGGACGGCACGCCCTCCTACGAGGTCGAGGACTTCCGCGCGATCACCGAGGCGATCCTGGCCGAGGTCGGCGACGTGATCGTCAACTACTCGACCGGCGCGATCGGCATCCCGATCTCCAAGCGGATCGAGTACCTGCGGGCGCTGAAGCCCGACGTCGCCGCGCTCAACATGAGCTCGATGAACTACGCCAAGTACAGCTCGCGGCGCAAGGACTTCGTCTTCAAGGCCGTCTTCGAGAACAGCTTCGACACGATCATCGAGTTCCTCACGGCGATGCGCGAGCTCGGGATCAAGCCCGAGCACGAGTGCTTCGACGCCGGCCACGTCGCCAACCTCGACCCGCTGATCGACATGGGCCTGCTGGAGCGCACGCCGCTGCAGGTATCGCTCGTCATGGGCGTCAACGGCGGCATCCGCCCGACGCCGCGCAACGTCGGCTTCATGGCCGACCAGATCCCCGGCGGCGCCGAGGGCGAGAACCAGTGGCAGGTGATCGGCATCTCCCGCGACCAGTGGAAGCTGCTCGGCTCCTCGCTGGTGCTGGGCGGCAACGTCCGCGCCGGGGTCGAGGACAACCTCTACCTGCCGAGCGGCGAGATGGCGCGCTCCAACGGCGACCTGATCGCCAAGGCGCGCCAGATGGCCGAGGACGTCGGCCGCCGGGCCGCCACCGTCGCCGAGGCCCGCGAGCTCCTGGGAGTGCCGAAGCGTGAGCGCTCTCCCGCTTAGCGACGTCAAGGTCCTCGACCTCTCCCGGCTGCTGCCGGGGGGCTTCTGCTCGCTGCTGCTCGCCGACCTCGGCGCCGAGGTGCTCAAGGTCGAGGACACCGGGATGGGCGACTACATCCGCTGGGCGCCGCCCTACTACGGGACGGACGAGCAGCAGGAGCTGGGCACGCGCTCGGCGCTCTACCTCTCGCTCAACCGCGGCAAGCGCTCGGTCCGCCTCGACCTCAAGTCCGATCAGGGCCGCGAGGCTCTGCTGCGCCTGGTCGAACGCCACGACGTGGTGATCGACGGCTTCCGGCCGGGAGTGCTCGACCGGCTCGGAGTCGGCTACGAGCGCATGCGCGAGGCCAATCCCGGCGTCGTCTTCTGCGCGATCACCGGCTACGGCCAGGACGGCCCCTACACACAGCGGGCCGGCCACGACATGAACTACCTCGGCCTGGTCGGGGTGCTCGGGCTGACCGGGGCCAAGGACGGCCCGCCGGTGCAGTCCGGCGGCCAGATCGCCGACATCGGCGGCGGCGCCCTGATGGCGGCCTTCGGCGTGATGGCGGCGCTGCACGAGCGGCGCCACTCCGGCGAAGGGCAGATGGTCGACGTCTCGATGGCCGACGGCGCCCTCTCCTGGCTGGCGCTGGTCGCCGGGCGCTACTTCTGCGACGGCGAGGTGCCGCGCCGCGGCGAGCAGCAGCTCGCCGGCGGCCTGGCCTGCTACCTGCCTTACGAAGCCAGCAACGGCTGGGTCACCTGCGGCGCGCTGGAGCCGAAGTTCTGGGCCGCCTTCTGCAACGGGGTGGAGCGCCCGGACCTCGTCGAGGCCCAATTCGCGGCGCCGGATTCCGAGGACTGGCAGAAGATCGCCGAGGTCTTCCGCTCGCGCACACGGGCGGAGTGGAAGGCCTTCAACGACGAGCACGACTGCTGCATCGAGCCGGTGCTGGAGATCGACGAGGCGCTCGACTCCGAGCTGGTGCGCGGGCGCGAGATGGTCGTCGAGATGGAGCAGCCCGAGCTGGGGACGATCCGCCAGCTCGGCGCCCCGGTGAAGATGAGCCGCACCCCCGCCGACCCGACCCGCCCGGCCCCCGCCTTCGGCGAGCACACCGACGAGGTGCTGGCCGAGGCCGGCTACTCGGCCGAGGAGATCGCCGCGATGAAGGAGTCCGGAGCGGCCGCCGGCCCGAGCGCCGACGCCACCACCACCTTCCACGCATGACCGCCGACGGGCCTCAAACGAGACATATAGGCGTATCTGAGGCCCATCGGCGGGATGGTGACCTGCTGCGCATGGGGGAGCTGGCCGAGGCCTCCGGTGTCCCTGTGCCGACGATCAAGCACTACCTGCGCGAGGGGCTGCTGCCGGAGCCGGTGAAGACCAGCCGCAACATGGCCTACTACCCACCGGAGTTCGTCGACCGGATCAGGCTGATCAAGCAGCTGCAGGAGGAGCGCTTCATGCCGCTGAAGGCGATCAAGTCGGTGCTCGACGAGGACCCCGAGCGGGCCCGCGCCCTGGTCGAGCTGGAGGACCGCATCCTCGACCGCGCCCTCGCCGGCGAGCGCACCCGCACCAGCGCCGCCGAGGTGCGCGAGCGCTATGGCGTCCCCAAGGACGTCCTCGACCGGCTCGAGGAGCTGGAGATCCTCAGCCCCAACACCCGCGGCTACTCGCCCTCCGACATCAAGATCATCGAGGCGATCAGCCGCTTCCGCGCCGGCGGCTACGACGAGGAGATCGGTTTCACCGTCTACGACACCCTGCGCTACAAGACCGCGCTCGAAGACCTCGTCCGCCAGGAGGTCGAGGTGGTGATGGACCGCCTGGCCGGCGAGGTTCCCCCCGAGCGCGTGGTCGAGATGCTGGAGAGCGGCGCTCAGCCCCTGCAGGACCTGATCGCCGCCCTCCACACCAAGCTGATGGTGGCCGAGCTCGAGCGCCACCGGGCGCGGCGGGGCTAGCCCCTTGCAAAAATAGCCGCCCCGTAAATCCAGGGCGGCTGTGGTTGTGCTTGCGTTCTTTCTCGTTCAGGACACGACGTTGACGCTCGTCAGTGGTTCGTATAAGCCATACAGGAATCCCGGACCTTCGCAATCCCCTTCGACATTTTCGAGTTCGGGCTCGTTCGATTCAAACATCCCGTTACCCGCTCCGGCTGTATGGTTCGCGCCTTCGATGCGAAGTTTCGGTTCGCTGGCGAAAACGCAGGTGAAGCCAGGATTGGGGCAGTCGGCTTCGATTTCATTTTTAGATGACGTTGCTTCCCCGACATTTAACCCTATCTTGTACAGATACAGCACCCCATTTTCAATCGATTTGATGGTGCAGGCTGGCCCACCGATAATTTCGCAATTTGTCCACGTCATTTCTTCAATGGTGATTTCCTGTGGGGAACCTAATGCCCCGACGGAAGCTGTCGCTAAGGATGTATCGCAGACGATGGGGTAGTTGTTTCCCGAATATTTGACTTTCAACAGGGGTTCTCCCGTTTCTGTATGGATGCTTTTAACCAGATTCGATTCTTTGCAGGGCTCTTCGTGAACTTTGCACAGTGCCGTGCTTTGATTGCCAACTCCTGAAACGTAGGTGTGCACTAACGGTTCCAGTAAGAAATCGAGCGTGGCAGGTTTTTCGGGATTGGGGCATTTTGTGCCACTGCCTGTTTCAAGCGGTGTGCTGGCTGCGGTTACCATCCCGTTGCCTGCTGCACCTGATTTATGTAACGCGCCTTCAACTTCGAATTCCAGACCGGCTGTGTCGAAGGTGCAGTCAATTTTGGTGATGCCCAAAACGCTGCATTTAAACAGAAGTTCGCCGTTGGTTGCTGTTAACAGACCTAAATTTTCTGCGGTCTTTAATAGAGTGAATTTAGGTACAGTTTTGAATTCTACCGTGCAATTATTGTGAGTTGCACTTGTGCCGCAGCCAGTGAACGCGATTGTTTCGCTGTTTATTTTCTGCGGGATGCCTGCACTTAAGCTTTGCGTGTCTGCTAATAGGCCTAAGCATAAGACGTTTGCGAGTTCGCTTGTCAGGCTAACTACGGTCGCTTCTTTGTTGAACAGGTGGAATGTGCTTACCAGTTCGCTTTCTGGGCAGGTTTTTGCTTCGCTTTTGCACAGTGCCGTGGTCCCGGTCGCGGTCGCCGACGATGCACCGACGAATGCCATTGCGACCAGGGCGGTGAGCGCGGCGAGGCTGAACATCTTGATGAGTCTCATTGAGTTTCTCCTTCCTCGGCGGTTGACGCCGAGCTTTGTCGCTGTCTGGTGATGTGGACTGAGCCGGCTGGATAGCCAGCCAAATTGCTTAAGAATACCTTGGTAAAGGCGGTCAACGACGATGCAAGCGCCCAGGCATAAGGGCAGGTCGATTGGTGGGGCCGATAGCCTGGCGCGATGCGATCGGCGCTCATAACCGGTTCGTCGACGGGAATCGGCCGGGCGAGTGCGCTGGGGATGGACGCGGAAGGGTGGCGGGTCTTCGCTGCCGTCCGCCGAGAGGAGGACGCCACGGCGCTGCGGGAGGCGGGCTCGGATCGCCTCATACCGGTGATGCTCGACGTGACCGATGCCGACCAGATCGCCGCGGTGGTCGAGAAGGTCGCCGCCGTGGTGGGGGAGGCCGGCCTCGATGGTCTCGTCAACAACGCCGGGATCGCGGTGCTGAGCCCGCTGGAGACGATCCCGGTCGAGGATTTCCGCCGGCAGATCGAGGTCAACCTGACCGCCCAGGTGGCGGTCACGCAGGCGTTCCTGCCGCTGATCCGCCGCGCCACCGGGAGGATCGTCTTCGTCAGCTCGATCGGCGGGCGCATGGCGCTGCCCTTCGGCGGGCCCTACCACGCCTCCAAGTACGGGATTGAGGCGGTCGCCGACTGCCTGCGCCAGGAGCTGCGGCCGTGGAGGATCGGCGTCGCCGTGATCGAGCCGGGCTCGATCGACACGGCGATCTGGGAGCGTGGCGCGCGGATCGCCGACGAGGTCTCCGGGCGTGCCCACGACTCCCAGGACGAGCTCTACGGCAAGACGATCGAGCGCTTCCGCGCCGCGGTCAGACGAACGGCAAAGCGCGGCATCCACCCGGACAAGGTCGCGCGCGCGATAGCCCACGCACTCACGGCCGGCCGCCCCCGCACCCGCTACCTGGTCGGCGCCGACGCCCGTGGCCAGGCCCTCGCCCGCCGCGTCCTACCCGACCGCGCATTCGACGCGCTCGTGGCTCGCATCATGCGGATTTAACCGCGGCCTACTCCCCGATCAACTCGATCCGGTAGCCGTCGAAGTGGCGTACCTGGGTAGGTGGCCGAAGTGGACGCGTCGGTCAGCTAGTGGAGAGCAGCGCGGCCGGTGGCACTAGATTTCATGCCGTTATGGACCCGCTGCACATGCGCGAGGAGACGTGGGAGGGCAACCCTTCGGCTCCGTCGAGGAGGTGGCCGACCTCATCGAGGAATTCGTCGAGCTTGTCTTCAAGGCTGCTTCCCAGGGGATCGAACCGCTGGTCGTGGCGATCCGCTACCCCGACAAGCAGTACCCGAGGATGCCGCTGGCCGACCTCCGCGAGCTGGCCCCGGCGCTCAAGCTCGACGGTGCGAACTTCTTCGTGGTGGTCGAGCCTGGCGGGCAGCCGAAACCGGTGGGGATTGAATTCAACGCACTCAACGACGACGACCGTTGCCCCTCGGCGCGGCTGGGCGTGGATGGGCAGAACGAGGTCGCCGTCAACGGCGTTTTCGTCGCCGCGAAGGAGCGCGTCGACAAGCTCTTCGAGCGAAAGCGACACGCAGAAGAGTTGGCGGCGGAGGCGGAGGCGAAGGACGCGGGGGCCCCGGAGCTGGAACCGACTTGGCGGAAGGTCGTCAACAACCAGTGGACTATCCAGATTGGCACGGGCGTCATCCTCTTCGGCCTGGGTTTGCTGATCGGCTCGCGCTGAGCGATGGCGTCTGCCGTTCCTTATCTGGTTGAGGTTCACCTGGTTGGCGGTAACCCGTGGTGGCGTCAACTGATCGGACCCGCCCTGATCGCGGCGACTGCGATCGTCGCTGCCTGGATCGCGGCGAAAACGGCGAACGAGCGGCAGGCAGCGCAGCTCGCCCACGACAGGGAACTCCAGATAGAACAACTCACCTACGACCGCGCGCAGCGGAACCGTCAGCACGTGCGGGACGCTGTGGACGACGCCGTGCGCAGCGTGGATGCGGCCCTCCGCCTCATGTTCGAGTACGAGGCGTTGATCTTGATCGGCGACGACCAGCGGACGGAACGCCGCAGAGTCCTAGACGACGATGCGCCCCCGGCCGTCAAGGCGGAGGCGCTTAACGCCCTCAAAGAGGAAACGGACCAGATTCACGCCCACAGCCAGGCCGTCTACGACGCGAGCATCGACCTCACCTCCGAGAACCTACGCCTGTCGCTTCGGCTCGGGAAGGACCACCAGATCGTCAAGAGCCAGCAGGCCCTGCGGGACGTCTATGCGACCAGGCACAGC
Source organism: uncultured Solirubrobacterales bacterium (assembly GCA_963715625.1). Taxonomy (GTDB): domain Bacteria; phylum Actinomycetota; class Thermoleophilia; order Solirubrobacterales; family 70-9; genus VRUE01. Next base: position 480,115 of record OY970260.1, on the reverse strand, counting down.
ACCCTGGAGCCGCTGTACAAGCGCCCCCTCACCGGCAAAGACCGCGAGGAAATCCACGCTGCGAGCAAGTTCGACCGAGGCCATCTTCAACTCCTTTTTCCACGACTGCCGAAGGTGGTTCAAGGAAGGCTGACCGGGCGCTCGTCGGGCGCGAGGAAATCTTCTTAGAGCAGCGGTCGCCCCCGAGGGCAGTTCCCCCAGGGGCGACGCGGCGACCTATTTTTTCTTCTTCCTGCGCGAAGTCTGGGTCGTGCTTTTGTGACTGTCCGCGTAGCTTTTCTTGACGTAGCGGCCGGTCTTGGACGACCTGCTGGTGGTCCCGCTGGATTTCTTCTTCTTGCCTGCCATCTGTTTCACTCCTCTCCGGGGTTCGCTGGCCCCCTACGGGCCGGGTCCGACCCACCACTCAGGGAAGCACACGGTGTAGACGATCATCGCCCGCGACGAGGCGGACATGCTGCCGGGCCTGCTCGCCTCCATCGCGGGCGCGTTCGATTCGGTCGTCCTGGCCGACACCGGCTCCCAGGACGCGACGGTGCGGGTTTTTGAGGAGTGGGCGGAAGCGGCGGACCTGCCGCGTGGCTGGCGCGTCGAGTCGTTCCCGTGGTGTGATGACTTCGCAGCGGCGCGAGAGTTTGCCGACTCCCTGTTGATGACCGACTGGCGGGCCTTCGCCGACGCGGACGACGAACTGCGAGGGGCGGAGCATCTGAGAAGCCTTGTCGCGTCCGCCCCGCCCGAGGTTGCCTGTCTAGCCTTCGACTACGAGAACGACCGCGAGCCAGGCCCGCGCGTCCGCCTGACGCGACGAGGGGCGACGGTCTGGGACGGGCGCGCTCACGCCGTCCCGGTGCTGGCCCGACCGGGCGGGGTTGCGACGGTCGCGCCCGAGGTCGCGGCGTGGGTCCATCGGCGCGAGGACTGGTCCGCCTCGGACGAGCGCGACCGGCGCATCCTGGCGGCGTGGCTGCGCGACGAACCGGACAACCCCCGAGCCTTGGCCCTCACCGCCGCCGACGCGCTGCGACGGGATGAGCGGGGCGAGGCCGTCGAGTTCTTCCGGCGCTACCTCGACCACCCCCGGACGCGGGCAGCGCTTGGTCCCGCTGGCGTCCACCGGGCGTCCCAAGCGCTCGACCGGCTCAGGGATGGCGCGGCCGAAGGCGACGAGCTGCCAACGATCTTGTTCGGCACCGCATCAACGGCATGAGTAGGACCGGCCCTCGCGCCTTGAACTAGACCGCGAGGACCGGCCGATTCGTGCCTGCCTAGCGGTTCTTCACAACGCTCAGCATGGGCACAACTGTCTCGACAGTCGCGATCTTCACGACGCCTCACCTCCTCCCGTGTCGTCAGCCCCGGCGATTGCCGGTCGGGAGGAATGGTGGACGAATTTGTGACCGTCGGGTTTTTTGTGATCGGCGACAAAAAGTTGGACCGAAAACCCCTAATCTCAGCGTCTAGCGGTTGCCCAAAAGACTCCCGACTGGAGGAATTGCCTTGATGGAGCCAACGTCAGCAGCAGAGCCGAGGATGCCCCGTGACGCGCGCACACGGGAGATGGATGAGGCCGTGGCCTACGCCTTGGGGAACAAGATCCGCAACCAAGCGCTGGTGATCCTGGCCGAGGGACCCCGAAGCAGCAAGGAACTGGCGAAGATGATGGGGCTAGGCGTAAGGCGCGTCAGCAACCACATCAGTCGGCTCTACAAAGCTGGGTGCATCGAAATTGCGCACACGGCTGAGAGGGGTAACGTCACGGAGGTCTACTACCGGACCGTGATCTTGCCCTACATCACCGACGAGGCCTATCGAAAGATGACGATGAGGGAACGGCATGACGTAAATGGCGTCACCACTCAGAACGTTCTCACCGAGATGTTGGCGGCGTACCGCGCTGGGAAGCTGGACAGCGACGAGGAGCTGTGGCTGCTCTGGGACGCCCTGATGTGCGACGAGCAAGCCCGGAAGGAAATTGCCCAAGAGCAAGCCGAATCCTACGAGCGGCAGAAGGCGATAGCCGGTCGTGCCGCCACCCGGCTCAGCAAGTCCGGCGAGGTCGGGCAAACGACCATCATCGTGTCGATGGCCTTCGACAGGTGCCGGGCACAGCTGCCGGAGCGGCGTTACGTACCGTCCACGGAAAGCTGACCGGAAATTTTTCAGGGACTTAAATAGTGGGGTGGACTGGGCCGTTCCTATCTGCAACCGTCTATCGCTCCGGCGAGTTAGATGAGTCTCACTTTGTCGGGCAGGCTGTTCCAGCGCCCTTGGGCGGCTTCAAAACTAGTGGCCCTTCGCCGCCCGGGGCGTCTGGAGCAGAAGGACGAATCGTGAAAGACGAAAACAGCCAGTCACCCAACATGGACGTTCAAGTCCGTAGGGCACTCTCGCACCCCAAGCGCACGGAGATCTTCGGTCGCCTCACCCAGCAGAAGGACGGGACGAGCGAGGGAGAGCTTGCCGACGAGTTCGGCATGGGCATCCCCCTGGTGACGTACCACCTGAAGGTGCTGCACGACGCCGACCTGATCGCCCCCCTTGACGACGAGCGGGAGCCGGGCACCGGGCGCTCCTACGTAGCGACGCCGACCTTCTGATCTTTCACCGCTTCGACCTGGACACAGCTTGGGGGAGGAGTGCTTGAGAGGTCGCCTGGACCGGGGCGGCCTCTCGCCCGTGAGGAGATTTGACATTCCGGGTTTGGCTCAAAACAATTCGACGGTTTGCCAACTCAGACAGGAGGTTTCATCGTGGCAACCGTCAAAGAGAAGAAGAAAACCGTCCGAGGCAACGCCTTCACGGATGCGTGGAAGTCGTCCAAGGGCAAGGAGATCAAGAAGGGCGACGCCGTTCGACACAAGGACGACGAGGGCCGTCAGGGCGTCGTCGTCGCAAGGCACACCCGTCCCAAGGATCGAGTCCCGATGGTCTTGATCGAGCTTGCGGGAGCGGCGACGGGGGCGGCAAAGACCAAGGGCAAAAAGAAGGCCGGACCCGCCCGAACCAGCATCCCCGCAGCCGAGGTCGTTCACGTCAAAGCAAAGGGGGCGTGACGATGGCTCACCTGATCGACGGGCTGCGCCGATGAACCTGCAACGGCCCGTCACAGCGAAGCGAATCATCGACGTGCTGTGCGTCCCCGAGGGCGAGAAGGCGGGCGCGTGGAAATCCGAGCGCAAGGACGATCACATGTTTCACGCCGGAATCGTGCCGTCGATTGATGGCCCTGAATTCGTTGCGGCCGTTGGTGGCTTCGCGCCGGGGAACCCGATTCGGCTTCTGCCCCAAGGCGGGGACTGGCCGTACGTGTTCGCCCTTGCCTCGGACGCCGAGCAGGCGATGATCCTCTACTGCGAAGGCGACATTGGCGTTCGCGTGTACGACACGGCGCGCGCCTTCCGGCGTGGAGTCGCCGCCTACGAAGAAGGCCCGCCGTGGTCGTGATCCGCATCATCGCGACGTTCATCCTCGTCGCGTTCGTGGTGGCCGTCGTCAGGACCGATCCCTGGTACCTGACGGCGGTTGTCGCGGGCCTTGCCTACTTCGCGTGGCGGCGCCTTAGCTAGTCTCGATCAGCTCGACCCGATAGCCGTCAGGGTCTCTGAGAAACGTGATGCGCGGTCCCTCTGTTCGGCCGCCGGGCCGGTAGGGAGGCTTTTCCGGCTCGATCCCATCGGCCGTCAGACGCTCAAGCGTTCGGTCGAGGTCGTCGGCGGTGATGGCGATGTGGTTGTAGCCGGTGCCAAGGTCGTAGGAGTCGACGCCGTGGTTGTAGGTCAGCTCCAGGCGCGGGCTCTCTTCGCCCGGCAGGGCCATGAAGACGTTGATCGCCTCCTCGCCGATCGGCATCCTGGCGACCTCCTGGAAGCCGAGCTTCTCGTAGAAGGCGACCGAGCGGTCGATGTCGCCGATCCGGTAGCACGTGTGCAGGAAGGCCGTCATCGCCTGGCAAGGCTACCGGCCTCCCTACAATTTGCAGCCGAATGGCCCGCCGGACGCGACGGCAACGACGGTCGCACACCTCTAGCTGGAAGAAGAAGCTGCTGGTCCTCGTGGGGATCCTCGCCGCCGCAGGCGCGATCGCGGGCGGAGTCGCCGCGAGCTGGGCGATCGACGTCTACGAGTCGGCGCCGCCGCTCTCCAGCCTGAAGCCGGTGCAGAAGGGGCGCTCCTCGGCGATCTACGCCGCCGACGGCAGCCTGATCGGGTTCATCCAGTCCGAAAACATCCGCCAGCCCGTCCCCTCGCGGGCGCTGCCGCAGACGCTCAAGGACGCGACGGTGGCGATCGAGGACAAGAACTTCTTCGAGCACGGCGCGATCGACCCGCCGGCGATCGTGCGCGCCGCCTGGAAGAACCTGATGGCCGGGGGCAAGGCGGTGCAGGGGGCCTCGACGATCACCCAGCAGCTGGTCCGCAACCTCTACATCCAGAACCCCGAAGAGACGATCGAACGAAAGCTGGTCGAAGCGCACCTCGCCTACGAAGAGGAGCAGGAGCACTCGAAGGAGTGGATCCTCACCGCCTATCTCAACACCGCCCCCTACGGGACGGTCGAAGGCGAGACCGCGGTCGGGGCCGAGGCGGCGGCGCAGACCTACTTCGGCAAGCCGGCGAAGGAGCTGAACCTGACCGAGTTGGCGCTGGTCGCCGGCCTGCCCCAGGCGCCCTCCGAATACAACCCGTTCCTCAACCCCCAGGCCGCGATCGAGCGCCGCAACGAGGTGCTGGAAGCGATGGAAGACGAGAGCTACATCACGTCCTCGCAGGCCCGCAGGGCGATCGCCAGCGGCCTCGGGCTCAACCCCGGCCACAAGTACCGGGTGATCCGCGACCAGTTCCTCTTCGACCTCGTCCAGCAGGAGCTGATCGACAAATACGGGATAAACACGGTCCGAAACGGCGGCCTCAAGGCCTACACGACGATCGATCCCGAGCTGCAGGAACGCGCGCAGGAAGCGGTCGAATCCTGCGGCGTCTGTTACCCCGAAGGCGGGCCGGCGGCCGGGCTGGCCTCGGTCGACCCGGAGACGGGCGAGATAGTCGCCCTCGCCTCGACCGAAGGCTACGCGAGCGAAAGCCAGTTCAACTACGCATGGCAGGCGCAGCGGCAGCCGGGCTCCTCGTTCAAGACCTTCGTCCTCGCCACCGCGATCAGGCAGGGCGTCGACCCCGGCAGCACCTACTACGACGGCAGCTCGCCCAAGACGCTGGAGATCCCCGGCGGCGGCACCTGGACCGTCAACAACGCCGAGCCGGGCGGGGGGACGATGTCGCTCGACTCCGCCACCTGGCACTCGGTCAACGTGATCTTCGCCCAGCTCGACCTCGACGTCGGGCCCGAGGAAGTGACCAGGACGGCGGAGGAGATGGGGATCACCTCGCCGCTGGAATCGGTCCCGGCAGAGGGGATCGGCGGTCTCGCCATCGGCGTCACCCCGCTGGAGATGGCCGACGCCTACGCGACCCTCGCCAACGGCGGCGTCCACCACGACGCGACGGCGATCGACCGGGTCGAGTTCCCCGACGGCAAGGTCGACGAAACCGACCCCGACTCCGGCGAGCGGGTGATGACCGAAGGCGAGGCCTATGAAGTGACCCGCATCCTGGAGGGTGTGATCACCCAGGGCACCGGCGCCGGCTACACCTACATGGGGTGCTCCGCCGCGGCGGGCAAGACCGGTACCTCGGAGGATCTCTCAGACGCCTGGTTCGTCGGCTACACGCCGCTCTACTCGACCGCGGTCTGGGTCGGGCACCCCCAGTCGCGTGAAGCAACCGGCTATGGCGGCCCGACCGCGGGCCCGATCTGGCGCTACTACATGGAATCGGCGGTGGCCGGCGACTGCCCCGAATTCCCCCTGCCCTCCAGCCTCCCCGAGCTCTCCGGCCTGGACAGCGAACACACCTCGTCCGCAGGCTACTCCGACGAATACGAATACGACGAAGAAGAATCGACCGGCAAGAAGCCGTCGAAGAAAGACGAGAGCGGCGGTCAGGGGCCGGACCCCGAGCCGGAAGCCGCCCCCGAGCCGGACCCCGAAGAACCCGCTCCGGAACCGGCGCCCGAACCGGCCCCCGTGCCACCGCCTTCGGTCGGCGTCGGCGGCGGCGTCGCCAGCCCTCACTGAGGACCTATCCCGCTAGGCGATCGCGCCCCTGGATCGGCCCAGGACACGGCGCGGATTCGGCCCCGTCGCGAATCCCACATGGCGCTGCCATGCGGAATCCGCGCCGTGACCGCCCCGCTTGGTCCTGAATCGTCCCAGGGGCACGCCCCCTAACGGGATAGGTCCTGAGGGACGGGCTCCCGGCGTCGGAGCAGGAAGCGGCGCAGCTCGTCGGCGCCCCAGACGACGAACGGGAAGGGCAGGAGGATGAGCAGGTCCTGCGGCGCCGGCGGAGCCGTCCCGAGCAGGTTCTGGAATACCGGCACGTAGACGAAGATCGCGGCCAGCGCCAGCTCGAAGGCGATGCCGACGAGCAGCAGGCGGTTGCTGAAGACGCCGACCGAGCGCAGCGAGGCGCGCTCGGTTCGCGAGGCGAAGGCGGTGCCGATCTGAGCTACGACCATCGCCAGGAAGGTCATCGTCGTCGCCTGCTGGTAGGCGTGGTGGAGCGGGTCCCCTGCCTCGACCGGGTCGTTGGGACTCCAGCCGGCCTGGAGCAGGACGTAGAAGTAGGCGCCCATCTGCAGCGCCGCCGCGATCAGGCCGAGGAAGAGCCAGGCGCGGGCCAGCATCGCGCCCGTGACGATGCCCTGTGAGCGGGGCCGCGGCGGGCGGCGCATGATCCCCGGCTCGGCTCGCTCCTGGCCGAGGGCCAGGGCCGGCAGCGTCTCGGTCCCGACGTCGAACGCGAGCAGTTGCATGATCGTCAGCGGGAGCGGGATCGCGCCGCCTCCCAGGGCGAAGACGATGAACGGGGTCACCTCCGGCGTCGTGTGGGCGAAGATGTAGACGATGAACTTGCGGATGTTGTCGTAGATCCGGCGGCCGGCCGCGACAGCGCCGACGATCGTCGCGAAGTTGTCGTCGGTCAGGACCATCGTCGCCGCCTCGCGGGCGACGTCGGTGCCGGAGCGTCCCATCGCTACGCCGATGTCGGCGCGGCGAAGGGCGGGCGCATCGTTGACGCCATCGCCGGTCATCGCCACCACGTGGCCCTCCGCCCGCAGCGCGTCGGTGATCCGCAGCTTCGCCTCGGGCGTCGCCCGGGCGAAGATCAGCTCCTCTTCCCCGCGCAGCAGCCGGTCCAGTTCCGGCTCACTCATCCTGTCCAGCTCGACCTCGGTCACCACGGTCGGCTCGCCGCGCGCGATCCCGATCCGCCGCGCGATCGCCGCCGCGGTGAGGCCGTGGTCGCCGGTGACGACGACGATCCTGATTCCGGCCCGGTGGCAGCGGGCGACCGCCTCCGGGACCTCGTCCCGCGGCGGGTCGATCATCGCCACCAGGCCGAGCAGCACGAGGTCGCGCTCAGCCTCCTCGCGACGCTCCGGCGCCTCGCCGTCGACCGCCCGCTCGGCGACGGCGAGCACCCGCAGCCCCTGGGCGGCGTAGGCGTCGACTCGGGCGGCGATCTCCTCACGGGCGGCGTCGTCGAGGTCGGCAATGCCTTCCTCGCCGGCGATTCGCGAACAGAGCGGCAGCACCGCCTCGGGCGCTCCCTTGGTGTGGAGGACGAGCGAGCCGTCGCGGCCGTCGGCCGTCGACATCAGCTTCAGCACCGGGTCGAAGTGGAACTCCTTGCGCCGTCCCCCCGGCGTGGCCTCTTCGTCGACCCCAAGCCGATGCGCCGCGAGCAGCATCGCCGCCTCGGTCGGGTCCCCGCTCGGCTCCCCGTCCTCGAGCCTGGCGTTGTTGCAGGCGGCCATCGCCACCGCCAGCGCCCGGAGGCCCCTTCCGGTGCGCTTTATGTCAGCTATGGCCACATAAGGCGCACCGGAAGCGGATTTGGCCAGGGGTTGAGCCTCCAGGTCGAGCTCGCCGCCGCCGCTCCAGATCCTCGTCACCCGCATCCGGTTCTCGGTCAGCGTTCCGGTCTTGTCGGTGCAGATGACGTCGGTCGAGCCGAGCGTCTCGACCGCGCTCAGCCGCTTCACCACCGCGCCCTGCCTGACCAGCCCGCGCACCCCGACGGCCAGCGCCAGGGTGATCACCGGCAGCAGCCCCTCGGGGACGTTGCCGACGATCAGCCCGATCGCGAAGACCACCGCATCCGCCAGCGGCAGCCCGGTGACGAGCGTCGCCAGCGGCACGAAGGCGATGCCGCTGGCGAGGGCGATGCCGGCGATCAGCCAGGCGATGCGGCGGACCTGGCGTTCGAGCGGGCTCTCCTCCGGCTCGGCCCGCTCCGAGAGCGCGGCGATCCGGCCCAGCTCGGTCCTCATCCCGGTGGCGAAGACGAGTGCCCGCGCCTCGCCGCCGGTGCAGGTCGTCCCGCTGAAGACCAGGTCGCGCGAGCCGATCAGCGGGCCGCCCGTCTCGACCACATCCGCCGAGCGGGTCGCCGTCGCCGACTCGCCGGTCAGCGTCGACATGTCGACCTCGACCGCACCCTCGATCAGGCGCGCGTCGGCCGAGACGCGGTCGCCCTCTTCGATCAGGAGGACGTCGCCGGGAACCAGCTTCGTTGCCTCGACGTCCCGCACGGCCCCGTCGCGCAGCGCCCTGGCTCGTGCCGGCAGGTACTCGCGCAGCGCCTCGACCGCGCGCTCGGCCTGCTGCTCCTGGGCGAAGGCGAAGCCGGCGTTGACGAAGATCACGACGACGACGGCGATCGCCACCGCCGCGATGCCGGCGATCGCGGCCAGCCCCGCGGCGCCCCAGAGCAGCAGCGCCAGGGGGTGGGTGAACTGGCGCGCGAGCTCGCGCGGCCAGCGGCGGCGGACGCGACGCCGCAGCTCGTTGGGCCCATGGGCGAGCAAGCGCCGCTCGGCCTCGCGCGCCGAGAGCCCGCCGCGCGATGCCCGCAGGTCGCGCAGCAGCAGCTCGACTCGCTCGTTCGGGTCGGGTGTGAAGGCAGGTTCGGCGATCCTGAGAGGATGATGCCGTGGCGGCGATCGAGACCGAGGGGCTGACCAAGTTCTACGGCCCCGAGCGCGGCATCGAGGACGTCACGATCGCGGTCGAGGGGGGCGAGGTCTTCGGCTTCCTCGGTCCAAACGGGGCGGGCAAGACGACGACGATCCGCACCCTGCTCGACCTCCTGCACCCGACCCGGGGCAGGGCCCGGATCTTCGGCCTCGACAGCCGGCGCGAGAGCGTCGCGATCCGCGCCCGGCTCGGCAACCTGCCGGGCGACTTCGGCTACGGCAAGGGCGCCAGCGGCCGCGAAGCGCTCCGCCTGCTGGCGCGGCTGCGCGGCATCAGCGACCTCGGCCGCGCCGAGCAGCTGGCGCGCCGCTTCCGCGCCGACCTCGACCGGCCGCTGGGACAGCTCTCGCGCGGCAACCGCCAGAAGGTCGGCCTGATCCTCGCCCTCTTCCACAGTCCCGAGCTGCTGATCCTCGACGAGCCGACCAGCGGGCTCGACCCGCTGATGCAGGAGGAGTTCCTGGCGCTGGTGCGGGAGGAGCGCGAGCGCGGCTGCGCGGTCTTCCTCTCCTCGCACGAGCTGGACGAGGTGGAGCGGGTATGCGACCGGGTCGGGATCATCCGCGACGGCAGGCTGATCGCGGTCGAGCGGGTCGACGAGCTGCTCGGCAAGACGCAGCGGCGCGTCGCGGTCGAGTTCGCCGAGCCGGTCGAGGTGGGCGAGCTGGGGCGCGTTCCCGGCGTCAGTGGCGTCGTCGCCGAGGACGGCCGGGTCACGTTCAGGGTCGCCGGCGACATCGACCCGGTGCTGAAGGCGATCGCCCACCACAGCGTGGTCGACCTCGAGTTCGCCCACCCCACCCTGGAGGAGGTCTTCCTCACCTACTACCAAGGGGAGGAGGGGGAAGAGCGATGATCGCCCTGGTTCTCTCCCAGCTGCACGAACGCCGCCGCTCGGTGCTCTCCTGGGGCCTGCCGATCGGCCTCATGTCCGCCTTCATCGTCGCCATCTACCCCTCGGTCGAAGACGCGCTCAGCAAGGCGATCGCCTCCTACCCCGAGGCGCTGAAGGAGGCCTTCGGGATCGCCGAGCTGACGACCGTGGAGCAGTACCTCGACGCCGAGATGCTGAGCCTGATCGTGCCGCTCGCGATCGGCTACCTGGCGGTGCGCTCCGTCGCCAGCGGCCTCTCCGGCGCCGCGGAAAGCGGCCGCCTCGACGTGCTCCTCTCGGCCCCGGTCTCGCGCCGCCGCCTCGTCGCCTGCGGCTTCGCCGCCACCGCGATCGAGCTCGCCGCGGTGCTCCTCGCCGGGCTCCTGATCACCGTCCTCGGCAGCCTGCTGGCCGGCGCCGGGCTCTCCTTCGGCCCGGCGCTCGCCGGCTTCGCCAACGTCTGGCCGCTGGCGCTGCTCTTCGCCGGGCTCGGCATCGTCGTCACCGGCTGGTCCCTGCGCACCCCCGTGGTCACCGGCTCGGTCGCGGGCGTGCTGGTGGCGATGTACGTCGCCGACCTGATCGGCCGGCTCGACACCGGCCTCGACTGGGCCCGCTACGGCTCGGTCTTCCGCTACTACGGCAAGGCGATCGAAAACGGGATCGACCCGCTCGCCTTCGCAGGAGTGACCGCCGTCGCCGTGGCCCTGGCGGCGCTCGGGGCGTGGCTGTTCGAGCGCCGCGACATCGCTTCGTAGGCCTGGCTGGCCGAACCGCGCGCGCCGTCCGCTCAGCCGCGAGTGGAGGCCGAAGGCGGGACCACCAGCACCGAGCAGGGGGCGCGGTGCACGATTCGCTCGCTGACGCTTCCCAGGGACTTGAGGCTGTGCAGCCCCCGCTTGCCGATCACGATCAACGAGGACTGCGCGGCGCGCGCGGCGGTTGCGATCTGCCTGGCCGGATCGCCGGGGGCGTCGAGGAAGGCCGGTGTCGAGCCGAGCGCGCGCTCGAGCGCGGTCAGCTGCTTGAACAGCTGCCGGTAGCGCTCGGGATGGCCGTCGGGCACGTAGACGACCCGCAGCGCCGAGCCCCGGGCCTGGGCGATGCGCGCCGCCGTCTCCATCGCCGCCCACGAGCCCGGCGAGCCGTCGCTGGCGAGGACGATGTCCCGCGGGAAGGAGTCGCTGTCGTCGGCGCTGCGCCGGGCGATCAGCAGCGGCAGCTCGGCCCGGTGGGCGAGCTGGGTCGCGGTGCTGCCCAGCATCAGGCCGCCGAGGCGCGAGCCGCCGTGGCAGCCGATCGCCAGCAGGTCGTGCCCGGCGCTCTCGGTGAGCAGCCGGTCGCTCACCTTGGCGCCGCGGCGCAGCTCCGTCGAGGCGGCCAGCCCGGCACTGCGGGCGCGCCAGGCCGCCTCCTCGAGCGCCTCGCGGGCGCGTTCCTCGCCGAGGTCGGCCTGGGCCGAGAGGCCGGTGCCGACCGTGTGGCTGACCGCGACGAACCCGAGCTCCGCCGCGGGGTCGCAGAGGGCGACGGCCTGCCGGACGGCCTCGGCGCTGCCGCGGCTGCCGTTGACGGCGCAGAGGACGTCGGAGAAGGGGGGAGGGGGCGGGGCCTCGCCGGCCCCCTTCGACCTCCTGCCCGGTCGCGCCGGCAGCGTGGGAGGCGTCGAGCGTGCCTGCGTTCGCGTGTGAATGAGCATGGCTCAGGCGAGGATCGGCCGCAGCTCTTCGGGGAGGATGGCGCGGATGTCGGCAATCTCACCGGCGGAGACGTGGCGACGCAGCACTTCGGCCGCCGCGCCGACGGCGAAGGAGGCCTCCGTCTCGCCCCCGACCAGGGCCTCGGCGGCGACGCGGTCGAGGAAGTCGGAGAAGCCCCGGTACCTGACCGGGGTGGCGCTCGGGTTCCACCCCTCGTAGTAGATGCCGCGGATCAGGTCGGGAAGCTGGGCGGCGAGATCGGCCGCCTCGTCCACCGGCAGGCGGTCGCGCAGCGCGTGCAGGTAGGCCCGCATCACCCTGTAGGCGAGCTGGCGGTCCTCGGTGTCCATCGCCGCGGCGATCTCGTTCAGCCAAACGTGCGCCTTCTCGGCGCTGCGCTCGATGATGCTGGGGTCGTTCACAGGAACTCTCCTCGGTCGGGCTATCTCCGGACGCTATGTCCGCCGGGGAGGCATTTCATCGGGGGAAAGCCACGAATGGCAGGTGGGAAATCCCTGATGACTCTCGCCCGCCAATCGCACAGAATGGCCCGGTGACCATCCACGGCGCGATCGAGAAGCGCGAGCACTGAGCGGGGCCGTGGGCCTGGGGAGCATTCGCCTCGGCCGGCTCGCCGGGATCCCGATCGGCCTGCAGCCGCTCTGGCTGGCGATCGTCGCCCTGATCACCTGGTCGCTGGGCGCGGTCTACTACCCCGACCAGGTCCCCGGCATCGCCCCCGCCGCCGCCTACGCCCTCGGCCTGTTGAGCGCGCTGCTGCTCTTCGCCAGCATCCTCCTGCACGAGCTCGGCCACGCCGTGGTCGCCCGCCGCCACGGGGTGGAGATCGAGGAGATCGACCTCTGGCTGCTCGGCGGCGTGGCCCGGATGAAGGGGTATCCGAAGACCGCGGGGGACGAGCTTCGCTTCGCGCTGGCCGGCCCCGCCGTCACCCTGGCGATCGTGGCCGGCTTCGGGCTCCTCGCCGCCGCGCTGCCGGCGTCATCGCCCGACGGGGTGCGTGCTGTGGTCGAGTACCAGCTCTTCGTCAACGCCGCGATCCTCGTCTTCAACATGCTCCCCGCCTTCCCCCTCGACGGTGGCCGCGTCGCCAGGGCGCTGCTCTGGGGGAGGACCGGAGACATCTCACGCGCCACCGCCATCGCGGCGAGCGTCGGGCGCGGCTTCGGCTACGGCATGATCGGCCTCGGGGTGTTCGCCACCGCGGCCGGCGCCTTCGGCGGCCTCTGGTTCGCGCTGGTCGGCTTCTTCGTCGTCATCGCCGCCAAGTCCGAGGAGGGGGGGTTGCGCGTCCGAGTGGCCTTTCAGGGACGCGAGGCCGGCCGGCTGATGTCCTACCCGGCGGTCGCCATCCCCGCCGAGACGAGCGTCGAGGATGCGGTCGCGCGGTTCTTCGTCCCGTATCGCTACACCGCCTTCCCCGTGCTGGAGGGATCGCGGCCCGTGGGGGTGATCGACGTAGCGGCGGTGGGGCGAGTGCCTGGCGAGCGCCGGGCGGCCACGACCGTGGGGGAGATCGCCGCCCTCGATCCCGAGCTGATCGTCGGCGAGCACGAGGACGTCGCCGGCCTGCTCGAGCGCCCTGCCTTCCAGCGGGTCGGCCGGGCGGTGGTCCTCACCGAGGCAGGCGAGGTGGGGATCCTCTCGATCACCGACGTCAACCGCGTGCTGCGGGCGCTGGAGCTCGCGGGTTCGCGCGGGCCCTAAGGGCCGTCGGGGTCCGCATCCTTGCGACCGACGACGGCATCCTTGACCTCGCGCACGTCGCGGCCGATCGCATCGAGCCGCTCGAGGACCGCCTGCTCGAAGGACTCTCCGCCGCCGACCCTCCCCGCGGCATGAAGCAGCTCGGCGGTCTCGATCTTCGAGCGCTTTGGCGATGCGCTCGATCACCTCGTCGGGCGGCGGGCCCTGGCTGCCCAGCTCCAGGCGGGAGAGGTTGGAGGCTGACATCGGGATGTGCTTGGCGAGCTGGTCCAGGGTGTAGCCGCGTTCCCTGCGCAGCTTACGCAGCAGCGCGCCCAGGGCCAGCGCACGGTTGGCCTCGCTCTTTCCTCTCGGGTTGGCCATGGCCAACCCTGTTCGAGCATAAACACGCGGTCCCCTTGCCGTTTCCCGCAAACCAGTAGATAGCCCGTAGGTCCGGTATCGTCGCCGCCGCCTGGCCAGCACGGGAATCGTTGTCAGCCTCGACTGGCCAGGCATTCTCTCGATCCACTCCTCCGCCCCGGACTCTTGACTCCGCCCGGGGTGCCGCGAAATCCCCCGGCACCGCCCGGGGAATTGCCGGCCAAGTCTTTTCGACTTTGCCGATCAACATTGTGCTAGGGTGCCCGCTCTCTTTTAGAACTAAGTCAGTCAAGAAACTAAATCAGTCAACAAAGAAGGGATTCTGTTTCATGAGAGCAGCTCGCGAGTCAACCCGGCACAGGGTCAAGCTTGGCCTCCTCTTCGCACTGGCCGCCGCCATGGCCGTCGCGGGCTGCGGGGGAGGGGACGACTCGGCAACCGGTTCCTCGGGCGGCAAGCTCGACGTTGTCGGCTACTCGACGCCGGAGGCCGTCTACGAGGAGGCTCTCGAGCCCGGGTTCGAAGGCACCGACGCGGGGGCCGACGTCAGCTTCAGCAACTCCTTCGGCGCTTCCGGCGACCAGAGTCGCGCGGTCGAGGCGGGCCAGCCGGCCTCCGTCGTCCACTTCGCCCAGGGCGGCGACATGATCCGCCTGGTCGAATCGGGACAGGTCGTGGCCGACTGGGACACGAAGAAATACGACGGCATCGCGCAGGACTCGGTGATGGTGCTGACGGTCCGCAAGGGCAACCCGGAGGGCCTCGAGTCGATCGACGACCTGCTCACCAAGGACGTCGAGATCATCACCCCGAACCCGTTCAGCTCGGGAGCCGCCCGCTGGAACATCATGGCCGTCTACGGCTCGCAGCTGCATGCCGGCAAATCTCCCCGGGAGGCGCTGGCCGCCGTCAAGACCGTGCTGGAGAAGACCGTCGTGCAGCCGGGCAGCGCCCGCGACGCGCTCGCCGCGTTCACCCAGGGCGAGGGCGACGTGCTGCTCGGCTATGAGAACGAGGCGATCAAGGCCCAGGAGGAGGGCGAGGAGGTCGACTACGCGATCCCGCCCTCGACGATCCTGATCGAGACCCCGATCGCGGTCACCAAAGACGCGCCGGAGGCCGCCCAGGCCTTCCTCGATTACATCTGGTCGGACGCCGGCCAGGAACTGTGGGCCGAGAACGGCTACCGCCCGGTCAACCCCGACCTGGTCGACCCGACGCAGTTCCCGACCCCCGAGGACCTCTTCACGATCGCCGAGCTCGGCGGCTGGGAAAAGGTCAACGATGAGTTCTTCGACGATGAAACCGGCAAGGTCGCCGCGATCGAGAGGGAGCTCGGCGTCTCGACGAGCGGCTGATGGAGGGTCACCCGGCAGCCGCTGACGCATCCGTGGGCCGACACCCACCTTCCGGTGCGCTTTATCCCCCATATAGGGACATAAAGCGCACCGGAACGGCTGTCGGCCTCGGCAGGGGCCTGGTCGTGCTCTACCTGTCGCTGATGGTGATGCTGCCGCTGGCGGCCGTGGTCGCCGAGTCGACAAGCGGTGGCCTCGGCGCCTTCTGGGACTCGGTCACCGGCAGCCAGTCGATGGCGGCGCTGAAGCTGACCGTGGTCTGTTCGCTGATCGTCGTCGCGATCAATGCCGTCTTCGGCACGATCATCGCTTGGGTCCTGGTCCGCGACGAGTTCCCCGGCAAGGGGGCGGTCAACGCGCTGATCGACCTGCCCTTCGCGCTGCCGACGATCGTCGCCGGCCTGACGCTGCTGACGCTCTACGGGTCCGACAGCCCCTTCGGCCTCGACGTCGCCTTCACCCGGGTGGCGATCGTCGTCGCGCTCTGCTTCATCACCCTGCCCTTCGTCGTTCGCGCTGTCCAGCCGCTGCTGATGGAGATGGACCAGCAGATGGAGGAGGCGGCGACCTCGCTCGGCGCCGGCGGCTTCACCGTCTTCCGGCGGATCATCTTCCCCAACCTGCTGCCCGGCATCCTCGCCGGCGTGCTGCTTGCCTTCGCCCGGGCGCTGGGCGAGTACGGCTCGCTGATCCTGATCTCGGGCAACATCCCCTTCGAGACCGAGGTCTCCTCGGTCTTCATCCGCAGCCAGATCGAGTCCGGCAACGTCGCCGGCGCCTCGGCGGTCTCGGTCGTGCTGCTGGCGATCTCGCTGGCCCTGCTGATCGCGGTCAGCCTCTTCGCTCGCCGGGGAGCTCGTCGATGAGCACCCCGGCGAGCGCCAAGTGGGGCCTGCGCACCCTTGCCTTCGGCTATCTCGGCCTGCTGCTGCTCGCCCCGGTAGGGATGATCTTCTACAAGGCCTTCGAGCACGGTCTCGGGCCGCCGATCGAAGCGATGACCTCGCCCGACGCGCTGCACGCGATCTGGCTCACGCTGCTGATGGTCGCCGTCGCCGTCCCCCTCAACACGGTCTTCGGGGTCGGCTGCGCGCTGCTGCTCGTCCGCCACAGGTGGAAGGGCAACGCGGTGATCGACGGGATCATCAACCTGCCCTTCGCGATCTCCCCGATCGTCGTCGGGCTCTCGCTCTTCCTGCTCTACGGCGCCGACGGCTGGTTCGGGCCAACGCTCTCCGAATGGGGGATCCAGGTGCTCTTCTCGACCCCCGGGATGATCCTCGCCAGCGTCTTCGTCTCGCTGCCCTTCGTGGTGCGGGAGACCGTTCCGGTCCTGCAGGAGATCGGCACCGAGCAGGAGCAGGCGGCGTCGACCCTGGGTGCCAACGCCTGGCAGACCTTCTGGCGGATCACCCTGCCCGCGATCCGCTGGGGTGTCGCCTACGGCGTCGTGCTGACCACAGCCCGCGTGCTGGGTGAGTTCGGCGCGGTGACGATCGTCTCCGGCTCGATCTCGGGCGAGACCGAGACCCTGCCGCTGTTCGTCGCCAAGGCCTTCGAGCAGTTCAACGAGGAAGCCGCCTACGCGGGGGCGATAGTCCTCGCCCTGCTCGCCTTGACCACGCTGCTGCTGATGAGCGTCGGCGGGCGCAGGGCCAAGGCCCAGGGCGGGCCGATCCCGATCACGGGCGACGCCGCCATCTCAACCTCAACCACGAAGGAGGGTTCCTGATGGGAATCGCAGTCGAGGGAGCGCGCAAGCGCTTCGGTGACTTTCAGGCTCTAGACGACGTCTCGATCGACGTCCCCGACGGCTCGCTGACCGCCCTGCTGGGGCCCAGCGGCAGCGGCAAGTCGACGCTTTTGCGGGCGATCGCCGGGCTGGAGACGCTCGACGCCGGCCAGGTCGCGATCAACGGTGAGGACGCGACCGAGACGCCGGCCCAGAAGCGCGAGGTCGGCTTCGTCTTCCAGCACTACGCCGCCTTCAAGCACATGACCGTGTTCGGCAACGTCGCCTTCGGCCTCAAGATCCGCAAGTGGGACAAGGCGAAGACCTCTGCCCGCGTCCACGAGCTGCTGCAGCTGGTGCAGCTCGACGGGCTGGCCGAGCGCTACCCCGACCAGCTCTCCGGCGGCCAGCGGCAGCGGATGGCGCTGGCCCGGGCCCTTGCCGTGGAACCGCAGGTGCTGCTGCTCGACGAGCCCTTCGGCGCGCTCGACGCCAAGGTCCGCAAGGACCTGCGCACCTGGCTGCGCCGCCTCCACGACGAGATGCACGTGACGACGATCTTCGTCACCCACGACCAGGAGGAGGCGATGGACGTCGCCGAGCAGCTGGTCGTGATGAACGAGGGGAGGGTGGAGCAGTCGGGCAGCGCCGACGACCTCTACGACCACCCCGCCAACGAGTTCGTGATGAGCTTCGTCGGCGAGGTCAACCGCCTCGGCGAGCACTTCGTGCGGCCGCACGACATGACCGTCGCTCTCGACCGCGACGACGGTGTCGAGGAGGCGATGGTGCAGCGCATCGTCGCCCTCGGCTTCGAGATCCGGGTCGAGCTCGTGCTCGGCGACGGCACCGAGGTCTGGGCCCAGCTGACCCGCGCCGAGCTCCAGAAGCTGGAGCTGCGCGAGGGCCAGATCGTCTACCTGCGGCCCGGCCAGACCAAGAGCTTCAGCGGCGTGGCAACAGCCGCCTGAAGGGGTGACGGGACGGGGCGCTCTCTTGCCGGGTAGCGCCCCGTCCCTAACCACCATCCACACCGATTATGCGCTCCGCGGACGAAAGGCCGTTCCACGTCCCGAGGCAGGCGGAGCTACCGGCACGGGAATCGAGACGACACCCAGCTCGGCGATGCCGGCGAAATCGTCTGGGTTGCACGTGTAGACAGGCAGTCCGTTCGCGATCGCCGTAGCCGCGATCATCGCGTCATAGGTTCTCGCCGAAGCCTTGCGACCGGCGCGTCTCAGGGACGCGGCGACGCGGCCGAATGCGCGCGCTGCGGCAGCATCGAAGGGGAGGGGGGCGAAGTCGGCCTCGGCCTGCTGAAGGTGGGCCTGGCGAGTGGCACTCTCGTCGTCATCGGTGGCGACGAGGGGACCGACCGCCAGCTCGGCGAGCGTAACGGCCGTGATCAAGGGCTCCTCGGGGAGCGCTGAGGCATCGGTGATGCGTTGCAGGAGGATGACCGTGGACGTGTCGAGGATCCCCCGGGTCTCGGGTTGCGTCACTGGAGGTCAGAGCCTCGGATCGAGCAACTCGTCGATGTCCGTCCTCAGCTTGCCCGGGTCCATCGCTGGGAGGCGGTTCCAGCGACCCAGCAGCGCTTCTGCCGAAAGCGGCACGTGAACGGATCGCAGCTCGGCGACGTCCTTGCCGGAGCGCGTGATCGTAATTTGCTCGCCGCGGGCCGCCCGATCGACGACGTCGCCCCCGTGGTTCCGGA
Organism: uncultured Solirubrobacterales bacterium; assembly: GCA_963715625.1. Classification (GTDB taxonomy): domain Bacteria; phylum Actinomycetota; class Thermoleophilia; order Solirubrobacterales; family 70-9; genus VRUE01. The sequence continues at coordinate 461,542 of OY970260.1, read as the reverse complement.
GCTCCCGGATGCTGACTTTTGCCATTAGGAAAGAGTATCACGTATGATACTCGAAAAGTCACAGTCCTGCGACGAAAGGGTCTTGTTCCGTGCATCTGGCCGGGCAAGGGTGGGGCAATGCCCAAGAAAAAACGAATTCCAGGTCAGATGGTCCAATTCGAGACGCCAAACTGGGAGCCGCTGCTCTACCTCGCTCGCGTCTATGTCGACGAGTTCATGTGGATGTTCGAGGCAGAGCTGAAAGGCGGAATCCGGCTTCACGCCTACAAGCACATGGACACCAGGCGCTATCTCCATCTCACCGGGGATGGGCGCGCCTTCGCGTATTGCCCGCCCGCCGACGAGAAGGATGTTCTCGACGACGACAAGCCGAGCCTCTACGAAGAGGTCGAACCACGCCGGTTCGTCGATCTGGTCATGCCATGCCGGCTCGACCCGATCTCGATTTGCCGTCCTCGGTGGCGGGACCTCGACGACGATTAACCCGCGCTACGGCGTCAGCCCCACCTTGACCACGCCTTCACAACCCCGGGAAGGGGTGAGAGGGTGGAGACGTGGCACGACCCGAGCTGGTCCAGATCCCGCCCCAGCCGCTCGAGCGCTACCGCGACCTGCTCGGCGACGACTTCCCGCGCTTCGAGGCCGTGGCCGAGCGGGCGCGGGAGAAGTTCGCCGGCCGGGCGATCTGGCACGTCAGCTCGACCGCGCGCGGCGGTGGCGTCGCCGAGATCCTCCACTCGCTGCTGCCCTACGTGCGCGGCGTCGGCGTCGACACTCGCTGGGCCGTGCTCCACGAGGAGCCCGCGTTCTTCGCCGTCACCAAGCGCCTCCACAACCGCCTGCACGAGGACCCGGGCGACGGCGGGCCGCTGGGGGAGGAGGAGCGCACCCTCTACGAGGCGGCGCTGCGGGCCAGCGCCGCGCAGCTGGGCGAGCTGATCCAGGCCGAAGACGTCGTCTACCTCCACGACCCGCAGACCGCCGGGCTGGCGCCGGCGATGCAGGAGGTCGGCGCGAAGGTGGTCTGGCGCTGCCACGTCGGCGTCGACCATCCAGGCGAGCTCGCGCGCGGCGGCTGGGGCTTCCTGCTCCCCTACGTGCGCGAGGCGGACGCCCTCGTCTTCTCCCGCCGCGCCTACATCTGGGAGGGGCTCGATCGCAGCAGGGTTTGGCTGATGCCGCCCTCGATCGACCCCTTTGCGCCTAAGAACCAGGATCTCGACGGGGCGAGGACGGTCGAGGCGATCCTGGGGGCGATCGGGCTGGGAGCCTACGTCCCCGAGGCCGCGCCGAGCTTCGAACGCGGCGACGGCACCCCGGGCAGGGTCGAGCGCCGCGCCGACCTGCTCCAGGAGGGGCCGCTGCCGGCCGGCGCCAGGCTCGTCGTCCAGGTCTCGCGATGGGACCGGCTGAAGGACCCGCGCGGCCTGCTCGAGTGCTTCGCCGAGCACCTCGGCGACCCCGCCATCCACCTGGCGCTGGTCGGGCCTGCGAGCGCGGCGGTCGCCGACGACCCGGAGGGCGCGACCGTCTACGGCGACGTCGCCGAGAGCTGGCGCCGGCTCTCCGAGGAGAAGCGCCGCCGAGCCCATCTCGTAAGCCTGCCGATGGACGACCTCGACGAAAACGCGGCGATGGTGAACGCGATCCAGCGCCGCGCCGACGTGATCGTGCAGAAGAGCGTCGCCGAGGGCTTCGGCCTGACCGTCTCGGAGGCGATGTGGAAGGCGAAGCCGGTCGTCGCCAGCCGCCTCGGTGGCATCCAGGACCAGATCGTCGACGGCGAGAGCGGCGTGCTGATCGACGATCCCTGCGACCTCGAGGGCTTCGCCGCGGCGATCCGCAACCTGCTCGATGACCCCGGCCGCTCGCGCCGCCTCGGCGAGGCGGCGAGGCAGCGGGTCAAGGAGCGCTTCCTCGCCGTCGGTCGCCTGACCGAGTACGTCGAGCTCGTCGCCAGCCTCGTCGACGGCGACGGCTGAGCTTGCCTGAGCCGCGCCCGCCTCACCCGCCACCGGTGCGGGCACGGTCGAGCAGCAGCCGCTGCTCGGCGGCGGCGACCAGGCGTCGGGCGCGGTCGACCGCGTCCATGTTGACCGAGATCGCGTCGATCCCCGCCCGCACCAGGATCTCCGCGTACTCGGGGTAGACGGAGGGCGCCTGGCCGCAGATCGAGGTCTGCAGGCCGAGCTCCCGCGCCCGGGCGAGGAGCTGGGCGATGTACTCGGTGACGGCGGCGTCGCGCTCGTCGAAGACCTCGGCGACCAGCTCGGAGTCGCGGTCGGCGCCGAGCACCAGCTGGGTCAGGTCGTTGGAGCCGATCGAGATGCCGGTCACGCCCAGCTCGGCGTAGCGGCCGAGGTGGAAGAGGACCGAGGGCACCTCGGCCATCACCCAGAACTCGAAGCCGCGCCGCGAGAGCAGGCCGGCCGCCGCCATCTGCTCGCGGACCGCGACCACCTCGCGGGGGGTGCGGACGAAGGGGATCATTACGTGGAAGTTGGTGTGGCCCTCGTCCCAGACCCGCCCGATCGCCTCCAGCTCGAGGCCGAGCAGGTCGGGCTCGCGGGTGTAGCGCAGGGCGCCGCGGTAGCCGATCATCGGGTTGGCCTCCTCGGGCTCGAAGCGCTCGCCTCCCCGCAGGCCGCGGAACTCGTTGGTGCGGAAGTCGATCGTGCGGTAGGTGATCGGGCGCGGCGCGAAGGCGTTGGCGAAGGCGGTAAGCGAGGAGGCCATGCGGGCGACGAACTGCTCGCTGCGCCCTTCCTCGATCAGCAGCCGCGGATGGACCCCCTCCAGCGCCTCGACCACCATCAGCTCGGCGCGCAGCAGCCCGACGCCGTCGACGTCCAGCCGCGCGGCGCGCTCCAGCTGCGAGGGCTCGGAGAGGTTGACCAGGATCTTGGTGCCAGTTACCGGAGCGGCCACGGTCGCTGGCGCCTCGGCCTTCCGTGCTCGTGCCGGTGCGCTCGCCCCCTCGGTGACGACGCCCTCGCCGGCGTCGACCGTGACCAGCTCGCCGTCGCGCAGCAGCTTGGTCGCCTCGGCGGTGCCGACGACGCAGGGGATCCCCAGCTCGCGCGAGACGATCGCCGCGTGGCAGGTCATGCCGCCGGAGTCGGTGACGATCGCCGCCGCCTTGCGCATCAGCGGCACCCAGTCGGGTGCGGTCATGTGGGTGACGAGGACCTCGCCCTCGAGCAAGCCGTCGGCGGCGGCCAGCTCGGCGATCACCCGCACGGCCCCGGAGGCGACGCCGGGGGCGGCGCCGAGGCCGCGGACAAGCATCTCGCCGCGCTGCTGGCGGGTCGGCTCGGCGAGGGGCTCGCCGCCGGTTGCGGTGACCGGGCGCGACTGCAGCATCCAGATCGTCCCCGCGGCGTCGATCGCCCACTCGGTGTCCTGGGGAGCGCCGTAGTGCCGCTCGATCCGCACGCCGAGCTCTGCCACCCGCCGCACCTCCTCGTCGCTCAGCACGGGCTGCTCGGCCTCGTGCTCGCTCAGCGCACGGGTCGTCGTGCCGCCGTCGCGGTTGGGCTCGATCGTCAGCTCCTTGCGCCGCACTTCCCGCCGCAGGGTGGTCAGCTTCTCCTTGGCGACGACGTAGCGGTCCGGCGAGACCGAGCCGGAGACGACCGACTCGCCGAGGCCGAATGCGCCCTCGACGATCAGCCGGTCGGTCGCCCCGGATGCGGGGTCGATCGTGAACATCACCCCGGAGCGGGTCGACTCGATCTGGCTCTGGACGACGACGGCGATGTCCATGTCGGCCTGGCCGAAGCCGCGCTTGGCGCGGTAGTAGACGGTGCGGGCGCCGAACAGCGAGGACCAGCAGCGGCGCACCGCCTCGACCACCGCCTCGCGGCCGTGCACGTTGAGCAGGGTCTCGTTCATCCCGGCGAAGGAGGCGGACTCGGTGTCCTCCGCGGTCGCCGAGGAGCGCACCGCGACAGCGGCCGTTGGGTCGCCGGCGGCGAGGCGGTCGTAGGCGTCTCCGATCGCAGCGGCCAGCCCGTCGGGAAGCGGCTCTGCCTCGACCTCGGCGCGAACCTCCCCCGCGGCGCGTTCGAGTGCCTCCGTGTCCTCGACGTCGACCGTCGCCAGCCGCGCTTCGATCCGCTCGCGCAGGCCACCGGCGTCGCAGAAGGCCGCGTATGCGGGGGCGCCGACGACGAACCCGGGCGGCACCGGCAGGCCGGCGGCGGCCAGCTCGCCGAGGTTGGCGCCCTTGCCGCCCGCGTAGGAGACGTCGGCGCGGGAAAGCCGGTCGAAGCCGCGCAACGCGTCGGCGGCCGCGAGGCCGTCGGAGGCGGCGGCGGGGTCCGTCATGGCCTCGGCACGACCAGGACGGGGCAGGGCGCCTCGCGGACCAGCTGGGTCGAGACCGACCCGAGCAGCACCCGCATCACAGGTCCGTAGCGGCGCGAGCCGGCGACGAGCAGGTCGGCGCCGTCCTCGCAGGCCTCGGCAAGGGTCGGCGCCGGCGGACCGTCGAGCCGGCGGCCCGTCGCGGCGAGGCCGGAGTCGACCGACTTGACCGCCTCGGTGAGGATCCTGTCGGGCTCGGGCGGGTCGATCGGGGTGTAGCCGGCGACGCCGGGCATCGCGACCGGGGGAGCGACGACGGTGAGGATCTGGATCGTGGCGTTGGTCTGCCTCGCCACCGCTTCGGCTCGGTGAAGGGCGGCCTTGGCTTCCGGCGTCCCGTCGTAGGCGACCGCGATCCGGTGGAAGGGATCGTGGCGCTCGGCGGCGTAGCCGTGGGGGGCGACCACGGCGGCGCAGGGTGCCCCGTGCAGGAGGCTCTCGGCGACGCTGCCGATCAGGGCGCGGCCGATCGCGCCGCGATGCGGGGAGCCGACGACGATCAGGTCGATGTCCCCCTCTTCGGCCAGGTCGGTCATAACCCGCGCCGGCGAGTCGCCGCCGAAGCCGCGGGTCTCGACCTCGAGGCCCTCCAGGTGCCCGCGGGCCTCCTCGAAGAGCGGCTCGGCATCGACGGCGGCGTCGCCTTCCAGCTCGCCGTAGTCGACCGGCAGCGGTCCGTAGGGGATCACCGCGACGACGAGGATGCTCGCCTCGGCCGGGACCGCGATCACGCGGGCGAGTTCGAGCGCGTCGCGACCGCCGTCGCTGCCGTCGAAGCCGACCAGGAGCCTCATCGGGCTCGGGCTTCCTTTTCCGCTTGCCTCGCCCATCGGTTAGGGCGAATCTAAACGGCGTTCGGACATCGGGTATCCGGGAAAAGCCGAACAGATGCGGGGGCAATACCCCGATGTCCCGGGCTCCGGGCCGCTGGACAATCGGGCCGACAATGGCTTCGGCAAACGGGGATCCCCAGCCAACGCGGTTCCGCGACCGCCGCGACGCCGGGCGCCGGCTGGCGGAGCAGCTGCTGCCGCTGGCCGCGGAGCACCCGGTCGTCGTCGGGCTGCCGCGCGGCGGCGTTCCGGTCGCCGACGAGGTGGCCACGGCGCTGCGCGCGCCGCTGGAGATCCTCGCCGTGCGCAAGCTCGGCGCTCCCCACAACCCCGAGTACGGGATCGGCGCCATCGCCGAGGGCGGCACCCGCGTCTTCGACTCCGAGGCGCTCGCGATCCTGGGGATCGACGGCGGCGTGCTCGAGTCGATCGTCTCCCGCGAGACCGCGGAGCTGCGCCGGAGGGTCGCCGCCTACCGCGGGAACCGCCCGTCGATGGAGCTGAAGGGACGCACGGTGATCGTTGTCGACGACGGTGTCGCCACCGGGGTCACCGACACCGCGGCGCTGCGGGCGATCCGTCGCCGGGGGCCGCGCCGTCTCGTCCTCGCCGTGCCCGTCTGCGCGCCCGACTCGGCCGCGCGCCTGCGCGAGGAGGCCGACGAGGTCGTCTGCCTGATCGAACCGCCGCTGCTCTACGGGGTGGGCCAGTGGTACCGGGATTTCTCGCAGGTGTCCGACGACGAGGTGATCTCTGCCCTCGGGGAGTCCCACAACGCCGCGGCATGACGCACACGTCGTCCCGCTCTGGGGGCGTCCCCGATGCCGAGCCGGCCACGGGAAATCCGCAGTCGAGTCGGCGGGTTCCTGCGGATGGACTCGGGTGTGTCCGCACGTAGGGTCGTGCCATGACGGTCCAAGGTGAACGCGGAGGCGAGAGGGCACGAGTGCTGATCGCCGGAGCCGGCATCGCCGGCGTCGAGGCCGCGCTGGCCCTGCGCGATCTCGCCGGTGAGCTGGTCGAGGTGGAGATGCGCGACCCGCGCCGCGAGTTCGCCTTCCGCCCGTTCGCGGTCGGCGAGCCCTACGGGGCGGCGCGGGTCTTCCGCTACGACATGGAGGCGCTGGCCGCGCGCTGCGGCGCCTCCTTCCAGGCCGACGGGATCGTCTCGGTCGATCCCGGGCAGAGGCTCGCGACAACCCGCGATGGAGCTCGGCTTCCCTTCGACTACCTGCTTCTCGCAACCGGCGTGCGGATGCTCTGGGCCGTCCCGGGAGCCGTCACCTTCTGGGGAGTCGCCGACGAAGGCCATGTCGGGGAGGTCGTCGCCGACCTGCGCGCCGGCCGGCTGCGCAGCCTCGCCTTCACGATGCCCGGCGGGCGCAGCTGGGCGCTGCCGCTCTACGAGCTGGCGCTGTTCGCCGCCAGCGAGCTGGAGAGGGCGGGCGCCGGCAGGACCCGCCTCACTGTCGTCACCCCGGAGGACGCCCCGCTGGAGCTCTTCGGCCGCCGTGCCGGCGAGCAGATGGGCAGCCTGCTCGAGGAACGCGGGATCGAGGTCGTCTCCCGCGCCCACCCGATCGCCTTCGAGGGCGGGCGGCTGCGGATCGCGCCAGGCGAGGAGGTCGAGGCCGACGCCGTCGTCAGCCTGCCGCGCTTGGAGGGCCGGCGGGTCGTCGGGGTTCCCCACGACCCCGACGGCTTCGTCGGGGTCGACGAGCACGGCCGGGCGATCGGGGTCGAGCGCGTCTTCGCCGCCGGCGACGTCACCGCCTTCCCGATCAAGCAGGGAGGGATCGCGACCCAGCAGGCCGACGCCGCCGCCAGCCTGATCGCCTGCGAATCGGGGGCCGACGTCGATCCCGAGCCGTTCGACCCGGTCCTGCGCGGCGTCCTCTGGACGGGCCGGGAGCCGCGCTACCTCTACGGGCGGCCGACCGGGGGCCATGGCGAGACGTCCAGCCTCAGCGAGCAGCCGCAGTGGCCCGAGCAGAACGGCAAGGTGATCGGTCGCTACCTGACCTCCTTCCTCGACTCGATCTCCGACGAAGGCGACCACGCGCCCGTCGTCGGCTCGCCGTCGATCTCCTGATTCGGGTCATGATTAGGCGGTGAGCGAGGCCCTCGTGCAGCGTTTCCGAGCCGCCCGCCGCGATCGCGGGCTGGCGGTTCTCGAGGGCTTCCACGCGCTCAAGCACGCCTTGCGCTTCGGCGCCGAGATCGTCGAGGCGGTCGCCTCCGAGCCCGAGGAGCTGGAGCGGCTCGCGGCCGGGCTGGCCCCCGACCTGGCCGGCTCGCTGGCCGGGCGCGTCGTGCCGGTCGGGGCCGAGGAGCTCGAGCGGATGGTCCCGCACGCGCCGCGGACCGGTGCGGTGGCGATCGCCCGGCGCCCGCCGGTCGACGTCGCCGCGGTCCTGGCCGACGAGAGGCCCGCCCCGGTGGTCCTGCTCGAGGACCCGCGCACGATGGGCAACATGGGGGCCTGCGTGCGCGTCGCCGCCGCGGCCGACGCTGCGGCGGTGCTCACCACCGGCGGCAACGACCCCTGGCACCCCGAGGCGCTGCGCGGCGCGGCCGGGCTGCACTTCGCCCTGCCGGTGACCGCCGTCGCGGGGCTGCCCGAGGGGGAGCGCCCGCTCGTCGCGATCGACCCCGGCGGCGAGGACACGGACCTGCGCGACCTCTCGCCGCGCTCCGTCCTCGCCTTCGGCACCGAGCGCTACGGCCTCAGCGCCGAGCTGCTCGACCGCGCCGACGCCCGGCTGGCGATCCCGATGCGCGAGGGAGTCTCCAGCCTCAACCTCGCGACCGCGGTTGCCGCCGTGCTTTTCGCGCGGCGGTTGCTGAGGTAGCGTGAGAGCAGCGAAAACCCTCGACTGAAAGGACCACCCCTTGCCTCTCGCCGACATCAACCTGGGCGAAGCCCTGCTTCTCGCCTTCGAGATCTTCTTCTTCGTGATCTGGATCTGGATCCTGATCACCATCCTCACCGACCTCTTCCGCGACCACGAGCTGTCCGGCTGGGCCAAGGCGGTGTGGGTCCTGTTCCTGGTCTTCATCCCCTTCCTCACGGCGCTGATCTACCTGATCGCCCGCGGCAGCGGAATGCGCGAACGGACGATCAAGGCTCAGGCCGAGGCCAAGGAACACATGGACGCCTACATCCGCGAACAGGCCCACTCCTCGCCCGCGGACGAGCTGCACAAGCTCAACGACCTCAAGGAGAAGGGCGCGATCTCGGCCGAGGAGTTCGAGAAGGCCAAGGCGAAGCTGCTGGGTTAGCTGTGTCGTTGGCGTCGGCTTGGTCAGCCGACGCCAACGATCCCGCGCGCGACCAGGTAGAGGCCTATCGTCGTCGCGACGACGATCACTATCTGGCGCGCGTTGCGGGCCATCCACTCGTTCAGCTGCTCGACCCGGGCCTGGGTCGCCTCGGGGGCGAACGAGTAGCCGAGCAGCGGCACCTCGGCGAGGATGAACATCACCAGGTTGAAGACGAGGATCGCGGCCAGCTGGCTGCCGAAGCCGTTCTCGGCCTGGGCGATGTCCTTCAGCGCCACCAGGTAGAAGGCCCCCGGCAGGTTGAGCGCGACGCCGACGGCGAACGCGATCGGCGCCGTGCCGCGGCTCAGCACCCGCTCCGACCACGGGTCGCGGGCGGGCTTGGCGGCCTTCTTCTCCCGGCGCCGCGCCGAGAGGCGCGCATCCCGGTCGGTGGCCAGCACGAAGGCGACGATCAGCGAGAGGATCCCGACCGTGAAGTCGACGATCGGGTCGGTGGCGCTGGATTCGGAGACGGCATCGAGCCCGTTGAGCGAGGTGACGATCGCGATGCCCACCGCGACGCTGGTCAGCATCCCCCCGAGCAGGTAGGCGGCCAGCAGGCGCTGCGGCCGCGGGCGGTGCAGGACGACGATCACGACCGCGAGGATCGTGGGGGAGATGGCCGCGCCGAGTGCGAGGACGAGAACGTTTGCCAAGGCGGCGCCACCATACTTCCCGCCTCCGCTGACTTCGCCTTTTCCGGGGCTATGGCACTGAAAAAGGCGAAGTCAGCGGATGGGGCTGGTCGGGGCCGGGGCGGTTTCTCCTGCAAGGGCCTGAATCCTGCAACCGAAGTTGCAGGTTATTAGCAACTCCTAACAATTTTTCGGCGACTTCGCTACCGTGCGCCGCCGATGCGCGTTCCCCTTCGCGGCAACTCATGGCGGCTGCTGCTGCCCGCGGCGCTGCTCTTCGCCCTGCTCTGCGCGGCGGCCCCGGCACCGGCCGAGACGCTCGAAGAGAAGCTGCACGAGACCCAGGGCAAGCTGAGCGACGTGCGCGAGAGCCAGAGCGCCGTCGCCGCGACGATCGCCGAGCAGAACCGGGCGATCGACTCGATGATCGGCGAAGTCTCGGCGTTGCGCCAGCGCCAGGCCGCGGTCGAGGCGGAGCTCGCGGCCAAGCAGGAGGAGCTGGAGCGGGCGACGGCGAAGCTCGAGGCCGACAGGCGCCACCTGGCCCGGGTGCGAGCCCGCCTGCGCCGGGCCCTCGACGTGCTGCGCGAGCGCCTCGTCGCGATCTACGAGTCGGGCAGCCCGGACATGGTCAACGTGGTCCTCGACTCGGCGAGCTGGTCGGAGGTCACCACCCGCGCCGACTACCTCAACCAGATCCAGGAATACGACGACTCGGTCGCCGCCCGGGTCAAGTCGCTGCGCGACCAGGCCCGCGCCGCGGTGAAGCGGATGACCGCAGTCCGGCTGCAGATCAAGGCGGCGCGCGACGAGATCGCCGTCAAGGAGCGCGAAGCCGCCGACGCGCGCCAGCAGGCCGAGGCTCGCTTCGCCGAGCTCAAGTCGGCCCAGGCTGAGCGCCAGGCGGCGCTCGAATCGCTGGAGTCGCGCGAAGCCGCGCTGAGCGACAACCTCTCCGCGATCTCCGAACAGCTCGCCGCCAGCGGTGCGCCGGTGCCGACCGGCACGCCGGCGCCGCTGACCCCGGGAGAGAGCGCCAACTACATCTCCGAAAGCCAGGCCAGCGTTCCCAGCGCGGCCCCGGCGGCGGTCGCGGCGGCGATCGAAGCCGCCAACTCGATCGCGACCACCCCGTACATCTGGGGCGGCGGCCACGGCTCCTTCGAATCCTCGGGCTACGACTGCTCCGGCTCGGTCAGCTTCGCACTCCACGGCGGCGGCTTCCTCTCCAGCCCGCTCGACTCGACCGGCCTCTCGACCTGGGGCGAACCCGGCCCCGGCCGCTGGATCACCGTCTACGCCAATGCCGGCCACGCCTGGATGATCGTCGCCGGCCTCGCCTTCGACACCTCCGGCGGCGCCGGCCCCCGCTGGCACCCCTCCCCGGTCAGCTCCACCGAAGGCTTCATCGCGCGCCACCCGCCCGGGTTCTGAGCATAGAACTTGTCTTAGGGCAGCCTCGGAGTAGGTGTCGCTCCAAATGGGGTCTATCCCGGTAGGGGTGGAGCGTCTTGTACTTTTTCGCGAGCGCTCGACCGGGCGCCAGCAATCGCCGCTTCTCGAAAAAGTTAAGCGGAACCCCTGCCGGGATAGACCCCATCCCACAGCGCCGCATTACCGCGGCTGACGTGAATCACGCCCTCGAATCCTTCACGTTGCAGGATGGATGCAGCCAGGCCGCTGCGCTTGCCGGCCTTGCAGATCGTCGCGATCGGGCGGTCGCGGGGGAGCTCGTCGAGCCGGTCGCGGAGCTGGGCGAAGGGGATGTGGATCGAGCCGGGGACGTGGCCCTCGAGGTACTCGGCCTCGCCGCGGACGTCGAGGACCTGCGGGCCCGAGTCGCCGTTGAGGCGGCGGGCCAGCTCCGCCAGGTCGATCGCCTCGATCCGCGCCACCGGGCGGTCCTCGGCGCGCCAGGCGGTCATGCCGCCGCCGAGGAAGCCGCGCACCGGCAGGCCGACCGCGGCCAGCAGCTCGGCCGCCTCCAGCTCGTTGCCGTCGGAGGCGGCGACGATCAGCAGCTCGGCGTCGACCGGGACCATCTCGGCGACCTTGGTGGCGAAGCCGGTGTCGTAGGCGGAGGCGCTGATCGAGCCGGGGATGTGCGCCTCGTCGAACTGCTCGTTGGTGCGCGAGTCGATCGCCAGCGCCCCGGCGGCGATCGCGGCCTCGAAGCCGTGCGGGGTGAGCCGGGTCGGGGCGCCGATCGACTCGACCAGCGGGCCGCGGTTGAGCGAGACGATGTGAGCGACGTTGGGCGGCTTGCTGCCGATCGTCGAGACCGCGTCCTCGACGAACTCGGCCTCGCTCTCGAATGCGAGCGCCCGGTTGTGGCGGCGCTCGAACCCGATCGTCGAGGAGGTCTTCAGGTCGATCCCGGAGCTGCCGCAGAGAGAGCCGCCCAGGTGCCCCGGCCAGACCTCGGTCTCCTCGGGCAGCGCCAGCAGCCTCTCGTGCAGGGAGCGGAAGATGTCTGCGGCGCCCTCGCGCGGCTCGACCGCGAGGTCGGGGCGGGCGACGTCGCCGACGAAGAGCGAGTCGCCGCTCAGCACGGCCCAGGGGTCGTCGCCGCGCGCCGCGTCGCGCAGCAGGAAGGAGGTGTGCTCGGGGCGGTGGCCGGGCGTGTGGATCGCCTCGACGCTCGCTCCCTCGCCCAGCTTCAGCACCCAGCCGTCGGCGAACGCCTCGTGCGGGTACTCGGCCCCGGCCAGCTCGTGGGCGTGGATCGTCGCGCCGGTCGCGCGGGCGAGCCGGCCGTGGCCGGAGACGTGGTCGGCGTGGTTGTGGGTCTCGAGCACGTGCTCGATCCGCACCCCGTGCAGGCGCGCCAGGTGCAGGTAGGGGTCGATGTCCCACTGCGGGTCGACCACCGCGGCGACTCCCGAGGCGGTGTCGCCGACGAGATAGGAGGCGCAGCCGAGGTCCTCGTGGATGATCTGGCGGAAGAGCATTCGGTCGGGCGGTTTCGGAACGGGTACCGTTCGCCCCCAGGGTAGCGGCGAGGAAGGGAGTCCGATGGCAACCGAGGCAAACACGAACCTGGAGCAGGAGCTGAGCGCGCTGCTGGAGGTGGAGCGGTTTGAGCCCCCGGCCGAGTTCCGCGAGCGGGCGCTGTGGAGCGACCCCGCCGTCTACGAGGAGGCGGCTGCGGACCCCGAGGCCTGGTGGCTGCGGCAGGCGACCGAGCTGCTCGATTGGGAGCGGGAGCCGACCCGGGGCCTCGACGAGTCCAACCCGCCCTTCTTCAAGTGGTTCGCCGACGGCAGGATCAACGCCTCGGCGAACTGCCTCGACCGCCACGTCGAGGCCGGGATCGGCGGCCGCGTCGCCTACCGCTGGCGCGGCGAGGAGGGGGAGGCGCGCGAGATCACCTACGCCGGCCTGCTCGCCGACGTCCAGCGCTTCGCCAACGCCCTGCGCGACCGCGGCATCGGCAAGGGCGACGTGGTCGGCATCTACCTGCCGATGATCCCCCAGGTCGTCGTCGCGATGCTGGCCTGCGCCCGGATCGGGGCGATCCACAACGTCGTCTTCGGCGGCTTCTCGGCCGAGGCGGTGCGGGAGCGGATGGAGTTCTCCCGCGCCAAGGCCCTGGTCACGGTCGACGGGGCCCGGCGCAAGGGCAAGACCGCGCCGGTCAAGGCGCAGGTCGACGGGGCCATCGGTGCGGTCGAGTCGGTCGAGACGATCTTCGTCGTCCGCCACACCGGGGTCGATTGCGAGATGCAGGAGGGGCGCGACGTCTGGTTCGAGCAGGCCTGCGAGACGGCCGCCCCCGAGTGCCCGCCGGAGCCGATGGGCGCCGAGGACCCGCTCTTCATCCTCTACACCTCCGGCTCGACCGCGAAGCCGAAGGGGATCCTGCACACGACCGGCGGCTACCTGACCGGCGCCGCCTACACCCACCGCTACGTCTTCGACCTGCGGCCCGAGGAGGACGTCTACTGGTGCGCGGCCGACGTCGGCTGGATCACCGGCCACTCCTACATCGTCTACGGCCCGCTCGCCAACGGCGCCACCAGCGTGATGTTCGAGGGCGCGCCCGACTACCCGGCCAAGGACGTCTGGTGGGACATCGTCGAGCGCTGCGGTGTGACGATCCTCTACACGGCCCCGACCGCGATCCGCGCCTGCATGAAGTGGGGCGCGGAGCATCCCGAAAGCCACGACCTCTCCTCGCTGCGGCTGCTGGGCAGCGTCGGCGAGCCGATCAACCCGAAGGCGTGGCTCTGGTACCACAAGGCGATCGGCGGCGAACGGTGCCCGATCGTCGACACCTGGTGGCAGACCGAGACCGGCCAGATCATGATCTCGCCGCTGCCGGGGATCACCGCGACCAAGCCGGGGTCGGCGACCCTGCCGCTGCCGGGAGTCGACGCCGCCGTCTTCGACGATGAGGGCAACCCGGTGGAGGAGCGCGAGGGGCTGCTGGTCCTGCGCCGGCCCTGGCCGGGGATGCTGCGCACCCTCTACCGCGAGGAGGAGCGCTTCGTCGAGACCTACTTCTCGCGCTTCGGCAGGGAGACCTATCTGGTCGGGGACGCGGCGCGGCGCGACGCCGACGGCTGCTTCTGGGTGCTGGGGCGGATCGACGACGTGATCAACGTCTCCGGCCACCGGCTGTCCACGGCCGAGGTCGAGTCGGCGATCGTCTCCCACCCGAAGGTCGCCGAGGCGGCCGTGATCGGCCAGTCCGACGAGGACACCGGCCAGGCGATCTGCGCCTTCGTCACCCTCGAGGGCGACCACGAGGGCGGCGAGGCGATGGTCGCCGAGCTGCGCGACCACGTCGCCGGCCGGATCGGCAAGCTGGCCCGCCCGAAGCGGGTGATCTGGTCCGGCGACCTGCCGAAGACCCGCTCCGGCAAGATTATGCGCCGCCTCCTGCGCGACATCGCCGAGGGCCGGGCGCTCGGTGACGTCACCACCCTGCGCGACCCGGACGTGATGAGGGAGCTGGAGGCGAAGGTCGCCGCGCGGGCCGATGCCGAAGGCTGACGGTGGGCCGGCTCAGAATCCATCCCGGTAGGGGTTCCGCTTAACTTTTTCGTGGATCGCTGGATTGCTGGGCGCATCGAGCGAGCGCTCGCGAAAAAGTACAAGACGCTCCACCCCTACCGGGATGGATTCTGGGTGCGTTCGGTCGCCAGGCGCTCTACCGCGAGCGAGAGCGCTTGCAGCTGTTCCTGGACATTGCGCAGCTCGCGCAGGGCTAGCTCCTCTGCTGAGATTTGCTCACTCTCCAACTCTTGCTCGATCTCGGCGATTTCGGGGCTGAGGAAGCGCTGGGCGAAGGCGCCGGTGAGCAGGGCGACGAAGCCGATGCCGATGATCAGGATCGTCACCGAGACGACCTCGCCGCCGGTCGTCGTCGGGTAGATGTTGGAGCCGAGCGTGGTCATCGTCGTCACCGACCAGTAGATCCCGTCCCAGGCGTCGAGGTGCTGGGCGTGCTTCTCGAAGGCGACGAAGAGGGCGCCGCCGCCCACGGCGGTCAGCACCGAGAGCAGCATCGCGTAGCGCAGCCCCTCCAGCGAGAAGACCTCGCGCGAGAGCTGTGCCAGGCGCAGCAGGCGCAAGAGCCGCAGCAGCCGCAGCACCCGCAGCCCCTGCAGGCCGGCCGGCAGGACCGGCGGCGTGAGGAAGACGATGACGAGGTCGAGCGGATGGTGCCTCAGCCAGAGGCGCCGGTTCGGCACTACCGCCAGCATCACCACCAGCTCGATCGCGAAGGCGATCCAGGTGACCCAGTTGAGCACGATCGCCACGTCCTCCAGCGCCCCGCCCGGCTTGGACTCGGTGATCGCCACCATCGGCAGCGTCAGCGCAGCCGCGACCATCATCGGCGCGTTCAGCCGTTCGGCGACCCGCGTGCTGCGCGCGTCCATCCCCGGTGCGTAGCGGACCGGCTGCGTCTCTGTCTCAGGCCCCATCCGCGTCTGATTCGACGCGCCCCGCTCGGTGCCTACTCACAGGTCCAGAAACGACAAGACCCGCCGGAGCGGGTCGAGTCTGGTTGAAGCGGGGAACCACCCCGCACGCGGCCGATACCCACCCGAAGGCTACCAGGGGTGCCGCGCCAGACTCGAGCGTTCCGGCGGTCTGTTGCGGAGGGCGCCGGACTCGAACCGGATCCAAGTGGTGGCTCGGACATGGCGGGTATCGGCCGCCTGGGGCACGCCTGTCCCCTTCAACCCTCCTGACGGCGATGCTAGCCGCGAAAATCTCCCCTCTCGCGGCTGTTGCTCAATTGACACAGTGATGTGACAGGTTCATAACTCAGAGTCAAAGCAGCTCGACCGGGCTGCCGTGGTAGCCGACCCGGGCGAGCCGGCGAGTCTCGCCTCCGGGCCAGAGCGTCAGCTCGAGGTCGGCGCGGTCGTCGGCGGGCTCCATCCGCAGCCAGGTGAGGGGGGCGTCGTCGCTCGCTCTCTCCCCGGCGGCCTCGATGTGCCCGAAGAAGGCCTCGCGCTCCTCGTCGCTCAGGTACTGGCTGACGATCGAGTGGTAGAGCACTGTGGCCCGGCCGGGGGCGGGCTTCGCGAGCGTCCGCTCGGTCCAAGCGGCGGCGGTCTCGCGCTCGACCGTGACCGGAACCTTCTCAGCCACCGTCAGGGCCGCTTTCATGCGGGCGATCCGCTCGGGCTGGTCGGGCCAGACGTAGGAGAGCAGGGTCAGCCGTCCCTCCGGGGTGGAGGCGTCAACCGGGTTGGCGTCGCAACCGCGGCGCTCGGCGACCTCGACCGCTGCCGGCAGCTCCGGCACTGTCCTTTCGAGCTTGAACCCGAGTTGCAGGGGAGAGTCGGCCGGGCCCCAGGAGAACCCGTCCGCCCTGTAGGCGAAGCGGTCCCAGCGCAGGTTGAGCCCGGCGCTCGCGCCGACCTCGAGCAGGCGCAGCGGCATTTCCGTCTCGGCGGCGACGGTCAGGAACCCGAAGAGGAGGGCGTTGCAGCGGCCGACCTCGTTCGTCTGCACCGGGAGGTCGACGAGCGGGCGCAGCTCCGCGGCGTTGCGCTCGATCGCCTCGCGGAGCAGCTCCCAAGCGCGCGAGGGGTCGCGGGCCTCGTAGGCGGCAGCGAGCTCCGGCTCGCGACCGTCGATGACCATTCGGTTCACCGTCCCCAGCAGCCGCAGCCCGAGCACCGAGAACCGCGGGTCGTTCTCGTGTCCGCGCAGGACCTCCCAGACCGGTCCGCACGCCTCGACGTCCTCCGCCGCCCGTTCCAGCAGCGCCGTGTAGAGGGGCGACCCGATCATCCGGCAGGCCTCGGCCTGCCAGCGCAGCTGCTCTGCGATCGCCTCTCGCGCCGATTCCGCCACGCCCGAATCGTAGGCCCCCTTCCGCTGACTTCGTCTTTTGTAGCGCTCTATGGCCACTAAAGACGAAGTCAGCGGGGAAGTGGTTTGCTAAACTAATTACCGAGGCTAATCAATGAACGCCACGACCTCCGACACGCAGCTCACCGATTCCGCCGCGCGGCTGCGGATGGCGATCGTGCGGACGGCGCGGCGGCTGCGCCAGGAGGCGGCGGGGGAGGGGACGGAGCTGACCCCGACCGCGGGGTCGGCGCTGGCGACGGTCGAGCGGCACGGGCCGCTCACCCCGAGCGAGCTGGCGCAGGTCGAGCGGGTCAAGCGGCCGACGGCGACGCGGATCCTGCGCGTGCTGCTTGAGGCGGGATTGGTCGACCGCGCACCCGATCCCGCCGACGGCCGCAGCTCGCTGGTAAGCGTCAACGCTGCCGGCCGCGAGCGGCTGCGGCGGCTGCGCGGCCGCAAGAACGCCTACCTGGCCCGGCGCATGCGCGACCTTCCGCCCGCCGACGTCGATGCTCTCGACCGCGCCGCGGAGCTTTTGGAGCAGATCTTCGAAGGAGAGAGGCAGTGAGCGCCAAGATCGATGCGGTGGCTTCCGGGGGCTCGGGTCCGCGTCGATCTTGGCGCGAACCCGATGTCTTCAGCGCCGCCGTCAGGCGCAGCTTCGACTCCCTCGCCGTCCCCAACTACCGCCGCTACTTCGCCGGGCAGATCGTCTCGCTGTCGGGGAACTGGATGCAGATGGTCGCCGAGGTCTGGCTGATCCTCTCGCTGACCGGCAGCGGCCTCGCGGTCGGGATGACGACGGCCCTGCAGTTCCTCCCGATCCTGCTCTTCGGCGCCTGGGGCGGCGTGTTCGCCGACCGCTTCCCGAAGCGCAGCCTGCTGATGGTGACCCAGGCGCTGATGGCCGTGCCGGCGCTGATCCTGCTGGCGGTCTCGCTGGGCGGCGTCGTCGCTCCCTGGATGGTCTTCGTCCTCGTCTTCCTCCGCGGCACGGTCAACGCCGTCGACAACCCGACCAGGCAGAGCTTCGCGATCGAGATGGTCGGCCCCGACCGGGTCGTCAACGCGGTCGGCCTCAACAGCGTGCTGATCCACTCGGCCCGGCTCGTCGGCCCGACCCTGGCGGGCCTGCTGATCGTCACCGTCGGCGTCGAGCCCTGCTTCGCCCTCAACGCCCTCACCTTCTCGGCGATGATCTTCGCGCTCTGGCGGATGGACCCGGCCGAGCTCGACGCGCCCCCTCGCCTCGCCCGCGAGCCCGGCGCCGTTCGCGACGGCCTGCGCTACGTGCGCCGCACGCCCGAGCTGGCGGTGCCGCTGGGCCTGATGGCCATCGTCGGCACGTTCGGCCTCAACTTCCAGGTCATCCTGCCGCTGCTCGCCCGCTTCAGCTTCGAGGGCGGGCCCAGCGCCTACGCGGCGCTGGTCTCGGCGATGGGGGCCGGCTCGGTCCTCGGCGCCCTGCTCACCGGCGCTCGCGGCCGTGCCGACCGGCGCCTGATCGTCGGCGCCGCCCTCACCTTCGGCCTGGCGGCACTGCTGGCCGCGCTGATGCCGAGCCTGGCCCTGGAGATACCGGTGCTGGCGCTGCTCGGCGCCTCCGCCGTCACCTTCGCCGCCGCGATCAACTCTTCGCTGCAGCTCTTCGTCGAGCCGCAGATGCGCGGCCGCGTGATGGCGCTCTACTCGGTCGTCTTCCTCGGCTCGACTCCTATCGGCGCGCCGCTCGTCGGCTGGCTCTCGGAGGCCTACGACCCGCGGGTGGCGCTTTTGCTCGCCGCCTCGGCCGGGCTCTCCGCGGCATGGGCGGGGCACGTCGCGCTGTCCCGCCCACCGTTGCGTCTGGAGAGCCAGAACAGCGCCGCGAAGACGGCCAGGGCCAAGGCGTTGAGCACCAGCTTGTAGTTCAGCTCGACCGAGCCGAAGATCTCCTCGCGGCTGGGCCGGGTCTCCGGGACCAGCCCGGCGGCGCTGAAGAGGCCGTCGACGGCGAGCGCGGCGAGGATCATCGTCACCAGCATCAGGGCGACGATCCGCAGGGTGAAGGCCCAGCCGTAGTACTTGCGGTAGATCGCGACGATCGGCAGCACGATCAGGTCGGCGAAGATGAAGGCCATCACCCCGGCGAAGCTGATCCCGCCCGACCAGAGGACGGCGGCGAGGGGGATGTTGCCGATCGAGCAGACGAAGCTGAGCACGGCGATCAGCGGGCCGACGATCACGTTCTCGATCGTGACCACCCAGCTGGGGGCGTCGGTGACGAAGAGGCTGTTGAAGAAGTCGTCGCCGAGCAGGCCGACGAAGCCGGCGAGCAGGAAGCCGACGCCGATCTCCTTCCAGAGCATCTGCCAGTCGCCGACGAAGTTGTGGGAGACGGCGGTCCAGCTCGAGGCCGAGAAGAGGCGCTCGCGCAGGCCTGGCATCTCCTCCCCGGCATGGCCGTGGTCGTGCTCGTGTCCCGCATCCGCCTCCTGGGCGTGGCGGCGCGCCTGCTCCTCCAGCCGCGGTGAGACGAATGCCCGCAGCATCACCGACATCAGGACGATCATCACGATGCCGCCGACGTACTCGGCCAGGGTGAACTGCCAGCCGAGCAGCACCCAGAGCACCAGCCCCAGCTCCCAGACCAGGTTGGTCGAGGCGAACTGGAAGGCCAGTGCGGAGGCGGCGGAAGCCCCCTTTTGGAAGAGGCTCTTGGCGATCGCGATCGCCGCGTAGGAGCAGGACGAGGAGGCAGCACCCAGTCCGGTTGCCCATGCGACGGGTCGGACGCCCCCTCCCGACAGGGTCGCCTGGATTCGCTCGCGCGGCACCCAGGCCTGGACCACGGCGGAGATCGCGAAGCCGAGGACCAGGGCCCACCAGACCTCGTAGGCCATCAGCAGGGATTGCTGGAGGCCCTCGGCGATCGTGCTCAGGGCGTCACCCATGCGGCAACCGTATCAAATACCCCCAGGGGGTATATGGAGTCAGGCGATTCCAAGGCGCCGGGGCCTTCCGCGGTCCAGCGCAGCAGCTCTTCGCTGACGGTGTAGATCGCGTGCGGGGCCAGCGCGGCGGCGATGTGGCGGCCGAACCCGGCCAGCTCGTCGAGGCTGCCCAGGACGGCGCCGGTCACGGCCAGCGGCGGCGCTTCAGCCATCGGCCAGGCGGGGCAGCGTCGCGTCGATCGCGTCGCCGAGCCGGGCGACATTTGCGCCGCGGTGGCGTTCCATCTCCTCGACGCTGAGCTCGTCGGGCCCGACGCCGTTGGCGAGGTTGTCGACGATGCAGACGGCCGCATAGGCAAGCCCGAGCTCGCCGGCCACCACGCACTCCGAGGCGATCGTCATCCCGACCAGGTCGGCGTGCGCGGCGATCAGCTGGATCTCGGCCGGCGTCTCGAAGCGCGGGCCTATCGCCTGCCAGTAGACGCCGCCGTCGCGCAGATCGCCCGCGCCTGCGTCCCGCCAGGCCGAGAGGACACGCTCGCGCCACCCGCGGTCGAAGCCGGGCGGCCGGTGCGCCCGCACGTCCTCGATCGCGCTCAGCCCGAGCTGCAGCGCGATGAAGTCGTCGGGGCAGACGAAGCTCCCGACCGGCAGCTCCGCGTGCAGGGAGCCGACCGAGCCGATCGCCAGCACCCGGTCGCAGCCCCGGTCGACGAGGGAGCGGAAGTTGGCGATGTGATCGATGCGGTGGGGAAGCGTGTAGGCGCCGCGGCCGTCGTGGCGCTGCAGCACTTGGGCGCCGTGCCCGGCCGCGGTGGCCGCCACGTCCTCCCCTGCCGGCCCGAGCCCGTTGCTGCCCAGAATCACCGCCAGCCGTCCCATGCGACGGCCGATCCTACGCGCTTGCCCTTGGCGCGGCTCAGTCTGACGAGGAGCGAACGGCCCTGAAGCGATCGCCCCAGAGGCCGACCATCTCGTCGGCGAGCTGTTCGGTGAGCTTCATGTCGGGCGCCTCGTCGAAGAGCATTTCGAGGTCGAACTCCCAAACGTAGATCTTCAGGTCAAGCGAGACGGCGAGTTCTTCGCTTACGTTCTCGGCGATCAGCGCGTAGGCCTCGCGCAGCATCATCACGTTGGTCAGTTTGTCGGCGGCGAAGATCGCCAGCGCCTCCGGGCCCGTTTTGGCCACGCGCCAGCGGTGCTCCTCCTTGCGGTCCTCGTAGGCGGGGATGGTCTCGTCTTCGGTCAGCGCCTCGACCAGGTCTCCGACCGCGTCGCCGAAGCGCTCCCGCACCTCCGCTGCGTCCGTCTCGCTCTTCTCGACCACGTCGTGGAGCAGCGCCGCAGCCACCACCTCGTCCCGGTAGCGGTGCTCGAGCAGCAGTTCGGCGACTGCGACCGGGTGCTCTATGTAGGGACGGCCGTCGCTGCCGCGGCGGAGCTGCCCCGCGTGCGCCTGCCGCGCGAGCTCCAGCGCGTCCCTGACCAGGTCGGATCTTTCGACCGCCGCGTCGATTCCCGGGCTCGACGACATCGCGTCGCAGGGTAGCGCGGCTTCGCAACTCGGTTGTTTCTGGCACTCAGGTTGCAGAAGCGGCGCTGCCCGCCCGCGCTGCCAGCTGGTGCTCCGCACCCTCGGCCGCAAGGCCCATTCCGTCCTCGGTGCCGCCGATCTCCGCCCAGCGCTCCGCGGCGGCCCGGCTCAGTGCGTCGAGCTGCGCGTCGGAGTGCATCGGGTCGTGGTGGAAGAGGAGGGTGCGATCGGCGCCCGCACGGCGAGAGAAGGAGACCGCGTGCGTGAGCGAGGAGTGCCCCCAGCCGATGTGGTCCGGGTACTCCGCGTCCGTGTACTGGCCGTCGTGGATCAGCAACGAGGCGTTGCGGGCCAGGCCAAGGCCGGAGATCCAGTCCTCCTCGAGCGCGTCGATGTCGGCGCCGAGCGCCGGCTCGTGGTCTGGGATGTAGGCGAGCGAGGAATCGCCGTCGTCGATCCTGTAGCCGAGGGTAGGGCCGCGATGGGCGACGGAGGCGGCACGGATCCGCGCCGGGCCGATCTCCCACTCGGCCTCCGGGCAGTGCCGGAAGGAGACGTCGCAGGGCAGCTCGCGCACCTCGACCGGCGAGAGCGGGGCCGAGATGTAGCGGGCGATGCGGTCGCGCAGCGAGGCCTCGGGCGAGGCAGGCCCCCAGATGACGATCTCGGTCTGGGCGCGGAAGGCCGGGGCGAAGAAGACCAGCCCCTGGATGTGGTCGAGGTGGAGGTGCGTGAGCAGGATGTGGAGCCGGGCCGGCTCGGCGGCGAGGCCGAGGCCGAGGCTGCGGATGCCCGTGCCGGCGTCGAGTGCCAGCATCGAACCGTCGGAGAGCGTGACGCCGACGCAGGAGGTGTTGCCGCCGTAGCGGATCGTCTCCGGCCCTGGGGTGGGGATCGACCCGCGTGTGCCCCAGAGCTTGACCTTCATCTCAGCGCCCTACCCCGTTGCTCGAGCCAGCGGGCCAGAACACCGCGATCGCGCCCTGCGAGCCGTGCGCGGTGAGGATCGGAAAGGCCGAGGCCTCGACGCGGTGGCGGGCGCCGTCGGCGGAGCCGATCTCGAAGACCGCGTGTGCGGGCCTGCCGTTGCGGACCGCGACGACGAGCGGCAGCTCGTCGTAGGGGATCGGGTTGCCGTGTTCGTCGAAGGGCCCGAAGAGCGACCCCCACTCCTGCGGCCCGACCGTCCCCAGCTCCTCGAAGCGCTTGCCGAGCAGCATCCCGGCGGCTTCGTTGTAGAAGACGAGGACGCCACCCTCGTCGACCAGGAAGGCCGGCGTCGAGAGCGCAGACATCAGGTTGCGAGCCAGGATCAGCTCGAGTGGCTTCTGCGTCACAGTTGACACTTTAGATCGTTGGGATTGGCACAGCCGAGGGTTGTTGCGCGGATGTGCGCAGAAGCGAGACGCTTACCTTCGACTGCCGCCCCCTCCGACTACGTGACATCGATCACTTTGGCGGAGCTTTGCCGGAGAGCGGCGGGGATCGAGTACGGTCCGCCCCCGTGGAGGCGGCGGCGCAAGCAGGCGAGGGCATCGGGCTCGGCCCGCCGTTGCGGGAGCCGAGCCCGATGTACAGGACGGCGATGGCGGTGTGCCGGCCGGGGGCGCTGTGGGGCCGGCTTCGGGTCGAGGGGCTCGACGCCTTGCCCGAGAGCGGGCCGGTGCTGGTCGTCGGCAATCACGACAGCCACTGGGACCCGGTAACGGTTGGCGTCGCCGCAATCCGGCGGCGCCAGATCAAGGCGCTGGCGAAATCCGACCTCTGGAAGGTTCGCGGCCTGGGCCCGATCCTCGACGGCATGGGCCAGATACCGATCGAGCGGGGTGCAGGGGACGCCGATGCCCTGGCGCGGGCGATCGCGGAACTGCGCCGTGGCGCCTGCATCGGCGTCTTCCCGGAGGGGACCCGCTCACGCGGCAAGGCCCTGCGGGCGCGCAGCGGGGTGGGCCGCCTCGCGCTCGAGGTCCCCGAGGCAAAGCTCGTCTGCGTCGCGATCGAGGGCACGACCGGTTACACGCGCTTCCCCCGGCGCCCGAGGGTAAGCACCCGCTTCTTCGAGCCTGCCGGCGGCCAGGCCCAGCCGGGTGAGGAGCCCACCGAGCTGGCGGCCCGGCTGCTTGCCGAGATTCGCCAGCTCGTGCCGCCGGCCGGGCCCGGCCGTGAGCGCTCTCAGTCTTCGCCGCTTTCCTAGGCGGGGGTTTCGCCAGTCCCTCCTAGAGTTTGCCGATCTTGAAGATCTTGGTGCCGCAGTCGGGGCAAGTGCCTTGGATCGCTGGGCGACCGTTCTTCATCGTCACCTGCTTGGCATCTTTGATCTCGACCTTCTTGCGCTCCTTGACGCAGTAACCCTCGGGCATCGGAGCCCTCCTTTCACTGCCTAGACGGCAGAGCTCGCGGTGTGCGCGAGATCGAATTGCGGCGAATGTAACGCAGCGGGGGGACGCGAAGGGGCGATTTCGTGCGAATTCGCACGAAATGCACTACTTCTTGGCGTTCCCTGCGGATTCCTCTGGGGCGCTCGCGGCACCCTTCTCGCCGGTGCCCTGCTCGCTCTTGCCGGTGCCCTGTTCGCTCTGGCCGGCGTCCCGTTCGCTCTGCAGGGCGTCGACCTCTGCCTGAAGGGACTCGACTTCGGTTTCGAGCTGGGTGAGGTCGCCTCCGGCCGTCTCGGCCGCGCTCGCTGCCAGTTCGTCCCGCACCGCCTGGAGGTCGGCCTCGCTCACCGCGCTGTCGTGAGCGTCGATCGCGAGGTAGATGCCGGCGCCGCCGGCGCCGATGGCGATCGCGACGAGGACGAGGAAGACGCGCGTGCGCATGGTGAGCTTGCGCTCCACCACGCCGATCCATGCCCGCAGCCCGTCCAGCGACATCGCCCCTAACTTAGAGGAGGTCGCCGATCGATTACCCTGCGGCCCGCACTTTCCGACCCCAGCCCCAAGGAGAACCCCGCATGCCCGAGGCAGTCATCGTCGACACCGTCCGCACCCCCATCGGCCGTGCCTTCAAGGGCTCACTGGCCCAACTGCGCCCCGACGAGACGGCGGCCCACGTCGTCGACCAGCTGCTCGAGCGCAACCCCGAGGTCGACCCCGCCTCGGTCGAAGACCTCTTCTGCGGCTGCGGCATGCCGCAGGGCCTGCAGGCGTTCAACATCGGCCGGATCGTCTCGCTGCTCTCCGAGAAGCTGCCGCAGGAGGTCAACGGGGTCACCGTCTCGCGCTACTGCTCATCCAGCCTCGACGCGATCCGCCACGCGGGCAACGCGATCAAGGCCGGCGAGGGCGACGTCTACATCGCCGCCGGGGTCGAGTGGGTGAGCCGCTACAACGAGCGCACCGAGCCGGCCGGCGTCGCCGACCAGAACCCCAACCTCCAGGGCAACGACGGCCAGCCCAACGCCTACATCGAGATGGGCAAGACCGCCGTCAACGTCGCAGAAAAATACGAGGTCAGCCGGGCCGACATGGACAAGTTCGCGCAGCGCTCACAGGAACTGGCGGTGAAGTCGCAGGAGGACGGCTTCTTCGACCGCGAGATCGTCCCGGTGAAGCTGCCCGACGGCACCGAGGTCGCCAAGGACGACGGCCCGCGCGCCTCCTCGACGCTGGAGAAGCTCTCCGAACTGCCCGAGGCCTTTGGCGGCGGCGGGGTCACCGCCGGCAACTCCTGCCCGCTCAACGACGGCGCCGCCGCGGTGCTGCTGATGAGCGACACCAGGGCCAAGGAGCTCGGCCTCACCCCGCGCGCCCGCATCGTCACCGCCGCCACCTGGGGCAACGAGCCCGAGTACATGGGCGTCGCCCCGATCGGCGCCGTCAAGAAGGTGCTCGACCGGGCCGGGATGACGATCGACGACGTCGACACGGTGGAGCTCAACGAGGCCTTCGCCGCCCAGGTGATCCCGATCATGGACGAGTGCGACATCCCGCTGGAGAAGCTGAACACCCACGGCGGCGCGATCGCCCTCGGCCACCCCTTCGGCATGACCGGCGCCCGCATCATGGGCACCCTGCTCAACGTCCTGGAGACCGACGACCTCCAGGTCGGCATCGAGACCATGTGCGTCGCGGGGGGACAAGGCAAGGCAATGCTCGTCGAACGGGTCTGACGCGATCTGACCGGCGCATATCGGCGTCCTCGGTCGCTCACGTGCAGAAGCACGCTTCGCTCCCTGCGTCCTTGATCTGCTTGGTCAGATCGCGTCAGACGACGTAAGTTGGAATCCGTGGAAACACTGACCTACGAGACCGAGGGCCGGGTTGCTCGCATTACGCTGAATCGGCCTGGGCGGGGGAACGGGATCACGCCGCGGATGCCGGCCGAGATCGCGGCTTGCGTGGAGCGGGCGAATCTCGATCCCGCCGTTCACGTCATTGCCCTGGTGGGGAACGGCAGCGGGTTCTGCGGGGGCTATGACCTCGTCGCCTCGGCCGAGGGGGAGATGAGCGAGCTCGGCGGGGTGGAGGCGCCGGCCGGGTCGCCGCTCGACCCGGCCGTGATCGCCGCCAACCACGCGCCCGAGTCGAACTGGGACCCGGTCACCGACTTCCAGTTCATGTGGCGCAACGTGCGCGGCTTCATGAGCCTCTTTCACTCCGAGAAGCCGGTGCTCTGCAAGGTGCACGGCTACTGCGTCGCCGGGGGCACCGACATGGCGCTCTGCTCGGACCTGCTGGTTGTCGGCACCGACGCCAAGATCGGCTACCCGCCGGCGCGGGTCTGGGGCTCGCCGACGACGGCGCTCTGGGCCGCCCGGGTCGGGCCGATGCGGGCCAAGCGCCTGCTCCTCACCGGCGACTCGCTGACCGGCGAGCAGGCGGCGGAGTGGGGGCTGGCGACGGAGGCTGCGCCCCCCGCCGAGCTGGACGAGCGCTTCGAGGCGCTGCTGGAGCGCGTCGCCCGGATGCCGCTCAACCAGCTGGTGATGATGAAGATGCTGGTCAACCAGAGCCTCTACGCCCAGGGCCTGCACCAGACCCAGCTGCTCGGCACCTTCTTCGACGGCATCGCCCGCCACACCGAGGAGGGCCACGCATTCGTCCGCCGCGCCGCCGAGGCGGGCTTCAAGGAGGCGGTGCGCGAGCGCGACGAGCCCTTCGGCGACTTCGGCCTGGGGGGCTTTGGCGTTGAGTAGGACCGGGCCCTCGATCGCGATCGTCGGCGGCGGCTTCGGCGGCGTCGGCGCCGCTGCGATGCTGAAGCGCGAGGGCTGCGAGGACGTCACGGTCTTCGAGAAGGCCGAGCGGGTGGGCGGGGTCTGGCAGGCGAACACCTACCCGGGCGCCGCCTGCGACATCCCCTCCCACCTCTACGAGTTCTCCTTCGCCCCCAACAGCTGGTCGCGGCGCTACGCGCCCGGGCCGGAGATCCAGGCCTACGTCGAGGGCGTTGCCCGCCGCTTCGGCGTGCTCGAGAAGGTCCGCACCGGCACCGAGGTGAGGAGCGCGGCCTGGGACGAGGAGCGCGGCCGCTGGAGGTTGGAGACGAGCGCCGGGCCGCACGAGGCCGACGTGCTGATCGCCGCCTGCGGGCAGCTCTCGGTGCCGAAAGTGCCGCCGCTCTCCGGCCTGGAGAGCTTCGGGGGCCCGGCCTTCCACACCGCCGAGTGGCGCCACGACATCGAGCTCGCCGACAAGCGCGTCGCCGTGATCGGCACCGGCTGCAGCGCGATCCAGGTCGTGCCGGCGATCCAGCCCGAGGTCGCCCGGCTCGACGTCTACCAGCGCTCGCCCGGCTGGACCTTCCCCAAGGGGGACTTCGAGTACTCGCCGCGCATGCGTGCCCTCTTCAAGCGCTCCCCGCTCCTGCACCGGCTCGACCGGGCGCTGGTCTTCGCCTTCAACGAGTTCGGCGCGGCGGCGATGACCCGCCAGCGCTGGCTTCTCCCCGTCTTGCGCGCGATCGGCAGGCGCCAGATCGAGAGCGCGATCTCGGATCCCGGCCTGCGCAGCAAGGTGACCCCGAGCGACGAGATCGGGTGCAAGCGGATCATGCTGACCGACGAGTGGTACCCGACCCTCACGCAGCCCAACGTCGAGCTGGTCGCCGAGGGGATCGAGACGATCGTGCCGGGCGGCATCCGCGATGCGACCGGCATCGAGCGTTCCGCCGACGTGCTCGTCCTCGCCACCGGTTTCGCCAGCCATGACTTCGTCGCCCCGATGGAGATCGCCGGCCGCGGCGGCCGCACCCTGCGCGAGGAGTGGGTGAAGGTCCCGCGCGCCTACCTGGGCCTCAGCGTTCCCGGCTTTCCCAACATGTTCCTGCTCTACGGGCCCAACACGAACGGCGGCACCGGCTCGGTCGTCAACACGCTCGAGTGCGGGATCGGCCACGTGCTGGCGGCGCTGCGGGAGATGGAGCGGGCCGCGGCGCGGCGGATCGAGATCCGCCGCGAGGCGGCCGAGGAGTTCGACCGCGAGCTGCGCGCCGCGCTCTCCAAGAGCGTCTGGCACAGCGGCTGCACCAACTGGTACGTCGACGAGGACGGCAACGACCCCAGCAACTGGCCCTGGACCTGGAGCGCCTACCGTCGCCGCACCGCGCGCCTGGACCCCAGCACCTATAGCCTGGCCGCCTGATGACCGACCGTTCGGCGCTGGAACCCGAGCACGTCCGTGCCTTCCTGCCGGAGAGCTTCCCCGGCGACCTCGGCATCGAGCCGCTGGAGATCGAGGACTCCTTCGCCAGCGGCCGCATCGTCGTCGACAAGCGCCACCTGCACCCGGGCGGCTACGTCCACGGCGGCGTCTGGACCGCGCTCGGCGACACCGTCGCCGCCTGGGCGACCTTCCGCAACGTCCCGGCCCGCCACAACTTCACCACGATCGAGCTGAAGCTCAACGTCTTCGCCGCCGCCCTGCTCGGCGACGAGATCGTCGCGGTCGCCAGGCCGCTGCACGTCGGCAAGAGCACAGTCGTGATCGAGGTCAAGATCGAGCGGATGCGCGAGGGCGCCGAGCCGCGCCTCGCCGCCAACATGATCGTCACCCAGTTCGTCCTCCCGCCTGCGGATAGCTGACCGGCGTATATCCCCCGCGTCCTCGGTCGCTCGCGTGCGGAGCACGCCACGTCCTCGATCTGCTTGGTCGGCCACCGCAGCCCTCGCGCTAGCCTCAAACCTCCGGAAGCAACCCCGCCTCCCGCAGCACCCGCAGGTGGTAGGCCACCACAGGGGGCTTCAGGCTCTCGTCGGCAAGATCGCCGAATAGAGCCTCGACCGCCAGTGGCCGCCCCTTGTCCTGAGCGTATAGCTCCAAGATG
Source organism: uncultured Solirubrobacterales bacterium (assembly GCA_963715625.1). GTDB lineage: Bacteria > Actinomycetota > Thermoleophilia > Solirubrobacterales > 70-9 > VRUE01. The sequence continues at coordinate 433,329 of OY970260.1, read as the reverse complement.
CTGACCCGGATGGGGTGGCTCCTAGCGTACGCCTCGCGATACCGTCTTGCATTCTCGTCTTGGTCGTCGCACATCTCCCTAGCCTTTGGGGCATCCCTCCCGCAAAGTTTTCCTGACTTCCTCAGAGAAGACATAAATCTGCTTCTGGCCCCCACGCACCGGTTCCACCTTGATTCGCTTGAGAATGCCCACCTTGGCCATCGTGCGGACGTGATACGAGATAACGGTCAGACTCAACCCCCCGTCGTCGAAGACCTTCTCAAGGTCTGACGCGGCCAACGGAAGGCTGATACAGCGCATGGCTTCGATGATGAGTGCCTTGGTGGGGTGGACAAGCCGACCCGCCAGAATGCTCCAGTCCAGCGGCTCTCTTTCCAGCTCGGGCTGGGATGTTTGGCAAGGCTGTCTTTTGCGACGTGCTGACATAGTTCAAACGCGCCCCGGACGACGAAGGCCACTAGTGTTAGTTGCCGTCCAGGGCGCGAACCTAGATTTGTTCCTGCTCAGGGTTCTCCTCAACAGGACGTATCTAATTTGAGTAGTAGACAGTGCCAGATAGGAACTGGTTAGTCCATACCTACTTCTCGAACCGTCTGTGCCGTCTAGTCAGTTTTTACCGTTAGTGGGTACGGTGTCCGCGGCTCACGACTCCGAGCAAAGCCGAACGAACCCACGATGAGTGATACGCCCGTATCGCCGGACTCCGCCAGATTGTCGGCCCCCTTGGCTGCGAGTTTCAGGATTCGCTCATACGATTCGAGTTGCTCTTCGTGAATCTTCTCCCGCGCCTCGGGATCGACATTCAGCGACTCCCAGCTCATCTTGACCAGCCCCTTATTGGCGTCGAGCTTGCCAGCCCAGAGTGAGCAGAGCGCCTCGGCAGTGAACCCCTGGAGGATGAACGCCGCCACTTCGTTGTTCTCCTCGGACGACGCTTGTTCGGCCTCCGCGTCGCTGATGTAGGCGCGTTTGACAGCGCGGTAGATATGCACGTTCTGGTTTCGCACTTGCACGATGTCGGCCAGTTCAATCGAGCCTGATTCCACCAGCTCTTGGATGTGGTGCCCGATCTTGCCGACGCTCAAGCCGGCGAGCTTGGCCAGTTCGCTGTGGCTGGCCGGGCCGTCATTGAGGATCGTGAGGATTTCCGACCGCACCCGTGCCCCCAGGGCGTAGTGCGTCGCCTTCTCAAGGCTGCGCTTCTTCTGCTTGCTGGCGGATTTTGACACCGCTGACCCTCCTCTTGCTCGACGTGCATTGGCTATTCAGGCAGCGCGGAGCATAAGGGATCGTCAAGCGGAGCAACCGCTACTTCTATCAGCTAACCCCTAATACTCAGGATTTCCTTAGTATTCACCTTTGGCCGGGGATCTGGACTCCCGACGGCTTTGCGAGAGGAGGTGAGCAGGGATGGAGATCAGGCAAGTGGCCCCCACGATTCCGATGCTGCACGTCTACAAGTCCAACTAGACGGATGGCCTCATTACCGGAGCCGGTCCCGGCAGAAGCGGTGCTGGGACCGGCCTCCCGTCTGGCTAGACTGGCCGCATGTTGAAGATTCGCTCGATCTGCGCCCAAGTGCCGAGCGTGCAGGTCTACAAGCACGCCTGAGCGCGAAGCCCGATGAAGTTCCTTCAGAAGATCGACAAGAGCGTCCCCGCCGAGCTTGACGTGCATCTGATCCTCGACAACTACGCCACCCATAAGACCCCGGCCGTCAAGCGCTGGCTCGCCGCCCACCCGCGCTTTCACCTGCACTTCACCCCGACCGGGGCGAGCTGGATCAACCTGGTCGAGCACTGGTTCGCGGAGTTGACCGCCCGCAAGCTGCGGCGCGGCACCCACCGCTCGGTCGCCGAGCTGAACGCCGATATCGAGGACTGGGTCGAGCACTGGACCGAGGACCCAAAGCCCTACGTCTGGACCAAGAGCGCTGAGGAGATTCTCGACGCTCCCGCGAGCTACTGCAACGTAATTAACGACTCAGGACACTAGGGCGCGAGGATCCAGGTGGTGAAGAGGCAGGTGAACGCGGCCAGCAGCGTCAGCTCGATCGCGAGGACCCGGCGCAGGACGCCGCGCTCCAGTGCCCACTGGGCGAGCGCGATCCAGAGTGGGAAGACGACGAAGCCGAAGCGCGGCAGCGAGAGCAGCGCCCCACCGGCCGAGGGGACCGAGAGCGGCAGGGCGAGGCTGCTCAGGGTGTAGGCCGTGTACGGGGCCGGCAGCCGTCTCCACACCTTCACCGCCAGCCAGGCGAAGACGACCAGGAAGGCGAAGAAGGCGATGTCACGGGCGGCGATCGCGTTGGCGTACGGTCGTTGGCGCGGGCCGAACGGATCGGGCCCGGGCAGCAGCGCGACCAGGCCCTTGAAGGCGTCGAGCGCGCCGAGGGCGACCCCGCCGAGCGGGATGAAGCTGCGCGACCACTCCGACTGCGCGGTGAAAGCGGCCGCCGGGTCGCCGGTGGCAAGGCCCAGGTAGGCGAGGTAGGCGAGCAGGCCCAGCGGCGCCAGGGCGATGCCGAGCGCGTCGCGGCGCAGCGGATAGCGCGGCAGCCAGCCGCGCCAGCCCGGCCCGGGAGGCCGCGGTGCCGCATCGGTGCGCGGCCCGTAGAGGTAGAGGACGAGCAGCGGCAGGAGGAGGAGGACGCCGGCGCTGCGGGTGGCGGCGGCGAGCGCCGCCAGCCCGCCGGCCACCCACCAGTTGCCCTTGCGCCCGGCGAGGATCGCGGCCAGCGTCAGCAGCAGGAAGAGGCCCTCGGTGTAGACGGCGGAGAGCGCCAGGGCGGTGGGGAAGCAGGCGAGGATCCAGACGGTCGCCCGCGCCACCTCGGGGTCGGTCTCGAGCGCGGTCAGCCGGTGCAGGAGGACGAGCGCCCCGGCGCCGCAGGCGCTGGAGAGGGCGATGCCGGCGGCGAGCTGGGAGCCGACCAGGGCGCCGCCGCCGGCGATCAGGAGCGGCAGCAGGGGGAAGAAGGCGGCACGCTCCGGCGTGTCGTAGCCGTAGTGGGCGATTTCCAGGTACCAGGCCGAGTCGAAGCGGGCGGCGGGGGCGATCAGCAGGTTGAGGAGATCGTGACCCGGCGGCAGGGTGAGGAGGAAGGGGTCGAAGTGGGCGGCGCGTTGCTGGGCCCAGCCGAAGACGAGGATCGAGGCGATGCCGGAGGCCCAGATCAGGGCGCGGGAGACGGCGAACGCCCTCCAGCTGACGGCAAAGGCGCGGTCCATGCCCCGGCATCTTCTTACTTCCGGCGGCGGCTGGGAGTAAACGTGTTGTGAGCGAGATGAGGCTGGATCGTCAATCGGCCCCAGGGGCTTCCAGGGCTTCGATCTGGGGCAGGCGCCAGAGCAGGCTGGCGATCGTCAGCCCCGCCGCCGCCGAGAGCAGCGCCAGGAACCACTGGGTCGCGCCGAGCAGGGCCATCTCGAAGAAGTCGCGTATCGGGGCGGCGGCGAGGATCAGGGCGAAGAGGGCGCCCAGGCCGGCCACCAGGGCGAGCATGTAGCTCTGGATCGCTATGTGCTCGCGCCCGGGGCCGCGCTCCAGCAGCAGGACGAAGCAGAGGCCGAGCACGATCAGCGTCGTCGTCGCCGCCGTGCGGCCGGCTTCGAGGCTGCCGCCGAAGACGGTGTCGACGAGGAAGAAGGAGAGGATCGAGCCGAGCGCCGTCGCCAGGCCCGCCGGCACCGCGAAGGCGGCGAGCGCGCGCAGCAGCCGGCCCCGGTACAGCGGCCCGTCCGACGGCGCCAGGGCGAGGACGAAGGAGGGGATCCCGATCGTCAGGAACACGGCCAGGGTGAGGTGGCGGGGGAGGAAGGGGAAGGCGAAGCCGGGGACGGCGACGAGCAGGATCAGCGCCGCCGCGTAGACCGACTTGGTCAGGTAGAGGCGCCCGAGCCGGTGGATGTTGCGGGCGATGCGGCGACCCTCGGCGACCGCCTGCGGCAGGCGCGCGAACTCGTCCTCGAGCAGGACCACGTCGGCGACCCCCTTGGTCACCTGCGCGCCCGAGCCCATCGCCACCGCCAGCCGGGCCTGCTTCAGCGCCGGCACGTCGTTGACCCCGTCGCCGATCATCGCGGTGTAGCGCCCGGAGGCGGCGAGCGCCGCGACCAGGGCCTTCTTCTGCTCCGGCTTGATCCGGCAGAAGACGGTGTTTCGCTGTGCCGCCTCAGCGAGCTCCTGCGGATCCTCGGGCAGCTCGTCGCCCTCGATCGTGCCGGCTTCGGGCGGCACCCCGACCGCCGCCGCCACCGCGGTCACGGTCGCCCGCGCGTCGCCGGAGATCAGCTTCAGGTCGACGTCCTCCTCGCGCATCGCCGCGACCGTTTCGGCCGCGTCCGGCCGCAGCGTCTCCTCCAGCACGACCAGGGCGATCGGCTCAATCCTCGGCGCCGCCCGCTCGGAGGCATCGGCCGGCAGCGGCTCGCTCGATTCGCCGAAGGCGACGACCCGGCGGCCGGCGGCCGTCTCCTCCTCCAGCTTGCGGGCGAGCCCCGGCGACAGCGCCAGCGCCCCCGCAGCGCCGAGCACGTCGGGCGCGCCGAGCACGTACGTCGTCGAGCCGATCCGCAGCCCGCTCCACTTCCACTCCGAGGAGAACGGCACTTCGCCGCTGACTCTCTCCGCCTCGCCGGGGAACCGCTCGGCGATCGCTTCCAGGGTGCGGTTGCGGTCGCCGGCGCTGGCGGCGAAGCGGCCGAGCGCGGCATGCGCCACCGCCGGCTCCAGGCCCTCGGCGACCTCGGCGCCCAGCAGCCGCAGCTCGCCGTCGGTCAGGGTGCCGGTCTTGTCGACGCAGATCGTGTTGACCGCGGCGAGGCTCTCGGTCGCGCTCATCTGCTGCACCAGCGTGCCCTTGCGGGCCAGCCGCACCGCGGCGACCGCGAAGGTGACGCTCATCAGCAGCACCAGGCCCTCCGGGATCAGCGTCACCAGGCCCGCGGTCGCGGTCTGCGCGGCCTCTTCGATCCCGGTGTTGCGCAGCTTCAGCGTCAGGATCAGCAGGACCGCCAGCGGCGCCATCGCGTAGACGCAGGCGACGATCACCCGGTTGACCTCGTGCTGCAGCGGCGAGGGCGGGTGGCGGAAGGCGCGGGCCTCACCGGCCAGCTTGCCCGCGTAGCTCTGCTCGCGCACCGCGTCGACCGCGTAGTAGCCGGAGCCGCTGATGCAGAAGGAGCCCGAAAGAGCGCGCTCGCCGAGTCCCTTGCGAACGCCGTCGGCCTCGCCGGTCAGCAGCGACTCGTCGAGCGTCATCCCGCGCGAGCGGATCACCTCGCCGTCGGCGACGAGCTGGTCGCCCGGCTCGACCCGGACCACGTCGCCGGGGACGATCTCCTCCGCAAGCAGGCTCTGGACGGCGCCGTCGCGCACGACCCTCGCGTGCGGCGCCACCAGCACCGCCAGCTCGTCGAGGGTCCGCTTCGCCTTCAGCTCCTGGCGGATCCCGATGTAGCTGTTGATCACGGCGATCGCGCCGAAGAGCGAGTCGGCGTAGAGGCCCAGCCCGAGGTCGAGCACGAAGAAGGCGCCGATGATCGCGTTGAACAGCGTGAAGACGTTGCCGGCGACGATGCTGGAGACCGAGCGCGAGGAGGTCTCCGGGGGGGAGCCGAGCTCACGCAGCCGCTTCGCCGCCGTGGCGCTGGAGAGCCCCCGCTCGATCGCCGCATCGCTCATGGCGCCTATTCAATAGGGTCCGCCCCGGATGGCACTGAAGCTCGGACTCAACCTCGGCTACTGGGGCATCGGCCCGGCGGGCGAGGACGCCCTCGAGGTGGTCCGCGCCGCCGAGGCTGCCGGCTACGAGTCGGCCTGGGCGGCGGAGTCCTACGGCTCCGACGTGGTCAGCGTGCTCGCCTGGCTGGCCGGGCAGACCGAGAGGATCAACCTCGGGGCCGCGATCATGCAGGTGCCGGCGCGCCCGCCGGCCGCGGCGGCGATGGCCGGCGCGACGATCGACAAGCTCTCCGGTGGCCGCTTCCTCTTCGGCTTCGGCCCCTCCGGCCCGCAGGTCTCCGAAGGCTGGTACGGGGTGCCCTACGCCAAGCCCTGGGGGCGCACCCGCGAGTACATCGAAGTCGTGCGCGAGATCGTCGCCCGCGAAGGGCCGCTCGATCGCCAGGGCACCCACTACCAGCTGCCGCTGCCCGGCGGCGAGGGAAAGGCGCTGAAGCTCAACTTCCACCCCGAGCGCAACCGGATCCCGGTCTTCGTCGGCGCGATCGGCCGCAAGTCGGTCGAGATGGCGGCTGAGATCGCCGACGGCTGGATCCCGATCTTCTTCAGCGTCGACGCCTTCCAGCAGACCTGGGGCGAGCACCTGGAGGCGGGCTTCGCCAAGGGCGGGCGGCAGCGCTCCGACCTCGAGGTCTCGCCCTCGCTTCAGGTCGCGATCGACGGCGACCTCGATGCGGCGAAGGCCGTGGTCAAGGCCGGTCTCGTCCTCTACTTCGGCGGCATGGGCAGCCGCAAGACCAACTTCTACGTCGACCTCGCCCACCGCTTCGGCTTCGGCGAGGTCGCCGACGAGGTCCAGCGGCGCTTCCAGGACGGCGACCGCGCCGGTGCCTTCGAGGCCGTCCCCGACGAGGTCGTCGAGGCGACCTCGCTGGTCGGCACGGAGTCCGAGGTGGCGGAGCGGGTCGAGCGCTTCCGCGGCGCCGGGATCGACCGCCTGATCGTCTCCCCGGTCCACGCCGAGCGCGACCAGCAACTGCACACCCTGCAGCGCCTGGCCTCGATGACCGGCGTCAGCGCATCGGTCTAGCCGGATCGCATAATCTCCCGCGCCGCATCCCGACCATGAAGATCGGAGTTCCAAAAGAGACCGCCGAGGGGGAGCGCCGGGTCGCGCTCGTCCCTGACGTCGTCAAGTCCCTCGCCTCGAACGAGAAGGTGCAGGTGCTGGTCGAGTCCGGTGCCGGCGAGGCCGCCGGCCACCCGGACTCCCAGTACGAGGAGGCCGGCGCCGACGTCGTCGAGGGCGAGGTTACGTGGGGCGCCGACGTCGTCCTTCGCGTCGCCGCCCCTTCCACGGAGGAGATCGGTCGCCTCCGGTCCGGTCAGGTCCTGATCGGCCACCTCTCGCCCTGGACCGCGGCCGAGACCAACAAGGCGCTGGCCGGGGCCGGGGTCACCAGCTTCGCGATGGAGGCGATCCCGCGGACCACCCGCGCCCAGGCGATGGACGCGCTCTCCTCGCAGGCCGCCGCGGCGGGCTACGCCGCGACCCTGATCGCCGCCCGCGAGTCGGGCCGCTTCTTCGGCATGATGACCACCGCCGCGGGCACGGTCCCGCCGACAAAGGTGCTCGTCCTCGGCGCCGGCGTCGCGGGCCTGCAGGCCGTCGCCACGGCGAAGCGCCTCGGCGCGATCGTCACCGGCTTCGACATCCGCCGCGCCGCCTGGGAGCAGATCGCCTCGCTCGGCGGCCGCCCGCTCGAGCTCGACTTCATCCCCGACGCCGAGGGCGAGGGCGGCTACGCGCGCCCCCTCACCGACGAGGAGAACGCCCAGGTGCGCGACGCGCTCGGCGAGAACGCCGTCAAACAGGACGTGATCGTCACCACCGCGGCGATCCCGGGGCGCCCGGCGCCGCTGCTGATCACCGCCGAGGCCGTGCGCGGCATGCAGCCCGGCTCGGTGATCGTCGACCTCGCCGCCGAGACAGGCGGCAACTGCGAGCTGACGCAGCCGGGGGAGACCGTAGTCGAGAACGGCGTCAAGGTGATCGGCCCGCGCAACCTCGCCGGCGAGATGCCCCGGCCCGCCTCCCAGCTCTACGCCAAGAACCTCGAGAACCTGCTCGGCCTGCTGGTCTCCGAGGAGGGCGAGCTGACGCTCGACTTCGAGGACGACATCGTCGCCGCCGCCTGCATCACCCACGGCGGCGAGATTCGCAACGAGAGGGCCGCCAAATGAGCTTCCGGTGCGCCTTTTATGGCCTATACCGACATAAAGCGCACCGGAAGGTGGGAGGGGGGTCGGTATGAGCCTGATGACCGAGATCACGATCTTCGTCCTCGCCGCCTTTGTCGGCTTCGAGGTGATCTCGAAGGTGCCGACGACCCTGCACACGCCGCTGATGTCGCAGACCAACGCGATCCACGGCATCGTCATGCTCGGCGGGCTGATCGTCGTCGGCTTCGCCAACGACGGCCTCGAGTACACGATCGGCACGATCGCGATCGCCTTCGGCGCGATCAACATCGTCGGCGGCTTCATGGTCACCGACCGGATGCTCGGCATGTTCTCGAAAAAGCCGAAGCCCAAGGCCGATCCGGAGGCTAAACCCGGGAGCGGCAAGTGAGCCCGCTCGCAGTGTTCGAGCCGGGCGGCGACGCAGCCACCGCGCTCTACATCGTCGCCTTCTCGCTCTTCATCATCGGGGTGCGCCGCGGCACCCACCCGACGACGGCGAAGCAGGGCAACCTGGTCGCCGCCGTCGGCATGGCGGTCGCCGTCGTCACCACGCTGCTGCTCGACGGGATCGGCAACTGGGGCCTGATCGCGCTCGGGCTCGGCATCGGCACCGCGGTCGGCGTGATCGCCTCGATTCGCGTCCAGATGACCGAGATGCCGCAGATGGTCGCCCTCTACAACGGCGTCGGCGGCGGCGCCGTCGCCCTGATCGCCTGGTCGGAGATCCGCCACGGGATCTCGCTCGGCCACGAGATCCCGCTCGACGAGCTGATCCCGGTCCTCTTCGCCGCGGTCGTCGGCTCGGTCTCCTTCTGGGGCTCGAACATCGCCTTCGCCAAGCTCCAGGACCTGATCCCGACCCGGCCGCTCGCGGTCCCCGGCCAGCAGGTGATCAACGCTGTGCTGCTGATCGGCATCGTCGTCGCCTGCGTCGACATCGCGGTCAACAACGACGATCCCAGCCAGGCGATCTTCATCGCGATCCTGCTCGCCGCCGGGTTGCTCGGCAACCTCGTCGTGCTGCCGATCGGCGGCGCCGACATGCCGGTGGTGATCTCGCTGCTGAACGCCTTCACCGGCCTCTCCGCCGCCGCTGCCGGGTTCGCACTCGACAACGTCGCGCTGATCGTCGCCGGCACCCTGGTCGGCTCCTCGGGAACGATCCTGACGATGGAGATGGCAACCGCGATGAACCGCTCGGTCGGCAACGTCCTCTTCGCCGGCTTCGGCGGCGCGCCCGCGGGTGGCGCCGCCGGCAGTACCGAGGAACGCCCGCACGTCTCGATCGGCGCCCAGGACGCGGCGATCAAGCTCGCCTACGCCGACTCGGTCGTGATCGTGCCCGGCTACGGCCTCGCCGTCGCCCAGGCCCAGCACGCGATCAAGGAGGTCGCCGACGAGCTGGAGAAGCGCGGCGTCACGGTCAGCTACGCGATCCACCCGGTGGCCGGCCGCATGCCCGGCCACATGAACGTGCTGCTCGCCGAGGCCGACGTGCCATACGAGCAGCTGAGGGAGATGGAGGAGATCAACCCGGAGATGCCGCGCACCGACGTCGCGGTCGTAGTCGGCGCCAACGACGTCACCAACCCGGCTGCGAAAAACGATCCCGACAGCCCGATCGCCGGCATGCCGATCATCGAAGTCGACCAGGCCCAGCAGGTGATCGTGATCAAGCGCTCGCTCAGCCCCGGCTTCGCCGGCATCGACAACGACCTCTTCTACGAACCTAATACCTCGATGTTCTTCGCCGACGCCAAGCAGGCTGCGGCGGACATCGCGGCCGAGATCCAGCAGTTGTGAGGTTGGGGTAGGGCTCCGGGGGGAGCCCCTATCCAGGCCGCTTCGCGGGAGTTCCTGGATAGGGGCTCCCCCCGGAGCCTTGTCACCGACGCACGGTTGGCTGGATCTCGGCCGTGGTGCTCCGCCTTGGGGGGAGAGAAGTGCTTCGGTGCGGCTTAAGCAGGCATGCGCCGATGCGAGCGGGGGCAGGGGACTGTGGAGTGGGTGGGGATCCTGTGTGTCGTTGGGCTGCTGATGGCTGGGCTGCTCGCTGCCGGCGTGCGGGTGCCAGGGGCGGCGCTGGCGCAGGCGATCGCCTCGCGGGTCCTCTGTGCGGCGGCGCTGGCGGATCGGTGCGGGGACGAACCGGTGCTGATCGCCGAGTACGGGACCGAGGTCGGGAGGCTGGTGCGCGCGCACATGCCCTCGCTCCTCTTCGAGCGCGGGTCGCGGGCGGTGCCGGTTGACTTCCGCCGCTGCCGCAGCACGGACTGCGGCGACGGGGCGGAGCAGGGCTACGTCCGCCGCAGCGATGCCGGCCTGCCGGTGACGGCGTTCGTCCACGTGGTCGATTGCCGCCCCGATGCGATCGAGGACACCGAGGCGGCCGGCGCCGACTGCTCGGGCCCGCGGGCGGGAAACCTCTACATCCAGTACTGGACCTACTACGCGGATTCCGCCACCATGCGCGGGGTCCCGATCGTCGGCGCGAAGGGGTACCACCGCGATGACTGGGAGGGCGTGCAGATCCGCATCCGGCCCGACGGCTCAGTCGACGAGCGCGCCTCCTCCCACAACGGCTACAACCACGGCCAGAGTGCGGCCAACTGGGGGTCGGACGCCGGCATCGGCCCGCTCAAGGACGTCGCCGAGGCCCTTGGCCTGCGGCCGCATAACGGCTGGGGCCCCGAGACCCGTGTCCTCCTGGTATCCGGCGGCAGCCACGCCGGCAACGCCGACGGCACCCCCCGCACCGAACGCCTCACCCCGCGCAACCGGGTTCACCTGATCCCCCTGGAGCCAGTCGCCGCCGCAAGTCAGGCTCGCTTCGCGATCACCCCACCCTGGGCCAAGCGCGTCTGGCGCGATCCAGAGGCGGAGGGGACGAGTTGAGCGAGAACTGTATTCGCCGTCTATATGACGGCGAATACAGTTCTGTCCGGAGCGGGCCTCCTTCGGGGTCCGGGATCGGGCAGATTCACGTTCCGGCAATCTGACCTCGCTAGGGTTTCGGGCATCGCCACCGAGGTGACGCCCAGCTCCAAGGAAGCGATCGCGGAACGTCTCGCCGAGGCTCGTCGCCGCACGCTGGAGCTGGTAGCTCCCCTCGACGACGAGCAGCTGAACCGCGTCTACTCGCCGATCCTCAGCCCGCTCGCCTGGGATCTCGGCCACATCGCCAACTTCGAGGAGCTCTGGCTGGTGCAGAGGGTCGGCGGGCGCGAGTCGCTGCACGGCGAGCTGGGTCGCCTCTACGACGCGATCGAGAACCCGCGCCGCACGCGCGGCGAGCTGCCGATCCTGCGCGATGCCGAGCTGCGCTCCTACCTTGCCGACGTGCGCGAGCGCACGCTCGAAGTGCTGGAGGAGGTCGAGATCGGGCCTTCCGCCGAGGACCCGCTGCTGCGCGACGGATTCGTCTACGAGATGCTGATCGCCCACGAGCTCCAGCACAACGAGACCATGCTGCAGCTGCTGCAGATGGTCGACGGATATTGGCTGCCCGAGGCGAGTGGGGTGTCCCGGGGCGCGGGGCATCTCTCGCCCGGACAAGCGCCGGGCCAATTGGCCCGGCGCTTTGAGTATCCGCCCGTTCGAGAGATGCCCCGCGCCCCGGGGGCGATCCGCATCGAGGGCGGCGCCTACGAGGTCGGTGCGCCCGCCAACGGCTTCGCCTACGACAACGAGCGGCCGTGCCACACGGTTGAGCTGGCGGCGTTCGAGATCGACCGGGCCCCGGTCTCCAACGGCGCCTACATCCGCTTCGTCGAAGAGACGGGCGCGGAGCCGCCGATGCATTGGGAGAAAGATGGCGAGAGCTGGGTGCGCACCGCGATGGGGCGCCGCGAGCCGGTCGACCCCGCCGAGCCCGTCGCCCACGTCTCCTGGCAGGAGGCCGACGCGCTCGCCCGCTGGGCCGGCAAGCGGCTGCCGAGCGAGGCCGAGTGGGAGGCGGCCTCGCCGCGGCTGCAGGGCACCAGCCGGGTCTGGGAGTGGACGTCCTCGAACTTCCTCGCCTACCCCGGCTTCGAGGCGTTCCCCTACCGCGAGTACTCCGAGGTCTTCTTCGGCGACACCTACAAGGTGCTGCGCGGGGGCTCCTGGGCGACCCACCCGAGCGTCATGCGGCCGAGCTTCCGCAACTGGGACCTGCCGCAGCGCCGGCAGATCTTCTCCGGCCTGCGCTGCGCGAGGGATGTGTGAGATGACGACGACCGAGCCCCCGATCGAGATCGAGGTCCATCTCGACGCCGACGGCGGCGCGAGGATGCGGCGTGACATCCGTGCCGGCCTCTCGACCGACCCCAAGGAGCTGGCGCCGAAGTACTTCTACGACGAGCGCGGCTCCCAGCTCTTCGAGCAGATCACCGAGCTGCCCGAGTACTACCCGACCCGGGCCGAGCGCTCGATCCTCGGCGAGCGGGCCGGCGAGATCGTTGCCGCGGCCGGGGGGCCGCAGACGCTGGTTGAGCTCGGCTCAGGCTCGGCCGCGAAGACCCGCCACCTGCTCAGCGCGATGCGCGACGCCGGCTGCCTGCAGACCTACGTGCCGGTCGACATCTCCGAGGAGATCACCCACGAGACCGCCGAGTCGCTGGTCGAGGAGTACCCCGGCCTCACGGTGCGCGGCCTCGTCTGCGACTTCGAGCATGACCTCGAGCGCATCCCCGACGAAGGGGGCAGCCGGCTGGTCGCCTTCCTCGGTGGCACGATCGGCAACCTCTACCCCGCGGCGCGGCACGACTTCCTCGCTCGGCTCGCAGGCCTGATGACCCCTGGGGACCGCCTCCTCCTGGGCACCGACCTGGTCAAGGAGCCGGAGCGGCTCGAGGCAGCCTACGACGACTCGTTCGGCATCACGGCCGAGTTCAACAAGAACGTCCTGCTGGTGCTCAACCGCGAGCTCGGAGCCGACTTCGACCTCGACGCCTTCGAGCACGTCGCCCGCTACGACCCCGGCGAGGCTCGGATGGACATCCGCCTGCGCTCGCTCGCCGAGCAGACGATCCGCCTCGAGGAGCTCGACATGGCGGTCGGCTTCGCCGCCGGCGAGGAGATGCGGACGGAGATCTCCTCCAAGTTCACCCAGGAGCGCCTGGAGGACGTCTACGAGGAGGCCGGCCTGACGATGAGCGGCTGGTTCACCGACGGGGCCGGCGACTACGCCCTCAGCCTCGCCCGGCCGAGTTAGGGACTCCCAGCGCCAGCGGCAGGGCCGAGTGCCTCAGGGCGCCAGCGCCTCGATCAGCTCGCCCAGCCTGTCGGGCGTCGTGATCGGGGTGAGGATCGGCAGGGTGACCCCGCCCTCGACGAAGGCGCCGATCCGCTCCTTCATCTCCTCCGGCGAGCCGAAGACGAACATCGCCTCGATCAGGTCCCAGGGGGCCGCGGCCGCCGCGCCCTGGCGGTCGCCCGACTCCCAGGCGGCGATCATCGCGTCGATCTCCTCGCCGTAGCCGAGCCAGCGGTAGAAGGCGGCGTAGACCGGCACGGTGATGTAGGAGGAGAACATGAAGCGGGCCAGCGGCTCGACCGCCTCGCGCTCGCCCGGCAGGCAGAAGAAGCGGCAGAGCAGCTCGAACCCCTCCGGCGCGCCCTCGAGCCGGGCGGTCACCTTGGACAGTCCGCCGAGCGGCAGGAAGTTGGTGAAGGCGCCATCGGCGCGCTCGACCGCCAGCTCGAGCATCTTGCCGCGCAGCGCCGCGAGCACGATCGGCACCCTCTCCGCCGGCGCGGTCTCGAGCTTGAACCCGGTCGAGGTCCGTTCGCCCGCGAGCGCGACCTGCAGGAAGTCGAGCGTCTCGCGCACCTTCGCCAGCGGCCGCTCGAAGGGGATCCCGTTCCAGCCCTCCACGATCCGGTCCGAGGAGGAGCCGATGCCGAGCACGAAGCGACCGTCCGAGGCGCTCGCAAGTGCTGCCGCCTCCTGTGCGAGCAGGGCCGGGCCGCGCTGGAAGACGCCGACGATCCCGGTTCCGAGCCGCGCCCGTTCGGTCCAGGCGGCGCTCAGCGCCAGCGGCGTGAAGCCGTCGGGCCCGTTCGTCTCGCCGCTCCAGAAGTCGGTATAGCCGACCGCCTCGGCTCGCTTCACCGGCTCCTCGTGGGCGGCGAGCGAGAGCCCCGGCAGCGGCAGCGTCAGTCCCCACCTTTCCATGTCGGGCACCCTACCCGCCCTACCCCCGTTCCGGTGCGCCTTATGTGCCTATAGGTGGCATAAAGCGCACCGGAAGGGATCGAATAGGCTGCCGGGCGATGGGTGAGATCTCGCAGCCCAAGCCGGATCGCAACCTGGCGCTCGAGCTCGTGCGCGTCACCGAGGCGGCGGCGCTCGCGGCCGCCCGCTGGGTTGGGCGCGGCGACAAGATCGCCGCCGACCAGGCCGCGGTCGACGCGATGCGCTTCGTCCTCGACTCGGTTTCGATGGACGGCGTCGTCGTCATCGGCGAGGGGGAGAAGGACGAGGCACCGATGCTCTACAACGGCGAGCACATCGGCGACGGCAGCCCCCCGGTGGCCGACATCGCCGTCGACCCGCTGGAGGGGACGCGCCTCTGCGCCCTCGGCATGCCCAGCGCCCTCGCCGTGATCGCCCTTGCCGAGCGCGGCTCGATGTTCGACCCCGGGCCCTGCGTCTACATGGAGAAGATGGCCGGCGGCGAGGAGATCGCCGACCTGCTCGACCTCGACCGGCCACTGCCCGAGACCTTGAAGCTGGTCGCCGAGCGCAAGGGCGGCAGCGTCGGCGACGTCACCGTCGTCATGCTCGACCGCCCCCGCCACGAGGACGCGATGCGAGAAGTGCGCGAGGCCGGCGGCCGCATCCGCCTGATCACCGACGGCGACGTCTCTGCCGCGCTGCTCGCGGTCAGCGATCGCTCGCCCGTCGACCTGCTCTGGGGCATCGGCGGGACCCCCGAGGGCGTTCTCTCCGCCGCGGCGCTGAAGTCGATGGGCGGCCAGCAGCTCGGCCGCCTCTGGCCGCGCAACGACGAGGAGCGCAGCGCCGCCCTCGACGCCGGCTACGACCTCGACCGCGTCCTCACCGCCGACGACCTCTGCTCGGGCGAGGACGTCTTCTTCTCCGCCACCGGCGTCACCGACGGCGACGTCCTCCAGGGCGTCCGCTACCGCGGCGCCGGCGCCACCACCGAGTCGCTCGTCATGCGCTCCCGCTCAGGGACCGTGCGCCGGGTCCACGCCCGCCACGATCGCGCCAAGCTGCGCGCGATCATCGGCGAGCGCTACGGCTAGCCTCTCTCGCCACGCTCCAAACCGGCCCTGTTCCGGTCGCCCAGTGCTCCGTCTTGTCTAGGTCGGATACTCGGGATATACTTATCTAATATTCTCAAGTATTCTAAGGGAACTGTCGGGGGGCGCGTCGTCTGCGCACGCCGCTGAGGCGAGTCAGCGGCTCCGAGCGGGCACGGCCGTTCTCAGCCTGCTGGCCGTCCCCTTGAATGCGCTCGTCCTGCGGGCGCTCGCCGAGGGCCCGATGCGGCTCTCGGACCTGCGCGCCGAGCTCGGCGGCCCGGCGCAGTCGACGCTGCGCGGCAACCTCTCCAAGCTGGTCGAGGTCGGGGTGCTGACCCGTTGCCGTGGCGAGCGTCCCAGCATCCTCGCCTACGAGCTGACTCCCCTCGGCCGGGACCTCCTGCTCGCCGCCAATGCGGTGGAGGAGTGGCTTCGGCTCGCCCCGGAGGGACCGATCGCACTGGACGGCGCGTCGGCCAAACTGGCGCTGAAGGCGCTCATCGGAGGCTGGGGCTCGACCATCGTCCGGGCTTTGGCGGCGCGACCGCTGACGCTCACCGAGCTCGACAAGCTGATCGACAACTGCACCTATCCGGCGCTCGAGCGCCGGCTCTCCGCGATGCGCCTGGCCGGGCAGGTCGAACTCGGTCCCCACGACGAGGGCAGCAAGGGGCGCCAGTACACGGTCAGCCCCTGGCTTCGCCAGGCGATCGGTCCGCTCGTGGTCGCGGCTCGCTGCGAGCGCCTGCACATGCCCACGATCGCGGCGCCGATCGGCCGCATCGACGTCGAGTCGGCATTCCTGCTGGTCGCCCCGACGATCGAGCTGTGCCCGGGATCGAGCGGGGCCTGCCAGGTTGCAGTCGAAGCCGGCCGCGACGATTCCGGCAGGCCCTGGGCGGGGGCGCAGCTGGCGATCGACAAGGGCAAGGTCACCTCATGCGTGGCGCGGATCGAGGCGCGCCCCGAGACCTGGGTCCTCGGCCCGGTAGCGGCCTGGCTCGACGCCGTGATCGGCCGCGACCCCGAGCGCCTCCGCTTCGGCGGCGACGCGGAACTGGGACGGGAAGTGGTTCACGGGCTTCACGACGCGCTCTTCGGCGCTCGCTCGGCACAGCCGCAGTCCTCCTCGGGCGCCGCCGCCGAGCCCGCAGGCGCGTAGGGCATCTCGCCGGTGTCGTGCAGCTCGTGGCGCAGCGAGTTGATCACCGCGCCCGCCAGCAGCGCCAGGCTGAGCACGTAGAACCAGAGCAGGGCGATGAGGACGAATCCCAGTGTCGAGCCGAAGCGCGAGAGGCTGGAGACGTTGGAGAGGTAGAAGGGGAAGAGCCAGTTGGCGATGCCGGCGCAGAGGGTGACGAAGGCGGCGCCGGGCCAGACCGCGCGCCAGGGCATGTGGCCCTTCGGCACCGCCCAGAAGATCACGCAGCAGATCAGGAAGACGATCAGGATCGCGGCGCCGAGCAGCAGCGCGGTGTCGATCGCCTTGATGTCGGAGAGGCCGAGCGGCAGCCGGTCGGTGCTGGAGGCCAGCGCGCTCTCCATCGTCGGCAGGAAGATGCTGGCGGCGATGAAGAGGAGGACGACCGCCAGCATCGCGAAGGAGAAGCGCTTCTGCTCGACCCAGCCGCGGCACTCGACGTGGTAGATGCGGCAGAAGGCGGTGTCCATCGCGCCCCAGAAGGAGGCGCCGATCCAGAGCGAGCCGAGGAAGGCGGCGATCCCGATCGTGGTCGAGTTTTCCTCGATCCGGTTGAGGACGTCGGTGAGGGTTCCCTGCTCGACGTTGGGGAAGAGGCGCTGGAGGTCGTCGAGCACGCTCGCCTCGACGCCGCCGATCTTCAGCACCTGGCCGAAGACGAAGAGGACGAGCAGGGCGAAGGGGAAGACCGCCAGCATCAGGTTGTAGGCGACCATCGCCGAGAGCCCGGTGACGTTCTCGCGGTAGGCCCGCTGCCAGAAGGCGCGCAGCCATGGGCGTGAATGTCGCAGTGGTTTGGGCATTGACTTCAGAAACTGAAGCGACTATGATGCGAACAGACGTTTGAAGCGAACCATGACGCCCAGTACGGGCCAGGGGCAGCGCAGACTAATCGGCAACGCGGACCGGATCGCCGGTCCGTTTTTTCGCGACTTTTCGCCCGCGGGGGCGTTCCAGTCGCAGGACCTAACCACCTAGCGCAAGGAAACGAGTAGAACAGGATGCTGGTAGCAGAGCTTCAGGAGCTTGAGGAGGTCAAAGGCCTCATAACGCGAGGGCAGCAGCTTGGCGTGCTGACCTTCGGCGACATCGCCTCCGCGGTCTCGGAGGTCGATCTGGACGAGTCCGACGTCGAGGACCTCTACGGGCACCTCGAGAAGTCGGGCATCGAGCTTGTCGAGGACATGGACCCGGCCCAGAAAGCGGCCGCGGAAGCGATGCCCGCCGACACCGGCAAGAAAGGCCGGCGCCGCCAGAAACAGGCGCTCGACCTGAAACCCGACATGACCACGGACAGCCTGCAGCTGTTCCTCAAGGACATCGGCAAGGTCCGCCTGCTGACCGCCGCGGAGGAGGTCGAACTCGCCAAGCGGATCGAGCGCGGCGACCTCGACGCGAAGCAGAAAATGGTCGAGTCCAACCTGCGCCTGGTCGTCTCGATCGCGAAGAACTACCGCAACCAGGGCCTGCCCTTCCTCGACCTGATCCAGGAGGGGACGCTGGGCCTGGTCCGCGCGGCGGAGAAGTTCGACTACCGCAAGGGGTTCAAGTTCTCCACCTACGCGACCTGGTGGATCCGCCAGGCGATCGCCCGCGCGCTCGCCGACAAGGCGCGGACGATCCGCATCCCGGTCCACGTGGTCGAGAAGCTGAACAAGATCGGCCGCGCCGAGCGCAAGCTGGTCACAGAGCTGGGCCGCGAGCCGACCCCGGAGGAGATCGCCGAGGTCACCGGCATCGACCCCGAGGAGGTCGACTCGATCAAGCGCTCCGCCCAGGCCCCGGTCTCGCTGGAGAAGCCGGTCGGCGACGAGGAGGAGTCGGAGTTCGGCCAGTTCATCGCCGACGAGAAGGCCGAGTCGCCCTTCGACCGCGCGGCCGACCTGCTTACCAAAGAGGCGCTGAAGGAGGCGCTGGAGAACCTCTCCTACCGCGAGCGGCGCGTGCTCGAGCTGCGCTACGGCCTCGGTGGCGAGCACCCGCGCACGCTGGACGAGGTGGGGCGGACGTTCAACGTCACCCGCGAGCGCATCCGCCAGATCGAGAACCAGAGCCTGAAAAAGCTGCAGCAGCTCGGAGAAGCTCAAAAGCTCCGAGAGGTCACCTGAGTTTCCAGGCCTAAGGAGTACGGGCATCCCGGCCGATAGAGGTCGGGATGTTCGAGATCGACAAAGCGCTGCGCCAACTCATCGAGCGGGAGGGCTCGGACCTCCACGTCAAGGTCAACCAGAAGCCGACGATCCGCCAGCACGGCGAGCTGGTCCAGCTCGAGGGCTACGAGCGGCTGACCCAGGAGGACACGGAGAAAGCCTTCCACGACATGGCGGAGGTCCGCTCGCTGACCGAGTTCGAGGAAACAGGCGAGGCCGACTTCTCCTACTCGCTCCCGGGCCTCTCCCGCTTCCGCGTCAACACCTTCAAACAGCGCGGCTCGATCTCGATCGTCTGCCGCGCGATCCCCTTCGAGATTCGCTCTGTGGAGGAGCTGGGCCTTCCTCCGGTCGTCACCAGCCTGGCCGAGGAGCAGCGCGGGATCATCCTCGTCACCGGCACCACCGGCTCGGGCAAGAGCACGACCCTGGCGGCGATGATCGACCACATCAACCGCACCCGCCCGCACCACATCATCACGCTCGAGGACCCGATCGAGTACCTGCACGCGGACAAGAGCTCGATCGTCAACCAGCGCGAAGTCGGCTCTGACACCGAGAGCTTCAGCCGCGCGATGCGGCGCGTCCTGCGCCAGGACCCCGACGTGATCCTGATCGGCGAGATGCGCGACGAGGAGACCGTGCGCACGGCGCTCTCGGCGGCCGAGACGGGCCACCTGGTCCTCTCCACGGTCCACACCCTGGACGCGACCGAGACGATCAACCGCATCATCGACTTCTTCCCCCCCACCTCCAGCACCAGGCCCGGGTGATGCTCGCCGCGACGCTGAAAGGCGCGATCGCGCAGCGCCTCGTCCCCGACATCGGCGGCGAAGGCCGCGTGCCCGCGTCGGAGGTGCTGGTCGTAACCGGCCGCGTGCAGGACCTGATTCTGAACCCCGAGGAGACGGGCAAGATCACCGGGGTGATCGCCGAGGGGGAGTACTACGGCATGCGCACCTTCGACCAGTCCCTGCTCGGCTACGTGATGGAGGGCAGGGTCTCCGAGCAGGTGGCGCTCGACTACGCCTCCAGCCCGCACGACTTCAAGCTGATGCTCGCCGCAGGGGGCCAGCGCGCCAGCGGGATCGAGCAGCTCGCCGGTCAGGCCGCCGAGTAGTACGAGCGTCCAACCGACCCGATCTGCGGCTATTTACGGCTAAAGCCGCGGGCGCCTCGGGCCGATGGACCTCCCGATGTCCGTGTATCACGCACTGCACCGCCGTCTCCGTGAGCTCCGCCGCAGCGGCGAGCGCGGCATGGCCCTCCCGGTTGCCCTCTTCGCGATGATCACCGCGATCGCGCTCGTCGGCGTCGCGGTGCTGTCCTCGGTCAACGTCCAGCAGGGCTCGCACCGCGACAGCGGTTCCAAGAGCGCGATCGCTGCCGCCGACGCCGGCGCCAACGTCGCGTTGCAGAGGCAGAACCAGTATGCCTCCCTGCTCAACGAGGAAGAGCCGTGCCTCAACGAAGGCGCGGAAGGCCTCGAGCCTGGGCCGGAGGTGTCGAGCGAACCCGGCTGGTGCGCGCCGATCGAAGGCGAGGTCGGCGGTGTGCCATACAGCTACCGGGTCAGCACGGTCGGCGGCGTCTGCGGCGGGCACGAAGTGTGCATCGTCTCGACCGCCACCGCGAGCGGCGTCAGCCGTCGGGTCGAGCTGAGCCTCGATCAGGCCGGCATCACTGGCTTCTTCGACAAAGAGAAACTCGAAGAAGAACTTCTGCAGGAAACCGAAGGCAAAGAACTCACCGCGCAGGAACTGAAAGAACTCGAAGAAGAACTGCAGCTGAAAATCGAAGAAGAAGAACATGGTGGCAGCGTCGCGGGACTGATCGGCAAGGACGAAATCACCGTCAGCGGCAACGGCAACATCCGGGTCGGGGTGGGCACCAACGGCAACCTCGTCACCTCCGGCAACGCCAGCATCTGCGGCGACATCCGGGTCGGCGTCGGCAAAAAATGGTCCAAAAGCGGCAACGCCTCGCAGTGCAGCGGCTACACCTTCACCGAAGGCACCACGACCCTGCCGGAAGTCAGCAGCTTCATCCCGTCCGACATCGCGACGAAAAACTCCAATGGCCGAATCACCAAGTGCAGCGGCGGGCTGCCTGCCGAATGCCAGAAAGACACCTACACGGGAGGCACATGGAGCAGCACCTCACCGTTCAACCCGAACACCCGCGCGATCAGCCTCTCCGGCAACTCGACCCTCACCGTCGGCGGCGGCGACTACTGGATCTGCTCGCTCTCCTTCAGCGGCAACTCGAAGCTGATCATGGCCGCCGGCTCCCACGTGCGCTTCTTCTTCGACACCCCCGAGCATTGCGGCACCTCGAACCAGATCAGCATGAGCGGCAACAACGAAATCAGCGCCACCGGCTACAAACCCGGCTCGGGGCAGTTCGACATGCCCGGCTTCTACCTGCTCGGCTCGACCACGTCGGCCAGCCAGGTCAGCCTTTCGGGCAACAACTCGACCACCGACGAGTTCGTCATCTACGGCCCCAACACCAACATCAGCATCAGCGGCAACGCGACGTTCAAGGGCATCGTCGCCGGCAAGACGATCGCGATGAGCGGCAACGGCAAGATCGAACAGGACACCGGCTTCACGGCGCCGGCGGAAATCAGGCCGGCCGGTGACGGCAGCGGCGCCAAAGCGATCGAAGAACTCCTGAGCCAGAAAGAACTGGACCTCGAAAGCCGCGAACTGCTGCTCGAGCAGCTCCAGAAAGCACTCGAAGACGAATCCAGCGGCACCGCCTTCCATGCCGGCTCCTACGTCGAGTGCACGGGCCTGCCGGCAGCGGGCCAGGCCCCCAACGCGGGCTGCTGAGACTCTCGCCTCGCGCGTCGCGCGCGGCCACGATTCAAGCTCTCGGCTCTTGATGCCGAGCTAGATAAGCAAACGTATGAGGGACAAGCTCAACGACAACCCGCTCGTCCAGGCCGCCGTGATCGGCGTCTTGCTGCTCGGCGGGGTCTTCTTCTTCATCTCCTCGACCGGCGGCGGTGGCGGGGAAGAATCGGCCTCGGGCGGTGAAGCTACGGCGACGGTCAGCGTCGCCGGCACCACCGCCACCGGCACGGCGACCGGATCGACGCCGGGCGAAGCGGTTGAAGGCGCGGTCGAAGCGGCGACCGAAGCTGCCGCGCCGCGGGGCGCCGCCGGCGCCCTCGCCCAGGTAGCCGGGGCGGGGAGCTCCGCCCCGCGCCTGCCGCAGCCCGTGCTCGACGCCTGGGAGGCGAACAGGACCCTCGTCCTTCTCTTCGTCAGCGACGCCGGCATCGACGACGATCTCGTCAAGCGCGCCGCTCTTGGCCTCGCCGGCTTCGGCGATGTGGCCCTCTTCGTCGTCCCGGCCCACCGGATCTCGCGCTACGCGGCGATCACCGAGGGTCTCGGGGTCGACCGGGTGCCGGCGCTGGTCGTCGTCACCCCCAAGCACCTGAACCGCTCGGTGCCGACTGCCTCGGTCAGCTACGGCTTTCAGAGCGCCGAGAGCATCCGCCAGGCTGCGATCGACGCCGGCTACGACGGCCCGACTATCGACTACCACCCCTGAGGCCTGTGAGATGAGCGACTCGCAGGACTTTCCCAGCCACCTGCGGCCTGTCCCCGAATCCGGCGACTCGACCGCACCGGCTCTCGAGCCCGAGCCCGGCGGCACGCCGGGCCTGACTCCGCCGCTCGCCCGCGGCCGCTCCAGCGGCTTCGTCACCGACGTCCTCGTCGACCTCGGCTTCGTCCCCGAAGAGCGGGCCCGGCAGGCGATCGAAGAGGCGCGTACGGCCGGGCAGCCGCCCGAGCGGCTGCTGCTCGAGCAGGGGGCGATCGACGCCGATGAGCTCTCGCGCGCGGTCGCCGAGCGCTACGGCCTCGACCACATCGATCTCGCGACCTTCCAGGTCGACATGGCGGCCGCCAACCTGATCACGGTCAACACCGCGCGTCGCTACCACGCGCTGCCGGTCGGCTTCGTCGACAAGCGGACGCTGATCGTCGCGATGGCGAACCCGACCAACGTGCTCGCCGTCAACGACGTCCAGATCGCCACCGGGCTCGACTGCCGCGTCGCGGTCGCCCCCGAGGAAGACATCGAAGCGCTGATCGGCCGCCTCAACACCCTGCAGAGCGCGGTCAGCGAGGCGGTCTCCGAAGGCGATGCCGAAGCCGAGGCCGAGCTCGCCGAAGTGAGCGAGATGGAGGTCGGCGCCGAGGACGCGCCGGTGATCAAGCTCGTCTACAGCATCCTCGGCCAGGCGGTGGGGGAGGGCGCCTCCGACGTGCACTTCGAGCCGGGCGAGGGCGAGATGCGGGTCCGCTTCCGGGTCGACGGCGTCCTGCGCGAGGCCGCTCACGTGCCGAAGCGGATGGTCAACGCCGTGGTCTCCCGGATCAAGATCATGAGCGACCTCAACATCGCCGAGAAGCGCGTGCCGCAGGACGGCCGGGTCGGGGTAACGGTCGAGGACCGCCGCGTCGACCTGCGCATCACGACCCTGCCGACGCAGCGCGGCGAGGGGGCGACGATCCGCATCCTCGACAAGGACAACGCCCAGCGCTCCCTGGACGAGCTCGGCATGGGCGGCAGCGCGCGCGAGCGCTTCGAGGGCTCCTTCCACCAGGCCTACGGCGCGGTCCTCGTCACCGGCCCGACCGGCTCGGGCAAGTCGACGACCCTCTACGCGGCGCTGCAGGACCTCAACGAGGTCGAGAAGAACATCATCACGATCGAGGACCCGGTCGAGTACCGCATCGCCGGGATCAACCAGATCAACGTCAACCGCAAGGCCGGGCTCGACTTCGCCACCGGGCTGCGCTCGATCCTGCGCGCCGACCCCGACATCGTCATGGTCGGTGAGATCCGCGACGGGGAGACCGCCCGGATCGCGATCGAGGCGGCGCTGACCGGCCACATGATGCTGACCACGCTGCACACCAACGACGCCCCGGGCGCGATCGCCCGCCTGACCAAGATGGGGATCGAGGCCTTCCTCACCGCCTCCGCCGTGGACTGCGTCGTCGCGCAGCGACTGGCGCGAAAGCTCTGCACCCACTGCAAGAAGCGCACGGTCGTGCCGCCGCAGGCGCTCGCCGATGCCGAGATCCGGGTCGGCGGCGACGTCGAGGCCTACGAGCCGGTCGGCTGCCCGCGATGCAGCCAGAGCGGCTACAAGGGCCGGGTCGGGATCTACTCGGTGATGGTGATGAGCGACCGGATCAAGGAGATGGTCGTCGCCCAGGAGCCCGAGGCCGAGATCGCCGCCGCCGCCCGCGAGGAGGGCATGCTGACCCTGCGCGAGGACGGCCTCGACAAGGTTCGCAGCGGCCTCACCAGCCTCGAGGAGATCATCCGTGTCACCGCCTGATTCCCCGCCGACGGGCCTGAGATACGCCTATATGTCTCCTTTGAGGCCCGCCGGCGGGCAGTTCTCAAGGATTCGGGACCGGGAGACGATCTAAGGCCCATGGACTTCGACTTCTCCGAGGTGCTCGGCCACATGGTCGAGGTCAGGGCCTCCGACGTGCACCTGACCCCGGGCTTTCCGCCGGCGATCCGCGACAAGGGCAAGATCGTGCCGATGGAGGGCTTCCCGGTGCTCTCCAGCCAGGAGACCCGCGAGGTCGTCTTCAGCATCCTCAACGAGGACCAGCGCAAGCGCTTCGAGAACCACAAGCAGCTCGACTTCGCCTACGCGATCCCCGGCGTCGCCCGCTTCCGCGTCAACTGCTTCTTCCAGCGCGGCGCGGTCAGCGCCGCCTTCCGCCTCGTCCCGCAGGAGATCCCGGCGCTCGACTCGCTCGGCGTGCCGCAGGTGCTGCGCGACCTCGCCGCCAAACCGCGCGGCTTCGTCCTCGTCACCGGCCCGACCGGCTCGGGCAAGAGCACGACCCTGGCCTCGATGATCGACGTGATCAACTCCGAGCGCCAGGACCACATCCTCACGATCGAGGACCCGATCGAGTTCCTGCACCGGCACAAGCGCTCGATCGTCAACCAGCGCGAGGTCGGCTCCGACGCCGAGGACTTCGCCCTCGGCCTGCGCGCCGCCCTGCGAGAGGACCCCGACGTGATCCTGGTCGGCGAGATGCGCGACCTGGAGACGATCTCCACCGCGCTGACCGCGGCCGAGACCGGCCACCTCGTCTTCGCCACCCTGCACACGCAGTCGACCGCACAGACGGTCGACCGCATCATCGACGTCTTCCCGCCCCAGCAGCAGGGCCAGGTGCGCACCCAGCTCTCGATCGCCCTGCAGGGGATCGTCACCCAGCAGCTGCTGCCGACCGCCGACGGCAGGGGCCGGGTCGTCGCCTGCGAGGTGCTGGTGCCGACGCCGGCGATCCGCAACCTGATCCGCGAGGGCAAGACCCACCAGATCTACGCCGCGGTGCAGACTTCGGGCGCGGTCGGGATGCAGACGATGGACGCCGACCTGGCGCGCCTGGTGCGGGCGGGGAAGATCACCCGCTCGCTGGCCGAGCAGCGCGCCTCGGTCCCAGAGGAGCTGAAACGGCTGCTGGGAGGCGAGATGCCGGTACCGGCGGCGCTGGCGGGAAACGGCGTGGCGCAGGCCCCGGCTCCCCCGGCCCCGCCGGCGACGTCGAGCCCGCCGCCCGCCTACACCCAGGGGGCCTAAGCGGTGGCGGGAGCGACCACATTCGCCTTCCGGGCGATGGACGTGGGGGGTGCCGCCACGGCGGGCGAGATCGAGGCCGAGTCGAAGGCCCAGGTCGGCGAGCAGTTGCGCCAGCGTGGCCTGATCGTCCTCGACGTCACCGAGAAGAGCGAGCCGTTCAAGCTCGAGAACATCTGGCGCAACTGGAAGCGGGTCGACCAGCGCGAGCTCGCCGTCTTCTCGCGCCAGTTCGCGACGCTCGTCGCCTCGGGGATGCCGATGCTGCGCACCCTGCACACGCTCGAGGAGCAGTGCCAGGACGAACGGATCCGCGACGCCGTCGCCGGCGTGCGGGCGGACGTCGAGGCCGGCAGCACGCTCGAGCAGGCGATGGCGCGCCACCCCGAGGTCTTCGACAAGCTCTTCCTGGCGATGGTCCGGGCCGGCGAGGAATCCGGGCGCCTGGAGGACTCGCTCGACCGGATCGCCTTCCAGGTCGAGAAGGCCGACGCCCTGCGGCGCCAGGTCAAGTCGGCGATGATGTACCCGATCCTGGTCTTCGGCTTCGCCGCCGTCGTCCTGCTCGCCGTGGTCACCTTCGTGATCCCGGTATTCGTCGGCATCTTCGAAGAGATCGGCGAAGAAAACCCCGGCGAAGCATCCTCCCTGCCGCTGCCGACGCAGATCTGCGTGATGGCCTCCGACGCGGTCACCGGCTACTGGTTCATCACCTTCCCGGCCATGATCGCCGCCGCCATCCTCTTCTTCCGCTGGAAGCGCACCGAGAGCGGCAAGGAAGCCTGGGACCGCTTCATCCTCCGCCTCCCCTTCAAGATCGGCGACGTGATCCAGAAAATCGCCCTGGCCCGCTGGTCGCGCACCTTCTCCGGCTCGGTATCGGCCGGCGTGCCGATGCTTCAGGCGATCCAGCTGACCGGGGACACGGCGGGCAACGTGGTGCTCGAGCAGGCGATGGAGGAGGTCTACGACTCGGTCAAGCGCGGCGGCTCCCTCGCCGGCCCGATTGAAGCGACCCCGATCTTTCCGCCGATGGTCAGCCACATGGTCGCGGTCGGCGAGGAAACCGGGCAGCTGGAGCACATGCTCGCCAAGGTCGCCGACTTCTACGAGGCCGAGGTCGACGCCAGGATCAAGGGCCTCACCGCCCTGATCGAGCCGCTGATGATCATCTTCGTCGGCGGCGTCGTCGGCTTCATCGTGATCGCGATGTACCTGCCGATCTTCGCCCTCTACGACAAGATCCGCTGAGCCGGCGCCAGCCGTAAGGTTGGAATTTTCTCGGAATTTTGTTAGGTTAACGCGTAACCTTACAAAGCTGAATTCCTCTGGAAGGATCGCGATGAGTGATCGGGCGCCTGGGGTGGGAGCCTTCGAGCAGCGTATCTGGCCGGCGAATCCGGGCGGATATGGACGGGCGGCCCGCCGCGGGGGGCGCTATCGGGCCTTCGTTCCGGCTCCGATCTCGGAACGCTCGTTTCTCTTGGACGGAGACGCCGGAACGTCTCTCCATGCGGCAGCAAGGGCGCTCGGGCGGCTCGAGCAGTCGGCCAGGCGAGTGGCGACGCTCCGCGCCATCGCGCAGAACCTGCTTCGCTCCGAGAGCGTGGCCTCGTCGCGCATCGAGGGAGTGGTCATCTCACAGAAGGGCCTGGCTCGGGCCGCCCACGAGGACAAGGCAAAACGACGCGGCGATCACCGGGCTGCGGCGGTGCTCGGCAACGTAGAGGCAATGAACCGAGCGATAGAGATCGGCGCAAGGGGCGAGCCATTTGCCGTTGCCGATCTCCTCGACATACACCTGCGCCTGCTTCGCTTTACCGAGGACCGTGGCATCGCGGGGGTGATCCGGAAAGCGCAGAACTGGATTGGCGGCAACGACTACAACCCCGTTGGCGCCGTCTACGTGCCACCGCCGCCCGAGCATGTCTTGGAGCTTCTGGAGGATCTATGCCGCTTCATCGAGCGAGATGACCTTCCGCCGGTTGCACAGGCGGCGATCGCCCATGCGCAGTTCGAGACAATTCATCCATTCGCGGATGGCAATGGCCGGGCTGGACGCGCTCTGATCTACGCGATTCTGCGCCGGCGCGGCGAGATTGCCAGCTATGTGCCGCCGATCAGCCTCGTGCTCGGCAGCGCTCCCAGGGCCTATATAGGGGGTCTGACCGAGTACCGGGAAGGCAGGGTCGGCGAGTGGTGCGAGGTCTTCGCTACGGCTGCTGCGCGAGCGGCTGAGGAGGCGGAGGGCCTTGCCCGGGAGATCGAAGCGCTTCAGGGCAACTGGCTCGATCGCCTCGGCCGGCCGCGTAGCGATTCCTCTGCCAGCCGGCTGGTTTCGGCATTGCCCGAGCAGCCCGTGATCGATGTCGCGACGGCTCAGCGGCTCAGCGGCAGGTCGCATGTTGCGGTGGGCGGCGCGATGAGGCAGCTGGAGGATGCTGGCATCCTCTGCCGGCTCAACGAGCGCAAGTGGGGTCGCGTCTGGGAGTGCGACGAGTTGCTCGAGCTGGTCGAACGTTTCGAGGAGAGGGTCTCTACGCCCGATTCAGGTTGACCGGTTATCCGGGGAATTCGAGTTCAGAACCCGAGTTTTGGGGAGATGAAGCCCTAGTTTCGGGGATCAAGGGATCGTGCGGGCTGACGATTAGGGGAGGGTGATGAATCTGCCAGTGCCCTGGTGCAAAAGGCAAACTCGCTGCGAGGCGGGGGCGCAAAGCTTGCGGGACTCCCTTGGAGTCGGCCGGGCTACCACCGGGGTCAACAGACACCACGTGGCTGAGACGCGACGGGGCTCTGGCGAAATCGAAAGGAACCTAGGAGGTCCCTGATGTTTCTCCAGAATCTCCGGGCCAAGGTAGGCGCCCGGCTCAACGGCGACGGCGAGAGCGGCTTCACGCTGATCGAGCTCCTCGTCGTCATGCTCATCCTCGGAATCCTGGCGGCGATTGCGCTGCCCGCCTTCTTCAACCAGAAGGAAAAGGCCGGCGACGCCAAGGCCAAGGAGTACGCGCACTCCGCACAGGTCGCGATTGAGACGTACTCGACCGATAACAACGGCAGCTACGTGGGTGCCACTGTTGCGGAACTCAAAAAAATCGAGCCGACCCTGTCGAGCGCTCCCGGTCTGGAAGTCCTCGCTTCAGGAGGCGCCGCGGAATCTGCCCCGACTGCTACCGGCTACCGCGTCGTCGTCAACGGCTCCGGGACCCAGTGGTTTGCGGTCAACAACAACGCCGGCACGTTCACCTTCCCGTGCGAAACCGGCGGCAAAGGTGGCTGCCCCGACACCGGCGCCGAAGGCGGTCTCGGCGAATGGAGCGAATAAGTCTCTGACCGTCTCGGCCTAGCCAAGCCTGAAGTGCCGGAGGGCGGGCTTCGAGCCCGCCCTCCGGCTTCTTCGGCCCTGTTTTCGCTTCAGACATGCTCAGAAAACCCACTGACATCCAGGGCCTTCGGGCTGAGACCGGCGCCGACGACGAGGCCGGCTTCACGCTTATAGAGCTGCTTGCCGCCATGCTGATCCTCGGCATCCTGGCCGCGATCGCCCTGCCCGCCTTCTTCAATCAGAAGGAAAAGGCCGGCGACGCGAAGGCCAAGGAGTACGTCCACGCCGCCCAGGTCGCGATGGAGACGTACTCGACTGAGAACGGCAGCTATGAAGGAGCCGACAAAGCTGCCCTGGTGGCGATCGAGCCGATCCTGTCGAGCGCTCCCGGGTTGTCCGTCACCGGTCCAGGGGAAGCGGAAAAACCGACCGCTCACGGCTACCGGGTCACCGTCAACGGCTTCGGAACCCAGTGGTTCGCGGTCAACGACGCAGGTGGCACGGTCACCTTCCCGTGCTCGACCGGCGGCAAAGGCGGCTGCCCCGACACGGCCGCAGAAGGCGGCTTGGATGAATGGGGCAGCTGATCCAAGTCAACCACCACGGCTTGGCGTGGCCAAGCCGTGGACTCCCCTCGGCTTTTCGGTCAAGCGTCCAGTGCGGGGCTAAGCGAATGGCCGATTCGCGCCGATAGAGCAACGATGCCGGCGAAGCACAGACACCGCGCACTGCAGTTCGCGCTGGTGGCGCTCGGCGCCGTTTTGCTGTCCGCGCCGGTCGCGCAGGCCGCGCCCGCCCGCTACGAGGGCATCTCGGCCGACGGCAGGGTCGCCGTCTTCAGCACGGTGGACCAGCTCCTCCCGGGTGACACCGACCTCCAGCGCGACGTCTACGTGCGCGAACTCGACGAAGAGCTGGGCTACGTCACCCGCGAGGCCTCGCTCGGCCCGACCGGCGGCAACGACGCCTACCCGGCGCAGTTCCTGGTGATCGACGCCGCCGGCGACGGGGTTTTCTTCGCCACCAAGGAGCGGTTGACGGCGGCCGACAAAGACAGCGCCGAAGACGTCTACGTCCGCGACCTGGCGGAAGACACGACCGCGCTGGTCTCCGCCGGCGACCCCTCGTGCGCCGCCTCGGGCTGCGGCAACGCCAACGTCAACGCCGGCGCCGCCCCCGGCGGCATCGTCGGCGAAGGCAACCGGGTCTTCTTCGTCAGCGGCGAGCAGCTCTCCTCGCAGGACGAAGACGCGAGCCCCGACGTCTACGTCCGTGACCTCAAAGCGGGCACGACCGCGCTCGTCTCCGTCGCCGCGCCGTCGTGTGGCAGCTGCGGCAATGGCACGAAACCGGCCGTCTTCCAGGACGCCTCGGCCGACGGCTCGAAGGCGATCTTCGCCAGTGCCGAATCGCTGGCCGGCGCCGACGCGGACAGCGAAAGCGACCTCTACGAGCGCGACGTCGATAGCGGCGAAACGAAGCTGGTGTCGGCTACCGGGCCGGGACCCGAAGCCTGTCCCGCCGGGCACAGCTGCGAACCGGTCAACAGCGCGATATCGGCCAACGGCGCCCACGTCTTCTTCGAGACCAACGAACGGGCCCTCGCCGAAGACAGCGACGAATCCCAGGACGTCTACGACTGGTCCGGGGGGACCGCGACGCGCGTCTCGACCGGCGAAGGCGGCGGCAACGGCGAACACAACGCCCTCTTCGAAGGCGGTTCCGCCGAAGGCACCGCGGTCCTCTTCGCCACGAGCGAATCGCTGGCGGTGGAGGACGACGACGAAGCCCAGGACGTCTACGTCCGCCAGGGCGGCGAAACCGAGCTGGTCTCTGAAGGCGACCCCCCCTGCCAGCCGGGTTGCGGCAACGGCGAACTGCCGGCGTCGCTCGCCTGGGTCTCCGCCGCCGGCACGACGGCCGTCCTCAGCACCGCCGAACCGCTGGTCGCCGCGGACGAGGACTCGCGCGCCGACGTCTACGCCCGCGCCCTGCCCGGCGGCCCGACGACGCTTGTCTCGGCGCCAGGTCCGACCTGCACAGACCCCGAATGCGGCAACGGCGAACGGAACGCCAGCTTCGCCGGCGCCTCGGCCGACGGCTCCCACCTGTTCTTCGTCACCGACGAGGCGCTGGCACCGCCGCTCGAAGGGGACGAAAGCGGCCCCGGCGATCGCGACGAACGCACGGACGCCTACGATCGCAACGGCGGGGCGACGACGCTGGTCTCCGCGGGACAGCTCGGCGGCTCCGGCCTCTACAGCGGCAACGGCGCCTTCGACTCGCAGCTCCAGGGCGTCGCCGCCGCGGGGGACCGCACCTTCTTTACCACCGACGAGCGGATGACCGAAGCCGACCACGACTCCGAAGAAGACGTCTACGAACGCTCGGCGACCGGCACGGTGCTGGTTTCGCAGGGCAACGACCCCGAACTCGAAGCCAAACTGGCGCCGCCCCCCCGGTCCTGGAAGCCACCGACCCCGAATCTCCGGGTGCCTCCACCGAACCGCGGGTGCTCGGTTCGGAGAGCGTCGCGGAAGCCTCGATCAAGCTCTACCGGACGGCCGACTGTTCCGGCGAACCGGTGGCCACCGGCAGTCGCGCCACACTGGAATCCCCGGGCATAAAAGCGAGCGTGGCGCCCGGCTCGGCTACAGACTTCCGCGCGACCGCCGAAGCCGAAGGCTTCATCTCGGAATGCTCCGAATCGCTGGTCTACAGGCAGCAAGACCCAGAACCCGAAGGGGGCGGTGGCGGCGGGGGTGGTTCCGGCGGGACCCCCGGCGGCGGGGGCTCTGGCCCCGGCTTGGGATCTCTCCCCGGCCTCGGGTCCAAGCCGCGCGGAGCGACCGCCCACGCGCTCCCCGCGACCCGGATCACCTTTGGGCCCGTCTTCAAGACGCGGGCGCGGAAGCCGGTCTTCCGCTTCACCGACTCGACGGGCCAGGCGGGGACGCGTTTCGTCTGCAGGGTCGATCGCCATGCCTGGAAGTCGTGCCGCTCGCCGAAGCGCCTCGAGGGCCTGAGGCGCGGCAGGCACGTCTTCGAGGTGAGGGGCGTCAACGCGCTCGGCGAAGCGGAGGCGAAGCCGACCAGCCGCAGGTTCAAGCTGGTCGGCACGGGAAGGGGCGGGCGCCGATGAAGCGGCTGCGCGCCCGGCTCGGCGGCCTCGACCGCGAAGCGGGCCTGACCCTGGTCGAGCTGCTGGTCGCCGCGGCGATGAGCGTGATCATCGTCGGCGCCGCCAGCGCGATGCTGATCAGCGCTGTTCGCCAGCAGCCGAAGCTGAGCAAGAAGAACCAGGACATCGCCACCGCGCGCTACGTGCTCGAGCGGATGACGCGTGAGATCCGCAACGGCGTCGCGGTCTACCAGGAACCGACGCCGACCGGCTCGGAAGTCTCCTTCCAAACCCAGCTGCGGCGCACGACCTGCGGCGGCTCGGTCGCGGAAGGGGCGAGCGCGCCCTCGATCGAATGCCGGGTCACCTACCGCTGCACGACGAGCGAATGCACGCGGACGGAGACGGCGCCGGAGGTTACGAGCGGCGGCACGCCGACGACCATCGTCAGCGGGCTCGACAGCAACCAGGTCTTCAACTACGAACCGAACACCGAAGAACCGATCTACATCGGCATCACCCTGCACATCGCCAACCCGGAAGGCGAAGGCGAGCTGACCGTCACCGACGGCGCCGGCCTCCGCACCCTCGACTACGCGAGCGACTGAACGTGCGGGCCTGGCTGAAAGCGCGGATCGGCGGGGACCCGGAGGCGGGCCTGACGATGATCGAGGTGCTGGTCGCCGCGGTCGTGCTGGTGCTGGGCGCGGCCGCGACCTTCGGCATCCTCGCCTCGGCGACCCGCAACGCGCAGCGGGCGAAGGCGACGCAGGTGGCGCTCGACCTCGCCCAGGAAGAGCTGGAGCGGCTGCACAGCCTGCCCTACGACTGCTCCTCGGTGCCGGCAGGCGAAGGATGCCTCGCCGTCAACAGCGTGCCGAGCCACGAAACCGGTGAGAAGAAGCCGAACTCGCGCATCAACGGCAGCCTCTTCGCGCTGCAGCGCGACCCGCCCAACAGCTACTTCCCGCTCGACGTCGAAGCGGAAAAGGGCTTCAGCCCCGAATCCCGGTTCCAAACCGGCGAAAGCGGGCTCGGCAGCATCGAAGGGACGATCTACCGCTACGTGGTCTGGCGCAACGACCCGAGTTGCACGACTGAAGGATGCGAAGGGACCGAACACGACTACAAGCAGATCGTCGTCGCGGTGAAGCCCGACACGCCGGTCAACCAGCCGGGCGAAACCGGCTACGTCGAAGTCCAGTCGGCGACGGGCCCGCCGCCGGAAGAATCCAGCGAAGAAGAAGAAAAAACAAAAGAAGAAGAAGAAGAAGAAGAAAAAGAAGAAGAAGAAGACGGCGAAGACAGCGACGTCACCGCGCAGCAGTTCTTCCTCTCCAACACTTCCTGCTCGGCGGGCGGCACGACCGAACGCGTGGAAATCACCGCGGACCACCTGCTGCACAACACGCTCGGCACCTGCGCCAGCGGCTTGCAGAGCGGCACGACGCTGGGCGCGCCGGACACCCTGCTTGACAGTGCGCCGCCCGATCCGTACCCCGAAGACGAAGCGCTGCCGACTCTGCACGACTACTCCGACGACTTCTATCTCGAGCCGACGCCGGACACCGACAAGGGGGTGCAGATCCGCCGCGACGACACCAGCGGCTGCCATTACAATCCGACCGGGACGGCGCATCCCGAGTCCCAGGTGCACCGCTGGGTGACCGATCCGATGCCGCACGACTTCGAAATGGGCGGCAAGGTCGTGCTCGAGCTCTACACCCGCACCCTCAACGACGCGCTCTACACCGGCACGCTCTGCGTCTACCTGTACGAACGCAAAGAAGACGAAGAAGACGGTGAATTGGTGGCCCACGACGAACCGCTGATCGCCAAGTCCGACGGTACCCCGTACTGGACCTATACGCCGCAGGGAAACGGGTACTGGCCGCGAAATTCCTGGGCCAAGGTGCGTCTGACGATGGAATTCGAGGAAGCCCCGAAGGTGATCGACAAAGACAACCGGCTCGCCCTCGCTCTCAGCGTCGACCGCGCCAACACGCCGGCCGACGCGATCCCGGTCATGTACGACCATCCGAACTACGCCTCGCGGCTCGAGGTCGACACCAAAACGCCGATCGAACACACGGGGGGCTAGCGGGTGGCTGCCGCCTTGGCGTTCGCCTTCCTCGGAGGGCTGCTCGCCGGTAGCTTCGTCATGGTCGTCGCGCACCGGGTCCCGCGCGGCGAATCGATCGTCGGGCCGCGCTCGCGTTGCCCGAGTTGCGGCGCGCAGATCGCCGCCTACGACAACGTGCCCGTGCTCTCATGGGCGCTGCTGCGCGGGCGAGCACGCTGCTGCGGGGCCCCGATCTCGCCGCGCTACCCGCTGGCCGAGCTGGCTCTCGGCGCGCTCTACGCGGCGACCGTGGCGGTGCTCTGGGACGACGCGACCGAAGTCGCCCTCGGCCTCGTCTTTGTCACGACGCTGGCGGCGGTGACGCTGACCGACCTCGAGCGCCGCATCATCCCCAACAAGATCCTGTTCGCCGCCGCGATCCTCGCCGTCGCGATCGCCGCGGCCGGCGATCCCGGCAGCCTGCCCGAGCGGGCGATCGCCGCCGCCGCGGCCGGCGGCCTGCTCTTCGCTGCGGCGCTCGCCTACCCGCGCGGGATGGGGCTCGGCGACGTCAAGCTGGCGGCGACGATGGGGCTCTTCCTCGGCCGCAACGTCGCCCCGGCGATCCTCGTCGCCCTGCTCGCGGGCTCGCTGGTCGGCCTGGCGACGATCGCCCGCGAGGGTGCCGGGGCGCGCAAGAAGGCAATCCCCTTCGGCCCGTTTCTCGCCCTCGGCGGCGTGGTCGGCCTGCTCGCCGGCGACCGGATCGTCGAGTGGTACCTGAGCGCTTTCTAGGACACGCGTCCAGGTTCTCCTAGAAATGGGTAGTTGCAGGGCGAAAGGTCTGCGGCCTTTCTGTCGATCCAGGTAGGGCGAGCGCGCCCTGCGCGCCGCGACCACACCCATGCGACTGCAACTGACCAGGAAGAAGGCGGGCGGCGTCGTCGGCCTCGAGATCGAGGCGGGCAGCATCGCCGCGACCGAGGTGCAGGGCGACAACGGCTCGGCCATGGTCAAGGCCTCGGCGATCGGGCCGCTAGAGGCTGGCGTCTTCCACGAGGGCGAGGTGCTCGACCCCGGCCGGCTCGCCGAGGCGCTGAAGGCCCTCTTCTCCCAGCACAAGCTCTCCAAGCGGGTGCGGCTCGGCGTCGGCAACCAGAACGTCGTCGTCCGCACCGTCCGCCTCCCCGCGATCGAGGACCCGAAGGAGATGGACGCCGCGGTCCGCTTTCAGGCTCAGGAGCAGATCCCGATGCCGCTTGACCAAGCAGTGCTCGAGCACCAGGTGGTCGGCGGCGTCCCAGGCGAGGAGGGTGCGAAGCCCCAGGTCGACGTGGTCGTCGTCGCCGCGCGTCGCGACATGGTTGCCTCCTTCGTCGAGCCGCTCCGCGGCGCCGGCCTCGAGCCGGCCGGGATCGACCTCTCGGCCTTCGCGATGATCCGCGCCCTCGCCGGCGCCGGCCTCGCAGGCGCCGAGGCCGAGCCCGGCCAGCGCCCGACCGAGGCCGTCATCTACTGCAACGTCGGCGACGTCACCAACCTCGCCGTGGCGAGGGGGAGGTCGTGCCTCTTCACCCGCGTCTCCCACGCCGGCATGGAGGCGATCTCCGAACGGCTCGTGGGCGCCCGCGGCCTCAACCGGGAGCACGCCACCCAGTGGCTCTCCTACGTCGGCGTCGAACGGCCCGTCGAGGAGATCGAGGGAGACCCCGAGACCGTCCTCGCGGCGCGGCAGGCGCTGGAGGAGGGGGTCTCGGCGCTGCTCGACGAGATGCGCCTCTCGCTCGACTACTACGGGGCGCAGGAGAGCGCCCTGCCGGTCGGGGGGGCCATCCTCAGCGGGCCGGGGAGCGCGATCCCCGGCTTCGCGCAGCGGATGGAGGAGGGCCTCGGCATCCCGATCCAGGTTGCCCGGCCTGCGGCGCTGGCCGGGCTCGGCGACGAGGCTGCGGCGCGCCTCACCCTTTCCTACGGCCTCGCCCTGGAGAGCTGAGCGATGCGCCCGGTGAACCTGATCCCACCCGAGCAGCGTCACGGCGAGAACGCGCCGCTCCGCACCGGCCCGCTCGTCTACATCCTGATCGGCGTCCTCGTGCTGGTCCTGGTCGGGGTCACGGCGGTGGTGCTCACCGGCAATCAGATCGCCAAACGCAAGGACGAAGTCGCGAAGCTGAAGGCCGAAGACGCGGTGGCCGCGGCGCGGGCTGCCCGGCTCGTCTCCTACGCCCAGTTCCGCCAGCTGAGCGAAGCGCGCGTGCAGACGGTGCAGAGCCTCGCCGACAGCCGCTTCGACTGGGAACGCGTGTTGCGCGAACTGGCGCTGGTGCTGCCTGCCGATGTGCACCTGACCCAGCTGAGCGCCTCCTCCGGCGGCAGCTCCGAA
Source organism: uncultured Solirubrobacterales bacterium (assembly GCA_963715625.1). Lineage (GTDB taxonomy): Bacteria > Actinomycetota > Thermoleophilia > Solirubrobacterales > 70-9 > VRUE01. Next base: position 397,258 of record OY970260.1, on the reverse strand, counting down.
GCGGCCGGCGGCGAAGCGAGTAGCCTCGGCGGCGGCTTGGCGGGCCCCTCGCTGAGCCTGTCCGGCTGCGCGAAGGGGCAGCGGGGGGTGGCGGAATTCGTCACCGCGCTGAAGGACATCAACGGCGTCACCAGGGTCGGTGTCCAGTCGTCCACGGTGTCCGTCGAAGGCGGCGAATCGGAAGGGTCCGATTGCGGCGTGATGTCAGGCGCCGCCACGTTCTCGCTGCTCGTCGCCTTCGACGCGGCGCCGCTGCCGCAGGTCGAAGGGGCGCCTGAATCGGCGCCCGAAGCGGCCGAGACCGCCTCCAGCGAAACCTCCGAAAGCACGAGCGAATCGAGCGGCGAAAGCTCGGAAGGGGAATGAGGTGTCCGCGCTGAGGAAATCCGGCAGCCTGACCATCGTCGCGATGGTCCTCGTCGCTGCGCTCGCGCTCGGCTTCTGGGTGTTGCTGCTCGGGCCGAAGCGCGACGAAGCCGCGAAGCTCGGCGAACAGGTCGCACAGGCCGAAGCCTCGCTTTCCGAACACCGGGCCGAAGTCGCCGCCGCCGAAGAAGCGCGCTCGCAATTTCCCGTCGACTACCAGAGGCTCGTCGTCCTCGGCAAGGCGGTGCCGGCCAGCGACGAAACCGCTTCGCTGCTGGTTCAGCTGACGGGCGTCGCCGAACGGGCCGGGGTCGAGTTCAGCAGCATCGCCCTCGGCTCGGAAGGCGGCGGGGGTGGAGAAGAAGAAGCCGCCTCGGCGCCCGCGAGCAGCACGGGCGAACCGGTTTCCGCGACCGAGGTCGCGGCCTCGCTGCTGCCGCTCGGCGCGGCGGTCGGGCCTGCCGGCCTCGCGGTGATGCCGTACACGCTCACCTTCAGCGGCAACTTCTTCCAGATCGCCGACTTCCTCAAGGGCCTCGACGCGATGGTCAAGAGCCACAACGAAGGGGTCGCCGTCAAGGGGCGCCTGGTCACGGTCAACAGCTTCTCCCTGTCCAGTGGCGAATCGGCCGAGCCGGGTGAACCGGAATCGGGCGGCGGCTCGCTCACGGCGAGCTTCTCGGTCACGACCTACCTGACGCCGCCCGACCAAGGGATCACCGCGGGCGCCTCCCCGGTCGGCCCGGAAGAAGCCACGGCGACGCCCGCCTCGGCCACCACCGGGGGGACGCCGTGAAGGGGCTGAAAAGGCCGGAGCTGAAGACGCCCGAGCTGAAGGTGCCGGACTTCCTCGTCGACCTCTACTGGGACCTGCGCGACCGTCGGCTGCTGCCGTTGATCGCCCTCGTCGTGGTCGCGATCGCCGCCGCCCCGATCCTGCTCAGCCAGGACTCCGAAGGGACCCCGCCGCCCGGTCCCGGCACGACCTCGGCGCTGAGCGAAGAAGGAGGGCACACGTCTCAGCTGATCGTCGTCGAGGCGAACCCCGGCCTGCGCGACTACCGCAGGCGCCTTCGCGGTCGCAAGCCGACGGACCCGTTCCGTCAGCCGGCGCCGAAGCAGAACCTCCAGGGTGCGCAGCTGGGCGGCGGGCAGGACGAAGGCGGCTCCAGTTCGTCGTCGTCTACCACCGCGAAGGAAACGAGCAGCTCAAAGACGACGACAGAATCGACCACCGGCGGCGGATCCGGCGGGTCGGGCGGCTCAGGTGAACTCACCGAATACACCACGGCGGTCAACGTCCAGATCACGACAACCCGGACGCTGCCCAGCGGCAAGAAGGAAAAGAGCGATCCGGAGCTCCGCAAGCGCGTCATCCCGCCAGCGGCCCTGCCCAGCGAAGACGTGCAGGCGGTCGTCTACATGGGCCTCAGCCCGAAGACCCACAAGCCGGTGCTGCTCGTGTCCGACGCGGTGACCGCGATCTTCGGGGAAGGCCGGTGCCTCTCGGGGGAGGAAGCCTGCCAGCTGCTCGAAGTCGAACCGGGCATGCCCGAGATGTTCGTCTTCGGCTCCGAATCCGTGCGCTACAAGCTCGTCGTGCTGAACCCGCGGCGTGTCCCGATCGGGCACGAGCAACTGCCGTAGCAGCCCAAAACTTCAGTAAGTGAAGCAGGATCGGTACACTCGCTGGAGCGAGGCAATCGACACAACCGCCCGCTTTTCCGATGAGTGCCGCATCCAACTCCCGCTGTCCCGTCTGCCGCACGGCCGAGGTCGTCTGCGGCAAGTGGACCCTCCTCGTCATCCGCGACCTCGCCGAGGGGTCGAGCCGCTTCTGCGAGCTCGAGCGCTCGCTGGAGGGGATCAGCCCGCGCACCCTCTCGCTTCGCCTCCGGGCCCTCGAAGAGGAGGGCATCGTCGAGCGCCACACCTTCCCCGAGGTCCCGCCCCGGGTCGAGTACGCGCTGACCGAGAAGGGCGAGGCCCTCGTCCCCCTGGTCGAGGACATGCGTCGCTACGGCCGCCGCTGGCTCTCCGGCGAGCCAGCCGAGCCCGTTCCAGCCTGACCCAACCCGTTCCGGTGCGCCTTATGTGCCCATCGGTGGCATAAAGCGCACCGGAAGGACTTTGCTGTTCCTGCAAGGCGGCGTGCAGGCGCAGGAGCGCCTGGGGCGGGCGGGAAGCGGGGGGCGTGCGCGACCGCATGCTCAACGACTCGCTGACCCGTCTTGCCTCCGAGGCGGCGATCCGGCTCAGCGCGCTCGTCGCCGGCGGCGACCAGATTCCCTTCGACATCGATGCCGAGAGCGGCGAGGACGCCGCCTTCTACAGCTACCGGCCGCTGACCTCGCGCTACGTGCGCGAGCGCGAGAGCGAGCTGGGGGCGCTGGAGACCTTCGGCCCCGCCCGCGACGCGGTCACCGCGGCCGGCATCGCCGCCGCCTACCTCGAGGCCCGGGGCGAGACCGTCCCGGGCGACCCCGGCGAGCGCGCCGCGAAGATGCTCTGCGTCTTCCTCGCCTCGCTCTGGGACGGCTGCACCGAACTTGCGCTCGATCACGAGCGGCTGGGCAACGCCCTCGCCGTGCTCGAGGCCGAGACGCGCGGCGCCGAGGAGGCCGACGTGCTGATCGCGCCGCTGGTCGGGCTGCGCATGCCGCTGCCGCGCCTGCAGCTTCCCCACGGCATTCAGGTCATCCGCGCCGATGCGATCGAGGCGCCGGTCGAGGCGATGCGCAGCGAGGGCATGGGCCGCGCCGCCTGGGAGCCGCAGTTCCTGGCGCTGGCCGAGCAGGGCGAGGAGGCGGAGAGCGCCGAAGCCGCGATGCAGCAGCTGCACGAGCTGATCAGCGTCATGCACCTCTTCAAGCCCGGCAGCGTCGGGCTCGGCCCCTACGCGTTCGCGCCGACCGGCGAGGGCCGTTGGGCCCGTCTCGCCACCGGCGCCGCGGCGACGCGCTCCGGCGGCTACCAACTGAACGAGGAGGAGGCGCTGCAGCTGGCGGAGCTCGCCGCCGCGCTGGAGGCCCGCCCCGACCCCGACGGCGCCCTCGCCTGGGCCGTCGCCCGCTTCGAGCTGGGCTGCGGGCGAGGTTCGGCGCTGGAGGGCCTCAGCGACCACCTGCTCGCGCTGCGCGCGGTGCTCGACGGGCATGGGCCGGTCGGCGCCTCGCTGCCGATGCGCGCCTCGGCGCTGCTCGCCTGCGAGGAACTCGACCGGATCGAGGCGCGCGAGCGGATCGAGGCGGCGCTGGAGCTGGAGCGCTCGCTGATGAACGGCACCCAGGCCCTGCCAGGGCTGGCGATCGCGAGCTGGCTCGAGGACGGGGTGCGGCGGATCCTGCGCGACGCGGCCCTCGGCGAGCTCGGCGCCGACCTCGGCACCGCCGCCGACGAGACCCTGATCGCGACCGGCCTGCAGGACGGCGACGGTGCGATCGCCGCGACGATTTCAGAGTGGGACACGCCCGACACCGGAGAGACGGAGGAGCCAGTGACGTCACAGCATCGACTGAACCGCGAGCCGGCCGACGAGCACGACGGCCAGGAGACACGAATCCTCGAGCCGATCCCGGGCGAGGGCGAGATCCGCATCACCGCGACCCCCTGGCTGGACGAGGTCGAGGCGCCCGAGAGCACACTCGACTTTCCCGCGATCGAGGGGGACGTCCAGCACCGCGAGCGGATCGACACCCCCCGCGTGCGCCACCTCTTCCCGGTCCCCGAGGACGCGGACTGGGAGGTCCGCGAGCTGCGCTACGACCACTACGGTCGTGAGGCCGGCTGAACCACCTGCCGATGGGCCTGAAATACGCCTATGTGGCGTATTTCAGGCCCATCGGCCCACAGGTCAGGCGTGGCCAGCCGCTATTTGGATTCGTTCCTCGCTCGAAGCGAACAGGTAGCGGTTGATCTCGGCCAGGCCGGCTAGGTCGTGGACGTCCTCGTCCAGGTAAGGGACTCGGATCACTCCGCTGGTGCGCAGCTCGCGCGCCAGGCGCTCGATGTTGCCGGCGTCGCGCTCGGCTAGGGCCTGGTAGTCGGCGAAGTTCCCGGCGACCCGGCCGGCGAGGTCCCCGTCGCCCAGGGTCTCGGCCAGCGCCGCCTCCAGGTCGGCGCCGTCGCCGCGCAGGCGCTCGGCCGGGTAGTGGACCTTGTTGACGATGACGCCGCCGAAGGGCAGCTTCGCCTCGACCAGCTTGCGGTGGAAGTAGACGGCCTCGTCGACCGGCTCGCCCTGCGGGCCGCAGACGACGAGGAAGCAGGTGCGGCGGTCGGCGAGCAGGCTGTTGACCCGCTTGGCGCGGGCCTGGAAGCCGTCGACCATGCCGCTGAAGGCGTTGAAGAACTCGGCCAGGTCGGCGAGCAGGTCGAAGCCGACGATCCGCTTGAAGACCGAGAGCGCGACCGAGGCGCCGCGGCCCGCGACCTTTGCCGCCAGCCCGGTCGGGCGCATGAAGACGCGCAGCGAGCGGCCTTCGATGAACTGGGTCAGGCGCCGCGGCGCGTCGAGGAAGTCGAGCGCGTTGCGGGTCGGCGGCGTGTCGAGCACGAGCAGGTCGAAGCGGCCCTCTGTGTGCAGCTCGAAGAGCTTCTCCATCGCCATGTACTCCTGCGAGCCGGCCAGGGCGCTGGAGATCTGCTGGTAGATGCGGTTGCCGAGGACCCGGTCGCGCGCCTCCTCGTCGGGCGCCTGGCGGGCGACGAGCTCGTCGAAGGTGGCCTTGGCGTCGAGCATCATCGCCCACAGCTCGCCCTTGATCTCGATCCCTTGGCGCTCGAACAGCGCGGGATCGACCCGTTCGGCCTCGTTGCCGAGCTCCTTCAGGCCGAGCGAGTCCGCGAGTCGCTTCGCCGGGTCGATCGTCAGCACGCAGACCTTCAGCCCTCTTGCCGCCATGCCGGCGGCGATCGCCGCCGAGGTCGTCGTCTTGCCGACCCCGCCCGAGCCGGCGCAGATGCAGATGTCCTTGCCCTCGAGGATCTCGCCGACGTGGGGCATCAGCCGAGCCTCCTCGCCAGCCGCTCGGCCGCCTCGACGCCGAGCTCGGGCTCGAAGAGGAAGGGGAGGGTCTTGACCGGGGCCTCGACCCGGCGGCGCAGGCGGGCCAGCTGCGCTCGCTGCGAGCGGGCCCGGTTGTGCTCGGAGACGGCCGCCCGCGCGGCGGCGCGCACGGCGCCGTTCTCGCCGCCCGCAAGCGCGGCCAGCCGCTCCGCCTCCTCGGGGGAGAAGCGCTCCGGGTAGAGCCCGTTCATGTAGATGCGGTCGACGGCGACGCCGACCTCGTCGCGGAGGTCGTGCTCGAGCGCCGCCGACTCGTTCACCGGCATCTCCTCGGGCAGGGCGACGATCGCGACCCCGGTGTGGGCGTGGTCGACGATCAGGCGGTTGAGCTGCTGGGCCTGGGAGTGGACCGGGCCGACGCGGGCGATCGCGGCGAAGGTGCGAGGCGTCTGCAGGAAGCCGATCCCGTGTCCGGTGGCGGGCGCGTCGACGATCACCAGGTCGTACTTGCGCCCCTTCTTCACCTTGCGGTCGGGCTGGGCCAGCTCCCAGATCTTGCCGATCGTCACCAGCTCCTTCAGCCCCGGCGTGGCGGCGGCGAGGTAGTTGAAGATGCGGCTGCGGAAGAGCATGTCGCGCATCGCCCGCACCTTCAGCTGCAGCAGCACGTACTCGCGCATCGACTCGTCGGGGTCGATCGAGATCGACCAGAGGTTCTCCGCCATCTCGACCTCGTGGAAGCCGACCTTGGTGTGCTCGAAGATGCGCGAGGCGTTCTCCTGCGAGGAGACCTCGCAGACGATCGTGCGCTTGCCTTCGGCGGCGGCACGCAGGCCTAGCGCCACCGCGACCGTGGTCTTGCCGACTCCGCCCTTGCCGGTGACGAAGACCAGCCGCTTGTCGAGAAGTTCGGTTACCGGGTGATTCCTAGCAATTTTCGGTAAGACGGGTGAGTTGAATTAGCGTGCCCGCGGGGACGCGACTGGTCAAGCCGGGCGGTAAACGCGGCCGCAGCGCGTAGCAGCGCTACGCGCGAGGACCGTGGGTGCCGATCCGGCGCCGCGCCAGGCGCGTCATCCGTGGGTGCGGGAATTCGACTCACCCGTCCAAGCAGGAAAAGGGGGCGGTCATGCGAATACCCGCGCAATGGGATTCCTGAGCCGTAAGAGCAAGTTCATGTCAACGCCTGTCGAGGAGCCGCATCCGATTGTGGAGGAGCTGGAGCGGATGGAGGAAGCTGTGCCTGAGCGGCCTGAGCCGGATCGGCCGGCGGGTCCTGTCGCCGTAGGGGACCCACCGCCCCCTGCGGTCGCTAAAGCGTCCTCGGGGGCGGTTCCCCCTACGGCGCCACCCGCCGGAGACACGGTTGAGGCTGTCAAGCCCGCTGCCTCTGAGGCGCAAGCTGAGGTGGCTGACGCCGAGCCTGAGCGGTTCATGCCTCGAGATCTGCTTGCTCCGAGTCGGCATGAGGTCACGGTCGCGCGGGCTGAGCCTGAGGCGGCGGTCAAGCATGCCGAGGTGATTGCTTTTGCGAATCAGAAGGGTGGGGTCGCCAAGACGACAACTACTTTGAACTTGGCTGTCGCGTTTGCCGAGTCGGGGCACCGGGTGCTGTGTATCGACCTGGATCCGCAGGGGAACCTGACGATGAGCCAGGGGATCGATCCCGACAAGGTGGAGAAGAGCCTCTACGACGTGCTCGTCCACGACATGCCGATCAGCGAGATCATCCAGCACCGCGAGATCGACATCGCGGTCGCCTCGATCGACCTGGCCGGGGCAGAGATCGCGATGAGCACCAAGATCGGCCGCGAGCGCTCGCTGGAGAAGGCGCTGAAGGAGGTCTCCGGCGACTACGACTTCGTCTGCATCGACACGCCGCCCAGCCTCGGGCTGCTGACGATCAACGCGCTGACCGCCGCGAACAAGGTGATCGTCCCCGTGCAGTGCGAGTATCTCTCGATGCGCGGGTTGGTCCAGCTCCAGAACACGCTGAAGATGATCCAGGAGAACCTCAATCCCGACGTCAAGATCGAGGGCATCCTGCCGACCATGCTCGACTCGCGCACGGTCCACGCCAAGGAGGCGGTGGAGATCCTCGAGGAGAACTTCGGCGAGCTCGTCTTCAAGTCCCGGATCCGCAAGACGATCAAGTTCGCCGAGGCGCCGGTGAAAGGCGCCAGCGTGCTCAAGTACGATTCCGCCAGCAGCGCCGCGAACTACTACCGGGAGTTGGCGAAGGAGGTTCTGGAGCATGAGTCGGCGTAAGCGCGCGAGTATGCGAGAAGGACCTCTCTCCGATCTGTTTCGGTCGACTTCTGAGGACGAGGGCACCAGCCCCGCGGGTCCTGTCGCTGCAGGGGACCCACCGTCCCCTGCGGTCGCTAAAGCGTCCTCGGGGGCGGTTCCCCCTACAGCGCCACCCGCGGGAGACGCGGATTCGGCTCACGGGCAGGGACCAGAGGGGGGCTCTTCCGAGGAGCATCGCTCCGAGACGCCTCCTGAGAGGCTTAAGCGTGTGTTCTCCGAGGAGCCCCGGCAGCGCCGGGAGATTGAGCCTGTGGTGGAAGCGCCTCGGTATGGGCGGGAGGAGCCGGAGTATGAGCCGCCGGGGAGTGGCGAGCCGCATCAGCCTGTGATCCGGGTCGTGGGCGTGGGCGGGGGCGGCGTCAATGCCGTGAACCGCATGGTCGAGGCCCGGATTCCCGGGGTCGAGTTCATGGCGGTCAACACCGATCTTCAGTCCCTGCAGCTCTGCATGGCCGACGTCACCGTCCACATCGGCGAAGAGCAGACGCGCGGCCTCGGGGCCGGCGCCGACCCCGAGCTCGGCCACCGCTCGGCCTTCGAGGAGCAGGACAAGATCAAGCGCCTGCTGAAGGGCTCCGACATGGTCTTCGTCGCCGCCGGCGCCGGCGGCGGCACCGGCACGGGCGCCGCCCCCGTGATCGCCCGCCTCGCGCGCGAGGTCGGCGCGCTCACCGTCGGCATCGTCACCAAGCCGTTCAGCTTCGAGGGCAGCCGCCGCGGCAACCAGGCCGGCAGGGGCATCGAGGAACTGGCGGCGGAGGTCGACACCCTGATCGTCGTTCCCAACGACCGGCTGCTCGAGGTGCTCGACCAGCAGACCTCGATGGTCGAGGCCTTCCAGGTGGCAGACGATGTGCTGCGCCAGGGCGTCCAGGGCGTCTCCGACCTGGTCACCCTGCCCGCCGTGATCAACCTCGACTTCGCCGACGTGCGGACGATCATGTCCGAAGCCGGCCGGGCGCTGCTCGGCATCGGCATGGGCCACGGCAACGACCGGGCGGTGCTGGCGGCCGAAAAAGCGATCTCCTCGCCCCTGCTCGAGACCTCGATGGAGGGCGCGCGGGCGATCCTGCTCTCGATCACCGGCGGTGCCGACCTCTCCCTGGTCGAGGTCAGCGAGGCCGCGAAGCTCGTTGGCGAGGCGGCCCACCCCGACGCCAACATCATCTTCGGCGCCAATGTCGACGAGGAGCTCTCCGACCAGGTTTGGGTGACGGTCGTCGCGACCCGCTTCGACGGGCGCGCGGCGCCGAGGCGAAAAGTCGCCGAACCGACTATTCGCCGCACGGCGGACAGTGGCCGAGGTCGCCCGCCGCGCTCCGAGAAGGCCGGCGAGCTGGGCGGACTCGACGTCCCAGAGTTCCTCCCCGGCTAGCAGGGGCCGCCACCCCATGACAGGGGTCGTCGCCGCGGGTCACCCGGTAACCGCCGAGGCGGGCTCGGGCGTGCTGCGCGAAGGCGGCAACGCGGTCGACGCCGCGGTCTGCGCCGTGCTCGCTTCCTTCGCCGCCGAGAGCCCGCTGACCGGGTTCGGCGCCGGCGGCTTCATGATGGTGCATACACCATGGCCTCACCCCGGCTCCGGTCGCGAAGAGTCAGATCGTGACGCTCCCTCCGCCGGGGATTCGGCAACCACCTTGATCGATTTCTTTGTGTCTGCGCCCGGCGCCGACGGGGTCGAGCGGGGGGCGGAGCTGGTTCCGGTGCCCGTCCACTTCGATGCCGAGACGGTGCAGACGTTCTACGTCGGGCCCGCCTCCTGCGGGGTGCCGGGGACGGCCGCGGGGCTCGAGCAGGCGCTGGCGCGGTTCGGGACGGTGCCGCTGGCCGAGCTGGTCAAGCCGGGCGTGCGCCTCGCCCGCGAGGGCGCCCCGGTCAACGCCGAGCAGGCCTACATCCTCGACATCCTCGAGCCGATCCACGCCCGGCTGGAGGGCACGCGCGAGCTCTACGCGCCAGCGGGGCGGACGCTGCGCGAGGGCGATCTCTTCCGCTTCGCAGAGCTGGCCGAGGCGCTCGAACGCTTCGCCGCCGAGGGGTCGGAGGCCTTCTATCGCGGCGAGGTAGCGGCCGCGCTGAGCGAGTTCGTGGTCGAGCATGGCGGCACGCTCGGGCCGGGAGACCTGGCCGGTTACGAGGCGATCGAGCGCGAGCCGATCCGGGCCGGGTTCCGGGGGACCGAAGTCCTGACCAACCCGCCGCCCTCCTCGGGCGGCATCCTGATCGCCTACTGCCTCGGGCTGCTCGAGCGGCTGGGGGAGCGCAGCGGCCCCGTGCAGCTCGTCGCGGCGATGGGCGCCGCCAACGAGGCCCGCGGCGAGGCCTTCGCCGAGGCCCTCTACGGAGAGGGCCTGGAGGAGAGCCTGCTCGAGCCCGCCGGCCTCGACCTCGCCGCCGGGGACCTGCTCGGCTCCACCACCCACATCTCCGTGCTCGACGGCGAGGGGATGTGCGCCAGCGTCACCTGCTCCAACGGCTCAGGCTCAGGCGTGCTCGTCCCCGGCACCGGCGTGATCCTCAACAACATGCTGGGGGAGGAGGACCTCAACCCGCTCGGCTTCCACGCGATCGCACCGGGGCGGCGCGTGCCCTCGATGATGGCGCCGACCGTGGTCCTGCGCGACGGCGAGATCGCGCTCGGCCTCGGCAGCGCCGGCTCCAACCGGATCCGCTCGGCGATCCTGCAGACGATCGTGCGCGCGGTCGAGCAGGGGATGGCGGCCGAGGAGGCCGTGCGGGCGCCGCGCCTGCACTACGAGCAGGGGATCGTCCAGGCCGAGCCCGGGATCGAGGAGGAGGCGCTGGCGCGGGTCGAGGCCCGCGGCGTGCCCGTCTTTCGCCGGCCCGAGATCAACCTCTTCTTCGGCGGTGTGCAGGCCGTCGCCCGCGATCGCGTTACGGGTGTGTTGAGCGGCGGCGGCGACCCGCGCCGCGGCGGTAGCGTGGCTCTCGCATGATCGATTTCGAGGCAGAGGGGCTGCTCGACGGCGTCGAGGGCGAGGCGCGAGAGGATCGTCTCGCCCTGCTCGAGCAGCTGGCCGGCGAAGGCGTGCCGCTGGAGGAGCTTCGGGAAGCGGTGGCGGCCGGCCGCCTCACCCTGCTCCCGGTCGAGCGCGGCATCGCCGGCGACGGCGCCCGCTACACGCCGCGCGAGATCGCCGAGCTCTCCGGCGGCGACCTCGGCCTGCTGCAGCGCGCCAGCGCCGCTCTCGGCCTGCCCTATCCCGATCCCGACGAGCGGGCGCTGAACGAGGCCGACCTCGACGCCGCCCGCCGGGTCAAGGCCTTCCTCGACGCCGGCCTGCCCGAGGACGGGATCATCCAGGTGGCGCGGACGATCGGCATGGGGACGGCCCGGGTCGCCGACGCGAACCGCGAGCTGATCCGGCGCACGTTGATCCAGCCGGGCGACACCGAGCGCGACCTGGCCCTGCGCTTCGCCGCCGCCGCCGAGCACATGCTGCCGATCTTCGAGCCGACCCTGCTCTACGCCCAGCGTGCCCACCTGCTCGAGCAGATCCGCCGCGACGTGATCGGCGCCGCCGACCTCGCCTCGGGCGAGCTTGGCGCCACCGCCGAGGTCTCGGTCTGCTTCGCCGACCTGGTCGGCTTCACCAAGCTCGGCGAGGAGATCGCGCCGGAAGAGCTCGGCCTGGTCGCCGGTCGGCTCGAGGAGATGGCGAGCGCGGTGGCCGAGCCCCCGGTGCGCCTGGTGAAGACGATCGGCGACGCCGCGATGCTGGTCTCTGCCGACGCCGAGGCGATGGCCCGCGCCGCGCTGCGCCTGGTCGAGGCATCCGAGGAGGAGGGCGAGGAGTTCCCCAGCCTGCGTGCCGGCATCGCCCGCGGCTACGCCCTGGCTCAGGCCGGCGACTACTACGGCCGCCCGGTCAACCTGGCGAGCCGCATCACCGGCATCGCCAAGCCCGGCAGCGTCCTCGTCGACCGCGGTGCCAGGGACGCAGCCCCCGACGCCTTCGAGTACTCCTTCGCCGGCGAGCGCCCCCTCAAGGGCTTCGAATCCCGGGTCAAGCTCTACCGCGTCCGTCGCGGCGAGGGAGTATCTGCATGATCGCGCATTAAATGGCAGGCGAGGCGGGCCTGGGAGGCCAGCTGCCAGCGCTGGTGCGAACCTGGGCGAAGGAGATAGGGGCGGCGGCAGATGCCGTGCGGGAGGATGCGCTCGCCGAGGGATGGCATCGCCCGGTCGTCGACCGGATCGTGGACGCCTGCCACCGGCGGGCGGAGCAGCTGACAGCCTGACCCGGCTCAGGCCGGCTTGCGGCCGGAGACGAGCAGGTTGTAGAAGAGCTCGGCGGGGAGGCGGGGCTCGAGCAGGCGGCTGTCGACCTTCTGCAGGGCGATGTAGCTGCGGAAGGCGAAGCTGCGCCACTTCCAGGAGATCGATTCCGGCTCGGCGCTGGACTCGACCGTGCGCAGGCCCCAGCCCCAGGCGTTGGCGAGGAGCTCCTCGCCGCCGACGTGGCGGTCCTCGAAGCCGGCGTCGCGCAGCAGGCGGCGCAGGTCGGCGGGGGCGAAGGCGTGCACGTCCACCTCGCCCTCGAGGCTGTGGCCCTCGGACTGCTCGGCCTCCGCGATCGCGCGGGGCTGGGCGCCGACAAGCCGCCGCCAGGCCGGCGCCACGAGCAGGCCCGTCCGCTTCGGCAGGGCCGCCAGCCGGTCGCCGTAGCGCGAGGGCTCGCCGGCGAAGGCGATCGCGCCGCCGGGACGCAGCACGCGGCGGAATTCGGCGAAGGCCCTCTCGAGGTCGGGGATGTGATGCAGGACCGCGTGGCCGAAGACGAGGTCGAAGCTCTCGTCCTCGAAGGGCAGCTCCTCGGCCTCGGTCTCGACCGTCTCGACCTCGAGCCCGAGGCTCTCAGCCGTGGCCGCTAGCCGCCCCAGCATCCCGGGCGAGATGTCGGTGGCGGTGAGGCTCTCGATCGCGCCGAGCTGCAGCAGGTTGAGCGAGAAGTAGCCGGTTCCGGAGCCGATCTCCAGCCCGGCGCCGAAGCTCTGCCCGTCGCGCCCGCCGAGCGCCTTGACCAGCTTCGCGCGCACCTGCTCCTGGCCGGTGGCGCCGAAGTCGATGCCCCACTTGGCGTCGTACTCGTCGGCCGCCGCGTCGTGGTAGCGGGTGTTGACGTCCTTGATGTGCTCGGGGGTAGCTGTGGGGGAAGCCGGCATGGCGCGCGGCAGTGTAGAGGCTTCGCTCGCCTCAGCGCGGGCAGCGGATAGCATCGCCGAACTTCGAAATGAGCGGAGAGGCAATTGCTGGTCCAGCCGCCTGGGATTCGCCAGGTCCACATCAAAAACTACAAGAGCATCGGACAGGCGACTGTCTCGCTGTCGCCGCTGTGCATTCTGGTTGGGCCAAATGGCGCCGGAAAGAGCAACTTCGTGGACGCCCTTTCGTTTGTCCACGATTGCGTTGCTGATTCCGTGGAGCTTGCCTTCACGAGGAGAGGAGGCATCTCTGCGGTTCGGAGGAAGTCCGGCGGGCACCCGACGCATATTGGAATTCGTCTCGTCATTGACCTCGGCGAAGGCAGGGTCGCCGACTATTCCTTTGAAATCGCTGCTGAGACTGGCAAGAGCTTCCAGATTTCGCAGGAGCGCTGCGCTATCAGCGGAGTTCTAGAAGAGCCGGTTGGTTTCGAGGTCAAGCACGGGGAATTCATCCATGAGATCCCGGGCCTTCGTCCGCGAATTGCGTCGGACAGGCTCGTTCTTTTCGCTGCGTCTGCGGCGGAAGAGTTCAGGCCCCTCTTCGACTTCATCGCGGGTATGCGTTTCTATTCGATCATCCCGGGTCATCTCCGAGAGACACAGGAGCCCGACCGAGGCACTTTTCTCACCCGCGACGGAAGTAACGCAGCTGCCGTCCTGAAGCGGATCCAGGATGAGCGTCCCGAAACCTACGAACGGATCTGTCGCCTCTTGTCCAAGGCCGTGCCCGGAATCGAGCGCGTGGAGTACCGGGCTGTGGGGAAGGGCGAGACCCTCGAGTTCAGGCAGCAAGTCGGAGGCGCCAAAGATCCGTGGAAATTCGATGCGCTCAACATGTCCGATGGCACTCTTCGCATGTTGGGCCTGCTACTCGCGGTCTTTCAGCCTGGACCGGTTACGGCGATCGCCGTGGAGGAGCCGGAGGCCACCGTGCATCCGGCAATCGCTGACCTCATCGTTGAGGTCCTGAGGGATGCCGCTTATGAGCGGCAGGTCATCATGACGACGCATAGCCCGGACCTACTCGACAATGAGATGTTCGACGACGAGGATCTCCGCGTCGTTACGACGAGGGGGCATGCAACCACGATCGCGCCACTTGCCGAGGTGACCAGAGACGCGGTGAGGAGGCATCTCTATACCACTGGCGAGTTGCTTCGAGTGGATGAGCTTCAGCCAGATATCGACAAGGCGAAGGAACTGGCATCACAACTTTCGATGTTCGGGCCGGTCATAGACAAGCTCTGAGTGAGATGCCGAAAAAGAGCCTGATCCCCATAGTGGAGGGACAGTCGGAGGTCGAGTCGGCTGGGGTCCTTCTTCGTCGCGTGCTTTATGCAAGCGACACATACGGCGTCGAAGTCGCCAGGCCGTTTTGCGTCAAGCGAAACAAGGTGGTCCGGGATGAGGAGCTGGAGAAGGCCATTCGGCAGGCAGAGCGTTCAAGGGACGGTGCGGCGGCAATCCTCGTTGTGCTCGACGCCGATGACGACTGTCCGGCGGATCTGGGGCCGACGCTTGAGGCTCGGGCTAAAGCGGCGACCGATCTTCCCGCAGCGCTTGTCCTAGCCGAGATGGAGTTCGAGGCTTGGTTGCTCGGGGCGAAGGAGTCTCTCCGGGGGGTGAGGGGGATTGCCGATGGCGCGGTGGCGCCTTCTGATTCGCAGGGCATCCGCGACGCCAAGGGCGAGTTGTCCGAAAACATGATCGGCGGACGGCGGTATATCGCGGTCGATGATCAGCCAGCGCTGGTTCAAGAGATGGACCTTGAGTTGGCCGCGGAGCGATGCTCGTCGTTCGCAAGGCTCGTGCGATCCGTCCGCGCGCTTCTTGCAGAGATGGCTGACTGACGTGTGACCCGCGAGTACGTCCAGGAAAACCAGCCGCCCGGGGTGCCGCCGCTGCCGCTGACCGGCGAGCGCACGCTCCCCGACGTGCCCGAGGAGAACTACTGGTACCGGCGCCACCTCGTCGTCTACGAGTGGATCGCGTCGCGGGTCGAGGGCAAGCGGGTGGTGGACATGGCCTGTGGCGAGGGCTACGGCTCGAATGTCCTCGCGGGCACGGCTGCCGGCGTGGTCGGTGTTGACGCAAACCCCGAGGCGCACGAGCACGCCCGCCTGCGCTACGCCCCCCCCAACCTGCGCTTCGAGCGCGACCTGGTCGAGGGCTTCGCCGAGCCCTGCGATGCGGTCGTCTTCCTGCAGACGATCGAGCACGTGCAGGACCCGGGCGCGATCCTCGAGCACTTCAAGTCGATGCTCGCTCCCGGCGGCACCGCCTACGTCTCCACCCCCAACCTGCTGACCCTGGCGCCCCCCGGCGCCGAGAAGTCCGACAACCCCTGGCACGTGCACGAGTACCGGGCCGACGAGTTCCGCCAGCTCTGCGAGGCGCACTTCGATCGAGTCGAGCTCCTGGGCCTTTTCCACGCGCGGAAGCTTCGGCTGCACGAGCTGGCGATCAAGGCGGGGTGGGACTCCGTGCACAGGAGGGTGGGGCTGACAAGGCTCTTCTACGACCGCTTCACCCCGGCGATCTCCAGCTCCGATTTCAGCTTGAAGGCAGAGAACCTCGACGCGGCCCTGGACTTTGTGGCCGTGTGCCATGCGTGAACCCGATCCGCCTCTGCCCGAGACCGTCGGCGATCTCGCGATCGTGCTGCACTCCCACATGCCATATGTCGAGGGATTCGGGACGTATCCCTTCGGGGAGGAGTGGCTGTTCGATGCCGCAGTGCGGTCATATCTGCCGGTGCTGGAGGTTGCCGAGAAGCTGACGATGACCGTTACGCCGGTGCTGGCCGACCAGCTGGAGGACCCCGGGGTCGCCGAGCGGCTGCGGCGCTTCCTGATCGAGTGGCGGATCGGGGCTGCCGAAGCCGACGCCGGTCAGGTGCCGGCTGAGTGCCGCGATGCTTGCGAGGCCGAGCTGGCCCGCTACCGGCACGCGCTGGAGCTGCTCGACGGATATGGGGGGGACCCGCTGCGGGCGTTCCAGGTGGCGGCCCGAGAGGGGAGGGTTGAGCTCGCGGCCTCTTCGGCGACGCACGCCGTGCTGCCTTTGCTTGCCACGCGCGAGGGTTTGCGCCTGCAGCTGGATGCCGGCATCCGCTCGCACCGCCGGCGGTTCGGCTGGGATGGGGGGTTCTGGCTGCCCGAGTGCGCTTACGTCCCGGGACTGGAGTGGCGGCTGGCGGAAGAGGGGGTCCGCTGGTTCTGCGTCGACCAGAGCGCCCACCGCGAGTCGCTGGACGCGCTGGAGCCCGTCGCCACCGAGGCGGGGCCCGTCGCCCTGCCGATCGACTGGGAGGCGATCCAGTGGCTCTGGTCGCTGGAGGGCTACCCCTCCGACCCCGCGCACGCCCAGTTCGCCGGCAAGTCGCTGCGCGGCGTGCGGATCTGGAAGGTCGGCGGCGGCGGCTATGACCCCGCCGCGGCCGAGGCGGCGGCCCGCCGCCAGGCCGGAGAGTTCATCGCGGCGGCCGCCGGCCGCCTGCGCGAGTTCGCCGACTCGCGCGGCCGGCGCGGGCTGCTCGTCTTCGCGATCGACACCGAGCTGCTCGGCCACTGGTGGTCGGAGGGGGCGACCTGGCTGCGCGAGGTTCTCGCCGGGGCCGCCGCCGCCGGGATCCGCCTGCTGACCGTCCCCGAGGCCCTCGCCGAGCACCCGCCGGTGGAACGGTCGCTTGGCGCATCCACCTGGGGTGAGGACAAGGATCTCAGCACCTGGGACTCGCCTCCAGTCGCCGACTTGGCCTGGGGCGCGCGGCGGCTGGAGCTGCGGCTGCTGCGGGTCCTCTCTGCGGGGCTGCGCGGCGCTGCCGCGATCCGGGCCGCACGGGAGCTGCTGGCGGTCCAGGCCAGCGACTGGGCCTTCCTCGACAAGCGCGGCCAGGCGGGGGACTACGCCTTCCAGCGGGCGATATTCCACTCCCAAGCCGCCCTGAAGGCCATAGACTCCCCGGCCATCGCCGATCCGCGCATGCGCGCACTCGCCCCGGACCTGAGCCTTTCGCCGCTTCTGCAACCGTGACCCGAGTACTGATCCTTTCCTGGGAGTACCCACCTCTGATCGAGGGCGGACTCGCTCGCCACGTGCGCAAGCTCTCCGAGGGATTGGTCGGTCGCGAGGTTGAGGTTCACGTGCTCACCCGGGGCGGCGAGGAGTCGCCGGCCGAGGAGCGCCGCGGCGGGGTCGTCATCCACCGCATCCGCGAGCCGAAGCGGCCGACCGACCTGGGCGAGTTCGTCGCCTGGGTCGAGCGGATGAACTCCGACATGCTCGCGGCAGGGGTCGAGCTCGGCGACCGCTTCAGCTTCGACCTCGTCCACGGCCACGACTGGCTGGTCGCCAACGCCTGCGACCACCTCGCCAAGCGCTTCGGAGCACCGCTGGTGACGACGATCCACGCCACCGAGCACGGCCGTCACCAGGGCTGGGTCGACAAGCACCCCCAGACCTACATCCACGGGGTCGAGCGCTGGATAACCAACCGCTCCGACCGGGTGATCGCCTGCTCGCACTACATGCGCGAGCAGGTCGCCGACATCTTCGGCGTCGAGGAGGAGCGGATCTCGGTGATCCCCAACGGGATCGACCCCGACGACCTGCAGCCGCAGGACCCGGCCGAGCTGACCCGGCTGCGCTCGGAGTTCGCCTATCCCGAGCAGAAGCTGGTGCTGCTGATCGGCCGCCTCGTCTACGAGAAGGGCTTCCAGCTGGCGCTCGAGGCGATGCCGCGGCTGATCGAGGAGGTGCCCGGGACGCGCTTCCTGATCGCCGGCTCGGGCACGCACGAGGCCGAGCTGCACAAGCAGGCCGAGGAGCTGGGGCTGATGGAGCACGGCACCTTCCTCGGCTGGATCGGCGACGACGTGTTGCACTCGCTCTACCGGATCGCCGACCTCACCGTGGTTCCCTCTATCTACGAGCCCTTCGGCCTCGTCGCCCTCGAGGCGATGGCCAGCGGCTGTCCCTGCATCGTCGCCGACACCGGCGGCCTGCGCGAGGTCGTCCCCCACGAGGAGGCCGGCCTGCGCTTCCGCGCCCACGACCCCGAAGCGCTCGCCGAGGTCGCGATCCGCGTCCTCTCCGACGACGAGCTCGGCCGCAGCCTCGTCGCCGAAGCCTACGAGCACCTGCGCCGCTTCGACTGGGGCGACGTCGCCGAGCAGACGGCCAGCGTCTACGCCGACCTTGTCGGCGAGACAAGCGCCGCCTGAGCCGGGTCCCCGGTCCTCAGTCCTCGGCGACGAACTCGCCGATCCGGGTGCCGCCCGGGTCCCAGCTCATGCCGCCGAGGAGGTCGCCCGGAGGGATGCCCAGCGAGCCGGCGAGCTTGATCAAGGTGTCGACTCGAGCGACGCGTTCGCCGCGCTCCAGCTGACCCACGGCGGTTCGGTGCAGCGAGGCGCGTACGGCAAGCTCTTCCTGGGACAGCTTGGCCTGCCTGCGGCAGCGCGCCAGGTTGCGCCCGAAGCTGACGGCGACGTCCATCGCCGCATTCTTTTGCCTGCCAGCCAGGCGAGCAACTGCCGGAATGTGCGTTCGGCCAAGCGGGATACCGCCTCTGAATCTATGTTCTGTCTTACAGACAACAGACATCTTTCCATGTTATACTCGACCTCAGACGAAAGATTTCCTTCGACTCCGCGGAGGGCTAGAATGACCATGTGCGAGAAATCGAGGTGGGCGAATTGAAGGCGCAGCTGGACGACGTGCTTCGCGATGTCGAGGACGGCAAGCGGGTGCGCGTCACCTCGGGTGGCCGCCCCGTTGCGGAGATCGTGTCGGCGATGCCCGAGCGGAGCGAGGCGATGAAGAAGCTCATCGCCGAAGGCAGGGTCACGCCAGCATCCCGGCCACCGTCGGAGGCGCCTCCGCCGGCTCCGCGGAAAACGGGTCGATCGGCCTCGGCAATCATCCTCGCTGAACGAGAAGAAGACCGGTGAAGCTCTATCTCGACGCCAGCGCGCTGGTCAAGCGCTACGTGCAGGAGGAAGGCACCGATGTCCTCATCAGGGCGATGTCGGGTGCCGTGGAGTGGTCCATGTGCCGCGTTGGCTATGTGGAGACCGCACGGGCTGTTGCTCGCGGTGGCGAGTCGAGCAACCTCGCCGACATGGAGCGCGACTGGATTCACTTCGACGTGATCGAGCTTGATGAGGTCCTGGCGAGTCGCGCCGTACAGTTGAGCATCGCGACCGGCCTGCGCGCGCTCGACGCTCTACACCTTGCCGCCGCCCTGTCCCTTGACGATGGGGACCCGATCTTCGCCACCTGGGACGCTCGCCTGCATCGCGCGGCACGGGAGCGCGGGCTGCGCACGCTGCCCGCGGCGCTCGCCTGAGCTGCGCCGAGGTCGCGGTGTTACGCGTCAGGCGACTGCAGCGTCGTCCACGCCACCGGGTCCGGCTCGACCGGGTGGTCCCAGCGCAGCTGCTGCGGTGCCTCGCGCATGCGGATGATGCGGGCGGGGATGCCGGCGACGACCGCGTTGGCCGGGACGTCCTTGGTGACGACCGAGTTGGTGCCGACGACCGAGTTGTCGCCGACGCTGACCCCGCGCAGGATGCAGGCGCCGTAGCCGACCCAGACGTTGGAGCCGACCTCGACGTCGCGCTTGTAGATGCCCTGCAGGCGGATCGGCCGCTCGACTTCGACCACGCCGTGGTCGAAGTCGATGAACATCGCCCGGTCGGCGATCACGCACTGCTCGCCGATCCGCACCCGCTGGTAGGCGGAGATCGTGCACTCCTGGCCCATCACGGTCTTGGAGCCGATCTCGACCCGGCCCTCGTGGCAGCGGATCTTGGTCTTGTCGCCGATCCAGACGAAGCGGCCGAACTCGAGGCGCCCCTTGCGGCCGACCTCCAGTTCCAGCCCGCGCCCGAGGAAGAGCATCCCCGCGGTGCGCCAGCGGCGCCCGGCGCGGGTCAGCAGGCGACGCCAGAGGTAGCGCCAGAGGAGCAGCCCGTAGCGGTGGTTGAGCATCCCGTTGCGGGCGGCGAATCTGGCGAGTCCGATCACGGCGGCGGGGACTCTAGACTGGCCGGGCCGTGGCCGACTCTGCCAAGACCGCCTCGCTTTCCGAGCGCCTCGTCGCGGGCGACAAGCGCGCCCTGGCGCGGGCGATCACGCTGATCGAGTCCGACGACCCGGCCGGGTGGGAGCTCGTTCGCGAGGTCTACCCGCGCACCGGCAGGGCGCGGATCGTCGGCTTCACCGGCCCTCCCGGGGTCGGCAAGAGCACCCTGATCGGGGCTCTCACCGCGGAGCTGCGCAGGGCCGACCGTCAGGTCGCCGTGCTCTCGATCGACCCTTCCAGCCCCTTCACCCAGGGAGCGCTGCTCGGCGACCGCATCCGCCTCTCCGAGCACTTCCTCGACCCCGGCGTCTTCATCCGCTCGATGGCCTCGCGCGGGGCGCTCGGCGGGCTCTCGGAGGCGGCGCTGCAGGTCGCCCTGGCGATGGACGCGGCCGGCAAGGACGACGTGCTGATCGAGACGGTCGGCGTCGGCCAGGCCGAGATCGACATCGTCGACCACGCCGACACGATCGTGCTGGCGCTGATGCCGGGCTCGGGCGACTCGATCCAGGCGCTGAAGGCGGGCGTGATGGAGATCCCCGACGTAATCGTCGTCAACAAGGCCGACCACCCGATGACCGACACGATGGTGCGCGAGGTGCGCGGCGTGCTGTCGCTCTCGCACGATCCCGAGGGCTGGCAGGTGCCGATCCTGCGCACCGAGGCGGCGCGCGGGGAAGGGGTCGCCGAGCTGGCCGAGGCGATCGACCGCCACCGCGCCCACATCGAGGCCGCCGGGACGCTGGAGCAGCGTCGCGCCCGCAACCTGCGCAACGAGGTGCTCGGGATCGCGACCTCGCGGATGCGACGGCGGATGGAGGCGACGGCCGCCAGCGACCCCGAGACGGCGACGCTGCTGGAGCGGGTCGTGCGCCGCGAGCTCGATCCCGCCAGCGCCGCCTCGGAGCTGCTCGAGAGGCAAGCGAATGGGTGATGCGCCGTCCGGCTCGAAGCTGACGCTGAACGTCGTCAAGGGATGGGCGGGCCATGCGGTCGACGATCTCGACGGGGCGGAGGTCGGACAGGTCCACGGCCTCTTCGTCGACGCCGCCAGCGGCGAGCCCAGTTGGCTGATCGTCAGGCAGGGTCGCTTCCGGGGCACTCTGGTGGCGGTCCCGCTGCTCGACTGCGCCGCCGCCGCGGCGCGGGTATGGATCGCCCACGACCGCCGCACGATCGCCGGCGCCCCGGTCGTCGACCCGGCGCGCCCGCTGCTGCGCGAGCACGAGCTGACGATCTGCGCCCACTTCGGGATCGGCGAATGCGTCGGCCGCGCCGCCGAGGTCACCAGCCGCCCCGAGGGCTCAGTCACCTCCCAGCCCGCCTGACCCGCGCCGTCAGCAACCCAGCTGGCGGGCGATCACCATCTGCTGGACCTCGTCGGTGCCCTCGCCGATGGTGAGGATCTTGGCGTCGCGGTAGAAGCGGCAGACCGGGTACTCCTCGATGTAGCCGTAGCCGCCGTGGATCTGGACGGCCTCCTCGGTGGCGCGCACCGCGAGGCGGCCGGTGATCAGCTTCGCCTGGGCGGCGGTGAGGGTGAACGAGCGGCCCGCCTCCTTCTCCAGCGCCGCCCGCCAGGTGAGCAGCCGGGCCGCTTCGATCTGGGCCGAGAGGTCGGCGATCTTGGCCTGGATCGACTGGAACTTGGAGATCGCCTGGCCGAAGGCCTGGCGATCCTTGGCGTAGGCGATCGCCTCGTCGAGCGCGCCCTGGGCGAGGCCGACGCCCATCGCGGCGACGCCGATGCGCCCGCCGTCGAGTATGTGGAGGAAGTTCTTGAAGCCCTCACCGCGGCGCCCGAGCAGGCTGGCCTCGGGCACCCGGCAGTCCTCGAAGGAGAGCGGCCGGGTGTCGGAGGCGTTCCAGCCCATCTTGCGGTAGGCCTCGCCCACCTCGTAGCCCGGCGTCCCGGTCGGCACGATCAGGTTCGAGATCTCCTTTCGACCGCTCGCCTCGCTGGTCACCGCCGTGATCGAGACGCAGCCCGAGATGTCCGTCCCCGAGTTGGTGATGAACTGCTTCGCCCCGTTCACCACCCACTCCCCGTCCTCGAGCCGTGCCGTGGTTCGCACGTTCCCCGCGTCGGACCCGGCCTCCGGCTCGGTCAGCCCGAACGAGGCGAGCCGTTCCCCCGTGCACAACCGCGGCAGCCACTCCGCCTTCTGCTCCTCAGACCCCCACAGGTAGATCGGCATCGTCCCCAGCGACGTATGCGCCGCCATCGTGATGCAGACCGAAGAATCGATCCGAGCCAGCTCTTCCACCGCCAGCACGTAAGACAACGTGTCCGCCCCACCACCCCCGTACTCCTGCGGAAACGGGATCCCCATCAGCCCAAGCCCCCCGAGCTTCGCGACGATCTCATAGGGAAAAGCCTTCGTCCGGTCCAGCTCCTCCGCCACGGGCTTCACCTCGGCAAGCGCAAACTCACGCACGGTGTCCCGCAGCAGCCTCTGCTCGTCACTCAGCTCGAAATCCACGGCCGGAGAGTATGCGTTTAGTCCATCGGACGGCGCTTGAAGCTGAGGAGTCAACCGCAAGCTTTGTCGCGTGGGTGGCGTGGGGTGAGGGGGGTCGAGGACGGACCGTGGACCGCCCGCAGCGCCCCCCTCACCCCACGACAGGACCCGCGCGCCAAACCCTCGGAGCTATCCGACGACAGGACCCGCCGGCCCAAAACCGTCAGAGCTGCAAGCTCTTGACCTGCAAAAGCTCCTCGATCGCAAACCGCCCGTTCTCCCGCCCATGCCCCGACTGCTTGTAGCCCCCAAAAGGAGCCAACGGGTTGAACGCCCCGCCGTTGATCTCGATCTGCCCGGTCCGCAGCCGCTTGGCGACGCCGATCGCGCGGTCCTGGTCGGCAGACCAGACCCCGCCGGCGAGCCCGTAGACCGTGTCGTTTGCGATCCGCACCGCGTCGTCGGTGCCGTCGTAGGGCTGGATCGCGAGCACCGGCCCGAAGATCTCCTCCTGGGCGATCGTCATCTCCGGCGTCACGTCCGAGAAGACGGTGGGGCGGACGAAGTAGCCACGCTCGAGCCCCTCGGGGGGCGCCGCGCCACCGGTCACCAGCCTCGCCCCCTCGGCCTCGCCCTTCTCGATGTAGCCGCGCACGCGCTCGCGCTGCACGTCGGAGACCAGAGGGCCGAGCCGGGTCGAGTCCTCGAATGGGTCGCCCGGGGTGAAGGCCTCGGCCGCCTGCTTGGCGATCGCCTCCGCCTCGGCCAGCTTCTCGCGCGGCACCAGCATCCGGGTCAGGGCGCTGCAGGTCTGGCCCGAGTTGAGGTAGCACTTGGCAACTCCGTCGGGAACGGCCCTGCTCAGGTCGGCGTCGTCGAGGATCACGTTCGGCGACTTGCCGCCGAGCTCCATCGCCACCGGCTTCACCGTCGCCGAGGCGAGCTCGGAGACGCGCCGGCCGGCGCGGGTCGAGCCGGTGAAGGAGACCATGTCGACGCCGGGGTGGCCGGCGATCGCCTCGCCGACGACCGGGCCGGTGCCGGTGACGAGGTTGAAGACGCCCGCGGGCAGGCCGGCCGCCTCGATCACCTCGGCGAGGATGAAGGCGTTCAGCGGCACGACCTCGCTCGGCTTCAGCACGACGGTGCAGCCGGCGGCGAGGGCGGGGGCGACCTTGGCGGCGATCTGGTTCAGCGGGTAGTTCCAGGGGGTGATCGCGCCGAGCACGCCGGCCGGCTCGCGCAGCACGCGCGAGTTGCCGATCTCCTCTTCCCAGGCGACTTCCTCCATCAGCCCCGGCATCGCCGCGAACTGGGCGGTGGGCAGGCCCGCCTGGATGATCTGGCTCAGCTTCAGCGGCATCCCCAACTCCTGGGCGATCGTCGCCGCGATCTCCTCCGAGCGCCCGCCGAGCCCTGCCGCGATCGCGCTCAGGTAACCGGCGCGCTCCTCGCGACTGGTCTGGGACCAGGTCTCGAAGGCATCGCGGGCCGCTGCCACGGCGCGGTCGGCGTCGCCCGGCGTGCAGGCCGGGATCGTTCCCATGCCCTCCTCGGTGGTCGAGTTGATCACCTCGATCGTCTCCGAGCCCTCGGGCTCGACCCACTCGCCGCCGATGAAGATCTTGTCGCGCACCTGAGCCTCCGCCGCTGTAGCCATTCCGCTCCTCCTAAGTCGCTAGTGCCTTTGGCCGCGCAGCCAAAACTAGCGCCTCGGCGGTCGAGTGGTCACTTAACCACCCTATGGTGTGGTCAATTGACCACTCGTCGCCTCGGCGGCGGTGGCCAGGGCGGGGCCGGGCACGGCGCGCGCGTCGCGAGCGTGGAGGAGCTTGCCGCAGCTCTCGCAGACGCCGCGGTCGCTGACGGCGCCGCCGCACTCCTTGTGGACGATCAGCATCGGCGGCCCGTCGGGGCTGGGCGAGTAGCGATCCCCCCAGGCGAGCAGGGCGACCAGGGCGGGCCAGAGGTCGAGCCCCTTCTCGGTGAGGAAGTACTCGTAGCGCTCGGGGCTCTGCTGATAGGCACGGCGCTCGAGGATGTCCTCCTCGACGAGCCGCTGCAGGCGGGCGGAGAGCACGTTGCGGGCGACGCCGAGGCCCTTCTGCAGCTCGTCGAAGCGGCGCCTGCCGTTCATCACGTCGCGCACGATCAGCAGCGTCCAGCGCTCGCCGATCACCTCCAGCGAGCGGGCGATCGAGCAGACCTGGCCCGGGTAGTCGTTGCGCAGCACGAGAGTGATCTTGGCACACAAGGTTGCATCAAGCAACTGATAGAGGTAGGGTCCTGGTCGATGACAGTTGCGTCAAGCAACCCATCTCGCTGACTTCGTCGTTAGGGGTGCATATGCACCGGAAAAGACGAAGTCAGCGCGGAGGGCGGAAATGGAGGCACTTCGATGAGGCTGATCCCGAGACATAGACACCATCACCGGCCGCGGCCGCTGCGGGTCTCGATAAGCGAGGCGGAGATCGCGGCGGACCTGCTCTACCCGGCGCAGCCGCGGGCGGCTCGCCAGCGGCAAGGCGCCGGGGAGCGAAAGGCGGCCCGGTGAACGGCGACGGCGCCATCGTCACCGCGCCGGAGGGGACCGCCCAGGACGTGGCCGAGGCCTTCGCCGCGGCCAACCCCGAAGGCTCGCGCAACCGCACGCTCGTCTGGCGGACCCTGTGCCGACCGCGGCGGCGGGAGCGACGATGACCGGGATGGAGTACATGACCGCGGTCGTCACCGGCGAGATGCCCCCGCCGCCGATCGCGGTGACTATGAGCCTTCGCCCGGTGGAGATCGAAGCGGGCCGGGTCGTCTTCGAGGGCGAACCGGGGGAGGAGCACTACAACCCGATCGGCGTCGTCCACGGCGGCTACGCCGCGACCCTGCTCGACTCGGCCCTCGGCTGCTCGGTCCACACCACCCTCCCGGCCGGCGTCGGCTACACCTCGCTCGGCCTCGAGGCGAAGTACGTGCGCCCGATCACCCGCGACACGGGCCGCGTCCTCTGCGAGGCCAGCGTCCTCTACGGCGGTCGCCGCCAGGCGACCGCCGAGGCCAACCTGACCGCGGCCGACAGCGGCAAGCTGCTGGCTCACGGGATCGCCACCTGCATGATTCTCAGCTAGAGATAGCGGATTTGCAATAAGTACACATCTGCTATTTTTGGTGCGTG
The DNA here is from genome assembly GCA_963715625.1 of uncultured Solirubrobacterales bacterium. GTDB lineage: Bacteria > Actinomycetota > Thermoleophilia > Solirubrobacterales > 70-9 > VRUE01. The sequence continues at coordinate 371,627 of OY970260.1, read as the reverse complement.
ACAACGACGCCGGGACAGCTGTTGCGCGAAACCCGAAAGAGGCACGGCGTCAGCCAGAGGCAACTGGCGATGCGGGCCTCGACGACGCAGTCGGCGATCTCGCGCATCGAGCGGGACCGTGTCTCTCCCTCGGTGGAGACGCTGCGTGAGCTGCTCTTTCTTCTTGGAGAGGATTTGACGCTGGGTGTCGAGAAGCGCGATTTCGGGATCGACTGGACGTTGAACGAAGAGCGCCTCAAGCTCTCGCCTTCCGAGCGGGTTGCGTATGGCCTGGTAATGGCCGAGCAGATGATCGCGATCAGTCCCAATGTTCGAACCCAACCCGCATGATTCCGGAGCCGCTTCCCCCCAAGCCTCCGGATCTGCGCGCGCTGCTGGCTCCCCTTTTGAGGCACGGCGTCGATTTCGTGATGGTCGGAGGGATGGCCGGTCTCAGCCACGGGTCGAGCTATCCGAGCTATGACCTCGACATCGTCTACGCCCGCAACCCGGAAAACATCCAGCGGTTGACGGAGGCGCTGCGAGAAATCGGCGTCCAGCTTCGTGGGGCACCGGCCGACCTGCCCTTCCTGCTCGATGCCAAGACCATCGAAAACGGTTCGAATTTCACTTTCGTCACTCCCCATGGCGATTTCGACATCCTCGGTCACGCAGATGGAATGCCCGACTATGAGGAGCTGAGGTCGGATTCGCCGGTGCGCGACATCCTTGGCCTTGACGTTCGCGTCGCTTCGATCGGGCATCTGATCGCTATGAAGCGCGCGGCCAATCGACCAAAGGATCAGAGGGCGGTCGAAGAGTACATCGGGCTCGCTGAGCTCGAGCGCGCCGCCGAAGACGCCGAGGAGTAGCTCAGCCCGCCAGCTCGCGCGCCAGCGCGATGAGCAGCCGCACGCCGATGCCGTTGGCGTCGTTGCCGGTGTAGGGGCGGCCGACGCCCCAGGCGGTGCCGGCGATGTTGACGTGGGCCCAGGGCGTCTCGCCGACGAACTCCTCGAGGAAGGAGGCGGCGGTGATCGTGCCGGCCTTGCGCTTCGACGCCGCGTTGGTGAGGTCGGCGACGGTTCCCTTCATCAGCGCCTTGTACTCGGAGTGGAGGGGGAGGCGCCAGACCAGCTCGCCGGTCTCGCGGCCGACCTGCTCGACCTCGGCGGCGAGCTCGTCGTCGTTGGAGACCAGCCCGGCGTAGGTGGAGCCCAGTGCCATCGTCACCGCCCCGGTCAGCGTCGCGATGTCGACGATCCGCTCGGCGCCGAGCTCGACCGCGTAGGCGAGGGCGTCGGCGAGGATCAGGCGGCCCTCGGCGTCGGTGTTGTTGACCTCGACCGTCTTGCCGTTGTACTGGGTGATGATGTCGCCGGGCTTGATCGCCGTGCCGGAGGGCATGTTGTCGGTCGCGGGGACGACGGCGACCAGGTCGATCTCGAGGCCCAGCTCGGCGACTGCGCCGACGGCCTCGATCACCGCCGCGGCGCCCGACATATCCATCTTCATCTCCTGCATGCCGGGGGCGGACTTGAGCGAGATGCCGCCGGTGTCGAAGGTGACGCCCTTGCCGACCAGGCCGAGGGTCTTGCCGGAGCCGCCGCCGTAGCGCAGGACGATCAGCTTCGGCTCCTCCGCCGTGCCCTGGCTGACCGCGACCAGGCCGCCCATCCCCTTGGCGGCGATCTCCTCGCGGCCCAGCACCTCGGCGCTGACCGCCGGGTGGGCGGAGGCGATCTCACGGGCGCGCCGGGAGAGGAAAGAGGGGGTGGCGACGTTGGAGGGCAGGCTCTGCAGGTCGCGAGCCCGGTTCTGCGCCTCGGCGCAGATGCGGGCGGCCTCGGCCGCGGCGGCGATGCTCTCCGGGGCCAGCAGGGTGAGCGAGTCGAGCGACGGCGGGGCCGGGTCGCCAGGATCCACGCTCTTGAAGCGGTCGAAGCGGTAGGCGCCGAGGATCGTGCCGGTGACCAGGCCCTCGGCGAGGGCTGTGTCGTCCTCGGGCCCCGGCAGCGACCAAGCGATCGACGTCGCGCTCGACCCGGCTGCCTCTTTCGCCGCCAGGGCCGCAGCGATCCTGGCGCGCTCGGCGTCCAGCTCCCCGCGCTTGCCAAGGCCGACGACGAGGACACGGCCGGGGGCGCCGGGGTGCAGCGTCGCCATCTTCTTGTAGCCACCCTTGGCGTCAGCGGCGCCCGGCGCGGAGGCCAGCTCCGCCGGCAGCTCCTCGCCCTCGCAGAGGCCGACGGCGAGCAGGTCGGCGTCGACCGCGGTGATCTCGACCTGGCTGACGGCGACCTGCATCGAGCTCGCGAGTCTATGACGTTGCGCACGGCGGCCGGCCACAGCCTCCCGCTATCGTCCCCCTTGGGCCAGGCGGCCCGTCATCGAGCCGAGACCCGGCACAAACGACAGAAAGGCAGCCATGCCCACCACAGTCATCCTCGGAACCGCGCGCACGCCCTTCGGCAAGATGGGCGGGACGCTCTCCTCCCTCGACGCCACCGATCTCGGCGGCCACGCGATCTCGGCGGCCCTCGATCGTTCCGGCGTTGACCCCGCGCAGGTCGAGCAGGTCGTCTTCGGCCAGGTTCTGCAGGCCGGCCAGGGCCAGATCCCCTCGCGCCAGGCCCAGATCAAGGGCGGCGTCCCCAAGGAGGTCCCCTCGGAGACGATCAACAAGGTCTGCGCCTCGGGCATGCGCTCGATCGGCATCGCCGACCTGGAGATCCGCGCTGGCGACACCGATATCGCCGTCACCGGCGGCATGGAGTCGATGAGCCAGGCCCCGCATCTCTTGCCCGGCGCCCGCTTCGGCTACCGGATGGGCCACGTCGAGACGATCGACGCGATGGTCCACGACGGCCTCACAAACCCCTTCACCGAGAAGCAGATGATCAACGAGGCGAGCGAGGTCTCCAACGAGCTGGAGATCACCCGCGCCGACATGGACCGCTTCGCCGAGCGCTCGCACCGGCTCGCCGCCGAGGCCACCGACGCCGGCCGCCTCGCCGACGAGATCGCCGGCGTCACCGTCAAGTCTCGCAAGGGCGAGCACACGGTCGAGGCCGACGAGGCGATCCGCCCCGAGACCACGGTCGAGACCCTCGCCGGGCTGCGGGCGATCGGCGGCGAGGACGCCACCCACACCGCCGGCAACGCGCCCGGGGTGAACGACGGCGCCGGCGCGATAGTCGTCGCCTCCGAAGAGTGGGCCGAAAGGGAGGGCCGGCCGGTGCTGGCTCGCGTCCTCGCCTATGGCACCGTCGCCGACGACTTCGCCTACCTGGCGAAAACCCCGGCCAACGCGGCCAAGCAGGCGCTGGAGAAGATCGGCAAGAGCCCCGAGGACGTCGACCTCTGGGAGATCAACGAGGCCTTCGCCTCGGTCGCGCTCAACTCGATGCGCATGCTCGGCGTCGAAGAGGAGAACGTCAACGTCAACGGCGGCGCGATCGCGCTCGGCCACCCGATCGGCGCCTCGGGCTCGCGTATCGTCGGATCGCTCGTGCATGAGCTCGGCCGGCGCGGCGGCGGCCTCGGGGTCGCCGCGATCTGCAGCGGCGGGGGCCAGGGCGACGCGATCGTGATCGAGGTCGACGGCTCCTAGGACGATGGGCCGCGCCGCGGCGTTCTTCGACCTCGACAAGACCCTCATGGCGGGGTCGAGCGGGATGCAGTTCGCCCGTGTCGCGACGCGGCACGGGCTCGTCGGCCGGCGCCAGCTGGCGAGCTGGGGCCTGGAGCACCTGCGCTACCGCCTGCGCGGCACGACCGACGAGCGCACGACCGAGGTGCTGCGCGTCGCGCGCGAGCTGATCGCCGGCGTCCCCGCCCGCAGCTTCGAACGGATGAACCCCGAGGTGATGGCGGCGATCCTGCCGCGCGTCTACCCGCAGATGCTCGACGAGGTCTACGCCCACCAGGACGCCGGCCGCCCGACCTTCATCGTCAGCGCCGCCGGCAGCGGCGTGGTCGAGCCGCTGGCGGCCGTGCTCGACATGGACGGCGGGGTGGGCACCCGTTACGAAGTCGACGCGGACGGGACCCTCACCGGCCGCTTCGACGGGCCCTTCGTCTACGGCGAGGGCAAGGTCGAGGCGATGCGGGCATTCGCCGCCGAGCACGACATCGACCTGGCGTCCTCCTATGCCTACTCCGACTCGATCTCCGACCTGCCGATGCTGCGCGCCGTCGGCAACCCGGTCGTCGTCAACCCCGACCCGCCGCTGCTGGAGATCGCCCGCGAGGAGGGCTGGCAGACGCTCCGCTTCGAGCGCCTCGGCCGCCGCCTCGTCGCCCTCACGGTGACGCTGCTGGCGACCGTCGCCGGCTTCGGCGCCTCCCGCATCGCCGCCCGCCGCAAAGCGCCCCCGCCGCGCCGCTTCCCGTCTCGTCGCTGATCCGCCTTCGAGGTGCAACGCGTTACGGCGCTCTCAGGACCACAGCGCGTTGCACTTGGGGGAGCGACGTAGACTCTGCGCATGGCTGCGGAGCCCGAAACGAGGCCACAGCTCGCAGAGCGCGAGGCGGAGTTCTCGACGATGTCGGGACACCCGATCGCGCCGCTGTACGGGCCCGAGCAGGCGCCGGCCGACCCCGAGGAGACGATCGGCAACCCGGGCGAGTACCCGTTCACCCGCGGGCCGTACGAGTCGATGTACCGGGGGCGGCTCTGGACGATGCGCCAGTTCGCCGGCTTCGGCACGGTCGAGGAGACCAACGAGCGCTTCCACTACCTGCTCGACCACGGCCAGACCGGCCTCTCCACGGCCTTCGACATGCCGACCCTGATGGGCTACGACTCCGACCACGCCCGCAGCCTCGGTGAGGTCGGTCGCGAGGGCGTCGCCGTCGACACGCTCGACGACATGGAACAGCTCTTCGAGGGCATCCCGCTGGGCGGCGTCACCACCTCGATGACGATCAACGCCCCGGCCGCGATCCTGCTCGCCTTCTACGTGCTGGTCGGCGAGCGGCAGGGGGTGCCGCCGGAGAAGCTCGGCGGCACGATCCAGACCGACATCCTCAAGGAGTACATCGCCCAGAAGGAGTGGTGCTTCCCGATCGAGCCGGCGATGCGCCTGGTCACCGACATGATCGAGTGGTGCAGCGAGCAGATGCCGCGCTGGCACCCGGTCTCGATCTCCGGCTACCACATCCGCGAGGCCGGCTCGACCGCCCAGCAGGAGCTGGCGTTCACGCTCAAGGACGGCTTCACCTACGTCGAGCGGGCCCTCGAGCGCGGCCTCGACGTCAACGACTTCGCCCCCCGCCTCTCCTTCTTCTTCAACGCCCACATCGACTTCTTCGAGGAGATCGCCAAGTACCGCGCCGCGCGCCGGATCTGGGCGCGCGAGATGAAGGAGACCTACGGCGCCAAGCGCGAGGAGTCGATGCGGCTGCGCTTCCACGCCCAGACCGCGGGCGTCTCGCTGACCGCCCAGCAGCCGCTCAACAACGTCGTCCGCACCTCGCTGGAGGCGCTGGCGGCGGTGCTCGGCGGCACCCAGTCGCTGCACACCAACTCCTACGACGAGGCGCTGGCGCTGCCGACCGAGGAGGCCGTGCGGGTGGCGCTGCGCACCCAGCAGATCATCGCCTTCGAGTCCGGCGCGCCCAACACGCCCGATCCGCTCGGCGGCTCCTGGTTCGTCGAGAAGCTGACCGACGAGATGGAGGAGGCGGCCTACGGCTACTTCGCCCGCATCGACGAGCTGGGGGGGATGGTCGAGGCGATTCGCCGCAACTTCCCCCAGCGCGAGATCGCCGACGCCGCCTTCACCTACCAGCGTGAGGTCGACGAACGCAAGCGCATCGTCGTCGGCGTCAACGACTTCACCCAGGAGGGCGAAGACCCGACCCCGATCCTGCGCATCGACCCGGCCCTGGAGCGCAAGCAGGTCGACCGCCTGGCGGCGACCCGCGCCCGCCGCGACGGAGCCGAGGTCGAAAGCGCCCTCGCCGAGCTCAAGCGCGCCGCCGCAACCGAGGAGAACCTGATGCCCCCGATCATCGCCGCCGCCCGCGCCCGCGCCACCGAGGGCGAGATGATCGCGGCGATGCAGGAGGTCTTCGGGACGTACACCGAGTCCCCGGTCTTCTGAACGAAGGTCACTGGTTCGAATCCAGCTGGTGCGTACCGGGTCAGCTCCATCTGGCAGAGGCGACATCGCGCGGTCTATTGCCCTGGCGGCGGCATCACAGCCGCGCTCGCGCCCTCTGCGGTCGTTCTCGGCGAGAAGCCCGCCCTATCGCCAGCGCAAGCCCGCCATCCGGTGCGTTGGAGTCAGTCCGGTACGCACTATCCCAGCTAGGGCACAGCAGCTAGGGGTATTGCTCCTGACGGTGGTCGAACGGGCCAGTGGCAGGTTAGGGCCACTCCCACCTCGCGGCTAAGATGAGCGCGGCATGGAGGCGAAGGTTCTCAGTGGTCAGAGGAGCGCGGGTTGTACAACTGTGCTCCGAGTAGGCGCCTCGCTTGTCCGAAGCGCGCTTCCACAGACGACGCTAAAGGGTGCGGGTGTTTAGCGTCATGTCGAGTTCGCAGACAGAGGCCATCGAGTCCTTGGTCAAGGGCCGGATCGAGGACTGGCGGCGCCACCTGATCGACCTCTCCTTCCGCAATCGGCTGATCAACTACCAGCCCACCAAGAGCTCAACGCTCCGGGTCCAGAGCCCGTCGATCCACGAGCTGCTCGCCGACCCTGAAAGACGGGAGCCATTCGACTTCTTCGTCCCTCCCAACCCCGAGGGGGATGGGGTCGCGTCTGAATCTCCGGCGGCTCCGGAGGCCGATGAGATCGTGACCGACCTAGACGATCCCAAGCGGTTGGAGAAGATCCTCTCCAACCTCGCCCGCCGCTCGAACGCGGAGTTCGAGGACAAAGCCCTTCGCGTCCTCCACCTGGCGGTCGGCTTCCTCGAGTGGGAGGACGTCGTTCGCCGGGAACAGTTGCGATCGCCGCTCATCCTTGTGCCGGTCGAGCTGCAGCGGGAATCGCCCCGCGACCCATACCGGCTCTACTTCGCCACAGACGAGGAGATCGCTATCAACCCGGCGCTGACGGTGAAGCTCGAAAAAGACGTCGGTCTCGACATTCCCGAGGACTGGGCCTGGGAAGACAAGCCGATCGCGCTGGAGCTCGACGAGATACGCGAGGCGATCGCCGAGACCGATTGGACGATCGAAGAGAGCGCCGTGCTCGGGCTCTTCTCCTTCCAGAAGCTGGTCATGTACCGAGATCTTCAGCGCAACGAGGAGAAGGTGAGCGGTCACGCGTTGGTGCGAGCTCTCGCGTCGGGCGGCGCCGACACCGACCTCCACGAGGGCTTCCAGGGGGTGCCGGGGGAGGCCGAGCTCGACTCCGCCCAGGATCCCCGCGAGTCTTTCTCGATCCTCGACGCGGACGCGTCGCAGCGTCGCTGCATCGAGGCCGCCAAGCAGGGCAAGTCTTTCGTAATGCAGGGACCACCCGGTACCGGAAAGAGCCAGACGATTGCCAATATCATCGCCGAGGCGTTGGGTCAGGGGAAGCGCGTCCTTTTCATCAGTGAGAAGATCGCCGCGCTCAACGTCGTCCACAAGCGCCTCGCGAGCAAAGGCCTGGGCGAGTTCTGCCTCAAACTGCACGGACGCGACGCGGCGCGCAAGGAGGTCGTCAACTCCCTCCACGAAAGTCTCACTGGGATGGCTCGTCCTCGAGAGGGAATGTCCGAGCGCGAGTTCGACCAGCTCATCGACGCCCGCGAGCGCCTCAACGCGGCGGTCGAGCTCCTGCACCGCCGCAGCGAGGTGCTCCTCGACATGACCCCACGAGAGGTCTACGCAGAACTTGCGCCACTCGACGGGGCGCCGGTCCTCGCCGAGGCCGTCGCCGCGAGCGATCGCAATGGTGCAGGGGCCCGCCGGGAGCTCAACGAGCTGCTCGAGCTCTTCGAGGCGCTCACTCACGACTGGGAAACGGTTACCCGCCCGGATTACCTCTGGCGGGGCTATGAGGCGACGAGCTTCGACGAGGCGGATCGCTCTCGCCTGCTGTCCAGATTGGAGGCACTGCGGGCGGCGGGCCGCCAGATGATCACCAATGCGGAGCAGGTCGCGCAGGATCTGGGGCTCGATTGGGTGGTCTCGGCGGAGGCCGCGCGCCGGCTCGGTCGTGTGGGCGATTTACTCGTGGGGACGCCGCCCCTTCAAGCGCGTTGGTTGCGGCAAGATGCCCTGCCAGACGTTCGCGATGCGCTGGCGGCGGCCCGCGGCGCCTATCACTCGCTCGAAGAGACGCAGCGTGATTTCACGGCGGCTTACCCTCATCGCCAGCCGCCGGAGTTCACAGCCGACATCGATTCTCGGCTGGCTGACGCCCTCACCGGCCTCAGCGATGCGATCGGACGCAGCCCTGGCTGGGAGGACGAGCTGCTCGAGAGAGCACCTGCCCTCGACGAATTCGCCTCCGTGGCGGACGACGCTCTCGATGAGCTTGAAGGACACGGCAGGCAACTCTTCGACGCCCTGGGGCAATCCTGGCGGAACCCGACCCTGGAGGGCATCGAAGGAATCAAGGAGCTCGCCAACCTCGCATTCCAGGCGACGGACCGGCCGGACCGCCGCTGGCTGGTCCCGGCCGGTCTCGAAAAGGCGCGTTCGACTTTGGAGCAATGCAAGGCACTCTTCTCCGCATACCAGGGCGGTCTGGCCCAGCTGCGCGAGGGCTACGCCGACGAGGCGCTCGAGCTGGATGCGGAGTCGATGCTCAGCCGGGTGACCGCGGCGGAAGGCAGGTTCATGGGCAAGCTCGGCGGCGCCTATCGCACCGACGTCAAGGCGCTGCGGGCGTTGAGGAAGGACGGGAGGGCGCCGGATAACCCTGCCGAGGACCTGCGGGAGATCGTCAGGCTCGGTCAACTCGGTGCCCAGATCGACGCTGGCCGCAGCGAGCATGAAGCCGCCTTCGGCCAGTGGCACAACGGTCGCGAGGTCAACGTCAACGCCATCGGACGGGCCCTGACCGTCGCGGAAGCGGCCCAGGCCAGCGTCGCGGCCGACACCGACCTCGAGAAGCTCGAACAGCACCTCTGTCTGGGAGCGCAGCCGGACACGCAGCTCGCGCAGAGCGCCGCCCTGGTCAACGCGAATCTGCAGCAGATCAAGTCCGGCCTCGAGCACGTCGACGCTCTCGCGGCTCGTCCCGAGCTCGCTTCGCCTATGCAGCAGCAGCTGCCTTCATTGCGGCGGCGCTTCGCGGAGCTACACAGGCCGGCCACCTCACTGCTCGAGGTCGTCCGCACTTTGCAGGAGGGTCGCGCCGACGGCTCACGCAGCCTGTCACGCCTCGAGGAGGACGCCCGTCGGGTTTCCTCGCTCAGGCACGCCGAAGCTGCTACTGCCTCGAAGGGCTCGCAGTGGACTGAGACGATCGGCTCCCCGTTTCGCGGCGGCGAGACTGATTGGGAGGAGCTGGAAGGCGCCGTCGACTGGCTGGAGAGGCTCTTCAAGCTGCTCGAGGCTGAACTGCCTCCGCGCCTCGAGGAGAAGCTACGCGCCGAGGGGAGGGCATGGCCGGACTTCGACCAGCTCGCGACCGCGGTCGCCGCCTTCGAGGGTGCGGGAGGGGGACTTACTGAGTTCTTCGACTCCGACCGAGCAGCCGAGCTGCACGAGGTCTTCGAGGTTTCCGCGACCTCGGAGGTGGTCGAGCTCGCCGTGCAGATGCGCAGCCGACTCGACGAGTTGACCGCATGGACGGACTTCCGCCGCCTCGGCGAGCGGATCGGCGGGTTGGGCTGGGGCAGGTTCCTCGATCTGCTCGCCGCCGAGTCCATCGCCGCCGACCAGGTCGTGCCGGGCTTCCGCAAGGCCTACTGGAACAGCCGCCTGGACCGCTTCTTCGAGGATGTCTCGGATCTGAAGGAATTCCGCGGGCGCTCGCACGAGCACCTGATCGAGAACTTCTCCGAACTCGACAAGAAGCTCGTCGCGGCAGCTGCCGACCGCATCATCGCCGTCTGCAACGGCAAGCGGCCGGCTCCTGTGGCGGTGCCGGGCTCCGAAGTCGGAATCCTCAAGCGCGAGGCGGGCAAGAGAAAGCGTCACATGCCGGTTCGCAGGCTGTTGCAGACGCTCCCCAGCCTGCTGCCGGATCTGAAGCCCTGCCTGATGATGAGCCCGCTGACGGTCAGCCACTACCTCTCGCCCGACCATCGCTTCGACCTCGTCGTCTTCGACGAGGCCTCCCAGGTCCCGCCGTGGGACGCGATCAACTGTATTTACCGAGCCGATCAGTTGATCGTCGTCGGGGACAGCAAGCAGCTTCCGCCGACGCCGTTCTTCCAGCAGGTCGATCCGGAAGCCGAGGGGTTCGACGAAGAGGCTGAGCGAGAGGAAGAGGTGATGGAGAGCATCCTCGACGCCTGCGAAGCGCTGCTGCCGGCCGAGTCATTGCGCTGGCACTACCGGAGCAGGCACGAGCACCTGATCTCGTTCTCCAACCACCATTTCTACAACAACAAGTTGGTCACCTTTCCCGCCCCGGTGCTCTCGGCCGAAGACCTCGGAGTGCATCTGATCCACGTTCCGGACGGCGTCTATGACCGCGCTCGCTCGAGGACGAACCGAGTCGAGGCGCGGCGCGTCGCCGAGCAAGTGGTCGAGCATCTGCGCGCGAGGCCGGAGAGGACGGTCGGCGTTGTCGCCTTCAGCGTCGCCCAGGCTGAAGCGATCACCGATGAGCTCGACGGCCTCCGGTCGGCCAACCCCGACCTCGATCAACACTTCGCCGGAGATAGGCTGGACGGGGTCTTTGTCAAGAACCTCGAGTCGGTGCAGGGTGACGAACGCGATGTCGTCATCTTCAGCGTCGGCTACGGCTACGACGAACACCGCAAGTTCCACCAGGGCTTCGGGCCGCTCAATAAAGAGGGCGGCCACAGGCGCCTCAACGTCGCCGTCACCCGAGCCCGCCAACAGGTCGACGTGGTCACCTCCGTGCGCTGCTCCGACTTCGAACTCGCGGAGACCGCCAAACCGGGAGCGCAGCGCTTGCGCGATTATCTCGAGTTCGCCGAACAGGGCCCCGAGGCGCTGCGCCGCGAGATCGAATCGATGGGTGGAGAGTACGAGTCTCCGTTCGAGGAGTCGGTCGCGGAGGCGGTCCGGGACCTCGGCTATCAGGTCATCCCTCAGGTCGGCGTGGGCGGCTTCCGTATCGACCTCGGCGTAGTCGACCCGGTCTCCTCGGGGCGCTTCGCGCTCGGGATCGAGTGCGACGGCGCCACCTACCACTCGACTCCCACGGCGCGCGATCGCGATCGCTTGCGTCAGGAGATCCTTGAAGGTCTGAACTGGCGGATCCACCGCATCTGGTCCTGGGATTGGGTGCGCGAACGGCGCAAGGAGACTGAGCGCCTCCGCGAGGCGATCCAGCACGCACTCGACTCCAACGAGGAGCCCGTCACTGACGGCTTGACGACGGCCGCTAGTGCTGAGGAGGGGACGAGGGATCGGGAGGTCGTTGAGGTGCACGAAATCCGGGGGAGCGATGACGCGGCGGAGCTGCCCTGGGCGAGTTGCTACGAGCGGGCCAATCTCTCCCGCTTCCGCAGCGGATACCAATTCCACGAGCCCGAGTGCCGCGCGCAGCTGCGCGCGGCACTCAAGGCGCTGGTTGCGGTCGAGGCGCCAATCAGTGTCGACCGTACGATCAAGTGCCTGGCTGCCTCGCAGGGCATCTCACGTCGCGGAAATCGGGTTGTCGAGGCGGCCGAGGTGGTCATCAGCGACGGGATCGCGAAGGGGATTGTTCAGCGCCGGGGTGAGTTTCTCTGGAGACCCGAGCAGGAGCTGGAGGTCGTCCGCGTGCCTGACCCCGACGACCCTGAGACCAAACGGTCGATTGAGGAGATCGCTCCCGAGGAATTGGATCTGGCGATCGCCAAGCTGCGCGAGGCGAGCGGCGTCGCCGATGGTGACACCCTGCTAGCCCAGACCGCTCGAATCTTTGGCTTTAGCCGCACTGGTTCGGCGATCCGCGAGCAGCTCGAGGGTCGCTTGGAAGCGCAAGGCTGATGTATCACGATGTGTAGGAGGAACCTGCATTCTCAGCGCGGATTCTTTGGCGTGGGCACCCCGAGCTGTCTACAGATCGTGCGCACGAGACCGGGGCCGATCTCCTTATGGCGTGGCACCGCCGAGACCTGATCCAGCGGGCCGCGCCACTTTGCATGTTTCGTGCCGCCGACCTCTCGGCAGCCGTGGGATTGGAGATGGCGTTCGAGATCGCGGCGCTTCACGCCGCGGCAGTAAACCGCAGGTGCTCCCGGTCCGCTTCGGCGACCCCGCCAGCGAGCTCCTCGTCGGGAGTCAGGACCGTCTGAAGGGCATCGAGCACGTTATTCCGAGCCTCCTCACGGGTGCGACCTTGGCTGATAGCGCCGGGGACCTCAAGCACGCGCGCGACGATCCACCCGGCCTTGTCCGGGTTGTCAAACGCGATCGTGAAGTTAACTGATGCCTCCATTGCTCTAAAGGTAGCGCGGCGACGGGGCGCCAGCTGGCCGCATCCAAGGCTTGGTCGCGAAATTGGCCCGGTCGCCGCTAGTGTTCCCGGCGCATGGCCACCGCAACCGCCCGCAAGATCCGCGTCGTCGTCGCCAAGCCCGGCCTGGACGGGCACGACCGCGGCGCCAAGATCATCGCCCGCGCCCTGCGCGACGCTGGCATGGAGGTGATCTACACCGGCCTGCACCAGACGCCGGAGCAGATCGCCGAGACGGTGATCCAGGAGGACGCCGACGCGGTCGGGCTCTCGATCTTGTCGGGGGCGCATATGACCCTGGTGCCCCGCGTGGTCGAGCTGCTCGCCGAGCAGGGCGTCGACGACGTCCTGGTCACGGTCGGGGGGACGATCCCGGCCGAGGACATCCCCGAGCTGAAGAAGCTCGGCGTCTCCGCCGTCTTCACTCCGGGCGCGGGAACCGACGAGATCGTAGAGTTCATCCGCGAGGGTGCCACCGAGCGCCACGAAGCGTGATTTCGCGCACCTAACGTCACATCGTCCGATGCATAGATAGACTGATTGACTGGTCAGTCAACCAGCTTTAGAACTCAGCCAAGGAGGCTTGAAAGTTGAAGATCTGCGTCCTGGTCAAGGAGGTTCCGGACGCCGCCGTTCAGAAGCGCATCGACCCCAACACGATGCGCCTGGACCGCAGCGGCGAGAAGAACCTGAACCCCTTCGACACCCACGCCATCGAGGCCGCCATGCAGATCAAGGAGGGCGGCGCCATTCCGGTCGAGGAGGTCGTCGCCGTGACGATGGGCCCCGATTCGGCGGTCCGCGCTCTGCATAAGGCGGTAGCGCTCGGAGCCGACCGCTCCGTGCACCTCTCCGACGACGCGCTCGCCGGCTCCGACGTCTGCGCCACCGGTTACTCGCTGGCCAAGGTGCTCGAGGCCGAGAGCCCCGACCTGGTCCTGCTGGGCCAGCAGTCCGACGACGGCGAGTGCTACACGATCGGCGCCGTCGTCGCCGACCACCTGAAGATGCCCTCGCTCACCCAGGTGATCAAGATCGACGTCACCGGCGGCAAGCTGCGTTGCGAGCGCCAGGCCGAGTACGGCTACGACACGGTCGAGGTCGAGCTGCCCGCCGTGATCAGCGTCGGCGACGCGATCAACGAGCCGCGCTACCCGAGCCTGAAGGCGATCATGGGGGCGAAGAAAAAGCCCCTCGACCCGAAGGCGACCGCCGACGTCGGCATCGACGCCGGCATGGTCGGTGAGGGTGGCTCGAAGACGAAGGTCCTGGGGCTCAGCGATCCGCCCGCGAAGGAAGCCGGCGAGATCATCGAGGACGAGGACACCAACGAGACGGTCGAAAAGATCGTCGCCTGGCTCGACGAGAGGAAGCTGATCTAGATGGCAGGCATCCTGACCTACGCCCTCCACGACGACGAGGGCAACTTCAACAAGAACTCACTCGGGGCGATCTCCGAGGCGGCCAAGCTGGCCGGCCAGATCGGCGGCGACGCCGCTGCCCTGGTCGTCGGCGACATCGCCGATGACGCCTGCGCGCAGCTCGGCAACTGGGGCGCGACCAAGGTCTACCGGGCCAAGGGCGTGCCCGAGGGCCTCGCCCAGCCAATCGTCGACGCGATGGCCAAGGTCATCACCGACGAGGGCTTCAGCTACGCCCTCTTCGGCGGCGGCCTGCTCGGCTTTGAGATCGGCGCCGGCCTCACCGCCCGCCTCAACGCGGGCGTGACGATGGAGGTCACCAAGGTGAAGGTGGACGGCGGCAAGCTGATCGCCGAGCGCCCGATCCTGCAGGACTCGAAGGTCGCCGACGTCGAGTGCGTGGGCGAGCCGGGGATCATCATCGGCCGCCTCAACGCCTTCGACATCAACGAGAGCGGCGGCAGCGCCGAGGTCGTCGACGTCGAGGTCGAGCTCTCGCCCTGGTCGACCAGGGCGACGATGGTCCAGCGCGGCGAGCAGCGCGGCGCCGACGTCAACATCGAGGACGCCGAGATCCTCGTCGGCGGAGGCCGCGGCCTCGGCGCCGCCGAGGGCTTCAAGCAGTGCGAGGAACTGGCCGAGGCGATGGGCGGTGCGGTTGCAGCCACCCGCGCCGTCGTCGACGCCGGCTGGTACCCCTACGCGGCCCAGATCGGCCAGACCGGCAAGACGGTCGCGCCGAAGCTCTACCTGGCCGCCGGCATCTCCGGCGCGATCCAGCACAAGGTCGGGATGCAGAGCTCGGAGAACATCCTCGCGATCAACAAGGACCAGAACGCGCCGATATTCGAGTTCTCCGACCTCGGCGTGGTGGGCGACCTGCACAAGATCGTCCCCAAGCTGACCGAGGCGATCAAGGCGAAGAAGGGGTAGCAAACGATGCCCGCCGTCAAGCCGATCGATTTTCCGCCGCCGTTCGACTCCGCCGACGTGATCGGCCCGCCGACCGATCCGGTCGACGACCGGATCGAGGTCGGAGTCGCGATCGTCGGCGGCGGGCCGGCGGGCCTCGCCTGCGCCAACAAGCTGATGCAGCTGCTCGAGCACGAGCCGGAGCTGACCGAGAAGCTGGGCGAAGTCCCGGTCGCGGTGATCGAGAAGGGCAAAGTCGCGGGCGCCCACCTGCTCTCGGGCGCCAATGTCGATCCCTCGGCGATGACGCGGCTGTTCCCGGACATGGACCCGGGAGAGTGGCCACCGGTCTACCAGGAGGTGACGAAGGACGCGACGTACTTCCTCACCTCGAAGGCCGCGATCCCGCTGAAGCCTCCGCCGCCCAACTTCCGCAAGGAGGGCTACTACACGCTCTCGGTCTCGAAGCTGGGCCGCTTCCTCGCCGAGAAGGCGGAGGAGGCCGGCGTCTACATCCTCTCCGAGACGGCCGCGACGAAGCTGCTGGTCGAGGACCGGATCGTCAAGGGCGTGCGCTCGGGCGACCGCGGCCGCGGCAAGGACGGCGAGGAGCTCGGCAACTTCGAGCCCGGCTCTGACGTCGTAGCCAAGGCGACGGTGCTGGCCGAGGGCACGATCGGCCACCTCACCTACTCCGCCTACGACTACTTCGGCATGTGCGAGGGCAGCGATCCGCAGGCGTGGGAGCTCGGCGTGAAGGAGATCTGGGGGGTGCCGAAGCCGCTTGACCGGGTGATCCACACGCTCGGCTGGCCGCTGCGCTGGGGAGCCAGATACAAGGAGGCCGGCGGCAGCTTCATCTACCCGATGGGGGAGGACAAGGTCTGCTTCGGCCTCGTCGTCGGCCTCGACTACACCGACGCGACCTTCTCGGTCCACGACGAGCTGCAGCGGTTCAAGCAGCACCCCTTCATCGCCAAGATCATCGAGGGCGGCAAGCGAGTCGGGTGGGGCGCCAAGACGATCCCCTCGGGCGGCTACTGGTCGCTGCCCAAGCGCTTCTCGGTGCCCGGCATGCTGGTTGCCGGCGACGCCGCCGGGATGGTCAACATCGCTGAACTCGCCGGCGTCCACTACGCGATGCACGCCGGGATGTACGCGGCGGAAGCGATCGTCGAGTCGCTCAAGAAGGACATCGACTCGGTCAACTTCGAGAGCTACGACGCGATGATCCGCGGCTCGGTCATCGAGAAGGACCTCTACAAGTCGCGCAACATGAAGCAGCCGCTGACGAAGGGGCTGATCGTCGGCGGCATCGTCGCTAACGCATTGGTGGCCACCAAAGGCAATTTCCCCCCCGGTCACTGGAAGGTCGAGGACAACGCCGAGCCGGCGATGCAGATCGGCAAGGCCGCGAGCAGGTACCCCAAACCCGACAACGAGCTCACCTTCAACAAGCTCGACTCGGTCTTCCTCTCCGGCAACGCGACCCGCGACGACGCCCCCAACCACGTCCGCATCCAGACCAGGGTTCCGCGCGAGATCGCCCAGACCTGGGTCTCGATGTGCCCGGCCCAGGTCTACGAGATCCCCGACGAGCAGCTCGAGAACGGCGCCGCCGAGGTCGACGTCCACGTCACCGCCTCCAACTGCGTCCAGTGCGGCGCGATCACCGCCAAGGGCGGCCGCCTGACGCTGCCCGAGGGCGGCGACGGGCCGCTGTACCAGGAGACGTAACGGAGGCGTTTCACATTCGGTGCGATTGGCACGCGCGTGTGCGTTCCGGCTGCCTACCGTTGAGCGATGGTCCCGGTGGGCACCATTCTCGGTCAGTCCGTCACGTTCGTCGGCCTCATGGCGGGCGCAATCGCCGTCGGTGGATTTCTCGGCCACGCCGGTCCCGTGCTGGCGGAATGGCAAGAGGAGGAGCTGCGTCGCGCGGCCGTCGTGGGGGGTTTGTGGGGAATCGGCGGGGCTGTCTTTGTGATCGTATTGTCTGCAATCGTAGGGTAAGCTAAAAGTCGATGACCGAAGTCAAGGCACTGATCCTGACTTATCTGGGCATGAGCGCCTTGACCGTGGTCACCTGCCTGACGCTGGGCGCTATCCATGCAGGGGAGACCGCATGGGGCCTTTCTGCGTGCCTGCTGTTCGCACTGGGGGGATTCCTCCTCTCCCTGGTCGTGATGCGCTACGCCCCGCCCGAGCACCGGCGTCGCCGCTAGCGAGAGAGTTCGCCACTCCCGGGATTTCTAGATGTGGAGATCGCTAGGGTCGCGTAACTGTGCTTGCCGTTGGCATAGTCGCGGCCGTCGGGGCCTCGGTCCTCTACAACACCGCGATCGCGCTGCAGGCGCTGGAGGCGCGCGGCGTCCCCCGCGAGCACTCGCTGCGGCCTTCGCTGATCGGGAAGCTGGTGCGGAACCGGCGCTGGCTGGGGGCCACCGGGCTGGGGCTGGTCGGGTGGCCGCTGGAGATCGTGGCGCTGCTGCTGGCGCCGCTGACCGTGGTGCAGCCGTGTCTGGCGAGTGGCCTGATCCTGCTTCTGTGGCTTGGGGCGACGCGGCTGGGGGAGGGGCCGGGACCCCGCGAGTGGATCGCCGTGGGGGCAATCGTCCTCGGAGTGGCGGGCGTGGCGCTGGCGGCGCCGGAGCGCACCACGGAGCACGCTGAGACCGGAGCGATCGCCCTCGCCCTGCTGCTCGTCGCCCTTCCGATCCTCGCTCCCTATGCCTTGAGGGGGCGCATCCGGCATTCGCCACACCAGGGTGGGGTCGAAGTCGGAAGCGCCGCGAGGATCGGCACCCTGATGGTGCTCAGCGCCGGCTGCGGCTACGCCTGGACGGCGATCGCCAGCAAGCTGCTGACCGACGAGCTGGCGGCGGGGGCGCTCCTGGTCGCGATCGCCTGGCTGGCGACGGCGGCGCTCTCCGAGGGCCTGGCGCTGCTCAGCGAGATGAGCGCCCTGCAGCACCGGGCGGCCACCCATGTGGCGCCGACGATGTTCGCCGTCCAGGTGCTGGTCCCGGTGCTGCTGGCGCCGCTGATCTTCGGCGAGTCCTGGGGAGCCACTCCGCTGGGCGGCGCCGTCCTCGCTGCCTCGATGGCGGTCGCCGTCGCCGGCACCGTGCTGCTCGCCGGGTCGCCGGCTGTCGGCGCGATGATCGAGTCGGCGCACCGCGACGGGTGATCCGGCCTCGCTGCTAGGTTTGCGCCGCCTCGTGGCCTCCCCGAACCCAGTCAGCGAGTCCCCGGCCGCGTCCAGGTTCGCGATCGGCTTCGATCACCGCGACCGGGCGAGGCTCTTCGGTCTCTGGACCGAGGTGCTCGACTCCGAGCAATGGTCGGAGGGCCGGATGCTCGGCGCGTTCGAGCGGCGCTGGGAGGAGTGGAACGGGTTGCCGAGCCTCGGGCTCTCGAGCTGGGCGGGCGGCGCGCTGGCGGCGCTCGAGTTTGCCGGGGTGCGGGAAGAGACCGTGCTCTGTCCCTCGAACACCTTCATGGCGACGCCGCTGGCCGCGGTCAAGGCCGGCGCGAGAGTCGAGTTCGTCGACTGCAACCGCGAGGACCTCTGCATGTCGTTCGAGGACTTCGAGGCCAAGGCCGGGAAGCACAGGCCGAAGGCCGCGATCCTCGTCCACATCGGCGGCCACATCGCGTTCGACTCGGAGCGCATCGCCGAGTACTGCCACGAGAACGGCATCTTCCTGCTCGAGGACTGCGCCCACGCCCACGGCGCCGAGTGGAGCGGCCGCAGGCCGGGCGGCTTCGGCGACGCCGGCGTCTACTCGCTCTACGCGACCAAGACCGTCTCCACCGGCGAGGGCGGCGTGCTCGTCTCGGCCGACCCCGACCTGATCGAGTTCGCGCGCAAGTTCCGCAACTACGGCAAGTTCGAGCACGAGGTCGACGGGCTCAACTTCCGCATGAGCGAGTTCACCGCCGCCCTCGGCCTCGTCCAAGCCGACCGCATGGAGGAGATCGTCGCCTGGAAGAACTCCTACGCCCGCGACCACCTCGACCCGCTGCACCCGGCGCGCCTGGAGCTGCCCGAGGGGATGACCTCGGGCCTCTACAAGTACGTCGTCTTCGAGCAGATCGAGAAGTCGACCGGCCGCGTCTACGAGCAGCCCTGCCACCGCATCATGGGCCGCGCCGACGAGCTGCCGAACACCGACTGGGTGGCCGAGAGCCACTGGTGCGTGCCGCTCTACTATCGCCCGGAGAGTCGCGCTCCGGCCCTCGGAGGGGACGAGGCATGAGGGTCCTGGTAACGGGCGGCGGCGGCTTCATCGGCTCCCATGTCGTCGACCGCCTGATCGAGCGCGGCATCACGCCGCGGATCTTCGACCTCAGCGCCTCGCCCTACCACTCGCCGCTCGAGGTCGAGACCTTCACCGGCAGCATCACCGACCCGGCCAACCTCGACCTGGCGATGCGCGACTGCGACGCGGTCATCCACCTCGCCGCCGTCGCCGACGTCGCCCACGTCCACGCCGATCCCGTTCTCGCCGAGGAGGTCAACACGCGCGGCACCCTCAACGTGCTCGAGGCCGCCTGCCGGGCCGAGGCCGGCCGCGTCGTCTACGGCTCGACCACCTGGGTCTACAGCGACTGCGCCGAGCAGGCGGTCGACGAGGAGACGCCGATCCCGGCGCCGCGCCACCTCTACACCGCGACCAAGCTCGCCGGCGAGACCTATTGCGCCGGCTACGCCGAGCTCTTCGAGCTGGAGTCGACCGTGCTGCGCTTCGGCATCCCCTACGGGCCGCGAGCCCGCGCCGCCGGCGTCGTCGCCAAGTTCACCGACCTGGCGCTGGAAGGCAAGGCGCTGACGATCGCCGGCGACGGCAGCCAGTGCCGAAGCTTCATCTACGTCGAGGACCTCGCTGCGGGCATCGTCGCGGCGCTCGCGCCCGGGGCCGCCAACCGCACCTACAACCTCTCTGGCGAGGAGGTGGTGACGATCCTCGAGATCGCCGAGACCGTGCAGGAGATGACCGGCGGCTGCGAGATCGTCCACACGCCGCCGCGCCCGGGCGACTTCCCCGGCAAGGAGATCTCCAACGAGCGAGCGCTGGAGGAGATCGGCTGGAATGCCGAGACGAGCTTCCGCGAGGGCGTGCGCCGCTACGTCGAGTGGGTGCGCAGCAGCACCCGCGCGCCGGACCCGGTGCCGGGCAAGAGGCCGTCCCTGAACGGCAACGGCCATGCCGCCGGGGCGCTCCTCGCCGGCGCGGCGTCGCGCGAGGACCGCGCCCCGCGCGTTCTCGTCCTCACCGCCGACATCGGCGAGGGCCACGACCTGCCGGCGCGGATGATCAAGGCCGACGTCGAGGAGGAGATCCCCGGGGCGGAGGTCGAGATCGCCAACGGCCTCGAGGCGATGGGAAGGATCGTCTCCGCCGTGGTGCGCGGGGGCTCGCGCGTGACCTTTCGCTGGATGCCGTGGCTGTTCGACATCCAGTACTGGCTGATCACCAAGTTCGCGCCGACCCGCTGGCTCGCGCACCACCTCAGCTACGGGCTCGGCGCCGGCGGCCTGATGCGGCTGATCGCCAGGCACGACCCAGAACGTCGTCGTCTCCACCTACCCGGGCGTCACCGCGGTGCTGGGGATGCTGCGGGAGAACCGGCGGCTGCTCGTCCCGGTGCAGTCCGCGATCACCGACCTCGCCGGCCTGCGCTACTGGGCGCACCCGGGGGTCGACATGCACTTCGTCACCCACCCCGAGTCGATCGAGGAAGTCGAGAGGCTCGCCGGCCCGGGCAGCGTCGAGTGGACGCGACCGCCGATCTCGCGCGAGTTCCTGATGCCGCGCACCCGCAGCGACGCGCGCAAGGCGCTCGGCGTCCCCGTCCACGCCCGGCTCGTCCTCGTCTCCGGGGGCGGTTGGGGCATCGGCGATCTCGAGGGGTCGATCGAAGCTGCGCTCGCGGGCGAAGACGCGATCGTCACCTGCATCACCGGCCGCAACGAGATCGCCCGCGAGAAGCTCGAGCAGCGCTTCGCCGGCAACGAGCGGGTGCGGGTCCTCGGCTTCACCGAGCAGATGAGCGACTGGATGGCCGCCGCCGACGCGCTGATCCACTCGACCGCGGGGCTGACCGTTCTCGAGGCGCACATCCGCGGCTGCCCGGTGGTCTCCTTCGGTTTCTCCGCCGGCCACCTGCGCGCCAACAACGCGGCCTTCGAGCGCTTCGGGCTGGCCGAGGTCGCCCGAACCGAGCACGAGCTCGAGTCGGTCCTCCGCCATCTCAGCCGCGAGCGCCACTCGCCCGACTCCACCTTCGCCTCGCTTCCCTCGATCGCCTCGCGGGTGCTGGCGGTGAGGCCACGGGCGCGCCCGCAGCCGGTCTGGCGCCTGCGGGTGGGCCGCGTCGCGACCGCGGTCAGCCTCGTCGCAATCGCCGCCGTGATGCTGCTCGCCGCGATCCACCGCGAGACCCCCTACAGGGTGATCGCCGACCCGCTCGAGGGCCGCATCCATATAGGCAGGGAGGAGCCCGCGGCCGCCGCCGCAACCCCAGAAGGCCCGTCTTCCGGCGCTGCAGCCGAACCCAGCCCGCCTGCCCAGGAAGGCCGTTGATCGGAGCCGTTCTCGGCGCCGGAGCATCGGCCGCCGCGATCCTCCATGCCGGCCCGGCGCTGGCGCCGGTCGTCCCGGGAATGGGCTCGGCGCTGGGGATCTGCATGGACCAGGCCGGCGCCGGCGGCGTCGCCCTGACCTTCGACGACGGGCCGCACCCGCAGGGAACGCCGGCCGTGCTGGAGACTCTGCGGGAGCGCGGCGCCACCGCCACCTTCTTCCTCGCCGGCGAGCAGGTCGTCCGCCGTCCCGCCCTTGCCGCCGAGGTCGTCGCCGCGGGCCACCGGGTCGAGCTGCACTGCCACCGGCACCGCAACCTGCTGCGCCTCGGGGTGCGCGAGTTCCTCGACGACGCCGAGCGCGGGCGCGCCGCGATCGAGGAGGCGAGCGGCCAGGCGATCGCCGACTTCCGCCCGCCCTACGGCGTCTTCAGCGCGGCGACCCTGCGGGCCGTGCGGCGTCGCGGCTGGCGGCCGGTCCTATGGTCGCGCTGGGGACGGGACTGGGCGCGGCGCGCCACCCCCGAGTCGATCGCGCGTCGCTCGAGCGCCGGCGTGCGGGCCGGCGACGTCGTCCTCCTGCATGACGCCGACTACTACAGCGCTCGCGGCTCCTGGGTGCGCACGGCGGCGGCGCTGCCGCTCATCCTCGGGGAGCTCGAGAGCTGCGGGCTGAGGACGGTTGCGCTGCGCCGCTGAGAGGGCGGCGCGAGCGTCCACACCTCGCAGCCCGCGAACGCCTCGTCGAGGCGCCTCGCCATCGTGCTCCTGGGCCGTTCCTGGTCGAAGATTTCCTTGGACATGGGTCTCCGTCCTGTAGGGGGCGTTGCGACAGGATGCCTCCCGGGTCAGACGAAAAACGTGCAAGCTGCGAAAAAGAACGCGC
The DNA here is from genome assembly GCA_963715625.1 of uncultured Solirubrobacterales bacterium. Lineage (GTDB taxonomy): Bacteria > Actinomycetota > Thermoleophilia > Solirubrobacterales > 70-9 > VRUE01. Next base: position 349,304 of record OY970260.1, on the reverse strand, counting down.
AGCTTGCGCGTTTGGCTTCAGCTTGCCGCGACGAAGGAGGCGATCTCGTCGGCCAGGCGTGCGGGCTGGTCGAGCGGCACGAAGGTGGCGGCGTCGGGGATCTCGACCAGGCGCGCGTTGGGAGTCTCGCGGGCGAGGCGCTCGGCGTACTTCAGCGGGAAGAGCCTGTCGCCGGGCGCCCAGGTGAGCAGCACCGGCAGCTCGGAGCCGCTCAGCTTCTCCGCTGCCTCCAGCGTGTAGCGCTTGTTCATCCCCGTCGTCACCTTCTTCACGTCGCGCTTCACGTCGGGGTCGCTCAGCCCCGGCTCCATCCAGGAGGCGATCAGCTCGTCGGGGATCTTGGTGCGGGCGAAGGGCTTGAAGGCGGCACGGGCCAGGGCCGGGACCCGGAACGGAGCGGCGAGCAGCTCCATCCCGCCGGGCAGCTTGGCGATTGGCGGCATCGTCTTGAAGATCCCCGGCGGGAAGTTCTCATGGGTGTCGCAGTTGGTCAGCACCAGCCGGCCGATCCGCTGCGGGTGCCTGGTCACGAGCACCTGCGACATCGCCCCGCCGGAGTCGTTGCCGACGATCGTCACGTCCTCGAGCTCGAGTGCCTTGAGAAGGCTGTCGACGATCGCCGCGATGCCGTACGGCGTCAGGTCGGCATCCGGCTTCATCGCGATCCGCTGGGCGCCGATCGGCCAGTCGGGGGCGATGCAGCGGCAGCGGTCGGCGAGCCGGTCGACGACCCCGTCCCAGAGACGCCCGTCGACGAGGTAGCCGTGGACGAATACGACAGGCTTGCCCTCGCCCGCCTCGCGGTAGCGGATCGTTCCCGCCGGCAGGTCGACCTGCTTGCTTACGCGCCCGTCGTCGCTCGAGGCCACGCCTGGACCTTAGCCGTCTCCGGCGGTCCGGCTCTGTCGCGGGAGGCTCGCCGCGACTCCTTCTGCGCGTACATGCGCACGTCGGCGAGCTGCAGCGCCTCGGATGGGGAGGCGGCCTCGGTCGGCATCGTCGCCATCCCCCGGGAGGCGGCGACGGAGAAGCCGCGCCCGCGCTCGGTCAGCGCTTCTGCCGCGGAGCGGGCAACCGCATCGAAGCGCTCCCGGGCACAGGTGAGCAGGACGCAGAACTCGTCGCCGCCGATTCTGTAGGCGGTCCCGTCCTCGCCGACGCGCTCTTCCAGGCGGCGTCCCAGCCGGGCGAGGATCTCGTCGCCGGTGGGATGGCCGAGGGTGTCGTTGAGCTGCTTGAACCCGTTCAGGTCGAGGAAGAGCAGCGCCGCCGGGTTCGCCTCGGTGGCGGCGGCGCAGAGGCGCTCGAGATCGACCTGCATCCGGCCGCGGTTGCCGAGCCCGGTCAGGGGGTCGGTCTGCACTTCCTCCAGCAGCTTCCGGTTCTCCCGGTCGCTCATCGCCAGGCGCAGCACCACCGCCGACATCGTCGCCGCCCAGAGGATCGTGGAGAGGTTTCCCGTGGCGCTGTAGTGCTGCATCGCGAACAGCCCGATCATCACCGCCGCGAAGACGGCGGGAACGACGATCTCTCGGCGGTCGTCTTCCTGCGGAGAGGTGATCTGGGAGGCCTCGGCCGGCTGCCAGACGGCGGCGCCGAGGCAGACGGCGGCAACCAGGTAGATCGGGTCGATCCAGTTGCCGCCCGGCAGCGTCGCGTCGGTCGATTGCAGCGTGAAGGCGATGTCGGCGATCACCAGGGCGGCGAGGCCGGCGAGCAGCAGCGACCAGGTCCGACCCGGGCGCCAGCCGGTGAGGGCGACCACGCCGACCACGATCGAGAGCATCGCGATGTCTCCCAGGGGGTAGGAGAGCGTCGTCGCGATTTCGAGCGTGGTGCCGGTCGCGTGGTCGGCGACGAAGTCGAAGACGAAGGCTGCGCCCATCGCGGCTGTGCCGAGCGCGGCGATCACGCCGTCCATCCACAGCCTCCAGTGGATCTCGTGTGCCCGGGCCCGGACCAGCATCGCCAGGCCCGCGTAGGCCAGGGGGTAGAAGGCGAGATAGGCGATGTCGGCGAGGGAGGGGTACGGGGCGGAGGGGTTGTCCTCGATGAAGGCGGTCCAGTAGACCTCCGCGACCCCCCAGGAGAGGATGGCGAGGCCGAGGAAGAGCCAGGCCGCGCGCTCGCGCGGGTAGTCGGAGGCCCTGAGCAGGCAGGCGACGCCGGCGCCGAGCACGACGGCGTCGTAGAGGAGCCCGCCGATCGCCAGGTGCAGGCCCTCGCCGGCGCCGAGCCAGTCGTGCAGGGCGACGATCGCGGTGCCGCCCAGCAGGAGGGTGGTGAGCGCGTTGCGCGCCGTGCTGCTGCCTCGGGGCTTGGTCGCGGCTGTGTCCGGGTGAACCACTGAGAGAGCTATCGGCGCCTGGGCGCAAACCCCAAGCCCTGAACCGGCAAAATGCGCGCGTCATCTAAACTGATGTCGAATGAAAGCCGGAATCCACCCCGAGTACACCCTCGCCAACGTGCATTGCTCCTGCGGGAACCAGTTCTACACCCGCTCGACGCAGGCAGACCTCCACGTCGAGCTCTGCTCGGAGTGCCACCCGTTCTACACCGGCAAGCAGAAGCTCGTCGACACCGGTGGCCGGGTCGAGCGCTTCCAGCGACGCGCCGCGAAGCACGCCAAGGCCGGTCGATAACCCGTGAGCCCGGAGCTGGGCTCGCCCCAAGCCGACGCGGTCTCCTCCGGCAACGGGGCGGACCCGCTGCGCATGCCCGACGGCGCCCTCGTCGCCAAGCGCGACGCGCCGGTCGGCGGCCAGGCGGTGCTGGAGGGCGTGATGATGCGCGGCATCTCGGTCTGGGCGGTGGCGGTGCGCAACCCCGAGGGCGAGGTCGAGATCGAGTCCGAACCGATCAGGCCCTGGGCGCAGCGGCACCGGCTCTGGCGGCTCCCCGTCCTGCGCGGGGTCGTCGCGCTGGGAGAGTCGCTGAAGATCGGCTTCCGGGCCCTGGGCATCTCCGCCAACGCGCAGCTGGAGGAGGGCGAGGACGGGGAGCGGGAAGAGATCGGGGGCTGGGTCTGGGGGCTGACGATCGTCCTCTCGCTGGCGCTCGCGGTCGGGCTCTTCTTCGTCGTGCCGGTCGGCCTCACCAGCCTGATCAAGGACCAGCTCGGGTCCCCATTCCTCTTCTGGCTGGTCGAGGGGGTGCTGCGCACGGCGATCTTCATCGGCTACATCGTCGTGATCAGCCGCCTGCCCGACCTGCGCCGCGTCTTCGAGTATCACGGCGCCGAGCACAAGACGATCTCCTGCTACGAGGCCGAAGACGAGCTCGTCCCCTCGCGCACCAAGCTCTACTCGCGCCTGCACCCGCGCTGCGGCACCAGCTTCCTGCTGATCGTGATGGTGCTGGCGATCTTCGTCTTCGCGCCGCTCGGCCTGCCCGCCTGGTACTGGCTGCTGGCCTCGCGCATCCTCGGCATCCCCCTGATCGCCGGGCTCTCCTACGAGGTGATCAAGTGGGCGGGCAAGAACCGGCGCAAGCGCTGGGTGAGGGCGGTGATGTGGCCCGGGCTGATGCTGCAGAACCTGACCACGCGGGAGCCCGACGAAGAGCAGCTGGCGGTGGCGATCGCGGCGCTGGAGAAGGTGCTGGCTGAGGAGTCGCCTGAGATGGCGGCTTCGGAGCAGCAGATCGAGATCGTCGCCTGAAGCATCGGCGCGCGGGTCCTGTCACAGGGGGAGGGGGGCACTGCGGGCGGGCCACGGTCCGTCCTCGACCCCCCTCCCCCTGTGCCACCCGCGCGAGGAGCGGTGGCGCGCAGCTAAGGTTGCTCGGACGTGATCGATTCCCTTGCAGAGCAGATCGAGGCGCGGTTCGCCGAGTTGGAGGAGCTGATGGCTGATCCAGCCGTCATTGGCGATCGCGCAAGGTATGCGGAAGTCGGGAGGGAGTACCGCGAGCTGCAACCGGCGCAGGCGCTTGCCGGCGAGTACCGGACGTTGAAGGACGATTTGGAGGGAGCTCGGGAGCTGCTGGCCGAGGACGGTGACGATGCCGAGCTGCTCAAGCTTGTCGATGAGGCGCCGGGGCGGATCGAGGGGCTTGAAGAGGAGATCCGGTTGGCTATGGTCGAGCGGGATCCCAACGACTCCAAGAACGTGCTGGTGGAGATCCGGGCCGGGACCGGGGGGGACGAGGCGGCGCTGTTCGCCGGCGACCTCTACAAGATGCTGACCCGCTACGCGGAGGAGCGCGGCTTCGCCACCGAGGCGCTCTCGCAGTCCGGCGCCGAGGTCGGCGGCTTCAAGGAGGTGACCTTCGCGATCAAGGGCGAGGGCGCCTACTCGGTCTTCAAGTACGAGGGCGGCACTCACCGGGTCCAGCGGGTGCCGGAGACCGAGTCGCAGGGGCGGATCCACACCTCGACCGCGACCGTCGCGGTGCTGCCCGAGGCCGAGGAGGTCGAGGTCGAGATCGACCAGAGCGACCTCCAGATCGATGTCTACCGATCCTCGGGGCCGGGCGGGCAGTCGGTCAACACGACCGACTCGGCGGTGCGCATCACCCACAAGCCGAGCGGCATCGTCGTCTCGATGCAGGACGAGAAGTCCCAGCTGCAGAACAAGGAGCGGGCGATGCGGGTGCTGCGGGCACGGCTGTACGAGCGCGAGCTGGCCGAGCAGCAGGCGAAGATCGCCTCCGAGCGCAAGGCCCAGGTGGGCAGCGGCGAGCGCTCCGAGAAGGTGCGCACCTACAACTTCCCCCAGGGCCGGGTGACCGACCACCGGATCAAGCACACCTCGCACAACCTCGACGGCGTCCTCGGCGGGGCGCTGGCGGAGTTCACCGAGGCCCTGGCGGCCGAGGAGAAGCGCCAGCGTCTCGAGACCGCAACGGTCGGGTGACGCGCGACGCGCTGAGTGCGGCGGTCGACGCTCTGCGCGCCGCCGGAATCCAGGAGCCACGGCTGGACGCCGAGCTGCTGCTCTGCGAGGCGACCGGGTGGGATCGCGCGCGCCTGGCTGCGAACCCCGATGAGGAGGTCCCGCCCGCGGCAGCGCGGCGGTTCGGTGAGACGGTGCGGCGCCGGCTGCGGCGGGAGCCGATCGCCTACATCCTCGGCCGCCGCGGCTTCCGGCGGATCGAGCTGGCGGTCGACCCGCGGGTGCTGATCCCGCGGCCCGAGACCGAGCTGCTGGTCGAGCTGGCGCTGGAGCTGGCGCCGCGCCGGGTCCTCGACGTCGGCACCGGCTCCGGCGCGATCGCCCTGGCGGTTGCCGGCGAGCTGCCGGACTGCGAGGTCCTCGCCACGGATACCTCCTCGGCGGCGCTCGAAGTCGCCCGGGCCAATGCCGAGCGGCTCGGGCTGGCCGACCGGGTCGAGCTTGTCGAGGGGACGCTGCCCGGCTCAGGCGAGTTCGACCTGGCCCTCGCCAACCTGCCCTACGTCAGCGGGGCGGAGTGGGGCGACCTCGAGCCCGAGGTGACCGAGTGGGAGCCCCGCGAGGCGTTGCTCGCCGGCCCCGACGGCCTCGACGCGATCCGCGGCCTCCTCGCCGACTGCGGTCGCCTTTTCAACCGCCATCCGGATGAAATGGCGACCGCGGGGCGGAGGGTGATTGGGCTGGAGGTGGGGGAGGGACAGGCGACGGCCGTCGGCGAGATGCTGCGCGAGGCGGGCTTCGGCTCGGTGGAGGCTCGGAAGGACCTGGCGGGGATCGAGCGGGTCGTGGTGGGGCGGCCGTGACCGAGGTCGTCTCGATCGAGCGCGACGGGGCGGACGCGGCCCGCTCGGCGCTGGAGCGCTGCATCGCGTCGGGGGGCGTTGCCGTCTTCCCGGCCGACGGGCTCTACGGCTTGGCTTGCGACCCGCTCGACGCGCGGGCGATCGAGCGCATCCACGAGATCAAGGGGCGCGACGACGGCAAGCCCTCCGCCGTCCTCTACTTCTCGCCCCTGGCGATGCGCGAGCTGGTCGAGGGTCTTGGCCCGCGCACCCGTGAGGCGGTCGGGGCGCTGCTGCCCGGACCCGCGACCCTCGTCGTTGCCAACCCGGAGGGCCGCTACCCGCTCGCCTGCCGCGAGGACCCCGAGCGCCTCGGCGTGCGCCTGATCGGCGGTCCGCTTGCCGGCGCGATGTGCCCGCTCTTCCAGACCTCGGCGAACCGCAGCGGCGAGCCGGCTCCGTCGGACTTCGCGGACGTGCCTCTCGCGATCCGCGCCGAGGCCGATCTCGTCATCGACGGCGGCTCGCTCACCGGCCTGCCCTCGACCGTGGTCGACCTGACCGGTTTCGACCGCACCGGAGGGTGGACCGTCCTGCGCGAAGGCGGGATGACGCTCGGCGACCTCACCGCGCGGCTGGCGAGCCTAACGCCGCGTTAACCGAGCGCGGCCATGGTGGACAGTACGCTGCGGCCCGATGAGCGGCGGGAGCCCTCTGGGCGGGGGGAACAGCTGTCGGGAGGCGGGACGCTTCCGGTGCGCCTTTCCCCCCCTATTCGGGGATAAAGCGCACCGGAAGGTTCTCCTGTGAGCCGAGCCCTCCTGCCCGCCAAGTCCGCCTTCGAGCAGGTGGGGGAGATGATGATCCTCACCGCGAAGACGATCGTCTCGGCGGTGCGCCCGCCCTACCCATACGGCGAGGAGCTGGTCTGGCAGTTCCTCTTCGTGCTCAAGCTCTCCTGGTTTCCGCTGCTGGTCTCGACCTTCGCCCTCTGCCTCGGCGCTCCCGGGTTGCAGGCGGCGGGGGTGCTCTCGCTGTTCGGCGCCCTCGACCGGCTCGGCGGCTTCTTCGTCCTGACCGCGATCCGCTGGATCGGGCCGCTGGTGACCGCGGTGGTCGTCGCCGGCGTCGCCGGCACCGCGATCACGGCCGACCTCGGCGCCCGCAAGATCCGCGAGGAGCTCGACGCCCTGCAGGTGCTCGGCGTCGACCCGGTCAAGAACCTGGTCGTGCCGCGCTTCCTGGCGCTGATGGTCATCACCGGGCTGCTCGACGTCTTCGCGATCGTCTTCGGCCTCACCGCCGGGATCGCCGCCGAGCTCCTCTACAAGCAATCGCTGGGGGGCTTCTTCGCAACCCTCTTCGCCAACGCCTCGATCACCGACATCTGGGGCTCGATCCTGATGTGCACGATGTTCGGCGCGATCATCGCCGTCGTCTGCTCCTTCAAGGGGATGACCGCGTCCGGAGGCGCCGAGGGCGTCGGCCGCGCGGTCAACCAGGCGGTGGTGATCGCCCTCGTCGCGGTCTTCTTCTTCAACTTCGTCTTCACCGCGATCCTGCTCGCCACCAACCCCGAACTGCAGAGCATCCGATGAGGGCCAGGGAAGCGATGATCGGCTGGCTCGACGTCCCGCGCGAATGGCTCGACGCCTTCGGCGAGATCGCCCGCTTCGGCTCGCGCGTCGCCGGCCACGTCTACTCGGGCCGGGTGCTTCGCTACTTCGGCGAGAGCCTGCGCCAGGCCGGGATCCTGATCCTCGGCTCGGCGATCGTGATCTGGGCCTTCGTCTTCATCCTCGGCCTGCAGTGCGGCCTCCAGGGCGCCTACTTCAACCGCTCGATCGGCGCCCCCTCGCTTGCCGGCCTCTTCTCCGCCTACTGCGACCTGCGCGAGGGATTGCCCTACGCCTTCGGCTACATCCTCTCCGCCAAGGTCGGGACCGGGATCGTCGCCGAGCTCGGCGCGATGCGGATCTCCGACGAGATCGACGCGCTCGAGGTGATGGGGATCCAGCCGGTCACCTTCCTCTGCGCCACCCGCCTGCTCGGGGCCTGGATCGCGATCCCGTTCCTCTACCTGGTCGGCATCGGCGTCGCCTACTTCGCCAGCTACTTCTCCGTCGTCCAGCAGGTCGGCGACGTGTCCTCGGGCGGCTACCTGCTGATCTTCTGGATGTACCAGGACCCGCTCGACCTCAGCTTCAGCCTGATCAAGGGACTGGTGATGGCAACCGCGATCGTGCTCGTCGGCTGTTACTACGGCTACACGGCCTCGGGCGGCCCGGTCGGCGTCGGCACCGCGACGGCGCAGTCGATGGTGGTCAACATCATCCTCGTCCACATCATCGGGATGCTGGGGACAGTCGTCTTCTGGGGCTCGACCCCAAGGGCGCCGATTGGTGGCTAGCTGTGCGCTGTCGCGTGTTTGGTGGGTCGATCGGTGCAAAGTCGTGACATTGGAGGAGCCATGGGTGCGCAGGGTCAGTTCACGATCCGCCGTGAACGATGGCCTCTGCGTCCACAGCTCCGTTCACGGATCTCGTCTCCGGGGCAGCCGGCGTCGTCGTGGTGCTCAGCGGGGTATTCGCCGGGATCGCCAGGGCTTACGCAATTCTCTGCAGAGCGGCTCCCGATCGCGTCGAGAGAGTGACCGCCGTTGGTTTTCTCGTCGGTGCGGCGCTGGCTGTGGTGCTCCTCGTAGGCGAGTTCATATGGGGCTAGGATGGTGAACGTGATCCGCTCGTGGTCGATTCCCTTTGCCGTGATGGCCATGGCCATTCTCGCGCTCGATGCGGCTTTGAACCTCGCCGGTGCTGGGCCCAGCGCCTTTTTCGCAGCCATAACCGCGTTTGCGATTGCCGGTGGTTGCTATGTCGGCCATCGCGTGATGTCGGAAGACCAGCTCCCGCCCCGGAATCGCACCGATCGGCAGACCCGCCGGGACTCGCTGTAATTCGAGGTGGCCTCCCCCGTCGCTGTCGCGGCTAGCAGTGCCGCGGACCGTCGCGGTAGGGGAGCCGGACGATCCGGACCGAGCGGTTGTTGCGCTCGTTGGACTCATAGAGGACGTTCTCCGGGTCGACCCGCATGACGAAGGCGAAGCAGCCGCGCAGGCCACTGACGTTGACCCACTGGCGGTCGTAGTCGGAGGGGTAGATGTCCGACCAGCCCACCGAAGTGCCGAGGCGGACTCGCTCGCGGCTCGGGTCCTGGCTGCAGGCCGGGTAGGCGCGGCGATCGGGTGAGCCCTGCATTGCCCGGGTGCGCTCGAGGTCGCGGAAGCAGTAGAAGACCTTCGGTCCCTTGCGCACGCGTTCCAGTGGCTGGCGGTCCTCTCCCAGCGTCCAGATCTCCATGCTGAGCGGGTCGTGCACCTTCCAGTAGGAGCCCCCGTACTCGTAGCCGACGCTGTAGAAGTGGAGCTGCGCCTCGGTGCGGAAGACGCTCACTCCGCCGCCGACCCGGTAGATCGCCTGGTTTGCGCGCATCCAGTTGCGCCTGTAACGCTGGCCGCGCAGCTCCATCGGCCCGCGGCCGCGGGAGCGGATGTCGTTGCCGGCGTGAAGCAGCGCGCCGCCTCCGTATCCGTACCCACCGCCTCCGTGCTCGACGAAGAGGTCGGCGGCCGGCCCGACCTTCAGGTCCGGGCAGAGGAGCATCGGCGCTTCCGGCCCTTCGCAGGGATTTTCAGTGGCAGCGGCGCCCGCAGCATGAGAGCCGAGCGCCAGGCAGGCAGCGGCCGTGAGCAGCGAGAGGCGGCGTCTCACCCGGCTCAGGTTATCCAGGGCCGTTGGTATCGTCGGCACCGATGGCAGAGCTGCCCGAGAACCTCCAGGCTGCGCCCCTCTCCGAGGTCGATCCCGAGATCGCCGCGGTGCTGGACGGCGAGCTGCGGCGCCAGCAGAACACGCTGGAGATGATCGCCTCGGAGAACTTCGTGCCGCAGGCGGTGCTGGAAGCGGTCGGCTCGGTGCTGACCAACAAGTACGCCGAGGGCTATCCGGGTCACCGCTACTACGGCGGCTGCGAGCAGGTCGACATCGGCGAGCAGCTGGCGATCGACCGCGCCAAGGAGCTGTTCGGCGCCGAGCACGCCAACGTCCAGCCCCACGCCGGGGCCCAGGCCAACAACGCCGCCTATATGGCCCTGCTCGAGCCCGGCGACAAGATCATGGGCATGGCCCTGGACCACGGCGGCCACCTCACCCACGGGATGAAGCTGAACGCCTCGGGCAAGCTCTACGAGGTCGTCGCCTACGAGGTCAGCAGGGAGGACCTGCGGGTCGACATGGAGGCTGTCGCGCGCCTGGCCGAGGAGCACCGGCCGAAGCTGATCGTCGCCGGCTGGTCGGCCTACCCGCGCCAGCTCGACTTCGCCGCCTTCCGCCAGGTCGCCGACTCGGTCGGCGCCAAGCTGATGGTCGACATGGCGCACTTCGCCGGCCTCGTCGCCGCCGGCGAGCACCCCAACCCGGTGCCCTTCGCCGACGTCGTCACCTCGACTATCCACAAGACGCTCTGCGGCCCGCGCAGCGGCCTGATCCTCTGCCGCGAGGAGCACAAATACGCCGTCGACCTGGCGGTCTTCCCCGGCCAGCAGGGCGGCCCGCTGATGCACACGATCGCCGCCAAGGCGGTGGCGATGCGGATCGCCGCCAGCGAGCAGTTCCGCGCCCGCCAGCGCCAGACGATCGCCAACGCCCAAGCGCTCGCCGCCGGCCTGATCGAGGAGGGGGTCGAGGTCCTCACCGGGGGCACCGACGTCCACCTCCTCCTGGTCGACCTCACCCCGCTCGGGCTTGACGGCAAGGAGGCGCAGGACCGCCTCGAGGAGGTCGGCGTCACCGTCAACCGCAACGCGATCCCCTTCGACCCGCGGCCGCCGATGAACCCCTCGGGCCTGCGCATCGGCACCCCGGCCCTCACCACCCGGGGCTTCGTCGAGGAGGACATGGCCGAGATCGCCTCGGTTATCGCCACCGCCCTCTCGGAGGACTTCGAGGCGCAGAAGGACGCCCTCTCCGAGCGCACCCGCGCCCTGATGGAGCGCTACCCGCTCTACCCGCAGCTCGCGGCAGCCGCCGTCTGAGGCGTGGACATCTGGGTGGACATGAGCGCGCCGGCGCATGTGCTGGTGCTGCGCCCGATCATCGAGCGGCTGCGGGAGCGCGGGCACGCGGTGCAGGTCACCTCGCGCGACTACGCCCAGACCCAGGCGCTGCTCGAGATCCACGGCATGGAGCACACGCCGATCGGGCGCCACGGGGGCGCCTCGCGGCTGCGCAAGGGCTACCGACTCGGTGCCCGCACGGCGGCGATGGTCCGCTTCGGGCGCGAGCGCTCCTTCGACCTCGCCCTCGCCCACGGCTCCAACGACCTCGCGATCGCCTCGCGAGTCCTCGGCGTCCCCGAGGCGAACATGCACGACTACGAGTACGCGGTCACCCAGCACCACATCGGCTGCCGGCTCGCCCGCCGGGTGATGTTCCCCGACTCGGTGCCGGCCGAGCGCCTGCGCCGCTTCGGCGTCCGCCCCGAGAAGCTCTTCCCCTACCCGGGGCTGAAGGAGGAGTACTACCTCTACGACTTCGAGCCCGACCCGGACGCCCTCACCCGCCTCGGCGTCGACACCTCGCGCGTCGTCGTGATCGTGCGCCCGCCCCCCGACGTCTCGCTCTACCACCGCAAGTCCAACCCGCTCTTCCCCAAGGTCCTCGCCCGCCTCGGCCACGACAGCGGCGTGCATGCGGTCGTCCTGCCGCGCACCGCGGCCCAGCGCCAGCTGGTCGAGAGCCTCGAGCTGCCCTCGCTGATCGTCCCGCCCGGCGCGGTCGAGGCGCAGAGCCTGGTCGCCCTCGCCGACCTGGTCGTCTCCGCCGGCGGGACGATGAACCGCGAGGCGGCGGCGCTCGGCGTCCCGGTCTACACGACCTACGGCGGTCGCCTCGGCGGCGTCGACGAAGCGCTTATCCGCTCCGGGCGGCTGCGGCCGCTGACCGACCCGCGCGCGATCGAGCTCGAGAAGCGCGGGGCGGGAGCGGTCCCGACGAAACGCGACCCGTCCGGGCTGGTCGAGACCATCCTCGGTACCGTCGGAGGCGCTCATCCAGCGGAGACCTACATCGCCAACTGACCCGCTCACCGGGGACGAGGGGACTCGAGCCGAGCTCGACCGCCTCCTCGCGCTCGCCGGCGACGGGGAGTCGCGTCCCGTCGACCTCCTCCTGCGCGCCCTCGACGTCGCGATCGCCTCGCTGGTCCTCGCCGTGCTCGCGCCGGTCCTGGCGCTCGTCGCGGCGGCGATCGCGCTCACCTCGGGCCGCCCGGTCTTCTACCGGGGCGCCCGCGTCGGCCGCGCCGGCCAGCTCTTCTGGATGTACAAGTTCCGCACCCTGGCCCCGGACGCCGAGGAGCGGCTCGGCCCCTACCTGGGCGAGGAGCTCTCGCGCCGCACCGAAGTCGAGGTCACCCTCGTCGGCCGGGCGCTGCGCAAGACCCACCTCGACGAGGTGCCGCAGCTGTGGAACGTCCTGCGCGGCGAGATGGCGGTGGTCGGCCCGCGCCCGGTCCGGCCCGCCTTCTTCACCGAGCTCTGCGAGGAGATCCCCCAGTACTGGCAGCGGCTCGTCGTCCGCCCCGGCGTCACCGGCTTCGCCCAGACCCGCGTGACCCGCGAGGAGTCGTGGGCCAACAAGCTCGCCCACGACATGGAGTACATCGCGGACCGCTCGGTCGGCCTCTACCTCCGCGTCCTCTTCGCCACCGTCACCAAGGTGATCGGCCGCGGCCCCGCGGTCTCCAGCCCCATCGGCTGAGAGACTGCCGCCTGTGTGCGGCATCTGCGGGATGGTCTCCTCGGAGCACGGCGCGGCCCCCGAAGCCGAGGTCGTCGCGCGGATGAACAGCCGCCTCGTCCACCGCGGGCCCGACAGCGACGGGCTCTTCGACGGAGGCCAGGCGGTCCTCGCCGCCCGGCGACTCTCGATCATCGACCTCGACGGCGGCCGCCAGCCGATCGCCAACGAGGACGGCAGCGTCGTCGTCGTCCAGAACGGCGAGATCTACAACTACCGCGAGCTGCGCCGCGAGCTGGAGCGGGCCGGGCACCGCTTCGCCACCGCCTCGGACACCGAGGTCCTGGTCCACCTCTACGAGGAGTACGGCGACGGCTTTCTCGAGCGCCTGCGCGGCATGTTCGCCATCGCGATCTGGGACTCGCGCGAGCGCCGCCTGCTGCTCGCCCGCGACCGCTTCGGCATCAAGCCGCTCTACTACCGCCTCGCCGGCGGGACCCTCACCTTCGCCTCGGAGCTCAAGGCGATGCTCGAGGTGCCTGGCTTCTCGCGCCGGATCGACCCGCGTGCCGCCTCCGCCTTCCTCGCCTTCAACTCGATCCCGGCGCCGTTGACGATCTTCGCCGAGGCGCGCAAGCTGCCGCCTGGGACCTCGCTCAGCTGGCGCGACGGGGAGCTGGGCGAGCACCGCTACGCGCGGCCCGGCCCCGTGCCGGCCGAGCGGGTCAGGAAGGGGCCCGAGGCGGATCTGGCCGAGGAGCTGCGCGAGACGCTGCGCGACTCGGTGCGCGCTCACCTGGTCGCCGACGTCCCGGTCGGCGTGCTGCTCTCCGGCGGCGTCGACTCCGCCGGCCTGGCTGCGCTGGCGGCTGGGGAGGAGGGGCAGGGGTTGAAGACCTTTTCGATCGGCTTCGAGGAGGCGAGCTTCGACGAGCTCTCTCGCGCCCGCCTCATCGCCGAGCGCTACGGCACCGATCACCACGAGCTGGTCCTGCGGCCCGATGCGGCCGAGCTCCTGCCGAAGCTGGTCGAGGCCTTCGACGAGCCCTTCGGCGACTCCTCGGCGATCCCCACCTACCTCGTCTCGGAGCTGGCTGCCGGTGAGGTCAAGGTGGCGCTCTCTGGCGAGGGCGGCGACGAGCTCTTCGGCGGCTACTACACCTATGTGGCCGACCTGCTGGCTCCGCGCGTCGGCTGGCTCGCCCGCGTCGCCGCGCCCCTGATCGAGGCCCTGCCCAGCTCCGACGCCAAGGCCAGCTTCGACTACAAGGCGAAGCGCTTCGCCCGCGGCGCCCACCTGCCGCCGCTGGAGCGCCATCACGCCTGGAAGGAGATCTTCTCCCCAGCGCAGCGCAGCGCCCTGCTGCCGGGGATGGACACCGCGTGGGACCCGGTTGACCTCTACCGCGAGCGCTACGCCGAGACGGCCGGGGCCGAGCCGCTGGCGCGCTTCCAGGACGTTGACCTCGGCATCTACCTGGTCGACGACCTGCTGGTGAAGACGGACCGCTCGAGCATGGCCCACTCCCTGGAGCTGCGCGTGCCGTTCCTCGACGAGCACGTCGCCGAGCTCGCCTTCGGCCTCGCCACGCCGCTCAAGGTGCGGGGCACGGCGAAGAAGCGGCTGCTGCGCAGCGCTCTGGCGCCGCTGCTGCCCAAGGAGATACTGCGGGGCCCCAAGCAGGGCTTCTCGATCCCGCTGGCCGGCTGGCTGCGCGGGCCGCTGGAGCCCTTCGCCCGCGAGACGCTCTCAGCGGCCACGCTCGAGCGCCAGGGCTGCCTCGACCCGGCGGCGGTGACGCCGCTGATCGACGCCCACTGCGCGGGAAAAGAGGACCTCAGCCGCCAGCTCTGGGGCCTGATGGCCTTCACGCTCTGGTTCGACCGCTACGCGACCTAGCCTGAGCCGATGCCGGACTCGCTCGACGCGCTCTTCGCCTTTCTCCTCGCCGGAGTCGTCGCGCTGCTGCTGGTGCCGCTCACCGACCGGCTGGCGCGCCGGGTCGGCGCGATCGACGTGCCCGGCGAGCGCTCCCTGCACGAGGCGCCGACGCCGCGGCTGGGCGGGCTGGCGATCCTCGCGGGAGTGCTCGTGTCGGGCCTGGCCTTCCTGCCCTGGGACGGCGAGACCCGCGCCATCCTCTGCGGCGCGCTGATCATCGCGGCGGTTGGCTTCCTCGACGACGTCCACGAGTTGAGCGCGGCACCGAAGCTCCTCGGCCAGACCGTCGCCGTGATCGTCCCGGTCGCGGCCGGGGTCGAGGTGTCGAGCTTCACCTTCCCCTTCCTCGGCGCCCTCGATCCCGGCTCGGTCGAGCTCTTCACGCTTCCCGGCGACGTCACGGTCGAGCTCGGTGCGGTCGGCACCGTGATCGGCATCGTCGCCGCGATCAATGTGATCAACCTGATCGACGGCGTCGACGGGCTGGCGGCCGGGGTCTGCACGATCTCGGCCCTCGCCCTGGCCGCGATCGCGCTCTCGCTGGAGCGCAACGCCGCCGGGATCCTCGCCGCGCTCACCGCGGGCGCCTCGCTCGGGTTCCTGCGACACGGCTTCCCCCCGGCCCGGACCTTCATGGGGGATACCGGCTCCAACCTGCTCGGCTACCTGCTCGGCGTCGTCGCGGTGCAGGGCGCGCTGAAGACGAACGCCGTGATCGCCCTCTTCCTGCCGCTGATCATCCTCACCGTGCCGATCCTCGACACCGGCTTCGTCGTCGCCAAGCGGCTCAAGTACCGCCGTCCGATCTACCGCGCCGACCGCTGGCACTTCCACCACCGTATGGCCAACATCGGCTTCTCCCAGCGCCGCACGCTCGCCTACCTCTACGGCTGGACCCTGGTCATGGCCGGTCTCGCCCTGGCCCTGCGCTTCGTCCCCTACAGCGACGACCACGGCCACTTCGACGCCTTCTGGACGGCGGTGATGATCGCCTGCGGGCTGCTCGCGCTGGTCGCCAGCGTCTATCTGGTCGAGGTGCTGGAGATCCTCAAGCTGCGCCGCGTGCGCCTGCGCCAGGTCGCCGGCGTGCGCCGCCACGCCCACGCGCCGCCGCTGGCCGCCGGAGAGATCGACCGTGCCGTCGAGGAAGAGCTCGAGACCGGGACCTTCCCTACGATCGACCCGGAGACAGGTGAGTTCGGCGCGATCGACGGCGTCTAGGTGTCGGAACGGTCTGTCTGCCTCAAGAGCTACCGTCCCGCAACATCGTGCGTCGCCTTACTCTCATGGATCTGTTCGCGGGCTGCGGGGGTCTCACCCGCGGCTTCCTCGACAGTCGCAGGTTCCGCGCAGTATTTGCCGTCGAGAGCGATCGCAATGCTGCGGAAACGTATAGGGCCAATTTCGGCGATCATCTTGAGTGTCGTCCGATTGAGCGAGTCGAGTTCTTCCCAGCTGTCGATGTCGTCGTGGGTGGGCCCCCATGCCAGGGTTTTTCACCCCTGAACATGCGCGGCGTCGGCCTGGAGCGCCGGGCTCTGTGGCGCGAGTACCTACGAGCGTTGAGGGAGGCGGAGCCGGACGTCTTTTTGATGGAGAACGTTCCGCAGCTGCTGCGTTCGGCCGAGTACGAGGCATTTCGAAAGGCCGTCGCGCGGCTCGGCTTCGAGGTCGTCGGCAAGGTCCTGAACGCCGCCGACTTCGGTGTGCCACAGACTCGTAGGCGCGCGATCGTGATCGGCTCCCGCATCGGGACCCCGTCGCTTCCGACACCGACCCACTTTCCCGCAGGCACCGCTCCTCCGCGGGGGAAGGAGTGGGCGACGGTGCGAACCGCGATCGGCGACCTTACGCGAAAGCCAACCGGGGACAACTGGCACAACTCACGCAGCCCGCGGCCAGAAAGCGTCGAGCGCTACAAGACGATCCCGGGTGAGGGTGAGGGTAGGTTCGAGCTTGCCGAGAGACGCCCCGACATAACTCCCGACTGCTGGTTGCGCAAGAAGTCGGGTTCTACGGACGTGTTCGGGAGGCTTTGGTGGGATCGACCGGCCTACACGATCCGCACGGAGTTCTACAAGCCGGAGAAGGGGCGCTACTTGCACCCGGTGGCTCATCGCCCATTGACCGTTCGCGAGGCTGCCCGTTGCATGAGCTTCCCGGACGATTTCGTGCTGCCGACCGACCAATCCATGACTTCGGTCGCCCGGCAGATCGGCAATGCGGTTCCGCCGATGCTGGCTCGGTGCCTCGCTCGTGAGGTGGCCCGCCACATCGAGGAGGCAAGGAGCGAAGGGCGGGTTGAGGTCTCTAACGCGGCCTAGCTTCGGTGTTCGGGTCCCCTCGTCGCGCGCTTGCGCTTCTGGAGCTTTGCCGTCTCCTTGATGTGGTCGCGGTGGCAGAGCGTGATCAGATTCTTGATCTTGTTGCGCTCCGACTTTGGTAGTGCCTCCAGCTCGTCGGCGATCGCGACCTTGTGATGCACCTCAAGGTAGAAACGAGCGTCGCCAGACGCTTCGGCCTTGCTTCGATCGCGCCCGCAGATCCTGCATCTGTATTCGTCACGATCGAAGACCGCTTGGCGGACGCTCTCTGGATACAGGCGTTGAAGGGGGTCCCGCCGGTCGGCCGGATCGATTGATGTAAGGCGGTACTCACCGGGCTCCAGTTCTGGCTCGTCGATGTGGGAATCGATCGGCCAGCCGTGCTCGTCGCGCAGCTCGCGGACACGCCGGCTTCCCTCTGCGATCCTCGCGACATAGTCGATTTGCTCGCGGTTGACAACCGTGCCGACGCGAGCTTCGAGGAACGCGGCGATTCGCTCGATTGCGGAACCTTTCCCGCGCCGGATGACGTTCGCCGTTTTCCACGCCGACGCTCTGTCGAAGTCGGGCTGATCCGACTCGAGGCGATATGAGCCCGTTCCGACCTCCGTGATTGCGTAGCCATCCTCCACCCGCAGCTCTCTCACGCGCCGCGGCCATTCTTGGATTCCACTGACCTCCGCCAGCTCCTCTCCGGAGACAACCCGACCCGTCCGCGCCAGCAGGTAGGCAAGAATCTTCGATTTTGCGCCGTCTCCGGGCGCAGCCCGTTTCGGTCGCCCAAAGAGGGCTATCTGCACTGCGCGCAGCTCGGCGACAAGCTCATCGATCTCCTCGCGGCCTCGTGGGTCGTTCTCTTCGATTGCATCGGCCAGTCGTCCGGCGCGCGCCCCGGCCGTACGCAGACGTTGAGCGGCTTCTGTCCGGATGTCAGATTTGTCGTTCACTTGGATCGAGGGCTGTCTTGATCGCGTCGATGCAGTGGGGAGTATCCCGTTCCACCTCGAAGTCCCAGAAGCGCAACACGGTCCAGCCTTCGCCGACAAGGTCGCTGGTAACCCGCGCATCCCGATCTCGGTTGCGTCCGATCTTCTCGTCCCAGAACTTTCCCGATTGACCCCAATAGTGATCGGGGTGTCCGTGCCAAAATGCCCCGTTCGACGAAGACGGCGACCCGGCGACCAAGCCAAGCCAGGTCGGGTCGGCCTACGACACGCCGGGGATGAAGGCGCCAACCTCGAACGCCGGCGGCCCAGAGAGCTCGACGCAAGTTCAACTCGGGGGCCGTATCCCGTGTTTTGACGCGGGACATAAGTGCGCTCCGATCGGAGCGGCTTAGAGAGTCGGCCACTCCCCCAGAATATTCAAGCGGGGCAAGAAAGCACAGTTGGGCATCGGACCCGGATTCGTGGAGACTTAGTAACAGGTTGTAACAAGCCTCACGAACTGGCTCTAGAAAGCGGATCGTCGGCCCTTTCGGATATAGTCGCGCGTGCGCCCGCCGACCGAAGACGGGCGCCTCTTATGTCTCCTCCCAAGTACGTTGACCTCCTGGTCCTTGCCGCCGCGCTCGCCGTTTTCCTGCTCGGCGGATTGCCCATGCTCGGCTTCGCTGCCGGGGCCGGCGTCTGGCTTCTGCAGCGTGGCATCCAGGTTCTCGCCGAGCGCCGCGCCAACCGGGAGCTGGCGGCGGGAAACCGGCAGCGGGCGATGGCGACCGTCGCGGTCTCAACGCTCGGCCGGGTCGGGCTGATGGCGGCCGCGGTCCTGATCGCCGGGATCGTCGAACGGGAGGCTGGCCTCTCCTCCGCGATCCTCGTCGCGGTCCTCTTCACGGTCTCCCTCGCCGCCCAGGGCATCGCCCACCTCTTCGACGAAGAGCCGCAGGCGGGCAAGGCATGAAGACGAAGACCAAGGTCCTGATCGGGCTCGGCACCTACTTCGCGATCGCGATCCTGATGCTGCTGATCTTCGGCAGCTCGGGCAAGAACGAAGCGTTCCAGCCGCAGAACGAGTTCAAGCTCGAACCGTGGGTCTCGCTGGAACTCGGCGGCATCGACCTCAGCATCAACAAGGCGGTCCTCTACCTGATCCTGGCCAGCTCGCTGACGATCTTCACGATGGTCTGGATCTCGCGCCGGATGCAGCAGAAGCCGAACCGGGTGCAGACCGCGATCGAGGTCGCCTACGACCTGACCAAGAACAACATCACCGGCGGCAACCTCGACCCCGCCACGGCCGCGCGCTGGTTCCCCTTCCTCGCCGCGCTCTTCTTCTGGATCTGGTTCTCGAACATCATCGGCTTCCTGCCGCTGCCGACCAATACCGAACACACCGTCGACGTCTTCGGCATGGAAATCCCCTCCTTCGCGATCTACGCCGCCACCGCGAACCTCTCGATCCCGCTCGTCCTCACCCTGGTGGTCTGGATCTCCTACCACGTCGAAGGCGTGCGGGCCAAGGGCTTCATCCCCTACCTGGCGAGCTGGCTGCCGCCCGGCCTGGAGGAGATGAACCCGATCGCCAAGGCATTCATCTTCGTGATCGAGGCGATCTCCCACTTCGCCCGGCTGATCTCGCTCTCGGTGCGGCTCTTCGCCAACATCCTCGCCGGCCACCTGCTGCTGCTCTTCATGGGCGGCGGGCTCGCCGTGCTGCTCGGCATCGCCGCGCTCGGCGCCCTCACCTTCCCCCTGGCTTTCTTCTTCTTCATCCTCGAGGTGGGCCTGATCGCCACCCTGCAGGCATTTATCTTCTCGACCCTCACCGCTATCTACCTCGGCGGAGCCACCTCCGCCAGCCACTGAAAAAGGAGCGCTACCTCACATGGACCTGTCCCCAGTTGTCGCCGCGATCTCCGACGAAGGGATCGAATCCGCCGGCAAGGCGATCGCCCTCGGCGTCGGTGCCGGTCTCGGCTCGATCGGCGCCGGCATCGGCATCGGCATCATCTTCGGCAAGGAGATCGAGTCCGTCGCCCGCCAGCCCGAGATGAAAGACGAGCTGCAGAGCATCCGCTGGCTCGGCTTCGCCCTGACCGAGGCCGTGGCCTTCTACACCTTCATCTTCGGCCTGATCGCCTTCTTCCTCTAGGCCGATCGCGTGGAGCTCATCGCTGAAATAGCAGCATGGCTGCCCCTCGCGGCGGAGGCCGCGCATGGGGAGGAAGAAGGCGGCAGCTTCCTGGTATCGCCGGGCCTCGGCCTGATGATCTGGACGCTGGTCCTCTTCCTCTTCACCATGTGGGTGCTGAGCAAGGTCGCCTTCCCGAAGATCCAGGAGGCGCTCGACAGGCGCGCCAAGACGATCGCCGAGTCGATCGAGGCGGCCGAACGCCAGCGCAGGGAGTCCGACGAGCTGCTCGCCGAGTACCGCCAGCGCCTCACCGAGGCGCGCGAGCAGGCCGACGACATCATGGCCCGCGCCCGCAAGGCGGCCGAGACGGCGGAAGCCGAGGCGACCGCGGCCGGCAAGGAGAAGCGCGAGGAGCTGGTCGCCGCGGCGACCCGCGACATCGAAGCGGAGACGCGGCGCTCGCTGCAGCAGATCCGCAAGGAGGTCGCCGACCTCACCGTGCTGGCGACCGAGAAGGTCACCCGCAAGGCCCTCAGCGAGGAGGACCAGCGCCGCCTCGTCGAGGAGGCGCTCAGCGAGGTCGACTTCTCGGCCCTGGAGGGGTCGAGCAACTGATGTCCGAGGCAGCTCGCGTATACGCCGAGGCCCTCTTCGACGTGGCCAGGGAGAAGGGCAAGCTCGACGCGATCCGCGACGAGCTGGGCCAGTTCGCCGACGCGGTCGTCGGCAACCGCGAGCTGCAGGTCTTCTTCAGCCCCTACTTCTCCTCGGCGGAGAAGGTGGCGGGCCTGAAGCGCGCGGTTTCCGGCGCCGACCGGGAGTTGCTCAACTTCCTCGAGCTGCTGATCGAGAAGGGGCGGATGCCGGAGGTGTTCCGCATCCGACGTGAGCTCGACGAGCTCTGGAAGCACGAGAACAGGCGCATCGACGTGACCGTGACCAGCGCCGTCCCGCTGGAGCCGGCCGTGGTCGAGAAGGTCGGCGAGGAGATCGAGCGCCAGACCGGCCAGAAGGTCGAGCTGGCCAGCCGGGTCGACGACGAGATCCTCGGTGGAATCGTCCTGCAGGTGGGCAACAAGGTCCTCGACGCGAGCATCCGCGCTCGCTTGGAGAAACTTCGAAAGAGCGTCGCCCAGGCGGCGTAAGGAGGCAGAGAGCACCCCAATGGAAATCAAGCCCGACGAGATCGCATCAATCCTCCGCGAGAGGATCGAGGGACTGGACACGGAATCCGCCGACCTCTCCGAGGTGGGCACGGTGCTCTCGGTCGCCGACGGGATCGCCCGCATCCACGGCCTCGAGCGCTGCATGGCCCTGGAGATGCTGGAGCTGCCCCACGGCGTCACCGGCCTCGCCCTCAACCTCGAGGCCGACAACGTTGGCGCGGTGCTCTTCGGCGAGTGGGACAAGGTCGTCGAGGGCGACACCGTCAAGCGCACCGGCCACCTGCTGCGGATTCCCGTCGGCGACGAGCTGCTCGGCCGCATGGTCGACCCGCTCGGCCGCCCGCTCGACGACAAGGGCGAAGTGGCGACGACGCAGACCCGCCCGGCCGAGTTCAAGGCCCCCGGCGTGGTCCAGCGCCAGCCGGTGACCGAACCGATGCAGACCGGGCTGAAGGCGATCGACGGGATGATCCCGATCGGGCGCGGCCAGCGGGAGTTGATCATCGGCGACCGCTATACGGCCAAGACGGCGATCGCGGTTGACACGATCATCAACAACAAGGACAAGGACCTGGCTTGCATATACGTCGCGATCGGGCAACGGATGTCGACCGTAGTTCAGTTCAAGGAGGTGCTGGAGGAAAACGGCGCGATGGAGAACACGATCATCGTCGCCGCCCCCGCCGACGAGGCCGCCCCGATCAAGTTCATCGCCCCCTACGCGGGCTGCGCGATGGGCGAGCACTTCCTCTACAACGGCAGGGCCGCGCTCTGCGTCTACGACGACCTCACCAAGCACGCCTACGCCTACCGCCAGATGTCGCTGCTGCTGCGGCGCCCGCCGGGTCGCGAGGCATACCCGGGCGACGTCTTCTACCTGCACTCGCGCCTCTTGGAGCGGGCGGTGAAGCTGAACGACGACCTCGGCGGCGGCTCGCTGACGGCGCTGCCGATCATCGAGACCCAGGCCTCAGACGTCTCCGCCTACATTCCGACCAACGTGATCTCGATCACCGACGGCCAGATCTTCCTCGAGTCCGACCTCTTTTTCTCGGGTGTGCGCCCCCCGGTCAACGTCGGCATCTCGGTCTCGCGGGTGGGCGGCAACGCGCAGACCAAGGCGATGAAGAAGGTCGCCGGCAAGCTCCGCCTCGACCTCTCCCAGTACCGTGACCTCGAGGCCTTCGCCCAGTTCGGCTCGGAGCTCGACCCGGAGACGCAGAAGACGCTCACCCGTGGCGAGCGGCTGGTCGAGATGTTGAAGCAGAAGGAGCGCGAGCCGCTCGAGGTCGCCGACCAGGTGGCGGCGATCTACTCGGGCACCGGTGGCTACCTGGACCGGATCAAGACCGAGCGGGTGGGCGAGTTCCTCGGCGACCTGAAGATCCGCCTCCACGCCGAGAAGGCGGATCTGCTGGCCCGGATCTCGGATACCGGCAAGCTCGAGGACGACGACGAGGAGGAGCTGGGCAAGGCGATCGCCGACTTCGTCGACGACTTCGGCCCCGACTTCGACGAGCACGGCGACCCGCTCGAGAAGGGCGAATCCGACCGGATTAAGTCAGCTGAGGAGCGCAACGCTCCTGCGCGCGTCCCCGAGGAGGTGTCGGTCTAAGGAACCGTTCGTAGCGCCCCGATGAGGGGTGCCGAGAACGAAAACCTCGCCCGCAGGTACCCCTCATCGGGGCGCCCCCGGCTACTGACCGAATCACCATGGCCACCCAGAAGGACGTCAAGAATCGCATCGCCTCGATCAGGAACATCAACAAGATCACGCGGGCGATGGAGATGGTGGCGGCCGCCAGGCTGCGCCGGGCCGAGCAGCGGATCGAGCAGCTGCGCCCCTACGCGCAGTCGATGCGCAAGCTCACCCGGCGCGCCGCCGAGCAGGCGGGAGGGATCCCACGCGTGCCGGTGCTGGAGGAGCGCGAGCAGGAGCGCCGCGTCGGCGTCGTCCTGATCACCGGCGACCGCGGCCTCGCCGGGGCCTTCAACACGAACATCATCCGCGACGGCCTGCGCCTGCGGGGCGAGCTCCGCGACGAGAGCAAGGAGGCCGTCTTCTCGGCGGTCGGCCGCAAGGGCGTCTCGGCGCTGACCTTCCGCAAGGAGGACCCGCGCACCTCCTACGTCGGCTTCACCGACCGGCCCGGCTTCGCCAACGCCCGCGAGATCGGCGAGGAGCTCACCGCCCGCTACGTCGACGGTGAGCTCGATCGGGTCGAGCTGGTCTACAACCGCTACGTCTCGCCGCTGACCCAGCACGTCTGGCGGCAGACGCTGCTTCCCCTCCAGCAGGCCGACGTGATCGGCGAGGGAGCGGCGGCGGAGGAAGAGGAGGGTGAGGAGACCGAGATCGAGAAGGCGCACAGCAGCTCGATCTGGGAGTACGAGCCCGAAGCCGAGGAGCTGCTCGGCCAGCTGATCCCGGAGTACGTGAACATCTCGGTCTACCGGGCTCTGCTCGAGTCCGCCGCCTCCGAGCTGGGGGCGCGGATGACCGCGATGCGCAGTGCCGCGGAGAACGCGGAGGAAATGATGGGGGACCTGACGCTGGAAATGAACCGGGTCCGCCAGGCGGAGATCACCCAGGAGATCCTCGAGGTAGTCGCCGGCGCCGAGGCGCTGGGCTAAACAGCTTTCGATCGGAAGAAAAGGAACCAATGTCTGAGAGCAACGGAGCAAACGTAGGACGCGTCGAGCAGGTCACCGGCGTGGTCGTCAACGCGGTCTTCCCCGACAAGCTGCCGGAGATCTACTCGGCGGTGAAGATCGAGATGGCCGGCGACTCCGATCGCGAGGCGACCGAGCTGGTCTGCGAGGTGCAGCAGCACCTCGGCGACGACCGGGTGCGCACGGTGGCGATGGACGCCACCGACGGCCTGCAGCGTGGCGACAAGGTGATCGACACCGGCGGGCCGATCTCGGTCCCGGTCGGCGACGCCACCCTGGGCCGCATCTTCAACCTGCTGGGCGAGCCGATCGACCTCGGCGAGCCGGTCCAGGCCGAGGAGCGCTGGCCGATCCACCGCCCGGCGCCCGAAGCTTCCGAACTGACCACGAGCCAGGAGATCCTCGAGACCGGGATCAAGGTGATCGACCTGCTCGCGCCCTACGCCAAGGGCGGCAAGGTCGGGCTCTTCGGCGGCGCCGGCGTCGGCAAGACCGTGCTGATCCAGGAGCTGATCCGCTCGATCGGCGAGGAGCACGAAGGCCTCTCCGCCTTCTGCGGCGTCGGCGAGCGCTCCCGCGAGGGCAACGACCTCTGGCTCGAGATGAAGGAGTCGGGCGTCATCGACAAGACGATGCTCGTCTTCGGCCAGATGAACGAGCCGCCCGGCGCCCGCCTCCGCGTCGCCCTCTCCGGGCTGACGATGGCCGAATACTTCCGCGAGCAGGGCGGCCAGGACGTGCTGCTCTTCATCGACAACATCTTCCGCTTCGTCCAGGCGGGCTCGGAGGTCTCGGCCCTGCTCGGGCGCATGCCCTCCGCGGTCGGCTACCAGCCGACGCTGGAGACCGAGATGGGCGAACTGCAGGAGCGGATCACCTCGACCGAGCGCGGCTCGGTCACCTCGGTGCAGGCGATCTACGTCCCCGCCGACGACCTCACCGACCCGGCCCCGGCCTCGGTCTTCGCCCATCTCAACGCGACGACGACGCTCTCGCGGGCGATCTCGGAGAAGGGGATCTACCCGGCCGTCGACCCGCTCGACTCGACCTCGACGATCCTCAAGCCCGACGTCGTCGGCGAGGAGCACTACCGGACCGCGACCGAGGTGCAGGAGGTGCTGCAGCGCTACAAGGAGCTGCAGGACATCATCGCCATCCTCGGCATCGACGAGCTCTCCGACGAGGACAGGCAGACGGTCACCCGGGCGCGCAAGATCGAGCGCTTCCTCTCGCAGCCGTTCTTCGTCGCCGAGCAGTTCACCGGCCGCAGCGGCGAGTACGTGCCCGTCGGCGAGACGGTGCGCGGCTTCCGCGAGATCCTCGACGGCGTCCACGACGACCTGCCCGAGGGCGCCTTCTACATGAAGGGTGGCATCGACCAGGTCACCGCCGACGCCGGAGCGGCCGCGGCCGCCTAGGGAGACGCGTGGCCGCCGAGCACATGGTCGACGTCGAGGTCCTCACCCCCGAGGGTGAGGTCTTCAGCGGCGAAGTCCGCCAGGTCTCGACCCGGACCGCGGTCGGCGAGGTCGGCATCCTCGCCAACCACGCCCCGCTCCTGGCGGCGCTGAAGCCGGCCGAGCTGCGCCTGCACGTCAGCGACTCCGAGACCAAGCGCTACGCCCAGGCCCACGGCTGGCTGCAGGTCTTCGGCAACCACGCCAAGCTCCTGCTCGAGGAGGTGCTTCCGCCCGAGGACCTCGACCAGGCGACGCTGAAAGAGCAGCTCGCCGACGCCGAGCAGCGCCTCGCCGAGGCCGAGGAGGGCAGCGGCGCCCAAAACCGGGCGCAGAAGGACCGCGACCGGGCCGAAGCGTTCCTCGCGATCGCTCAGGGGTGAGGGGAGGCGACGCTCCCCTGTGGGAATTGACGCACCTCGCTTCGCTCGGAGCGAATGAGGAGCGCGGCCTGCGGCCGCGCAAGACATCAGATTGCATATCGCCGCCTTCGGCGACATTCCCCCAGGGGGGCGTCGCCTCCCCTTCGCCCATCCGCAACGAGTGCTGCATTCGCCGTGTTGTTGACGGTCAATGCAGCACGGATACCTTGGGGGCGCAGCGTGAGCGATGAGCTTGTGGCGCTCGTTTTGCGCCTCGTCAGCTATGACACCTCGGAGGCGGACGGAGTGCTGGAAGCCGCCGGCTTCATCGAAGGGTGGTTGGACGCCCGCGGGATAGAGGTCGAGAGCGACGAGGTTCGGGGATTGCCGGTGCTGCGCGCCGAGGTTGGGCCCGAGGACGCCCCGACGGTCGTCCTCCATGGGCACCTCGACGTCGTTCCCGGGCTCCCCGGCCAGTTCGACCCCAGGGTCGAGGGAGACAGGCTCTACGGCCGCGGCGCCTACGACATGAAGGGGGCGCTGGCGGCGATGCTGCTGACCACGGCCGCGATGCGCGAGCAGCAGGGCGTGCGGGTGCGGCTGGGGATCGTCGGCGACGAGGAGTCCGAGGAGGAAGTCGACCGCGGCAGCGACCGGCTGGTCAACAGCGGCTTCACCGGCGACTTCGCGATCACCGGCGAGCCGACCGACCTGCACATCGGGGTCGAGGCGAAGGGCGTGCTGGCGCTGCGGGTGCAGGTCAGCGGCGTCGCCGCCCACGGCGCCACGCCCTGGCTGGGCGACAACGCGGTGCTGCGGGCGATCGACGTTTTCCGCAGCATCGAGTCGCTACCGTTCGCCCGGCACAGCTCGGAGCTGTTCGACCGCCCCTCGATCAACCTCGGCCGGATCGTGGGCGGCGATGCGCTCAACAAGGTGCCCGACCGATGCGCGATCGACGTCAACATCCGCTACCTGCCCGACCAGGACCCCGCCAGCCTGCTGGAGCAGGTTCGCGGCATCGCCGACGCCGGGGTCGAGCAGCTCTTCACGCGGCCCCCGGCCGTGGTCGACCGCGACCTGGCATACGTGCGGGCACTTCGCTGCGCTGCGGCCGAGCACCACGACGGCGAGCCGATGAGCGTCGGCCGCGACGGCGCCTCCGACGCCGTCTCCTTCCTGCGGGTGGGCGTGCCGGCGGTCGAGTTCGGGCCCGTCGGGGAAGGGCACCATGGCCCCGAGGAGTGGGTCTCGGTTTCCTCCCTGCACACCTACCGGCAGACGCTCGACACCTTCCTGCGTTCGCTCCCTGTCCAGCTCGACGGCTGACCCGCTGTGGCTGACGCAGGATTCAGCAAGCCACCCCCCTCCGGCGACCACGAGCCGCCACCGAAGCCGAAGCGCTTCTGGTGGCGCTTCACGCTCGGCTCGACGATCATCGTCCTCGTCACGGCTGCGGCCACGGCGACGGTGATCCTGCGCTACATCGACAGCATCGCCGAGGCGCTGTCCCACAACGACGTGCTGGAGAACAAAGTCGAGCGCTTCCTCTCCAAGACGCAGGGCGGGGAGCCGGAGAACATCCTCATCCTGGGATCGGACAAGCGGGCCAGCGAACCGGAAGACCCCGGTCGCTCGGACACGACGATCCTGCTGCGGCTCGACCCCGACCAGGAAGCGATCGCGCTGATGTCGATCCCACGCGACCTCAAGGTCGAAATCCCGGGTATCGGCACGGACAAGTTCAACGCCGCCTTCGCCTACGGCGGGCCGAAACTGACCCTGCGCGTGGTCAAGGAACTGACCGGCCTGCCGATCAACCACGTCGTCAACGTCGACTACCTCGGCTTCGTGCGGGCGGTCGACGCGATCGAGTGCGTCTACGTCGACGTTGACCGCCGCTACTACCACTCAAACGTCGGCCTGCCCGTCTCCGAACAGTACGCCGAAATCAACGTGCAGCCGGGCTACCAGCTGCTCTGCGGGAAAAAGGCGCTCCAGTACGTGCGCTACCGGCACACAGATACCGACCTCGTTCGCGCCGCCCGCCAGCAGGACTTCCTCAGCGCCGCCCGCCAGCGCGTGCCGATCGACGATCTGGTGCTCGACCGCAACGACCTGCTCGACATCTTCACCCAGTACACGACCTCCGACATCAACGACAAGGAGACGATGCTGGAAGTGCTGAAGCTGTTCGTCTCCTCCCGCAACGCGGCGATCAAGGAGGTCCACTTCCCGGCCGAACTCGGGCCGAGCTACGTCTACGCCTCGCCGGAAATGATCCAGGAAGCGGTCAAAAAGTTCCTCGGGATCGAAGCGAGCGGCGGGCCGCGCGGCTCGCTGGAAGACATCGGCGACAGGCAGGCGAAGAAGGACGGGGGCGGAAAGGACGGAACCGAGCGCAGGCAGAAGCCAAAGCCCCACCTGGCGCCGCCGAAGCCGCCCGGCAGCGACGGGCTCCTGCCCGCCCGCGAAGCCGGCGAAGCCGAGGCCAAGGCGGTGGCGCGCAAGGTCAGCTCCGGGTTCCCGGTCTTCTACCCGACCCGCCTCCCCGAAGGCGCGGCGTATGCCGAAACCAACCCCTACGAGCACGTGCAGGACCCCCGCGTCTACCACTTCAAAGACACCGACGGCAACCGGCACGGCGCCTACAGGATGGTCGTCGAGCTGCCGCTCTCCGACGGGGTCCACTACTTCGGGGTGCAGGGCATCCGGGGCTGGGAGGACCCGCCGATACTGAACAACCCGAGCCTGACCAGGACGATCCACGGCCGCGAGTACGAGATCTTCGTCGACGGCGACCGGCTGCCGCTGATCGCCTGGCACCGGGGCGATAACACGTACTGGGTCTCCAACGACCTGCTGAATACCCTTACCAACGACCAGATGATCGGGATCGCGCGCTCCGCGGACGTGAAGATCCCCAACCCGAAGCGAAAGCGAGGAAGGCAGCAGCGATGACAGGCGACAGAGAGCCAATTGGCGTAATCGGCGTCGGCTGGGTCGGCCTGGTCACGGCCGCCTGCTTCGCCGAGCTCGGACACCCCGTCTTCGCCCGCGACATCCTGCCCGAGAAGGTCGAGGCGCTCTCGCGCGGCGAGACGACGATCCACGAGCCCGGCCTCGGGGAGCTGCTGGCGCGCAACGCCGAGCGGCTGACCTTCACCACCGAGATGTCGCAGGTGCTCGAGGCCGCGCGGCTGCTCTTCGTCTGCGTCGACACGCCGCCGACCCCGTCCGGCGACGCCGATCTCTCCCGGGTCCGTTCGGTCGTCGAGGACCTGGGTGACGGCGGCGAGCACGTGCTGGTGATGAAGAGCACGGTTCCGGCGGGAACGGGTCAGACGATCCGGCGCGAGCTGCCCGGCGTTCCCTACGTTTCCTGCCCCGAGTTCCTCAAGGAGGGGTCCGCGGTCGAGGACTTCCTGCACCCCGACCGTGTGGTGATCGGCGCCGACCCCGGCGACGAGGCGGCCGCCGACGCCGTGGCCGGCCTCTACGAGCCGCTCGGCGGCGAGATCGTGCGCACCGACGTCGCCAGCGCCGAGATGATCAAGCTCGCCTCCAACGCCTTCCTCGCCACCAAGATCTCCTTCGTCAACGAGATCGCCAACGTCTGCGAGGAGGTCGGCGCCGACGTGGCGGAAGTCGCCCGCGGCATGGGACTCGACCAGCGCATCGGCCCCGCCTTCCTGCGCGCCGGAATCGGCTACGGGGGCAGTTGCTTCGACGGTGGGGAGACGCTGCTGGTGCGCCACCACGGGATCGCCAAGCTGGTCAGCTTCGCCGAGCTCTGGGACCTGGCCGGCGGCGACGCCGAGGCGATCGGCTGCGAGACCATCGCGCCGTCCGATCTGTGGACGTGGTCCTGGGTGCCCGGCGAGGCGGATGCGGAGTGGATGCCGGTCACGCTCTTGACCAAGAGGGCCTACGACGGCGAGATGGTCGAGATCCGCACCAAGATGGGTCGGCGGCTGCGGGTCACCGCCGATCATCCGGTGATCGTCGGCGATGGCCAGGACGATGAGGTTCTAACCACCGTTCGAGCCGCGGACGTGTCTTCCGCCGACTGGCTACCGCTCGCGGGCGGGGGAAGCGACGGTTTTTCGCCCCCCGCATACTCGACATGGGCTGCACTTGAAGACTCGATCCCTGCAGAGCAGGTGATCGTTCGTCCCGAGCGACGCGAGATCGAAGACCTTCACGCGTTGCCCGCGGGTGAGCGAACGGCGCTTCTGGCCCATCCCCGTGGTCAGGCCCAGCGGATGGGCGATATCCGCCGTAGCGGGGCGCTGCGTCTTCGCGAGGCCTGCGAGTCGGGGATGGACCTCCGAGGAGCGAAATTCGGCACGGCGCGCAACGGGACCTACGTACCGGAGCGACTGCGGGTCGACGAGGGCTTTTGGCGGGTTGTTGGCCTCTACCTGGCCGAGGGTCACGTCGCACGAGACCGCGGCCGTGGCGGTGCAGTGCGAGAGCGCATCACGTGGTCGTTCCATCCGAGCAAGGAGGAGCATCTGGTCCGGGAGGTGGCCGACTACTGGGAGAGCCAGGGAGTCAAGGCGACGGTTTTCAGCGCGCCGACTTCGCGCTGCGTTCGGATTTCGTCACGCATCCTGGCCGCCTGGTGGATGGAGACCCTCGGCCTCGGCGTCAACAGCTACGTGCAGCGCCTTCCAAGCTTGATTTGGGAGCAGTCGGGCGATCGCAAGTGGGCGCTCCTCTCGGGCCTCTGGGAGGGTGATGGCTCCTGGTCCTTGGTGAATGGAGGACCGAGCGTCGTGCTCGAATTCGGCACGGTCAGCGACGAGCTTGCCGACGGTGTCGCGCGCCTTCTGCGCGACCTCGGGATCGTCTGTTCCTGGAAGCGAGGGCGGACCGCGAAGTCGACCAAGGAGACGCACTGGCTCACGGTGAGCGGTGCCGATCAGGTCGAACGGGCGATCCGGCTCGTGCCCGAGCAAGACCGGGTGCGTGTGGTCGAGTCCCTTGCGCGCCAGGGCAAGCGGATTGCGCCAACCGGCTTTCGCAAGTTCGGTCGGTCGTCGATGGCATGGAGCCGAGTGGTGAGAACTGCGAAGGAGCACTTCCGCGGAGCGGTGTACTCGCTGGAGGTCCCCGGCTCTCAGACCGTTGTCACGACCGGTGGCGTCGTGTCCCATAACTGCTTTCCCAAGGATCTCAAAGCACTCAAGCAACTTGCCGGCAACACCGGCTACCACTTCCAGCTGCTCACCGCCGTGATCGAGGTGAACGAGCTGCAGAAGCGGCGGGTCGTGAAGAAGCTGCAGGCCCGGCTCGGATCGCTCGCGGGGAAGCGGGTGGCGCTGCTCGGCCTGGCGTTCAAGCCCGACACCGACGACATGCGCGAGGCGTCGAGCCTGGTTCTCGCGGCGCGGCTTCAGGGCGAGGGGGCCGAGGTGTCCGCCTACGACCCGGTGGCGGCCGACGCGGCTCGGAACCTGCTCGACGGCGTCGAGTTCCACGACTCGGCGATGGGGGCCCTGGAGGGAGCCGACGCCGCTGTCCTCGTCACCGAGTGGCCCGAGTTCGCCGAGCTCGACTGGGCCGCGGCGGCGGAGCGCATGGCGCGAGCGCTGCTGATCGACGGGCGCAACTTCCTCGACCCCGCGCTGCTGCGCTCGGCGGGGTTCGAGTACGAGGGCATCGGCAGGGCGATCGAGAATGCCGTGCAGACGGGAACGGGATCCTAGTGCCCATGGCCAAGCGGACCAAGGACGCAGGGAGCGTGCGTGCTCTGCACGCGAGCGACCGAGGACGCCGGTATGCGCCGGCCAGGGGCACTAGGTGCAGGCGATAGTCCTAGTGGGAGGCGAGGGAACGCGGCTGCGGCCACTGACCGAGACCGTGCCCAAGCCGGCGCTGACCCTGGTCGACCGCCCGTTCCTGGCATACATGATCGAGTGGCTCGCGGGCCACGGCGTGACCGAGGTCGTGCTCGCCTGCGGCTTCCTCCCCGGCGTGCTGCGCGAGGCGCTCGCTGGCGAGGAGGATCGGGCGGGGGTCTCTATTCGCTACGTGGTCGAGCCCGAGCGGCGCGGCACCGCCGGCGCGATCCGCTTCGCCGCCGACCAGCTGGGCCCCGACCTCGAGGACCGTTTCCTCGCCCTCAACGGCGACGTGCTCACCGATCTCGACCTGAGCGCGCTGCTGGGTGCCCACGCCGAGCGGCGGGCGACCGCGACGCTCGGCCTGCACCCGGTTCGACGACTCCTCCGCCTACGGCCTGGTCCACAGCGGCCCGGAGGGCGCCGTCCTGGAATTCCTCGAGAAGACGGGGGAGAGCGTGCCGGGGGAAGTCAACGCAGGGATGTACGTGCTCGAGCGCTCGGTGCTCGACCTGATCCCACCCGGTGAGGCGGTCTCGATCGAGCGCGACGTCTTCCCCCGCCTCGTTGACGATGGCCTGCACGGCCTTCGCCTCGACGGCTACTGGATGGACATCGGCACGCCGGAGCGATACCTGCAGGCGAGCTGGGACATCCTCGAGCGGCGGGTGGAGACGCAGGTCGAGCCGACGGCGCCGGGGATGCTCGTCGCACCGGGCGCCGAAGTCTCGGGCGGCGCGAGGGTGGGCCCGCGGGTCGTGCTCGGCCCTGGCTGCCGGGTCGGGGAGGGGGCCGAGGTCCGCGACTCGGTGCTGCTCGGCGATTGCGTCCTCGGCGAGGGCGCGCGGGTCAGCGGCTCGATCCTCTCGGCCGGCGTCGAGGTGCCCGCCGGAGCGTCTCTGGACGGCGCCGTGGTCGGCCGGGGTGAAAGAGTTCCGGCCTGATGCTCGACGACGTCCTCGCCATACCCGACCACCTGCGCGACGCGCTCTGGCGGGTCGAGTCGGCTCGGCTCGAGCCGGCCGAGGCCGCCGGCCTCATGGTCTGCGGCATGGGTGGCTCGGCGATCGGCGGCGATCTCGCGGCGGCGGCCCTGGGCGACCGGCTCACGCGCCCGCTGCTCACGATCCGCGGCTACGAGATTCCGAGCTGGGCGACGCCGGAGTGGACGGTGCTCTGCTCGAGCTACTCCGGCGACACCGAGGAGACGCTGGCCTGCTTTGCCGCGGCCGAGGCGCTCGGCGCCCGCCGCACAGTCGCCAGCACGGGTGGCGCTCTCGTCGCCGAGGCGCGCGAGGCGGGCGTTCCCGTGATCGGCCTGCCCGGCCTGCTGCCGGCGCCGCGCACGGCGGTCGCCTACATGCTGGTCTGCGCGGCCGAGGTCGCCGCCCTCGGGGGAGTCGCCCCCCGCATCCACACCGAGATCGACGCCGCGGCTGCCTTCCTGGCCGAGCAGTCTGACGGCCTGCAGGCCCTCGCCTCCGATCTCGCCGCCCGCCTCGACGGGACCGTCCCCGTGGTCGTGGGCTCCGACCTTACCGCTCCGGTCGCCAGGCGCTGGAAGACGCAGATCAACGAGAACCCCAAGCTCCACGCCTTCTTCTCCGAGCTGCCCGAGGTTGACCACAACGAGATTCTGCGGCTGGTCGGGCGACGGCTTCGCCGCCGTCCTGCTCGAAGACGCCGACCAGCACCCGCGCGAGCGCCGCCGTTTCGAGCTGACCGCGGAGGCGATCACCGGGTCGGGCGCCGAGGCGATCCGGATCGAGACCCGCGGCGAGACCCGCGTCGCCCGCCTGCTCTGGGCGACGATGCTCGGCGACCTCGTCTCCCTGGAGCTCGCCAACGCCCGCGGCGTCGACCCCCTCCCGGTCGAGGCGATCGACCGCCTCAAGGCCAGCCTCGGCCGCCCGTAGCCGCAATCAGGCTGCGCGGCTGGAGAAGACCGCCGGGCTCGGCTAGGACACTCGTCGCCGAAGCGCCGGTCGCGAAAATCGGAGGAGGCCATTGGTTGACGAAGAACCTTCTTGCTATGGCAAAGGGAGATCGCATGTCGGCTGTTTACCAAGCTGTCCCCGCCTCTCTCACGAATCCCTGGGAGAAGGGCGGGAGGTACGAGTTCGATCGGAAGCTGCTCCTGGATCTTGTTGACGTGCAGATCCAGGGTGGCGCAGCTGGGGTGCCGGCGACCGGGGGTCTTGCGGTCGCGGTCGATATCTGGATCGCAACCGAGCTGCGACGGGCAGGCATTCAGCCCGATGTCGTTTGGCCTCGAGCGACCCAGCCGCGCGTTCTTCCTCATGCCCTGGCGACGGCGGCCAGCCGATTCCGATACGCAAGGGACGGCAAGATCCGAGATGTTCAGGAAGCCACGATTCAGAGCCTGGCCACGCTCGCCGGGTCCGGATCGACCAACATCCTCGGCGGCTTCTTCGCCAAGGAGATCGATGTCGTTATCGCTGAGTTCAATCGCGGCCTTGAGCTCGCTGTCTCAAGCAAGACGATGACTGGATCGTTCGGAAAGAACATCACGAACCGCTTCGAGGAGGCCTCGGGCGACCTCCTCAACATCCGTCGCCGGTACCCTTTGGCGACGTTTGGCTACGTCTACCTCGTCACCTCGAACGTGTTCGATGAGCCCTCCGGCTGGGAACGCATCAAGGACATGCTCAAGAAGCTCAAGTCGTTGACTCCCGGCGACGAGCGAGGCAGCTACGACGCAACCTGCCTCCTCGTTCTCGATCGCACCGGGCCCAAGCCAAAGCTGCTTGAGGACGAGGTGCCTGACGATCTGTCGCCAAATAGGTTCTTCGGGGGAATGCTGAACAGCCTGTTCTCCCGCTCTCCGGTCTCAGAGCATCATGAGGCTCGCGCGCTGTGGGAGGAGAGCCTGTAGCGGGCCCATTAGGAGGGTGGTCGTCCCCGATTCTTGCGCCGTATCTGAAGTTGCTTTCTGGCAGCTCGCAGCGTGCTGATCTCATCGGTGCTTAGGCCGAGGGGTGCTAGGGCGACCGGATCGACCAGATTGGCGGCTGTCTCGACGTCGCGTGCGCGAATGGCTTGATCAACTGCGGGGAGCAGCGCGGCAAGCTCAGGCGACAGCGGTGGCAACAGCAGCTTCTCTGCTTCGGTCGGCTCCAGCTTGAGAACGCCTCCGCCGTAACTCCGTCCCTCCAGCTCAGCCGAAAGAAGGGTCAGGCTGTTGTAGAAGCCTGCCGCGAAGGCCTCTCCGTCCACGTCGTTCGAGATTCGGACTCCATGGATCGTGTTCGTGTTGAGCGCCTTCGCTTCGTTCAGCGCGAGTCGCGGATGCTCATTGGAGCAGTAGGTCAGCAGAAGGTCGGCCGCACCCCGTCTAGGGACCGGGAGCGCCCACCAGGGCTCACGGATTCGGCATTTGTAGCGCTCATCGAAACCGGTCGCCTCCCCACGTGCCACATGAGCGCGAATGCTCCTAAGTGCCTTGCTCGAGGCAGTCATGTCCGCGACGAGCATTAGCCCTCGTTGCCCGTCCTTCAGAAGCTTGCGGTGATCCCGCATGGAGAGCCTCGCGCCAGCCACCTGGGTGGCCTTGGCGACAGCGGGTGTCACTAGATCCGGATGCAACTTACCGGCATCTGCCTCGGTGAGGACGAAGAACTCGTTGGCCCCGGTGACGATCCCGATGTCAACCGAGGCGATGGCGCCAAGGCGCCGCACTCCGGAGACGGTCGAGAGCCGGTGGTACAGGAGCTGAGCCTCGGTGGGTAGAAGTTGGCTGAGGAGCCGCCCTTGCCCGCTCGCCAGTTGAACGCCAGGGCTCTTGTCTGCCACTTCGAGTTGTTCCTCGACATCGTCGAGTGTCGCGCATCGGATCACGCAAACGTCAGCGTCGCCTGGCGCCCCGCGTCCTTCGGCGAAAAGCAACACGACATCCTCGAGCGCCCCGGGAAAGACCCGCTCGTCGAAGACGGCCACGAAAACCCGCTCATATTCGCGCCGCAGAAACTTCACTACCTCCTGCGCGTATTGAGCGTGCATCAGCTCGCCCGGCAGGACCTGTGCGAATCGCCCGCCGGGAGTGACAAACGACGTTGCGTGGATGACGAACGGCGCCCAGGAGGATGCGAGGCGGGTTAGCCTCACGCCGGCTCGCAGGGCGACTTGACGGGCCATGGCCGCGGAGCCGTTGAAGTCCTGGTAGCGGATGTATGGCGGATTGCCGATCAGCGCGTCAATCGGCGGCAACTCCGCCGGTTCGACGGAGAAGAAGTCTCGATCGACGAGGTTGCTCGGGTCGAGACCAAGCCACTCGCGCTCACGGGCCAACCGATGGGCGTCGTCGTCGAGATCTATCCCGTAGAGCTGATTCGCGATCTCGGTGTCACGCGCGCCCAGACGCTCAAGTCGATCACGAGCGGCCTCCAAGAAGACGAGCCCGCCGAAGCTTGGATCGAGCGCGATGTCGGGCGAGTCGCGGAGAGCCCAATCGGTCAGGACACGCGCCATCTCCGGCGGGGTGTAGAAGGCGCCTAGCTCTTTTTGCCGACGCGAAGCAGAAGGAGCCGACGCCATCGTGGTCACCCGCCCGAATGTAGTGGCCGGGACGGACAGAGGCAGGGCCAGTTGATCGATGGATGCTGGTCTGTGCTTGATCTCAACCCCCTCCAGAGCACGTGAGCCGATGGTTGTGAGCTGATAAGGGCTGAGCAGCGAAAGTTCACCCCTTCGAGCAGGTCAACGCTGCGCTGTCCCCGCGCTCCCGCGCGAAAGGCCCGTATCCTTCGCCGACCCGGACAAAGGAACGAAAGGAACCGATGGCCACCGCCACCGCAGACCACAAAGTCGCCGACATCGGCCTCGCCGAGTTCGGGCGCAAGGAGATCGCTCTCGCCGAGGTGGAGATGCCCGGCCTGATGCAGACCCGCGAGGAGTTCGCGGCCGAGCAGCCGCTGAAGGGGGCGCGGATCACCGGCTCGCTCCACATGACGGTGCAGACCGCCGTGCTGATCGAGACCCTCCTCGCCCTCGGCGCCGAGGTCCGCTGGGCCAGCTGCAACATCTTCTCCACCCAGGACCACGCCGCGGCCGCGATCGCCGCCGCCGGCATCCCGGTCTTCGCCTGGGAAGGCGAGACCCTGGAGGAGTACTGGTGGTGCACCGAGCAGGCCCTGCTCTGGCCAGACGGCGAGGGCCCGAACATGATCCTCGACGACGGCGGCGACGCCACCCTGCTCGTCCACAAGGGCGTCGAGTTCGAGAAGTCGGGCGCCGTGCCCGACCCGGCCTCGGCCGACTCGGAGGAGCTCCGCGTCGTGCTCGGCGCCCTGCAGCGCTCGCTCGAGTCCGACCCGCAGCGCTGGGCCCGGATCGCCGCGGGGATCAAGGGGGTCACCGAGGAGACGACCACCGGCGTGCACCGGCTCTACCAGCTGGCCGAGACCGGCGACCTGCTCTTCCCGGCGATCAACGTCAACGACTCGGTCACCAAGTCGAAGTTCGACAACCTCTACGGCTGCCGTCACTCCCTTATAGACGGGATCAACCGCGCCACCGACGTGATGATCGGCGGCAAGGTGGCCGTCGTCTGCGGCTATGGCGACGTCGGCAAGGGCTGCGCCACCTCGCTGCGCGGCCAGGGCGCTCGTGTGATCGTCACCGAGATCGACCCGATCTGCGCCCTGCAGGCGGCGATGGAGGGCTACGAGGTGCGGACGCTCGAGGACGTCGTCGAGACCGCCGACATCTTCGTCACCGCCACCGGCAACAAGGACATCGTCGCCGCCGGCCACATGGCGCGGATGAAGCACAACGCGATCGTCGGCAACATCGGCCACTTCGACAACGAGATCGATGTCGCCGGGCTCGAAGCCTCGCCGGCGGAGAGGGTCAACATCAAGCCGCAGGTTGACGAGTGGCGCTTCCCCGACGGCCACTCGATCATCCTCCTCTCCGAGGGCCGCCTGCTCAACCTCGGCAACGCGACCGGGCACCCGAGCTTCGTGATGTCGAACTCGTTCACCAACCAGGTGATCGCGCAGATCGAGCTCTACGGCCAGCCCGACGGGTTCACGGCCAAGGACGTCACCGTGCTGCCCAAGCACCTCGACGAGAAGGTCGCGCGACTGCACCTCGCGGCGCTGGGCGTCAGCCTGACCGAGCTGTCCGAGGAGCAGGCCGCCTACCTCGGCATCCCGGTCGAGGGCCCCTACAAGCCGGACCATTACCGCTACTGATAATGAGGGCGATGATCCTCGCCGCCGGGCTCGGCACCCGGCTGCGGCCGGTCACCTACGCGATGCCGAAGCCGATGGTGCCGGTGCTGAACCGGCCGGTGATGGAGCACAGCGTTCGACTGCTGGTGAGGCATGGCTTCGGTGAGGCGATCGCCAACCTGCACTGGTTTCCGGAGACGATAGAGGGGCACTTCGGGGACGGATCGGAGTTTGGCATCGAGCTCACCTACAGTCGCGAGGAGCGCCTCCTGGGGACGGCAGGAGGAGTTCGCAATGCGGCCGGTTTCCTTGGCGACTCGTTTCTCGTTGTTGCCGGCGATGCGCTGACCGATCTCGACTTCGCTGCCATGCGGGAGTTCCATGAGTCTCACGACGGCATCGCCACGATGGCTACCAAGCGGGTTGCCGACACCGATCAGTACGGCGTCGTCATTGCCGGTGAAGACGGTCGCATCCAAGGGTTCCAGGAGAAGCCCGATCCGGCGGAAGCCCTCTCGGACCTTGCCAACACCTGCATCTACATGTTCCGCGCCGAGGTCTTCGACTTCTTTCCCTCACCCGGCACCAGCAAGGCGGCGGGGGGTGACGACCCGGCAGGCTTCGCCGACTGGGCGATGGACGTCTTTCCGGCGTTGCTGGAGGGCGACGTGCCCTTCTACTCGCACGAGATCGATGCCTACTGGAACGACATCGGCAACCTCGAGGAGCTGCGCCAGGGCAACCTCGACGCGCTGCTTGGGGAGGTGCAGGTCGAGCCGGGGGCGCCGCAGGTGGCGGAGGGTATCCGCTCGGCAAGCCCGCTCGCGGGCGCCGAGGTCGTGGGGCCGGTACTGGTCGGCTCCGGCGTCGAGCTCGGCGCCGGGGCTCGCGTCGAGGGCCCTGCCGTCGTCGGCGACGGATGCCGGATCGGCACCGGCGCCTGGATCCGCGACTCGATCCTGCTCGAAGGGGCCGATCTGGCGCCCGAGACGATGCTGATCGGCGCCATCGCGGGTCGCGTTGCAAAGAAATAGCGCTTTCGTGACACCCTGCGCACCACAGGTGCGCCGCGGCTTCGCAGGATCGTGGCATGAAGATTCTGCACGCCGTTGCCGGCGGCCTCCTGCCCCCGCTGTGCGCCGCCTGCGGGCGTTCCTGCCGCCCCGGCGCCGTCGCCTGCACCCGTTGCACCCGGCGACTCGCCGAGGCCGAGTCGCTTGCCGGCAGCGGCCTGCAGGGGCTGGATCGCACCTGGTCCTCGGCGGCGCACGAGGGGGTGGCGCGGGACCTGGTCACGGCGCTGAAGTTCCGCCGCCTGCTCCCCGTGGCCGGGTTGATGGCGGAGCGGATCCAGTGGCTCGCCCCGGCGAGCCTGCTCAGCGGCGCGATCGTGCCGGTGCCGACGGCGACGCTGCGCTCCCTGCGGCGCGGCTTCGACCCGGCCGCCGAGATCGCCGCGGCCCTGGCCGAGGGGACGGGCGCGCCGCTGTCCCGCTGCCTCGGGCGCAGCGACGGCGGGCGCCAGGTGGGCCGGCGCCGCGCCGACCGGCTCGGCCACCCGCCTCAGGTCCACCCCCGGGGGGAGGTGCCGCGCAGCGTCCTGCTCGTCGACGACGTGCTGACCACCGGCGCCACGCTCTCCGCCTGCGCCAGGGCCCTGCGCGGCGCCGGCGCGATCCGCGTCTGCGCCGTGACCTTTACCCGGCGGTTGTGATCAGGACTCGGCGGTGCGTCCCCGAGCCCGATTGACGAGGCGCCGCGTTCGAGCTCGCTTGCGACGCAACTCGCGGTGCTTCTTGACCTGGCGACGGATGTCCTCGGCCAGCTCGTGGATGGTGTGGGCCATCTGGGGGGAGGCCTCGCGCGCTCGCAGCGTCACGCCCTTCAGCCGCAGGGTTGCCTCCGCAACCTGGCTGTCCTCGATCGAGGGATTGCGCTCTTCGTAGACCTCGACGTCGAGTGTGGCCAGCTCCGACACCTGCTTCCCGACTCGGCGGAACCGCTTGGTCACGTGACCCCGCAGCTCGTCAGTCACCTCGACGTTGCGCCCACGAATCTCGATTCGCATATTTCCTCCTCTTGGTGTCGGGACACCGATCGTACGCCGCCGCCCACCTCGACTCAAGACGGCTTTCCGACAGCGCCGATCTGCGGGTGGCACGGGGGAGGGGGGGTCGAGGACAGCCCGTGGACTGCCCGCAGACCCCCCTCCCCCGTGACAGGACCCGCAGCCGGTGACGACGAAGGATGGCTACCCTGTTGGTCATGCCTGCTGCTAGGGACATGGTCACGCGTGCGCTTCGTGTGGGCGAGGGGCGCAAATTCAAGGGATACGAGAAGCGCGCCGAGGCGATCAACCGGATCGAGCCGGAGATGGAGCTGCTCGAGGACGCCGAGATCCGCGAGGAGGCCGACGAGCTTCGCAGGCGCGCAAAGGACGGCGAGTCGCTCGACGACCTGCTGCCGGAGGCATTCGCGCTCACCCGCGAGGTGGCGCGGCGCTCGATCGGCCAACGCCACTACGACGTCCAGCTGATCGGCGGCATGGCCCTGCACGAGGGCGCGATCGCCGAGATGAAGACCGGCGAGGGAAAGACCCTGACCGCCACGCTCGCCGTCTTCCTCAACACGCTCGCCGGCGACAGCGTCCACCTGGTCACCGTCAACGACTACCTCGCCCGCCGCGACGCCGAATGGATGAAGCCGATCTACGACGCGCTCGGCGTCAGCGTCGCCGCGATCCAGGATGGGGACGACCACGCGGCGCGGCAGGAGAAATACGCCTGCGACGTCGTCTACGGGACCAACTCCGAGTTCGGCTTCGACTACCTGCGCGACAACATGGCCGAAGCGCTCGAGCACTGCGTCCAGCCCGGCCACCACTTCGCGATCGTCGACGAGGTGGACAACATCCTGATCGACGAGGCGCGGACGCCGCTGATCATCTCCGGCGCACCCGAACAGGCCGCCCAGACCTACTACACCTTCGCCCGCCTCGCCAAGCAGATGAACGGCGCCCAGGCCAAAGACAAGCTGCGCTCCCTGGGCGAATCGAAGGACACCTCCGAGGCCGAGCACGACTACGAGTTCGACGAGAAGCACAAGACCGTCTCTCCCACCGAGAAGGGCGTCAAGCGCGCCGAGGAGTTCCTCGGCGTCGACAACCTCTACCTCGGCGAGCACGGCAGCCTCGTCAACCACCTGGTCCAGGCGCTGAAGGCCGAGGCGCTCTACAAGAGGGACAAGGACTACGCCGTGATCGACGGCCAGGCGATGATCATCGACGAGTTCACCGGCCGCATCCTCGAGGGGCGCCGCTGGTCGGAGGGCCTGCACCAGGCGGTCGAGGCGAAGGAGGGCGTCGCGATCGGCGAGGAGAACCAGACGCTCGCCACGATCACCCTGCAGAACTACTTCCGCCTCTACGACAAGCTCAGCGGGATGACCGGCACGGCGCTGACCGAGGCGACCGAGTTCATGAAGATCTACAAAGTGCCGGTGGTCGAGATCCCGACCCACCGCGAGATGATCCGGGCTGACCAGAACGACCAGATCTTCAAGACCAAAGACGGCAAGTGGAAGGCGGTGCTGGAGGAGATCGTCGCCCGGCACGAGAAGGGCCAGCCAATCCTGGTCGGGACGGTCTCGGTCGAGGTCTCGGAGATGATCTCGGGCGAGCTGAAGCGCCAGGGGATCGAGCACGCGGTGCTGAACGCCAAGCCCGAGCACGCCGAGCGAGAGGGCGAGCGGATCGCCCAGGCGGGGCGCAAGGGCGCGGTGATGATCGCGACCAACATGGCGGGGCGCGGGGTCGACATCAAGCTCGGCGGCGATCCCGAGCAGCTGGCGGTCCACGAGCTGAAGAAGAAGGGGATCGCGCCCGGCGACGATGGCTGCGAGGAGGCGCTCGCGGCGAAGGTCGCCGAGCTGGAGCCGCTCTGCGCGGCGGAGGCGGAGGAGGTCCGCGAGCTGGGCGGCCTCTACATCTGCGGCACCGAGCGACACGAGTCGCGCCGCATCGACAACCAGCTGCGCGGCCGCGCCGGCCGCCAGGGGGACCCGGGCGAAACGCGCTTCTTCCTCTCCGCCGAAGACGACGTGATCAGGCTCTTCGCCGGCGACCGCATCTACAAGATCCTCGACCGGCTCGGCCCCGTCGACGACGAGGGCGAGGAGATGCCGCTCGAAGCGGGGATGCTGACCAAGACCGTCGAGGGTGCCCAGAAGAAGGTCGAGGAACAGAACTTCCTGATCCGCAAACGGGTGCTCGAGTACGACGACGTGATGAACGAGCAGCGCCGCATCGTCTACAAATACCGCCGCGAGATCCTCGAGGGTCGCGACATGTCAGACGTCGCGCGCGACGAGCTGGAGGGGGTGATCGAGCGCCTCGTCGACCAGTACACGCCCGGCGACGAACTCGACGAGTGGGATATGCCGGACCTGGAGACGCAGCTGCGCCAGATCTGGCCGGTCGGCGTTGACGTTGCCTCGATGGCGCCGGAGACGGTCGACCGCGAGAAGCTCAAGGACGCCCTCGACGACGACGCGATGAACGCCTACGACGAGCGCGAAGGCGTCTTCGGCGAGGAGCTGATGCGCTACCTGGAGCGCTCGATCCTGCTGCAGGTGATCGACAACCGCTGGCGCGAGCACCTCTATGACATGGACTACCTGCGCGAGGGCATCCACCTGCGTGGCTTCGCCCAGATCGACCCCCTCGTCGCCTACAAGAACGAGGGCTTCGGCATGTTCGAGGAGCTGATGAACTCGATCTGGGAGGAGTTCAGCAAGGCGATCTTCCACGTCGAGGTGGAGATCGATCCCTCTCAGGCCCAGCCGGCCCTAAGGGCCGGGGGCAACGCGCCGGCAGCGCTCTCCTACTCCGGCGGCACCCCCGACGGCCAGCCCTCGGCGCTGCAGCAGGTCGCGGCGGGAGCGGGAGTGGGCGCCGGGCAGATCGAAGCGGTCGCGGGAGCGGCCGCGGGCGGCAACGGCGCCACCGAGGTGGTCGAGACGGTGGTCAAGGACGAGCGCGAGAACATCGGCCGCAACGATCCCTGTTGGTGCGGGTCGGGCAAGAAGTTCAAGAAGTGTCACGGGGCCTGACGAGCCGCCCTGGCAGGGGTTCCACTTAACCGCCGTTCCGGAGCCCGGTCCGGCAGGGCTTCCACTTAACTTTTTCGCGATGTCGCGGCCCTGTCGGGCCGCGCCTGCATCGCGCGGAAAAGTACAAGACGTTCCAGCCCAGCCGGACCGGGCTCTGCCCGTAAGCTGCCTCGGTGATCCACGATCCGGTCCGGGAGTTCATTCGGTCCTTCAACGAGCGCGATTTGGATTCGTTCGTTGCGGTGCTCGATGCGGAGATTGAGCTTCATTCGATGAAGGGGTTGCGGAAGGGGAGGGATGCGGCGCGGGTTTGGGCTACGCGGCCGCCCGGGGGGGTGCAGCAGGCGATTGAGCTTGAGCAGCTGTTCGAGGACGACACCGAGTCGGGTGGCGGTCGGGCGCTGGCGCTGATCCGGCGGGCCTGGCACTGGGACGAGGACGGCTCGCCGGCAGGGGAGGACGAGATGGCCTGGCTCTTCGAGCTGCACGACCACCGGGTTCGCAGCTGGCGCCCCTTCGAGGACCGCGAGGAGGCCTGGCGGGCGTACCATGGTGGCGATGGGGGCTCCCGCAGCATCGAATCGTGAGGCGACCGAGGCTTGGAGCGGGCCTCTGTTCGAAACCTTCGTGCGCTTCCGCGACCTGGTTGCCGGCGGCCTCGGTGCCCACGGCGAAGCCGCGATGCGGGCGCACCCGCCCCGGCGCGGGGACAGGGTTCTCGACCTGGGTTGCGGCTTCGGGGACACGACGCAGCGCCTTGCCGACCTGGTTGGCACCGACGGCGAGGCACTGGGCGTCGACGTCTCGGCGCCGTTCATCGAGCTGGCGCGCAAGGAGGCCGGGGAGGCCGGCGTCGAGAACGTCCGCTTCGAGGTCGCAGACGTCCAGGCGACGGAGTTCGGGGAGACCTTCGACTACGCCTTCTCTCGCATGGGGATCATGTTCTTCGCAAACCCGGTGCAGGCGCTGCGCAACGTGCGGACGGCGCTGGCGCCCGGAGGGCGCCTCTGCGCGGTCGTCTGGCGCCGCAAGCTCGACAACGAGTGGGTGAGTCGCGCCGAGCAGGTCGTTGACGAGTACCTCGAGCATCCCGAGGAGTCCGACGAACCCACCTGCGGGCCCGGGCCGTTCTCGATGGCCAACGCCGACACGGTCAGCGAGCAGCTCAAGATCGCCGGCTTCGAGGAGATCACCTTCCAGCGTTGCGACCTTCCGCTGAAGATCGGAAACGACCTCGACCAGGCGGTCGAGTTCAACATGTCGCTGGGCCCTGCCGGCGAGGTGCTTCGCCTCTGGGAAGACCGCATCGACGAGATCCGCCCCAAGATCGCCGCCGACCTGCGCGAGGCCCTCGCCGAGTTCGAGGGCCCCGACGGCGTGTTCGCACCCGCTTCGACCTGGATCGTCGGCGCCAGGGCCCCGGGCGCCGTTCAATAACCTGTCGGCATGGCCGAGACCGCGTCAACCGAATCGGTGCCGGCGCGGCTCGCCGAGATCCGCGACCAGTTGAAGCTGCTCGCGGACTACCTTTGACCCGGCTGCGCTGGAAGCGGAGATCGAGCGTCTCGAGTCCGAGATGCAGAGTCCCGGTTTCTGGGACGAACAGGAGGCGGCAAGCCGCACCTCTGCGGCACACGCACGGGCGCAGCGCAAGCTGAGGACCTTCCGCGAGTTGGAGGCAGAGGCCGGCGATCTCGAGGAGCTGGCGGAGATGGCCGAGGAGGACGACGAGATGGCGGCGGAGCTGATCGCCCAGCTCGCCACGGTTGAGCGCCGGCTCGACGAGCTCGAAGAGGCGCGCCTGTTCAGCGGCGCCTACGACGCCGGCGACGCCGTGGTCAGCGTCCACGCCGGCGCCGGCGGCACCGACTCCCAGGACTGGGCGGAGATGCTGCTGCGCATGTACCTGCGCTGGGCCGAACGGCGCGGCTTCGAGGTCGAGATGAAGGAGGCCTCGCCGGG
Organism: uncultured Solirubrobacterales bacterium; assembly: GCA_963715625.1. GTDB lineage: Bacteria > Actinomycetota > Thermoleophilia > Solirubrobacterales > 70-9 > VRUE01. The sequence continues at coordinate 304,717 of OY970260.1, read as the reverse complement.
GGAGGAGGCGGGGCTGAAGTCGGCCACCTTCATCGCCCGCGGCGAGAACGCCTACGGCCTCTTCGCCGCCGAGCGCGGCGTGCACCGGCTGGTGCGGATCTCCCCCTTCGACTCCTCGGCTCGCCGCCACACGAGCTTCGCCCAGCTCGACGTCGGGCCGCTCGTCGACGAGGGGGTCGAGGTCGAGCTCGACGATGCCGACCTGCGGGTCGACACCTACCGCGCTTCCGGCGCCGGCGGGCAGCACGTAAACAAGACCGACTCGGCGGTGCGGATCACCCACGTCCCGACCGGCGTCGTCGTCCAGTGCCAGAACGAGCGCTCGCAGGCCCAGAACAAGGCGGTGGCGATGCAGCTGCTGCGCTCGAAGCTGATTGAGCTGGAGGAGCGCAAGCGGGCCGAGGAGCTGGCGAAGGTGCGCGGCGAGGTCAAGGACGTCGCCTGGGGCTCGCAGATTCGCAGCTACTTCCTCCATCCCGACCAGCGGGTCAAGGACCATCGCACCGGCCACGAGGCCGGCGACGCCCAGCGAGTGCTCGACGGCGACCTCGACGACTTCATCCGCGACTACCTCAACAAGACTGCGGCCTCGACGGCGAACTGACCTGTGTCACCGGGCTGAGCCGTGTCAGTTGACGCGTGCACGCCGCCCAGAAGAGACTGCATGGCCGGCGTGCCCGACGGCAAGTCGCTTGGTTACCTGGGATCGGCAGCTGGAGGGTGCCGTAGGGGCTTTCAGCTGGACGATCACCACGTGCCCAGAGCGCATCCTGTCTTGGGCCTGCGGGTCGAGGTGGCGGCCCAGGCGCAGCACGCCGGTCTCGTTGAGCCGGCGCTCTGCCGAGTCGTGCCTGCTCGTCGTGTCCTTGCCACCCTTGAGCCAGAAGTTGACACCGACCTTGGTCGGGCTGTCGGCTGTGTAGCGGAGGACCAGCCGCAGCTTCCCGCGATCGCGTTCGAAGACTGCCTTGGGCTTGACGGTGTCCAGCGGGCACTCGGCCTGAGGGTCAAGCGCGGGGTCTGCTTCTTCGGTTTCTTCATCGAAGACCTGCACCCAACCGCCGTCGTCTTCCCATTCGCTTTCTTCCCATTCTTCTTCCCATTCTTCTTCTTCCGCCCATTCTTCATCTTCTTCCCATTCTTCTTCTTCCCATTCTTCTTCAAGGGCAACTGCATGGGCTTCGGAGGGGGGCGGCGAAGCGGGTGCAAGGGCGGGGCGCAACATCAGAGCGATGCCAAGCAGCGCGATTGCGAAGGCCGCCCAGAGCACTGGGAGCAGGCGCTCCCGCAGCGTGGAAAGAGATGCCAGTCGGTCCGTGGTCTGCGTCATGCGGCCAAGGATCGGCCGCGCGCTGGGAAACCTTTAGGTTTGCTCGGCCGTATGGCCGGATTGGTCGGAACCTTGCCGGCCTAGATGACGCCCTCGAGCTTCAGCAGGGCCTCCTTCATCGGCAGCCCGCCGCCGTAGCCGCCGAGGGCTCCGCCGCTGCGCAGGACGCGGTGGCAGGGGACGACGATCGGGATCGGGTTGGAGCCGCAGGCGGTGCCGGCGGCGCGGACCGCGCGCTCGTTGCCGGCGCTGCGGGCCATGTCGGTGTAGGTGCGCGTTTGCCCGTAGGGAATGCGGTTGATGGCTCGCTGGACCTTGCCGCTGAACCCACTCGTGAGCCGCCAGTCGAGCGGCAGGTCGAACTCGGTCAGGTTCCCCTCGAAGTAGAGGCCGAGCTCGCGGCGCGCGTTGTCGAGCCGGGCGGGGGCCTCGAGGACCCGCGGCGAGACCCGCGCCGCCAGTTCCTCCAGCGTCTCGCCCGGGTCATACGCAGGCAGGTTCACACGCACCAGTCCCCTGGGGGTGGCGGCGATCAGCAGCGGACCGAAGGGAGAGTCGATCGTGGCGTAGGCGACGTCGAGCAGGCCGGCGGACTCGGCGCGCTCGGCGAGGCGTTGCAGGGATGCCCTCATGCCAGCTCCTTCCTCAGTCGCTTCATGCCCTCGTGCAGGCTCCTCCGCGCCGCCTCGGGCGAGCAGCCGAGGGCTGCGGCGATCTCGGCGTGGGGCAGGTCGCAGGCGTAGCGCAGGGCGACCGCGGCACGCTGCTTCGGTGGCAGGGCGCCGACCAGCTCCCAGATCCCGTCGTCGGCCGGGCCAGGGCCCTCGACCGCGATCTCGGCCACCTCGGCGACGGGCGCGGGGCGCCTGCCGTTCGCCCGGTGGTGGTCGATCGCCTTGCGCTGGGCGATCGTCAGCAGCCAGCCGCGCAGGTTGCGCGCATCCTCCAGCTTCGGGTAGGCGCGCAAGGCCGCCAGGAAGGTCTCCTGGAAGCAGTCCTCCGCGCCGCTCCGCCCGACGGCACCGCGCAAGACGCCCATCACGTCAGCGGCGTGCTCGTCGAGCAGGTTCTGAAACGGCGGCAGCGCGGTCACTCGTGGGATTAAACGCTGTGGGGGCGTCGGGCGTGAGACTGCCGGGTGCCCCTCCGACGGAACCCGCGCCGGCACTTGGAGGAGGTACCAGGCTTTGTGGCTCACAAGTTCCTCTGGAGGGGCACCCGGCAGTCTCACGAGCGGCGCTAGGGTGCGCCGATGACGGCGGAAGCTGAAGGCTGGCAGGTGCCCGACCAGGCTCGCGCCAATGTCGAGATGACCGCTCACTACGAGAGCGGCATCGAGAGGGCCCGGCTTTCGACTTGGGGGCAGCTTGAGTTCATTCGCACGATGGAAATCTTGCGTCGGTACCTCCCGGCGCCCCCAGCAACGATTGCGGATGTCGGGGGCGGCCCAGGTGCGTATGCGTGGCCACTTGCCATCGACGGATACACGGTCCACCTTCTCGACCCCATGGGCCTGCATGTAGAGCAGGCTCAAGCAGTCTCGCCCGACTCAGGCGAGGCTGAGCTGGCCAGCGCTCAGATCGGCGATGCACGAGAACTGCCCTGGCCTGATGAGACGATCGACGTAGTGCTGCTCCTCGGACCGCTCTATCACCTTACGGAGGCAGCGGACCGAATCGCGGCACTGGCTGAGGCGCGACGAGTCCTGCGGCCTGGCGGACTTCTCGTTGGAGCCGCAATCTCTCGATTCGCATCGACCTACGATGGTCTCGTTCGCGGATTCATCGCCGATCCGAAGTTTCGCTCGATCGTCGAGCGAGATGTTCGCGAAGGGCAGCACCGGAACCCCGAGCGGCATTCAGACTGGTTCACGACGGCGTACTTCCACCACCCCAGCGAGCTGGCGAACGAGATCGGTCAGGGCGGGTTCGATATTGACGCCCTTCTGGCCGTGGAGGGACCGGCGGGCTGGTTGGGCAATCTGGAATGGTGGTTCGCAGAGGACGCTCGCCGCGACGCGCTTCTTACGGCGATCCGAAGGGTGGAGTCTGGCCACTCGCTGCTCGGCGCGAGCCCGCACCTTCTCGCGGTGGCGCACAAGGAAGCCTGACGTGCCCAACGATCAGCCGACTCTTCGGAATTACGGTAGGCGAGATAGTACTTGCAATCTACTTGCAACTACTTGAAATAAGACTTGAAATATCCCTGGAAAATAGAAGTTTCTACTTGAAATGCGCCTTCATCGATGAATACCCTTGACCTGAAGGCGGTTGTAGCTAGGGCGCTGGCGGAGGACATCGGCGACGGAGACGTGACCTCGGAGGCGACCGTTCCCGAGGAGGCGCGGGGGCGGGCGCGGATCGTGCAGAAGCAGCCGGGGGTGGCCTACGGGCTCGGGGTGGTCGCCGAGACGATGCGGCAGTGCGGGGTGGAGGACGTCGACAACCTCGTGGTTGAGGGGCAGTGGCGCGACGCCGTCCCGGCTGACGTCTTCATTGCCGCCGGTTCCGCGGCGGGGCTGCTGGCAGCCGAGCGGACTGCGCTCAACTTCCTCGGGCACCTCTCCGGAGTGGCGACGCTTACGGCCCGCTTCGTCGAGGCGGTCGCCGGCACGGGCGCGGCGATCCTCGACACGCGCAAGACGACCCCCGGGCTGCGCGAGCTGGAGAAGGCGGCGGTGCTCGCCGGTGGCGGCCGCAACCACCGCATGGGCCTCTACGACGCAATCCTGATCAAGGAGAACCACATCGCCCTCGCCGGCAGCCTGGCGAAGGCGGTCCACGCGGCCCGCACCGCGTACCCCGACCTCGCCGTCGAGGTCGAGTGCCGCGACCTCGACGAGGTCGCCTACGCGCTCGGCACCGGAGCGGACGTGCTGCTGCTCGACAACATGGATGCGGAGGCGCTGCGGGGGGCGGTGAAGCTGCGCGACGAAAACGCCGGCGCCGGCAAGGGCCCCTCGCTCGAGGCCTCCGGCGGCGTAAGCCTGGAGACCGTGCGAGGCATCGCGGAAACCGGCGTCGACCTGATCTCGGTTGGCGCTCTCACTCATTCCGCCCCGACGCTCGACTTCAGCATGCTGATCGAGCGCGCTTGAGGAGGGACGGATGCCCCTCCAGAGGAACTTGTGAGCCACATAGCCTGGTACCGCCAGCAAGTGTCGGCGCGGGTTCCGTCGGAGGGGCATCCGTCCCTCCTCGCCCAACCTCTCACTTCAGCAGGCGGGAGAGGCGGCGGTCCTTGAGCACGCGGCCGCCGGTCTGCTCCTGCGGGCAGTAGTTGGTCTGGTGCTCGGAGAAGAAGACCGCCTCGATCGTGGTGCCGCAGCGGGGGCATGGCTCGCCCTCGCGCCTGTGGACCCGCAGCGGCATCGGCACCTTGTCCGGCAGCTGCTCGCCGATCGTCTCCTCGTAATGCTCGATCGCGTCCCCGAGTACGTGGAGCGCCGCGTGCAGGCGCTCGACCTCCTCCCGGCTCAGCTCCGACCCCTTCTTGAAGGGCGAGAGCCGCGCCTCCCAGAGGATCTCGTCGACCCATGATCGTCCGATCCCGGCGATGTCCCCCTGGTGGCGGAGCAGCGGGTGCAGGTGTCGCGGCTGGTCGATCAGCGCGGCGAATGCCTCGAGCGGGGGCGCCGGCCAGGCCTCGGGTCCCAGCCGCGCGACCGCCTCGTCGTCTCCGACGGCGTCGGCCGTCAGCAGCTTCGCCCAGGCCCTCTGCCTGGTCCCGAACTCCCGCAGCCGCAGCTCCCGCCCATCCTCCAACCGCACCAGCACCCGCGACGCTCGGTCTTTCGGCGAAGCCCTCTTCTCGAACACCCGCAACCGCCCCGCCGACATCAGGTGGATCAGCAGCGCCAGATCCCCAAGCTCGACGATGGGCATCTTCCCGACCCGCCGGGCCCCGGTCACCTCCCTGCCCGCCAGCTCTTCGAGCGACGGCTCGAAGGTCTTCATCACGTTCATCCCCGGCGCCACCGCCGATTCCACACAAGCTCCGGACAAAGCGGCGCCCAGCCGCCGCACGACGATCTCGACCTCCGGAAGCTCGGGCATAGAGCAAGTCTGCCGTGTACGCCCCTCCCGCGGGTGGCATGGGGCAGGGGGGTCGAGGACAGCCCGTGGACTGCCCGCAGGCCCCCCTGCCCCATGACAGGACCCGCGGGCTGGCAGCCACTCGTTAGACTGGAATTGCATTCATTCGACTGGACTGAGGCGCAAGCCATGCCAGCGAACATCCGACAAGCGAGGCCCGTCCGGGCCTCCCGAGGCAACGCCATGAGAGAGCTGCCCACGATCAACGAACCCGTTTCCGTCCTCCATCTGGAGCCGGAGGAGATCGAGTCGCTGACCGGCGAGGTGCGCGCCCTCGCCGAGGAGCGCGACGCCGTCATCCTCGCCCACAACTACCAGGTGCCGGAGATCCAGGAAGCGGCCGACTTCGTCGGCGACTCGCTCGGGCTCTCCCGCCAGGCGGCGGCATCCGACGCGTCCACGATCGCCTTCTGCGGGGTCCACTTCATGGCCGAGACGGCCTCGATCCTCTCGCCGGAGAAGACCGTGCTGATCCCCGACCTCGCCGCCGGCTGCTCCCTCGCCGACTCGATCACCGCCGCCGAGCTGCGCAACTGGAAGTCGCGCCACAGCGCCGACGCGGTGGTCGTCATGTACGTCAACACCTCGGCCGAGGTGAAGGCGGAGACCGATTACTGCTGCACCTCCTCCAACGCGGTCAAGGTCGTCGAGCACATCCTGCGCGAGCACGGCCCCGACACCGAGATCCTCTTCGGCCCCGACATGTGGCTCGGCTCCTACGTCGAGCGGGTGACCGGCAAGCGGATGCACGTCTGGCCGGGCGAGTGCCACGTCCACGCCGGGATCCGGCCCGACGACATCGCCGCCCAGCGGGCCGCGCACCCCGGCGCCGAGTTCCTCGTCCACCCGGAGTGCGGCTGCGTGACCCAGGTGATGGAGTTCGTCGCCGCCGGGGACGTCGAGGCCAAGGGCGTCCACATGCTCTCGACCGGTCAGATGATCGACCACCTGAAGGCCCACCCCGACGGCGAGTACATCGTCGCCACCGAGAACGGCATGCTGCACCCGCTCCACCAGGCGGCTCCCGATGCCACGCTCGTGGAGGCCAACCGGATGGCTCTCTGCAAGTACATGAAGATGATCACGCTGCCGAAGCTGCGCGACAGCCTGCGCGAGATGCGCTTCGAGGTCTCGGTGCCGGAGGACATCGCCGAGCGGGCGCGGATCCCGATTGAGCGAATGGTCGCGATCGGCTAGCGAGAGGTAGAGTCCGCCCTCCCGTTCGGACGAGGAAGAGGGCAAGCTTTGAACCAGGTAATTCCCCAGGACGCCGCGAGCGGCGAGCTGCTGCGCGAGCTCGCCCAGCAGCTTCGAGTCGACGCCGTTCGCGCCTGTGCCGCGGCAGGATCGGGTCACCCGACCTCCTCGATGTCGGCCGCCGACCTGATGGCGGTGCTCCTCACGCGCCACCTCCGCTACGACTTCGCCGCCCCTGAGAACAGGGCGAACGACCACCTCGTCTTCTCCAAGGGCCACGCCTCGCCGCTGCTCTACGGGCTCTACAAGGCCGCCGGTGCGATCGAGGACTCCGAGCTGCTCACCTTCCGCAAGTTCGAATCCCGCCTGCAGGGCCACCCGACGCCGGAGATCCCCTGGGTCGATGTCGCCACCGGCTCGCTCGGGCAGGGGCTGCCGATCGCCGTCGGCATCGCCCTCGCCGCCGCCCGCCTGGAGTTCTCGGACCTGCGGGTCTGGGTCCTCTGCGGCGACTCGGAGCTGGCCGAGGGCTCGATGTGGGAGGCCTTCGAGCACGCCGGCTACAACCGCGTCGACAACATGATCGCCGTCGTCGACGTCAACCGGCTCGGCCAGCGCGGCCCGACCATGCACGAGTGGGACACGTCCTCGCTGGCGGCGCGCACGACCGCCTGCGGCTGGCACTCGCAGGAGATCGACGGCCACGACTTCGACGCGATCGAGGACGCCTACGCGCAGGCGCTCGCCGCCGACCGGCCCGCGGTGATCTTCGCCCGCACGAAGAAGGGCTCGGGAGTTGCCGCGGTCGAGGACGAGCCCGGCTGGCACGGCAAGCCGCTGGCCGACCCCGAGGCTGCGGTCGCCGAGCTCGGCGGGATCCGCTCGGTCTCGGTCAGCGTCCAGGCGCCACCCGAGCCCGCCCCCTTCGAGATCGAGTGCACGCTGGTCGAGCGGCCCAGCTACGAGGCCGGTGAGAAGGTCGCGACCCGCGGCGCCTACGGCGACGCCCTCGCCTGGATCGCCTCGATCGACGAGCGCGTGGTCGCGCTCGATGCCGAGGTCGGCAACTCGACCTACGCGGAGCGCTTCGCCCAGAAGCACCCCGACCGCTTCTTCGAGATGTACATCGCCGAGCAGCAGATGGTCGCCGCCGCGGTCGGCATGCAGGTGCGGGGCTGGAAGCCCTTCGCCTCCACCTTCGGCGCCTTCCTCAGCCGCGCCTACGACTTCGTCCGCATGGCGGCGATCTCCGACGCGGACCTGAAGCTCTGCGGCTCCCACGTCGGCGTCTCGATCGGCGCCGACGGCCCGTCGCAGATGGCGCTCGAGGACATCGCCGCCTTCCGCGCCGTGCTCGACAGCGTCGTCCTCTACCCGTCCGACCCCAACCAGACCGTGCAGCTCCTCGACGCGATGCGCGAGCACCGCGGCGTCAGCTACATGCGCACGACGCGGGAAAAGACGCCGGCGATCTACGAGCCGGGGGAGAGCTTCGAGATCGGCGGCAGCCGCACCGTGCGTTCCGGGGACGACGACGCGGTGACTCTGATCGGCGCCGGCATCACCCTGCACGAATGCCTCGCCGCGGCCGACGAGCTGGCGGGGAAGGGGATCGCCGCCCGCGTGATCGACCTCTACTCGGTCAAGCCGGTCGACGCCGCGACGATCGTCAAGGCGGCCGAGGAGACCGGCGCGATCGTCACGGTCGAGGACCACTGGGCCGAGGGTGGCATCGGCGAGGTCGTCGCCACCGTGCTCGCCGACGCGGGGGAGAGTCCCCGCCTCGAACGCCTCGCCGTCACCGAGCGCCCTGGCAGCGGCCCTCCGGCCGCCCTGCTCGCCGCCGCCGGCATCGACGCCGCTGCGATCGTCGCGGCGGCGACCACGCTTGCCGCACGGCGATAGCGTCGGCGTCAGGGGTCACAATCGACCAGATCGAGGTCAGCTCGAAAGAAGACGACGAGCCCTCAGCTTCCTGGAGCGGGTCAGGAAGCCGCAGGCTTCTGCCCCGTAGCTTTGTCGAGATTCCGCAGGAAGTCGGCCTCGGTATGGCCCGGGTCCTGCTTTGAGATCACCTCGCCTGATGGTTGTCTGATCTGGGTCTTGCCGCCAACGATTCGTAGCGCCACCGGATTTGTCGTGCGACTGTCGCTCATTGATTCACACCCCCATCTCGTGCTTGAAATGCAGCGGTTGCCATTTGCGTTCCGTCTACCCGAAGCTCCCAGCGATACCCACCGGGCGCAAGTACAAGGCCGTTTGCTTTCAGAACGAAGGGGGTATTGAGGCCGGTTCCAGGCTTCGTCCCAGGCGGACGGCCAACCTCCAGCAGGCCCTCATTCAGAACCAGCTGGCCTTCCATTTCAACCGGGTCCCCATCGGCGGTCATCAGCTGCGCCTCGATCTTGAACTGCTTGTTGGCCTGGTCCCAGGGGATTATCAAGAGGATGGCGAGCGCCATGTTGAGTGGCGCGTTGGCCGGCCCGATACTCCAGCCCCCGCCCAACACAAAGAGCTTGCCGCCGCTTTCCTCAGCCGCGTCGCAAAGTAGAAGCGTGACCTCCACGCGGGGCAGCCTAATGCTCTACGAGGGCAGGCGGCGAGACCTGCGGCTCAGGCACTTCGAACTTCGGCGCCGGGGTCGCTTTCGTCATCTCGAAGCGGACCTTCTCGCCGGAGGTCGGGTCTTCTGCCGCCAACGGAATCTTGTGGGCGATGGCGAGGTCTTCCTCGGCGAACCAAGGCAGGCCCTCGCTGACCCGCTCGCGGGCCTCGTCAAAGGTATCCCCGTGACCGATGAAGCCCGGGACATCGGCAGATGTGCCGATCCAGGCCCCATCTGCTTCCTTCCGATATTTCACGATGACGGTTCTCATTTGCTCTCCTAAACCAGCTTACGTGCCTCAGATTCGCTGAGGCCGACCTGCTTGACCAAGATGTCCTTGACGACTGATCCCCTCAGCGTGTCCCTGTCGTGTGCCCAGAAACCGATGTCGGGATATCCGGCGCTGGAGACCATATGTCGGTGCGAGCCCTTCCGCTTCTTCCCGGACTTTTCGGCGTAGAGCAGGGGCTTGCGTTCAAGAATGGCGAGCATCTGCTTTGCCTTGAGGGAAGGGAAATCGGCCACACGCGGGGGAGACTACCTTTGGAAGCGGGGGATTCCTGCAAATTCCGGGTCTTTGGGCCACTACGTGTCGTGATTCGCCCCTCGATTGGGATCGGAGTTACTAACGCTCGCTAACAATTCGCTAAGGAAGCGTCCATAAATAATCGCTGCATAGCGCAGGGAACCTCGCGCTCAGCGGCGAAACTCGTGGTCGGTGATCGACGAGACCGCGATCGCGGCGAAGTACCAGATGCTGGTCGGGCAGCTGGACGAGCGCGGGATGCGCCTTTGGGCGGCAGCCGAGGCTGACGCCTGCGGGTGGGGTGGGGTCTCGGCGGTCTCGCGGGCGACCGGGATCGCGCGCTCCACGATCAGCCGCGGTCGCGGCGAGCTGGAGCGCGGCGAGACCCTCGAGGCCGGCCGGATCCGGCAGGCAGGGGGCGGGCGAAAGCCCCTGGCCGAGAGCGATCCGAAGCTGCTCGACGATCTCGAGCGGCTGGTCTCAGACGACGCGCGTGGCGATCCGGAGCAGCCGCTTCGCTGGACGGCGAAGAGCCTGCGCCGGCTCGCCGGCGAGCTGCGCGAGGCAGGCCACGAGGTCTCCTCGCCCAGCACGGTGGCGGCGCTCCTGCGCTCGTTGGGCTACAGCCTGCAGTCTGCCCGCAAGACCAAGGAGGGCGCCTCCCATCCCGACCGCGACGCGCAGTTCCGCCACATCAACGAGAAGGTCTCCGGGGCGATCGCCGCGGGCCAACCGGCGATCTCAGTCGACACCAAGAAGAAGGAGCTGGTCGGCGAGTTCGCAAACGGCGGCCGCGAGTGGCACCCGAAGGGCGAGCCCGTCGCCGTCAACGTGCACGACTTCCCCAGCGAAGGGCTCGGCAAGGCGATCCCCTACGGGGTCTATGAGATCGGCGAGGACGCCGGCTTCGTCAACGTCGGGATCGACCGCGAGACCGCGCAGTTCGCGGTCGCCTCGATCCGCGCCTGGTGGGAGCAGCTCGGCCGCGAGCGCTACCCCGAGGCGAGGGAGCTGCAGGTCACGGCCGACTGCGGCGGGGGCAACGGCAACCGCATCCGGCTCTGGAAGGTGGAGCTGCAGCGCCTGGCCGACGAGACCGGCCTTGCGATCTCGGTCTGCCATTTCCCGCCGGGGACCTCGAAGTGGAACAAGATCGAGCACCGCCTGTTCAGCTTCATCTCCCGCAACTGGCGCGGCCGCCCTCTGGTCAGCTACGAGGTGATCGTCAACCTGATCGCCGCGACGAAGACCGGCAGCGGCCTCGAGGTATACGCCCGCCTCGACGAGACGGGCTACCCAAAGGTCGAGGTCTCAGACGCCGAGCTTGCCGCCGTCCAGATCGAGCGCGACGCGTTTCATCCCGAGTGGAACTACACGATTATCCCCCGCCGCCGCTGACACGCGGCGGCGGGAATGCAGCGATTGTTTATGGACTCTTCCTAAGGACCTATCCCGGTAGGGGACGTGCCCCTGGGACGGTTCAGGACCAAGCGGGGCGGTCACGGCGCGGATTCCGCATGGCAGCGCCATGTGGGATCCGCGACGGGGCCGAATCCGCGCCGCGTCCTGGGCCGTATCCAGGGGTGCGATTCCCCTACCGGGATGGTGCGTACCGGGTCAGCTCCATCTGGCAGAGGCGACATCGCGCGGTCTATTGCCCTGGCGGCGGCATCACAGCCGCGCTCGCGCCCTCTGCGGTCGTTCTCGGCGAGAAGCCCGCCCTATCGCCAGCGCAAGCCCGCCATCCGGTGCGTTGGAGTCAGTCCGGTACGCACTACCGGGATAGGTCCTTAGCTCTCGCTCACTTCACTTGGGCGGGGAATTGCGCGCCCCCGGGTGCGCAGGAGTCACCCTGTACCCGGAGAAGGGTCCGCGGGCATGGCCAGATTGCGAAAGCGAAAGAGGGGCGGCGAGGAGCCGCAGCGGCGGCGCGCCGGTGGCAAGCCGATCATCGAGCTGCGCGACGTGACCAAGGTCTACCCGGGCGGGCACATGGCCCTCGACCGGGTCTCGCTGGCGATCGGCCGCGGCGAGTTCGCCTTCCTTGTCGGCCCGACCGGCTGCGGCAAGTCGACCCTGATCAAGATGCTGATCCGCGAGCTCGAGGCGACCGAGGGCCAGGTGCGCATCGCCGGCCGCGACATCGGCGCCCTGCCGGAGAAGAAGATCCCGCAGCTGCGGCGCAACATCGGCACGGTCTTCCAGGACTTCAAGCTGCTGCCCGACCGCACCGTCTACGACAACGTCGCCTATGCGCTGCAGGTGATCGGCGCCAGCCGTGCCCAGATCCGCACCCAGGTGCCGGAGACGCTGCGCCTGGTCGGCCTCTCGACCAAGCTGCACAGCTACCCCGACCAGCTCTCCGGCGGCGAGCAGCAGCGTGTCTCGATCGCCCGCGCCTTCGTCAACCACCCGCCGCTGCTGCTTGCCGACGAGCCCAGCGGCAACCTCGACCCGGTCACCTCGATCGGCGTGATGCAGCTGCTCTACCGGATCAACAAGACCGGCACGACCGTCGTCGTCGTCACCCACGACCGCGAGATGGTCGACAACATGCAGCGCCGCGTGATCGAGCTCTACGAGGGCCGCGTCGTCCGCGACGAGGTCAGCGGCGGCTACACCGAGGAGTCGACGACCGAGTTCGGCGTGCGGATGCGGGCCGAGATGGGCGTCGCCCCCGAGGGCCAGACCAACGGACACGACTCGCTCTTCTGATGTCACGCTTCTTCTTCTTCACCCAGGAGGCATTCCGCGCGCTGCGCCGCAACGGCGCTCCGAGCATGGCGGCGATCGTCACCACCGTGACCACGGTGATCCTGCTCGGCGTCCTGATCCCCGTCTTCCAGACGACGCAGGCGAAGAGCGAGTCCGTGCGCGAGAGCCTCGAGATCCGGGCCGCGATCTACGACGACGCGACCCAGGGCGAAATCGCGGCGCTGCAGTCCAAGCTCGAAGCGATTCCCCACGTCGAGTCGGTCACGCTGATCACCAAGGCGGAGGCACTGGTGGAACTGGAAGAGGACCTCGGCAAGAGCAAGAGCGAAGACCTGCTCGCCCAGCTTCACGACAACCCCCTGCCGGCGAACTTCCAGATCAAGGCCGACGACGCCGCCAACCTCGACGGCGTGCGGGCGGCGATCATGCCGCCGGGCCCGAACGGCAAGCCGAAGCCGATCTCGCCGATCGTCCAGGAGATCTTCGACCGCCAGCAGGAGTCCCAGCAGATCGAGCAGGTGACCAGCGCGCTGAAGATCGTGCTGACCGTGATCACGGCCCTGCTGATCCTCGCCTCGCTGATGCTGGTCGGCAACACGATCCGGCTCTCGATCTACACCCGGCGCCGCGAGGTCGAGGTGATGCGGCTGGTCGGCGCGACCCGCTGGTTCATCCGCTGGCCCTTCATGATCGAGGGCGTCGTCGTCGGCTTCGCGGGCGGCCTGCTCGCCATACTGATCCTGTGGCTGGGCAAGATCACCATCGTCGACCCGCTGAGCGACACCTTCTCCTTCCTGGCGGCGCAGAACAACAGCACCCTCTCGTTCCCGGCGCTGGTCGCGATCCTCTTCGGGGCCGCGGTACTGGTCTCGGCGCTCGGGTCGGGCATCACGCTGCGCCGCTTCCTCAAGGTCTGAACGTTCCGTGATGGCGAGGCGGATTGCGGCCCTCGCGGTCGCGGCGGCCGCGGTGCTCTGCGCCGGCATCTGGCTCGGCGGCCACCCCGCGCAGCTGCCCGAATTCCTCCGCTACCGCTTCGTCGGCGACTCGGCCGGGTTGACCGCCGAAGCGACCGAACTGATCGAGGACAACTACTACCGGCCGGTCGGCACGGGCGAGCTGACCAACGCCTCGCTGCAGGGCATGGTTCGCGAGCTGCGCCGCCGCCACGACGACCGCTTCTCCGACTACCTCTCGCCGGAAGCGCTGGCCCGCTTCAACGAAGCGATCTCGGGCCGTTTCTCGGGGATCGGGCTCACCGTCGAGCAGGCGAAGCCGGGCCTGCGCATCGACCGCGTCTTCCCCGGTTCGCCCGCCCAGGAGGCGGGGTTGAAGGCTGGCGACGTGATCGTCTCCGTCGACGGCAAGTCGATCGCCGGCAAGAGCAGCGAGTTCTCCACCGAGAGGATCAAAGGCCCGGAAGGCACCGAGGTGAGGATCGGGGTGCGGGGGCGGTCGGACGGTGAGGTCCGCGAGCTGGAGATCACCCGGGCCCAGATCGCGCTGCCGGTCATCGCCAGCAATGTGAAGGAGGTGGACGGGCGAAAGCTCGGCTACATCCGCCTGGCCAGCTTCAGCGAAGGCGTCCACGCGCTGCTGCGAAAAGCGGTTGAGAAGCTGGAGCGAAAGGGGGTGGAGGGGATCATGCTCGACCTGCGCGCGAACGGCGGCGGCCTGCTCGACGAGGCAGTTCTCACCGCCAGCGTCTTCCTGCCCGAGGGCGAAGTCGTCGTCAGCACCGAGTCCCGCACCCAGGGGAGCGCCGTCTACAAGACGGTAGGCGGCAACCTCAGGGCCGTGCCGATGGCCGTCCTGATCGATCGCAACACCGCCTCGGCGGCGGAGATCCTCACCGCGGCCCTTGCCGACGACGCCGGCGCCACCGTGGTCGGGACCCGCTCCTACGGCAAGGGCGTCTTCCAGCAGGAGGTCGGCCTTTCCAACGGCGGCGCCCTGAAGCTGACGATCGGCGAGTACTTCACCCCGGAGGGCGTCAACCTGGCCGAGAGCGATGGCATCCATCCCGACGTCCGGGTTCGCGACCTGCCCCAGACCGCGCGCGACGAGGCGCTCGACCGTGCCCTGAAGGAGCTGGCAGCCGAGCAATGAGCTTCCGGTGCGCTTTATGTCACCTATGCCCACATAAAGCGCACCGGAAGGGGTGGTGGCGGTGAGCAGGCGCGACTGGCGCTACTACAGGGCGCGTCAGCGGGCGCGGGGGAGGGGCCGGGCGAAGGTGCCGAAGAACGCCCGCGAGGCGGTCGAGGCGCTGCTGGCGGAGGGGCTCGGGCGCCGGGGCTTTCCCGCCGCTGTCGAGGTCGAAGCGGGACGCGCCGCCGACGCCGCCGAGGGCAGCGGGATCCGCCGCCGCGACCTGACCGAGCTGGCGACCTTCACCGTCGACCCCGCCACCGCACGCGACTTCGACGACGCGGTCTCGGCACGGCGGGAGGGCGACGCGGCGCGCGTCTGGATCCACATCGCCGACGTCGCCGCCCACGTCCGGCCCGGAACGCCGCTTGACCTCGAGGCGCGGGGGCGCGCCAACAGCACCTACGTCCCCGGCGCGGTCGAGCCGATGCTGCCGCGCGCGCTGAGCGAGGAGGCGTGCAGCCTGGCGCCGGGGGTTGAGCGGCTCGCGGTGACGGCGGAGGTCGAGCTTAGTGCGAGCGGTGTGCCCCGCGCGGCGAGCTTCTACCGCAGCCGCATCCGTTCGCAGGCGCGCCTGGACTACGACCGGCTCGACCTGGTCTTCGACGGTCGTGCGAGCGCGCCGGGGGATGTCGCCGAGCCCCTCGCCGTCGCCCGCGAGGTCGCGGCGGCACTGGGCGAGCACCGTGGCACGACCAGCCTCGACGTCGAGTCCTTCGAGCCGGAGTTCCGCTTCGACGCGGACGGCAACGTGGTCGGAGCCCGGTCCGTCGCGCAGACCGAGTCACACCGGCTGATCGAGCGGCTGATGATCCTCGCCAACGAACAGGTCGCCCAGCTGCTCGAGCGCAAGCGCGTGCCGGCCGTCTACCGGGTCCACGCGCAGCCCGACCCCGGCCGGATCGAGCGACTGGTCGAGCAGTTGCACGCGCTGGGCGTGCCGACCCCGCCGCTGCGCCAGGGCCTGGCGCCGGGCCAGGCGGGAGAGGTCGCGGCGGAGGCGAGCCGGCTGGTGATCGAGGAGGCGAAGCGGCGCGGGCACGGCCGCGAGGCGTATACATCGCTCGTGCTCCGCTCCCTGATGCAGGCCTCCTACAGCGACCGCAACAGCGGCCACGCCGGGCTGGGCAGCCCCGCCTACTGCCACTTCACCTCGCCGATCCGCCGCTATCCCGACCTGGTGGTCCACCGCGCGCTGCTGGCGACGCTGGGCGAGGGAGAGGAGGCGCCGCGAGCCGCGGAAGCACGGGAAGTGGCCTGGCACTCGAGCGAGCGGGAGCGCGAGTCGGCGCGGATCGAGCGCGACGCCGACGACGTCTGCGCGGCCTACCTGCTCGAGCGGGAGCTCGGCGAGCGCGGCGCGGAGGCCGTGTTCGAGGGCGAGGTGTCGGGCGTGGTCCGGGCCGGGGCCTTCGCCGCCTTCGGCGGCGAGCTGGGCGACGTCTACGAGGGACTCGTCCCCGCGCGCACGCTCGCGGGCGGGCGCTTCGAGCTGAACGAGACCGAGACTGCGCTCGCCGGCCGCGATTCGGGCGCCGCCCTGCGGCTCGGGGATCCGATATCCGTCCGGGTGACGGGAGTCGATGCGGCCCGCGGCCGGGTCGACCTGGAGATCCCTCCCCATGGCTAAGAAGGCCAAGAAGAAGCGTGAGCCTGCCTCGGGTGACGTCGCCACCAACCGCCGTGCGCGGCAGAAGTTCGAACCGATCGAGAAGATGGAGGCGGGCATCGCCCTTCGCGGCTCCGAGGTGAAGTCGCTGCGCAACGGGAAGGCGCAGATGAGCGACGCCTACGCGGTCGTCGAGCGGGGCGAGGTGTGGCTGCGCAACCTCCACATCCCGCCCTATGAGCCGGCCAGCCGCGAGAACCACGAGCCCGAGCGACCGCGGAAGCTGCTGCTGCACCGGGCCGAGATCGAAAGGCTGGTGGGCAAGACGGCGGAGAGGGGGCTGACCCTGATCCCGACCCGTATCTACTTCAAGGGCTCGCGGGCCAAGGTCGAGCTGGCGCTGGCGCGCGGCAAGGAGGGGCGCGACCGCCGTCGCGAGATCGCCGAGCGTGACGTGCGGCGTGAGGTCGAGCGCGAATTCAAGAGCCGGATGAGGTAGCGTCGGGGCTATGCGAATCCGTTCTGCCCTGGTCCTTCCAGTATCGGCGCTGGCCGTGGCCCTGATCGCCCCTGCTCAGGCCCAGGCCGACTCGTTTCCGAGCGAAGCCGGCGACTTCATCGGCGACAACATTCAGTACTTCGTCGGCGGCCTCGTCGCGGCTATCCTGCTGCTCCTGTTGATCGTCAGCATCACCCAGCGCCGCAGCAAGGAGAAGGCGAAGAAGCAGGCCGCCTCGCCCGGGCCGCCGCCCCCGGCTCCAAGGCCGCCCGCCGCGATGGCGCCTCCCTCCACGCCCGCGTCCCAGACGGCGGGGCAGCCCGCCGCGCCTTCCCCTGCGGCCGCGCGGCCTTCGGTTGCCCCAGCGCCGCCTCCCGCTGCTGGTGGCGTGGCGCTGAGCGCCAAGGAGAAGCGCAAGCAGGCGCGCGAGCAGCAGCATGCGGCGCGGGTCGAGTACCGCAAGCACCGCCAGGAGGAGTCGAAGCGCAGGCGGGAAGAACGGGCGGCGAAACGCGCCGAACGCCGCTTCAACCCGCCGGGAGGACGCGGGTCGTTCAGGACGTCGGACACGCCGAGAAACTGCGAAGGCCGAAAGGCAGGCCGCCGAGGCGAAGGTCGCGCACGAGCGCGAACAGCTTCAGCGCGCGAGCCAGGCTGCCCAGGCCGGCATGCCCCCGGGTCAGTCGCCCCCGCCCCCGTCGCCGCCCCCGCCGCAGGTGCCTGCCGCATCGCCGGTGCCTCCGGCATCCCCTCTTCCTCCGGAACCTGTGACCCCGCCCCCGGCCGTCGCGCCGATTCCGTCACCGGCGCCGCCGCAGGTGACGCCGCAAGGGGCGCCGCAGGGCTACGACGGCCCTGCCGCCGCCGAGCAGAGGGTGCAGGCGAAGGTGGGGGAGATCCAGCGCGAGGAGGAGCGGATCCGGGCCGAGGCCGATCGCCGCATCGAAGAGGCGGAGCGGCTCCAGCGCGAAGCCGACGAGCGGGCTACACGCGCCCGGGGCGGGCAGACCCAGCCGATGGAGGCCTTTCAACCCGCTCCGCCGCCGATCCAGCAGGCGCCGCCCGTGCCGGCGACACCCTCGGTGGGCGCCCCCAGCCTCGAGATCGCCGAGCAGCGCCTGCAGCAGGAGCGCGAAGCGCAGGAGAGGGCGATGGAAGAGGCGCAGGAGCGCCTGCGCCAGATCGAGGAGCGGACTAAGGAAGCGGAGCGCCGCGCCGCCGAGGCCGAGCGCCTGGCAAAGCTGAAGTCCGAGGAGGAGGAGCGCGAGCGCCGGTTGCGTGAGATCCGCGAGAGCGTCGCGCAGGCCGAGGAGCGAGCCCGCGAAGCAGAGCGTCGCGCCGCCGAGGCCGAGCAGGCGGTGATCCAGTCGGTCCAGGGCCAGGGTGCCCAGCCACCGGTACCGCAACCCCCCGCTCCGATGGGACCCCAACCGACGCCGCCTCCGGCCCCCGAGCCCCCGGCACCTCCGCCTGCGCCCGGGCCTCCCACTCCTCCGCCTCCGGCCCCCGAGCCGCCTGTGCCTCCTCCGATGCCGAAGCCGCCCACGCCACCTCCTGCATCGCAGCCGCCAGCACCTTCGCCGGCCGCCGCGTCGCCGGGCGGGCAGATCGACCTCAACTCGGTCACCTTCGAGCAGCTGCGGGCCGAGAACCTCTCGGTCACCCAGGCCACCCGCCTGCTCGCCCACCGCGAGCGGTTGGGCCGCTTCGGCTCGGTCGACGACCTCGACGAGGTCGTCGGCTTGCCCCAGGAGCTGCTGGAAGACCTGAAGCGGCGCTCGACGGTCTGAGAGCGACCCCGGCAGGGGGTTCCGCTTAACTTTTTCGCGAGGTCGCGGCCTGCCGGCCGCGCCCGAACCACGCGAAAAAGTACAAGACGCTCCACCCCCTGCCGGGGTCGCTTACAGGCCGTATGCCTCGAGTAGCTTTAGCCAAATCTCGCTTCTTGTGGGGTAGGCTGCGACGGCGTGGCGGAGCTTGGGGAGGGGGACCTCGCCGACTATCGCCACTGTTGCTGCTTGGAGGAAGTCTGCGGTCTCGAAGCCGGTGAAGGTGGCGCCGACGATGATCTGGCGGGACTCGTCTACGACGATGCGGGAGGTGCCGCCGGTTCCCTTGCCCTGGAAGCTGGCGCCCGCGGTGCCGTCGGTCGGCACGTCGACGGCCCTCGCGTCGATCCCGGCCTCTCGCGCTTGGTCGAGGGTCCTGCCCGCCGCGGCGACCTGGGGGTCGGTGAAGGTGACGCGCGGCGAGCCGAGGCCTTCGGCGACGGCCTCGACCGGGCGCCCGAGGGCATTCTCGGCCGCGACCCAGGCCTGGTACTTGCCCATGTGGGTGAAGAGGGCGCGGCCGTTGACGTCGCCGACGCCGTAGAGCCAGTCGCGGCCCGCGACTCTCATGCGATCGTCCGTCTGGAGGAATCCGCCCTCGCCGGGCTCGACCCCGATCGACTCCAGGCCGATCCCTCCCGTTCGGGGCTTGCGGCCCACCGCCACCAGGATCTCGGTCGCCGAGGCCTGGGTGCCGTCGTTCAGCTCGACCGTGACGACGTCGCCATCTCGGCCGGCATGCTCGGCGAGGGCGCCGGTGCGCACGTCGACGCCATGGTTCTCGCGCAGGGCCTTGGCGACCTGCTCGCCGGCGAAGGGCTCCTCGCGGGGGAGCAGCCGCTCGGCCCCCTCGATCAGGGCCACCTCGGTGCCGAGGGCCGACCAGGCCTGCGCCAGCTCCGAGCCGACCGGCCCGCCCCCGAGCACGATCATGCTCTCAGGCACCCGCTTCGCCGTCGTCGCCTCGCGGTTGTTCCACGCGCGCACCGTGTCGAGCCCGTCGACCGGAGGCATCGCCGCGCCGCTTCCGGTCGCGACGACGACGACCCTGGTGGCGGTGAGCACGTTCTCTCCAAGGCTCACACGGCGCTCGCCGTCGAGCGAGCCCTCGCCACGGAAGAGCTCGATCCCGCGTTCCTCCAGCCAGGGCAGCTGCCCCGAGTCGTCGAGATCGTGGATCACCTCGTCGCGGCGGTCGAGCACCGCCTGCGGGTCGAGCTCTCCGCTCACCGCCTCGGCGACGCCGGGCACGCGGCGTGCCTCGCCGAGCAGGTCGGCGGGCCGCAGCAGCGCCTTCGAGGGCATGCAGGCGTAGTAGGAGCACTCTCCGCCGAGGAGATGCTGCTCGACGATCGCCACCGACATCCCCCCGTCGGCAAGCCGCCCGGCGCAGACCTCGCCCGGCGCGCCTGCACCGAGGACGATCGCGTCGAAATGCAAGTCGGCCACCAGGTATTCCTACCCGACTCCGTACAATCCGTCCACATAGCACGGGGGCGACAGGCTTCGACGTGGTCGGTCCGTGCGAACGGTTGCAGGTCGAGGTTGCCGGAGGCCTCGCTAAACCCCGGCACCAACCAATACGTGCGGACCATGAGTTCGCCCTCGCTGCCTAGCTAGAACCTAGGCGATGAGAGTCGGTCCTCTCCCGCCCGCGGAGGGGGCAGCCGGCTTCAGATTGCGGGCTCACCCAGGCGGATCGCCCCGTCTGCCAGGGGACAACTCAGAGGGCTCTATCTCCCGCAGTGCCCGCCGGCGCGGACCCCGGGAGACGAGAATCAAGCGCCGGCTATACCTGTAGACACCTTCGCGCTACGACCTCGGACGCCGGTTCAATTCCGGCCGCCTCCATAAATCCCGCCGACGGGCCTGAGACACCCCCTATAGGGAGCGTTTTAGGCCCGTCGGCGGTGCAGCCAGGCGAGGACCTCGGTGGCGTCGCGGTCGGGTGGGAAGACCGGGTAGAAGACCTTGACGATCCGACCGGCTTCGGCGACGAAGGTGAGGCGCTTGTAGAGGGTCGTCCCGTCGACCTCGAAGGTGGGGAGCTTCAGCCTGGCAGCGAGTTGGAGACCCTCGTCGGAGAGCAGGGGAAAGGGGATGTGCTCGCGCCCGGCGAACTCGCGCTGTTCGTCGGGGCTCTGAGCGCTGATGCCGAGCACGCTGGCGCCGAGCGATGTGAACTCGGCCAGGCTGTCGCGGTAGGCACAGCTCTGCGGGGTGCAGCCTCTGGCGCCGGGGATGTCGTCCCAGCCGGCGGGCAAGGGCTGGCCGGGGGCCCCTGTTCGCGGGTAGACGTAGGCGACCAGTCGGCCGCGCGCCGCAGCCGCGAGATCGATCGAGCCATCCGGGGTCGAGGCCAGCGTCAGCTCCGGCACCGGGACCCCGCTGAGGTGATCGGCGGCGCCGTCGTCCTCGGGAACGGGGAGGTCGGCGGGAAGCTGCGTGTAGTCGGCGCTCACGGGCCAGATCCTCGCAGTCGGACCTTCGGCGGGGCTCGTAAGCTGGGCGGGTGGAGCGCTACGTTGCCTTCCTGCGCGGGATGAACCTCGGCAACCGGCGGATCAAAAACGACGCGCTGCGCTGGTGCTTCAAGACACTCGACTTGGCTGACGTCGCCTGCTTCCGCGCCAGCGGGAACGTGATCTTCACCAGCGAGGAGGGCGCCGATCGACCAGATCGCCACCAGGCACTTCGCTCGGTAACGCGTCCCGCATTGACCGTCATATAGACGGTCAATACGGGACGGAGGCCTCTAGAGGTCGGCGCGGGGGAGGGCGGCCAGTCGGGCATCGGCGCTGACCGTGCCGATTTCCTCGGGGAGTTGGGAGAGCTGGACGTTGGAGACGAACTCCATCGGCTGGCCGAGGGGGCGAAAGAAGTTGTCGTAGTGGGTCGGGACGACGACCGCCGGGTCGAGGCGGGGGAGGATCCGCTGCCAGTAGTCCTCGGTGAAGCTGCGGCCGGCGACGCCGGCCAGGAAGACGTCGACGCCCCGCTCGCGGATCGCCTCGTCGACCAGGTTGGCGCTGCCCTGGTGGTAGAAGCGGATGCCGGCGACCCGGATCGAGATGCCCCAGACCTGGCCGCAGCGGTAGGCGCTCGGCGAGAGCGCGTCGAGGTGCTCGCAGGTGAGGTCGCCGTCGTAGGGGACGGCGAGGCCGAGCAGCAGCTTCGAGTGGACGCTGGGCGTGAAGCTGACCTCGAACGGTCCCAGCTCGTAGGTGCGGTAGGGCTTGGCCGAGACCGCCTGCTCGGCCAGCCCGTGCAGGCCCATCAACGCCACCAGCGAGTCCGAGCCGTAGGCATTGCAGCCGAAGCGGCGGGCGATCGCCGGCGCGTCGACCGCGTGGTCGAAGTGCGTGTGGCCGACGAGGACGCCGGCCACCTCCCCCGGCGCGTGGACGAAGCGGTCGAGCGCCGCCGGGTCTGGCAGGGTCGGCCGCCGCCGCAGCAGGTCGCCGAACGGGACGCGCGACAGGTAAGGGTCGACGAACAGCGTCTGTCCCTCGAAGCTCATCCGGTAGCCGGAGACGCCGAGCCATTCGAGCTCGAGCCCGGCGGGCAGCTCCAGCGGCCGCGCCTCCAGCTCGCCCAGCGCCTGACCGTCCTCGCGCTGCGCCGAGCGCCGGATCAGCCGCGCCCTGGCCAGCTCGCCGAGGTGTCGCAGCAACGGCTCTCGCTTCACACGGCGGAGACTACGCCCATTTGCAGCCCGCGCGATGCAGGGGCAGGATGCCGTCGCGCCTCCTGCGAGAAGGCATCGAAAAGAAAAATGATCTAGAGTTCTAGATCATTATGAAGGCCTCGCTATCACCACCCAGACTCAGCTGGCTTGTGGGGTTTGCCGCGCTCGCTTTCTCGCTCGTCCTCCTCTGCTCCCCGGTGGGTGCAGCACCGGAGGGAGATGACGTCGCCGAGCCGGACACCCGCATCCCGGGTCACTACATAGTCGTCCTCAAGGATTCGGTCGAGCACCCTGGCGAGGTCGCCAGTGCCCAGGTCGACGACCTGGGTGGCCGCGTCGGTTTCGTGTACCGCTATGCCCTGAAGGGCTACTCGGCGGTCCTCGGCAGGGAGGCGGTGCAGGCGTTGCGTAGCGACCCACGGGTTAAGTACGTCACGCCCGACAGCGTGGGGGAAGGCGGCGCCCAATCGACCCCGACGGGGATTAAACGAGTCTTTGCCTCCGCCAACGAAAACCTCGCGATAAACGAAAAAAACGACGTCTGGGTCAACGCGGACGTGGCGATTCTTGACACGGGTGTGGATTTCAGCCATCCCGACCTCAATCCGACGTACAGCATGGATTGCATTCCACCGGAAGAAGAACCCGAAGTCGAAGAATGCGAAAAAGGCAATGGAACGGATCCGCTGGGTCACGGCACCCATGTCGCCGGCACAGTGGGTGCCATCGACAACGACTTCGGTGTCGTTGGGGTTGCTCCTGGCGTTCGCATCGCATCGGTAAGAGTCATCAGCGGCAACAACGTCGTGTGGCAGTCATGGTTGGTCGCTGGCATCGATTGGGTGACTAGCAAAGCCGATTTCTTTGAGGTTGCAAACGCAAGCCTCTGGTGTAAAGAATGCACCTGGTCGGCCGCGGGAGAAGCGATCGAAGGCGCGGTTGAAGCGGGGGTCGTCTTCGTCACCATTGCCGGCAACAACGGCAAACTCGAGGCAAAAGAAAACGCGCCAGCCAAAGTCCCGGACGCGATCACGGTGGGAGCGATCGCCGATTTAGACGGCGCGCCGGGCGGTGAAGGCGAAGCCCCTCTCTGCGATCTCGAACAATACGAAGAAGACTGGGGCGCTGAGGAAGACGACACGTGGGCCAACATCAGTAGTTGGGGCACGGCAGTCGATGTCGTGGCACCTGGAGTTTGCATCAACTCGACCTTGCCGGGAGAAGCATACGGCTATTCCTACGGGACTTCGATGGCAGCGCCGCACGTTGCCGGCGCGGCGGCGATCCTGGCGGCAACGGCGAATCCAGAAAATCGCCCGGATGTGGAAGAAATCGGCGAAACGATCGAAGAAACGGGCAACCTCGAATGGGGCGCGGAGCACGAAGGGCCACAGCAGCCTCTGCTCGACGTGAGCGACGAAGAAGTCTTCTGACCCCGCGACGCCGGCTCGACCCCGGCGTCCACGACCGAGTTCGAAGCTAAGCCCGATCGCCGCAGGGTATGCCCGAGGCGCGCGGGACGCGTAGTGTCAGGGGCTGTCATGGCGATCGCGACAGCGACATCGATCGACCTCTACGCGGGCGGGGAGCTGCTCTTCGCCGACGTCTCCTTCAAGCTCGAGTCGCGCGAGCGGATGACCCTCTCCGGCCGCAACGGCGCCGGCAAGTCGACCCTGCTGCGGGTACTGGCGGGGGAGCGGCCGCCCGACTCGGGCAGCATCGCCCTGCAGAAGGGGGCGCGCGTGGCCCTGCACGACCAGCGCCCACCGCGCGACGCCGAGGTCTCCCTCGGCGAGTACGTCTTCTCCGGCCGTGCCGACATGCAGGAGACCGAGGCGGAGCTGGCCCGCCTGGAGGAGGCGATGGCGAAGGGCGAGCCCGACGAGGAGACGATGCGGGCCTACGCCGCGGCGCAGCAGCGTCTCGAAGCCGGCGGCGGCTACCGCTGGCGCGACGACGTGCTCGCCGTGCTCGGCGGCCTCGGCTTCGGCGAGGAGGCGGCCGGCCGGCGGCTTTCGACCTTCTCCGGCGGCGAGCTGACCCGCGCCTCGCTGGCCCGGGCGCTCGCCACCCGGCCCGACCTGCTGCTCCTCGACGAGCCGACGAACCACCTCGACATCCCCTCGCTGGAGTGGCTGGAGCGCTACCTGGTCGACCTCGACGCCGCCGTCGTCCTCGTCGCCCACGACCGCTGGTTCCTCGAGGCGGTCGGCACCTCGGTGCTGGAGCTGGAGGCCCGCAAGGGGCGCTTCTTTGCCGGCCCCTGGCACGCCTGGCGCAAGGAGCAGGCGGCGCGCGAGATCGCCCGCGGCAAGGCGATCGAGCGCCAGCAGGCCGAGATCGAGCGGATGGAGCGCTTCGTCGAGCGCTTCCGCTACAAGGCGACGAAGGCGCGCCAGGCCCAGTCGCGGCTGAAGCAGATCGACAGGATCAAGCGTGAGGGTGTCAAGGCCGAAGCACGCGACCGCCGCAACCTGCGCTTCTCGTTCGTCACGCCGGAGCGGCCCGGTCGGGTTGTGCTGAAACTGGTCGGCGCCAGGATCGAGGTGCCGGGACGCACCCTGCTCGAGAAGGCCGAGCTCGAAATCGAACGCGGCGAGCACGTCGTCCTCGTCGGCCCCAACGGCGCCGGCAAGACCACCCTGATCGAGACCCTGGCGGGGAAGCGCGAGCCCGCCGCGGGCTCGGTGCGGACCGGCCACAACGTCAAGGTCGGCTACCTCTCCCAGCACGCCGACTCCGCCGCGGGGACGGGGACGGTGCTCGACGCCGCCCAGCGCGGCACCCACCTCAGCGGCCAGAAGGCGCGCGACCTGCTCGGCGGCTTCCTCTTCTCCGGCGCCGACGCGGAGAAATCGCTCGGCGACATCTCCGGCGGCGAGCAGCGGCGGCTCTCGCTGGCGATCCTCGTCGCCTCCGGCGCCAACGTCCTGATCCTCGACGAGCCGACCAACCACCTCGACCTCGAGAGCCGCGAGGCGCTCGAGGACGCGCTCTCGGCTTTCGAGGGAGCGGTGATCCTCGTCTCGCACGACCGCGCCCTGCTCGAGGCGGTCGGCAGCCGCACCGTCGTCTGCGAGGACGGCCGGCTGGAGAGCCACCCGAGCGGCTGGGCCGCCTACCAGTGCCAGCGCGACGAATGGGCCGAAGCCGAGTCCTCTGCCGCCGCGGCCCAGAAGCGAGCGGGCAAGGCCGCCAAGCGGGTCAAGCCCGGTGCCGCTTCGAAGACCGCCGCCCGCAGGGCAGGCCGCCTCGCCGAGAAGATCGAGGCCGCCGAGGCCGAGCTGGCTGCCGTCGAGGAGGAGCTGGCCGACCCGGCCGCCTGGGCGACCCCGGCCAAGGCCGAGCGGGCGAGCGAGCGGCACGAGGCGGCGAAGCGCACGCTCGCCGAGCTCTACGAGCAGTGGGAGGAAGCCGAGAAGGCCGTCAGCGCAGCGGCCGATCCAGCCTGACCCGTGCTTCCCTGGCGGGGGCGACGGTGATGTTGCGGATTCTCGCTCGCTCAGGCTCGAGGTCGGGCGCGCTCAGCTCGGCTCGCATGAGGAACTCCCGCAGCACGACCCGCATCTCGTATTCGGCGAATGCAGCGCCGATGCAGCGCCGCACACCGCCGCCGAACGGGAGCCAGGCGTAGCCGCTGGGCTTGTCGCCGAGGAAGCGCTCGGGACGGAACTCGTGTGGCTGGGGGAAGAGATCCTCGCGGTAGTGAAGCGCCGCGGCTGCCGGGAAGACGAATGTCCCGGCGGGCAGCTCGTAGCCGCCGATTTGCAGCGGCTCGTTCAGCTTGCGCGCGGCGTCGATGATCACCGGCCGGATCCGCAGTGTCTCCTTGATCGTCGCGTCGAGGTAGTCCTCCTCCCCTGCGGCGAGCGATTCGCGCAGCTTTGCCAGGACTCGCGGCGTGCGCAGCAGCCGCTCCATCGCCCAGGCCAGGGCGGTGGCGGTCGTCTCGTGACCGGCGCCGAGCACGGTGACGAGCTCGTCGCGCAGTTCCTCGTCGCTCATCGGCGTGCCGTCGTCGTGCCGAGCTTGCAGGAGCAGGGAGAGCACGTCGTCGCGCTCTTCCGTCTCAGCCTCGCGCCGGCGGATCTCGATCTCCTCGTAGATGAACTCGTCGAACGCCTTGCGGGCGCGGAGGAAGCGACCCCAGGGGCTCCAGGGTCCGAGGTTGTGGCGCAGCATCGGGAACGTGATCGCGTTGACACGCTTGCCGAAGGTGCCGATCAGCCGCTCCGCCCGTTGCAGTCGCTCCTCGTCGTGCACGCCGAAGACGGCCTCGAGGATCACGGCCAGGGTGATCCGCTGCGTGTGCGGTCGCAGGGCGAAGGCCTCGCCGACCGGCCAGCTCTTCATCTCACGCAGGGTGATCTCACGCATCAACTCGCCGTAGCGGCGGATCCGCTCGCCGTGAAATGGCGGCAGCAACAGCTTGCGCTGGCGCATGTGCGGGGCCTCGTCGAGGGTGAGCACCGAGTGGGGGCCCAATACCGGCTCCAGCACGGTTGCGTTCGCCTCTCCGGCGTGGAACTGCTCGGGCGAGCCCGTGAACACCTCCCTGACGAGGGAGGGCTCGGCGACCCAGACGACCCGGCCGACTATCGGGAAGGGGACGGTGAAGATGTCGCCGTAGCGGCGCTGGAAGCGACCGAGGAACCCATGGGGATCCCTTGCGTAACGCAATCCCTGGAGGAGCGCGGGACCCTTGGGGCCAGGAGGGAGCGCGCTCCGGGTCTCGAAGGCCGGTGCGCGTGGGATCGTCGCCTGCTCCATCGCGACGCACCATAGAACAAACCTCGGCTGGCTGGACAGCCAGTACCTGTAGCGCTAGAAGACGATCGTCCGTGCCCCGTCGAGCAGGACGCGGTCATCGACGTGGGCCTTGACCGCGCGGGCTAGGACCAGCCGCTCGATGTCGCGGCCGATCCGCTCCAGGTCGGGAACCTCGTCGCGGTGGCTGACCCGAGTCACGTCCTGGTCGATGATCGGGCCGGCGTCGAGCTCCTCGGTGACGTAGTGGGCGGTGGCGCCGATCAGCTTCACCCCGCGCTCGTGGGCGCGGCGGTAGGGGTCGGCGCCGACGAAGGCGGGCAGGAAGCTGTGGTGGATGTTGATCGCGGGAGCGCCCAGCCGCCGCAGGAACTCGCCGGAGAGGACCTGCATGTAGCGGGCGAGGACGAGCAGGTCGACGCCGGCGAAAAGCTCCAGCGCCTGGGCCTCGGCCTGCTCGCGGGTGTCCGGGGCGACCGGCACGTGGTGGAAGTCGAGGCCGAGCGACTCGACCTGGCCGCGATGGTCGTCGTGGTTGGAGACGACGGCGACCACGTCGGCGCCGAGCTCGCCGCTGCGCCAGCGCCAGAGCAGGTCGGAGAGGCAGTGGTCTTCGCGCGAGACCATGATCGCGACCTGCTTGCGCTCGCTCGACTCGGCGAAGCGGTGCTCCATCTCGAACGGCGTCGCGATCTCCCGCTCGAAGCGCTGCTGGACCGCGGCCTGCTCGCCCTCGGGGATCGCGTCGAACACCATCCGCATGAAGAAGCGCCCCTCGTCGCTGGAGTGCTGGTCGGCATCGACGATGTTGAGGCCGGCGTCGGCAAGGAAGCCGCTGACGGCGGCGATCAGGCCCGGGCGGTCGGGACAGGCGAGCAGCAGGCGCGATGTCGGGGAATGGCCGGTGATGCCGGGATGATGGCGGCTGAGGCGATGACCCGCATTGCACGAACAGCTGTCGCAGGGCTTGGCTCATTCGACGCCGACGCCCGCCCCCGCCTCCTTGTCCTCGCCTGCCTGTTGCTGATCGCGACCGGCGGCGCGCTCAGCCTGCTCGGTGCGACGGCGGCCGGCGACGCGGTCTGGGCGGCGACGGTGGCGTTGATGCTGGTGCCGCTGACCTGGTCGATCCTGCGCACGCTGGCGAAGGGCCGGGTCGGGGTCAACGCGATCGCCCTGGTCGCGATGGCCGGGGCGCTGGCGATCGGCGAATACCTGGCAGGCGCCGTGGTCGCGCTGATGCTCTCCGGTGGCAACGCGCTGGAGGCGTCGGCGTCGCGGCGGGCCCGCCGCGAGCTGACCGCGCTGCTCGAGCGGATGCCGAGCATCGCCCACCGCCGCAACGGCCGCGGCTGGGAAGAGGTGCCGGTGGAGCAGTTGGGCGTCGGGGACGTGGTCCTGGTTCGGGCCGGCGAGCTGGTCCCGGTCGACGGCGCGGTGCATAGCGCCGAGGCGACGGTCGACGAGTCGGCGCTGACGGGCGAGTCGCTGCCGGTCTCCCACGTGCGCGGCGCCGCCGTGCAGAGCGGGGTGGCCAACGCCGGCGACGCCTTCGAGCTGCGCGCCACTCGGCTGGCTTCGGAGAGCGCCTACGCCAACCTCGTTCGCCTGGTGCGCGCCGCGGAGACCCAGCGGGCCCCCTTCATCCGGCTCGCCGATCGCTACGCCGCCTTCTTCCTGCCGCTGACCCTGGCAATTGCAGCTGCGGCTTGGATCGCCAGCGGCGACGCGGTGCGGGCGGTCGCCGTCCTGGTCGTGGCAACGCCCTGCCCGCTGATCCTGGCGGCCCCGATCGCGATCGTCTCCGGCGTCTCGCGGGCGGCGCGCACGGGCGTGATCGTCAAGGGGGGCACGGCGATCGAGCGGCTCGGCGAGGCGCGCACGGTGCTGCTCGACAAGACCGGCACGCTGACCCTCGGCGCGCCCGCGGTCGAGGAGGTGATCCCGTTCGGCGAGTGGGCCGAGGAGGACGTGCTGCGGCTGGCCGCCTCGGTCGACCAGCTCTCCGCCCACGTCCTTGCCGAGGCACTCGTCCACGACGCCGAGCGGCGCGGCCTGGAGCTCGCCGAGCCGAGCGATGCGGTCGAGGATCCCGGCCAGGGGATCGAGGCCAGCGTCGGCGGGCGCCGCATCGCCGTCGGCGCCGTCGCCTGGCTGCGCGGGCGCGGCTGCGACGTCGCCGCCGCGACGGCAGTCCAGGACGCCGAGGCCGACGCCGGCCTGGCCAAGGTCGGCGTCGGGATCGACGGTGAGCTCGCCGCGATCGTGGTCATGGCCGACCACCTGCGCGAGGACGCCCGCGATCTCGCCGGCGCGCTGCGCGGCGCCGGCGTGAAGCGGGTGGCGATGGTCACCGGCGATCGCCAGGACGTCGCCGAGCGGATCGCTGCCGAGACCGGCCTCGACCGGGTCTACGCCGAGCAGGATCCCGAGCAGAAGCTCGACGTGGTGCGCGCGATGCGCGCCGACCCGGCGCTGGCCCCGGTGGTGATGGTCGGCGACGGGGTCAACGACGCCCCCGCGCTGGCCCTCGCCGACGTCGGCATCGCGATGGGCGGCCCCGGGGCGACGATCTCCTCCGACACCGCCGACGCGGTGATCACCGTCGATCGCATCGACCGCGTCGCGACGGCGGTCGCCATCGGCCGCCGCTCGCTCGCGATCGCACGCCAGAGCGTCCTCTTCGGGATCGGCCTCAGCCTGGTCGCGATGGGCTTCGCCGCCTTCGGCTACATCCCGCCGATAGCGGGCGCCCTGCTCCAGGAGGGCATTGACGTCGCCGTCATCGTCAATGCCCTCCGTGCTCTGACCGACTGAGCGGGCCTTGCTACTTGACGACGATCGTTCCGTACATGCCCTGGGCGTAGTGGCCCGGCAGGTTGCAGAACATCACGTACTCGCCTGGGCTGAGCTTGAAGTTTTCCGACTTGGTCTCGCCGGCCTCGACGTCCGCGACCTCGCCGGCCTCTTCCGCCACTTCGTCCAGCTTCTCCTCGTCGACGTCGCCGCTGGCTTCGGTCGGCAGCTTGGCGGGATCCATACTCGTCTTGAAGACGACCAGCTCGTGCTCGACCGCGCCTTCGTTGGGTGCTTCGATCACGGTCGGCCCGGCCTGCGCGGAGGCGTCTTTCGGAGCGAAGAAGTAGTCGCCCATCTTGATTTCGACCGTCTTGCCGTCGGCTGCGCCCGTTCCGGCCGCCGTGTCGGCCGCGGTCTCCTCGGCCTCGGTTGCCACCGTCGTGGTCTCGTCGCTACCACCGCAGCCGCCGCTCGCGACCGCCGCCATGGCGACCAAGGCCAGCAGCGCCAATACTCTCAGCATCGGAATCCTCATCTTCCGCCCCTATCTCGTGTATGTGGCGCTCGGCCGCTGGGCCTCCCGCGCAAATGTCAGTGGCTGGATCAATTCACATCGAGGGGGCTCGGTCATCGGTTCTTTGCCACATGGCCGTCCGGGAAATACCCCGAAACCTGCACTTTTCGTTTCAACCAGAGCCACCGCCGGGCCGCTTCCCGTGCCCAGCAAGTGCCGATGGTCACTTGCAGACAGGTGTCTGTGATCTCGATCACGTTGCGCGAGACGGAACCCCGTCACGGTTCCGCGCTTGCTCACAAAACGCACATATTTCATCCCTGTCCTGATCGCCTGCATCGCCTTTCCGGCGGCCGCCCTGGCGGCGACCGGCGGCGACCGTTCGTCGCCACGGATCGGCGTAGCCGACGCGGTGCCCGCCAAGCTCGGCGCCCTGCAGCGCCCGGTCGCCCGCTTCCACAAGACGATCCGCACCACCGTCAAGCGCATGGAAGCCAAGCGCCGCGCCGAAGCTCGCCGCGAACGACGTGAGCTCTACGCCAGCCTCCCCGGTGGCGTCTCGCAGTCCACCCTCGACGCAATCGCCGCCTGCGAGTCCGGCGGCAACCCCTCCGCTGTCTCTTCTGACGGCACCTACCGAGGCAAGTACCAGTTCTCCTTCGAAACCTGGGCATCCGTCGGCGGCTCCGGCGACCCAGCTCAAGCCCCCGAGCAGGAGCAGGACTACCGCGCAGCTCTCCTCTACGCCGCTTCGGGCTCCAGCCCCTGGCCCATCTGCGGCTGATCGGCCAAGCTGGAATCCCCTCGCCACCGAAAAAGTTGAGCGGAGAGGGGTGCCCGACCCTTCCCCTACGATCACCCCAAATGAGCGAGGCCGTTCCCACTCCGGATCCGAAAGGCCCGACTCGAAAGCCTCCCCGTGAGGCGATTGCCGAGGCCAAGGTAAGGGCCCCGACGCGCGGCAACCGCAAGCTCGAGACTTTCCTCGACGCAGTCAACGGCGACGAGCAGGTGCGGGCCTGGTGGTACATGGCCCAGGTCCACGCCGAGCGGCTGGGGATGTCGGACCACTCGTGGGTGCACACCCAGATCGTGCTCAACATCGCCCTGCGGTTGCTGCGGCTGCTGGTCAGGGCGGGGGTCGAGCCGGCGATGGTCGCCGACCACGGGATGTCGCCGCGCGATGCCGAGGTGGTCGTCGCCGGCGGCGCCCTGCTGCACGACGTCGGCATGTCGATACACCGCGCCGACCACGAGGCCTACAGCCTCTTCCTCGCCAGCGGTGCGCTCGAGCGGCTGCTCGAGGGCTCCTACCGCGAGCCGGAGCGGACGGTCGTCGCCGCGGAGATCCTGCACGCGATCATCGGCCACCGCCGCCGCGGCGAGCCCTACACGCTGGAGGCGGGTGTGGTCAGGGTCGCCGACGCCCTCGACATGGCGCAGGGCCGCACCCGGATCCCGCTGGAAGCCGGGCAGGAGGGGATTCACTCGATCTCGGCCGCGGCCATCGACGAGGTGAGGATCGAGGCGGGGGAGGAGCGACCCCTGCGGATCGAGATCGAGCTCAACAACTCGGCCGGGATCTTCCAGGTCGACGACCTGCTGGCGACGAAGATCCGCGACACCCCGCTGGAGGGCAGGGTCGAAGTCCTCGCCAAGATCGAGGGCGAGACCGAGAAACGCCTGTTGAGCGGCTTCAGGCTCGACTGAGCCGGCTCAGCCGTAACGCTCGAGGTCGTACCTACGACGCTCTTTTCGCTTCTCAAGGCGCCCCTGGACCAGGGACAGCACGATCACGAGGATCGCGAAGAAGGCGATCACGCCGAAGCAGAAGAAGGTGACGGTCTTGTCGGTGGTCGGCCCGGCCAGGCCGACGCCGTTCTCGGCTAGCGCCACCGGCGCCGCCAGCAGCATCGAGAGCGGCGCGGCGCAGAGCGCGGCTGCGATTCCCGTTCGGCGCGAGGGAGCCTTCACGCCCGGGAATCTAGCGCACCGCGGCGGCGCCGACCTGCTTCGTTCCGCCCTGAGGCACTGGCATAGGATGCGCGCCCATGAGCACCCTCGAGGCCATCGTCCTCGGCCTCGTGCAGGGGCTGACCGAGTTCCTGCCGATCTCCTCCAGTGGGCACCTGCGAATCGTGCCGGCGCTGCTCGGCTGGCCCGATCCCGGGGCCGAATTCACCGCCGTGATCCAGCTCGGGACGATGGCCGCGGTCCTGATCTACTTCCGCGCCGACCTCTGGCGAATCGCGGTGGCGTGGCTGCGCGAGCTGCGGGTGCCGATCCGGCAGGCAAGCCAGGAGGCGAGGCTGGGCTGGTTCATCGTCGGGGGCACGATTCCGATCTCGATCTTCGGCTTCGCCTTCAGGGATCAGATCGAGTCCGGCGCGCGCAGCCTCTACCTGATCGGCTCGGCGCTCATCCTCTTCTCCTTCGTCATGGTCCTCGCCGAGCGGGTCGGCACCCGGCAGCGATCTCTGACCGGGATGAACGGCCGCGACGGGCTGTTCATCGGCATGGCCCAGTCGCTTGCCCTCATCCCCGGCGTCTCGCGCTCGGGCGCGACGATCTCGGCCGGCCTGTTTCGCGGCTTCGACCGGGTCGCCGCCGCCCGCTACTCGTTCCTGCTCTCGGTGCCGGCGGTGGTCCTGAGCGGCCTCTTCGAGCTGCGCAAGATCGGCGGGGACGGCGGCGCCTCGGCCAGCGCGACAGCCGTCGCCACGCTCGTCGCCTTCGTCTCCGGCTACCTGGCGATCGCCTGGCTGCTCCGCTACCTCAGCACCCACACGATGGAGGTCTTCGTCGTCTATCGCATCGCCCTGGGCGTGCTGATTCTGGCGCTGGCGGGGACCGGGGCGATCGGCTAGTGGACCACTACTAGTGGTCCAGAAAAGGCGAACGGCCCGGGGCAGTGGGCCGTTCGCGGTGACGAGAGAGGAGTCTCGTGAGGACAAGTCTGCTGGGGAGATCGCCTCTCGCGGTGAACATCCAGAGAAAAGCCGATCGGGCTCATCAGGCCGTTTTCCCGCAAATTAGGTGCTTTGACCTGTGAAATTCCTGTGAACGCAGGGTTTATCGACCCGCGGCCGTCGTCCCGGCCGCTTACAATCCTGCCGTTGAAGCGCATGGGCAGAGCTTCGTCAGCAACGGCGTCCGCCACTTGAACTCACAGCAGACCATCCGGCTTGCGGTAATCGACGACGACAGCGGCTTCGTCACCGTCCTCTCGAAGCGCACCGAGGCCGCCGGCTGGCAGCAGCGGGTCCTGACCAGTGCGATCCCGCCCGAGGAGCTGGTGGCGATGAAGCTCAACGCGCTGCTGCTCGACCTCTCGGTCCTGGGCGACGAAGCCTGGGGCTACCTGGAGCGGGTCTGTGGGATGCTTCCGGACCTCGGCGTGATCGTCTGCGCCGGCCGCTCCACCGTGGCCCAGCGCGTGCGCGGCCTGCGGCTCGGCGTCGACGACTGGGTCGGCAAGCCCTGCCATCCCGAGGAGGTGATGGCGCGGATCGAGGCGGTCTCGCGCCGGCGCCGCCGCAGCCGCACCGGGATCGAGGCCGGACCGCTGGTCGCCGGCGAGCTGGAGATTCGCGCCGACCAGTTCCAGGCCTTCGTCGGCGACGGCAGCCTCGACCTCACCCGGCGCGAGTTCGAGCTGCTCCAGCTCCTCGCCGACGCCAAAGGGCAGGTCCTCGAGCGTGAGTCGATCTACCAGCGCGTCTGGGGCTACGCGATGGCCCACGGCGATCGCTCGGTCGATGTCTTCATCCGCAAGCTGCGCCAGAAGCTGGAGAAGCGCTCGCCCGGGTGGAGCTACATCCACACCCACTTCGGCGTCGGCTACCGCTTCGATCCCGAGCCGGTCGGAGGGGCCGAGCCGGAGGCGCCCGAGAGGGAGGCCGTCGGGGCCGCACACGGCGCCGCGGATTCACAAGTAGTTCACAGCAGCTTTACGCCCGCGTAACCGCGCTCGCGCCCGCGGCGACGATCTTTGCTCGGGATGCTGGAGATTCGTCCCGAGGAGCACGCGGCGTTGGTCGACGGGCGGCCCCTCAGCCTGACCATGCGCGAGCTGCAGCTGCTGACGACGCTGGCGGCGCATCCCCAGCGCATCCTCACCCGGGAGGAGCTCTATGCCGAGGTTTGGGGGCGCGAGCCGCGCAACGACGACCGCTCGGTCGACGTCTACGTCAGCCGCCTGCGGTCCAAGCTGAGCGAAGCGCTGCCCGGCCAGCGCCTGATCCACACCCACAGCGGCATCGGCTACCGGTTCTCGCCGGACGGGTGAGCTCGCGCCGCAAAGCGAACTAGATTTCTTATATCGTTCGCGAATCTTCAAGCTATTAAAAGCAAGGATGCTGGCGGCCCTCCTCTCGGCCACGGTGCTGGCAGCGGGAGTGGCAGCGTGTGGCGGCAGCGCGAACGGGGGCGACACGTCGGAAAGCGGGGAAACATCCGCCGCCGACGGCACTGTCCTGGGCGCCGGCTCTGCAGCCCAGGAGCTGGCGCAGGAATTCTGGGCCAAGGAATTCGCCCCTGCCGGCGCGTATCCGCCGATCTCCTACGACGCGATCGGCTCGGAGGAGGGGCGCCGGCGGTTCATCGACGGGGAGGCAGCGTTTGCCGGCAGCGACACGCCGCTCGAAGGCAAGGAGCTCTCCGAAGCGCTCGACCGTTGTCGCCCAGGCGAACTGATCGAGCTTCCCGCCTACATTTCGGCGATAACCATCTTCGTCAACCTCAAATTGACGGCGATGGCGCTATCGCCGCAGACGTTGGCGAAGATCTTCGACGGAGAGATCACCCGCTGGGACGACCCCACGGTCAAACGGGAAAACCCGACCATCGGTCCGATCGGGTTCCCGCCCAAGCTCCCCATTACCCCGGTCGGCTTTTCCAAGGAGCCGGAGATGACGGCGCAGCTCACCGCCTACCTGGCCGAAGGTGCGCCTGGTGCCTGGGACTACGGAGCAAGCGACGACTGGCCCATCCCGGAAAGCGCGACCACGCGCGACGCAACCACGGCGGCCCAGGCGGTCGGCGGCAAGCGGGGCTCGATCGGCTATGCCGACTTCAGCCACGTTGGGCAGCTCTTCGGGGTAACCAGGATCCTCGCTGCGGGCGGTGTATTTTTCGAACCGAACACGCTCGTCACCACGCTGAGGCTCCAGGGAGCGCGCGTTGACACGGAGCTCAGCAAGGGGCCCAGGATGATCCCGATCGAGGTGCGCAAGAAGCCGCCGGCCAGGGCGTACCCGCTCGTCCTGGTCTCCTACCTGATCGCCTGCACCGCGTACGACTCGGACCGCGAAACCGCCGCCGTGAACGCATACGTCAACTATGTCGTCAGCCGCCAGGGGCAGGAAGCCTCGGCGGAAGCGGTCGGGTCCGCCTTCTTGCCGCCTTCGCTCAGCAAGAGGGTCTTTGCGGCTGCCAAGTAAGGCAGGCGGTCGCCGGGTCGCGTTTTACGTCTTTTTACATCCTCGATACAGGCAAGTAACAAGCTGCCCGAGGGTCGCTGAAAGCGTGAGTCGTGAGCCGGGCGTCGGGCCCGCTCCCGTGCCAAACGACAGAAGGAGTTGCGTGAGTTCCTCAAGATGGCTGGCAATCGTCGCCTCCCTGGTCTCCCTGGCCGTCGGGGTGGCCGCCTGCGGCGACGGGGAAGAGGGTGGTTCCCCGGGGAGCCTCTCCGGGCAGATCGCCGGGGCGGGCGCCACGTCTCAAGTGGCTGCCCAGGAAGCCTGGATCGTCGGGTTCGAGAACGAAGACGCGGACGCGGCGGTCTCCTACGACCCCGTCGGCTCGGCCGGCGGGCGAGAGCAGTTCATCGCCGGCGGCACGGCGTATGCCGGCAGCGACGCCGCGCTCGAAGAAGAGGGGGAGAGCTGGAAAAGGCGGCCAAGCGCTGCTTGCCCGGCCAGCTGATCGAGATCCCGGCTTACGTCTCGCCGATCTCGATCGTCTACAACCTCGAAGGGGTCGAGTCGCTGCAGCTCGACCCGCAAACCCTGGCGAAGATCTTCAGCCAGGAAATCACCACCTGGGACGACGAAGCGATCGCAGCCGACAACCCCGGAGTCGAGCTGCCGGACACCCGCATCGCCCCGGTCAACCGCTCCGACGAGTCGGGAGCGACGGAGAGCTTCACCGAGTACCTCTCCGAGGTCGTTCCCAGTGCCTGGACATACGGGGCCAGCGGCGACTGGCCGGTAGAGGGCGGCGAGGTCGCGCGGGGCGCCTCCGGCATGGTCGATGCGGTCAGCTCCGCAGACGGCGCGATCGGCTACGCCGACGCGGTCCAGGGGGGCAAGCTCGGCGTCGCCAAGATCGAGGTCGGCAAGGAGTACGTGGAGCCGACCCGCGAAGCGACGGCGAAGCTCCTCGAGGAGTCTTCCGAAGACAAGGCCATCGCCAGGTCTCCCTACATGTTCCCCTTCGAGCTCGATCGAGAGACCGAAGCCGAGGGCACCTACCCGATCGCGCTGGTCTCCTACCTGATCGCCTGCACTGCGTACGAGTCTGCGGAGGAAGCGGCGATCGCCAGGGGATACCTGGAATACGCGATCGGCCCCGCGGGCCAGAAAGCGGCGGCGGAAAGCACCGGCTCGGCCCCGTTGCCTGCCTCGCTGGCGAAGGAGATCGAGCCGGCCGTCGAAGCGATCGAGGCCGGCACTTGATCCCGAGCCTGCCGCTCTTTTACATCTTTTTTACATCCCCGACACAGGCAAGTAACAAGCTGCCCGGGGGCCGCTGAGAATGTGGCTCTGTCAGCGCGGCCGCAGGGCCGTCAACCGGAGTGAACAACGAGATAGGAGACAGAGTGATTAGCTCTAGATTGCTCGTGGTCCTCGCCTCTGCTGCCGTCCTGGCGGTCGGGGTCGCGGCCTGCGGCAGCGACGACGAAAGCACGAGCGGAGGCGGCGACCTTTCCGGGTCGATTCGCATCGACGGTTCGAGCACCGTGGCGCCTCTCACCGAGGCCGTTGCCGAGCAGTTCGAAGCCGAGAACTCCGGCGTCAGGGTGACGGTCGGGACATCCGGCACCGGCGGCGGCTTCGAAAAGTTCTGCGCCGGCGAGACATCGATCTCCGATGCCTCCCGCGCGATCGAGCCCGAAGAGGTCGAAGCCTGCGAGAAGCAGGGGATCTCCTACGAGGAGGTGCGGGTTGCGACCGACGCCCTCACCGTCGTCGTCAACCCCGAGAACCCGGTCAACTGCCTCACCGTCGATCAGCTGGGCGCCGTCTGGGGCGCCGACTCCAAGCTCGACAACTGGGACCAGATCCCCGGCCTGCAAGAGGAATTCGACGAGGAGCTGGCGCTCTTCGGCCCCGGTACCGATTCCGGCACGTTCGACTACTTCACCGAAGAAATCAACGGTGAAGAGGGCGTCTCGCGCAAGGACTACAACAACGTCGGTGAGAACGACAACGCCACCGTCACCGGCGTCGAGGGCGCTCCCGGCGGCATGGGCTACTTCGGCTACTCCTACTACCAGGAGAACGAAGGCAAGCTGAAGGCGCTCGAAGTCGACGGCGGCAAAGGCTGCGTCGCCCCCTCGGCGGAAACCGCCCAGAACGACGAATACGTGCCGCTCAGCCGGCCGCTCTTCATCTACCCGAGCGGCGAAGCGCTGGAAAAGCCCGAGGTGAAGGCGTTCGTCGACTACTACCTCGACAACGTCAACGAAATCGCCGAAGCGGTCGGCTTCATCTCGCTCACCGAAGAGCAGCTGGAAGCGTCGAAGGACGCGACCGCCAAGCTGACCGAATAGGGAGCAGGAGCGAGCCGCGGTGGAGGCGAGGGCGGCTACCGGCGGGCCGGCGGGGGGACCGCCCCGCCGGCTCCGGGCTCCCGGTCCTCGCTACGGCGAGAAGGCCATCAAGGGCCTTCTCGCCGCCTGCGGCGTCCTCTCCGTCCTCACCACGACCGCGATCGTCTTCTCTCTTCTCGGGCCGACGATCGGCTTCTTCGAGATCGTCCCGGCCAAGGAGTTCTTCTTCGGGATCGACTGGACGCCGCAGTTTGAGCCGCCCAGCTTCGGCGTGCTCGGGATCGTCGCCGGCACCCTCAACGTGACCCTCTGGGCGATGCTGTTCGCGATCCCGATCGGCCTCGGCACCGCCGTCTACCTCAGTGAGTACGCCAGCCCTCGGGTGCGCAAGACGATCAAGCCGGTGCTCGAGATCCTTGCCGGCATCCCCACGGTGGCGATCGGCATCTTCGCGCTCACCTTCATCCTGCCCGAGATCATCCAGCCGCTCTGGCCCGGCGAGCTCCTCGGCGGCGCGGCCGGCAAGCCGTTCATGGCCCTTGCCGCCAGCCTCGGCCTCGGCCTGATGGTGGTGCCTATCATCGCCTCGATCTCCGACGATGCGATGTCCGCGGTGCCCCGCGGCTTGCACGAGGGCGCCTACGCGCTCGGCGCGACCAGGGCCAAGGTGGCGGTGAGGGTGATCTTCCCGGCGGCGCTCTCGGGCATCGTCGCCTCGGTGGTGCTGGCGATCTCGCGCGCCCTCGGCGAGACGATGATCGTCCTCATCGCCGCCGGCTCGACCCCGAACTTCACCCTCAACCCGGTCGAATCGATCCAGACGATGACCGCCTACATCGCCACCACGGCGACGGGCGACATCTCCACCGGCTCGCTCGACTACAAGTCGGTCTTCGCGGTCGGCGCCGTCCTCTTCGTCCTCACCCTGGCGATGAACGCGATCAGCATCAGGCTGGCGCGCCGCTACCGCGAGGTGTACGAGTGACGGATGGGCCGGGGGCGCAGGCGCCTCGCAACCGCCTGGCGATCGCCGGCGCCCGCGCCAGCACGGCGGCGATGCTGCGCGACCAGCCACGCCGCGACGTGATTCGCAACGCCGCCTTCGCGGGGCTGCTCCTGCTCGCCGTCCTGATCGCCCTCGCCGGGCTCCTCGCCCTGCTGGTCCAGGCCTTCGTCGAAGGCGCCCCGGCGCTGAGCACGGACCTCTTCACCAACCCCCCCTCGACGATCTTCCCGGAGAAAGCGGGGTTCCGGCCGGCGATCATCGGCTCGCTGGAGCTGATCGCCGGCGTCATCGTCTTCGTCGTGCCGGTCGGGATCGGGGCGGCGATCTACCTCGAGGAGTACGCCGACAAGACCCGCTGGTGGAACCGGCTGATCGAGGTCAACATCCAGAACCTGGCGGCCGTGCCCTCGATCATCTACGGCATCCTCGGCCTCGCCTTCATCGTCCGCGGCCCGCTCGACCTCGGCTTCATCCTCGCCGCCGGCTCGCTGACCCTGGCGCTGCTGGTGCTGCCGATGGTGATCATCGTCTCCCGCGAGGCGATCAAGGCGGTGCCGGACTCGATCCGGCAGGGCTCGCTTGCGCTCGGCGCCACCCAGTGGCAGACGATCCGCCGCCAGGTGCTGCCGGCCTCGATCCCGGGGATCGCCACCGGCGTCATCCTCGCCGTCTCGCGGGCGCTGGGGGAGACGGCGCCGCTGCTGCTCGTCGGCGCAACCGTCTTCGTCACCTTCGACCCGACCCCGTTCTCGCCCGACGGCTACTCGGCGATGCCGGTGCAGATCTTCAACTACGCGGTGCGCCCCCAGGAGGCGTTCCAGGAGCTTGCCTTCGCCGGGATCATCGTCCTGCTGATCGTCCTGCTGATCATGAACTCGTTTGCGATTTGGCTACGAAATCGTTACGAGCAGAGATGGTAGGTGGGTTAGGGTGAGCGGGAAGATGGCGCAGGACGAGAGCAGAGCCGGTACCGGCCGCGAAGCCCGCGAGGCGGCGGCGGAGCGCGCCGCGATCGCCGTGCGGCCGGAGGAGTTCCAGCGGGCCGCCGCCGGCACGCGGGAAAAGGTCTTCGAGATGAGCGGCGTCGAGGTCCTCTACGGCGGCGTCTCCGCGGTCAAGGGGATCACGATGGACGTCCACCGCAACGACGTGACCGCCCTGATCGGTCCGTCGGGTTGCGGCAAGAGCACCCTGCTGCGCTGCCTCAACCGGATGAACGACCTGATCCCAGCGGCGGAGGTGCGAGGCGAGCTGCTCTACCACGGCGAGGACCTCTACGGCCCGGAGGTCGACCCGGTCCAGGTGCGCAAGCTGATCGGGATGGTCTTCCAGAAGCCGAACCCCTTCCCCAAGTCGATCTACGACAACGTCGCCTTCGGGCCGCGCATCCTCGGCCGCAAGGACGACCTCGACGCGACGGTGGAGGAAGCCCTGCGCGGCGCCGCGCTCTGGGAGGAGGTCAAGGACCGGCTGGAGAGCAACGCCTTCGGCCTTTCCGGCGGGCAGCAGCAGCG
Organism: uncultured Solirubrobacterales bacterium; assembly: GCA_963715625.1. Taxonomy (GTDB): domain Bacteria; phylum Actinomycetota; class Thermoleophilia; order Solirubrobacterales; family 70-9; genus VRUE01. Next base: position 264,100 of record OY970260.1, on the reverse strand, counting down.
GCTCTGCATAGCGCGCTGCATCGCGGTCCAGCCCGACACGATCCTGATGGACGAGCCCTGCTCGGCGCTCGACCCGATCTCGACCGGCAAGATCGAGGACCTGATGATCGAGCTGAAGGAGGAGTTCTCGATCGTGATCGTCACCCACAACATGCAGCAGGCGGCGCGCGTCTCCGATCGCACCGCCTTCCTCATGGTCGAGCTCGACGCCGACGAGGAGAACCGCTGGGGCCGCCTGGTCGAGTACGACGAGACGGAAAGGATCTTCACCAACCCCGCCGACCGGCGAACGGAGGACTACGTCTCCGGCAAGGTCGGGTGACGGGCGTGGCGGTCGAAACAAGGATCCACTACCAGGAAGAGCTGGAGCGGCTGGAGGCGAGCGCCCTCGGCGGCCTCGACCTGGTCAGCGACGCGCTCGAGCGAACCCTGGAGGCGGTCGAGCACCAGGACGTCGAGTTGGCCCAGCTCGTGGTCGCCGACGACGACCGAATCGACGGCCGCTACCTGGAGGTGCACCAGAGCCTGATCGCGCTGCTGGCGAGGCAGTCGCCGGTGGCAACCGACCTGCGGCTGATCTCGGCTCTCCTGCACGTGTTGAAGAACGTCGAGCGGATGGGCGACCAGTGCGTGAACATCTGCAAGGTGATCCCGCTGACCGGCAACGAGCCGCCGGCCGATCCGGAGATGGTGAAGCTGATCCTCTCGATGGGCAGCCAGACCCGCACCTTGATCACCCAGGCCAAGCGGGCCTTCGAGGAGCGCAACGTGGAGATGGCCCGCGATCTGGTCCGCCGCGACGACGTCGTCGACAACCTCAACCGGGAGTGCTTCCGCCTCGCCCTGGAGATCGGCGACGACGCCGACCGGCGCGAGTGGGCGATGACGATGCTGCTGGCGGCGCGGGCGATCGAGCGTATCGGGGACAACGCGGTCGACATCGGCGAGCAGGTCGCCTTCATCGTCACCGGGCTGTTTCGGGAGTTCGAGGACGCTTCGCATCCGACGCCGTAGCCGAGAAGGCCGGGCGCCACTCCCCGCTCAACTTTTCCGCATGCAGGCAGGGCGGTGGCCGTTGAGGGGTCGAGGGCGGAAAAGTACAAGCCGCGGGGAGCGGCGCCCGGCCTTCTCGGCGCGCGTGGAGTGAGGACGCCGCTCCGCGGGGCGCAGCCCGGCAGGACGCCTTGGCTGGACAGATGGGTGAGCCGCGGTTGAGATCCGATGGGTTTGGGAACATGCGAGAGACGCCTGTGACGCTCTGCGCCGCCATAGATATTGGGTCGAATACGACGCGCGTGCTCGTGGCGGAGCCGGCGGACGGGCAGCTGAAGAAGGTGATGGAGCAGCGGGCCTATACGCGGATCAACAAGGCGCTCGACTCCGACGGGGCGATCCTGGCGGAGAAGGTCGGCGAGGTCGGGAATGTGGTCTCTACGCAGGTGCGACTGGCGCGCGAGCTCGGCGCCGAGGAGATACGGGCGGTTGCCACCGCCGCCGTTCGCGAAGCCTCCAATGGCGAGGAGGCGGCGGCTGCGATCGGCGAGGCGGCCGGGATCCCGGTTGAGATCCTCAGCGAGGAGGAGGAGGGGCGGCTCGCCTTCATCGGCGCCACCAAGACCCTCGGGCATCCGGTTGCGGGGAGGGTCGGGGTGGTCGACGTCGGCGGCGGATCGACCGAGGTGATCCTGGGCAAGGTCCCGGGCGGAGCCGAAGAGGTCCGCTCGTGGCAGGTCGGGTCGGGAGTCCTCGCGGATGAGCTGATCTCCTCCGACCCCCCGTCGGCGGCCGAGATCCGCAAGGTCCGCGACCGCATCGACGACCTCTTCGCCGGGGTCGAGATCGAGCACCCGGTCCAGGCGGTCGCGGTCGGCGGCAGCGCCACTTCGCTGCGGCGCCTGGTCGGCGCCGTGCTCGAGTACGAGACCCTGGAGCGGAGCATCCGCGTCCTCTGCGGCGACCCGGCGGCCGAGGTCGCCCGCCGCTTCGAGCTCGACCCCGAACGGGTTCGCATCCTCGCCACCGGGGTGCTGCTGCTGGAGAAGGTCTCCGAGCTGCTCGGCCAGCCGCTGCAGATCGGCAAGGGGGGCCTGCGCGAGGGCGTCATCCTCGACATGCTCAACGGCAGCATCAACGGCCCGCGGCTGCGCCTAGCAGCCTAGGAGCCGAGCCCGCTCGTCCACTAGCCTCAGGCCCGTGACACGCGCGCGCAACGTCGAGCTCGATTGCGAGGCGCCGTTCGGTGCGGCCGCCGCGCGGGTGGTCGAGGTCCGCGCCGACGAGGTCTTCGCGCAGGCCGAGGGCGTGCTCGACCTCGACGATCCCGAGCGGGTCCACGACATGCGGGTGGCGACCCGCCGCCTGCGGGCGGCGCTGGAGGTCTTCGAGCCCTGCTTTCCCCGCAAGCGCTGGCGCAAGGCGCTGAAGCGGGTGAAGGCGCTCGCCGACGCGCTCGGAGCGCGGCGCGACCTCGACGTCGAAACCGAGCTGCTGGAGGGCTTTGCCGGCGACGTTGCGAGCGAGGACCGGGAGGCGCTGGCGAGCCTGGTCGAGGAACTGCGGGCCAGGCAGCTGCAAGCCAACGATGCGCTGGTGCCGTTCGTCGCCGCCAAGCGGCTGAGGAAGCTGCGCCGCCGCCTCGCCAAGCTCGTGGAGAGGGCGGAGAGGTGAAGGCGCGCAAGGTCGAGGGGCTCGATCCCCGCGCCCCGCTGCGCCCGAACGCGTCGCGCATCGTCGAGGTGAGGCTCGACGAGCTGCGCGCCTTCGCCGAAAAGGCCCTGGCCCCCGATGCCGCGACCGCGCAGCACGACATGCGGATCGCCGCGAAGCGGCTGCGCTACCTGCTCGAGATTCTCGGTCCCTGCCTGGGCGAGGAGGCAGGCGCGGCGCGCCGGGGGGCCAAGCAGCTCCAGTCGGTCCTCGGCGACCTGCACGACTGTGACCTGATGCTGGCCGAGGTCGAGGGCATCGAGTCTCTGGCCACGATCCTGCGCGAGCGCCGCCAGCGTCTCTTCCACGACTTCGTCGCACTCTGGCAGGCCGAGACCAGCAGGGGCACCTGGGCCGCCCTGCGGTCCGCCCTCTAGCCACCCGAGCTGCATTCGCCGTCTATATGACGGTCAATACGGAACTCGTCCCTGGGTCACCGGATGTTCACCTCGTGTTGGCCGGCCGTTCACATCTTTTGCCTGCAGATGACGAACCCTGGAGGTGACAGAACGATCTAAAGAGGGAGACACCGATGGCTTCCCGTGTAGACATGCATTGCCATTCCACCGCCTCGCAGTTCTCGCGGCTGGGAGTTCAGCGCTCGCTTGGATTGCCCGAGTGCGCAACGCCTCCGCAGGAGGTCTACGAGCTGGCCAAGCGGCGGGGGATGGATTTCGTCACGATCACCGACCACGACACGATCGACGGTTGCCTCGAGTTGGCCGACCGTCCCGACTGCTTCGTCTCCGAGGAGCTGACCGCGCGCTTTGCCGGCGAGCCCCAGGCGGTTCACATCCTCTGTTACGGGATCACTCCCGGAGACCATGAGTGGCTGCAGGCACACGCCGGCGACGTAGAGGCCTGCGCCGCATACCTTCACGACAACGAGATCGTCTGCGCGCTCGCGCACCCGTTCTACAGCGTCGCCGCGCCGCTCACCCCCCGGCATCGCCGCCGCCTCGCCGAGCTCTTCCCGATCTGGGAGGTTCGCAACGGGTCTCGCGCGGCGGAGTTGAACATGCCCGCCGCGATCTACACCGAGACCCGCGGGGGCACCGGCATCGGCGGTTCCGACGACCACGCCGGCGTGGACATCGGCCGCACCTTCACCGAGGCGCCCGCGGCCGCCACGCCGGAAGAGTTTCTGCGGCTGGTGCGCGAGGGCAGCGCGGTGGCCGGCGGCGAGCAGGGCAGCGCCGCCAAGTGGGCGCACGCCGCGATCGCCCTCGCGACCCGCGCCCTCGAACTCCCCGCTTCCGGTGCGCTTTATGCCACCCATGGCGACATAAAGCGCACCGGAACGGTTGATCCGGTGGCGGTGCTGAAGATCGCGCAGCGAACGATCGGCGAGGGGGCCGAGCGCGAGGGCAAGGTCGCCGCCGACATCGGCCCCGGCGATGCCCGCGCCCTGCTCGAGGCCTGGCTGCGCTCGGTCAACCTCGACCTGCGCGGCCGCGAGCTGCTCGCCTATCTGCAGGAGGACGACTTCTCCCACGCCGATCTCTACCGCCGCGCCCGCCGCACCCACGAGCGGCGCCTGCGCGCCGCGATCGCCGACGGCTCCGCGGCGACTGCGCGCGGCGACGTCGGAGCCGCCTTCGCGGGCCTCTTCGAGGCGCTGGTGCCGGCGGTTCCCTACGCACCCGCAACGGCCTTCCTCGGCGCCGAGAAGGCGAAGCTCGCCCCCCGCCCCGGCGAGCCCCGTCGCGTGGCGCTGATCGCCGACGGGATCGGGGCCATGCACGGCGTCACCGCGACGATCGAGAAGATCCGCGAGCTGGGTGTGCCCGGCTTCGAGATCGAGGTGGTGGGCACCGACCCCGGCGTCGACCGGCGGCTGCCGGCCGCAGCCGAGCTCGAGGTCCCCTTCTACGCCGGGATGAGCCTTGGCGTCCCCGGCCTCCCCGGCCTGGTCGAAACGCTCGCCGAGGGGCGCTACGACGCGGTCCACGTCACCGCCCCCGGCCCGGCGGGAGTCGCCGCCACGCTGCTCAGCCGGATCGCGGGAACGCCGCTGATCGCCAGCTACCACACAGAGCTGGCCACCTACGCGGGCATGCGCAGCGGCGACGACCGGCTCGAGTCGATGGCGCAGATGGCCCTCGGCGCCTTCTACCGCGCTCCCTCGCTGGTCCTTTCGCCGAGCCCGGCCGCGGACCGCTCGCTGCTCGATCTCGACATTCCCCCGGACCGGCTCGGGCGCTGGGAGCGCGGGGTCAACGTCTCCCGCTTCGATCCGGGCAAGGCCGCGCGGGGGGACTATCCGGGGGAGGTCAAGGTCCTCTACGCCGGCCGGCTCACGCGCGAGAAGGGCGTCGACCTGCTTGCCGAGAGCTTCCTGCGCGCACACCGCTCCGATCCCCGCCTGCACCTCCTGCTCGCCGGCGGCGGGCCCGAGGAGGCCGAGCTGCGGGCGCGCCTCGGCGAGCATGCGACCTTCCTCGGCTGGCTGGAGGGTGAGGACCTGGCGCGCGCTTACGCCAGCGCCGACATCTTCCTCTTCTGCTCGACCACCGACACCTACGGCCAGGTGGTGCTGGAGGCCGGCGCCAGCGGCGTGCCCGTCGTCGCCGTCGCCGAAGGCGGGCCGGCTTCGCTGGTCGAGAACCGCCACACCGGGATGCTCTGCCAGGCCGACGCCGATCACATCGCCGGCACCGTCCTGCAGCTTGCCGCCTCGCCGCTGCTGCGCCGTCACCTCGGCGCCTCCGCCGTCCGCGCAGCGCGCGGCCGCTCCTGGGAGCAGGCCCTCGAGCAGCTCGCGGCCGGCTACGGCCGCGCCCTCGACGCGAGCGGCTCGGGCGCCGGGCAAGCATCCGCCCGCGTGGCCTGAGCCCTGGCGGGATGGTGTCCCCGCGCCAGTACGATTGGCGGATCGACGATCCCGCTCTCTACTTCAACCGCGAGCTCTCCTGGCTCGACTTCAACCAGCGGGTGCTCGAGCTGGCCGAGGACCCGGAGGTGCCGCTGCTGGAGCAGGTTCGCTTCTGCGCGATCTACGCCTCGAACCTGGACGAGTTCTACATGGTCCGGGTGGCGGGGCTGTTCGACCAGCTCGACGCCGGGATCGACGCTCGCGGCCCCGACGGCCTCGCCCCAGGCGCGCAGATCGACGCGATCCAGGCGCGGGTCCTGGAGCTGGACCGGCGCCTGCACCGCTGCTTCGAGGGCAAGTTGCGTCCCGAGCTGGAGCAGCACGGGGTCCGCATCGTCACGCTCGGCTCGGCGACCGCGGAGGAGCGGCGCGAGATCGACGAGCGCTTCCACGAGCAGGTCTTCCCGGCGCTGACGCCGCTGGTGATCGGCCTCGGGCGGCCCTTCCCCTACATCTCCAACCTCTCGCTCAGCCTCGGCGTGCTGCTGCGCGACCCCGACAGCGGCACCGAGATCATCGCCCGCGTCAAGGTGCCGAAGGAGCTGCTCGGCCGCTTCCTGCCGGTCGGGGACGACGGCAAGGCGTTCGTGCCGCTGGAGGAGGCGATCGCCGCCAACCTCGACGTGCTCTTCCCCGGCACCGAGGTGGTCGACCACGGCTACTTCCGCGTCACCCGCGACGCCGACTTCACCGTCTCCGATGAGGCCGACGACCTGCTGCAGGCGGTCCAGGACGAGATCCGCCGCCGCCGCTTCGGCGAGGTCGTGCGGCTGGAGATCGCCGCCGGGATGAACCCGAAGCTGCGCCAGCAGCTGATCGACGCGCTGCGCCTCGAGGACCGCGAGGTCTACGACGTCGACGGCCTGATCGACCTCGCCGACCTCACCGCGGTCGCCGACGTCCCCGGCCATGCCGAGCTGCGCTACTCGCCCTGGACGCCCGTGACCCAGCCGCGCCTGCAGGGCGAGGACGACGAGCCGGTCGACATCTTCGCGGCGATCCGCAGCGAGGACATCCTCGTCCACCATCCCTACGAGTCGTTCGCCACCTCGGTCGAGCGCTTCGTCGAGCAGGCGGTCGCCGACCCCGACGTGCTGGCGATCAAGCAGACGGTGTACCGGACCAGCGACGACTCGCCCCTGGTCCCCTCGCTGATCCGCGCCTCCGAACGCGGCAAGCAGGCGGTCTGCATGGTCGAGCTGAAGGCCCGCTTCGACGAGGAGGCCAACATCGCCTGGGCCAAGTCGCTGGAGGAGTCCGGCGCCCACGTCGTCTACGGCATCCCGGGGCTGAAGACGCACGTGAAGGCGATCCTCGTCGCCCGCCGCGAGGGCGACCGGGTGCGCGAGTACGTCCACATCGGCACCGGCAACTACCACCCCAAGACCGCCCGCCTCTACACCGACTTCGGCCTCTTCACCGCCGACGAGGAGATCGGCGCCGACGTCGCCGAGATGTTCAACTTCCTCACCGGGTACGGGCGGCCGGCCGAGTACCGCAAGGTCCTGGTCTCGCCGACGACGATGCGCGACCGCATCCTCGAGGAGATCGAGACCACGGTCGAGGCGCACCGGGCCGGCGAGGAGGCGCGGATCGCGCTGAAGATGAACTCGCTGGTCGACGCCGCCTGCATCCGGGCGCTGTACGAGGCGTCGCAGGCGGGGGTGCGGGTCGACCTCAACGTGCGCGGCATCTGCTGCCTGCGGCCGGGCGTGCCCGGCGTCTCCGACAACATCCGCGTGGTCTCGATCGTCGGGCGCTTCCTCGAGCACTCCCGCGTCTACGCCTTCCAGCGCGGCGAGGAGACGCGGGTGCTGATGGGCTCCGCCGACCTGATGCCGCGCAACCTCGACAGCCGCGTCGAGCTGGTGACGCCGGTCGAGGACCCTGTCTCTGAAAGCGGAGCTGCTCGACGTGCTGGAGCGCTGCTTCGCCGAGAACGCCAACGCCTGGGAGCTGGACGGCGAGGGCTCTTGGACCCGGCTCGGGCCCGAAAACGGGCAGCGCCGCAGCGTCCAGGAAGAGCTGCGCGAGCGCCACGCGGCGCGCGCCGCGGAGCAGCTCGCAGCCACGGCTGGCTGATCCGGGAATGCCCGCCCGTATGAATAGGATTGCCAGGTGGCACGCCTCTCCCTGATCCCGCAGGGCAACGGCTTCTTCGAGCTGTTCATCGAGGCTGGGCAGAACAACCTGCGGGCGGCGAAGCTGCTCGACGAGATGATGGGCGTCTGGCCCGACGACAGCGGCCTCGGCCGGGCGATCCTCAAGGCCGAGCAGGAGGGGGACCGGATCACCCACGACATCATCCAGCGCCTCAACTCGACCTTCGTCACGCCGATCGACCGCGAGGACATCTACGGCCTGGCGACGCAGGTCGACGACATCGTCGACTACACCGAGGAGGCTGCGGACTTCCTCGGGCTGTACAAGATCGAGGCGCCGATGGCGCAGGCGCAGGCACTGACCAAGGTCCTGGTCGGGGCCTGCGAGCAGCTGGCGGAGGGGTTGAAGCACCTGCGCGGCTTCAAGGACCTCGACCGCTACTGGATCGAAATCCACCGGCTCGAGAACGAGGGCGACAGGATCTCACGCGACGCCGTCGCCTCGCTGTTCTCCAACGGGATCGATCCGATGGTCGTGATCCGCTGGAAGGACATGTTCGCGGTGCTCGAGAACGCGATAGACGCGACGGAGACCGCCGCGCAAACGCTCGAGGGCATAGTGATTAAGAACTCGTGACCAGGGCCTGTCCGGAAAACCCCACGCACGTCTGGCGGCGGCGGACACTGCGCGGTACGGCGTCCTCAGTCGGCCAAATAGCGCTGCTATTCGGCCTCCCTGCGTCCTTGTCCCGCTTGGTCCGGCGCTCGCCAGCCGCACACGCGGTTTTCCGGACAGGCCCTGGCCCCTCGAGGGTATGAGTTCCGACTTGGCGATGGTCCTGGTCGTGGTCGCGGCCCTCGCGTTCGCTTTCTCCAACGGGTTCCACGACACCTTCGACGTGATCTCGACCGCCGTGTCCACCAACGCGGCGACCCCGCAGGTGGCGATCGCGGTGGCGGCGCTGCTCAACTTCGCCGGGGCGTTCGTCTCGGTCGCGGTGGCGGCGACGGTCGCCGGAGACGTGGTCGACGCGGCCGCGATCACGCCGACGGTCGTGCTCGCCGGGTTGCTCGGAGCGATCGCCTGGAACCTCGGAACCTGGCGCCTCGGCGTCCCCTCGAGCTCCTCCCATGCGCTGATCGGCGGGCTCCTCGGTGCGACCGTGGCAGCGGCCGGGACCGACGCGGTGCTCGGTCGCGGCGTTCTCGACAAGGTCCTGATCCCGGCCCTGCTCGCTCCGCTCGCGGCGTTCCTCCTCGCCCTCGTCCTGATCGTCGTCGTCTACCGCCTCGTGGGACGGCAGCGGCCGGGCCAGGTATCGCGGGCCTTCCGGCGCGGGCAGGCCTTCACCGGTGGCCTGCTGGCCCTGGGGCACGGCGCCAACGATGCGCAGAAGACCATGGGCGTGGTCACGCTGGCGCTGATCGCCAACGGCACCCTCGGCGAGGGTGCCGATCCCCCCCTCTGGGTGATGCTCTCCGCGGCCGCGGCGCTTGCCGTCGGCACCTACAGCGGCGGCTGGCGGGTATTGCGGGGCACCGGGTCCCGGATCATCAAGATGGACGCGGCGCAGGGCTTCTCCGCCCAGGGTGCGGGGGCGGCGGCGATTCTCGGCGCGACCTTTCTTGGCTACCCGATCTCCTCCACCCACGCGATCAGCGGTGGGGTGATGGGCGCCGGTGCGGCGAAGCGGCTCTCCGCTGTGCGCTGGGGGGTCGCCGGCAACATCGTCACCGCCTGGCTGCTGACCGTGCCCGCTTCGGCCGCGGTTGGGGCGGCGGCCTACGGGATCGCGACGCTTTTCACCTAACGCGTGAAACACCGGTATCCGGTACCGGGGCCAACACCAACGCTCTCCACCCGAGTTGCAATGTCGGCGCGGTTGTGCATAGGGTGCTATATAGAATGTCGATTAGTTGGTTTTTTTCTCTATTTGAGGGAGATGAGGGCACCGCTCACCTGCAGGCGGCCGAGCGGCACCTGACAGAGCTCCGCAAGCACCACCCGGCTCGGGTCGCGGAGGCGCGTGTCGGCTCGCGATCGTGGCGACGGAAGCTCAGGAACCGGTTCGCGCGCGAGCGCGAGCGGTTAAGCGCCAAGTTGGAAGGGTGGCGCAGGGCTTGGGACGCACCCCACCGGGGCCTGGGCTGGCTGGTGGCGCGGGCGAAGCTGGCGCGGCGCCCCACGGTCGGCGCGCCGACCATAGGCGCCGTATTGGCCGTGGCCCTGGTCGCCGTGGTGGCCTTCGCGCGACCTTCCTTCATCGGCTCCGGGCTCTCGGAGGGCGTGCGTGCCGCCTTCTTCGGCGCCACGCTGACGGGCGCGATCGTCGCCATCTGGGGGGACCTGATTCGCCTCCCGTGGCATGCATGGAGGATTCGTCGGCGAATCCTCCGCAACCCCTGGCGCGTGCTGCCGACGACCGCCCGCAAGCGCGAAGAGGAGCTGATGGCGCGCGACGAAACGTCCCACATCGTTCCCCGTCGCGAGCTCTACGACGAACTGCTGCCGGGCATCCTCGACCGCTCGCGGCGCGACACCCAGCTCGTCGTCGGCGAGCCGGGAGCGGGCAAGACGACGGCGCTGGTCGGCGTCGCCGAGCTGCTGGCGAGGATCGGGATGGTCCCGGTGGTGGTTTCCCTCTGGGGCGAGATGATGCCGGAGACCATCGTCGGCGAAGCGAAGGCCCGCTTCATACAGCACTCCCGCAGCCACATTCACTCCGAAGACCGGCTCAACGAGCTATGGCAGTGGCTGCGGACGCACCGGCGGCTGGTCGTCCTGGTCGACGACCTGGATCGCATCGCTGCGGACGGGGACCGGGGCTTCCTCCTGCGCAGGGCCCTCGAAGAGCTCGACGGCGAGGAAATACCCGCAGTGGTGACCACGAGGCCGGCCGGGATTCCGGCTGGCCTGGCGGTCTCGGCGATAAGCCTCGACAGCCTCGACGAAGGCGCTGCCGTGCGCCACGTCCTCCGCGTCGCGCGCGAACAGCCCGGGGTCTCGCACAAGTCCATCGACAGGCCGCAGGTGAGGGGCAGCGTCGACCTCTGGATCAGGGAAGGAAGGCTTGCGGAGGTGCCCTTCTACCTCGAGTTGCTGGCTCGCCTGGTGGCCGCCGGGCGCTGCGAGGAGCTGGCGCCGGCCAAAGCCCTGGTCGACGAGGGGGAAGCGGGCAAGGTGAGGAGTCGGGCAGATGGCGCGTGCGAATGGAATCCGCTCTGGGTCCGCTATCGCCTGCTCGAGCGCTTTCACGAAGGGGTCGCCGAGGGGACGGTGCACCGGTGGCTCGGGATCGATGCGAGGGAGCGGAGAAGCTGTCTCGATTCGCTCTCCGAAGCCGCGCTGGCGCAGATGAGGGCGGTCGCGATGAAGGCGAGGTCGAGCGCCGGCGATGGTGAGGGGAGTCCCGTCCGCGAGAAGATCGAGGACTTCCTCGACGCCGATGATCGCGCCGGTCTGCGCGCCGGCACCCGGGTGCGGGTCTCCGCCCACGAGGTCGTCAGCACCGCCGAGCGGCTGCGCATGCTGGATCGCGATCCCGGTGGCGGGCTCCACTTCAGCCACCGGATCCTCCAAGCCTTCCTGGCGGGCCGCTTCCTCGAGGCCGCGTTCAACGAGTCGGGCGGTTGCGCCGCCACCAACGAGGAGAAGGACAAATGGGTCGCCGACCTGCTCGACCCGCGCCATCCCGAGCGGATGACCGCGAACATGACCCTCGTCTTCGCAGCGCTTCGATCGTTAGAACTGGGGCGCCGGTTGGGGGGATCCGACGGCGAAGAGCGAGCGAAGGGCGCAACCCGCAGAATCCTCCGGTCCCTGGTCGAGAAGGGGGAGTCGGAGTCTCGGCGCGACGAGGCGTTAGCTCGTGTGCGCGAACGCCTCGATCCCGAACAAGCCTTCGACCCCGAGAAGGGGCGGTTCGATCCGGACTACACCCTTGCCAAGTTGACCACCGCCGCCGAAATCACCGCGGCTACCGGATGCATCGTGGACTATTCAGGGGAGATCTTGAGGGGGGTCAGGGACGCCTCCGGGGCGACGAGGTGGACCAAGCTCAACGCGATCCCGGCGATCGCCGGGATCGCGGACGGCGGAGTCGGAGCCCAGCGCAACAAGGCGCGGAAGGGGAAAGAAGAGCTGCACAGAGAGCAGTGGACCCGCATCTGGGAGTTCGCCCGCGATCCCGACCACGAAGTGCGCCGGGCGGCGAGCGAAGCGATCGCCGACGACGCGTTCCACGCCTACGATGCGCTCGCGGAGGGGGTGGAGGCGATGATCGTCAGGGCGGCCCTGAAGAGCGCGCGCGACTTACCGCTCGACGTGGTGGGCGATGGTGCTTGGATGGACGAGCCGCAGGGCCGGGTCGCCTGGGACGTGCTCGAACGGTACGGACTCGAAAACGAAAAACACGAGATCGACGCTCTGAAGGCGCTGGGCTGGGTGCTGCCGGCGATCGTCAGTGGCCTCCGCGAGCATCCAACCGGCAAGATCGCTCACCACGACGCTCAGGGAGGCGACGGCCAGGGCGGCCCGACCGGCAGCGCATCCGGCCCGACGCGGGAGGAATACGACAGCCGATTGCGCGGCGCGCGCCGCGCGCTGGATCGGCTCGTCACGCTGGCTTTCCAGGAACGGTTTCCCGAGCTCGAGGCGGCAGTGGCCCAGGGGTTCAAGAACGACGCGATGAGACACGCCAACGATCCCGAGGAACGCAGCGGGCCGGGGCTGGTGGAGAGCAACCGGCAGCTGGTCAGCGACGTCTGCCTCGACAACGCCCGGCACTGGTACGCGCGGATGGTTCTGCACCAGGCGCTCGCCCTCTACACCGTCGCCGGCTCCGACGCCCAGGTCGCCTTCGGCGCCAGCGAGCGCGCCCGCGGCGGTGGCGAGCCCCACCCGCTGGCCTCGGTCGCGGCGCGCCAGGCCCGCCGCGCCGTGGTCAGGCATCAGGCCGGGGGCGGTGGCTGGGAAGCCTTCGTCTGGGCCGACGAGGGAGACGCGGTGGGCCGCCGCCAGCCCGGCCTCAGCCCAACCGCCGCCCAGCTGGTGGGCGATGTGACGCTGCTGCTCAATCTCAGGGAGACGGCGTCGGAGGATCGCCAGGGCCGCTTCGCCCGCATGAGCCGCCTTCCGTACTGCCTGCGTGAGAGCAGGGACCGGTTGGAGATCCTCGGCGCGGGCTGCCCTGAGGAGTGCGCGTACGGCTTCTGCCCGCTGCACGAAGCGCCAGTCGACGAGCCCGACGGGCAGCGCACGATCACGCGCGCCTTCTGCCGGGGACAGCAGACACTCGCCCGGCGGGGCGTCCCTCCCTGGCAGAAACGGATCCGCAAGAGGAAGCTGAGGGAGTTCTGGCGGGAGATGGAGCGGCGCGCGCGCACGTAGAATCGTCTCGATGCGCACCGTGCGCAACATCGCGATCGTCATGCTGCTGGCGCTGGCGGTCGCCTTCGTCCCCGCCGGCGGCAACGCCGCCGAAGCGATCCTGACCGCGATCGCGATGGGCTTCCTGGCCGGGATCGCCTGGACGGTGTTCGTGCTCAGCCGGCAGAACCAGCTGACGCTGGCGGCCTTGAGCGACGGGCGCCGGGCGCTTCTCTACGGGGCGCTGGGGATGATCGCCCTGCTGATCGCCGGCAGCGACGAGCTCTTCTCCAGCGGTGGCGGCACGCTCGCCTGGATCGTCCTGCTCGGTGCCTCGGTTGCGGCGATCTGGCGGGTCTGGATCGACGCGAACAGCTACTGAGCGCGCTGAGCGCGAGAGAAGTCACCGATCCGCGCGGTTGAGCGCGCCACACGCGCGGCTGGGATTGCGACGGTCACTGCGTGCCGTCACGGACCGCCAGCAGCGCAGGCCACAGGGAGGAGGGGGCCGCCTCGGTCGAGCTGATCGCGGTGGTCCCCTTCCTGCTGCTGGCGGTCCTCGTGGCGGCTCAGCTCGGCCTCGCCGGCCAGGCGCTGTGGTCGGCGGGCGTGGCGGCGCGGGCGGGGGCGCGTGCGGCGGCGGTGGGTGGCGATGCGAGGGCGGCGGCCCGGGACGCCCTGCCGCCGTCCATGCGGTCCGGCGCTCGCGTCGAGGACTCGGGGACGGTCTCGGTGCGTGTGCCGGTGCCGCGGCTGCTGCCCGGGTTGCCGCGGCTGACGGTCGGGGCGGAGAGCGGGCTTGGCGATGGGTAGGGAGGGCGGGCAGGCGACGGTCGAAGCGCTCGCCGCGATCCCCCTGCTGCTGTTGGCGGGGGCTGTCGCCCTGCAGCTGCTCTTGGCCGGCTACGCCACGACCCTCGCCGACGGCTCTGCCGAGGCCGGCGCGCTGGCGCTGGCGGCGGGCCGGCCGGCCAAGGCCGCCGCCGAGGAGGCGCTCCCCGGCTGGGCCGGGGAGGACGTCGAGGTGGCGGTGCGCGGGGGAGAGGTGACGGTCCGGCTGCACGCGCCGTCGCCGCTGCCCGGCCTGGCGGATGCGCTGGCCGTCACGAGCTCTGCCTTCGCGAGGCCGGCCGGGCGATGAGCGGGCGCGTGGTCCTGGTCACGGCCGTCGGCGACGCGAGCGGCTCGAGGGCGGCAGCGGCCGCGCTCGCTTGCGCCGGATCGGGCCCGGACAGGCCGGGCCTCCTGATCGACGCCGGCGGGAGGCCGCCCCGCCCGACGCTGGTCGCATCGGCCGGCGCGCGCGAGCTGGAGGAGCGGCTCGCGGCCCACCTGCCGCGACTGCGGGCCGCCTCCCGGGGGCAGACCTGCCACCTCGCGGTCCCCGAGGAGGAGGGGGCGCTCGAGTCGGTGCGGGCGGCGCTGCCCCTGGTCCGCGACTCGGTCGCCGCCGTCCACCTGCCGCCCGCATGGCTGCAGCCGCTGCTGGCCGAGGGGGGCATCCGGCCCACGGGCGCGATCCTCCGCGCCGACCTGGCCTCCGACCGCGCCCTGACCGCCCTCGCCGTCCGCGACCTGCTGGGGCGCGGCCTGCGGGTCAAGGTGCTGAAGCGGCCGCTTGGCTGGGTTCCCGCGCGCCGGGCGCTGTTCGGAGTCCTGCCGGCGGATGCTCCCGGCGGGTTGCCCGTGTCTCTGACCGAATCCCTTTTGGAAAGCGAAATCTCAGCGGCGCACGCGTGCTACAGTGACCGCGGTGACGAGGAAACTGACCCAGCGGGAGCTGCGCAACAACAGCGGCGAGATCATGCGAGCCCTCGACGGCGGCGAGGACTTCGTCGTCACCCGGAACGGGGAGCCGGTCGGTGAGCTCCGCCCATACAAGCGGCGTCAGTTCGTGCGGGCCGACAAGCTCATCGCTGCCTTCAAGAACGTTCCAAGCATCGACTACGAGGAGCTTCGCGCGGACATCGACCGTTACGTCGATCAAGACCCTACGCCTCGCTACTGAGTTGCCGGGCGATCGAGCGCTGATTGACACGTCCGTGGCGGTGGGCCTTGGCGACCTCGACCCGGCATCGTTTTCGACGGAGCTCGCAATATCGGCACTGACGCTTGCCGAGCTGGCGACGGGCCCGCACGCGACAGGGGACGACTCAATGCGCGCCCTGCGCCAGCTCCAGATCCAGGCAGTGGAGGCGAACGTCGAAACGCTTCCCTTCGATCCCTCCTGTGCGCGTGCGTATGGGCCCGTCTATGCAGCTGCGATGAGTGTCGGCCGAAAGCCCCGCGGCGCCCGCGCGGTCGACCTGATGATCGCCGCCACGGCCTTGGCTCACGACCTGCCACTGTGGACCCGCAATGCCAAGGATCTGCGCGGCCTCGAGGCGCTGGTCGAGATCGTCAACGTCAGCGCCTGAAAGGCGCGTCGCAAGGCGGATTGCCGCGTTCTCAGGCGCTACTTCTGTAATAAACTCGGGTTGTGTTCGGCATGGGAGGGAGAGCACGAGCGTCGTCGGGGGGGCTGCGCCTCGTCCTGCTTGCGTTCCTCGCCGCCGGCCTGCTGCTGATCCCGGCTGCGCAGGCGTCGGCGGAAGACTTCAGCCTCACGATCAACGTGGTCGGCGAAGGCACGGTCGAATGCGAAGTCAACTTCCTGCCCGCCGAACCCTGCGAAGACGAATATCCCGAAGAAACCGAAATATCTCTGGTCGCAGAACCCGAAATCGAATGGAAATTCGTTGGATTTTCGGGCGCCGGCTGCGCCCTGGAATGCACTTTGTTCATGGACAACGACTACACCATCACGGCGACCTTCGAAGCAATCCCGATTGAAGAATTTGAACTCAAAATAGAAATGCCCGGGAGCGGCGAAGGCACGGTGCTCTGCGCAGCAGAAGAAGGGCCTGAAGAATGTCAATCAACGTATCCGGATGAAAAGGAACTGAGACTGGAACCGAAACCCGACCTCGGCTCCGAATTCGTCGGATGGTCTGGTGACTGCTCGACCGAACCATGCGACCTAGTCATGGACGAAGACCACACGGTCGCCGCGACCTTCAAACTCGTCAATCCCGCTTCGCTCACGGTCAACTTCGGCGGTGCCGGCAGTGGCTCCGTCAAATGCAAGGTGGGCGCAAAACCCGCCGGCCCGTGTGCGCCCGAATACGGCAAAGGTGCGAAAGTGGAACTGGTTGCAAGCGCTGGCTCCGGTTCCGAATTCGCGGGCTGGAGCGGAGACTGCACGGGCTCGGGCAGCTGCGTGCTGACGATGGACGGAGTAGCCAAGTCGGTCACCGCGACCTTCAACCTCAAACCGACTTCGGACGGCGACGGGTTGGGTAGCGGAGGATCGGGTGGTGACACCGGCACCAAACCTCGGACGCCGCCCCCCGGCAAGCTGGGCGTCTCAGGCGCCGCGCTCTTCCAGGGCGGCAAGGCCGTGCTGAGGCTCTCGTGCAAGGGGCAGGGCGCCTGCAAGGGCAGCCTGAAGCTGGTCGCCAAGCTCAAGATCGGCAAGGCCGGGGCGAAGAACGTCGAGATCGGGAAGGCCTCCTTCAGCCTCGCCGCCGGCGCCTCGACGACGCTCAAGGTCAAGCTTGCGGGCGCCGCCAAGAAGGTGCTCGGCAAGGCCAAGACCGTGAAGGCGACGGTCAGCGGGGCCGGCGTCACCAAGTCCACGCTGACTATCAAGCCCACGGCACGGTAGGCGCGCCCGGCGCCGTCGGTACTCGGCCGCCGCGGCGCCGCGCTCCAGGTTTCGGCAGAATCGCCGCATGCTGACCGTCGCGGTGACCGGCCCCACCGGGGAGATCGGGCGTCCCCTGATCGCCGCCCTCGAGCGGGCGCCGGAGGTCGACCGCGTGATCGGGATGGCGCGGCGGCCCTTCGACCTCGCCGGCCACGGCTGGGAGAAGACCGAGTACCGGCGCGGGGACGTGCTCGACCGCGAGGCGGTCGAGGACCTGGTCGAGGGGGTCGACGTCGTGGTCCACCTCGCCTTCGCGATCATGGCCGGTGGCAGCGACAGCCGCGAGGTCAACCTGACCGGCTCGCGCAACGTCTTCGAGGCGACCGCGGCCGCCGGCGCGAAGCGCCTGGTCTACACCTCCTCGGTCGCCGCCTACGGCTTCCGCCGCGGCATGCCCGAGCTGCTCAGCGAGGACGATCCCGTCAAGGGCACCTCGCGCCACCCCTACTCCGCCCACAAGGCCGAGGTCGAGGCGGTGCTGGAAGATGCGCTGGAGGGCTCGGCCACGGATGCCTACGTGTTCCGGCCCTGCATCGTCGCCGGGCCGGAAGCGACGCTGCTGCTCGACATGATCCCGTTGCTGGCGATCGGGCAGCGGATCCCGGGGCCCGTGCGCTGGGCCCTCGGCAGGGTCCCCGAGCTGCGGCCGGTGCTGCCGGACCCGGGCGTGCCGTTCCAGCTCGTCCACCACGACGATGTCGCCGCCGCCCTCTGCGCTGCGGTGATCGGCCACGGGCCGCCGGGCGTCTACAACCTCGCCGGGCCGGGGGAGATGACGATCACCGACCTCGCCCACGCGCTCGGCTGGCACGCGGTGCCGGCGCCGCACCTCGCCGTCGGCGTCGCCGCCGAGGCCGTGGCCCTGATGCCCTTCCTGCCCGACGAGGCGGCCTGGATCGAGGCCGTCCGGCGGCCGGTGCTGATGGACACCGCTCGCGCACGCCGCCGGCTGCACTGGATGCCGCACCACGACGCGCACGAGACGCTGAAGCAGACGATCGAGGCCGTTCGCTCTCGCTAGGGAATCAGTAGCTGCCCCGGATGGCAGCGCTCCTCGGCCTACGTACGGTTGGTGCGTGTTCGAGGTCCGAATCCACGGTCGCGGCGGCCAGGGAGTGGTCACGGCTGCCGAGCTGCTCTCTGTCGCCGCCTTCGACGAGGGGCGCCATGCGCAGGCGTTCCCCAGCTTCGGCTCGGAGCGAACGGGAGCGCCGGTCGTCTCCTTCTGCCGCTTCTCCGACGCGTCGATCCGGACCCGCGAACCGGTGGCCGAGCCCGACGCGCTGATCGTCCAGGACCCCACCCTCCTGCACCAGGTCGACCTCTTCGCCGGCCTCGGGCGCAGCGGCTACGCCCTGATCAACACCGAGCGCAGCATCGAGGCGCTGGGGCTGGACGAGTTCGCGGAGGCGTTCGAGCCCGGCCGGCTGCTCGCGGTCCCGGCGACCGCCCTGGCGCGCGAGCACCTGGGCCGGCCGCTTCCCAACGCGGCCCTGCTCGGCGGCTTCGCCGCGCTGACCGGCCGGCTGCGGCTCGGCTCGGTCCTCGCCGCGATCGAGGAGCGCTTCCCCGGCGAGAGCGGCGCCCGCAACGCGGCCGCGGCCCGCGCCTGCTTCGGACGGGTCGAGTCCCAGCGCGAGGCGATCTCCCTTGTTTGAAAGGTCATCCGAAAACCCCCTGCGCACGTCTGGCGGCGGCGGACACGGCGCGGTGCGGCGTCCTCGGTCGGCCGAATGGCGCTGCCATTCGCACCTCCCTGCGTCCTTGCCCCGCTTGGTCCGGCGCTCGCCAGCCGCACACACGGAGTTTCCGGATGACCTTTAGGCAGACGGAGGGCTCGGCGGCGGTTGCCGAGACCGTCGCCCTCTGCCGGCCCGAGGTCGTCTGCGCCTACCCGATCTCGCCGCAGACCCACATCGTCGAGGGACTCTCCGACCTCGTCCGGGCGGGCAGGCTCGCGCCCTGCGAGTACATGATGGTGGAGTCGGAGTTCGCCGCCCTCTCGGTCTGCATCGGCGCCTCCGCCGCCGGCGCCCGCACCTACACCGCAACCGCGAGCCAGGGCCTGCTCTACATGGCGGAGGCGCTCTACAACGCCTCCGGCCTCGGCCTGCCGATCGTGATGACCGTGGCCAACCGGGCGATCGGCTCGCCGATCAACATCTGGAACGACCACAGCGACTCGATGTCCCAGCGCGACTGCGGCTGGATCCAGCTCTACGCCGAGACCAACCAGGAGGCCGTCGACCTGCACGTCCAGGCCTTCCGGATCGCCGAGCGGCTCTCGCTGCCGGTGATGGTCTGCATGGACGGCTTCATCCTCACCCACGCCTACGAGCGGATCGACGTCCCCGGCCAGGAGCAGGTCGACGCCTTCCTGCCGTCCTTCGAGCCGCGCCAGGTGCTCGATCCCGCCGAGCCGGTGACGATCGGCGCGATGGTCGGGCCGGAGGCCTTCACCGAGGTCAAGTACCTGGCCCACGCCAAGCAGCTGCAGGCGCTCGACCTGATCCCGGAGGTCGCCGGGGAGTTCGCCCAGGCATTCGGGCGGACTTCAGGCGGCCTGGTTCGCGGCTACCGGGCCGAGGACGCCGAGACCATCGTCGTCGCGCTCGGCTCGGTGCTGGGGACGATCGAGGACACGATCGACGAGCTGCGCGAGGAGGGGGTGAGCATCGGAGCCCTGGCGATCAAGTCGTTCCGGCCCTTCCCGCTGGAGGAGGTGCGCGCCGCGCTCGCCGGCGCCAGGCGGGTGGTGGTGCTGGAGAAGGCGCTCGCGGTCGGAATCGGGGGCATCGTCTCCGCCAACGTGCGGATGGCGCTCTCCGGCATCCAGTTGCACGGCTACACCGCGATCGCCGGGCTCGGCGGCCGGCCGATCACCAAGAAGTCCCTGCGCCGGCTCTTCGCCGACGCGGTCGCCGACCGGCTCGAGCCGCTCAGCTTCCTCGACATGGACTGGGGGACGGTCGAGGCCGAGCTGAAGCGGATGAGTGACGGAGGCCGCAGCGGCCCCCACGCCGAGAACATCCTCCGCGAAGCGGGCATAGTCGCGGGGCGGTCCCACTGATCGCGATGTCCGACTCCACCGACAACCGTTCCGGTGCGCCTTATGTGCCCATGGGTGGCATAAAGCGCACCGGAAGCGGGGGGGACGGCGGCGCCGAGCAGCGGGTGAAGCTCTACCAGGCGGGGACGTTCGTGGTGGGCAACCGGCTGCTCGAGCCCGGCGAGCGCACGGTGCAGGCGCGGATGGACCGCTCCAACAGCCTCACCTCGGGGCACCGCGCCTGCCAGGGATGCGGCGAGGCGCTCGGCGCCCGCTACGCGCTCGACGCAGCGATGCGGGCGACCGGGGGCAAGCTGATCGCCGCCAACGCGACCGGCTGCCTCGAGGTCTTCTCGACCCCGTTCCCGGAGTCCTCCTGGCAGCTGCCCTGGATCCACTCGCTGTTCGGCAACGCGCCGGCGGTGGCGAGCGGCGTGGCGGCGGCGCTGCGGGCGAAGGGGCGCGAGGACATCCGGGTGGTCGGCCAGGGCGGCGACGGCGGCACCGTCGACATCGGCTTCGGCTGCCTCTCGGGGATGTTCGAGCGGGGCGACGACGTGCTCTACGTCTGTTACGACAACGAGGCCTACATGAACACCGGGGTGCAGCGCTCCGGCGCGACGCCGCCGGCGGCGCGCACGGCCAACACGAAGCCGATCGGCGGGCATCCCGGCAACCCCTTCGGCCAGGGCAAGGACATGCCGCGGATCGCGATGGCGCATGGGATCCCCTACGTGGCGACGGCGACCGTGGCCGATCTGCACGACCTCGAGCACAAGGTCGAACGGGCGATGGAGATGCACGGCCCCCGCTACCTCCACGTCTTCGTCCCCTGCCCGCTGGGCTGGGGTGCGGAGGCTTGCGACACGATCAGGATCGCCCGCCTGGTCAAGGAGACCGGGCTCTTCCCGGTCTTCGAGGCCGAGCATGGCGAGGTCACCGCTGTCTCCAGGATCCGCCGCCAGGTGCCGGTCGAGGAGTACCTGCGGCCGCAGCGCCGCTACGCCCACCTCTTCGGCGAGGACGGGCATCCCGAGATCATCGAACGCCTGCAGGCCATGGCCGACGCCAACATCCGCGAGTACGGCCTCCTCCCCGACGACCAGTGCAACGCGTTGCGGTCCCCTGAGAGCCGAAAAACGTTGCACCGGGCGGGGGGCGAGTCGTGACGGACGCGAAGCCCTACGCGGTTACCCTCGACGTCGGCTCCAGCCTCGCCAACAAGACCGGCAGCTGGCGCACCGAGCGTGCCGTCTACGTCGACCGCCTGCCTCCCTGCAACGACGCCTGCCCGGCCGGCGAGAACATCCAGGCCTGGCTGTACGAGGCCGAGGAGGGGGAGGCGGGTTACGAGCGAGCCTGGCGCAAGCTGGTCGAGGACAACCCGCTGCCGGCGATCATGGGCCGGGTCTGTTACCACCCCTGCGAGACCGCCTGCAACCGTGGCCAGCTCGACGAGGCGGTCGGCATCCACTCGGTCGAGCGCTTCCTCGGCGACCTGGCGATCGAGCGCGGCTGGCGGGTCAAGGCCGAGGCCGAGCCGAGCGGCAAGCGCGTGCTGGTCGTCGGCGCCGGGCCCTCGGGCCTCTCCGCGGCCTACCACCTGGCGCGGCTCGGCCACGCGGTGACGATCCACGAGGCCGGGCCGATGGCGGGGGGGATGATGCGCTTCGGCATCCCCCGGTACCGGCTGCCGCGCGACGTGCTCGAGGCCGAGATGCAGCGCATCCTCGACCTCGGGGTCGAGCTGGAGCTGAACCGCAAGGTCGAGAACGTGGTCGAGTCGATGCGGGAGGGCGGCTTCGACGCCGCCTTCCTCGCGGTCGGCGCCCACATCGGCCGCCGCGCCTACATCCCGGCCGGCGAGGCCGAGCGGATCCTCGACGCGGTCTCGCTGCTGGAGAGCATGGAGGGCGCCGAGCGCCCCCAGCTCGGCCGCCGCGTCGCCGTCTACGGGGGTGGCGACACCGCGATGGACGCGGCGCGGACGGCGAAGCGGCTGGGGGCGACCGACGCGGTCGTCGTCTACCGCCGCACGCCCGATCGCATGCCGGCACACGAGGAAGAGGTCGAGGAGGCCGCCGAGGAGGGCGTGCTGATGAAGTGGCTCTCCACGGTCAAGCGCTTCGAGGGCGGCAAGCTGCTGCTGGAGCGGATGGAGCTGGACGAGGCCGGCTTCCCGCAGCCGACCGGCGAGACCGAGGAGCTCGAGGCCGACTCGCTGGTGCTGGCGCTGGGCCAGGAAGCCGACCTCGCCCTGCTCGAGGGCGTCGAGGGGATCGAGGTCGCCGACGGCGTCGTCGCCGTCGGGCCGAACATGATGACCGGCCACCCCGGGGTCTTCGCCGGCGGCGACATGGTCCCGGCCGAGCGGACCGTGACGGTCGGCGTCGGCCACGGCAAGAGGGCGGCGCGCAACATCGACGGCTGGCTGCGCGGGCGGCGGTACGAGCCGCCGGCGAAGCACGAGATCGCCGGCTTCGAGACCCTCAACACCTGGTACTACTCCGACGCCCCGCGCACCGAGCAGCCGCGGCTGGACGCGGCGCGACGGGCCTCCAACTTCGACGAGGTGGTGAGCGGCCTCGACGAGGACAACGCGCTCTTCGAGGCGCGTCGCTGCCTCTCCTGTGGCAACTGCTTCTCCTGCGACAACTGCTACGGGGTCTGCCCCGACAACGCCGTGATCAAGCTCGGCCGGCCGGGCGAGCTCTACGAGATCGACCTCGACTTCTGCAAGGGCTGCGGCCTCTGCGTCGCCGAGTGCCCCTGCGGCGCGATCGAGATGGTCCCGGAGGAGATCTGAGGACCGCCGCCGTATTCAGGGCGTGGCGGCGTGCCAGGTGCCGACGTCCCTGATGCCCTCGCCGTTCGCGTCGCCCGTTCGTTCGTCGCCGTCGAACGTGTAGAGGGGTCGGCCGCGGAAGGTCACCTGGCGCCGTCCGTTGTCAGGCCGCTTGATCGTGCCGAGCTTCACCGGGCCGGTCGGCTTGACCCCGGCCCCGATGTAGAGCGGGTGCCAGGCGGCCAGGCAGCCGCCCTTGCAGATGAAGGTGCCGCCGGTCTCGGCACTGAGGGTGTAGAGCGTGCGGCCCGCCAGGGTGGTGAGGACCGCCTTGCCGAGCGTCGCGTTCTGCGCCTGCTTGACGACGCGCTTGCTGGACGTCGCGCCCTGGGCGGGCAGGGCGACGACCAGGAGCGCGAGCGCTGCGATCGCGAGTGCGGCGACCCGAGCTCCCGGGCGCGGGAAGTGGGCTGTGCGGGGCTGTGGCATCGGTCCTCCTTGGCTCGTTTCGGGTGCCTGCCGCGCTTGGGCGGGGCTACGGGACGGTTCGGTCACGTTACCGGCTCGGTTCCGTGCGACTCTGCGCACCACGGGTGCGCCGCGACTGGGCAGGGTCGGGGGCATGGGCTGGAGGAGCGAGGACGGGCAGGCGCTGCCGCTGGCGCTGGGCGGGTCGCTTGCGCTGATCGCGGCGGCCCTGGCGCTGGTGGCGATCGCGGGCGCGGTGACCGGCAAGGGACGGACGCAGCGCGCCGCCGACCTGGCAGCGATCTCGGCGGCCCGGTCGATGCGCGACGACCTTGTGCGGCTGCTCTCGCCGCCGCGGCTGCCCGACGGCACGCCGGACCCGCGTCACCTGAGCAAGGCCGCCTACCTGGTGCGTGCCCGGGCGGCAGCCCTGGCCGCGGGGCGAGCGAACGGAGTGGACGCGGCGCACCTGCGGGTCTCGTTCCCGGATGAGGAGTCCTTCGCGCCGGTTCGGGCCAGGGCGGTCGTGCTCGCCGACGTCGAGGTGGGTGAGCGCCCCACGCGCACCGAGGCCTCGGCCGTTGCCGAAGCCGGCGCGCCCTCCTCCGGCTCCGGGGGGGCGACGACGATGGCGAGCGGCGGTGGCTACAGCGGCCCGCTCGTCTACAGGCAGGGGGAGGGGATGCGGCCCGACGTCGCCGCCGCCTTCGACCGCATGGCCGCCGCCGCCGCCGGCTCGGGCCTGGCCTTGCTCGTCGTCTCAGGCTTCCGCTCCGACGCCGAACAGGCAGCGCTCTTCGCCGCCCACCCGGACCCGCGCTGGGTCGCGCCGCCGGGGCAGTCGCTGCACCGCTGCGCCACCGAGCTCGACCTTGGGCCCGAAACCGCGTACGGATGGCTGGCATCCAACGCGAGCCGCTTCGGCTTCGTCCAGCGCTATTCCTGGGAGGCCTGGCATTTCGGATTCGACGCGGGCCCGCCGCCCTGCTCGGCTGCCGGGAACGCCGTCGGTGCGACCGCGCCGCCGACCGCCGGGGCCGGCCCGGACGGAGCGCTCGCCGGAGCCGGCGGCCTGCCGTCCTTCGTCCCCGCCGAGTACCGGGCGCCGCTCCTGCGCGCCGCCGCTCGCTGGAACGTCTCCGCCGCCCTGCTCGCGGCACAGCTGATGGCCGAGTCGAACTTCGACCCCTACGCGGGCTCCCCCGCCGGCGCCCAGGGCATCGCCCAGTTCATGCCGTCCACCGCGGCGGCCTACGGCCTGCACGACCCCTACGACCCCGAGGAAGCGATCGGCGCACAGGCCCACCTGATGTCCGACCTGCTGCGCCAGTTCGGCTCCCCCCATCTGGCCCTCGCCGCTTACAACGCCGGCCCGGCCCCGGTCGAAGCCTGCGACTGCATCCCCGCCTACCCCGAGACCCAGGCCTACGTGACCCGCATCCTCGGCCTCCTCGGCGGCGCCGGGGCGCTGGTCGTGCCGAGCTTCGAAGTGAGGCTGGTGGCGTGATGCCGGCGACGGCCCAGGCAGTCTCAGCCACTTCTCGTGTATCCATACACCACAAGGTGTATTCTCCTGCCATGACGCGAACGAATATCGAGATCGACGATGTCCTCGTCGATCGCGCGATGCGCCTCTACCGCCTGCGCAGCAAGCGCGAGGCCGTCGACCTCGCCCTGCGCAAGCTAGTCGGCGAGGCGATGAGCCGCGAGGAGATGCTCGCCGCCGAGGGGACGGGCTGGTCCGGCGACCTCGGCGAGATCCGTTCGCCGGAAGAGATCCCCGGCCGATGATCCTCGTCGACAGCTCGGCTTGGGTCGAGTTCCTGCGCTCGACCGGCAGCTTGGTCCATATGCGGGTTCGGGCGGATCTCGAAGGAGGGACCGCGCTGGCGTGGACCGACCCGATCGCGATGGAGATCCTCGCCGGCGCCCGCGACGACGCCGACCGCGACCGTCTGCGGCGCCTCCTCTACGGCCTCGAGTTCCTCGCCGTCGAAGGGCCCGCCGATTACGAGACCGCCGCCGAGGTGTACCGAGCTTGCAGGCGGGGGGGCGATACGCCGCGCAAGCTGACCGACTGCCTGATCGCCGCGGTCGCGATCCGCAATGAAGTCGAGTTGCTCTGCGAAGACGCCGACTTCCAGGCGATCGCCCGCCACGCGCCGTTGCGGCTCGCCATAGGGTTGAATTGACGGGCATGCGGCACCACGCTGATCACCCGGAACGGCTCCCATCTCAGTCGGGTTCCGGGCCTGCGGGTCTCTCACCTGGTCGAGCTGTAGGCTCGACGCTCCAGTCGATCCAAGGAGGTTGAGATGCTTGCACGAGTGGTCACGTGGGAAGGCGGGGACGCCGAGGCGATGGCGAAGAGCGCCGCGGAGATCAATGAACAGGCCGGCGACGGACCGCCCCCGGGCGTGCCGGCCAAGGAGTTCCTGCTTCTCCAGGACACGGCGAACGGCAAGGCGCTCGCCATCATCACGTTCGAGAACGAGGACGACTACCGCCAGGGCGACGAGGCCCTGGACGCGATGAGCCCGCCCGGCGAGGGCATGGGCCAGCGGGTCTCGGTCGAGAAGTTCGAGATCGCCGCCCGCTTCCAGGCCTAAGAGCCCTGCCGCGCCTTCGCGAGCGCGTCCACCGCGTGGGCGAAGGCGCGGCGGCTCTGGAAGAGGAAGGCGTGGGCGCCGGGGAGGACCCTGAGCCCGGCGCCGGGGATCCGCGCCGCGATCCGCCGCATGTTGGCGGGCGGCGTCACCGGGTCGGCGTGGCCGGCCGCGGCCAGGGTGGGCACCGTGATCCGGGCCAGCTGCCGGTAGTTGCGGCCGCTGCGCAGCCAGGGATCCTCGGCGGCCACCTGCCTGCGGGTCGTCGCCGCGGCGACGTGGAAGTCGTCGGGGATCTCGCCGCTGCGGCTGGCCCGTTCGAGGCGGCGCAGGAAGCGGTGGCCCTCGTCCTGGCGGTCCGGTGGGTAGAGCTCGTGCAGGGCCGCGTCGGTCGAGGGGTCGGGCTCGCTGTCGAGTGCCTGGGCCCTCGGCGTGCCGAGCACGGTCCGGTCGCCGCCCGGGTTGGTCCCGGCCAGGACCAGGCGGGAGACGCGCTCCGGATGGCGGATCGCGAGGCGCTGGGCGACGAAGCCGCCCATCGACCAGCCCAGCACCCCGGCGCGGGGGATGTCGAGCGCTCCCGTCAGGCCCGCGACCGAGTCGGCGAGCGAGTCGAACGTCCGGCCCCGCCAGGGCCCCGACCTGCCGACCCCCGGGTAGTCGAGGAGGATCAGCCGGTGCTCGCGGGCGAGCAGGCGCAGCAGCGCCGGGTCCCATTCGGCCATCGTCGAGCCGGTGCCGGTCAGCATCAGCAGCGGCGGGCCCTGTCCCCGCTCGTACCAGGCGATCCTGGTCTGGCCGACCGGGGCGACGTGGACCTCGGCCCGGAACGGCTGCGCCGGGCTGCCGCCGCAGCCCGCGAGGAGTGCGGCCAGCGCCAGCCAGGTCCACCGAGTGGCTCTCACCGTGCCAAAGCCTAGGACGGCGGGCGGGGGATTTGGCCGAGCCGACCGGGCCGCTGCGGGTAGACTGCCGGCCGATGGCAAGCGTCGAGGTGCAGGGCGTCGCTGGGATGCAGTCCCTCATCGGGCAGGAGATCGGCCCGAGCGAGTGGCGCACCGTCGCCCAGGAGGACATCGATACCTTCGCCGCTCTCTCCGGCGACGACCAGTGGATTCACGTAGACGTCGAGCGCGCCAAGACCGAGAGCCCCTTCGGCACCACGATTGCCCACGGCAACCTCACCCTCTCCCTCGTCAACGGCTTCCGCACGCAGCTGATCTCCTCCACCGGCTTCGCCCTCGGCGTCAACTACGGCTGGAACAAGATCCGCTTCCCGGCGCCCGTCCCCGCCGGCGCCCGCGTCCGCGCCCGCGCCGAGGTCGTCTCGATCGACGAGAAGGGCGGCGGCTGGTGGGAGGCAGTGACCCGCTTCACCCTCGAGGTCGAGGGCAACGAGAAGCCCTGCTTCGTCGGCGACAGCGTCACCCGCGTGATGGCGCCCGTCAAATAAGGCACGACCGCGCAAGATCCGATCGGCAAGGTGTGGGCACATGGCCAACCGTGTTTGGACACTTGGCCATTGCCAGGGCGGCGTTAGAGCCTGAAAATGCGTGCGCGGCGCTTCTCTGGGTGATTGTGAGGCGATCTGTCGCATCTACAACGCCGCGATCGTCGAGCGGGGGTCGACGTTCGAGACGGAGCCGCGGTTCGCGGGAGACTTCAGCGAGCGCGTGGGGGGTGGGCGTTTTCCGCTGCTGGTGGCCGATGCGGGGGACGGGGTTGTCGGCTGGGCGGGGCTCAGCCCCTACAGCGCGCGTCCTTGTTACGCCGGGATCGGGGAGTGCAGCGTCTCGCGGCCTGCCTCCGATTGGTCGAACGTTGCGGCTTCACACCGGTCGGACTGCACCGTCGCCACGGACGACTCGACAGCGCTTGGCGGGATGTCTTGGTCGTGGAGCGGCTGCTGGGTCCGGCGGCGTACGCTTCCGCGAATGGCTGACGGCGCGGGGGAGTGGGGGGATCCGGAGCGCGTGACCGAGTACCTGTCGCGCGAGATACCGCACCGGCTCCTCGCCGAGGAGATGCTGCTGGCAGCTCTCCCCGCTCGGGTGGAGCGGTTTATCGATCTCGGCACCGGGGATGGGCGCTTGCTGGCGGCGGTACACGAGTGTCATCCCGAGGCGACAGCGGTTGGGTTCGACGTATCGGAGCCGATGCTGGCTCAGGCCGCTCAACGGTTCGACGGGGATCCGTTGGTCGAGCTCCGCAGGCATGACCTGGGCGTTCCGCTCGAGGATGTCGGGCCTGCTGATGTCGTGGCGTCCGGACTGGCGATCCACCACCTCGAGGACGATCGGAGCAGATGAGCTGGCTGCGAGCGGTCGGCTTCGACGAGGTCGATTGCCACTTCAAGTGGTTGCAGCTGACCTTGGTAGTCGCTGTAAAGGAGACCAAGTAGCCATGAATCGGGTGAGGCTGGGGGCCTTCGCCGGCATCGGCGCCGCCTTCTTGATCACTTTGGGATGGATAGTCGGCGGGCTGGTGCAAGGGGCTGGATACAGCTGGTCGCGCCAGGAGATCAGCGACCTCGGCGCGTTGACGGCGCAGCACCCCTGGGTCTGGAACCTGGCCGACTCCGCCTCGGGCTTGCTGATTCTGGTCTTCGCCTTCGGCCTGCTCGCGGTCGTGCGGACGAGTCGCGCGGGCCGGATCGGAGCCGGTCTGATCGCCGTGGTTGGGCTGGGAAGTGTGATCGACGGTGTCCTGCGTGAGGACTGCGCCCTGTCAACCTCGGAGGCATGTCAGAGGCTTCAGGACGACTCAGGCCTGTCATGGCATCACCAGGCGCACGACATCGAGAGCGTGATCGTGGTCGTGGCGCTGCTCGCCGCCCCCTTCGTCCTGGCGAAGGCATTTCGCCAATTCGACGCGTTGCGTGGATTGCGCGGCTACTCACTGGCAAC
This sequence comes from uncultured Solirubrobacterales bacterium, assembly GCA_963715625.1. Classification (GTDB taxonomy): domain Bacteria; phylum Actinomycetota; class Thermoleophilia; order Solirubrobacterales; family 70-9; genus VRUE01. The sequence goes on along the minus strand of OY970260.1, from coordinate 235,487 downwards.
CGGGGTCGCGGTGGTCGCCGCGACCGTCGCGTATGTCCCTTTCTACGGCGATCCGGGAGGCGGGATCGCGCAACGAGTCCTGATCCTCATATCCATGGCCTGGATCGCGGTGATCTCGATCGTGATGCTGAGATCGAGATCGGCAGCGGATTGGGATGCCATCGCCGGTGATCGTCGACGGGGTTGACTTGTTTATCTATTTAGATAACTCTCTTCCATGAGCGGGAATGCCAATGGCGATCTCGGCTCGAAGGGGAGGCTGGCTAGCGAGGCGGCACAGGGTCGCGCTCGACGCAGCGAGGGTTACCGAGAGGCTCACGACGAGTACGCCGCGATCCGCGCGCTGCGCGAGAAGAACTGGATCGCTGCCCACATCCGTGAGCGGCGCTACGAGATGGATCTGACCCAGCAGGAGGTCGCCGAGCGGGCCGAAACGTCCCACTCCTTCATCTCGAAGATCGAGGGCGGCGACCACATGCCGACGATTCCCGTCCTCAAGCGCATCCTCGCTGTGCTGGACGAGGAGCTGCTGATCGGCATCGAGCGCCAGGTTCCCGACGAGGAGCCCGAGCGTGAAGTGGCGCCCGCGGGCTGACGGGCGGCACGGGCGTCAGTTCGCGGATGAAGCTCTCCCGGACAGCTGTGTCAAGCTCGGCGACCCACCTCTCCGGTACCGGTCGGCCCAAGCGCTCGGCGATGACCTTCAGCGTTGCCGGCATCCCCAAACCGAGGAAGTCGCGGACGCAGTCCTCGTAAGTCGTCTCCAAGCCAAGCGCAGAGATTCGCTCTGCCTGGATGCGCAACGAGATCCGGTCGCTGTCGACCAGTACGCCATCGCAATCGAAGATCACGAGCCCACATGCGTGCCTTGGGTTCTCGCCGGTCCCCATGGGCGTTACGCCTCCCCCTTGTCGAGCGTATGGCGTACTGCTTCCAGTGGGACCATTAACGTCATGGGTTCCGCGCTCGCGGGTTTGAACCCAAAACGCATATAGAAGGCGGCGGCCTCCTCGTCGAGGGCGTGGACGAGGACGGCGCGCATGGCGACCGAGCGGGAGGCGCGCTCGGTGCGTTGCAGGGCGTCGAGGAGGAGGCTTCGACCTAGGCCGACACGTTGCTCGGAGCGATCGACGGCGAGGCGGGCGATCAGGCAGACGGGGATCGGGAAGCGCTTGGAGGTTCCGCTCTGCACTTCACTCGTCGCCTCGCTCTGCTCGACCTGCGAGGCGACCAACGTGTAGTAGCCGACCACGTCGGTCTCTCCTCGTCGACAGACGACGAAGGTTCGGGCGGTGTCTCGGCGCTGACCTTGCCCGGCGTAGGCGCGCAGCCAGCGGTCGAGCTGGTCGCGGCCGCACTCGAAGCGATCGACGTCGTGGCGCGCTGCGAGCGGCTCGACCGCTCCGAAGCGAGCGCTCAACCGCCGAGAACGCTGGGACGCTCGGTCAAGACGCCCAGGCCGGCCTCAAAGGAAGAGGGATCGTCCAGCGCCGCGAGAAAGCGGTCGGCCTCTTCTGGATTGAGCGCAATGCTCGTTCGCTCGGCCAGAACCTGCTCGGCCTCGCGACGCGCCGCCTGCCGGACGAACTCGCTGAGCGTCTGGCCCTGGCTGGCAGCGGCGGCCTGCTCCAGGGCGCGCTCCTCGTCGGTCATCCGGATCTCGATCCGGCGGGTCTTGGCACTTGCCGTTGGCTCCACGAGGGCAATGTACGGCTTTTGTCCGGACAATGCAAGCTTGGCCTCAATCTACACCCGCAGTGCGCCCGAGCCGAGATCGTCCGTCGACGACGCAGGCGGCGGCTGGTGGCGGTCGGTCACCCGTTTCACCTTCAGGCCGAAGGATCGACGAGCTGCACCTTCGCTGGTTTGAAGTCGCGCTGGTTGAGCGTCACAAGTGCGAGATCGTGTGCGAGTGCGGTGGCAGCGATCAGGCTGTCTTTGATCGACATCGGCTTGCCATGTCGGCGTAGGTCGGCGAGCAGCTGGGCCCAGCGCATGCCGACGGCCGAATCCCAGGGAATGCATTGGATTCGACCGATCCCCTGCTTGAACCAGCTCTCCAGCTCAGTGCGCCGCGCGCCGCGCGCCAAGAGGAGGATGCCGAAGCGGACCTCACCCAGGATGACTGGATCGACGACGATCGAGCGCTCGTTGCGTCGCAGCCACTCGACGACACGGGGATCGGGATTGGGCTTGGTCGCCTCGGAGAGGACGTTGGCGTCGACGAGGTATCTCACAGAGTGTCGGTCGACTCGGAGTCGATGGCGACGAAGAAGCCCTTCTCTGGGCAGGCCAGCAACCAGTCCACCAGGCCTTCATTTGGTGCTGGCGTCAGCCTCCGGAGTCGGTACTCGTCGGCGTCAAGACGCTCGACCTCGAACTCTTGGCCGGGCTCGATGCCATCGCGCTTGCGAAGCTCTGCAGGCAGCACTATCTGGCCCTTGGTTGAGACAGTCGTCTTCATAGACGTAAGATAGCATCTTACGAACCGGCCTCCTCGCCGATGCCGCAGGGGCACATGGCGCTCGCCGGGTGACGGGCGCCGGGTTCGCCTATTCGACCGTCAGCGTCCCTTCCATGCCCGCTTCGCGATGTCCCGGGACCGTGCAGTAGAAGGTGTAGGTGCCCGGCTTGAGGTCGACGGTGGTGGAGTCGGAGCCGTCGGCGATCAGTTCGGTCTTGCCGACTTCGCTGCCGCTGGAGTCTTCGATCGCGACATCGTGGGTCAGCGACTGGGGGTTGTCGAACTCGACGGTCACCTTGCCGGCCTTGGTCGTTGCTTCGGTCGTCGTGTAGGCGAGGGCGCCTTCGGGGTCGGCTTCGAAGCTGAGGGTCGCGCCACCGCCACCGCCGGCTTCTTCCTTGCCACCGCCGGTCGCCGCGCCGTTTGTCGTTTCGCTCCCACCCGTGTTCGTCGTCGGCGTCGTATCCGAGTCGTCGTCGCCACCGCAGGCGACGAGGGCGAACGAGGCGAGGGCTAGTGCGAGCAGTGCCGCGACCTTCTTCATGGCTGGATCCTTTCCATCGGGTAGGAACGCTCAGTGAGACTGTAGCTCTGTATGCGCCGCTCGCCAAGTGCGGTTCAGCGGCCCTTGAACTCCGGGGTGCCGCCGCCGAAGAACGCCTCGACGCCGTTGCGCAGGTCCTCGGTCGCCATGCTGTCGGCGATCCCGTGGCGCTCCAGCTGCAGGTGCTCGGTGAGGTTGTGCTCGATGCTCTGGCCGGCGAGGATCTTGGCCATCCGCACGTAGTGGGGGGCCTTCGCCGCCAGCTTCTCGGCCTTCGCCCGCGCCCGGTCCATCAGCTCCTCGGGGGCGACGACCTCGGAGACGATCCTCTCGGCCAGCGCGCCCTGGGCGGTCATGTTGGGGTCGTTGAGGAGGATTTCCAGCGCCCGGCTCGGCCCGACGATGCGCGGCAGGAAGTAGGTCATGCCACCGTCCGGGGAGGCGCCGATGCGGCCGTAGGCGCAGGCGAAGAAGGCCGACTCCGAGGAGATCCGGATGTCGCAGGCGAGCGCCAGCGAGAAGCCCGCCCCGGCCGCCGGCCCGTTGACCGCGCAGATCACCGGGTAGGGGATGCGGCGGAAGTCGACGATCGCCATGTGCAGGGCGTCGGCCCCCCGGCGCACCTGCGAGGGCAGGTCGATCTCCTCCGAGGAGACGCCCTCCTTGAACCAGTTGACGTCGCCGCCGGAGCAGAAGGCCTTGCCGGCGCCGGTCACGATCAGCGCCCGCAGCGGCGCCTGGTCGGCGAGCCAGGGGAAGGCCACCGTCATCTCGCCGATCATCTCGGGGCTCATCGCGTTGAAGGTGTCTGGCCGGTCCAGGGTGAGCGTCCCGATCTCCCCGTCGATCTCGATCTTCATCGTCTTCAACTCGGGCGGGCTGCTCAGCGTCTCCGTGGTCATCGTGCTCTCCCTCTGGCGTGAAATTTGGTCTGGTCGGCCTGGCCGGCTGGCCAGGAGCCTACCCTTTGGCCTGTGGGCGAAGCCGATGACAGGATGCAGGCGGCGCGGGCCGAACGGGTTGCGCAGCAGCGCCGCGAGCTGCCCGACTCGCCCGGCGTCTACCTCTTCCACGCCGGCGACGGCGAGATCCTCTACGTCGGCAAGGCGCGCTCGATCCGCAAGCGCGTCGCCTCGCACTTCTCGGGGGGAGAGACCCGTCTCACCTCGCGCGTCGACCGGATCGAGTGCCTCGTCACCTCGACCGAGGCCGAGGCGCTGCTCGCCGAGCAGAGCTTCATCAAGCGCCACCGGCCCCGCTTCAACATCCGCCTGCGCGACGACAAGTCCTATCCCTACGTCTGCGTCAGCCTCGACGAGGACTACCCCCGCGTCTACTTCACCCGCGAGAAGCACCGGCCCGGCCGCGCCTACTTCGGCCCCTTCTCCAGCGCCAAGCGCGTGCGCGAGACCCTCGACCTGCTCGGCAAGCTGTTCCAGTTCCGCACTTGCGAGGGGGCCGAGCCCGGCCGCCGCTCCGGCAGCCCCTGCCTCGACTACTACATCAAGCGCTGCGGGGCCCCCTGCGTCGGCTACGTCACCCGCGAGGAGTACCGGCGCAACGTCGACGCGATCGTCGACTTCCTCTCCGGCTGCTACCGCCAGGTCGAGGCCGGCGAGCAGGCGAAGATGGAGGAGGCGGCGGCGCAGCGCGAGTTCGAGCGCGCGGCCCTGCACCGCGACCGGCTGAAGGCGATCCAGTCGCTGTTCGAGCGCCAGCGCGTCGCCGGCGGCTCGGTCGGCACGGCAGACCTGATCGGCGTCGCCGCCGAGGGGGCCGACGCCAACGCCCAGGTCTTCCAGGTGCGCGACGGCATCCTCGCCGAGCGCCAGAGCTTCTACCTCGACAACCAGGCCGAGCGCGAGCTGGCCGAGGTGGCGGAGGAGTTCGTCGGCCAGTACTACTCGGCCTCGCCGGCGGTGCCGCGGACGATCGTCGTCGGCCCCTACCTGCGCGACCGGGTCGAGCTGCTGGAGGCGGCCCTGGGCGAGCGGCGCGGCGGCGCGGTCGAGGTGCGGGTCGCCGAGCGCGGCGACAAGCGGCGCCTGCGCGAGCTGGCCGAGCGCAACGCCCGCCTCGCCCTCGACCAGGACCGCCTGCGGCGCGAGCACCGCCGCCAGCGCCGGGTCGAGTCGCTGGCCGACCTGCGCGAGGCGCTCGGAATGCAGGAGCTGCCGGTGCGGATCGAGGGCTTCGACATCTCCAACCTCGGCGGCGAGCACACCGTCGCCTCGATGGTGGTGTTCGAGGGGGGTGCGACCAAGAAGGCCGACTACAGGCGGTTCCGGGTGAGGGGCGAGAATGGCGACGGGCGCGGCGCCGGCCCCGACGACTTCGCTTCGATGGAAGAGGTGCTGGGCCGGCGGATGAACCGCTACCTCGAGCAGGTCGACCTCTCGCCGCACGATGGCAAACGGGATGCGAGCTTCGCCTCGCTGCCGTCCCTGGTCGTGATCGACGGCGGCAAGGGGCAGCTCTCGGCCGGGATGCGGGTCCTGCGCCCCTTCGTCGAGCGCGGCGTCACGGTGATCGGGCTGGCGAAGCGGCTGGAGGAGGTCTACGTCCCCGGCCGCGCAGCGCCGATCGACCTGCCCGCCGAGTCGGAGGCCTCGAAGCTGCTGCAGCGGGTGCGCGACGAGGCGCACCGCTTCGCGATCGAGCACCACCGGGGCCGCCGCGACCGGGCGATGACCGGCTCCGTGCTCGACGAGCTGAAGGGGGTGGGCCCGGTGCGCAAGCGGGCGCTGCTCCAGCATTTCGGCTCTCCAGAGCGGTTCGTCGCGGCCACCCGTGAGGAGCTCGAAATGGTGCCCGGTGTGCCTGGCAAGGTAGCCCGTGAGATCCACGAGCAACTGAACAGGACGGGCTGATGGCAAGGAGTCCAGCTAAGGCGAAAGAGACCGGTGGGCGGGGGGCGAACCGGGCCCGGAAGGGGGGGAGGCGTGAGGTCAACCTCGTCGTCATCACCGGCCACTCCGGCGCCGGCAAGTCGGAGGCGATCGCCGCCTTCGAGGACGGCGGCTACTTCTGCGTCGACAACCTGCCGCCGCGGATGATCGGCAGCCTCGGCGAGCTCTTCCGCCACGACGGCAGCGGGGTCGAACGCGCGGCCGTCGTCTCCGACGTGCGTGGCGGCGACTACTTCGACGACCTGCTGCAGGTGCTGGACGATCTCGAGGCGGACGGGCTGAAGCCGACGGTCCTCTTTCTCGAGGCCGACGAGGAGACGCTGGTCGACCGCTACAAGGAGACGCGACGCCGCCATCCTCTGGCGCCCGAAGGCCACATCGTCGACGGCATCCGGGCCGAGCGAGAGATGCTGGCGCCGCTGCGAGAGCGCGCCGACGTGGTGATGGACACCAGCAACCTCAGCGGCGGCACCCTGCGGCGGCGCATCGCCGAGGAGCTGCTCGGCCATCACGAGAGCGGCAAGATGGCACTGACGCTGCTCACCTTCGGCTTCAAGAACGGGCCGCCCCACGATGCCGACCTCACCCTCGACGTCCGCTTCCTGCCCAACCCGCACTACGTCGACGACCTGCGCCCGCTGACCGGCCTCGACCGCAGGGTGCGCGAGTACGTCGAGGCGGGCACGCAGGCGGGCGAGTTCTACGGCCGCCTGCTGCCGCTGCTGGAGTTCCTCGTCCCCGCCTACGTCGCCGAGGGCAAGAGCCACCTGACGATCGCGATCGGCTGCACCGGCGGCCGCCACCGCTCGATCACGGTCGCCGACCGGATCAGCCGCGAGCTGGTCGGTCGCGATGACGTAGTCGTCCACATGAAGCACCGCGACGCCGAACTCGACTGACTGCGGGTCGTTCCCGTATTCGCCGTGTATATGACGGCGAATACGGAAATGGTGCCTCGGACCTAGAATCGCCCGCCCTTGGGCGATTCCGTCATATCCATCCGCGGGCTGCGCAAGAGCTATGGCGAGCTCGAGGCTGTGCGGGGCATCGACCTGGAGGTGCAGGCGGGCGAGGTGTTTGCGTTCCTCGGGCCCAATGGCGCCGGCAAGACGACGACGGTGGAGATCCTCGAGGGGTACCGCGAGCGCGGCGGGGGAGAGGTCGCCGTGCTCGGCGAGGACCCTGAGCACGCCGGACGTGCCTGGCGCGAGCGGATCGGCATCGTCCTGCAGAGCTGCCGCCTCGACCCCTACCTCACCGTGCGCGAGTCGCTCGGGCTCTATGCGGGCTACTACAGCGCGCCGCGGCCGGTCGAGGAGACGATCGAGCTGGTCGGCCTCGGGGACAAGGCGGACGTCCGCACCGGAAGCCTCTCCGGCGGCCAGCAGCGCCGGCTCGACGTCGGCATGGCCCTGATCGGCGATCCCGAGCTGCTCTTCCTCGACGAGCCGACCACCGGCTTCGACCCCTCGGCGCGCCGCCAAGCCTGGGAGACGATCGCCGGCCTGCGCGAGCTGGGCAAGACCGTCTTCCTCACGACCCACTACATGGACGAGGCGCAGCGTCTCGCCGACCGCGTGGCGGTCATCTCGCGCGGCCTCGTCGTGGCCAGCGGCACTCCCGCGGACCTCGGCGACCGGGAAAGCCTGCCGACGACGATCAGCTACCGGCTCGACGGCGAGAAGGTCTCGCTGCAGACGCAGACCCCGGTCGCCGACCTGCACGAGCTGACCGGCCGCGCCGTTGCGGAGGGCCTCGACCTGGAGGGCCTGGAAGTGACCCGCCCCAGCCTCGAGGACATCTACCTCTCGCTCACCTCCGACGACGGGGAAGGGGCCGCCCGATGAGCTTCCGGTGCGCTTTATGCCACCGATGGGCACATAAAGCGCACCGGAAGGGGTGGTGATGAGCGGGCTCGCCCTCTTCGCCCATCAGTTCCGCTACGACCAGAAGGTCTTCTGGCGCAACCCGGCCTCGGTCTTCTTCACCGTCGCCTTCCCGGTCGTCCTGTTGCTGATCTTCGCCACGGTGTTCGGCGACGAGACCGTCGACGTGCGCGGGGGGGTCGACACGACCGCCTACTACGTGCCGGCGATCATCACCCTCGCGGTGATCTCGGCGACGATGCAGTCGCTGGCGATGTCGCTGGTGATCGCGCGCGAGGACGGTCGCCTCAAGCGCGGCCGGGGGACCCCGATGCCGTCCTGGGTCTTCATCGCCGGCCGCGTAGGCAACTCGTGCGTCGTGGCGCTGATGATGCTGGTGCTGATCGCGGCGATCGGGCGGATCGCCTACGGGGTCGCGATCCCCTGGAGCCAGCTGCCCCAGATCGTCTTCACGCTGCTGGTCGGCGCGGCCGCCTTCTGCTGCCTCGGCATCGCGCTCACGGCAGTCATCCCCTCGCAGGACGCCGCGGCCCCGATCGTCAACGCGCTGCTGCTGCCGCTCTACTTCCTCTCCGGGGTCTTCATCCCGGACGACCAGCTCCCCAGCGGCGTCGTCCACTTCGCCGACGCCTTCCCGATCCGCCACTTCTTCCTCGCCTTCTTCGACGCATACGAGCCTGGTGGCGGGGGTCTGGACTGGGGAAGCCTCGCGGTGGTCTTCGCCTGGGGGATCGCCGGCCTCCTCCTCGCTGTCCGCTATTTCCGCTGGACCCCGCGCGGCGGCTAGTGGTTGACGCGGCACTGAATCCGGCTTCCCATATAGCCTCCCGACCTCAATGCTGCACCACGTTCTCCTGGAGGTCTCCGACCTTGCGCGGAGCGCCTCGTTCTACGACGCGCTGCTCGCCCCGCTGGGCTGGCGGCGCCATTTCGAGGAGGACGAGACGATCGGCTGGGGGATCGCCAAGCCCGTCTTCTTCATCTCGGCCCACCACGAGCCGAAGGCCGGGTTCGGCCTGCTCAGCTTCTCCGGGCTGGGGATCGTCGCCGTCAAGGCGGCCTGGGAGGCGGGCATCCGGGGTGGAGGGACCAGCGTCTCGGACCCGGGCGAGCGCCGTTCCTACGGTTCCGGCTCCTACTCGGCGTTCCTCAAGGACCCCGACGGGTACGAGATAGAGATCACGATCGGGTCCGACTGAGAAGCAGATCCGGGCTGACGGGCAGCAGCGGCACATAACATCGACACATCTCCGAAAAGCACTCCAGGAGGGTTTGAGACAAATGGCTGTCAAGGTCGGCATCAACGGTTTCGGGCGAATTGGGCGCAACGTCTTCAGGGCAGCACACGCGGCCGGCGCCGACCTCGAGTTCGTCGCCGTCAACGACCTCACGGACCCGGCGACGCTCGCCCACCTGCTCAAGTACGACTCGATCCTCGGCCGCTTTCCCGGCGAGGTCGCCGTCTCCGGCGATGAGATCTCGGTCGACGGCGCGCCGATCAAGGTCCTCTCCGAGCGCGACCCCGCGGCGCTGCCCTGGGCCGACCTCGGCGTCGACGTGGTGATCGAGTTCGACCGGCTTCTTCACCGGCCGCGACGACGCCGCCAAGCACCTCGCGGCGGGCGCCAAGAAGGTGATCATCTCCGCCCCGGCCAAGGATCCCGACGTGACCGTCGCCCTCGGCGTCAACTTCGACACCGACTACGACCGCGAGAAGCACGACATCGTCTCCAACGCCTCATGCACGACCAACTGCCTGGCGCCGGTCGCCAAGGTGCTGAACGACTCCTTCGGCATCGAGCAGGGGCTGATGACGACGATCCACGCCTACACGGCCGACCAGCGCCTGCAGGACATGCCGCACAAGGACCTGCGCCGCGCGCGCGCGGCGGCGATCAACCTGATCCCGACGACAACCGGCGCGGCGAAGGCGGTCGGGCTCGTGCTGCCCGATCTGAACGGCAAGCTGAACGGCCTCTCGGTGCGGGCCCCGGTGGTGACCGGGTTCGGTCGTCGACCTCGTCTTCACGCCCTCCAGCCCGACCGACGTCGATTCCGTCAACGCCGCCGTCAAGGCTGCCGCCGAGGGCCCGCTGAAGGGCATCCTCGCCTACACCGAGGACCCGATCGTCTCCACCGACATCGTCGGCGACCCGCACTCCTCGATCTTCGACGCCGGCCAGACGATGGCGATCGGCGACGGCAAGCTGATCAAGGCGGTCTCCTGGTATGACAACGAGTGGGGCTATTCGAATCGTTGCGTGGAGTTGGCGGGGAAGGTCCTCTGATCCAGGCCGGGTCAGGGCGGTGAGCTTCACCAAGGCAAGCGTCCGCGACACCGCGCTCGCCGGCAGGCGCGTCCTCGTCCGGGTCGACTTCAACGTCCCGCTCGACGGCGGCCGGGTCGCCGACGACACGCGGATCCGGGCGGCGCTGCCGACGATCGAGCTGCTGCGGGAGAGGGGCGCGTCGGTGGTGCTCGTCTCCCATCTGGGGCGGCCGAAGGGGAAGGTCGTGCCCGGGCTCTCGATGGGGCCGGTGGGCGAGCGCCTCTCCGAGCTGCTCGGCGGAGCCCTGGTCCGCCAGGCACCGGCCGTGGTCGGCGAGGACGTCGAGACGATGGCCGAGGGGCTGCACGCCGGCGACGTCCTGCTGCTGGAGAACGTCCGATTCGAGCCGGGAGAGACCGAGAACGACCCGGCGCTGGCGAAGGCGCTCGCCGCGCTCGCCGACCTCTACGTCAACGACGCCTTCGGCGCCGCCCACCGCGCCCACGCCAGCACGGCGGGGGTCGCCGGGCATCTGCCCGGCTACGCGGGGCTGCTGCTCGAGCGCGAGGTGACGGAGCTGACGCGCGTGGTCGAGTCCCCGCAGCGGCCGCTGGCCGTCGTCCTCGGTGGCGCCAAGGTCAGCGACAAGGTCGGCGTCATCGACCGCTTCCTCGAGGTCGCCGACGAGATCCTGATCGGCGGCGCGATGTGCTTCAGCTTCTTCCGCGCCCAGGGGATCGCCACCGGCAACTCGTTGGTCGAGGAGGAGGGCGTGAAGCTGGCGGCCGAGGCGCTGGAGCGAGCGGCGAGCTCCGACTGCGAGCTGCGGCTGCCGATCGACCTCGTCCTCGGCGAGAGCTTCGACGCCGGCACCGAGGTGCGCGAGAGCGACGGGGTCGAGGTGCCCGACGGCTGGATGGGGCTCGACATCGGGCCGCGCAGCTCCGCCGCCTACGCCGAGGCGATCGGCGCCGCCGGCACCGTGCTCTGGAACGGGCCGATGGGCGCCTTCGAGCTGGCGCCGTTCGCGGCCGGCACCCACGCGGTCGCCGAGGCCGTCGCCGCCGCGCCGGGGACGACCGTGGTCGGAGGCGGCGACTCCGTCGCCGCGCTGCAGCAGTTCGGGCTCGCTGGCAAAGTGGACTGGCTGTCGACCGGAGGAGGAGCGTCGTTGGAGCTGCTGGAGGGAAAGAAGCTGCCGGGGGTGGAGGCGCTGCAAGATGCCTGACCGGACCCCTTATGTAGCCGCCAACTGGAAGATGCACAAGACCGTCGCCGAGGCGGCCGAGTTCGTCGACGCGCTGCTGCCGCAGATCGCGGCTACGCAGAGCGACGTCGTGATCTGCCCGCCGTTCACGGCTCTGAGCGCCGTGGTCGAGCGACGCTACGGCACCGCGGTCAAGGTCGCCGCGCAGAACATGCACGAGGAGGACTCCGGCGCCTTCACCGGCGAGGTCTCGGCGCCGATGCTGGCCGAGCTCGACGTCGAGGCCGTGGTCCTCGGCCACTCCGAGCGGCGCCAGCTCTTCGGTGAGACCGACGAGGCGCTGGCGCGCAAGGTGCCGGCCGCGCTCGCTGCCGGCCTGGAGCCGATCCTCTGCGTCGGCGAGACCGAGGAGGCCCGCGACGGTGGTCAGACCGAGGCGGTGCTTGAGCGCCAGCTGCAAGCGGACCTGGCCGGGGTCGAGGGTGGCAAGCTCGGCGGCGTGGTGATCGCCTACGAGCCGATCTGGGCGATCGGCACGGGCCGTACGGCGACTCCCGAGCAGGCGCAGGAGGCCTGCGCCTACATCCGCGACCTGTTGCGCGAGCGCGGCGCCGCTGCCGACTCCGTGCGGATCCTCTACGGCGGCTCGGTCAAGCCCGGCAACGCCGCAGAGCTGATGTCCCAGCCCGACATCGACGGCGCCCTGGTCGGCGGCGCCAGTCTCGACCCAGCCGACTTCGCAGAGATAGTCGGGGCGGCAGCATGAGCTTCCGGTGCGCTTTGTGCCATCCATCCCGACATAAAGCGCACCGGAAGGGGTTGTCGTGATGGTTCCGTCGCTGGCGCTGGTCATCCTCGACGGATGGGGGCTGGCCGAGCCCGGGCCGGGGAACGCGATCTCGCTGGCCGAGACGCCCGTCTTCGACCGGCTGTGGGGCCAGTTTCCCCACACGCAGCTCTCGGCGCAGGGGCGCGACGTCGGCCTGCCGGAGGGGCAGATGGGCAACTCCGAGGTCGGTCACCTCAACCTCGGCGCCGGCGCGATCGTCAAGCAGGACCTGGCGCGGATCGACGACGCGATCGCCGACGGCACCTTCTTCGAAAACGAGGCGCTCCTTGCCGCCTGCGACCGGGCCCGCCGCAGCCCGCGCGGGCGACTGCACCTGCTCGGGCTCGTCTCCGACGGCGGCGTCCACTCCGGCTGGGAGCACATCGAGGCGACGATCGAGCTCGCCTCGCACGAGGGCGTGCCGGACGTCGCCTTCCACGCCTTCACCGACGGCCGCGACACGCTGCCGCACGGCGGCAAGGGGTACGTGCACGAGCTGGAGCGCTGGCTTCGCCACGCGGGCTGCGTCGCCACCGTCAGCGGGCGCTACTACGCGATGGACCGCGACACGCGCTGGGAGCGGACGAAGCTCGCCTGCGACGCGATCGTCCACGCGCAGGGCCTGCGCGCGGCCGGCGCCGAGGCGGCGGTCGAGGCCTCCTACGAGCGCGGGGAGACCGACGAGTTCGTCAAGCCGACGGTGATCGGCGAGTACGAAGGCGCCGCGCCCGGCGACGTCGCGATCTTCATCAACTTCCGTCCCGACCGGGCGCGGCAGATGACGCGGGCCCTGGCCGAACCGGGTTTCGAGGAGTTCTCCCGAGCCGGCGGCCCGGTGCTGGACCTGACGACGATGACCGAGTACCGCAAGGGCTGGCCCTACCCGGTCGCCTTCCCCGAGGAGCGGCCGAAGACGACGCTGGCGGAGACGATCTCCGAGGCCGGCGGCCGCCAGCTGCACGTCGCCGAGACCGAGAAGTACGCCCACGTCACCTACTTCTTCAACGGTGGCCGCGAGCAGGAGTGGGAGGGGGAGGAGCGCCACCTGGTCGAGTCGCCGCGCGACGTTCCCACCTACGACCACAAGCCCGAGATGAGCGCCCGCGCCGCCGCCGACACCTTCGTCTCGCACTGGGGCGCGGCCGACTATCGCTTCGGCATCGTCAACTTCGCCAACCCCGACATGGTCGGCCACACCGGCGTGATCCCGGCGGCGGTGAAGGCGGTCGAGGAGGTCGACGGCTGCCTCGGCAACGTGGTCGAGGCGGTGACCGCGAAGGGCGGCGCCTGCATCGTCACCGCCGACCACGGCAACTGCGACCACATGCTCGAGCCCGACGGCTCGCCCAACACCGCGCACTCCCTGAACCCGGTGCCGCTGATCGTGACCGCCGAGGGCTTGACGTTGCAAGAGCACGGCATCCTGGCCGACGTGGCGCCAACCGCGCTCGAGCTGCTCGGCATCCCACAGCCCGCCCCGATGACCGGCCACAGCCTCATCGAGCGGCCGAGTGGTCAATAAGCCACACCATAGCGTGGAAAAGTGACCACTCGATCGCGATGAGGGGCGACGAACGGAGGTTGGGGTTTGAGATCGCTGCGAGGGACGGAGTCGCTCGGACAGGGGTGCTGCATACAGCGCACGGGCCGGTCCATACGCCTGCCTTCATCCCGCTGGCGACGAAAGGGACGGTGCGTGGCCTGGAGGCTCGCGAGGTAGCTGGGCTGGGGTACGAGATGGTGCTGGGGAACACGTATCACCTATTCGTCTCCCCGGGGCCGGAGCGGATTGCGGCTGCCGGGGGGCTGCATGGGTTCATGGGATGGGACAAGGCGCTGATCACGGACTCGGGTGGGTTTCAGGTGTTCTCGCTGGCCCATGGTGGGGTGGCCAACGAGGTCAAGGGGAGCGGGCGGCAGGGGGGAGGCCACGGGTCGGTCGTCTCGATCGAGGAGGAGGGGGTGCGGTTCCGCTCCTACCGCGATGGGACCGAGCTGTTCATCTCGCCCGAGGTCTCGATGCAGGTGCAGGCGGCGCTGGGCTCCGACATCGCCCTGGTCTTCGACGAGTGCACGCCCTTCCACGCCGACCGCGAGTACACGGCGCGCTCGACCGAGCGCACGCACCGCTGGCTCGATCGCTGCCTCCAGTGGCACGAGCGCGAGGGCTCCGAGCGGCAGGCTGTGTTCGGCATCGTCCAGGGCGGCGTCCACGAGGACCTGCGGCGCGAGTCGGCAGAGTACGTCTCGGCCGCTGGCGTCGACGGCCTGGCGATCGGCGGCACGCTCGGCCGCGACAAGGCCGAGATGTGCGAGGTGCTGGCGATGACCGCACCGCTGCTGCCCGAGGAGGCGCCCAAGCACCTGCTCGGCATCGGCGAGGTCGACGATCTCCTCGCCGGCATCGCCCTCGGCCTCGACATCTTCGACTGCGCCGTCCCCACCCGCCTCGCCCGCCACGGCGTCGCCCTCGTCCCCGACCCCGACAACCGCTTCCGCCTGGACCTGCGCAAGTCCGGCCACGAGGGCGACCGCAACCCAATCGCCGAAGGCTGTCCCTGCCCCGCCTGCCAGAACCACGACCGCGACTACCTCAGCTACCTCTCCCGAGCCGAGGAGCTGACCGCCGTCCGCCTAATTTGCCTGCACAACCTCACCTACCTGCACGAGCTGATGAATCACGCCAGGAGAGCGATTTGCGCCAGCGCAATGACTTCGTATTCCAAAGCAATATCGACCGGCATCCCTCCATGGGCGACGAGGTGAATTCGAAAGAGCATTAGTGCGGCCGTGAGTTCATACCGCGGATGTTTCTTATAGTCTGCCGAGCGCGAGAGGAGGGCGTGAGCCTTTGGAAGCATTGTTGTTTATGGGTAGTCATCTAAGCATCGCTATAGCTGGGCCTATACTTCCCGCCGACAAGAGCCTTATTCTCCTAGCTGGAGATGGCTATGTTGCGGGGTATTTCTTGGCGTCTATTTTTCTTCCCGAGCTACTCGATCTAGATCTCTGTCCGGTGACCGGCAACGATGATGCGAGGCAGCGACAGGCACGACACGAGATCGATCGACGCTCGGGGGGAATCATCGTCGCCCTTCTCCTGGGGCTTATATGGCTCGTTGGATGGATCGTAAATCCGTCTGAGTATCATCTTGCCCCCAGCGATCTCCTCGGTGCTGTTCCCCTGCTCGGCGTAAGCATGTTGGCAGCTGCCGCTTATGCTCCTTTCGGAGCGCGCTGGTTGGCTATGAGGTCAGAAAACACCCCAGTTCATCGATTGCAGGCCACGTACCAAATTGGAGAGCGCCAGGGCTTGCTTTGGGGCACTTTGCTAGTTGGCATGTACCTCGGATATTGGCTGACTGCGGGATGAGTGCTGGAAAAGCGCCTACACTCATGATTTCATGAGGTTGAGACTGAAATGACCCCACGCGATGCAGAGAGGTTCTACCGGCGAGTGAGGCTCACCTTCTATGGGGGTGTCTTCCTACTGGCACTGCTCATAGGCGCAGCGATTGCATTCTTCATTTCGTCGTTCTCGCCAGGTGCGCGTCTAGTCATCATGGTTCTTATCGCTGTGGTCATTGAGCAGTCGATTCGCTTTGTTGCCAAGAGATCGGTTGGGCGAGATACCGGGGCCTCTCTCTCAGAAGCGCCAAGCGAGAAGCCGCATGGGCGTCGTGAACTTTTCAGCGCCGCCTGGCAGTATCGTGCGAGATGGCTCTAGCGGAAAGCCGGACCGCAAGACACCGGTCGTGTTGCGTGGTTCAGGTCGCGAGCGGTAGCCACGCCTGACGGCTATTCGGTGTTCTTCCTGACCAGGTCCTTGAATTCTTCGACGACGCGATCGACCGTGTTGCCGGCGACTTCGGTCGCCTTTACGCCCGTGGCCTTGTCGGTGGTGTAGATCACGGCGGCGGCTACGGCTGCGGCGATCAGGACCAGGGCCACCAGCGCCATCACGAACCTGGCGAAGCGCGAAAACGCTCCTCGCTTCTGCTGGGCTGGAGCTTGGGGTGCGACTGGCGGTGGGGGTTGTACGGAACGGGGAGTCGGGCGGCGTGTAGGCGACGGTGCCGGGCGGTACTCGGTCTGGGCGGTGCGGTCGAGGTGGCGGGTGGCGGTCTCGCCGCCGAGGACGCGGGTGGGTGTGGCGCCTTCACCGGGGGGGAGGGTCACGTCCTCGCCCTGCAGCCCGAGCTCCAGGCCCCCGGCCAGCTCGCTGGCGCTGGCGTAACGGCGCGCCGGGTCGCCCTCCAGAGCCCGCAGCACCGCCGCCCCGAGCGTCTCGGAGACTTCGTCGTTGTAGGTGCTCGGCGGCAGCGGCCTCTCGTTCTGCTGGCGCACGGCCAGCTCGGCCAGCGTCGAGCCCTCGTAGGGCAGCCGCCCGGTGAGGAACTGGTAGAGGACGACGCCGAGCGCGTAGACGTCGGTGGCCGGGGTCGCCTCCTCGCCGCGCACCTGCTCGGGCGAGAGGTAGGCGGCGGTGCCGACGACCGAGCCGACCTGGGTGATCCGGGTCTGTTCGACCGCGCGGGCGATGCCGAAGTCGGTCAGTTTCACCGTCAGTTGGGCGCCGCCGTCCACAGGGCCACCCATGATCATCAGGTTGCCGGGCTTGACGTCGCGGTGGATGATCCCGCGCCGGTGCGCGTAGTCGAGCCCGGCGCAGGCCTGGGCGCCGATCTCGGCCGTGGTCTCGGCGTCGAGCGGGCCGTGCTTCTGGAGGATCTGGGCGCCCGATCGGCCCTCCACGTACTCCATCACGATGTAGTGGCGCCCCCGGTCGATGCCGGTGTCGTAGACCTGGACGATGTTGGGGTGGATCAGCTTGGCGACCGCGAGCGCCTCGCGGCGGAAGCGGGCGACGAAGCGCTCGTCGTCGGAGAGGTGCTCGGCGAGGATCTTGACCGCGACCGTGCGCTCCAGGGTGAGGTCGGTCGCCATGTGCACGCTCGACATCCCGCCGGAGCCGAGCCGGTCGCCGATCTCGTAGCGACCCGAGAGGGTTCCGCTCTCCGTCATTCGCCTTCGGGGGCCGGTTCGGCCGGGCTGACTCCACCGGGTGCGCCGGTGCCGCCGCCTTCGCCCGGCGGCGGGGTGGCCGGGGGTTCGGCCGGCGCCGTTTCGGCCGGCGTGGTTGGAGTGTCCGGTGGCAGGTTCTTTTCCGCTTCCTCTTCTTCCTTTTCCCGTTCCCTTTCCTCCTTCCTTTCCTGTCCCGGCGAGGCCTTCGGCGCTTCTTCGGTGCCTTCGGTGGAGGGCGGGAGCGCTTCGGTGGTCGCTTCTTCGCAGGTTGCGACCACTTCGCTCAGCCTGGCGGCGCCGCGTTCGAGTGCCTGCTTCAGCTTCGGGTCGACTTCATCCAGCGCTTCCACCTGCGCGCTCACCTCTTCGGCGGCGCCGGCCGCCCCGACGCATTCGCCTTCGCTCGCCAACTGCTTCACGGTGTCGAGGTTTTCGCTGATCTCCGCCGCCGTGGCGCCGGGCAGCAGCTCGGCGTCTTCGCCTCCGCCGCAGGAGGCGAGCGCGACCGCGGCTGAGGCACCGAGGGCGAGGGCAAGCGAGAGGACGGCCAGCTGACGCATCGTTGCGAGTCTAGAGAACACCCTGGGAGGCAGGTTTTCCCTGCAAATCGAGGGTCACTGGTTACTGCCCGACGTAGAGACGGTCGGCGAGGCGCTGGGGGAGGCCCGCCGCTGCGATCGGCGCCGCCGCCCTCTCGATCTCGTAGGGGACCCGGTGGAAACGGGCGGCCTCCGCTTCTGTGTCCAGCTCCAGCCAGGCGGCGCGCGGGTCGCCGTCGCGGGGCTGGCCGACGCTGCCGGGGTTGACCAGCCACCTGCCGCGGCCGAGGTCGAGCAGGGCGCCATCGCTGGCCTGGCTGCCCCGCGTCCCGCCGTCATCGTCGTCCTCGGGCCGGCTGAAGAAGAGGGCGACGTGGGAGTGCCCGATCAGGCCGATCCGCAGCGGGTGCGAGTCCATCCCGGCGTCGGCCTGCTCGCTGGAGAGGACGTACTCCCAGATCGGGTCGCGGGGCGAGGCGTGGAACAACCCGATTCCGCCGCGCTCGCCGCGGGGCTCCAGCTCGCGAAGGAACTCCAGCGTGCGTTCGTGGACGTTCTCGCGCGTCCATTCCACGGCCGCCGCAGCCGCCTCGGAGAAGGAGGCGGTGTCGAGCGCGCCGAGGACGGCGAGGTCGTGGTTGCCGACCAGGCAGGCGCCGCAGCGCTCGCGCACCAGGTCGGCGCAGGCGTCGGGCTCGACCCCGTACCCGACCACGTCGCCGAGGCACCAGGTCTCCTCGACCCCCGCCGCCTCCGTCGCCTCGAGAACCGCTTCGAGCGCCGGCAGGTTGGCGTGGATGTCGGTGATCGCCGCAATCCGCAAGCCGCCAGCGTATCCGTGCCGGGCTGCATACGATGGGCGCGATGACGGCAGCCAACGACCCGATCGCCGAGCTGCGCTCGGCGGTGGACCGCGCCGCGCGCGCCCTGCGCGGGGGCGAGCCGACAGGTCCCGAGCCCACGCTCGAGCGCCCTCCCAAGCCCGAGCTGGGCGACTACAGCTCCAACGCGGCGATGCTGCTCGCTGCGCCCCTGGGCGAAAGCCCGCGCGACGTCGCCGCCAGGCTCGCCGCCGAGCTCGGCGAGCAGCTCGGCGAGGACACGGTCGAGCGGATCGAGGTCGCCGGCCCCGGGTTCGTCAACCTCTTCCTCGCCGACGCGTGGTACCGGCGCGCCATGGCCAGCCTCGCCGCCGCCGGCGATCGGCTCGGCCCGGAGCCGATCGCCACGCCCGAGCGCATCCTGGTCGAGTTCGTCTCCGCCAACCCGACCGGTCCCCTGCACATCGGCGGCGGGCGTCATGCGGCCTACGGCGACTCCCTCGTCCGCCTGCTGGAGGCGGTCGGGCACGAGGTCCAGCGCGAGTTCTACGTCAACGACGCCGGTGGGCAGGTCGACCGGTTCGCCGCCTCGATCGCCGCCCGCATGCGCGGCGAAGAGCCGCCGGAGGACGGCTACGAAGGCGAGTACGTCGGCGAGCTGGGCGAGCGGATCGCCGCCGAGGGGATCGAGCCCGGCGACCTCGAAGCGGTCGGCCGGCGCGGGGTGGAGCTGGTGCTGGAGGTGGTGCGGGGCACGCTCGACCGCTTCGGCGTGCGCTTCGACAACTGGCTCTCCGAGCGCGACCTCTACAGCCGCGGCGAGGTCGACGCCGCCCTCGCGCAGCTGGACCGGGAAGGCCACACCTACCGCAGCGAAGACGCGCTCTGGCTGCGCACCACCACCTTCGACGACGACAAGGACCGGGTGCTGATCCGCGCAAACGGCGAACCGACCTACCTCGCCGCCGACGTCGCCTACCACTGGGACAAGCTGGAGCGCGGCTTCGAGCGGCTGATCGACGTGCTCGGTGCCGACCACCACGGCTACGTCGCCCGGCTGCGGGCCTCGATCGCCGGCCTCGGCGCCGACCCCGACCGCTTCGAGGCGCTGATCATGCGCCTCGTCCACATCGTCGAAAGCGGCGAGCGGGCGCTGATGTCCAAGCGCAGCGGCGAATTCGTCGCCCTCGACGAGCTGCTCGACGAGATCGGCGCCGACGCGACCCGCTGGTTCATGCTCTGGCGCAGCCACGACACCACCGTCGACCTCGACCTCGAGCTGGCGCGGCGCCAGTCCAACGACAACCCCGTCTACTACGTCCAGTACGCGCACGCGAGGATCGCGAGCATCCTGCGCAAGGCCGCGCTCGAGCCCGAGCGGGTGGCGGCAGACGCCGGCGCCGAGACGCCGGGAACCTCGCTCGAGCCGACCGAGCGCGAGCTGGTCAAGCGCCTGCTCGAGTTCCCCGACGAGGTGCGGGAGGCCGCAGCGCGACGGGCGCCGCACCGCATCTGCGCCTACTCGACCGCGGTCGCCGCCGACTTCCACGGCTTCTACCGCGACTGCAAGGCGATCGGCGCCGAGGGGGAGGGCGTCGAGCGCTCGCGCCTGGCCCTCGCCCTGCTCGCCAAGCGCACGATCGCCGGCTCGCTCGGGCTGCTCGGGATCTCGGCCCCGGAGCGGATGTGATGCTGCGCCGGCGGGCAAGGCAACCGGTGCTGGCGGAGATCCCGGCGCGGCGGGAGAGCCTGTCGCGCCCGGCGGCGCTCGGGCGGGCCGAGCTGCAGGCGTACTCGGACCTGGCGCGCGCGCTCGACGGGCCGCGCGCGGTGCTTGCCACCGGCCCGGCAAGGTCGGCCGTCGCGCTCGGCCTCGCGGCTGCCGCCACCGCGCAGGGTCGCCGCGTCGCCCTGCTCGAGTGCGACCTGGCGGCTCCGTCGCTTGCCGCCACCCTCGGCCTCGACGCCGTTCCCGGCCTGCACGAGTACCTGCTCGGCGATGAGGGGGCAACTCGGATCCTGCAGCCGCTGGTGCTCGCCGGCCCGGCTTCGGGTGGGGCTTCCGAGCCCCTGGTCTGCATCGTGGCCGGGGCGCCGGAGCCGGAGCCGGTCGCCCTGCTCGACTCCGACCGCTGCGACCGCGCGATTCAGAAGCTGCGGCGCGCTTACGACCTGCTCGTGATCGCCGGCCCTCCGCTGGGGAGGGACGCCGATGCGCTGCTGGCGCTGGCCGAACACTCCGACGCGACCGTGGCCTGCGGCGGGCGGAGGGAGATCCCCAAGCGCCTGCCTGCGCCGGTCACGGGCTGCGTCCTCGTCGCCTGACGCTCAGAGGTCGTAGCGCCGCAGGTCGTCCTCGAGCCGCTCGGCCTTCTCGCCCTGCGGGGCGGTCGCGGTTCCCTGCTGCGGCGACCGGTCCCCGTCGCGCCGCCAGCGGGCGACGCTGAAGGCGAGGGCTCCAACCGCGACCAGGATCGCGACGATGGGCACCAGGTAGGCGGAGAGGTCGAAGCCCTTCGCCTCGGGAAGCGCCAGGACGGCCGGGCCGTACTGGTCGACCAGCGCGTCCTTGATCTCGGCCTTGGTCTTCCCTTCCTCGACCAGCCTCGAGACGTAGACCTTCTCGCGCCGGGCCTGCGGCGAGTCCGAGAGCTCGAGCAGGGTGCCGCAGATCGGGCACATCACCTCGTCTTCGACGTCGTTGACCGTCGTCTGCGGGGCCGGCGCGGCGCCCGTGGCGCTTGCCGGCAGCGCCAGGGCGACGAGGGCCA
Source organism: uncultured Solirubrobacterales bacterium (assembly GCA_963715625.1). Taxonomy (GTDB): domain Bacteria; phylum Actinomycetota; class Thermoleophilia; order Solirubrobacterales; family 70-9; genus VRUE01. The sequence continues at coordinate 214,222 of OY970260.1, read as the reverse complement.
GGGCGGTGATCCACCGCCCTGGCACCTTTTTCCCGCTATGCGGGAAAAAGGTGCCAGTCGCCCTCATGCGCCCGCCTCGATCAAGGGCTCGACGCGTTCGCGCAGGAAGCGATCGTCGATCGGCCCTCGCCAGATCAGCGCCAGGCGGCCGCGCGGGTCGACGAGGAAGTTCTCCGGCACCCCGGTCGAGCCGAAGGCGGCGCTGCGCTCGTCCCCGACCGAGCGCAGCTGCGGGTAACTCGTCGGATAGCTGCGCAGGAAGGCAAGCGCGTCGTCGCGGTTGTCCTGCACGTTGATCCCGACCACGGTCGTATCGCGGTCGCGGTAGCGCCGCTGGAAGCGCTCCAGCACCGGCGCCTCCTCGCGGCAGGGGATGCACCACGAGGCCCAGAGGTTGACCAGGACCCACTGGCCGCGGTGCTCGCCGATCGAGCCCTGTCCCGGGCCCGGCAGCGCCGGCAGCTCCTTGTCGGGCACCGGCTCGCCCACCGCGATCTCCGCGTTCCCCTTGCTGAGCAGGCCGAACGCGAGCAGGCCGAGCACGGCCAGCACGGCGAGGAAGGCGAGGAGAGAGCGCGCGCTCACGGCGGCGAAGACTAGTCAGCGCCCGCCCTGGGCTACGAGCCTGTTCGGGTACGATCGCGTCGTGCGCGGGCGATTGGCAGGGACGAGGATCGCCGCTTGCGCGCTCTCCGTGGGGGCGTTGGTCGCCGCGCTCGGCGTAGCTTCCGCGCCGGCGCTCCCCCCGGCACACCACGCCAGAGCCTTCCTGGCCACGGGAAGCGCGCCCATCCCGCCGGGGTTCAGGCTCCGGTCGAGCAACGGGTACACGATCGATCTCTTTGTCCTTCGGGCGAGCGCTGCGAGCGACCCGGCGGCGGCTGCCCTCATCTACGTGAGGGGACGAACCGGCGCGGTTTCCTATTTCACGCCGGCAACCGCCACGGAAAGCGCCATCGAAGCCGACCTCGGAGACCTTGGCCGCGTCGCGGTCACCTTCAACGCGACCGGCGCTACGAAGAGGCAGCGCTCGGCCTGCAGGAAGGATCGAGCCTATTCCTTCGCATCCGGATATTACGAAGGCACGATCGACTTCCATGGCGAGGAGGGATACACCGAAGTCGAAGCGACAAGGGCCGAGGGGGATGCCAGCCTGGCGCTTAACGTCGTCTGTCCGGCGGAGAGCACCTCTGGCACCGGCCCGGGACTTCCCGGTGCCGAGTTGCGGGTAAGGACCGAGCACACGAGTCCTGCTCCCTCGCTGACCGTGGTCGAGAATAACCCCCAGGCACCCGTCCAGCTCGAAGTAAACCTCCACGAACGGCACGCCGAAGTCGAGATCGAGAGGACGATCCGGATGAGGGCACCCCGTGAGGCGTTCGACTACGACGCAAAGCTCCGAGCCGCCACCCTCCGCCCTCCGCCTCCATTCTCGGGCATGGGGCTTTTCCAACGCACTCCTCGCCACCGAAGTCGATGGAGGGGAGATCTCACTGTCGACCTACCCGGCCGATCGGGCGTGCGCCTGACGGGTGGGCACCTGCGCGCGAGCCTGTCCCGCGCTCGCTTCAAGGGCTCCGGTCCGCTCGGGTGAGCGGCCTCACAGCTCAGGGAACTCGCGTCGGCAGCGCAGTGAAGAAGCGGTCGACCTCAACGCTAGCTGACGCCCGCCGTCGCTGCCAGCGGGATCCGCTCGGCCTTGGCCGCGCGGAGGACCTTGCGATCGAAAGACGCCACCTCGCCGCCGGCCCGGGAGGCGGTGGCCAGGCAATAGGCGTCCGGGAGGCTGATCGGATGACGAGCGCGGAGCCGCGCGGCCTGTATGCCGATCGCCTCGCTCGGCTGGTGAACCGCGACGCCAAGTGCGCCTATCGCCTCCCGCGCGGCCCGCAGCCGATCCTCCCGGGCGGCCGGCGCGACCAGGACCTCGGACAGGTTGACGACGCTGATCAGCCGCGTGGTGTCCTGTTCGTGCCAGCTGCTGAAGAGCTGGCGAGACCGGGAGTGGTGGAGGTCGGAGCCATCAAGCGCGCCGACCAAAATGTCGGCGTCGAGCACGACCTTCAACGCTGTTCGTCCTGCGCGTCGAGCTGCTCGAGGTAGCCGGGCGGGTAGGTGCCGGTGAGCGCACCGAAGGCGCCCTCGAACGTGAGCGCCTCACGGCGGATCCGCACCTCGCCCTCGCCGAGCGCCTCGATCACCACCTGGTCTCCGGCGCGAAGGCCCGCCTCCTCCAGAGTGGCGACGGGAACGGTGACCTGGTGCTTCGTGGAGATCCTCGGCATGTCTTTACCCTACCAGTAAAGGCCGGGATGATTGCCTTCTCGGCCTGATCGACTGCAGCGGCGCACGACGGGGCGATTCGGGACGGATAGAGTGGAAGTCGGCTCCCACTCCACGTGAGCGGGACTGCCCTTCCAGATGCCTCTAAAATGGCTTTGGAATCAGGAGTTCCAGCGCGCGGACGTAGCTCAGCTGGTAGAGCGCGAGCTTCCCAAGCTCGAGGTCGCGGGTTCGAGACCCGTCGTCCGCTTCTTTCGCCCTTCTGTAGAGCCAAAACCTCGGGAGTGGTTCTAAAGCCGTTCCGAATCTGGCTCTACAGCTCGATTGCAGCAAGCCCGGCTCCTCGCTTACGTATGAATCCTATCCGGTCAGGCGACGGGTTCCCGGTTGAGGCGCCATTCGAGGTGGCCCAAGTTCAGGTCCCGGTGTCCAGATTGCACCAATAGATTCACGGACACAAATAGGATCGGTTGATCGACTACCTCCTCGAAGCCCTGCAGACGCTCGCCTGGCCGCTGACGATCGTCTTTCTTGTCGTCATGTTTCGGGCGGAGTTCCGTGAGCGCGTGAGTGCCCTGCGCAGCGTTGCGGCGGGCAGCGTTCGGGTGGAGTTGGATACCTTGCGACGGGAGGTCGCGGCGACGCCAGAGGTTGCAGCGACCAGGCCGGATGCCTGGGATCCTGGCGGCCGAGAGGAACCCGATCGGCTGTACGCGCTGACGCGAACCCGCCTTGAGGTCGACCAGGAACTGCGGCGTTTTGCGAGGGCGGCGTTTCGAGATGAAGACTTTGCGACCCGCGATCTCTCTCAGATCATCTTCGACCTGCGGAAGGCGGGCGAGTTGAGTGCCGCGGGGTCACGCCAGCTTCACGAGTTCCTTCGCCTCAGCGACGCTCGCTTCACCCCGCCTTCGGAGTCGAAGTCGAAGTCCCGTGTGGAACCCGACGACGAGGAACTTGCGGCGCTGGTGACCATCGGGACGCTCCTGCGCGCCTATGTCCGCTATCGCCAGCGTGTCGCGTCCATCACCACGGAGTTCTGGGGACACGATCTGATGAAGCCTCTCCACTACCTGGAACGCGATCAGGAGGCGGAAGCCAAATATGCCTGGGCGATCATCGCGACCCTGCTTCCAGAGGTCGATTACAACTACCAGATCTTCTCCGACGCGATGCGACGGGCTTCCCTCGACGAAAGTGACCGGAACTGGCCCAAGCAGATGAGTCGCGAGTTCCTGCGGCTCATAGTGAGCCCGGACGAATTCTTCGAAATTGTGAAGTTCCGCCGAGACGAGCTGCGCAGGATGCTCCGCGAAGGTGACGGGCGGTGGTGGAGAACTGCCACGGAGGAGCATGAAGACGCGAAGAGAGAAGCAGAGGAGAGGGGCGGGGAGCCGCGCGAATATCGAAGCGAGTGGCGCTACTACCACTGGCCGGAGTCCTGGGGCAAAATCGGCATGAACCAACCACTGCTTCGTCGCGAAAGAATCGGGCCTGATGATGTCGCGGAGGATCTTCTCAACGCGGAGGCGGCGCTCAGACGAATGCGCCTGGAGCACATGGGCTGAGCCCGGCAGTATTTGTGAACCCCTCAAGCGTCCGCTGGCAGCAGCTCGAACGCCCCACCCTGCAGGGGGGCTACCGTGCGGAAATGGCGCTCGTCGAAGCTGAGCAGGCACCGCGTCTTCAGGCGCTCGGCGAGAACTACGATCGAGCAGTCGGCCAGACCCAGACCCAAGTCGGCGTAGCGGGCGTCCAGCGCTGCGACCTTCGCGTAATCCTCCCGCTCCAGGCAGGCGACGTCGAAGCGGCGGGCGGCGAGATCGGCGAGAAAGCGCCGGCGGGCGAATTCGCCATGTCGGGCGCCCAGCAGGTAGTCGACCTCGGCGCTGACCGGCGCGGGAATGACAAGGGGACCGTCATCGGCCGCCACCGCCTCGCGAACCGGCTCGAACATGCGATCCTCGGTGTCGGCGAGAGCGACGAGCGGGGCGGCGTCGAGGATCAGCGTCACTCGCCGAAGCCGCGCATCAGCTCATCGACATCGAGGTCGGCGATCGAGTCGCCGGGACCCGCCACGCAACCGGCGAGCTCGAAGTTGCGGTCGCCGCTCGCCGACGGTTCGTACTTGGCGATCGCCTCGCGGATGATCTCTGCCTGGGGGCGGCTTTCGGCGCGCGAGAGACGGGCGAGCCGCTCGGCCTGCTCGTCATCGAGGTAGAGGCTGGTCTTGCGCATGAGGATAGTATAGGGCATACGTAGGGCATCGTCCCCAACTCGCTGGCCGTGGGGATTGTCTGCGTGACACGAAGGTCGCGGGTTCGAGACCCGTCGTCCGCTTCTTCGGCGGGCAGGCGCGGCTCTCATATGGCAGCGCATCCTTGGCCGGATCGGCGACGAGGGCGCTGCTCGCTGAAGACCGATCAGCGTCGGGTGCAAAATGTTATCTTGACCGCCGCTATGGGAAATGGCACCCGAGGTATTCCGCTCCGGTGCGTCGCGATGCGTGGGGCGGTACTGGTTTTGTTCCTGCACCTCGTCATGGGTGGTGATTTGGCCTGGGGCCACCAGCTCCACGACGTTGGCTCGGCGGTTCCCGAAGACCGCCCGGCACGCGGTCTCATATACCGCGATCTGAATCCGGCCCCTTCCACCTCTCCGTGTGCGGGTGGATTCCAAGTTGAGACGAATGGCCCCATCGTGTGTACCCACGGCCCCGATCCAGCCCCTCCTGGCGTCGACGTCAGAAAGCCGCAATCAGTGGCGAGGCTTCGCGCTGATACCTTCGGCTCAGGTGCACCCACCGCACCGTCTGCGGATGCACCTGGGGCGCTAGTTCCGTGTATCGGTGACGGCGTCAGCGGTGACCGCGTGCAGGTTATCTATGCGCGACCTGCCGATCGGCCCGACCGGTTTGGTGCCCTGCGTTCGCTGATCGAGACTTGGGCTGCCGAGACAAGTGGGGTGTTCAATGAAAGCGCAGCGCAGACCGGGGGTTCGCGATTGGTGCGCTTCGTCACGCAGCCCTCACCGGACTGCGAATTGAAAATCGACAACGTACCGCTTTCGAGCACGGCGGACGACAGCTTCGGCAATACAATCAGCGAGCTTCGCGAAATCGGATACAACCGTTCAGACCGAAAGTACATGGTCTTCATGGATGCCAACGTACTTTGCGGAATCGGCCAGATCATTGCCGACGACCGACCCGGGGGAGGTAACAATAACAACGGGGTATCGGGGGTTCCTGGCTCAATCGGCCGCACTGATGTCAGCTGCTGGGGGCAGCTGGGCAACTGGAGCTCGGTCGAAGCCCATGAGCTCATTCACAACCTCGGTGGGGTTCAGCTCTCGGCACCGCATAGCAGCGGTGGCTGGCACTGCGTCGATGAGTACGACACGGAGTGCTACTCAGACGAACCTTACTTTCCAACCATGCAGTTCGTATGTCCGGGGTCAGAAGAGAGCCTATTGGACTGTCACGATGATGACTACTTTAACACCAACCCATCTCCCGGAAACTACCTAGTCACCCACTGGAACGTAGCTAACAGTGACTTCCTAACATCATCAGGTGAGCCTGTTCATCCCCCAAACGATGCTTTCGCTCAACCGCAACTGCTCACCGGTGCCGAAGTAGTGCGCGATGGCGACAGCAACAACGGGGCGACCAAGGAAGTCGGCGAGCCAGCCCATGCCGGCAACGCCGGCGGTGCCTCGATTTGGTATAGCTGGACGGCTCCCGCAAATAGCCAGGTCGTTCTGGACACAGCGGGAAGCGACTTCGACACGCTCCTTGCCGTGTACACAGGTGGGAGCGTCGATTCCCTCACCGAAATCGGATCTAACGATAACGTCGCACCCGAATCGGACCTAACTAGTCAAGTTACCTTCGATGCCATTGGTGGTCAGACTTACATGATCGCAGTTGACGGCTCTGGTGGCGCCGCTGGGACGGTTCAGTTGCAGCTCAGCGGCGGCACGCCACCCGCTAATGACACCTTCGCCTCGGCCCAGCCCCTATTGGGGTCCGAAGTCTCCAGAGGAGCTGACACTAACCGGAACGCGACCAAGGAGGCCGGCGAGCCAGCCCACGCCGGCAACGCCGGCGGTGCCTCGATTTGGTATAGCTGGACGGCTCCCGCGAATAGCCAGGTCGTTCTGGACACGGCGGGAAGCGACTTCGACACGCTCCTTGCGGTTTACACCGGAGGAAGTCTCAGTTCTTTGGTAGAAGTTGCATCGAACGACGACGCGTCCTCGAGTCTGACAAGTAAAGTCGAGTTCGCGGCAACGTCCGGTCAGACGTATCGCATTGCGGTGGATGGCTTCAGTGGGGGAGACAATGCAGCTGTAGGGGAAGTGCAATTGCACCTTGTTGCAGTTGAGCCACCACCCGCTAATGACGCCTTCGCCTCGGCCCAGCCCCTATTGGGGTCCGAAGTCTCCAGAGGAGCTGACACTAACCGGAACGCGACCAAGGAGGCCGGCGAGCCAGCCCACGCCGGCAACGCCGGCGGTGCCTCGATTTGGTATAGCTGGACGGCTCCCGCAAATAGCCAGGTCGTTCTGGACACGGCGGGAAGCGACTTCGACACAACGCTGGCGGCTTACATCGGTAGCCCAGTTAGCTCGCTAACCGAGGTTGCGTCCAACGACGATTTCGGCGGCTTGCAAACCAGTCGAGTCGAGTTCATGGCCCATGAGGGTGTGACGTATCGAATTGCGGTGGATGGCTACATGGGTTCAGATGAGGTCGCAACCGGAGATGTCAGGTTCCGTCTCGCGCAGAGTGAGGAACCGCCCCCCAATGACTCGTTCAATACTCCAACGTTGCTCAATGGCATTAATGCGTTTCGATCGTATGACTCCAACGTGGGGGCGACGAAGGAAACGTCGGAGCCCAATCACGGAAGCAACGCCGGCGGTGCCTCGGTTTGGTATAGCTGGACGGCTCCCGCAAATAGCCAGGTCGTTCTGGACACAGCGGGAAGCGACTTCGACACGCTCCTCGCGGTTTACACCGGAGGAAGTCTCAGTTCTTTGGTAGAAGTTGCATCGAACGACAACGCAACGCTGGGTATGGATCTGACGAGTAAGGTCGAATTCGCGGCAACGTCTGGGCAGACTTATCGCATAGCGGTGGATGGTGTCAATTGGGGCGACGGTGCATCCAGAGGCGCGGTTTACGTTCATCTGTTCCAGGAGCCCTCAACGCAAAGCATGCTTCTATCAGACCCTCCGTTTTGGTCATCGCGCGCTGCATATCCGCCGCGGACCCGGATCGTCAGCGGACCGCGAGGCCGCATTTACTCGCGACGGGCTACCTTTCGGTTCAAGGCAGACCAACCTGCGACCTTCGCTTGCAGAATCGACAGCCTACTTTGGTCGCCATGCACCTCGCCCGCGCACTATCGGCAACTTGCGCGCGGAGGACACCTATTTCAGGTTAGGGCACGCAACTCGCTTGGCTTGGTGGATCCAGTTCCCGCGAAGCGATCGATCAGGGTGGTGCGGTGACAGCTCAATGTCGTAGCGCTCTTCGCCGATGCCCTCGCACCCGCCGCCTCGCGGTAGAAGTGCTCGGCGCCGCCGCGGACGCGGCGTTCGCCGGCGAGCTCCAGCAGGCCTGATTCGAATAGCTGGGTGACGTGGTAGTTGACGTCCGCAGGGGGTGGGTGTTCGCACGTGCCAGTAGCTGCCAGTTCATGAGCTTCCTCCGTCCTGCTCGATTGGTCGATACCAACTTCTAGGGCTATTGATACCAAAAAATAGTGAGCTAGATCAACAAAATCGGGTAAGATGGCTGGGCATGGCTTCGGGAGAGGAGATCCGGATGAGCCTGGGAGCAGGGATTTCCAGGCTTGGGGCGCTGGTGACGACGGTGCTGCTGCTCGGCGTCGCCGCGCCGGCCCGGGGCGAGACGATCGACGAATCGACGATCATCGCCCCGCAGCACGTGCCGCACCAGGCCGACGACGGCTGGCAGGCGGGGACCTGCACGATCGACACCCCGCCCTGCTCGATCGACACGCAGGCGCAGTTCTTCGAACGGGCGGCCGCCCACCCCCCCGTCGGCTTCACCCAGTTCATCGTCAAGGAGGAACCGGGGCCGATCGCCGGTCAGATCCCGGTCGGCAACCTGCGAACGGTCCGCGTCGACCTGCCCGCGGGGCTCACTGTAAACCCCCAGGCGACGCCGCAGTGCGAACTGGGCTCGGGCGAGAGCCCGTTGACCTGCCCGGCGAACACCCAGGTCGGGACCAGCGCCGTGACGGCGACCAACCCGACGACCGGCCTGGCGGTCCCGATCCCGCCCGCCCCCGTCTACAACATCGTGCCCAAGGCGGGCGAACCGGCGTTGTTCGGGCTCAGCATCGTCGGCAACGACGTCTACCTCGAGGCCGACCTCGCCTGGGAGGGTAATTACCACGAGTACTTTACGATCCACGTCGCCAAGCTCGAACTTGGCGGAATCCCTGGCCTGGGGGAACTGGCGCGGATCGCCAAGAACCGGCTCGTGTTCGACGGCCGCTCCGGCGACGGCACCTTCATCACCACGCCCACCACCTGCTACGAACCGGAAACGGCGGGCTTCGAGCACGTCTACTCGACCTACTTGCGAGCCGACTCCTACGAGGACGAAGACCCGACCTTCCCGGCCGGCTCGCCCTTCATCGAGTCCCCGCTGCCGCCCGGCAAATTTCCGCTCGAATGCGACTCGATCCCGTTCGATCCCTCGGTCGAGGTCGACCCGGGCACGAGCCAGACCGACTCGCCGGCCGGCCCGACGGTGACCGTCGAGGTGCCCTTCGAACCTTCGCCGACGGGGCAGGGGAAGTCGCATCTGCGGACCGCCCGCGTCAGCCTGCCTCAGGGGATGGGGCTCAACCCATCGGCGGCCAACGGGCTCGAGGCCTGCTCGGACGAGCAGTTCCGCAAGGGCGTGAGAAACCCCGGCAACGCCTGCCCGCCCGCGTCGAAGATCGGCACGGTGGCGGTCGATTCGCCGCCGCTGCCCGACGGCTCGCTCGCCGGTGAGGTCTACCTGGGCCGGCAGCTCAGCCGCGACCCGGCCTCCGGGGACGCGTACCGGATCTTCGTCGAAGCCGGGTCGGACCGCTACGACATTCACGCGCGCCTGATCGGCAACGTCAGCGCCGATCCCCAGGCCGGCCAGCTCACCACCACCTTCGCCGAGAACCCGCAGGTCCCGTTCAGCTCCTTCCGCCTCCAGTTCAGCTCGGGACCGCACGCGCCGCTGACGAGCCCGCCCACCTGCGGGCCGAACGAGACGCCCGCGCAGATGACGCCCTGGTCCGGAAACCCGCCTGTCCCCGCGGGTGACGAATTCGAATTGACCGCGGCGCCCGGCGGCGCCAGCTGCCCGAAGACGCTGGCAGAGCGCCCCTTCGGCCCGAGCTTCGGGGCCCAGACCGCGAAAGCCAAAGCCGGCGCCTACAGCCCGTTCTCGGTAGCGGTCGGGCGCTCCGACGGCAACCAGGAGCTGAAGGGCGTCGACGTCGACCTGCCACCCGGCCTGACCGCCAAGCTGGCCGGCGTCCGCTACTGCCCCGAGGCCGCGCTCGCCGCCGCCGCGGCCAGCAGCGGCGCGGGGGAGGCGGCCAGCTCGAGCTGCCCCGCCTCCAGCCTGGTCGGCAGCGCCTCGGTCGCCGCCGGCAGCGGTCCGGACCCATTCCGCATCGGCGGCAAAGCCTTCCTCACAGGCCCCTATCACGGAGCCCCGGTTTCCCTGGCAGTCGTCACCCCCGCCACGGCCGGGCCGTTCGATCTCGGCTCGGTCGTGGTGAGGGTGGCGCTGTTCGTCGACCCGAGGACCGCCCAGGTGCACGCCGTCTCCGACCCGATCCCGCACGTCTTCGGCGGCGCCCTGCTCGACATCCGCTCGGTCGCGGTCACGCTGGACCGGCCGAAGTTCTCGCTCAACCCGACGAACTGCTCGCCGATGGCGGTGGGGGGGACCCTCCGCGGCGGCGGCGGCAACCCGCTCGACCCGGCGGCCTTCAGCTCCCTGCCGGTCACGGTTCCCCTCCAGGTCCAGGGCTGCGAGAAGCTCGGCTTCGGGCCGAAGCTGTTCATGCGCGTCTTCGGCGGGACCAAGCGCGGCAAGAAGCCGAAGCTGCGCGCGGTCCTGCGCGCCAGCCAGGGGGACGCCAACATAGGCCGCGCCGCGGTGACGCTGCCAAAGGCGCTGATCCTCGAACAGTCGAGCCTCGAAAACGTCTGCACGCGGGTCCAGTTCGCCGCCCGCGAATGCCCCAGGGACTCGATCTACGGCTACGCGGTCGCGGAGACGCCGCTGCTCGACGGCCCGCTGAAAGGGCCCGTCTACCTGCGCTCCTCCGACAACGAACTGCCGGACATGGTCGCCGCCCTGCGCGGCCAGGTGGACATCGAGCTCGCCGGCCGCATCGACAGCGCCAAAGGCCGGCTGCGCACCACCTACGACGTCGTCCCCGACGTGCCGGTCTCCAAGTTCATGCTCGTCGTCCGGGGCGGCAAGAAACGCGGCCTGCTGGTCAACACGACGAACCTCTGCGCCAAGAAATACAAGGTCATCGCCAGGTTCACCGGCCAGAACGGCAAGAAGGCCAACCAGCGGCCGAAGCTGCGGGCGCCCTGCAAGAAGAAAAAGCGAAACGATGCCGGCACCCGTTCAAGCTTGATCCCATAGCTCTCTGATGCGCCCTGGGAACTCGTTCGACGGGGCTATCGGGTAAGGTCGCGACCTTGATCTCCTTGCTGGGTGGGGGAAGCAATTGGATTGGATTTTTTGAGCAATTGGCTCCAGGCCAGTATGCTCTCCTTGGCTCGCCGCAACTTTTGTGTCGCCGCATGCTTTCTTGGGATGGAAGCTCAGCGGGGTATCGAAAGTACGTCTAGTACGAGACCGCTGACTCAACCTGCTTGCAGATGAACCGATTGGATCACATGACCCTGAACGAGGATCCTGAATTCCAGAGTTCTCCCCAGGTCTTCGGGTTGGTGGGGATGCTGCTTTCCCGGCCCGACATCGGCGGCGACTGGTTCTCCGGGCAACCAGAGCGTGCCAGGCTCTTCAAGAAGGCGTTCAGCTGTGTCGTGCGTCTGCAGTCGCATACGGGTTGGTCGGAAGAACTCGTGCTGGAGCACCTGGGTTGCTACATGCGGACCGAAGAGGAGATCTCGGCCTTGACCGAGGAGCGGTTGAAGAGCTGCATCTCCTACATGCGGTGGGTCGAGACGCTGCTCGTGCCGCTCGACCTCGCGCTCGACAAACGGCTCACCGTGCAGAGTGCGGCACGTTTCTTCCTCGCCGCTGGCAAGGACCTCGAGCGGGTGGAAGCCACCATTGGAAAGGGTGGTTTCTCGGCGCTGGAGTTTCTTCGCATCGGTGAGGTCGCCAAGGCTTGGGAGACGGCTTTCAGCATGATTGAGGGACCTGAGGGAGATCGTGTCCGGCGTTTGCAGGCGGAAAACCCCTTTGTTGACGGGACCACCCCTCATCTGAGTCCTTCTCGTCTCGAGATGCTGCAGGGCGAACAGGCGGTGCAGCTGCTCGGCGTGCGTGTCGTCGCTCACATGCGCGAGCATCTGGACTATTGCCAGGTCTGCGCGGCGTCTCAGCGTCGTACCGAGACGTTGTTCGCCGACACGCACTTGATCGGTACGTCGCAGTAGCCTCAGCACTACTCGCTGATCGTCGGCGTACGGGGAGGCTCGATGCTGCACGTTCATATCGGCCCCAGTCCACTCGGCTTGGGCCTGCTGGTCCCGATAACGCTTGCCGCGGGCTTCGACGTGTGCATCGTCGGGCGCCCGGGCAGCAGGAACAAGCGTGAGTACGGTTGCGCCAGCACGGGTCCCGGGGGAAGCTTGCTCTATCACCGGGTCGATTGGTTCGAGGGCCCAGGGCAACCGGGCGACATGCCGGAGGAACTGAGGACGCGGATCGCCAGTCCCGAGCCCCTGCTGCTGACCTGCACGCTGCGCAAGGAGATTGCCGGTCGTCGCGACTTCATCGAAAGTCTCCTTCGGATGAGACCGGCGAAGTCCGAGACCCTCTTCCTTCCTTGCGAGAACGCCCCTGATAGCGCCTACGAGCAAATTGCCAATGCATGTGGTGGGCTTGACGTGCTGATGATGCGGACCGTGGTGAACCGGATGTGCATAGGAGACGATCCGGATATCGACGGGCGCCGCATGGTCTGCGCCCATCCGCTCGGCGAGTGGCTGATCGAGCGCCCGGCGGAAGGCCTCGGGGAGATCCTGCTGGCCCTGCAGACGAGGAAAGAGGTTTTGATCGTCGATGACATCGAGGCGCGACACGACCGCAAGCTGTGGATGGTCAACGGCGCCCATCAGGCTCTCGCCCTTATGGCTCGCAAGGCAGTCAAGCCGTGCTCCGGATCCCTCGCGATAACGACGCTGGCCTGCCTCATGGGGAGGAGCCCGATGACCTCAGTTATTCAGGGCGAGACGTTGTGGTTGCGGCACGCCTCTCGCACCTTCATGGCGCCATGGACGACGCGTTGAAGAAGGCACATCCCGAGCTGGCTGGAAACCTCGACTACGCCGTGCGGCATGTGAGGGCCTACTCAGAGCATCCCGACTCCCTTGCCCGCGTGCTAGAAGCGTTTAGGCGTGAGGATTTGTCCCCTTTCATCGAAACGCTTGAGATCCGCCTAGCAAGCCCCGCCAGGATTTGCGCACAGCACGGCCGTTCGGTCGAGCCGTTCATCTTCGTTTTCGACCTGTTCGAGGGCCTTGCCTCCGACATCGACGCCTTTCTTGATGTCGAGCTGATCCGCGCCTCTCCCGAGCGCATGGACGCAGCCGTGGATGCCTCCGCGGTCGCGGCCTACGCGCGCTTGACCGAGGATTGGATGTCTGAAGAGGAGGCCGAGAAACGCGTCAAGCGCTTGACGAAGGCGCTGTCGGCTCATCGCCAGTAGGTGTCACCACGCTCAGATCGGCTGGCTGGTCGGCCGGATCAGGATCTCGTTGACGTTGACGCCGGGGCGCTGCTCGAGGGCGAAGATCACCGCCTTGGCGATGTCCTCGTCGCGCAGCGCCCACTCGCCCGGCCGGTTGTCGAAGAATGGCGTGTCGGTCATCCCCGGCTCGATCAGGGTGACGCGGATGTCGCGGTTCTCGTGCATCTGGCGCAGCTCGGCGCGCAGCGCCTCGCCGATCGCGGTCGCCGCCCACTTGGTCGCCGAGTAGAGCGAGCCCGGCAGCGCCCGGCGCCCGGCCACCGAGCTGGTGATCACGAAGTGGCCGTCGCCGCGCTCGAGCAGGTGGGGGAGGGTGGCCCGGATCGTCAGCGCGACGCCGTAGACGTTGGTGAGGATCATCGAGCGCCAGTGCTCGACCGACTCCTCGAGGAAGCCCCGCGTCGCGCCGAAGCCGGCGTTGGCGAGGACCGCGTCGATCCGGCCGAAGCGCTCGATCGCCGCCGCGGCCATCTCCTGCACCTGGTCCCACTCGGTCACGTCGCAGCGCACCGCCAGCGCCCGCTCCTCACCCCCGAGCTCATCCACCAGCTCCTCCATCGGCTCCAACCGCCGCGCCGCCAGCACCAACCGATAGCTCCCAGCCGCAGCCCGAGCTGTGGCAGCCCCGATACCGCTTGAAGCTCCGGTGATGAGCAGCACTGGGTCGTCACTCATGCGCCGATTCTCTCAGCTCCGGTGTCGAGAGCGAATGTGCGGGGGTCGCCGGACACTCAGCGCGAAGCGCGTCCGCCGACCCCCGCACATTCGCTCCCCCAACCACCTTGCGATAATCCCGGATCCCTTGGATCCCCAGCGCAAGCGGAAGATCCGGCTCGTGGTCGCGCTCGGCGTCGCAGTGATGCTCGCAGCGGCGCTCGTCTACACGTCCTTCAGTGCCTCGACCGAGGCGAAGGAGCCCTCGCAGCTGCTCAGCGCCGCTCCCGGCACGACCTACGACCTCACCGGCAGGGTCGTCAAGGGCTCGGTCCGGCGCGGCGACGAGGGGCTGCGCTTCCGCGTCGCCGATCGCGACGGGGGCGGCGAGAGCATCCCGGTCACCTACAGCGGCACCGTCCCCGACCCGTTCCGCGGCGGGCGCGAGATCGTCCTCACCGGCGCGGTCGAGAGCGGCGTCTTCGTCGGCCAGCCCGACACGCTGGTGACCAAGTGCCCGTCGAAGTTCACCACCTCGAATGACGCCTAGCCTCGGCAGCGCCGCCCTGGCGCTGGCCTTTCTCGCCTTCGTCTTCGCTGCGTTCGCAGCTCTTGCCGGTAGAGGTCGCACTTCCCTCCGCTATGCCGCTGAAAGTGCGACATCAGGGGAGGCTCCGCGGGAGCGCTGGGTCCTGGCCTCGCGCCGGGCCGTCTATGCGGCCTGCGGCCTGCTCACCCTCTGTGTCGTCCTGATCGAGATCGCCTTCGCCAACGACGACTTCTCGCTCAACATCGTCCAACAGCACTCCTCGATCGAGACGCCGGCCTTCTACAAGCTGGCCGCGATGTGGTCGAGCCAGGAGGGCTCGCTGCTGCTCTGGGCCTGGGTGCTCTCGATCGCCGCCTCGCTGGCGCTCTACGCGACCCGCGGCAAGCTGCGCGAGATCGTGCCCTACGCGACCGCGGTGATGGCCGGGGTGGGGACCTTCTTCACCGGGCTGATGCTCTTCGCCGGCGGCGTCAACCCCTTCGCCGGCCTCAGCCCGGCGCCCGCCGACGGCGTCGGCCTCAACCCGCTGCTGCAGCACCCGAGCATGATGATCCACCCGCCGATGCTCTACTCGGGGTACGTCGCCTTCACGATCCCCTTCGCCTTCGCGATCGGCGCCCTCGCAGCCCGCCGCCTCGACGCCTCCTGGATCCGCGCCACCCGCCGCTTCGCCCTGATCGCCTGGGCGCTGCTCGGCTTCGGCCTGCTGCTCGGCGCCCGCTGGTCCTACACCGAGCTCGGCTGGGGCGGCTACTGGGCCTGGGACCCGGTCGAGAACGCGGCCCTGATGCCGTGGCTGATCGGCACCGCCTTCCTGCACTCGATCATGGTCCAGGAGAAGCGGGGGATGCTGAAGGTCTGGAACGCCTGCCTGATCGTCGCCACCTTCTCGCTGGCGCTGCTCGGCACCTTCCTCGTCCGCTCCGGCGTGCTGCAGTCGATCCACGCCTTCGGCGACAGCACCGTCGGCCCCTACATCCTCGGCCTGATCGCGGTGGTTCTGATCGGCTCCACGGCGCTGATCGTCTCCCGCCTCGACGACCTGCGCTCGCCGAAGCGGATCGACTCTCTCGCCTCGCGCGAGGCGGTCTTCGTCGTCAACAACCTGCTCCTCGTCGCCCTCTGCGCGACGATCTTCTGGGGCACCTTCTTCCCGCTGATCTCGGAGCTGTTCACCGGCACCAAGTCCTCGCTTGCCGCGCCCTGGTTCGACCGCTACACGACGCCGCTGGCGATCCTGTTGGTCCTCTTCACCGGGATCGGCCCGCTGCTCGCCTGGCGCCGGGTCAGCTGGGCGACGGCGAAGCGGGTCTTCCTCGTCCCCGTCGCTCATCGCCGCCGCGGTGGGGGTCGGGCTCGCCCTCTTCGCCGACGCCGCCTCGGAGCCCTGGGCCCTCGCCCTCTTCGTCTTCGCCACCTTCGCCCTGGTCGGCCTGGGGCAGGAGCTCTGGCGCGGGGCGGCTGCGCGGCGCTCGCTGCGCGGCGGCTCGCTGCCGGCGGCGCTGGTCGGGATCGTCTCCACGCAACCGGCGCCGCTACGGCGGCTACATCGTCCACATCGGCATCGCCGTGCTGCTGATCGGGATCGCCGCCTCCTCGAGCTTCCAGACCAACCGCGACCTGCGGCTGGCGCCGGGGGAGAGCGCCGAGGTCGACGGGCGAACGGTCACCTACGGGCGCCCGACAGTCGCCGTCGACGCGCAGAAGCTCAGCTTCGGCGCCGTGCTCGCCGTGCGGCAGGGCGGCCGCTCCTTCGTGCTGCGCCCGGCCCGGCGCTACTACCGGCCGACCGGCCAGAGAAGCGGCACGATCGCCAGCTTCTTCGAGGGCGAGGCGACCAGCGAGGTCGGGCTGAAGGCGGGCATCGGCAGCGACCTCTGGACGTCGCTCGCCCCGGACATAACCGCGATCCAACGCCGCGTGCGGGCGGCCGACCAGGGCTTCCGCGCCTGCGTCGGCGGCGGGCCGGGAACCCCGCCCCAGTGCCGCGCCGTCGCCCAGCTGATGCGGGCCGCGGCGGCCAACCCGCGGCTGCGCCCGGTCGCGCTCGCCCAGATCGAGCGGCTGCAGGCGGCGACCGCGGAGCGGATCGCCCGCAGCTACCTGGCCGACGACTCGGTCGCGACGTTCCGCGTGATCGTCGACCCGCTGGTGACCTGGATGTGGATCGGCGGCCTGATCGCCCTCTCCGGCGCGCTGATCGCGATCTGGCCTACCCGCCGGCCGCGCAGGCGACTGGTCGCCGACGCCGAGCTGGAGGCTATGAAGGAAGCCAAGTACCGCGAGATCCGCGACGCCGAGCTCGACCACGCCGCCGGCAAGCTCTCCGACGAGGACTTCGCCCTGCTCGACGCCGAGCTGCGCGGAGAGGCGATTGCGATCCTCGACCGCCCATCCCAGTAGGGGTTCCACTTAACTTTTTCGAGGATCGGTGGGTAGCTGACGCCCGGGCGAGCGCTCGCGAAAAAGTACAAGACGTTCCAACCCCTACCGGGACGGGCCGTCGGGGACCTCCATCGGCCCGCGTGGGCTTTAGATGGCCTGCGCGAGGCTTAGATCTTCAGCAGGACCAGGGTGTTGACGACGAAGATGACCGCGAAGAAGACCGTCGCCCGGTCGAGGTTGCGCTCGACCATCGAGCCGCCGCCGAAGGAGCTGCCCCCGCCGCCGATGCCGAAGGCGCCGGAGAGGCCGGTGTCTTTCCCGGAGTGCAGCAGGATCAGGAAGATCAGCACCACGGAGACGATCACCTGGAGGAGGCTCAGCAGCGTGTACACGGGCAGGATGGTAGCGGGATAGCCCGCACCGAGGTCAGTGCAACGCTTTGTGGTCCTGTCGGGACCGCTACGCGTTGCACCTGGCAGACACGTATGGGATTGGTGTTGCGCTGATTTACAAAGTCCGCTAGTTTGTCAGCCAAAGGGACGCAACTCGGAAACTTGACAAGGAGGAGCGATGGAGGCAGCAACCCATAGCCACGACCACGGGCCCGCGATCGAACTCAACCTTGCCACCTGGCGCGACGCCAAGCGCTACGCGTGGCTGCTGGGCCTGATCGTCCCCTTCTCGCCCTTCATCGCCTGGGCCAGCGTCGAGCTGACCGGGCTCGACCTCTTCTGGTTCTTCGGGCCGCTGCTCGTCTTCGTCGCCTTCCCGATCCTCGACATCGCGATCGGGCTTGACGCGACCAACCCGCCCGACAGCGTGCTCAAATGGCTCGAGCAGGACCGCTACTACCGCTGGTGCACCTACCTCTTCATCCCGGTCCAGTACGCCGGCCTCGTCTTCGCCTGCTGGCTGTGGTCCAGCGGCGACCTCTCGCTTCTGGAGAACCTCGGCCTGGCGATGACGATGGGGGTGGTCGGCGGGATCGCGATCAACACCGCCCACGAGCTCGGCCACAAGCGCGACCGGCAGCGAGCGCTGGCTGAGCCGGGTGGCGCTGGCGCAGACCGGCTACGGCCACTTCTTCATCGAGCACAACCGCGGCCACCACGTCCGCGTCGCCACCCCCGAGGACCCCGCCAGCTCGCGGCTGGGGGAGAGCTTCTGGGCCTTCCTGCCGCGCACGGTCAAGGGCAGCCTGACCTCGGCCTGGGGGATCGAGGCCGTCCGCCTCGACCGCCTCGGCAAGTCGCACTGGACCCTGCGCAACGACATCCTCGGCGCCTGGGCGATGACCGTCGTCCTCTTCGCCGCGCTGGCGATCGCCTTCGGCCCGGTCGTCCTGCCCTACCTCTTGATCCAGGCGGTGCTCGGCTTCTCGCTGCTGGAGGTCGTCAACTACCTTGAGCACTACGGGCTGCTGCGCCAGAAGCGCGAGGACGGGCGCTACGAGCGCTGCCTCCCCGAGCACAGCTGGAACAGCAACAACGTCGCCTCCAACGTCCTCCTCTACCACCTGCAGCGCCACAGCGACCACCACGCCAACCCGACCCGGCGCTACCAGGCCCTGCGCCACGTCGACGAAGCGCCGCAGCTGCCTACCGGCTACGCGGGGATGATCGTCCTCGCCTGGATCCCGCCGCTTTGGCGGCGGGTGATGGACCCGCGCTTGCTGGAGCACTACGAAGGCGACGTCACCCGGGCCAACATCCAGCCCGCGCAAGCTCGGCCGCGTCCTCTCCCGCTACGGGGCCGGCGCCCGATGAGTTTCCGGTGCGCCTTTCCCCCTCTATTCCGAGATAAAGCGCACCGGAAGGGGCGGGGATGAGCCGCTGGCGCTGCCCGGGCTGCGGGTACGTCTACGACGAGGAGAAGGGCCACCCGCGCGAGGGCTTCCCGGCGGGGGCGCCGTGGAGCGAGGTGCCCGACGACTGGGCCTGCCCCGACTGCGGCGTGTGCGACAAGGTCGACTTCGAGCCGGACGGGGAGGCGGCGGGCGAGTGACCGCGGCGGCTGGCACGATTCCGGCCGTGGCGACCGCACGCACGCCCTACCCGCAGGCCGCCAAGGAGCTGCTGCGCGAGACGCTGTTCGGGGCGGCGCGCGACGAGTTGCAGCACCGTGCCTGGTCGGAGATCACGATGTCCGCCGTGGCGAGCGCCGCCGGCGTCAGCCGCCAGACCCTCTACAAGGAGTTCGGCAGCCGCGACGAGTTCGGCCAGGCCTTCGTCATCCACGAGGGCGAACGCTTCCTCGACGGCGTCGACGCCGCCGTGCGCGAGCACCTCGACGACCCCCGCGCCGCGGTCGGCGCGGCGCTGCGAGACCTTCCTGCGCAGCGCCGGCGAGGACCCGCTCGTCCGCATCATGCTCAGCGACGACGGCACCGGCGGCATGCTCCCCTTCGTCACCACGCAGGGGATGCCGGTGGTCCAGTGGGCCACGACCCGCCTCACCGCGACGATCGAAGAGGGCTGGCCCCAGGCCCCCGACGCCGACGTGAAGCTCCTCGCCGAGTCGCTGGTCCGCCTCGCGATCAGCTACATCACAGCGCCCAGCGACTCGCCCGAGAAGACCGCCACCCAGGCCGGCGACCTGCTCGGCCCGTTCATCGACCGGGCGCTGGGTACCTAGGGCTCACCGCGCTCGAGTCGCCGCTCCAGGTTGGCGCGGACCTCGGGCCACTCGGAGTCGATCACGCTGTAGTAGGCCGAGTCGCGCTGGCCGACGTCGGGGACGATCATGTGGTTGCGCAGGATGCCCTCGAACTGGGCGGGCAGGGCAGCGAGGGCAGCGCGGGAGCGCTCGTTGCGGGCGTCGGTCTTGAACTCGACCCGGACGCAGCCGAGCGTCTCGAAGGCGTGGCGCATCATCATCAGCTTGGCCTCGACGTTGGCGCCGCTGCGCCAGGCGCTCGGGTGCAGCCAGGTCCAGCCGATCTCGATGACGCGGTCGCCGGAGCGGACGTTCAGGTAGCGGCTGCTGCCGATCGCCCTGCCGGTGCGGGCGTCACGGGTGGTGAACGGGCCCTCGCTGCCGGCCTGCGCGGCGTCGAGCGTCAGCTGCATCCAGAGATCGAAGCGCTCGCGCTGGTTCAGGTTCGCCAGCCAGGCCCAGATCTCCGCAGGCCGCGCCGCCTCCCAGAGCTCCTCGGCGTGCGCCTCCTGCAGCGGCTCGAGCGTGACGATCGATCCCTCCAGTCGAGCGGTGAGGTTCTCCACGGCGGTGATTCTGGCAGCGGGTCGGCCGCTGGAAGGGTTTTGGGCGCTATGACCCCCACGATCCTTCAAGGAAGAAGGTCAAGGCGGAAGACGAGACGGCCGAAGCCGGTCTCGTCGACGCTGTCGCGCTCGGGTGCCCGCTCATAGCCGAGCGATTCGTAAAGCCGGTGGCCGGCGGTCTGGTAGGGGCGGCTCCAGAGTGCGATCGCCGGCCAGCCCTCCTCCAGCGCCAGTGCCGCGCAGCGGTCGGCCAGGGCACGGCCGATTCCCTGCCGCCGCGAGCTCGCGGCGACGACGAGCCGGGCCAGTTCCGCCTCTCCTTCGCGGGCGACCGCGAGGGCCGGCCCACCCGGGGCGAGCACGGCGACGACGCCGACAACCGTGCCGTCGGCCTCCGCGACGAGGAGGTGCGCCGCGGCCGCCGCCGTGGCGTCGAAGTCGGATTTGGCGTAGGGAGCGCCCCGGCCGCCCTCGCCTTCGGTGAAGTACGCCTCGGTCCAGAGCGCGACAACCGCCTCCGCGTCCCGCTCCTCGGCTTCCCGAATCACCGTCCCCCCGCTTCCGGTGCGCTTTATGCCATCCATGGGCACATAAGGCGCACCGGAACGGGTTGGCGGCGCACCGGAAGGGGGTGGTTGGGGCTCACGACTCCAGCATCAGGGTGACCGGGCCGTCGTTGACCAGCGCCACGCCCATGCAGGCGCCGAAGACGCCCTTGGCGGCGCCGAGGCGCTCGCAGAAGCGGTCGTAGAGAGGCTCCGCCTCGGCGCCGGGAGCCGCGTCCACGTAGCTGGGGCGGTTGCCCTTGCGGGCGTCGCCGTAGAGGGTGAACTGGCTCACGCAGAGCACCTCGCGCTCGCCGAGCGGCTCGTTCATCCGGCCCTCGGCGTCGTCGAAGATCCGCAGCGCCCGCACCTTGCCGGCCAGCCGGTCGGCCTCCTCCTCGGAGTCGCCGCGCCTCACCCCGAGCAGGACGAGCATGCCGGGGCCGATCTGCGCCACCCGCTCGCCCTCGACGTCGACGGCGGCCTGGCTGACCCGCTGTACGAGCGCTCTCATCGCCAACTCCCGCGCACGCCCGCACCGTACAGGGGGGGGTCCTCCTGAAGAACGCGGGACCCCAATAGATGCGAAGCTGCCCCGCGATGGCCAAGTGGGGAGTCCTCGCCGTGCTGGCGACCGCGCAGTTCCTGATGGTTCTCGACCAGGCGGTGATGAACGTGGCGATCTCCCAGCTGGTCGAGGACTTCGACACCACCGTCACCACGATCCAGGCCGTGATCGCCTTCTACGCGCTGGTGATGGCCGGCCTGATGCTGACCGGCGGCAAGCTGGGCGACATCTGGGGGCGGCGGCGCGCCTTCACGATTGGGCTCTGCATCTACGGCGTCGGCTCGGGACTGACGGCCGCTTCCTGGAGCGTGCCCTCGCTGATGTTCGGCTGGTCGATCCTCGAGGGGATCGGCGCGGCTCTCGTCATCCCCGCCCTGATCGCTCTGGTCGCCGGCAACTACAAGGGCGCCGACCGGGCGATCGCCTACGGAGTTCTGGGCGGCGTCGCCGGCGCCGGCATCGCCGTCGGACCGATCCTCGGCGGCTGGGCGACGACCGAGCTCAGCTGGCGCGTCGTCTTCGTCGGCGAGGTGGCCGTCGCCATCGGCATCCTGCTGGGCACGCGCCTGATCCGCGAGCCCGAGCGCGAGGGCTCCGTGCCGAGCCTCGACTGGGTCGGCAGCGTCCTCTCCGCCTCGGGCCTCGCCCTGATCGTCTTCGGCGTGTTGCAGGCGAGCAACTGGGGCTGGCTGGCGCCGCGCAGCTCGCCGATCGAGCCCTTCGGCTTCTCGCTGACCCCGTTCGTGATCGGGGCCGGGGCACTTGTCCTCGCCGCCTTCGTGGCCTGGGAGCGCCGCCGCGAACGCCTCGGCCAGGATCCGCTGGTTCACCTGCCGCTGCTGGGCATCTCCCAGCTGCGCGGCGGCGTCGCGATGTTCCTCGCCCAGAACCTGATCTTGATGGGCATCTTCTTCACGATCCCGCTCTTCCTCCAGGTCGTCCATGGCCTCGACGCGCTCGAAACCGGGGTGCGGATGCTGCCCGCCTCCGCCGGGCTCTTCTTCGCCGCGCTCGGCGGCTCGGCGCTGGCGAAGCGGTTCGCGCCGAAACCGCTGGTCCGCACCGGCCTGCTGATCGTCCTCGTCGCGACCCTGATGCTGCTCGGGACGATCGAGCCCGAGCTCGACAGCTCATCCTTCCTGGTCGCGATGGGGGTGCTCGGCATCGGCATGGGCCTGATCGTCTCCCAGCTCGGCAACGTCGTCCAGTCGGCCGTCGGAGACGACGATCGCAGCGAGGCCGGGGGCCTGCAGAGCACCTCCCAGCAGCTCGGCTCCTCGCTGGGAACGGCGCTGCTCGGCGCGATCGTGATCACCGGCCTGATCGCCGCCTTCACCTCGAACGTCGCCGATGACCCGCGGATCTCCGGCGAGGTCAGCGACCAGCTCGAGGTGCAGCTGAGCGCGGGGGGGAGCTTCGTCTCCTCCGAAGAGGTCCGTGCGGGCGCGACCGCCGCCGGGCTCGACACCGCGACCACCGACGCCCTGGTCGAGAACTACGAAGACGCCCAGATCGAGGCGCTGAAGACGGCGTTCCTCTTCGCCGCCTTCCTCACCGTCTGCTCCTTCTGGTTGACGCGGCGCCTGCCCGACCGCCGCTTCGACGAATTGCAAGCCGGGCCCGACCCCCCGCAGCTCGACCCGGAGCCCACGCCCGCATGATGTCCGATCCGCTGCAGGGCTCGAGGTCCCCGGCCGAGCGCGCCGCAGCCGGCAAGGCCGCCCGCACCGGGGCCCCGCGCTCGAGCCATGGCGAGTGGTCGCCGGCAAGCGACAGGCCCGACCCGGTCGAGCTGCTCGAGGCCCAGGCCACCTCGCGCGTCGGCCAGCTGGTGCCGCTGCGCTACGCGCGGATGCTCGCCTCGCCGTTCGCCTTCTACCGCGGCGCCGCGGCCGTGATGGCCGCCGACCTGGCGAGCACGGCGCGCAGCGGCTTCGACGTGCAGCTCTGCGGCGACGCCCACCTCTCCAACTTCGGCGCCTACGCCTCGCCCGACCGCGAGCTCGTCTTCGACGTCAACGACTTCGACGAGACCCTGCCGGGGCCCTGGGAGTGGGACGCGATGCGCCTCGCCGCCAGCTTCGCCGTCGCCGGGCGCGAAAGCGGCTTCAAGCGGCGCGAGCGGACCGCGATCGTCGCCGCGGGGATGGCCGAGTACCGCGAGGCGATGCGCCGCCTGGCCGAGCTCGGCAACCTCGAGGTCTGGTACACGAAGATGGACGTGCCGACGGTCGCCGAGCGCTGGGGCGCCGCGGCCGGCGAGAAGGAGCGCGAGGCCTTCAGGCGCAACCTGGCCAAGACCCAGGCGAAGGACAGGATGCGCGCCCTCTCCAAGCTCACCCGCGAAGTCGGCGGGAAGCTGCGGATCGTCAGCGAACCGCCGCTTATCGTGCCGTTCCACGAGCTCGCCGATTACGGCGAGGAGGAGATCGAAGCGCGGGTGCTGGCGGTCCTCTTCGACTACCGCGACACCCTCCCCGAGGACCGCCGCGTGCTGCTCGACAGCTACACCTTCGTCGATGCCGCGCTGAAGGTGGTCGGCGTCGGCAGCGTCGGCACCCGCGCCTGGATCGTCCTCCTGGTCGGGCGCGACGAGGGCGACCCGCTCTTCCTCCAGGTGAAGGAGGCGCAGGCTTCGGTGCTCGAGCCCTACGCCGCACCCACCGCCTATGCGCAACAGGGCGAGCGCGTCGTCCAGGGCCAGCGCCTGGTGCAGGCCGCCAGCGACATCCTGCTCGGCTGGGTCAAGGCGAAGGGGCTCGACGGCGAGACCCGCGACTACTACGTGCGCCAGCTCTGGGACCAGAAGGGCTCGGCCCGGGTCGAGCGCATGGACCCCACCGCCCTCACCGCCTACGCCCAGATCTGCGGCACGACCCTGGCCCACGCCCACGCCCGCAGCGGCGACCGCATGGCGATCGCCGCCTACCTCGGCAAGAGCGACACGTTCGACAAGGCGATGGCGGCCTTCGCCGAGACCTACGCCGACCAGAACGAACGCGACCACGCGGCCCTTCAGGCCGCGGCAGATGACGGCCGGGTCGAGGTTGCCGACGTTGCGGTCTAGGGGTGGGGGCTGGCGGGCGCCCCTCCCCAAAACGCTCGGCAGGAGCCTCGCTGGAGTGTTTTGGGGAGGGGCGCCCGCCAGCCCTCTCGAAGCGCGTCGAGTTCCGGTTCTCGGCCCGAGTCGGGAGCCGCGGCCTGAAGCTCCTTTCAAAGAGCTTGGGAACCTTGACCCCCCCTTCGCAGCCCAAGCCTTACCCGGAGCTGTGTTGGGAGGAGCCTGGCCGGCCTTCAGGCGAATGTCGCGAAGCGGCCTATGCAATCCGGTGATTGCGCGGCCGGAGGCCGCGCACCTGGTTGCACCGCGCCAACACACCGCGAATCAGCTTTCCTTCAGCACCGAGTACCAGATTCGCTCGGCTACCCGGGCGAGTTCGTCGCCGGTTCGGGCGAGGCGGCGGTAGAGCTCGCGGCGGGCCGCCAGCTCGTGCTGGTCCTGAACCTCGACGAGGGCCGACATCGAGGTCCGGTATGTGTGCTGGAGGTGGCGCTGGTCCTTGACCGCGCGGTCGGCGGCGGCGGTTGCCCCGGCACGGTCGCCGGCCTCGAGCAGCTCGAGCGCGTGGGCGAGCTGCTTCGTGCCGGCGGAGATCTCCTCCGCCATCTCGGCGATCGCCGCGTCCGGCCCGGTCTGCATCGCCTCGGCCTCGCCGACGAAGTTCTTGGCGCTGTTGATGATTTCGTCGATTCCGCGGGAAAGCTCGAAGATGTCCTCGAGCGCCAGCGGCGTCGAGAACGCCTCCGTCAGCGCTTCGCGCAGCTCGCGCTTGCTGTCGTCGGCACGGTGCTCGTGCTTGCGCAGCCGGTCGGCCGCCCCGGGTTCGCCCTTGGCCCAGGCGACCAGCTCGTCCATCCCCTCGACCGTGATCGCCGACTGCTGCCGCAGCATCCCGAGCACGTCGGGTGCCTGGGGGAGGAACCAGTGTTCGCGGGCCATCAGAAAACCGCCTTCCAGATCACCAGCATTATCGCTCCGATGCAAGCCGAGGCCGGAAGCGTCAGCAGCCAGGCGAAGGCGATCGAGCGCACGACGGTCCAGCGAACGTGGTGCCAGCGGCGCCGCCCGCCGCCGACGCCGACGACCGAGGAGGAGACGACCTGCGTCGTCGAGACCGGTGCGCCCAGGTACGTGGCGGGCAGGACCACCGCCGTGGAGGCGCTCTGGCTGGCGAAGCCGTCGATCGGCGCCAGGCGGAAGATGCGGCGCCCGATCGTGCGGATGATCCGCCAGCCGCCCATCGCGGTGCCAAGCGTGAGCGCGCCGCCGCAGGCGAGCTTGACCCAGAGCGGCACCGAGAGCGTCTCGATGTGACCGCTGGCGAGCAGCAGCGCGGCGATCGCACCCATCGCCTTCTGGGCGTCGTTGGCGCCGTGGCCGAAGGAGAGCGCGGCCGACATCGCCCACTCCGCGCCGCGGATCGGGCCCTTCACCCGCTGGGTCGCCCGGCGCAGGAGGCGCGCGTCGATGCGGGAGAAGCCGAGCCCGAAGCCGAGCCCCAGCAGCGGTGAGACGGCGAGGACGATCAGGACCCCGAGGACCCCGACGGGCCGCCAGCCGTCCATGCCCCCCCACTGGACCGCGCCGGCGCCGGCCAGGGCGAGGGCGGAGCCGACGAGCCCTCCCACCAGCGCGTGCGCCGAGCTCGAAGGGCAGGCCCCGCCACCAGGTCAGCAGGTTCCAGATCGTCGCCGCGAGGACCCCGGCGCCGATCGCCTCGACGGCCTCCGCCGCCGGCACCTCGACGATCCCCGCGATCGTGTCGGCCACCGCGGTCCCCACCAGCAGCGCCCCGAGCATGTTGAAGGCGGTGGCGAGGACGATCGCCTGCCCCGGCCGCGCCCCTCTCGTGGCGACCAGCGTCGCGATCGCGTTGGCGGCGTCGTGGAACCCGTTCGTCAGTGCGAAGGCGATCGAGAAGGCGATGGCGAGCCCCAGCTCCACGCTGAGATCATCCACCCCTTACCCGATCGAACTGGTCCTCTCGGCGCGATCGGAGCGCCGAGAGGACCAGCGTGGCGTGGCCCGCCTAGCGCGGCGCTCCCGCGCCGGGATCCCTGCTCCCTGGCAGCCGGTCTTCCTCTTCGAGTGGCTCGCCGTAGACGACGAGGCCGTGGATGCAGATCACGCAGATCGCGAAGACGCCCAGCGCCCAGAACGGGTAGGCGCCGCCGACGGCGAGCAGCGCGCCGATTGCGCCGAGGCTGGCGCCGACGATCCCGATCACCCTGCCGAAGGCTCCGCCGGCGAACAGCGAGAAGCCGCCGAAGACCTGGATGAGGCCGATCAGCAGGGTCACCCAGCCCCAGGTGTGCAGGTTGCCCAGCACGAAGTGGTTTTCGCCGACCCAGAAGTTGGCGTCGGCGATCGCCGCGATCCCGTAGATGATGTTGAGCGTGCCCGCGATCAGCAGCAGGATCGCGACGAACACGGCGCGGCCAAGACCTCTCATGTGTGCTCCTTATCTTTCATGGCCAACCGCAGCGTCCGGCGGCCGGTTCGGCCCGGTGTGGGGCTGTGGTGCTGCTTGGACCGTAGGCCCGGAGCCAAAGCGCAGCATCGCCCCGTTCGGGTGATGCTCGGCGGCGGATAGGCGGGTGGGGTTTTCCACGGTGGACGCCTGCCTTGGCGCCGGGTAGGCTCGCGCTGCGCGCGGGGGTGGAGACGCACGAGTCCAGATGCCCGCCAAGCAGACAATCCCGCCGCAGAGCAGCCCGATCGCCGGCGTGGACCTGGAGCGGCCGTCGCTCGGCAGCCTGGTCGAGCGGCGTCGCCTCCTCGATCGCCTCGAGCTGAGCAGCGCCCCCCTCGTCCTTCTCAACGCGCCCACCGGCTACGGCAAGTCGGTCCTGCTCGCCCAGTGGGCGGCGCGCGACCGCCGGCCGTTCGCCTCGATCTCGCTCGGCGACGCTCACAACGACCCGGTGCTGCTGCTCGAGGACGTGGCGGGGGCACTCGATCGGATCGAGCCGCTCCCCGCAGAGCTCACCTCGGCGCTGGCCGCGCCCGAGCCCGACCTCGACGGGGTCGTGCTGCCGCGGCTCGGGCGGGCGATCGAGGCGCGCGAGGCGGGCGCCGTGCTCGTTCTCGACGAGCTCGAGCACGTCGAGTCGCCGCAGTCGCTGCAGGTCGTCCGGGCCCTGGTCGAGCACGCCCACAGCGGTACGCAGATCGCCGTCGCCACCCGCGCAGACCCTGCCCTGCCGCTCGGCCGCTTCCGTGCGAACCGCATGCTGAACGAGCTCGGCCGCGGGGAGATGGCGATGACGAGGCCGGAGTGCGCGGCGCTGCTGGCCGGCCTCGGGATCGAGCTCGGACAGCGCGACCTCGACGTCCTGATCGAGCGCACCGAGGGCTGGCCCGCGGCTCTCTACCTGGCCGGCATGGCGCTCTTGGACGAGGCCGACGCGAGTGCGGCCGTCGCGCGCTTCGCCGGCGACGACCGGGCCCTCGTCGGCTACATAAGGGACGAGTTCCTGGCGCCGATCTCGCGCCGCCGGCTCGACCTCCTGCTGAGGGTCTCGGTCCTCGACCGCTTCAACGGCGACCTCTGCGACGCGGTGCTCGAGCGCAGCGGCTCGGCCACGGCGCTGCGCGACCTGCTTCACGGCAACATGCTGCTGCTCCCGCTCGACCGCAGGGACGAGTGGTTCCGTCTGCACACGCTCCTCGCCGGCATGCTGCGCGCCGAGCTGCGCCGCACCGCGCCCGAGGAGGAGCCCGAGCTGCACCTGCGCGCCTCGCGGTGGTGGGCCGGGCACGGCGATCCGGACCGGGCGATCGAGCACGCGATAGCTGCGAGGGCCTACGAGCGCGCCGGGGACCTGCTCTGGGCCGGCGTGCCCGACTACAACGCGCGCGGCCGCGTCGCCACCGTCGAGCGCTGGCTGCAGCGCCTGGGCGAGGAGCGCCTGGGCGAGCACCCGACCCTGAGCCTGACCGCGGCGCAGGGCTGCCTGGCGCGGGGGGAGGGGAGCATGGCCGAGCACTGGATCTCCGTCTCGCGGAGCCTGCTCGGCGACGGTGGCTCCGCACCGCCCGAGGCGCCGCTCGCGGCCGGGCTGGCGCTGGCGGAAGCGGGGCTCGCGCGCGACGGCCTGGTCGCGATGAGCGAGAGCTGCGCCGCGGCGGCCGAGGTGCTGCCGGACGAGAGCGCCTGGCTCTCGATGTCGTGCCTGCTCGACGGGACGAGCCTGCTCCTGCGCGAGCGGGCGGAGGCGCGCGAGCGGCTCAGCGAGGGGGCGAGGAGGGGGGCCGTGAGCGCGCCCCACACCCAGGTGCTGTGCCTCTCCCAACTGGCGCTGCTGGCGGTCGAGGAGCCCGACTGGCAGGTGGCGGAGATGCTCGCCTCGCAGGCCAGGGCCCAGATCGAGCGCTCCGGCCTCGGCGACTACACGACGGCCGCCCTGGTCGCCGCGGTCTCCGCCTTCGTCCGCTCGCGTCGCGGGATGGCGGAGGAGGCGGCGGCCGACCTGCGCACGGGAGTGAGGCTGATGCGGCGCCTCGACCAGTTCGCCGTCTGGTATGAGGCCCAGGCCAGGATCGTCCTGGCGAGGGCGGCCTCGCGGCTCGACCAGGTCGGCCTGGCCCAGGACCTGCTCGGCGAGGCGCGGCGCCTGGTCCGGGCGACGCCCGAGGCGACGCTGCTCGGGCGCTGGCTGCGCCAGGCGGAAGCCGAGGCGGAGACGATCTCGGCGGCGGCCGTGAGCGACCTCACCCCCGCCGAGCTGCGCATCCTCGACTTCCTTCCCACCCATCACTCCTTCCCCCAGATCGCCGCCCAGATCCACGTCTCGACCAACACCGTGAAGACCCAGGCCCAGGCTGTCTACCGCAAGCTCGGCGTCTCCTCCCGCCGCGAGGCGGTCGAGCGGGCGCGCGCGATCGGGATGCTGCGCGAGGGCGAGCGGCTCAACGGCGGGTAACCGCTCGTCAGGGCCCGGGCCGGGTTGCCAGGTCTTTGGCGCGGGCTACCAGCTTGCCGAGGGTGTCGCCGTCCTTCAGCGTCGCCAAGCCCGTGGCGATCGGAGCCCGGGGGTGCCGCTCCGCGGCATCCGCGCGCGCGGCGTCGAGCCGTTGCTCGGAGTCCCCCGGAGGCACTTCGGCGACGGCGAAGAGCAGCTCATCCTCGCCCCAGCGAACGATCGGGTCGTAGGGGCGGAGCTGGGACCGAAGGGCCTGGAAGCAATCCTCGAGCAGCACCGCGCACGCCTCGCGGGCGTCCGGGCCCGCCGCCGGCGCTGCCTCGACGACGCTGAGGATGCCGAGGGACACGGCCTTCTTCATGCGCTGGGCCCGCTCCACCTCGTGGCGCAAGAGGATCTCGCCGATCTGCCGCCCGTAGGCGCCGGTCGCCTCGTCCGTGTGGGCGCGCTCTATCTCGCCCATCAGGAGCTCGCGGTCGCGCGCTGCCGCCGCGCGGTCGCTGGCGGCGCGTTCGCGGTCCTTGGCCGCCCTCGCCCTGGCCGCGGCCGCGCTTGCCCTGGCGACGGCGGCGACCTTGGCGGCGGGGCTGTCCTTGCCGAGCTGGCTGGCCAGCTCCTCGGAGGCTGCATCCGCCGCTTCGGCTTCGCGGTCGCGGGTCGCGGCCGCCTCGTCGCGACGCTGCGCGATCTCGTCTCGGTCCTCTGCCTGCTCATGGCGCTCGGAGGCGATCTGGGCGCGGACCGCGGTTGTCGCCATCCGGGCCATCGTCCCCTCGCCCCTGCTCGCCCGGGCTCGATCGTGGGCACGAAGCAGGTCGGGGCCGGCGGAGCCCTGGGCCTCCAGCTCGCGGTCGGAGGTGGCCTGATCGCGGTCGGAGACCTGTTGGTCGGCTTCCGAGGCCGCCTGGTCGCGATCGGCCAAGCTCTGGTCCGTATCCGAGGCCGTCTGGTCGGTGTCGGACGCCGTTTGGTCTGAGTCCGCACTCGACTGGTCGGCTTCAAGCCGAGCGGAACGCCGGCGCCTGGGCGCGTGTGGAGTGATGCTTACCTTCCCCGCCCCGCGGGCTGCCCCAAAGGGGCTTTCAACCGACAGGACGTTCATCGAGGTTAGCAGCGACCCTCACGTAAAACCGGCACTGTCCGTCCCGGTACGAGAAAAGTTCTCTTTGGGGCTGTGGGAGAGGCCAACCGAGATCGTCTGGCCGTCGGCCGGGATCTCGACCCGGTCCAGGGCCCCAGCCGCCCTCAGCGCCTCCTTCAGCTCGGCGCGTCCGATGCCGCAGTGGTCGAGTGCCTCCAGGTGGACGGCGATCACGCGGCCCGGGGCGAGGCGGACGAACTCGAGCTGTTCGGGCAGCGTCATCAGGATCGGGGATCCGACGTCCAGCTGCGCGCCGCCGGAGTGCACGATGGCGACGTCGGGTCGCTCTCGCTCCAGCGCTGCGCGGACCTCGTCGGTGAGGACCGTGTCGCCGGAGACGTAGAGCGAGGGCTCGCCGGGGAGGCGCAGCAGGTACCCGACGCCTGGTCCCATCAGCCGTCCGACCAGGCCGTGGCCGTGCCTGGCGGGCACGCGGTCGGGATCCCGGACTCCGCCAGCAGCCGCCTGCCGGGCCTGTCGAGGTGGTCGGAGTGGCCGAAGCGGAAGTGCGTGACCAGGGCGCCGGTCAGCCCTGCGAGCCTCTCGCCGAAGCCCCCGGGCAGCGCCACGGTCGGGTTGAGCGCGGGCCGCGACCTGATCAGGGAGAGCGGCGGGCGCCGCCGCGGCGGCGCCAGCGAAGGATCGACGGCCAGCCGCTGCCCGGCGCCCTCGACGACGAGCGTCGCGTTGCGCAGCAGCGTGATCTCCATCTTCAGCGACCCGTCATGTCGAGGAGGGTTCCGTCGCGCAGGCGGCCCCAGGTTGCGAGCAGGTCGTCGTTGCCGGCGCCCCGCCGTGGATCGAGTTTCGCGTTGTAGGCGTCGAGCGCGCGCAGCGATGACCCTTGCGTGACGGTCGAGAGCATGCTCGCCTCCTCGGTTCGCAGGCCGGCGGCGAGGCTCCGCGTCCCGCCCTCATAGACGCACCGCTTGATCTCGCGCACGGCATTGGGGGAGCGGAGGGAGAGGCGCTCAGCGAGCCGGCGGGCGGCCGGCAGCAGCTCGTTCGCGGGGAGGGCCCGGTCCACGAGCCCCGCCTCGGCTGCCTCCTCGGGGCGCAGGAGCCGGCAGTCGAGCAGCAGCTCGAGCGCCTTTCCCGTCCCGAGCAGGCGCACGCAGCGCTGGGTCCCCCCGGCCGCCGCGATGAACCCAAGGGCGCCCTCGGGCATGCCGATCCGGTGCTCGCCCGCGGCTATCAGGCGGACATCGCAGGCGAGGGCGAGGACGCAGCCGCCCCCGAGCGCCAGCCCGTCGATCGCCGCGATGAGCACCTTGTCGAGGCGGTTCATGCGATCGAACAGCCGGTAGGCGCGGCGCAGCGAGACGACGCCGCCGAAGCGTGTGCGTTCGAGTGCGCGGCGAGCGAGCGGGACCCCTGCCAGTGGGCCTGCGACCGCGGCGAGCGCGCGGGCCTGGCGGTAGGAGGGGGCCCACCTCGCCGCCTCTGCGTGCCGCGAGATCTCGAAGGTGTCGGCATGGGTGACGAACACGCCGGGGACCGCGCTGGTCAGGATCACGGCGCCGACCGCGGGGTCGCGCTCGAGCCGGCGGACCAGCGCCTCCAGCTCGGCGACCATCTTCGAGCCGAGGAGGTTTCGGGGCGGGTCGTCGATGCGTACGGTCAGGACGCGGCCGGTCTGCTCCGTGAGGAGGGGCATCGCGCTGCATACTGACGGTTCCAACCACGGTCGCTCCGGCCGGCACTAGTCTGGAGCGACAGCCGGCGCCCCCGGCTCGGCCAGCCAGGCCTCGACGATTCCCTCGGTCAGGGCGATCGCCTCCTCGACGGTGGCCCAGCCGACGTTGGCCGGCACGTCGCCCGGCATGTGCAGGTTGCCGATCCAGCCATCCTCGTAGGAGAGGATCGAGACCGCGCGCAGGCCGGCGTTGCGGGCGACGAAGGCGTCGGTCACGTTGGGGAAGGTCACCTCGCGGGGCGCGGCGACGCCGGCGATCTGCGCTCCGCGCCGAGCCAGGTCCAGCTCGCCGTCCCCGAACCATCCGGTCAGGCCCTCGCGCCGCGAGACGACCAGATGCCCGCCGGAGCCGACCGCGTCGAGGTTGACCACAAGCGCCGATCGCCGGTCGAGCGAGCGGCCCGGCCCACGCATCCAGGCCCGCATCCCCACCGAGCCGGCCTCCTCGCCCCCGGGGGAGACGATCGCGACGTTGACGCCGGACAGCGGCCTCTCCCGCAGGCGCCGAGCCAGCTCGAGCACGGCCGCGACGCCCGTCGCGTTGTCGTTGGCGCCGGGCACGGTCGGGCTGAACGCGGCCTGGCCGGCGAGGGCGGCGCTGGCCGCGAGCAGCGGCCGGGCGAGCCGGCGCAGCGGCCCGCGTCCCGTCGCCGCCGCGGCCAGGCCGATCAGCGGCAGCGCGTGGGAGGGGTAGGCCCGGCCGGTGCGCGCCGAGCGCCGCCGGTTGGCGGCGTTGGCCAGCGGGTGCCAGACCAGCCCGGTGTGGGCGGCGTTGTGGTGGGCGACCAGGACCAGTGTGCGCCGGGCCGGGGTCGCGCTCGGAATGCGCGCTTCGACCGAGTACCCGGGCCGCCCCGGCAGCGCTCGCCGCAGCCACTGGCCGCGGGCGCTGGCGTCGAGCTCGTAGGAGACCGCGACGAGGACACCGAGCAGGCGGGCGAACCGTCCCCTGAGCCGGCTTGCGGCGAGCCCTGCCAGCAGGTGGGCGATGTGCGCCCACGCCCAGGTCGACTGTCCGCGAAACGAGAGGACGCGGACGCCCTCGGCGCCAAGCTGCCCGAGCCGGCCGGCGACCCACTCCGCCGACTCTCGCTCGCCGGCCGTGGTGGTGCGACGCCGAAGGCGGGAGAGCGCTTCGACGTCCTCGCGCAGGAGTGACATACCCTCAGCATGCTATTTGGGCGTCGGGGAACGCGCTCGGCATCTCAACGGGGCGCAGCAGCAGTGCCCCCTATTCGATCGGCACCCAGCTGCCGCAGCCGTAGGGCCAGGAGTTGGCGAGCAGTGGGGCGCCGCTGGGGTCGGTGGCCAGCGAGGTGGCGAGGAGGGCCGCTTCGTCGGCGCGTCTGATCCCCGCCCTGACCGCGCTGGCTTGTGGGGTCGGCGTGGACGCCCTGGCCCGGCCGGATCCGGTGAAGGGACGGCGTGCGGCATCGGCCAGCCGGGCCACCGATCGTGGGCCGCCGTAGGACCTCAGGGTACGCTCGAGCGAGTAGATCGGCACCGTGCGCGCGCCCAGCGTCGCGGCCAGGCGGACGTCGTGCACGAGGCGCGAGAAGCGCCGGTATGGGCCGCGGCCGGAGCTGCCGAGGCTGACCTGACCGGCGTCGCCGAATTCGCGTCGGGACGAGCGGAGGTAGGACGAGACGATGCCCGGCCCGGCGTCGTGCCCGAGGTAGTAGGAGAAGACGCTGCGGTAGGCCTGGAAGAAGAGCGCGTGCCAGCCGGCGTGCGGCACGACGAACCCGGCCGCGTCCTGGAGCGCCAGGCGGCCGTCCGCGATGTCGTCGAGCGCCAGCGGCGCCGGCGCGGCGGCGAGGCGGATGCGGTGCCGCCTGGCCCAGCGCGCGATGCGGGCGTACCCCTGCCAGGCGGCGCACTGGCCGGCCGGGTCGATCGTGCGCTGGAGCAGCGACGGAAGTTCGGTGCCGTCGCCGGCTCCCAGCA
Organism: uncultured Solirubrobacterales bacterium; assembly: GCA_963715625.1. Lineage (GTDB taxonomy): Bacteria > Actinomycetota > Thermoleophilia > Solirubrobacterales > 70-9 > VRUE01. The sequence continues at coordinate 180,249 of OY970260.1, read as the reverse complement.
GCGCCGCCGTCGTCTCGAAGGGCGTGTTGAGCTGTGGCTCGGGGTCGAGGACGAGCCCGCGCAGCTGGACGTGCCTCGCCCGTGCCCAGCGGACGAGCGCCCTGACGGCTTCGAGATGCTCGGCCGCTGCTCCGTCCCACGACCAGTAGCCCGCCGTGAAGGGGACGAGGACCCACCCCCAGACCGGCACGCCGAGCCGGTTGGCCTTGCGGACGATCGCCAGCCCGTCGCGTCGGTGGGGCATGCCCGGGGGAACGGGGCCGAAGTCCCGCCTGTAGCGGAGGTTGAAGTAGAGGGGGATGCGGTTCTCGCGCAGGACGCTCCAGAGGTGGGGCGTGTAGGCGCTCGTGTCGCGCCGGTTCCAGTAGGTGGCGGGTTCGCCCCAGTTCGTGCCGGGAACGGCCTCGCCGGCCCAGAAGCCGATCGTGGTCTTGCCCTGCGCCGGGGCCGGTTGCGAGGCGAGAAGCGTCAGGGCGGCCAGGGCCGCGAGGGCGATCGTGACGCAGTGCCTGGGGGCGACCGCGCGGGTGTTACGTGTTCTTCGAGGGGGTCCGGTTCGGCTCACGCGGCCCGGACAGGATGACGGAAGGCGTCTAGGTCAGCAATCTCCCGCCGTTGACGACGATCTGGGCGCCGGTCATGTAGCTGGAGAGCTCGGAGGCGAGGAACAGTGCCGCGCGCCCGATCTCGTCGGGTTCGCCCATCCGCCGCATCGGGATCATCTCCGCGAAGGCCTCCAGGGTCGCCTGGTCGACGTCGCCGACGCCCGGCGTCCTGATCGCGCCCGGCGCGATCGCGTTGACCGCGATGCCGTGCGGCGCAAGCTCCAGGGCGACGTTCTTGGTGAAGCCCCAGGCGCCGTGCTTGGAGGCGTCGTAGTGGGCCAGCCCGACCATCGACGGGTGCAGCGCGTCGATCGAGGTGATGTTGACGATCCGGCCGCCCCTTCCCTGGGCGATCATGCGCGCCGAAGCGGCCTTCGTGCAGAGGAAGAGGCCGGTCAGGTTGACCTCGAGGACGCGGTGGAAGGTCTCGAGGTCCAGTTCGCTCAGCGGCAGCATCGGGAAGATCCCCGCGTTGTTGACGAGGATGTTGACGCCGCCGAACGCCTCGACCGCGGCCTGCACGGCGTTCTCGACGTCCCCGGGATCGCTGACGTCGCAGCCGACCGCGAGCGCGCTGTCGGCACGCTGGGCCCGCAGGGCCCCGGCCGCGTCCTTGCCGGCGCCGGCGTCCAGGTCGGCGACGACGACGCTGGCGCCCGCCTCGTGCAGGCGCCGGGCGATGCCGAGCCCGATCCCCATCGCGCCCCCGGTGACGATCGCGGCCTGGCCGGAGAGGTTGACGAGCTCGGTCAACGGCGCGCTCTGCGGTGTGGGCTCTGCTTGGCTCATGCCGTGGAACCTCCCAAACGCGGGGGCGACAGGCATCCGCGGTCTCCCGTTGGTTGTTGCGGGGGACTACCGAGCGGGATCGTGAGAACGCAGAAGGCGCTAACGAGATTCGGTCGGCTTGACGCCGATGAGCAGCGCCATCTCCAGCCACTTCCAGTAGCAGTTGACGTCGTTCGAAGCCGAGCTCGCGCAGCCACCCGAGCTGGGTTTCGACGTCGAGCAGGCGGTCGGAGGGGTCCTCGTTCTCGATCGGCTCCCCGATCGCGGCGAAGAAGGCCAGGTGCAGCCGGTGCGTCGGCGAAGCCACGTGCTCGAAGTTGGCGAACATCCCGCCGGGCTCGAGCAGGTCGAACGCCTCCCCATACAGCGAGCGCTTGCGCTCGTGCTCGAGGTGATGGATCGCGAAGGACGAGACGACGGCGTCGAAGCGCCCCAGCGGCGGCAGCGGCTCGGCGAGGTCGTGCTCGACGAGCTCGATGCGCGTGTCGCCCGCGAAGCGCCTGCGCGCGCCATCGAGCATCAACTCGGAGAAGTTGACGCCCACGCCGGTCATCTCGGGACGGTCGGCCTGCAGGAGGGCGAGCAGGCGCCCGTCGCCCGTGCCGAGGTCGAGCACGCGACGCACGTCGCGCGGCACCTGCTCGAGCAGGACGCTCTCTCCCTCCAGCCGGTGCGGGAACTCGTCCGCGCGGGCGAGGTAGCGCTGGACGTTCTCCTCGTCTGCTGTCCACTCCTCCCCGTGCATGTGTCCATTTTCGACTTTATTGAGATATACTCCGCAATACACAACAATACGGAGAGTGCACGATGGCCGGCAAGCAGAGCAAGCAAGGCAAGCAGAGCGTCAGCTTCCGTTTCGACCCGATCACGGTTCGGCGCCTCAAGGACCATGCCGCCGACGCTGGCTCCGGCCAGACGGCGCTCGCCGAGCGCTACATCGAGGAGGGCATCCGCCAGGACGAACACCCCCTGATCTACTTCCGGGAGGGGGCCGCCGGCCGCCGGCCAGCCCTGCTCGGCTCCCGCCTTGACGTCGCCGGGGCGATCGAGACGGTCCGCCAGAACGACGGCTCGATCGAGGAGGCCGCCTCCTACCTCGAGATCCCGGTGGAGCAGCTGGAGGCCGCGGCTCGCTACTACGGCGAGTACACCGACGAGGTGGATGAGCTGATCGAGCGCGCGCGGGCAGCCAGCGAGCGCGAGCGCGAGCGTTGGCGCCGGGGTCACGAGGCCCTTGCGTGAAGCTCCTGCTCGACGAGATGATCTCGCCGAAGATCGCTCGTGAGCTGCGAGGCAGGGGCTTCGACGTGCAGGCGATCAAGGGGGACAGGCCAGATCTGGAGGCGGTCGCCGATCGCGAGATCGTCCGCCGCATCGCTGCCGAGAAGCGGGTCCTCGTCAGCAACGACGTGCTCGACTTCCAGCCGATCCACAACCAGATGCTGGCGGCCGGCGAGGAGCACTACGGCCTGAGCTTCACCAGCGACTCCACCATGCCTCGCAACAAGGCATCGATCCCGCTGTGGGTGAGGGCTCTGGGGAAGACCCTGCGAGAGCATCCGGCCGATGACTCGTTGAAGAACCGTGTTCGGCACCTCCCGTAAGGCCACGACTTCGGGTTCGAAAGCTTCTTCGGCCTTGGCGGCCGCTTCAGCGACGACGAGGTCCGCCTCGTCATCGCCCACGAGATCGCCCACTCCGCGCACGACGACTCCCTAAAGCGAGTCGGCTGGCCCTCTTCCTGATCCCCGCGAGTGCGCTGATAGCCGGCCTCACCCGCAGCCGCGGGGGCCTGGCCCACCCCACGACCATGCAGAGGATCGCGATGGCGAACGCGTGGGAAGAACGGTCGGAGCGGTCGGCGACGACCCTCGATCATGGGACACCATAGGGTGTATAATGATGCCATGAGCAGGACGCAGGTCTATTTGGGCGAGGGCGAGCTGGAGCTCCTCGACCGCGCCTCGCGCGACACGGGGGCATCCCGCTCGGAGCTGATCCGCCGCGCGGTTCGCACGACCTTCGGCGAGCAGGGGAGGGACGAGAAGCTCCGCGCCCTCAGGGCCAGTGCCGGCTCCTGGCGGGGCCGCCGCACCAGCGGGGCCGAGTACGTCGACGCCCTCCGCGGCGGCGACCTCAACGATCGCCTGGCCCGTCTCGGCGTCAAGTGAAGCTGCTGGACACGAGCGTGGCGATCGACCACCTGCGCGGCACCCCGCCCGCGGTCGACCTCCTGACCGATCTACTCGAGGCCGACGAGGCCATCCTCGCCAGCGAGGTCGTTCGCTTCGAGTTGCTGGCCGGCGTCCGCGAGAAGGAGGTCGAGGCGCTGGAGCAGTTCTTCTCGGCGATCTCCTGGGTGCCGGTGGGGGAGGAGGTGGCGCGAGCCGCCGCCACCCTCGCCCGGCGCCACCGCCGCTCCCACAGCGGCATCGACGACGCCGATTACCTGATCGCCGCCACCGCGCTCCTGCTCGAGGCCGACCTGCTGACGACCGACGTGCGCCACTTCCCGATGATCGCCGGGCTCATGCCCGCGTACTGAGCTGGAAAAACTGAACTGGGGGATGGTCGGTCTTTTCGACACCAACGTGATCGCCGACGTGTTCGGCGACGGCACGCTGACCGACATCGTCTACACGGTCCTCGGCGTCTGCGGGCTGCTCTCGATCCCAAGGCTGCTCGACAGCTTCCACATCGAGGGCCACGCACCGCACCCACGCGGAACCTGAGCGGCGAGAGCGGGCCGGGAAGCCATGCCGGCCTCCCGGCCCCGGCGGGGCCTCCGAGTGCGGCCTCAAGCTGAGGCCCCACCGCATGGCAGAGTGGAAAACGGCCTGGGGAGCCAAATTCAATCCGGTTGTGACCGGCTGATCCGGCTATTCCGGGGGGCTGACTGACGCACCACTGGCGCACGGACTCGGCGTCCGGCACGCTGCCGCTGCCCTTTCCGACCAGCACGTAACCGAGCCGGACGCTCCACCAGATCGATCTGGTAGCAGGGGCCTACGGGTGTATAGTGTTGCTATACCGCCTCCCCTTGGGAGGCTTTGGAATCGGGTCCCGTTGGGGCCCTTTTCTTTTCCATCTATGCCGACGGGCCCGTTCTACAACGTTGCAGCGTTCATCGACGTGGGGTTTCTCACTGCCGAGGGAGCGCGGACGCTTCAAGTGCCGAGGCGCGCCGTGAAGCCGAGCGCCCGGGGTTGCGTCGATTGGATTCGCGGGCGCTTCGCCGCCGAGGGCACCGGATCGCGGCTTCTACGGGTCTACTGGTACGACGGTGCCTTCGACCCGCGTGACCGTCGCTACGAGTCGCAGCGACGGTACTTCGACGCCATCGCCTCGACTCCCGGTATCCAGCTCAGGGCGGCCACCTCAGACGGCGCCGGGGTCCTCGAGGCCTGAGATCAGCCGCGCCACCGCGCGGTAGTCGCCACCGGCGATCCGCTCGATTGGCTTGTCGTCATCGAGCAGCTCCACCGGCTTGTGGAGCCACACCGGGATGTAGGTGGGGCGGATGACCCGAGAGAGGCGCTCGACGATCGAGGAGAGCTCGACCAGGCGCTCTGCGCGCGATCCACTGGGGGCGCTGCGGCCGGTCAGCCATTCCCGCACCGTGCTTGGCGCCGCGCCGGTAGCGTCGGCGATGTCGCGGTCGGACAGATGCCCGGTGTCATGGACGTGGATCGCCTCTTCGGCGTAGGCAGTGGCCATAGCGACCATGGTAGCGCTCCGTCGTGATTTCGACAAGATACAGACCCTATCTCAGGGGAAAAACTGCGACGCGCGTGTCGGGCTCTGACCTCGCGCAGTTGGTCCGATCAGGTCGCTCCGAGGGCGGCGGCGAGTTCCGCGAGCGCCCGATGTTCGAGCGCCGCTTGCTCGTACCCGTTTTCCTCGTCGGTGGCTCTCATCAGGTCGGCGACGTACTGGCGCACTCCCTCATCCCCAGGGAACGCCTCGCGGCCCGTCAGGCTGCCTAACAGCGCCTCGTGGATGGCCAGGTCGCGAGTTGCTTTCCTCGGGTCGGGACCGGCCTTGTCGCCTGCCTGCATCTGCTGTTCGAGGTCGTCGCGCATGCCAGAGAACATCTCGACCAAGAACGCCGCTGAGTCCCGCGCGATCTCCAACGGTCTCGGTCGTGCGTCACGCACCGGCAGCGGCGGCGACGTAGCGGTCGGGTGCTTGCTCGGCGGGTGCGATCAGATCGGCATTGCGCAGGACCGTCAGGTGATACTTCACCTTGGCGCGGGTCAGGCCCAGTGCGTCGGCCAACTCTCCTTCGCCCATCCCCGATCCCCTCTGTGTGATACAGCCGAGCATGTCGGATCTCTCGGGGTGTGAGAGCGCCTGCTTGACCAGTGACCCGGCCGGTTGTTCTTGCTGATCTTTCACGTAGTCACCTCCTGGGAGAGCGCCCCCAGGGAGAAGGCCAGTTTTCACTCACCCTGGGGGCACTGGTACGGCTACCGACTCAGGGAGACTCTTAAGTCGTCTTCGTCGGAGTATTGAACGGTTGCAGATGGGTACGCATGTGGCAACCCTGATTCGCCTACTACTCACCGATTGCTGAGTTGAGGTATCCACCTTCGGGTCTACCCGGTCGTCCGCGCCGAAACGCAAGGAACCCGATGACCTTGACGGTGCCTTTCGCTTTCGCTTTCGACTTCGCAATGCGGTTCATGGCCCTGGCCGCAATCTCTTTCGCGCCCGAGAAACTGGCTTCCATGTGCTCGTGCATCTCGACCTCGCCACGACGGTCGAGCAGAGGGGCGTCCCAGACGAGGTACAACTCCTCGTCGGTGTCCATCTTTCGGTTTCGGTAAGCGGAAACGGTCTCCGCGAGAATTCCCTGACTGACCGCCCCGTTTAGATCGCGACGCTCGGCGACCGACATTTTGCGGTAGACCTCGCGATCTACCTTCGGTAGGACGATGGCCCGGTAAACGCGGCGGGGATAGCTGTCGATCATCCTCGTGCCCGCGAACTCGATGCAGCCGGAAGCGTAGAGGTCATGGAGGTGGCCCGTGACGGTCTTTACATCCTGGTCGATCATCTCGGCGATCTGACCCGCTGCGAATTCGCCCTCGTGGAGGATGGCGAGAATTTCGACTCTGATCCAGTTGTTGACGGCGTGAGTCAGGGCCTCGACTTGCTGTCGCACGCGCTTTGGCAGTGGCAGCCGACCGATTGTCTCCATGAGTTTCATCAAGGCTCAATCACTCCTTAGATCGGATTTTCCTCGTACTCCGTAGCGCCTGAGCATAAGAGCGCAGACGGAATCGCAAACTTCCCCACTTAGTTAGAAAATTCCAAGTAGTTAGAATTTCCTTACCATCTCCCTTGTTCGGCGATGCAACGCCGGGCCATTAGCAGGGGAGGGAGGTGAGCAAGATGAAGATCGCGCCCGTGGATTCGGTCGTGCCGCTTCTTTGCACCGTCAAGCAGCGATAGGTGCGCGGAGGGTCGGTCTCCGGCGGCTCGCGTAGGGGCGGGGACCGGCCCGGTCGTCAGCGCGAGAGATCGTTCGGCTGCGGTGGGGTCAGCTATCGAGCCTCGCCATCGCCCGGCTTCGAGGCCAAGCCGTCCAGCAGTTCCCCTGGCTTTACGCCAAGCCCATGCGCCAGGCGCAGAATGGTCGTAAGTCTGGGCTCCCTTGAGCCGCGCTCCATGCGGCCAATCGCGGTCGGGTGAATGTCCGTCGCGTTGGCGAGGGCATCCTGCGAAAGCTCCTGACGGTTGCGGAGCTCGCGCAGTCGCTTTCCGAAAGCCGCGCTTGCTTGCTTCGCATCTTGGTCGAGGCGAGTGGGCATCCGTGGAGCGTGGCCGTTCCCCGCGCATCGGTCCAGAGCGATTTGGTCGGGAGCGCATTGGTTATAGTATGCCGACCATTTCGTTCCGGTGCCGACACAGGCCACCGAACGGATTCCGACTGCCGTCGAGCTATGGCGACGCGTTGCTTTTGGTCCCAACCGCTCATAGACGCTGGAGCTTGGGAACGTCTTATCGGTCTGGCGGATCAGTCGCAGCTCGGCGTGGATGGGAGGGCGGCCGAGCCGCTGAGTCTCGGCGGCGCAGCGGCGCAGGGCCCCGTCCCAGCCGATCACCACGTAGGCGATCTCGGGAAACCGCTCTAGAACGCGCTCCACGTCCTGGCCTTATGTAGCTGCTAGCCTACATGTATGACGCTACATCAGCGTGAGAGCGAGGTGGGGGTTCGCGAGTTGCATGATCGCCTCAGCGAGTACCTGGGGCGCGTGGAGGGGGGAGGCGAGATCGTCGTGACCCGGCGCGGTCGACCCGTCGCTCGCCTCAGCGGGCTCGTCGAGCGGCCGCTCGATTCTCTCGCGCGACGCGGCTTGGTCCAACTGCCGCAGGGGACTCGTTCTCCTCGGTCGGCGCAGGTGAAGGCCACCGGTTCGGTTTCCGATCTCGTCTCCGAGCAGCGGGCCTGATCCTCTATTTCGACACCTCGGCGCTGATCAAGCTCATCGTCGTCGAGGACGGCTCCGACTTGGCCTCAGAGCTCTGGGATGGCGCTTACCCGGCGGCGTCCAGCATCCTCTCCTACCCGGAGGGACGCGCGGCCTTGGCGGCTGCGCGACGCCAAGGCCGACTGGGGGACGCCGAGCACGCGCAGGCACTGACGGTCTTCGAGGAGCTGCAGGAAGACCTGATCACGGTAGGCGTCGATTCGTCCCTCGCTCGCCGCGCCGGCCAGCACGCCGAAGATCTCGGGCTGCGCGGTTACGACGCGGTTCATCTAACCACCGCGCTCGAGCTCGGCGACGAGGAAGTCGTTCTCGTGACCTGGGATCGAGATCTCGCCCGAGCGACCGAGCGGGTCGGCTTGGGTCTTGCTGGCTGGAGCTAGTCGCCTCGTCCGCGTGCAGATCGTCTACCGGCGCTCCAGCGCGCGGCCGGTCGAGTACGCGATCATGCTCCAGGTTCACGGTCCAAAGGGCTGGGAAACTCGCATCGCGGCCGACAACTCCCACGTCGATCGGCATATTGACGAGCATCATTGCCATCGCTACCTTGAGGGCGAGAAGCAGCCAGCGGAGCCACTTCCTTTCGAGGTCTCCGACACGAACGACGCGATGGCGAAGGTCATCGACTGGTTTGCCGAGAACTGGACGGAGCTAATCTGATGACGACCATGCGCACGCCTGCCGAGGACGCCGCTCTTTCAGCTTTCATCGACGCCGCCACCAGCGACGCCGATCCCGGCTACCCGCATGGAGCTGCCTTCATCCCCTGGCAGGAGACTCCGCAGACTGATCGCGTCCTCTGGCGATACCTCCATGAAGGTCGCCCAGCCGTCATCGTCGGCACGAGCGACTTCGACATGCTGATCGAGCCGGTTCAGCTCGGCCGTCTCGCCCGCCTCCGCAACGAGGTCCTCCAGCGCATCACTGTCGAGGTCTCCTATCGCCGCAAGGAAGCGCCACCCGCTCCCGACATTCCTCCGGTTCGGGCGGACATCGGGCGACACGCGCTTGAGCGCCTCGCCCCTGCTGCAGCCTGAGCAGGGCACGTCCTCACGCCCCCGCCAACGACGGCGAGGGCGGTTCAGCCATCGCGTCAATCCGAGCGATCATCGCTGCTGCGGCGTTTACAGAATCCCAGGCGGCTGGCCAGTCCTCGCAGGCAGCTCGTTGTATTGGCTGCCCGCAGCGTCCGCTTGAAACACTCTGCGCCACCGCGGTCTGACTGGCGCACGAGGCGGGTCGATCGTTTCTCGACTCGACCGCTCTACAACGCAGAAACCCCCGCTTTGCGCTTTGCGGGGGCTTCCGAGTGCGGCTGAATGGAGTCGAACCATCACGCCCCGTGAGGGGCACAAGGCCCTCAACTTAGGCAGGGCGGATTCCTTGGGGCGCGTTTGGCTTTCCTAAGCCATTTCAGGTGCTGCCAGTTCCGTGGCGTTCTCTCAAATTGGGCCCACGAATAGGCCTCCGGAGGCCGGGCGTTCGGCGTCGGCGACCCTGGATATGGTCGGCCGATGGCGACTCAGGCCGTCTACTATCGCGCCGCGAGCGGCGCTGAACCCGTCGCGGAGTTTCTCGACCGCGAGTTCCCGGTGGAGCCTCGAAAGAAGAATCCAAGCGCCCGCGAGCTGCGGGCTGCCGCGACCAAGCGGATGACGGTCGATCTCCAGATCGATCGGCTGAACGGCCTCGCCAATGACGATCCGCCGCTGCCGTTCCCGCACACGTCTCAGATCGACGGGCCGCTCCGTGAGCTTCGCTGCCATTACGGGAGGGCGCACTACCGAATCCTCTACCGACGGTCGGGCAATCTGCTCATCCTCCTGCACATGATCCGCAAGACGACCGGGGCGGTCCCCAAGGCGGAGATCGAGACTGCAAAGCAGCGCTGGCGCGACTTCAAGGCGCGCATGGACGCGGACAAGCGGGTTCCGCCTCGGGCCGCCGGCAGCGATGCGCCCTGAAATTCCGTCCGAGGGCTTTAGCAGTTTTGCTAATCTCAGACGAGACTGGCAACGGGAATCGGACGGCTAGTGGCTAGCAAGAACAACTCCCCAATCGGGGCTTCACATACGGAGGGCATGGAAAAGCGGGCTCGCAAGAGCGCTGCGTACAGGGCCGCCCTCGAAGAGCAGCTTCCCTATGAGCAGTTCGCTCGCCTGGTGATTCGCAAGCGGATGCAGCTTGGGCTCACCCAGCAAGAGCTGGCCGAGCGGATGGGGACAAGCCATTCCGTCGTCTCCCGCCTTGAGAGTGGCCAGCATCGCTTCAGCTTCGCGACGATGCGCAAGCTCGCCAAGGCGCTCGACACGCACCTGGTCTACGGCTTTCAGGACGAGGCACCCGATTCCGGGTCGCGGCGGACGCCGAAGCGGGAGTTGGTCGTTTCGGCCTGACGGGAGATCGTCGAAGGGGCCGGACGATCGAGTGTCTGAGCTTGCGCCCATCCGGTTCTATTGCAAATTGGCCCCGTTTAGGCCCACGGCCAAGGGGATAGGTCGGCGGCGCTCCCTGGCGGTAAACGGAAACCCCCGATTTGCGGAGGCTTCCGAGTGCGGTTGAATGGAGTCGAACCATCACGCCCCGTGAGGGGCACAAGGCCCTCAAAAAGGTTCGATGACTGCCTACAGCCGCCCGGCGCTCCGCTGCTCAGCTGTGAGGGCGTCAACGCCTTCGAGCGCTTCCTCGACACTGACATATCGCCATGGCTCGCGGCCTTTCTCGCCCGGAGGATGGCGGTGGTAAGGCATCTCTGGATGACGCTGGGGGTCGAAGCAGTAACGGAGGGAGACGTCGCCGACCTGGCCGTGGTAGGAGTAGCCGGCCAGCCAGTAGCCGTGCTCCCGGTGGGCCGGAACCCGAACGAGTGGCGCGACGATCCGCCCCTGGGGCTGGTGCGGCTGAAGGGACCGCCCAGGTCGATCAGATAGCCACGGGCGAAAAGCAGCTCGTGGAGCTGCTCGAAGCGCCGATAGGCGATGAGGATCGGTCGCTCACGCATCGGGAGCCGGTTCTACAGGGGCACCCGGATAGCTCGTGCCTGGAGCCGCTAAGTTGAATTTTGGAATTAGAGGATTATTTGGAATCAGCCGATATAGCTGCAACAATGGCTACGATGCCAAGAGGACGACCGTGACCGAGCTCTCCGATCACTACATGCGCGTGCGGGACTATGCCCGCAGGTTCTCCCTCGACGAGTCGACCGTCTACAAGATGATCGAGCGGGGGGAGATCAAGGCCATCCGCATCGGCAAGAAGACGCTGCGCATCCCCTCCAGCGAGCTGGAGCGCTACCTGGAGCGCGAGCCGACCACGGACCCCGAGGCCGCCTCCGTGGAGGAGAGGGTCGAGGCGTTTCGCAAGGCGAACGGCAAGGACCCAGACTCCTTCGTCGATGCCTGGCGCAGCGGCGAGATCGAGGACACCCCCGAGAACGCCGAGGTCGCGATCGAGGCCCTTGCCCTGCGCACGGCCCTTGCTCGCCAGCACGTCGCTGCGGCGTAGACGAGGCGGCATTCGTCGACCTGTCTGGCAACTGACTGGCGCACCAATGTTCGCCCGAGTGAATCTCAGCCGTTCGGGAAGATCGCCTGCGCGCGCGAAGCGGCCGCGCTGATCGCAGCGGCATCGAGCTCCGAGCGAGTAAGCGGAATCTCGGCCGCTGGCCACTCGCAGACGAACTCCAAGGGGCCCTTGATCGTTTCCACGCAAGCGTTGCCTTGCCGCCTTCGATCTCCCGGCGGCGCGTTCGGCCTGAAATGAGGGCCGATCAGGTCGCTCCGAGGGCGGCGGCGAGTTCCGCGAGCGCCCGATGTTCGAGCGCCGCTTGCTCGTACCCGTTTTCCTCGTCGGTGGCTCTCATCAGGTCGGCGACGTACTGGCGCACTCCCTCATCCCCAGGGAACGCCTCGCGGCCCGTCAGGCTGCCTAACAGCGCCTCGTGGATGGCCAGGTCGCGAGTTGCTTTCCTCGGGTCGGGACCGGCCTTGTCGCCTGCCTGCATCTGCTGTTCGAGGTCGTCGCGCATGCCAGAGAACATCTCGACCAAGAACGCCGCTGAGTCCCGCGCGATCTCCAACGGTCTCGGTCGTGCGTCACGCACCGGCAGCGGCGGCGACGTAGCGGTCGGGTGCTTGCTCGGCGGGTGCGATCAGATCGGCATTGCGCAGGACCGTCAGGTGATACTTCACCTTGGCGCGGGTCAGGCCCAGTGCGTCGGCCAACTCTCCTTCGCCCATCCCCGATCCCCTCTGTGTGATACAGCCGAGCATGTCGGATCTCTCGGGGTGTGAGAGCGCCTGCTTGACCAGTGACCCGGCCGGTTGTTCTTGCTGATCTTTCACGTAGTCACCTCCTGGGAGAGCGCCCCCAGGGAGAAGGCCAGTTTTCACTCACCCTGGGGGCACTGGTACGGCTACCGACTCAGGGAGACTCTTAAGTCGTCTTCGTCGGAGTATTGAACGGTTGCAGATGGGTACGCATGTGGCAACCCGAATTGGCCCAGCGCTCACGCTTCTTTGACCAAGAACAACGGCCTGTCCGTCAGCTTCGAGCGCCCGCGCTCAAATGCCAGCAATGCGACAACGACCTTTGTGCCGGTTTCTCCCGACTCGGCCATGCGATTGGCTGCTCTGGCTGCAATCTCCCGCACACCTTTCAGTACCTCCAAGACCTCCATCGGCCCACCGCTCCAACAGGCCGTGAGGAACTCGCGAAGCTCTGCTCTGCCCTGCGGGTCGAGATCGGGTTCATCGGAGATCAGGCAGAGGTCATCGTCTTCGCTCATCTTCCCGCTCCTGTAGGAAGCCAGGCCCTCGGCCATGATCCATTGGAAGGCAACCCCGTTGAGGTCGTGCCGTTCCTTAAAGGACATCATCCGGTACGTCTCATCGTCGATGATCGGTCGCTCGATGGCAGGTAGACGGTTTTTTTGAGGTTGCCCTCTCCCTCGTACCCGACGAATTCGATGCATCCGGCCTCGTAGAGGTAGCGAAGGTGGTTGGCGATGTTCTTTGCGTCTCCGCCGATTATCTCCGCGATGTCTTTAGGGCTGTAGTTCCCCTCGTGGAGGGCTGCGGTGGCTCCGAGCCGGACGTAGTAGTCCACAGCATAGGAAGGCGTGTCCTCGGGCAGTCGAGTCCGCTCCTCAACCGGTCTCCTCCCAGGTTTCATCGGCGGGAATTTCAAGGTCCGTGCCTCCGATCAATTTCGTTGGGGTTTTGGGGAATGCCTGAGCATAGGGGGTAGGGCCTCCGCTGGCATCCGTGAGCGCTCACCCATAGCCAATCGCTCATAAATTTCTTACCATCCCTTGCTCACCCCCGGCACGGAGGCCGGGAGCCGACGAGCGGGAGGGGGGTGAGAGGGATGAAGATCGCGCCCGTCGATGCAGTCGTGCCGCTTCTGCACATCGTGAAGCTGAAGTAGGGACAGGCTGCGAAGGGGCCGGTCTCCGGCTGCTCGCGAAGGACCGGGGACCGGCCCGGTCGTCAGCGCAAGGGAGTGCTCGGCTCCGATGGCGTCAGCTACGGAGCCTTGCCATCGCTCGACTTCGGGTCCAGACCGTCGAGCAGCTCCCCCGGCTGTACCCCCAGGCCGTGCGCCAGGCGCAGAATGGTCGTAAGTCTGGGCTCCCGTGAGCCGCGCTCCATTCGGCCAATCGCGGTCGGGTGGATGTCTGTCGCATGGGCGAGAGCATCCTGCGAAAGCTCCTGACGGTTGCGGAGCTCGCGCAGTCGCTTTCCGAAAGCCGCGCTTGCTTGCTTCGCGTCTTGGTCGAGGCGAGTGGGCATCCGTGGAGCGTGGTCGTTCCCCGCGCATCGGTCCAGAGCGATTTGGTCGGGAGCGCATTGGTTATAGTATGCCGACCATTTCGTTCCGGCGTCCTCTCGTTGAGGCCGCGCTTTCAGGACGAGGCGCCCAACTCGAAGTCTCGCCGCACGCCGAAGCGCGAGCTGGTCGTTTCAATTTGAGCGGGCTTGTGTGACCCCGTACTCTCGTGCCTTCTTCGCCTTGCCCGATTGCCTTTGCCGGCGCGGCTGCGAGATGCTCTATTCTGATGTCTATGACCCGCACCACGGTTGATGTGGACGAGCATGCCCTTGACGCCGCGCGTCGCGAGTTGGGCACCAATGGCCTTAGCGAGACGGTCAACGCGGCCCTGCGCGATGCCGCTCGGCGGCGTGTGCTGAAGGGGTTCGATGTCGTCCGCGACGTCGACGGCACCCCGCAAGAAGTTGTCGCTGGCCGCGAGCGCGACTGAGCGGCGTGGCTGAGTTGGAACTGCCTCAACTCGATCGGCCGGCGCTTTTCGACACCGGCGTCTGGACCTGGGTGCGCGATCGTCGCTTTCCCGAGCTCGCGGCTTGGTTCAACGCCACCGTCGAAGCGGGTTTCGTCCTGGTCTGCGACCTGGTGATCCTCGAGTTGACGCGGCTTGCCCCCAACGAAGGACGTGCTCGGGAGGTCGCCGACCGTCTCGGCGCCTTCGAGGCGATCCCAATGCCGGCCCGGCTTTGGTCACGAGCGAGAGAAACTCAATTGGCCTTGGCGGCAAGTGGTGATCACCGCCGAGTTCCGCCGGCGGACCTACTTCTCGCTAGCGCAGCCGAGGAGGCCGACGTAGCGCTGGTTCACTACGACCGCGACTACGAGCGGATCGCAGCGACCAGTGGGCTTCGCCACGAGTGGCTGGTGCCGGACGGAACTCTGGTCTGACGGCCAGCGAAGTGCGCGCCTGCCGCGCAGCCGTCGTCGGCCTGACACCGATCGAAGAAGGTTTCACTATGGACGGAATGGTCCGCAGGAGACCTCGGAGGGAGAGGACTCCTCCGAGGTCCAGATCTTGAATCTGCTGATTTGCAGGAGGTTCTTGATGCGGCTGAATGGAGTCGAACCATCACGCCCCGTAAGGGGCACAAGGCCCTCAAGCTGAATAGCCGCCGCTTGCTAGAGCCAATTTCGCGCTACAGACCAAATCTCACCCGGTTGTCTCCGGCTGGTTCCGGTGATTTCAGGGTCTCGCTGGCGCACGACTGGCGCACGAGGCAAGGAGTCCGAGGGCGGATCTAGGGTGCGCTGCCGTGAGTCCCTTCCCGTCAATGAAGGCCAAGCAGCTGCTGGCGATCCTAGAACGGAAGCCCCTCGGCTACCGCGTGGTGCGCCAGTCCGGATCGCATCGTCGCATGGAGTCGCCGGCCTACCCGTCTTTGACTTTCGCCTTTCACGACAAAGCGACGATCCCGGCCGGCCTCGTGCGCAAGATCCTTGTCCGCGACGTTGGGCTTGCCGAAGACGAGGCCCGGAAGCTACTCTGAACCGAGGAACCATGGAGATCGTCCGCGTCATCTATCACCACGAAAGCGACGGCTGGTGGGCCGAGTCGCCCGACGTTAACGGCTGGTCTGCGGCCGGCGACAGCTACGCGGAAGTCGTGAAGCTGGCCGAAGAGGGCATCCCCTTTGCCCTTGAGCACGAGGCCAAGCTGGAGCACTTCGTTCCCGCTGGCGAGCACGTCGCCGCTTGAGTATGAGGCGATTCAAGGTAGCGCGATGCAGCCGTATCGCTCAAGCTATCGACAAGCGCAGCTCTCAGATTCGTGCCGGGCGGGCAGCGTTTCGATCTTGCTGCGATCAATGCTCGCCTGCCAGTGGTGCCGAAGAACCTTGAAGCTCTAGGCGATGCGGCGTCGATTCACCATTCTTGGTCAAGCCATTGAGCCTGAACGGGGCTTGGTTTGATCGGAGGTACTCCGGTCCAAGATGGTTTCGGAACGTCTGAGTCGAGGCCGCTTAGATCAAAACCGCGCTTCTTTGCAACGCGCACCAGCGCATGATGAGCCGAAGTGAACTCGGTTGCGGCGAGGTGAATGTCATGCTGTCGCTCTTCGTAGAGTTGCCTCTTCTCGGGTGGCGCGACATCCAGTTCACCTGACGCGATTCCTATCCAGCGTCGGTCAGTGTCAGGGGCCATGATGGCTTTCATGGCCTCTTCCTCGAGGAATTGTCCAGCTGCATGACGAAGTTTTTGACGCGCTCTCTCCAGGGGCTTCGGCTGGAACTCGTGCTCGGCGTCACCCAATTCGTTGTAGAAAAGCTGGACCGGATGCAGGAGATCGGCAGGCCATGCGACCGCGAAATCCTCATATTCAATGCGGCGGATCGCCTCGCGGGGCAAAGCGGAGAAAATCTGATCGAGGCGCCTTTGATCCGCAGGCGACACCTGGAGCCAATGCCGTACGTTCTACGCCGGTTTGCGACGCGGCGAGCTGCAAGCCCTGCGTTCCTCCGACATCGACCTCGGACGATCCGAGATCACCGTCGAGCGCTCCTGGGACCAGTACGAGGGACCGATTGCGCCAAAGTCGAAGGCGGGTATTCGCACCGTGCCCATCCTGGCCGTTCTCCGCGACCACCTCGACGCGCGTGCGCTCGGGACCGACTCAGACCTGGTGTTCGGGCGCGGGCCGGACGAACCCTTCAACCCGAAGTCCATCGCGGACCCGGCCAAGCGCGCCTGGGCGGCGGTCAACGAGCGCGAGCGGGAAGAAGCGGAGCGGGAGGGACGCAACCCCGACCTTCTCCCGTCGCTCACGTTCCACGAGTGCCGCCACACCTTCGCGTCGCTGCTGATCGACGCCGGGGTCAACCCGAAGGCGATTCAGGAGTTCATGGGCCACGCCACCATCGAGGAGACGTTCTCGCGGTATGGACACCTGATGCCAGGTGCCCGCGACCAGGCCCGCGAGCTGGTCGATGCCTACCTAGTCGCCGCTACGGCTTCATGACGGTCCTCGTAGGCTGAGGCCCACCAGTCAGCCCAAGAAAAGCCAGCAGCGGCGTCGAGCCGCCAAAGCATGCTCTCAACGGCATCCAGAATGTCCTCGACCGTGTCTTCGCGAAAATCGCTATAGCCGAGGTGGGCAACCTTATTGCGGAGCCACACGCCCTTCTTGAGAGTTTTTAGAACCCGCCCTTCCGGCGGTTGAAATGACGCTCCGTTGGAGCCGGGAAGCTTGGGAAGGTATTCGGTGAGCATGCGCACGATTGGTGGTGACTGGGACTCCGCAACCAGCCAGGAAGCATCGGGCACCCGATCTGAGACGAATTGCTTCACGCCTGTCTCAAGGGCTGACAAGCCAATCAGGATCGCGCTGCGTGGGTTCGCAGCTTGCTGCCCCCGGGCCTCGCGGAGCAACAGGTGCGCCAGGGGCTCCTGGTGCTGGCCATCGAGCATCTGCTGGGCGTCCACCTGAACGTCGGGTCGCAAGGGGGATATTGCCCGGGACGACAATTTCAGGCTCGTGCTTGACGGGAAAGCCAGCCATTGCTGCTTTCTCTCGGCCCACCAAGTTGTTTCGCCCCCTAGTGATGGCTCGTGGGGTCCCTCAATTGCCATGCGCCATCGCAGTACGCCAAATACATTGTGAGTCACCCGCGTCAGTTCGTTGTACGTCGAGTTCAAAAAAACCTGGAGCTCGTTGGACAGGATCGACTCGGGGATCAAACGGCCATCCTCGACTCCTCCGTCTTCGCTGATGTAGTCGGGCCAGTCCTCTCGCCGAGGCGTGTCGCCGGGCAATCGACCGTCCTCTAGTGAGGCGAAGGCGTCAACTATGGCCCTAGTTGGCTCAAGCTCGACTTCCGCCCGAAGCCGGACTCGAAAGCGGTGCGATTTTGGGTCTTTCTCGGCTGGGAGGACCACTACGGAAGAGCGATGCTCTCCCGGGACGTCAAAGCGAACCGACTCGACGCCCTCCTCAAGGAAGAAGCCCTCTGCTTTGGTCTCGCGTCGGAATTTCACAGCGAAACAGTTTGGCGAATGGACCGCAAAGCCGTTGTCCCAGGGGTTTCGGATTGTGGGTGGGCCTCGACAGCGTGGGGGCAGCTTTGGTCTGACTGGCGCACCGACTCCAGATGCACTACACCCACGCCGACGGTGGTTGCGGACACTCTAGGGGGGCCACACGCCAGGGGGCAGAGGATTCCCTCCGCGCGCTTCCCACCCCAGCTGTAGGGCTTCGGTGAGCAGACGACCTTCCTTTTCACGATCCGATGTCAAAAGTATGTTCAGAGGCTTGATCTCATTGGTAAACGCCTTCACAGCCGTCGTGTCCTTATGTCCGAGGGCAATTGCAAGGCTCCTGTTGAGTCGGTTCAGTTCGAGTGTCAGGGACTCGGAGTGCCTTTTCACAGCATCCTGTTCGGCGTAAATTTTTGCTATCGCTTTTTCGCGGGCATGGAGCTGTTCCTTTTGAGCGGCGAGGTTTGTGCCGTCGATGAGAATTCCGAAAGCGGAAAGCGCGGCGACTCCCAGCAGAGCAACGGAAACGGCAGCCACCCACTTGTATGAGGCATGGTCGGATTGCTCAAGACGGGATAGCCAAGGCGCCGAGACGGCGAGGATAACCGCAGTCATGCCACCAACGAGAACGGATGCGACCAAGATGCGAGTTGGCGTGGATGCTTCACCAGTCACCACGGCTTCGATCGCGAAAGCCTCAGCAAGAAGGGCGATCGCCCCAAAGACTACGGGTACCAAGACAAGTGGTGCGTATCGTCGCTTCCAGTTCTGAACTGCGGGAGGTTTTGCGCGCTCAATCAGTACACCGCCGAAAAGCAACAGCGGAATGAGCGTAGCTGCTACCTCGAAGAAGACACGTTCGCTTCCGGGCGGTTGGGGGAAGAGCACAGCGCCATGCTCTCAGAGCAGGGGTGCCGAAAGTCGACCCGGGTTAGCTCAATCAAGATCGGCAGGTTGAGGCCGGACCCTTTCGACCGGATACTCAGTGCCTCGTCGGGGGGCAGCTTTGGTCTGACTGGCGCACGGACTGGCGCACGAGACGCACTGGCCGCTTCTTGACTGAACCGCTCTACAACGCGAAAACCCCCGATTTACGGGGCTTCCGAGTGCGGCTGAATGGAGTCGAACCATCACGCCCCGTAAGGGGCACAAGGCCCTCAACCTTGCGCGTCTACCAGTTCCGCCACAGCCGCTCGAGGGGCGTCGATTCTAGATGTTTGCGCCCAGGAGGCGTCCCTGGTTGCGAGTGTCCGGGATGCCCGGTACGCTTGCGAACAGATGTTCGAACGAATTGAGACCCGATGCGGGGAGCTGGGAGGGGAGCTGGCGTGGAGCTGGATCTGACCAAGAGGCAGAAGGAGATCTTCGACTTCATCCGCAAGTACGCGGCCAAGACCGGGTACCCGCCGACGGTGCGGGAGATCGGGAAAGCGGTGGGGCTGCACTCGTCCTCGACCGTGCACGCGCACCTGGCCAACCTGGAGAAGATCGGGCTGCTGAAACGCGATCCCGCCAAGCCGCGGGCGATCGAGCTGCTCTTCGACAAGGCGAAGCGGACGATCCGGCCGGAGAGCGGGCTGCCGCTGGTCGGCCAGGTCGCCGCGGGCGAGCCGATCCTCGCCGAGGAGAACGTCGAGGAGTACATCGAGGTCCCCGACGTGATTGGCGGCGAGGACGGCGACTACATCCTCAGGGTGCGCGGCGAGAGCATGGTGGACGCGGGCATCTTCGAGGGCGACTACGTCGTCGTGCGCCCAGCCAGCGATGCCGCCAACGGCGAGATCGTCGTCGCCCTGATCGGCGAAGAGGCCACGGTCAAGCGGTTCTTCCGCGAGGACGACCACGTCCGCCTGCAGCCCGAGAACGAGGCGATGGAGCCGATCCGGACCACAGAGGCCACGGTGCTCGGCAAAGTCGTCGGCGTCTTTAGGAAGATCTAGCTCTTCGGCCAGCGACCGGCTTCGATCAGCTTCTTGTAACGGCGCTGTTTGCGCCGTGCATCGCTCATCGCCAGCGGCAGCAGGCGCAGGGTGAGGCGGGGGAAGAGGTCGAGGAGGCGGAGCTGCAGGCCGCGCCAGCGGGGCAGGATCAGGATCGGCCTCGGTCGCTCAGTCAGCTTGCCGACCGCGGCCGCGATCTGCTCGGGCCTCAGCAGCGTGCCCGAGAAGGACCCGGCCGCGTCGGGGTCGTCGAGCTTGTCTTCCAGCATCGGCGTCCAGGCGCCGTCGGGGCACACTGCGGAGAGCTTGATCCCCTCGATGCCGCCGCGGCGCAGGTCGAAGAGGGTGCCGAGCGTGAACGCCATCGCGGCGTGCTTGCTCGCCGAGTAGTTGACCTCGCCAGGCGCTGCGACGATGCCGGCCAGGGAGATCACGTTGATCACGTGGCCGCGGCCGGCGGCCCGCATCGGCTCCAGAGCGGCGATCGTGCCGTTCATCGTCCCCAGCGTGTTGACCTCGATCATCGTCCTGCGGGTCGCCTCGTCCTGAGCCCAGGCGTCTCCGGTCATCAGCACCCCGGCGTTGTTGACCCAGAGGTCGAGCGAGCCGTGGCTTTTCGCGGCTTCGGCTGCGACCGCTCGGCAGGCCGCCTCGTCGCGCACGTCGAGGCTTGAGGAGCGGGTCCCGCTGCCGATCTCCCCCGCGGCCCGGGCCGCCGCGTCGGCGTCGACGTCGGTGACGTGGACCAGGTAGCCCCGGCCCGCCAGCTCGAGCGCGATCGCGCGGCCGATGCCGCCTCCCGCTCCCGTGACGACCGCCGTCGGCATCCGCTGAGGATATTTCGTCGAAGGGTTTCCCGGGCTGGGGCACCCATAACCCTTCGATTCGCCGAGCATGCCAAGGGCTCCGCGCTACCATCGCTGGGCGGGCCGAGCGACTGCGGGGGGAGAGAAAACCCCTCGAGGAAAGTCCGGACACCACAGGGCGAGGCGGTGGGTAACGCCCACCCGGGGAAACCCGCGGGAAAGTGCCACAGAAATACACGGCCGATGGCGCGGCCACACGTGAGTCGCGTACAGGCAAAGGTGAAATGGTGCGGTAAGAGCGCACCGGCGTCGCGGTGACGCGGCGGCCAGGCAAACCCCGCCAGGTGCAAGGCCAAGCAGGACCGTCGACCCTGCCCGGCGAGGTCCAGGTAGGCCGCAGGGCCGCTTAGGCGGCCCTCCGGGGCTCCGGCCCCGGGAGACAGATGGTCGCTCACGACAGGATCCGGCTTACAGGCCCGCTGACGGAAAGGCCCCCGCAAGGGGGCCTTTCCCAATCTCGACACGGTTTCATGTCTTAGCGTTTGCTAACCTGCCGCCAACTTCCGCTGAATCTCCGCCTACATACCGCGGGGAGCGGGGGACCCACTTGTTGGGGCGAATCGCCGGCACCTGCCGCGTAGCGCAGCTCTTTCAGCGCGAGCCCGTCAGCTAACCCCGTAAGCGTCGCAAAGAGCAATGAAGGCAGGGAGAAACCGCCACGGGCGGAAAGATCATTCACGAGCGGGCCGCGCACGCAGCGAGGGCCCCGGCCGGCGGCTGCGCCGGGCGGCGCTCGGGGTCGCGACCGCGGTCCTGCTCCTCGGTGCCGTGCCCGCCCAGGCGGGGACCGGCGGCGCCGGTGTCGCCGCTTCCGACGGCACGGTGCCCGGCGGCCAGGGCATCGTCTTCAGCAGCCCGATGCGCTCCGCCGGCGCCACCTGGTACGGGCCCGGCCTCTACGGCAACCACACCGCCTGTGGCCAGACCCTCTGGCCCGGCACGGTCGGCGTCGCCCACAAGACGCTTCCCTGCGGCACCACGCTCAAGCTCGCCTACCGCGGCCGTTCCCTGGTCACGAGGGTGATCGACCGCGGCCCCTATACCGAGGGCAACGCCTTCGACCTGACCAACGGCGCCCGCCGCGCCCTCGGCTTCGAAGGCGTCGATCGCGTCCGTTACGCGGTCGCCCTGCGCCACGCACGCGGCGCCGGATAAGCAGGATTTCCCGCTTCCACGGCTAATCTGCCTCGGACGCTGGATTTCAACGAGAGAGGAGCAAGGGCATGTCGAGGTCTTCGCACGCAGCTGTCAACGCCAGGTCGGCCGGAGTTCACGGCCGCGTGGCGGTTGCCCTCTCGCTTGCGGCCCTGCTGGGCCTCCTCGTCACCCTCAACGGCAGTGCTGGGGCGGCGACAGCCTCGAAGACGACCGTCGTCCTCGGCGACACCGGCACGACGCCGGACCCGTCCTGTCCCGACTCGCCCTGCCAGGCGATCGGCAGCGTCACCGGCTTCCAGGTCAGCACCGCCCAGGGCTCGCTTCCCTTCCGCGTCCGCAGGGACGGCAAGGTGAAGTCCTGGACCCTGGCCCTCGCCGAGCCGACCGGCAGCCAGCGCTCCTTCTTCAACAACTTCTTCGGCACCCCACCCGAGGCGCGCCTGGCGATCCTCCGCCGCATCCCGGAAACCAACCCGCCCCGCTACAACCTGCGCGCCCAGGGCTCGATCCACGTGCTCAGCCCCTACCTCGGCCAGACGGTCAGGTTCGGCGCATCGCTGCGCGTGCAGAAGGGCGACATCGTCGGCCTCACCGTGCCGACCTGGGCCCCCGCCTTCGCCCAGGGCCTGCCCGACACCAACGCCTGGCGCGCCAGCCGCGAAGCGGGCAAGTGCGTCAACGCAACCGACGTCCGCCAGGGCGAACCGCAGCAGAAGGTGGGCGTCCGCGCCGAATACGGCTGCCGCTACTCAACGGCGAGGCTGCTCTATACGGTTACGGTTGTCGAGGATTGACTTTGAGCGGGGTGGGGCGTCGGGGACCATCCCAAAAACGCTCGGCAGGAGCCTCGCTTGAGTGTTTTTGGGATGGACCCCGACGCCCCTTCCAGCTTCGCGTCGATTGCCAACGGCTGAACGGTTGACCCCCGTAAAAGGGGGCAAAAGGTTCAGCCGGCGCGCGCCTCGCATTGGAAAAAGCTTTCAGCTAACGCGTCGGCGGGCTTGCTGCCACAAGCTCTCTCGCGAAGCTTCCTTCGGCGGTGGAGCTTTCGTGCCCCGCCAACCCTGGGAGCGAAAAAGAGGCCCCTCCGGGGCCTCTCGACCTTCAGAGTTGAACCAGGCGCCTACGCCGCCGCCGAGGGAAGAACCCGCGGGCCGCTTTGGTCTTTGGGAAGCTCAGCAGCTCTTGCTATCAGGGACTGGAACTCGTTTAGGGCGAGGTGCGCGACGGCCTCCAGCAGCTCCTCGTCGCTCCAGCCGATTTCGCGCGCCTCCTCATGGAGGTGGAGGGGCGGGTGGCCGTTGGCCTCCAGGGCACCGTGCAGGTACTCGAGCAGCGCCGCCTCCTTGGGGTCGGCCGAGTCGAAGCTGCGCGCCCGGGAGACCTCGTCGAGGCCGAGGCCCGCGCCGCGCGCGGTCTTCGCGTGCTGGGCGATGCTGTAGCCGTCCTCGCGGTACTCGGCCACGGCCAGCGCGATCCGCACGCGGGTCGCCCGCGGCAGGACGCCGCCGCGCAGCTCCGAGCGCATCCGCGTGTAGGCCCGCAGGACCGCGGGGGCGCCGGCGAGCACGCCGACGAACTTGGTCACGGCGCCGCCCGTCGCCTGGATCGTTTTGATCACTGGAGCGCTCTCGTCGGGCGCCGTCAACTCGTCGTGGATCTGGAACCTGCTCACGTCTGTTTTCACTGTCACTCGCATCGCCTCCGGCTTCGTACGGCGGATTTCCGCTTCACAGAGCCTTTACGTGGCCTTCACTTTACTTTTAGCCATTAACTTACGTCTGGTAAGTTATACCTGCTTTTCGGCGTTCCTGCAAGCCGCCCCCGGGGAGCGCGCCGTGCCGGGCTCGATCGGGACGTTCCCTGCTCCGGGGCACTCGCCCTCTACCCGGATACGGGGATACCTACCCGCCTGGTTCACCGCGGCCCGTTTCGCCTATCGTTGCGCACCAACCGAGCGTGACAAGCGCGAGCCCAGGAGGCCCAGAACATGGTAGATCAACCGAAGAGCGCCGCTGACGTCGCCCAGATCGTCAAGGACAACGACGTCCGCTTCGTCCGCCTCTGGTTCACCGACGTGCTCGGCCAGCTGAAGAGCTTCTCGATCAACTCGGCGGAGCTCGATGACGCCTTCGAAGGCGGCATGGGCTTCGACGGCTCCTCGATCACCGGCTTCAACCCGATCGAGGAGTCGGACATGATCGCGATGCCCGATCCCTCGACCTTCGCCCTGATCCCCTGGCGGCCGGAAGGCGAAAACGCCGTCGCGCGCATGTTCTGCGACGTCCAGGTGCCCGGTGGCGAGCCCTACGAGGGCGATCCGCGCTGGATCATGAAGCGCGCCCTCAGGCGGGCCGAGGAGATGGGCTTCGACGCCTTCAACATCGGTCCCGAGCTGGAGTTCTTCTACTTCCGCTCGGCCCGGCCCGACGGCGGCGTGCCGGAGGTGCTAGACGAGGGCGGCTACTTCGACCTGACCACGCTCGACGCCGGCTCCGACGTGCGCCGCGACACCGTGCTGGCGCTGGAGAAGATGGGCATCCACGTCGAGTACACCCACCACGAGGTAGGCCCCTCCCAGCACGAGGTCGACATGCGCTACAAGAACGCGCTGGCGATGGCCGACGACTGCATGACCTACCGCATCGTCGTCAAGGAGTACGCGATGAAGTACGGCTGGCACGCGACCTTCATGCCGAAGCCGCTCTTCGGCGAGAACGGCTCCGGCATGCACGTCCACCAGTCGCTGACCAAGGATGGCCGCAACGCCTTCTTCGACCCCGACGACCAGTACTTCCTCTCGCCCACGGCGAAGGCCTTCATCGCCGGCCAGCTCAAGCACGCGCGCGAGATCTCGCCGCTCTTCGCCCAGTGGGTCAACTCCTACAAGCGCCTGGTGCCCGGGTTCGAGGCGCCGGTCTACCTCGCCTGGTCGCGGCGCAACCGCTCGGCCCTGATCCGGGTGCCGCTCTACCACCCCGGCAAGGAGGGGGCGACGCGGGCCGAGCTGCGCTGCCCCGACCCGGCCTGCAACCCCTACCTCTGCTTCGCCGGCATGCTGCATGCGGGGCTGGAAGGGATCGAGAAGGGCTACGAGCTGCCCGAGCCGATGGAGCAGAACCTCTACCACCTCTCGCCCGAGGAGCTCGCCCATCAGGGCATCGAGCAGCTGCCGGCGACGCTGGGCGAGGCGATCGAGGTGGCGGCCGAGTCCGAGCTGGTCCTGCGCACGCTCGGCGAGCACACGTTCAGGCGCTTCGTCGAGATAAAGCGGCAGGAGTGGGACGAGTACCGCGTCCAGGTCACGCCTTACGAGGTCGAGCAGTTCCTGCCGGTTCTGTAGCGGGCTGGCGCGCGGGTCCTGTCGCGGCAGGGGACCCACCGCCCCTTCCGGTCGCTAAAGCGTCCTCAGGGGCGGTTCCCCCTACCGCGCCACCCGCGCGAGAGGGGCTAGTGAGGGGCCGGATCTCGATCGGAGGGAGAGGGGGTCGCGGCGCTGCGTCCCTTGGATAGAGATGACGGCCACCAGAAGCTGTCGCCGAGGGTGAGGGCGATCGAGGGTACGAGGACGCTGCGGACCAGGAAGGTGTCGAGGAGGACGCCGAAGGCGACGACGAAGCCGAGCTCGGTGAGGAAGGTGAGGGGGAGGACCGCCAGGACCGAGAAGGTGCCGGCGAGGACGATGCCGGCGCTGGTGATGACCGCGCCGGTGACGGCGAGGGCCCGCAGGATGCCCGCTTTGGAGCCGTGTTTGATCGTCTCCTCCCGTGCTCGGGCGATCAGGAAGATGTTGTAGTCGACCCCGAGGGCGACGAGGAAGACGAAGGCGAAGAGGGGCAGCGAGGGGTCCGAGCCGGGGAAGCCGAAGATCACGTCGAAGACGAAGTAGCCGACGCCCAGGGCGGCGAGGAAGCTGAGGATCACGGTGCCGATCAGGACCAGCGGCGCGGTCACGGCACGCAGCAGGCCGATCAGGATCAGGAAGACGACGAGCAGGATGATCGGCGGGATCACGACCGAGTCCCAGGCGGCCGCGTCGCGGACGTCGAATTCGACCGCGGTCGGCCCGCCGACCAGGGTTTCCGGCGAGGCGCCGTGGGCCGCCTCGCGGATCGGCTCGACCAGGTCGAAGGCGTCGGTCGAGTAGGGGTTGGGTTCGAGGGTCGCCTGCACGAGGGTCCCCGGCGGCCCTTCCGCGACGGGCAGCGAGACCGCCTCGACCCCGTCCACGCCGGCCACCGCCGCCCTCACCGCCGGCACTTCCGCGCGCTCGGGGACGACGACGTCGGTCAGCGCTGTCGTGCCCGCCGGGAAGCTCCGGTCGAGCAGGTGCTGGCCTTCCACCGATTCGACTTCCTCGCGGTAGGTGTCTTCGCTGGTCAGTTCGGTCGAGAAGAAGGCGAAGCCGCCGCAGAGGATGAGCAGGACGACGATCGAGCCGGTCATGACGCGGCGCGGCGAGAGCGCCACCCGGTCGCCGATGCGCTTCCAGAGGCCGTGGGTGGCGTCGGAGGCGTGCTCGAGGCGCTGCCGCCGCGCCTCGTAGGGCGTGAAGACCGCCCGGTCCAGGGGGCCGACGATCAGCGAGGGGATCCTGCCGCCGCTGATGCGGCGCAGGAGCCAGTTGATCAGGACCAGCGGCAGCAGGACGAGCACCAGCAGGCAGGCGGCGATCACCCGCAGGATGGCGCCGGCCGCGGAGCCCTCGACGATCGCCCGCCGCGCCCGTTCGGAGACCCGGCCGCCGTCCGGCGCCGTCTCCGGCGTGTGCGGGACGAAGGGCCAGAAGGCGCGCCGGCCGAAGATCGTCAGCAGCGCCGGCAGCAGGGTCAGCATCGAGAGCGCCGCGCAGGCGATCCCCATCGCGGCGATCGGCCCGAGGCCGGCGGTGCCGTTGACCTTGGCCAGCGTCAGGCAGAGCAGCGCCGCGACCACCGTCGCGGCCGAGGCGAAGATCGCCGGGCCGGCCGAGGCCAGCGCGGTTCGCATCGCCTCGTGCCTGTCGACGGTGTGGTGCAGCTCCTCGCGGTAGCGGGCGACGAGCAGCAGCGCGTAGTCGGTGCCGGCGCCGAGGACGAGGACCGACATGATCGAGCTCGACTGCCCGTTGACCGTCACGCCGAGCTCGGTCAGCCCGTAGCCGATCGAGCGCGAGAGCATCTCCGCGAAGATCACCGCCGCCAGCGGGATCAGGAAGAACATCGGCGAGCGGTAGATGACGATCAGCAGGAAGATCACGAGGCTGACCGCGGCCAGCAGCAGCGTCCCGTTGATGCTTTCGAAGACTTCGATCGCGTCGGCGGAGAAGCCGGCGCCGCCGGTGATCTTGGCTTCCAGGCCGCCGGGTTCGTCGGTGAGCTGTTCGCGCCAGTACTTGACCGGGTCGACGATCCGTTCGCCCTCGCCTTCGGCCTTGATGTAGGCGGTGACGATCGCCTCCTTGCCGTCCGGCGAGCAGCTCGGGCCGACGAAGGGGGCGTAACCGGCGGGCTGTCCCGGCACGGCGGCGGTGCTGCCTCCCGCCACACAGGTCGCCGGAATGCCCTTCGCCGTCGCCAGGGGCTTGCTGGAGCCGGTCTGCTTGCCGCCCGAGGCGGCGGTTTCGCCGTCGGGGATGACGCCTGGGTAGCGCTTCTCGGTCATCCTGCCGATGTCCTCGACGATCGTTTGGCGGTCGGCGGCGGTGAGGCCCGAGTCGCGCCGGTAGACGATCACGGCGGGGGCGATTTCGCCGTTCTGCAGGGACTCGGTGGCGTCGAGGGCGTGGGTCGATTCGGCGTCGCCAGGCAGGTAGGAGGTCGCCTCGTTGCTTTCGGCGTCTTCGAACTTGCCCGGCAGGTTGGCCGGCCCGGCGGCGATGAAGATCCCGAGGAACCAGATCGCGAAGACCACCCACTTCGAACGACGGCCGGCGGCGAAGGTGAAAAGGGAGCCCCTCACTTGCCCTGAATCCTTAGCAGGTCGGCGAGAGCGCCTGGATCGGTCACCGGCTGCTTGCAGGTGAAGGCTTCGCAGACGTAGGCGGTGGGCTGGGCGTTCAGCTTCGTTCGGTTTTGGAGGAGCTCGGGGGTCTCGCTGCCTTCGGGGCCGCCGGCCAGGACCAGGTGGGGGCGGTGCTGCGAGCGGATGACTCTGGCGAAGGCGGTCAGATCCTCGCCGATCAACGCCACCTCCTTGGTGGGGGAGAGGTGGAAGTCGATCGCTCTCAGGAGGTGGGCGAAGGACTCGGGATGCTGGAACGCCGGGCCGGCGAAGAGGCGCAGGACGGACTCGGCCTGCTGCTCGTAGCGGCGCTCTCCGGTCAGCGCGGCGAGGCGGAGGAGTCCCATCGCCGCTGAGCTGTTGCCGGAGGGGATCGGGTGGTCGCCGATCTCCTTGCGGCGGGCGATCAGGGGTTCGTGGTCGCCGGAGGTGGAGAAGAAGCCACCGCGCTCGGGGTCGCCGAAGCGCGAGATCATCGCGCCCGCGACGGAGCGGGCGCGCTCGAACCACTGCGGTTCGAAGGTCGATTCGTAGAGGGTGAGCAGGGCCTCGAGCAGGAAGGCGTGGTCCTCGAGGTAGGCGTTGAGGCGGCCGCGGCCGTCCTTCCAGGTGCGCAGCAGGTTGCCGTCGCCGTCGCGAAGCTCTTCCCAGACGAAATCGGCGCAGGTTTGGGCCGCGTCGAGGTAGTCCTTGCGCTTCAGCACGGCTCCGGCCTCGGCCAGGACGCCGAGCATCAGCGCGTTCCAGGCGGTGAGCCGCTTGTCGTCGAGGCCGGGCCAGACGCGCTGCGAGCGGTGCTCGTAGAGGGCGCGCCGCATCTCATCGAGCCCCTCCGGCTCCTCCGCCTCGGCCCCGCCCGCGAGGTGCAGCACGCTCCGCCCCTCGAAGTTCCCCCGCTCGCTAACCCCATAGAACTGCATCAAATTCTCTACCTGCTGGACCGAGAATTTGATGCAGTTCGCGGGGGGTGGGGGGGACAGGGCGGCGCGGATCTCGTCGGGGGCCCAGACGTAGAAGCGGCCCTCCTCGCCCTCGGAGTCGGCGTCGAGCGCCGAGTAGAAGCCGCCCTCGGGCCCGCGCATCTCGCGCAGGGCCCACTCGAGCGTCTCCTCGCAGGCCCGGCGGTAGCGCTCGTGACCGAAGACCTGCCAGCCGTGCAGGTAGGCGCGTGCCAGCAGGGCGTTGTCGTAGAGCATCTTCTCGAAGTGGGGGACGAGCCAGGCGGCGTCGACCGAGTAGCGGGCGAAGCCGCCGCCGACCTGGTCGTAGATGCCGCCGGCGAGCATCGCGTCGAGGGCCCTCTCGACCGCCTCGCGCTCGCCGCGGGCGAGCAGCAGCTCCAGGGCCAGGGCCGGCGGGAACTTCGGCGCCCCGCCGAAGCCGCCGCGCTGGGGGTCGGCGCTTTCGAGCAGGCGGGCGACGGCCTGCTCCAGGGTCGCCGCCTGCGGGGGCTCCGCTGCCGGCTTGACCGCACCGATTGCGCCGAGCCGGGCCCGCATCTGCGGTGCCCGCTCCTCGATCTTCTCGCGTCGCCGCTCGAAGGCGTCGACGACGGCTTCCATCACCATGCGGAAGCTCGGCATCCCGCGGCCCTCGTCGGGTGGGAAGTAGGTGCCGCCGTAGAAGGGCACGCCCTCGGGGTCGAGGAAGACCGTCATCGGCCAGCCGCCCTGGCCGCCGATCGCCTGCACCGCCTCCATGTAGAGGGCGTCGACGTCGGGCCGCTCCTCGCGGTCGACCTTGACGTTGACGAAGTGCTGGTTCATGTAGGCGGCGGTCTCGGCGTCCTCGAAGGACTCGCGCTCCATCACGTGGCACCAGTGGCAGGCCGAGTAGCCGACCGAGAGCAGGATCGGGCGGTCCTCGTCGCGGGCGCGGGCCAGCGCCTCCTCGCCCCACGGGTACCACTCGACCGGGTTGTCGCGGTGCTGCAACAGGTACGGGCTGGTCTCCTGCGCCAGGCGGTTGGCCATCGCGCCCACACTACCCGCGGACGGTCTGATCCTCACTATTGGGCGGGAGAGGTAGCCGATACTTGGACGCATTCCCAGCAGTCATGCGTGGCCAGCGATCCGATCGGGCTTCGAAAGTTCTAACTTCAGTGAGGTGACCGAAGAAACGCTCCCAATCCAAAGCGATCCAGAGGTCGAGTCGGTGCTCGCCAAACTCGATCCCGAGGACCGCTTGGTCGTCGACAAGGCCCTTGCCAAGGCCGAGAAGACCGAGGCGCAACTCCGCTACATCGCCGACCACGATGCGCTCACCGGCCTGCTCGATCGCCGCCGCTTCCGCTCCGAGCTCGATCAGTACGTCTCCTTCGCGGCCCGCTACGGGGGGCAGGGTGCGGTGATGATCATCGACATCGACGACCTCAAGGCGGTCAACGACTCCTTCGGCCACCATGCCGGCGACGTCCTGATCCGTCGCATCGCCGGCCTGATGCGGGAACGGGTGCGGACCACCGACATCGTCGCCCGGCTCTCCGGGGACGAGTTCGCGGTGCTGATGCCGCAGACCGACACCGTCGGCGCCCTGCAGCTCGGCGAGGACCTGCGCGCGCAGGTCGCCGAGAGCACCGCGCCCGCATCCGACGCTCCGAACGCGACGATCAGCGTCGGGATAACGATGTTCGGCGCCGAGCGCGAGATCGGCGCCGAGGGGGTGCTGGCCGCGGCCGACCAGGCGATGTACTGGGCCAAGGAGGAGGGCCGCAATCAGATCGTCCTCTTCCAGGATCCCAGCGAACCCAAGCGCCGGCAGGAGCGGCGGCAGACCACGAGCGCGCGGATCCGCGACGCGCTGACTCACGATCGCCTCAGCCTTCACACCCAGCCGATCCGCAGCCTCGCTTCCGGCGGGATAGAGCGCTACGAGCTGCTCCTGCGGATGACCGGCGAGAACGGCGAGCTGCTTCCGGCGGCGGCCTTCATCGAGGCGGCGGAGCGCTCCGGCATGGTCCAGGAGCTGGATCGCTGGGTCGTCGCCCGGGCCCTGGAGCTGCTGGGGGCACGCGAGCGCGAGGGGAGCCCGGTCTCGCTGCACGTGAACCTCTCCGGCGCCTCGGTCGCGGACCTCTCGGTGCTCGAGTTCATCGAACGGCGCCTCGACGAGGGGACAGCCGACCCGGCCCGCTGCACCTTCGAGATCACCGAGACGGCGAGGGTCCATGACTACGAAGCGGCGGGGGGCTTCGCAGATCGCCTCACCGAGTTCGGCTGCCAGGTGGCGATCGACGACTACGGCGCCGGCTTCGGCCCCTTCCACTACCTGAAGCAGATCCCCTTCGACCTGATCAAGATCGACGGCTCCTTCATCCGCGACATGCCCAACAGCGATGCCGACCAGCTCACCGTCCAGGCGATCGTCCAGATCGCCCGCGGCCTCGGCAAGACGACGATCGCCGAGTACGTCCAGGACGACCTCACCGCCGAGATGCTGCGCGAGTACGGCGTCGACATGGCCCAGGGCTACCACCTGGGCCGTCCCGTAGCCGTAGACGAGGCCCTGGCCGCCTAGTTTCGCCGCCGTTCGCCGCCGACGGGCCTCAAACGTCCATTATTTGGACGTTTGAGGCCCGTCGGTCGGCAGTCAGGCGGTTACGTCGCGGGCGAAGGCCTCGAAGGCGTCGAGGTAGCGCTGCAGGTCCTCGTCGGTGTGGGCGATCGAGAGCGTCCACTCCTCCTCTACTCCCGGAGTCATGAAGATGCCGTGGTTCATGTGGTAGAGCCAGGCGAGGGTGGAGAGCTCTTCGTCGACGTCGCTGAGGTAGTCGCGGTACTCGTGCATCCGGGTCGGAGAGAAGATCACGCAGCCCTTGGCGCCCATGCCCTCGGTGTAGGCGGGGAGGCCGTATGAGTCGACGATCTCCTGGCAGCCGTCGAGCAGGCGCCGGTTGGTCGCCTCGAAGCGCTCGTAGACGTCGTCGGTGAGGACCTCGGTCAGGGTCGCCTCGGCCGCCGCCATCACCAGCGGGTTGCCGTTGAAGGTGCCGTACTGCTTGACCGTGCCGTCGGCGACGATCGCCGCCAGCTCCTCGCTCATCCCGATCGCGCCGCCGGGGTAGCCGCCGCAGCTTGCCTTGGCAAGGGTGATCATGTCGGGGAGGACGCCGAAGCGGGCGGTGGCGCCGCCGGGGGAGATCGTCGCCCCGGTCTTGACCTCGTCGAAGATCAGCTTCACGCCGTGCTCGGCGGTCAGCTCGCGCACCCGCTCCAGGTAGCCCTCGCGCGGCGGGATGATGTTGATGTTCATCATCGCCGGCTCCATGATCAGCCCGGCTACCTGCTCGCCGATCTTCTCCAGCACGCTCTGCAGGGCGTCGGCGTCGTTGAAGGGGACGGCGCGGGTCAGCGCCCGCATCGCCTTGGGGACGCCGCCGCCGTAGGGGACGCTGACCGGGTCGTCGCGGGCGCCGAGCGCCTCCAGCGGCGGGTAGACGGAGACCATCACGGTGTCGTGGTGGCCGTGGTAGGAGCCCTCGACCTTGAGGATCGTGTCGCGGCCGGTGGCGCCGCGCGCCAGGTGGACGGCGTCCATCGTCGCCTCGGTGCCGGAGTTGTTGAAGCGCCACTGGGGCAGGCCGAAGCGCCGCGCCAGCTCCTCGGCGACGGCGATCGAGCCATCGGTGGGGGCGGCGAAGTGGGTTCCTTCGTCGATCCGGGCCTTCACGGCGGCGCCCACGGTCGGGTTGGCGTGGCCGATGCACATCACGCCGAAGCCGTTGTGGAAGTCGGCGTACTCGTTGCCGTCGACGTCCCAGACGCGGCTGCCCCGGCCGCGCTCGATGTAGACCGGCCAGGGGTCGTTGGACTGGAAGGAGGAGGGGACGCCGTTCGGCATCACCTTCACCGCCCGGTCGTAGGTCTTCGCCGAGGCCCCGGTGTTGTTGCGGAAGCGCTCCTGCTGCGCCTCGGTCAGCGCCGCGACTCGCTTGCGGTCGACCTGGTCCATGGTCGAAGCGTAGAGGGGGCGACGGGCGCCCTCCCCAAGACGCTCGGCAGGAGCCTCGCTGGAGTGTCTTGGGGAGGGCGCCCGTCGCCCTTACCGTTCCGGTCAGGATCGCGGCTTACCCTCGTCGGAGCTCTGCCCGTCTCACCTTGCCGCTAGTTGTCTTCGGTAGCTCCTCCACGAACTCGAGGATGCGAGGGGCCTTGTATGGGGCGGTTTCGCGCTTGCAGTGCTCGCGTAGCTCTTGGGCCAGATCCTCGCTCGGCTGGCCTTCACGGAGGACGACGATTGCGCGGACCACGGCGCCGCGCTCGGGGTCGGGGGCGGCGACCGCGGCGGCTTCGGCGACCGCGGGGTGGGAGAGGAGGGCGGACTCGACCTCGAAGGGGCCGATCCGGTAGCCGGAGGAGAGGATGATGTCGTCGCCGCGGCCCTCGAAGTAGAGGTAGCCGTCTTCGTCCTCGCGGACGAGGTCCCCGGTGCGCCACCACTCGCCCTCGAAGCGCTCGCCGTTGAGGTAGCGCGAGAAGAAGGTCGGGGAGGAGGAGGCGCGGAGCTGGAGCTCGCCCTCGACGATCCGGGTCTCGATCCCCGGCAGCGGCTTCCCCATCGAGCCGGGCGTGACCTGGTCGCCCGCCAGGTTGCCGCTGATGTGGCCGGTCTCTGTCTGGCCGTAGCCGTCCGCGGGCTCGACGCCCATCGCCTCGCGGAACGCCGCGATCGTCTCCGCCTCCAGCGGCTCGCCGGCGGAGACCATGCGCCTCAGGGCGGGGAGCTGACGCAGGGCGGTCCGCTTGGCCAGCATCCGGTACTCGGTCGGCGCCTGGCAGAGCACGTTGACGCCGAGCGCCTCGGCCATGTCCAGCCGCTGGGCCGGGTCGAAGCGCCCGTCATGGATCACCGCCGCGGCACCGGTCAGCCAGGGGGCGAGGAAGACGTTGCGCGCCGACTTCGACCAGCCGGTCGCGGTGGTGCACCAGACCAGCTCGCCCTGGCGCGAGCCGAGCCAGTGCTCGGCCTGGGCCCGCTGGCCTTCCAGGTACCGGTAGGCGTGGACGACGCCGCGCGGCTCTCCCGTCGTGCCAGAGGTGAAGACGATCAGCGCCGGGTCCTCGGGACCCATCTCCTCGACCGCCGCCGGAGTCTCCTGCGGCCGGTCCTCGTCGAGCGTCGCCTCCACCTCGGCCATGGTCATGGTCTCGACTCCGCCGGGGAGCTCGGCAAGCAGGTGCTCTTCCCCGACGCAGAGCGAGGGGTTCGCCGCGGCGACGCGTACCTCCAGGTCGTGACGCCTCAGCTGCGTGCTGCAAGGCAGCGCCACCGCCCCCATCCGCCAGCAGGCGAGCAGCGAGAG
This sequence comes from uncultured Solirubrobacterales bacterium, assembly GCA_963715625.1. Lineage (GTDB taxonomy): Bacteria > Actinomycetota > Thermoleophilia > Solirubrobacterales > 70-9 > VRUE01. The sequence goes on along the minus strand of OY970260.1, from coordinate 146,313 downwards.
AACCCACTCGACCCGGTTCCCCACCAGTGTCATAACCACGTCCCCGCGCTTGACCCCCTGCGCCGCAAGCGCCCCCGAGAGCCCAGCGGAGCAGGCAATCAGTTCGCCGAAATACCAGTCCCGCCGATTCCCCTCGCTGTCGACAGCGACGATCCCCAGCCGCGAAGCGGGAGATCGCTCGAGCACGTCCTCGATGAAGTTCACGATGCGGGGAGAGTCATCGACGGTGGGGACTTATAGAGGAGTGACGTGGTTGTCTTCGCTCCCCGTCGCTTCGGCAAGTCCTCGCTCGTCTGGCGAGCAGCCGGCGCCCTTGCCACGGAAGGTGTGCTGGTCGCCCAGGTCGACCTGATGACGACGCCCAGCAAGGAGAGCCTCGCCGCGGCCCTGGCGCGGTCGATCTACGAGCAGATCGCCTCCACCATCGAGCGAGTCCGCGAGCGGGCCCTTGCCCCGTTTCGCGGGCTTCAAGTTCAACCGACGACGGCGGAGCTGGGCGGAGCGCGTCGCCACCGCGTCGCCGTGGTCATGGACGAGTTCCAGGAGGTCGTCTCCATCGACCCCGATTTGCCCAAGCTCCTGCGCTCGGTCTTCCAGCGGCAGCCTGAGATCGCCCACGTCTACCTGGGCAGCAAGCAGCACGTCATGGAGCGGATCTTCAGCGACGCCAACGAGCCGTTCTGGCGCAGCGCCAAGTCGATCGAGCTGGGGCCGATCCCCGCTGCGCCGTTCGCGGACTTCATCGCCGAGCGTTTCCGGGTCGACGGGCGCGAGGTGGAGCCGGGCGTCGTCGCCGAGCTGCTCGCGCGCACCGGCTGCAACGCGTTGCGGCTCTGCGAGCGCCGAAACGCGTTGCAGGGGACTACCCCTCGGAGAAGCGGAGCCGCAGGTAGATCCGCCGCAGGGGCGCGGGCGCCCACCAGTTCCACTCGCCGAAGAGGCGCATCAGGGAGGGGACGAGGAGGGCGCGGACGATCGTCGCGTCGATCATCACGCCGAAGGCCATCCCGATCGCGATCTGCTTGACGAAGAAGACCGTGCTGACGCCGAAGGCGAGGAAGACGATCGCGATCGCCACCGCCGCGGCGGTGATCACGCGGCCGGTGCGGGCGATGCCGACCGCCACGGCCTCCTCGTTGGAGTCGCCGAGGTCGCGCCGCTCCTTGATCCGCGCTATGACCAGGACCGCGTAGTCGGTGGCGAGGCCGAAGATGATCGCGAAGAGGAAGACGAGGCTGGTCACCTCGACCGCGGCCGGGCCGGTGTAGTCGAGCGGCGAGTCGAGCCAGCCCTCCTGGAAGGCGAGGACGAGGATGCCGAGGGTCGCGCCCAGCGTCAGCGTGTTCATCACCAGCGTCTTCAGCGGCAGCAGCACCGAGCCGGTGAGCAGGAAGAGCAGCACGAGGGTGGTGAGGGCGATGATCGCGACGACCAGCGGCGCGTGCTCGAGCAGGCTCTGCTTCTGGTCGATGAAGCGCGCCGTGTTGCCGGAGACCAGCACGCTCGCGGCGCCGGGCGGGGCGAGGTCGCGAATTTCCCGCACCGCGTCCTGTGAGGTGTCCGAGAGGGCAGGCTCGGAGAGGGCGAAGTTCGCGTATGCGACGTTGCCTGGCGCACGCGCGAACGGAGCGCCGCGCACGACGTCGCCGACCGCGTCGATCCGGCGGTGGAAGGCGGCGAGCTGGGCGTTGCCGGTTTTCCCGTCGACCGCGACGGTGACGGCCTCGGTGACGTCGCGCGGGTAGTGCGCTTCCAGGTATTTGAGGGCGTCGTAGGAAGGTACGTTCGGCGGTACGGCTTCGGCGCTCGGTCCGGTCAGCGTCGTCCAGAGCAGGGGAGTGGCGGCGGCGAGCAGCAGCGCCGAGCTGGCCAGGGCGACGGCGACCGGGCGCCGCATCACGCCGCGCGCCAGCCGGTACCAGCCGTCGGAGGTGTCCGAGACGGCCGGGCCGCGGCGGATCGAGAGCGCGTCGATGCGCGTGCCGAGCAGCCGCAGCAGCGAGGGGACGACGAGAAGCGCGATCAGCAAGGAGAGCACCGCGACCGATGCCCCGGCGACCGCCATCGAGTAGAGGAAGCGCTGCGGCATGAAGACCAGCGCCGCCATCGCGGCGGCAACCGTGAGGCCCGAGAAGAGGACGGTTCGCCCGGCCCTCTGCACCGTGCGGCGGTGCGCCTCCCGCGTCGCTCCGCCGCCGGCGATCTCCTCGCGATATCGCGAGACCATCAGCAGGGCGTAGTCGACGGCGAGGCCGAGGCTGAGCCCGGTGGCGATGTTGAGCGCGAAGACCGAGGTGTCGACGACGCCCGACATGATCCGCAGCACGAGCAGCGTGCCGACGATCGAGATCACCCCGATCAGCAGCGGGATGCCGGCCGCGACGACGCCGCGGAAGACGAAGAGCAGGAAGATGGCGAGGATCGGGAAGGCGATCAGCTCCGCCTTGGTCAGGTCTTCCCGGGTCTGGTCGTTGGTCTCGTTGAAGCCCTGGGCGAAGCCGCCCTCGGCGACGTCGAGCGGGCTGTTTTCGATCACATCACCCACCCCTTCGGCGGCAACGCCGCCGGCGTCCTCGATGTCGCTGGCCGAGAGGTAGCCGGCGATCGCCAGAGATTGTCCGTCCTTGGCGATCAACTCGGCGCCGGCTCGCGGGTTCCGCAGTGGATTGACGACGCGACCGACGTTTTCGACCTTGGCCATGCCGCTGGCGAGCCGGTCGACCTCGCGCCGCATGGAAGGGTCGCTCGGATCGAGCCGACCGCCGCCGGGGGCGCGGACGACGAGGACGATCGCCGGGTTGGGGTCGTAGCCGAGCGAGTCGCGCAGGACATTCGTCGCCTGCTCGCTCTCGGAGGCGGGATCGGTGAATCCCGCGGCCTTCAGGTGGTGCTCGACGTTGTGTCCGACCGCGACCGCCAACAGCGCGAAGGCGCCGACGATGGCGAGGACCAGCTTCGGGCGCTTCCAGGTGAGGTTCGCGATCCGGGTCATCGGGGGTTCAACGCGCGGGCCGGGGCAGGCGTGAGAGGGAACACGAGACAGAATGTACCAGAATTCCAAGCGCTAACTTTGAAATTCAAATTAAGCTGCTAGAATCGAGCAATGACCCGCCGCAACTACGGCCAGGCATGCAGCCTCGCCGGCGCCCTCGACCGGATCGGCGAGCGCTGGTCGCTGCTGATCGTGCGCGAGCTGCTGCTCGGGCCGCTGCGCTTCTCCGACCTCGACCGCGCCGTCGGCGGTGCGCCGACCGACGTGCTGACCAAGCGCCTGCGCGACCTCGAGCGCGAAGGCATCGTCGCCCGGCGCGAGCTCGACCCGCCGGCCTCCGCGGTGGCCTACGAGCTGACCGAGCTCGGTCAGGGCCTGGAGCGGCCGATCCTCGAGCTGGCCCGCTGGGGGCTCAACTTCTTCCAGATCGACGACGTCGACGCGATCGAAGCGTCCTGGCTGCCCAACTCGCTGCGCGTCGTCCTCCAGCCTCCGCCCGGCGCCGAGTTGACGGTGCAGCTGCGCAGCGGCGGCAACAGCTTCCGCCTGCAGATCGCCGACGGCTGGATCGCCGCCGAGCGCGGCGAGGCGGCCGACGCCGACCTGATCCTGGCCGGCGAGCCGCGGGCGGTGCTCGGCACCCTCGTCGTCGGCGACGAGGGCGAGGGCGAGGTGACGGTCGAAGGCGACCCCGCGGCGCTGGCGGCGCTGCGGGCGATGGTCGTCCTGCCCGAGCGGCTGTACGAAGAAGCCGTGGACGAGGCTGGGCTTACCGCTCGTAAAGCTTGACGACGCGGACCGCGCCCTCGGGCGCGGCGTCGACGCAGAGGTTGCAGAGGACGCACTCGTCGAGGTTGCCCTCGACGACTTCGACCCCGGAGTCGGTCGCCTTGAAGATGTCGACCGGGCAGACTTCCTCCAGCTTGGCAGCCAGCGCCGCGTCGCCGGCGACCGAGGCGTCGACCTCGACGTCGATGAAGACCTTGTGCAGCGTCTCGCTCATCCCAACAACCCCTTCCGGTGCGCTTTATCCACGCATATGGGGGGAAAGGCGCACCGGAAGCTCACGCCGTCACCCCCAGCTTCTCCTTGACCGCGTCGGGTATCTCGTCGATCCGCTCGACCACGCGGATGCCGGCGGCTTCGAGGCGGGCGATCTTCTCGGTCGCGGTGTCCTCGACGCCCTCGACGATCGTGCCGGCGTGGCCGAAGCTCATCCCCTTCATCTCCTCGTCGTCCATGAACTTGCCGGCCATGAAGGCGACGATCGGCAGGCGGCTGTCGTTCTCCTTCACCCACCCGGAGAGTTGCGCCTCCATGCGGCCGCCGGGCTCGGTGTAGATCACGATCGCCCGGGTTTGCTCATCGGCCTCGAAATAGGGCATCAGCTCGGCGTAGGTCGAGCCGATGATCGCGTCGCCGCCGATCGAGACTGCGGTGGAGACGCCGAGGCCGGCCTGCGTCAGCGAGGAGGAGATCTCGGTGGTCATCCCACCGGAGCGGCTCATCACGCCGACCGGGCCGGGGGCGTAGGCCTTGGCGGCGTCCTTGGCGGGGCCACCTATTCCTCCCATCTTGCAGACCTCCGGGACGATCAGGCCGAGGCAGTTGGGGCCGATGATCCGCGCCCCGCGCAGGCTCGCCAGCTCGACCATCTGGGCGACGTCGCGGCGCGGGATCCGCTCGGTGACGATCACGATCAGCTCGATCCCGTTCTCGATCGCCTCCAGCACCGCGTCCTTGGTGAAGGCGGGGGGGACGGTGACGACGGAGCCGTCGATCGGGGCGCCGTGGTTCTCGACCGCCTGGGCGACGGTGTCGAAGACCGGCACGCCGTGCACCTCGCGGCCCTTGCGGCCGGGGGTGACGCCGCCGACGATCTTGGAGCCGTAGTCGAGGCACTCCCTGGTCAGGTTGACCGCCTCGCGCCCGGTGATCCCCTGGACGATGAAGGTCGTCTCCTTGCTCAGCAGGATGCTCACGACTCACCTCTGCGGTCGCCTTTTCCACCGCTTACCGGTTGAAATGTCGACCGCGCGGTCATGCGGGAGCCCCCTGGATCTTGGCGACGGCGCGTCCGGCCGCCTCCCACATCGAGACCGAGCGGTCGCAGTACTCGACCCCGTAGCGCTCGAGGATCTTGAAGCCCTCGTCCTCCCAGGCGCCGGGGATGCGGAAGATCGCGATCATCTCGCCTGGGTCCTTGCCGAGCTCGAGGCAGGCCTTGATCACGCCGCGGGCGACGATGTCGACCCGGGTGTTGGAGACGATCGACATCATCACCGCGATCTTCTCGACCCCGTCCTTTTCGAGCACCTCCTTGGCCAGGCCGCAGGCCTTGGCGACCGAGGGGTTGCCGCCGATCTCGGAGTAGTTGGCGGGCTTGCCCCCCCGGCTGCGGACCGCGTCGGTCAGCGTCAGCGAGCCGCCGCCGGCGCCGATCACGAGGCCCAGGTTCCCCTCGAAGCCGTGGTCCTTGCCCTGGATCACGCCGCGGTGGTCGGCGGCGTCGATCGCGGCCACGTGGCGCTCGAAGTCGGAGGGCTCGTAGGTCTCGCGGGTGTCCTCCTCGGCGATCTGCAGCCGCTTGCGCAGCAGGCCCTTCTGGCGGCCGACCGCCTCGTTCTCCATCTCCATGTGGGCGTCGAGGGCGACGAAGCTGCCGTCGGCGAGCTCGGCCAGCGGGTTGATCTCGGCCAGGGTCATGTCGTTGTCGCGGAAGAGGCGGGCGAGGCGGGCGAGGATCGGCGTCGCCCGGTTCAGCTGCGAGCCGGTGACGCCGGTGGCGGCGATGACCTGCTTGGCCTCGAAGTCGGCAATCGGCAGCAGGTTGGAGACGTGGCCGCGGCCGACGTGGTCGGGGTGGGTCTCGGCGACCTCCTCGATGTCGATCCCGCCCATGTCGCTGAACAGCATCAGCGGCCGCTTCGCGGTGCCGTCCCAGACGATGCCGGCGTAGTACTCCTGCCTGACCTCGGCCTTGGGGTCGACGAGGACGCCGCGCGGCATGTGCCCGTTGATCTCCAGCTTCAGGATGTCCTCTGCGTGCGCCGCGGCCTCGTCCGGCGTGCCGGCGAACTTGACCCCCCCGGCCTTCATCCGCCCCCCGCTGAGCACCTGGGACTTGACCACGACCGGCCCGCCGATCTCCTCGGCGACCTTGCGCGCCTCCTCGGCGCTGGTGCAGAACCCGTACTTGGTGACGGGAATCCCCGCCAGCTCGACGATCTGCCTTGCCTCGTACTCGAAGAACCTCATCAGCGGCGCGGAACCCTATCCAACGGTGTGCCGGGCCGTTTGCTCTATATTTAAGAGCAGAATTGCTCTATGAATGAGAGCAGGAACCCGTTTCGTTTCAGCGAGCCCGTGCCGCCCGAGGATCTGCTCGACCGGGACGACCAGACGCGCCTGCTGCTGAAAAGGGCGGATAGCGGCAACAACAGCCGGCTTGTCGCGCCGCGACGCTACGGCAAGACCTCCCTTCTGAACCGTGTCGTCGAGGACGCCCGCAGAGCCGGTTGGGCAGCCGTCTACGTCGATTTCTTCGGCGTGCTCACCCTGGACGACATCGCCCGGCGAATCGAGCGGGCCTACGTCGAGCAGCTCCAGGGCAGCGCGGCGACGTGGTTCGCGGGCGTCCGGCGCATGCTGCGCCCAACGCTGCGTCTCGGCGGCGGGCCGGTTCCGGCCGGCGTCGAGGTGACGGTCGATCCCCAGGCGGAGCCCCCGTTGCTCGAGCGCCTCGGGCTTCCCCTCCGCCTGCATGAGCGCGATGGCACTCGCACCCTCGTCGTCTTCGACGAGTTTCAGGACATCCTCGCAACCAAGGATCGCGCCGACGCGGTGATCCGCTCGGAGATTCAGCACCACGGCGATGCGGCGAGCTACGTCTTCGCGGGCTCGCACGTGGGGATGATGCGCGAGCTCTTCGGGGATCGTCGCCGCGCCTTCTACGGTCAGGCCGGGCCGGTCGAGCTGCCGCCGCTGTCCCCGGTTGACGTGGCGCCGTACGTCTCAGAGCGCTTCGAGGCCGGTGGGCGCAGGCTCGGCGCTGCCCTCGGCCTGCTGCTCGGTGCCTCGCAGGGGCACCCCCAGCGCACGATGCTCATCGCTCACGTCCTCTGGGAGCTCGCCGGCGAAGGCGAGGAGATCACCGAGGAGATCTGGCTCTCCGCCTTCGACGAGGTCATGCACCACGTTCGCGACGAGCTGCGCGCGACCTGGTCCTCGCTGCCGACGTCTCAGCGGCGGGTCCTCGCCGCGATTGCCGAGAACCGGGAAGGCGTCTACGCCGCCGGACGGCGCCAGGGCGGCTCGCGGGGCGGCGCGGTGCGCACCGCCGTGGATGCGCTCCGCGACCGTGGTGAGATCGTCGAGGACCCGGCTACCGCGAGCGGCTGGCGCCTGGTCGACCCGCTGCTCGCCACCTGGGTCAACGAGGGTCGGCCTGGGCTTTAGGCAGGCTTGGGATACTTCCCCGAGTGACCCATCCGAATGGGAGAGGGATGAGCTTCTCGAGGTTGCTCGGCTCGATAGCCGCGGTGGCTCTGGCTGCCGCCTTCTTCGCCGGCTGCGGCGAAACCGTGATCGACGGCACCAAGACCGAGGAACAGCTGCAGGCGAGCCTCTCGAAGTCGCTGGGGGCGAAGGTCACCTCGGTCGACTGCCCGTCCGATGTCGAGGTCAAGGCGGGCAACACTTTTACCTGCACCGTCGAGGTGAAGGGCGGCGGAACGCAGGCCGCGACGCTGAAGATCCGCAACGAGGACGCGGACATCAGCGTGATCGACCTCAACACCGGCGAAGACCCCAACGGGCCCGATGAACAATGAATAGAGTCCCGCCAATGAGCCAAGCCATCGCGGCCGAAGCGCCGACCACGCACGCAAAGCTCCTCGACTGGGTCGGGGAGATCGCAGACCTGACCCAGCCCGACGCCGTCCACTGGTGCGACGGCTCGGCCGAGGAGTACGACTCCCTCGCCCAGGCTCTGATCGACGCGGGCACCTTCGAGCGCCTCTCCGAGGCCAAGCGCCCCAACTCCTACCTCGCCCTCTCCGACCCCGGCGACGTCGCCCGGGTCGAGGACCGCACCTTCATCTGCTCCGAGGAGGAGGCCGACGCCGGCCCGACCAACAACTGGCGCGAGCCGGCCGAGATGCGCGCCACGCTGAAGGGCCTCTTCGAGGGCTCGATGAAGGGCCGCACGATGTACGTGGTTCCCTTCTCGATGGGCCCGCTCGGCTCCCCGATCGCCCACATCGGCGTGCAGCTGACCGACTCCGCCTACGTCGCCGCGAGCATGCGGATCATGACCCGGATGGGCAAAGGGGCCCTCGACGTGCTGGGCACCGAGGGCGAGTTCGTCCCCTGCCTGCACTCGGTCGGCGCGCCGCTGGCCGAGGGCACCGACGACGTGCCCTGGCCCTGTGACGCCGAGAACAAGTGGATCGTCCACTTCCCCGAGACGCGGGAGATCTGGTCCTACGGCTCCGGCTACGGCGGCAACGCGCTGCTCGGCAAGAAGTGCTTCGCGCTGCGGATCGCCTCGGCGATGGCCCGCGACGAGGGCTGGCTCGCCGAGCACATGCTGATCCTCAAGCTGACCTCGCCCGAGGGCGAGGTCAAGTACGTCGGCGGCGCCTTCCCCTCGGCCTGCGGCAAGACCAACCTGGCGATGCTGATCCCGACCCTGCCCGGCTGGAAGGTGGAGACGATCGGCGACGACATCGCCTGGATGAAGTTCGGCTCCGACGGCCGCCTCTACGCGATCAACCCCGAGGCGGGCTTCTTCGGCGTCGCGCCCGGCACGGGCGAGAAGACCAACCCGAACGCGATGAAGACCGTCGCCCGCGACTCGATCTTCACCAACTGCGCCAGGACCGACGACGGCGACGTCTGGTGGGAGGGGATGACGAAGGAGCCGCCTGCCCACCTGATCGACTGGCACGGCGAGGACTGGACGCCGGACTCCGATAAGCCCTCTGCCCACCCCAACGCCCGCTTCACCGCGCCGGCCAGCGCCTGCCCGGCGATCGCCCCCGAGTGGGAGGACCCGGCCGGGGTGCCGATCGACGCCTTCCTCTTCGGCGGCCGCCGCTCCAGGGTCGTGCCGCTGGTGCGCGAAGCGTTCGGCTGGGAGCACGGCGTCTTCCTCGGCTCGATCATGTCCTCGGAGACGACCGCCGCGGCCGCCGGCGAGGTCGGCAAGCTGCGCCACGACCCGATGGCGATGCTGCCCTTCTGCGGCTACCACATGGGCGACTACTTCGGCCACTGGCTCAAGGTGGGAGCCACCGAGGGGGCGCAGATGCCGCGCGTCTTCTACGTCAACTGGTTTCGCAAGGACGACGAGGGCAGCTTCCTCTGGCCCGGCTTCGGCGAGAACAGCCGCGTTCTGGAGTGGGTCTTCCGCCGCTGCCAGGGGACGGCCGAGGCCGAGGAGACCCCGATCGGCAACGTGCCTGCGCCCGGCGCCCTCAACACCGAGGGCCTCGACGTCTCAGACGTGGAGGTGGCAGAGCTGCTCGCCGTCGACCCGGCCGAGTGGACAGTCGAGCTGCCGGCGATCCACCAGCACTTCGCCCGCTTCGGCAAGCACCTGCCGCAGGAGCTGCACGACCAGCTGGCGGACCTGGAGCGGCGCTTGGCCTAAAGCTTTCGGTCGATAGATCTTGCCATTTGCGGTATATGGCATGATCTATCGATCATGTCACGCGCTGACACTCCCCTTTTTCCGCAAACTCAGCGCCGCGCCGAGGCGCTCGGCGAGCGCCTGCGGCTGGCGCGGCTCCGGCGGCGGATGTCGCTCGCGGAGCTGGCCAGCCGGGTAGGCGTTACGCGCGGGACCCTGTCCCGGCTTGAGCACGGCGAGCTCTCCACGAGCCTCGGTGTGCTGGCCAGCGTGCTCGCGGTGCTTGGCCTGGAAGAAGACCTGGACCTTCTCGCCAAGGACGACGAGCTGGGGCAGCGCCTCCAGGACGTGCGCCTGCGCCGCCCCCGGCGCTCGCCGAAAGGGCGATAGGACATTTTTTCTGGCCTTAACTTTCGCCGTTTTTAGAGACTGAGTTGTCTCCGAACCCGCATGGTGAGTGGGAATTGACACTGGACTGATTTCCACTGAGAAAAATTACAGAACGCAAAGTTCGACCAACGACTTGCATCTCGTTCAATCTGTGCTGTAGGAATGTAGGCTAATCCAAGCCTGGCAGTGCGGGGAATATGTCGCCGGTGTGGGGCGTAGCTTTGGAGATTGCGATCCGTGGGAGATGTACAGTGGAGCGCCGGTGGATTCGGCTCGATGAACGGGAGGGGATGTGCCTGAGCGACTTCAGGCGGGGATCATATTTTTCGGTTTGTTCGTGCTTCCCGCGGTCATAACGTGGCTAAAGGGCCAGAGACTGGCATTTGCTATCGGATTCCTATTTCCGGGATTGATCTGGACGGCGGTGGCGTGTCAACTCGCAGACCCATCGTCCTGGTGGGCGCGTCGCTTTTACGGCCCGAAGAAGATGCAGAGGGCTCAAGAACGGTTCGGGGGGTCCGCGCAGTGAATCGCCCACGCACGCACCGACCGTCACGTGGCGTCCTCCTTGCGGCTTCGACACCCCCCGCCTCTCGGCAGTTCCGGGTCAATGTCATGGTGTTCGGAACGTGGTGAGGCACGTCATCTAGCGGCCTCGGCTTCCTCGGCGCGCTCGGAGCCACCGGTCCGGATCCGTTTTCTCAGTACGGTCGCTTTGCTTATTGGCCACGGTTCTGACCGCTGCCTACCAAGATTCAGCATTGTTTCCAGGGCGTAAAACCATCCACTCTTAGATCGATGAATCGTCAGTCACCGAAGGGTCCGCAGTGAAGGCAAGACTATTTTTGGCAGCCGGGTTTTTGATCCTGTCGGCAGCCTTGCTGATCAGGGGAGAGCTGATCGGCGCGGCATTTGGCGTAATTGGATTGCTTGGGCATTGGAGTTCTATCGCTGGTACAGCAGAAGTTGGAGTGATGAGCAGGATTGAGTTTCACGGAATAGAGACTGAAAGCGCCTCTTAGCGTGGAGGCATCGGCTGTACTCGAACGCTTGCTGGTGTCATTGGCTGATCTACCTCCGATTCCACGAAGTCCGGTTTCTGGAGTCCTCCGGTCACAAGAGCGCGCACCCTCTCCCTGCGCCGACGAGGCCGAGGGAGCTGAGAGCCTGGACCGCCTCAAATGCGAGGCGAGCTATCGTTTTCCACTTGGCCTCTTCCCGCAAGCTTGCCATCTTCGCCATCGGCCTGGTCGGGGCGATCCTCGCCCTCGATCTCGCTTGGGGGCTGGTCGAAGGCTCGACCGCGAGCATCGCCTTCGGCCTGGTCGACGAGCCGGCGCACCTGGCGACCTGTGCCGTCGCGCTGCTCGCTGCGATGGCGCTGACCCGAACCCGGTTGCCGCTGCTCTTCGTCGTGGGCGCCCTCCTCGCCAGCGTGGCGATCGACGTCGACCACATCCCCGGCTACCTGGGATCCCATTTCCTGACGGGCGCCCTGCCGCGGCCGTACAGCCACAGCGCGTCCATGGTGGCGGTCCTGCTGGCGATCTGTCTGCTCGTGAAACAGCGCGACCGGCGTCAGGTGGCGCTCGGCATCGCCTTCGGCGTCTCGACCCATCTCTTGCGGGACCTGGCGACCGGGCCCGGCGTCTCGCTGCTCTGGCCGTTTGCCGGGACGGCGGTCACCATCCCGTACGCGCTCTACGCCGGGGCCCTGCTCGCGATGACGGCCGCGGTCCTCATCGCCGCACGGCGTGCTTCTCCGCGGCCGCGGCCGACTCGCCGGCCGCTCGGCGCCCAGCCCTTGCCGAGCGCCGGTCCGCCCGGCGGCTCTTGACCATGCGCATGAGCATCGCCATCGCCGGCGCCGGGTCGCTCCAGCGGAAATAGGCGCGCGCCAGCGGCCGGCGGGGGCGGAGCACCGTTAGGGCATCGCGGATCCGCCCCGTCCGCAGCCTCCGCAGCGCGTTCCGGGTCTCCGCCTCCTCCCAGCGGTAGAAGACGCCGGGCCGGGCGGCGCACTCGTCAACCTCTCCCTTCAGGAGCCAGTCGCACCAGACAGCCGGGATGGGCGCACCCGCCCGCTCCGCCAGCGCGATCGATCCGTAGAGGCGCGGGTTGAAGTCGATCGCCGCGAAGCCGCCGTCGGCCCGCTCGATCAGCTCGAGCTCGAAGATGCCCTGCCAGCCGAGCACCCGGATCAGGGCGTCTACGCGCCGGACGAGATCCTCTGGCGGGGTCTCGGTGCACGAGGAGGAGACCGGTCCCCCCTCGGGTGGCCAGGTTCGCGCGTAGCGCGAGAAGGCGATCGCCAGCAGGCGGTCCCCGGCAGCCACGCCGGCGATCGAGAACGGTGTCGCCCCGCTCGAAGCGCTGTAGGAGACAGGGCAGGCCGAAGCCGGGAAGCGCCGCCAGCAGGGTCGCCTCGTCTTCGGCGATCAAGGTCTGGCGTTGCTTCAGGGCTCCCTTGTCGTCGAAGACGGTCTGGCGCGGCTTCAGCAACACCGGGTAGCCGAGGCGGGCCGCTGTCGAGCTAGCCTCCTCGGGGCTCGAGCAGGCAAAGCTCTCCGGTGAGGCCAGGCCGGCCTTCTCCGCTTCGTCGAGCATCGCCACCTTGTTGACGCAGCGGTCGACCACCTCGTGAGATGGCATGCCGAGCTGGACCCCGTCATCGAAGACATCACGGTGGTTCGAGAGGGCCAGCACGGAAGCGTCGCTGCTGGGGAGAGCCGTCTCGAAGCAGCCCGAGCGCGCCGCCTCGGCGACCTGTTCGGCGAAGCCACGCTGGTCCGCGCGCGGGTCAGGGAGGCTGAACCGCGCGCTCACGCGCCGCGACCACTGCCCTGGCGCCGGCGGGTCGCTGGTTGCCGCGCCGACCCTGTAGCCGTGGCGGGCGAGGCACTCGCAGGCGCCGACGGTGGACCGAGCGTGCGCGTCGGTGAGCAGGATGCCGGGCTTCATGCGGCTGGCTAGCGTATGGCATATCCGCGGGGCCAACGACCTACTGATCCTCTGCCATCACGGCGTCAGCGAGAGCTGGCCCAGCGAGTTCGCGATCGAGCCGCGCCGGCTCGAGGGGCAGTTGCGCTTCCTGCTCCGGCGCGGCTACAGGCCGATGACCCTGTCGGCCGCCCTGGCCGAGCGGCCGAGCGGCAAGACGCTGGTCGTAACCTTCGACGACGCCTATCGCTCGGTGCTTCGCGAGGGCTATCCGGTGCTGGCCCGGCTGGGGGTGCCCGCCACCGTCTTCGTCCCGACGGCCTTCGCCACGTCGCGGGAGCCGATGGCCTGGTCGGAGATGGGCCGGTGGGTCGGCACCCCCTTCGAGAGCGAGCTGGATTGCATGACCTGGGATGAGCTTCGGCGGCTGCAGGACAGGGGCTGGGAGATCGGCTCGCACACCCGCACCCACGCCGACCTTGCGTTGCTCGACGACGAGGAGCTGGCGGGCGAGCTGCGCCAGTCGCGCGAGGAATGCGAGCGGGAGCTTCGGCGACCCTGCCGCGCCCTCGCCTACCCCTTCTCCAGCTACGACGAGCGAGTCAAGGATGCGGCAGCGAGCGCCGGGTACGCGACCGCTGTGATCCTCGACAGCCAGGTGGCCATCCCGAGGCGGACCATGCCGTATCTGCCCGGGGCACGACAGGACCCGCTGGAGCTGCTGAGGGCGGGGCTCTACCGCGGCGACGGCTGGGCCAGGTTCCTGGCGAAGACGTCCCTGGTGGCGAGGAGGATGCGGGCGTCGAGGCCGGCGCAGCTGGCGATACATAGGACCTCGGGCCGGGTTGGTGGCCAGGGGGCGCCCTGAAGATGCAGCGGCGCCCTCGGCTAGTCTGCTCAGACCTCAAGGGTCGTGAGCGGACGACGATGAGCGAAAGGTGGAGGTCCTGCGGCAGGCAAGCGAACAGCGGCGCGGCATCGGGCGAGGGCGCAAGGCCTTGGCGGCGCTGCTGCTGACCCTGCTCTCCTGGCTGCTGGCGCCCCTCGGCGCGGCGAGCGCGAACCCGGTGGCGCTCGGCTCCTACATACCTCACGCCGAGGAGCATCCGTCCCTGATCGACGATTTCGCCCGGCAGGTCGGCTGGAGCCCGGTGATCGTCACCTCGTTCAAGACCTTCGACCAGGCGCCGTTGTACTTCCCCCAGCTCGACGCGGTTCGCAGCCACGGGGCGATCCCGATGGTCACCTGGGAGCCGCAGACCTCCTCGGAAGGGAGGATCGACCTCACCAAGATCGCCCAGGGGGGCTTCGACGGCTACATCGGCGACGCCGCCCGCGCCGCAGCGGCCTGGGACCACCCGCTGATGATCCGCATCGGCCAGGAGATGAACGGGTCCTGGTACCCGTGGTCGCCGGCGGCAGGCAACTCCGCCCGCTCCTTCAGGCACGCCTGGCGCCACATCGTCAGGGTCTTCCGGCGCGAAGGGGCGCACAAGGTCCAGTGGGTCTGGACGCCATATGTGGAGACCGAGAACGACCTGCCCTTCAAGCGCTTCTACCCGGGCGATCGGTTCGTCGACTGGGCCGGCGTGGACGGCTACAACTGGGGCGGCAGGTTCGAGTGGAAGTCGTTCCACGAGATCTTCGCCGCCTCATACCGCAAGCTCGTGCGCCTCACCTCGCGGCCGCTGATGATCGGGGAGGTCGGTTGCGGCGAGGCCGGTGGCAACAAGGCCCGCTGGCTGCGCCGGATGCTCCGCCGCGAAGTGCCGCGCATGCCGCACTTCCGGGTAGTGGCGTGGTACGACCAGATAGACGAAAAGGGAGACCTGCGGGTCGACACCTCGCGTGCCTCGCTGAGGTCGTTTCGGCGCTGGACGAACCGGCCCCTCTACCGGGCAGATCTCCGGCACCTGCTGCGGACGCCGGCTCGCATCTCGAGCAGCGACGGCCGGGCAGGGCGGTGAGGCGCCCGCGGGCGCCGCGGGCACGCGCCGCGCTTGCGGTGGCGCTGATGGCGCTGCTCCTTCTCCCCGCGGGAGCCCGCGGGGCGCCGATCGCCCTCGGGGTCTTCGTGCGGGGCGTTTTCGACGACCCTGAGGTGATCTCCGCCTACGGGCGCCAGGTGGGCCGCCAGCCGGCGATCGTGCTCTCCTACAAGAGCTGGAGCATCCCGCCTTTCTACGCACCCGAGTTGGACAGCGTCTGGGATCGCGGAGCGGTCTCGATGGTCACCTGGGAGCCCCAGACCGCCAACGGCGGTGCCATCCCCCTGCGAGAGATCGTCGACGGCCGCTACGACCGCTACATCCGCATATCAGCCGAAGAAGCCGCCGCGTGGGGCAAGCCGATCATGCTCCGGTTCGCGCAGGAGATGAACGGGCGCTGGTATCCGTGGGGAATCGGCGTCAACGGCAACACCGCGCGCGACTTCCGCCAGGCCTGGCATCACGTCTACTGGGTCTTCCGCAACCACGGCGCGCACAACGTGAGGTGGGTCTGGTCGCCGAACGAGGACGCCGGCGGCGGCCACCCGCTCGCCATCTTGTATCCCGGCGACGAGTTCGTCGACTGGGCCGGGATCGACGGGTTCTGCTGGGGCGGCTCGATCGGTTGGCCGTCCTTCACCACGATCTTCGGCAGCACCTACGACCGGCTGGTGGCGCTGACCTCGAAGCCGATCGTGATCGCCGAGACCGCCGCCGGCGAAGTGAACGGCGACAAGGCGGCCTGGATCGCCAGTGCCCTGGAACGCGAGGCGCCGCGCTTTCCCCACATCCGCGCCCTGGCCTGGTTCGACGAGGAAGACCCGCGAGCCGACTTTCGCGTCGACAGCAGCCCCGCCTCGTTGAGCGCCTACCGGAAAGCGATCTCCTCGCCCCAGTACGGCGGCACGCGCGCAACCCTGCTGGCGACCCCGGCGACGCTTCCTGCGGCGGGCTCTGCGGCCCCTGCGCCGCCCGACGGCGGGTACGGCGCCCCCTCCTTCTTCGAGGAAGTGCGGCAAAAGCTCCAGGACGCGGACCTGGCGCTGATCGCCGGCATCGGTGCGACGATCGTCCTGATCGCGGGCGCGCTGGCGCTGGGCCTTCGCCGCGCCTGGCGGGTGCGTGCTGCTCGCCGGTCGGGAGTCGCCGGATGAGCGCCGATCGCAACGGCGAGGCCCACCCGACTCGCGACGTGAGCGATCTCCTTGTTCTCTGCTACCACGCGGTAAGCGAGACCTGGCCGAGCCCGGCAGCGATCTCGCCGCCGGCGCTTCGCGGGCAGCTCCGGTACCTGCTCAAGCGCGGCTACCGCCCGATGACGCTGCCGGCCGCTCTCGCCGAGGGAGCGCCCCGCAAGGCGATGGCGGTCACCTTCGATGACGCCTATGCCTCGATCCTGAAGCTGGGGCTTCCCGTGCTCGAGCAGCTCGGGGTGCCGGCGACGGTCTTCGTGCCGACCGATGCGGCGGGCGAGGCCGGGACGATGGCCTGGTCGGAGCTGGCGCAGTGGGTCGGCGGCGAGCACGAGCACGAGCTGCGCTGCATGTCGTGGGACGAGCTGCGCGAGCTGTCCGGGCGCGGCTGGGAGATCGGCTCGCACAGCTGCTCCCATCCCCACCTGACCGAGATCGGGGAGGAGCGGGCCGAGGCCGAGTTGCGCCTCTCTCGCGCCGCCTGCGAGGAGGCCCTGCAGCGTTCCTGCACGACCCTCGCCTACCCGTTCGGGAGCTACGACGGGAAGGTGATGGAGCTCGCCTCCGGGGCGGGCTACGAGGCCGCCGTCACGCTCGACGAGCGGATCGCCGAGCCGCTGCGCGGTCGCGGCCCGCTGGAGATCCCCCGCGAGGCCATCTACCGCTCGACCGGCTGGCCCATCTTCGCCGCCAAGACGTCCCGCCTGGTGCGGCGCGTGCGCGTCTCCCGGGCCTACGCCTCGCTGGGCTGAAACTGCCCGGAATCGGTGCGTAGCGCGGCAGGCTGCCGCCCGTTGAGCGGCTCCTGCAAGGCCGCGTTCACGGCCGCTCACACATACGTCCAATTGCGTCGAGCATCGCTCGCACCCGTTGCGGCCGGGCCGAGTGATGGGTGTGACCACACAAGCCCGACCCAAGCTCGCCCTTGCCCTCGCCGTCCTGGCCCTCTGCACCGCCCTCTTCACCACGGCGATCCGGCCGGCTCCCGCTTCGGCCCAGACGCCGATCCAGCTCGGCATCTACCTCCCGGGCGGGGGTGGCAGCGCCAGCGCCCTCGACAGCTACACCTCGATGGTCGGGCGCCATCCGGACATCTTCCTGGTCTTCCGCAACATGGGTGGGCCGTTGCTCTACTCGAGCGAGATCTCCAACCTCCGCGCCCGCGGCGAGACGCCGATGGTCACGCTGGAGCCTTACGTCAGCGGTGGCGTTGCGTCCCTCACCGACATCGCCGCGGGCAAATACGACGCCTACTTCCGCAAAGAAGCGGCCGCGGTCCGCGGCCTGAACATGACCGTGATGATCCGCTTCGCCCACGAGATGAACCTGCTGAGCAGCGACTGGGGGCCGAACAAGGCCGGCAACGCCGGCTCGGCCTACGCCGACGCCTGGCGCCACGTCGTCACCGTCTTCCGCCAGGAAGGCGCCAGCAACGTCGAGTGGGTCTGGGCGCCCAACGTCGACTACGGTGGCCGTCCCTTCAACCAGTTCTTCCCCGGCGACGAGTGGGTCGACTACGTGGCTCTCGACGGCTACAACTGGGGCACCTCCGGCGGCGAGTCCTTCGCCAGCTTCTCGAAAATCTTCGCCTCCTCCTACGCGACGATCACCCAGCTCAGCACCAGGCCGGTGATCATCACCGAGACCGCCGCGAGCGAGGTCGGCGGCAACAAGGCGGCCTGGATCGAAGAGAGCTTCCTGACCACGATCCCGCAGAAAATGCCGCGCGTCTCGGGCGTGATCTGGTTCAACGAGAACAAGGAGCGCGACTGGCGCGTCGAGTCCTCGCAGGCCTCGCTCGACGCCTATCGCAAGGTGGTCGCCTCGAGCCTCTACGGCGGCAGCCAGACGGTCGTCGCCGACGAAGCGGCGCCGGTCGTCAAAGAACTCGAAGTCGTCCCCGTGGTCGCACCGGCTCCCGCTCCGGCGCCGGCCCCCGCTCCGGCGCCGGCCCCCGCACCGGCACCGGCTCCCGCCCCGGAAACGGCCCCCGCACCGGCACCGGAAACCGCGCCCGCACCGGCCCCCGCCCCCGAAACGGCTCCGGCTACGGAGCCCGCTCCGGCCCCCGAAGCGGCTCCAGCTCCTGAAACGACTCCGCCCCCCGCCGCGACCAAGCCGTCGAAGAAGGGCGACAGGCGCCGGCACGCACACCGCCGGGGGATCACCCTGCGCGGCCGGATCACCTACCGGCTCTCGCGCCGCGGGATCGTCCGGGTCACCCTTCACCGCCGCCGGCGCAACGCCGCTCCGCTCGTATTCACCGCGGAACAGAACGCCGGCCACAAGCGGGTCCCGATCTCGCGGCTCGTCGGCAAGCGTCACCTCGGCCGGGGCAAGTACAGCGTCTCGGTGGTCGCCTTCAGCCGCAGCGGCGACCGCTCGCGGCCCCACCGCCACGGCTTCCACGTCGTGCCGCCGAAGAGCACCCACCGCGCAGCGTCCTAGTGCCGCGTCAGCCAACGTTCGCCCCGTTCTGGCGGCTGCAAGCCTTCGCCTGGCGTCGTCCTCGGTCGGCGAAGTAGCGCTGCTACTCCGCCTCCCTGCGTCCTACCCAGGCTCGCCTTTCGCTCGCCAGAAGCGGGCCGACGTTGCCGGACGCGGCACTAGTCACGGCGGAGGCCACCGGGCAGGGGGACGTTTCGAGCCCCGGCTAGCTCTATTTCTAAGATTGAGCGTGTCAGAAGTAGGTCAAGCATGGCTTTCAGCTATTGCGAGACTCGCGGTCAAGATGGGGTGGGATGAATTAGCATATTTCGTGCTAAATTGTCCTGGTGCCCGGACGCGCCTACACGCAACTTGCGGAGGTCGCCAATGAGCGATACGGCTTTGTGACGCCGGACGATGCGCGGGAGTTGGGGATCAACCCGATGAACCTCGTGCGTATGGCGGAGCGAGGGCAGATCGAGCGACGGGGGACCGGGCTGTATCGCTTCCCGCTCACGCCTGCGAGTCGGTTCGACCCATACATGGAAGCGACGCTCTGGCCGCGGGGGACGCGCGGTGTGCTCTCCCGCGAGACGGCGCTGGAGCTCTATGAGCTGAGCGACGTCCATCCGGCGAAGATCCACATCACCGTCCCTCGCGGTTATCGAGTCCGTCGGGAAGTGCCTTTGGTGTATCTGCTCCATCATGAAGATCTGGAGGCCGATCAGATTGCGCTTCACGAAGGGATCGAGGTCGTAACCCCGGCGCATGCGATCCGCCAAGCACATGGAGCACACCTGGGACCTGCGCTCATCGGGCAGGCGATCGAGCGGGGCCAGCAGAGCGGACGCTTGACCAGGCGCCAGGCAAGCGAACTCCGCCGTGAGCTGGGCGTTCGCCGCGGCAGCACGGGGCGACCGTGAACCCGTCGGAGTTCAAACCGCCCCGGCGGACGCCGACCCAGCGTGGGCATCTCGAGCGTCTCGCCGGCAACTACGGACGGGCACACGGCATCGCGCACGAGCGGGCGCGGCGCTGGCTCTCGCTGGTGTCGTTCGTCGGCGCCCTCGATTCCGTCCGTGCCGACGACGGGCCGCGCTTCCTGATCAAGGGTGGTGCGTCGATGGAGCTCCGGCTGGGGATGGGCGCTCGCACGACCAAGGACATCAACATCGTCTTTCGGGGCGCTCCTCGGGAGATGCTCGACGTCCTTGAGGAGGCATTCGCCCAGCCCTTCGGCAGCTTCTCTTTCCGCCGTAAGGGACCGATCGAGGACATTCGCGAAACGGGCAGTCGCCGGCTCTTCGTGCAGGTCGGCTTCGCCGGCAAGGACTGGCAGACCCTTCAGGTCGAGGTGGCGCGACCGGAGGCAACCGAACCCGAATTCGTCCCGGTTGCGATCGGCATCGCCGACTTCAAGCTCGATGGCCCGGAGCGGGTCGCTTGCCTCGCACTGCGCTATCAGGTCGCCCAGAAGATCCACGCCGTCACTGAGCAGCCCAACGGCAGGCCCAATCACCGCTTCTGGGATCTGATCGACCTCCAGCTCCAGCGCGAGCTGCTCGGCGACGATCTCGTCCGGGTGCGCGAGGCGTGCGTCGAGACCTTCACGGGACGCGATCTCCATGCATGGGCGCGGTCCGCCTATGGTGTGCCCGGAGGGCGGGGGTGTCAATCCGCTCGGCGTTGGCGATCTCGAATGCCTCCAGCGCCTCCGCCTTGCTCTCCTCCGCGTCGGTGTCCTGCGGAACCTCGAGGTGAGCCGCCCTCAGAGCCCGCACCACCTCGGGGCCCATGACGATCGCCTCGAGCGTGGCGCCCACAACCCAGCCGATCGCGACGCCGGTCAGCCCGTCGAGCAGGGCGCCGACGATGCCGCCGCCGACCTGCAGCGCCGCACCGAGCCAGACGATCGGCAGTGCCGAGGCGAGGCGGCGCTGGATGCGGCGAAGGGCGACGTAATGGCTGAGGATCGTCGACGGGAAGATGTCGAGCGCGAGCACGTGGAGGGTGGCGGTCGCGTCCCTCGCGTAGCTCGCGCCGAAGATGCTCAGCAGCGGCGAGGCGAGAACCAGCAGCGCCAGGTTGGAGAGAGCGCCAAAGCCGAGCGAGACGTAGACGGTGAGCCGGAAGCGGTCGGCGAGGCGCTTCGATTCGCCCGAGCCGACGGCGTAGAGGACCGTGCTGAGCGAGAGCGGCACGAAGAACATGAAGCTGGTGATCATGTAGGCGATGTAGAAGCTGGCGTTGGCGGAGGCCGAGAGGAAGGTGACGACGACGATCGGCAGCACCAGCTCGGGCGTGCGCAGGGCGATGTTGACGCCGTGGTGCGTGATCGCATGCAGGCGCATCTCCTTGAGCAGCGCGAAGTCCGGCCGCGACGAGCCGTCGTCGCGTTCCCGGTAGAAGCGCACGAGCACGAACAGCGAGACGGCGATCCCGACCGTCCAGGTGGCGTAGATCCACGCGGCGTTGGCATCGCTGATCAGCACCGCGACCGGGACCAGGGCAGCCAGCTTCACGACGCTGAAGACGATGTTGCGGCTCAGCTGGATCCCGCCTCGCAGCATCCCGATCAGCGCCTGGTCGAGGACGAACGTCATCGCCGTCAGGCCGACACCGATGGCGAAGACGAGCGCGGACGCCCAGCTGGCCGTAAGCGGGTCGAAGTTCGATGAGGCAAGCGGCGCGACGACGACGAAGAGGAGCCCGAGCGCCGTCCCCAGCGAGGCCGTCACGGTCAGCGCCCCGTTGATCACCGAGCGGTGCCGGACCTCGAGGCGGGGAAGCTCGCCCATCAACAGCGTCCCCAGGCCGACCGTCCCCATGAAGCCGAGCAGGGTCATCGCCGAGATCGAGGCGCTGGCGAGGCCCACCGAGTCCTGGCTGAAGTAGTGCGCGGCCACCAGCCAGAAGGCGGCGCCGAGGAAGGACGTGACCACCGCGGTCCCGATCATCGAGCTCGCGTTCGAGAGCAGCTCCCGGTTGGACCGGATGGCAGTCCGCACCTTGGCGTCGAGCCCCGCCAGGCGTCGCCGTGCGGTCACGGCCGAGACCTGAGCGTCGCGGTGTCGTAGATCGCGATCGCGCCGTCGTCGTAGATGCGATCGAGGCCTTCGAGGTCGGCGAACTTCTGCAGGGATTCGCGGTCGATCGGCTTTCCTCCGGATGGCTCGTCGCGTTCGTAGTAATAGCCGGAAGCGGGCGGCTCCTCGATGAAGCGCCGGTCGACGACGATGTAGTCGATCGCGTCTTCGCTGATCACCTCCTGGTCGAGGTGGTCGTAGGTCCGGCTGAAGAAGACGCGCGAGACCCTGATGCCGTTGATCTCGCCGACCACCGGGTCGAGGTGGCCGAACGCGCCCAGCAGGGTGGCGTTGACCCGATCGACGAGGATGCGGCTGCGGGGCGGGATGTATTCGGCGGCGAATTCGGAGGCGCTGAGGATCTCCGGGCTCACCGATCGCGACTCCCCGGCGACCAGATAAGGCCCGGGTTGTCGCGTCAGCGGCGACTCGCCGACGATGAACCCGCCAAGGAACACAACCGTCGCGACGATCGCTATGCCAAGGGCCCTGACCGTTCTCCGCAGGGGGTTGTTCGGGCCGGCCGCCTCGACGATCAGCAGCCCGGCCACGAACGCCAGCCCGACGAAGACGAACTCGGACGCTCGCTGAGAGGTCTCGGTGCCGGCCTGCGTGAGGCGCAGGCCCAGGGTGATCGGGTAGAGCAGGGCGACGAGGGAGAGCGTCCGCCACATCGCGTTGGAGTCCTGCCAAAGCCAGGTCCTCCAGAGGCCGAACGGGATCATGATGAGCAGGGGGATGATCGAGGCCACGCCGAGGGCACGGGCTGTCGCCGTGTTGGTCTCTTCGCTGCCCGCTTCGAACAGCTCCTTGGAGCCGGACTGGCCGGTGATCAGGTGGAAGAACGACGTGAAGGACTCGGTGAACACGCCCCCCAGCTCGCTGGTCGTGACGTCGCCGGCGACGAACGTGAACCAGAGCGCGCCCGCCACGGCGAGGAAGGCGGCGGGGAGAAGCGGGCCCTGGAACCACCTGAGCCCCGGTGCCTTCGACCGGTCCATTCTCAGCATCGGAGGCACCTTGGAGATGTGAATACGGGGAGCCTTGAAGAGGGTTCGCCCGTGGCGTCCGACCACGATCATCAGTGCCCAGGCGAGCAGGAAGGCGAAGACCGCGTAGGAGGTGAGGTGGTGAGTGGTGACCACGGTCGCGGCCAGCACCGCCATTGCGGCAACGACCCCTTGTGCGAGGGGCCCCGGCCTGAACGCGCTGCGGGTGGACCAGCGCAGCGCGAGCAGCAGCAGGGCAATCGCGATCGCCAGGGCGAGCGACTCGTAGCCGAACTGCGAGTCGAAGTAGAGGAAGCTCGGGTTGCAGACGTACACGGCCACCCCGATGCCCGCGACCCGGTGGGAGCCGCTGACCCGCTCCAGGAAGAGGAAGAGCCCCAGCATCAGCGCCAGGCGCGCGGCCCCGATCGCGATCATCGCGGAGACGAAAGGGTTGAGCTCTGAGATCTGGGCGAGCGCCGCCGTCACGGCCTGCAGCCCCGGATAGCCGGCGTAGCCCTGGACGATCGGGTTGGCCGAGAAGAAGTGCCCGGTTTCGAGCAGCTCCCAGGCCTGGCGGTAGGTCGCCATCTCGTCGTGCGGGATGAAGCCGATCGGGTTGTAGAGGAGCTTGACCAGGAAGAGCCCGCCGCCGAGGAGCAGGGAGAGGGCGATCGATTCCGCCCGCGAGGATGTGGGGGAGAGCAGGCGGAAGGCGATCGGCGTGTAGATCAGCACCAGGCCACCCCAGAACAGGGGCTGTGCGTTCGCGGCGCCTTCGCGGGCCGCGTTGTTCCCGAGCGCGACCAGCAGCAGCCCGAAGGCCACCAGCAGCGCGATGAAGCCGGCGGTTCCCAGCGATTCCGGCCGGGAGCGTGTCTGCCGGCCGCCGGCTTTTTCCCGCGCCGGCCGCCCGGGGGAGCCGGTGGCGTCGCGCTGGGCCTGGGGGGCGGGCGGCATCAGGTCCCGACCCCAGTCTCGAGCTCGGCGCTCCGGTAGAGCACGCCGTCTCGGTAGAGGGACACCTCCACTCGCCCGCCGCCAGGGATCCGATCCGAGTCGAGGATCACCTGCTTGCGCGCGCGCGCCCCCAGGCGCCCTTCCCAGCCCCAGAGCGGGATTCCCACCCGATCGACGCTGAGCCGGTACGTGAAGACGGCCTCCTGGTGATTCCAGACGCCGATTTCCACCGAGTCCTCGCCGGGCCCTCGGGGCACGATCCAGAGCGCGCTGAAGTGAGATTCGGCCCTCTGGTCGTGGACCCCGTCGATGGCGGTGTCGATGGCGAGGACGGCGAGCGCCAGGGCGAGGAGCATCGCGAGCGCGGTCGGCAGGCCCACGCGAGGCTGCCGGGGGCCGTGCTCGGCTGCGCCCGGGCGCTGCGGGGCCCGCCTGCGCCCCGCGATCGCCGCCGAGGCCAGCACGGTCGCGACCACCAGGAACGCCCAGGCGAAGCGGTCGAGCCCGAACAGGAGCTGCCAGAGCAGGCCGCCGAGGGCAGCGGTGGCGACGCTCAGGCACAGCGTGTACAAGAGGCGCTCGCCGCGGGTGATGGCGCCCGGCGGGAACATCGCGACGGAGACCGCATAGCCGGGGAGGAGCAGGACGAACGGGACGAGGAGGATGTCCTTGGGGACCCCGCCGATCGGGAGCGCCATCAAGATCGCCAGGGCGAGAGAGGCCGCCACCGCTCGCCTGAGATCGTGCGTGGCCCCTGCGTTCACCGGCGCGCCTCCCGGGCGTCGGCGATCGTCTGGTAGTAGAGCTGCTCCATCTTGGGCATGACGACCTCCGGCGTGAAGTCTCGCGCCCGCACCAGCGCCGCAGCGCCGAGCCTCGCCCGCAGCGCCGTGTCCCCCGCCAGCCGGGCCATCGCCTCCGCCAGCGCGTCGGGGTCGCCGGCGGGCACCAGCAGGCCGTTCTCACCGTCCTCGATCATGTCCTCGTGGCCGCCGGGCCTGGTCCCGATCACCGCCCGTTCCCTGCTCATCGCCTCGTGGACCACATTCCCGAGCGCCTCCGGGATCCTGGTCGGGAAGACGCCGAACATGGCTCTCTCCCAGATCGCCAGCACGGTCGGGTAGGGCACGTCTTCGACCACCGTCACGCCCTCGGGGAACCGGCTGGGCGTGTCCGGCGCCCGGGTTCCGGCGAGGACGAGTGGGGGCGGGTCTTCGAGCTTCCGGTAGGCCGCGAACAGCTCCTCGATCCCCTTGATCCTCCTGAAGGCGCCGACGTAGAGGATGAACGGCTCCCCGGGAAGCCGGGCGAGGATCTCCTCGTCCGCGGGGCGCCCCGAGACGTCCTCGTGGAAGTTCGGCACGACCACGTCGCGGGCGCCCGGCACGTGGAGGAAGCGGTCCATCTTCGCGGCGACGAAGCGGCTGACGCTGTGGATCGCGGTGGTCTTGCGGCGCAGCACCGGGCCCGCTCCGAACACCCCCGCCACGGCCGCGGTTCCCTTTGCGACCCCGTAGGTGCGGGCGGAGCAGGCGAGGCACTTCAGCGGCGCCGGACCGTCGCAGATGCCTTCGTCGCGCGCCAGGTTGTGCACCGCGCAGATGTTCCCGTAGCTGCGGGCCGAGATCAGAAGGGGAACGTCCTTGCCGAGCAGCGCGACGGCGGTCGAGTGGGTGAGCCAGCCGTAGGCGTGGACGATGTCGGGCTCGAACTCGGCGATCAGGCGCCGCAGTCGCCAGACTGCCTCGGGGTCGGGAAACGGGGGCGGGTTGTGCTTGTAGGGGTCCTCCGAGATCCACTGCATGCGGCTGGTCAGGTCGCGCAGGCGGTGGACGCGCACGTCGCCCTGGTCCTCGACGGCGGGCACGCCCTCCTGCCAGGCGGTGGCGACCGCCACCGTGTGCCCGCGGCGCGCCAGGTTGTGCGCGAGCAGTTCGACGCTGCGGTTGGCGCCCCCGATCAGCGGCCAGTAGGAGTCGGTGACGATCAGCGCGCGCAGGGGGCCTGGCCCGGCAGGGGGGTCGTTCCGGCGCCGCTTGGCCTGCTTGCGCAGGGCCCGGCGGCTGCGGGCGTACGCCAGCGGCCCGTAGGCGATGCCGCGCAGCTCGAGCCGGGTCAGGCGGGCGGGGTAGTCGCCCGGCTTGTCCTTGTTCTTTTCCGAGCTCGGGGACAGCGCGTACACCAGCCCCCCGGGAAGTTTGCGGACCAGCTCGGGCAGCAGCTTCGGGTGCAGCGTCAGGATCTTGCTCAGGCACGCGGTGAGGCCCACCCCGTAACCCCATACCCGGCGCTCGAACTGCCCGAACTCGCGCGGATGCGCGTGGCGGACGATGGCGGCGGGTTCGTAGATCACCTGACGGTCGGCGAGCAGGACCCGGAGCATCGCCTCGACGTCCTCGCCGCCCAGTGTGTGCGTGGCCGTGCCGAGGGCGGGGTCAAAGCCGCCGAGCTCGATCAGAAGCTCCCGGCGGAAGGCGAAGTTCTCGCCGCTGCCGAAGTCGCCGATGGTGAAGGGGAAGAGCGGCCGGTCCGGCGGAGGGTCACGGCGGTCGAGCACGCGGCCCTCGAAATCCGGGTCGGCTTTCGCGAAGCCCTCGTACCAGATCTGGGCCGGCGTCTCCAGTTCTCGCGGCACGGTGAGGCCGGTCACCCCGCCCACCCGGTCGTCGCGGGCGAAGGCCCTGGCTATCGACGCCAACCAGTCGCGGTCGACGAGGACGTCGTCGTCCGCGAAGGCGACGATTTCGCCCTCGGCCGCGTGGAGCCCGGCGTTGCGGGCGTTGGACCCGCCCGGGGCTTCTTCCCGGAGCAGCCTGACCTTGACGCCGTCGTTCGCCTCGACGTCGGGCAGGACGAACCGATCGTCTGAGCCGGAGCCGTTGTCGACGACGATCACCTCGAAGCGGTCGCTCGGGTAATGGGAGCCCAGGGCCGCGCGCATCGCTTCGACCGCGAAGGCGGGGCGGTTGCGGGTGGGGATCACCACCGAGATCGTGGGCGCCCGCTGCAGGAACTCCTCGAGCGCGACGATGCACGGCGCCCGCCCCGGCATCTGGATTCCCCCGGCGCCGAGCTCGCCGGCGCCGGGCAGGCCGTCGGTGCGGAGGTGAGCCTCGATCTCGCTGCCAAGCTCGGCTTGGACCTGCGCTGCCAGTCTCTCGGCTGAGAGTCCCTCCGGGGGCAGTTCGGCGCGGACCGACCCGAGTGGGGCGCCGTGCAGGCGAACCAGGCAGAGAGCCGTCTCGTAGCGGCCGCTCGGGCCCTCTCCTTCGGCCCCGAGGACGGGGAGGGGCTCGCCGATCTCCACCTCGGCGATGAGCACCGGGGCGAATTCGGGCGAGGCCGCATCCATATCGCCGCTCATCGCCGTGGCCACCGCAAGCGAGCGAGGTTCCCGAGCAGGAAGCCGAGGCCGCTCGCCAGCACCCCGATCGCGATCGCCCCCGCGCGGAGAAGGCCGGAGGGGTCGCCGCGCAGGGAGTCTCGAAAACCTCGTGCCACGCCGCGGGGCAGAATGACCGAAATGTAGCGTCGCTCGGAGCTCAGGCCTTCCTGGGAGCCGACCGCGCGGGCCAGCTCCACCTTGCTGGATCCCTCCTCGAAGCTGCGGCGCAGCAGGTACCCGAGGGTCGCCTGCTCCGGTGTCACGGTATGGCGCACGGTTGCATGGGGCTGGTAGAGCCAGCTCATCTCGGGCCACCGCTGGCCGATGCGGATGCCGAGCTCGGTGTCCTCCAGCGCGTGCCCGCCGGCGATGACGACGCCGCGGTACCTGATCTCGCGGGGGGCGACCCCCTGCCTGAACCCGCCGATCTCGCGCAGCTGCCGGTTGCGCACCGCCATGTTCGCGGCGATCGGGTTTCGAACCGGGGCGACCTCGGTGGGCAGTCCCGTGTAGCTGCAGCCGAAGACCCAGTAGAACTCGGGCGGGAACCAGCGGGGCTCGGGCCCCGCCCAGTTGGGGGTCAGCTCTCCCGTGACGCCGACCACGTTCGGGTCCTCGAAGCACGATGCCAGCCGCTCGATCCAGGTCGGCTCCGCCTCGGTGTCGTCGTCGGTGAGGACGACGATCTCTCCGCTCGCGAGCTCGACGCCCGTGTTGCGGGCGCCGACGACGCCGCGCTCGTGCCGGTTCGGCGTGGCCGCGACGCCGGGGAACGAGCTGCGCGTCCACTCGAGCAGCTGCGGGTTGTGGTCGATGACGACGATCGCCTCGGTTGGCGCAAGCGTCTGCCGCTCGATCGCCCGCAGGCACAGCGCGAGCTCATCTCGGCGGTCCCAGCTCCAGGCCGGGACGACCACGGAGACGCTGTTTCGGATTGCTTGTGTCACCGTAGCGAGAGGTTCGCCGCCTACCGGCGTCATCCTCGGGCGGAGCGGGACTCGTTCCCGGGGCGATTGCTCAGGCCGCGGACGCCGTCTCGGTTTCCCGCAGCGGCACCGATGGCTCATGCTGGTGCCCGCGGCGGATGGCGCGCCGCCGCCGCGCCTCGCTCAGGATCGTGCCCAGCACGCGGAACCCGTCGCGGAAGGTATTGAGGTTGCTCTGCCCCGAGATGCGATCGGCCTCGTAGCTCGGCACCTCGGTGATCTTCATCCCGGCGCCGGCGATTCGCAGGTTGATCAGGGTCTCGACCTCGAAGCCGGGCACGTCGAGCGAGATGAACGGCAGGCAGCGGGACCAGAAGGCGTTGTAGCCGTAGCAGAGGTCTGTGAAGTGGGTGCCGTGCAGGAGGTTGGCCGTGCCGCTGAGGACGCTGTTGCCGAGGCTGCGCAGCCTGGTGAGGTCGGCGCTGCCGCCGCCCTCGAGGAAGCGCGAGCCCTTGGCGAAGTCGGCGCCGGCCTCGAGCGCCTCGACGAAGCGGGGGATCTCGGAGGGGTCGGCCGAGCCGTCGGCGTCGAGCATGACCACGAGGTTGCCGGTGACCGCGGCGAAGCCGGTGCGGAAGGCGTCGCCCTTGCCACGCCCGGTCTGGCTGAGGACGCGAATTCCCGGACAGGCCTCTTCGGCGACCTCGATCGTCTTGTCCTTGGAGTTGCCGTCGACCAGGATGACCTCGTGCAGGTTCTCCGGCAGGCGCCTGAGCACCTGGCCGATGTTGCCCTCCTCGTTCATCGCCGGGACGACGACGGTGATCTTCGTCTCGCGCGTGCGACGGCGGTCGGGCCCGGAATACGGAACCGCACCGTGGGTGGCGAGGGCCTCGACGTCGATCAGGGGGACGCCGCCGACCTGACTGGGTGTGGCCACCGGGGCCTCGAGCAGGTCGAGCGGGCGGGGGAGGAGGCTTACCGGCACGCCGATCGACTTGAAGGCGCGGACGAGTTCGAGCAGCCCCTCGTCGTCGGCCTGCTGGCTTGCGATCACGACTCGGTCGGCGCGGTAGCGGTCGACGACTTCGAGTGCCGCCACCCGGGCGGCCGACTGGGTGTCGTCGCCGCCGGGCGCGACGGTTGCCACGACCTGCGCGTAGGCGCGAAGGGGCTCGTATGCCCTCAATCGCTGGGCGGTCGTCTCGTCACCGACGAGCACCCAGCGCTCGCAAAGGTCGAAGCGCTGGAACAGCGGCTCTCCCAGCCTGCGGGCAATGGTGTCGATGGCCACGAACCCGGCCCACAGTGCCAGCTGAGCGCCACCATCCAGCCCCGAGAGGAGAGAGGCCGACCACGCGAAGAGAGCCGCGACGAGCAGGCGGATCACCGGCCAGGCCATTCCATCCTCGGCGCCGCGAGAGGGGCTGGCGCCGTAGACGCCGAGGGCGCCGTAGACGATGACCAGCAACAGCGGTGCGACCGGCAGGGCGGGGAAGAGGGTGTCCCCTGTGGCGAGGGTGACCGACGCAAGCGCGACCGAAGAGCAGGTGAGGTCGACGGCGGGCAGGAGCCACCAGCTGATGCCTCTCGTCGTCCGCGGCATGCTGCCGAGAGTGGGCCGGTCCTGGACGAGCAGTTCGCGTTGCTGGGCGTGCTCGGGAAAAGTCCGGTCAACCGGAAGATCTGTAGAGGGATTCATCGAGGGGAAGGCTCTCTTCGGGTGGGGTTTAAGTCAAGTTTTCCTGTCCGCGAGATCCGGAGCTTTTCCCCCTATCGGCCACAGACGCGGCGGACGTTAGCGGTTTGCAAAGTGCACCCCATGAACTTGGTGTTATGGAACTAAGTGTGCACGTTGGAGCTGTTTACGCAACCCAACTTTTGTTTGCTCACGCCTGGAGTTCGTAGGATTCGGCCAGCTCGGCGTCCTTGGCGGCGAGCATCTCCGCCAGCTCGACCATCACCTTGCACTGCTTCCAGGTGGCGTCGTCCTGCATCTTTCCGTCGATCATGTGCACGCCGCGTCCGTCGGGGATCGCCTCCAGTACCTTCTTGGCGAACTTGACCTCCTCTGGCGGCGGACTAAAAACTTTCTTGGCTATGCCGATCTGCACCGGGTGCAGCGACCAGGCGCCGACGCAGCCCATCAGGAAAGCGGCGCGGAACTGCGTCTCGCAGCCTGCCGTGTCCTTGATGTCGCCGAAGGGCCCGTAGAAGGGAAGGATCCCGGTCGCGGCGCAGGCGTCGACCATGCGCGCGATCGAGTAGTGCCAGAGATCCTGTTGGGAACTGACGCGGTCGGCCTCGGGGTTCTCTGGGTCGCTTGGGTCCTCCATCACCCGGTAGCCGGGATGCCCGCCGCCGACCCGGGTCGTCTTCATCCGCCGTGAGGCGGCGAGGTCGGCGGGGCCGAAGCTCATCCCCTGCATGCGCGGGCTGGCCGCGGCGATCTCCTCCAGGTTGACCACCCCCTGGGCGGTCTCGAGGATCGCGTGGATCAGGATCGGGCGCTCCAGCCCTGCCCTGGCCTCGAGCTGGGCGAGCAGGCGGTCGAC
The DNA here is from genome assembly GCA_963715625.1 of uncultured Solirubrobacterales bacterium. Taxonomy (GTDB): domain Bacteria; phylum Actinomycetota; class Thermoleophilia; order Solirubrobacterales; family 70-9; genus VRUE01. Next base: position 115,848 of record OY970260.1, on the reverse strand, counting down.
GTAGTGGATGTCCCAGGCGCCCTCGACCTTGGGCACCATCATGACCTCGAGCTTCTCGCCGATCTCGGTGACCAGCGTGGTCAGGTCGTCGAGGACCCAGGGACTCTCCAGCGAGTTGACCCGGGCCCAGAGTGCGGTCTGGCCGAAGTCGGACTCCTTGGCGGCGCGGATCAAGCCCTGCCGTGCGGCCTCCTTGCGGTCGGCCGGGATCGCGTCCTCGAGGTTGCCGAGCAGGATGTCGGTCTTGGTCGCGATGTCGGCGGCCTTGGCGACCATCTTCTCGTTGGAGAAGTCGAGGAAGTGGATCATCCGCGAGGGCTTGACCGGGATCTCGCGCAGCGGCTCCGGTGCGCCGATCGCCTGCGGCTGAAAGAAGTCTCTGGGGTTTCTCACGCTGCTCCTCGCGTCGTTCGGTTCTCTGGTTGGGGCGGAAATCTAGCGATCGCCCGGTTGCCGCCTCGGGCAGAGGAGTCTGCGTGCTGTCGCCGTATCTTGAACCGATGGACGGAGCAGCTACCGACTCCACGCAGGACTGGCTGCTGCCCGAGCACTCGCGGCCGCCGCTGATCGGCGAGCTGGAGCAGAAGATCGAGGAGGCGCTGGCGACCGCCAGGGTCTCGGAGGCGGCCGTGATGACGGTCGGCGCTGCGGCGCTGGACGCCGCCGAGCAGGCGCGCAGGGCGGCCGAGCTGGCCGAGCGGGCGTCGCGGGCCGCGTTCGAGCCGATCGAGGCGGTTGCGTCGCCGCCCCCGGCCACCGTGCCCGAGCCGAGCCTCGGTGCCTTCAGCGAGCGGGCCGACCGGCTCGTCGCCCGCCTGCGACGACTACAGCAGCTTCCCCCTGGGGCACCAGCAGCCAGCGCCGCCGCAGGGCGGCCGCTATCCGCCCACTGACCTCGCCGGCCGGCCCGAGCTCGACCCCGTCGAGCGAGCGCACCGGCTCGACCCCTCGCACAGAGCCGGCAAGGAAGACCTCGCCGCGGTGCAGGTCATCCAGCGTCAGCTCCTCCTCCCGCGTCTCGACCCCCTCCTTGCGCGCCGCCTCCAGCGCCTGGGCGCGGGCGATCCCCGGCAGGATCCGGCCATCGGCCGGCGGGGTCGCGAGCCAGCCTTCACCGGCAGAGAAGACGTTCCCGCGCGATGCCTCAAGGGCGGACCCGTCGGCATCGACCAGGAGCGGCACCTCGCCGGCGCCGGTCGTGGCGGCGATGCGGTCCAGCAGTTGCCGGTCCGCCCACTTGTGCGCGCCCAACCCGCCCTCGACCACGAAGCTCCTCAGGGCGACGCCCCGGTCGGGCGACGGGAAGACCTGCTCCCGGTCGAGCTCGGTCGTCGAGACCTCGGTCTCCACTCGGCCGGCGGGGCCCGGTGTCACGGTCAGCCTGACTTTCCCGTGCCGAATGGCGTGGGCGCCCTCGGCGACCTGCCGCTGCGCGGCGTCCGGAAGCCCGACGCCGAAGAGATCGGCAAGGCTGGCAGAGAGCCGCGCCATGTGGGCGCCGAGCTCGACCGGCCGTCCGTCGAGGACGAGCATCGTCTCGAAGACGCCTTTGCCCGGGTCGGCGTGGGGAGAGCCGCGCATGCCGGGATATCTTGACGGCGATGGCGACGGCGAGCGAGACCGGGGTTCGATCGGGCGCGGCTCGCCTGCTCGTGCGGCGGATCGAGGGACTGCCCGATGCCGAGCGCGCCTTCGTCCACATATATGGAGCGAGCCGCAACGCCTTCTGGCTGGACAGCAGCGCGACCGGCGAGCGCGGCCGCTTCTCGTTCATGGGCGACAGCGAGGGCCCGCTCGCGGCGGTCGTCACCTATGGCGTTCCGGAGGGCCGTGTTCGGGTGGAGAGGGGCGGGGAGGTCGAGATCTGCAGCGAATCGATCTTCGATTACCTCGACCGCGAGCTGCAGGACTTGCGCGGCCTCTCGGCGGACCTGCCGTTCGGCTTCGATTGCGGCTTCGCCGGCTACCTCGGCTACGAGCTGAAGGCCGAGTGCGACGGCACCCCGAGGCACCGTGCCCCGACGCCCGACGCCGCCTTCGTCTTCGCCGACCGCCTGATCGCCTTCGACCACCTGGAGCGCTGCGTCTATCTCGTCGCTCTCGCCGATGGGGAGCGGTGGATGGACGAGACCGGCAGGCGCCTTGCCGCGCTGCCCCCGCTTCCCGAGCCCGAGACCGCCCAGGATGAGTCGATTGAGTTTCGGCTGTGCCGCTCGCCGCGGCAATACCTCGACGACATCGCTGCCTGCAAGCGCTACTTAGCGGCAGGCCACAGCTACGAGATCTGCCTCACCAACAAGGTGCTGGCCGATGTCGAACCCGAGCCTTTGGCGCTCTACCGGACGCTGCGAAGGGCCAATCCGGCGCCTTTCGCTTCCTACCTCCGCTTTGACGGGCGCGCTGTATTGAGCTCGTCGCCCGAGCGGTTTCTCTCCGTCGACCGCATGGGCTGGGCGGAATCGCGGCCGATCAAGGGGACGAGCCGGAGGGGGAGCTCCCCTGAGGAGGATGCGCGCCTGGCCGCGGCGCTCGGCGCCGACGAGAAGAGCCGCGCCGAGAACGTGACGATCGTCGATCTCGTGCGCAACGACCTCGGCCGTGTCTGCGAGGTGGGCACCGTGAGCGTTCCCGAGCTGATGCGGGTCGAGACCTACGAGACCGTGCACCAGCTCGTCTCCGCCGTGCGCGGTCGCCTGCGGGACGGGGCCGGCGCAGTCGAGTGCATTCGCGCCTGCTTCCCACCCGGCTCGATGACCGGCGCTCCCAAGGTGCGGACGATGGAGATCATCGACGAGCTGGAGGGCGAGGCGCGAGGCGTCTACTCCGGTGCGATCGGATACCTGGGGCTGGGCGGCGCCTGCGACCTCAGTGTCGCGATCAGGGCGATCGTCAAGGACGGCTCCTCGGTGACGGTGGGGACCGGCGGGGCGATCGTCGCCCAGTCGGGCCCGCAGGCGGAGCTCGACGAGCTGCTGCTGAAGGCGAGGGCGCCGCTCGGCGCCTTGTCGGCGGCAGCGCGCCGATATCCTTGCGCTCCCTTCCCACCCCGACCCGAGCAGGAGAGATGGCCGTAGAGACCGCCTACAGCGAGCAGACAGACATCCAGCGCGACATCACGGAGATGGTGCGCCAGTTCGCCGACGAGCAGATCATCCCCAACGCCGAGCACTACGACCACGAGGACTCCTTCCCGGAGCCGATCGTCGAGCAGATGAAGGAGCTCGGCCTCTTCGGGGTGACGATCCCCGAGGAGTACGGCGGCATGGGCCTCGACCTGACCACCTACGCGATGATCGTCGAAGAGCTCTCGCGCGGCTGGATCTCGATCTCCGGCGTCGTCAACACCCACTTCATCGGCTCCTACCTGCTGATGAAGTTCGGCACCGACGAGCAGAAGGACTACTTCCTGCCGAAGATGGCGACCGGCGAGATCCGCGCCGCCTTCTCGCTCTCGGAGCCCGAGGTCGGCTCCGACGTGCAGGGCATCAAGTCGACGGCGAAGAAGGGCGAGGACGGCAAGTGGGAGCTGAACGGCCAGAAGATGTGGGTCACCAACGGCCTCGGCTCCAGCGTCGTCTTCGTGCTGATGAAGACCGACCCCAAGGCCGAGCCCGCCTACAAGGGCATGACCTGCTTCATCACCGAGAAGGAGCCCTGGGTGGAAGTCAACGAGGGCGACTTCGGAGGCCTCAGCGTGCCGCCCAAGATCAAGAAGATGGGCTACAAGGGCGTCGAGTCGACCGAGCTCGTCTACGACGGCTACCGCTGCCCGCCCGAGCGGGTGCTGGGCGGTGAGGAGGCCGGTGTCGGGCAGGGCTTCGTGCAGATGATGGACGCGCTGGAGGTCGGCCGGGTCAACGTCGCCGCCCGCGGCGTCGGCATCGCCCAGCGCGCGCTGGAGCTCGCTCTGCGCTACAGCCAGGAGCGCAAGACCTTCGGCAAGCCGATCGCCCAGCACCAGGCGATCCAGTTCAAGCTCGCCGACATGGCGACGAAGGTCGAGGCCGCCCGCCTCCTCACCCGCAAGGCGGCCAGGATGAAGGACGCCGGCGAGCGCTCCGACCTCGAGGCCGGGATGGCCAAGCTGCTCGCCTCGGAGACGGGCAAGGAGTGCGTCGAGGAGTGCTTCCGCATCCACGGCGGCTACGGCTACTCGAAGGAGTACGAGATCGAGCGCCTCTACCGCGACGCGCCGCTGCTGCTGATCGGCGAGGGCACCTCGGAGATCCAGCGCATGGTGATCGGCAAGAAGCTCTTGCAGAGGCACAAGGTCTGAGCTTTAGCCCGCCTTCGCGTCGTCAGACGAATTTCGGAACGGGCCGTCCCTCCGCATAGCGGTAACGTTCGTTCGGTGCTGCCTGGCACCTGGAAACGCATCGCTGCGCGGAAGCGCGCACCGCTCGCCTCCCTTCTGCTCGCGATGCTCCTGCTCGCGCTGTCCGCTGCGCCGGCTCACGCGGCCACGCCGCTGTACCCGAACCTGAAGACGCTGGCGCCGCGCGACCTGCGCTTCGACAGCGCCGACGTCGACGCGAGCGAAGCCACCGTGACGCACAACGTGCTGCGCTTCTCCAACACCACCTGGAACGACGGCCCGGGCAAGCTCGAGATGCGCGGCACGATCGACTCCAAAACGAAATCGGGCGCCGCGACCCAGCGCGTCTACGACGACTCCGGCGGTTCGACCGATTTCGCCACCGGCACCTTCTACTACCACGCAGCCCACGCGCACTACCACTACGACGACTGGGGCCGCTACGAGCTCTGGGCCAAAGCCGACTACGACGCCTGGCTTGCCAGCGGCAAAACCAAAGGGACGCCGACCGTGGGGTCCAAGACGACCAGCTGCATGATCGACGAGGAGTTCATCCGCAGCGGCGTTCCCAACCAGCCATACCCGGAGGTCTACGGCACCGGGGGCTGCTTCCCCGACTCCCAGGGCAAGATGCTGCAGGGGATCTCGCCGGGCTGGGGGGACACCTACGACTACTTCCGCTTCGAGCAGTGGATCGACCTCGGGTCGGGCGGGTCGCTGCCCGACGGGCAGTACGTCCTGCGCTCGGTCGCCGACCCGCTGAACAAGGTCTACGAGAGCCCTGGCAAGGCCGATTCGAGCCGCGAGAGCGCCGAAGACAACGAAGCGATCACCCTCTTCGGCGTCCAGAAAGGGCAGCTCGTCGACACCAACCCGCCGACCGGCACGGTGCGGATCAACAACATCGACGCCGCCACGACCTCGCCGAACGTGAGCGCGAGGGTGCTGGGCCGGGACGACATCAGCGGCGTCACCCAGCTGCGCCTCTCAAACGACGGCAGCGCCTGGTCGACCCCCCAGGCCTACACGGGCAAAGAATCGACTGCCCAGACGATCGGCTGGGACCTGACCAACGCCGCTTACGGGGGCAACAACGCCGACGGGACGAAGACCGTCTACGTGCAGTTCAAGGACGCCTCCGGCAAGTGGTCTGCCTCGGAGAGCGACGCGATCCTCCTCGACCGCGGCGGCGGCTCCTCGGCGTACTCGAACGCGGTTCTCAGCGACGGGCCGTCCGGCTACTGGAGGCTCGGGGAGACGAGCGGAACGACCGCGAACGACGCCGCCGGCCTCAACCCCGGCAGCTACAAGAACGGCGCCCTGCTCGGCCAGGCGAGCCTGCTGCCCGCCGACAGCGCCAACCGCTCCGTCCGCTTCGACGGGACCAACGACTACGTCAACATCCCCAGCTCCAGCTCGCTCAGCCCGACCGCCAAAGTCTCCGTGGAGGCCTGGATCAAGCCCAACGCCCTGCCAACCACCGGCAACTTCGCCAGCGTCGCCAGCAAGGCCGAGGCCTACTCGCTCCAGTTCAACGGCCCCAAGCTCGAGTTCACGATCATGCAGTCGAAGGTCCGCCGGCGCCTGCAGGCCCCGGCTGGGGCGATCGCCGTCGGCCAGGCCTACCACGTGCTCGGCACCTACGACGGCACCACCCAGCGCCTCTACGTCAACGGCACCGAGGTCGCCAGCGCGCCGCTGGCCGGGGCGATCACCGCTAACTCGCAGGGGCTAAACATCGCCTCCTGGAACAGCGGCAGCGAGCCCTTCAACGGCACGATCGACGACGTCGCCGTCTACACCGGCGCCCTCTCGGCGGCCCGGGTCAGCGCGCACTACCAGGCGGCGCTCGGTGGTCCCCCGCCCGACCCGACCGTCAAAGACCCCAGCGGCCTCGCCGCCACCGCGGTGTCGGAATCGAGGATCGATCTGCAGTGGGTCGACAACTCCACCAACGAGGGCGAATTCCTGATCGAGCGCGACACGAGCTCCAGCTTCGGCTCGCCGGCGGTGATGGGCACCTGGGCAAACAGCACCGGCTTCTCGGACACCGGCCTCTCGCCCAGCACGACTTACTACTACCGGGTGAGGGCGAGGAACGCGACCGACAGCTCCGGCTTCTCGAACACGGCCAGCGCGACCACGGAGGCCGCACCGCCTCCGCCGCCTCCGCCTTCCGCCGGCTACAGGGAAGCGGTGCTCGCCGACACGCCGGTGGGCTACTGGCGCCTCGGAGAGACCAGCGGCAGCGTCGCGGCCGACGAGAAAGGCCTCAACCCCGGCAGCTACAAGAACGGCGCCCTGCTCGGCCAGGCGAGCCTGCTGCCCGCCGACAGCGCCAACCGCTCCGTCCGCTTCGACGGGACCAACGACTACGTCAACATCCCCAGCTCCAGCTCGCTCAGCCCGACCGCCAAAGTCTCCGTGGAGGCCTGGATCAAGCCCAACGCCCTGCCAACCACCGGCAACTTCGCCAGCGTCGCCAGCAAGGCCGAGGCCTACTCGCTCCAGTTCAACGGCCCCAAGCTCGAGTTCACGATCATGCAGTCGAAGGTCCGCCGGCGCCTGCAGGCCCCGGCTGGGGCGATCGCCGTCGGCCAGGCCTACCACGTGCTCGGCACCTACGACGGCACCACCCAGCGCCTCTACGTCAACGGCACCGAGGTCGCCAGCGCGCCGCTGGCCGGGGCGATCACCGCTAACTCGCAGGGGCTAAACATCGCCTCCTGGAACAGCGGCAGCGAGCCCTTCAACGGCACGATCGACGACGTCGCCGTCTACACCGGCGCCCTCTCCGCGGCACAGGCCAAAACCCACTACGAAGCCGGCACGTCGGTCACCGAAACGGTGGCCGCGCTCTCGCTGGCGGTGCCGAACGACCTGACCAGAAGCGTCAGCACCAGCAGCGGGAGCTACTCGATTGCGAGCCCACCGACGTTCGTCGACTACTGTCACCTCCCGCCGCCGGCGGCAGAGGACGATGGCGCCGCGGGCGCCGGAGAGGGCGCGCTCGTGTTCGCGGGAGCAGCATGGCTTCGACGCCAGAGCTGATCAGAACAGCCGTCGAGCGGTTCCAGGCCGAGGTTCCGGCGCTGGCGAAGCTGAAACTGGTCTTCGGCCTGGAACTGAGGGCCAAGCACGACATCCAGCTCTACCGGGTCGAGCTGCCGGGGCCGGCGATCAAGAAGGACCTCTCCCAGGACGAGCGGGTCCTGGTCCAGATCGATCGCCCCCAGTTCAACGACCTGGCCGAGAACGGGACGCTGAAGAGCTACCGCAAGGCTTACGAGACCGGCCACATCAAGGCCACGGGCGACTCCAACGTGAAGAAGCTGATCGCCCAGGTGGTCGAACGCCAGGAGGAACGCGCCCGGCTGAAGAAGGCCCACTGAGCGCCAGGCCACAGTTTGTCTCCCTGCCAGTAAACAATCTGTCGGCAAGAAAGCCTACAATTCGTTGGCTTTTCAGTATACAATTGCACCATCGTCCCCCGGAAGCTGATCCCCAGGCACGCCTACCCGTTGGTGCTCGAGGCCCTGGCGGAGAGTCGTGCCGTCGCGCTGCTCGGCGCGAGGCAGGTGGGGAAGAGCACCCTGGCGTCGGAGATCGCGCATAGCGGTCAGGGGGCGGAGTACATATCCCTCGACGACCCCGGGACCGCCGCCTCGGTGCGCGCCGACCCTGTCGAGGCGATCGCGAGCCTCACCGGCCCGGCTGTGATCGACGAGGTGCAGCGGGCGCCGGAGCTGCTGCTGGCCATCAAGCAGAAGCTCGACTCCGACGATTCCCCCGGTCAGTTCCTCCTCACCGGCTCGGCCGATCTCTTGACGCTTCCCGCCATCGCCGACACCCTGCCCGGCCGGGTGCGTTACCTCCGCCTCTGGCCGCTGTCGCAGGCCGAGCTGCGCGAAGCCCCCGCGTCCTTCGTGGACCCCCTCTTCGAGGGCGAGTTCCCCATGGTCACCGATGCCCCTGTCGGGCGACGGGCGATCGCCCCGATGCTGGTGAGGGGGGGCTATCCGGAGGCGCAGCGGCTCTCCGTGCGCGGCCTCGGCGGCTTCTTCGAGAGCTACGTCGAGTCGCTGCTGAGCCGCGACCTGGACGACGTGGCCAGCGTTCGAGAGCCTCGTAACCTCGACCGGGTGCTGCGGCTGATCGGCGCACGCTCCGGTGGGATCCTCAACGTCAACGGGATGGCTGCGGAGCTCGGCATCAACCGCGCCACCGTCGCCAGGCACGTGCAGATCCTGGAGCGACTGTTCCTTGTTCGCCTGCTGGGGGCCTGGCGCCATAATCTCGGCCACCGCCTCATCAAGAGCCCGAAGGCCTACGTGGTCGACAGCGGGCTGCTGGCTTACCTGATCGGCGCCGGCGAGGATCGCATCACCGAGGACGGGGAGTTGGCCGGCGCGGCGCTGGAGAGCTTCGTCGCGATGGAGTTGCTGCGCCACGCCGAGCTCGCCGAACGGCAGCTCACGATCCATCACTTCCGCGACCAGCGCCAGCGGGAGGTGGACGTGGTCCTGGAACGTCATAGCGGCGAGGTGGTCGGCGTCGAGGTGAAGGCGGGGGCCACCCCGCGGAGCGCCGACTTCGCCGGCCTGCGCTACCTCCGCGACAAGCTCGGGGACAGGTTCAAGGCGGGCGTGCTGATCCACACGGGCCCCCGCACGCTGCCCTTCGGCCACCGCCTCGCGGCGGTGCCGGTGAGCGGCCTGTGGAGCGCCGGAGCCGGCGCGCGGGTAGCATCCCGCGCCGTCCAAGACCTAGAGGAGATCCAACCCGATGAGCGATGAGAAGTACGAGCTGACCACCGACCAGGCCGAGCGCGAGGCGTCCGGCGCCCACGCCTACGGCCGCTACCTCGAGGAGTTCGAGGTCGGCGCCGTCTACAAGCACTGGCCGGCGAAGACGGTGACCGAGTCCGACGACCACCTCTTCTGCCTGATCACGATGAACCACCACCCGCTGCACCTCAACGACGTCTACGCGGCGGGCTCCCAGCAGGGCCGCAACGTCGTCGTCGGTCCGCTCGTCTACTCGCTCGCCCTCGGGATGTCGGTCTCCGACGTCTCCGGCAAGGCGATCGCCAACCTGGCGACCGAAGACCTCAGTCACCCCAACCCCGTCTTCCACGGCGACACCCTCTTCTGCGAGACCGAGGTGCTCGAGGTCAAGCCCTCAAAGTCGAAGCCCGACCGCGGCGTGGTCAAGGTCCACACCCGCGTCCTCAACCAGGACGGTCTCCTCGTCGCCGAGTTCAAGCGCCTGGTCCTCGTGCCGCGAAAGAACCCCGGCGAGTAGCTCTCAGTGAGCCTCGTCGCTGGCGTGGGCCGGGGGTCTTGACTCCTCGGCAAGCGAGGTGATCTCGAGCGGGCCGTGGGCGGCAGCTTCGAGGACGTCGGTGGCCTCTTCGGCGGAGCGGGCGTAGAGCTCGACCAGCATGTGGACGACGATCTCCTCCTCGTCGTGCTTGTGGAAGCGGACGTGGGTGAAGAACTCGCGCACGCCGGCGTCGCCGAAGGCACCGTAGGTGAGGAACTCGATCGCTTCGGGGCCCGAGCAGGTCTCGACCCGGTCCTGGTCGACGCGGACCGTGCAGGAGGCGACCCAGGGGGTGCCGGCGACCATCCGCTCCCAGCGGTCCTCGACCGGCACGACGTGGTCGTCCTGGAAGGCGAGGTGGGGCTGGTCGTGCATGCAGTCGACGCACTGCACGAGGGCCTCCTGCACCTCGTCGACCCCCTCGGCGAGAATGCCGGTGCCGGGCTCGACGCGGCGGATCGCGTCGTAGTGGATCTGGATCTCGAGGTTCACCGACCAGCAGCGGTAGCAGCGCAGCCAGGCAGAGCTGTCCCCGTTGAAGTCGCTCATGGCTCCATTGTGGCGAGGGCGCTCGTTGGGCGCACCCCGGCTAAGCTCCGGCGTCCTCCGGCAACTCCAGCCGCAGGCCCTTTTCATCGGCGACGTCAGGCGGGACGAAGGCGTTAGTTCGGGCCAGCATGCCCTTTGCGGCATCGAGATTGCTCCAGTCGATCGCCGCCGCGTATCGCTGTGCGAAGTCGAGGACGCGCACCAAGGGTCGCGGGTTGCCATTGCGCGACAGCGCACGCAGGCCCTGCAGATAGCTTTCACGGTAGGAGAGAGGGATCGTGATCCGCTGCTGGCCAGATGCAGTCAACTCGGCGTTCATCAGGACCCGCGCCACGCGGCCGTTGCCATCGGTGAACGGGTGCACCTCAGAGACGAGGAACATCATGAAGATGGCGCGCGCAAGTCCCGCCGGGAGCGGCTTCAGGTAGCGGAACCCCTCGCTCAGCGTGCCTTCGACGAGGTCCGGATGTACGAAGGTGGTGCCACCTGCCTGGTTGGGCTTCGCCTTGAAGGAGGCGGGACGGGCTGCGGGGCGACGCGCCAGCATCAGCCCATGATGGGATCGCAACAGAGTGAGCAGATCGTCCGGATCGTCTGGCACGCGTGCTCGTCGAGCTGGGTCGTTCACGAGCTCGAAGGTCCCGAGGACGTCATGAGCGTCTTCGAACCTGCCCTCCGGAATCGTGCCTTCGAAGACGATCTCTTCGGCCTCGTCGACCGCGAATTCAGTGCCCTCGATCCAGTTGGAGAAGTAAGCCTCGATGAAAGAGAGCGCGGGAAGCGAGTCGGGTTGCTCGGAACGCTCCGTTTGCGGATCCTGCAGAAGGTATGCCTGCAGCGTTTCGAACAACTCCAGTCGGCGAGGATCGAAGCCCATTCCCTGACGTTGTGCTCGCGCGGCGGCGGTGGCGAGCTCTACGTCGCGCGTGCCTTGGACCGCACCGATCAGGCCGTCGAGGAGCTCCATCTCTCGCTTGGCATTGAGCGCTGTGGCGATCTCACGGGCACGGTCTCGAAGTTCGTTCAGGGCATCGGCGCCGCGCTGAGCTGCTATTCGGATCAGCTCGTCCTCGATCTCGGCTCGGGAGAGGGTGCGGGCGATGCCCTCACCGCGTGCCCGTGACGGGCGAAGGTTATCGAGGAATTTGCGCGCCTGCCCCGAGAAATGAAGATCCTCCATGAACGGCATGTCCCCGTCCACGGGGCCGACGCCCTGACGTGAGCGCAGGGTGAGCCCCGGCAGGCGGACAGGACGCCGGGCGGAGTAGGCAGGGCCTGCGTCGAGGAACAGGGAGCCGTCATCGGACGGCTTCGCCTCGAAGGCACTGCGATCTACAACGACGGCGCCAGGAAAATAGGCGGCAGCGATCCGTTGCCAGTTTCGGCGCACCACGTCCTCGAGCGGGTCTTCGGTATTCCGGGTATAAAGGCGTGGACCAACTTTGCGCGCCTGCCCGCGCCTGACGGCGGCGCCCACAGCTCGTGAGGTCTCGGCGGTGCTGGAGAAGACCTCGGGCTGATCCGCCAGCAAAAATCTGCGCGTAACCTCGGCCATCGCATCGTCGAGTGTAAATAATTGACGCGTAAGAGGGTGATTTGAGGAAAAACCGACGCGTAAGGACTTCAAGCAGCCGCGCTGGCCCCGGCGCGTTGCCCAACCAAATCGACGATCTCGCCCATGATCTTGTTGATGTCGAAGTCCTTCGGCGTGTAGACGCCGTCGACCCCGGCCTCGCGCAGGCGCTCGGCGTCGGCTGGGGGGATGATGCCGCCGACCACGATAGGCACCTCGATGTCCTCCTCGCGCAGCAGCCGCACGACCTCGGGGACCAGCTCCAGGTGGGAGCCGGAGAGGATCGAGAGGCCGACCACGTTGACGTCCTCCTGCAGGGCGGACTCGGCGATCTCCTCCGGGGTGAGCCTGATCCCCTGGTAGATCACCTCCATGCCGGCGTCGCGGGCGCGCAGGGCGATCTGCTCGGAGCCGTTGGAGTGCCCGTCGAGGCCGGGCTTGCCGACCAGGATCTTGACCCGGTGCCCGATCCGCTCGGAGACCTCGTCGACGCGGCGGCGGATCTGCTCCAGCTGCTCGCGATCGGCAGCCGGGGCGGCGCCGCCGACGCCGGTCGGGCCCCGGTAAGCGCCGAACGCCTCGCGCAGCACTTGGGCCCACTCGCCCGTGGTCGCACCCGCCTTGGCGGTGGCGATCGTCGCCGGCATGATGTTCTGCCTGTCGTCGGCCGCGACCCGTCCCAGCTCCTCCAGCGCCGCCCGCACCGCGCCCTCGTCGCGCTCGGCCTTCCAGCGCTCGAGTGCCTCGACCCGCTCGCGCTCGACCTCGGGGTCGGGGGTGAGGATGCCGCCGTCGGCGCCGGCGGTCAGCGGCGAGTCCTCGGTCTCGGTGAAGCTGTTCTGGCCGACGACCTTCTGCTCGCCGGCCTCGATCCGGGCGACGCGCTCGCGGTGCGACTCGACCAGGCGGGCCTTCATGTAGGGGACCGCGGCGACGGCGCCGCCGTGCTCCTCGACGACGGCCATCTCCGCGCGGGCGCCCTCGGCCAGCTCCTCGACCAGGCCGTCCATGACCACCGAGCCCTCGAAGAGGTCGGGGTACTCGAGCAGGTCGGTCTCGTTGGCCAGGACCTGCTGGATGCGCAGGCTCCACTGCTGGTCCCAGGGGCGGGGGAGGCCCATCGCCTCGTTCCAGGCGGGCAGCTGGAGCGCGCGGGCGCGGGCGTCGCGGCTCAGCGTCACCGCAAGCGCCTCCAGCACGATCCGCTGGATGTTGTTCTCCGGCTGGGCCTCGGTCAGGCCGAGCGAGTTGACCTGGACGCCGTAGCGGAAGCGCAGCATCTTCTCGTCGGTGACGCCGTAGCGCTCGCGGCCGATCTCGTTCCAGAGCCGGCCCATCGCGCGCAGCTTGGCGATCTCCTCGATCAGCCGGATGCCGGCGTTGACGAAGAAGGAGATGCGGCCGAAGACCTTGGGGAAGCCGGCCTCGGAGACCTGGCCGCGCGCCTTCACCTCGTCGAGCACGGCGATCCCGGTGCAGAGCGCGTAGGCGATCTCCTGCACCGGCGTCGCCCCGGCCTCCTGCAGGTGGTAGCTGCAGATGTTGGTCGGGTTCCAGCTCGGCACCTCGTTGACGGTGAAGGCGACCATGTCGGCGATCAGCCGCATCGAGGGCTCGGGCGGGAAGGCGTAGGTGCCGCGCGAGAGGTACTCCTTGATGATGTCGTTCTGGGTCGTCCCTTTCAGCTTGGAGCGCTCGACGCCGTTCTCCTCGGCGACCGTGACGTAGAGCCCGAGCAGCCAGGCGGCGGTCGCGTTGATCGTCATCGAGGTGTTCATCTCGTCGAGCGGGATCCCGTCGAGGAGCTGGTGCATGTCGCCCTTGTGGGCGATCGAGACGCCGACCTTGCCGACCTCGCCGCGGGCGAGGACGTGGTCGGGGTCGTAGCCGGTCTGGGTGGGCAGGTCGAAGGCGACGGAGAGCCCGGTCTGCCCCTTGGCCAGGTTGCGCCGGTAGAGCTCGTTCGAGCGCCGGGCGTCGGAGTGCCCGGCGTAGGTGCGCATCACCCAGGGGCGGTCGCGCTCGGGAAGGCGGTGCTCGCTCACCCCTCCAATGATATTTGGCGGACCTCGAAATCCGCCGTTCACCGGCCTCCGGGCCGCATCTTTCCCCCTCGCCTGTGTTTAGGCTGCGAGATTGTGAAGGCCCTACGCACAGGCGCGTTCGTCGCTCTGCTGGCGGTGTTGCTGATCCTCGTCCCGGTTGCCGGGGCGGCCCTGGTGGGCATCTACCGCAACCCGATGGAGGGCAAGGGGCAGCTCGCGCAGATCACCAAGCTCTCCGGCGACCGCTGCGGCCGCGGCGCCTCCGACCATGCCTTCGGCATCGTCGTCGGCAAGCAGACCAAGGAGTGCTCCTACCGCACCCCGGTGGTCGGGCGCGATCTCGAGATCGCCGCGACCGAGCGCCTGCTGGGCAAGACGCCGAAGCCCGTGCAGCACGCCGCCTACCTGGCCCTCGACCTGCGAGCGGGCGGCGGCGCCCGCTACCAGCTGGCCGCCTACCCGTTCCAGCGCAAGGCCCAGCTGCGCAAGGTCCTCTCCGACGGGAGCATCGAGTACCTGCAGGTCACCAAGGACGTCGCCGGGATCCAGGGGGTCGATAGCGACAACGACCTCCGGCTTCGCGCCTTCAACGTCACGGAGGGCGAAGAAAAGGGAAACTGCCGCATCCTCGCCTACGTCGGCGGCGAACTGGTTGCCGACGTCACCGACGAAGGGGCGGGAGACCTGACCGGCCGCGCCTCGGGCTTCTCGGTCGGCTCCGCCAAGGTCGCCAAGGGAGCGCAGGCGACGGTTGACAACGTGGTTGTTCGAGTTCCGAGCCCGCTTTAGCGAAGGGTTTTGGGTAGGGGACGCCGGTGCCCCTTTCCAAAACGCGCGGCAGGAGCCGCGCTCGAGTGTTTTGGAAAGGGGCACCGGCGTCCCCTACAACAGCGCACGAAGCTCGAAAGCTCTTTTAAAAGCTTGGGGACCCTGGTACCGGGTTCGCAATCTGGGCGTCACTCGGTGACGTGTTGAGAGGGAGCCTGGCCGTCCTCCAGGCGAATGTCGCGAAGCGGCCTATGCAATCCGGTCTGGGGCGCGGCGTAGCCGCGCACTCCATTGCACCGCGCGCAGAGCGCGCGGTGCTCAATTCGCCTGGAGGACGGCCAGGCTCCCCTGCCAAAGACCCCCCGCTACTCGCCCTTCTCCAGCGCCCGGTCCGCCAGCCGGTAGACGTGTTCGGTCGCGCCGCGCCGCGGCCGCGTTCCGGCCAGTTCGATGCAGCCCAGGTTACGCAGCACCCGGACGTGGTAGGCGACGTGGCGCAGGTCGAGGTCGAGCCTCTCGGCGATCAGCTTCGGGCTGTCGACCCCTTCGGCTATCAAGGTCAGCGCTTCTGCGCGCAGCGAGCTCGACAGCGCCTTGGCCAGGCTCTGGTCAATCGAAACAGGACGCGGTGGCATGGGTCCGGGCCTCCAGACTGGTTCGCATCGGTGCTGAGCAGTCTAGGGCCATAACTAACTTGAGTAGTTAAGTGCACTTTAAGATGAAAGATGGAGCCCCTCGGACAGCCGCACCTCGCCGGCGCGGAGACTTTCCGCATAATGGCGGGCGTGTCGACTTCGACAGTGGAGAGGCCGCGCACCAAGGGGCCAGGCTCGGACCTGGGGGGTGACTGGCGCGTGATCGTCCGCAACGACAGCCACAACACCTTCGATCACGTCGCCGAGACCCTGGCGCGCGTCCTGCCGGGGGTATCGCTGGAGCAGGGCCACCAGCTGGCCGAGAGCATCCACAACAACGGCCTGGCGACCGTCTGGTCGGGGCCGCGCGAGCCCGCCGAGCACTACTGGCAGCAGCTCAAGTCCGCCGGCCTGACGATGGCGCCGTTGGAGCGAGCCTGAATGAAGCGGCTTACTTACTCGCTGACGAGCAGTTCGTGCCAGGTGGGCAGCAGCGGCAGGTCGTAGAGGTCGATGACGGCGGCGCGGGCTGCCTCGATCTCATCCGAGAACCAGTAGCGCTCGAAGTTGACGCGGCTCTCCCAGACCGAGGACTGGCGGATCGCCAGCGGGTCGTCGGTCGAGCGGGTCAGCGACCAGCTCTTGGCGCCGAAGGCGGGCATCTTTGCCGCCGCCGGCTCCCAGATGTCGAGAAAGCGGTCGGCCCGGAAGGGGGCGACGTGCCAGTCCAGCACGCAAACCTCGGTCATCAGGCTCCCACCTCCGCCCGGATCGCGCCCGGGCCGTCTTCGTTGCGGCCCTCGCTCTCGGACTCGGCCCCGACCAGGATCGAGATCTTGCCGAGGTGCTTGTTTTCGTGCAGTAGCTGGTGCGCCTCGGCGACGCCGTCGAAGCCCATCGTCTTCCAGATCACCGGGCGGACCTTGCCCTCGGCCATCAGCTGGTTTGCCTTCATGCACTCATACGCGTTGGCGAAGTGCGAGCCGATGATCTGCTTCTGGCGCATCCACAGGTAGCGCACGTCGAAGTCGAGCTGGAAGCCCGAGGTGGCGCCGCAGATGACGACCTTGCCGAAGGGCTTGACGACGAAGACCGAGGTCGGGAAGGTCGCCTGGCCGACGTGCTCGAAGACGATGTCGGGGGCGTCGCCGAGGATCTCCTTGACCCGCTTGGCGAAGCCCCGCGAGGCTTTGAAGCGCTCCTTGTCGGCGGCCTTGTCGGCGAGGTTCTCCGGCGTCCGCATCATCTCGCCGAACTCGGCCCGGTTGATGTAGTCGACGGCGCCGAGCTGCTTGACCAGCTCGCCCTTCTCCTCGGAGGAGACGACGCCGACCGCGTTGGCCCCGGCCGCCTTGCAGAGCTGCACGGCGAAGACGCCGAGGCCGCCGGCGGCGCCCCAGATCAAGACGTTGTGGCCGGGCTGCAGCTTGCACTGGTCGATCAGCATCCGGTAGGCGGTGAAGTAGGTGAGGCCGTAGGCGGAGGACTCGGCCCAGGAGAGGCTCTGGGGGCGGGGGAGGAGCTGCTGCGCCTGCACCTTGGTGAACTGGGCGAAGGAGCCCCAGGTCGTCTCGTAGCCCCAGATCTTCTGGCTCGGCGCGGCCAGCGGGTCGAGGCCGTGCACCTCGACGTCCTCGTAGGAGGCCTGGTTGCAGTGGACGACGACCTCGTCGCCGGGCTTCCAGCGGGTGACGCCCTCGCCGACCTTCCAGACGATCCCCGAGGCGTCGGAGCCGCCGATGTGGTGGCCGTGCTCGGGGTGGTCGCCGTAGCCGAAGACCGAGACCGGCTTGCCCAGCGCCGCCCAGACGTTGTTGAAGTTGACCCCGGCCGCCATCACGCGGACGATCGCCTCGAAGGCCCCTGGCTCGGGAACCTCGATCTGCTCTAGCTGGAAAGCGTCGTTGGGCTCGCCCTGCCGCTCCTCGCGGATGACCCAGGCTGCCATCGTCTCGGGCAGGGCTCCGGGCTCGACGTCCAACTTCGCGACTGCGCTCGTGTCAACGGCCAACTGGGTCCTCCGCGGGTCTTCGGGAAACGGGTGCCGAATCCTAATCGAGCACGGGGGCCTCGGCCTCCGTGGCCGCCTCGAGCTCCTTCAGCTCATCGGCGAGGATCGGGCGCACCGCGCGGTCGACCCTATGCGGTTCCTCCAGCTCCTTGCCCGAGGCCGCTCCCATCTCCTCGATGCGGCGAAGCTGCGGCATGATCCTCGTCTCCAGCGAGCCGACCGCGTCGTCGAACGATTTCGTCGCCGAGTTGAGCTGGCGCCCGGCCTTGGCGAAGTGCTCGAGGAAGGAGCCGGTGCGGCTGTGCAGCTCGCGGGCCGCAGCGGCTATCTCCTGCGCCTGCTCGGCGATCTGCTCCTGGCGCCAGCCGAGCTCCACCGTTCGCAGCAGCCCAACCAGCGTGGTCGGCGTCGCGATCAGGATCTTCTGCTCGAGCGCGTAGTCATAGAGCGACGGCTCGGCCTCGAAGGCGGCGTGCAGGGCGGCCTCCGACGGCATGAAGCAGACGACGAAGTCGGGCGTCTCACCGCTCTCGAACTGGTCCTGGTAGCGCTTCGAGGAGAGCTTGGTGATGTGGTCGCGCACCTGGCGGGCGTGACGGATCAGCTCGCCCTTGCGGGTCGCCTCCTCCTCGGCCTCGAGCACCTCGAGGTAGGCGTCGAGCGGCACCTTGGAGTCGATCACCACGCGGCGGTCGCCGGGGAGCATCACCACGGCATCTGGCCTCAGGACGGTCTCGCCGTCGCTCATCGTCTGCTGCAGCTCGAAGTTGACGTGCTCGGTCATGCCGGCGATCTCGACGCAGCGCTTCAACTGCACCTCTCCCCACTTGCCCCGCGTCTGCGGCTGGCGCAGCGCCTTGACCAGGGTTCCCGTCTGGGTGCCGAGGTCGCCGAGCCCTGCCTTCATCTCGCCCAGCAGCGTTCGCATCGCCTCGTCTGCCTTGCCGCGGTCGCGGCTGAGGGTGGAGACCTCCTTTTCGATCCGCTCCAGGTTCTTGCCGATCGGCTCGGTCAGGCGGCGGAACTCAGCCTCGCGCTTCTGCAGCGCCGCTTCCGCCGCCTGGGAGTCCACCTTGCGCGACTCCTCGTTGACCCGCAGCAGGTCGGCGACCGCCTGCGCTGTCGCCTCCTGGATCGCCGGTCCGTGGTCGACGGGCGCCTGCTCGGGCGGTTTGCGCGTCGCCAGGTAGGCGACGGTCGCGATGAGCGCGAGCACGGCGATTGCCAAAACGATGGTCACGCCGACGATGGTGACGACCGGCTCAGACGTACCGGCATGCTCGAAATGTCGCTATTTACGGCAGCAGAACGTCGTTCTGCGAGGTGGTGCGGTAGGGGCCGACGGCGAAGCG
Source organism: uncultured Solirubrobacterales bacterium (assembly GCA_963715625.1). GTDB lineage: Bacteria > Actinomycetota > Thermoleophilia > Solirubrobacterales > 70-9 > VRUE01. The sequence goes on along the minus strand of OY970260.1, from coordinate 97,275 downwards.
GGCCGGCTTGGCGCCCGGGACGTCGGCGGCACCGACGGCGTAGACGCCGGTCGGCAGCGAGGTGAGCAGCGAGCCGTTGCCGTTGGCGACGAGCAGCCCGGAGGCGGCGTTCTTGCGGCCGCGGATCTCCAGCCTGGAGTCGAAGTCGGTCAGGTTGGCGGTGACGAAGACGATGTTGACAGGAGCGCTGGAGCGGATCGGGGGCTGGCCGGCGTGCCGGTTCTGGGGGATCTGCTGGCTCGGTTCGAGGCCGATCGCGATCCGCGGCGGCTGCACGGTGATCGCCCTCGGCGTGATAGTCACGCTGACGCGGGTCGGCGGCTGCGGGCGCGGCTCGTTCGCGCTCTCCTGGGCGCCGCAGCCGACCGTGACCAGGGCCAACGCGCCGAGTGCGAGCCCCGCGGCGATTCTGCCTCTCCCACGACCCATCGCGGCGGAATCTAGACGATTGACTCCAATTGCCGCACCCTCGGATGACGCGCCTGGCGCGGCGCTGGATCGGCACCCACGCCCTCGCGCGTAGCGCTGCTACGCGCAGCGGCCGCGTGCACCGCCCAGCTTGGCCAGTCGCGCCCCCGCGGGCACGTCAACCCGGGAGTCAGTCGTCAGCCGAAGGGCAAGTCGGCCACGCGGGCCGTAACGCCATCTTCACCTACGGCCAGCTCCGCACCCGGCTCCGCCTCGCGGCGCAGGACCGCGAGCGCGATCGGGCCACGGAGGGGGGAGACGCAGCTGCTGCCGATCCTGCCGACCTCCTTGTCGCCCAGCGCCAGCGCGGCGCCGGCAGGCACCGGAGCCGATAGCCGCAGCCCGCGCAAGCGCCGGTTCGGCTTGCCCCGGTAATGCAGCCGGGCGACGGTCTCCTGGCCGATGTAGCAGCCCTTCTCGAAGTTGACGGCCCGCTCGACGATGCCGGCCTCGGCGGGCATCGTGCCGCTGTCCATCTCGGCACCGAAGCGCGGCGTTCCCGCCTCGATGCGGAGGATCTCCGTCGCCTCCGGTCCGACCTCGACCGCGCCGGCGTTGACCAGGGCCCCGCGCAGCCGCCCCGCGTCGCCCGTGGCCGCGATCAGGTCGATGCCACCGCTCGTGCCGACCGCGAGGCACTCGGTTCCTCCCACCGCGATCGCTTCGCTTGCGTGCTCGGGAAGCGGCGGAGTGCCCGCGAGGTCGGCGCTGCGCGGCCCGATCAGCGAGAGGATCGCCCGCCTCCCCGTCACGTCCTCCATCTCGACCTCGCGCCCGATCTTGTAGGTCTCCAGATGCCGCCGCACGACCGCCAGCGGCTCGGGCTCGGTGTCGATCCAGATCGCCTCCTCCCCCTGCGTTCCGGTGCGCTTTATGCCACTCATCGGCACATAAGGCGCACCGGAAGGGTTGAGGACGCGCATGTCCGACTGCATGTGGCCCTTGCGGTCCAGCAACGCCGCGTAGCACCCCTCGCCCGGCTCGAGCCCCTCCACGTCATTGGTCAGCTGTCCCTGCAGGAACTCGGCAGCCTCCGACCCCCGCAGCAACAGCTTCCCCCGCTCAGACCGATCTAGCAGCCCGCACTCCTCGCGCAACTGCCGGTACTGAGCATCGAGCTCGACTGCCGTCGCTTCGGTCATGAACCGATTCTAAGAACCCGTGTCGGGGCCATGGGGATGACCCCCGGACGAGCCTTCCCGCTGTTGCTCGGCCGGGGGTCATCCCCATGGCCCTACTCCACCGTCTTTTAGATGTGTCAAAATCATTTAGACGTGTCTAAATTTGCCCGGGAACAAAAAGCGTGAGCTCCCGCCTCAGCAGGCGCAAGATGCTCGGCGGGGCCCTCGCGGCCGGGGCGAGCCTGCCGGTCATCCAAGGGTTGCTGCCGCGCGACTCCAGCGGTCCCGGCACCGCCGGCGCGATGGCCGGCCACAGCGGCCACGCCGGCCATGAGGGCTTTGCCCACGCCGGCTTCGCTCCCGGCCGCTCGGTCAACCACCGCGCCAACGGCTTCGACCCGACCGAGCTGCTGCGCGACTTCGACTACGGCAAGACCAGGCGCCTGGCCAGCGGCCGCGTCCTGCGCGAGTGGGAGATCGTCGCCCAGGACAAAGAGATCGAAGTCGCGCCGGGGGTCAAGTACGAGGCCTGGACCTACAACGGCCGCGTCCCGGGGCCGACCCTGCGCGCCCGCGAGGGGGAGAAGCTGCGGCTACGCTTCCTCAACGCCTCCGAACACCCGCACACGATGCACTTCCACGGCATCCACCCCGCCCTGATGGACGGCATGCCGGGGATCGGCGAAAACCGCGGCGGTGGCCAGGTCGGTCCCGGCGAGGAGTTCACCTACGAGTTCGACGCCGAGCCCTTCGGCCTCCACCTCTACCACTGTCACGTCTCGCCGCTGGCCAGCCACATCTCGCGCGGCCTCTACGGCGCCTTCGTCATCGACCCCAAGAAGGGCCGGCCCGAAGCCGACGAGATGGTGATGGTGATGAACGGCTTCGACACCAACTTCGACCTCTCCAACGAGGTCTATGCGGTCAACACGGTCGGCTTCCACTATGTCAACGAGCCGATCCGGGTGGGCCGCGACGAGCTCCTGCGCGTCTACCTGGTCAACGTGCTCGAGTACGACCCGCTCAACTCCCTCCACGTCCACGCCAACTTCTTCCAGTACTACCCGACCGGGACCTCGCTCGAGCCGAGCGAGTACACCGACACGGTGATCCAGGGCCAGGGACAGCGGGGGATCCTGGAGATGAAGTTCCCCTTCGACGGCGACTACATGTTCCACGCCCACGTCAGCGAGTTCGCCGAGCTGGGTTGGAGCGGCTTCTTCCGGGTCGGCAACCCGTCGCGGCTGACCGCGGCCGCGGCGTCGGCCGCGTACTGCGACCTGCCCTGGGGCGGCGCCGGGAGGAAGGTGTAGTGATGGAGGCGGCGGCGCAGGCCGAGCGCGCTCCCGGCGGCATGCCGGCCTGGCTCCTGGGCCTGATCCCCCTCGCCCTGATCGCCGCCGCGATCGGCGCCTTCGCGCTGCTCGGTGGCCCCGGGCTCGGCGAGCGGACCGGCCCGCCGGTCGAGGAGGTCGTCGTCGAACGCACGACGCTGCGGCCGGGCGAGATCGAGCTGACCATGCGCAACGACGGGCCCGACCCGGTCCAATTCGCCCAGGTCGCGGTCAATGACGCCTACGCATCCTTCACCGCCAGCGACGGCACCGAGATCGGGCGGCTCGGCTCGACCACGCTGACGATCGCCTATCCCTGGATCGAGGGCGAGGCGTACGAGATCTTCATCCTCACCGCCTCGGGGGGGACCGTTGACGCCTCGATCCCCGTCGCCGCGGAAACGCCGGAGGCCGATCTCAGCTTCTTCGGCCTGATGGCGCTGCTGGGAATCTACGTCGGCGTGATCCCGGTCAGCCTCGGGATGCTCTGGCTGCCCTTCGTGCGCCGGGTCGACGCGCGCTGGATCGGCGCCCTGATCGCCTTCACCGTCGGCCTGCTGGCGCTGCTGGCGATCGACGCGACGCTCGAGGGTCTGGACATCGCCGCCGCGGCGCCGGGCGCCTTCGGCGCCGCCGTCCTGGTCTTCGCCGGGGCGCTGGTCGCCTACCTGCTGCTGGCCGGGGTCGACGCCTACCTGGCGAGGCGCCGCTTCGCCGCCGGCGGGAGCGCCGCCCAGGGCGGCCTCTACATGGCGCTCCTGGTCGCGATCGGCATCGGCCTCCACAACCTCGGCGAGGGCCTGGCGATCGGCTCCTCCTACGCGACCGGGGCGCTCGCCCTCGGCGCCTTCCTCGTCGTCGGCTTCGCGATCCACAACACCACCGAGGGGCTGGCGATCGTCGCACCGCTGCGCGAGGGCGCCGGGCCGAGTGCGGGGGCCCGCTTCGGCCATCTCGCCGCCCTCGGCCTGATCGCCGGCGCCCCCGCGATCCTCGGCGCCTGGATCGGCGCCGCCGCCTTCAACCCGAGCCTGGGGGCGCTGCTCTTCGGGATCGGCGTCGGCGCGATCGTCAGGGTGATCGTCCAGATCGCCCCGGCGATGCGCGACGACGAAGGGCGGCTCCTGCACCCGCTATCGGTCGCCGGCCTGCTCGCCGGGATCGCCCTCCTCTACCTGACCGGGCTGCTGGTGTCCGTCTGATGGCGACCGCCGGAGACAGCCCGAGGCGGACGCCGGGGACCGAGGCGATCGAGGACTACGCGAAGGCGATCTACGCGCTCTCGAGCCAGCGTGCCGGACCGGTCACCAACGGCGAGCTCGCCGAGCGCCTCGGGGTCGCGCCGGGGACCGCGACCTCGATGCTGAAGCGGCTCGCCGACCTCGGCCTCGCCGAGTACCTGCCGTACAGGGGCGTGACGCTGACACCGGCGGGGGAGAAGGTGGCGCTGGAGGTGATCCGCCACCACCGCCTGATCGAGGCCTACCTCTCCGAGGCGCTGGGGATGCCCGACGACCGCGTCCACGAGGAGGCCGAGGTGCTCGAGCACTACATCTCCGAGGAGCTGGAGCTCTTGATGGCGGCTAAGTTGGGGGAGCCGAGCCACGATCCTCACGGGACGCCGATTCCCGGGCCGGATTTGCTGCCGCCGGTTGAGTAGGGACGGACGGGGACCCCTCTGTTGGGGCTCCGCACCGGGAGCGTGAAGGCGGTACAGAGGTTGAGTTGCTTCGCGAGTTCCCATCAGAGGGGTCCCCGTCCGTCTCGCCGGGGGGTCAGCCTTCGAGCAGCTTGCCGACCAGGGCTGGGAGTTCGCGGGCCATGCGGGAGCGGGGGACGGCTTGGGTTATGCCGGCGGCTTCGGCGGTTCGCTTCGTCTCCACGTCTACGTGGGAGTAGAAGCCGAGGACCGGGACGGGGGCTGCTGCCAGGGCGTCGATGTCGGCGCTGTCGAGGTCGCAGACGATCGCGTCGGCTTCCAGCGGGTCCGGGAGGGCGGCGGCGACGGATACCTCGTGGCCTGCTGCGCGCAGGCTCTCCTCGACCCGGCTCGCCAGCATCAGGTCGGAGACGATGGCGAGGATCTTCGCCACTGCGTCCTAGAGCGAGCGGCGTTCGCGGAGCTCCTCGCGAACGCTCTCGGGGCGGCCCCACATCTGCACGACCTCGGCGCGGCCCTCGCGAACCTCGCGCACGGCCATCTCGCCGCCGACGCCGTCGGCGTCGAGCTTCGCCAGCACTCCCTTGACCGTCTCTGGCGCGGCGGCGTGCCCGAAGCTGTGAGCGACGATCAGTCGCCAGTCCCAGTCCGCCTGCGAGTAGGGCTGGGCGTTGACCTGGCTCAGGGTCACGGCGGTGTCGACGTACCGGCTCTCGTCCTCGATCCGCAGATCGAGCTCCAGATCGGTCCAATCCGCCGGCATCGAGTCGAGCACCTGCTGAAAGTCACCAGCCAAGCTCACAAGCCGAAGCGTATCTCGGAGGGGCCGGGGGTGGCCTCGCCTGCACGCGGCGTCCTGTTTTTCGCCCTGTCCCCTCAGCGAGCAACCCCAAGCCTGCGGCGAAAAACCCAGCGAGCAGGCGAGGCCACCCCCGGCCCCACCCCGATCAGGGCTCGGCAAACGCCGCTTCGACATCGAGCGGCCGTTCCAGCAACCCATGCTCGAGGTCCCATGCAGCCCAGGCGCGCAGCACGGCGGGGTCGAACGGTGCGGGGCGGAGGTCGGGCAGGAGCGCCTCGAGCTGGGCCGCCTGGTCGCCCCGGTCGAGGCTTGGGACTTCGGCAAGCAGGTCGTCGAGCGCCTGCTGGGGATGGTCGGCGGCGAGCTCGCAGCCGCGTCGCGTGGCCTCGACGACGGAGCCCACGAGCTCGGGTCTCTCCTCGAGCGTGTCGCGCGAGGCGACAAGGACCAGCTCGGGATATGGCGGGGCTCCGTACTCGTCGACCTTGAAGATGCGGACCGGGACGCCCTGGCGGCGCAGCGCCACTCCCTCGGAGTTCCAGAACCCGGTGGCTGCGTTGACCTTGCCGGAGGCCAGCGAGGAGATCGCGTTGAACCCGATCGTGATCCGCCGCACCGCGGCCGGGTCGCCTCCGTCGGCGCTGACCTCGGAGTCGACCACCGCTTCGTCGGAGGGCAGCCCGGTCACGCCGACCGTCCGGCCTTCGAGGTCGCGCGGGCGCTCGACTCCCTTGCCGGCGCGCGCGATCACGGCCGCGAGCGGTCGCTGGACCAGCGGCATCGCGCCGACCAGGTCCAGGCCGCGCTCGCGGGCGATGCCGAGGTCGTGGATGTCGAGGATCGCGAGGTCGGCCCGGCCCGCCTCCAGCAGCTTCGGCGCGTCGGTCGATTCGCCGGGCTGGCGGATCGTCAGGTCGATCCCGGCGTCGCGGTAGTAGCCCCGCCGCTGCGCCGCGTAGATGCCTGAGTGGACGGCGTTCGGCGTGAAGTCGAGCACCAGCGTCGCGCCGACCGGCGCGCCCGGTTCAGCGCCGTCCCCGCCGCAGCCGGCGGCGCCGGCGGGCAGCAGGGCGGCCGCCAGCAGCGCGACAACCACCTTCATCGAGCTGGGCAGCATATTTCCTTCGCGCGATCTGGGTAGACTGGCGCCGCCCAGTCGAACACAGGGATCTAGGAGGGAAAAGAGTGCAGGAACGAGGACTTGCGGCATACCTTGCTGAGCTGATCGGCACCTTCTTGCTGGTGTTCTTCATCACCACCGTCATCGTGCTGTTCCTCTCGACCGGCGAACAGGCGAGCTTCGGCACCGACTTTGCGGTGATCGGTCTCGTCCACGCATTCCTGCTGTTCGGCCTGATCGTCATGTTCGGCGTGGTCAGCGGCGGGCACTTCAACCCGGCGGTGACGCTGGCGGCGATGGCGATCAAGCGGATCTCGGCGATCGACGGCCTGATCTACATGCTCGCCCAGCTCTCCGGCGGCGTGCTCGGCGCGCTGCTCTGCAAGGCGCTGCTGGAAGACGAGGGCCGTGCCACCAACTACGGTGCCGCCACCGTCAGCGGCCTGCTCGCCGGCAACTTCCAGGGCGCGATCATCGAGGCGATCGGCACCTTCTGCCTGGTGCTTGTGATCCTCGCCGCTGTCTTCTCGAAGAAGAGCCTCAAGGACTGGGCTCCGCTGGCGATCGGCACCACGCTCGGTTTCATCGTCATGGTCGGCGGCCCGCTAACCGGCGGCTCCTTCAACCCGGCGCGCTGGTTCGGCCCGGCGCTGGTCGCCAACGAGTGGGGCGACGTCTGGCCCTACCTGCTCGGCCCAATCGTCGGCTCGCTGCTCGCCGCCGTTGTCTTCAAGTTCGTGCTCGAGGCCGGCGGGCCGTCCCCGACCGAGCCGCCCGAGCGGGTCAAACGGCCGGCGCCTCCGAAGACTTCACCGAAGCCGCCGCCTCCGCCGCCGAAACCGGCCTGAGTCCGGCTTCACGAGAGCCTCCGAGCGGGGAGGTTCTTCTGCGTCGCCTTGCCTGCTTTTCCAGTGACCTCGTTGGGTCAGCCGCCGTTGGCGGCGGAGAGGAGAGCCCGATGATTGGGAAGAAGATCGCGGTTATCCAGCCGATTGTCGCGAGGGTGTCGTTTCTGGATCCGGATACCAATCCGCCGGAACGGCAATAGGTGGTGGCGGTGCTTTCTTCGGCCGCATTCCATCGTCACCCATCAACTCTCCGCCCATGCTGGCGGCATCGTACATGCAGCCATCGGCCGAGCGCTCCGATGACTTGCCGCCCTGAGCGTGCCGGGTCGGGCATGTGCGGTAGCCTCGCTTTGGTGCGCCGGGTCACCTTCTCGCGGAACTACACGCTCTCCCTCTCGCGCACCTGCCAGTGCTACTGCAAGTACTGCGCGTTCGCGACGCACCAGGCGCACATCCGCAGTCCTGAGGAGGTCGAAGGCCTCCTCGACGAGGCGCTGAAGCGCAATGCCAAGGAGCTTCTGGTCCTCACCGGCGAGCGCCCCGAGGTCAACCCCATCGTCGCGGCCAAACTGGCCGAGTGGGGGCACGACGACTTCACCTCCTACGTCGTCTGGAGTTGCGAACGAGCGCTGGAGCGCGGGATGCTCCCGCACACGAACATCGGCGTGCTCGATCGCGCTGACCTTGCGCGGCTGCGCGAGGTCAGCGCCTCCCAGGGTCTGATGCTGGAGTCGGTCTCCGAGCGGCTCATGGACACGGTCCACGCCGGCTCCCCGACCAAGCACCCCGCACAACGCCTCGCAACCATTGAGGCCGCCGGCGAGTTGAAGATCCCGTTCACCAGCGGAATCCTCGTCGGCATCGGCGAGACCGAAGAGGAGCAGGTGGCGTCCCTCGAAGCTCTAGCGGACTTGCACGGTCGGTACGGCCACCTGCAGGAGATCATCCTCCAGAACTTCGTGCCCCACCCGAAGTACTACGGCGCCGAAGTTGCGGATATCGCCGATGAGGCCGCTCGCGAGCGGTGGGGGGCCGGCGGGGACCCCTCTGCTGGGGCTCCGCAGCGGGATCGTGATGGCGGTACAGAGGTTGAGTTGCTTCGCGAGTTCCCAGCAGAGGGGTCCCCGCCGGCCCTTCCGGTCCCATCGTGGGCGAGCCCGGTCGGCGTTGAGGACATCAAGCGGTTGATCGGGGAGTGCAGGAGGTTGATGCCGGATGTGGGGGTGCAGGTGCCGCCGAACCTGTCGGATGCCTGGGGAGAGCTGGTGGAAGCTGGAGCTACCGATCTGGGTGGGCTGTCCGCCAATGGCGACCACATTTCGCCCGAGCACGCGTTTCCGAGCCCGCATGAGGTTAGGAAGAGCCTGGCTCCCAGGGGCTTTGCGTTGACGGAGAGGCTGTGCGTCTACCCGCAGTACATGGATACGGAGTGGATGGAGCAGGGGGTCCTCGACGTGATCAAGCTGAAGTACTGGAGCTTCATCCCGCGCAGAGGGTCGGGGCGCAGGAGCGAAGAGACCCTGGACGGCAAGCTTGCTCCGGAAGCGATTGCGAAGGGACGAGAGGGCCATGGACTGAGCGAGGATGAGCTGACGGCTCTCTTTGCGGAGACGCGGCCCGAGGTCATTGAGGAGATGCGGGTCGCTGCCGATGAGCTGCGGGCTGAGCTGGCGGGGGACCGGGTCACGTTCGTGGTCAACCGCAACATCAACTTCACGAACATTTGCGTCGTTGGCTGTGCCTTCTGCGGGTTCGGGCAGGGGCGGCGGTCGCCCGATGCCTATGAGGTGTCCGAGGAGGACTTCGCTGCGCGGATCGAGGAGGCGGTCGAGTTCGGGGCCACCGAGCTCTGCATGCAGGGGGGGATCCATCCCGACCTGACCCTGGAGGAGTACGGCAGGTGGCTGCGGCTGGCGAAGGAGGTGGCGCCGCAGCTGCACCTGCACGCCTACTCGCCGATGGAGGTCGACCACATGTGCGAGCGCTCGGGGAAGGGGCCCGACGAGGTCTTCGAGTACCTGATCGAGTGCGGCCTCGGCTCGACGCCGGGGACCGCGGCGGAGGTGCTCGACGACGGCGTCCGCCAGCGGATCTCGCCGAACAAGCTGCCGGCGCGGCGCTGGATCGAGATCGTCGAGGCGTCCCACCGGGCCGGCCTGCGCTCGACCTCGACCGTGATGTTCGGCCACATCGAGGAGCCGCGCGAGCTGGCGCGCCACATGCGCGTGGTCCGCGCCCTGCAGGAACGCACCGGGGGCATCACCGAGTTCGTCCCGCTCAGCTTCATCCCCTTCAACACGATGCTCGGCCGCACGCACGGCATCGAGGAGATCTCCGCCGCCGAGAACCTCAAGCACACCGCGGCCTTCCGCCTGGGGCTGGGCAGGACGATCCCGAATTTGCAGGCGAGCTGGGTGAAGATGGGCCTCGGCGCCGCCACCGAGGCCCTGCGCTGGGGCGTCAACGACCTCGGCGGGACGCTGATGGAGGAGAGCATCTCCCGCATGGCCGGCTCCCAGCACGGGGTCCGGCTGGATCCCGAGCAGCTGATCGATGCCGCCCGCGCCGGAGGCCGCGAGCCCGCCCAGCGCACGACGCTCTACGAGATCGTGGAGACCTATTGACCGGGGGGATATCGTCTGCCGATCGCTTCTCGTTCGCCAGCAGGGGATGGAGGGTTTCCGGGCCTAGCGGTCTTCTCGCTGCTCGGCCTGCTGCTTGTGCTCGCCGCTGCTGCGCTGGCCAGCCTGCGGCCTTGGGAGGCGGACTCGGTCGAACCGCGCCTGGAGCTACCGGTTTTCGAAGCGACAGTGGGCGAGTCGATCGCTCTGCCCTCCGAGCGACGCGCGTTCGTTGCCGCCGCCGCGGTTGCGCCGCCTGGCGCCAAGCGGGTTCAAGCGGCAGGGCGACCGAGCGAGGCGGAGGGTCCCTCGGCCGCTCTGGCTGTCGAGCCCGCGCGGGCTGTCGCTGTCGTCGAGGTGCCGTCTTCGCCTGCACCTGCACCTGAATCGGGAACGGGCAACGAGGTCCCCTCTGACGGAGCAACAACCGTGGAGGCTCCGCCAGAGGGGACCTCGCTGCCCGTTGCGACACCGGTGAGCCCGGACGGAGGTGGGCCTGGGGGGCCGGTTGCCTTGGGCGGGCCTGTGCTGGAAAGCTGCGAAGGGGACGAATACGTGATCACGATCGTGCTGGTACCGGGGGCGGAAGGTGAGGCTGAAGAGGCGAGCGTGGAGATTGTCCTGCAGCGCTTCAGCGAGGACGGCAGCGTCGACGAGCTGCAGCTCGAAGGCAGCCTTCTCGACGCCCGAAACCTTGCTCTTCAGCTCAGCTCCGAAGGCAACTGCGTCTACCTCGAGGCCGACGCTCCGGTGGAAGAGGATGCCCCCTCTGACGGAACCTCCCAGGTTGTTGTTCCGGCAGAGGGGGCATCCTCTTCCACCCCCGCCTCGCCCTGACGATGCGGGCGATGGTCTTGGAGCGCCAGCGGGAGCTTTTGCGGCCCGCGGAACTTCCGGAGCCACGGGCGGGCTCTGGCCAGGTTCTGGTCTCAGTGCTTGCCTGCGGCGTCTGCCGGACCGACCTGCACATCGTTGACGGGGACCTGACCGAGCCGAAGTTGCCCTTGGTGCCGGGGCACCAGATCGTCGGCACGGTGGTCGAGGCCGGGGAGGGGGCCGAGCGCTTCGCGGTCGGGGACCGGGTCGGCGTCCCCTGGCTGGGCTGGACCTGCGGCGAGTGCCGTTACTGCACGAGCGGGCGCGAGAACCTCTGCGACCGGGCACGCTTCACCGGCTACGACCTCGACGGCGGCTACGCGGAGCTGGCGGTTGCCGACGAGCGCTACTGCTTCCCGATCCCCGAGGGCTACCCCCCGGAGCAGGCGGCGCCGCTGCTCTGCGCGGGTTTGATCGGCTACCGGGCGCTGCGCCTGGTCGGGGACGCCGGGCGGATCGGCTTCTACGGCTTCGGCGCCTCCGCCCACATCCTCTGTCAGGTCGCGGTGCACCAGGGCCGGCGGGTGTTCGCCTTCACCCGTGAGGGCGACGAGGAGGGCCAGGCGTTCGCGCGCGAGCTGGGCGCGGAGTGGGCGGGGTCCTCGGAGGAGGCGCCGCCCGAGGAGATCGACGGGGCGATCGTCTTCGCCCCGGTCGGCGCCCTGATGACGACGGCGCTGCGGGCCAGCGCCAAGGGCGCACGGATCGTCAGCGCCGGCATCCACATGAGCGACATTCCGAGCTTTCCCTATGCGGAGCTGTGGGGCGAGCGCGTGCTTGGCTCGGTCGCCAACCTGACCAGGCAGGACGGCGAGGAGTTCATGGCCCTGGCGCCGCGGGTGCCGGTGCGGACCGAGGTCGAGGTGTTTCCGCTGGAGGCCGCGAACGAGGCGCTCGACTCGATTCGCACCGGCGCCCTCAGGGGGGCGGCTGTGCTTCGCGTTGTGGGTTGACAGGCCGATCCCGGCAGGGGTTCCACTTAACTTTTTCGGTGGATCGGGGTTGGGCTGGGCGCTCGGGCGGGGTTGACGAAAAAGTACAAGACGTTCCACCCCTGCCGGGATCGCCCTCAGCGGAACAGGTCGTCTGCGCGAGGACGACGCAGAGCTTGGGCCCCCGGGCCGTCCTCGGCGGTGACGTAGCGGTCTAGACCGCGGACGACTACGACCGGGACGCGGCTGTCCTTGCTTCGGGCGAGATCAGCTGTCGAGGCAGCCTCGTCGGCAATGGCGATCAGGGTTGCTTCGAGCTTGTGGCCATTGGCGTCTTCACGGCCGCGCCAGTCGTCTAGAGGGACGAGGCCGGCGCAGCCGATCGCCACCTCGGTTTGCCCTAGTCGCCATGCCCTCCCAAAACTGTCCGCAATCACTACGCCGAGGGTAGGAAGGAGCCGGGGGTGGGTCTCTCCAGACACTCCCCGCTTTTGTCTGGAGAGGCCCACCCCCGGCTCCTCTCCAACTGCCCGGCTCATTTCCGCGCGGATGTGACGCGCCGAGGCATCGGGGTCCTCCGGCAGCGGGCAGACGGTGTCGGAGTCGGGGAGGTTGGAGGTGTCGATGCCTGCGTTGGCGCAGACGAAGCCGTGGCGGGTTTCGGTGATCAGCACGCCGCGCTCGGCGCGGAGGACCTCGCGACTCTCGTCGAGGATCAGCTGAACCAAGGCCGGCTCCTTGCCGAGCACCGCGGCGAGCTTGCGGGCTTCGGCACCGGGAACCACTGAGGAGAGATGGCGTACGCGGCCCTCGGCCTTGGAGACGACCTTCTGGGAGACCACGATCACGTCGCCGGGCTCGATCTCGGCAGCGGCGGCAATCAGCTTGCCGAGCGGGTCACCGGCTGCGACCTCCGGCAAGCCCTGCACAGGTATCGCCCGCACCTCAATCATTCCGGTGGTCCTTTGCCGGGATATACGGGGATAAGGCGCACCGGAACGGTTGGGAGGCTCATATCCCCAGCGCCTTCGCGGTTCGCTTTCCCCGCTTGCCGTCTGCTTCGAGCACGCGGGTGAGGGCGACGACGTCGGCCGGGGTGTCGAGGTCGAGCGCCAGCGAGGGCAGCTCCTCGACCGCATAGGGCGTGCCCGCCTCACGGGCGGCGGCGACGTGGCGGGCGCAGCTGCCCTCGCCGAAGGCGGGGCGGATCGCCTCCGGCGGTGCCAGGGCGAGCGCGTTGGTCCCGGTCCCGTGGCGGTCGGGGACGACGGACACGAACCGCTCGGGCATGCCGGTGAGCAGGCGTTCGAGCTCACGCGGGTCGAGCAGCGGGCAGTCGCCGGGGAGGAGTACGACGCAGCCGGCGCCGAGCTGTTGCGCGCGGGCGACGCCGGCCAGCGCCGCGCCGGAATGGCCGCCCTCGTCGGGGTCGGGGAGGACCCCGACGCCGGCGGCTGTCGCCAGGTCGGCGGCCGACGGCTCGCTGGTGACGACGATCGTCCGCTCGACCGGGCGAGCCTCGCCGATCGCCTCCAGCACGTCCCCGAGCATCGCCGCGACGACCGCGGCTCGGCGTGCGTCGTCGAACCCAGCGGCGAGCCGCTGCTTGGCGGCGCCGAAGCGCTTCACCGGGAGGATTGCGGTTGCGTTCAAGCCTCGGTCAGGCTAGCCGCGTAGTCGAGGACGATGCGCGCCAGCCGTGCTCGTCCCGCCGCGCCCTCCATCAGCGTCGGCACCGCGAGCGTCGGGATCTCCTCCGGGGGCGGGTCCGGGTCACCCTCGTCGACGACCATCGCGTCGATCAGGCCGGCGTAGAGCGAGGCGACACCGGCAGCGGTCGATGGCCGGCCCAGCGCCTGCATGAAGCGCTCGGTCGGGCCCTTGACGACCTGGCCGGCGACGAAGGGGCTGACCGCGACGACCGGCGAGTCGGACGCCGTGATCGCCTCCGTCATCCCCGGGACCGCGAGGATCGGGCCGATGCTGATCACCGGGTTGGAGGGGCCGATCACGATCGCCTCGGCCCAGCGCAGCGCCTCCAGCACCTCGGCGCTCGGCTCGGCCGCCTCGATCCCGTCAAGCTCGACTCCGTGCACCTCCGGCTCGCCGCGATCGACGATCAGGTACTCCTGCAGGGCGCGCGCTCCCGCCGCGGTCAGGACCTTTGTCCGCACCGGCGCCTCGCACATCGGCAGCACCCGCGCCTCGACGCCCAGCGCGCGGGCGATCTGCGCCTGCGCGTCGGTTAGGCGGCCGCCCTCGTCGAGGAACTGGCGGCGGTAGAGGCAGGCGGCGAGGTCGCGGTCGGAGAGGCCGAACCAGCTCGGTGCGCCGAGCTTGGCCAGCCGGTCGAAGACGGTGAAGCTGTCGTCGCGCAGTCCCCAGCCACGCTCCTCGTCGATCTCGCCGCTGAGCCAGTAGGTGACGAGGTCGGGATCGGGGGAGACGTGGACGCCGAGCGTCTCGATGTCGTCGCCGGTGTTGGCGATCACCGCCAGGTCGGAGCCGGTCTCCTCCTGCATCCCGGCCGCCAGCTTGGCGCCCCCGGTGCCGCCCGCCAGCAGCGCGACCCTCACGGCCCCGCTAGACCCCCAGTTCGCGCTTCGCTCGCTGCGCGAAGAACCAGATATGCACGCTTGCTCGCTCCGCGCTCATGCCCAGTGGTCGCCGTCGGGGAGGCCGGTCAGCTGGATCCCCGCGTGGGCCTTGTAGCGGACGTTGACCGAGATCAACAGCGGCGTCAGCTGCTCGACGATCCGTGCCATCTCCAGCGGTCCGGCGTTGACGGCGCGCAACCCGGGTATCAGCTCGACCAGGCGGGCGACCCGGGCCTTGTCGGCCTTGCGGTCGCCGCAGACGAGGATGTCCTCGCCCAGCACGGAGTTGGCATCGGCGAGCGTCGGGGCGCCGATCGTGTGCAGGGCGGCGACGACGGTGACTCCCTCGGGGACCATCTCCTGGGCCTGCTGGGCGGCGCTGCCCTGCCAGACGCCGAGCGAGCGCGTCGCCTTGCCGCTGACCGCGGCGGCGAGCGGGACCGTGCAGTCGACCAGGATCTGTCCCGGCTGCAGCGCCTCGCGCAGGTTGTTGAGGTTCTCCGACTGGGCGCGGAAGGGGACCGTGAGGAAGACGATCTCGGCGCGGCTCGCGGCCTCCTCGTTGAGCAGGCCCTCGACCTCGGCGCCGGGCACCTTCTCGCGTAGCTTCGCCGCCGCCTCCTCGCCGCGCTCGGCCGAGCGCGAGCCGATCGCGATCGAGGCCCCGGCCCGGGCCCAGCGCAGGGCGAGGCCGGCGCCGAGCGCACCGGTGCCGCCGACGATCGGGATGGTGGGGAGGTCCGCCACAGACATCAATGGATCACGCTTCGCTCCCTCTCGAAGAGACAGATATGGACGCTCGGTCGCTCCGCGTTCACGGGCGTGAGTCTATGCTCCCGGCCGATGCGGCTGGAGGGACGAAAGGCGCTGGTCACCGGCGGGGCGAGCGGGATAGGCGCCGCGATCGCCGCGCGCCTGGCCGCCGAGGGCGCCGAGGTGTGGGTCGGCGACGTCGACGCCGAGGGCGC
The DNA here is from genome assembly GCA_963715625.1 of uncultured Solirubrobacterales bacterium. Taxonomy (GTDB): domain Bacteria; phylum Actinomycetota; class Thermoleophilia; order Solirubrobacterales; family 70-9; genus VRUE01. Next base: position 81,928 of record OY970260.1, on the reverse strand, counting down.
CGAGCGGGTCGCGGGCGAGGCCAACGGCCACGCGCTCGAACTCGACGTGACCGATATTGAGTCCGCCCGCGCCGCGGTCGAGGCGATGGGCACGCTCGACATCCTCGTCAACAACGCCGGCACCGACGAGTTCGGCTTCTTCACCTACACCAGCCCCGAGCAGTGGCAGCGGCTGATCGCGATCAACCTCGTCGGCGTCTTCAACTGCACCCATGCGGCTCTGCCCGGCATGCAGGAGGCGAAGTACGGCCGCATCCTCAGCATCTCCTCGGAGGCCGGCCGGGTCGGCTCGAAGGGCTCCGCCGTCTACTCGGCGACCAAGGGCGGCGTCGTCGCCTTCATGAAGGCGATCGCCCGCGAGAACGCCCGCTACGGGATCACCGCCAACTCGATCGCCCCCGGCCCGATCGAGACCCCGCTGCTGATGGGAGCCAAGGAGTTCGGCGAGATCGGCGAGAAAGTGATCGAGACGATGAAATCCGCCACACAGATGGGCCGCCTCGGCCAGCCCGAGGAGGTAGCGGCTGCCGCAGCCTTCCTCGTCTCCGATGACGCCACCTACGTCACCGGCGAGACCCTCGGCGTAAGCGGCGGCCTCGGCATGGTGTAGGACCCCAGGGGGGAGAATCTCGGTCGACTGGTCACTTAACCACACCATGGTGTGGGAAATCGACCGCTCGACGGCCGCAGGGATCTGGGAGTTGGTTCGGCGCCAGCACGGGGTGATAGCTGGCTGGCAGTTGCGCGAGGCCGGACTCAGCCGGCGAGGGATCGAGCACCGAATAGTCAAGGGTCGGCTGCGCCGGGTGGGGGTAGGGGTCTACGCCGTGGGCAGGCCCGAACTGACACAGCGAGGTCACTGGATGGCCGCTGTCAGGTCCTGCGGCCCGCGGGCGGTTCTGAGCCACGGCAGCGCCGCTGCGCTCTGGGGAATCCGCTCCGAGCGGCCGGGATGCATCGAGGTGTCAACGCCCGCTGTTTCTCGTCGTAGACAGGGATCCATCACGGCGCATCGGCGATCGCTGCGGGACACGGACGTGACGATCCGCGATGGGATTCCCGTGACCCGCGTGGTGCGCACGCTAATCGACATCGCCTGCTCCCTCAGCCTCGGTGAGCTCGAGCGGGCGGTCAACGAGGCCGATCGGCTCGACCTGACCGACCCGGAGGCCCTGCGCACGGCCCTCGACGCCTACCGCGGTCCGCGTGGCGTGGCGCGGTTGCGCCAGCTGCTCGATCGGCAGACGTTCCGATTGACGGACTCCGAACTCGAGCGGTGGTTTCTACCGCAGGTTCGAAAGGTGGGCCTGCCCTTGCCGTTGACGCGGCAGCGCCTGAACGGCTTCAAAGTCGATTTCCTCTGGCCCGACCTTCACCTCGTGGTCGAGACCGATGGGCTGCGCTACCACCGCACGCCCGCACAGCAGGCGCGCGACCGCATTCGCGACCAGGCGCATCTCGCCGCCGGGTTCATTCCGCTCCGCTTCACCCACTGGCAAGTGCGCTACGAACGGCAACATGTGCACTCCATCCTGCTTGCCGTGGTGCGCCGGATCGAAGCGAGGCAGAGCGCCTAAGAACCTGTCTAAGCTGCCGAGTCATGACCGCGCTGCCCAGCTCAGTCCGCATTCGCGAGGTCGGGCCTCGGGACGGGTTCCAGAACGAGCCGGAGACGATCCCGACGGCGGAGAAGATCCGGCTCGTCGACATGCTCTCCGGGACGGGGCTGAAGCGGATCGAGGTGACCTCGTTCGTGCGGCCCGAGGCGATCCCGCAACTCTCAGACGCCGAGGAGGTTCTGGCGGGGGTGGAGAGGCGCGAGGGCGTTGCCTTCTCGGTGCTGATCCCGAACGAGCGCGGGTTGGAGCGGGCGCTGGCGCTGCGCGACCGCTTCGACGAGGTCAACGTCTTCGTCTCGGCATCCGAGACCCACAACCGCAAGAACGTCAACCGGACGATCGAGGAGTCGCTCGTCGGTCTGGAACCAGCGCTGGCGACCGCGCGCGAGGAGGGCCTGCGCTGCGAGGGCGTGATCTCGGTCTCCTTCGGCTGCCCTTATGAGGGCGAGGTGCCGCTCCAGCACGTCCTCGACATCGCCGAAAGGCTGGTCGTCGCCGGCTGCGGCGAGATCGGCTTCGGCGACACGACCGGGATGGCCAACCCGCGCCAGATCGGCGAGTTCGTCGCCGCGGCCCGTGAGCTGCTGACCGGGGTGGAGCTGACCGCCCATTTCCACAACACGCGCGGGCAGGGCCTGGCCAACGTGCTGGCGGCGCTGGAGGCGGGCATCGACTCCTTCGAGTCGAGCTTCGGCGAGCTGGGCGGCTGCCCGGTCCCGCCCGGGGCGACCGGCAACGTCGCCACCGAGGACGTGGTCTCGATGCTGCACGAGATGGGGGTGCAGACCGGGGTCGACCTGCCGGCGCTGGTCGATGCCGCCCGTGCCGCCCAGAAGGCGCTGGGTCGCCCGCTCGGCTCGCATGTCCTGCGGGCCGGCCCCGTGGACTGGCACCGTGGCGCGTCTGGCGGCGGCGGACACGGCGCGGTGCGGCGTCCTCAGTCAACCGAATAGCGCTGCTATTCGGTCTCCCTGCGTCCTTGCCCCGCTTGGTCCGGCGCTCGCCAGCCGCACCACGGATAGGCTCCGCGGCCATGTCCGACTTCCATGAAGCGCTCGAGGCGGCCCTGGCGGGCGGGCCGCAGCGCCACCACAAGAAGACCGCCGAGCAGGGCAAGCTACCCGTCCGCGAGCGGGTCGCCCGGCTCGTCGATCCCGGCTCCTTCGCCGAGGAGGCGGCGCTGGCGAACTGGGAGAAGGAGGGTCTCGGCGCCGACGGCGTCGTCACCGGCCTGGCCGCGATCGACGGCCGCCGCGTCGCGCTGATGGCCAACGACCCCACGGTCAAGGCCGGCTCCTGGGGGCCGAAGACGGTCGAGAAGATCCTCCGCATCCAGGAGCGGGCGCTCTCCCTGCAGGTGCCGATCCTCTACCTGGTCGACTCGGCCGGGGCGCGGATCACCGACCAGGTGCAGATGTTCCCCGGCCGCCGCGGCGCCGGGCGCATCTTCCACAACGAGGTGCGGCTCTCCGGCCAGGTGCCGCAGGTCTGCCTGCTGTTCGGGCCGAGCGCCGCCGGCGGCGCCTACATCCCGGCCTTCTGCGACGTGGTGATCATGCGCGACGGCAACGCCTCGATGTACCTGGGATCGCCGCGGATGGCGGAGATGGTGATCGGCGAGAAGGTCAGCCTGGAGGAGATGGGCGGGGCCAAGATGCACACCGGCGTCTCCGGCTGCGGCCACTTCCTGGTCAAGACGGACGAGGAGGCGATCGACCTCGCCAAGCGCTACCTCTCGTTCATGCCCGGCAGCTGGCGCGAGCAGCCGCCCGCCGCGCCCGCTGCCGAGCCGGCCTCCGACACGCCGATTGCCGAGATCCTCCCGCCCGACGAGAACCGGCCCTTCGACATGCAGCTGCTGCTCGACTCGCTGCTCGACGCCGGCAGCTTCCTGCCCGTGCACAGGCGCTGGGCGAAGGAGCTGATCGTCGGCTACGGCCGTCTCGACGGGCGCGCGATCGGGATCGTCGCCAACCAGCCCAAGCACACCGGCGGCGTCCTCTTCGTCAACTCCGCCGACAAGGCGGCGCGCTTCATCCAGACCTGCAACGCGTTCAACGTGCCGCTGCTCTTCCTCGCCGACGTGCCCGGTTTCATGATCGGCACCGCGGTCGAGCGCCAGGGGATCATCCGCCACGGCGCGAAGACGATCAGCGCCGTCTCCGAAGCGACCGTGCCGAAGATCTCGGTGATCGTGCGCAAGGCCTACGGTGCCGGGCTCTACGCGATGGCCGGGCCGGCCTTCGAGCCGGACTGCTGCATCGCCCTGCCCAGCGCCTCGATCGCGGTGATGGGCCCGCAGGCGGCGATCAACGCCGTCTTCTACAACCAGATCCAGGCGATCGAGGACGAGGCGGAGCGGGAGGCGTTCGTGGCACAGAAGCGCGAGGAGTACGCGGAGGACATCGACATCCTCCATCTCGCCTCCGAGCTGGTCGTCGACGCGGTGGTCGAGCCCGCCGACCTGCGGGCCGACCTGATCAAGCGCTTCGCCCTGGCGGCGAGCAAGGACCGCTCCTTCGCCGAGCGCCGCAACCCGGTGACGCCCGCGTAGGCGAATACCCTGCCGTCCGTGGAGCCCGGCCCGGCGATCGACGTCGACGATCTTGTGGTCCGCCGCGGCGGGCGTGAGGTCCTGCACGGCCTGAGCTTCGCCGTGGCGTCGGGCCGGGTGACCGGCCTGCTCGGCCCCAGCGGCTGCGGCAAGACGACGCTGATGCGGGCGATCGTCGGCGTGCAGATCGTCGAGTCGGGCCGGGTGGCCGTGGTCGGCCGGCCCGCCGGCGCGGCCGATCTGCGCTCTCGGGTCGGCTACGTCACCCAGGCGCCCTCGGTCTACCGCGACCTCAGCGTGCGCGAGAACCTGCGCTACTTCGCCCGGGTGCTGGGGGTTCCCCACGAGCGGATCGAGGCGACGATCGCGACCGTCGCCCTCGGCGAGCAGGCCGACCAGGTCGTCTCCAGCCTCTCCGGCGGCCAGAGCGCCAGGGCCTCGTTGGCGACGGCGCTGCTCGGCGAGCCCGACGTGCTGGTCCTCGACGAGCCGACGGTCGGCCTCGACCCGGTCCTGCGCCGCGACCTCTGGGCGACCTTCCGCTCGCTGGCGGCTACCGGCAAGACCCTGCTCGTCTCCAGCCACGTGATGGAGGAGGCCGAGCACTGCGACGAGCTGCTGCTGATGCGCGACGGCGACCTGCTCGCGGCGGAATCCCCCGCGCGGCTGCGCGAGCGGACCGGGCGCCACGAGCTCGACGAGGCCTTCCTCGCCCTGATCGAGGCGAGCCGATGACCTTCCGGTGCGCCTTTCCCCCAATATACGGGGATAAAGCGCACCGGAAGGAGGCGGTGCTCCTATGAGCGCCCGCGTCACCTGGGCGACGGCGCTGCGGGTGCTGACCCAGCTGCGCCGCGACCCGCGCACGATCGCGCTGCTGCTGGCGGTGCCGCCCTTCCTGCTCAGCCTGCTCAAGGGCGCCTTCCAGCAGGACCCGGAGACGTTCCAGCACGTCGGCGGGCCGCTGGTCGGGCTCTTCCCCTTCAGCACGATGTTCGTCGTCACCTCGATCACGATGCTGCGCGAGCGCACGACCGGGACGCTGGAGCGGCTGATGTCGCTGCCGCTGGCCAAGCTCGACCTGCTCTTCGGCTACGGGATCGCCTTCGCCATGGTCGCCGTCGTGCAGGCGACGGTGACCAGCGCCGTCGCCTTCGGCCTGCTCGGGCTCGAGGTCGCCGGCTCGACCGCGGCGGTCGTCGCTCTGGCGGTCGGCAACGCGCTGCTGGGGATGTCGCTCGGCCTCTTCGTCAGCGCCTTCGCCCGCACCGAGTTCCAGGCGGTCCAGTTCATGCCGGCGATCGTCTTCCCCCAGCTGCTGCTCTGCGGCCTCTTCGTCGCCCGAGACCAGATGGCCGGCGTGCTCCAGGTGATCTCCGACACGATGCCGCTCACCTACGCCTTCGAGGCGCTGAGCAACGTCACGACGACGGGATCGCTGGGCCCGCGCGGGGCGCTGGACGTCTGCGTGATCGCCGGCGCGACGCTGCTCCTGCTGGCCCTCGGCGCCGCTACATTGAGGCGGCGAACTCCGTGAACCAGTCGAGCGCGGCGGGGTTGGCGAGGGAGTCGCGGCTGGCGGCCTGCTCGGGCGGCGTCCCCATCAGGATCCGCTTGACCGGCACCTCGAGCGCCTTGCCGCTCAGCGTGCGGGGGACCTCGGCGATCGCGAAGACCTCGTCGGGGACGTGGCGCGGGGAGCACTGTGTGCGCACGCGGCGGGCGATCTCGCGACGCAGCTCGTCGTCGAGCTCGGCCCCCTCGCGCAGGACGACGAACAGCGGCATCCAGCCCTCGGTGCCGGGTCGGGGCACGTCGACGACCAGCGCGTCGACGATCTCGTCGATGCCGAGCACGGCGCGGTAGATCTCGCTCGTCCCCATGCGTACGCCGGAGCGGTTGATCGTCGAGTCCGAGCGGCCGTAGATGACGGCGGTGCCGCGCGAGGTGATCTCGATCCAGTCGCCGTGGCGCCAGACGCCGGGGTAGCGCTCGAAGTAGCTGGCCCGGTAGCGGCTCTGCCGCTCGTCGTCCCCCCAGAAGAAGACCGGCATCGAGGGCATCGGCTCGGTGACGACCAGCTCGCCGACCTCGTCGATCACGGAGTTGCCGTCTTCGTCCCAGGCCTCGACCGCGGCGCCGAGGGCCCGGCCCTGCAGCTCGCCGCGGTAGACGGGCAGCAGGGCGCAGCCGCCGACGAAGGCGGTGCAGAGGTCGGTGCCGCCGCTGGTCGAGAAGAGCCAGGTGCCGGCGCCGAGGTGCTCGTAGATCCAGTCGAAGCCCTCGGGGGAGAGGGGGGAGCCGGTCGAGCCGACCGCGCCCAGGCGGCTGAGGTCGCGGCCCGCGCCCGGCTCGACCCCGGCCTTCATGCAGGCGGCGATGTAGGAGGCGCTGGTCCCGAACATCGTCACCCCGGCGCGCTCGGCGAGGTCCCAGAGCACGCCCATGTCGGGGTGGCCGGGATTGCCGTCGTAGAGGACGATCGCGGCGCGCGTCAGCAGCCCCGAGACGAGGAAGTTCCACATCATCCAGCCGGTCGTGGTGAACCAGAAGAGGCGGTCGCCGGGGTGGGCGTCGACGTGGAGGTTGAGCTTCTTCAGGTGCTCGAGCAGGATGCCGCCCTGCGACTGGACGATCGCCTTCGGCAGGCCGGTGGTGCCGGAGGAGTAGAGGACCCAGAGCGGGTGGTCGAAGGGGACGCGCTCGAATTCAAGGTCGGCGCCCTTGCCGGCGGCGAGCAGCTCCTCCCAGGGCATCGCGTCGCGCAGCGCGGCGAGCTCCGGCGCGGGGTCGAGGTAGGGGAGGACGACCGTGCGCGCCAGGCTCGGCATCGCCTCCTGCAGCTCGGCGAGCGTCTCCCGCCGGTCGAAGTCCTTGCCGCCGTAGCGATAGCCGTCGACCGCGAAGAGCACCCTGGGCTCGATCTGGGCGAAGCGGTCGATCACGCTGGCGGGGCCGAAGTCGGGCGAGCAGCTCGACCAGGTCGCGCCGATGCTCGCGGTGGCGAGGAAGGCGACGATCGCCTCGGGGACGTTGGGCATGTAGGCGACGACGCGGTCGCCGCGCTCGACGCCGAGGCCGCGCAGGCCGGCGGCGGTGGCGGCGACCTGGGCGCGCAGCTCCCCCCAGCTCAACTCGCTGAGCTCGCGCAGCTCGGAGGCGTGCAGGATCGCCGCCTCGGCGTCGTCCTTGCCGGCGAAGAGGTGCTCGGCGTAGTTGAGGTGGGCGCCGCGGAACCATTCGGCGCCGGGCATCTCGCGTTTGGGGAGCACCTGGAGGTAGCGGTTTGTGGACTGGACGCCGAAGAAGTCCCAGATCGAGGACCAGAAGGCCGCGAGGTCGGTCGTCGACCAGCGCCAGAGCTCGTCGTAGGTCTCGAAGCGCAGCCCCCGCTCGGCCTCCAGCCAGCGCATGTACTCGCGCAGCCGCGAGCGCTCGACCAGCTCGGCCGAAGGCTCCCAGAGCTTCTCGGGCGCCGCGCCGCTCACACTGCCGCGGCGACGCCGGCGGCCCTCGCCTGCGCAAGCTCGAGCTCGCGCGGGTCGTGGGCGCAGAAGAGCTTCACCTCGTCGCCGTGGGTGCGGGCCAGCTCGCGCAGGCGCTCCTGGTTGCTCCTGCGCGCGGCGCCGTCGCTGGCCATCAGGGCCTGGAAGAGGCGCAGCACCGGCGGGCAGCTCGGCGGCGTGGCGATCTCGCCGTGGCTGAAGTAGGCGTCGCCGCAGTGCAGCAGCCAGCCCTCGCCGGTCTTTACCGCGACCCCGGTGTGGCCGCGCGAGTGTCCGACCAGCGGCACCAGCAGCACCTCGGTGCTGAGGCCCGGCAGGATGCGAATGCTCGAGAAGCCGAACCACTCGTCGCCGCCGGCGGGGTGTTCGACCCAGCGCGGCTTGTGCTTCCAGTGGGCCCCGCCGATGTAGCGGGTGCGTTCGCGCAGGGTGGGGCGGAGCGCGGCCTGCAGCTCCGGCGCGAAGACGTGGACCTCGGCCTCGGGAAAGTCCGGCAGCCCGCCGGCGTGGTCGAGGTCGAGGTGGGTGGTGACGATGTGCTTGACGTCGCCGGCGGCGAATCCGAGCGCCTCGATCTGCTTGAGCGCGGTGGTGCCGATTTCCGGCCGCGGCTCCATCAACAGCCGGAACGCGGCGCCGAGCTGCCTCGGGTTGCGCGCGTCCTCCATGCCGAAGCCGGTGTCGGCGAGCACCAGCCCGTCCCCTGCCTCGATCGCCAGGCAGTGGCAGACGACCGAGGCCCGCTCGAGCAGCCCCCCGTCCCCGTTGATCAGCCGCCTCCCGTGTGGGCAGAACGATCCGCAGTTGAGGTGGTGGATGCGCATGGCGCGGTGGGAGTCTAGTCAGGCTCGGGAGACGATTAAGATCGTCCTCGAATTCCGTCTATCGTTTGAGCTGCGCCGGAGTGATGGAACGGCAGACATGATTGATTCAAAATCAATTGCTCGAAAGGGCGTGCGGGTTCGACTCCCGCCTCCGGCATCCACCCGCGGTCGTCATTTCAACCGCCTTTCGGTGGAGATGGCGACCGCGCAACGCAGGCCCGAGGGAACTCAGGCCGGCAGCGGTGCGCCGCCCTCGGGCGAGGCGCCGGCGCCATAGTCCTCGCCCGAGCCGATCGGGCGCTCCTCCTCTACGTGCCAGTTCTGGTTGAAGGCGTAGAGGGAGATCGCGATCGTGATCAGCTGCAGGATCACCAGGACGATCACGAGCAGGCCGATCAGCGGCACCGGGATCAGCGCCTCCTCGAAGCCGGCCTTGTCGCGGGCGAACCAGCTGTCGGCGCCGACCGCGCAGAAGATCGCCAGGATCATCGAGAGGGCGGCGGCCACCGGGAGGATGCCGCGGCTCCAGCGCGCCACGAGGAAGGCGAAGAACGCGTAGAGCACCGCGAAGATCAGGCAGGCGATCCCCATGCCGCTGCCGCCGGTCATCAGCGAGAAGCCGGCGATCGTCACCAGGGCCGCGATCGCCGCCGTCGCCGCGAGCAGGAAGGCGAGCACGAGCTTGGTCGTGATCGACTCGGCCTTCTCCCGATTCGGCCGCCACAGTTCATAGCCGGGCCTGACCTCTCCAACCGCCACGCGACGATCATAGAATCTAGGAGCGACGACGCGGCATTGGTCGCGCGTTAAGCCCGAACAGGGCAGCCACGCGGGCGTGGCGGAATTGGCATACGCGCCAGGTTTAGGTCCTGGTGGGCTTCGGCCCGTGGGGGTTCAAGTCCCTCCGCCCGCACTGCGGATTGCAGGAGCGTGTGTACACTTGCCACATGCCTACGACCAAGACGGCGCGGGTCCATCTGCGTATCGCCGCCGAAGACAAGGAGCTGTTCGAGCGAGCCGGGTCTCTGCACGAGGAGTCCTTGACCGAATTCCTGGTCGAGAGCGGCCGTGAGCGCGCAGAGCGACTGTTGGCCGATCGCACGCACTTTGCCCTGAGCGACACGGATTGGCGAGCGTTTGCCGCGGCGCTCGATCGCCCCGCCGAGGCTCGCCCGGAGCTGGCAAGGCTATTCGCTCGTCCGCGCCCTGAGTAGGGCGAAACGTGACGCGCTTCAGCGACCCGGAGCCACTGGGGCCGGATCGCCCGCTGAGTGGCTTCGATTGCGGTGTGGACTCGCTGAATGCCTGGCTGCCCAAGCACGCCCGCACCGCTGCGGCGTCCGGCTCAGCCCGGACCTATGTCATCGAAGACGCCGAGCAGGGTCGGGTGGTCGGCTACCACGCCCTCTGCGCTGCCTCGGTGAGCCGACGCGAGGCAAGCCCCCGGGCACGCCGCGGGATGCCACGCCATCCGATCCCGGCAGTCCTGCTGGCGCGGTTGGCCGTCGATCGGAGCGTCCAGGGTCGCGGCCTCGGATCGTTCCTGCTGCGCGACGCGATGGCGCGTACCCTCGCGGCGGCGGCAGAGCTTGGGATTCGCGTCATGCTCGTGCACGCGCTCAGCGAATCGGCCCGAGACTTCTACGCGCACCACGGCTTCGAGCCGTCGCGGACCGACCCCATGAATCTCCAGCTGCTGGTCAAGGACATCGTGGCCTCCATCGGAGAGGACGGCTGACTTTCGGGGCGCTACCAAGCCGAAGCCTCGGTCGGGGCAGGGGCGAAGTAGGGTCCCCAAACTTCGGATCTGGCTCCTCGGTCTGGCTTCGGCCGGAGGGTCAACGGGAGCCGGCGGGTCAGATGACGAGATCGGGATACAGCGGGTACGCCGCCGTGAGCTCCTCGACGGCCGTGCGGACCTCGTCGACCAACGCGCCCGGAAGCTCCGGCTTCCCTCGAACGTCCTCGATCGGCCCTGCCGATCCGAGGACGATGCCGATCAGCTCGGCGATCCGGCCCATCTCCTCCTCGCCGAAGCCGCGCGTGGTCAGAGCGGGGGTTCCGAGCCGGATGCCGCTGGTGAACCACGGGCCGTTCGGGTCGTACGGCAGGACGTTGCGGTTGAGCACGATGTCGCACTGGCGCAGCGCCGCCTCCGCCTGGCGCCCGTTGAGGCCGTGCTGGCGCACGTCCACGAGCAGCAGATGGTTGTCGGTCCCGCCGGTCTGCAGCACCTCGCCACGGGCCACGAGCGCCTCGGCCAGCGCGCGCGCGTTGGCGACGATCGCCGCCGCGTAGTCGCGGAACGACGGGGCGAGCGCTTCGTGGAAAGCCACCGCCTTCGCCGCCATCACATGGGGCAGCGGGCCGCCGAGGATCATCGGGCACCCCCGGTCGACGGCGTCCGCGAACTCATCGGTGCACAGCACGAGACCGCCGCGGGGGCCGCGCAGCGTCTTGTGCGTCGTCGACGTGACGATGTGGGCGTAGGGAACCGGGTCGAACTCGTCCTGGAAGACGCCGCCGGCCACGAGACCCGCGAAGTGGGCCATGTCGACCATGAACACGGCGCCGACCTCATCGGCGATCTCGCGAAAGCGACGGAAGTCGATCTTGCGGGGGTAGGAGCTGTGGCCCGCGAGAATCAGCAGCGGACGGGTCTCCAGCGCCAGCTCGCGCACCCGGTCGTAGTCGATCAATCCCGACTCCGGGTCCACGCCGTAGGGGACGACCGCGAAGAGTTTGGCGGACAGGTTGGCCCGCATGCCATGCGTCAGGTGGCCGCCGGAGGTCAACTCCATCGCGAGCATGCGCTGGTTGACGAGACGCTGGCGCAACGCCTCCCACTGCTCCTCCGGCAGGAGCCGCGTGTCCCGCACCCCCTGCTCATCGAGGAACGGCTTCTCGACACGCTCGGCGAGGATCGCCGAGAAGGCGACGAGGTTGGCATCGGCACCGCTGTGCGGCTGCACGTACGCGTGGTCGGCCCCGAACAGCTCCTGCGCCAGCGACGCCGCGGCGCCCTCGACCGTGTCGACGTTCTCGCAGCCTGCGTACCAGCGCTTGCCCGTGGCACCCTCGGCGTACTTGTCGGTCATCCACTGGCCCATTGCCAACTGGACGGCCAGCGAGCTGTAGTTCTCGCTCGCGATCAGCTTCAGCGCGTGTCGCTGGTCCTCGAGTTCGCTGCGGATCGCGGTGGCCACCTCCGGCGCCACACCGCCGACCACCTCGAGTGCGGCCTCGAACGCCTGACTGGCCGACGCTGCGACACGGGTGGTGTTGGGCGGCATGAAGCTCATCCTACGCGGCACCCTCGATAGCGCTGCCGACGGCAGCGCGCTCCTGGAGCCCTGCTTCGTCGACGAGGGGGTCCAGTCAGCGAGACCCGCGGCTAACGCGAAACACGAGTCGGGCGGCGGCCGGCGCATGCTTGGCGAGTGCGAGCGCCACCCGGTCGATCTGGGTCATCGTGTCCCGGGGGCCGGGCGTGAGCGCCGCCGTGCGATGGTCGACGCTGTCAGCCGGCCGGGTATCCGTCGGTTGGTCGGCGGCCACGGCGTACAGCTGCCACTCCTCGGGGCTTCCTTCGAGGCTGTGCTCGCCTCGATTGTGGAACTCGATGCCCGATCCTGCGACCAGGTCGCAGACCGTCTGCGAAGCCAGCACCTCGGATGGCTCGGCAAGTGCGCAGATCTGAGCGCCGATGTGAACCGTGATGCCCCCGAGGTTCTCGCCGACGGGTTTGCACTCACCCGTGTGGATTCCGGCTCTGACTTCGTGCCCGCGCCGCCGAAGCTCGTCGGCGATAGCCCGCGCACAGCGGACCGCACGGCTGGGCCCATCGAATGCGGCCAGCAGACCGTTCCCCGGATTCTCGATCGGACGACCGCCGAAGCGCTCGAGCTCTTCTCGCGCGACCTGCTCGTGGCGCTCCTCGGCGACCGGATGCACGACGTCGGTGCAGAGCACTGTTTGGAGCAGGCGCCCTACCTCCGGCTCGGGGAGCTCGGCTGCAAGGAACTCCTCGATCTCGGACGCGATCGGCTCCCACTCTCCGACGAAGAAGAGGTGATCGACGCTGGGGGCCTCGACGAATCGGGCGCCGGGGATGCGTTGGGCGAGATCACGGCCGAGCTCGACCGCGACGAGCTTGTCCTCGGTCGCGTGAATCACCAGCGTTGGAGCGCTGATCGTCGACAGGACCGATCGCGCGTCGTACTCGCGCAGCGCCTCGGTCATCGCGCGCACCATGCCGGGGCTCGCGCAGGCGCGCTCGGCGACGGCGGCCGTGCGTCGGCGCAGCTCGCTGCCCGCCCATCTCGGCGCGAGCTCGAGGATGAACGCACCCTCGCCCCAGCGCTTGGCGGCGATCTCGTCCAGAACCCACCAGAAGCGACCGTACGCCGCCTGGAACTCGGGCCCTGTTTTCGACTTGGCGGCCGAGTTGAGCAGGACCAGCCCTGCGGTGCGCTCGGGGTAGGTTGCAGCGAACATCGCGCTCGCCATGCCGCCCTCCGAATAACCGATCAGCGCAGCGCGTCGGGAGCCCGCCGCGTCCATCACCGCCCGGACGTCACCCATCCGCTGCTCGAGCGACGGCGCTCCCGCCACCGGGTCCGACAGCCCGGTCCCCGGCTTGTCGAACAGCATGAGGCGGGAAAACGACGCGAGCCTGCGCAGGAAGGCCGTCGACTCGGGGTCGGCCCAGAGCAGATCCAGGTGGGCCGCCAGGCCGTTGACGAGGACGAGGTCGATCGGGCCCTCGCCGACGACCTGGTAGGCGATGCTGACCTCGCCGTTCCTCGCATAGCGCGTGTCGGGTACCGGCGGGCGACGTGGACCCCGGCCGGGCGCCGGTCGTGTGTTGACGGCCCAGGCGACCGGGGCCTGACGGTCCGGTCGGTACACGCACACGCGACCGGTGTGCACGCAAGCCGACAGGTGCTCCCCAAGCGCCCCGTCGTGCTCGGCCACCCGGGCGATCGCGCTGCGGATGGCCCGCGTCACGTTGAGACGCGCCCGCTCCCCGGCGGTACCCGTCCGGCGGTCGCGACGACCGAGTCCGACTGCCCCCGCCAGCTCGTCGACAATCGCCTCATACTGCGCCCGAGCGCGCGTGGCGCGCTCGGGATCGTTGAAGGCGTCCGCCTCGTCGATCTCGCTCTGCAGATCCTCCAAGCGCTCCCGGTAGGCGCGCTTTGCCTGCTCGTCCAGCAGCGGATCCCCGTCGAAGCCGGAGGAGGGCGTCAGCCCCGCGTCGGCGACTTCGGCTGGCGATGCCCGCTCGGCCGACCTGCCGCCGGCGAGCGCGAGGACTTCGATCTCCCGCTCCGGATGGGCGAGGAGCTCTGCGAGGTAGCCCATCCCCTTGGAATCGCGTACCCGTAGCTCACGGCCAGCGAAGGCCACCGTCCAGTACTCGCCCTCGCGGATGAGCTCCGCGCTCGTGATTATTCCGCCCGCCGGCATTCCTGCATTCAACCATCCCAAATGCCCGGTTCAGGGCATTTGAACCAGCGGTTCAGCGGCGATTCACGCCTACTCGGTGACACCATCGACGAGGGGAGAATCACGATGTCCGTGACACATCCAGTTGACGGCGAGCAGCCGTTGGATGTACCGAGTGGGGAGCGGCGCCTTCGGGAGCTGCTGGATCTCTACGGGGGGCCGAGCGTCTGCCTTGCCAGTGTCTTGTGCGATGACCACCCGGAAGGAGATGTCGCTCTCCGGATCGTCGAGGCGGACCTGAGCACGCGCGAGGTGTCCTACGGGGAGCTGAAAGAGCGCTCCGAGCGTTTCGCCGCCGGGCTGGCCGATCTCGGCATCGGGCCGGGCGACCGCGTCGCAACCCTGATGGGTAAGTCGTCAGACCTTGTAGCTGTCTTGCTGGGGATCTGGCGACGGGGCGCGGTTCACGTCCCGCTGTTCACGGCGTTTGCCCCACCTGCCATCGAGTTGCGTCTGGAGTCCAGCGCCGCGAAGGTCGTCGTCGTCGATCCAGACCAGCGCGAGAAGCTCGACGCGGTCGGCGCCGGCTGCCGGATCGTCACCGCGGGCGATCGGGCCCGCGTCGGCGACCTCACCGTCGCCGAGCTGATGGAGACACACCCCGCAGGCATTTCTGCCGAGGCCGTGGGGGGCGATGACCCGTTCGTCCTGATCTTCACGTCCGGAACGACCGGAATGCCGAAGGGTGTTCCCGAGCCCGTGAACATGATCGCCGGGCTGCGGCTGTACCTCGAGTACGGCCTCGGCGTCGTCGAGGACGACGTCTACTGGTGTCCCGCCGACCCGGGCTGGGCATACGGGCTTTACTGCGCGATCGTCGCCCCGCTGGCGGCCGGGCACACGACGACTCTGCTGACGGCCGCCTTCGATCCGGCGCTCACGTGGCGGGTGCTCGAGCGCTTCGAGGTCACCAACTTCGCCGCCGCCCCCACCGCCTATCGTGCGCTGCGCGCGGCCGGTGCGGAAGTGCCCAAGGGACTGGCGCTGCGCTGCCTGTCCAGCGCCGGAGAGCCACTCGATCCGGACACCCTCGAGTGGGCCCGGGAGGCGCTCGGTGTCGAGATCCGCGACCACTACGGCCAGACCGAGCTGGGCATGGTGGTCGCCAACGGCTGGCATCCCGAGATCCGCCGCCCGCTCAAGGCCGGTTCGATGGGCACGTCGATGCCGGGCTGGACCGTCGAGGTCCTACGCGAGGACAGCGAGGAGATCGCGCCCGCCGGCGAGCTCGGCCGCGTCGCGATCGACATCCCCAACAGCCCGGCGATGCCGTTCACCGGCTACCACGAAGCGCCCGAGAGTACCGCCGAACGCATCCCCCCGGACGGGCGCTGGTACATCACCGGCGATACCGCCAGCCGCGACGACGACGGCTACTTCTTCTTCTCCTCGCGAGACGACGACGTGATCATCATGGGCGGCTACCGGATCGGGCCCTTCGAGGTGGAGAGCGTCCTCGGCGAGCACCCCGACGTGGCCGAGGCGGCCGTCGTCGGTGTGCCCGACGAGCTCCGCGGCGAGGTGATCGAGGCGTTCGTCACCCTCCGCCCGGGTGCGGACGCCTCCGACGCGCTCGTGGCCGAGCTCCAACAGCACGTCAAGGCCCGATTCGCCGCCCACGCGTATCCGCGCGTCGTGCACTTCGTCGACGCGCTCCCGCGCACGCCCAGCGGCAAGGTCCAGCGCTTCGTCCTGCGCGACCGCCGACGGGCGGAGCTCGCGGCTACCGGGCGTCATCGATCCGACGCCTGGCGGGGGTAGGTGCGCCGCACGAAGTCGCCAAACAGCGGCGCGGTATAGGCGTAGATGCCCTGGCTGACCCGGTATACGTGGTTGCTCTTCAGCAGCCGGTTGACGCTCTGCTGGGTGGCGTTGGCGTTGCGGCTTTGGAACTGAGAAGTGAGCTTTGCGATCTCGAACCGCTCGCCGCCGAGGTCGGCGGCGACACGGAGCGTAAGCTGGTCGGCGCGCGGAGCGTCGAGGTAGCGGTTCTCGAAGAACTCGGCATCGGGAGCATCCTGCACGCGTGAGCGGGTGCTTGCGTAGAGCTTGGCGGTGATTGAGTCGAGGTTGGCCGCGTCGGCTGCATCCCAAAGGGCCTCGCCGTACTTCTGGATGAAGTAGGGGTACCCGTCGACGTCGGAGGCGACCTGCTGTGCGACATCTGGCTCGAACGGGATGCCGGTGTCGGCAGCTGGTCGTATCAGCGCGAGCGCAGCGGGGCTTGGCTCGCTCTGGCTCATGGGCTCGAGGGCAAGGTTGCCGAGCTCCTCGACGCGAAAGAGCCGCTCGGCGTGGCTTCGCGCTGCCTGCAGGTTCTGAACGAGTGGCGGCAGGCCCGAGACGACGAGCATCACCGGCAGCGGTGGTTCCTCTTGATCCTGGGCTTCGACGAAGGCGCCAAGCAGCGCGCCGAGGGGATACTGATGCTGCCGCGGCTGGTCATGCAGGGTGTGCGCCTCGTCGTAGAGGAAGGCGACGCCGCGCCCGGCCTTGGCGGCGAGACGCCCGACCTGGATCAGGGCCTCACCGAGACGATCCTCGAGGACGGACGCGCCGCTTCGCGAGGTCCCTGGCTTGACGCTGATGCTCGTCCCCCCTGGCAAGCCGACGGTGATCTCCCCAACAGCTCTGCGCGCGCGCTTGCGAGCAGGGCGCGCAGCTTGGCCATGTTGGAAAAGGCACGGATCGCCGTGTCGAGGTCATCGGCGATCGCGGTGGCGAAGGCATCGTCCTGGCGCAGCCGGGCAGTGAGGTCACGGCGAATGACGACCCAGTCGCGCTCGCGGGCCGCGTCGCGGAACTCCTTGAGCAGCACGGTCTTGCCTACGCCACGCAGGCCGCTGAGGCGGACGTTGCGGCGCTTATCGGGGAAGTCACGCAGGTAGCCGCGGAACCGCTGCAGCTGCTGCTCGCGGTCGGCCAGGTAGGGCGGGGTGGTACCGACGCCCGGCTGGTAGGGGTTCCGCGCCACGTGCACAGAAGACGTACCAGTTCTTACGGCATCTTATGAGAAAGCCGTAAGAGGCCGTAAGAACCTGTACGACCCTCCGCCCGGGCGTGGAGGCCTCCGACGCCCTTACGGCCGAGCTCCAGCAGCACGTCAAGGCCCAATTCGCCGCCCACGCGTACCCGCGCCTGGTCCACTTCGTCAACGCGCTCCCGCGCACGCCCAGCGGCAAGGTCCAGCCCTTTGTCCTGCGCGACCGCCGACGGACGGAGCTCGCAGCGAGCATATGAGGGCCTCCACCCGCGCCGCGACGTCTTCGCTCCGGCAGCGAAACGGGTCGACCGCCGGCTCGTCAAGCCCGAACGATTGTCAGATGACTGTGCCGTCGCCGAGGGCAGCCATGAGCTCGGTGCGCCGCGCGACGTCGAGCTTCTGGTAGGCGTGGCGCAGGTGGGTCTCGACCGTCTTCGCGGTGACGAAGAGGCTCTGGGCGATCTCGCGGTTGGTCATTCCCTCGGCAGCCATGCGCGCGACTCGCAGCTCGCTCGGGGTAAGCGACTCGACGCCGGTGAGGACGGCCTTGCGTGGCCGCGCCCCGGTCGCCGCCAGCTCGGTGCGGGCGCGCTGCTCGAGCGGCGCCGCGCCGCACCGATGAGCGAGGTCAAGAGCCTCACGCAGCGGCTCGCGCGCATCCTTGCGGCGGTTGGCCCGGCGTAGGGCGGCGCCCAGTCCTGCCAGCGCCTCGGCGTGCTGCAGGCGGGCCCGGGTTCCGGCGAGAGTCTCGCTCGCCTCGCGCAGCAACTCGATCCCCTCCTCGCCGGCGCTCACCGTCCCCAGCACCCGCTGGGCAATCCCGATCCCGCGCGAGCCGCCGGCCTCGCGGGCGAGCCGCAGCGCCTCCCGCGCCAGCCGTTGCGCCTCCTCTCCGTTGCCGAGCGCGTCTTCGGCAAGGGCGAGTCCGGTGCGCCAACCCAGCACCTCGGGGTTCGCGTAGGGAAGCCAGCGCACCCGTTCGCTCGCGGCGATGAAGTCGTGCCTCGCCTCGGCGTGCCGGCCGCTCTCGAGACGCAGCTCGCCGCGGGCGACCAGCAAAGACGCGCCCGGCGCTCCGGGACCTGGATCGCGACTCCGCCAGACCTCGTCGAGCAGAGCTTGGGCGGCGCCGGAGCCGCGCCGCGCAAGCAGGGTCCTCAGCGCCACGGCCATCCAGTTGGCGAGCTGAACGCGAAGGCCGGTGGGCTCGGTCAGGCGAATGGCGAGCTCGACGTCGACGTCGGCCCCGCGCAGGTCGCCGTCGAGGAAGCGGCAGCAGGCACGCATGCCGTGAGCCCCGGAGACACTCGCGACCGTTCCATGCTGCTTCGAGGCATCGAGCGCCCTCACGAAGAGGTCCTCCGTGAGCTCGCCCCGGTCGGCCAGAGCCTGCCCGGCGGCCACGTAGTGCGCGGCCAGGCCCGCGCGGAGGTCAGACGCGTAGACGTCGAGGTCCGTGTTGGCCCGCTCGACCAGCTCCATGACGTTCTCCATCGGCCCGAACCCGATTGCGTAGAGGAGGACCAGCTGATGCAGGACCAGGCGACCCTCGACGGTGTCGCCTTGCGGCCACTCCTCCCGCTCCGGGTGAAGGCCGTCCGGAATCCGTTCCATCCCGCCGAGCAACTGGACGAGCTGGTGCCCGCGCAGGAGGAGGGCGAGGCCGGTGCGATCTTCGGGGATCTCCGCCAGGGACTCCTCCAGCAACGCCACGCCCTCACCGCCCGGACGGCGGATGGCCAGCGAGACCGAGAGCTCGGTCGCGATTTCCGCCCGGAGAACCGGATCGTCGAGGGCGCCGCGGACCGCGCGCAGCACCTCGACCCCCTCCGGGTCGTCGGCAAGCAGGAGCGCCACTCCCAGCTCGCGGCTGACCGCGAGCCGGTCTCCCTTCGGCGGGGGCTCGCGCAGCGCCCGTCGCAGGTAGCTGACGGCGGCTTCGGGGGCGCCGCGGCCGATCGCCTCGGCGGCTGCCGCGCGCAGCTCCCCGACAGCCCAGGCGTCGGCGCTCGGCTCGGCGAGCAGCAGATGGGCGGCAAGCGCGTCGGTGGCGGCGCCGTCCTCGCTGAGCAGGCGCGCCGCCCGAGCGTGGTCGGCAGCGCGGCGCGGCCGCGGCACCTCGCCGAGCACGGCCGCCCGGACCAGCGGGTGGACGAAGCCGATCGGCCGCGCGTCGGAAAGCAGCCTGGCGAGGACGAGGCGCTCGCAGGCGTCGGCGACAGCCTCGATGGACAGGCCGCTCAGTCGAGCGATCCGGTGCGCCTCGGCGTGCGGCTCCAGCACCGCGACCGCTCGCGCGACGGCGAGCGGCTGCTCTCCGAGGCGGTTCAGACGGGCGAGGATCGTGCGCGAAGCCCCTGCTGCGCCAGCCTCTGCAAGGCGTTCGGCGTCGCCATCTCCCCCGTCGATTCGGTCGGGGTCAAGCGCCCGCAGCAGCTCGACCAGCAGAAACGGGTTGCCGGCCGTGGCGTCGCGGCAGGCGCTGGCGAACCCCTCGCCGAGGACGCGCCCCGACTCCGCGCTCGCCAGCGCCGCGACCGCCGCGACCGAGAGCGGCGGTGGCTCGATCGTCAACGCGCCCGGCTCGCGGCGCAGCTCGTCCAGCAGGCGTTCGTGCTCGCCGGGCTCCCCCCTCCTCACCGTGAGCGCCAGGGCCGCGGACAGCGAAGCGAGGCGGCGGCCGATATAGGCGAGGGCGCGCAGCGAGGCGAGATCGGCCCACTGGGCGTCGTCGACCAGCATCAGCACAGGCGCCGATTCGGTCAGCGCGAGGACGAGGCAGTGAAGACCGTGCTGGACGGCGAACGGATCGGCGCCCTCGCCGGGCGCTGCCGCCGGCTCGAAGACCGGGGTCGCGGCCGCGCCGTTGCCACCCAGCAGCTCCCTGCGCCGCGCCGAGGCGGCGAGCAGCGGTTCGAACAGCTGCCGCACGACGCCGTAGGGGAAATCGCGCTCGTACTCGCCGCCGCGGGCGCGGAGCACCTGCATCCCCACTTCCTCCCCCCGCCGCGCGGCGGCGTCGAGCAGGGCGGTCTTACCTGCTCCCGCCTCGCCCTCGATCGCCAGCAGGCCGCCGGCACTCTCGCCCGCGGAGCGGAGGACCCGCTCGATCGTCGCGAGCTCCTCCTCTCTCTCCAGCAGTTCGATCGATGCCGCCATCGGCGCCAGCCGATCCTACGCCGCCGTGAAACGCTCAGGCGACCGGGGCCTCGCGGCCAACACCCGGAGTCATCGCCAAGGTCAGGGCGAGGACGAGCGCCTGGATCGCCTCGGGGGAGGACGAGCGAGCTCCCTCGATCAGCTCGGCGAGCAGAGAACCGGGGGCGCTGCCGCCGGCCGGGTCGTCTGTCGCTGCGAGCAGCGCGAGCTCCAGCGATTGCGATGGATCGCCGCCGCCGAGCATGCACCCACCGGCCCCTGAGAGCAGGGAGACGACCCTGTTCTCGGCGGGGGTCAGGGAGACCTCGGGAGGGCCGGGCGCCGGACCGGCGTCGACCGGCGCCTCGCCGGCGAGCAGCGCCTCCAGCTGGCCTCCCATGACGAGCGCGATGGCGTCCTCCGAGAGCCCGGTGAAGCGCGCGCAGCGTAGCGCGATCGCCAGCAGCAGCTCGACGTCCATGTAGGGGGCGTCGCTGCCGTAGAGGATCCGCCCCGGCGGCACCAGCGCGAACAGCGCCAGCAGGTCGGCCGGAACGAGCCAGGCGGTGTCGAAGAAGAGGCTCGGGTGCTCGGGCACGATCGGCCAGAGCCAGGCGAGGTCGGAGATGCCGGCGTGGGCGAGCACGATCGGGCACTCGCGATGGCGCCCGGCCAGCTCGACGAGCGTTTCTCCAAATAAGCCGACGCCCACCCCGGCGTGGATCAGCACCGGCGCCCGTGCCTCAGCGGCGACTCCGAAGATCGCATCGACGTTGGGGTGGTCGAGGCGAAAGTCCTCCGAGCGTGGGTGCAGCTTGAAGCCCCGCGCACCGCCGGAGAGCGCCTCGGCGGCGTCGGGCGCCGCGCTCACCCTCGGATCGAGGCGAGCGAACGGGACGAGCCGCTCGGGATCCTGCCGGCACTCCTGGATCACGCGCCGGTTCTCCGGCCCATAGCCGCTGGTCACGCAGAGCGGGAAGACCACCGATCGCCCGCCGATCGCCTTCAGCTCGGCCACGTGCTCTGAGCTGGACCGTGTCGTCCCGTCGACGTCGGCGCCGGTGTGGGCGTGGACATCGAAGGGGCGAATGCCGCCGGCGTCCAGAGCCGCCAGCTCGGCCCGAATCGCGGCCCGCTGGCTCAAGGTCGCGGCGCCCCTCCGTGCCGATCCTGCTCGAAGCAGCAGGTCAGCTCGCGCTGCATCCAAACGTCCATACCGGAGGGGCAGAGCAGCGCCATCTGCGAGGCAACCGAGAGCGTTTGCGCCATCTCCATACCAGCGCGCTTCGCCCAACGACCGTTTCTTCTGTTCCTGAGAGAGATTCGCATGCCCCGATGGTCGGCGACCGCGCGCTCGCTCGCATCAGGGCGCCACCCTGATATTTCCCCCAGAAGCGCGATGAGGCAGAGGAGCGGAGCGCGTTCAGACCTCCGAGCGCACGACCTTGAGCTTGGCGCCGGGGTTGCTGACCCGCGCCTACGTCGCTGCGCTGGAGACTTGATCCGGGGCCCAGTCGAGCCCTCCGCCTATGCGCCCTGGACTTCGATCACCTTGTGCTTGCCGGAGTCCGGGTGGCGGGGAATCGTGGCGACGCTCTCGACCTGGACCGGTGGCGCCTGGGCGCCGCTCTCTATAAGTGCCGATCCGAGCCGCGACTCGATCTCACGGCAAGCGCCCTCGTGGTCGCCCCCGCCGTCCAGCACGGCCTCCACGCGTAGCCCGCCGGCGCCATAGACGATCCTGTACTCCGAAAGGGCTGAGATCCCGGCCAAGGGGCTGCGCAGCGTGAGTGGGTGGATCTTGATCGTGCCGCCGTCGGCGGCGGCGGCGGCGGCGGGCATATCAAGCACGTCGTCGCTGCGGCCCTCGATCGACCTCAGCAGCGGGAAGGGACGGCCACAAGAGCACGGGTCGGGAGAAACCGTGATCAGGTCGTTCAACTCGTAGCGGATCAGCGGCTGGGTGCGGTTGTAGAGGTTGGTGATCAGCAGGCGGCTTCCCGGCTCGCCGTCGGGCACGGGCCGGTACTCGTCGTCGACGACCTCGAAGAGGACCTGGTCCTCGAAGAGGTGCAGGCCCTCGTGGCGGTCGCACTCGGTCGCACTGGCCATGCCGATCTCGGTGGCGCCGTAGTTGTTGAAGGGCCTCTGACTCCAGGCGTCGACGATCCGCGCCTCCATCTCTGCGGTGCGAACCTCGCCCGCCGTGGAGACCACCCGCGGATGAATTCGCAACTCGCCCGCGCGCTGGCGTTCCGCGAGCAGCGCGACCATGGATGAATAGGCGCTGAGGTGCTGCGGCTGGAACGCGTTCAACGCCTCGATCATCTCTCCCTGCGGCATGCGGGCGTCGAGCCGCAGGAGGCGATGGGCGCCGACGTCCATGGCACGCATGGCCCGCCCGGTCATGTGGAGGGGGTGGCCGGCGAAGATCGTCGCGAAGCGCCGGCGGGGAAGGCGCGGAGCGAAGTTGAAATAGGCCTTTCCGGAACGTGCCATCCCAGCGAGAACCTCTGTCCAGTCGTCTCGACCGTAGACGAACACCCCGCGCCGTCCGCTGGTGCCGCCGCTCGCCATCGCCCGGTACTCGCCGAACAGCATCGGCTCGCGTCGCGGGCTGAAGCCCTTCAGCTCGTCCAGGTGGCGCACGACGCCGGACAGGGTGAGGCGCCGGTCGGTGACCAGGTCGTCGAAGTTCTCGAGCATCGTCGGCTTGTCGAGCCTCGGCAGGGCGCCAAGGTCGAGGTCGTCGCTCAGCTCGATCCCGGCGAAGCGCTCGCGGTAGTAGGGCGAGTTGGTGGCCGCATGGCGGACTGTCGTCAGCAGGCGCTGGCGCTGATGGCCACGAAGCTGCTCGGGGCTCCAGCGGTCATGGAATTCGAGAGTCGTCGCGACGCGAAGGGCTCGGATGGCCACCGGCATGCGCCACAGCCGCTCGATCATCCTCCGGCTCCCGTGTCTTTCTCGGTCAGTGCACCGCGCAACATGGTCAGCTGCGCTTCTACGACCAAGTCCTCCGGAACCGCGTCAGGTGCCACCAGCGCCTCCACCCCGAGCCCACGAGCTAGGGCGTTGACGACGATAGCCAGCCGCTCTGGCGACATCGCCAGGTGCTCTTCCTCCCGCTGCATCCAGGTGCGAATTGCGTCGGCGAGCGCGGACAGGCTCTCTTCGTGAATCTCGGCATAGCGGGCGCGCAGTTGGTCGTCGCGAGCGATGACCGTCATGAACTCGATGATCACCGCCCACTGGTCGCGTTCCGCGGCAGCCTCCTGCGCAGCCCGGCGCGAGACCTCCGCGACGAAATCCTCGGAAGTTGCCGTGCCCGCGAGAACCTCCGCCCAGACGGTGCGCCTGCGCTCGGCCCGGTCTGCAACCAGCGCCATCATCACGTCGGCCTTGGAGTCGAAGGTCGAGTAGACAGCGCCGGTGGTGAAGCCGGCCTCTGCGGCTATCCGGTCCAGCGAAGCGCGGTGATAGCCCTCGCGCTGGAACACGGCCTCCGCCGCCTCGAGCAGGCGGCGGCGAGTCTCCGCCTTGGCCTCGGCTCGCGTGAGCCGAGGAGCGGGTTCCCTCTCGGTCATCGTTCCCATAATGTCATTATTCATATAACGTCATTATCAACATGTCAAGTGGAAACCTGAAGAGCTCGCGCAGGTAGCCGCCCCGCATGCCATGTGGGCATGCGGAAAGATGTTCCTCCGATGGCTGGAGTGGCAATCGTCGTGTTCAGCGACTTGGTCGATTCGACTGCTCTCTTGGCGAGGCTCGGCGACGATCGCATGGACAGCGTTCGGCGCACGCATGTGAAAGACGTGAGCCACGCGGTCGCGTCGAACGGCGGACGTGTGATCAAGACGCTGGGCGACGGGGCGATGGCGAGCTTCGAGAGCGCCCTGGGGGCGCTGCGGGCGGCGGCGGCGATCCAGGTCGCGGTCGAGCGGCTCGACGCCGAGCGGGGTGGGATCGGAGTCGCGGCGAGGGTGGGGGTGGCGGCCGGCGAGCCGATTCCGGACGGTGAGGATCTGCACGGCATGTCGGTGGTGATCGCCAGCCGCCTCTCCTCCGCCGCCGGAACCGGCGAGGTCCTCGTCCAGGATCTGGTGCAGGCGCTCGTCGCGTCGCGGGACGGTGTTGAGCTTGAACCGGCAAGCGAGTACACGCTGAAGGGCATACCGGCGCCCGTGCGAGCGTCGCGGTTGCGCTGGCGCGATCTGGTCCCTGCGGCGCCCGACGAGGATGGCGGCGGAGAGGAGGAGCCTGCGGAGGAGCCGGCCGCGGATCGGCCCGACGGCGTCCTCGCCCGGGGGATGGACGCCGGCGTCGGCATCCGGCTGCCGCCCGCGCTCGCCGCCTACGCGGACGAGCCCCTGATCGGGCGCGATCGCGAGATCGAGGGGCTGCGCGAAGCGACGGCGCCGCGCGATTCCTGCCGCGCGGTGCTGATTATGGGCGAGCCGGGGATCGGCAAGACCCGCCACGCTGCCGCCACCGCGTCTGAGGCTCACGCCGAGGGCGCGGTGGTCGTGCTGGCGCGCTGTCCCCCCGAGGCGACGATCGCCTTCGAGCCCTGGGTGCGGGCGATCGGCGAGCTGGCGCTCGCCGGCGATGAGGACGCCTGGCGCGCGGAGCTGGCGCAGGCCGCTGGGCCCGAGCTCGCCGCTCTGGTGCCGGAGCTGAGTGAGCACGCGACCCTCGCCGATCGTGCCGTCGCCGACGAGATCGTCGCCGCCGAGGGTGCCCGCTACCGGCTCTTTCGCGGCATCGGCGCGGCGCTGGGGTTCGCGGCCGGCGAGGCGCCGCTTCATGTCGTCCTCGACGACGCCCACTGGTGCGACCCCGCCTCCGCGCAGGCGCTTGGGCACCTGCTCGAGAGCCCCCCGGCGCGGCTGGTGCTGGTGGTCACCGCCCGCGACCGGGAGATGGGTCGTCGCCACCCGGTCTCCAAGGTGCTCTCCGACCTGCGCCGCACCGGCGACCTCGAGGAACTGCGCCTCACCGGGCTCGACGTCTCGGGTCTGGCGGCACTGGTGGGGGAGAAGGTGGGCAGGGCGATCACGCCCGGGCTCGCCGAGCAGCTGCAGGCACGCACCTCCGGCAACCCCTTCTTCGCGGCGGAGCTGGCGCGCGACCTGGACGGGCAGGGAGCGCTGCGGGCAGGGGAGGCGCTGGCGGTGGCCCCGGCCCCCGGAGCGGTCACCGATCTGGTCGAGGAGCGCCTGGCGCGGCTGAGCCCGGACACGGAGCGCCTGCTGGTCGCGGTCGCGGCGATCGGGCCGGCGGCGCCGGTGGGCCTCGCGGCGGCGGCCTCGGGGCTCGGGTCCGAAGAAGCCGAGCGGGCCGTGCAGGAGGCGCTCTCGGAGCGGCTGGTCGACGACGTGGTCGCCTCCGAGCCGACGATCGCCTTCCCCCATGCCCTGGTTCGCGAGGCTCTGCTCGCCGGCACGGGCGACGCCGCCCGCGCCAGGCTGCACCTCGCGATAGCGCGGGCGCTGGAGGGGAATGCCGATGCCGAGCCGGCCGAGCTGGCACGCCACTATGGGCTCTCGGCAGGGCTGGCCGGCGCCGCACCCGCGATCGCCGCCCACCGCGCCGCGGCCGAGGCCGCGGCGGAGGCGCACGACCATGAGGGGGCGGCCGACCACCTGCGGAGCGTCCTTTCGCTGCTGATGGAGGAGGACCTCGAGATGCGCGCGCTCACCCTGCTCGAGCTGGGCGAGCAGGAGTTGCTCAGCGCCAATCTGGTCAGCGCACGCGACTCCTTCCGCGGGGCGATCGCGGTATCGCGAGAGACCGGCGATGCCGGCACCCTGGCCCGTGCCGCACTCGGCTTCGCCGGCGGCGATATCGGCTTCGGCGTTGAGACCGGAGTGGACGACCCCGTCGCGGTTGCGCTGCTGTGGGAGGGTCTGGAGGCGCTCGGCGACGACGAGCCTCGCCTGGCGCTTCGGACGATCTTCCGCCTCGCCTACATGCTCGTCTACACCGATGACGATGAGATGCTCGCCGCGCTGGCAGGGAGAGCAGAGGAGCTCGAGCGCCGTCTTGGGGACGCCGAGGCCAGAGTCCTGTGCGGCCTCGCGGTGCTGGTGGTTCGATTCGCCCGCCGGCCCGATCCGAGCGACACCGAGGGCCTGTTCGAGGAGATGGAGGCCTCGCTGGACCTGCTTGAGGTGGCGGAGGAATGTGGCCGCGATGACCTGCTCTTCCGCGTGGTCCTGTGGTGCGCCGCGGTCCACTACACGATGGCCCGCATCCCCGAGTGCGATCGTGCGCTTGAGCGCGGCGCCGAGATCGCCGCTCGGCTGGGCAGCCCCCGCTTCGCCTGGGAGGTCGATATGGCCCGCTCTATGAGGCTCTTCGAGCTCGGCAGGCGCGAGGAGGCAAAAGCGCAGTTTCACCGCGCGAGCGCAGTCGTCAGCCGCATTCGTCCTGATGTCCAGGTGACTGCTGAGGTGAACCTGGCGATGGTCGTGACGTGGATCTACGGTGGTGACACCGTCATGTCGGGGCTTCTCGCCGAGGCGATGAGAGCGGAGCTCCCGGGCGGGGCCCTCTCGGTCGGCTTGCTGAGCATGGCTTCAGCCGGCAGAGACGTCGAGGCCACGCGGCGCGAGCTCCGCGCAGAGTTCGCACGCGACCTCGAGGGCCTTCGCAACCCTGACGGGCACTGGCCGGTCGGCCTCTGCTGGCTTGCCCATGCGGCGATCCAGTCCGGGGATCGCGAGGCCGGGGAGCGGGTGCGCCCGCTGCTCGAGCCGTTGCGCTCGCGACTGTGCTCGTCGACGCCGGTGATCGGTTTCGGTCAGCTCCCCGAGTGGTACATCGGCGGCCTCGAGCTGCTGGCGGGCCGCCTGGACGAGGCCGTCGCCGAGCTGCGGGGCGCCGTCGCGCGGGCGGACGAGCTCGAGCTGGTCTGGGTGAGCGCCTGGAGCCGGGTCGATCTGGCGACCGCCCTCCATCGCAATGGCGACACGGAGGGGGCAGAAAGCGTGCTCGCGGAGGCCGAATCGCTTGCCGAGAGACATGGCGTCGGCTGGGCCGCCCTGAGAGCCGAGGCGATCAGGGCTGAGATCGAGGGTCGCGAGCCGCCGAGCCCGGGGCGGACAGCCGAGCGCAACAGGCCGCTTCGCGCGCTGGCCGCCCGCGGTGGCCGCCGGGCGCTTGCGAGCATGGCCCGCGGTCTCGGCGACGAGGACTTGGAGCGCCGCTTTGCCGAGCCTCGCCGCCAGCGGGCGCTGGTGCGCGCGACGGCGCGCGGCTTCCAGCCCGCCTGCGCGGCCGGCTTCAACGGCACGATCGTCTACGAGTTGCAGCCCTATGCGATCGAGGCGTCCCCCGATGCTCCCTGGCGCTGGGCGATCGCGGTCGACTCACGGGCCAGCCGGGCGCGCCTGCTCGAGCCGGCGCCGCTCGACCCTGCCGTGACGATCCGTTTCGGGCTCGCCGATTGGGTGCGGGTGACGGCCGGCCTGGAGAATCCCCTCTCCGCCATGATCGCCGGCCGCTGCAGCGTCGAGGGGGACGTCACCGTCGCCGCTCGCATGGAAATGATGTTCGGCGCTCGCCAGTGACCGCGCTATGGGATTCCGGCGGAGACAGCCCGCGGTCGATCGCTGCGCTCGCGAAGCCGCACCCGCAGCCCGCGCGGCACCATCGTGAAGCCGAAGGCCTCGCGCACCGGCTTGCCGGATTCGTCCAGCTCCAGCTCGAAGTTGCGGGCGAGCATCCCCAGGGCCGCCTTGGCCTCGAGGAAGGCCAGGTTGCGGCCCGGGCAGAAGCGCGGCCCGGCGCCGAAGGTCAGCGATTTCGGCGCCCGCGTCTCCTCGCTGTCCTCGAGCCAGCGCTCGGGGTGGAAGTCCTCGCTGCGCCCGGCGGCGGTACGGGTGGCCTGGCGGGTGAGGAGCAGCAGCTGAGTGCCCGCCGGGACGTGCGTTCCGCAGATCGTCTTGTCCTCGTTTGGCTCGACCCCCGCCGTCGGCGCGACGCTCTTCAGGCGCATCGACTCGCGCAATACCGCCTCGGCGTAGGGCAGCTGCTCGGTCGCCTCGTACTCGGCGGGGATCGGGTTGCGGCCGAAGGCCGCCGTCGCCTCTTCGCACAGGCGCTCCTGGACGTCGGGCCTCGATCCCAATAGCCAGATCGTCCAGGCGAGGGTGTGGGCGGTGGTGTCCTCGCCGGCGAGCAGCACGGTGATCAGGTTGCCGGCGATCTCCTGGTCGGTGAAGCTCGGGTCGGCCTTCTGAGCGGCGAGCAGGCCCTCGATCAGGTTCTCGGGTTGCTCGTAGAGCTCGGGCCGCGCGGCCATTCGCGCCTTCGCCCGCTCGATGAAGCCTTCGGTCGCCTCGTAGACCTCGACCATCGAACGATCGAGCGCGCGATCTTCTGGCAGCTTGAACCAGCGCCAGTAGGGAAGGGTGGCGGTGATGCGGTGGCCGGCCGCTATCAGCATCCGCTGGATATGGCGCTGCAGCTCGCCGTCGCCGTGCTCGAGCGTGTTCAGGTCGTGGCCGAAGGCGAGGGCCGAGGTGACATCGACCGTGTAGGCGGTCAGCGCCTCGGAGACGGCAACCGTTTCCGAGGCGCTCGCCTCGGCCGCCAGGCGCTTGTGCAGCCTCCTGGTCGCGGTGCGCACGACGCCGAAGTAGCGGTGCAGGTGGTCCTTGTTGAGCGCGGTGACGACCAGCCGCCGCTGCCTTTTCCACTCCTCGCCCTCTGCGGCGAAGACCGCCGGTGGGGTGCCCTTCATCTGGGGAGCCGCTTCGTTGATCTCCTGGATGACTTGCGGGACCTCGCTCCACCGCCTGAACCCCTCGGGGCGGTCGCGCAGGATTGCGTTGATCTCATCCGCATCGTTGATCCCGACCACCAGCCTGGGGCCGGCGGTCACGCGGAAGATCGGCCCGTATTCCCGTCCCCATCTCTCGAAGGCAAGGTGGCTGCGGGAGACCGGGACCAGCTTGTGGGCGCTGCCGATCAGCGGCAGTCCCCGCGGTCCCGGCAGATCGGCGATGGAGCGATGGGCATTCATGGGCTTCGGCAGCGACCCTATGGCGCGGGTGGGAGCCCGGACCACGCAATTCTGGGCACTGCGAATGTCCAACCCTGGGGACAGCGCCGCAGTGCGGCGAGGCTCAGCCGGCGCGGGAGGAGAGGCCGTCGAGATCGAGGACGGTGATCCGCTTGCGCTCGGTCCTGATCCAGCCCAGCTCCCGCATCGTCTTCAGCGCCGCGTCGACGCCGGCGCGCGACGCCGCGGTCCAGCCGCCCAGGTCCTGTTGCGTCACGGGCAGCCGGATCTCGATTCCCTCCGCGGTCGGTTGGCCGTGGTGGGCGCAGAGCTCGACCAGCCGCGCCGCGACGCGCCCGACCGTGTCCAGCGCGGCGAACTGGACCTGGGCCCGGTTGGCGTCGCGGAAGCGGCGGCCGATCTCGTTGAAGAGGGCAAGAGCCGCGCCCGGCGAGCGCGCCAGGAAGTCGCGGAAGCCGGCGGCCGGGATCGCCCGCGCCTCCACCGTCTCGATCGCGATCACGTTGCTCGAACGCGGCTCGGTGCCGGCGAAGGAGAGCTCTCCCAGCACATCGCCGGGTCCGTGGAAGCCAAGCACGATCTCCTTTCCCTGCGGCTCGATGTAGGTCGCCTTGACATGGCCTTGGCGCAGGAGCAGCACCGGGTCACCGGGCTCCTCCTGGCGCATCAGGTGCTCGCCGTGTCCGTAGCGGCGCGATCTGCCGAGCCCCAGCAGCGCCTCCCGATCGGAATCGGCAAGCAGCGTGAGGAAGGTCTCCGGCTCGGGTCGGCTTTCCACAAGTCGATGCTAAAGCTGGAATAGAATCCAAGGGCTCGGTCAAGTCGGATTTCGATTTGGTTTCGAACTCTCTTCATTCCCCTGGGGGTTGTCGGAACGAGGATTTGGCTTGCCAGAGCGCTCGGGGGAGTGAGTTAACGGCTATGCGCACGGTCTCCAAAACCGGCGATTCCAGGTTCGAGTCCTGGCTGCCCCGCTCGATTGCTTTGGCTTGAGGAGCCGCAATCCCGCTTGGCAGGCAGGTTTGCGGCTCCTCGCGCTAGAACTTGCCGGAAGGTCAACGCGAGTCAGCAAAAGTCAATAAAGGGCTGTTTTTGACCCCTTTCATTCCCCTGGACATTCCCCTGAGAGGGCCATCATCGAGCACTATTTCGAGGCTTCGGCTTCCCGCGTCTTGCGTTCGCGCTCTTGGCGTTCCTCATGCTCTTTCTGTCGTCGGTCACCCTCAGCCTCGGCTTCCCCGATCAACTGTCTCTCGCGAGTCGCATGGAGCAGGGCGTAGATCGCTACCGCCAGAGCCGCGACGATCAGCGCCATGCTGAGCGCCGCGATCAGTCGGCTGGTTCCGGTCTCGCTGGTGACGCCGCCGATATCGAGCGAGTAACCGACGGCCTGAAAGAAGAACCCGCCCGCCAGATAGCCAACCCCGAACTCGGCGTTGACCCGGTTACGGCAACGATCCCGCGCCGTCTCCGGATTGCCACCCCAAAGCGTTGCCGAGACGCTTGAGATCGTTGCTGGCGAGATCAACAGGCCCTTGGCCAGCAGAATTGCTCCGGTGATATCGAGTGCGAGCCCGACGATGAACAGGTCCGTCAGCGAGAGGTAGTCCAAGCCGGTTGCCGAGACTAAGACGAGGCCCGGATAGCCAAAGCTGGAGACGGCCTGGCGATAAGGTGCGCGGCGTGGAGGGCGCACCGGAAGCGGAGCTCAATGGCCAAGAGCCAATCCCCCTCGCATACGTCTTGTTCACCGCCCCGATCCACCAGGAATCGGCCGAGTCGTTGCTCGGCACGTTGAGCCAGTGTGCGACCGAGGGAGTCGAGGAAGTCCGTCTTCTCCTCTCAACTCTGGGTGGCAACGTCACCGAGGGGATCAACCTCTACAACGTCCTGCGCGGCTTGCCATTCCGGCTCGTGACGCACAACTCGGGCAACGTTGCGTCGATAGGCGTTGCGGTCTATCTGGCGGGGGAGGAACGGCTGACCTGCCCTAATTCTTCGTTCGTAACCCACGGCGTGACCAACGAACCACCGCCGTCACAGGCGTTCGGAGCGAAATGGTTTCGAGAACGGCACGACGGCATCCTTGCGGACGAGGCGAAGATCAACGACATCCTGGTTGAGCGGACGTCGCTGACCGTAGAGGGACTCGCTCGTTTCGCTGAAACCGAGCAGACCAAAGACGCGGCGGCCGCCGTGGACGAGGGCATCGCACACAAGATCGAGGACATAGATATCCCGGAGGGTGTCCCAGTCCTTACCGTTCCAACTCGGTAAGCAAAAACATCGGGGCTGACGAGTCGGCCTTGCTCTCGCCTTCGGAGCTATGCGCTCCTGGGCCCGATGGAAGCCGCACCGAGCCTGGCAGCGGCAGGGAGGCGCTACAAGGCCCGCTTCGCGGACCTCGCTGACGCGCCCTCGCTGGCGCTCGGGTTCCGCGCCTGCCTGTCCGCTGCCGGACGGCTCAGCGACTTCCATCAACGAGCCCAGGAGGTGCGCGATGAGCGCCACGGCAGTTCAGTCCAGCCCGGTCCAGCTCAACGTTCTCGGCCACTACTCGATCCCCGGTGAGGAGCGTGTCCTGGTCGGACGCCGGATCGAAGGCGAGGTATACGTCTACGACTACCCGACCAACGGCAACGGGCGCCGCTACTTCGTCGAGTCCGGCTTCGAGTCAAAGGCGGAGCTGGCGGTCCTGCTCGCCGACTACCGCCGACGCGCGGAGGCGCTGGGCGCCTGCCCGGTGAGCCACGAGGGGTTCGAGCGGGCGTTCGCGCTGCCCCCTGCGGAGCCGATCCCGGCCCAGGATTGCACGCCCTGACGGGCGTGCGTGGGCTTCGGCATCGGCCCCGCAGAGGGCGGGGCCATCCGTGAAAGGACGGCCATGCCAGCCTCAGCTTCCCCCGCTCCGGCAGCCTCGAAGGCAAAGCGCGGAGCGCTCACCGGCGCTGCTCTAAGCGATGAAGTCCTCGACTCCTCCCGCTCGGTCCTGCGCCCGATCCGCGGCGCCAAGACCGCGGTTACTGGCCTCCAGCAGTTCTTCTCGCCACCCGAGGCCGCCACGCTGGTCGCGGCGGTCAACGGCCGCTCGCACTCCACCCTCGACCTGACCGCTGGCGACGGCTCGCTGCTCGCGGGGATCGACCCGGACTTCCGCTTCGGGATCGAGATCGACGTCGATCAGGTGAAGGCCGGTGGGTACGAGGCGGTCCACGGTGACGTGCAGCTCGCCTACCCGCTGCTGCGCCTGCTCGGCACGACGTTCCCCCGCGTCGCTTGCAACCCGCCCTTCGGTCTCGACTGGAGCCTCGGCGGCCAGCCCGAGAACTCCACCCTCGCCACCTGGCGCATGGTGACGACCCTGCTAGCGAGCGACGGCGCGGGTGCCTTCATCGCCGGGCGCGATCGTTTCGCCCGCGAGGTGATGGGTCGCCCCGACGCCGCCGGCGTCTACGCGGTGGTCGAGTGCGAGGACCTGTTCGAGCGGGTCGAGCTGCCCTGCTTGATCGCCTTCTTCATCGCCGCCGACAACGCCGAGGAGCCCCGCGAGGACGGGCCGCTGACCCTTACGGCCTCCCGCGAGGAGTTGCCGGGGCTGGCCGAGCAGATCCGGGCCGAGCGCGAGCAAGTGGCCGGGTACGTTCCCGAGCCTTTTCGCTGTCCCTATCGGGCTTCGCTCGTCGAGCGCTTCGGGACGGTCGGCAAGGAGCTGGAGCGCCGCCGAGAAGACCTGGCCGCCACTCGCCAGAAGTTCGATCTGGCGCTGAAGGGCAACAAGATCTCGGCTCGGCCGAGCCCGTTCGCCCGCCTCGCCCTCCAGCAGCGCCGTCTGCTCCGCAACGTCGAGCGGCTGAACAACCAGCCGACGACCTACTTCGCGCTGAACCTGCGGGAGTGGCGCCAACTCCGCTCCCTCTCCGACGACGACGCCCTGACCTTGGAGCCAGCGCTGTGCGAGGCGGTCACGGCCGCGACTGCGGAGGCTGAGCAGGCGGTCTGTCCGCTCTATGAGGTCCGCCCCCAGCAGCGACTCGCCTTCCTCGATGACCTCGACTCGATCCGCTGCATCGCCGCAGACCCCGAGCGCGGCTTTGAGCCGGGCGAGCGCTACCCGCTCCTGACTTCCAGCAACGTCGAGGTCTCCCACGCCGAGCGGCCTCACCACAAGCGAAATGGCGATGTCGAGATTCGCAAGTACGAGCACGAGGCCAAGGTGCTGCGAGTCGAAATCGACGGCCACGTCTTCAACGAGTCCGCGGCTGACGTTGCCTACCTGTTGGAGCACTTCGAGCTGCCCGACCCCGGCGACCTGGGAACCCGCTTCCCCGATCAGGTCGAGGCGGCGCGGGTCGTGCTGCGCGGCCTTGCCGAGCGCCACGACTTCGAGTTCAAGACCTCCGAGGTCGAGGACTGGCAGCTTGAGGATCTGGCGCGTCTGGTTGTCAAGGGATCGGGCGTGCTCGGCTGGGAGCAGGGCGGCGGCAAGAGCCTCGGCGGCGCGACGCTGATCCACGCGCTTTGGGAGCGCGGCGCGGCCCGCAAGGGGCTGATCGTCTGCCCGCAGGATCTTGTGCCGCAGTGGAAGCGTGAGATCAAGCGCTTCTACGGCGACGAGCCCGAGCACATCACCAGCCCGGCGCGGGCTCGCGCCGTCGCCCGCCACCTGAAGGGCGGTGGCACCGGCCTCTACATCACTCACTACGAGGTGCTTTCGCTGATCGGCCGCGTCGATGAGCCGCTGCCGGTCGCGGCAGTCAAGGCTCCGGCTGTCGCCCGCGAGGAGGCGGGCCGCACGGCGCTGACCACGGAGGAGTTCTGCCCGCGCTGCCTCGCCTCCTTCGAGGCGGGTTGGCAGAGAAAGAGCCCGCAGGTCTGCGACCGCTGCCACTACGTCCACAAGCGGCTGCGGGTCAAGACCGCCGGGCACTATCTCGCCCACGCCTTCACCGACGGCGTGATCGTGGTCGACGAGGGAACGCTCGCCAAGGGCAACGACTCCCTGCGCTCCAAGGCGGTTCGCGGCCTGTGCGCCCGTTACCGCTACCTGCTGACCGGCACTCCGATCTCCAACTACGTCAACGATGTCTTCTGGCTGCTGTGGTGGACGCTCGGCAACGCCAGCCTGCGCTTCCCCTTCGACTACGAGGGCGGTCGGGCGAAGTTCGAGGCCGACTTCTGCGTGATCGAGTATTGGCGCCGGGACGGGCGCCGGGAGAACCGCAAGGTGCTCCCGCAGGTCACCAACGTCTCGCGCCTGTGGCGGCTGCTCTCCGGGGCGATGGTGCGCCGCCGCAAGCAGCACATGGGCGAGCTGCCGCCGCGCACCACGCGCACCATCGCCGCGCCAATGGGCAAGGCCCAGCTCGACCTCTACAAGTTCTGGCTCAACTCCGGCAACTTCGAGCGCTACTTCGCCTGGAAGCACCCCGGCCACCCGTTGTTGGAGGCGGGCTTGGTCGAGCGCTTCGCCGCCGGCCTCGGCCAGTTGACGAAGCTGGAGTACGCGACGACGCTGCCCCAGGCCGACCCCGACCGCGAGTGGTCCGGGTTGGACACTCTCGCGCACTCCAACTGGACGCCGAAGAATCTCAAGGTTCTCCAGGTCGCCCTCGATCACGTCAGCCGCGGCGAGAAGGTGCTGATCGGTTCGGACCTGATCGAAACGGGGCTCTGGCTCTGCGAGCGCCTGCGCGAAAAGGGCGTCGAAGCCGCGCACATCGTCGAGGAGCGAGCGGGCCGCGCGACGACGATGAACCCCCGGCGGCGGGCAAAGGCGATCGAGGCATTCAAGACGGGCAAGACGCAGGTGCTCTGCTGCGGCATCCCCTCGATCCGCCTCGGGCACTCCCTGGAGGCGGCGTCCTGCGTGATCGCCACCGGGCTCGTCTTCTCCTATGAGATGTTCGATCAGTTCATCGCCCGCGCCTGGCGGCTGACTTCGCCGCAGCCGGTGTCGGTCTACGTCGCGCTCACTCTCGGCTCGCTCGACCCGAAGAAGTGGGAGCTGCTTTGTCAGAAGGCGAAGGCTGCCGATCTCGCCCTCGACGGGCAGTTGGTCGATGAGCCCGAGCAGCCGATCTCACGCGAGGAGTTCCTGCGCGAGCTGCGCAAGCAGGGGGTGAAGCCGAGCGGCGAGGAGATCGCCGAGTCCGACATCGAGGCTGCCTGGGAGGCGACTTCGACCCTGCGGGCGGTGGTGGCACCGATCAGCGCGGCGACGAAGGAGGAGTCGCAGTCCACGAGTCCCGACTGGCACCGGACGCCGGTTGAACCAGCCGAACAGCTTGATCTTTTCGCCGCGGCGTGAAGCTAGGAATTGGTCAGGGGCGGACGCCTAGCAGACCTCCCCCGTGCGGGCTGCGCCCGCCCTCCTCCGGCCCGCTGTTCGGCTGCCCATGACCAATTCCCAGCAACACCTCAAAAAGCCGAGCGACAAACAGCTTCGCTACCTGCAAGACCTGGCGCTGCAACGGGGGGAGTCCTTCACCTATCCCACCACGGCGGCGCAGGCGAGCGCCGAGATCGACCGCCTAAAGGGTCGCAAACGAATGAGTCTTACCGAGCGCCGCCGCGAAGCCCGCGAGCTCAGCCGCGAGATGGCCGAGCGCCGAGGCGACGCGGCGGCGGTGCGGTCGTCGGAGATCAAGAACTACGGCTCGGCCGCCACCTGGAGCTAGCGATGAGTGCCGTCGAGCAAGCGCGACGCGGGCTGATCCGAGCTGGCTTCGGTGCTGACCTCTCGGCCGCCGCCGCCCCGACGGGGGCGGTGT
Organism: uncultured Solirubrobacterales bacterium; assembly: GCA_963715625.1. Taxonomy (GTDB): domain Bacteria; phylum Actinomycetota; class Thermoleophilia; order Solirubrobacterales; family 70-9; genus VRUE01. Next base: position 45,992 of record OY970260.1, on the reverse strand, counting down.
TCGGCTCGACTCCTGACGCCGAGTGCGCCCTGCTCGCCGAGATCGCCACCTACATCGGCGAGTCCGATCCGACAATGATCGGTGCCTCATGGCTGCTTGAGCAGGCAGGGTTTGAGCGGACGCAGCTAACCCTCCTGGTGGAGGGAGGGCGACAGTGAGCACTCAGATGAGCCTTCTGGCGCCGCCCGCTGAGGGGCCGCTGGAGGTCCCGGTCTGCTGGACGGTTCTCTACTACGGGGCCGACGCGCGCGCTGACCGTGGACGGGGCGAGCCGCTGTTCCCGCACCGCCACGTCCCTTCGCCGCCGCCGAAGGTGCCCGACGAGGGCGAGTGGTTGGCGGCGCTCGACTTCGCAGAGGACGCTCGCCGGTTCAACCAGGCTGGATGCGCGGTGCTCGATCTCAGCAAGCGCGACGGCGCTGGGTCAAATGGCCCGATGGGCAGGGGCGGCCCAGGCAGCCCTTCGCTGATGGCCTCCTCGCGCGGAGTCGAAGTCAACGGGCGCCTTGCGACCTGGCCGCAATTGCTCAAGGGACGCCGGGAGCAGCGAGAGGTCGAGCCCGAGGTCGCCCGCGCCCGCGACCTGGCCGAGGCATACCACTACCTCGATTACTACGGCGGCGTCTACGACGAGCCCGAGGAGGGTGACGAGTGGAGTCCCGTGCCGCTGATCCGCCGCCTCGCCGCCGAAGCACGCGAGCTGGGCGGTGATCCCACCCTGCTCGATCCCCGCTCGCACTACATGCGCGTGGCGCTCGACCCCAACAGCTTCGCCAACCCGCAAGGAGAGGAGTGCAAATGAAGGTCTATGAGTTCAACTGCTTCCTGCGCGTTTCGGCCGCCGACGAGGACGAGGCCCGCGAGAGAGCACGGGCGCTCGCCGACGCCGTCTCGCACGGCGAGGCGACGCTCAGCCTCGACGACTCCGAGCCGTTTGTCGATGACGAGGATGAGGCGGAGCGGGAGCCGCAAAACGCCCGAGCCGAGCGCACGAGCGTCCCCTGCGATATCACCACCGACGGCGAGGCGCTCGGCAGCATGGCGATAGGGTTGCCCTGGAATGGATGCTGAGGAGACAGCCGAGTCGCGGATCGAGGGTGCTCCCACCCCCTCCGGGGCCGGTAGCCCTCCGACCCCTCCGCACCGCTGGCTCGTCGCAGTTGGGGTTGCTGTCCTTGTTCTAGCCGCCGTGCTTAGCGTTCTCGCGCTGCCGTTTCTGCTGCTCGCGTTGTTTCCGTTTGCGCTTGGTGTCTTCCTTGGAATTCGCGGATGGGTTGGGATCGGCATCGCGATGAGCGCAATGGCGGTAGTCGTCCCCATCGCAGGTCATATCCTGCTCGTCAGCCTTGCCGTAGGGGTGTATGAGGTCCCCAGCGAAGCGATGGAGCCGACGCTGCAGGTTGGAGATCGGATACTCGCTGACAAGACCGGGATCGACACCTTCAACGTGGGTGACATTGTCGTCTTTCACCCGCCTGTGGGCGCTGACAACGGGACCGAATGCGGAGCGCCGCATTCTCCGCAACAGGCCTGCCCCAAGCCGACCGAAGGCGAGTCGAGTCAGAGCTTCGTGAAGCGGATCGTTGCCGGCCCGGGCGATACGCTCAGCATCCGCGAAGGACACCCGGTGGTCAACGGGGTCGAGAAGACGGATGAGCCCTACATCCTCCCCTGCGGCGCCGCGGCGGCCTGCAACATGCCGCGGACGATCAGGATTCCACCCGACTCCTACTTCATGTTGGGCGACAACCGTGGGGCAAGCGACGACAGTCGTTTCTGGGGTCCGGTACCTGAAAGCTGGATCGTCGGCGTGGTCTTTGCTCGCTCCTTGCCACTCGGACGCGCCTCGTTCTTCTAATCATTACCGCTCCCTGCACGTCGGAGCGGGGAAGCGATGGTTGGTTCCTGTCGGCGCGCGTGGTGAAGAAGCTCAGGCCCATCGCCCGCGGGCATTAAGAGCCCGCGCTGCGCACCGTCTGATCGGGGAGTCGTCTGCGTGTCCGGCCCTGTCGCTTTGCGCGAGAAGGAGCCGCGCTAACAAAGCGGGCCAGCCGCCTCACCGTGGCCACCGGGCCGCCGACGGCGCCGCCCGGTGGACGAGCGACGCCTCCCGATGCTGGCACGGCTTCGCCGTGCGTCGGGTCGGCGATCGCTCGCCCACCGGGGGCGGGTTCAAGCCCGAGGAGGGCGTCATGGCAACGAGAACGAGTCCACACCGTCGCAAGCTGAGCGAGGAGGAGCGGGCGCAGAAGCGAGCCGCCGAGCGCGAGCTGATGGCGGAGGCGGTCGAGAAGCTGCGCTCCAGTGAGGGATGGCAGCGCTGGCTCGATGTGCGCCGCCACTTCCGCACCTACAGCTTCCACAACCAGCTCCTGATCGCCCACCAGCGCCCCGGCGCCACCCGCGTCGCCGGCTTCCGTCGTTGGCTCTCGCTCGGCTACGCGGTGCGAAAGGGCGAGCACGGACCCCGAATCTGGGCTCCCTGTCCGCCCTCCAAGAAGCAGCTCCGCGAGTGGAAGGAAGCGGGCGCGGACCCGGACGCCAAGCCGCGCACCTACTTTCGCCTCGTCGCAGTCTTCGACCGCTCTCAGGTCGATCCGCTTCCCGAGTTTCTTGGCGGTTCCGTTGACCTCGATCCTCCGGTCGAACCGGTTGGCGGCGACGGCCTCGCTCACCTGTTCGCGCCGCTTGCCGCCTTCGGCGCCTCGCTCGGCTACACCGTCGTCGTCGAGGAGATCCCAGGCTCCGCCCAGGGATACTGCGCGCCCCGTCGCCAGCGGATCGGCGTCGAAGCAGTCTCTGAGGAGTTCTCGCCGAACGCCCAGGTCGCGACCGAGTTGCACGAGCTGGCCCATGCACTCATGCGCTGCGAGCGCCAGGACGAGGACCCCGAGTTGACCTACGCCGAGGAGGAGGTCGTGGTCGAGTGCATCGCCTACACCGTCTGTTCCACGGTTGGCCTTGACACCGCCGGCTTCTCGGTGCCGTACCTGGCGAGCTGGAGCAACGGTGGTGAGGTCGAGCGCTACGCGGCGCTGATCGACCGGCTGGCGACCCGGCTCGAGGACGCAGCTCTCGCCCTGACCGCCCCAAAGGGAGAGGAGGCAGTCCTTGTCTGAGCCTCACCGCGAGCCGTTCTTGCGGCGGGGGCTCAAACGCGAGGGCATGGACTCGGTGTCGCAAGTCGTCAGGTCGAGGGTTGGGAAATCAGCCACCCGTGAAGACGAAGTTGGGGTGCATCGACCCTCCATGAGAGGCAGTCCAATTTCCTCCCGCCAGGGTGGCACGCGCCGCCCGCGCTTCAACCCCCACAAGGGGGGTTCCCCTCACCTCCGACATTCGTCTCCGGCTCGGTTCCGCGCGTTCGGTCGCGCGCCCTACCTGGGCTCGTCAATCGAACCACCTCTCAAGGAGGCCCGAAATGCAGAACATCAACTCAGTCGTCATCACCGGCAACCTGACCCGAGACCCGGATCTGCGAACCACCGATGGCGGCACCAAGGTCTGCAACCTGCGCGTCGCGGTGAACAGCCGCCGCAAGAACGGCAACGACGAGTGGGTCGACAAGCCCAACTACTTCAACGTCACCGTTTGGGGCGGTCAGGGCGAGAGCTGCGCCGAGTACCTCGCGAAGGGTCGCCCGGTCGCGGTCGAAGGTCGGCTCGACTGGAAGGAGCGCGGCGAGGGAGACGACCACCGGGAATACATCTCGATCGTCGCCGAAACCGTCCAGTTCCTGAACGGCAAGCCGAAGGACAAAGCGGAGGAGAACGAGGAGGCGGAGCCGGTCGCAGCCGCCGCCGGAGGCGGTGAGGACGACATTCCCTTCTAGCGTCCTCCCGATTCGGGGGCGTCCACCCGCGAGGGTGGGCGCCCTTTTTTCGTGGTCGCGTTGCCGCCGCCGTTGCTACCCGCGCGGAAAGTCCCGGCGAGGGGGACCACTTTGTGCCGCTCGGGACTTGACGCCATCAGACAAGCCCATACGCCCCGGCGACGGAGTTGACCCGCCACCGGGGCTTGCGCACAGGAGGATTAGCTCCCATGCACGACAGCGACGATAGTGAGCGGCGCGTGCTCACGCCCGCCGAAGAAGACGACCGCGATCAGGAGGGCATCCTCGCCCAGATGATCGCCGAACACCCCAACCAGCTCACGATCTCGGAGTTGATCCGCGAGATGGTGCCGAGCGGGGCGCCCTTCATCGAGTCCGACCGGATCGAGCGCGGGGTGCGCGACTTGGTTGGAGTCGGTCTATTGCACCGCAACGGCGACATCATTCGGCCGACCCGCGCCGCGCTGCGATTCAACCACCTTTTCTTCGACCGCGACTGATTTGTTCAGGAGCGGTTTTTCGGGGGTCGGGATCGCGTCGCCCTGCCACACCGGCGGCGCTGGCACAGGAAGGAGCCCGGCCCCCGAGAAATCGTTTCGCGCCCCTGGCTGGGGGGACCAGTTTTTGCCGCTGATGCCTTGACGTGGGTGGAAAAAGATCGGCATGTCCTCGCCTAATCACCGGGGACTGACACAAGGAGGTCGGTTCATGTTCAGTCAACCCAGCCCGTGGCGAGAGGATCTTCCCCCTGAGCTGCCCGCCGACGACGAGACGGCGAAGATCCTCGTCATGACCATCGTGGTCTCCAGGCATCCAGACGGGATCAGCGTGATGGAGGCCGCCTACGAATTGAGCAGGAACGCGAACGAGGATTGGGTCGAGCAGACTGTGCGCGATCTGGTCGGTGCCGGCCTCTTGCGTTGCGAGGACCAGTTGCTTTTCGCCACCTTCATGCCGCCTAACTGCTGACCCTCAGCGAGCAAGCCACCAGAGAACCCACGCAGTTTCCGAACCCAAAAGCACGACCGAGAAACCAGCTCGAATGGGCCACTAGCCAGGCAAGCGCAGCCCTGCAAGAGGTCGATCCAGTAGCCCCTCCAGACGCCTCAGTAGCCCCAGCCCCACAGCCCGACACACTACGCACCCTTCGGTGCCCCCCGATGCAACAGGGCCGCTCCGTGGACAACAGGGGCGATGGTGGGAGTTACGAAGATCGGCCGCGCCAACGCCAACTATTGGATCGAAGCGGTGGCCGAAGGAGGCGACGACTACTACACGAAGCCGGGCGAGGCACCGGGTGAGTGGATGGGCGAGCTGGCCGCCGAGCTTGGCCTCTTGGGAGAGGTAGATCGAGACGCCTATGCGGCGGTGCTCGCAGGCAAGCATCCCGTCACCGGCGAAGTGCTGGTCTCTCGGCCCAAGCCTCGGAAGTTCATCGACGCAGACGGACATGAGCGCCGCCTCGACCCGACCCTCGGCTACGACATTCGCTTCGCCGCCCCCAAGTCGGTTTCGCTGCTCTACGCAGTCGGCTCGCCGGAGGTCCGCGCGGCGATCCTCCGTGCCCACGATCATGCCGTCGCCGAGGCAGTCGGCTACCTAGAGCGGACGGCCTGTTTTGTGCGGCGCGGGAAGGGGGGCGTGTCGATCGAGCCTGGCAGCGGCTTCTTGTCGATGGCCTTCCGCCACCGCTCCTCGCGGGCCGGAGATCCTGCGCTTCACACCCACCTCGTCACCGCGAACATGACCCGCGCGGTCTCGGACGGGCGCTGGCTGAGCCTCGCCAACCCGAAGCGCCAGTCGCCCCTCTTGCGCGAGGCGAAGGCCGCCGGCCACGTCTACCAGGCGGCACTTCGGGCTCAGGTAACGCGCGAGATCGGCGCTGAGTGGCAGCCGGTTGTCAACGGCTACGCCGACCTCACTGGGATCGGGCGGCCGGTGATCGAGCACTTCTCTCAGCGGCGGATGGAGATCGTGGCGGAGATGGCCGAGCGCGGCACCAGCTCCCCGGCCGCGGCCGAAGTCGCCGCCTATCGCACCCGTGACGCCAAGGACTACGGGGTCGATCCCGATACTCAACGGACGGAGTGGAAGTTGCGCGCGACGGAGTTCGATCTCACGCCCGACTCGATAGACCGGATGCTGCGTGGGGTTCGCCGTCGCGAGCCCCAGGCGATTCGTGCCGACAACCTCGATCGCGCCTTGGCCGATCTGGAGGCTCACCACTCTCACTTCGACCGCCGCGACCTGCTCTGTGCCGTGGCGAACCAGCTTCGCGAAGGAACCGATACGCGCGGGCTGGAGGCGGCAGTCAAGACTCTGCTCGCCGGCGAGCGAGTGATCGAGGTACATCACGGCCACGGCCCACTCGACTCCACCTATTACACGACGCCGCGCCTGTGGGAGATGGAGCAGCGCTTCATGGCAACCGCCCGAAAGGGGGAGAACGCTGGCGCCGCCGTGGTCGACGGCGCCACGCTCGCTGCCGTTCTCGACCGCCACCGTTATTTGAGTACCGAGCAGACCGAGATGGTGCGCCGCCTCACCACCGGCGGCGAGCGGATCGTCGCGGTCGCAGCCCTACCGGGTACCGGCAAGACGACCGCGCTCGCCGCTGCGCAGGAGGCATGGGCGGCGGCGGGCCATCGCGGCGTCGGTGTCGCCACGGCCCGCAGCGCCTCGGGCGAGCTGTCGGATGCCGGGGTGCCGGCGACCTCGATCACGGCCTTTTTGATCCAGACCGGAGAGCTGGCCGAGCGCGGCATCGCGCCGCTGCCGCGAGGGACGGTGATCGTGGTGGACGAGTCCTCGACCACTCCGACCCCCTACGCTGCCGCCCTCGCCGATCTAGCCGAGGGCTGTGATGGCAAGCTCGTATTCATCGGCGACCCCCATCAGATCGGGGCGGTCGGTCCCGGCGGCCTCTACGGGAACCTGACCAATGAGATCGAGCCGATCGAGCTGACGCAGATTCGCCGCCAGCGCGATCCGGTCGACCGCGAAATCGTTGAACTCGCTCACGAAGGCAGAGGTTCGGATGCGCTCGACCTCTTGCACGCGCATGAGCGGCTGGTAATCGCCGACACCCTGCCCGAGGCGCTCGATGCTCAGGTGCTCGACTGGCACAAGCGGTTCGCCAACGGTGAGGACGCGGTGATGATCGCACGGCGCACCCGCGACGTCGCCGAGTTGAACGAACGGGCGCGGGAACTGCTCGCGGCAGAGGGCAGGGTGGCAACGGAGGCCCTGGTTGTCGGCGGCCACCGGTTCGGAGTCGGTGATCGCGTCGTTACCCGGATCAACACGCCCGAGGTCTCCAACCGCGAACGGTGGGAGGTCGTCGCCGTCGATCAGGCAAAGCACCACCTCTACCTCCAGCGGCTCGGCGTAGAGGGTCAAGGGGTGCGGCTCGACCGCCGCTATCTGGAGAAAGTCACGCCTTCGCGGGAGCCGGCGATCCAGCACGCCTACGCGCTCACCACCTACAGCACCGAGTCAAAGACCTTCGACTCGGCCTTCGCCCTCCTCGACTCCGGTATCAGCCGCGAGGACTTCACCGTGGCGGTCTCGCGCGCCCGCGGTGCCACCACCGCCTACGGCGTCGCCGCATCGGAGCTGACCGATCCCGACCTCGGACCTGGGACGCGCGAGATCGAGGACGCGGCGCACGAGCTGCGGGCCGGATCGGAGCGGACGGCTGGAGAGTACGCGGCTGTGGAGGTCGCGGCGCGAAAGCGCATCGAGTCCCAATCGCCTGTCGATCTGGCGAAGCGCCGAGCGGAGTTGGAGCGACGGATTGCGGCCGAGACTTTGCAATCGCCAGCCGCAGAACGACTCGACGGCCTCGAGCGGCGCATCGCCGCAGTCAGGTCGCGGATCGCGGACTTGGCCGGGAAGCGCGAGCCGATTGGCGAGCGTCCTGCTCAGATCGAGGCGAAGGAGCGGCAGGCCCTGACGCAGCTCCGCCGCCTCGAAGGCGAGCGCGACAGTCTCACCGTCGAGGTCGCGACCGAGGCGCGTCCAAATGGCCTGAGTGGAATCGAGCGAGCCGAACTCGCCGTGATCGAGGACCGCCTGGTGCAACTGTGCCGCCGGGCGGTCGCCGCGGAGCGAGCCCGACCGAGCAAGATGATCGAGGAGAGCATCGGTGCACGTCCGAAGGAGCCGTTGAAGGCAGCCCTTTGGAACGAAGGGGTCGATGCGATCTACGGCTACCGCCAACGCCACGGCATCACCTCGACCGACGGCCACCCGCTCGGTCCCAAGCCGCGCGATGCAGCGCAGCGCCGTGATCGACGGCAGGCCGAACTACGCCTTGCCCGAGTGCAGCAGCGGCTCACCAAACAGCGGGTTCGTAACGCCGAGCGCGGGATGCGAATCGGGCGCTGACTTTTGGGAGCGGTAGCTCGGGCGGCGGCTGGGTGGCCACGCCGCCCCAAGGGTCGCACGCTGCGCGTGCGGGGGCGGGCGCATGGCCACCCAGCCGCAGAGCCCGAGAGAGGCAAAGGAGAGCCGTGCGCATGTGCTTGATCGGTTGCTTCGAGTCGAGCGACGGAGCCTGGTGCGTCAGGCGCACTTTCACTCCCGCCGCCACGAGGACGCAGAGGACGCTCTGAGCGATGCCTGCGTTCAGTTCCTGCGCTTCTACGATGGTCCGCCCGGTGACGATGCCCTGCGTTGGATGCTCTTGGTCGTCAAGCGCGCCGCCTGGGCGATTACCAGGCAGACGACCGAGCGGGAGGCGCGCTACCGACTGACGGCCACCTCAGAGTTGGAGTTCGCGGTGTCGGGGGAGCGGAGTGGTCCCGCCGAACTGGTCGAGCGCACAGAAGACAGCGCGCGGATTATCGAGTTGATCGAGCAGTTGAAGCCGGACGAGCGGGCGGCCCTGATCCTGCTCGGTCTCGGTTGCAGTTACGCCGAGATCGGCGAGCTGCGGGGGTGGAGCCGCGCCAAGGTCCACCGCTGCCTCAAGGAGGGCCGCGCCCGCGTTAGGGAATTGGTGGAGAGGGGGCCCAGTTAGCGATGCCAGCGCCTTTGTTCCATATGGACGATCTACAGTCGATCGAGTTCAACGACGCTCTGCGCCGCCTGCATGGGTTGATCGGGTCGCAGGTCAAAGCGACCGTCAACTTCTACGGACAGTTCTTCGGCTGCGGAATGCAGGGCGAGCTTCGCCGTGTCGAGTTTCTTCCGCCCGATCATTCGGCGATCAGCCTGGTCTTGGACGGTCCTCACGGTGTTTTCCTCGACCCTGCCGACACGCAGACCTTCGTAGGGCATGGGGATGGAGACGTCGATCTACTCGAATTCCGAATGGCCTATGGCATTTCGGTGGTCGTGGAGCTTGTCGACACGGGAGGCGGGTCGTGATCCCGTGCCCCTCGACCACAGCACCGTCCACCCCGGCAATAGGAGGAACCACTGGCAAGGCCGAGGCCGCCAGCCTCAATCAGCGCTTCGCCGAAAATCTCATCTTGCTCCGCCGCCGCTCGGACCTCTCGCAGGAGAAGACCGCCGAGCGCTCCGGCTTGCATAAGACTGAGATCAGCTTGCTTGAGCGCGGTCTTAGGCTGCCGCGGCTAGACACCATCGTCAAACTTGCCGGCGCTGTCGAAGTTGAGGCGTGCGAGTTGCTGGTTGGAATGGCCTGGAGCCTCGGGCGCAACGTCCAGCGCCCCGGTGCATACGTGCAGCAGGGCGCCTTCGAGTTCGGGGCCGTCGATCAGTCGGAGTCCCCGTGATGGACTCGCGGCTTGCGGACCAGTTCGGTCGCAATCTTTGGCGCAGCCGCCGACGCGCCGATCTCACCCAAGAGGAACTCGCCCGCCTGACCGAGTTGCATCGGGGCGACATAGGCGAGCTAGAGCGCGGACGGCGGCTCCCCCGACTCGACACCATCTTGAAGGTGTCGGCAGGAGTGGAGGCTTCGCCGTGCGTGCTGCTCGCAGGCTTGCGCTGGCGACCGGGCTACTACGTCGAGGGCGACTTCTACGTCGAAGACGGCTCGGAGTGGGCCGCCGATACAAAGAAAGGTGAAGCGTGAACGGCCGAAGAAGGCCCTTGCCGCCCTCGGACGAGCTACGAGAGAGACTCGGGATCAACCTGCGGGAATGCCGAAAGCGGCTGGGCATCAGCCAGCATGAGCTCGCGTTCCGCGCTGAGACTCACCTCACCGGCATCTCGCCGCTAGAGCTGGGGCAGAAGCTCCCCCGCATCGACACCTTTATTCGTGTGGCTGGCGCATTGGAGGTAACGCCGAACGAGCTGACCGCGGGCATCCTCTGGACGCCAGCCGAGGCAATAGTCGTCCCCGGCGACTTCGAGGTGCCAAGCGACCCGGCGCTCGCGGCGGAGGTCTTCGCGCTGCGGGAGACGACTCCGCGCCGCGGGAGGCGCCCAAAATGAATGGGCCGAGACGGGCCAGAGAATTGTCGTACGAAGCGAGGGCGCGAATCGCCGACAATCTGTTTCTCCAGCGGAAGCGTGCCGACGTTTCGCAGGAAACCCTTGGCGAGCGTGCGATGGTGTCTCCTAGTCGAATCGGCGCGATTGAGAACGGCAAAGTCACCGCGATGCTCGATACCTACGTGAGGCTCGCTGGATCGCTCTCGATCACGCTCAACGACCTTCTTGCCGGGGTGACGTGGACCCCTGGCGTTGTCGAGTTCGAGTTCGACGCTGGCTACAAAGTCGAGTTCAACATCGACGCTCCAGCAACCTGACGGCTGGGGGGGCGCTTGGCCGGGATCTAGGTATTCTCGCGGTCTCCCGGCCTGGGGAACTTTTATGAGGCTGTTGTTCACTATCGGAGCTGTCGGACTCGTCATCGGACTGGCCGCCTGCGGCGCAACGACTCACGCTGGCGAAGAAGACGGGCATATCAACTCGACGCCGGTGAAGGAGAATGGAGAACGCTCCTATGAGTTCGAGCCCGACGACATCGAACGCGCCGAAGAAGCCCCGCCGGCCGTGAGGGAATATTGCGAAGGGGCAGTCTCAGAAGCCCAGGAAGTCGGCTGCCTCAGCCATGTTGAAGAAAGCGAAGTACCGTGACGGCCGCGCTCGCGGCCGAGCCAGGCGACTAAGGGGAAACGTCGGGTGGGGCTTTTTAGAAGGAAGCGCGACGATGGATTCATCGACCTCGGTGACGGGCAGGTCGCCGTGTCACCCGAGCGGCTCGATGAAATGGCCGATCAAACTGTCCAAAAAGTTCTGGAGCGCTACGAAGACTCGATCCCGCCAGGTGCCAACGCGGCCATTGAAATCGCAGTCAACCGCAGGCACGGCTCAAAGTTAGACGGGAAGCTTGAAGGCCTATTGCTCAGCCTGGCGCGGATGGGCTACGGGTCCCGCCAGTTCGAAGACGAGATGGAATCCGTCGAAGCCACTGTCCCTTGGATGACCGAAGAGATCGAACGGCGGGTTTCAGAGGGTGAGGACGACCCTGCTTTGTCGTTCGCCGACATAGCCGTCGAGCTTTGCGACAACTCGGAAGACGACCCGACCGCATTGCGATCCGTTGACGCCATCCAGACTTTCTTCAGTCCGATGCGGGACAAGGTAAGGCTGAAGCTGGTAATCGCGGCGGCCACCGTCGCGTCGAATCAAGGCATGTGCGAGCCGGGTGACCTGCCCGAGGGCGTCGACGGCGAGGAGATGTTCGCGGTGTGGCATATCGGCTTCGTTGTCCGCGCCCTCGAAGAAGTCGCTGCCGGAGCACTGGGCCGACCCGGACGTCACCCTGATCGTCGTCGATGCGGAGGCCGTAAAAGAGGCAGCCTACGAATGGGCCGACGCTCACCCTGGCTTCACGCAAGAGGAGTCCGACGAGGCCACGAAGCGGGCCATGCTGGACCCCCGATTCCGCATCGACGTAGACGATGAGCGCGTTGGCGTCGATCCCCAGTTCATCATGTTCGAACTCGACAGGAACGGCCAGATCATCCCGCAGCCGCAGGGTGATGAGTCGGACTCGGGAGAGACGACGCTGGAGGAGTTGGAACGGAAATACGGTGTCGGCCAGGACGAGCTGTAACAGCGATTTGAAGCGGTTGGGCTACTAGGGCTCGGCAACTTAGCGCTGCGGCTCGCTCGGGCCTCGTGGTCAGGCTGGCGACCCGAAGCAAACGGCAATTCAGTTGGACAACAGGGGTGAATGGACGCTCTGCCCGGAAAACGAGGCGCTCAGAGCCAATCTGAGCCTCTGCGGCGAGCCCCCGCGTGTGATCGCTCAGGCGCTCATGCGGGTCAGGCCGCCTCTGCGGGAGCCGACCGCGTGCCCTCGATTTTGCACGCCTGCGGCGTGCAGGGGACGGGCACCGGCTCCCGCAGCGGGCGGAGCCAGAGCGAAGGAGGCTGAGATGACTCAGACGTTGGACACCCTGATCAGAGAGGTCGAGAGCGGCGAGCAGCACCTCACTTATGAGGGGCTGAAGGGCCGCGACACCCAAGAGACCGAGCGCTTGGTTGACAGCTTCGTCTCTGTGCTGAAGCGGATGACGCCCGCGGAGCGGATCAGCGCCTCCCGCCACGGCGGCTTCACGCGCTGGGAGCGCTGGGTATGGGCGGCCCGTTACGGCGACGAGGTGCCGCTGGTAAACGGCGAGTTCGAGTGGATCGCCTGCAACATGGCCGACCTCGACTAGCGCCAGCGCGAGCGGCGGGCAGTAACGAGACGCAGGCGCGCTGCTCGTTCCTCGGCTTCGACACGCTCGCCGGAGACGCGCAGCGGCACCGTGTTCTCAGAATCCCAGGCGCTGCGCGACCCCTTGTCTCGCGCCGTGGACCCTCGGAGAGGGACGGCTTCCGCGTCCCGCGTCCCCGAGGTGGGTGCCTGGCTCATCTCTGAACCCCCTCCGCGCCGGTGCCGTTGCTCGACCCGTCGCGCAGCCTTCGCAGCCCGTCGTCCTCGTACCAGGGCCGCAGCCTGATCTTCGCCGGCGGCAGGTGCCCGTAGACGAGGAGCCCGGTGCCGGGGCTGCGCTCCCGCACCACATTGGCCGGAGCCAGGTCGCGGTAGGTATCGCCCTCGGTCTGTGAGTGGCGACCTTTCTCGCCGGTGCTGCGCGAGCGCTGCTCGAACTCCCCGGCGCCCAACACCCGCGAGACGTAGGAGAGGGTCTCGGGGTCGGAGATCCCGGTGCCGAAGACCTTGGCGCGGTGGTTGTTGACGATGGTCGAGGCCCGGCGCCCGTAACGAGAGCTGACCTGGGCCATGTCCTGAAAGACGCTCGAGTAGCTGCACTCCCTGTCCGGCGCCGGTCGAGGCGATCTCGGCGAGGTTGGGGATCGGCGCGATGTTCGCGCACTCGTCCAGCAACAGCAGGAGCGGCGGGTCGAGTGGCTTCCCGGTCGCCGCCACGGTCTCATAGACCACGGCGAGCAGCTCCTGCACCAGCATCGAGAAGACCGTCCGAAGCCGCTCCTGCTCGTGCAGCGGCGCGCAGAGGTAGAGGGTGTTGGCGCCCCCGTCCAGCAGGGCGGCCGGGCTGTAGTCGGCGCCCTTCGTCTCCTCCGCGACACGCGGGTCGGCGAAGGCGCCGACGATCATCTCGGCGGTGGTGTAGACGGAGCTGCGCTGGCGCTCCTCGCGATTCTGCGTCGCCTGCCAAGCTCGCCTCGCCGCCGCCTCGCCTGCCTCGTTCAACAGCTCCTCGATGTGGGCGTCGTTGACCTCGGGACCTTCGTCCAGCCAGCACACCACCGACTCCATCGTTCGGCCGCTGGAGGCGGCGGCGAAGAGCAGCGGCGCCAGCAGCTTCTCCGCCGCCGCGTACCAGAAGTCGGCGTCCTGCAACCCGCCCGAGCCGGTGCGCGCAGCGGCCGCCAGCCAGTGCGCGATTCGCATCGCCCCGCGCCAGGTGCCGGCGCCCCATAGCGGCGTTGCCCGCGAGGACTCCATTCCCGTCACCTGGGCCGGGTCGAAGACCATCACCTCGCCCAGCGTCTGCCGATGGGCCACCGTGTCGATCAGCAGGTCGCTCTTGATCGAGGTCGCCAGGACCGGCCCTTGCCACTCCAGCAGGGCCGGGATCGCCAGGCCGGTCGTCTTGTGGCTTTCGGTCGGGGCGAAGACGATCACCGACTGCCGCTCCTGGGCGGCGAGCAGCGCTCGCCCGCTGCGGCCGAGCGTCAGTCGCCGCCGCTGTGGCGCCCGCACCATCAGCGGCGCCAGGTCGCGACGGCTCGCCCAGCGCGCGCTCGGCGCCCGCCGCCGACCGCGGCCGAAGGCGAGCAGCTCATCCAGCTCCAGGTAGCGGCGGCCGAGCAGGGCCAGGCCGCAGAGCGCGGTGAGGATCAAAGCGGCGCTCGCGTAGAAGCCTGGCGCTTCTGGCAGCGCCGCCCGCGCTGTGCGCGGCCAGGCGGCAGCGGGGTCGCCGAGGTGGGAGGGGAGGCGCAGGGCCGTCATCGCCAGTTCACTCGCGCCGATCGACGTCCAGCCCCCGCCGAAGATCAGTCCGGCCAGCGCGCCGGTCAGCCAGATCAGGGCCAGGACGGCGGCGGCGATCGCGGCGAGCGCCAGGTAAAGCTGGCGCTCGGAGTTGCTCACGCTGCCTCCGCGAGGGAGCGCTCGACCATACGCCAGTCGGTGTAGACGAGTTCGCGCTCGACCTGGGAGAGCCGGTGCTGGACGAGGAAGGAGCGCCGCCCGACCAGCCACAGCGCCTCGCCAAGGCGCAGCGTCGTCGTCAGCTCGGCCTCGGTCCTGCTCAGCCCGAGCCGGGAGCGCAGAAGCTCCTGCTGATCGTGCGGCTGGCGGTAGATCACCTTGGTGTCGGCGTCACCGATCAGCCCCTCGGCGATGCGCGCCTCGCGCGAGCCGGCATCACCGGAGGCGCCGAGGTCGGTGAGGCGATGGACGACGACGACGTTCTGCACGCCGAGCGAGCGGCAGAGCTTGAAGTTGGCCTGGAGCCACTCGGCGACGCCGATGTGGCTGGTGACCCGCCAGCCCTCCTCGACCACCGAGATCAGCTTCGGGCTCTCCCGCCCCTCCTGCTCGGCGGCCTGCTTTCGCTCCAAGAGGATCGCCTGCTGCCAGGCCGCGGCGCAGGTCATCAGGATTCCCAGCGCCGCGGAGTCGCGGACGGCGCTCAGGTCGAGCACCACCAGGGCGCGTCGAGGTCGAGACCCTCGCTGGTCGGGCCGTCGAACATGCCGCGCAGGTCGCCCGCGCAGAGCCGTTGCAGGGCCAGAGCCGAGGAGCGATTGGCCTCGGCAAAATCCTCGCGGCTGGCGGCCGAGACGCCCTGCACCATCGCCTCGCGGGGATGGAGCAGCGCGTCGACCACCATCGGCAGCGTCGGCTCGGCCGTGCCGGATTCCTCGTCTACGATCTCCAGCGCCACCCGCAGCCCGGCGTCCTCCTCCGGGCTGAGCTCGCGCCGGAGCGCTGCCTGGGCCACCGACCGCAAGAGGCTCAGCGGTCCCTCGCGGCCGCCTCGCGGGCTGAGCGGATTCAGCCGCACCTCGCCCCCCGGCGCGAGGGTGATCGGCTGCACGCCGAGCGCCCTCGCCAGCGGCCAATACTCGCCCTTGATGTCGAGCACCCACGCCTGGCGCCCGAAGACCGCCTGGCGGTAGATGTAGGTCTTGACCAGGCTCGACTTGCGCGAGGCGATCCCGCCGAGCATCAGCATGTTCGGACCCGGCAGATGGACCGGATACAGCGCCCACGGGTCATACATCCAGGCGCCGCCGTAGGCGTCGCGCCCGATGTAGGCGCCGGGCGCCCCGAGGCCGCCCTGGCCGAGGAAGGGGTAGACCGCCTGGAAGTGGGCGGTGGTGCCGCCGTGGCCCGGCCGCTCTCCGGCGCGGCTCCTCATCGCAGCCCCCGGCAGAGCGGCAGGGTGAAGGGAAAGCCGCTGTCCTGCTCGCCGTAGAGGCGTTGCAGGCCGAGGCGGGCTAGCTGGGCGGCGTGCTCGACCTCGCTCTCGGCCCGCTCCAGCTCCTGCGGCGAGCGTGCGGAGGTCCGCACGTAGCCCGACCAGCGCAGCTCCGCATGGCCGTCAGCCAGCTCCTCCTCGCGGCGCGAGGCGGCCTGCTGGCGGCGCCTGATCCGGGCGGTTGACATGAAGCCCTGGCGGTTACGGTTGATTTCCTCCGCGACCTCGGCGGTCTGCGCCGCCTCGGCGCGGCGCATCGCCAGCGAGTAGGGGACCGGCTCGATCGTCACCGCGACCGTCCGCAGCGCGCTCGTCTGCATCAGAAGCGGCGCCATGAACATCGGCCCGACGTCCGAGCGCGGCCATGAGGCGATCCAGTAGGTCGCGTGAAAGGCGGAGTCGGTGTGGTAGGTGGACCAGCTCGTCTCGTCGGCGAGCGGACCCATCAGCGCCGGCTCGACCCCTTCGCGCCCGTCCTGTCCCAGGGCCGTGCGGGCGCGCGCCTGGCGGCCAAACGGATCGAAGGCATCGCGGATCAGCGCCGCGTACTGGCGCGGGCGCAGGAGGCCCGAGACCGAGACCTCGGCGATCGTCAGCCGCTCCGCGAGGCTCTCCGCCTCGCGGAGCAGCAGCTCGCAGGCCGCCTCGACACCGCCGCCGAGTCGGCGCAGCTCGCGGGCGCCGCGGCGCTGGTCGATCTGCAAGGCGATCAGGACCTCGTGCTCGGTCGTCTGCGGCGCGGCCGACTCGACCAGCTCGATGTAGGAGCGAACGACGTCGGAGTCGAGCGGCACGGCGCGGTCGCGCTGGGCCTGGAAGTGGGATGCCAGCTCGTCGCCCTGGCCTGGCAGCGTCTGCTCGATCCACTGGAGGCGGCGGATCGGGCTGCCGTCGCGGGCGCAGCTCGCGAGCACCGCGCCCCAGGCGTCGAGCACTCGCTCCTGCTCGGCGGTGTCGCGCATCGCGAAGGCGCCGGCCCGCACCGCCAGCGCCGCCGTGAAGGTGCCACCGCGCCGGTCTTCGATGACGCCGACCTGCTCGGAGCCGTAGGGGACTGCGAGCAGGTCGAGGTCAGCCAGCTCAGGCGGCAGCGAGGTCTCGTGCTCCGCCTCGCCCTCGCCGCCGTCGCGAGCGCCTCCGCCCGGCGCCGTCGAGCGGTGGCCGCGTTCGGCGCGTCGGCGCCGACGGACCCAGCGCCCGACGACCGGCGCCCACTCCTCCGTCGTGCGCCCCTCGACCGGCACGCAGATCGCGCCGACGCCGACGCCGAGCGCCATCAGGGCAACGACCAGTCCGGCGACACTTCGCATCGCGTAGAGCGCCCCCAACCCGATCAACGCGCCCGCCGCCACGATCAAGACCTGGCCGATGCGAAGCGGCCCGACCACGGCGCGCTGCTCGAGGGGACCGAAGCGATAGCGCCGCGCGCTCACGACTTCGCTCCCTTCTCGGGCTTTGCTCCCGGTGACTCAGGTGCCGGTCGCGGCGGTTTCTCTCCGGCGCTCGGCGCACCGCCGCCGTCCGCCTCGCGGGGCATCGCAGCTCCGCGAGCCTCCGCAGGCTCCTCGCTCGGCGCAGCGCCCGCGCCCGCCGAGCTGCCCGCCTGCTGGGCGACGCCGGTCCCTTGCAGTCGCTGGGCGGCGGCTTTGGTTCCGCGCACGGCCGCGGCGGGCACCGCCACCGCTGCGCCCGCGCCCGCGCCAGCCGCTCCCCCCGCTGCGGCCTCGCCACCGGCCGCACCGCCAGCGTCACCCGCACCGCCGCCCGGACCCGCTCCCGGCCCGCCGCCACCGCGGAGGCCGCCGGGCTCGGGTCCGGCGCTTCCGCCGCTTTTCTCGCCAGCGTTCCAGAGGGTTGCGCCCGACTCGCCCCAATTGGAGTGAGCCATGTTGCGGAGGATCTGCACGTCGCTCGCGAGCTGCACGCCGCTCACCGCGCCGCCCGCGGCCGAGCGGCGACCGTAGGCGGCGGTCATCGCGCCCTCGGCGAAGGGAACGAGTTTGAGCAGGACGAAGGGAGCGAAGCAGGCGAGCAGCATCAGCGCCGAGGCGGCGAGGATGTGCTCGACGTCGCTGCCGCTTTCGGCCACCAGTCCCGCCGCGAGCGAGATGATCGAGACGATGACGAACTTCGAGCCGATCACGACGACGAGCAACTCGCCGGTACGGCGCAGGGCGCCCATCCAGCGCGGCCAGATCGACGCCGCTAGCGCCATCGGCATGAACAGCGCGACCACGTAGACCGCCGCGTCGCGCATCAGCAGCTCCAGCCAGACCAAGAAGGCGGCGAAGGCGCCGATGATCGCGGCGAGGAAGGTGACGAACAGCGGAGCGCCCACGGTTCCAGCCGCCTGCCCGGCGACCGCCCCGCTCGGGTCGGTGCCACCGGCACCGCCGACTTCCTTGCCGGCGCTGCCGCCCGCTTCGCCGAGGCCGGTGATCGCCGCCTTGAAGAAGTGCTCGCTGTTGTCGTGGCTGGCGCTGGCTATCGCGTGGCAGAGGCCATCGGTGGCGACCAGGAGCAACTGCACCACCGCGTAGGCGACGCTGGTCGCGATGAAGGCGAGCGGCAGGTTGACCAGGACGACGCGGGCCAGCAACCCCGCGTTGCCCTGCGCCAGCCCCTCCAGCACGGCGAGCAGCAGCATCGCCAGCCCCATTAGGGCGGCGATCTCCGCCATCTTTCCGTACTGCAAGAGGAAGCCTTTGGTGGTCAACTGCGGCGTCGTCGTTTCCTCGATCGCCGTCACGACCTGCCCGATCAGCCAGCTCGCCCCTTCGGCGACCCAGGTCGTGACCTGCTCGAAGATCCCGTTGCCGACTCCCTTCAAGGCGTCGGTGATCGGCGCCGTGACGGCTCCCGTCACATCGCCGCTGACCGCGTTGCAGGCATCACCGACCGGGTTGCCGCCGCCGACCAGGCCGCCCGTGATCGCGCCGACGCCTTCGGTGACGACCCCCGCCGGGGCGCTGCCAACGTCGCAGAGGGGGTTCGCTTGGGCGGGCGGGGGCGAGGGCTGCGCGAGGACGACCAGCGCCGCCAGCAGACCAGCGAGGAGGGCGGCCGCCAGGCATCTAGGGAGCCAGCTCATAGCTTTCCAGCCCCTGCGCGAGGTCGATCACCCGGTAGCCGCCCAAGGGACCGGGTTTCGTCGCCAGCTTCGGCGTCGGCCCGAAACCGCCCCGCGTTTCGGCGATCCGCCAGCGGCCGTTCATCCAGGCGAGCTCGGTGTGGGTGAGGCCGAAGTAGGCGGCCGGTTCCACTGAGGCCGCGTTGCCGAGCAGGGTGAAGCCCCAGGTGAGGACGCGGGCGCGGTCGGGCTGGAAGGACTCGACCCGGTAGCCGATCGGGACCGCCGTGTAGAGCGTCTGCACCCCGCGGCGGACGCCCTCGCCGATCGGTCCTGCCGCGAGGCGCTGTGCGCCCGGTGAGTTGGCGGCAAGCATCGTCTCGGCGTAGTCGGGCGTCGCCACCGCCTCGATCCGCGCTCGCAGAACCTCCGGCTGGAAGATCGTCGGGCTGGCAAAGGCGCGCTGGTAGGCGGCGACGGCCTGCGCCGCACCGGCAGGGGTGTCGGAGAAGGAGACCGGGACTCCGGCGAGCGACCGCGCCGCGCCGGCTTTGGCAGGTGTCGCGGCGCGGTCGCTGCCGGTGGGGGAGAGGGACCGGCCGAGCAGCAGGCCGAGGAGGAGGGTGGCGAGACAGGCGAGGAGAAGACGCCGCCGCCCTGGCCGGGTGCTGTCCCGAGACGGGCGCATCATTTGACCGCCGTGCCGGAGGTGTAGAAGAAGTTGATGAGCGCCGCCCCGGCACCGACCACGAAGGCGCCGATCAGCGAGTAGAGGACCTTCTGCTTGCCGTCAGAGGCGTGGCTGAAGTTGTTGGATTTGCTGCCGAGCGCCCACTGTGCGGCGCCGATCAGCAGGCCGGCGGCACAGCCGAGCAGGACAATCGCGGCGAGCCAGTTGACGAGCTTTTCCAGCGCCGGCGTCCCCGGTCCCCCGTTGGGGTTCGGTTTGATGCTGACGGCGGCGCTCTCGACGGCGAGCTGGAACTTGACGAAGACTGCGAGGGCCACGATGGACTCCTTTGGCTAGAAGTGCCTCTGCACTTCCGCTGTCCAACGCGGCCCTCGCTTGCATCGGCCCCGACCGAAATTGATCGGCGGGAGGGTCGGCCAGGAGTCGTCCGCGCCTGGATCAGGCGCTTACGACGCCCCGAGGTCTAGGTCGCTACCGGGTTTCGCAGGTGGCGACGACGACGAAATCGTCGCGTGCGGCGCCGCCCATGTCAGAGCTTGCCGTCACTGACCATTCCCGCTTGATCGGATCAGATGCCACCATCTGAAAGTGCCCGATGACTGCCGTGATGCTGCCGTGATGCAGCCGCAGGCCGCCGGAGATCAGCCGCTCGTTGTGCTTGCAGTTGGCGTGGCCGTGGGCGTAGTTGAACTGCCCGTCGTTGGCGGTGGTGTCGGTGTCGACGATCTTGCCGAAGCGGTACGTGAGCTTGCCGTGGTGGGCTGAGCGAGTCGCAGTCGGACCCGACCGCGCGAGCGCACTTCCACCCAGCGCGAGCATCACGATTGCGGCCACGACCACGACGGCCGAGCGGCGGCTGAGCTTGATCTTCATGGCGTGTCCTCCTTGTTTGACCCGAGCATGTGGTGATTACCGCCTCACTCGGATGTAGCGAGGTACGGAGTGCCCTCGCACGTAGGGATACCCGTTCTGTTCGGGCACGACGGCGTTGAAAACGAATCTCGTAGTCCTCGGCACCGGGGAGAAGGCGTAGGCGGCGCGGTAGTGACAGAGCGCATCGGTCTTCGCGCGCCGGACGAGAAACCGGCGCTTCGAGCCGGGCACCGTCCCGCGCATGACGACGACACGCAGGGCGCAGCTAGGCCCGGCGATCTCCCCGGAGAAGTAGATCCGTTTGTGGACGCGGGTGCGGTGGCGGCTCAGGTGGAGCGTCACGCGGGTCCGCATGTGGAGGGTCAGGTCCGTGGAGGTCTGGAAGGCACCGAAGCGGTAAGCGACCCGCAAGGACCGCGACGGGCCCCGGCGCAGCTTGAACGTCCAGCCGCCAGCTTCGTTCGTCGTCGCGGTGCCGATCAGGTGGTAGGGGCGGCCGGGCAGATCGGTGTGGCCCTGGAGGCAGACCTGGGCGTTGGCGACCGGGTTGCCCGCCGGGTCGCGCAGGCGCCCGCGGATCAGGGCGCGGTGGCGGAATGCCAGGGTCCGCTCGCCCTTGTGGTTGCCCGCGAAGCCGGCGGTGATCGTGTTTCCCCCGCCGACCGATGAGCCGGGGCAGAGGTTGTTGACCAGCACTTCCTTCGATTCGCAGGCGCTGTTGGGCGTCCCCGTCTGCGCGTAGTCGTAGGCGCAGACGGAGATCGAGTTGGCGCCCTCCCGAAACGGCGCCTTCGCGGTGTCGAGCGTGTACGTCTTGCCGAAGCTTGGCGGGCAGGGCGAGAGCCGCGAGGTCATGTTCCCCGGTAGGGGGTTGCAGGACCCGGAGAGATCGTCGCCCGTCGCTCCTTGCCCGTTGACAACCACCTGGACCGACTGCAACCCGGCGCCTTGGTCGGCGGCCGAGGCGGAGATCGTCTGCGGCCCGCGCAGTTCCGCGCCCGAGAACATCGAGCCACCGATCGAGATCGTCGGAGAAACAACGTCGGTGAGCTGGATGCGGACCTGCTTGACGTAGGTGTGCGCGCCTCCTGCGGCACCGACGCAGCGGTTCCCGTTGTTCGGCTGCGTGCATTCCAGACGGGCGACCAAGTAGCGCCAGTTGCCGGCCGGGATGCCCGACTCGTGCCCCTGGTCGTCGTTCTGATTCTCGTAGGAGAGACCCCCGCCGCTGTCGGGGGAGACCGCGAGGTAGCCGTGCTGGCCGGATTCGGTCGCCAGGCGGCTGAACGTCGATCCCCCGGTGATGTAGGTGCCTGCGGGCGCCGTCCACACCCAGGCGCCGAAGCCGCCCTGCACGGTGCCGGTTTCACCTTCGACGAGGGAATGGGTGATCTGGAGCCCCGGCGCCGACGGTGAGCAGTCGACGCGCGGGGTGTAGTGAGTGGTCGAGGCGGTGAAGCCCGCGTCGTCGGCGCCGGTGTAGACCCCCGGCGAACACTGAGCGACGATGTAGCTGCCAGCATGGGCGGCCGAGGGCAGGAGCAAGAGTGCCGACGCGACGAAGGCCGGGAGCCAGCGAGGGGCGTTGTTCTTTGATCGGGCTGTCGCTTCTCTCATCAGTTGCCTCTCTCAGGGTCCGAACTGTTCGGTTGCGACTCGGGTTGGAGTTGAGCTGGAGCTGCTCGCGCTGGATTCGACGGGGGCGGGTGCGCTGGCTTCCGGGGCTGGTGCTTCTTCGACCGGAGCGCTTCCGGCCGCCGACTCCAGCGACTGCGAGCGAACCGCGCGAGTGGCGCGGCGAGTCCGCTGCTCGCTTGCGGAGGCGCTCGGGCTGCTCGCGTTCTGCGGCTGTCCTGCCGAAGTCGGGGCGCTCGTGTGCTGAGACGTGGGAGGCGTCGGATGACTACCCGGCGTCAGTGGCGCGACGTGCGACGCGTCCGCGACGTGGCGCTGCTTCGTGGGAGGGTTGTCCTGATCCCCGCCGCCGAGCAAGTTCACACCGCCGACGCCAGGCCCGACCACACCGCTCGCCAGGCAGGCCAGCGCGGCGGTCGCGCAGACTCCCGCCGCGCGTCCGGCGCTGCCGCCGAGCGCAGCGGTCGCAGAGGGCTCGGTCCCGCCGCCGAGCGGAAAGCGGCGGGCGAGATCCTGAACGCGCGCCCAGCCGTGGGCGGCGCCCCGACTGACCGCATCGGCGACCGCTTCGACCCCCGGCGGGAGGTGCGGCGCCGATCCGCGTTCCGCGAGCGAGATGTAGGCGGCGAGGCCGACGATGATCTCCAGCTCGTCGAGGCTGTCTACGCCGAGCAGCTTGTGCAAATGCTCGCGCGCCGCTTCGTGGCAGCGCTGCGCCTTGGAGGGGTGCCAGTGGAGTTGGCGAGCTGCTTCCCGCACCGCCATCCCCTCGAAGTAGGCAAGCTCAAGTAGTCGCCTCTCCTCGATCGAGAGCTGGTCGACCGCCTCCTGCACCTTTCGCAGTCGGTCCTCATCGAGGGTGACGTCCTCGGGGCTCTGGCCCAGCTCGTCCTCGATCGTCTCGGCCCTGTCGGTCGAGACGATGTGAGGAGATCGGCCCTGGGCTTCCAACAAGCTCTTGGTCCGGCGCCAGGCGCAGGTGATGAGCCAGCCCGCAGGACTGTCGATATCGGTGCCGTCGGCGATCTTGCGGCTGTATTCGAGCGCTGCCGTGGCGAAAAGGTCGTCGCCGTGGCTGGCGATGAACTGCGGTGAAAAGTTCTTGCGTCGCAGGAACTGGATGAAGCCCAGGCGGGCCTCCTCCAGTTCCGCTTGCCTCAGTTCACCGTTGACCTTGCGTCCATACATCGGGTCTTTCCAGACTTCGGTGTTTACGACGAGGTAGCCACAGCGCTCATCCCAATCTTAGGCATTCGCACTCTGTCTACTACCCGTATGTCCACTGTCGAGGCCATTTGCATCGGCCGATCCCGAAAACGATGCAAACCGACCTCTTGCTGGACAAGCAGGGCGGATGCAGTACGCCCGCCACACCCCGCCGTGCCGCCGCCGACTCAGCGCAACGTGGCGAGTGTGCTCCCGATCTTCATGGGCATTCGCCGGGCTTGCGCTCCTCGCGGTCACCTTCACTGGTTGCTCCTCCGGCGATCAGCACACTTCAGGTCGCTCGTCGCTTCTGAGCGGCACGCGCGGCGGCGCGATCGCCGCTGACCAGCTCGCGCCCGCTGTCCGCCTCGCCCACCGTTTCGCCACCGCCTACGCCCACAGCGTCTACCTGCGGCGGCCAGCGCGGCTTCCCGGCGCCACCGCCGCGCTCGACCGCGACCTCGACGCGGCGGCGGCCAGGGTGCCACCCACCCGCCGCGGTCTTCGCCCTCGCGCCCTCGCTATCGCGCTGGAACCGCGCGACGCCGCAACGCTGGCCGGCACGGTAGAGATCGGCGACGGCCGCTCGCCGCCCTTCTCGGTCGGCTTCCTAGTCAAGCGACGCGGCTCGCGCTGGCGCGTCGTCGCGATCTCACCGCCGGGCTGAGGGTGCCGTGGAGGCCGGCTCACTTCCCGCCCCGCGCGCGCCGAAGCTGCTGCTCGGCCTGCCGCTCGGTCTGCTCGCAGCGCTGATCGGCGTCCTGCTCGCGATCACGGTGATGTTCGGCGCATCTCCCGGCTGTGGCGGGGGAGAAGCGGTCGGCGCCCTCAGCTCGAAGGTGCCGAAGCGGCTGGTGCCGATCTATGAGCAGGCCGCCGCGAAGTACGGGCTGGGTGAGCAAGGCCCGTCGATCCTCGCCGGGATCAATTGGGTCGAGACCGGCTTCGGCACCAACTTGGGCGTCTCCTCGGCGGAAGCCGAAGGCTGGATGCAGTTCCTCCCTTCGAGCTGGGAAGCGTTCGGCGTCGACGGCAACGGCGACGGCACCAAGGACCCCTACAACCCTTGGGACGCGATTTTCGCCGCCGCCCGTCTCCTGCGCGCCTCCGGCGCGCCGGGCGACTGGCACGGCGCGATCTTCTCCTACAACCACGCCGAGTGGTACGTCGCCGAGGTTCTCGCCGACGCCCACCGCTTCGCCGGTGATGGCACGGTCGAGGCTGCGAGCGTCGGCGGCTGTGCCGCCGCGGCCGGCGCTCCCAACGAGACGGTCGGCCGGATGGTCGCCGAGGCCGCTCGCCTCAGCGCCCTACGCCCGACCTCGGAATACGTGTGGGGCGGTTCTCACGGTTCCTCGCCGACTCCGCCCAATGGCCCCTTCGACTGTTCGAGCGCCGTCAGTCACCTGCTCCAGATTGGCGGCTTCGCCAATCCGACGATGGACACCACCGCGCTCGTCCGCTGGGGTGAACCGGGGCCGGGGCAGTGGGTGACGATTTTCGTCAAGCCCTACGGCGCCGACGCCCACACCTTTATCCGCTTCACCGCAGGCGTCACGTCGCCGGGCCAGCGCTATTGGGGCACCTCGGGGATCGTCGCCCCCGGCAAGGGTCCGGGCTGGATCGGCGAAGACAAGTTCTCCGCCTCCTACCTGTCCGGATTCGAGCTGCGACACCCGCCGGGGTTGTGAGTGATGGCGAGCACCTCGAACACGAACGCTTTATTGCTCCCAGACGGTAGGCCCGGTCTCTCCCCGCTGATTTTCCGCGCCGGGCATGGGGGGACCAATCCTCGTCGCCGGGGACTTGTCGTGTTGTGGCTCCTCGATCCGCGCGTGTTCTTCCCGACGCGGATGGGACGCGGCGAGAGACCGGGCCACCGACTCAAGGAAACGAGACATGAACAGAATCGACACCATCCGAAAGCGACGGGAAGGACGCCATGCAACGGCGCTTCTTGCTGACCCGCCGCGAGGCTGCCGAAACGCTCGGCATGAGTCTCAGCCACTTCCAGCGCCACGTCCAGCCCTTCATGCGCTGCGTCTACTCCGGCCAGCTCCGCCTCTACCGGCCACGCGATCTACAGCGCTGGTCCGAGGCCGAGGCGTGCGAGCCGAGGCGGCGGTGAGGAACTGATGGCCGGCATCGACATCAAGACGCGCTACCAGGGAATCTTCGCTCGACATCAGGAGGGTTGCCGTGTCGAGGAGAACCGTCCCTGCAATTGCACCCCGAGCTACTTCGGCACCGCATGGGATCGGGTTGCCCATCGCACTCGGAAGACGCGCCACTTCCGGCTCATCAGCGAAGCAAGGTCCGCGAGGGCAGACCTCCAGGAGTCCCTGCGGAAAGGCGAGGTGCCGGTGGCGTCCACGATCACCTTCGCCGAGGCCCGGACTCGGTTCGTCGAGGACGCGAAGAACGGGATCGCCCTCAACAAGCACCGTCGTCCCTATCGGCCCAACGCCTACAAAGACCTTGAGTCCGCGCTCGCGCAGGTTCCTGACGAGATTGCTCGCCGTCGCCTCATTCGGATCACCCGCGGTGAGATTCAGGCGATGGTCGACGCCCGCAGCACCGGGCCGAAGCGACTCTCCAGTTCGCGGATCTCCTCCATCGTCAACGCAATCCGCTCGCTCTACCGCTGGGCGAAAGACCACGAACTCGCTGACTTCGATCCCGCGCAGGAGATCAGGTTGCCGGTCAGCGACGCAAAGCCTCGCGACCGGGTTGCGACGCCGGCCGAGTTCGCCAGGTTGATCGAGACCATCTTCGAGACGACCCCGGCCGAACGCGAAGAAGACAAGACGCGCGACCGCGACGAGGCGCGCAAAGACGCGCTGCCGTTTGCCCTCGCTGGCTATGGCAGCGCCCGTCACCAGGAGATCCAGGTGCTCGATTGGGAGCACGTCGATCTCGATGTCGGCGGGGGAGAGCTGGCCGGAGATGAGGCCGGTCGCAAGCCTGGCGGCTCCTGGCGACTGATCTTCTATGTGAAGCCCCTATGGGAGATGTTGCGCGAGGAGTGGGAGGCGCAGGGGCGACCGACGAGCGGCAAGGTCTGTCCGCCGAAGGCGATCCGCCAATCCGGCCTGCTCGCCCTCAACACCCTTCAGGCCAGGGTCCATAGACGTTGGCGCGAACAAGGTCTAAAGCCAATTGGCCTGCACGAGTCACGTCACACGACGGCGACCTGGCTCGACCACGCTGGTGTCTCGCCCAAGGTCATTTCAGAATTCGTCGGCCACAAGACGCCCGAGTATCAGCTCGGCGCCGCCCGAATCACCTTGCAGGTCTACACCCACATGCTTCCCGGCGAGCTGGAGCGCGCCCGCAAGCTCTTTGACGACTTCCTGGTCGAGCGGACCCGAGAGGACCAACCACAAGCCCCACAACTCGCAAATGCCTGAGACCAAGAGCAAACCGGCCAATCCGCTTTGCGGTTGGCGTAAGATCCACAGAAGGAGTCCAGATGGCCGATGCCCGTGAAATAGAGCTTGTCTTCGAGCCGCAGGAGGAGGGGGGCTTTCATGTCTATGCCCCGGATCTTCCCGGTCTGCACACTCAGGGCGACGACATGGACGACGCGATGGCGAACGCCAACGAGGCGGTCGCCCTTTACGTCGAGGGACTCCGCGAGGACGGCGAGCCGCTCGACATGGGCGTCGTCCGTCGCAAGATCCCGCTGCCAGCGTGAGCCCCCGCCAGCCGGTCGTCTCCGGCCAGCGCCTCATCAAGGCGTTGGAAGTGGAGGGCTGGAAAGTCGTCCGACAACGCGGCAGCCACGTCCGACTCAAGAAGGCCGGGCATCGGTTCGCGTTGGTGGTGCCGTTGCACAAGGAAGTGCGTAAGGGCACGCTCGCCGGCATCCTGCGGGACGCGGATCTAAGCGCCAGTGACCTCCGACGCCTGCTCGGCTAGGCCAAAGGGAGCTTGTCCGGTCCCGGCCTAACTAGCCGGATGGCACCGATTCAACGAATTGATTGAAGTCGTCAATGGCTTCGTTGTACGCATTGAAAGTCGCTTCCGTGGGGGAACTCGCCAAGCGTTCCATCGACTGTGCCAGCGTCGTCAAAAGGGATACGGCAGTCAATTCGCTTTCGGATGCTATGGCTCCATAGGAGGCTCGCCAGCTCCGAAGTTCCTCCGCGATGCCTTCGGCCTCCGAGGCCAATTCGGGCTGCGGTTCGTCCTTCGCGAGTTCTGCGCCCTGAAAGTCACTATTCAGCCGGCGTACAGACGCAACGATCGGGCGAAGTTCGTGGCGCCCTACGCTCGAGATCGCTTCTTCGGGGGACTCGCTGCTCGTTTCTGGTGCAGAGGTAGCGGGTGCGGATTCTTCAACGGCTGAGTTCGACGATGCTCGACCCTGCGGTTCATCGTTCCAGTTCGCCGCTATGGAAGCGGCCACACCGACTGGCCAGAGTGAAACCAGCAGGACGATGCCAAGGAGGAATCTCACGAGACGAACTCCCTTTCTTCGGCCTGTAGCCAGTCATAGGCTGCACGAAGGCGTGGGTTGCCAAGAACCTCATAGGCTTGATTCAGTTCGAGCATCCTGGTCGCGGCATTCGCATCACCAGGGTTGACATCGGGATGTGACGCCTTTGCTCGATCACGCCGCGCAGCCTTGATCTCGGCGTCGGAAGCAGTCGAGTCAACTCCGAGCACCCGGTATGGATCATCGGCATTGAGAACGAGATGGCGCTCCATGCTGGTCAGTTCGGCCAGAGGCGAATCCGCGAATGCCGCGTCTTCTCCAAATGGCTCTCCATCCGACGCACCCGACGAGGTATGGGCAAAGAGTTCGTCAAGACCCATAGCTCCCCAGGCAAGCGGGTTGGAGGGCGGAGCCCAAACCGCCCGCCAGTTGAAGTACGTCGCCTTGGGACCATGCCAGAGGCTTGGGAACGACCACCAGCCAAGGAACGCAGTCACCAAGAGGTTGATGATCGTCTGCTTCCGAGCGCAATCAACGCATAGATATGCACTCAGGCGGGTTTCTCGCGCCCAATAGGCAAAGGCATACAGTCGCGACCAGCCACGGAAAATGAGCGGGACGTCACGACGCTGGCATTGAGGACATGCGATCGAGCCAGAGGGCATTTCGACAATCCCCCCACGCATCGCTCGCCCTTGCTCGGCGTCGCACACCGGGCACGTTCCTTGCTGGCCGCCTACATGGCCGCAAGTGCCGCACCACCACGTCGATGCGGCGGCCTCAGCACTCATGGCTCGTGACAATCGGCCTGAAAGAGGTCAATAGACCACGGGTCGCTTGAAGCTGTTGCTGCTGAAGTTGCTCGAAACGACTCCGCTGAAGGGTGTCTTGGTGGGAGAGTTCTTCGGAAATCGACGCGAGCTCATTAACGAATCGCACGATGTGCTCCTGCGCAGCCGAGCAGATCACGGGCGCGTCAATGCCTTCGAGCTTCTCGGCCTGAGCGCGAAGCGACTCTGCGTAGGACGAATACGCAGCTCCCAGCTTTGCCGCCGTCTGCGCGGAGGCAATCTCCTTCTTTGCCTGGTGGGAGGTCTGAGCGAAGTCCCCGTTGACCAGGAGCAGCTCCGTGACCCAACGGTTCGTGTCGCCTTCCTTGCTTTCCGAGCCTCCGCAGCCTATGAAGCAGATCGCCAGGAAGGCGGCGGCGACCGCAGGCAAGAAGCTCCAGCCCCATTTTTCGCGCTCGATCATTTGCCTAGTTGGCAAGGTGGTCCGCGAGTTGGCTCTCTGGACTGCCGAGCTTCCAAATGCCCAGGGCGCTGAGAGCCTCGCGAGCGACGGTATTTCGGACGCAGCGGGCGTCGTCGGGGGCTGGATTTGGAAACCCATTCGTGAGATAGAAGCCCCATCCCGAGCTGACCCTTGGGTGGTTTATGTTCCCCGCAAGGCAATGGCTATTGACGACCGGAACGACGAGTCCAAGGAACGCAAGAGCAACGACGCCCGTTACCAAAATCACTGGTACGGCGATAGCAATGTTCGCAGCCCTGCCGAGTTTGCCCTCCACCGCCCGGACCTTATTTGTATGCCGGGCGCCATGCAACGACGAGACGTTTTGACTGCATTGGCCTCCTGCGTGCAGCTCGAAGGGTTTGGCTGATGCGCCTGCTTCGCACGGGAACCGGCCGAGGAGAGGTAGCTGGAAAAGCGACGCTCGCGTTCTTTGCGACCACTGGCCGGAGCGTCGATGGATGCCGGATCTCGTGGGCTGGGACCGATTGGGCCTTGCCTTATTTGCCGTGCGTGGCGTGGGATGAGCGTCTTCCGAGTCTGCGGGCAATCGTGACCGACGAAGGCGAACTGCGAGGCGACCAGGCGCAGGACTACGCCCTCCGCGAGTTCGAAGATCATCTTGAGGCGGCCGAAAGGCAATCCCAGGATCACGGCGAGCTACCGCTGCTCGACGCGGTTCCGATCACAGATGAGCCACGAGGTCAGATCGTCGCGACGGCAACCTTGAGTGTCCGCCGGAGTGACGCCGACTCGCGGCTGTGGGCTGAGTCAGACTTCGGTGACAAGGAGCAGCGTTCGGCCCTGATGGATGTTCTCTATAGGGCTCTCTGGGATTGGCACGTTCTCGGGCTTGCTAGAGACGGCCAAATGGAGTTCTTGCAGGCGATGCGGCTTCAATGCGGCTATTACCGAGAGCACCGCATACCCGCCGACTTTCGTTTGCGAGAGATCGGAAAAGCGCCGTATGCTGCATGGGCAGCAGGGTCTTCGACCGGCGACTAAATGCAGGCTCCCGAGTTCGCGAGTCGCGGATTCCGTCTTGGCTCTCATTCCCCTTGGCATTCCCCTGGGGGGAGGCTCGACTAGGATTTGGCTCTGTAGTGCCCCTGGGGGAGTGAGTTAACGGCTATGCGCACGGTCTCCAAAACCGTGAATCCGGGTTCGAATCCCGGCTCCCCCGCTGGGTAGTTGAGTTCGGCATACCGGTTACCACGAAAGCGCGGGCGCGCAGCTGTCGACCTCTGGTCGCCGTTCCGTCCGGATGATCTTATACAACCGAACGTATGTTCGTATCTACTGAATCCGCCGGGCATGTGGATAGCGTTATCGGCACTGTCCCGTCCCGCCAGCTGGCACTCGATGACCTCAAGCCATGCGATGCTGGGACCGGTCAAGCCAAAGCGTGCGAAAGGAGGAATGAGATAAAGATCGCTGAGATCGGAAGCGTCCGAATTGAGCAAGCGGACGCAATGGAGCGCTACGGTAGCTGGCCGGCCCCAACCGCGATCGTCGCCGACGGTCCCTATGGGGTGAGTGGCTTCCCCGGTGATCTTCCGACGCCCGAGGGACTGGCCGAGTGGTACGCGCCGCATGTCGCCCAGTGGGCCAAGTACGCCTCGCCTGAGACGACGCTGTGGTTCTGGGGGACTGAGTTGTCGTGGGCCACGGTGCACCCCGTGCTGACGCTGCACGGTTGGGATTACCGCAGCTGTCATATCTGGGATAAGGGCGTAGGCCACATTGCCGGGAACGTCAACGGCAACACGATCCGGCGGTTCCCCGTCGTCACGGAGGTCTGCGTCCAGTATGTCCGCCGAGTCGAGCTCCGCACTGGTGACGGCGAGCTCTTGCCGATGCAGGCGTGGCTTCGCCATGAGTGGCAGCGCTCTGGCCTACCGCTCTCCAAGACCAACGAGGCAGCTGGAGTAAAAAACGCCGCCACGCGCAAGTGGTTTACGGCGCGTCATCTCTGGTATTTCCCCCCGCCCCAGGCAATGGAGGCACTGGCCTTCTATGCGCAGCGCCATGGCAAGGCAACGAGCCATCCATATTTCTCCCTCGACGGCGAGAAGCTCCTCACCGCCGAGCAGTGGGCCAGAATGCGCGCCAAGTGGCACCATGAGCACGCCATCACCAATGTCTGGCAAGAGCCAGCGGTTCGGGGCGACGAGCGCCTCAAGATCAAAGGCAACAAGAGCCTTCACTACAACCAGAAGCCTTTGCGCCTGGTCATGCTGAGCATTCGAGCATGTACGGATTCCGGCGATGTGGTGTGGGAGCCTTTCGGCGGTCTCTGCACTGCGGCTTTGGCGGCGCTCCAAAGCGATCGCCGGGCCGTTGCCGCCGAGATCTCGTCTGAAGTGTTCGACGCGGCCACAGCGCGGTTGTGGCAGGAGACGGCGTTGACGGCGTCGAACGGACGAAGCGATGACAGCGTCAATCCCCGTCGCGCCGCAGCCACCGGCTGACCCTCCCCCGGATACTCTTGCGGGAAAGGTGCGCGCAGCTTTGTATGCGCTGCCGGGTCAGTTCGAGAGCGATCTAAACATCTCCGGCGTTCGCGCCACCGACCTCTTCGCTTTCAACTCGGCTCTCGGAGCGACAGTGGAGGAGCAGGTCGTCGCCGGTCTGAATGCCCTGCGTTCGGCAACGTGGGACGCTGACGAAGAGCATGCCGAGTATCAGTTCGAGCGCCAACCCCAGACCTTCCCAGATGTCGTGCTGCGCGCATCGACACCAGACAAGGTGCCTGAGATCCTTTTGGGCATCGAGCTCAAGGGCTGGTACGCGCTCGCCAAGGAAAATGCCCTTTGTCGTCAACGCAGGCTACGCGGCCACATACCGAAATTGGCACTGGACGAATGTGATCCGCAGCGGTGGTGACAAAGGCGGGATCAAGCTGAGCGGGGTCACCGACCACTATCCGTCCAAGTCGCAGCTCATCGGCGATGAGCCCGAGCACGACCGTGGTGGCAACTATGGACGCTTCGCGCGGACTGGCCTGATGGATGCGTATATGGAGCGCCTATTCGGGCAGGCGTTGGCTGGGGTTCCGCTCGATGCGTGGCAGCGCTTTCTGGCGATCTTCACCGAGACAACCTCTACCGACGCGATCCACCGAGAGCTGAGTCGGATTGCCAAGGCAGCCAGCGGGCGCCAACGCGAACCCGTACAGCAGCGGGTCGAGGAGATTAGGACACGCATCGTGCAGATCGCTGCGCTGCTCGAGGACGTCTACGCGGGTTAGGAGCCATTCACGCATGGGGCGTGAATCACTTTCTGCGCTGGGGCGCGCTCACGATATAGCTGCCAACACTCGGCACTCAGAACGTCGAGGCTATTCCGGTCACGATTCCGCTCCGCCGTCTACGCGGCCGCGGCCTGGGGGACAGGCGTCGGCAACGGCACGACGATCGCGTCGCGCTCGCGGATCGGCGGTGCCGAGGGGCGGTGGCCGCGCAGGCGCTCGTGGCTGCAGACGACGTAGCACCACTCCATCAGGCGCATGCGCGAGTCGGGGTCGATTTCGGCGATCGTGGCGCCGACCAGCCAGCGCCCCTCCGACTCGCGGCAGGAGCGCACCTCGACCTGCGCGGCGACCTCGCGCGCCTCACCGGCCGCGTCGCGCAGCTCGAGCAAGACCGCCGGCCGGGCTCCGATCTCGAGCGGCGCCTCCAGCACGAGGCCGACCCCCGAAGCGCTGGCGTCGACGAGGCGGCCCGGGATGGCGCCGTCCTCCGAGAAGCAGCGCGCCGGGGCGTCGCCCTCGAAGCGGTAGACGAGCCGCCGCTGCCGGCGCCCCCCGACCGCGAGCAGCGTGCGGAGGATCCGGCGCAGCTCGACCAGCCCCAGCAGCGGCACGACGACCGCCGCAATTCCCGGCAGGTCCGGCAGCGGCCCCGCGCCGGCGAGATCGAGCAGGCGCAGGACGGTGCCGATCCCCAGCAGCACCGCGCAGGCGATGACGAGCGGCAGCTTGCGAACCGATTCCACCCCGCCGCCTCCGGTGCCCTGCTTCGGCGTCACCTTGAAGGCGGTGCGCCCGGGGCGCACGATGCAGCGCAGCGCCCGCGTGTAGATCTGCATCGTCAGCAGCTCGTAGTGCGCCGTCTCGCCGATCTTCATGTAGCCGCGCGCCAGGGCCGAGCCGGCGCAGAGGTTGAGCGTCACCGACGGCAGCCAGAGCGCCGCCAGCGCGACCAGGCTGATCTTCATCGGCAGCGCCCCGGTCCACAGCACCAGCCCCAGCGTCGCCAGCAGCAGCAGCCGCATCGGCGGCGCCAGGTAGGCGGCGAGGCTGGCGAAGTAGGAGAGCCGCTGCAGGGGGCGCAGCTCGCGAGCGCGCAGGGGGGACTCGGGAAGGGTGAAGACGGCGAGGTTGCCCCGCGCCCAGCGGTCGCGCTGCAGCAGGTAGCCGTCGAGGTCGTGCGGGGCCAGGCCCTGCACGAGCACCTCGTCGTGATAGCGGCTGCGCCAGCCGTGGCGCTGCATGCGGATCGTCGTGTGGAAGTCCTCGGCGATCGTCTCGGTGGCGACGCCGCCGATCTCGAGCAGGGCCCGGCGCCGGATCAGCGCCGCCGAGCCGCACCAGTAGGCGGCGCCGTGGCGGTCCTTGCCCGGGCAGACGACGCGGTAGAAGAGCGACTGCTCGTGGCGGCCGACGACGTAGTGCTGGACCGAGTCGTGGTTGAAGAAGTCGTGCGGGCTCTGCACCAGCCCCATCCGCTCGTCGTCGAAGTAGCCGACCATCGCGTCGAGCGCGTCCGGCATCGGCACGTGGTCGGCGTCGAGCATCAGCACCACCTCGCCCCCGGTCCGGCCGAGCGCCGCGTTGATGTTGCCCGCCTTGGCGTGCGAGTTGTCGGGCCGGGTCAGATAGCGGGCGCCGGCGATGCCCGCCAGCTCCTCCATCTCGGGCCGCCGCCCGTCGTCGAGCAGGTAGGTCGTGTGCGGGTAGGTGAGCGCCCGGCAGCCGGCCAGGGTCGCCGCCACCACCTCGACCGGCTCGTCGTAGGTGCAGACGTAGACGTCGACCGAGCGCCCCGGCGTCGCCGCCGGGCGGGTGGCCGGCGGCCGCGACCACGAGAACCAGGCCAGGGTGCCCAGGGCCCAGAGCCCGTAGACCTCGGTCACCAGCAGCATCGCGAAGGCCACCGGGCTGGCGCCTTCGCCGCTCCAGCCGACCCGCCAGGTCAGGTAGCCGACTCCCCAGAGCAAGGCCGCGACCGCCAGCGAGCGCAGCAGGACGGGGCGCCGGTCGAAGAAGCGCCCGAGCCGCGTCTGCTCGCTGCCTTGCATGCGGCAGCATCGGCCCTCCTCGCTGCGCCCTTGAGTTGCGCCTAGAATCGGTCCCCGACGTGCCTCGGAGGGGTGCCGGAGCGGTTGAACGGGGCAGTCTCGAAAACTGTTGGCGTCGCAAGGCGCTCGTGGGTTCGAATCCCACCCCTCCACCACCCCTCCGCTAGTGGTCCGTCCGGACCACTAGCTCAGGCTCGGTGCGAAGGTGGCCGTTGCGCTCGTCCCAGCGGTCGCTCCGGTCTCAGATCGCCAGCCAGAAGCCGTCGCTGTACTGGCTCGGGATGGGCACCGGCTCGACCGTTGCGCCGGGCAGCATCATACTGCTGCAAAATATCCTATTTTCGGTATAGTTCGCAGCATTATGCGGCCTATGCAGCGACTATCCGAGATTGCGGAGGGTCAGTGGGGACTGATCACGCGACGTCAGGCGCAGGAGGCGGGAGTTGGCCATACGTCGCTGTCCCGTCTGACGGCGGACGGTCGGCTGGAGCGAGTAGCGCACGGCGTCCTTCGCGTTCGCGGCGCCGGGGCACCCGATCATCTCGGGCTGCGGGCTGCCTGGCTTCAGCTTGTTCCCGAGACGCCCGCCTGGGCCCGCCTCGACGATCCCGACGACGCCGTCGTCTCGCATGCGTCGGCTGCGAGCCTCCACCGGGTCGGAGACCTTCGGGCAGACGTGCATGAGTTCACGCTCCCACGACGCCGCCAGACGCGGCGCCGCGATGTTCGCCTGCACCGCGGCAAGGTTCCCGCTACTGATCGGATCATTCTCTCCGGCCTGCCCGTGACCCGACCTGCCCGCATGATCGCCGACCTTCTCGCCGACCACGTTGAGCCAGGCGTGGTGGGGCAGATTGCCGCCGAGGTCATCGACGGTGGACTCGAGGGCGCTGCCGAGGTCGCGGAGCGCATCGCACCCTGCGCAACGAGATTCGACCTGCCTCGCGGCGACGGGCGGGCCACGCTCGATCATCTGCTGGCTCTCGCCGGCTCTCGAGGACCAGCGGGCACGGTGGGCTCGGCGAGGTGACCGCGTCCCGCTACGACAATCCGCAAGCACTTCGGCAGGCCCTCGCGGACCGGCTGCGACCGCTTGCCGAGGAGGGCGGCATGGAGCTCTCCGCCTTGCTGCGGCAGTTCGCCTACGACCGGCTCCTTTGCCGGGTGTTCAGCACAGACCCCGAGCGCTGGGTGCTGAAGGGGGCGACGGCGATGCTGGCTCGGCTGGAGGGGCGAGCCCGTCACACCCTCGACGTGGATCTCTACCGGCGCGACGGCAGTTTGGCCGACGCCGAGCGAGCGCTGCGCGAGACGGCCGCGGTTGACCTCGGTGACTACTTTCGCTTTACGCTCGGGGCCGCGAAACGGATGGCGCAGGGTGCGGACGCTCTGCGGATCCCCGCAGTTGCCTTCCTCGGTGCGACGGAGTCCACCCGCTTTCACGTTGACCTCGTTGCCGACCTTTCGATGACCGGCGCTGCCGAGGAGCTCTTGCCGCTCATTCCCGTCGAGCTCCCTGGTGTTCGCCATGTCGCCTACCGCGTGTACCCGATCGCGGATCACATCGCGGACAAGGTTTGCGCGATGCTCGAGCGCCACCCGCGGGCCGACGGGCGCACCGAGCAAAGCACCCGTTACAGGGATCTGGTCGATCTCGTCACCTTCGCCCACACCGCGACGGTCGGTGCGTCGGAGCTGCGTTGGGCGATTGACTCGGAGGCGAAGCGTCGTCACCTGGCGTTGCCCGATCTCCTCGAGGTTCCTTCCTCCTCGGGTTGGGTGGCGGGCTATGCCCGCGTCGCCCGTGACACGCCTGGACTCGAGGAGCGCGATCTGGAGTCCGCCGTGGCCAGCGCCAGGCGGTTCATCGACCCGGTGCTCGCCGGTGCGGCGAGCGGCCGTTGGGAGCCGGCGGCGATGGCGTGGAGTCCGCGAGAGTGACTGGACCCCGATGGTCTGCATTTCATCTCGATTTCGTTCCCCCTGGCGTGGCGAAAGTTTATAAAAACAACAGGCATCGACAGAGCAAAGAACCGACTGGCTACTTTGAAGTGTTAACGGAACGGAGTGGCAATCCACAGGCCGTTGGCGGTTCAAGGGAATTTCGCTACTGTCCGCTTCCTTGTCAATACGGAAAAGGTTATAGCCTTTACGACCGCGCGGAATGGAGATAGGGTGGCTTGGGTGGGCGTCTCGTATTTTCAGTAGATGTGTTACTGCCTCAATGCCTTCACGAGCGACCCCTCTTGCCCATCCTGATACCACCCGCTGTTGCGGTATAGGCGTGATACGGCCGACAGCTCGACGGAGGCGCTGTCGTGCTCGAGCTTGATCGTTGTCGGACGCTTCTTGAACAGGCCCTGCGAGCCTTCCGTCTGAACATCGAGGCTTGACAGGTTCCAGGCCACCAAATGGCGGACGTTGTCTCGTCATCGGGGCTGACGATCCCGACGCTCGCTCGGCGACTACGGCCAAGGCCGTAGTATGAGTAATGCACCGTCCATGATTTAGCCCCCTTCACACGATTCTGATACTTCAGATGACTTATAGAGGAAGAGTTCGTGATACCCGTAACAGTCAGCGGCTCCCGGTCCTTTCACGATCTGGTCTCCACGGAGCAGCAGTTCGGTTGGCGCGACCGGCTTGAAGTGCCAGCCAAGCAACCCTTCGGGAACCAGCGTTGGATTGTTGTTGCTCTCCGCGTATTCCACGATCAGCCAGATCGGGAAGGTCTGCGTTTCGTGGGCTTGGATTTCCCACTGCGGGATTTCTTCCTG
The DNA here is from genome assembly GCA_963715625.1 of uncultured Solirubrobacterales bacterium. GTDB lineage: Bacteria > Actinomycetota > Thermoleophilia > Solirubrobacterales > 70-9 > VRUE01. Next base: position 8,985 of record OY970260.1, on the reverse strand, counting down.
CCGGCACAGCCATTCTCCGTCTCGTTGGAAGGCCATCGCCGCGGTTGACAGCCCGTTCCCCATAATGGTTCCTTCGGGGTCCAGGCCGATAAATTCGGGATAGGAGCCTTCGGCGTAGTCCACAGTGATGATGCCACGTACAAAGACGCCTTTGGCAATTGCCGCTTGAGTGCGCGTGTTGCAGGCTTCGAGCACTTCTTGCGGCGGGACCAGTTCTTCGGAGATGAACCACGGCCCGACTTCGTAGGTGTCGCGGAAGGTCGTGCCTTCGTGGTCGGTGATCGTGATAGTGCCGACTTTTTCTATCGGTCCGCCGGTGGATTCGGGAGAGACCTCTTCACGGTGCCTCTTTGCCTCTTGGGCCAGTTGAAAGCCCAGGGTGCAGGCAGACAGCAGCATCACATCCGATGAGGATTCAAACTCTTCGCAGGCATACCCCATAGCTTCCTCGTCTTCAGCTACCAGGCCCCGGCGGTAGCCCGCTTCACAGGCTTCCTGATGAGCATTGTTGTCCAATTCACACGCTTCCTCAATTTCCCTGTCGTGAACGGATTTCGCGTCGTTGTGGCCTTCTTCTTGTCGCAGTTCGGCAACACAGGCATCGTGTTCGGCTTTTTCCGTCATACTCGCGCAGTGCTGACGCTTGCTTTCGACACTTTCCGCGCCCCCGCAAGCGGCCAATGCGACCGCGGCCAGCATCGGAAGGGCACAGCCTGCTAGGCGTTTCAGTGGCGAGACCTTCATTCCAACGGCTTTTCCGGTCCTTCGCCCTGGACCTTGTGGCTGCTCTCGATTGAGTTCTCCCGCAGTTCCTTCAGCACACAGGTGACTTCTTCGCCTCCGAGCAACGGGTCGGAGGACGAAACTTCAGTCGTCCCGTGGGCGCTTCCATCAGGTGCTTCCAGCCAGACGAGAAACGAGTCGGCAAAGTCGGGGTCTCCGACAATGTGAAAGTCCACCGTCGCGGTGTAGGCCGGAACGCTCGGATCGCCACCGTCCAGCGTCACTTCGGCCTGGGGAGCGCCGTTGGCGTCGATGTAACAGTGCGAGATTTCAGCGCGCGCAGTCGAGGCCGACCCATCGCCACCACAGCCGGTCAAGCCGCCTCCGAGAATGAGCAGCAGACTGCCGAGAGCAGCCGCGCCCTGGCTCGACCTCATGGTTCGCCTCCCGAACCTTCGAGCGCTCCGGTCGTATGAACTGCCCATCCAGCCCTCCCGTTGCCTACGATTGAAGGAGCCACGAGCCTCACCACTTGGGGTGGCCAGACCCGTGGCGGCGGCTGTGCAGGCTAGCAAGCATATTGCGAGCTTTGTGCAAACTGCAAGAGGGAGCGGCGAGGGCACCCTGTACACCAGGACACGGCAGTAGAGAAGGAAAATCTGATTATAAATGGTTACGTGGTCCAGAGGCGGCTATGCCGCCAAAGAACTCCCTTAATAGAACCCAGGGCACCCCGCACCAAGTCCAACCCGGCTTTGGCTAGTAGGCAATCAAGCCCGGTGCGAAAGAACTCGGCCTGAGCCAGGAGGCGTACTGGTTACGCGGCCGCGGCCTGGGGGACAGGCGTCGGCAACGGCACGACGATCGCGTCGCGCTCGCGGATCGGCGGTGCCGAGGGGCGGTGGCCGCGCAGGCGCTCGTGGCTGCAGACGACGTAGCACCACTCCATCAGGCGCATGCGCGAGTCGGGGTCGATCTCGGCGATCGTGGCGCCGGCCAGCCAGTGGCCCTCCTCGCGATCAGCACGAACCTCGTTGCGGCGCTCGATCGAGGGGCAAACGCCGATCAGGGTTAGGCCGCCGTCGGTCGGCATGCCCAGGTAGGTGTGGTCGCCGACCTTGCCGATCCACATCTCACCGTCAGTCGGGTCGGCCTCGTAGTAGGCCCACATGAATACGCGGCCGTTCGGGGTCGGGTGGTACTCCTGCGCCCCGACCATCCTGGCTACCGCGGAGCGCGTGCCGTCGGCTCCGACAACGAGCGGTGCTCTCAGCTCGCCAGAGGGCGTGGTGACGCCCGCGACGCGGCCGCTGTCCACAACCAGCCCGGTGACCGCAGTTTGGGGGCGGACTTCGGCGCCTGCGTCCGCGGCGGCATTGACGAGGATCTCGTCGAGCGTGGTCCGGCGCACGCTGAGGCCCGGGGCGCCGGTTATGGCCACCACGTCAGCGGCGGGGACCGGGCTGTCGTCGAACACCATCCGCAGGCGAAGGATCGGGGGCGCCAGCTTCAGGAGCGAATCGAGGACCCCGATCCGCTCCAGAACCTGGATGCCGATGGGCTGGATTCCGTGCGTCGAAGGCGTGTCGCTGGGGAAGCGGTCCTTGTCGACCAAGCAGACGCGAAGGCCGTCGCGCGCGAGCATGGTCGCAAGCGGCGCGCCCGCACAGCGGGCGCCGACGACGATCACGTCGAAGGACTCATTCATGGCATCGACCAGGAATGAGATGGGTACCGATCACCAATGAGCCCCTACGATGATGTTCGCCGCTTGCCGGCGTCGATGCGAGGAAACAAGGGTGCGCCGCGCAACGTGCTGTAGTCCCCGACCCCGCCGGCGATTGCAATCGCCGCGACCAACGCCAGGAAGACGCCGACCTCCCGACTGGCGCCAGATGGGAAGTCGAAGAGGATCAGCCAGGCGAGAAGGATCGTTGCCACCAGGCCCAGCAGATCGGCCGCCCCGTTCAGGGACAGATCGGGGCGAAAGAGCCCGTAGCGCCCCCACGTGAGCGCGGCCGCGATCGCGACCAGTCCGACGATCAGCAGGAAGACGTCGCCAATGGTCAACAGTTCGAACCCGGTTCGGCTCGTTCCCCCAGCTTCCGCCCAAGGAAGAAGCAGGGAGACGATCAGCAGCACGCCCCCTGCACAGGTGATCAGCTGCCCGGGTCCGGGCTTCTTCTCGGTCATTCTGCCTCTCCTCGATTCCGTGGTCTTAGCGGCGAATTCACGAGAGACCCTGCCCCCCGCTCGTGCAGCGTCTCGGCAGTCGCCCGATCAGCCGGGAAGAGAAGCTCAATCGCCAACTCTGAGGTGGTCACCTCAAAAGGGGTGTCGAAGGTCGCAAACATGCCGAAGAAGGAGAGCTCGCCGCCGTCGGGAGTGCGCACTCTGACCGGGCCGAGCATCTCGCTGCCTGCGATTTCGGACACGACATCGTGCTCGGCTCGGGGCACGGGGTAGGCGGCGATCTCGTCGATCAGGGAGGCGAGCTGCTCGTCCCCCGTCGTCGCCAGCTGGCGCTCCAGCCGCTTGAGCCAGTGCGCGTGCCAGTCGCCGAGGTTGACGAACAGCGGGCCCAGACCGCGGGGGTGGAGGCCGACGCGCATCACGTTGATCGGAGGCTCGAGCAGCTCGGGGTCGATGTCGACGGCCTCGGTCAGGGCGAGCATGGCGGAGTTGGAGGCGACCATGTTCCAGACGCGATCGACCGCGACAGCCGGGTAGGGCTCATGGCCGGAGAGGATCACGTCGAGTGCCTCTCGCACCGGCGCCAGCTCGGGATCGTTGAGCGAGCGCTCCGGATAGGCGGGAGCGTGACCTGCGGCAAGCAGGAGCCGATTCTGCTCGCGAAAGGGAACCTTGAGTTGCGCGAGGACCCGCAGCAGCATCTCGCGGCCGGGCTTCGAGCGGCCCGTCTCCACGAAGCTCAGATGGCGGGCCGAGATCCCGGCGTCGAGTGCGAGTTCGAGTTGGGTCACGCGCCGGCGCTCGCGCCACTGCCGCAGGAGAGAGCCGACCTCGGCCTGGGATTGAACCACCGCCATTGCGGGCGACTCTAGTGCGCTCACGTATGCAGGTCGATTACCTCGGGGTAATCGAGATATGCAACAAAGGGCTGCACGCCCGGCGGGCGGCTTGGGCCCTTGTCGGATTAGTCTGCGCCATGCCCTATCGCGGCTCCTACCTCTGGCAGCTGCGACAAGCCGTAGGTCACGAGCTCGTCCTCATGCCCGGCGCGATGATCGCCCTCCAGCGGGACGATCAGCGCATCCTCCTGACCAAGCGCACCGACGATGGAAGCTGGTGCTTGCCTGCCGGCGCCGCCGAGCCGGGCGGGAGCTTTGCCCGGACGGCGATCGACGAGTTGGCCGAGGAGACGGGGATCAAGGTCGTGGAGGCCGACCTCGTTCCCTTCGGCTGCCTGTCGGAGGCAGAGGCGCACACGATCCACTACCCGAACGGCGACATCACCCACTGCTTTGCGCTGCTCTTTCTGGCGACGACTTGGCAGGGAGACGCCAGCCCCAACGAGGAGGAGGCGACGGACGCGAAGTTCGTCGACCCGGCAGCGCCTCCGGAGCCGCTTCATGCCCCCACTGGTCATGCGCTGGAACTCTTGCGAAGTTACCTCGACAGCGGCGCCTTCCAGCTCCGCTGAGGCCGCGTCCTGAGATTTTCGATTTGGTTTCGTTCCCCAGCCGTTCCCCCGAGAATCGGGGAAGCTAGGATTCCGCTTGCTAAAGCCCTGGAGGGGTGCCGGAGTGGTTGAACGGGGCAGTCTCGAAAACTGTTGGCGTCGCAAGGCGCTCGTGGGTTCGAATCCCACCCCCTCCGCTGCTTGCCTGGTTGAAGTTCCCTATTCGAACTCTCATTCGGGTCCCCGTATTGCCGGAGCGCTGCCCGCCGAGGAAAGCTTGGGGGCAGCGGCTACGATGCGTCAATGATCGACGATGCCGTGATCGAGGACGCTGGCCGGCGCTTGGCGGCGGCTGCCGCTTCGCCGGCGAGGGTCGTGCTTTTCGGATCGAGAGCGCGCGGCGGCGCTCGCGATGACAGCGACCTCGACTTTCTCGTGATTGAGGCGCAGGTGGAGAGCAAGCTCAACGAGATGGTGCGCCTGCGCGATGCTCTACCCCCATTGGGCGTTCCAGTCGATGTCGTCGTCGTCTCTGAGGAGGAGGCGGCGCGTCGCGGACGCGTGCCGAGCACGCTGGTTCATCGGGCGCTTCGCGAGGGCCGCGTCCTTGTCACCGCCTGAGCTCGAAGAAGCTCAGCTCCTTCTGCGCAAGGCCCGGGAGGATGCCGATGCCGTAGCGAAGTTGGCTCCCGATGGCAGCACGGCCGATGCCATCGTTGGCTTCCACGCACAACAGGCGGTCGAGAAGGCCTTGAAGGCAGTACTCGCGGCGTCTGGCGACGACTTTCCCTGGACGCACGACCTTCGGCATCTGATCGAGCGCCTGGACGACATCGAAACCCCACCGCCTTCATCCCTGCATGAGGTCCGTGTGCTCGCTCCCTGGGCGGTGGAGTTTCGATACGGAGAGACGATCGACGATCCCCTCGATCGAAAGCAGGCCCTCGCGCTGGCCAAGGAAGCGGTCGAGTGGGCCAGGAACCAAGTCGAGGCCACGGCTCAAGGCGAGACGCAGCGCGTAACCGCGAAGGACATCGCAGCCGGGATCGTGCGCGTCCCCAGGGGAAGCAAGCGATTGCTCCCTGCTGAGCGATGTCGGATCAGTCTCGTGTTGCGCGGCGTCGATCTCGGGGGCGTGCGATGGGACCCACGCTTCGGGCCGGACCAGGAGCGCTCCGGCGTAATCGGCATCGGTAGGGAGGCCGCTGCCGAACTTGCCGAGGGCGATGTGCTGTGCATCACCAGATCCGATGCCGAAGTGCGGCTCGACTGAGGTGATGCCTGTGATGCAGCTTGCGAAAGCTAGTCAAGATGGAGCCGGTCAATCCGACCCCTGACCTCGGGGTTCGAATAGCGTTCCATTATCCTCCGCTGCGGCCGGGTCGGCTCGGTCCGAAATAGAACCTGGGGAGGAAATGACTGAACGCGACGGAGCCGTCGCCATCGCCTCCTTCTCGAGGCGCGCGGAGCGCTTGCCCCCGCTGTCGGCGCCTACGGCCGTGCGGACGAACGCGGTTCCGCCCTTGGCGCCTACCACTATGGAATGAACGTGGAAAGAACGGGCGGCGACAAGCTGGAGAGCATCCGCGCCCTGGTTCGGGCCGAGCGACGCGGCTACCGACAGGCGACGGCGGTCCTCGACCAGATGGTCGCCCCGCTTCCCGGAGAGCATCCGCTCAGCCTAGAAAGCCGACGGGCAGCAGCGCGCGAAATGTAGGCAGGAGCCCAACGGAGAAGATCCTGCGAACCGCGAGCGATGTCTAGATGTCGAGCCGATCAAGCCGGGTCTTGACATCGGGGTTGGCATACCGTCTCATGAGCCCCGCTAAATAGCTCTTATTCCAACCCCGGCTCGAAGAAACAGGCTTCCGGCATTCCGCCCGAAGCCGCCGGGGCGTGTCGGCCGCCGTGAGCTGGCGGACTTCTTCTCGTAGCTCGCCTTCGATCTCCTCATCGGGGCAGACCCGGAAGCAGTCAAAGAGCGCCTGATTCCAGAAGCGTCGGTTGAGCCCGTCGGATTCGCGGTAAGCCCTCGCCATGTTGAGGGCGGCGTCAAGCATCCGGTCGGCCGTGGCTGCGATCTTCGTAACGTCCCCTTCGACGCGGGACAGGTCGCCCTTGGCGGCGTCGATTTCTGCCGAAATCTTGTCCTGCTCGGACTTCAACAGGTCGGCGGGGAGCGCGTCCGCGTAGAAGGCTTCGAGGAACTTGCCGCGTTTGGCTTCAAGCGACTTCAGGCGGGCGCGGTGGCGGCGAATCTCCTTGGCGTTCAGTTTCCGCATCGCCGCGAGCGATGCGGTGACGGCCTCGCGTACGTCGTCGAGGTGAAACGCCCAATCCGCTTCGGTCGTCCCCAGATCGCGGCCAGCTGCCCGAGACGGTGGAGAGCGCCATCCCCAGCACTCGGCGATCTCTGCGCCGGTCATCCGCAGCCTGCGCAGCGCCGCGATCGCCTCGATGCGGCGCTCCTCGGTGCGGTTGGCGACCGTCTTCGGGGCCGAGCTGCGATCGAGCAGGCCGGCCTCGCCTCGGCGCGGTAGCGGGCGACCCACTTCGAGCAGGTGCGCTCGCTGACTCCGGCGGCCTCGGCCGCCTCCGTCAGCGACCACCCCTGCTCGGTGACGCGCCTGACCATCGTGAGCCTCCCCTTCGGACCGAAGGGGGCATTAGCGTGAATCTTCATCCGGGTCTCTCCTTGGTGCTGGGTGGTGGACACCCCCAGCCTCCAAGGAGGCCCGGATGAACAACGTGGTCAGGAATTACACCTAGCCTGGGTGGCCGCCCGCCGCCCTGCCCCAGGAAGCGGCAGCCGTCTGCCTCCTAGCGGTGCTTCAGGATTTGCACGCTGGGCAGGACGTCGTTCACCGGCGCGAGTTTCATCCCCGCTCATCTCCCTCCGTCGTCACTCCGGGAAGCAGTCCGGTATTTCTCAGGACAAGGACGTGATACGCGATGAGCGGGGGCGTGGCCTGCTGGTCGAGCTCGGGGAGCAGATCGCCGGGCGCGAGGGAGCGGGCAGGATCGGCCTCGTACAGGGCCAGGATTTCGGCCCGCAGGGGGTGATCGCGGGCGCAGGCCTCACGATCCATGTTGCTTGCGGGCCGTGCGTTTCCCGGTGCTCCCACCCGTCCGTTTCGGTTTCGACTTGGCTGCGCTGCGTTTCCGCTTGCGTTTCTCGCGTTCGCTGGCCTTGATCTGGGCGGTCGTCGGCGACGGGAACCCGGCGATGGCGAACGTCGCCGGAAAGCTGTGCTGGCTTTCCCCGTTGGCCCGGCGTTTAACCGTGTCCTCGGTCAGCCCGTTGACTTCCTGACAGGCCCAGGCCATGACTTTGACGAACTCGGGCCAGGAAATCTCGTCGAAGTCACCGGGCGTCCAGTAGAACCGCACGTTTTTGCGGCTGTAGAACGTCCCGGTCTCCATCGCCTGGGCCACCCGGAGGTTGAAGTCCTGGAGGGCTTGCCCGGCGACACCGGGCCGCAGCGTCTCCTCAAGGGCGCCCCAATCCGCATCGCTGAGAAAGGCGCGCTTGGTCGCGACGTGCATGTGCTTCGTGGAGCCGCGTACCTTCCTTTCCTCGATGATTTCGAGGAAGCCGTGCTTCCGCAGGACGCGAAAGTGATACGAGGCGACGTTGAGCGGAATGCCCACCTCCCGCGAGAAGTCACTCGGGGCGATCGGGCGCTGGGTCGCTAACGAGACGATCTGCACCCGGAGCGGGTCCTTGGTGACGATGTTGATGTCGGGATCGACCAGGCCGGTGGCGCGCTCCCTGGCTTCGTCGGTCGGCCGCCGCCGTTTCTTCGCCGGGGCTTTGCGCTGGGTGCCCTTCGCCTGCGTGTGGCGGGTGGGAGCTTTTCGTTTGGCCGGTGGCGGAGTCACAAACGCAGGCGTTCCTTGGTCGCACGTCGTCGTCCCGATCCGGGACAGATGAGCTGCTGGACGCCGAGTAGTAAAGCAATCCTGCGCCGGTTCTGCCGCACGTTGCGGTATTCGGCGTTGACCAGTCAGCGCCGTGTAGCGCATTCTTGAGCCTCCAGTCCAGGTCGCCCCCACGGGAGAGGGGCGGCTGCGGCAAGAGGGAGGTGATTGCGAATGACTTCGGTCAAGGCAGAGCGCATCGTGCCGCTGCTCAGCGTCATTAAGTCGGCCTAACCGCCGCAGGCGAGGGCGGGTCGGCTCCAGTCCGAACCGACCCGCTCCCCGCGCTCCTCCGACCGGGTTCACACGGCGGCGCTCGGGAGAACAGCAACTAGCGCCGGAACGCGGAACCCGCGTGACCCCGATGGGGCGGGCACACCTTACGAGGTCGCGTAAGCCATTACGCTAAGAGATTTTGAGCAAACAGCACCTGCGACCGGTCAGTGAGGTTGCCCAAAAAGTAATGACCGTCCGGGGCGTGTGATCTGATATTTCTGATTAACGAAACCGTTTCGACGGCGACAACCCGCAGAACGGTTCGAGTGCACGCCCCAGGGCAGCTTCCTATTCATCGTGGCCTCTACTGCTGCCCTGGGGCCACGCACTGCGCCAGCTCTGTCGGGCTATCTCGGGGCTATTCAGTCAGTGGGGGCGTCGGCAGGCAAGGGCGGGGCGGTGCAACTCGCTGTTTGCAGCCC